>CAWAJT010000006.1:0-905550 GCA_963782415.1 uncultured Acidimicrobiaceae bacterium | reverse complement strand
GGGGCGGTGCAACAGGGGACGGCGCAGTCGGCATCCGCGGGTTCGGAATTGCCCACGACGCCGGCCGCTGCTCCGCCCACGACCACCACCACCACGTCAGCGCCGACGCCGACTCCAGCAGCCCCTTCCGCCACTCCGCCTGCAATCCTCGCGTTCGCCGCGGCGCCGTCAACGCCGCCCGCACCAGTCCTTCCGGCATACGGCCACGCCGCCGTATGGGGGTGTGATGCTGCGCTGGCCTATCTCCGGGCCTATGCCGCTCCCGGATTCGCTCTCGACTGTCCAGGCTACGCCGAAGGCCACGAGGCCATGACATGCCTGCACGGGACGCCCCAATATCCCGACGCATGCCCGGGTGGACCGACGATCGCCATCTCCGATGCGTGTCCTGAGGCCTACATGAACGAGAGCGCCAACTCATGGCTCATGACCGGCCAGCTCTCCACGGAACAGCAGAAGTTCGGTGTGTCTTACGACGCCATCGACCCCTTCGGTGCCTGCCCCTAGCGATTCGCGCACTGGGCCAAGCTGTCCCGTCGACCCGCGAGCGCACCAGCGAATACCCCAGCTGGCCGTCGTGGCGTGGCACCAATGACCACGCCCTGCATACTGTCGTCGCATGGAGCGCGACGAGGAAGATCCCCGACGCAACCACTCATCCGATCGCACGCCCAGACGAACTCGCACTGCTCCCCGCTGTCGAGTCGGCAGCAGACACCTTGTTCGAGTCGCTCGGCATCGGACCGCTTCCCGGGACCCGGCACGGAAGAGGATTTCGCGGCGGCGCTGGTTGTCTTGGTGGCCGGCGATCCACCCGTCGGCCTCTGTCGTATCGATGCGCTACCCGGCGGCGACCTCGCCGCCCATCTCGAGCAACTGTCGGTCCATCCCGACCATGGGGGCCACGGCATCGGGCGGGCCCTCCTCCGTGCCGGATGCGCCTGGGCCGCCGAACAGGGCTACTCGGAGCTCACACTGGCCACGTACCGGGATGTGCCGTGGAACGGCCCCTTCTATGCGTCGGAAGGATTCACCGAGATCGGCCCCGTCGACCCGTTCATGGTCGCCCACGGGCTCCCGCCCGAAGACCCGTCATGTCCCGCTTCGGCGCCCGCGTCGTGATGCGCCGCCGCCTGTGAGCTCCGCGTAACGGAAACAACCGCACCATGTGGTCGTTGACGAGACCGCTTGCCTGCATGTGGGCGTAGCAGACCGTCGGGCCGACGAAGCCGAAGCCCCGCCTCCGCAGGTCGGCGCTGAACGCCTCCGATTCCGCCGTCACCGCCGGCAGTTGCTCCATGCGGCGCCACTTGTTGACCAGCGGCCGTCCGCCCACGAAGCCCCAGATGTAGGCGTCGAAGGTGCCGAACTCCTTTTGCACCTCCAAGAAGAGGCGGGCGTTGCGCACCGTCGCCTCGACCTTGGCCCGGTTGCGGATGATGCCCGGATCGGTCAGCAGCTTCTCGATCCGGGCCGGGGTGAAACGTGCCACCTTGGCCGCGTCGAAGCCGGCGAAGGCCTTGCGATACCCCTCCCGCCGCTTCAGGATCGTCGACCAGCTCAGTCCCGCCTGGGCCCCCTCGAGGACGAGGAACTCGAAGTGCGTGGGGTCGTCGTGCACCGGGACCCCCCACTCGGTGTCGTGGTACGCCACCATCGCCGGGTCGGTCCCGGCCCAGTGGCAGCGCTGGGGCTCGACCTCGGCTCTTCGGGCTCATGACGTCACGCTATGGGCGTCCTGTGACGCTGATCCGGAAGAGGACGTGGCGCCGCAACGGACTGTCAGCCGGGAGATTAGGATGGTCGAAGTCGCCCTGCAGATCACGCCGCATGCCGATCCGCACCATCACCGCCTGCGAGCGGGTGTTCACCATCGTGGTGAAGGCCACGATCTCGCGCAGACCCGCATGATCGAATCCATATGCCAACGACGCAGCAGCCGCCTCGCTGGCGTAACCGTGGCCCCAGTGGTCGGGATGGAGGCGCCATCCCACCTCGACAGCCGGCGCGCACGGCAGCGACGGGTTTACCCGGTGCAGGCCGACCATCCCTGCGAAGACAGCGCCCCTCGCCCACCACGTCGACGGCCCAAAGACCCCATCCCTCACGCGCCATCTCCGCCCCGAACCGCGCGACCATCGCATCGCTCTCCTCCCGGGTCGGCGAGGAGCCGAGCGACTCGACCACGAGCGGATGGGTGTTCAGGACGAAGAAGGGGTCCAGGTCCACCCCGGTGAACGGTCGCAACACCAGTCGTGCACGTCGCGATCCTCGGTCCGGCGGCATCGTCGGCGTCATCGGCAGCCGTCACAGCGGGTCCGGCCCTCCTCGAGGGAGATCCCGTATCTCGGCGGTCGGCACCTAGGAGCCGCGGCGTCGCCCGTCCCGGCCAGCGCCACCGCCGTCTCGGCCGCCCAGCGGTAGTCCGCCTTCCCCGACGGCGACCGCTGGATCTGCGGCACGAACACCACCTCCTTGGGCAGCTTGTAGCGGGCGATGTGCGCCGAGGCGTGCTCGACGACCGACGGCCCGTCGGCGGCGGCACCTTCCGAGAGCTGCACGACGGCCACGACCTCTTGGCCCCAGCGCTCCGACGGGCGGCCCGTCACGACGACGTCGGCCACGGCGGGATGGCCGGCGATGGCCCGCTCCACCTCCTCGACGAAGATCTTCTCGCCGCCCGAGTTCACCGTCACCGAGTCGCGCCCGAGCAGTTCGATCTGCCCGTCCGCCCGATGCCGGGCCCGGTCGCCGGGGATGGAGTAGCGGACCCCGTCGATCACGGGGAAGGTGCGCGCCGTCTTCTCCGGATCGCCGAGATACCCCAAGGGCACGTTCCCCGTCTGCGCCAGCCAGCCGTTCCCCTCGTGTCCGGGCTCGAGCACATGAGTCAGCGTCTCGTCGACGACCAGCGTCCCGGGTCCCGGCAGGAACGAGCCCACCGCGACGTCGTCCATGGACGTCACGTGCATCTGGGCGCCGGTCTCCGACGAACCGGCCGAGTCGGAGATCACGAGGTTGGGAATGCGCTCGACGGCCATCGCCCGCACGGCCGGCGTCAGCGGCGCGCCACCGTTCCCGACGGCGAAGAAGGCCGAGAGGTCATATGACTTCTTGTCGAGCTGCACGAGCAACGGCCGCAGCACGGCATCGCCCACGATCGTCATGGAGTTGGCCTTCTCGCGCTCGACGACGCTCCACACGTCGTCGGGATCGACCCGCCGCGTCTCGTCCGGGAAGATGAGCGTGGCGCCCTGCGCCATCAACATGAAGCAAGCCCATTGCGCGGCGCCGTGCATCAGCGGCGGCAGGATCATCAGGCGCACCGGGTAGCACGAGGCCAGCCGTTCGGTCAGGCCCTCGTAGCTCGTGACGATGTTCCACGAGCCCACCTGCCGACCGCCCATGGCCGCCATGAAGATGTCGTGCTGGCGCCACAGCACGCCCTTGGGCATGCCCGTCGTGCCGCCTGTGTAGAGCACGTAGAGGTCGTCGGGGGAGGGCTCGACCGGTGCTCCCTCGGGCGAGGATGCGGCCAGCGCCTCCTCGTACCACTCCGCTCCGGGGAGGAGGGGGTGGCCCGATTCGTCCTGGACCTGGAGCAGCACCTCGGGGGGCGCATCCAACGTGGGCAGCACCTCGGCCAGTGTCGGTGCGAGCGAGGAGTGCAGCATCATGGCCCGGGGCTTGGCGTCGTTGAGGAGGTAGCGCAGCTCCTCGCCCACGTAGCGGTAGTTGACGTTGAACGGGGCGACGCGGGCCCGATAGGAGCCGAGCATGCCTTCGAGATACTCGTTGCCGTTGTACAGCGCGAGGGCCAGGTGGTCCTGGCCGGACTCCCAGCCCTGCAGCTCGGCGCGCTCGCGGTGCGACGCCGAGGCCGCGGCCGTGCAGGTAGGCGGCCAGGCGGCGGGAGCGCTCGGACACGTCGCCGTACGAGAGGCGGCGATCCCGCCATACAATGCATTCCCGGTCGGCCAGGGACTCGACGAGCACGTCGAAAGCCTTGGCCAGGTTGAACTGGACTGTCTGGGTTTGGGGCACGGTCCCGCACTGTAGGACCCGTTGCGATTTATCGGCAAAGATCACCGGGTGGACGTCCGCAACCCAGCCACCGGCGAGGTCATCACGACCGATCGAGGGGCTCACCGCCACCGAGACGGACGCCGCCATTGCGCGTGCCGCCGCCGCCTTCGGGCCATGGAGGGCCGTCGCGCCCGGTGATCGCGCCCGGTTGCTCCGGCGCTTCGCCGCCCTGGTCGACGCGCACAACGAGGAGCTGGCCGGGCTCGAGGTGGCCAATGCAGGCCATGTGATCGCGAATGCGCGCTGGGAAGCGGGCAACGTCCGCGACGTCCTCGACTTCTACGCCGGCGCGCCCGAGCGCCACAGCGGCAAGCAGATCCCCGTGCCCGGCGGCCTCGACGTCACCTTCCACGAGCCGCTCGGTGTCGTGGGAATCATCGTGCCCTGGAATTTCCCCATGGCCATCGCCGGCTGGGGGTTCGCCCCTGCGTTGGCGGCCGGCAACACCGTCGTGCTCAAGCCGGCCGAGCTGACCCCGCTCAGCGCGCTGCGGATCGGCGAGCTGGCGCTCCAGGCGGGGTTGCCCGAGGGCGTGCTCCAGATCCTCCCCGGCAAGGGCAGCGTGGTGGGGGAGCGCTTCGTGGCCCATCCCGCCGTGCGCAAGGTCTGCTTCACCGGCTCCACCGAGGTCGGCCGCGGCGTCATGGCCGGGTGCGCCGAGCAGATCAAGCGGGTGACGCTCGAGCTCGGTGGCAAGAGCGCGAACATCGTCTTCGCGGACGCCGATCTCGAGCTGGCCGCGGCCCGGGCACCCTACGGCGTGTTCGACAACGCGGGCCAGGACTGTTGTGCCCGCTCGCGGATTCTGGTCGAGCGCAGCGCGTACGAGCGCTTCATGGAGCACCTGGAGCCCGCGGTGGCCGGGGTCAAGGTGGGCGACCCGACACGTGCGGAGACGGAGATGGGGCCGCTGATCTCGGAAGCGCATTTGGCAACCGTGGCGTCGTTCGTGCCCGAGGACGCGCCGGTGGCGCTGCGCGGCAGCTGCCCCGACGGTCCGGGCAACTGGTTCGCCCCGACCGTGCTGGCGCCCGTCGAACCCGGTGCTCGCGCCGCCACCGAGGAGATCTTCGGACCCGTCGTCGTCATCATCCCGTTCGAGGACGAGGCGGACGCCGTGCGGCTGGCCAACGACACGCCGTACGGGCTGTCGGGATCGCTCTGGACGTGCGATGTCGGCCGCGCCCTGCGCGTGGCGTGCGCCGTCGACACCGGGACCCTCTCGGTGAATTCGCATTCGTCGGTGCGCTACTGGACGCCGTTCGGCGGCGCCAAGCAGTCGGGCATCGGGCGAGAGCTCGGCCCCGACGCGCTCGAGGCGTTCAGTGACGTGAAGAACGTCTTCATCAGCTCGGAGTAGCCCAGAGGAGGGACGCAGCGATGACCGACACAACTCCTTATGCCAGCCGACTCGTCGGAAAGGTAGCGGTGATCACCGGCGGAGCCAGCGGCATCGGCCGAGCGATGTGCGAGCGCTTCGCCAGTGAGGGCGCGTCGGTCGCGGTGGTGGATCTCGACGAAGGCGCCGGCGGTGCGGCGGCTGCCGCCGTCGGCGGCCTGTTCGTCAAGGCCGACGTCACCTCTTCCGAGGAGGTGGAAGCCCTGTACGCCGAGGTGGCCACCCACTACGGCCACATCGACATCTGCTGCAACAACGCCGGCATCAGCCCGCCCGACGACGACTCGATTCTCGACACCGGTCTCGAGGCGTGGGAGCGCGTGCAGCGGGTCAACCTGACGTCGGTGTACTTGTGTTGCAAGCATGCCCTGCCCCACTTGCTGGCCCGGGGCAAGGGATCCATCGTCAACACAGCGTCGTTCGTGGCCGTCATGGGCGCGGCGACGAGCCAGGTCAGCTACACGGCGTCCAAGGGCGGAGTGCTGGCCATGTCGCGAGAGCTCGGGGTCCAGTTCGCCCGGCAGGGCGTGCGGGTCAATGCGCTGTGCCCGGGACCCGTGAACACGCCGCTGCTGCAGGAGCTGTTCGCCAAGGATCCAGAGCGGGCGGCCCGCCGGTTGGTGCACATTCCCATGGGGCGCTTCGGCGAGGCGTCGGAGATCGCCGCCGCGGCAGCGTTCCTGGCGTCGGAGGACTCGTCTTTTATGACTGCGACGACGTTCCTCGTCGACGGGGGGATCTCGGGGGCCTACGTCACGCCGTTGTAGACGACCGGGCTTCAGCCGCCGAGGCTGTCGCGCAGCGCGTGCAGCTCGTCGCGGAGCTGGGCGACTTCGGCCCTGAGCTCGGTCAGCTGGGCGCGCAGGTCGCTGCTGGCGACGACCGTTTCCCGTGTGCGTGTGGCGTCTGGCGTCGTGGCGTCGGTCGTGGTGGGGTCGAGGAGAAGGGTGGCCCAGCGCTCCTCCTTTTGGCCCGGACGTCGTCCCACCTTGACGGCGAGGGGCTCCTGGTGTGCGGCGAGCAGGTCGAGTTCGTGCTCGACGTCTTCGAGGCGGTCGAACTGCACCATGCGCTCGGTGCGCGTGCGCAGCTCGCCGACCGTCTGCGGCCCTCGCAGGAGCAGCATGGCGAGGATGGCGCTCTGGCGGTCGTCGAGGCCGAGCGCCTCATCGAGCACGTGGCGGTAGCGGACGACCGAGCGGCCGTGCGACGGGAGGACGAAGCGGACCAGACGCTGGTCTTTCAGCTCATGGAGCGCGGCCTGCACCGTGGTCTCGTCGTAGTCCACGACCGGCTCGCGGTTCGATGTCTGGTTGCAGGCCGCCTGCAAGGCGTTCCCGGTCAGCGGGTACTGCTGCGGTGTCGTCAGGGCCTTCTCCACCAGCGCTCCCAGCACGCGGGCGCACTCGGGGTTCAGATCCATGGCGGGCGAGCCTACGGCCAGGGCGACACGGCCCTGTTCGCACTGGTCGGTCTGCCGGTGATCGACCTCACCATGGGGAAGAACTGGGGATGTTGCCGTGCCGCTTGGGGACGAGGTCGAGAAAGGTGGGGAGAACGGGTGGATTTCGCGAACGCCCATTGACCTGGCGTGACGCGAGGCGCAATCTGTCTCCAGTTCGGAGACACCAGCCCGCCGAACCTCAAGCGAGCGCCGCAAGGCGAGAGCGAGGGAAGCCCGAAGGGAAGCCGCAAGGCGGAACGGGGGGAAGCCGAGAGAACGCCGCAAGGCGGGATCGAAGGATGGGAGCGAGCCTCGCAAGGGGAGCGTGACCGGAGCGGGCAGGAGGATCCGACTGCAGGTGGTCCGTGGTGCGTCACGGTGGCTTCCCTGGAGCTGCCGAGGCCGGCTCGGGCGGGGGTTGTCCGACACGACCCCGGCACGATGCCAGCGGTCCATCGGCGATGTGGCCCCGAGGAGCACGGGAGGCTTCGGCCGAACGGTTACTCGGGGTTGCGTCGCGTCTGGGCTCTGATGTGCCTGCGCCCTTGTCGTCGGGGTGTCCGCTGTGGGGCGCGCGGCGTCTCGGTGTCAGCCTCCGGGGCGCCCCGGCCCTGTGGCAGGGCGACGTCCGGCCTCAGACGGAGGCCCACAGCCGGGCCGGGCGCTCGCCCGCCGCCACCTGGCGGTTCAGCTCGGCCTGGACCAGGGAGAGGTCGTCGGGATGGGTCACGCCGATGCAGCGGCCTTGTGCCTCGAGGACCCGGAACGAGCTGGTCGACAGCGACTGGGCGACCACGTCGGGGAGTAGGACTTCGGCCTCCTCGGAGGCGTCCACCGCGGCGTCCATGGCGAGTTGGAGGGTCTGGTGGAAGGCCGGCGTGAACCCCCACAGGTTCATGGAGACACGGGCCTCGCCCGAGAGCTCGGTGGGCTCCCGGCCGTCGCCGGCAAGGAAGCCCCCGTCGGGCTGGGCGGTCACCTGGCGCCGCTCGTCCACGCCGAGGAGCATGCCGTCGTCCCCGACCCGGCAGATGCCCCGGGTCACGGGCGATGTCCCGATGACGGCATCGGCCAGGCGGTAGCCGACGAGGGCGTTGGTGCCGCCGTCGGCCCGCAGGTGGGTGGCCAGCTGCGCACAGGCCGGTGCGCCGTAGATGTCATCGGCATTGCCGACGCCGTAGGGGGCGGCGCCCACGTGGTCCGACGCGCTCAGGACGGCGTGCACGGTCCCGAGTGGCGCCGGCTGGGTGGCGAAGCGGACGTCGACGGCACCCGGCCAGGTGTGCTCGACGTGATACCTGATGGCAGGTCCGGTGCTCGGTCCGAGGACCAAGACGATGGTGCCGAAGCCGGCGGCGAGCGCGTCCGATGCCACCAGGTCGATCACAGCTTCGCCGTGCGATCCCACGGGCGCCAGCGGCTTGCAGCCGCCATACCGCCTCGCTCGTCCGGCGGCCAGGATCACCAGCGCCGGTCCCGATGTCGTCGTCACGTGTTCCAGCGGAAGACGGCGCTGGCCCACGTCATGCCGCCTCCGAATCCCGTCAGGAGGAGGATGTCGCCGTCGTCGACGCGACCAGCCTCAATGGAGTCGTGGAGCGCCAGCGGAATGGACGCCGAGGACGTGTTGCCGTAGCGGTCGATCACCACGACGGTGCGCTCCTCGGGAATGCCGAGGCGCTGGCAGGCAGCCTGAATGATCCGCACGTTGGCCTGGTGCGGGACCATGAGCGAAATGTCGTCGGGTCCGACGCCGGCGTCGGCCATGGCGCGCTCGGCCGACTCGACCACGACCCGGACCGCCCGGCGGAAGACCTCTTTGCCGTCCATGAAGAGCGTCCCCCCGTGCTCGCACTTGAGGAGGTGGCGAAGGGACCCGTCCGAGTTCAGGTTCCAGCTCATCAGGCTGCCGGGGCCGTCCACCGGCTCCACCACCACGGCACCGGCACCGTCGCCGACGATGATGGCGATTTTGCGGTCGTCCATGTCGGTGATGCGTGACAGCGTCTCGGAGCCCACCAACAAGATGGGCCCCGAACCGATGGCGATGAGGCCGGCGGCAGTGACGAGCCCATAGACGAAGCCGGAGCAGGCGGCGTTGAGGTCGAATGCACCGCCCTTCATGCCGATCCCGTGCTGGACGCTGGGCGATGTGCCGGGGACGATGCCGTCCGGCGTGGTGGTGGCGAGCACGAGGTTGTCGATCTCCTCGGCGGTGCGCCCGGCCTTGGCGAGCGCCGCCACCGCGGCCTCAATAGCCAGACCCGAGGTGGTGCCCCCGATGTGGCGTTCCCGGATGCCGGTGCGTTCGACGATCCAGGCGTCGCTCGTGTCGAGATGTGCGGCCATGTCGTCGTTGGTGACGACCTTGTCCGGTACGGCGATGCCCCAACCGGTGATCTTGATGCCCCTCACGCGGCAGATCCGGAGCGAACGGCGTGGATGCCCACGAACCCTGCGTCCCCGTAGATGATGCCTCCTGTGTTGACTGCCACGCCGGTGCGCGCGCCGGACACCTGGCGGGCGCCGGCCCTGCCCCGAAGTTGCGTCGCCAGCTCGACCACCTGCGCCAGGCCGGTGGCACCGAGCGGATGCCCGCGCCCGACGAGACCGCCGCTCGAGTTGACGACCAGGCCGGGGGTGTCGATACCGGTGGCACCCGACTCGGTGGCCGGTCCCGCCTCCCCGGGTGCGAAGAAGCCGAGGGACTCGAGGGCGTAGAGCTCCTCGGCCGCCGTGGCGTCGTGCAACTCGAGGAGATCGGCGTCACCGGGGCCGAAGCCGAACGCCTCCCACGCGGCGTGGGCGGCCTGGGTCAGGCGGTCGTGGTAGTCGAGCAATCCGTTTCCCGAGCGGGCCACCGAGCCGATGATACGAGGGGCCGAGGCGGGGGCCCGGACGGACTGACCACCAAGGACGATGGCCGCCGCACCGTCGGTGAAGGAACTGCACATCAGCCGGGTCAGGACACCGGCAACCTGGGGCGAGTTGAGGACCTCATCGATGGTCACGCGTTTTTGGAATTGGGCCAACGGGTTGCGCGCGGCGTGTTCGAACGCCTTGACGGCCGCAGCGGCGATCTGCCGCACCGTGGCGCCGACCTCGACCATGAGGCGGTGCGCCCAGCTGTTGTTGAGCCCCATCAAGATGCTGCCGGCGGGGTTGTTGTCCGCGTGCCGGCGGTCGTGCAGGTCGTGGCGGTATTCGGCCGGCAGACCGTCCTCAATGCCGGCAATCGTCCCCGCCCGGTCGCCGGTCCACATCTTCTCGACACCGAGGGCGAGCACCGGGCGTTCCTGAACGGTGGCCGCCATAGTGGCAAGGTGCAAAGAAGAGCTCCCGCCGGCGCACGAGTTGTCCACGTTGATGATCGCCGCCTCGCTCAGGCCGGCCTTGCGCAACCACGTCTGGCCCTTCACGCAACCCTGATCGCTCAGGCGCCCCGCCATGGCGTTGCCCATGATGACCAGCCCGACCTCGTCAGCCGAAATCCCGGCATCCCCGAGGGCCTCGTGGACGACCTCGTAGGCCATGGTGTCGGGGGCGAGGTCACGCCGGCTCATGTCGGTCATGCCGGTGCCGAGGATCGCGATATCGGTGGCGGTCATCCTGCTACTCCTATGCCCGCCAGCGCCGGGCGTCGCTCGTCGACGAATGCGTTCCGCAGAAGCCCGAAGTGCTCCACGGCAGGTGAGCCGGCCACCATCACCAGGATGTGCCGCGCACCGGCCTCGGCATAGCGGTCCAGGGCGGCGGCGCACTGCTCCGGAGTGCCGGCGACCAGGTGACGTTGAAAGGCCTTCGGTGGCAGTCGGTAGAGGTCGGAGAGCCATTCGGCGCCCCGGACGGGCGCCTCGTCGTCGTCTCCGACACTGGCAAAGACGACCACGCCGGCCTGCACGGCCTCGGGATCTCGGCCGGCCTCAGCCGTTTCGCGCCGCAGGGCCGCCAGGGCGGTCCTGTACTCGTCCGGGGCGAGGAAGAGGGGCACCCAGCCGTCGCCGACTGCCGCCGCGCGCCGACGGGCGGCGACGCTCGAGCCCCCGAACCACAACGGAACCGGTGGGGACACCGGTTCTTGCGCGTAGTCGGCGCCGCCAGCGACCCGGCCGGTCCAGGCCCGGTGCAGCGCGGCCACGCCTTCGTCCATGAGCGTCCCCCGGCGGTGATAGTCCACGCCGGCACGGACGTACTCGGCTTCGTGGATGCCCACGCCGAGCCCGAGGACGAAGCGCCCGCCGGACAGGAGCTGGAGCGACGTCGCCTGCTTGGCCACGACCGAGGAGGGCCGGAGGGGCAGCTGGAGGATGCAGGTTCCCAAGGTCGGGCGCGTGGTCGAGACCGCGGCCACGGCCAGCGTGGTGAAGGCCTCGGCGATCGGGTGGGGCCAGTAGAGGTGGTCGACCGCCCAGAGGGAATCGGCCCCGGTGGCCTCGGCGCGCCGGCACAGCTCGACCACCTCGGCCGCCGTTCCGGTAGTACCGTAAGTACTACCAAACTCCGGAGAGAGTTCTCCCTGCGTGGTGGCGGGGAGGATGAACCCGAGCGAGGGTCGCGGTGCTCCACTTCCTACCGGGGTCACACCGACATAGTACGCCCAGGACTCCACGCCTGACTATTTCTTGCCCGGGTTCTCGCTCGGCGGGGTCGCCGTCGGGTGCACTGCCCCCGACGCCCCACCGGGGGCGCCCAGGACCGAGAGGGTGCAGCGGGCCTCGCAGATGGCCCGGCCGTCGTCGTCGCTGAGCGAGATCCGCCAGACCTGAATGGTGCGGCCGACCCGCACCGGCGTGGCCTCGGCGGTCAGGTAGCCGTCCCGCACCGAGCGCAGGTGGCTGGCGTTCAGCTCGATCCCGACCACGCTCCGCCCGGGCCCGGCCGCCAGCGCGGCGCCGAAGCTCGCGGCCGACTCGGCCAGGAGTGCCGAAACGCCGCCGTGGAGGATGCCGTAAGGCTGGTGGACCTTCCAGGTCACCGGGAGCCGCATGATCACTCGCTCGGATCCGGCCTCCACGATCTCGACGTCGAGGAGCTCGTGGATGCTGGCGCTGCCGTCAGGCAGCACCGCTTGGTCACCAGGCGTGGAGGGGGGAGTCGTCACGGCGGCAGATTAACGGGGCCCCGTTAGCCTGAGCGAGTGCCCGATGTCGTCGATCTGCGCAGCGACACCGTGACCCGGCCGACGGCGGCGATGCGGCGGTCGATGGCGGAGGCCGACGTCGGCGACGACGACTACGGCGAGGATCCGACGGTCCGTGCGCTCGAGGAGGCGTTCGCGGCGCGCGCCTGGGCAAGGCGGCCGCCGTGTTCGTCCCTTCGGGCGTAATGGCGAATCAGATCGCCGTGCGCGTGCTCACCACGCCGGGGACCGCCGTGGTGGCCGGGCGCCGCCAGCACCTCGTGGCCTACGAGTTCGGAGCGGCTGCCCTGAACGCCGGGATCGAGTTCATCGCGGTCGACGACGCCGACGGGATGGTGAACGCCGACGACGTGCGTTGGGCGCGGCAGGCAACGGAGCACCATCAACCGGCGGTCTCGCTGGTGAGCGTGGAGAACACGCACATGGCGGCGTCGGGTGCTCCGTGGGACCCAGAGCGCCTCCGGGACCTGGTCGACGGGGCGGGCCCCGTCCCCATCCATATGGACGGGGCCAGGCTCTTCAACGCCGAGGTGGCGACAGGGGTGGCCGCGGCCGAGTGGGCGGCGCCGGCCACCACCGTCATGTGCTGCCTGTCCAAGGGGCTCTGCGCGCCCGTCGGATCGCTCCTGGCGGGGGGCTCTGACGTGATGGCGGAGGCCCGTGTGGCGCGCAAGCGGCTCGGTGGCGGCATGCGCCAGTCCGGCGTGCTGGCGGCTCCGGGATTGCTCGCCCTGCGCGACATGGTCGGACGGCTGCACGAAGACCACGCCCGTGCGGCCATCTTGGCCGAGGCGGTGGCGCTGCGCTGGCCCTCGTGCGGGCTCGACCCCTCATCGGTGCGCACCAACATCGTGACGTTCTCCCACGGGACGCCGGAGAAGCTCTTGGCGCATCTCGAAGGACAGGGCGTGCTGGCGCATGCCATCGCGCCCGACGTGGTGCGCTTCGTCACCCATCACGATGTGGACGACGCCGGCGTGGCGCGCGCCGTCGAGCGCGCTGCGGGACGCGCCGTGAAGGTGCGCATCGGCATCAGCGGCGGGGGCGAGAGCCTCGCGCCCGAGGACATGGTGGCGCTGGCGCAGGCCATTGCGACAACGGGATTCGACTCGCTGTGGCTGCCCGAGGTGCTCTCCCGTCCCGGACCCGACCCGCTGGTCGGCTTGGCCTGGGTATCGGGAGCCTGTCCCGGCTTGAAGATCGGCACCACCATGCTGCTGCCTGGCCGCAACCTGGTGTGGCTGGCGAAGGCGGTCGCCACCTTGGACGTGTTGTCGCGCGGCCGGTTCCTGCTCACGTTCGTCCCCGGGCTCAGCATCGGCGGGGAACGCAGTGCCATCGGGATCCCCAGTGCCGCCCGTGGCGAGCAGATGGACGACGCGCTCCCGGCGCTGCGCAAGTTGTGGACGGGCGAGGTGGTCAGCCATGACGGGCCCGCCGGTTCGTTCACGGACGTGTCGGTCTCGCCGCAGCCGGTGCAGCATCCCTTCGATGTCTGGCTCGGCGGGAGCGTCCCCGCCGCGCTCGAACGCTGCGGCCGTCTGGCCGACGGATGGATCCCCGCCTTCTGCACGCCCGCAGACGCTGCCGCGGGTAAGGCGGTGATCGATCGTGTGACCGGCGCCTATGGGCGCGCCATCAGCCCGGAGCACTTCGGGGTCAGCCTGGCGTACGCGCCCGAGGGGGCGGACATGGCTGCGCTGGCGTCGTCACCGCTCGCCCGGCGCGCCCGAGGCAGGCCCCTTGAGGACATCATCCCGGTCGGCCTGGGAGGCCTCCGGTCCATGCTGGAGCAGTTCGTCGAGGTCGGCTTCTCGAAGTTCATCGTGCGCCCGATGGCGCCTCCGGCGTCTTGGCCGCGCGAGCTGGAGCGCCTGGCCGGCGCCGTCGGCGATCTGCAGACGTGACCGGCTGCGCTGCGCCGACCCCTACGCTGCCACCATGCCCGAGCAACCCCTCACCCTTATGGCGGTGCACGCCCATCCAGACGACGAAGCGATTTCGACGGGTGGCATCCTCGCCCGTTACAGCGACGAAGGCGTGCGAACGGTCCTCGTCACGTGTACCAACGGTGAGCTCGGGGACGCGCCCGGGGGAGTGAAGCCGGGCGAAGCGGGCCACGACGAGGAGGTCGTGGTGCCGCTGCGCCGCCGTGAGCTCGAAGCCAGCTGCACCATCTTGGGAGTCGACCATCTCGAGCTCCTCGGCTACCACGACTCGGGCATGGAGGGCTGGCCGCAGAACGACGCCCCCGACAGCTTCTGGCACACGCCCGTCGAGGTCGCGGCCGGTCGGCTGGCCGATCTCATGCGCACCTACCAACCACAGGTCGTCGTGACCTACGACGAGAACGGCTTCTACGGGCACCCCGACCACATTCAGGCCAACCGGGTGACGCACGCGGCAATCACGCAGAGCGGCATTCCGACGAAGCTGTATTACACAGCGCTGCCCCGCTCGCGATTGCAGGGATTCGGAGAGATACTGGCCGAGGCGGGGATCGAGCGGCCGGCGGAAGTGGACGAGAACCCTGACTTCGGCACGCCGGACGAGCTGGTCACCACGACGATCGACTGCAGCTCGGCGGCAGGACGCAAATACGCCTCGCTCGCCGCGCATGCAAGCCAGAGCGACAACATCTTCTTCTTGCAGATGGGCGAGGAGTTGTTCTCGCGTGTCATGAGCACCGAGAGCTTCGTGCGCGTGCTCGATTCGACGGACGCGCCCGTTCCCGAAGACGACCTCTTTGCCGGGTTCCGCTGAGCTGACGGAGAGCCCGGCCAGGCCTGCGCCCCACCGGGAGATGGGGGGACGCAGGGCCCGGCTCGGTGTCGTTCCTACGTCGATGTGCCGGCCGGGGTGGAACCGGCACGAACGTCGGGAACCGTTCCCGCGAGACACAGGACGCCGGCGGCGACGAAGACAACCGCGGCGAGTATCTCGATGATGAAGGACTCTTTGGCGAAGGGGGCCAGCCACGAGTCCTTGAATCCGAAGAGCCCGACCGCCACCGAGAGCAGGAGACCGGCGAGGGTGCTCATCGCAAAGCCCAGACCGACGAGGGCCGCCCAGATGCGACGGACCGCCACCACGCCGATGCCGATGACGAGCCCGGCGATCGACTGCAACAAGAAGAGAGGACCGATGGTCGGAATGGTGCTGTAGCCGTCGGTCTCGTTCCAGAGGTGGAAGTGGACGTAGGCCGACCAAATGAGCAGGACGCCTCCCAGGACGAAGGCCGCGGTGGCGGCCCGGTCCACGGGCCGGTGGGAGCGGCCGGGAGCGGCTGCCAGAAGCAGCATGAGCCTGCGCATGCGAGGCATCCGGAGAACGGACCGGGTCGCGGATGTCGGGAGCGGCTGTGGCCACACCGGAAGATACGGGGCAGGGCGATTCCGGGATTGCCCGACTTTTGGGTGAATCCCCCTGCTGGGCTCGGCCGTAGGCCTGTCGATGAGAGAATTGCGCATGGCCGAGGGCGAGGTGTCCGACGAGGCCCTCCTGGCCGGCATGGCCCTGGGTGACGAGGAGGCGGCCGTCAGCTTCACCCGGCGCTACCAGCGGCGGGTGTTCGGCCTGGCCTATTCGATGACCGGCGATGCCGGCGTGGCCGAGGACGTGGCGCAAGAAGCGATGATCCGGGTCTGGCGCCATGCGCCCGTGTTCGACCCTCGGCGTGGCTCGGTCACCTCGTGGGTGCTGACCATCACGCGCAACCTGGCGATCGACGCGTTGCGGATGCGGCGCTCGGTCCCGACGGACCCGGACGACTTCGCGACGACCGCACTCAGCAGCCTGGAGCACAACCCCGAGGACGCCGTGCGGCGCGGTGATGTGCGACAGACGGTGCGATCGGCGCTGCGTGTGCTGCCCGATGAGCAACGGCGGGCCGTCGTCCTCGCCGCCGTCTACGGCCGGACGGCTCTCGAGATCAGCGAGTCAGAAGGTATTCCACTCGGCACGGCGAAGACGCGGATCAGGACGGCGTTGCTTCGGTTGCGGGCGGCGGTCGAGCGGGCGGAACGGATGGTAGAGGCGGGGCAGGCGGGGGCGGGAAAGGTGGAGCGGGCCGAGGTGGTCAGCGATGAGTGACGAAGTGATGGAACGGGGATGTGAGGCCTATCTCAACGAGCTGGCGGAGCTGGCGCTCGGCGTCCTGACCGGACGGGACCGGGCACGGGTGTTGTCCCATGTCGAGTCCTGCCAGCGCTGTGCCGACGAGTTGGAGCTGCTGTCCCGGGTCGCTGACACCGTGGTGCAGGCCGCTCCTGAGATGGATCCGCCGCTCGGCTTCGAGGTGCGCCTCTTCGAACGGATGGGCGTGACCGACGTGAAGAGCCGCCGCCGGCGATTCCGCACCTCGCGCTGGGTGCCGGCCGCGGTGGGCGTCGCTGCGGCGGCTCTGGCGCTCGGTCTGGGCCTGAGCCTGACGTCGTCTGCGCCGACCCCGACGCTGAGCGCTCATGGCGGCACATGGCGCGCCCACCATGTCGAGACGGCGGCGCTCGTCGCCAAGGGCGAGACGGTGGGGCAGGTCAAGATCTTCGGCGGCGACAAGCCATGGATGTCGATGATGTTGGCCGATTCCGCCGCCAGCGGAAAGGTGAACTGCATGGTTCTCACGAAGGACGGTGTGACCCGTCACGTGGGGACCTTCGTCGCCGACGACGGGTACGGGGCGTGGGTGGCGCCGCTGCCCGTCCCACCTGGCAACGTGCGCTCGGCGCAGGTGGTGTCGCCCAGCGGGACGGTGATCGCCACCGCCACGCTGGGCTGACGACCTCCTAGTACCGGTAGGTGTCGGGCTTGTAGGGGCCCTGGACGGGAACGCCGATGTAGTCGGCTTGTTCCTGACTCAGTGTGGTGAGCTTCACGCCCAACGCGTCGAGGTGCAGACGCGCCACCTTCTCGTCCAGGTGTTTCGGGAGCACGTAGACGTCGTTGACGTACTGCCCAGTCTGGGTGAACAGTTCGATCTGCGCCATGGTCTGGTTGGTGAACGAGTTGGACATGACAAAGCTCGGGTGACCCGTCGCGTTGCCCAGGTTCAAGAGCCGACCCTCGGACAAGATGATGATGGAGTGACCGTCGGGGAAGGTCCACTTGTCGACCTGCGGCTTGATGTTCAATCGCTCGATCCCCGGCGTCTTGGCCAGGCCCGCCATGTCGATCTCGTTGTCGAAGTGGCCGATGTTGCCGACGATGGCCTGGTGCTTCATGGCCGCCATGTGATCGGCAGTGATGATGTCCTTGTTCCCTGTCGTCGTGATGATGATGTCCGCCTCCGGCAGGATGTCCTCGAGCGTGGTGACCTGGAATCCCTCCATGGCCGCCTGGAGGGCGCAGATCGGATCGACCTCGGTGACCACGACGCGGGCGCCCTGCCCAGCAAGCGATTGGGCACAGCCCTTGCCGACGTCACCGTAACCGCAGACCACGGCCACCTTGCCGCCGATGAGGACGTCGGTGGCCCGGTTGATCCCATCGACCAGCGAGTGACGGCAGCCGTACTTGTTGTCGAACTTCGACTTGGTGACCGAATCGTTCACGTTGATGGCGGGGAAGAGGAGCTCTCCCCTCCGGGCCATGTCGACCAGGCGGTGGACGCCGGTCGTGGTCTCCTCGGTCACGCCCTTGATCCCGTTGGCGATGGACGTCCAGCGACCCTGGTCCTCGGCCAGGCTGCGGGTCAGGACGGTGAGGACAACCTCGAACTCTTCGGAATCGGCGGTGGAGGGGTCCGGGACGGCACCCGCCTTCTCGAATTCCACGCCCTTGTGCACAAGGAGAGTGGCGTCACCGCCGTCGTCGAGAATCATGTTGGGGCCACCCTCGCCGGGCCACAACAGGGCCTGCTCGGTGCACCACCAGTACTCCTCGAGTGACTCGCCCTTCCAGGCGAACACCGGCACGCCCTGAGGATCCTCGGCCGTCCCGTTCGGGCCCACGGCGACCGCGGCGGCAGCGTGGTCCTGCGTGGAGAAGATGTTGCAGCTGCACCAGCGCACCCGCGCGCCGAGAGCCGTGAGGGTCTCGATCAGGACGGCCGTCTGCACGGTCATGTGCAGCGAGCCGGTCACGCGGGCGCCGGCCAGCGGCTGTGAGGCCTGCATACTCGTCCCGCATGGCCATCAGGCCAGGCATCTCGTGCTCGGCCAACTCGATCTCCTTGCGACCGAACGCAGCCAGAGACAGGTCAGCGACCTTGAAGGGGTCGGTGGAAGTCATTGCATGCTCCTTTAGATGGGATGAACGTGCGCAGGCGCGCAACGATGCGGCGGGCCGGACGGCGGAAGCGCAACGCACGTGCTCCGACCTCTGTCGGAGGCCGCGTACCCGGGGCCAAGGATAGAGCCTCCGGGGCACCAGTGGGCACGGTTCCGAACAGAGGGATCACGGAACCCCTTTTATCTGGTCCATAGCCTGCGCAGACAGGAGGCGAGGCCCGCCTGTGGCGGGACGTGGTGATGCAGATGAGCGGGCCGGGCGGCGTGTTCGCAGTGCCCGACGAGCACCTGCCTGTGCTCATCGCCCTGGTCCTGATCGGCCGAAACGTGATCGCGGCGTCGTCGACGGCGACACCCCCCGACACACATTGCCGCAGCCCAGTCAGCAGAGGCGGCCGCCCGACCGGCCACATCGGCCAGGAGCGACTCCACGACGGCCATGAAGGGGATGCCCGGGCATGTCGCGAGCAGGATCGAGTGTGGCTCGCAGGGCGCCACTCTCCGTGCCGACGACTTTCGCCAGAGGGAGCCATCAGCAGGGCCGACACGATGTCCTCGACGATGACCGGCATGAAGATGGTCGATCCGAACTGCACCACTCAGCCCACTGAGGCGCAGCAACACGCCGCAGCCAGCGCAGCCGGGTACGTACCGGGCACCCCCGATGGGGACGTGCATCGTCCACTACGTCACTCCGTCGATCTACCGTTCCGATCAGTCTCTCAACACCCCGGGGCCATCCCGGCCCTGGTGTAGGTCAACTCGGTCCACGGCGCTGTGCTGTCTGCCACCATGTACTTGGTTCCCAAGGGTTGCACCCCCGCCCCCCGCAGCCCGCGGGTGTCTGACGCGGTGGCATAGGCACACGGATCTCTGCTTCAGTGCGAGCGGGACTTCGGTCGTGGGGACTGACTCCCCGATCCCCAGCGCGCGACGAGGTCGTGGTCACCGCGAAAATGCCGGTTCTCAATCCGGCCAACGGCAGAGCCTGAGCCGAAGGTATCCCTGATGGCCACCCATGAGGGTCGCAGGGCGGACAGCGAAAATGACCCCGGCCCCCATACCCGTGACCAACTTGTGCTGGAAAGATGCATCGCGACGGGGCTCCGATGGCATAGTTGCAGAGTGGACAAGGACACGTACTACGACATCCTTGGCGTTCCAGCTTCCTCGTCGCCCGACCTGATCAGGTCGAACTACCGGTTGTTGATCCGAAAGGTCCACCCCGACCTCGGCGGACCTATTGCCCTGTTTCGGCAAGTGCAGGAGTCCTACGAGGTGCTGTCGGATCCGGCGCGGCGAGCCAGATACGACCGATCGCTCGAAGCACGTAACCGGGCAGGATCTGATGATCCACAGGATCAGCCGAGCCCGGACACCGCAGCTCGTCCGAGCCCTCAGCGTCGTTCGAGTTCGAATCGTTCGCGGTCCGGCACGGCGCGGTCACACCGGCGTGCGTCTCACGTTCCCGGCCGAGATGAGCGGAGAAAGGGAGCGGTCCGACCATTTCTGCAGCACTACCCTGCACGTGTCGTTGCGATCGTCGCCGCCGGCCTGTTGGCCATCGGCGCCGCCCTCGGTCCCGGCGCCTTTGGCCGAAGCGCACTCCTACTGGGTGTTCTTGCCTTCCTCGTCGCGCTTGTGGCATGGCGTGGGGGACGCGGTGTCAAGGAATGTGAAGCATTCCGGCGTGCCGGTATGGCCGCCGTCGATGCCATGACGGACCGCCAATTCGCCGCCCTCGTCCAACATCTCTTTGCGCGTCAGGGCTACCGAGTCGCCCGTCTCAGTGCCAAAGGAGATATTGGCGATCTGCTCCTCTCCGATCCGAAAGGGCGCACGATCGTGCAGTTGCGGCGCAGGAGCGGCATGGTCCGTAGTGATTCGGTGCAGCGCGCTGTTGTGGCGAAGGCTCACTACGGCGTCCCGCGCGTCCTCCTGGTCACGTCTGCCAACTACTCAGAGGAAGCCGTCACGGCAGCGACGTCGAACGGCGTGACTCTGTGGAACAGGGCGACGCTCGACTCCGAGCTTTCTCTGTTCAACGACACAATGTCGTCTGGCGTGAAGCGCCTGACGTCGGATCTCGGGGCCGGAACGCGGATCACTCTCGGTGCTGTCGCAGCGCTCTTTGTTGGTGTGTTGGCCATCCTTAGCAAGCAGGGAAGACGAGCCGCGACGTGGGAGGCTCCGGGTTAGTTCGCGACCTTGATCGTGATGCCTTTGCTCGTGCTTCGATTCCCGGCGGAGTTGTAAGCGACGGAACGGAGCACATACGTCCCATTGGGGACAAGTTTCGTGTTCCATCGGATTAACCAGGCGTTGAGACCGTAGGTGCCGGACCCGATCACGGTGGTCCTGTGATCGGAGTCCGTGATCTGGAACGTGACTCCGGAGATGCTGTCGTGAAACGCCGAATAGCCCGCGACGATTTCGGTCCCCTTCAGTGGCTTCCTAGGCGCAGAGTTGACCACCTCCACTCTCATTACCGGAAGGGCGTCATTCTAGGTCTCAAGGGCAGGGACGCCCAATCGGGGGAGGAGCCAGCGGGCGACCCAGAGGGACCCTTCATCGGTGTAGTGGATGCCGTCGCCCCGAACCCATACGGAATCCACAGTGAGGGGACAGGGCGGACCGGAAGGGCAGATGCGATTCGCAAGGTCGACGACCTTCACGTTGGCCGTGTGGGCCGCTATGTTGGCTATCAGAGCGTTGAGGCGCGCGAAGTCCTGGTCTGACGCCCTCGAGTCTTTGGGGTGGGCGCCGACGGGCACGAAGGGTGCCTGTGACAACATGACGACGGTGGCGCCCGTGGCTGTGAACTCCTTCAGGCGTTCGGTCATCCGTTGTGTCAACACCGAATACCACTGCGGCGAGCCCTGCTGAAGGATCGTCCTGTGCCCGCCCTGCCCAACGACCAGAGCTTCCCGCTCCCACGAACTTCCCCAAAGAACGACAGTCGGATTTCCTGACCTGAGGGCTTGTTTGACCTGGGCCGACGCTGTGTTGCTGCACTTCGCAGACAGCTTGTTGACGTTGACGCCGTTGTTGAAGTGCGGGGCGATCTCGCCACTGACCACGCCGCAGCCGATGACAGCGGCGTTTTCGATCTTCACGCCCGCCGGAGCCGCAACCGCTTCTAGGCCGGGCAGCATGGTGCAGGCCGTCGAGTCCCCGACGACCATAACTCGGGCCACGGTTTGATGACTCGCGGCAGGACCGGCGCCCATCAGCGTCTGGACCTCGTGAGATTTGGGACTTGGGCACGCGTCGCCCATGACGGCACCCGTCAGACCGCTATTGGCGATCGCCCCGCCCGGATGCCCGTTGAGCTCCACGGTGGCGACGGTGAGGGTGGCTGTAATGAGGCAGAGTCCCACGATGAGGCTGGCCCAGCGTCTCGCGGCGAGGAATCCGCTGTGACGGACGGGATTCTCTATGAAGCGATAGGTCAGCGCCGCCAGCACCACTGAGCCGAGGATCAGCAAGACGTTGTCCCACGTCGGCAGCACGGCCACCCCTCGCCGTTGCGTGGCGATCTGGAGCACCGGCCAGTGCCACAGATAGAGGGAGAAGGAGATGAGTCCGACCCACTGGAATGGTCGCCAACCGAGAAGGCGTTCGGCTCCGTGGGTCGGGTTGATCGTGCCGCCCGCGATGACGAGGGCTGCCCCGCAGACCGGAAGAGCAACGCGCCAGCCGGGATACGGGGTCGCCGCTGAGAAGACGACCGAGGCGAGCACGATGGCGCCGAGGCCCACCCACGACGACACGCTGGCGATCGCTGCTGGCAACCGTCGGAGCTGATTTGCGGAAACGGCGACGAGGCCGCCGAGGGCGAGCTCCCAGACACACGCGGCAATGGTGAGAAGAAGGCGGCGGTCGGGTTGTTCGAGGTTTGAATGATTGACCAGATGAACGAGGCGACGATGGCGACGCCGAGAACCCACCCGATCCTGCGGCGCAGCGAGCTTCGGAGCGAGATGCCCGCCACCACGAGAAAGATGGCGGGATACACCAAATAGAACTGCTCTTCGACGGCGAGCGACCAGTAGTTCTGCAGCACCGAGGGCGGCGCCAGGGAAGCGAGGTAGTTCGTGCCGGTGGCGGCGAAGTGGACGTTGACGAGAAAGACCGAGGCCCAGCGCGCGTCGATCGCGTTCTGATTGCCGCTCACGCTGCCCAAGAAAGCGTAGGCAGCGATCACCGAAGCGATGATGACCAATGAGGCGGCGGGAAGGATGCGGCGAATCCGTCGTGCGTAGAAGTGCAGTAACGAGGTCGAGCCGGCCCGGGTCCGCTCGCGGAGGAGGACGCCGGTGATCACGAACCCCGAGATCACGTAGAAGACGTCGACGCCGACATAGCCCCCTCGCAACCCGGGGATATTGGCGTGGAACAACACCACGAGCACGACGGCAACGGCTCGCAGGCCTTGCACGTCGGGGCGAAAGCTGCGATCTCCCGGTGGAGTTCCAGCCTCGTCCTGGGCGACGGGAGAGGGATCGATGGTGACCGACATCAGGCTGTGCGATCGCGAATGCTCGACACTGCCGACACTTCCCCCAAGCTCCCGTCCACTTTTGGGACGATAGTTCTTCTGCCTCAGGAGGTAGCTTCAACGGGAGCAACTAGTCCTGAAGGCTGACCGCAGCGGCGCATGGCTAGGGCTCCGGAACAAGGTCGTAGCGGCGTTCCCGATTGGCTCGTCTGATCGGGATCGGCGGAGGCGGCCCCCCGAGCATCCCAGCCGGCGCGTCGGGGAATTGATGTCGGATCGTTGTAGTCTCATGCGCCTTGAAAGACAAATGATTCGACAGCCGAGCCGCGGCCAGCTGGTTGGAGACCCCTTTTGTCTCGCCGTCGGCTGCGTTTCGCGGCTGAATCTCCTGCTGGAGGGGCTCTTTTGAGCGGAGACTATGGTCGAGCGGTGGTCGGACGCCCGGGTGGGGGAGTGGGGAAACCCCTCATGCTGAGCCCGCGCTTTGCGAAAGTAACGAGTGTCGGTCACCATCGATCCCTCTCCCGTCGCCCAGGACGAGGCTGGAACTCCACCGGGAGATCGCAGCTTTCGCCCCGACGTGCAAGGCCTGCGAGCCGTTGCCGTCGTGCTCGTGGTGTTGTTCCACGCCAATATCCCCGGGTTGCGAGGGGGCTATGTCGGCGTCGACGTCTTCTATGTGATCTCGGGGTTCGTGATCACCGGCGTCCTCCTCCGCGAGCGGACCCGGGCCGGCTCACCTCGTTACTGCACTTCTACGCACGACGGATTCGCCGCATCCTTCCCGCCGCCTCATTGGTCATCATCGCTTCGGTGATCGCTGCCTACGCTTTCTTGGGCAGCGTGAGCGGCAATAAGAACGCGATCGACGCGCGCTGGGCCTCGGTCTTTCTCGTCAACGTCCACTTCGCCGCCACCGGCACGAACTACCTCGCTTCCCTGGCGCCGCCCTCGGTGCTGCAGAACTACTGGTCGCTCGCCGTCGAAGAGCAGTTCTATTTGGTGTATCCCGCCATCTTTCTCGTGGTGGCGGGCATCTCGCTCCGAAGCTCGCTGCGCCGCAGGATCGGGTGGGTTCTCGGCGTCGCCATCGTCGCCTCGTTCATCTAGTCAATCATTCAAACCTCGAACAACCCGACCGCCGCCTTCTTCTCCCATTGCCGCGTGTCTGGGAGCTCGCCCTCGGCGGCCTCGTCGCCGTTTCCGCAAATCAGCTCCGACGGTTGCCAGCAGCGATCGCCAGCGCGTCGTCGTGGGTCGGCCTCGGCGCCATCGTGCTCGCCTCGGTCGTCTTCTCAGCGGCGACCCCGTATCCCGGCTGGCGCGTTGCTCTTCCGGTCTGCGGGGCAGCCCTCGTCATCGCGGGCGGCACGATCAACCCGACCCACGGAGCCGAACGCCTTCTCGGTTGGCGACCATTCCAGTGGGTCGGACTCATCTCCTTCTCCCTCTATCTGTGGCACTGGCCGGTGCTCCAGATCGCCACGCAACGGCGAGGGGTGGCCGTGCTGCCGACGTGGGACAACGTCTTGCTGATCCTCGGCTCAGTGGTGCTGGCGGCGCTGACCTATCGGTTCATAGAGAATCCCGTACGTCACAGCGGATTCCTCGCCGCGGACGCTGGGCCAGCCTCATCGTGGGACTCTGCCTCATTACAGCCACCCTTACCGTCGCCACCGTGGAGCTCAACGGCATCCGGCGGTGTCTTTGGGGCCATCGCCGGGCGACCACTGGATCGATCTGCCGATCACCGTCACCAAGCGAGGTCGCTCGCATGCGTTCGAGGTATGTCTCCAGTTCTTCAACAGAGGATGGCACGTCCCGGCCGCAGTCAGTCGTGGTCTTCGGGGATTCGACCGCGTGCAGTCTTCTCATCGGCCTCCAAGCTGTCGGCCCCTCCTATGGCATGCAATTTCAGAACGGTGCAGTCATCGGGTGCGGGATCGTCAGCGGCGTCACCGCCCCTGTCTACGTCAATGGTCACAACTTCGTCGGCTACACACAGTTGTGTCAGGGTCAGGCCAACCGTGCCGAAGCTACCGCTATCGATCGCTACCATCCGAGCCTGGTCGTGTGGGCAAGCACGGACGAGCGGAACTCGATCGTCGTCAACGCTGGTCACGGGACCAAAGTGCTATCAACGGGATCTCCGGAGTGGAAATCGGTCATGCTGACGCGGATGGACACTCGGGTCACCAAGTTTCTGGCCACGGGCGCAAAGGTTGTTCTCACGCTGGCGGCGCCTGCAGTGCATCGGGGCGAGACTCTGAATGCCCAGGATGAGAATTACGTGCAGATGAACTCGCTCCTGCGGAAGGTGGCAGCGAGGCACCCGCACAAAGTCGCCGTCGTCGATCTCTCGCGCCGAGTATGCCCTACCGGTCCGCCGTGCCAAGACGTCGTACCGGCGTTCAATCCGAACCCGACCTCGATCACGCAGACCGTCCGAGCGGATGGAACCCATTACCTGCCAAACGCATCGCTGTGGGTGGCGAGGTGGCTGGTGCCCCAGATAGCCCAAGCAGCAAAAGGTCTCTCTTGACGGGACGGACAGGAAAAGCCCCGGAGAGAAGGCCCAAGACTCGCACGTGTCGCGATGCACCAGACCACGAGATTGCATCCGCGTGCCCGCGCCCCGAAGCAGAGGTAGGAATCTAGTATCGACGCAGATCGACCCGGTCGTCTTGGCGGGCTCGGTCGGCCTTGCGTGAAACTGCGGAACTGCCTGCTGGAGGCGCTGTATGACCGAGGACTATGTTCGGGCGGTGGTCGACGCCTAGGAGGGAACACGGAGGCCCCGTCTTGTTGAGCGGCGCTGGGACAGTAGCGGTGTCGGTCGCCATCGATTCAGCCCCGGTCGCCGAGAATGAAGCAGGGACTCCACCGGGCGATCGCCGCTTTCGTCCCGACGTGCAGGTACCGTGCCATCGCCATCCTCTTGGCCCTCGCTACGACACGGGCATATCCCCCTTCAGCGGCGGTTACGTCGGTATTGAGGTCTTCTTCGTCATATCGGGATTCGTCATCACGGGATTGTTGCTGCGGAGCGTGACTCGTCGGGACACACCTCGCTTCGCAACTTCTACGGACGACGCGGACGACGGATCATCCCAATGGCAACCCTGGTCATCATCGTCACAGTCATTGCCGCGTACCATTCGATCGGTACGCTGGTCGGACACGATACCGCGGTAGATGGCGCATGGTCCGCCCTCTTTTTGGCAACGTCCACTACCAGGCCACGGATACAACTACCTGCTTTCGCAAGCGCCACCCTCTCCTCTGCTGAATTACTGGTCCCTGGGCGTTGAGGAGCAGTTCTACATCGTCTACCCGATAGTTGTCGTGATGATGGGCTGGTGGGCGAGGCGGCTCGTCCCGGCTACGCCTCACGGTGTTCCTTGTTGCCGTCATCATCGCTTCGTATTCGTACTCCATCTTGTTCACTGCTTCGAACGCGCAGAGCGCCTACTTCTCGTTGTTCGTACGTGCCTGGGAGCTGGCGTTGGGAGGGCTGATCGCCGTGTACAGCCCTCAGCTCCAGCGCATCCCTCAGGCCTGGGCAGCAGTGGCGTCCTGGGTCGGACTCGCAGTCAGACCTGTTGCTAGCGTCACGCTGACACCGGCCAGCGATTACCCGGGCGCTCGTCGCAATCCCAACCCTCGCCGGGTCTCGTAATCGCCGTGGCGCGGCGGGCACCCACATGGGGGGTCGAACGCCTCCTTCGGCGCGAACCGTTCCCGTTCCTCGCTCTCATCTCTTTCTCCCTCTACTTGTGGCACTGGCCTATCCTGGAGATCGCGGCGCAGCATCGAGGCGTGACGAGCTGCCGGTTTGGGACAACATCTTCTTGTTGGTGCTGTCCGGCGTATTGGCGACCGTCACGTATCACTTCTTCGAGAACCCCGTCAGACACGCCAAATTCTTGCTTCGGAGGAAATGGGCCAGCCTCATCATGGGCCTGTGCCTGATCGCGGCCACACTCGTGGTCACGACGTATGAGCAACGACGTCCGACGGTGGCCCTCGGAGCTATCGCCCAGGCGACCACGGGATCAATCTGCCGGTCGCCGTCACCGAGCGATGTCGCTCACTTGCGGTCCACTTACGCCCCTGGGTCTGCTGAAAAGGACGGTAAGACTCAGCTGCAGTCAGTGGTGGTCGTCGGGGATTCGACGGCGTGCACGATGCTCATCGGCCTCCAAGCCGTGGGACCTTCCTATGGCATGCAGTTCGAGAATGGTGCGGTCATCGGGTGCGGAATCGTGAGCGGTGTCATCGCTCCCTACTACGTGAACGACCACAATATCGTCGCGTACACCTCGCTGTGCCAAGGTCAGGCCAATCAAGCGGAATCTCAGGCTATTGAGCGGTATCATCCGAGTCTCATTTTGTGGGCGAGCACAGATGAGCGCAGTTCGATCGTCGTCGACACTGCGCACGGGAACAGAGTCCTTCATTCGGGATCCCCGGAGTGGAAATCGGTCATGCTGCAGCGGATGGATGCCCGGGTCGTGAAGTTCCTGGCCACCGGCGCAAGAGTCGTTCTCACGCTGGCCCCGCCAGAGGTGCACACGCTTGGCTATACCGATGCGGAGTTGCTCACGCGGGCGGCACATTTGCCCGGCAAGCTGAGACCAGCCCAAGACGATGCCGACGACGAGGACTATGCACACATGAACTCCCTCTTGAAGGAGGTCGCGGCGAGGCACCCGCACAAGGTCGCCGTCATCGACTCGTACCCCGGGTGTGCCCGTTGGGCGCGCCCTGTCAGTACGTTGTGCCAGCCTTCAATCCGAAGCCCACCTTGGTCACCCAGACCGTCAGACCGGACGGAGCCCACTACCTCCCCAACGGAGCACTCTGGTTGGCGCGCTGGTTGGTGCCTCAGGTGGCTCAGCAGCAAAAGGTCTCTCGTAGTTCGATCGAGCTTGTCGAGCAGGAATGAAGCTCGCGGGTGACCTCCGCCGCCGTTTCCCGATGCTCCTCCGTGCCGTGCACGCGTGTGGGGTCCGTGCACCTTCGGATACAGTGCCGCTTACGGCACGGTGGTGTCTTTGGCCGTTGCAGTCGAGGCAGTGTCCGATGGAGCGACTTCACCTCCGTGGAACCCTCCAATGCGGCTAATCACTTTCCTTCTGGCCTCGAGAACGTGAGCCCCACCGTGCCAATGGACGCTCCAGGAGGAACCAGGACATGATAGTGAGGGCAAGCGTGACCACGATCGCCACGACAACGCGGACGACATCGTTCCAATGTGGGTCGAAATACCGTATGGCGAAGAACACGGGCAGATGCCAAAGATAGAACGTGTACGAGACGATGCCCAGCGCTACAAAGGGCTTGAATTCCAACGCCCGGCGACCTGCCCATCGGCCATCGAGAATCGCGAGAATGAGGAGAGCACACGCGAGGTCGATGGCATCAAAGCCGCCCAAGAAAGCAAATGGCCCCTGTTCTTTCGCGGAACGGGAGGCATTGCCAACAAAAACGCGGCGGCGATCCATCCGGCGACCACAACTCTTCTCCTCGGCAACTTGCCCCTCACCCAGATATGGGCAAAGAGTGCGCCCCAGAGAATCGAATCAGCGTGAGTATCGGTTCGCAGGAAGAGTGACCACCACCGATGCGTCTCCTGAAATTGCCAAAACCGCCAGGCGGCGATGAGGGTGATCAATGAGACGAGCACGATGACCACAGTGCGCAGCCGCACACGGATGGTGAGGAGAACGATTGTGAGCCACGGCCAAACCAAATAGAACTGCTCTTCGAACGAAAGTGACCACAGATGCTGATATCCGGAAGCCCAGCGGCGTGGGGGTGAACGGACCTGAAGCGCTCGCAGAGTAGTAATTCGAGTAATAGAAGAGCACCGAAAAGATGGACGGGACTTCGGTATGCATCCACTGATGGCTGAAGTACACAAAGAGCGTGTTCGCCAGAACGACGACGTACAAAGCTGGAAGCAGTCGCAGGGCTCGCCGTCGTAGAACGGCACAATGCCGATCATTCCGTAGCGCGCATCCGCTCCCTCAACAGTAATGCGGTGATGAGAAACCCACTCAGGACAAAGAAGGAGTCGAGCGACACCGTCGCTCCAGGAATCACCAGGAGCGTCGGTATCGGAAGAATCACTTCCATGTGAGCTACGAAGACGATTAGTACTGCAACTCCGCGTAGCCCGTTCCAGCCCGGCACGTTGCCGAAGGTGCGCACCTGCACCGGGGACTCGGGAGCATCTTCACGACCCGAGTGAACTGGGCCCAGGTTCCATACTCCCTGTTCTCGAAAGTGTTGGTGCGCGGTTGTTGCGAACCTGGTCAGATTAGCGAACGGCCGGCACAGCCGCAGGTCGTCGTCGTGCGCTCGGGATACCGGATGCCCTCGGTGTCACCTTGAAGGGATGGGGCAGATCACTCGAATACCGTGGGAGCGACCGGAAGATGGTGGGCATCCCAGTCGTAACAACAGTGATGTGATTTCAGAGCGGTCATGGTTCTCTCTGTGGAGCAGCGGTCGGAATCGAGCGGACTTTGGATTCAGCGGTGTCGTTGTCTCAGTGGCCGTCGATTCCACTTGGGTGAGGCGGCCGGCTTCGGAACCTAGTTGCTAGAGCTCTTGCGACGGATCCGGTCGCGATACCTGAGGAGCCTACTTGCGAAATTGGTCGGACAGGCCGAGGTGTCGTTTCGCCCAGTCGTACGTCCGAAGCAGGTGCTTGTCGGCGAAGATGAGGATTCCGCGTGCTCCGTCGCCCGGTCGGGATCTGTATTCGGTCGATCGGACCAACGGATTGTCCTGAACGCTGTAGTAATAGAGCGCCAAGGATCGCCTGGCGACACCTTCTGGGCACTGCATTGGTTCTGGATGCCCGTGGAACGAGGTGGCATCGGTGGTGAATATCACGGCTCTATTCGCCACCGGGCTGACCTTCTGGACGCACTCCTTCATGTCGGTGCTCCAGAGCTCGAGATCGCCTCCGTAGCTGGCTTCCCACTCCTCGTTCAGGTAGAGGATGAGATTGGCACGACGCTGCCAGTTCCGGTGATGAGGGTGCACCGTGAAGTCTGCGTGGATATTCAGAAATCCGCCGCGAGTCGACTGGTGCAGCCCTCCGCCTTCGAGGGAAGGGTCTGCGATCAGGTCATCCTCCCCAAGGAGGCTTCCAACGTATCGGACAAAGCGCGGGGAGTTCAGATCCTGGAGAATCTGCTTCAGTGTGGGACCCCAGGTCTCGGGATCGGTATTGCTGAATTTGCGTTCATTCACGTGCAGGTAGTTGTTCCACCGCTCGGGGTCGAACGATGGGAACTCGGCAATTGCGGCTTGGACAGCCTCCGGCTCGAGGAAGTCGTCCATGACGATGTGCGGGTATGGATCTGCGGACTGGTAGTCCGACGCGCGCCCTATCCAGGTTCTGCTCCAGGTCGTCCATGTCGAGAACGGGCAACGCGCGCTCGACCTCAGGCTGAGTCGTCATGATCTTCCCTCACATCCTCATTCGTGTCCGACACGGCATCAGATCCGCACTTCTTGCTGGGGTATGGTTGCGCCCTCGTCCGGAAACTGGCTGACGAGGGCACGGGTCAGAAAGATCACGTAACCATGAGAGATCACTTCGCCGTGACTGGTCGAACAGGTCGGTCTTGGCAAGACGTCGATGAAGCTCCTTCAGGCCCTGGAACGGGATCGTCGGAACGACGTGATGTTCGAAGTGGTATTCCATCCTGGCGCCCACGAGGTGATTCTGGAGCCATCCAGCGACACTGGTTCGGGCGATCCAGTTCACGGTGTCAGCCTCTCGCAGACCTGGGTCGTAGTGCTCCGTGATTGTCTTCAGTCGGAGGATCATCGGATACATGCAGACGATCGGAACGAGCCAGAAAGTGGCGTAGAACACCGCTCCACGAATGAGCCCTTGGAAGAGTACGAACTGGCCGAGGACGATCAGCTGCGTAACTGCCTTCCCCATGAGCAGCCGCGGGCTGGCGAGCAGGCTTGCTGGTGCGCCTGAGGACTGTGAGGTGCCGGAGATCCGACCGGTCGCCCGGCGGAACGCAGTGATCCCGAGAAGGTCCTGTGCGATGAGCAACGTCAAGGCACCTCGGCGGGCAGGCACAAAGTAGAAGTCGCGATCGGGATCGCTTTCTTGCCCGAGGTAGCGGTGATGCAAGCGATGGGTCGGGCGATATTCCTCCACGGAATTGATCGTCCAGTAGGCGATACCCCAATTGCATATCCTGTCGTTCAGTTTGCGTGGAGACCAGCAAGGAGTCCGTGGGAACCCTCGTGGAGGATGACGCCGAACGCGTTCATCCTCAGTCCAAGGAGGACGACGAGGAAAACGCCGGCCGGAACTGCCCAGGCCAGTGGCAATCGGGGTAGGAGATTTGCGGCGCAGAGGAGGACGGCGACCTCCAGCCACAACACGCCGATCGCAGCAAAGGTGTCCTTGAGCGAGGGAATCGAACAGGGTCCGGAGATCCGTCGGCGCCGACTAACCGGACGAGCTGTTCTTTCCACGCCCGCTCGCTTTGTGTCGGCGGCAATCGCTGGTTGGTGGCTGATGCCCTGTTCCGACTTTGCATCCCCATCCTTCGAGGCCTCCCCAGCGAGGAATGTACAGTACCTGTCATTCCCCAGGCAATCGGGTAAAGGACCAGCATATGGAGCCGTCGTCCGGCGCTGCACCACGAGCCGCAAAACGGCCTGCACAGAGTCGACACTGAAGAGGTCAAGACGCGGCGTCGCATGCCCGATCTGTGGCTCAGCTCGGACCAAGCTGTACAGGGACAACGTCCGTGACCTGGAGTACTTCGTGGAGCCGCCCCGACCGCTCCTTGTGCACCGCTGCGAAGAGTGTGCCTCCGAGTTCCTTGCACCTCGCCCGCAAGAATCCGATCTACCCCCGTTCTATCCGAGCGACTACCACGCCTACAACGAGAACCACAGTGGCGTAGCTCGCCTCCTTGTGCAGTACAGAGCCCGAGCACGGGCCAGGCTCTATGGCGGTCTCATCCCCGGCGGCCGAGGGCGAATTTTCGACGTAGGAACGGGCGATTGCCGGCATTTCGACGAGCTCCGGCGGTACCTCGATCTCGAGTGTGCCGGCGTTGAGATCCAACCCGATGTGGCGGCAAAGGGCCGGGCGCGGGGCTATGACGTGATTGAAGGGACGCTCGAAGGAGCCGACCTAAGCGGGCATCTTGGTCGATATGACGTGGTTTCGATGAATCACGTTCTAGAGCATGTCGTCCAGCCGCACACGATGTTGGAGCGAGCCTTCGATCTCTTGCGACCCGGTGGCCATCTGATCGGCCAGCTTCCGACAGTCTCGTCATGGGAGCACTCGTTGTTCGGTCCCAGTTGGGGGGGTTATCACTACCCGCGCCACCTGCAGATCCCGTCGCGGACGGGGCTGTTGGGCATCCTCGAAGATGTGGGATTCTCCGTCTGTGAGGGTTCGCACTGCCCCTCACATCCAGACGACGATCTCGCTTCAGAACTGGTTAGTCAGACGCGGGTGGCATCCCCCGATGCACAACGGGAAGACGCCGATCTACGGCGTGCTTCTCATGGCTGCGTTGCCGTACGAGTTCGTTGCGTTGTTATTCGACAAGGGTGGCATCGTCGATTTTCGAGGGCAGAAGCCACTCTGCCGCCACCGCCTAGTGGATGAGCTGTTGGCAGATTGTCGGTGGGCGGGATGGGAATGCTCCTAACCGTGAGAATGTCGAGGTGAGGAGCCTCCCGGCTGAGAGCTGAGGTCGGTGCTGAATCGGTCCGTGCGTCGCAAACGTTCCACTCACGTCGAGTCACCCCGTCCAAGCTCGCGGCGAATTGGTGTTTGACCGAGGTCGGTTGTCACCAACAGCTCGTGCGTGGTGCCCAGCGGGTTCGTTGAACTGACCCGCTCTGCCGGGTTGCGTTCGGGCCATAGAACCCCAGTGTCATGATCAACCTGATGTCCATTCGGCGGGCGTGGCCTTCACCGTGAACTCAACTCCACCCGCGTTGACCAAAGTGACTGATTGTGTCTCGCCCGGAGCTCACCTCATGTGGATGTGATCTGGAACGCATGCTGGAACGGTGTCCCGAGTTGGACGGTCATCCAGGTGGCGCGAGTGAACTGTGAACTGGGCACGGTGGCGTAGTTTTCTCCATTGGAGACATAGAGCCCGCTGCAATTACCGACGACGGCGAGCTGCCCTGCTGGTCCCCACTTGGGCAGCGAGGTAGCACTCGAATGACGTTGCTGTTCAGCGGATGGCCCGTGATATCACTCAGTGTCTTCTGGGTCTGGACGTAGTTCAGGACCTGCGTCGTATCCCACTCGTCAGCGACGGGCACGACCGCCATGCCGAAATTGGCGGCGATACCGAAGAGGGCCAGAATCGAGATGACTCCGACCGCTCCTACCCTTCGTGAGCGACCTCGGCCTTCAAGCCGGCGAAAGATGTCGGCAAGGGCCACTGCGCTGGCCAGGACGAGGAAGGGTACGAAGTCACCCAGGTATCTCGGAGCGATGTACCCCCACAACATGAGCGCCGCGCCCGCGCTGCCGGCGGCCAAGAGTAGGATCCTGGTCAGGGAGATCCTGCCGACAGCCCGAGGGCGGAACGCCGTGACGAGACCCCACAGACTCAAGACGAAGAGCAAAGGCATCGAAGCCGTGATGCTGCTCGTCCTGTAGAGCCTGTCGAACAGCACACCACCTACAGGTGTCGGTGGGCTTGTTGGCAGGCCCACATAAGGGAACACGCTGCTGAAGCTCAGTCCGTCCGGTCGTAAGTACGTAAGGAGGTTGGTCGGAATGAAGATGATGCCCTCCTCGGCACCATGGTTCGCCGCAAGGAACTTTCGCCGATAGGCGTTGACATGGGTCCACACCTGCTCGGTGTTCGAGACCCCGAACCAGACGCCAAATTTTGCGTGGTTGACGACACAGCCGATGATGAGCGGTACGAGTGCGACTCCGAGCAGAGGAACACACCATCGTCGATTCGTCGGTCCGCCGAACCCGAGGACGAACCACAATGCGATCAGGGCTGCCCCCACCACCATGGCCCAACCGGTGGTTGCTCTGTCCAAGTTGGCGCAGAGTATGAGCACACCACTGCTGGTCACGCGCAGCCAGGTTGGACGCTCCATGACGCCGAGGAGTGCGAGGATGCTCCCCACGGTGAGACAGATGCTCCACGCTATGTCCTCGTTGAAGACGAAAGGCGTTGCCGCAAGAAGGAACCAGATCGTCCCTCCCATGATCGTCGCCATCAACACGCCGAACGCGGTGGCTTCGCTCCTACTCATGGCGACATCGCCGCGAACAAGAAAGCGGACTTTCCACAGCAGCAGCGCGGAGAACAGTCCCGTTAGGAGCCAGGCCGCCAAGGTGAAGGTAGGCGTGAGCTTTCCGTCAAGCGAGCTCGTGACAAGCAAGATGGGCATTCGGATGATTGACGGAAAGAGCCCGAAATACGTGTAGGTGCGGCCGCCAAACACGAAGCCCTCGAGTCCGAGGGTTCCGCTCGCCAACGACAGATGCCCATGGAACATCGCACGGGCCTGTGAGGTCGTAGAAGTTGTCCTGGTAGACACGGCGCGCCGAACCGGGTCGATGGGACCCCAGTCCGACCAGAGGATCCACATGAATGGCACTCCTGTGAGTGCGATTGCGAGGAGAGACGCCCAGGTGAAGCGCCGTCGAGCCTACGTCGAATTCCGACCTCGGACGACGTCTCGTCGATGTCTTCGATCGGTTCGGTTTCGCGGGTCGACGAGGTCCGCGACGCTCCCCTCGTGAGGGGGAATCTGGAGCGAGCTGAGTGGTGCCTTCCCCCACAGCCGAGGAGTGTAGCGAAGCGGTTCCGATCGCATTAGATCGACCCGAGTCAATCGAGACGGGACAGGCCAATCGCTGGTTGGGGGGTGCGTCTTGGGCGGTCCTGGGTGCCACGGGATAGCCTCTCATGGCATGAAAACCGCTTGTGACCCGGCTGTGGGCGTACAGCCGGACCCCAGAGGGACTGAAGGTACTCCGGTACACCATGGTGTCGATCATCTCGGCGGCTGACGTCGCTCGTCATCCTCACCATCGTGTACGGGGCCCTCCGCCTGTGGAACGAAGTGGTCAGCACCCTGTTCGCCAACGTGATGGCCGGCTTCCCGTCGTACTACCTCAATCGCCGGTGGGTGTGGCGCAAGGGCGGCCGCTCACACGTGTGGCGGGAGCTGCTGCCGTTTCTGGGTCATGTCGATCACCGGCATTGGGTTTGCGCTCTACACGGCCACCCTGGCCCGCAATTTCGCTGACTCGCACCACCTCCAGCACCTTGAGCGAACCGTCCTCGTGGTTGGGGCCAATGTGGCGGCGTTTCGGCATTCTTGTGGCTTCTCAAGTTTCTCATTCTCAACCGACTATGTTCGCCGAGATTGCCGATGCAGAGGTCGGCTACGACAAGGATGCCGAGACGATCTATGCCGGAAAGAGGCCCCAGGATCTCGGGGCTCCGACGGAGGAATCTTCAGCAGAAAGCGACGTGTGACACGCCCCTTCTTGGTTCGGGCAAGATGTATCCGTCGCCCCCGTAGCTCAGGGGATAGAGCATCGGTTTCCTAAACCGTGTGCGAAGGTTCGAATCCTTCCGGGGGCGCTCGCCGCAGGCCCTTCTTCGGGGGGCACACAGGGCGTACATGCAACGCTCTCGCTGGCGGGTCGTCAACACCCGGGTGACTACTGGGATCTGGGGGCTCACGCTGAAGCCCCCAGTTGCATTCCCTGATTCCTTCGTGGAGAATCTCGTCCCGCATTGGCGGTGTGTCTCCTAGCACAAATTGAGAGTTACAGAGCTGCGAGTGCATGCCTCGGGACTCACGTCGCACTGACATTCGCTTGAGAGGTCGAGGGCTGCAGCATCGTGCACAGAACTGGCGGCCAGGAACGGGTACTGAAATCAGAGCGATTGCTCGTCCGCGGCAGCCGTAGAGGGGGTTCGTCCGCAGAGCGGCGGAGCACGATGGCTCTTTGCTCTACCAGCGAGGACGCGCGCCATCTTCGAGCACTCACCCCGAGAAATAGCCATGGGTGTCGCCACTGTGTTGGGTTTTGCCCTTCCCGCCTTGGCCTACTGCCTCTTCATTCAACGGTACTCCGTGAACGTCGTTTTGGCGGATCAGTGGGACAACGTCTCGCTCGCCGCTAAGGCCTTTTCTGGTCACTTGAGTGTGGGTGATCTTTGGGCCCAGCACAACGAGAATCGAATGTTCTTTCCCAATTTGGCTGTACTCGCTCTCGCGTACTCCACTCATCTGGACGTTCGATTCGAGACCTTTGTGAGCGCGATCCTGCTCTTTGGAGCGGTGGCTCTGATCATCTGGACGCATAAGCGCCGCTCTCCGGCCACCCCATTGCTGTGGTACTGCCCTGTTGCCATTTTGATGGTTACTTGGGCCCAAGCCGAGAACACTCTTTGGGGCTTTCAGATTGCCTGGTACGTGGTGCTCATCTGTCTGATGGGCACCCTGGCCGTGTTAAGTCGCCGCCAGATCACAGTGTTCAGTCTGGCCGTGGCGGCAGGGATAGCCGTGATCGGCAGCTATTCGTCCTTCCAGGGACTGCTCATCTGGGTCGCAGGCTTCGTACTCTTGCTGTACCGCGGGTCGCGGGTGGCGATTGCCGACAGCATGGATCGCCCTCGCAGTGGCAACGGCGAGTGTATATCTCTACCACCTGGACAGTTCGCCCCTGGGCTACTACCGGATCGACCCCTTTGCTCATCCGGGAGTCGTCACAAAGCTCTTCTTCTTCTCCCTGGGCAACGTTGCTGGAAAGCAGCTTCCGATTGCGTCTCTCATTGTGCCGACCCATGGCGACGTCCTCCTCGGAATTGCCAACCCGTGGATCATTGCGTTCGGCGTCGTTATCTTCGCCTGTGGAATTTTGGCGATCGCGAACACTATTTCCTCCGGTAGCCGACACAGCGCGGGGCCACTGGGTGTCGCACTCATCGTGTTTTCGTTTGGATTCGACGGGCTCACTGCCATCGGGCGCGGCCTGTATGGATATTCAGCCGTGAGCGCGTCTCGATATACGACCTACGACCTTCTACGCGTTGGTGGGCGCGTATCTGGTGGTGATCAACCGACCCTCCGTCGATTGCCGAACCCTGGATCCCGCTGATAAAGGCCTTGAGAGTCGAGGGCGGCCGGGTCGATATCAAATGCTGCAAAAGATCGCAGCAGTGTCGGGCCGAGTCCTCCCCACGCTGGTGGTGGCATGTGTCGTCATCCAGGTCGTATTCGGTTACCACAACGGGTTGTCGATCGGCCGTGACCGGTATGTTTCCGCCATACGGGCAACAAGTATCATCCGCCACTATCAGAACCATCTCGGTGCTCACGACAACAGCCTCTTTCTGGTGACTTACGCCAGCACGCCCGAGGCGGTTCGGCTCATTCAATTGGCTGAGCGAGACCGATTGAGCCTGTTCGAATTCACGCTAAAAGGGCGCTGGGTCGAGCGGGATCTCAACCTTCGAAAAGTCGGAGATCCGGCCTGCTGGCCGACCCGAGGGGCCTGCCTCCCGTCTGCCGGACTCGGCCCCGACGATCAGCGGTCGGGTCTCGCCTGGCCACGGGTTCTTTGCTATATTTCAACGTCAGTCGGGGAATCGGCGCAGGTCAAAAACTCTGCAACCGGCGTCGCTGGGGGTGCGGGCCTTTGGCGTTCTGGGTCCGGGAGGGCGGATCTGATGGCTCAAGCAAGCGTGGACATAACGATCCCAGTTCTGAATGAGGAAATGGCGATCGAGGACAGTCTTCGCACTCTCGCGGCGTATCTCTCTGCTGAGTGTCCCCTCGACTGGTGCATCACTGTCGTCGACAACGGCAGCACCGACAAGACTTGGGAGCTGGCCAATGCGTACGCCGGGTCTGACGCGCGCATTCGAGCCTTCCGACTCGGTCGGCGTGGGCGCGGGGGTGCGCTAAAGGCATCGTGGTCGACGAGCAATGCTGATGTTGTCGCATACATGGATGTAGATCTCTCAACTGATCTTGCATCGCTCATGCCACTTCTGACGCCGATCATCGAGGGAACGACGGACATCTCTATCGGTTCCCGGCTCGCTCGCGGTTCGAACATCGAACGAAGCGTGCAACGAGAAGTGATATCACGCAGTTACAACATGATAACTCGAGCCTTCCTTGGCTATTCCGTGCGTGACGCCCAATGCGGCTTCAAGGCGATACGTTCGAGCCTTGCCCGAGAGCTCATTCCTCATGTTGAGGACAATGGGTGGTTCTTCGATACGGAGCTTCTGACCCTCGCTTGGCGTCGTGGGTATCGCATTCACGAGGTGCCCGTTCGCTGGGTCGAAGACGATGACTCCCGAGTGCGAATCATCCGGACGGCGATCGATGACCTTCGGGGTATCTGGAGGCTCTTCCGCTCGAGACACCGTCCGGTCGCCACCAGCGCAACGGCAGCGGTCGCCGAATTCTCTGGGCATGCAGAATCGAACACAGCGACGGAGGAAGACAGGCCTGTCGATTTCGACACGTTCGCGGCGGAGTACGAGGCAGCAGTCGATCAGTCAGTGTCCTTCACGGGGCGAAATGCAGCCTTTTTCGCGGAGCGGAAGGTAGATATTCTCGAGACGATCGTCTCGCCGGCGGTCAGATCACTCGGCACGCTCTCGGTACTCGATGTGGGTTGTGGCACGGGAACGACCGACCGGGTGCTCATGCCGCGGGTAGGGAGTCTGCACGGCGTTGATATCTCCGAGGAGATGCTGGCCAAGGCCCGTGTCAACGTTCCCACCGCTGCCTACTCCTGGTATGACGGGGAGAAACTACCATTTACCGACGAGACATTTGATGTTCGCGGTGGCGATCTGCGTTCTTCATCACGTCCCGGTATCGAACCGCTTTAAATTCGTCAGCGAAATGGTCCGTGTCGTTCGTACTGGTGGGATCGTGGCGATTTTCGAGCACAATCCGATGAATCCGTTGACACGTCGAGCTGTGAACACATGCGAACTCGATGCCGACGCAGTGCTCTTGCCCTCAAGGGAGGCACTTGAACTCCTGCATGAGGCCGCCGAGAGTAAACCCTCTCTGCGGCACTTCCTCTTCTCACCCCTCGGGGGTACAGCGGGCAGGGCACTCGATAAGGGCCTGCAGCGCGTTCCGTTCGGGGGGCAGTATGCGGCTTGGGTACAGCGGAGATCCGCCCCAACGCGATAGCACTGAGTCGCTCTGTGTGGCGTAGGCGACAGGAAATAGATGCGAGCGACTCAGATGCCATCGTCACACCCTTCAGGCGAGAAGTGTGGACCAATTTTGTAGATCGTGAAGAGGGCATATCCGTTGATCGGAGGGGATGCATAAACCGTGCTTTGTAGGACCACACGCGAATCAGTCCCTCCTCCCATCCACTTCATCTCGGGCGGAGCTGTGGAGGCAATCAGAGATCGCTTTCTGACGACGTTCGAGGAAATGAGGACGTAGTCGTAGTGTCCTTGGGCGATCGCTTGTCGCCAAACTCGGCATGATGGGAACGTTGGGCTGAATGAGCCGTGAGCGCTGCGGACGCCGAGATATTGCACATAGTTCGAGTCAGTGGGCCCATACAGTGGATATTGCAAGAAGGTGAACTGGCCCAGTATTCCGAGGCGGGTATTGCTGTGATCCCTTGCCCAGGAGTAAGCGGGCCCGCCGCCGGCGCTGTAGCGGTCGCGAAGATAGGTTTGTTGGAGCGGAAAGCCGGCAACGAGAACAGCGACGCATCCAAAGACCACCAGGGCGATCGCAGCAGTGTTGCGAAGGCGAGGCGCGGAACGATACGCGATCACGGCAGTTCCAACTGCGAACAACACCGCTCCGATGGCCAAGCCAATCAAGAAATCAGAACCGCGTACCGGAATCTCAAAGCGATCTGAGAAGAAGTTGGTCGGCCAGATGCCGGCGTCAAACTGCGTCGCGACAAGTATCAATAGGTACGCCAGAAGTACCCCTTGGACACGCTTCGCCGCCTTGAGGAGCGGATTGATTGGCAATAGAACGAGGCCAAGCACAACCGCAGCATCAGCGTATCGGACGTTGTCCACGAAGTACACCGGCGCTCCGAGGATGGTCAGGTATTGCGGGTCTACAACGAAGAAAAATCCCGACGCGAGACCAACGAAACCGAGGACCCGGAGGAGGCGGCCGCCGGTGATACAGGCCAAAATGAGTCCGATTGTCGAAAGACCAAGCAAGGCCCACCATGCCGGACCAAAGGAAATGCGCAGTCCGGGGAGGAAGTAGTTGTGCCAAGCGTTTCCTTTCAACAGGAATTGCGCGACAGTCGAGGAAGGGGTGGTGAGTCGAGGACTCGGGAGCGAGAAGGGTCCGATTTTCAGATGGAAGGGTGGAAGCGGATTGCCGATCGCAAAGAGGTTCCGCCCGTACCAAAATCCACCCACGATGATCAATGCGACAAGCCACAAAGTGAGGCTTTTTGCTCGCTTGCCGCGTGGCATCAGGAACCAGAAGCCCACCGTGAGCGCCAGCACCGGTCCCAAGAACGTCCATTTGGTGCCGATAGCGAGGCCCGCCGCCGCCGCAGCGAGGGCAGAGGCAACCATCGCCGAACGCCTGTTCAAGCCATCGAGGTTGACAATGAGTGCGATCGACGAGAGGAACAGGGCCAGCCCGACGACGTCGTCGTAGGCGCCACCTGGCTGCGTGCCGACGAGTCCCGGAGTGGCGAACAGAAGTGCGCTGCCGATCAGCGTGATTGGTCCAACGCCGAAAGGCCGTCCAATGCACCATGCTGCGAGAAGGGCCAGCCCCAGCCAAAGGCTATTGATGATGGGCGACAGAAGGTCGTTCCCCATGAGCATGATCCCGAACGAATGGAACAGCTCCGACGATGCTGGAAAGAACACTGTGACAGGTTCTGAATCGACGTAGTGAAGGGCTGTGATCGAACCATCCTGAACGAAGCGGGCAGCGAATGGCATGTGGTACCAGAGCGAGTCCGTGCTCCCTATTCCGTGGTGGTATGCGGCAACAGTCTTCGTGCTCCACTCGGCGACGACAACGGCGACGACAGCGAGCGCAACAAAGTTCCACGCTCTGGAGACTGATGCATGCTGTTGTTGTTCAGTCGAGGTGCTGAGAGCACTGACATCGTCCGCTGGAGTGGCAGAGAGGCTCAGTCGACGGGCGAGCCAGATTCCAACGAGTCCAACTGCGATCAAAACTACGACCATGGGTGCGATCCGAAAGAGGTGGACACTTCCGAGGATCTCCGAGACGCACACGAACACCGTGAGATCGCTCATGATCTCGACGAGTCGGGCGAGAGCCCCTGACCATTGGCCAAGGAGGCGCGCTCTCCAGAGATACGACGCTGCGTGGAGAGGCGCAATTGCCGTGAGCAGGAGGACCAAACCCTCCAGATACCTAATCACGGTCAGAATGCATGGGCCGCCGTCCCGCGTTCAGCTTGCGCGCTGAGACCTGTGAGGCGTCCCAGCGCGGGGCGCAAGACATCTGGTTGCCTCACACGGTCTCCATATGACCGTGGAAATGTATCGGAAGCGGTCCTCAGGGCGAGTGTCGGCCCGAGCGTGGTGCCATCCTCTCCAGGTCGGGCGCAGCAAGGCGACTATTTTTCGGCAACGGCCGACCCAGCCAGTGCGGAGGAACGCCGACGGACCGATCGGGCCTCGCAGGCCGGACTGCCCATCTCGTCGCTGGGCAGACCAAAGTTCGTTCGGCCGTCCGCTTCGAGTGTCGTATCACTCCGAGACGCTGGGCATTTTCACCGACTCGACATCCGCCACGTCGAGCGGTAGCGTTCGAAAACAGGGGTTGAGGAGGACAACGAGGAGGAATTACGCCTGGGTTGGGGACCGCTGTCGTCGGTCGCGATCGGTGACGGTCAGCGGCGGAGCAGGGAAACAGAGCGACGGCGAGGCGTCGTTTCCGTGTATCGACGGGCTTCGTGCCTTTGCCGCCCTATCGGTGGTTCTCTGCCACACCGTCGGTGTATCGAGTTCGATCTCGACGACGTCAGGCGCCTATTTTTCCGCCCTCCGCGCCGGCGTCGAAGTCTTCTTCGTCATCTCGGGATTTGTCCTCTACAGACCCTTCGCGAAGGCCCATCTTTTGGGACAACGCGGTCCCGGCCTGCGGGGATACTTCCGCCGCCGCTTCCTGCGCATCTTTCCGGCGTACTGGCTCGTTTTGACGGTTGGCTTCGCTGTGGGCGTGATCTATCTGAGTGGAGTCGCGTCGACCGCGAGCAACTACTTGCTGGTTCAGTCGTACGTCCACCAGCCGAATTTCATCGTGGGGCTGGGTCCTGCGTGGACCTTGGTCGCGGAAGTGACGTTCTACGTCTTTCTTCCGTTCTACGCCGCAGCGCTATGGAGACTAGGGCGACGCCATCAGCTCGCGACTGAGTTGGTCGGCTGCACCGCGTTGATCGTGGTGGGGATCGCCTGCATCTGTTGGTACGCATACGGTGGTGAACCCACCTTCATTCAAGTGCTGCCCGCGAACCTTGCCCCGTTTGCACTCGGCATGTTGCTGGCCGTCCTCAAGGAGATGGTTCCGGCAGACTCAGCAATGCACCGGTTGTATGACTCGGTGTTTGCGAGGCCGGTGATACCATGGTTGCTAGCGGCGCTCGCCTTCTCGGCAACTGTCTGGGCCATCCACTATCCGGCTGTGCTCGGATTGGCCGCGCCGCCGGCGACCACGCAGATCGGCTACTTCCTTCTGACTTATGCCATGGGGTTGCTCATCGTGCTCCCTGCCGTCTTCGGAAATCAATGGGAGGGAGCGGGGAGGCGGGTCCTCCGGTCTCGTGTAGTGGTGCTCCTCGGGGCGATGAGTTATGGCATCTACCTATGGCACGTGCCGGTGATGGACGAGGCGCTCAACACACACATTGTGGGTTCCAGTGGATCTGGCCCACCTCGCGTGAACTTCTTCGCTATCACGGCGGTCACGCTGGCTCTCACTGCCGTCGTCGCAGCGGCGAGCTGGTTCCTGCTTGAGAAACCGCTGATCAAATTCGCGCGTAACCCCAGGCGGTACATGCGCCGACGAACCAGACCGACAACCAGCAACATTCCGAACCCAACTGCAGGCGGTATCGTCGCCGCTCCGTTGTTCGATAGCTATTCGAGGATGGTGATCGCCGTCGGACAAAGTGGAGATGAGATGGTCCTGAAAGGAAATGAAACGGATGATGTCTGGGGAGTCGAACCCCATCGTCCGCCTCCCGAAGAATGACCGGTGGGCCCGGCATGGTCAGCGATCCCTGCGCGGGGCGAGCACGGGTAGCAACGAGCTTTCGGTCACGCTGGTCTACTCTGCTGTCCGGACATGGGAGTTGAGCGGGGACACAAGACGAGAGCATTGCCTGTGGTCGCAGCGGGAGTGCCTGACGGCTGAATCGTTGGGAGGCTAGCTTTCGTCGCTGAGGTCCTGACCGAGTTCACAGAAGCGGTTCTGGCTCTCGTCGAGTCAAGTGGATTGTTGGCGACGGCGGTCGGGTCGTTGGAGGAATCTGGATGCATGTGTCTGGCACGCCCGAATCACAGCTCAAGACTCCGACGCTGTCTGGCCAGAGTCCGGCGGACCAGGCCGTTCACTCTCCATCGAAGCCGAACCCGGCTCGGAGTGCTCGCCGAGCGCGTGACACGACGAACGACACACAGCAGCTCATCTGATTCGACATGGCTGAGATCCCGGCTGGGGTCGAGTTCGGCGCCGGACTGGACCGCTGAGAGTGCCAATGCCGCAAGATGTCATGCACCAAACGCGAAAACGTGCCCGTTTGGTCGAGTTGGTGTTCGTCGAGCGTGCCGATGCGGGTTTGATCCCATCCGAGGTTGCCACAGGTCCGACCGTGGATCTGCGCGCATCTTGCGGTATCCGCCGGATCCAGTTGACCGTGGAACACGTGAGCGGCGAAATTGTTGGCGAGCATGCTGGGCGGTGTCCAGCGAAGAAGCAGCTAACCGCATGATCAGGCTGATCGCGACTCAGAGCACATGAGTTTTGTCCGCTATCTGGCTGGTCTCGCGGCCTTGGCGCTCATTCTTGGCTCAGTCGGTGCGGCCTCACACGCATGGATCGCCCGGTTGCGCCCGGACTGGTCTGGAGCGCTCGCCCGCCTGGCCGAAATCATCGTCGGCCTCTGCGGACTTGTTGTCGTTCTGGAGCTGCTGGGGTCGGTGTCGTTGTTCCGCACGGCTGCGGTCGTTCCCGTGCTCTTCATCCTCGGATTGCTGGCATTGTGGGTCGCTCGACGCCACCCCGTGACTGAGCCGTTGCGGGGCGAGCTCGCAGCGACTCCACGCAGTCCCATCATGATGCAACGGGTCACCGTCGTGGCGCTGGCCTGTGTTGCAGCTGATTCGGCGACCAGGACGTCGATGCATACCACCATGGCATGACCAACGTGGACACGCTTTGGTACCACCTGCCGGATGCAGCAAGGTTTGTGCAGGACGGATCCATCACGCCCTTGCATTTCTTTGACCTCGAGACGGTGACTGCCTTCTATCCGGCAACATCTGAGCTCATTCACGGGTTGGGCATTCTGCTCATGGGCAACGACGTCCTGTCGCCCGTGATCAACTTCGGCTGGCTCGCCCTACGCGCTGTTGGCTGCGTGGTGCGTGGGCAAGGCCTTCGGCGCACAACTCATCACGCTCACCGCGGTCGCTGCATTGATGGTCACGCCAGAGTTGGTCACAACGCAACCGGGTGGGGGATACGACGACATTGTCGGATTGGCTCTGTTGCTCTCATGTGCTGCGATCCTCATTCACACGCATGCCGGTACCGACCAATGGAGGTTGTCCGGCATCGCTATCGCTGCGCTCGCCGCTGGCCTCGCGGCCGGTACGAAGTTCACGTTTCTCGTACCCATCGCGGCATTGACCCTCGGCATCTTTGTCGTGGCCCGGCGAGGTCACCGGGCCAGGGAGGGAGGCGTCTGGTTCGCACTATTGATGCTCAGCGGAGCGTTCTGGTACGTCAGGAATTGGGCGGTGGTTGGAAATCCGCTTCCATCGGTGCACTTCAAACTCGGGCCGCTCTCGTTACCCAATCCAGTCATCACGACGCCCTCCTCGACATGGGCGCACTTCATCCTGAAAGGTAACGACTGGAGCAGATTCTTCTTTCCGGGATTTCGTCTTGCGTTCGGTCCCGTCTGGTGGGCTCTGCTTGCGTTGTCCGCAGTCGGACTTGTCGTGGCCCTGTTCAGGGGGCAGGGGATCCATGACAAAGATGTTGGCTGCAGTTGGCATCGTCGCCGCCATCGGGTTCGTCGTGTCCCCGCAGTATCTGACAGCGTTCGGCGCCCCAGTCTTCTTCGTTGACAACATCCGTTACGCAGACCCCGCGATCATGCTCGGACTGGTGCTGTTGCCGCTCTCACGAGACCTTGTCAGTCCTCGTTGGAGATGGTGTCTCCTGCTTACCTTCGCCGGCATCGCAGTGGTGACGCAGCTCGACGAGTCGATTTGGCCGCTGCACGTGCTGTCGCGACAGTTCGTTCCGCCCGTCACGGGTGTCGACGCAATTCTCGGAGCTCTATTCGGGGTTGGCGTCCTCATCGGTGGCCTTGCTCTCGTCGGGGGCAGAGAGACGCTCCAGTGGCATCGCCGTGGAACGGCCAGATCCATCGCCGTTCTGGTGATCTCCGCCGCGGTGGTGCTTGTGGGCTTCGGAGTCCAGAGCTTCTATTTGGATCATCGTTATGAGTCTCCCTCACTCCAACCACCTTTTGGTTGGGCGGAGTCCGTTTCCGGCGCTCGCATCGGGTTAGCTGGAACGTTTACTCAAGTCCAGTACGCGTTGTACGGCCGTGATCTGTCCAACTATGTCCAGTACATAGGCGTTCGCGGTCCCGATGGGAGCTACGCACCGGCAACCAGCTGCGCACAGTGGCGTCGGCTTGTGAATTCAGGTCATTACAACTACGTCGTCACGTCGACGGGGCCAGTATCGAGCCTTGCCGCTGTGAAGGAGGAGCCGCATTCCTACACGATCTGGACTGGTGACGATCGGAATTCGTGCCTTGTGCACAGCAATGTCTTGATGTCGGACACCGCGCAGGGCCGTACATACGTGGGCCTGAGTGTGTTCAGGCTGCATGGACCATTGAACGTCTCAGCATGTAGCAAACCGGTGTTCCAGCACGTTGAAAGCACGCCCGCGTAAGCGGAGTTCAGGCGAGATCGTCCTACTGCTTCGGAGACCCTTCGGCGAAAAGGCTGAGATGGTCAGCTTTCAAGATCTGTGCATCGTGACGGATCGATTCGGCCGAATGGAACAGGTAGAGGTAGTAGGACACCCGCCATCAGACTGGCTGTTGATAGTGCGAAGGACATGGGCGGCTTGCGTCTGAAACTTGTGGTCGTCCGAGGCGCCACTGAGTCCATAGTGGAGACCGAAAACAATCTGTATAAGGATCACAGGGAGAAGGCACCATCTGGCGAGAGCAACCCCTCGGCGGGCGATAAACCGGCGAAGAGTGTGTGTCCGAGTGCTCGCTTCCACAGGACTCGGAGCCCGTGAGACAGGAACGGCCCGAGAAGAGTCAGGTAGATACCGGTCACTGCGAGAAGGGTGAAGGTGGTGTAGCGAGAGCTGCTTGCGTCGAAGAGCCCCAGCGCGACTCGTCCGAAGGTGACGATGGCTGCAAAAAGGAGACTCACGACGATGAGGGCCATGCCGATGGTGCGACCGTTCCCGTCGACGCCCGACGAAATCCTATGACGAGGGTGACAGAGAGAGGACCGTCACCACCAGTCCAAATACCATGACGACGTTGTTGATGGAACCGCCGTAGCCGACGTGCATCCCGACGATGTCACCCATCATGAACAAGAAGAACTTCAGGGCGACGATGGGGTGCTGCCATGCATAGCTGTGTTTGGGCGTCCCTGTGGACGGATCCCAGTTGTAGAAATAGAGGCTGGCCGTAAGTGCGGCAGCCACTAGCCAGATGCCGATGTGCAGACCGCTCCTCCGGCAGAGATAGAGGACGAGGAGTCCAGCCGGCCAAATGAGTAGTCCCTGAATGAGGAGTAGCTGCCGACGATGGCACAGAGAATGGCGAGACTGAATACCACCGCAGATGAATGCATGCGGTCGAGCAGGAAGAGGCTCAAAGCCAGGGAAAGAGTACGAGGTACCAGGCAAGCTGGAATCCCCACAGCGTGTTCTCGTACTGAACCACGGAGAGCATCAGAATCGCCACGGGGCAGAGGTAAAGCCATGGCGTGTCGGGAGCCCCCCGCTTGTATGCCCCGATGATCAGGCCGGTGGACGCAAGCAGGAACACAAAGCTCAGATATTCCTCGACCTGCACGTTGAAGGCCGTCGTGTATGCCAGCAACAAAACGATCAAATTGGGAAAGAAGATCCGGTTCTCGTTGTGCTGAGCCCACAAGGAGCTCCAGTCGAAGATGTGTGCGTGTGAGCGGCTGATGACGACCACGTCATCCCATTGGTCACCGGTGACGACGTTGAGGCTGTAGCCGCGGAGGAGGAGGAAGTACACGATGACTGGCGCCGCGAATCCGATCACCGTCACGATCGCGACCAAGGGCTGCGGAAGTCGATGCACCAGGCGATCTCGGTGTGGCTCTGGTTCGATCGACGAGGGCATGTATGCGATCGTCAAGACTTCGTCTGCAGGAACGGTCACGCCATTCCTCGAGCAGCCGAGCCTCGGTGGAGAGAAGCGCCGAACCCCGAGTAGCCCCCGCCATGTGGCGCTCCTTTGCGTCATTGAGCGTGACGTAAGCGCTGCGTGAGGTCTGCCGTGACCATTGTTCGGATGGTACCAGGCGGTTCGTCCGTGTCCGGGCCGCAGCGATAATGGATCTCCTCAGGCTGGCCTTGGGTGCCACGTAGTCTACTGCATGGCCGGGTGAATGATCGTCGAATCTCTTTCCCACGGCTACGCGAAAGTAGTCACGTTGCCACCGGCGTGAGATCGGGCGGAACGACAGGCAATGACCGACCCAAGTACGCCTATGCCGCAAGTATCAATCCGAGAGATAAAGCTCGTAGGGAGGTACCGAACCGTTACAACATGATGCCCGGCCGGAACCGTCGCCTGCAGCATGATGTCTTCTAGGGTCGGAGCCCCAGAGGCCGACCGTCCAGCGTGGCGTGCCAGCCAGGCACATCCGTCAGGCGCAGCCGTAGGTTCTGCGCATGGCTGGCCTTGGTGACGATCTGCCAGGTCCCTGGGTCCGGGTGCCTGACTCTTGGCACCACGGTGTCGTTCTGCGTGCCGTCGAGGACTGTCCCGGGCCGTGGGGCTCACGGTTGCGACGCCGACCCGGGACCCTTGTACAGGTCTTCATGTGCGATCGTCGTGACGTAGACCGCACCGACGGTCCCGGCGCGCCGTGGTGATCGAGCACGTACGAGACGCCGAAGCGACGGGCGAGAGAGGCCGACGTGAAGGCGGGGCAGAATCTGGAGGCGCCCGAATAGCCTCCTGGGGTTCCAGTGAGGGCAGTCCAACTCGTGTAGTAGCGGCTCGGGAGCAGGGGTTCGTATACGGCGTACTCATGAATGCGGAAGAGGATGTTGGCGTTCGGAGTAATGCCAGGCTCTGACTGAGGCAGTAGCTTTGCCCGAGGCCGACGACCGATGATCCAACGATCCGTTGAAGGTGCTTGACCGCAGGCGTGGCATTGGCTTCAGGTGGGGACGCGGACCATACTGAGCTTCCCGCTACCACGAGAAACACCGACTCAAAAGCGACAAGCAGAAACGCCACTCCCGTGCGGAGTGACATCCACGGCGTTCGCAGGCGAATTCCAGGCGAGTGAGAACCTGCGTCGGCTGCTCGGCTCGTGAGGTCCATGATGCCCACGCCCACCAAGGCCAGCCCGTGAGAATCCCACCAGCAACCCACCAGTAGCTCGCCGTTCCGAGCCTGGTGAACCCTTGCACCCGGTTCGCACCCGTCAGCCACACCACGAAGAGTGCGACGCCAGCCGCCGCAAAAAGGATCCCGAAGCCGATGAGGACAATGCGCCGGGCAGTGCGGACAAGCCCATGGAGCCCCACGGCGCCAAGAATGGCCGCTCCGAAGGCGAACAGGATGATTCCCCGCGGAAACCTGAGGCGCGAAGCCCCGGCAGTGCATTGAGGGCGATGTTGACCTGATGCACGAAGGCCAAAAGTGCGCCGAGGAGGCTCAGGGCAGCGAGGGCCGGGACGTATCGACTTCTGAAGAAGAAGAGGTTCGCGCCCGCTGCGAGGACGGCTGCCGCAACTCCGACGTAAAAGAAGAGGAAGTAATTTGGTAGGGGTACCAAGCTCAGGAAGAACCCATAGAACGCCTGCGACGCGGCGACCCCTCTTTGACCGAAGAATGAGCCGCCGCCACTAAGTGAACGGACCGAGCCATGGATGAGCTGAAGTCCGGGTAGGACGAGTGGTGCAGAGAGGAGAAATCCGAGCGCGAAGGCCACAGATGTGTCGATCAGACACGACCCGAGTCGAAATGTCCCGTCACCGCGCAGCGCGAGTGTCGCAAGAGAGACGACGACGAACACTGCGATGCCTAAGAAGAGCACAATTAGTGCGTCGGGTTGACCGGCATAGACCGCTGCGGCCAAGGCAGCCCCTGTCAGCACGATGTCGCGTGTCCTGTGTTGACCCCGTTGGATGAGGACAAGTCCCGCCAGGATCCAACCAGTCCAGGAGAGCACCGAGGCGATCGGCCGGCCCAGCCACGTGAACAACGGCCCAGATAATTGGAACGCGACACCACCAAAGGCGCTTGCCACTGGGCTGAGCCGTAGCAACCGGCAGAGCACATACGCTCCGGACCCGGCAACGACCAACGTCACAATCACCTGGGTCGTGTAGGCCAGACTGAGCGGCACCAGATAGCTGAAGAGCGCCGGAACGCTGAATGTCGCGGACTGCCAATTGAACGCCAGCGGCGTTCCCATGACATTGTACGAATTCCACAGAGGGAGATGTCCTGCGTGGACCTGCGTCCACGCCAGGTTCGTCCACGGGATCATCTGCTCTATCTGGTCGCCCAGCAGCGGATCGTTGACAGCGCCCGGGTGGGCCGTCAATCCACCCTGGGACAGGATGTCGTAAGGTCCAATCGACGCGCCGTGCACGAAAGCGGGTGCCAGAACTGCAACCCCAACAATGACCACCCAAGCGACACAAACGACGTCGATCCATCCCGAGGCAAGGGAGTGACGGAGCTCTTTCGGCGTGTCGACCTCTGTCACGTCTGGGGTGCGCCCTCAACCCGCGCCGGCTCAATCGAATGACGGTGCCGGTCGATGTATCCCGCTGGCGTCGTGCGGGACCGTCCGCTGGTGCCGGCAGTCGAGTGCACGAGCAGCCAAAATAGCAGGGCAATGCAGTCGAACGCAGGTGCCGACGAGGCGTGATCGCCCATGTGCCGTGACCTGAGACGGAAGAACGGTGCAGCAGAGAAATCGCCGACGATCCACGCTGGCGAGCACGTCTCACCGACGCCGGCGCAGGCCAGAACGTTTGAGCAGGATGCGACGGAGATGCTCGAGAATGTCGAGGAGCGTGAGCTCGGGACAAAGCTGGACTTTGGGGCACGCTATCTTTTTGCGGGATGTCCTGCCTCCTCAGTGCGGCCGCTGCGGCACCAGGGCCGGAGAGATGCAGACCGATGGCAGCGCTTGCATTGAGGGAGGTCTGATGGGTGTCTTCGGCACGCCGAGGATGGGGGAGAATTCGGAGCGTCATGACATTCCACCTGTCGTAGCCAACTCTCCCTCAATGACCGAGGAGTCGACGGGTCTCGGACCGTGGACGATCGGGAGACTGGACTCTCGAGTGGTGAAGATCCTCACCGCGGTGGGTTTCGCCGTCCCAGTTGTCGTGTACATCATTTTTCTTCAGCACTTCACGGTGAACGCAATGTGGCAGGACCAGTGGGACGACGTCCCTGTAATTCGTGAATCGTTTGCGCACTTCCCCGATTGGTCGTCGCTCTGGCTCCAACACGTCGACAATCGGATCCTTTTTCCGAACCTCATCGTCATCGCCTTGGCCCACACTCTGCACTACAACATCACGGTCGAGGAGTACGTGAGTGCCCTCATGCTATTTGCCGCGACTGCGGTATTCATCTGGTGCCACAAACGGCGCTCGCCGCAGACGCCGTTGCTCTTCTATTGCCCCGTTGCGTTTCTGACCCTCACGCTCGCGGAGTGGCAGAACACCATCTGGGGCTTCCAGATGGCGTGGTACTTGGTGCTGCTGTCGTTGGCTATGGCAATCGCTTTCCTCGATCGACTGAGGTTCACGTGGCCGGTCTTCTCTGTCGCCATCGTCGTCGCCATCGTAGGAAGCTATTCCTCGCTGCAGGGACTCCTCATCTGGCCTATCGGCCTCGTGCTTCTGTACCAGCGACGGCGTCCTGTGCGAGCTCTCATTGTCTGGGTCATGGTCGCCGGAGCAACGACCGTCCTGTATTTTCACAACTTCACGAGTTCGAAGGCCTTCAATCCTCGAGAAACCATTCTCAAAGGGCCGTTCGACGCAGTGAAATTCTTCATCTTCGCTCTCGGGGACATTGCCGGTGTCCAGGAGACGAAGAACGAGCCGGCGAACGGGTGGGTCATGGCTTTCGGTGTCGTGATCCTTGTGCTGGCCGTACTTGTGTTGCTGAGATGGGGCTTACGCCGTGACGAGCACAGTGCAGCTCCGATCGGAATCGCCCTGATTCTCTACGGCCTTCTCTTTGACGCTCTCATTACACAGGGACGCGTGTTTCTGTTCTACTTTCGCGGCTTCACAATCCCGATACACGACAAACGATGTCCTTGTACTCGCCGGAATCTATCTTGCCGCCCTCGATCGATCTCCCTCGAGACAACTCGAAGAGGTCAGATCTCCGGCGCAGCCAGCGGGGTCGTGGGAAATACTACTCGCCTGGGTCAAATGGCGCGTCGGCCAGATCGATCGGATCCCATGGCGACAGGTCGCCTTGGCGGCGATCGTCGTTCAGGTCATCTTCAGCATGAGCCTCAGCTTTGCCGGCGCCCGCGAACTCCACGACCACGAGATCCAGGCTGCAACCATTACGAGCAATATCGACCATGAACCCGACGGGGTGGTTCAGTTTGATCTTTACTACGTGCGAAAAGCGAATTGGCTCCGGGAGCAGACGCAGTTCTTGCGCGAGCACAATCTGGGACAATTTGGATGATGCCGCGGGCACGAACGTCGGCCAGCCTCGACACCGGAAGCGTCAGAACGGTCCGGAAAGCTCACCCAGAGCCTCGGTGAGGCGGAGGTTCTCCGTGTAGTCGACGGGGCAGGTGATGACGGACACGGTGTCGGCGGCCAGCGCCTCTTCGAGCAGGGGGAGAAGTTCGTTCGCTGCAGTCACTCGGCAGGCCCTTGCTCCAAAGCTCTTCGCGTAGGCAGTGAAGTCGGGATTGGAGAACCCGACTTCGACATGATGTCCGAGCTCCAAGTCCATCTTCCAGCCGATCAGGCCGTAGGCGTCGTCTTCCCAGATCAGGACGACCAACGGGATGTGTTCCCGGAGGGCCGTCTCTATCTCCTGGGAGTTCATGAGGAAAGCCCCGTCACCGACCGCGGCCAGCACTTTGCGCTCTGGACATGCCAGCTTGGCGCCGATAGCGCCGGGCAGGGCGAAGGCCATGGTGGAGAGCCCATTGGAGACGAGGCAGGTGTTGGGCTCGTAGGTGGGGTAGAGGCGCGCCATCCACATCTTCACGGCTCCTGTGTCCGCCAGGACGATGTCGGAGCGGCCGAGCGCACTTCGAGTGTCCGCCACAACGCGTTGCGGTTTCAGTGGAAAGCTGGCGTCTGCCGCCCCCTCGGCAAGTTCCTCAGCCAGGAGTCGCTGGATCTTGCTTCCCATCGTGCCTTGGGCAAAGTGTCGGTGTGTCGCCTCGCCGAGCGCTGACAGGGTGCGCCCGATGTCAGCCTGAATCCCCACTCCCACGACGTAGTTGGCATCCACTTCGGCCGGGACACGACTGATGTGGATGATCTGCTTGTCTCCATTGGGATTGATCCGGATCGGGTCAAATTCCTGGAGCTCGTAGCCAACGCTGACGATGACGTCCGCATCGTCAAAGCCGAAGTTGACGTAGTCGTGGCTCATGAATCCAACCGCTCCGAGGGCGTGTGGATGATCGTCTGGGAAAACACCCTTGCCGTGGAACGTGGTCGCAACTGGAAGGCTGAGCAAATCGGAGAATTTGAGCAACGCTGCGGCTGCCTCCGACCTGGCGGCACCGTGGCCGGCTAGGACGATGGGGCGCTTGCTTGCATCGAGCACGGCGGCAGCCCGCGCAATCTGCGATGGCGACGGCTCGTCGGTGCGCGGCCTGTTGACACCGAGGGGCAGGAGGCCCGCGGCGACGGTGGCGGACTCGACGTCTTCGGGTACTCCGAGGTAGACGGACCCGGGCCGCTCGGTCTGGGCCAGCTTGAACGCCTTGCGGACCATTTCAGGAATCGCCTCGGGTGTGAGAATCAGATCGGACCACTTGGTCACCGGGGAGAACATGGAGACCAGATCGACGCTCTGATGTGACTCCTTGTAGATCCGGCTCAGTCCTACTTGGGCCGTCAGGGCCAGCAGCGGGGTGCTGTTGGTGTACGCGTCGGCCGTTCCCAGGAGCAAGTTGATCGCACCGGGCCCGAGCGTGGCCGAGCAGACTCCGGCACGGCCGGTCAGGCGGCCGTAGATTTCCGCCATGAACGATGCAGCCTGCTCGTGGCGGACCAGGATGTAGCGAATGGACGACCGGGACAACGCATCGGTGAGATAGATGTTCTCTTCGCCCGGGATGCCAAATACGCACCTGACACCCTCGTGCTCGAGGCACTCGACGAGAAGGTCAGCAGCCAGTCGCTGTGTTTCAGCCACGCTACGGAGCGTACCGACCTCTGCAGGTGGTCACACCACCCGAGGCCCGGAACGACATTCGATACGATGCAGTCCCCTCGGAGCGAGCGAATGCCCGGAGGGTTGCTGAACGGAGTGATCGTTCTCTTTTGCTCGGTCGCATGGGGTGGAGGTCACGACATCATGACGGGTCATCAGGAATTCGAGGCGCTCTCGGCTGACGTGGTGCGACAAGCAGCCCTTCGAGTGGCCGAAATGCAGAAGTGGGCGCGCGAGGCCTATCTCGCCACCAAGCACGTCGAGGACGTCGAGGACATCTGGCTCCGCTATTTCGAGGCCGAGCATCGCCTCCACTGGATCCTGCCTCTGGCGACGGAGCCCGAGGAATCCTGAGAAGGCGACGGCCGTCAGGGGCGTCCCACGCCCTCGGCGATGCGGTCGCCGATGCCTTTGTCGATGTTGCGCCAGTACTGCACGGCACGCTCCAAGACCGGAGAGGACACGCCCTGGCTGAGGTGGCCGACCACATTGGACACGAGCCGGTCCCGCTGGGCGTCGTCCATTACCTCGCGCACGAGCGTCCCGGCCTGCCCCCAATCGTCGTCTTCCGGGTGCAGCGTGTAGGCGGCGTGGACGAACTGCCCGTCAGCTTCCCAACGTTCGACGTAGGGATAGCGCTCGGGGTCGGCGGCCGGCCCGCCTTTTGAATTGGGTGCGTACACAGGATCTGAGACCTTCTGCACCCGCATAGCCCCGTCTTTGCTGTAGCTGTGCACCGGTGCCTGTGGCGCGTTGACCGGGATCTGCCTGTAGTTCACCCCCATACGAGCGCGGTGCGCATCGGCATAGGCGAAGACGCGGGCAAGCAGCATCTTGTCGGGGCTGACGCCGATCCCCGGGACCAGGTTGTTCGGCTCGAAAGCGGCCTGCTCAATCTCCGAATGGAAGTCCGTCGGGTTGCGGTCCAGGGTCAAACGGCCTACCTCGTGCAGCGGGTAGTCGCCGTGCGGCCAAACCTTGGTGAGGTCGAAGGGGTTGAAGCGATACGACGCAGCCTCCGCGAACGGCATGATCTGCACCCGCAGCGTCCAGGACGGATAGTCACCCCGACTGATCGCTTCGAAGAGATCCCGTCGGTGGTAGTCCCCGTCCTCGCCGGCGATCCTGTCGGCGTCCTCCTGCGCAAGGAACTCAATGCCCTGGTCGGTCTTGAAGTGGTACTGGACCCAGAATCGTTCGCCCTTGGCGTTGACCCACATGTAGGTGTGGCTTGAGTAGCCGTTCATATGTCGCCAGGACTTCGGGATCCCACGGTCGCCCATCAGCCACGTCACCTGGTGGGCAGATTCAGGCGACAGGCTCCAAAAGTCCCATTGCATGTCGTGGTCGCGCAGGTCCGAGTCGGCCCGCCGCTTCTGGGAGCGAATGAAGTGCTGGAACTTCATCGGATCCCGGAGAAAGAACACGGGCGTGTTGTTCCCCACCATGTCGTAGTTACCTTCCGACGTGTAGAACTTCAGGGCGAATCCACGCGGATCGCGCCAGGTGTCGGGGCTTCCCCGCTCGCCGGCAACCGTGGAGAACCTGATCAGGGTGTCCGTCCTCGTGCCGGGCTGGAAGACGGCCGCCTTCGTGTAAGGGCTGACGTCCGCGGTCACCTCGAAATGGCCGAAGGCGCCACCCCCTTTTGCGTGCGGCTGGCGCTCGGGGATCCGCTCCCGGTTGAAGTTCGCCATCTGCTCTATGAGGTAGTGGTCCTGAAGGAGGATGGGTCCATCGGGGCCGACGGTCAATGAGTGCTCGTCGCTGGCCACGGGGATACCGGTATCCGTCGTCGTCGGATCTACGTCATCATGTGCCATGTAGTCCCCTTCTCCTGGGTGTCGTCTCCGACCCTAGGGCGGACGCCCTTGCCAACAAACGGTGTCTCGTACGAGGAGGCTCACCGATGCCAACCAGGGAGCGGACGTCGAGCCCAATGAGCTTCGTCCCTCCCTGTGATCGCAACGCAAGCTGCGAATGGTTCGGCAATACCCAGTGCCGGTGCCGGCAAACGCTGCACGTGGCGTCGACAGAGCGGGCGACGGATGTGGGTCAGCCGTCGCGTACCCCGTGCAACTCGACTCGTACGCTGATTTCCGGGTAGACGCGCACCATCAGCATGCTCGGCGGCTTCATCCCGAATTCGCGGATGTCGAACACATCCTCGCCCGACAGCATCACACCGGCATCGTCGAGGTGGATCTGCATGCCGTGCTCGAACGAACGCGTCTTGCCGTGAAATTCGACATCGCCCGTCACGACGTAATTCGGGTGTGTACCGTCGACGGCGATGTTGGTCACGCGCCCCTTGATGGTCGGATGCCGCCGAGCGTCGATCCGGCGCCGCAATTCGCGGTCGTACAACTGATTGCCCGAGGTCAAGCGGTCCACAGCCAACGCCAGCTCACCCGAGACGGCCTGTTCGAGGTCGAGCGATCCGTCCATGCGCGTCGCCGCCTCGAACCAGCCCGTGACGCCACGGGTCTCGGTGTTGATCGGGTGCAGGCTGGAGCGCCCGCTGACCCACACGCACGAACGGTCGGAGTCAAGGGTGTAGCGAGTGGGCGCCTGTCTGCCTTCCATTTTCCGGACTCCGTCCGCTCCGATCTGCGTGCAAATCCTGATACTGGCATAAAGTCACGGCATGGCCCGTTTGGATATTCCCGTCGGCGAAGGTGGTGACGCCGTCCAAATCTGGTCGCTCCAGCCCGACCTGGGCGCAGCTGCGACCCGTTTTGTCCATGCGGCGTACAACAAGAGCATCCTCCCGACGCGAGTTCGTGAGGCCGCCAGAATGCGCATTGCCCAACTCAACGAATGCACCGTATGCCTCGGGTTCCGGGCTGATACCGTCACGGCCGAGGGCCTCACAGAGGACTTCTACTGCGCGGTCGGATCCCCTGATGACACGAACCTGAGCGATCAGGAGCGCATGGCGATTGAGTATGCCGAGCGCTTTGCCATCAACCACACCAGCATTGACGATGTCTTCATGGAGCGGATGCAAGAATCGTTCACCGACCCCGAGATCCTTGATCTGACCATCTGCATGTCAGCCTTTCTGGGCCTCGGCCGCACCTTGCGAGCTCTGGGCATCACAGAGACGTCGCTGACAGACGTCTAGACATCTCCCTTTCGAGGAGCAGGCCCGGAGGATCTGAAGGGCGCGTCCCTGTCTTTGACCGCCTGTCTGAGGCCGACCTCGGCCATGTGCCGCGAGAAGTCCTCCGCCGCCGGGGCGCGGTGCCCGATGGCGTCGTTCAGCGCGGCGAATCGTTGCAGCTGCGAGCGACCCATGAGCTCGACGCCCATGTTGACAACTCGCTTGTTGGCTACCAAGAGATCGCGGTCGATGAGTGCCATCCGCTGCGCCAGCTCGAGAACGACTTTGTCGAGTTCGCCTAGGGGCGCCGTCGCGACGACGAGGCCGATGTCGAGAGCGTCCTTGCCTGAAATGGTGTCGCCCGTCAATACGAGCCGTTTCGTCCATTGCGGGCCCAAGTGGTACAGCCACATGTTGGTGGGGGGGACGCCCATGGAGCGCACGGGGGGAAAGCCGATGGATGCATCTTCTGCGGCGACGACCAGGTCGCAATGCAGAGCGAGGTCCGTCCCGCCGGCCAGGCAGTTGCCCTGCACCTGTGCGATGACCGGGAGCGGGCAATTCCAGACACGGGCCCACCCGTCGCCCAGGGCGAGCATGGCCGACACATCGCCCTCAATCGCGGTGTGCTGTGGGAAGTCCCCGGGGTCAGTGTCCTCGGCGATGTAGCCATATCCCGACGAGAAGGATCTTCCCGTGCTCCGGATGATGACGACGCTCGCTCCCGAGTTGCCCGCCGCCTCCTCGACCGCCTGGAGGATCTCCCGGATACAGCGGGGCGTCAGGGGATTGTGGTGGTCCGGGCGGTTGAGCGTCAGACGGCGGACCTTCCCGATCTCCTCGACGGTCAGCGTGCTGAAGGTGGTTGTCACTGCGCTTCGGTTCCAGGCTCCAGGAGGGATTTGACGACCTTGCCGCCCTCGTTCCGGGGGAGGGTGTCGACCACGGTAATCCTGCGGGGCACCTTGAAGTCCGCCAATCGTGTGCGGAGGAAGGCGCGCAGGACGTCAGCGGAGGTGCCGTCGGCCAAGACCACCCACGCCGCCACGTCTTCACCGAGGACCGGGTGTTCGACGCCGGCCACGACGGCCTCCATCACGGCGGGATGCTCGAACAGGGCGGCTTCCACCTCAGCGGGAACCACGTTGTGGCCGCCCCGGATGATGACGTCTTTCTCGCGGCCGACGATCCACAGATGGCCGTCCGCGTCGAGGTAGCCGAGATCTCCGCTCTGGAGCCATCCGTCGCTCCAGGCGTCCTCCACGTCCGCTCCCCCACTCAAGAGGTAGGAGCGAGCGGGACGGGTCCCTCCGATCCATATCCGCCCGACCTCGCCGGCCGGGAGCGTGGTGCCATCACCGTCCGTGATGCGGACCTCCACACCGGGCAACGGCAGCCCGACCGAGCCCAGATGCCGCCCTCGGTCGCCCATGGGCATGGCCGTCACCGCGCCGAACTCGGTCATCCCATAGCCACAGAGGACGTCGGCCGCGCTCAGGACTGATCCGAACCGGCGGAGCGTCGCCGCGGCGATCGGGGCGCCTCCGATGGTGACCACGGCCAGGCTCGACAGATCGGCCGCCTCGAACCCAGGGGACGCCACCAGGAGTTCCACCATGGCCGGGACCACGAAGGCGGAGACGGGGCGCTCTCGCTCGACAGCGGCCAACCAGGCGTCCGCGCTGAAGCGAGGGAGGAACCACCCGCTCAGGCCGCCGCGCAGCGGGCCCGAGACGAGGAGGGATCCGCTGGTGGTGGCGAAGGGTGAGGACGACATGAAACCAAGGCCGAGCCAGCTCGTCGGCAGCCGGTCGGTCGTCGAGAGGCCCGCATGCCGTATGACCACACCCTTCGGGCGACCGGTGGTGCCGGACGTGTACATGATGTCGGCCACGTCGTCGGGACCGAATGCGGGCTCAAGGTCCCGGTCCTCGGCGTCCAGGAGGTCAGACCACCGCAGCTCGCTGTCCGTCCGGGTGCCGATAACGGTTCCGACGGCCGTCCGCACTTCGTCGGCGACCTCGCTGCACAAGGCGAACGATGCCCCGGCGTCGGCGAGGTTCCGGGTCACCTCGACCGGGCCCAGGCGCGCCAATAGCGGAACGGCCACGCCCCCGGCCTTGTGGATGGCGAGATAGGAGACCAGCCACTCCAGCGGTTCTTCGTTGTCGATGAGCAGACCGACGCGATCGCCATGCGCCAGCCCGAGAGTCTGCAGACTTCGACCCAGGCTGTTTGAACGGCGATGCCATGAATCCAGGGTCAGTTGGGTGTCATCCGCCAGGTTCCGCCACGCCACCCCGTCCGGGAACGACGTGGCCAGCTGGGCGATCAGTTCCGGTTGCAGCAGGGTCATCCCTGTGTACTCCGGCTGTCCATCAGTAGGGTGCGCCTCCCTCGAGGATGGTGCGCGGGTTGGCGACCAGCATGGTCGTAATGTCGTCCTCGCTGATGCCTCGGGAGCGCATGACTGGTAGCACCTCGTCTGAAAGGTAGGTCCAGCGCCAGGTGCTCGCCGCGTCCATCACGGCGCGTGGAAACCAGTCGACGAAGCACATGGCATCGTGGGAGAGAACGATCCGCCCTGCGTACCCTCGGTCGCACAGCCGCGCCACGGCGTCGACACGCTCCTCGAGCATGATGCCCGGAAGGCCGAAGTGGTCGAAGCCGAGGAAGGAGCCATTGTCGATCAGGCGCAAGTGATAATCGGTGTTCACCGTGCCGCCGCTGTGACCGATGACGACCCGAGTCAGGTCGACACCCTCCTCTTTGAAGATGCGCTGTTGCTCGATTCCCCACGGCTCGGGTGGAGTCGGAGTGTGGGTGGTGATCGGCACACCGGTCGTCCGATGTGCCTGTGCCACGGCCCGGAGCACTCGCTCAACACCGGGTGTGATGCCCGGACGATCCGATGCGCATTTTAGAATCCCGGCCTTCACTGCCGTGTCTCCGATTCCCTCACGGATCTCGCGAACGAAGACCTCGACCATGGGGTCGGGGCCGCCGAGAATCGTTCCGGGCCCTTGAAAGTGGAAGTACATCGGCACTTCGTTGTAGGTGTACACGCCCGTCGCCGCCACGATATTGATTTCGGGAACCTGATCAGCGATGGCCGCCACGCGAGGGATGTAGCGACCAAGTCCGATCACGGTGAGATCAACCAATGTGTCGATTCCGTGTTCCTTGAGCTCCCGGAGCTTCGCAACCGCACCCGACTGCTCGGCCTCCTCGTTCCACTCCTGGGACGTCTTCTCAATGTCGGGACTCAATACAAAGAGGTGCTCGTGCATCAGCGTGCGTCCCAGCTGATGTCCGTCAATGGGCCCTCGCACGGCGTTGACCTGCGCCATCGCCCCCCTTTCGTCGAATTGCGTGGCGGGCGCGGGCGATCGTAGCGGGGCAGGACGGCGACTGCCGGAGCGCGACATCACAGGACAGACACAGCGGGTCTTGCGATGGGCTCAATTCGAGCCTGGTGAAGTAGATGGCGTCGGGGCGCCCACAAGCCAAGGAACCGCAACCTCATGTCACCCACAGGTCAGCCGAACACACCCGCCGAGCGGGAAAGGGCCAGGTTCCGACTTCGGTCCCTTACGCGTGGCACTGTCATCGCAGCGACCGGTGCCACGGTGGCCATCGGCATCGCTGTCGCGCATGAAGGACCGAAGTCCAGCGCCGGGAGTAGTACGACACCGACGACCACGTCAGGTTCGAACAATTCCACCACATATCAGGACGACGGGAGCCCGGGCTCAGACGACTACTCGAGCGGTTCTGGGGTGACAGGCGCCACGGGAAACACCGGCACATCGTCGTCGTCTTCTTCTTCCCAGGCCCCGACGTCGAGCCCCTCTTCTCCCACCGTGACGTCGGGAGGTACCTCCCGATGATGCAGGCGACCGACGTGCGGCACCCGGACCTGACGACGCGTACATTCCGAGCTCTCGGCACCTCGGCGACGGTCGTGGTGCAGGATCCGTCGGTCGCCGATGCCGCGGCGGCAACGCTGAAGGACGAACTCGATGCGATCGATCTCGCGTGCAGCCGATTTCGACCGGACTCGGAGCTGCAGCACCTCCACGAAGACGCCGGACGGACGGTATCCGTGAGTCCGCTCCTTTTCGACGCGCTCACCGTCGCAGTGGACGGGGCGGAACGGAGCGGTGGCGCGGTCGATCCCACCGTCGGTAACGCCATCGCCGCGCTCGGCTACGACGCCGACCTGGCTGAGATTCAGTCGCGCCCGCCGGCACCGCCTCAGGCTCTCGGCCCAGTGGCCGGCTACCAGCATGTACATCTCAACCGGGCTGATCTGACCGTCCGGATTCCGCGCGGCGTTCGGCTCGACCTCGGGGCGTCCGCCAAGGCGCTGGCCGCCGACCGCGCCGCGTCCTCCATTTCCGCCCGGATCGCCGCCGGCGTCCTCGTCAGCCTCGGTGGCGATGTCGCCGTGGCCGGGTCGCCACCCGATGGTGGATGGTCGATCGGCATCGCGCGCGAATCCTCGACCCCGGCGGACCAGGTTGACCAGGTGGTGGCCATCGTGCACGGCGGTCTGGCCAGTTCTGCCACCTCGGTGCGGACCTGGAGGATCGGGGATCGTGACGTACACCACATCATCGACCCGCGCACAGGGGACAGTGTCGAGCCGCACTGGGTGTTGGCCTCGGCGGCGGGCTCGACCTGTGTGGAGGCGAATCTTGTGACGACAGCGGCCATCGTCTGGCGTGAGGAGGCACTCGAACACCTCGTGCGCTTCGGTCTGCCGATACGACTGGTCCGCTACGACGGAAAGGTCGTCTGCCTCAACGGGTGGCCGTCAGACGAGGAGCAGGCACGGTGAGCTCCACATGGGTCTGGTACGCCACGCGGGCCAGTGGGATTGTGACGCTGGTGCTGTTGACCTTGACGATGGTGCTGGGCTTGACGACGACGGCAAGGGCGAGGGCACGAAACTGGCCCGGGTTCGCGCAACAGGAGCTCCATCGACGGGTCTCCATGCTGGCTGTCGTATTTCTGGGCATCCATGTCCTCACGAGTGTCCTCGATACCTTCGTCAACATCAGCTGGGCCGCCATCGTCGCCCCCTTTACGTCGAGCTACGGTCGCTTCTGGGTCGGGGTCGGCGCAGTCTCGCTGGACTTGATGCTCGCGGTCTTCGTCTCCAGCCTGCTCCGGGCCCGCATGCGTCCGGCGACGTGGCGTGCCATCCATTGGTTGGCCTACCTCTGCTGGCCCATCGCGCTGGCCCATAGCTTCGGCATGGGCACGGATGCCGGCGAGGGCTTGGTCATGGTGCTCGGCATGCTGTGCGTCGCCGCCGTCGCCGCGGCCCTGGTGTGGCGGGTCCGCACGACCGCACGGCAGTCCACGGCGAGGTCCGCCCGGGCGACCGTGGCTGGTGTGCCGCGCACACACCTTCCCCTGACCGGTACAGCGCGGCGCGGGGTGCGGCATGACTGACGTCCAGGAGCTACCGCGCCCGACCGCTACGTACCGCCTGCTTGGGTATCCGGCGGATCTCGCCGGGCACCTCGCCACCCTGGGACCTGTCCCGCTCCCCTCGGCCTCAGATCGACACTGGCGCGACGCGGTGGCCACCGCGCTCGAGATCTCTGGTCTGGGCGGACGAGGCGGTGCGGGCTTTCCGGCTGCCAAGAAGCTCGCAGCGGCACGCGCCGGCGGCCCCATCGGCACCATTGTCGTCAACGCCATGGAAGGTGAACCCGCCAGCGACAAGGACAAGCTTCTCCTCCTCCGATCGCCGCATCTCGTGCTCGACGGCGCCCAGGTGCTCGCTGCGGCCTGCGGCGCGCACTCCGTCACGGTCTGCCTGCCAGAGGGACGCCATCTGGTCGCCGAGGCGGTGATCCGAGCGCTCGACGAGCGCGTCCGGGCTGGTTACGCGGCTGTGCCCGAAGCACTGGTACGACCGCCGGACCGCTTCGTCGCTGGCGAAGAGTCGGCGTTGGTGCGGTTCGTCGACTCGGGCGAGTCTCTGCCGTCATTCCGTCCCGACAAGGGCACCCCACTGCGCATCGGGCGCCGGTCTGCGCTCGTGCACAACGCCGAGACGCTTGCGCACGTGGCCATGATCGTCCGCACCGGCGCGCAAGCCTTTCGGAGTCGCGGCACCGTCGATGAGCCGGGGACGACCCTCGTGACGCTCTCGGGCGCCGTGTCGCAACCGGGAGTCGTCGAGATCGACCGTGGCACGCCCCTGATCGATGTCGCACGCAGGGCGCTCCCACTCGGTCCGCCCCAGGCCCTCCTCGTTGGCGGGTACGGGGGCGCCTGGGTCGGCCCGATGCACTTCGAGACGCCCTACGCATCACTGTCGCTTCGGGCCATCGGGGCGACCGCGGGTGTGGGCGTCGTTGTCGTTCTCGGTCCTGACGCATGCGGGCTCATGGAGTCGGCCCGGATTGCGCACTATCTGGCGGGCGAGAGCGTGGGGCAATGCGGACCCTGTGTGTACGGCTTGCCGGCGATCGCCGACGACCTGAAGCGGCTGGGTCGAGGGCAAGCTGACCGACAGCTCCTGCTGCGGCTGGCGCGGCGGCTGGGTGAAGTTGACGGCCGCGGTGCGTGCCGGCATCCCGATGGCGCGGTGCGGCTGGCGCGAAGTGCGCTGCAGGTCTTCGCCGCCGACGTCGACGCCCATATGGCGGGACGGCCGTGCGCGCACTGGGGCGGTCCGTCGCAGCTCCGATTCCCCACAACGGCGTGGCGGGGGACCTGACCGTGCTGCGACTCCTGGTCGACCCCGTGGCCTGCGATGCTTACGGCTATTGCGCCGAATTGCTTCCCGAGGCCGTTTCACTGGATGAGTGGGGCTATCCGATCCTCGACGGTACGCCGCTGCCCGACGACCTGGTGGACGCGGCGAAGCGGGCGGCGCGGGATTGCCCTCGCCGCGCCATCACGGTGGAGAAGCCTGTGCGTCGACGCTGACCCTGCCTCGGGCGCCACAATGGCACCATGTCCAAGGACGCAGGGACCGCCGCGGCCCTCGAAGGACTCATCGTTCGCGTCGCGCATGACGACGACCTCGGCCGGATCGTGGAGCTGTTGCGTCTCGGCGCCGTGCCCCGGGGGCCCCCGAGCAACGAGGACCCCACTGACCTCTCTCCCTATCAGGCTGCCCTCGACGAGATCGCACGCGGGGACGGCGACGTGCTCGTGGCGGAGCTCGACGGTGTCGTTGTCGGGGTCTGCCAACTGATCGTGCTCCGCCACCTCCAGTCACGGGGTGGTCGTTGCGCCGAGATCGAGTCGGTTCACGTGCATCCGGAGCACCGTGGTACCGGCATCGGGACCTTCCTCCTCGGCGCGGCCATCGACGAGGCACGCGTCCTGGGCTGTTCTCGCGTGCAGCTGACCTCGAACACCGCCCGGCCCGATGCTCACCGGTTCTACGAACGCCTCGGGATGGTGCCCTCCCACATCGGGTTCAAGCTCCTCCTCGACTGAGCGCCCCTGCGCGCCACGCACGGCCACTGAGCGCCACCGAGGGGTCGCCGAGCGTGGTGTGAGGGGTGCTTGCGTCATCGTCGTAAGCATGTAATCTTGTAATATGAGTCAAGGAACGCAGGACAGAGACAGAGCACGAGGCGGCCAGCGGGGCCGGCGGCGTTCGGCCAGCCCACCCCCGTCCGGCCCGGAGCAGGAGCGGTTGATCGCGGCTTGGTTCGCCGGGCGGGTGCCCGAGACCTGGTTTGTCGGCAGCCCGACGATCGCGATCGACAGCGATGAGATCCAGGTCGTAGGGACGCTTTCCCCACCCCAACTCCCCGACGGCGCCGGGGACGATGAGGTGCGCGTGGCCGAGCAGGCCCGGATCAGCGGGTTTCGCGAAGAGAGCCGCCACGCACGGATGCGTATCGCGGACGAGGCCCAGCCGGCCTTCCGTCGGACCGTGTCCTGGGGGGCCCGGTGTGGGAACTCCCAGGTGCTCTTCACGACGGCGGGGGTGCCGGTCATGACGCGGCTGCGCATGGACGATCGCCAGGCGCTCGATACGTTGATTGACGCCGGCGTGGCGCGCAGCCGGAGCGAGGCCCTGGCCTGGTGTGTCCGCCTGGTGGCGCAGCACGAGGCCGAATGGATCAGCGAGCTACGCGAAGCCATGGGGGCCGTCGAGGAGGTCCGCAACAAGGGCCCGAAGAGCGGCGGCGCTGCGGCACAGAGCCGGCCAGGCCAGTCGGTCGAGTAGAGGCGGTTGAGCAGACTCAGCCCGGTCGAGCCGGGGTGCCTCCAGCATGCTGGCGACGGCACGAGGCCTGGCGACGGCACGAGGCCTGGCGAGCACCAGGACGCCGCCGTGCCACCATTGGCCATGGCACACGGGCACAACCACGAGATTCAAGACGAGTTGCGGGAGCCCTACCGGGCCTTGCGTGCCGCCATCCCCGAGGTGATGGCGGGCTACGCCACCTTTCACAATGCGGCCTTCGCCGAGGGGGCACTGACGGTGACGACCAAGGAGCTCATCGCGCTCGCCATCGCCATCACCCGGGAATGCGACGGCTGCGTTGCAGCCCACGCGCGCAACCTGGCTCGTCGGGGCGCCACCATGGAGGAGGTCGCCGAAATGATCGGGGTCGCCATCACCATGAACGGCGGTCCGGGCACCGTGTGGGGACCGCGCGCCCTGGCGGCCTATCAGGAATTCAAGCAAGCCTGAACTCGCCCAGGTTGGGCGGACGCCGCCGCCTCAGCGCGGCGCGGCGGGCGTGAAGCGACAGTCGAGGTGCTTGATCCCGTTGATGAACGGGGAGAGCAGCCGGTCAGGCTCGCCCACGGCCTCTATGTCGGGTAGCCGGTCGAACAGGTGGCGGAACATCACATCGATCTCCTGGCGCGCCAGATGGGCGCCGAGGCAGAAGTGCGGGCCTGCTGCACCGAATCCGATGTGCGGGTTGGGGTCGCGGCGGACATCGAAGGTGAACGGGTCGGCGAACACATCCTCGTCCCGGTTGGCCGAGTTGTAGAACATGATCACCTTGTCGCCCTCCACGAGCTCGGTCTCGCCGAGCACGGTGTCCTGGGCGACGGTGCGGCGCATCCAGATCACCGGGGAGCCCCAGCGCACTATCTCGTCCACGCCCGTCGCCGCGATTCCCGCGGGGTCAGCCTGCCACAGCGCCCGCTGGTCCGGATACGTGGTCATGGCGAGCAAACCGTGGCTGATGGCGTTGCGGGTCGTCTCGTTGCCCGCCACGACCAACAGAATGAAGAACGAGGCGAGCTCGGTGTCGGTGAGCGCTTCGCCGTCGACGTTGGTGTTGACGAGCGCGGACGTGACATCGGCGGTCGGGTTCTCGCGTCGGTACGTGGCCAGGTCGGTCATGAGCAGGTTGAGCTGCTGAGCTGCGGTCATGAACGCCACCATCGGGTCCTCGCCCTCGGCCACGTACTCGGTGTCACCCGCCGAGAGGATGACGTTCGACGCGTGGAAGACGGTGTCGTAGTCGGCGGCGGCGATGCCCATCATGTCGCAGATGATCTCGAGTGGCAGCCGGGCCGCCACCTCGACCACGAAATCGCAGCCGCCCTGCGACGCCACGCGGTCGATCACGTCGTCGGCGACGAGCTCGATGCGATCCTCGATCGACTTGATCATGCGCGGGTTGAAGGCGGCGGAGACAATGCGGCGTAGCCGGGCGTGGCGCGGGTTGTCCATGTTGATCATGGAGCCGAAGAAGTCGAGCATCTCCTCGGGCATGTCGATGATGGAGGTGGCGCCGTGGCCCGACTGGAAGATCTCGGGGTGACGGCTGGCCTCGGCAATGTGCGCGTGCCGTGTCAGGGCGTAGTAGCCCTTGCCTTTGTTGAGGACGTAGGTCAGCGCCTCGGGGATCTCGGGCTCCTCGTAGAAGGGCATCGGGCGCTCGCGCCGCAGCGTCTGGAAGGCGCCTTCCCGTTCGTCCCAGGGCCGAGCCCAGAACTCGGTCGCAGAAAGGTCGATCTCATCAGCCGTCAGGACAGCGCGCGGTTCCACGGACAGCCACCCTACCCAGGCTCCCTACACTGCGACCATGTGCGACACCCTGTGCGCCCCGGGCCGCCGCGGCATGGTGTTCGCCAAGAACTCGGACCGCCCCCCGGGCGAGGTGCAGATCACCTGGCCCTTCGGCCGCCGGGCCTCGGCGGGCTGCACGCTGCGCACGCAGTACCTGACCATCGGCGACACCGGGGCGCACGCCACGCTCTTGTCCTGCCCGACGTGGCTCTGGGGCGCCGAGCACGGGGTCAACGAGCACGGGGTCGCCATTGGAAACGAGCGTGTCAGCACCACGCACGACGCGGCCGCCGCCCCGCCCGCACTCATCGGCATGGACCTGGTCCGCCTCGGTCTCGAGCGAGCCCGTACGGCGGAGGACGCAGTCGAGGTGATCACCGGGCTGCTCGCGACCTGCGGACAAGGTGGCATTGCGGACGCCGCCCACGGCGAGGCCTACGACTCCTCCTTCCTGATCGCCGACCCGTCCGAGGCGTTCGTGCTCGAGACGGCCGGTGCGGAGTACGCGGTGGCACGGTTCGCGTCCGGCACCGCCATCTCGAATCGCCTCACGCTGACCACCGACTGGACACGCGCCTCGGCGTCCCTCGTCCCCGGTGACGATTTCGACCGCTACCGCGACCATGCAGAGGACACGGCCTATGCCGATGTGCGCCTGGCGGCGAGCCGACGCTTCCTCGCCGCAGCCGGTCCCGGCGGGGTCACGGCGGCGGCCACCGCCGCCCACCTGCGCGATCACGGCACGGGACCGTGGGGTGCCCCGGGCATGGACGGTGCCGTCGATCCGCCCCCGGAGCGCGTCGGTTCGGACAGCAGCGGGGTCAGCGTCTGCATGCACGTGCGCGGAGTGAGCGTCACGGCCGCGTCCATGATCGCCGAGCTCACGCCCGGCCTGGCCGACGGGGCACCGCTCCGCGTCTTCGTGGCACCGGGCAGCCCGTGCGCCAGCATCTACGTACCCGCCTTCCCGCGCACCGTGGCCGGCCCGCCTCCCTTCGTGCCCTTCGAGCTCTCCGGCGAGGATCTGTGGCACGCTGCCGATGCGGTGCGTCAGGTGGTCGAGGACGATCCCGGCACGTTGCCGGCCATCCGGGCGACGCTCACGCCGGTCGAGGACGAGCTGTGGGCCGAGGCCGACGCGGTGGCCGACGACCCGGCCCGCTGGGCCGGGACGGGTGGGTCATGGGGTGCCCGGGCCCTCGAGGCGTTGCGCTCCTGCATCCCCTAATCAAGGTGGGCGTCGGCGGTACGCTCCGCCTACACATCTGTGTACTCCTATCTCGCCAAGGGGGATGCCATGACCGACACTTTGACGTCAGAGGACATCGCGGTGGGCGATGTCGTCAGCGCACAGCTCGAGAAGATGTGGGGCTGGTACCTGGCCGGCGGCATCATCTCCATGATCTTCGGTTTCTTCGTGATCAGTTACCGGCACGCCAGTGTCTACGCCATCATCTACCTCGCCAGCGGGTTCTTCATCGCAGTAGGTCTCTTCGAGATCATCGCCGGCGTGCGGGCGGCACGGCAGCGCTGGCCGCTGCTGGTCTTCGGCGTGATCTGGGTGGCGGCGGGCATCGTCGGCTTCGTGTGGCCGCACATCACGATCTTCATCGTTGCCATCCTGGTCGGCTGGGGCTTCCTCGTGCTTGGCATCTTCGACATCGTGAACTCCATCCGCTACCACTACCTGCCGTACTGGTGGGCCTACCTCATTCGCGGCATCATCGCCGTGGCGTTGGGCTTCCTCTGCATCAGGCACCCCGGCGCGCCGCTGACCGCGTTGGTCGTGCTGATCGGGATCTTGGCCATCGTCTTCGGCGCCGTTGAGGTGATCGGCGCCTTCTCGGCCCGTCACGCCACGAAACACTGGGAGACCTTCAAGGCGCAGGCGCGCTGATCGCGTCGGGGAGCGGCGGTGCGACTGGCCAGCTTCTCCCTCCCTGACAGGCGGCCGCGTCCCGGCTTGGTCGTCGGGGACGAGATCCTCGACCTGAGCGACCCGGCGACTGGCCTGCCGTCCACCATGGCCGGGCTGCTCTCGCTCGGCGCCGACGGGCTGGAACGGACTCGCGCAGCGCTCACGGGCAGGGCGGCGCGCTATGACGCGTCGGCGGTGCGGCGCCACGCGCCGGTGCCCGATCCGCCCGCCATCCTCGCCATCGGCATGAACTACCGGGCGCACGTGGCCGAAATGGGTCGCGAGCCGCCGGAGTGGCAGTACTGGTTCAACAAGCAGCGGACATCCATCGCAGGACCGGGCGATGCGATCGTGCTGCCCCCGGTCTCCGACATGGTTGACTACGAGGGCGAGCTCGCCCTCGTGATCGGACCGCGCTGCCAGCATGTGCCAGCGGCGCGCGCCTTCGAGGTGGTTGCCGGCTTCACCATCATCAACGACGTCAGCGCGCGTGACTGGCAGTGGCGCACGCCGACGTTCACCATGGGCAAGTCCTTCGACACCCATGCGCCCTGCGGCCCGGAGCTGGTGACAGGTGACGAGCTCGGCGACCCGGGATCGTTGACGATCCGCACCTGGGTCAACGACGAGCTCCGTCAGGACTCGAGCACGGCCGACCTGATCTTCGGGTGCGCCGAACTGATCGAGTACCTCACCACCGCCTTCCCACTCGAGCCCGGGACCATCATCGCCACCGGGACGCCGGCCGGCGTCGGGGCCGGGTTCGACCCGCCCCGCTTCCTGGCGGCCGGCGACGTGGTGCGCATCGCCATCGAGGGCATCGGGGAGCTGACGAACCCTGTCGTGAAGGGCGACCCACCCGAGCCGGTCGGACTGGCCTGAAGCTGCCCGTTGGGGCCTCGTCCTGGGCGGCGCGGAGCCGCTCCGCCAGGTTGGCCATGACCTTCACGCTCACGGCGACTCCTTCGATGGTCCGGCCGGTGCACGCCAAGCGCTTCCCGGAAGGTAACCACCGTTGGGTGCAACCCGGCGGTGCACGGTCCGCCCCTGCGCACGGCAGAATGGTGGCGTGAGCGAAACCCCGTCTCAGCTAAGCGACGCCGAACGGGCCGACCGTCTGGACAAGCTGCACGGGATCATGGATCTCATGCGGCCTGCCGTGCAGGCCGACGGCGGCGACCTCGTGTTGGTGCGGGCCGACGTCGAGGCGGGCGTGGTCGAGGTCCAGCTCCAAGGGGCATGCAGCTCCTGCGCCATCAGCTCGGCCACGCTCTCGGGCGGGGTGGAGCGAATTCTCCGCGAGCGGCTGCCCTGGGTGACCGAGGTCCTCGGTGGCGTCGACGACTCGCTGAGCCTCGATGAGAGCGCCGCACTCGGCGCGGGCGGGTACGTCCCGAGCCTCTGACGCGCTCGAGACAGTTTGGCGTCCCGCGTGCTCAGCCGGGGTGGACGAGCCGCTGCGCGACCGGCGACATGACGGCGCCGAATTCGGCGACGAGCGAGAGCAGCAGATCGTCGACCGAGATGATCCCGGCCAGGTCCGTGTCCTCGAGCACGGGCAGTCGCCGCGCGCTGGCCGTCTTGAACACATCGAAGGCCTCGAACACGTCCGCCGAGCCCTGGATCGTGATCGGATCGGCGGTCATGACCGCCTCCACGGCAGCCGTCGCCGGTTTACCCTCCCCGACGCCTCGCACCGTGATGTCCCGGTCCGTCACGATGCCGACCAGGCGATCGCCGTCCACGACCAGCAGCGAACCGACCTTGTGGCTCCCGAGCAGCCGGCCGGCCTCGTGGAGGGTGCAGCCCGGAGGGACGGTCACTGGCGCCGTGCGTAGGCACTCTCTCACCAACATCGCTGTTCACCCCGTTCGCCGTGGCCGACCCGTACTCGTACCCGGCCCAGCGTAGGGGATCTGGCGGTCATGCCTTGGGCGAGGTGTTCTTCGGTTCCTTCGGAAGTCCCAGGGCGCGCTCGCCCACGATGTTGCGCTGGATCTCTGCCGCGCCACCCCAGATCGTCTCTGACCGCGAGAAGAAGAAGAGTGATTGCAAGTTGTTGACCGGGTAACTGGCCTTGGCCTTGCGGGCCCCGGGGAGCAGGGTGTCCTCGCCCTGCTCGCCGAGGAGGATCTGGCCCTCCGGGCCGAGGATGTCCATGGCGAGCAGCAACGTCTCCTGGTGGGCCTCGGACCAGAACATCTTGTTGCAGGCACCGAGTGCGGCGGTCGTCTGGGTTCCGTTCAGCACGTCGGTCAGCGTGCGAAACCCGTTGATCTCCATGATCTTGATCTTCGACCAGGACCGCGCCAGCCGTTGGCGGATCAACGGATCACCGGTACGTCCGCGTCGTCGTGCTTCCGCGACGATTTCGTCGAACTCCTTCTGGAAGCGCCGGTGGCCGGTGGTCGACGACGTGCCGCGCTCGAATCCGAGCGTCGTCATGGCGACCTTCCACCCGTTGTTCACTCCACCGATGACATTGTCCTTGGGGCAGCGCACATTGGTGAAGAAGACCTCGTTGAACTCGGCTGAGCCGTCCACCTGTTCGATCGGTCGCACCTCCACCCCGGGCTGCTTCATGGGGACGAGCAGATAGGAGATCCCCGCATGCTTCGGGACGTCGGGGTCGGTCCGGGCCAGCAGGAAGATGTAGTCGGCATAGTGGGCCTGGGTCGTCCACACCTTCTGTCCGTTGATGACCCACTCGTCGCCGTCGAGCTCGGCCCTCGTCTTGAGACTGGCCAGGTCCGAGCCGGCGTCGGGCTCGCTGAAGCCTTGGCACCATGCGATCTCACCTCGCAAGATCCCGGGGATGAACTGCTGCTTCTGCTCCTCGGTGCCCCACTGCAGGATGGTCGGGCCCACCAGGGTGTCGCCGAAGAAGTCGGCCCGCAGCGGAGCACCCACGCGGGCAAACTCCTCGTTGAGGACGACCTGCTGCAGCAGGCTCAGGCCCTTGCCGCCGTACTCGGTGGGCCAGCTGGCGCAGATCCAGCCCCCGCCGTAGAGCTTGGCGGTCCACTCCTCGTTGAAGGCCTTGCGCTCCTCGGGCGTCATGGAGAAGTCCGGACCGCCCCAGCCCTCGGGCAGGTTCGCCGTGAGCCAGTCCGCGATCTCGGTCCTGAATTCCTCTGCTCCGGGTGGGTAGGTCAGGTCCATCCACGGCACGGTACCTGCCCTGTCGGCCGCCTGCGACCAGGCCATTGGGGCGAGACCGTCCTGAACAGGCCGGTAAGATGTGCCGCCGGGAAATTCTGGCGTGACCCTTCCGCACAGGGACGACCGAGAAGGAGGTGCGGCCATGTCGAGGGGCGAACCCCCCAGTAGCACCGCCGGCGCCGGCCCAACTCCCGTGCCGAAGCGATCGCGCCCCGTGCGCGTCGGCTGAAGTCCCGTTCGCGGAGTACAGCACGGAGGCAGCCGCCGGTCCTGATCCTCTGGTGGCGCGTCGTCGCGTCTGGCCAGACGCCTGATCCGATCCGAACCTCGAAGACGCCGCAGGAGGTAGCTCCATGGCCACGCCACCGTCGACGAGCGCGCCGAGCCGCTCACGTTTGATCCCAGGACGTACCCGCGAGGCGACTCGCGCCCCGCACCAGCGCCGACGCCGAACACGGCGCATTCTCGCCTCCGAGGGCGTGTTCGACTCCATCGTGTCGTTGGCCGGGCTGCTCGGCCGGCCCGTGCGCAACCAGTCAGGTCAGGAGATCGGCCGCCTGGACGATGTCGTGGCGCGCTGGGCCGACGGGCAGGTGTACCCGCCGGTGAGCGGCCTGGTCATCCGCGTCGGCCGCCGGCTCGCCTTCGTCCCGGCCTCGGCCATCGACCGGATCGGACACGCCGAGGTCGTGCTCCGCTCCTCCAGGCTCGACCTGCGCGATGTCATCCGTCGCTCCGGCGAAGTGCTGTTGGCCAAGGATGTGCTCGATCACCAACTGGTCGACGTCGAAGGGGTGCAGGTAATCCGGGCCGCAGATCTCTATCTGGCCGAGGTCATCGGCCGCATCCGCCTGGTCGGCGCCGACGTGTCGAATGCGACGTTGCTCCGACGGCTCGGGCCTCGGCGTTGGCGCCCGCGTCCGACGCCGGACCGCGTCATCGACTGGGCCGCCATTCAGCCCTTCACCGAGGCCGCCAAGGACGTCAGCGGTGCGGCGACCCAGGTCCGCCTGAAGATGACCAACGAGGGCCTGCACCGGTTGCGTCCTGGTGAGCTGGCGGACCTGCTCGAGGACCTTCGCAGGGACGAGCGGCGCGAGCTACTGGGCGCGCTCAGCCCCGCCGAGGCAGCCGACGCTCTCGAGGAGATGCAGCCCGAGGATCTCGAGCAGCTGTTGCGGGAGTCCGACCCAGTCGAGGCGGCCCGCCTTCTGGCCGCCATGGAGCCGGACGAGGCGGTCGATGCCCTGAGGGATCTCCCGCTCGCGGTGCGGGCCGAAGTGTTGCGCCACATCCCGGCCGTGACCGCCCTCGCCCTGCGTGAGCTGCTCGGCTACGAAGAGGACGAGGCGGGCGGGATCATGACCACGGCGCTCGTCACCGCCAAGTCCGGGGAGAAGGTCAAGAAGGTCGTCGACCGGCTCTCCGAGGCGCGCACGCACGGGGTGGACCTCGACGCCGTGGCGGTCGTCGACAGCGACGGCAGGCTGCTCGGCGATGTCACGGTGCTCGACATTCTCTTCGCCATGCGCGCGTCGACCGATACGCGCATGTCGGCACTGCTGGGCGACGAGGACGAGGTCACGGTCAGTCCGCACGCGTCGGCGGGTGCGGTGGCGGCGCAACTGGTCGAAGCTCGGCGGCATTCGATGGTCGTGATCGACGACGACGGGTGCCCCATCGGACGGATCCTTGCTGACGACGTGCTCGATGCGTTGGTGCCCACGAAGGGCCGGTTCCACTTTCCCCGCCTTCTGTCATGAGCATCAAGGTGTCGCGGCGGTGGCTGGTCTATCTGGCCGCCGCCGGACCAGGGCTGATCGCTGCCGCCGCCGGCAACGACGCGGGTGGCATCGTCACCTACTCGTCAGCGGGAGCGCAGTTCATCTACCGCACCCTCTTCCTCATGGTGCTGATCACGGTCGCCTACGTGATCGTGCAAGAGATGGTGGCCCGTCTCGCCGTGCACACGGGCAAGGGTCTGGCCGCGCTCATCCGTGAGGAGTTCGACCTCCGTCTCACCGCGTTCGCCATCACTGCGTTCGCCATTGCGAACATCGGCCTCATGGTGACCGAGTTCGGCGGCATCGCGACGTCGTTCGAGCTGTTCAACGTCTCGCGCTACCTCTCGGTGCCGATCGCCGCCGTCGCCATCTGGTCCCTCGTGCTCTTCGGCTCCTACCGCTACGCCGAGCGTGTGTTCCTCCTCCTCACGCTGGTGTTCATCACATATCCGATCGCCGCCGTCCTGGCCCATCCGAACTGGCACGAGGTCGCGGTCAACACCGTGTGGCCACATTTCGTCGCCTCGAAGTCGTTCCTCTTGTTGGCCGTCGCCCTCATCGGCACGACCATCACGCCGTACATCCAGCTGTACGAGGCCGGCGCGGTCGTCGACAAGGGCGTCAAGCCCGAGCAGTACCACTTCCAACGCGTTGACGCGATCACGGGCGCCGTGCTTGCGGCACTCGTGGCCATGTCGATCATCGTCGCCACCGGTGCCACCATCGGGGGACGGGCCCGCTGACGTCGGCGTCCACGGCTGCCGAGGGTCTCAAGCCGGTGGCCGGGGCATTCGCCACCACGTTGTTCGGCATCGGGTTGCTCGGCGCGTCGGCCCTGGCGGCCGCCGTCGTCCCGCTCTCGACCTCCTACGCGGTGGCGGAGGCGATCGGGGTGGAGCGCTCGGTCTCCTCGAGCTTCCGCCGGGCCCCGGTCTTCCTCGGCATCTTCACCTTCCAGATCGTCATCGGCGCCGCCGTGGTGCTCGTCCCCGGGAACCTCATCACGCTCATCCTCAATACCCAGGTGCTCGAGGGGGTGATCACGCCGATGACACTGATCTTGATTCTGGTGTTGGCCAACCGCCGTTCGCTGCTCGGCTCGGCCGCCAACGGCACGTTCGCCCGCTGGGTCGGGGGGCTTGCCATCGTCGCGGTCGCCGTCGTGGCCACCGTCTATGTCCTGCTCACCGTGCTCGGATGGGCCGGGATCGGCTGAACGGCAGGCCGGACGGGTCGCCGACCCCGCCGTTTGCGCCCGACCAGGGGGTTCGGGGAGGCTAGGGGGTCATGGTGAGTCGAGTCGGGACATCCGTTGCCTAAGACGCCTCGCCAGAAGTGGATCGAGACCAAGGAGTCGTGGGAGCGGTCACGCCAGATGGAGCGGCCTGCTCCGATTGCCGCCGCACCGCCCCGACCAGGGGGTTTGCGCATTGCGTTCCTGACCTATCGGGGTAACCCCCGTTGCGGAGGGCAAGGCGTCTACACCCGGCACCTGACCCGCGAGCTGGTTGCGCTCGGCCACTCGGTCGAGGTCTTCTCGGGCGCACCGTGGCCCGAGCTCGACGAGGGTGTCGGCTTCACCCCGGTCGAGGGGCTCGACCTCTACCGTCAACCGGACCCGTTCCGGATCCCCCATCCGAGCGAGTTCTCCTCCTGCGAAGACTGGACCGAGTTCGCCATCATGTGCACAGCGGGCTTCGGGGAGCCGCTGGTCTACTCCTCGCGGGTCCGGCGGCTGCTGGCGCAGCGCCGTGACGAGTTCGACGTGGTGCACGACAACCAGTGCCTCGGCAACGGAATGCTCGGCATGGTGGAGGACGGATGGCCGTTGTTGACGACGTTGCATCACCCCATCACGGTGGACCGCCAACTCGCCCTCTCCCACACCACGAACCCGTGGCAGCGGCTCACGACACGCCGCTGGTTCGGCTTCTTGGGCATGCAGGTGCGCGTGGCCCGCGCCCTCCCTGCCGTGCTCACCGTGTCGCAGAACTCGCGCCAGGACATAGCAGCGCAAATGGGTGTCCGGCCCGAGCGCATGACCGTCGTTCCTGTCGGCGTCGACGACATGGTCTTCCGCCCCTTCGAGGACGTCACGCCGGTGCCGGGCCGCATCATGGTCACCTCGAGCAGCGATGTGCCCATGAAGGGTCTGGTACCCCTCCTCGAGGCCGTCGCCAAGCTGCGGACCGAGCGCGACGTCGAGCTCACCGTGATCGGTCGTCCCAACGAGGGGGGGCGGGTCGACCAGGCGATCGCCCGGCTAGGGATCGCCGACATCGTGCACTGCGTGAGTGGCATCAGCGACGACGCGCTGGCGCACCTGTACGGCGAAGCCGAGGTCGCGGTCGTCCCGTCGCTCTACGAGGGCTTCTCGCTGCCGGCCATTGAGGCCATGTCGTGCGGCGTGGCGGTCGTCGCCACGACGGGTGGCGCGCTGCCCGAGGTGGTGGGCACCGACGGTGAGACCGGGATCCTGGTGCCGCCCGACGACCCGGGCGCGCTGGCTGGCGGCATCGCCCGTCTGCTCGACGACCCCCAGCTGCGGGCCCGTCTCGGTGCCGCTGGTCGCGAGCGCGTCGTGAGTCGTTTCACCTGGCAGGTCACGGCGGCAGGCACGGCCGCTTGTTACCGGGCCGTACTCGCGGGCGAACCACTTCCGGGAGCGCCGCTGGCCCAAGGTGGGGCCGCATGTTGACCGTTGATTACGACCGGCTCGGCGTCCGGCCCGGCGACCGCGTCCTCGACCTCGGCTGCGGTTTCGGGCGCCACGCCTTCGAGGCGGCCCGGCGGGGTGCCGCGGTGGTGGCGCTCGACGCCGGACCCGAAGAGGTCGCACAGGTGCGAGGCACCTTCGCCGCCATGATTGAGGCGGGCGAGATCCCGCCGGACCACCCGGTCACGGCGGTGCAGGGCGACGCCCTGTCGCTGCCCTTTCCCGATGGGAGTTTCGACCGCGTCATCGCGTCGGAGGTGCTCGAGCACATTCCAGACGACACTGCGGCGATGCGAGAGCTCGCTCGCGTGCTGCGTCCGGGAGGCTCCATGGCGGTCACGGTGCCGCGCTGCGTTCCCGAGGCGATCAACTGGGCGCTGTCGGACGAGTATCACGACACGCCCGGGGGGCACGTCCGCATCTACAGGCGCTCCACGCTGGAGCGCCGGCTGCGGTCAGTCGGGCTCGAGGCCACCGGCTTCCACCACGCCCACGGGCTGCACTCGCCCTACTGGTGGCTGCGGTGCCTCGTCGGGCCATCGAACGAATCACATCCGGCCGTCGAGGCGTACCACAAGGTGCTCGTGTGGGACATCGTCAAGGCGCCGATCGTCACGCGCACCGCCGACCGGGTCCTGAGTCCGGTGATCGGCAAGAGCCTGGTGCTCTACCTCACCAAGCCCCTCGCCAGCGTGGCGGACCTCCCGGACGCGCCCCCTTCGGTGCCGCGTGGTGTGCCGGGACGGCGGGGGCCAACGACACCGAGCCAGGGAGCTGCCGCATGACCACCGAAGAGATCCGATCGACCACGCTGCCCGAGGTCCCGGGCATCCTGACGGGTGCAGACGTGCTGGCCACGGGGGAGGCGATCGCGGCGGTGCAGCGCCACGACGGGCAGATCCCGTGGTTCGTCGGCGGCCACTGCGACCCGTGGAACCACGTGGAGGCGGCGATGGCCCTCACCGTGTGCGGCCTCCTCGACGAGGCCGTGGCGGCGTATCGTTGGCTGGCGCTGCGCCAACTGCCCGACGGCAGCTGGTTCAACTACTACCAGGGCGATTCGGTCAAGGACCTCCGGCTCGACACGAACGTGTGCGGCTACCTGGCTGCCGGCGCCTGGCACCACCACCTGATCACGGGCGACGTGGAATTCCTCGGCGAGCTCTGGCCCACCATCCAAAAGGGGATCGACTTCATTCTGCGCTCGCAGCAGCCCGACGGCTCCGTGCTGTGGTCGCTCGACTCGTCGGGCCGACCCGAGCACTACGCGCTGCTCACGGGGTCGTCCTCCATCTACCACTCGCTGCGCTGTGCCGTGGCGATCGCCGAGTGCCTGGCCAAGGACCGCCCCGACTGGGAGCTGGCGGCGGGGCGCCTCGGGCACGCGGTCGCGCACCACCCCGGCGCCTTCGCGCCCAAGGTCGAGTTCGCCATGGACTGGTACTACCCGATGCTGTCGGGCGCGCTCGAGGGCGATGCCGGCCGCCAGCGGATCGCCCAGGGTTGGTCCGCCTTTGTCATGGAGGGACTCGGTGTGCGGTGCGTCTCCACGGGGGACTGGGTCACGGCCGCCGAGACGGCGGAGTGTGTGCTGACGCTCAATGCGCTCGACATGGACGGCCCGGCTCTCGACCTGTTCGCAGCGGGACAGAATCTGCGGCTGCCCGACGGCTCGTACTGGACCGGCGTCGTCTACCCGGAGAAGGAGACGTTTCCCAAGGACGAGCGGACGACGTACACCTTCGCCGCCATGGTTCTCGCTGCCGACGCGCTGTCGAACGCCAGCCCGGCGGCGGGGTTGTTCCGGGGCGAGGGGCTTCCGGCCGCGCTCGACCTGGCCGAGCCGCACTGCGGGGACGCCATTGAAGGGTGCACGGTCAGCGAGCCGCCGCAACGCTCCTCCCGCGGCTGACCAGCCGTCGTCTCGCGGCACCGAGCGCGCCGAGCCCGGCGCCCATCTCGGGCCACCACGTCGGCCCCTGCCGCCGTCGGGCTCGCCCCGGCCCGCGGGTAGGTTCGTTCCGATGCCGATGCAGACCCACCGACGCGCCGTGGCACAACGTTGGCTGACCGGCTGACCACCACCGAAGACCAGGGCGTCATGCGCCGCCGCCTCACGCTGGTGGCAATGTGCATCGCGCAGGGCATGACCCTGCTCGACGTCACCATCGTCAACACCGCGTTACCCTCCATCCAGCGCGAGCTGCACATGACCGCCGGTCGGCTCGAGTGGGTCATCAGCGCCTACGCCCTCAGCCTCGCCGCTTTCATTCCGCTCGGGGGAGCGTTGGGGGACCGCTTCGGGCGAAAGCGGTTCTTCCTCGTCGGCATGGTCGTGTTCACCCTCGGATCGGTGGCGTGCGCGCTCTCCACCTCGGATCTGGCGCTCATCGCGTCGCGCGCCTTGCAGGGGGCGGGCGGCGCGTTCATGCCGGCGCTGACCTTGGCCATCCTTACCGAGACCTACCCGGTCGAGCGCCGCGCCGGGGCCTTCGGCATGTGGGCCGCCATTTCGGGACTCGGCTTCGGGCTCGGCCCCGTGGTCGGTGGCGCCCTTCTCGCCGTGTTCAGCTGGTCTTCGGTCTTTTGGGTCAACGTGCCGGTGGGAGTGGCGGGCTTCGTCCTCGCGTTGGCGGCCGTGACCGAGTCGCGCAACCCGGAGGGACGGACGCTCGACGTGGTGGGGATGGTCGCCATCGCCCTGGGCCTCCTCGGTATCACGTTCGGGCTCATTGAGTCGTCGAGCCACCCCTGGGCATCGTTCGACGTCGCCGGACCGCTCGTGGTGGGCGCGGTGCTCGTGGTTTTCTTCCTCGGGTGGGAAGGTCGGACGTCGTCGCCGATGTTGCCGCCGAGTTTGCTGCGGGCGCGCAGCTTCGTGTCGGGTTGCGGGGTCTATCTGCTGACCTACCTGGCGCTGGCCGGGCGTCATGTTCTACGTGACGCTGCTCTTCCAGGACGTGGAGGGGTGGTCCGCCTTCCGCACCGGCGTCTCGTGGCTGTCCATGAACATCCCGTTCATCGTGGCGGCCCAGTCCGCCGGCCGGTTCCGGCGACGCTTCCAGCCCGTGGTGATCGTGGTCGCCGGGTGCATGGTCGGAGCAGCCGGCGTCGCCGTGCTGGCGCTGCTCTCGGACGCGACGCCGTTCGCTCTCGCGTTCGTCGGCTACGCCTTGGTGGGGATCGGCTGGGGCACGTTGGTTCCCGGTGTCGTCAACGTGGCCATGCGCGACGTCCCGCCGGGGGTGTCGGGCGGCGCCTCCGGTCTCGTCAACGCAGCCCGCCAGATCGGGACGTCGGTTGATCTCGCGGTCCTCGGGACGATCGGGGTGCATGCAGCCACCACGTCGTGGGCCGACCGCAGTGCCGCCATCCCGGGAGCATCGGGACAGGCACAGGCCGTCGCCGGCGGTCAGATCAACGTCGTGACGCAGACGCTCGGTGCCCACTCCCGGCCTGATGCCGTGGCCGCGTTCGTGTCCGGGTACCACCTGGCGCTCCTCGTGGCCGCCGGGGCGACGCTCGCCGCCGCCCTGGTGGCAGCAGTCGGACTGCGCTCGGGAGCCGGGGCAGAGGTACCTTCAACTGACGCTGTCCGGGGCATGGTGACGGGGGTGACCGACGTGACCGGCGTGGCCGGCGTCGAAGGGGCGGACGCTCCCGCCTGAGTCGACGCTACTCCACCGGGATCAACTCGTCGCCCCGCCCGACTTTCGACGACGAGCGCGCAGCCAAGCAAGAGACAGCGCGAAGCCGATGCCTAAGGCGGCGATCGCAGCAAGGATCAGTCCCGCACTGAAGAGCGAGGGCCAGTACTGGAGTTTGATTTCGTGTTTCCCAGGCGGAATTTCGGCACGCAGATCAAATTCGGAAGAGGGTCGGAGTGCGAGTGGCTTCCCGTCAATGGTCGCATGCCAGCCAGGAACATCGGAGACGTGAAAGTGCAATGTTCCCGCCTCCGTCTGGTGGACACGCACGTCGAGCGTCCCGGAATTTGAAGATGAGACGCCCAGATGGCCATTTGGTCGGCCCGTCGTTTCTCCTCCGGCTGGAGTTGAAAGCGTCACTATTCCGGAAGCCGGGATGAAGTAGAGGTCTTCGTTGCTCGAAGTTGTTTTTCGCAGGCCTGGATTCGGATTCGGAACCTGGAGCGTCGTGACGTATTTGGCTCCCGGCGGGCCGGGGAATCCCGCTGGCTCGAGGACGTAGCTCACCCCCAACTGCCGTGCCTGCGCGACGACCGATGCAATCACGGGGCAGAACTGGCTGAACCGGGCATTACCGGGACTGGAGTGGTTTTGTGCCTGCCAGGTCGAGAAGTACTTCTTGGGCATGATCGGTTCGTTCATGTTCACTTGGTGGATACCAAAGAGAATGTTGGCGTCGGGCAATATGCCCAATAACGGACATCCGACAGCTGTCGTGGACCCTCCGGTGCCCACCCTTGCGTCGCCCACGATCTGCTGCAATTGCCGTACTGCGGTGGTGGCGGGGTATGCGTTGGAGCTGGAGGAGATCAGGACGCCTCCGGCGGCCAACAGCGCCAGGACTTCAGTACCGAGCAGAACGGACAGGCCCACGTTGCTCCAACGGGGCCGCCACCACAGCAGGCCGCTGACGACGAGGCCCGTGACGATCGTAATCACGGGCCAGAGGAAGCTCACCGTGTGTTCGTGTGCGACATATTCTCTGAACAGCGTTGGTACGTCATTAGCACTGCGGCCGAACACCCAGAATGCAGTGACGAGAAGGGCTGCAAGAGCAAACGCCCCACCAAGGGCGAGGCGCGCAAAGGGATCGGCGCTCTTCCGTGCCAATGCATCCATTCCGATCCCAGCCAGGGCCGCTACGACGAGGGCCAGTGGCATCAGGGCTCGATACCAGCTGATCAACCCGAGGACTGGAAGGTCGTTCGCAAGTGTCGCCAGCGGCCTGATCCAGACGACTGACACCAACACGATGCCCACAAGGGCAAAAGCCCCGACGACGGGTCGCCTTGCCCGGACCCCGACGAGGATTCCAACCAGGGCCAGCACTACCGCGATGACGCCGACATAGGACGTCGTTTCGTCGTAGAAGAAGGCGCCACCAATCGCGAAACTTCCGGGAACAGGGGTGCCGTCGTAGTTTGAAAAAGTCAGGTAGATCAGGTCATGCAATGGCAGCGCCGCGGAAGTTCCTCCGGACGATCGAACCGATGCATGCACCAACTGCGCGCCTGGGAGCAAGAGCCGGCGCGCCGAGCGCAACCCCGACAGCTGCTGCCACGCCGAAATCGATCACGGGCCTCAGAATGGGACCGCGTGATAGTTGCAGGCTGGCAGGCAAAGCCCGGGACGCAACAAGCAGGATGAAGAGGAGCAGCACGGCGCTCATGGTGGCGATCAGTGTCTCGGGATGACCGGCGTAGACGGCACAAGCGGTCGTCACAGCGAACAGTGTGATCGACAGTATTCGTTTCTCGCCTCGCAAAATGAGGAGTGCGGCGGCGAAGATCCAACCGCTCCAAGCCAAGACTTGAGATTGCGGGTAGCCGTTCCATGCGACAAGCGGACCGCTCAACTCGAACACAGCCATGACGGTCAGGGCACCGAGGAGCTCCAGCCGGAGTACTCGGGCGAGGACGTATCCTCCGGTCCCGCCGATCACCAAAGTGGCCAACACGCCCGCCGTGAAGGCGTAGCGGATCGGGACTGCATAACCAACGATGGAAGGAACGCTGAAGACAGCAGACTGCCAGTTGAAGGCGAGCGGCACCCCGAGACCGGAATACGGGTTCCAGAGAGGGAGAGCTCCGTGGTGCACTTGCGTCCAGGCCAGGTATGACCAGGGGATCATCTGTTTGATGGGATCCGGCTCGTACGTGTCGCCATTCATGAGGAACTTGGCACGTGACGTCAGGCCCGAATGAGAGAGGATGTCGTAGGGCCCGATCATCGCCCCACGCTTGAAAGCGTCACCAAGGACGAGAAATGCCAACACGATCGCCAGCACGACAGCGAGCACGTGCTGCCACCTAGGTATCTTGGATCTTGGGGGTACGGACACGTGCGACGTCGTGCGCTTACGCTGTGTTGTGGGCAGCAGAGGGATCCATGCTCCTCGTGCTGAGCTCGTTGCGAACGATCGACGGTCCGATGATCAAAGCGTCTCCCCTCGATTCGATGATGATCTGTTCGCCCAGCGAGAAATCAGTCGTCTCAGAAATCGTCAGCGTCTTCACTTCGATCTGGAATACCAAGGGGACAGAATATCAGCGACTCCAATTTGAGTCCTGCTGCGGGAATGACACACGATCGCCACCAAGCACGGCTCGCGAGGAATCTGATCGGCGCGCAGACTCCACACCAGGCTTGGCGCCGAAGACGTGGTTGCGGTTCCGCTCAGCCGCAAGCCTTCACTCAGCACTCCAGGGCGTCCGTGCCAAGAAGGCGGCCAGTGACGTCGAAAGGCATGCGACGCCCCCGCGCACTCGCTCCGTTCCCAGGCTCACGGGAATGCGCAGGAGCATCTTGGTTGACGTCCGACAGGTGTGTCTACGGGCGCGCCTTCAGGCGGCGCAAGGTGCTCTGGCGTGGCTCGCAATTCTCATCGAGGCAACAGGATTGCAGTTGTGCAAACGCTTGACCATCGCGAACGGGCGCACACATCCATCGAAAGCCTTCTTGTCGTCCGGTATCACGATCGAGATCCGCGGTAAGATCCGCTCCCTCCGCCCGGCCCGATGCGGGCGCCGCGTGCCAGCTTTCGCCGACCGTGCGAGGACCGGTATGACCGGTGTGACCGGCGTCGAAGGGGCCGACGCCCCCGCCTGAGTCGACGCCGCTCGACAGGAACGCACTAGGAAATCGTCAGCCGGGCAGCGAAATGCGGCGGAGCACGCGCAGGCTGCCACAGGCTCCGTCGTCGACGAACTCGCCCGAGTCCAGCGCGGCGCAGTACAGCTCGTAGGGCGGCCGGCCGCCGTCGGCCGGGTCGGGGAAGACGTCGTGGATGGCCAGCCAACCACCGAGGGCCACGTGGGGAGCCCAGCCCCGGTAGTCCGCCCAGGCGGGCTCCTCGCCGTGGCCGCCGTCGATGAAGCAGAAGGCCAGTGGCCGGTCCCACCGGGCCGCCAGGGTGGGGGAGTCACCCACCATCCCCATCACGGTGCCCTCAAGTCCCGCCGTCGTGATGGTCCGGCGCCAGTGGGGCAGCGTGTCGATGCGGCCGATGTCGGGGTCGACGAGATCGGGTTCGTGGTACTCCCACCCGGGCTGGTTCTCCTCCGAGCCGCGGTGGTGGTCGATCGACAGCAGCGCGGCACCCGTCGCCTCGGCAGCCGCGCCGATGTAGACGGTCGACTTGCCGCACCAGGCTCCGATCTCGACGAACGTGGTGGGTGTGGCCGCCGGGACGCCTGCCGCACCGGCCCGGTGGGCGGCGGCGTAGAGCGCCTCGCCCTCGTCGTCGGGCATGAAGCCCCGGGTGGCGCGGGCGTGCGCGAGCAGCGCTCGGACACGCGCCGAGTCGCTCCCGTCGCCTGCGGGCGGCCCCCCGCTCACCGAGAGGTCGTGCTGCGGGCCGCGCCCAGCGATGCGGCCAGCCCACCCCGTTCGCGCGCACCGAAGGCCAGGTTGACGCGGAGCCGTTCCACCGATTGGGCCACCCGGCGCGGTCCGGAGGACAGCGGGTGGGCATCGAGGAAGGCGATGACGCCTTCGGCGAAGGCGGCGTCGCTGCACAGTGCGGGGATCGCCTCGATGATGCGCGGCGGCGCGTTCTTCGGGAAGCGGTCCAGCACCGCGTCCCAGTCCTCGGTCACCCGCGTCCACACCGCCTGGCCACCCACGGGGTTGGCCAACAGCGCGCCCAGTACCACGAACCCGTTCTGGCTGCGCACCTCGGTCATGGCGAAGTTGTACGTCCGCAGGCACAGGTCGACGTCGGGGAACGAGGCGAGCGCCCCGAGCGACCGCATCTCCTCCTGGGGGGTGGAGGCGCTGCGGTAGCGCTCCACCAGCGCGTCGTAGTCACCGGGACGCAGCAACTGCGCCACGACGGCCAGGGTGGCCGTCTCGATGTCGGGCGGGATCGGCTGGCCCGATCCGCCGCCGATGGGCGATGCGTCGAAGCGTCGCGCCGCTTTCCGCCCGCACACCGGGGTCGGCGCCCACGGTGCCCATCAGGTTGATGGCCAGCGCACGCAGGCTCGGCGTGCGATCGTTCTCGCCCGGCGCGGCGTCGAAACCGAGGCGACGCTGCGTCGGGCCCATCAGCGCGGCGACGGCTTCATGGAGCGCCTCGTCGTGCTCGGGCAGTGCGATGCGCTTGGTGAGGTTCAGCCCGGTCCCGATGGGCGACCACGCCGCCGGCTCCGCCTCATCGCCGAGCCGTGCGGCCAGGACGAGGAAGTCCTGCAGCGTCGAGTGACCGGCCAGCGTGGTGGCCCAGGTGTCGGCCACCAGGTTCGCCCGCTCCAGCGGCGTCAATGCGTCCAGGTGCTCGGCCAACGCCGTCCGGTGTCCGGACTCATAGCCGACACGGAACATGCCCCACCCACCGGCATTGACGACGGCCAGGCCCTGCCTGGCTTCGGGGATCGACTCGGGGGCGGCACCGAGGACGAGATGTCGCACGTGCGCACCGGCCGCACCGTCGGCGGCCACGGCGCGTACCGCCACCGGCACGCGCCATTCCGAGCCGATGGAAGAGGTGGCCCCCGCCGGGACCGGGCCCAGTGCGAAGGGCTGCTGGCTGAGCGCGTCGCCGTCGAGGGAGACGAGCGGGTGACCGCCTTGGAGAATGAACGTGTCCATGACGTCGCGGACCGGTGCGCCGCTGGCGTCCTCGAGCGCATCCCACAGGTCGCTGGTCACGGTGTTGCCGTAGGCGTGCGCCTTGAGATAGGTCCGGACGCCGTCGCGGAACACCTCGGGACCGATGTGCTGCTCGAGCATGCGCAGGACGCCGCAGCCCTTCTCGTAGGTCAGCACGTCGAACATGCCCTCCGCCTCCTTGGGGGGCCCGACGGGGTACTCGATCGGCCGGGTCAGATGCAGGGCGTCGATCTGCAGCGCCGCCTCGCGGGAGGGAGCGAAGCCGATCCAGCGGTCCCACGAGGGCCGGAAGGCGTCGACGCACAGCGTCTCCATGAAGGTGGCGAAGGCCTCGTTGAGCCGAAATTCCCTCCCACCAGCCCATGGTCACCAGGTCGCCGAACCACATGTGGGCCAGCTCGTGCGAGACGACGTCGGCCACCCGCTCGAGTTCGGCCCGGGCCGCCTGCTCCTGGTCGACCAGGAGGGCGGTGTCACGGAAGGTGATGCAGCCCAGGTTCTCCATCGCGCCGGCGGCGAAGTCCGGGATGGCGACCAGGTCGACCTTGTCGCCGGGGTAGGGGATGTTGAAGTAGTCCGTGAAGAAGCGCAGCGCGAAAGCGCCGATCTCCAGGGCGAATTCGGCCAGGGGCAGCTTCCCGGGGGTACACACGACCCGCAGTGGCACCCCGTCGACATCCACGGTCTCGGACATCTCGAGCTTGCCGACGACGAACGCCACCAAGTACGTCGACATCTTCATGGTGGGCGAGAAGCGGATGCGCCGTTTGTGCCCGACCTCGTCCACCCCGATGACCGGTGAGTTCGAGATGGCCTCGACGTCCGGTTCGACGATGAGGGCAATCTCGAAGACCGCCTTGCGGTCCGGCTCGTCGAAACAAGGAAAGGAGCGGCGCGCGTCCACCGACTCGAACTGGGTCGTGGCCATGGTCTGGGGCTCGCCGTCGAGGCCGGTGTAGGTGGACCGGTAAAAGCCGCGCAGCTTGTCGTTGAGCGTGCCGCTGAACCGGCAGCTGACGGTGTAGCGGCCGGGGGGAGCGGTTCGGGGGGCCGGAAGGTGACCTGCTCGAGGACATCGTTGAAACTGACGCTGCAGGCCACGGAAGAGCCGTCCGCCGTCAGGACCTCGACATCGCTGATGGCCAGCTCGGCGGCGTTGAGCACGATCTCTGCGGACGTCTCGTGGACCACGAGGTCGATGCCGACGGTGCCCGAGAACGTCGCCGACGCCACGTCGGGCTCGATCTCAATGCGATAGGTCTCCGGCTCAACGGTGCGGGGCAGGCGGAACGGCTCGGAGCCGGACGCGACTGCGGATGTCGGAGCTGAAGGCATCCGTGAAGGCTACCCGCAGTGCCGCGGGTAGTTTCTCGCTCCGTGCCCGCTGACAACGCCCCGCCCACGCCGAATGCCGACGCCCACCACCTCGACGTGGTGGCCATCGGTTCACCCTTGCTCGACGTCATTGAGCTGGCGACCGACGAACAGTTGGCCCAGGTCGGTCTCGAAAAGGGGTCGATGACCCTGATCGACCTGGAGACGGCCACGGCCGTGCAGGCCGGCATGGACTCGCCACGCTACGTCTCGGGCGGGTCGGTGGCCAACACCACAGCGGGGATCGCCGAGCTCGGTGGCACCGCCGGTTACGTCGGTGCCGTCGCCGACGACGAGGTGGGTCGCACCTATGCGGAGAACCTGCGCGCGGCCGGCGTCGAGTTCGAGCCCCATTTGAGCGAGACGGCAGTCGGGGACGGACTCGGCACCGGCCGGTGCATGGTGCTCATCACCGGCGACGCCGATCGCACCATGGGGACCTATCTGGGGGCCGCCTCGACCCTCTCACCCAAGGGTGTCCCAGAGGCGTTCGTCGCCCGTGCCTCCATCGTCCTGCTCGAGGGCTACCTGTGGGATGTGCCTGCGGCCAAGGAGGCGATGCGCCACGCCGCCGCCACCGTGCATGCCGCGGAAGGCTCGGTCGCCCTTTCGCTCTCCGACCCGTTCTGCGTCGGCCGTCACCAGCGTGAATTCCTCGACCTCCTGCTCGACGACGTGGACATCCTGCTCGGCAACGAGGAGGAGGTCACCATGCTCTTCGGCGTGTCGTCCTACGAGGACGCGCTCGAGGCGGCAGAGGAGACCGGGCTACTGGTCGTGATGACGCGCGGCGCGCAGGGCGCCACCGTGCTCACCGCCCGCGGCCCTGAGGAGGTGCCGGCGGCCCCGGTGGCCCACGTGCTCGACACGACGGGCGCGGGTGACCTCTTCGCCGCGGGGATGCTCTTCGGACTGACCCATGGGATGGACCCCGTCGAGAGCACGAGGCTGGGCGGGCTGTGTGCCGCCGAGGTGATCTCGCACACGGGTGCGAGACCCGAGGCCGACCTCAAGGCGTTGGCCGCCGGCGCCGGCCTCCTTCCGAGCTAGCCGGACGCCCTCGTGAGCCTCTCGATCGGCATCGTCGGCCTCCCCAACGTGGGCAAGTCGACGCTGTTCAATGCGTTGACCAACAACGAGGTACTGGCGGCCAACTACCCCTTCGCCACCATTGAGCCCAATGTGGGAGTGGTGGCCGTGCCAGACCCGCGGTTGCAGCAGCTCGCCGACCTCTACGGCGGTGCGCCGGTGGTTCCCGCCTCGGTCACCTTCGTCGACATCGCGGGCCTCGTCCGGGGTGCCTCGCAGGGGGAGGGCCTCGGCAACCAGTTCCTGGCGGCCATCCGTGAGACCGACGCCATTTGTCAGGTTGTGCGCGCCTTTCACGACGAGGACGTCGTCCACGTCGACGCCCGCGTGGATCCCATGGGAGACATCGACACGGTGAACACCGAGCTGATCCTGGCCGACCTCCAGACCGTGGAGCAGCGGCTGCCGCGGCTGACCCGCGAAGCCAAGGGCGACCCGTCGTTGAAGCCGATCGTCGAAGCGATCACTGCCGCAGAGCAGATCCTCGGCGCCGGGCGCACCATCAGCGATGCGGTGTCGACCGGCGACGTGGATGGGGCGCTGCTGGGAGACCTGCACCTGCTCACGGCGAAGCCGTTCATTTACGTCTTCAACGTTGACGAGGGCGCGCTCGGTGACGCGGGGCTTTCATCACGGTTGGCGGAGAGCGTGCGCCCGGCTCCGGCGATCGTGCTGTGCGCGCAGATCGAGGCCGAAGTCGCCGGCCTCGATGCGGCCGACGCGGCGGAGCTGCTCCGGAGCTATGGCCAGGACGAGTCGGGGCTCGAGCAACTGGTGCACGTGGGATTCGCCACGCTCGGACTGCAGACGTTTCTCACGGCTGGACCGAAGGAGGCGCGGGCGTGGACGATCCACATCGGCGACACCGCACCGAAGGCAGCCGGGGTCATCCACACGGACTTCGAACGCGGGTTCATCAAAGCCGAGGTGATCAGCTTCGACGACCTCCTCCACGCCGGCTCGGTCGCCGCCGCCCGCACCGCCGGCCGTGCCCGCATGGAGGGCAAGGACTACGTGATGCGCGACGGCGACGTGGTGGAGTTCCGCTTCAACACCTGAATTTGGACTGATCCATGCTCTGCGGCCGATGGTGGGACACGGTCCGCGGAGTGTCAGCGAGATCGAGTGCGCTGGTCTGGAGGACGAGGGCCTCAGCGGCGGTCGACCCCGGTCCTCGGAGTGGCGCCGCCGCGGACACATCCCGCCGCTCCGTCAGGCCGTCCAGTGGTCAGGAACGGCCCAATCCCGCCTCCAGCGGTCGCCCTGGGGCGGCGGGCATCAGCGCCACCCCAATAGGGGCTCCTCGTCGCAATGGCTCACGCCGCGGTCGAGCTACATCTCGCACCGAGGCCGCCCACGGCAATCGGTGGAGAGGGCGGCGTTCCGTTTGACCACCGGAGCTCGTGGTCTGCCCGATGGAGTGACTAGTAGACCACAGCCGCCCTCGGGATTACGCTGTCCCGAAAATTCGGTCGCGCTGCTTCGGCGTCTGCTCGAATAGGTGGGTCGATGGCAAGAATGCCGCATGTTCGTGAGGCAACCCCCACCCACCTGGTTGCGGGAGACGAGTCGGGCACTGCTCCTGGCGACCGGTCATTCCGACCTGATGTACAAGGCCTTCGAGCTGTTGCAGTACTGCTCGTCGTTTTCTTTCACGCAGGGGCTTCCTTTGCGCGTGGAGGTTTCGTAGGAGTCGACGTCTTCTTCGTGATCTCCGGGTTCGTGATCACCGGGGTCCTTCTGCGGGACCGAGCAAGAGGTCATCAGCCTTCTATCCTGGCGTTCTACGGACGGCGAGCCCGACGCATCATCCCGGCAGCCACGCTGGTGATCATCACCACCATGGCGCTGGCGTATGTCGTGCTCGGAGTTCTCTCTGGGAACCGGACCGCAATCGACGGCAGATGGGCTGCAATCTTCTTGGTCAATTTTCACTTTGCGGCCGAGGGAACCAACTATCTCTCGTCCCAGGACCTGCCCTCGCCACTGCAAAACTTCTGGTCTCTGTCCGTCGAGGAGCAGTTCTACCTCGTGTATCCAACGCTGTTCCTCCTCATCAGCGCACTGCGGTCTCGCGTGTCCTTTCGGACACGAATGGCGTTCGGCCTGGGACTTGCCTGTGTTGCTTCCTTTGCTCTCTCAGTCCTGCAGACGGCATCGAATCCCACCGTTGCGTACTTTTCTCCCTGGACGCGGGCATGGGAGCTCGGACTCGGAGGTCTCGTCGCGGTCGGCAGCTCGCGGCTTTCGACAATTCCCGCTCGAACCGCTGCATTCCTGACATGGTCTGGCCTTGCGGCAATCCTGTTTTCGGGCGTCGCGTTCACGAGTCAGTCCGTCTATCCAGGGTGGTTGGTTGCCGTCCCCGTCGTTGGCACTGCCCTGATTATCGCTGGGGGCGTCGCAGTACCCAGCGGCGGAGCGGAGCGGTTTCTCGGGCTTGGCCCGCTGCAGTGGCTCGGAGCACGCTCTTACTCGTTCTACCTCTGGCACTGGCCGATCCTCATCATCGCTGCCGAATCTCGGAACGCCACTTCTCTGTCGTTTCCAGTGAGTCTTGGCCTACTGGCCGTTGCCCTGGTGGCGTCTATGGTGACCTATACCTGGGTCGAGAACCCTCTCCGACGATCCCCATTCCTCCGTTCCACAAAATGGAACAGCGTGTTCTTGGGGCTCCTCTTGACGGCCGTCACACTCGTTGTCGCGACGGTTCTCCTTCAGGGTCATACGACTGACGCAAACCAACCAACAGAGCGCGGCGTCACCCCCGGAACGGACGCACAGGTCGCCAAACTCGTGGCCGGCTCAACGCAGATCGAGCGCATTCCCAACGATGCAATTCCGCCCCTGCAAGCGAGCGCTCACGATTTCGGAGCACCAACAGGTCCGTGCACCCCCGCGATGCAGCAGCTCACGGTGCCGGCCTGCACCTTTGGCGATATACGCGGGCAACGAACGATGGTCCTCTTTGGCGACTCCCACGCACTCATGTGGTTCCGAGCGGTCAATGCCATCGCCAAGCAGGCGCACTGGCGGTTGGTCATTTTGGGCAAGGGCTATTGCATGGCGAATGCATATCCGCCTGACGTCTCGGGGCTTTTGAACCGCTGTTCGCATTGGCAGGCCTTCGCCGTCCAGCGGATCAGACAGCTTCACCCAGACCTCGTGGTCGTCACGCAGGAGTACCAGAACGGACCCGGGCAGGTGGCGTACACGGAAGATCAGTGGAAGCGCGGCTTGGAGAAGACCTTCGCCAAAATCAAGAGCCCTCAGACACGATTCGTGGTTCTCGGAAATATTCCATCGGGCGATCTCAGTCCACCGGACTGTCTGGCAGCGCATCCCCAGCAGGTCCAGGCTTGTTCCATGCCTTCAACCAACCCCTATGCAATGTACGATCAGGCTGAACGGCAGGCCGTGACTGCGTATGGAGGAAGGTACATCTCGGTCAGACCGTGGTTCTGCAGCACGCGGTGCAGTGCGATGATCGGGCGCTACTTCGTCTACGTCAATGAGCTGCACATCACGGCGACGTACTCGGTCTATTTGGAGCACGTTCTCGCAGAGAGGCTGGATCTCACCCCGTCATGATGACCATCGTGCTCCACCGCGTGTGATCTGCCTTTGGTATGGCCCGTCGTCGACACGGTCGACACAGACGCTCGTCGCGCTCGCACGCGTGCGGTCAGACGATGAGACTCTCGGCCGGAAACTGAGCCTCTTCAGGCGTCCGTCACTTCGAACAGGGTCCGCCTTCGGTGTCGTGATGTCGCTCCCACACCAGATCTCGACGGGGTGGATGCCTTTGAGCCAGCAGACGACGCGGCGCCACCGGATCCCGGACGTGCCACTGCGGTCGTCCCCGTCCGCGCCCGCTCGGCGGGAAAGGACGACGTCAAGCGCGACGGCGACGTGGTGGAGATCCGCTTCAACACCTGGCCTCTGCGCCGGTTGACCTCCGAGAGCTCCGGGTGGGCCTCGAGCGATCGGGCCGAGGGCGCTTCGTAGTTGTCGGCCCGTTGTGCAAATCCGGTCCGGTCGGCTCTATTTCGACTGGGGCAGTGCTGTCACGCTCAAAGCAGAGGGGCGGTGTTTTCTTTGGCGGCGCCGCCCCTCTCGTGCGGCCGACGTGGGGGAGCGGGGGAGTGGGATCCTCGCAGCTCGACTCCACCGCTCCCTTCACGGCCATGGGCGACGCAGACGCCTGGCGCTTAATGATGCGCCGGCGACCCGGTGCGGCACGTCCTCCCCTGTGCATCGACGCCGTGAGCACCACCTCTCGCCGGTAGCGTTGGAGGGAGTGGAGAAGAAGGTGTGGCTCACGACGGAGGGCGGGCAGCTCACCGTGACGAAGACCGAGCCGGTGAGCATCGGTTTGAACGTAGCAGTGGCTGTGCGCTCAGGCGACGGCGAGGCCGTCTCCGACGGTGTTTGGCTGAACGGCGAGCGATCCTTCGGTACCTCCGTCATCGTGGACGGCGCCGTGCGGTTTCACAGCTCCGCCGAGTCAGCGGCCGGAGAATCCTTCGAGCGCCACGAAGCCGCCGGAGGCGGGCAACTTCTGTAGCCGCGGCTCCTGCTGGTGCGGTCGGACGATCCGAAGTGGTCGGACGACCCGGGTGGTCAGATGATCTGGCTCTCGACTGCCAATGGCGCGTCATCGGGCGACCAGCGTCTCGGACAGCGGCCGCACTCGGTGTGGTGATGACGCTCCTTCGACCAGACCTCGACCGGGTAATGGCCCTTTAGCCAACACACGGCGCGGCGCCATCTGACGCCCGGCGTGCCGCTGCGGTCGACGCCGCTCGCCTCGAGGGGTAGGTCGAGGTCGGTCGCCAGGGTACGGAGCTCGGCATCGGTCCAGCCGTCCGGCCGCCGTTCCTGCGGCGAGTCCTGTGCCGGGACTCCCGTCCCGCTGGGGGGAATGTCCGGGAGGAAACCGGGGTAAGGACCTGCATCGATGGCCATCTCCATGGTGTCGGCACGAAGGTCGCTGGACTTGATGAAAGCCCTGGTCCTCGGGCTGGGAGCGCGGCCCGCGACGAACGGCCACCCCGGTCTATCCCACCCCTGGGCGTCCGGCCCACCTACAGTTTCTGTTGTTCATCCGTTGTGAATTGGAACACGTTTCGGTATCGTGACCCACGCAATGGGACGTCGCCACCAGGGAGGCCTGTCCTGTGAACGCCGCCCACGCCGGACCATGACACCGCACGTAGGCATTTGGGGGTTGCTAGGTCGTGTCGAGAAACGGGACGTACGAACAATTGTCCTTCTTTAGGCCGCTCTACGAAGTTCATCGATCGAATCCGCGCTACGGCATGGCCGCCATGGTGGCCGTCGCGATCGTCGTTGTTCCGTGGGCGCTGGTCGGCTGGTTGATCTGGACATTGACCTAGGGCTCCTGGGAGGCCCGGGCCGTTCCGCGTTGGCGGTCGGGCCACCATTCGAGCGGAGGGACGAGGCTGCCGCCGATCCGCATCCACAGCTCGGTCCGGTGGGTCTTGCAGGTCCAGACCGGTCCCACCCTGCCCTCGGCGTCGATGCCGGTGGCGTCGTAGACCCGGCTCAACTTCCGGCCGCAGCCCGCCCGCGAGCAGATGCAGATCAGGTCGGTCATGGCATCAGTGTTCAGGGAACAAGTCGACGGGTCAATTCAACTCGGGTTGGTTGTTTCGTGTCATCGCTACGGAGGAGGGGTGACCGGCCGACCAGTGCGAGGGCGCCTGGCGTGCGGGCATCGACTCGGACAGTCAGCCGTTGCTGTTGGGGGGTGTCACGCTGAACGCCGTCGTGAGTTGCTGACCCTTGGCGTCGATGACGTACCAGGGTCCACCGTCTTGGTCTATCGCCTGCCCCATGATGACGCCCGGGGACACGTCGCCGTTGTAGGTGTAGAGCGGGTGCCCTCCATAGGAGAGCTGCGTCGAGCCGTCCGGGCGTCGCAGCGTGCCAACCAGCGCCCTCTTGAGTCCCGGGCCGAGGTGGATCGGCCCGTTGACGACGAGCGGCGGCCATTGGAAGACACAGCCGTCATTGAGGCAGGCGCTGTGCGTCGGGGTGTCAGGGACGAAGTCGTACAGCGTGTCGCCGCCGCCCGTCGCCAGAATCGGCCCGACCGGCGAGCGCTGCAGGGTCAGCGTCAACGACGCGTCGGTGGTGGGTGGCGAGGACAGCGTCGACACCCCGCCCCCGCAGGCACTGAGCGATAACGCGAGACCGACGAGCGCTGCCGGGACGACGAGGGGGGCGCGGCGCAGCCGAAGGCCCCTCATGCGTTCGCCGCTGGAATGGTCGTACCGAGTTGCCAACTGATGGAGGTCAGGGCGTCGGTCGGCGTCCAGTTGGGCGCCTGCGGATTCCGCAGGTCGTGCAGGCCGCCGCCGTCGAGCAACCCGCGCAGCTTGGGATTGAGGGCGCCCTTCTCGTTGGGCGCGCTCGGCGTCGACGAAACGTTCGCGCCCGGCGCCGTTGATGAGGATGTACCCGTCGGTGTGATCGACGTCGTACGTGAGGGCCTGCCCGGTGTACCAGTCCGTCTTCGGGGGTTGCTCCTCGGGCACCTGCTGGTACGCCACGCCGAACGGCTTCCAAAAGGCGGCGATAGTGGCCGGCGACCCGGTCCACAGGTCCCAGGCGGCGCCGAATTTCTTCTGATAGGCGGCCAACCGGGCCACCGTGTCGCGACCGGGGTCGACGGTGGCTTCGACGAAGACGACACGCGTGCCCAGTCCCGCGGCACGAACGTCGTGTTGCAGCGCGATGAAGGCACCGGTGACGAGCGGGCACTCGTCCTGACACAGGGACAAGAAGGGCGCGAGCACGACGACCTTGCCGCGCAGCGAGGCCAGTGTGACGCTCTGGCCCCGTTGGTTCGTCAGGGCGAGCGACTGGGGCGTCGGGCGGTCGAGCACGAGGCCCTGCCCCGGCGGGGGCGCGGCGGGCGCCGACGATCCACAGGCGGCGAGCACCGCGCCGAGGGTCAGGGCGAGGAGCAGCGCGCCGAGGGTGCGGGCGCGGCGGGTGAGGTCGTCGAGCAGGATCATGGCCGGGGCACGCCGTGAGGGGAGTGGCTCGGCGGGGGTGCAGTCCGGGTCAGGCGTCGTCCTCCCCTGGGGGCAGGAACGTGAAGGGGAGGTCGGCGAGCGAAATCAGGGTCGAGGCGATCCAGCGGGTGATGTCGTCGAAGATCGGGACGAGGGTCGAGGGCTCCTCGAGCTGCTGCTCGCTGAAGCGCAGGGAGCCCTCGTAGGTCGCCTCGGCCGCCCAGCGGATGTCGCCATCCACCTCGCTCTCGGTGTGCATCTGTTCGATGGTCGTGGCGGTCCGCACGAGAGCGTCGGGGTTGTCGAGCGGTCCGGCCACCGGCAGCACCGCCAGCACCTTCTCGGTGTCGGGCGCCTCGGCCATGCGCTGCACCCGCAAGGCCACCTCGATCACCACCTCGGGCAGCTCGTCGGGCGGCTCGCCGATGGACCAGCTGCGATAGGAGGTCTGGCTCCACGTCGGCCAGTCGACCGAGACGTCGGCGCGCACCCGCGGTGGCTGCTCCTCGCCCGGCAGGCTGTAGGAGGTCTCCCAGGAAACGTCGCCCAGGAAGACATCGACCTGGAACCGCTCCTCGACCGCCTGACGCTGGAGCAGCGCCCGGTCGAAGGAGGAGCGGATGGTGCCGATGAGGTCGACGAGGAGATGATCGAGCACGCCGCACGAGGATAGGCCCGCCGTGGCCGCCCATGGCTTCGCCCAGGTCGAGATGGGCGCGCCGGGTCGCAAGGACGTCAGGACCCCGCGGCACGGCTGTTACCGTCGGCACCGTGGGTCAGGGGACGCAATGGCTCGAGCGCAGGGTGATCGCCTACGCGGATCAAGGCGGTGCCTGGGAGTCGCCCTCGTCGACCCTGCACGCCATCGCCCATGCCCTCGAGGTGGGCGCGACCGCCATTGAGCTCGACGTCCATGCCACCGCGGACGGCGAGCTCGTGGTGTGCCACGACGCCACGGTCGACCGCACCACGGCCGGCCAGGGCACCATCGCGTCGTTCACGCTGGCCCAGCTGCGCGACATGGACTTCTCCTACTGGTGGATCCCCGGGGCTGACGTGACGCCGGGCCAGCCCGACGGTGATTACCCCTTCCGCGGGCGGGCGCCGGTCGACCGTGCCTACGGCATCGCCACGCTGCGCGAGGTGCTCGAGCAGTTCCCGGGCGTCGTCTTGAACCTCGACATCAAGCAGACGGCGCCGGTCGTGGCGCCCTACGAGAAGTCGCTCGCCCGCCTGTTGGCGGAGTTCGAGCGCACCGACGACGTGATCGTGGCGTCGTTCCTCGACCCGGCCACCGACGCCTTCCGCCAGCACGCGCCGGCCGTAGCGACCTCAGCGGGCACCATCACCACGGCCGAGGCGTGGCAGGCCGTGCAGGCGGGGAACGACCTGCCCGAGTCGCCGGCCGTGGCGTTCCAGGTGCCCGAGCGTCAGGGGGACCTCGTGGTCGTCGACGAGCGCTTCGTGGCGGCGGCCCACCGGGCCGGCAAGGCCGTCCACGTCTGGACGGTCAACGACACCGAGTCGATGGATCGCCTGCTCGACCTCGGGGTCGACGGGATCATTTCCGACGTGCCCACCACGTTGTGCAGCGTGCTGGCTGCACGGGGAGCGGCCTGGCACGGACTGTGAGGTCGCCGGCCGTGCCGCCCGGCCGGTCAGCGTGGTGTCAGCCGCGGCCGCAGTTTGGCTTCTTGCCGTGATTGGCCTTCTTCTTCGTCCTGAGCTTGCGCTTGACGGTTCGCTTCGACATAAGGGGTGAGAGCTTAGACCGAACGCCGCAGGTCGTCCGGTAGCCTCGGGCGGATGCGGTCCGGATGGCTGCTGCGGGACGGCAATGTGGTGTGTGCGCTCGAGCTGGCCGACTCGCCGGCCGAGCGCGGCGTTTTGCGCGGGCGGACCGGCTGCGAGGGCGCCCTCCACGTCGACGGTCTGCGGACGGTCCACACCGTCGGTATGAAATTCCCCATTGACGTGGCGTTCCTGTCGACGGACCTCACGGTCGTGCGGGTCTCCCGGCTGAAGCCGTGGCGGGTGGCACTCGGTGGGCGAGCGGCCCGGAGCGCCGTCCAGACCGAGGCGGGCTCGTTCGAACGCTGGGGCGTGCGGGTGGGCGACCAGCTCGAGCTGCGTGAGGTCTCGAACGGTGACGCGAGCGACCCGCCGTGAGCGAGGGGCGGCGGGGCCAGCTCGTGCTGGTGGCCACGCCGATCGGCAACCTGGGGGATCTCTCGCCACGGGCGTGTGAGGTACTGGCCGCGGCGGACATGATCTGTTGCGAGGACACGCGGCGGACGCGGGCTCTGTTGTCCGCGGCGGGGATTTCGGCCAAGGGCCCACACGGCGACCGCCTGCTGTCGCTGCACGGGCACAACGAGGCGGCGCGGCTCGACCGGGTGGCCGGCGCCGTCGCGGGTGGCGCGACGGTGGCCGTCGTGAGCGATGCCGGGACACCGGGGATCTCGGATCCCGGGGCGTGGCTGGCGGGGCAGCTGGCCGCGTCCGGGGAGACGGTCAGCACGGTGCCCGGACCATCGTCTGTGGTGGGTGCGCTGGTGGTAAGCGGCCTGCCGGCCAACCGCTTCTGCGTCGAGGGTTTCCTGCCGCGCAAGGGCCCTGAGCGCCGCCGCCGCCTCGGGTCGCTCATGGCGGACGACCGGACGACTGTCGTGCTCGAGGCCCCCGGACGGCTGGTCGCCACGCTCGAGGAGCTGGCGGCCGCCGACCCGGCGCGGCCGGTGGCGGTGGTGCGCGAGCTCACCAAGGTGCACGAGGAGGTGTGGCGGGGCACCCTCAGCGCCGCGGCGCAGGCCTTTGCCGCGCGCGAGGTTCGGGGCGAAGTCGTCCTCGTGATCGCTGGATCGCCTCCCCGGCCGCGGGCGGGTGAGGCCGACGTCGAAGCTGCCGTGCGGGCCGTCTTGGACGACGACCCGTCGGCGGGCCCGCGCCAGGCGGCCGATCTCGTGGCGGCGTCGCTCAACGTGCCCAGACGCCGCGCCTATGAGGCCGCGTTACGCGTGCGGAGCGCGGTGCAGCGAGGCGACGGGACGTCGGGCCCGGGGTGAGGTCGCCGGTACGCTACCGGCGGTGCCTCCCTACTACCTGACCACCCCGATCTACTACGTCAACGACGCCCCGCATGTGGGCACGGCGTACACGACGGTCAACGCCGACGCACTGGCGCGTTGGCATCGGCTCCTGGGCGACGACGTCTGGTTCATGACGGGCACCGACGAGCACGGCGCCAAAATCGTGGAGGCGGCCGAAGCCAACGAGACCACTCCGCAGGAGTGGACGGACCGGACGTCGGCTCGTTTCGTCGAGGCGTGGGACCGACTGGACATCAGCAACGATGACTTCATCCGCACCACCGAGCCGCGCCACTATGAGGTGGTCCAGCAGTTCCTTCAACGCATTTACGACAACGGGTTCATCGCGCTCGGCTCGTACTCTGGCCTCTATTGCGTCTCGTGCGAGGACTACTACCTCGAAGACCAGCTCGTCGACGGCAAGTGCCCGGTGCACGGACGCGCCGTCGTCGAGATGGAGGAAGACAACTACTTCTTCAGGCTGAGCCAATTCGAAGAGCGGCTGCTCGACTACTACGACAGCCATCCTGACTTCGTGCGCCCGACCTCCAAGCGCAACGAGGCCCTCGGCTTCATCAAGGGCGGTCTGCGTGACGTCTCCATCACCCGCACCTCGTTCACCTGGGGCGTGCCGGTGCCCTGGGACAGCGGGCACGTCTTCTACGTCTGGTACGACGCCCTTATCAACTACCTGACAGTGGCCGGCTACGGGTCCGACCCGGCCACCTTCGCGGCGCGCTGGGGTGCGGCCCACCACCTGATCGGCAAGGACATCCTCAAGTTCCACTGCGTCTGGTGGCCCGCCATGTGCATGGCGGCGGGTATTGACCCACCCGAGGAGATCTTCGTGCACGGCTACCTGCTCATGGGCGGGCAGAAGCTCGGCAAGACCATGATCGCCTCGGGTTTGGCCGGTGGCGAGGGCGCGGCACCGCGCAAGATCACGGACGTGTCGCCGCTGGCGTTGGCCGACGATTTCGGCGTCGATCCGCTGCGTTACCACCTTCTCCGCGACGTGGCTCTGGGCGGTGACGGTGACTTCTCCTACGAGGGCATTGTGGCACGCTACAACGCCGATCTGGCCAACAACTTGGGCAACCTCGTGTCGCGTGTCACGACCGTCGTGACGTCCAAGTGCGCTGGCATCGGCCCCGGCTGCAACGAGGCCAGCACGCTCGCGCCGGTGGCAGCGGCCGCGCTCGCCGATGCGTCGAGTGCCTGGGCCCGCTGGGCACCACAGGACGCGCTGGAGTCGACCTGGCGTCTGATCGGCGCGGCCAACGCGGAGCTCGAGTCGGCCGAACCGTGGAAGATGGAGCCCGGTCCAGCGGTCGACGCCGTCCTCGGCGACGCCCTCGAGGTTCTGCGCATCGTGGCGATCCTCATCGCTCCTGCCATGCCGTCGACGGCGGCCGAGGTCTGGCGCCGTATCGGACGAGCCGGGGATCCCTCCGAGGCGCGCGTCCCGGCCGACGCAACGTGGGGCGGCCACGGCGGCGGCAACGCCGTGGTGAAGGGCGATCCCCTGTTTCCGCGGCGCAAGGCCTGAACGTTGGCGGGCTGGTTCGATTCCCACTGCCACGTCCAGGAGGAGTACCTCCCGGAAGAGGGCGGCACGACCACGGAGCTGGAGCCCGTGCTGGCTCGTGCGGCCGAGGCGGGCATCGACCGGTTGCTCTGTGTCGGGACCGGGGCTGCCACCTCCGAGCAAGCGGTGGCGGTCGCCCGGGCCACCGCCGCTCCACCAGGCGGTACCCCGGCCGTCCCGCGTGCGTGGGCCTCCGTCGGGCTGCACCCGCACGAGGCGACCGCCGGCATCGACGACGTGGCGAGCCTTCTCGCACGCGAGGTGGCGGTGCCTGACCGCGTGGTGGTGGCGGTCGGGGAATGCGGGCTGGACTACTACTACGACCATTCGCCGCGCGACGTCCAACGCGCCGCGTTCGCAGCACAGATCGCGCTGGCGCACTCGCACGAACTCGCGCTGGTGATCCACGCTCGCGATGCCTGGCCCGATCTGTTCGACGTCTTGCACGCGGAGGGTGTGCCGGACCGCACGGTCCTGCATTGCTTCACGGGCGGACCCGACGAGGTTGACACGTGTCTGCGCGCGGGCATGTACGTGTCGTTCAGCGGGATCGTCACGTTCAAGAACGCGGCGGACGTGCGCGAGGCAGCGGCGCGCTGCCCGCTCGACCGTCTGCTCGTCGAGACGGACAGTCCGTTCCTCGCTCCGGTGCCGCATCGGGGCCGCGTCAACGAGCCGTCCTACCTTCCGTTCGTCGGAGACGCCATCGCCGGGGTAAAGGGCTGCGCCGTCGACGAGGTGCGGGAGCGCAGCGCGACCGCGGCGGCCATGGTGTTTTCCACAGGTAGCTAAAGCGCGCGGTGCTGTGAGAAATACGAGAACCTTGTGACCAGGGTGTTTGAGGTTGAATTGGGCGAAAACTCCTCTCTGAACAGGGAGTTCACCTAAATATCACGGACAGCGGTGCGCCTGACCTGCGGAAAGAGCGCGCGAAAAGGTTTGGTTCGTTTCCGGGTTTGCGCCGCTCGTGATTGGTTATCTAACTTCTCCAGAAACCCCTCGCCACCCGTGTGTCGGCGCGGGTGCACTGTGTCCCCGGAGAAGGGTGGAGCCCTGCGGAACCAGAGCACTGGGGGGAGGCGCCTCGGCGTTGCTGCAGTCATATGCGGCGCGTTGTTCGGCGCGCCTCTCCTGCTGTTACAGAACGCGTCTGCGCACGCGTCGCGGTCACAGACCGCGTCAAACGGCGCGCACGACAACAAGAAGAGCGCCGCTGCCACGCCGCCGTCGGCCGACGGCGTGAAGTTGCCGTCGAATCTCGTCGTCTACCAGGCGCCGACCACGACGTCGTCGACGGCAGCGACGACGACCACGACGGCGCCGTCGACGACGACGACAGCACCGGCGCCGTCGACCACGACGACGACGGCACCACCACCGCCTCCACCACCGCCTCCGACCACGACGACGACAGCGGCGCCGGCGCCGCGCGCGGCCGCACACAGCGAGGGCGGTGAAGCCACGTGGTACTCGGCCGCTCCGGCGGGGATGTGTGCCAGCCCGACACTTCCGTTCGGCACCGTGCTCACGGTGGTGAACAACGCAACCGGTGCGTCGACCGTCTGCACCGTCGACGACCGCGAGGCGGCGGGCTACCCACGCGTGGTCGACATGTCGCCGTCGGGCTTCTCGCAGATCGGCAGCCTCGGGCAGGGAGTGGTGGACGTCACAATCTCCTGGTGACCCTTTCTGGCGCCGACATTGCCCAGCTGTTGTCGGTGCACGGGATCACCCCGAGTCGCGCCCTCGGCCAGAACTTCGTCGCTGACCCCAACACTGTCCGCCGCATCGCCCGCCTCTCGGGCGCCGGTCCAGCCACCCGGGTGCTCGAGATCGGGGCGGGCCTGGGCTCCCTGACGCTGGCCCTGGCCGAGACCGGGGCCGCCGTGGTGGCGGTCGAGACGGACCGCCACCTGTTCCCCGTGCTCCGCACTGTGGTGGAAGGTACGGGGGTCGAGACCGTCCACGGTGACGCGTTGGAGCTCGACCTGGGCGCCCTGTTGGCCGAGCGGAGCCCCGGGCCCTGGAGCCTGGTGGCCAATCTGCCCTACAACGTGGCGACGCCCCTGGTGCTGCGGACCCTGGCCGAGGTGCCCGCCGTGACCCACCTCCTCGTGATGGTCCAGCGCGAGGTGGGTGAGCGGATGGCGGCGGCGGCGGGCGAGGACCCCTATGGTGCGGTCTCCGTGCGCATCGCCTATTTCGCGCACGCCGCCGTCGTGGGCCGGGTGCCGGCGTCGGTCTTCATTCCGCGCCCCCGGGTCGAGTCGGTCCTGGTCCGCCTGCAGCGCCGCCCCCAGCCGGCGGTCGATCCGGCCCTGGTCTCCTACGAGCGGCTCAACGCGGTCGTGCGGGCGGGGTTCGCCCAACGGCGCAAGATGCTGCGTCGCTCGCTGGCCGGCGTCGTCGACCCCGACGCCTTCGAGCGGGCCGGGGTGCGCCCCGACGCCCGGGCCGAAGAACTCGATGTTGCGGCCTGGGGCAGGCTGGCGGCGTTATGACCACGGTGCTGGCTCCCGCCAAGCTGACGCTGTCGCTGCAGGTGACCGGCGTGCGACCGGACGGATACCACGAGCTCGCGGCCGAAATGGTCACGCTCAGCCTCGCCGACGAGCTCGAGATCGCCGAAGGGTCGTCGGGCCTGGTCGTGGAGGCCGAGGGGGCGCTCGGGGGGGGCGGGCTGCCCGGCCCGGGGCTGAACCTGGTGGAGCGGGCGCTCGAGGCGGCGGGCCGCCAAGCCCGCGTGCAGTTGACCAAGCGGATCCCGCTGGGCGGCGGCCTGGGCGGGGGGTCGGCCGATGCCGCCGCCGTGCTGCGCTGGGCCGGGTGCCGCGACGCCGCCGTGGCGTTGCGCCTCGGCTCCGACGTCCCCTTCTGCGTCGTCGGTGGCCGAGCCCGGGTGGCGGGGGTCGGTGAGCTCGTCACCCCGTTGCCCTTCGAGGCCCGTACCTTCGTGTTGCTCCTCCCGCCCTTCGGCGTGGACACCGCCCTCGTCTACCGCGCCTGGGATGGCGACCCGGGGCACGAGGTGCCGAACGCGCTGACGACCGCCGCGCTCAGCGTGGATCCACGGTTGGCGCGCTGGCGCGACGCCCTGGGGGAGCTGACAGGAAGCGAGCCAGTCCTCGCCGGGAGCGGCTCGACGTGGTTCGTGGAAGTGACCGGTGCTGCTGCGCCGGCGCAGCACGAGGTGCGCGTCGGCACCGACACGGCCCGCCTGGTGGTCGCCCGCACCGTGCCGGCGGGCTGGGAAGGGGACTGAGGAGAGAGCGGGAGCGGGTGGCCGGAAGTTACTTGCCGGCCCGGCGCTGCCAGCGCGTGGCCTTGAGCATCTTCTTGTGCTTCTTCTTGCGCATCCGCTTGCGGCGCTTTTTGATCAGTGATCCCATGTCGTCGGGCAGGCTAGCGGTCGCACGGGTCGACTGCCAGGTCGGTCCCGACGGAGGAGGCGTCCATGGGCTTCGAGATCGTCCGGCTCGACCACGTGCAACTCGCCATGCCGGCCGGACGGGAGGAGGAGGCCGAGGCTTTCTACGCAGGGCTGCTGGGCCTGGCGCGCCAGCCCAAGCCCGAGCCGCTGGCGGCGCGGGGTGGGTGCTGGTTCGGCGGGGGTTCGGTGGCGGTGCATCTCGGTGTGGACGAGGACTTCCGCCCCGCCCGCAAGGCCCACCCTGCGCTCGTCGTCCGCGACCTGCCGGCGTTGGTCTCGACGCTGGAGGCGGCCGGCGTGGTTGTGCGCCCCAATGAGGACCGAAGCCCGGGGGAAGGTGCCTACGTCGACGACCCCTTCGGCAACCGGATCGAGTTCATCGCCCGGGACTGACGGCGCAGGTCCACGCCCTGCCTCCGGTGGAACGGAGGGAAACCCGGACGACACGAGAGCCCAGATACGGGAGAGCCCAGTAGCTCGAAAGCCGGAAGGAGGAGACGCCGGCAGGGACGGGGCGGAACCGTCCCTACCGGCGTCACCGGCGGCGGGAGGGGGACTCCCTGCCAGTGGCGAGAGCGGGAACTCCGCACCGCCGGGGGTACGAGGCAAGTCTGGGCTCCCGAGCTTGGGGGCAGGTTGGCGCTCCATAAGAGCGAGCGAAGAAAACCGGTTTCCCGCCCGAGGTCTGTCTAGTCAGCGACCTGCAGTGGGGCCGTGACGGGACCAACCACAGTGGGCAGGCGCATGGTCATCCGGGCGCCCCCACCAGGGTCGTTCTCGGCGTCGATGGTCCCACCCTCCGCTTTGACGACCTGGGCCACGATGGCCAGCCCGAGGCCCGATCCGGGCAGGCCCCGAGCGGCCGGCGAGCGGTAGAAGCGGTCGAAGATGTGGGGCAGGTCCTCGGCCGCGATGCCGGGTCCGTGGTCGTGCACCACTACCTGGCCGGCGCGGCACTGCACCTCGACCGGCTGGCCGGCCGGACTCCACTTGCGGGCGTTGTCGAGCAGATTGCCCACGGCTCGGCGCAGCCCGTCGTCGCTGCCCACCACCCAGCACGGCTCGGCCACGAGTTCGAAGTGCACGTCCTTGGACCGGCCGTGGGTGTTCTGCACGGCCACCTCGTCCTGGACGAGCAGGTCGAGCCGGAGGGGCTCGCGCGACGCCGGGCCCCGGTCACCTCGGGCCAGCTCGGCCAGGTCGCCCACGATGTCGGTGAGCTCCTGCAGCTGCACGAGAACGTCGTCGACGAGGACGGAACGGTCTTCGTCGGTCAGCTCGTCGACCCGCCGGATGACCTCGAGGTTCGTCCGCAGGCTCGTGAGGGGAGTGCGCAGCTCGTGCGAGGCGTCGAGCACCAGCTGGCTCTGGGCGCGACGCGACGACTCGAGCGCCTCGAGGAGGCGGTTGAACGTGCGGCGCAGCCGCCCCAGCTCGTCGGGGCGGCCCGGTTGCAAGCGGCGGGTCACGTCGGTCGTCTCGGCCAGGTCCTCGACCGTGTCGGTGAGAGCATTGAGCGGGATCAAGGCGGTGCGGGCCACCACCCAGCCCAGCACGACCGCGAGCAACACGCCGACGAATGCGACCGCGCCGAGCAGGAGCGCGAGCCGCTTCAGCTGGGAGTCGACGTTGAGCAGCGTGGCGATCTGGAGCGCGCCGCCCTTGGTCAAGTAGGCGTTGCCGGAGTCGAACTGGGTTCCGGGTGGCAGATGCTCGACGAACTCGCGCATCTGGTTCCCGTCGACAGTGACGGTGGTGAAGAAGTTCGGTGCCAGGCCATTGGCGACAAACCGCACCTGTCCGGTGACGGGGAGGCCGCCACCCGAAACCACGGCGCCCGTCGTATCGATCACCTGCCCGAGCGTGGCCGTGGTCGAGCCGATCTCCTGGCCGGCGATGATCTTCTCCGCTGCCGTCTGCAGCGAACTGTCGGCCGCCTGCACCAGCGTGTGGCGCGCCACGAGGAAGGAGCCGAGCGACGCGGCCAGGACGGCGACGACGACGGCGACCGTCGTGGCCAGGACGAGCCGCGTGCGAAAGGTCACGAGTCCCGCAGCACGTAGCCCACGCCGCGCACCGTCTGGATGCAGCGTGGCTCGCCTCCCTCTTCGAGCTTGCGGCGCAGGTAGCCGACGTAGACGGCGAGCGAATTCGTTCCCGAGTCGAAGTCGAAGCCCCAGACCCGGTTGAGCAGCACCTCACGGGTGAGGACCTGGCGGGGGTGACGCAGGAACATCTCGAGGAGATCGAACTCAATGCGCGTGAGCGCAAAGGTGCGCTCGCCGCGCTGTCCCTCGCGCGTGGAGAGGTCGAGCATGAGATCGCCCACGCGGAGCAACCCGCCCTCCCCCTCGAAGCGGCGTCGCAGCAGGGCGCGCAGGCGGGCCAGCAGCTCCGCCAGGGCGTACGGCTTGACCAGATAGTCGTCGGCTCCGGCATCAAGCCCCTGGACGCGGTCGTCGACGGCGTCACGCGCGGTCAGGATGAGCACCGGCGTGTCGTCACCCGCGCTGCGCATGCGCCGGCAGACTGTCAGGCCGTCGAGGTCAGGCAGACCCAGATCGAGGATCAGCGCATCGGGCGGCGCCTGCGCCAGTGCCTCGAGCGCTTCGCCACCCGAGGCGACAGCGACCACTTCGTAGCCCTCGAGTCGCAGCGCCCGGTCGATCGAGCGGCGGACGGCTGGGTCGTCGTCGACCACCAGGATGCGCACGATCACAGAACCTATCGCCGTCCTTCGCCCCGGCACGGGCCATCGGCGTGTCTAGTCTGAAGGCGGCATTCGCCTCGGTCCGGGGTAGTTCAATCGGCAGAACGTCGGCCTTTGGAGCCGGATGTTGGAGGTTCGAGCCCTCCCCCCGGAGCTCCCGTCAGCGACCGGTTGCTTTGTCCTGATCGGCCAGCTCGGCCAGATACGTGTTGTAGGCCGCGAGCTCCGCGTCCTCTTCGGCTTCCTCGGACGGATCGTACGCTGACGCCTGCTCGGCCGTGGCGGACGCGTGGTCGCCGGCCGGATCGTGGGCGGCGACCGGCGGTGCTGCGCCCTCGGCTGCCTCGTGGACGAAGCGCCACCACATGTAGACGGCGTAGGCGGCGAAGAGCGGCCATTCGAACACATAGGCCCAACTGAGCGAGTTGCCGGCCAGGGCGCGGCTGAGCTGCCACACGCACAGGGCCATGAAGGCCGGCACCACGATGAGGATCACGACGTGAAGCTTGACGGCGCGGCGCGTGAACCAGATGCCCGCGTCGGCGCTGGTCGCGTCGGAGTGCTGGCCGCTCTCGTCCATCAGCCGTCCCCGAAGAGGAAGTCGTCCAGAATGCGGGCCAACTCCAGCGGCCGATCGCCCTGGACACTGTGGCCCGCTCCTTCGACGCCGATGACGGTGGCGGTCGGCTGGCGGCGCAGCAACTCGGCGACATCGGCGTCGTCGACCACGGACCAGGCGAGGCCGCGCACGAGGAGGAGTGGCACCGCCAGACCGGAGACGGCCTCCCACAGATCGCCGAACTCGGGGTGGGCGGCCGGCCCGGAGGGCTCGGTGCGGAAGCGGGCGTAGCGCCAGACCCAGCTGCCGTCCTCGCGCTGCACCGCGTTGTGCAAGATCCCCCGGCGCAGCGACGACTCCGAGCGCCCCGGGTTGTGCTCAATGGTCCGGGTCAGCAGGTCGTCGAAGCTGTCGAAACTGGCCGGTCCGTTGACGAAGTTGGTGATGGGCGCCGCCTTCTCGGCGTTCACGCCGGGTGTGACGTCGACGAGCACCAGGGCGCGCACGAGCTCGGGGGCGTATGCGGCCAGCGCGAGCGAGGAGACGCCGCCGAGGGACATGCCGACGACGCCGCGGGCGTCCGGGGCGAGCTCGGCGATCACCGCCGCCAGGTCTCGCCCGTTGCTGACGGCCGAGATGGAGCCGTCGAGGCCGCCGTCGGAGTGCCCGTGGCCCGGCAGGTCGATGGCGAGGAGCGGCCGGGCCAGGGCCATGGCCACGGTGTCCCAGGTATGGGCGTTCTGGGCCCCCCCGTGCACCAGCACCAGCTCGGGTGGTCCATCGCCCCAGACCAGGCTGGAGACCGCCCGGCCCGGCGAGACCTCGACGTCGACGCGCCGGACGTCGGGTGGACCGTCGTAGGCGAGTCCGTACTCGGCGGCGTTCTCGTGGAACAGCCCGAACTCGTCGTAGGGCACGCGTTTGGGCACGCCCACGAGTGTCCCATACGCACGCCGGGCGCCGGAGCGGGCTAAGAATGCCCGCATGCCCGAGCGCCGACTTTCTGCCGTCGTCCTGGCCGCTGGGGAGGGCACTCGGATGCGCTCGGAGCGCCCCAAGCCGCTCCACCTCCTGTGTGGCCGACCCATGATCCTGCACGTGCTCGACGCCATGGCCGAGGTCGACGTGACGCGGGTCGTCGTGGTGGTGGGGCACCGAGGCGAGTGGGTCACCAAGACGCTGGTTCAGCACGCGCCGCCGACCATGGAGATCGAATTCGTCGAGCAGCTGACCAGGACCGGCACCGGTGACGCCCTCGCCGTTGGGCTTACCGGCCTGCCCGACGACGATGACGACGAGACCGAGGACGTGGTCGTGCTCCCCGGCGACACCCCGCTCCTGCGTCCGCAGACGCTGGCCGCACTGGTTCGCGCCCACCGGGCCGAGGACGCCGGTGCGACGCTCCTCACCGCCGTGGTGGAGAACCCCGCCGGCTACGGCCGGGTCATTCACGGTAAGGACGGTGACGTGACCCGGGTGGTGGAGGAGGCAGACGCCACCGAGGAGGAGAAGGCCATCGACGAGGTCAACACCTCCATCTACTGTTTCCGGCGCAGCATCTTGGCACCCACCCTGCGCCGCCTCAGCCCGGCCAACGCACAGGGCGAGTACTACCTGACCGATGCCATTGGCGTCCTGAACAGCGCCGGCTATTCCGTCCGCTCGCTCGTGCTGCCCGATTCCATGGAGGCGGCCGGCGTGAACGACCGGGCCCAGCTGGCCGTGGCCGAAGCCGAGTTGCGCGATCGGATCAACGAACGCTGGATGCGACGCGGCGTCACCATGTGGGACCCCGAGCGGACCTATGTGGATGCCGAAGTCCACCTGGCGGCCGACGTGTCCCTGCTCCCCGGTGTCATCCTCCGCGGCAATTGCTCGGTGGGGGTGGGCGCCGAAATCGGGCCCGATGCCGTGTTGACCGACACCAACGTCGGCGAGGGCGCGCTGGTGGCGGCCTGCGTCTGCACGATGGCCACCATTGGCGCCGGGGCGCGCATCGGGCCGTACAGCGTCCTGGAACCGGGAGCCGAGGTGGCTGCCGGGGCCGAGTTGGGCCCGCACTCGGTGGTCGCAGGGCCTGAAGGCTGAGCGGGCGGCATCGACACAGCGGGCCGGCAGGCCCGGAGACGCGGCACGGCGGGGCGCACTAGCGTTGGTGTCGTGGAGTTGATCCCCCGGCGTCGCCTCGAGCTGGTCTCCGGGCGTGCGCACCCGTCATTGGCACGGGACATCGCGGGCCATCTCGGCGTCGAGCTGGGTGAAGCGAACCTGCGCGAGTTCGCCAACGGAGAGATCTACTGCAAGTACGACATCTCCATCCGCGGCTGCGACGTCTTCATCGTGCAGACGCACGCCAGTCCGGTCAACGACTCGCTGATGGAACACCTGATCATGATCGACGCCGCCAAGCGCGCCTCGGCCAAACGGATCACGGCGGTGTGTCCGTATTACGGATACTCGCGCCAAGACCGCAAGGCGACGGGGCGGGAACCCATCACGGCCAAGCTCGTGGCCGACATGCTGTCGGCGGCGGGCGCGGATCGCGTCATCAGCGTCGACCTGCACTCCGGGCAGATCCAGGGTTTCTTCGACACGCCCTTCGACCACCTGGTGGCGGCGCCGGTGCTCGAGGCCTACATGCGCGACAACCTCGGTGACGACGTCGTCGTGGTGGCGCCCGACGCCGGGAGGGTCAAGGTGGCGGAGCGCTACAGCCAACATCTCGGTTTCGACCTGGCCCTGATCCACAAGACGCGGCCGCGCGGCACCTACAACGAGGTCAAGGCCCGTCACGTCGTGGGTGACGTCGAAGGGCGCCACTGCGTGCTGATCGACGACATGATCGACACCGCTGGCACGATCTGCGCCGCCGCCGAGCTGCTGTCCGAGGCCGGTGCCTCGGACATCTCGTGCATGGCCACCCACGCCGTCCTGTCCGATCCGGCCGTTGACCGCCTCAAGGCAGCCCCGATCTCCCGGGTGGTGGTGACCGACACGCTTCCCGTGGCCGAGGACCGGATCTTCGACAAGCTCGAGGTCCTGTCCGTGGCCAAGATCATCGCCGACGCCATCGACGCCGTCTTCGAGGACACATCGGTCTCGGAGCTCTTCGGTGGGGACAACCTGGTCTGACGGGCCGGTGGTCGCTCCACCGACGGCGCGGCTAACCTGATAGGCCGTTCGCCGGAGGCCAGATGCCGTCCGCAACCATTCTCGCCACCTGAGGAGATCCACCATGGCCGAAGTCGTACTCGCCGCTGAAGTCGGGCGCCCCACGGGCTCGCGCGCCGTGCGCCGCCTGCGGCGTGAGGGAAAGATCCCCGCCGTCATTTACGGTCACGGGACCGACCCGCTGCCGGTCGCCATCGTGGCCCGCGAACTGCGCATCGCGCTCAACAGCGAGGCTGGAGCCAACCAGCTCCTGTCGCTCGACACCGGCTCGGGCACGTTTCTCGCCCTGGCCCGCGAGATGCAGCGGCATCCGGTGGCGCAGACAGTGACGCACGTGGACTTCGTCATCGTGCGCCGTGACGAAGTCATCAGTGCCGACGTCCCGATCATCTTGGTCGGCGAGGCGCTCGAAGTGCACCACGGCGACGGGCTGGTCGACCAGCAGATGTTCACGCTCGCCATCAACGCGCTGCCGACGGCCATCCCGTCTGCGATCGAGGCAGACATCACCGACCTGACCATCGGTGGGCAGGCGCGGGTCTCCGATCTGGTCCTGCCCGACGGCGTGACCACGGACATCGACCCCGAGACGGCGGTCGCCATCGGCCAGCCGCCACGCGTGGTCACCGAGGAAGAGACCGGCGAGGGCGAAGAGGGCGCCGAAGGGAGCGAGGCCACGGCCGAGTCTGGGGGCGACGCGTCGGCCGAGACGGGCAGCGAAGAGAGCTAGGTTCTGCGCCGCCCTTTTGCCCGGTCGCAGTACCGGGGAACACCGGCGGATCTCCTCGTCGCCGGGCTCGGAAACCCGGGAAACGAGTTCGCTGGGAGCCTGCACAACGCGGGATCCGACGCGGTCGAGCTGCTGGCACGGCGGCACGGCGCAGTACTGCGCGCCGAGAAGGGCGTGCGGGCCCGGGCCGCCGTGATCACCCTGGCCGGCCGACGCGTGGTCCTGGCCGTACCGACGACCTACATGAACGACTCGGGGGCCGCGGTGCGCAACCTCGTGACGCGATTCGGGGTCGCCGAGCCGAACGAGGTGGTGATCGTGCATGACGAGCTCGACCTCCCTCCGGGCACGGTGCGACTGAAAGCGGGTGGCGGCCTGGCCGGCCACAACGGCTTGCGCTCGGTCGAGTCCCATCTCCGTTCGGCGGACTTCTTGCGCGTGCGCATCGGAGTGGGCAAGCCTCCGAGCGCGGCGCAGGGCGCCTCGCACGTCCTGCGCCGACCGCCCAAGGCGGTACGTGAGCTGCTGACGACGTCGGTGCAGACGGCGGCGGACGCCATCGAGCACATCGTCGCCGAGGGCATGGATGCCGCCATGCTGTGGTGCCACTCGCTCCCCACCTGACCGATGACCACTGTCCCCCCGAATCCCGTGGGCGCCCCTCCCTCTGCGCCGGCCGTGTCCGTGTCCAACGTGCCGACCGGTGCCGGCAGCTTGGCGGCCCTGCCACGGCTCCTGCGCAGCGACCCGATCCTGGCCGCCCTGGTCGGCGCTGTCGACGCAACCGTCGCCGTACCCGAAGCGGCCCAGGCGGTGGTCGCCGCTGCGCTGGCCGCTTTCACGGAGCGCACGCCGCTGCTCGTCGTGACGGCCACCGGGCTCGATGCCGAGCGGCTGGGGGACGACCTGTCCTGCCTCATTGCTGCAGTGGAGGACACTGACGCTGGCGGTCCCGTCGTCGGCGCTCTGCCCGGACCCGTCGCGGTGCTCCCCGCCTGGGAGACACTTCCCTTCGAGCGGGTTAGCCCCGAGACCGAGACGATGGGGCGCAGGCTGGCCGTGCTCCATGCGCTCTCTGCCGCGGCGGACCCGTCGGTCCCGCCTCCTCCACGCGTCATAGTGGCGCCGGTTCGGGCCATTCTGCAGCGGCTGGGGCCGTTGGAGGGAACGGCTCCGCTCATCGTGCGAACGGGCGACCAGGTGGACGTGGGGGAGTTCCTGCCCGCCCTGGTATCCATGGGCTACCGGCGGGAGCACCAGGTGGAGCACCGTGGCGAGTTCGCGGTCCGCGGTGGCATCGTCGACGTCTTCCCGTCGACGGCCGATGCGCCCGTGCGCATCGACCTGTGGGGTGACGAGGTCGACCGTCTCACCGCCTTCTCGGTCAGCGACCAGCGTTCGTCGCACGACCTGGCCGCGGCAGTGCTCTACGGCTGCCGCGAAGTCGTCCTCACCGCGTCGATGCGCCAGGCCGCCGCCGACCTGACGGCGCGCAGGCCTTGGGGTGCGTCGGTGTGGGAGAGCTTGGCCGAGGGTGCGCAGTTCGACGGTATGGAATCGTGGCTCCCGTTCCTCGACGACCAACCGCGGGTCCTGCCCGATCTCCTCCCGGCCGGGGCGCAGGTGGTGCTCGTCGAGCCCCGGCGCATCAGGGATCGGGCCGTCCAGCTCCTCGACGAGGAGGCCGCGCTGGCCGAGACGCTCGCAGCCACCTGGGGCGCCAAGGAGGGGGAGGAGGAGAGCTTTCCGCGGCTGCACGTGGCTTTCGAGCGCCTCCTCAGCAACACGGTGGCCGGCGTCACTGCCCTGCCACCGGTCCCCGAAGGACCCTCGACCGCGGCATTGACGGTGCGGCGTTTCGATCCGGTCGCGGGTGACCCCGATCGGCTGGCGACCGGCGTCACGGGATTGGTCGGCCAGGGGTACTCGGTGACGTTGTGCGCCGCGACCGCCGCCGGGGCCGGACGACTCTCCGAGTCGTTGGCCGCCGAGGGCATCCACGCGCCGGTCGTCAGCGCGGCACGGGGCACGGCGGGTGCCTGCGTCGTGGCAGCTCCCATCAGCACTGGGTTCATCCTGCCCGAAGCCATGGTGGCCGTCCTGTCCGAAACCGATGTCACGGGTCGGCGGGTGCCGCACCGCAAGGCACGCCCACGTGCTCGCGCGGCCGACGGATTCTTCGACGACCTCGAGGCCGGAAGCTTCGTGGTGCACCGCCAGCACGGCGTGGCGCGCTTCGAGGGTGTGACCACACGCACCATGGGCGGGACCACACGCGACTATCTGATCCTGCAGTACCGCGGCTCGGACCGCCTCTATCTGCCGGTGGAGCAGATTGAGGCCATCACCCCGTACAGCGGCGGTGAATCCCCGACACTTTCGAAGATGGGCGGGGCCGACTGGCAGCGGACCCGGGCGAAGGCACGCGCCGCAGCGAGCGAGGTGGCCGCGGAGCTGGTCGAGCTCTACCGCCGGCGTCTGGCCGTCGAGGGACGTGCATTCAGCCCCGACACGCCTTGGCAGGCCGAAATGGAGGCGTCGTTCGGCTTCGTCGAGACCGAAGACCAGTTGAAGGCAATCGCCGACGTCAAGCGTGACATGGAGGAGCCGCGGCCAATGGACCGCCTGGTTTGCGGTGACGTCGGCTTCGGCAAGACGGAGGTGGCAGTGCGAGCGGCCTTCAAGGCGGTTCAGGACGGCACGCAGGCGGTCATCCTGGCGCCGACCACGCTGCTCGCGAGCCAGCATGCGCAGACCTTCGCTGACCGGTACGCGCCCTACCCGGTACGGGTGGAATTGCTCAGCCGATTCTTGTCGCCGACCCAGCAGCGCGCCGTGGTGCAGGGATTGGCCGATGGGAGCGTCGACGTCGTGGTGGGCACGCATCGCCTGCTCGGCCAGGATGTTCAGTTCAAGAACCTCGGAATCCTGGTGGTCGACGAGGAGCAGCGCTTCGGCGTGACGCACAAGGAGGCCATGAAGCGGATGGCTGAAGGGGTCGACGTGTTGACATTGACGGCCAGCCCCATTCCGCGCACCTTGGAGATGGCGTTGACCGGCATCCGCGATCTCTCGATGGTCAACACGCCACCGGCTGACCGTCGTCCGATCCTCACCTACGTCGGCGAGCAGGATCCGTCCGCGGTCAGTGAAGCCTTGCGTCGTGAGTTGTTGCGCGAAGGACAGACCTTCTACGTCCACAACCGCGTGTCGGACATCGACCGGGTGGCGCGCGAGGTGCGCGGCCTCGTGCCCGAGGCGAGAGTGGCGGTGGCGCACGGGCAAATGGACGAGGGGAGTCTGGAGACGGTCGTGCTCGACTTCTGGGAGCGGCGCTACGACGTGCTGGTCTGCACCACCATCATTGAGTCGGGAATCGACATGCCCTCCGTCAACACGCTGATTGTCGACCGGGCCGACCTGCTCGGGCTGGGCCAGCTGCACCAGATCCGGGGACGGGTCGGTCGAAGCGGTCAGCGGGCCTACGCATACCTCTTCCACCCGGCCGACCGGGTCCTGTCCGAGCAGGCCTACGAGCGCCTCAAGACCATCGGGGAGCACACCGAGCTGGGCTCGGGCTTCAAGATCGCCATGCGCGACCTCGAGATCCGCGGGGCCGGCAACCTGCTGGGCTCGGACCAGTCGGGCCACATTGCCGCGGTCGGCTACGACCTGTACGTGCAGCTCGTGGCGGAGGCGGTGGCGGACGCGCGGGGCGAGGCCCGACCGACACCGCCCACTGTCTCGCTCGATGTCCCAGGGGACGCCCACCTCCCCAAGGACTATGTGGCGGCGGAGGACGCCCGTCTGGAGGCGTACCGCCGGCTGGCCTCGGCAACGACGATGGCCGACGTGGATGACATCGGAGCTGAATGGGCCGACCGCTATGGCCCGCTGCCCGCCCCCGCCGATGGCCTGTTGGCGCTGGCACGCCTGCGAGCCAGTGCGCTGGCTCGGGGCGTCAACGAAATCTCCATGAGCACCGTCCGGACCCGCCAGCCCACGGTTCGGATTTCGCCGGTCGCCCTCCCCGCCAGCGCACAGGTTCGGCTCCGGCGAGTGGCCCCGGACGCCACCTACCGCGAGGACCTCGGCCAGCTCCTGCTACCCATCGCGAACGGGAATGCGGCGCCCGATTCAGTGCGCGCCGTGCTCGAAGAACTGCTCCCGGTGGCCGATGTGGGTCCCCACGGGGACACCTTGTAGAGTGCGCGGCGCGTGAAACGGCTCATCGTTCTCCTCATTGTCCTGGCTGGTGGCGTGGCCGCGGCGGCGCTGTCGATCCCCTCGAACGCGGCCACCGTGAACGGCAGCGCCATCAGCCAGCAGGACCTCAACTCGGACGTTTCTGCCATTGCCGGCAGCGCGTACTACCAGTGCTACCTCAACTCCCAGTCATACCTGTCATCGAACGGCAGTCAGCAGTTGGCACCGGTGATCGGGGCCGGCACTGGGCAGTACGCCGGTGATCACCCGACGGCCACCACCAGCTTCGTGGCGAACTACCTCGAGACGAAAATCGGTCACCAGTTGGTGCTGCAGCTGGCCGATGATCGGCATGTCAACGTGACCAAGGCCGACCTGGCCACCGCACGGGCCAACCTCACGTTGCAGATATCCGAGGTGATGTCGGAGATTCTCCGGACGCAGCAGGGTCAGGACGTGCGCTACGGGTGCAGCCTCACAGGGCAGGCGCTGACCGGAAAGCAGGTCTTGGACTCGCTGCCGGCCTCGTTCGTCGACGAGCAGGTGCAGTTCGTCGCCACCGCCACCGCCTTGCAGGAGGACCTGGCCGGAGTGGGCTCGAGCGAGGCGGACCTGCAGAACTACTTCACGGCGCACCGCACGAAGTTCGACACCGTGTGCTTGACGGCGGCCGTTTTCTCCAGTGAGGCCGCCGCGAAGGCCGCGGCGGCGCAGACTGCCTTCGGAACGCCGTTCTCGACGGTGGCGTCGAACACCGTCAGCAGCGGAGGTGGGCCCCAGGGCTGCGACGTGCTGGCGGACCTGGAGTCCAAGCTGCCGCCGGACGCCGGACTCGGTGACCTGGCCACGGGTGCGGTGTCGGCGCCCGTGAACGACAACGGGACGTATCTCCTTTTGCAGATCACCTCGCGGATGCCGACCCTGTACAGCAAGGCCAAGGGCGCGGTGGCGAACGTCGTGCAGGTGGCCGGTTCGGCCGCGACGCAGAAGGCGTTGACCGCAGACGAACGCCGATCGTCTGTGAGCGTCAACCCGCAGTACGGGGTGTGGGTGCCGGTCAGCGCATCGGTGCTGACGCCGCTCACTCCCGAACCGGCAGACGTGCTCAACGCCACAGCGAACGTCGGTCGCACCGCACCGGCGTCTGCATCGTCGGCCGCCTCGGGCTTGACCATCCCCTCAAGCGGCTGAGCGTGGCCTCTCGCCCCCACGTCACGGTGGTGGGCCTCGGGCCGGCGGGGGCCGAGCTCGTGGGGAACGACGTCGCGGCGCGGCTCGCCGCGGCACCGGGCCGGGCCTACCTGCGCACGGCCCGGCATCCGTCCGCCGCCGAGTTCGCTGCGCTGCCTTCCTTCGACCATCTCTACGAGACGGCGCCGTCGTTCGACGAGGTCTATGACCGAATCGTCGAGACGCTGGTGGCGGCCGCGATCGACGCCGCGCCCGAGACAGTCGTCTATGCGGTGCCGGGGTCCCCGCTCGTCGCCGAGCGCAGCGTCGACCTCTTGCGGGCCGATGGTCGGGTGGACGTCGTCGCCCTCCCGGCACTCTCCTTCTTGGACCTGGCCTGGGCGGCACTTGGCATCGATCCACTCGCCCGTGGGGTGCGGCTCGTCGATGCCGGCGCGTTCGAGCACGCGGCGTTGCGCGAGGACGGCCCCACGCTTGTCGCACAGTGCTGGTCGCGGCACGTGCTCTCGGAGATCAAGCTCGCCGCTCCTGACGACGATGGGTTGGACTTGCCGCGGCCGGTCCTCTTGCACCATCTCGGTCTGGCGGACCAGGTGGTGACCACGGTGGACTGGTGGGAGCTCGATCGCACGCTGGAACCGGACCATCTGACCTGCCTCTACGTCCCCGGTCCGTTGCCGGTCCCGACCCATGGTCGTTCGGCCGGAGACGAGGTGGCCCGCCTGGTCACTTTGATGGACACGCTGCGTGAGAACTGCCCCTGGGACCGGGCGCAGACGCACGAATCGCTCAGACCGCACCTCGTCGAGGAGAGCTACGAAGTCCTCGACGCGCTGGCTGAAGCCGGGCGGCCCGACGCCAATGCGGCCGCGTTCGGTCATCTCGAAGAAGAGCTGGGGGACCTGCTCTTCCAGATCGTCTTCCACGCCCGACTGGCGGACGAGGAGGGGCGGTTCAACATGGCCGACGTGGCGCGCCAGGTACACGACAAGCTCGTCCACCGCCACCCGCACGTCTTCGGCAACGTCGACGCCAACACGGCTGACGAGGTGGTCACCAACTGGGAGGCAATCAAGAAGAGCGAGAAGGGCCGACGCAGCGTGACCGAAGGGATCCCGGCCGCCCTTCCCGCGTTGATGCTGGCCAACAAACTGGCTCGCAAGGCTCGGGCGATCGGTCTGGAGCCCGACGACACGAGTGGGGGTGCGGCGCTCGGTGCACTGGCCGCGCTGACGGGGCTCGCCGAGGGATCCGATCCCGGGTCCGACGATCCGCTCACGACGGATGGAGCGCACATCGACGCGACAGTGGGCGACCTGCTGTTCGCTGTGGCCAACCTCGCCCAACGTCTCGGCGTCGACGCGGAGCAGGCGTTGCGTGACCGCGCCCTGTCATTGCGGACGGACATCCTCGAAGCCGAGGGCGTCCCCGAAGACCACTTGGGCAGCCGCTAACGTTGTGTCCCGGTGTCCCGCCAGGGGGGATGCCCAAGGAGAGATGTCGGTGAGCACCATTGAGTACGTGATCGGGCGCGAGGTCCTCGACTCCCGCGGCAACCCGACCGTCGAGGCGGAAGTGCTGCTGGACTCCGGCGCCCGGGGCCGTGCGATCGCCCCATCGGGTGCGTCGACCGGTATCCGCGAGGCGGTCGAGCTGCGCGACGGTGGTGACCGTTTCATGGGTAAGGGCGTGCAGCGCGCTGTCGGCAACGTCAACCGCGAGATCGCCGACGTGGTTCGCGGCTTGGACGCGCTCGACCAACGTGCGGTCGACCACGCCATGATCGACCTCGACGGGACTCCGGACAAGGGTCGGTTGGGCGCCAACGCGATCCTGGCTGTCTCGTTGGCCAACGCCAAGGCGGTGGCTGATGACCTGGAGATCCCGCTGTACCGCTCCATCGGGGGGTCCAACGCGCACGCCCTTCCCGTGCCGATGCTCAATGTCCTGAACGGCGGCGCCCACGCCAACAACTCCATCGACTTTCAGGAGTTCATGCTCATGCCAGTCGGCGCGGCGTCCTTCGCTGAGGCGCTGCGCTGGGGGAGTGAGACATACCACGCGCTGCGAAACATCCTCGCCGAACGCGCCATGTCCACCGCGGTCGGCGACGAAGGGGGTTTCGCCCCGGATCTCCCGCAGAACGAGGATGCGGTCAAGCTGCTCCTCGAAGCGATTGAGCGGGCAGGCCGCGTGCCTGGCGAGGAGATCGCTCTGGCGCTCGACCCGGCCACCAGCGAATTGTGGGACGACGGCGCCTACGTGCTGGCGGGGGAGGACCGCACACTCTCCTCAGCCGAGCTCGTCGATTACTGGGTCGACCTCGTCGACCGCTATCCGATCGTGTCGATTGAGGACGGCATGGCCGAGGAGGATTGGGATGGCTGGGCCGCTTGCACCAAGGCGCTTGGCGGGCGCGTGCAGCTCGTGGGCGACGATATCTTCGTCACCAACGCCGAGATCCTGGCGCGGGGGATTCGCGAAGGTGTGGCCAACTCCGTGTTGGTGAAGCTGAACCAGATCGGGACCCTGACCGAGACGCTCGACACGGTGGCGCTGGCCAAGGGCGCCTCGTACAGCACGGTGATTTCGCACCGGTCTGGGGAGACGGAAGACACGACCATCGCCGATCTGGTCGTGGCGGTCAACGCGGGACAGTTGAAGGCGGGCGCGCCGGCCCGTTCGGACAGGGTGGCCAAGTACAACCAGCTCCTGCGGATAGAAGAGGACCTCGGCGAGTCCGCCGGATTCCCCGGCCTGGCGGCGCTGGCGGGCGTCCGGGGGTCAGGTCATGGCGCTGACTAAGGGCACCGCGTCGCGCCGGCCCGGCGCAGCGGCACGTGTGGGAACGAAGCCACGCGCCGGAACGAAGCCCCGCGCCGGAACGGTGAGAGCTGCTCGTTCGGTCGGATCCCTTGGGCGAGCCCGGCTGGCGTTCGTCGGCGCGATCATGGTGTCCGCGATCGTGCTTTTTGCCTGGTTCCCGGCTGGCTCGCTCCTCAGTCAGCGTTCCAATCTGCACGGGGCCGAGTCCGAGCTCAGTACGTTGCACGCGCAGGACTCCGCTCTGGCCCAGGAGAAGAAGAATCTCAATGATGCGGGCGAGATCGGGCGTATCGCCCGTGAGCAGGACCAGTTGGTGAACCCCGGCCAGCAGGCCTACGAGGTTCTGCCGCCGTCGGGCGCAGCGGCAGCCGGCACGCCGTACGCCGGGGACCCCGGGCTGGACGGTCCTGTGGCACCTTCCGCCACCGCCGAGCTCCCGCCGGGAGGCGTCACGACGACGACGTCGCCCACAACAACAGCGACCACCGTCCCCGCACCGGCGGCCGATACGAAGTCGGGTTCCGACACGACGTCGTCGGGCGGCTTCGTGTCACGTGTGGTGCACTCGCTCGAATTCTGGCGTTGATCACCCATGCGAGCGCCCAGCTGACGCACCCGGATGACGCCGAGGTCGTGGCAACGCTTCTCGGGCGCGCCCCGGGGGGCGAATTTACGGTCGTCGTGCGCCGGAGTGACGGGCAGCCGATCGTCATCGCCAACGACCCCTTCCTTCGTGACGGAACCCCCATGCCGACCCGCTACTGGCTCGTCGACCCCGACCTGCGAGCGGCAATCGGCCGGCTAGAGGCGGCCGGGGGGGTGCGCCAGGCGGAACAGGAGGTCGACGCCGCGGCGCTCGCCGACTGCCACCGCCGCTACGCAGAGGCCCGCGATGCGTTGATTCCAGATGGCTGGACGGGACCGCGCCCGAGCGGCGGAGTGGGTGGAACCCGCCAAGGCGTCAAGTGCCTCCACGCCCACGTGGCCTGGTGGCTGGCCGGTGGGGACGACGTGGTCGGTCGATGGGCGGCGGGAAAACTCGGACTGGACCGCTCGGAGGCCTGACCATGCGCGCCGTGTGATACTCGGCGGCATGGCTGATGCCGAAGCGCTCGCCGCGGTCGACTGCGGCACGAATTCCACGCGCCTATTGGTCGTTGGACCGTCCGGTGACGTGCGCGCCCGGGAAATGACAATCACCCGTCTCGGTGAAGGGGTCGACGCGACGCAGCAGCTGCGAACCGACGCGATGGAACGCACGTTTGCAGCGTTGCGCTCCTATCGTGGCGTCATGGACGCGGCGGGTGTGGGACGGGCCCGTCTGGTAGCCACCTCGGCCGTACGTGACTCGACCAACGGAAAGGACTTCCTCCTCGCCGCAGCGGACATCATCGGTGCGCCGGCCGAACTGCTCGCAGGGAGCGAGGAGGGACGACTGTCTTTCGCCGGCGCAACCGGTGACCTGCCTGCAGGGTCCGGCGGGGTCGTCGTCGTCGACATCGGCGGGGGATCCACGGAGCTGGTGACAGCGTCCGAGGGACGGATCCTCTCCGTATCGCTCGATATCGGCTGTGTGAGGCTCACCGAGCGCTACCTGGCCGGCGACCCGCCGACGGCCGAAGAGGTGGCGGCTGCAGTAACTGCCGTGGCAACGGAGCTCGACCGGGCCGTGGAGGAGGTGCCACCCCTGGCCGAGGTCGGTCCAGCGGGTCGGCTCGTCGGTCTGGCCGGGACGGTCTCGACGCTGGCCAGCCTGGAGTTGGGCCTGGTGGCCTACGACCGTGACGTGATTCACCACGCGGTGCTGACCACAGAGGCCGTGACGCGCTGGTGCGCGGTGCTGGGCGCGGAGCGCATGGGGGAGCGGGCGCAGCGTCCCGGCCTTCCACCGGGGCGTCAGGATGTGATTTTCGGCGGCGCCTTGGTCTTGCGTGAGGTGATGACCGGCCTCGGATTCCGCCAGTGCATCGTCTCGGAGGCGGACATCCTCGACGGGCTGATCATGTCCCTCCAGGACATGGAGCCATAGTTTCAGAGGACGCCAAGGTCGCGCAGCGATGCGCTCACACCCTCGGCGTATGCCTGCGCCGAGAAGGCTTGGCTCGTGCGGAGGATGTGGGCACTCATGCGGCTGGAGCCGTCGGGGTCACGAAGTAGCCGGATCACCCGCTGAGCGCACTCGTCGACGGTCCCGAACATGGTGTCGCTGCCCAGTGCGCGCACGACGTCGCGAGGTCCGCCCTGGCCGTACACGACCGGGATACAGCCGAAGCTGGCTGCCTCAATCGGGGTGATGCCGAAATGCTCAAGTCTCTCTGGAAACTCGTCGGCGTCCACGCCGAATCCGGCGGCGTGGATCAAGACCGCAGAGCGCCCATAGAGCGCGGCGAGTTCAGCTCGCCCGATATTGGGATAGAAGGTGCAGTCGAGACCATGGGCCATGTCCTGCAATTCGTGCAGCCACGCCCGCCCTTCGGGGCTGGGGTGAATGGCGCCGGCCAAGGCCAGGTGTAACCCAGTCACGCCGGATTCCTGTATCTGTCGGAAAGCATCGATGACGACGTCCTGGCGCTTGTTGTGCCCTCCCTTGAAGAAGCGTCCCACCGACAAGACGGTGCGCCGTTCGGACCACGGGAGACCCTGTGTCGCACCGGACCAGGTGGCATGGGGCGGGATGAGTCGGATCGGCGGGGCGTCCAATTGATAGTGGCGGACCAAGCCGTTGACATTGCGCCGGACAAACTCCGAGTACACCCAGATTTCGTCGTAGTCGGCGAGCATCCAGCCGTACTCCTCGACTTCTTGGTCGGGGATCCAGAATGGGAACTGAATGTGATAGACGCTTCGCTTCCCGAAGGCTTCGATCGGAGGCACGATGGAGTTGCCGATGACAGCGGCCAGACGGACGTTCTCCGGCCGAATCGCATCGACCGGGAGCTGGGCGCCGATCACGTTGTCGAAGCCGAAGGTCCCTTCAATCTGACGAATCCGGATGGAGCTGTACCGGTAGCGAGAGGCAAACGTGACGTTCTGGGTACCCACCAGTTGTGAGATCACCGAAGCCAGTTCGAACAGCATTCGTTCGCCCCCGCCGGGCACCAGCTGGTACGGCGAGTAGAGGACGTATTCCGAATCGGGCCGGCTCGGTCTTGTCACGCGAGGATCGAGATCCGCTGTCCCGCGTTCGGCGATGTCGGGACGTGGTGCCAACGCAAGATCGGTCAGGTGCGATGTCAGGCGCGCCTCGAGCCAGGGGCCCCATTTCTTGACAAATCGCACCCGATTGATCTCAGAGATGTCATGCAGTTTGAGGCGACTGTCAGAGGTGGTCTTGCTCTCAATGTGCACAACACGTGCGTTCGGGTTTACGACCACCTTGCCGCACTGTGTCCAGAGTTTCAGGCAGAGATCGGTGTCCTCGTAGTACGCCGGCTCCCATTCGTGGCCGAACCCTCCGACCTTGAGAAAGTCGGACCGTCGCATCATGAGGCAGGCGGCAGAGCAGTAGTCAACGAGGCAAGGCGTGTCGTAGTGGTCCGGACCCCAGACGGCCCCCTTGCCGATCTGCACGGCGTCGCCAGTGGGAACGATGACGCCGCCGACCTCTTGGACGCGGCCGTCGGGGTAGATGAACATCGGCCCGACCGCCGCCACGAGAGGATCGTTCCGCATGGTGGAGCAGAGCGCTTCGATCCAACCAGGCTGCACGAATGCGTCGTTGTTGAGGAAGACGATGTAGTCGCCCTGGGCGAAGTCGACTCCAATGTTGTTCCCTTCCCCGAAGAATCGGTTGACACCGACGTCGACAAGTTCGAAATCGCCCTGGTCGTGACGCAGCCGGAGGAGAGACAGCTCTTCGTCCGTGGACCCGTTGTCAACAACGATGATCTCGCGAATGAGATCGCTGTGTGCCGCCGAGAGGGCGTCAAGGCACTCGAGGGTGGTGTTTGCCTGGTTGTAGTTGAGGACGATGACCGAGACGTTGTGCGAGAAGGAGTCGAACTCGGGGACCACTGGGAAATCCGACTAGTTCTCGGGCGGAGCAGGAGGCTTCCGGGTGGCGAGCATCCGGGAAAGGAGCCGTATGGGCGCTGTGGCTCGCCATGACGAGGATCGACGCATGTCGTCGACCACGCTCTGGGCGTCTGCCGCGAGTCCGGCGTAAATGCCGACCCGCCGTTCCGCGTCGGCAATGAGCGCTTCCTGCTGGGTCAGCTCGCTCTCGTAGCGCGACGCCGACGTCGAGATCTTGGACGAGAGGTGGTCGAGGCGGTCCAGAAATTCCCTGACGAGCTGCTCGCGTTCCTGACGGGCGGCCGCGCTCTGGGCGGCCAGCTCGTGCCGGGTGGTAGCTAACTCGGCGGAAAGGCGAGCAGTCTCCTCCTTGTAGGCATGCAACAGGGAGACGAACGTCTCGCGCTCGGTCGCCTGTTGATCGATGACCCGGCTGATGAGCGCACGCACCGTCGGCGAAGGCTCGGACTCACTGTGGAGGACATCGTGCAACTCGATCTGTTCGCCGAACAGGGACAGGAACGCACCGATGGCGAATGGGGCCTTCCGGAGCAGATCGATAATCGGCGCGCCGTCATCGAGCGGGCGCTGCGCGACGACGGCCTCGGTGGTCAGACCGAGCGACATGCAGACGGCCGGCACGCTGTCCATGACATGGGCCTTGGCCTTGGTGAAGCGGGATGACGTGCCGGACGCAGTCGTGGTGATCACCATGACCCCGCCCGGTGCCATCGACTGCAACCAGGCTTCCACATCGGGGGGTGCCGCCTCTGAGGAGTCGAACAAGGCTAGATGCACGAGGGACGCCGGGCGGTTCGCCAGTCCCTCGAGCGCGGCGCGCTCAGTTTCGAACCCTTGCACCGCCGCACCGAATCGCTGCGAGAGCTCGTGCAGAAGGTCGGTGAAGGTGTCCCCGCCCTGGTTGGCGTCATTCGACAGGAGGACGGCCACACACGTGGCAGCTGTATCGGCCCGGAGGACCGACTCGCAGGTCGAGATGAGGGAGGACTTCTCTCCCGGGCCCAGTTCGACTGTCAACGCGGGTCGGGTTGCCGAGGCGAGCCATGACACGAGAGGGGAGAATCGGTGTGGCGGATGCTCGAGCCACGATGCCTCCACCTGCATCGCCTTCACGGACTCCGCATCTACCGGTGTCCCTTCAGCTCGTGGTGTCGATGCGGCGGTCACGAAAGCGGCCGAGTGCTTTTGCGGCATGAGTGGGCGCACGGGGGAAGGGAATGTGACTTTGAGCTGGTCATTTCGTATCCGAAGGCCTCATGCATCGCGCGGATCGGGAAGAAGCCCCGATGGGACGGTCATCTTAGTGACCGGCCAACTGGCCTCACGGGACTGGCCGGTGCCCCAAGAGCCGTTCCACGCGGCCGACGAGCGCCGCCGGGTCCCCGTAGTGGGCCTCTGCGTACTCCCGCGACGCGGTCGCCACGGTCGCCCGGTGAGACCGGTCCTCGAACGAGTCAACGGCGCGCAACAACTCCGAGACGTCGCGGAACGTCGCACCACCCGTGGCCCGAGCATGCACGGGTGCCGGGCCGGGCCCGTCGGGTACGACGATCGGCGTCCCGAAGCGCAGTGCCTCGATGCACTCGCGGGCGATATGGGGACCGGGCCCAAGGTCGATGCAGACAAGCGCATGCGCCAGTAAGCGCCACAAGTCGGTTCGCGTGTCCACTGACACGCGACCGCGCAAGGCACGTCCCTTCCAGACCGAGGCAACGGCGTCCTCGACGACCACCACATCTGCTTGGGGCGCGGCGGCGCTCAGCCAGGCGGCCGGGGACGGCGGCGCCGTGTGCTCCCCGGTACGGTCGCTCAGCACGAGGAGGTAGTTCGTGAACCCGAAACCATGATGTCGGTTCTCTTCTGCCAACCGGTTCACGGGTACATGGGCGCCGAGGGGATTCGTGCCGCCAACCAGCTGCAGACGCCGCCAACCGGGCTGCGAGGCCTCGCCGCCGGTGGACGAAATGTACAGGAGGGAAGCCGCTCCGCTCCGGGCCGCCCACACGGCAAGCTCCGGTGTCAGCTCGTCGACGATGACAACCGCATCGGGAGGGAGGTTGGCCGGCCAGGCCGGCGCGCCCGGCGGCCCCATGCGCTGGAGGTCGAATGCGCCATCGGCCTCGCGCTGGTCCGGCTCGCCCGGCACCAGTACGACGACCGTGCCGGCGCGCGTGGCCGCGCCCGCGATCGATCGGGTGACGAAGGCGAGTTCGTTTCCACGATCGTGCCAGGCGCGGCCGACGACGACCGCGGCGTGCTTCGTCAAGACCGAGTCTCTCGGAGCGTTTCGATGCGCCGCCTCAGCTCCATGACCTCCGCTCGGAGCAGGACGATCTCCTGGCCCAAAGCCCCGGCGAGGTCGCCGGTCACGGCTTCCAGCGCGTTGAGGCGCTCGACCAAGCGGTCGACGTGGGTGGCGGTGGCGTCCGTGGCGTCAGCCAGTGTCCGCAGGAGATGGCGATCCGAACGGCCCGAGACCCGTCCCGCCCAGGCGCGCACGGACGATCCACCAGCCTTCCGCCGAGACCAGACGCGGCGAAAGGCCGCCACGGCGTCGTTCTCTCCGACGCGGCTGAGGGGAGGGGGCGCATCGGCGGGCCGCCGAAGCATGGGCGGCGCGGGTTCGGATGCGGCCGTCACTGCGTCGTCAGGGTCGCGTACCATCGGTTCCAGTCATCCTCTTCCCCCGGGCGGGCCAGTCCGCACGAGGGGTCCGCACGGGTGAGGTGTGGGTTGAGATAGGGGTCGCCTTGAGCAATGTACCCCTTCCACCTGTTGAGGAACTGGACGAGGTCACCGACGCCCCCGGCCGTACCGCGGCTCGGGGATTCGTGGTGGATCAGTTCGGCGGAGGGCTCGTAGATCGTCCTGAGGCCCTCGGCGCCGGCACGCAGGCAGTAGTCGACATCGTTGAGGTCGACGCCGAGCGTCTCGTCGAAGCCACCCAGGAGCGTGAAGACGTCGCGCCTGGTGGCGAGACAGGCGCCCGTGACGGCCGAACATTCGCGGGCCGCCGTGGCTATACCCAGGTAGCCCGGCTCTACTTGGTCGAGGCCTCCGAGGACGTGGCCCGCTGCGCCCGCGAGCCCGACGACAAGGCCACAGTGCTGCACGCGTCCGTCCGGATACAAGAGTCGGGCCCCGGCAGCGGCGATGCCGGGACGGAGGGCCTGCGCACAGAGCGCGGACAGCCAGCCGCTCCGGCGCGCCTCGATGTCATTGTTGAGGCACAGCAGCACATCGCCGCTCGCCACCGCCGCGCCCGCGTTGTTCAGTGCCGCCCAATTGAACGGACGTGGGTCGCTCAAGACCCGCATGTGCGGCCCGTCGGCCAGGCGCTCCATCAAGGTGAGGGTCTCAGGGTCGGTGGATCCGTTGTCGATGAGGATGAACTCGACACCCTTGTGTTCGCCGGTCGTGGCCGCGACGGAGTCCACGCACGTGCGGAGCAGCCGGGGCTCGTCGCGGAAGGGGATCAGAACGCTCACCGAGACGTGGGAGCCGACCGTGCGAACGACATGCGTGCGCTGCAACGAGGGTCCCGGAATGACGATTGCCTCGTCACGCCTGCGGCGCAAGGCTGCTGTGATGTGATCGGTTGCGAGGGGATCATGCGTCTCCTCCGGCCCCTCCGAGCGATGGCAGAGCACCTCGGGAATGTGTGTGACGACGTCCGCGATCTCGGTCGCTGCCATTGCGCATTCGTGCTCCAGCGCTGCGATGTCACCAGCTTCGAGCCGAGGCAGGTGATCGGCCACCTCTGCCCCCATTGCGATGGGCCGGCCGATATAGGCGCTCGAGAGGAGGAACTCGGGGGAGAACGCGGGTTTGAGCTTGGGCGCCCCATAGCTGCCGTCGGCCAAGAGCTGGTCCTCGTCTGCGTAGACCACGCTCGTCGGTGTGAGCGCCCCAGCGAGCTGGGTCACGGTGTCTCGCGCCCAGACGTCGCCGGGGAAGATCAAGGCGCGGGGCAGGCCCCGGCCCGCCTCGATCCCGATGCCCAGCAGTTCGCGTACAGAACAACGCCCACCGGCGCCGATCAAGCGGATGCGGGGTCGATCGCGGAAGGACGTGCTCCCCCTCACGGTCGCTCGCAGCTCGTCAATGCGGTCGTCGCGGGTGACCACGGTGAGCGACCATCGGCTCCCCTGCTGGCGCCGTACGCTCCTCAGGGTCCGACGTATGGCCGCCGGGTCGAGATGTGGGACCGCCATGACCAGGCGTAGATTCGTCCCCCTCGCCGGTCGCCCTGCCTTGACCCGTTGCTCCTCACGGTCCCTGATCCATGCCGCGTACGGTCCAGCGTCCTGAGAGACATCGGGAGGGAGGGGCGGAAGCGCCTGAGGGGCATAGAGCACCCGATCCACGTCGGCAATCTATCGGACCCCTCCATTGCCCTCCGGCGCGTTGGCGCAGGTGAGTACGGACCTGTCACGATTCGCCGATGGGGATAACCGACCGCCTCCTCATGGGCCCGGGGCCATCCAATTCCTACCCGGAGGTCACGATGGCTTTGGCCGGCCCCGTCGTCGGCCACCTCGATCCACAGTTCCTAGCCCTGCTTGACAGCACGAATGAGCGTCTGCGTCGGATCTTCGCCACCTCGAATGCGCTCACCCTTCCCTTGAGCGGGACCGGGTCGGCCGGCATGGAGGCGTCCTTCGTCAACTTCGTCCGGCCCGGTGATCCGGTGGTCATCGGCGTGAACGGCGTCTTCGGTGAGCGGATGTGCGAGGTGGCAGCGCGTCATGGTGCCGAGGTGGTGCGCGTCGAGGCCGAATGGGGCACGCCCATTGATGCCGACCGCCTGCTGACGGCCCACCCTGCCCCGGCCATGATCGCAGTGGTGCACGCCGAAACCTCGACGGGCGTCCGCAACGACATTGCGCATCTGGGGGAGGGGAAAGGTGGCGCACTCCTGCTGGTTGACGTCGTGACCTCGCTCGGCGGGATAGAGGTCGACGTTGACGGCTGGGGGGTCGACATCGCCTACAGCGGCACGCAGAAGTGCCTGGGCGTCCCGCCGGGCCTCTCGCCCTTCACGGCCTCGGCACGGGCGCTCGACCGAATCGTCGACCGGCCGACGAGCTGGTATCTGGACCTGAACCTCCTGGCGCGCTACGTCAACGACACCTCGGAAGGGACGCGTGTGTACCACCACACCGCTCCTGTCGTGATGGTGGCTGCCCTCCATGCCGGGCTCGGCGTCCTCGTCGACGAAGGGCTTCCCTCGGCGTGGGCGCGTCATGCCGAGTGCGGCCGCCGACTTCAGGAAGGGTTGACCGAACTCGGCCTCGAACTGCTGGTCGCGGCCGATCACCGGTTGCCACAACTCACCACCGTGCGTATCCCGTCCGGCGTCGATGACGCAGCCGTGCGACGTGATCTCCTCTCTGGCTTCGGTATTGAGATCGGTGCCGGGGCAGGTCAGCTTGCCGGGCAGATCTGGCGAATCGGCTGCATGGGGCACACGGCGCGCCAGCGCAATGTCATCGCCCTCTTGGGCGCGCTGAAGGAGGTACTCAAACGATGACTGCGGCACGGGCGGTCCGCCACGCGCCCCTGGAGCTCCGCGGCAAGCGGGTGCTGCTGCGCTCATTGACGGAGAACGACTTTGCCGCCTGGCACGAAGTGCGGACTCGTTGCGCGAGCTGGCTCTTGCGCTGGGAGCCGCGGCCCAAGGGTGCACCTGCACCTTCGGAAGACCGGCCCAGCTTTGCTGCCCGTTGCGGTATCCGCGAACGCGAACGGCATCTGGGAACGGGTTACGGATTCGGCATCTTCGTCGGTGAGCGCTTTGCCGGAGAGGTAACGTTGTCGTCCATTCAGCGCGGACCGTTCCAGAGCGCCTTCATCGGGTATTGGGTCGATGAGGAGCTGGCGGGGCGGGGACTGGTGCCTGAAGCCGTCGTGGTGACCTTGCGCTTCGCCTTTGAAGCGATCTCGTTGCACAGGGTGGAGATCTCAATCATTCCGAGGAACACAGCCAGTCGCCGCGTGGTCGAGAAGCTCGGGATCCGAGAGGAAGGCGTTGCCTTGCGGTTCTTGGAGATCGACGGCGAGTGGGAAGACCATGTGCGCTACGGCATCACCGCGGAGGAATGGGCGCTGCGCGAACGCGAGTTGGTCGAGGCGTGGCTGGAGGGTTGACGCCTAGGTGGTGGAGTCGCCGCCGAGAACAGAGGGCGAATGGCGAAAGAACTGCTCCACGTCATGTTCGTAGGTGTACGAGGTCGGCTGCTTTCCGGCTTGCCTGCGCAGCCGAAGTGCCCGAATGAACGTCTCGACCGCTCCGGCGCTGGTGGCGTTGTAACGGAATCCGGTCGAGGCGAACCGGCGAGTGTCGACGCCGCGGCCGTAGCGGAGCAGGTCTTCGAGCTCGCCGGGCAGGTCGAAGAGGCGGGCGAGCGGCCGGATCTTCAGGGGGCTGTAGGGCGATAATGGGACGAGCCGAGTCCCGCAGATGTTCGCCACCTCGCTCCAGGGGAGCCGTCCGTCCGCGGCGACGTTGAAGAGGCCCGGAATGCCGGCCCGTGTGACGTGCAGGAGAGCACGCACCACGTCACCCTCCTCGACGAACTGCAGGAGCGGGTCAAACCCGAAAATGGACGGACAGACGGGGCGCGACAGGTTCCGGCTGATCGGGGTGGTGAGGTGCTCTCCCAGGACGTTGGCGAAGCGGAGCACGGTGATCCTGGTGCCCGGGTTGTCCTCGGCGAAGTCGCGCATCAGCCCGTCTGCCTCGACGAGCGCGCGTTCCACGCTGTTCTTGACAGGGCTCGTCCGAACCGTGTCCTCTTGGAAGGTGTTTGGGTCGCTGGCGGCCGATCCGTAGACGAGTGTCGAGGATTTCACCACAATGTGACGCACCGGTGAGCCGGCGGCTCCGGCTGCGGCGAGGAGGTTCATGGTGCCAATGACGTTGATCTCGTGCATCGCTCGCCTGGGCACCGACGTCGAGTCCGTGATCATGAATGTGTGGAGGATCGTGTCCACCTGGGTCGCCTTCACGATCCGATTCATCATGGAGTAGGTCTGGTCGGCGCGGACGAACTCGGCGCGCTCGAAGGAGACCGAGGGCGTTCGAGTACCCATGCCGAGGATCACACCCATGGTCGGATCTGTCTCGAGGGCCTGGACCATGCGCCCGCCCCAGAACGTGTCGGCGCCGGTGACGAGGACTCGACGGCTCACCGCCGCTACCCGAACCAGACGCTGCGCCGATGGCGCAGCATGTCGTAGACGGACTCTTGGAGCACGGTGCGGATGCGCTCCGATTCCTCCATGATCCGGCTTTTCGAGTACCGGTCCTGATCCGCCGGAACGTCGAAACGCACCGGATCGAGTACCCGCAGCTTGAATTTGGCCGGGAAGGGTGTGACGACGCCGAGCGGACCGAGGGCGAGCAGATTCGCGGTGATCGGGAAGTAGGGGAGGCCGAGGGCACGAGCGACGCTGGGGAGGCGTAGCACGACAGGCATCGCCTCTTCAGATCCGACGACAGAAATCGGGACGACGGGGACACCGGCACGCATGGCGATCTCGACGAAGCCACCTCGCCCAAACCGCCGGAGCTGGTAGCGGTCGGTGAACGACTTGGACGTCCCTTTGGTCCCTTCCGGGAAGACGAGCGCAAGTTGTTGTTGCTCCTTCAGCAGTCGGTAGGCGTTGGCCGGGCGGGCCGAGACTCCTCCAGCCCGAGCCCAGAGGGTCCCGATGACGGGCACGGTGCGGAAGAAGTAGTCGGCCAGCCCGTAGACGGCCCGTCCGATCTCCTTTTCGATCCCGTGCATGATGACCGGCGCATCGGAGGGGATGGCGCCGGCATGATTGGCCACGAGTAGGGCACCGCCCTCCGTCGGGATTTTGTGGAGGCCTTCCCATTCGGTGCGGAACCACTTCGAGTAGATGGGATCGTAGATCGCTCGCGCCAGCGCCCGTGTACGTTCGGAGCGGCCCCATTCGTCGACGTCGGACAGGCGAGGATCCTCGAGTTCGCCATTGGGCTCTGCGGCAATGCGGATCGGCACGACCGCCGTCGACCGGTTCTGTTCGCCTACGACCCGGCGCCCGCTGGCCACCGGGCCATCGTACTGATCACCCGCCGGCCGGTTGTCGGCCTCGGGCTAGGGGCGAGCCGCCCCGATCAGGCCCTGGGTGAAGATGGGAGAGTAGGAGACGGTCGACCCGGTGAACGGGGCTTGAATGACGGTGCTCGTGCCGTACGGCCCTGATCCGGTGTACATCACGACGTGGTCAACCTGGTTGTCGCCGTCGAGGTTGTAGTAGAAGAGCAGGTCACCGGGCTGGAGTGCGGCGAGCGACACATGCGTCAGCGCCGGCCACTCTGTCTCCGTCGTCCTCGGCACGGTGATGCCTGCCTGACCCCAGGCCCACTGGACGAGACCTGAACAGTCAAAACCGACCCCCGGCTGCTCGCCGCCAAAGACGTAGGGCACGCCAAGCTGGGACTCGGCGGCTTGCACAGCGGCCATTCCCGCGCTCCCGCCCGTCGCCGATCCGCCGACGGGCCCGACCGAGCCGCCGGCCTGATTGGCCGCGGCGGTCGCAGCGGCGGCACTCGCCGATCCTCCCACCGCGCCGGCGACGGTCGCGGCCGTTGCCGCGGCGGCGGTGGCACGCTGCTTCGAGGCCGCGCTGGCGGCGCGCGCCGATGCAGCCGCTTCTTGCTGGGCCTCTTGGATGGCGGCGGTCGCGACCTCCTGTGCCAGCTGACCCTGGACCTGATGCAACGTCGCCTTGGTGGCCGCTGCTTCCGCCTCGTTGGCTTGCGCAAGTGACTTCGCCTGTGCCGCCTCCGTTTGCGCCTCGCTCGCCGCTGTCTGTTGGGCCGCTTCCTGCGCCTGCAGCTGTGTCTCCGACTGCAGTAACGCGACCTCGTCCTTGGTCAGGTTGCCGACGATCTGGCTCGTGTACTGCTGACGCGCCTCGTTGAGTGATGCCGAGGTGGAGAAGTATGAGGCGAAACCGGATTCGGGTGTGCCATACACGTAGGCCTGGACGGCGTCCTTCGCGACCAATCGACGATCGACTTCGATGGTCGACCGCGTCTGCACCAGATTTGCGGCAATGGTCTGGATGGCCGCCTGGGCGTCCTGAAGGTTCTGCTCCGCAGTGTTGTACTTGTCGTCGAGGATCGAGGTTTGCTGTTCCTCCTGAGCCAGGGTGCTCTCAATTTGGCCGACTTGCGACTTCGTGGCGTTGATCTGCGACTGGTTGGGAGCAGGTCCGGGCAATGTGGTCGACGTCGTCGCACCCGCGTTCGTCACGGCCGTCGCCGAGAGCGACGCGCCGAGGAGCCCGGCGACCATCGCCGATCTCACAAGAGGAACTCGCCGGCGGGCAGTGCCCCGACAACTCACTGCATCCACGGCGCAACAGCGTAATGCCTGCTTAGCGGCATTTTCGGTATCCCCCTCACGTCGGTCGGTTTGCATCCTGAGTTGGCGCGCGTTCACCTTCCTTCGTGTATCGGTTTGTTCGGCCCTTCGATTGACCGGTCGTGCGGGCATCCGTATGGTCCTTTGACGTGAACGGTGTCGTCACGGTCGCTCAGGGCAGACTCAGGGGCGTCTGGCGCGGGGATCTCTGGTCGTTCTCCGGAATCCCTTACGGCCGAGCCCCGATCGCTGCATTGCGTTGGCGCCCCCCATTGGAAGCCGACCACTGGAGCGACGTACGCGACGCGTCGACATTCGGACCGATTGCACCGCAGTCCGCCGCCGTGCCCGGGATCACGAGTCCGTCGGACCCCGACGAATCCGAGCCGCACAGCGAAGATTGCCTCTCGCTCAACGTCTGGACGCCGGCTCTGCCCGAAGCGCCGACTTCGACACCCGGGGCAGGCCGTCCCGTGATGGTCTTCATTCATGGCGGCGGATTCACCTCCGGCGGCGGATCGGTCTTCCTGTATCGCGGCGGGAACCTGGTACGCAACGGCGACACCGTCGTCGTGACCATCAACTACCGGCTCGGTGCACTCGGATTCCTGGGGCACCGGGATCTGGCTGATCCGGACGGGCTGGTCGGCAACTGGGGCCTTCAGGACCAGATCGCTGCGTTGCGATGGGTGCGAAACAACATCGCCGTCTTCGGAGGGGACCCGGATCGCGTCACTGTCTTCGGCGAATCCGCCGGAGGGTTCAGCGTGGCCGCCTTGCTCGGCACGCCGGCGGCCAAGGGGCTCTTCCGCCGCGCCATCGTCCAGAGTGGGGGCGTGCATGTGCATTCGGTTGAGGAGGCGGAGCGATCGGGCGACCGATTGGCGGCCGCTCTCGGCGTGGCGTCCTGCAGCAGGGAGTCGTTGGAGCGCGTTCCCGCGACCGAACTCGTCGCGGCGACCGAGGAGATGGGAAAGCGTCGTCCCGATCCCGGGATGATCCCGCTCCCGTTCCTCCCGGTTGTCGACGGCGCGTTCCTCCCTGATCATCCGCTGGCCGCGATGGCGCACGGCACGGCGGACGGAGTCGACCTGCTGCTCGGCACCAATCGGGACGAACTCACGCTCTTCGGGCTTGGCAACCCCTCGCTGATGGCGATGGATGACGAGGGTCTGACGCGCTGGGTCGCCAATGCAGTGCCCGACATGGCGGCAGGCGAGGTGGTTGATGCCTACCGCTCGGCCCGACAGCGTCGCGGGGAACCCGTCGATCCCACCGCGATCTGGGTGGCCTTCGGGACCGACGTCGTGTTCCGGTGGCCGAGTCTCCAGCTCGCCGCAACGCATGCGGCGCGAGGCTCACGCGCGTATGTCTACCTGTTCGACTGGGAATCACCGGCCTTCGGGGGGATCCTCGGGTCCTGTCATGCGCTCGAGCTCCCGTTCGTGTTCGGCGCCGTCCACGTACCCGTGGTCCAGGTCTTCTCTGGGGGTGGACCGGAAGTCGAGATGCTCTCGTCCCAGATGCAACGGGCATGGCTGGCCTTCGCCGCCGAAGGTGACCCCGGTCACGACAGTATCGATGCGTGGCGGCGCTGGGATCCCGGCAATCGGTCAACCATGATCTTTGGCGCCCACACCCGGGCGGAAAATGCACCGAGGAACGAGGAGTTGTCGGTGCTCGAGCGGCATCGCCCGCTCGTGTCGGGCGGCCCCAGCTAGATCTACCTGGCCGCTCGGGTCCTCAGTCAGGCTCACCAGACGGGGCCTTCTCCGGGGCGCTGTTGTCGATGTTCCCCTCGCTGCCGTGGGCTCGACGCCGACGGGTCCAGCGTCACGGCCACGTTTTCACCGTGCAAGACCCCGGGAAGGGTTGTCGAGTTGCCCGGTTCCGGGTACGTACTACTGCCGCTGGTGTCCACCGTCTCGGTGGACCCGTCGTACTTCTGGAGGACGAAGTCGTCCTGCGCCACCGTCGTCACCCGACCCCGTAGGTTTGGTGACGACGTGCCTTCATGTGCTGCCGCTGGACCATCTGCTGTGCGCAGGGCAGGTGCAGCGGCCGAAAGCGACACCCCGCGACGCGCATTGTCTTGTGCAGCTGCATGATGTGTATGCACCTCCGACCGTGATGAAGCTTGCAGTCGTCGAGCGTCTTGGGCGAAGGGGCAAGGGGTTTGCTTCGTCGGTTGAAGTCGCAATTTCTTTCGAGAACAGACAGATCGAACCTATCCTCGCCCAGGCCATGGCGGCCACCACAGTGGATCTACGCGGGTGTGGTCGTGCTCTTGTCCAGCCGCAATGGGAGATGGCGGATGCCGGCATGGCGGTTGCTGCGCGTCCACTCCGGGGAACCAGCCAAGGCGAAGGACGTGAGGGCGCGCAGCGTCTCTTCGAGCGCCACGCGGATCTCGAGTCGCGCCAGATGCGCCCCGAGGCAGAAATGGACCCCATGGCCGAACGTCAGGTGCGGGTTGGGGTCCCGTTGCAACAAAAAGGAGTCCGGTTGATCGAACCGGGCCGGATCACGGTTGGCCGATCCCTCCCAGACGACCACCTTTTGTCCCGGGGAGATGCGAGCCTCACCCAGCCGGCACGCAGTGGTCGCCGTTCTGCGTTTGGATGGCGACGGCGTGGTCCAGCGCAGGACCTCCTCAACGGCATTGTCCATCGACGCCGCGCCCGAGCGCAGAAGGTCGAGCTGTTCTGGCCATTCGAGAAAGGCGAGCATCGCGCCGGCGATCGCGTTTCTCGTCGTCTCGGCGCCAGCTGAGAAGAGGAGCGAGAAGAAGGCTGAAAGCTCCTCATCGCTCAGCCGCGGCGGGTCGGCATCGGGTAGCTGGGCATGGATCACGGTGGAGAGCATGTCGGGACGGGGATCCGAGCGCTTCTCTCGGATCAGCTCCGCTCCGTACTCGTACATGACCCCGACGGCCGCCAGCCGTTCCGGGGTCATGGACATGAAATCTGACTCGTCCGGGACATCGAAGATGTGCTCGACCGCGTCGAAGAGGAGATGGCGATCCGCTTCGGGCACGCCGAGCAAGAGACAAATCGCCTGCATGGGAAGCTCGGCCGCCACGTCGACCAGAAAGTCACAGGTGGCGTCGGCGGACGCCAAGAGGTCCCGCATCCGTCGGCGCAGCTCGTCTTCTAGGTCGCGCACTGCGGCGGGTGTCAGACCGCGAGTGACGAGGCGGCGGATGCGGGCGTGGCGAGGGTTGTCCATCATGTTGAGCACGACACCGGCGATCGGCAGGTCTTGGAGGATGGTTCCTCCATACGGCCGGTTGCCACCCGTCTCCGAGGAGAAGGTCAAGGGATCGTTGAGCACCTCGAGGACGTGATCGTAGGTGGCCACCGACCAGAAGCCCTCTCCGTCGGGTGTGTGGGTGGTGGGCTCGTGCCACCAGACGGGCGCCTGCTCCCGATGCAGCCGGAAGACGTCGTGGGGGAACCCTTGGGCGAACGTGTCGAGATCGGTCAGGTCCACTTCGCTGAGGTCGGCCACCGGGCCATCCTCATGACCGGGTCCGGGTCGGTCAAGAATGGTACCCCAGGGGGCGTAGCCCAATTGGCAGAGGCAGGGCGCTTAAACCGTCCCCAGTGAGGGTTCGAATCCCTCCGCCCCCACCACGAGAACCGGACAGACCGTTCCCTGACGGTGACGACTGAGTGCCTCGACGTGGCGGTCCTCGGTCCGGTCGTTGTGACCGGTGCGGCGGCGCCGTTCCATCGCTCGGCCGCCCTGGAGCTCGTGGTCTACCTGGCCTTTCACCGCGGCGGGGTGCGCCACGCCGAATGGTCGCTCGCCCTTTGGCCCGACCACCCAGTGTCGGCGTCCACTGTGCACTCGACCGCGTCGGACGCCCGCCGGGCCCTTGGTCGGTCCGCCGACGGCGAGGCGCACCTTCCGCGCGGCGTGGACCTGCGATTGCACCAATCGGTGACGACTGACGTCGAACGCTTCTCGAAGCTGTCGTGCACCGACGACCCGCATCTCCTGCTCTCGGCCATGCGGTTGGTGCGGGGCCGCGTGTTCGCCGGATTGCGTCGGACGGACTGGGCCGTGTTCGACGGTACGGAGGCCGAGATCGAATCTCTGGTCGTACGGACGGGGTTAAGGGGAGCCGAGGTCTTCGTCGAATTGGGCCGTGTCGACGACGCCGAGTGGATCGTGCGCAAGGCGCTGCAGGTCAGTCCCTACGACGAGCGACTCTACCGTGCCCTTCTGAAGGTCACGGCGGCTCAAGGCAACCGGGTCCGGCTGCACGCGGCGATGGCACATCTGCAGATCCTGGCCGGAGAGCCGAAATCGCCGGCAACATCAAGGACGGTTGGGGCCCCGCCGGATTCCCTGCATCCCGAGACGAGGGCGCTCTACCGCGAGCTGCTGGTTCGGTCGCCTGCCGCGGGAGGGCACCCCGCCAGGCTGTAGGGTTGCCACCCGCCATGGCGAGAAGCTCTTCTGGGAAATCAGTTGCCCGCGCCGCCGCCACGGGCGGAGGTGCCACGTACCGCGGGCAGATGCCCGTGAACTGGTATGCCGCGCTCGTCATCATCGTCATCGTGGGAATCGGCTCCATCGCCCTCGCCAAGTACAACTACAACAAGGTGCCAGCGGTCGTCGAGCCGACGGTCGGGACGTCATGGCATGCCGGTCTTGCGTTCGACATCTGCGGAACCATGGAAGCGGCCCTCCCTGCTTCGCCGACCACGGCCACAACCGGCTTGACAACCACCGGCGATGGGGTACTGCTCATTGCGCCGAAGACGCCCAGTGAGGCTGGAAGCAACGCCACGCTCGGGAAGTTCGCCGAAGGGTACAGCGGACTGACGCTGACCAACACTTCGCTGAAGTACCCATCGAACTCTGTCCCGGCGTACAAGAACGGCCAGAAGTGCGGGGCGGGCACGCCCGATGCCGGCAAGGTCGGCGTGGTCCAGGCGCGTACCTGGCTGATCACCACGAAAACGAAGAAGACCAGCTCCGGTGGAACTGAGCAGGTCCAGACGGGTGGCGCGACGACGGTGAAACCGGCCGACCTCAAATTCGTGAACCGGCAGCTGATCACGGTCGGATTCGCACCCGAGGGCACCAGCCTCCCCAAGCCGTCTGGCACGACGATTGGCGCGTTGGTGCAAGTGCTCGCCGGCGCACAGGCCCCGGTGGCGACGACCACCACAGCCCCGGCATCGACCCCGACGACGGCGCCCACGGCAACGTCAACAACGGCACCGGCGACGACGACGACGTCGGCGCCGGTCACGACGACGACCAAGCCTTCGTCAACGACCACGACCAAGTAATGAAGGCGGTTGTCCTCGTTGGGGGGGAGGGGACGAGACTCCGCCCGCTCACGCTCTCGACTCCAAAGCAGATGCTCCCCATCGTCGGGGTCCCCATGATCGAGCGGGTGCTCGCCCACCTGGCCTCACACGGCATCGACGAAGCGGTCCTCTCGCTGGGCTATCTGCCAGACGCCTTCATGGAGGCCTATCCCGACGGACGGGTCGCTGGCTTGGGCCTTACCTACGCAGTGGAGCCAGAGCCGCTGGACACCGTGGGCGCGGTCCGTTTCGCCGCCACGTTCGCCGGCATTGATGACACATTCGTGGTGGTCAACGGCGATGTGCTCACCGATCTCGATCTCAGTTCACTGGTGGCCTTTCATCGTGCCCGCGGTGCCGAGGGGACGATCGCTCTCCATCCGGTGGCTGACCCATCGGCCTTTGGCGTGGTGCCCACCGACGATGAGGGTCGGGTGACGGCATTTGTCGAGAAGCCGCCTCGCGACGAGGCTCCGACCAACGAAATCAACGCAGGAACGTACGTGCTCGAGCCGTCGGTGCTCGGCCGGATTCCCGAGGGTGGTCGGGTCTCCATCGAGCGGGAGACCTTCCCCGCCATGGTCCGCGATCGCGGCCTGTTCGCCCGCGCCGATGACCGCTACTGGCTCGACACCGGGACTCCTGCTGCCTACCTCGAGGCTAACTTCGACTATCTCGCGAACAAGCGTGGGCCGATCGTTGTGCCGGTCGTCGTCGACCACGGTAATGGAGTCTTGCTCGAAGGCGAGAGCGACATTGAGGGCGAGGTGAATGGTCCCTCCATCCTGTTCTCTGGCTGCGTTGTCGAGGCTGGCGCGCGCGTCGAGCGCAGCATTCTTGGGCCCGGCACCGTCGTCTCGGGCGGCGCAGTCGTTTCGGATTCGGTACTCATGGCCGGTTGCCATGTTGCGGCCGATGCCAAGGTCGCCGGTTCGATCATGGGCCCGCGATCGATCGTGGGGCAGCGAGGCGACGTCCGCGCCATCTCGGTCCTAGGCGCCGATGCCGTCGTCTCCTCGGGCACGCTGGTGGACGGCGAACGAGTAGCGGGCTAGGAAGACTCGAGCATGCGCGCGTTGGTCACCGGAGGCGCCGGATTCATTGGCTCGAACCTCGTCGATCGATTGCTGGTGGAAGGACACGAGGTCGACGTCGTCGATGACTTCTCCACTGGTTCACTCTCGAATCTGGCGGAGGCGCGTGGCAACGCAGGACGGGCGCTCACCATTCACCACCTTGACATCAGTGCGCCGGCGGTCATTGAGCTGATGGCCCGCCGCCGACCTGAGCTCGTCTTCCACCTCGCCGCGCAAGCCGATGTGCGCGTCTCGGTGGCCCGCCCGGCGTTCGACGCCACGGTCAACATCGTGGGCTCACTCAACGTTCTGGAGGGCGCGGCGGCAGGCCGAGGCCGAGCGTGTGGTCTTCGCCGCCAGTGGCGGCACCCTCTATGGCGAACCGGCCGACGAGGACCTTCCGGTGCGTGAGTCCCATCCCCAGCAGCCCCTCTCGCCCTATGGCGTCTCAAAGAAGGCCGTCATCGACTATTTGGTGGCTTACCGCGAGCTGCATTCCCTGGAGTTCTGTGCGCTGGCGCTGGGAAACGTCTACGGGCCCCGTCAGAACCCCCACGGCGAGGCCGGCGTCGTTGCCATCTTCGCCGACCGCGTGCTGCACGATGAGCCAGTGACCGTCTTCGGAGATGGCGAGCAGACCCGGGACTACGTCTTCGTCGATGACGTCGTCGATGCCTTCGTGCGGGCCGCCACACGCGGCGGTGGACTTGTCTGCAACATCGGGACGGGCCGCGAGACGTCCGTCAACCAGCTCGTCTCAGCCATGGCCGAGCAGTCGGGGCGGGAGGTGACGTCGGTCCTGGCGCCCTTGCGACAGGGTGAGTTGATCCGATCGTGCCTCGACGTCGAGCGGGCGGCGATCCAGCTCGGTTGGCGCTCCTGGACGCAGCTCGACGACGGCGTCCGTGCCGTGCTCGACTTCGTGCGTGCCAATTCCGAGGGCTGACTGAACGGGCCTCGGCATTCAGCGAAACAGGTCCTCGTCCGGGGGGCGGACCACCTCGGCATGCACCGACCCCGGTCGCAGCCACTCCGCTGGGACGCCCCGGACGACCGCCACAGGTACTCCGCGATCCTTCCCCATGACCAGTTCGGCGGCAGAGGCCACCTCGTCGGCGATGCAGATCTCCGTGGCCACGAGCTCGCGCCCACCGGCGTCCACAGTGCCCTTGAGGTCCACCACGGCCGCCACACCGGCGCAGCCGATGGCGACGTCGGTGACACCCCGTCGCCAGGGCCGGCCGAATGTGTCGGAGACGATGACGCCGAGTTGAAGCCCCAGCGCGTTCTCCAGGCCGGCGCGGATCCGACGGGCTGACCGGTCGGAGTCCTCAGGAAGCAGCGCTGCCGTCCCGTCGTCCACGTTGGAGAGATCGATACCCGCGTTGGCGCAGATGAACCCGTGCCGCGTCTCGCTGATCACGAGGTCGCCGCGCTGGCGCACGACGCGGACAGACTCGCGCCGCACCAATGCCAGCTTCGCGGCCGGGTCGTCGTGGTCGAGATCGACGAGCTGCCCCTCGGCCTTCGACACGATCTTTTGCGTCACTACCACGATGTCACCCGCTGTCAGGGCGGGACCGTCAGGGTTTGCCGGCGCAACGACCCGGGTGATCAAAGAAACCAGGTCCGCACCGGGTGTGACCTCTCCGATGCCCCCGATCGGAAAGACGTGCACACCGTCAGCGTGCGGCATCGACCACCGCCTGGGCCAGACTTCGCGCCCGCTGTGGCGTGCTCATGACGGTTTCCGTCACAACGCAACGCACGCCCTCCGCCTCGACGGCGGGCGCATCAGCGGCGTCAGCCGTATCCACGATCAAGGTGCCGACCCACGGTGCGTACAGTCGGGCGACGCCGACCACGGAGGGATCGGTGCCGAGTTCTGCCATAAGACGGTCGGCGGGCCCCTTGAGCGCGGCGCCGGCCACAATCGGGGAGACCGCAACGACGTGGTCCCGGCGGGCCACCAGGGCCTGTCGCACGCCTGGCACGGCCAGCAGCGGGCCGATCGACACCACCGGGTTCGAAGGGCAGACAACGATGGCGTCCGCGTGGTCCAACGATTCCATGACGCCGGGTGCCGGGCGCGCCCGGTCGGCTCCGTCGAAGCGGACGCCGCGCACCACCACGTCGTGACGGAGCCGGACAAAGTAGTCCTGGAAGCCGACTTCGATTCCGGCCGGACCGAGCACGGTCCCGTCGCCCAATGTGACGCGCGTGCGCAGCACGTCGTCGGTCACGGGCACGAGCCGGACCTCGATGCCGCGCCGGCGGGCCAGTTCTGCTGTCACCGCGCTGAGGGGAAGGCCGCCACGCAGGAGTCCGGTCCGGAAGAGGTGCGTGGCCAGGTCGCGATCGCCCAGGCGGAACCAGTCCTCGCCGCCCAACCGTCCGAGCTCCTCCATGGCGGCCCAGCTCTCGTCGGCCACGCCCCATCCGGTGTCGCGGTTGTCCAGGCCGGCGAGCGTGTAGGTGACAGTGTCCAGGTCAGGGCTGATGGAGAGGCCATGCAGCTCCATGTCGTCGCCCACGTTCACGATCGCCGTGATATCTGGACCGGGCACGACCTGGACGAGTCCGGAGAGCATTCGAGCGGCCCCGACGCCGCCGCACAGGGCCACCAGCACGCCCAGAGCATACGAGCGCCGGGACGGCCTTCGTCCCGCCCACCCCTGGTACCATCGCCGCCCGCCATGCCGGTGCGCATCCCCTCGGATCAGCACGAGACTGTGGTGTCGGTCCTGCGGGAGGCGGCACGGGTCAACGGCGACGTCGAGGCCTACGTGGAGCCAGTCGGTACGGGTGGACGACGCACCTTGACCTTTGCCGAATGGGACCGCGCCGCCGACGGTGTCGCCGGGGGTCTGGCGCGGCTTGGCGTCGCCAAGGGCGACGTCGTCTGCCTCCTCCTTCCCTCGTGCATCGACTACGCCGTGCTCTACGCGGCGCTGCTCCGACTCGGCGCCATTACGTCGGGGATCAATCCACGGATGGGAGCGCGCGAGGTGGCTTCCATCGTGGATCGGGCCGCCCCGGTGCTGTTGGTGACCGACACCGAGCTGAGCCCCCCGGCCACGTTCGGTCCGGTCGACCAGGTCAGCCGGACCGAGGCCCGTAGCTGGTGGGACGGCAAGGGACCGGCGACATGGCCGGCGCTGGTCTCGTCCGACCCCGTGGCCGTGGTGTGGACGAGCGGGACCACGGGTCAACCCAAGGGTGCCGTCTTCGACCATGCCAACCTGGCGGCGGTGGCGCGCGGCACCGACGTCCTGAGTCACCCGGGCGATCGGCGACTCTCGCCGCTTCCCTTTGCCCATGTCGGCTACATGACGCGGGCGTGGGACGAGATCGCCAACGCGGTGACGACGATCATCACGCCGACGCCCTGGCAGGCCGAGGCCGCCATCCGCGTCATGGTGGACGAGGGCGTGACCGTGGCGCAGGGCGTGCCGACGCAGTGGGCCCTCATGCTGGCGAGCACAGAGCTTGAGGACGCGGATTTCGGTGCCTTGCGCGTCGCAGGCACCGGTGCGGCGCGCATGACGGCGCCCATGGTCGCCGAGGTGCGCCACCGCTTCGGCGTACCGGTCGTTGTGCGCTACACCTCGACGGAATCGTCCCTTGGGACAGGGACCACCTTGAACTCGACTGACGAGGAGGTGGCGACCACCGTCGGCAAGCCTGTCGCCGGTGTCGAACTCGCCATCGTCGATGACGACGGAAATCCGGTGCCCGACGGGTCGGTGGGCCGGGTCCTCTTGCGGTCCGCAGCCACCATGCGAGGGTACTGGGGCCGCGGGCCCGGCCGTGGACGCACGGTCGACGACTTGGTGGACGCAGCGGCGACGGGCGTCGTCCTCGCTCACGACGGGTGGCTGACGACGGGCGACTTCGGGCGGCGTACCGCTGAAGGCAACCTGCAGTTGTCCGGGCGCGCCCACGAGCGCTACATCCGTGGCGGCTACAACGTGTATCCGGCCGAGGTCGAGGAGGTCCTCTCGTCGCACCCCTCCGTTGCCCGGGTGGCCGTCATCGGTGCGTCCGATGACGTTCTGGGTGAGATCGGCGTCGCCGTCGTCGTGCCTGAGGACGGCGCGTCCCCGGAGCTGGCGGAGCTCCGTGCCCACTGCGCCAGGGACCTGGCCGACTACAAAGCGCCGGACGCATTGGTCATGGTGGACGAACTCCCCCTGACCCCGATGATGAAGGTTGATCCACCCCGCCTGGCCGAACTGGCCGAGCAGGGGGCCGAGCAACGGAGGGCGGCGCTGGCCCGGAGTCGTCGTCCCGGCGCCGGGATGCTAGGCAGTGGCACCACTGGACCAGCGGACAAGAAGGAGCGCGCATGAGCCCCACGACCAGAGTCGGGGAGTCCGATCCAAATCGCGGCACGGCCCCCGAGGCGATCACACCTGGTCGTTACACCGGACGGGTGGCGCTCGTCACGGGGTCCGGTTCGGGCATCGGACGGGCGACAGCGCGCCGGCTGGCGGCCGAGGGTGCCGCCGTGGCCTGTCTCGATGTCGCGACAGAGGCAATTTCAGCCGTGGCGGACGAGATAAACGTCGAAGCGGCGGAGGCGGGTGGCCGAGCCATCGCGCTGCGCTGCGACGTGACGGACGAGGACAACGTCCGCGCCGTCGTGGCCGAGGCGACCGAGGAGCTGGGTGCCATCACCAATCTGTGCAACATTGCCGGCATCGGCGGGTTCGCACACACGCCGGAGCAGTCACTGAGCGGGTGGGACAAGATCATCGCCGTCAACCTCACCGGGACGTTCCTCATGTGCCGGTCCGTGCTGCCGGGCATGATCGAGCGTGGCAGCGGCGCCATCGTGAACACCGTCTCGACGGCAGGTGTCATCGGCCAGCCATATTCGGCCGCTTACTGCGCGTCGAAGGGTGGCGTCAAAATGCTCACCAAGGCGCTGGCGGTCGAGTACATGGCCCGCGGCATCCGCGTCAACGGCGTTGCTCCGGGTGGCGTCGACACGCCGATCATCCACAACTTCGGGCCACCGGCCGATTCGGACTGGAAGCTCATTGAGCGGCTGATGACGCCGATCGGCTTCGCATTTCCCCACGAGATCGCCGGCGCCTTCGCCTACCTTGGATCCCGCGAGGCCGACTACGTCACCGGGGCCATTCTCTCCATCGACGGGGCGATCACGACCTGAGCACCTCCGAGACGCCCCGGGTTCCGCAGGTGGTGCGCCTGCGCGTCGCGCTCGATGCCACGCCGCTGCTCGGACACCCGACCGGTGTCGGCGCGTTCTGCCACGGCGCCCTGAAGGCGCTTGCGCAGCGTCCTGATGTCGACGTGCAGGCCTACGCCGTCAGCTGGCGCCGGCGCCGGCGGATTGACGATCGCCTCCCAGAGGGCGTGGTCGCCCGCCAGCGCCCCATGCCCGCTCGGCCCCTGCACAGACTCTGGGCCACGCGGGACGCACCGCCTCTGGAGTGGTTCGTCGGTCGCGCTGACGTCGTGCACGGGACCAACTTCTTGGTGCCCCCGACCAGCTCTGCCGCGGCGGTCGTCTCAGTGCATGACCTGACGCCGCTGCACCATCCTGAGCTGTGTGACGAGGCCACGCTCGCCTACCCGGAACTCATCCGTCGCGCCGTGCGCCGCGGTGCCTGGGTCCACACCGATTCTGCGTATGTCGCCGGCGAGGTGATGGAGGCGTTCGACATCGACCCCTCCCGGGTCCGAGTCGTCCATCCCGGCATTCCCGCATTGCCCCCATCCCGCGACGCCGACGTGGCAGCAGTCCTCCATCGGTTTCTCCCTGCGGGCGCGGAACGGTTCTGCCTCGCCATCGGGACGGCCGAACCGCGCAAAGACCTGCCTGGCCTGGTCCGGGCGTTCGACGAGCTCGCCGATCGCCATGACGACACCGCGCTCGTCCTGGCCGGACCGCCCGGATGGGGCGAGCATGCGCTGTCGGCCGCCATTGCCGATGCCACCGCCCGTGCGCGGATCGTCCGCACCGGTTGGGTGGCGGCCGTGGACCTCAATGTCCTGCTCCGCCGGGCCAGCCTGCTCGCGTATCCATCGTTGTACGAGGGCTTCGGCTTTCCGCCACTGCAGGCGATGCAGGCCGGTGTGCCGGTCGTCGCCACCAGCGCCGGTTCGTTGCCCGAGGTGCTCGGCGACGCGGCACTCTTGGTGCCACCGAGTGACCATGACGCCCTTGTTGGCGCCCTTCGGCGAGGCCTGGACGACGAGAGCGAGCGTGCCCGCCTCGTCGCCGCCGGCACGGCGTGGGCGGCGCAGTACTCTTGGGAGCGCTGTGGTGCCGGGCTCGAGGCCCTTTATCGGGACGCGGTGGGCGGGCGTGCCTGAGTCCGGCGCACCGAGGGTGCGCGTGCTCATGGCAGTCGAGCAGCTGCGACGTCGGGTGCCCGGGGGTATCGGCGCCTACGCCCGCGGCCTGCTTGGCGGACTGGCTGACGAGGCCGCCGACGGGGAGGAGGTCGACGTCACGTTGCTGGCCAGCCGTGCGCCGAGTGGCGGCGACCCGCTGACCGCGTATGGACCGCCGGTCCATACGTCGCCCCTGCCGTCTTCGCTGTTGATCCGGGCCTGGGACCACGGGCTCTCCCGCGCCCCGGCTGGGTTCGACATCGTGCATTCGGTGTCCCTTGCCTCGCCCGGGCTGCGTGCATCGAGCACGGAACGGCTGGTCGTCACGGTGCACGATGTGGCATGGCGCCGGCATCCCGAGGCGACAACGCGGCGCGGCCTGCGCTGGCATGAGGCGGCATTGCAGCGCGCTATCCACTCAGAGGCGGCGTTGGTCGTCCCGTCCCGGCTGGTGGCGAGCGACTTGTCGGCGATGGGCGTCGCCGACAGGCGTCTGACGGTCGTGGCCAGCGGCGCCGACCACCTGCCCGCCCCCGACAGCGCCGGCGCCGATGCACTTCTGCGGAGACTGGGTGTCACCGGTGATTTCCTCCTCACCGTCGGCACGCTCGAACCCCGCAAGAACGTGGACCGGCTGGTCCAGGCGTTCCGCCAGATGCACGGCTCGCTCCCGGGGCCGTGGCCGTTGGTGATCGTCGGACCAACGGGCTGGGGCCCCGAGCCGACGCCCACCACCGAGGCCGACCGGGTCGTGTTCACCGGAGGGACCTCCGACGCCGTCTTGGCCGCGCTCTACCGCCGAGCGCGCGCCTTCGTCTATGTGCCGCTCACCGAGGGCTATGGCTTGCCGCCGCTTGAGGCGATGCGCCTCGGGCTACCGACCGTCGTGTCCGATGAAGTGCCGAGCGTGCACGACCTCGACGCGCCGCCGCCCGCACCGGCCCGCGTTGTGAACGCCCTCGATGTCGATGACATCGCCGACGGTCTGGCGGCGGTGTTGACCGACGACGTGGTGCGGGCCGACCTCGCCCAGCGGGGTGCGGCGTACGCCTCGGAGCGGACCTGGCGCGCCGCTGCCCGCGCCCACCTCGACCTCTGGCGGTCGTTGCAATGACCCCGGAACCACTGGCCCTTTCCCTCGATGTCTCGGCCGTTCCGGCTCGTCCGGGCGGCGCCGGCTACTACACGATGGCGCTGGCGCACGGTCTGGCGGCGCGGGCGGACGTGGCGCCCACCCTGGTGACGCGCCGGGGCGACACGGCGCGTTGGGACGCTTTGGCAGCGGGGGCCCGGGTACGTGCGGTGGTGCCGGCGATAAGGCCGATCCGACTGGTCTTCGAACAGGTCCGTCTCGGCTCAGTGCTTCGCTCCGAGAGCGTTGAGGTGCATCACGGCCCCCACTACACAATGCCGGCACGGTCACCCGTTCCGTGCGCCGTCACGATCCACGATTGCACCTTCTTCGATCATCCCGAATGGCACCTTCGCTCCAAGGCGGCATTCTTTCGTCGCGCTATTCGGCGCGCCGCACGGCGCGCCGGGGTGCTCATCTGCGTGAGCCAGGTCACGGCGGATCGGCTGCGTCGGTGGTGTGACGTCCGCGCCCCGGTCGTTGTGGCCCCACACGGAGTCGACCACGTGCGCTTCACACCCCACGAAGCGCTTCGCGGGGCCGACCGCGCCCTGCTCGGCTCGCTCGGCGTGCCGGATGGTCGCCCGCTCATCGCCTTCGTCGGCACGCTCGAGCCTCGCAAGGGTGTTGCACCGTTGGTGGCCGCCTTCGACCAGGTGGCGCGCCGGCACCCCGATGCCGTTCTCGTCCTCGGGGGGCAGACGGGGTGGGGCATGGCCGAGACCGAGCGGGCACTGTCCGCCGCCCGCCACCCCGAGCGTATTGTGCGAACCGGTTACCTCCCCGACGACGCCGTCCCCGCTCTGCTCCGCCAGGCGGCGGTGGTGGCATACCCCGCGCTCGAAGAGGGCTTCGGGCTCCCGGCCCTCGAGGCGTTGGCTTGCGGCGCTCCTCTCGTCACGACGCAGGGCACCGCCATGGCCGAAATGGCCGGCGGGGCGGCGCTCCTGGTTCCGCCCGCCGATGTCGGGGCGCTCGCCGATGCCCTTGGCGTGGCACTCCACGAGGGCCGCGAGACACGTCGCCGTTCGCTCGGGCTGGCGGTTGCGGGGGAGCGGACCTGGGAGGCGAGCATCGACCTGCATATGCGTGCCTATGCGATGGCCCGGGCGGTCTCGCAGTAGGGTTCCGCGCATGCGAGCGCTGATCACGGGGGGCAAGGGCTTCGTCGGACAATGGCTTGCCGCGCACCTGAAGGCCTGCGGTGACGACGTCGCCGTCATCGACATCGAGACGGATGTCGCCGACGGCGCTGCCGTCCGCCGCGTCATGGCCGATGTGGCGCCTGAGGCGGTCTACCACTTGGCTGCAATGACCCACGTGGGCGAAAGCTGGGAGAACCCCAGCCAGGTGCTCCGCGTCAACGTGCTGGGCACAGCCGAAATCCTGGCGGCAGCGAGGTCGATGGAGGGAAGTCCGCGCGTTCTCGTCGTGAGCTCGGCGGAGGTGTACGGCGTCGTCACTCCGGACCAACTGCCGTTGGGGGAAGACACGCCGACGGCGCCGGCCAGCCCGTACGCGGCCAGCAAGCTGGCGGCAGAAGCGGTCGCCCTCCAGGCCTGGCGCGGCTACGCCCAGCCGGTGGTGGTGGTGCGTCCTTTCAACCACATCGGTCCGGGCCAGTCACCGAACTTCTTCGTGCCGGCGTTCGCCAAACGAATCGTCGAGGCCCGCCGCAGCGGGACCCCGTCCCTGCGGGTCGGCACACTGACGACGAGGCGGGACTTCACCGACGTGCGGGACGTGGTGGTCGCCTACCGGCTCCTGATCGAGCGGGGGAGCCCGGGCGACGTGTACAACATCAGCTCGGGACGCGATGTCGCCATGTCGGACGTGGCAGCGCAGCTGCTCAACCTCGCCGGGGCGGACCTCACGCTCGAGACGGACCCCACGTTGGTCCGGCCGGTTGACGTACCCGTGTTGCGCGGAACCGCAGAGAAGCTGCGGACTGCCACGGGCTGGCAACCCCAGATCCCGCTCGCGACAACACTCGCCGACGTCCTTGCCTCTTGGGAGGCGGACTGACGGCGAGTGTTGTCCGTGTGCACGGTGGTGGGCCTCAGGCGGCGCGCACCCGCTGGCGGATCTGAATCCGGACGGTACGAGCCTGCTCGCGGGCCTTCGTCGTCACCTGGCTGACCGAGGCAGGCAGCTTGTCCTCGAGGGGCTGCAGGGTCGTCTCGACGAATTGGGCGGCCGTTTCGGCCAGGTCGTCGATCTGGTGGATGCCCTTGGCCACGCCGCCGCGCACCTCATCGAGGCGCTGGTCGAGCGCGAAGTCCTTGGACAGGCGATTCTGGAGCTCCACGCGCTGGACCTGGACGCGCTGGTAGCCGAGGACGCCGAGGCCGACGGCGACGTATGCAGCATCGCGGGCCAGGTCCGTGACACCCTTGGAGATGTTGGAGATGTTGGAGATGTTGGTCGGTACTTCGGGCATAAAGGCCTCCTGTCTTGTCGGGATCATCCCGGCGTCGTGGAGACCGCTGCCGCCGGCAGGCCTCCGAGTTCGTGTACAAGAGTATCACGAATGTTAAACAGTTGCAAGCAGTGGAGGTGAATTCCGTGCCTGAGGGCGTTGATGCCCCGGCCGGCGGGAGCGACACCGGTAGCCTCGGCCCCCTGATGGACGCCCAAGTTCCGGCCGTGGTCGCCGTGGTGGTCACGACCGGGCCCGGACCCTGGCTCCAGGAGACGCTGCGTTCTCTGGCGACCCAGGATTACGAAGAACTCTCCGTCCTCGTGCTGTCGACGGCAGAGGAAGACCTGGACGTCGCGGAGCGGGTGGGCCAGGTCCTGCCGGACGCCTTTGTCCGGCACCTGCCGGGTCGCCCCGGCTATGGGGCAGCCACCAATGCGGCGCTCGGCATGGTGGAGGGCGCCGCGTTCTTCTTGCTCTGTCACGACGACGTGGCGCTCGATCCCGATGCCGTTCACAAGCTCGTGGAGGAGTCGTTCCGTTCCAATGCCGGCGTGGTGTCCCCGAAATTCGTCAACTGGGACGATCCGCGTGTGTTGCTCCACGTAGGCATGACGTGCGACAAGACCGGCGCGGTGGTCGATCGCATCACCGAGGGCGAGGTCGACCACGGCCAGCACGATGCCGTGCGGGACGTCTTCGTCGCGCCCGGTGGCTGCACGCTGGTGCGTGCGGACCTCTTCGCCGAGTTGAAGGGGTTCGACGGCGGCATCGTCGCCATGGGGGAGGACCTCGACCTGTCCTGGCGGAGCCAGGTTGCCGGCTCGCGCGTCGTGGTCGCGCCCGACGCGCGCGTCCGTCACCGCGAAGCAGTGGCCGGTGGCCTGGAGCCGCTCGCCATTGCCGGCGAGCCCGAGACGCGGCATCCCGTCACATTGCAGTCCCTCCAACGGCGCCACGAGCTGCGTGCGGTACTGAAGTGCTACACCCGTCTCCACTTGCTGCGGGTGCTGCCCCAGGCGGCCTTGCTGGCATTCGGTGAGGTCATCGTCGCCGTCCTGGCTCGTGACGGCGATCGGGTGCGCTCGGTCATCGGAGCCTGGCGCTGGAACCTCCGCCGGCTGACCGAGCTCTCCGTGATGCGCGGCGAATTGGCCGGACACCGCATCTTCCCCGACGCCGAGGTCCGCCGGCTGCAGGTGCGAGGGAGCGCGCGTCTGTCGCGCTACTTGAGCCGCCTCTCGCATCAGGGTCTCGATGCCGCCAATGCCGTGGCCGCACGCGAACGTCCTGGACATGAGGGCGATGGGGCTGCACAGGTTGCGGTTCTCACCGGGAGTGTCGGATCGGCCTTCAGCGAGGACGCCGACTTCGACGAGCTCGACGACCTGGGCCGGCGGTCAGGACGGGACCGCTTCGGACGGCGAATCCGACGTGAACCTCTGAGCACCGGCCGTCAGCGGGCCCTGGCCCTGGTCGTCGCCGCCACGGTGATCACCGTCGGGACGCGCGAACTGTTCTTCGGGACGCTCCCACTGGTGGGGCAACTGGCTCCCCTCCCGTCTTGGGCGACCAGCTGGCACCACTTCTTCTCCGGCTGGCAGTCGACCGGAGTCGGGACCACCGCTCCCGCCTCGCCGGCGTTCGGCTTGGCCGGCCTGAGCGGCACCGTGCTCTTCGGTGCCATGGGGACGTTGCAACACGTCCTGCTCCTCGGCTGCATCCCGCTGGGTGCCTGGGGCGTCTCGCGCTTCATGCGCCCGCTGGTGTCGTCCCGGGCGCGCGTCGTCGGCATCATCTGCTATCTCGGTTTGCCGTTGCCCTACGGCGCACTGGGCACAGGGCGCTGGGACGGGCTCGTCGCCTACGCCATGTTCCCCTTCATCGCCCTGTGCCTGGCCCGAGCCGCCAGCATCGCGCCCTACGCGGTGCAGTCCGGACCGCACTGGCGGTCCAGGCCGGCCGGCCAGGTGACCGTTCTCGGTGCCGTGATTGCCATCGCCGCGGGCTTTGCGCCGGCGGTCGTCCCCATGGTCCTGGTTGCCGCGGTGGCGTGGATGCTGGGCTCGCTGCTCGTCGGTGCCCGCGAACGGATATGGCGCGTGTTCGTGGTGGCTGTGGAAGCGGTCATCGTGGCCCTGGTCTTGACCCTTCCGTGGGTCGTGGGCACCGTTCTGGCGGGCAAGGGGTCGGTGGCGATCTTCGGCCTGCCTCTGTCGTCGGCCACGACGCCGAGCTGGGGCGACGTCATCCGTTTCGCGGTCGGGCCGGCGGCCCGTTCGCCCCTGGTCTGGCTGCTGGTGGCCGGGGCCGCGCTGCCGCTCGTCATCGCCCGCGGCGCCCGGCTGGCCTGGGCGGCCCGCCTGTGGCTGACCGCGCTGGCCTCGTGGGGGATCGCCTTCGCCGGGTCGCGCGGAGACCTGGGGGTCTTCACGCCCTCTGAGACGGTGGTGCTCGCCCCCGCCGCCCTGGCGGTTGCTGCCTGCGTCGGCATCGGCATTGCCGCTTTCGAGAGCGACCTCAGCCGTCGTGAGTTCGGTTGGCGCCAGCTCGTCAGCGTCGGGGCGCTCCTCTTCGTGGCGGTCGGCCTCCTCCCTGTCCTGGGAGGCGCTGTCGATGGTCGCTGGAACCTCCCGTCGCAGGGCGTCGAACAGCCGCTGGCCTTCTTGAGTCGCCCGAGCACCGGCGTGAGCCGGGTCCTGTGGCTCGGTGATCCGCGGGCGCTGCCGGCCGGTGGGTGGTCGGTGCAGCCAGGGCTGGCCTACGCCGTCACCGCCGAGGGTCTGCCGGACGCGGCCCAGGTATTCACGCCGGCGGGTCCCGGGCCGGCAGAGGAGGTTGCCAAGGCGGTCCGCCTGGCCGTGGCGGGCGGGACCGTGCATCTGGGGCAGCTGCTGGCACCGGCTGGGGTGCGTTACGTGGTCGTGGTCGACGCACTGGCACCGTCAATGGTGGGGACGACGACCGCATCGGTGAGCGCGCCGCCGCCGGCCGAGCTCAACACCCGCCTGCTCGGGCAGAACGACCTCCAGGTCGTCCCCGGTGTCATGGGGGTGCAGGTCTACGAGAACGGATCCAACATGCCGGTCACGGCCACGCGGACCGCCGCCCTCCCCACTGGGGCCGCGGCGTTCCCGAGTGGCGTCGACGTGGTCGGCTGGCAGCCCGCGCTGAGCGCCCTGTCCGACGGCAGCGCCGGGGTCGGTACGGCGCCCGCCGGCACCCTCTACGCGGGATACGCGCCGGCGGGCAGCTTCGCGCTCTCCGTCGACGGCCACGCCGTGGCGCAGCAGCCGGCCTTCGGCTGGGCGGCCCAATACGCGGTCGGGGCCAGGGGCCGCGCTACGCTGTCGCTCTCCCAGTTCCCCCTTGTCCCGCTGGTGGTGCTCTTGGAACTGGCGCTGTGGGTGGTCGTGGCGCTCGCTTTCATCGGCCGCCCGCGTCGCGCAGGCGCCACGGCTTCCGCGCCCGCCGTGGTCCCGGCCACCGAGGCGATGGCGTTCAGCGAGACGGTGGCCTCATGACCCCGTCGCATGTCAATCACGAGCGCAGGTGGCGGGTGGCTGCCCTGGTCGTCGTCGTCGTGGCGGGGGTCGCCCTCGCCACGGGCGTGCGCGGGACCCCGATGCCCGTCGGCGCCACCCCGACGCCGAGTTCGCTCGTCGGCGCACCCGACGCAGAGTCGACGGCGTGGTACTGCACCGGGCAAACCACGGCCGCTGGCACGTCACCGGGATCCCTCGTCTTGACCAGCACCACGACGCGCCCCGTGAGCGCAACCATCACGACGACATCGGACTCGGGTGCGAGCGCGCACACCGCGGTGGCCGTTCCGCCCCGCGGCGTGGTGGTTCCGTCCATCCCCGCCCTCCCGTCGGGCTCATGGGAGTCGGAGACGGTGATCACGGCAGCTGGTGGGATCGCGGTCACCCAGTCCGTGCACAACACGCTGGGCTGGTCCCAGGCGCCATGCCAGAGCACGACATCGTCGCAGTGGTATTTCGCGGGGGGATCGACCGCTGCTGCGAACACCCTCGACGTCTCGATGCTCAACCCGTCATCGACGCCCGTCGTGGTGGACCTCAGTTTCCTCACACCATCGGGCATGGTGCATCCGATGAATTATCAGGGCATCGTCTTGTCGCCAGGGCAAGTCGTGGCTGAGAACATCACGAGCGAAGTCCAGCAGATCCCCTTCATCAGCACGATCGTGTCGACGCGGACCGGTCGGGTCGTGGCGTCGGAGGTGCAGCAGATCGTGCAGGGCGGTCAGACGTCAGGAGGCTTGTCCCTCGTGCCCGGCGCGCCGGCGCCCGAATCGCACTGGGCGATTCCACAGGCGCAGGAGGTCCCGTCGGGATCGAGCGAAATCGACATCTTCAACCCGGGCACATCGTCGGAGATGGTCACCGTGCACTTCCGCCTTCCGTCGGGAGCGCTGGCCCCTCTCACGAACAAGATCCTCCCCGGCACGACGTGGAATCTGGCCACGAGCGCGCAGACCCGGATTCCCGACGACCAGACCTACGCCACGACGATCGATGCCACCGGTGGCCCCGGCGTCGTGGTCAGCCGGACCGTCAACTTCCCGGCCAGCTCCACCCCGCCACCGCAGGCCGGAGTGGTCGCGGCCGTCGACGGCTTGAGCACGCGGTCACCGAGCGGTGCGTGGGTCGTACCCCCGCCCGGCACGGCGGCCAGTCCTGCGGTCAGCGGTGCCACCCCGGCGTACCTGGCCCTCGCCAACATATCCTCGGCCAGCGAGCGCTATACCGCGCTGGCCACCAGCGCGTCGGGCAACCACGTGCTGGCCACCGGGACGCTGGCCCCCGGGGCCACCGTCGAGGTGGACGGTTCGGCGCTGGCCCCCGCCGGCCTCGACCCGATCGTTGTGCAGGCTTCCGGCCCGCTCGCCGTCAGTGAGGACACCGGGCCGTCTTCGGGCTTCGGCGTGGTTGCCATGCCGGGCCTCCCGTTGGCAGCCACCATCGGCGTCTAGTTCGACGCCGGACGGGACGCTCCTGGTTCGGAAACGCTCTACAGGCTGTGGCGTTGGTAGCGGCGCCACAGCGCCCGTCCACCGAAAAGGACGACGCTGGCGAGGAGCAGGGCGAAGAGCAGCGGGCCCGCGATGCGGATCACACCGTCCACGCCGCCCAAAAATCCGCCGATGCTCGAGTGCCAGGCGCGTACCAGGCCCGACTCGGGGAGCGTACCCGGTCGCGGCCGCGGGGTCGGGGTGCCCTCGCTGACCGTCACGGTCAGCGTCGAATACGAGGTCTGGCTCGTCAGTAATTGCAGCTGCCCCTGCAGCTGCTCGATCTGGTACTGAATTGTGTTCACCTGTTCCTGCACCGCCAGCACGTCGCCGACCGTCGTGGCTTTGGCCAAGATCGTGAGGTACTGCTGGCGTGTCTCCTCGAGCGCGGTGATGCGCGACTGCAGGTCGACGTACTGGGCGGAGACGTCAGTCGCCTTGGTGGTCAGGTCCGACGGCTTGCCCAGCCTCTGGGCCCGCGCGAGCACGGTGGCGAAATTGCCGACGGGGACCTGCAGCGTCACGCTGCCCGATGCCGACCTGCCATCAGCTGGGGTCGATTGCGTCTGCGAGTTGGCCACGAATCCGCCGAACGCGACAGCGAGGTTGGTCAGCTCCGCTATCGCCTCAGTCAACTTGCCGCGGCCAACGGTCAGGCCCAGCGAGCCGGTCTGCTGAATTTTGGCGGGCTGCCCGACGGCGCCCTTGGGCAGGCCTGGTGCCGTGGTCGTCGGCGTCGTCGTACCGGGCGCGTCGCTCGGTCCCGCCTCGGTCAGGCCCCTCGAACCACCCGCCGACGCGCCATGCGAGGCGCCGAAGGGCAGCGCGCCTCGTTGCCGACGGGACGGCCCGTTGGTGCCGAAGCCGACTCCGGTCGTCGTCGTCGGTGCGTGAGCGGATTGGTGCGTGGGGACCTTGGCCAGCGCCGTGGTGCGGGTCGGGCGGGCGGGACCGCTCAGGACGGTGCTGGCGGTTCCGGCCAGCACGAGCGCGACAGCGACGGAGGCGGCCACCGAGAGCACGCGGTGGCGCGTTGCCACTCCGGCGAGGCGCCGGACGCGCCCCGGGGCACTCGTGTGTCCGGCCGCCATGGCGTTCGGGTCGACGTGCGCGGCGCCGGACCCGTCGGGTGGGAGGCGCACCGTTGCCCGGGCCAAGATGTCGTCGGCGCCCGTCGCGGGCACGTCGAAGGTCGCGCCGGCCTGCGCGAATAGCGCGGCGAGGCGGTCGTCGTCGAGCATGGTCATGGCGTGGTCTCCTTGATCTGCCCGGCAACGGCCAGGGCGCACAAGGCAGGGTCGGCTGCCAGCCGTCGGCGTGCCTCATGGAGGCGCGACTTCACGGTGCCAGGGCGCCGCCCGATCGCCAGTGCGATGTCGCGCTCGCTCAGGTCGGCGTAATACCGCAGGACGACGGGAACGCGCAGCGAGACGGGCAACTGCTGCAGCGCGGCGAGCACGGTCTCGGCCACCTCGCCCTGCTCGGCTCTCGTCTCGGGGTCGATGCCCGACCCGGGAAAATGGTCGAGCGGGTCGTCGCCGGCACGGCGGTCCCGGTGGGGGATCTCGCGCCGCAGTTTCGAGTAGCACGAGTTCACGACCACCCGGTAGAGCCAGGGTCGGATGCTCGTGACGGCCGAGAGGGAGTCGCGGAAGCGCCAGGCGCGCAGGTAGGCGTCTTGGACCGCCTCTTCGGCGTCGGATCGGTTACCGAGAATCAGGCATGCCGTGCGGAAGGAGGAGACGTAGCCCTCTTCCAACCAGTCTGCGAGCTGCTGCTCCACCATCGCCTTCTCTGACGCCGCGTCGCCCGAATCGGTTCGATCGGCAGAGTGCCGTGGACGGGAGCGGGCCTCAGCGGGCGGCGGGACCCTCCGGGGCGCCCGCTGAGGGGTTGGCCGGAGGGGGCCAGGGCGGGGGAGGCCACGATTCGCTCTCGGCCTGGCGGGCCGGCGGGGCGGGAGCGGCGGGCACGGGCACCGAGTTGTCCGCCCGGACGGACGACCCGTCGGTCACGGCGTGGGCGCTGGCTTCGGCATGGGTCGCATCGCCGTTCCCGCTGCCATTGACCCCGTTGCCGGCCGGAGGTCCGATCGCGGCCTCGTGGAAGTGCGGCACGGACTTGGAGCCCTCGTCGTGGACGGGCGAGCCGTGGGCCTCGTCGACCAGCCGGGCGACTTCGGCGCCGTCGATGATCTCGTTGTCGAGCAGGGCCCGCGCAATGGCGTTGAGGCCGCCCCGGTGCTTGCTCAGCACGTCCATGGCGCGCTGCTCCTCGGCGCGCAGGATGCGCTCGACCTCGTCGTCGATGATCTTGGAGGTGTCCTCCGAGTAGTCGCGCGTGTGCATCAGGTCCTCGCCCAGGAAGACCTGGCCGGCCGAGCCCCACGCCATGGGGCCGATGGCGTCGCTCATGCCCCACTCGCGCACCATCTTGCGGGCGAGCTCGGTGTTGCCGACGAGGTCGTTGGCCGCGCCGGTCGACAGGTCGCCGTAGACGAGCAGCTCGGCCACGCGGCCGCCCATGCGCACGCACAGCGAGTCCTCGATGTAGTCGCGGGGGTGGATGTGGCGCTCCTCCATGGGGAGCTGGTGGGTGACGCCGAGGGCCATGCCGGTCGGGAGGATGGTCACCTTGTGCACAGGGTCGGCGTGCTCGAGTACGTAGGCCAGCAGCGCGTGGCCGCCTTCGTGGTAGGCGACCCGCTCCTTCTCGGCCTCCGAGAGGACCATTGAGTCGCGGCGCTGGCCGAGCAGGACACGGTCGCGCGCCGTCTCGAAATCGGCCATGGCGATGTCAAGGCTGCCCCGGCGCACGGCGTGGAGGGCGGCCTCGTTGACCAAGTTGGCCAGGTCGGCACCGCTCATGCCCGGCGTGCCCCGGGCCACGACGTTGAGGTCGACGTCGGATGCCATCCGCTTGCCCTTGCAATGCACCTGCAGAATCGGGAGGCGCTCCTCGAGGTCGGGCAGCGGCACGACGATCTGGCGGTCGAAGCGGCCCGGCCGCAGCAAGGCGGGATCGAGGATGTCGGGGCGGTTGGTGGCGGCGATCATGACCACACCCTCTGCGGTGTCGAAGCCGTCCATTTCCGAAAGCATCTGGTTGAGCGTCTGCTCACGCTCGTCGTGGCCGCCGCCCAGGCCCGCGCCGCGCTTGCGCCCAATGGAGTCGATCTCGTCGACGAACACGATGGCCGGCGCCTGCTTGCGTGCGGTCTGGAAGAGGTCGCGCACCCGGCTGGCGCCGACACCGACGAACATCTCCATGAAGTCGGATCCGCTGACCGACATGAACGGTACGCCGGCCTCACCGGCCACGGCACGGGCGATCAGCGTCTTGCCGGTCCCCGGCGGACCGACCAGGAGCACGCCCTTGGGGATTTTGGCGCCGATCTCCTTGAAGCGGGCGGGGGTCTTGAGGAAGTCGACGACCTCGCTGATCTCCTGCTTCACCCCGTTGTACCCGGCCACGTCCTCGAAGGTGGTCGAGGGCCGGTCGCTGCTGAAGGTCTTGGCCTTGGAGCGGCCGATGGACATGATGCCCGACATCTGACCCCGGGTCTGGCGGCCGATGAAGTAGATGAAGGCAGCACCGATACCAATGATGAAGAGGTAGGGGAGCAGGGCGGTGAACAGGTTCGACGACGGCGTGGGGAAGCTGACGGCCACCCCGTTGTTGCGCATTTCGGTGACGTCGTTCGGCAGCGAGGGGCTGGGGCCCTGGACGGTGTAGGTCGACCCGTTCTTGAGCTTGCCCGTGATGACCCCGTTGGCGTTGGAGATCTGCGCCGTCGAGACCTCCTTGGCTGTCACCTCCTGCAGGAACTTCGTGTAGGTGATGGAATGGGCGTTGTTGGACTTGATCGTGCCCACGGCGAGGAGGACCGCCACAATGCCGATGGCCAGGACACCCCACAGCCAGCGCCAGCTCTGACCCGACGGCTGCCCCTGTTGCGGGGTCCCGTCGCCGCCGTCGGGCGCGTGCGCCTTGCCCGATGGCTTCTCCGTACGCTGGGGGCTCACGGTTCCATGCTAGGCGCCGACCCTGGTTGGTGGTGACCGCCCCGTCACTTCGCGGCAAAGCGGTCTCCCTGCAGGTGGTGGGGGATGTGGGCCCCGGTATCGTCTGACCGATGAGCGATTCCGAGCCCGGTGGGGCTGTTCCCGGCCCACCGGGTCCACCGCCTCGTCCGCCGGGGCCCGTTCCGGACGGGTACGTGCCGCGCCAATGGGTCCAGCGGGCGTCCGCCGCCGGGGCAGCGGCGACGGAGACCGCCCAACCCGGGTCCCTGCCGCCTGCGCCGATGCCGGCCTACGACCCCACCTTCCCCAGGCTGCCGCCCCCACCCTCGGTGCTGCCGGCTGGTGACGTCCCCTTCCTCGATACCCCCTGGGTCCCCCCGCAGACGAAGCGCCAGGCCTGGGTCTGGCTCGCGTACGCCGTCGCCGGATTCCTGGTCGGCCAGATCGGTGCGCTCATCTTCGGCACCATCGCCGGGGCCATCGCCGGCAAGTCGTCGGCGCAGATGGCGATCATCGAGAAGGCCTCGGTGCCCCCCGAGTGGTACGTGGTGGCCACCCTGTTCGGCCTCTGGATCGGGTTCATCGGTGCGCCCTGGCTGGCCAGCCGGACCCAGGGAACGCGCCACTTCATGCGCGACCTCGGGGTCCGCTTCCGGGTCATCGACCTGGTCGGCATCGCCATCGGGATCGGCGGCCAGATCCTCGTGGCGATCATGTACGCGCCGTTCCAACACGACATCCACGATTTCAACGGCCCTTCCCAGAAGCTGACGGGTGCTTCGCACGGAGCCGGTTTCGTGGTCATCGCCATCGCCACCGTGCTCTTCGCACCAGCCATGGAAGAGCTCTTCTTCCGTGGCCTGCTGCTCAAGGCGCTCGTGCGGCTGTTCACGCCGCTGCGGTCGGCCGGCCGCGCCAGGGTGGCCGGGGTCGTGGTGGCGGTGATCGCCGACGGGCTGCTGTTCGGACTGGCTCACGGGGAGTGGGTGCAACTGGCCGGGCTGGCCTCGTTCGGCATGATCCTCGCCGCCGTGTCGTACAAGACGGGCCGATTGGGCATGAACATGGTGGCCCATGCGACGTTCAACCTGGTCGCCATCATCGCCATCGCGGCCAACGGGACGGCCGTCATCCACTGAGGTTGCCGGCGGCGCGCCGCGCCCGCGCCGTGGCGCGGCGCAGCCCGAGCATCATGCGGAGCGCCACGTGGGCACCCCCTATGGTGGGGCCCCGTGAGCCGCATGGACCAGGTCTTCAAGGCGTACGACGTGCGTGGCACGGTGCCCGATCAGCTCGACGCCGCTATGTGCCGGGCCATCGGCCGGGCCATGGCACGCTTCGTGGACGCCCCCCGAATTCTCGTCGCCCGCGACATGCGCGAGAGCGGGGTGGAACTCTCGGCCGCCTTTTCGGACGGCGTGCGGGCCGAGGGACTCGACATCATCGACCTCGGCATGGCGTCCACCGACTTCTTGTACTTCGCGTCGGGTCACCTCGACGCGCCCGGGGCCATGTTCACCGCGTCGCACAACCCGGCGCAGTACAACGGTCTCAAGCTCTGCCTCTCCGGGGCCCGCCCCATCGGGCGGGACACCGGCCTGGCCGACATTGCCGCAGGTGCGGAGGAGCTGCTCGACGCGCCGATGCCGCCGTTGCAGGGGGTCCGGTCGGAGCAACATCTGCTGGACGCGTGGGCTGACCACGTGGTGTCCTTCGTCGATGTCGGCTCGCTTCGCCCGCTCAAGGTGGTGGCCGACACGGCAAACGGCATGGGCGGGCTCGTGGTGCCGATCGTGTTCGAGCGTCTGCCCTTCACGGTGGACATCCTGTTCCCAGAGCTCGACGGGAGCTTCCCGAATCATCCCGCTGATCCGATTCAGCCCGAGAACCTGGTCGCGCTCAAGGCTGCCGTCCTCGAGCAGGGGGCCGACATCGGTCTTGCCTTCGACGGTGATGCCGATCGTGTGTTCCTGGTCGACGAGAAGGCGGAACCCGTGTCGGGTTCGCTCACGACGGCGCTCGTCGCAGCCTCCATGCTCACGAAGCACCCGGGTGAGACGGTCCTCTACAACCTGATCTGTTCGCACGTGGTGCCCGAGGTCGTGACGGAGCTGGGCGGCATGCCGGTGCGCACACAAGTGGGCCACTCCATCATCAAGAAGGTCATGGCCGAGACGGGGGCCGTCTTCGGCGGTGAGCACTCGGGCCATTACTACTACCGCGACAACTTCCGCGCCGACTCGGGCATCATTACCGCCCTTCTCGTGCTCGAGCTGCTCAGTCAGAGTGGCCAGCCGCTCTCCGACATGCTGATGCCGTATCAGCGCTACGTGGACTCGGGGGAGATCAACACGACGGTCGGCAATCCGACCGCCACCGTTGAGGCCATCGCCGACCACGAGCGTAAAGCCGGCGCGTCGGTCGACATGCTGGACGGGCTCACCGTCGAACATGGCGACTGGTGGTACAACGTCCGCCCTTCGAACACCGAGCCGTTGCTCCGACTCAACGTGGAGGCGAAGACAGCCGAGAGCTGCGCGGCCCACGTCGCCGAGGTGCAAGAACTCATCGCCACCCATGCCGGCCTCGGATCCGGCCCGAACTGAGGAGCCCTCGATGAGCCTCGACCCGCTGCTGCTCGACGTGCTCGCCTGCCCGGTCGACAAGGGACCGCTGCTGTGGTTCGAGGACGAGGACGTCCTCTACAACCCGCGGCTGAAGAAGAGCTACGCCGTGGTGGACGGCGTGCCCGTGCTGTTGAGCGACGAGGCGGTGACTGTGGGCGAGGCGGAGCACGAACGCCTGATGGCCAAGGCCGAGAGCAACGAGGTGCGGGCCACGGGCGCGTCACCTGGGTGAGCGGGACGGCCGCTCTCGACACGCTCGGCATGTGGGAGGCCACCATCTCCCTCCCCGAGCAGCTGACAGAGGCGCTGCGAGCCGCCGGCGAAGCCCTCGCCGACACCGCCGCGTTCGGTGCTGCCGGTGCAGAGAGCACCTTCCGTGCGGTGGCCGCCTTCGGGCTGGGTACCGGCGCCGTCGCCTGCGCCGCGGTCGCCGCCCTCACGGCGCCGGACCTGCCCGCGCCGTTCTGGGTCGGTGCCGGGTCGGCCGTTCCCGCGTTCGTCGGCCCCGCCACGCTGGTCCTGGCCGTGTCGCCTTCGGGCGACACGGCGGAGACGCTCGTGGCCGCCGAGAAGGCGATCGAGCGGGGTGCCACGGTGGTCGGCATCGGCGGCGACAACCGTGGACCACTGGCTCGCCTCGCGCGGGACGCGGGGCTGCCATGGTGTCCAGCTGGTGCGGGCCCCACGCCGGCACGGGCCGCACTGGGGGCCACCACCGTCACCCTTCTGGTCGCGCTGGCACGCGCCGGCCTGCTTGGGGACTGCAGCCAGGCGGTCACGGCCGCCTCGGGCGCAGTGGCCCGTCGGCGCGACACGCTGGTCGGACCGGCCGCGGCGCCGGCCGAATTGGCACGCCGGATTGGGCGCACCATCCCGCTCGTCTACGGCGCCGCGGGCGTGGGTTCTGTCGCGGCGGGATGGTGGAAGGCGCAGGTGAACCTGAGCGCCAAGGCACCGGCCTTCACGGCCGCGGTGCCCGAGCTGACACACGACGAGCTGGCCGGGTGGGGTCAGGGGGGCGACGTCACGCGTCAGACGATGTCGCTGGTGTTGCTGCGCCACGCCGGAGAAGGTCCGCGTGATGCCGGACTGTTCGATGCCGTGCGGACGGCGACCGACGAGGTGATGGCCGACATCTTCGAGGTCCACGCCGAGGGCGACGACGCGCTGTCCCGCTTCTTCGACCTGACGATGTTCGGAGAGCTCGTTGCCCTGCACCTGGCCGATCGCGAGGGCGTGGACCCGGGTCCGGTGCCGGCCGTTGACGAGACCCAGTCCGCCCACCCCCCGCGCTGAGGGGCATTGCCGTGCCCGCTCAGCGGTGTGCTCAGGTGCTCCCGGCGCTCGCGCTCAGTGGCGGCGCAGCCACAGCGCCCCGCCGGCACCCCGCGCCAGCGCCGGCGCGTGGCGCACCATGAAGTCGTAGTTCTTCGCCCCCATCCAATCGTTGAAGAGGATGACCTCGAATTCCTTGTTGAAGAGCAAGAAGGCGTGCAACAGGTATGCCTCGGTCCAGGCGTGTCCTTCATCGACCCAGACCCGCGGGTACTCGAAGGGCCAGAACATGTCGTGGATGTGGATGTAGACGCCGGAAGGCACGACCGGAAGCACGCGCGTGACCAAGTGGTGCGCATCGCTCCCCGTCTTGACCACGTGCGAGCAATCGATGAACAGGATGTCGCCCGACTCGAGTTCTGTGAAGCACGACAGGTCGACGTCTTGGACCGGGCTGACGATGATCTCGACGTCGTCGCCGGGCCGCACCAGGCGACGCAGGTCGTCGGGATACGGCTCAATGCTCGTCACCCGCAGGCGACCGTCGAGCCAGCGCTCGTTGGCGTCGAGCGCGAGGGCGGTGGTCCAGCCCGAGCCCACCTCCAGGTAGCGCCGCGGTCGGAGGTGGCGCAAGAAGGCCTGCAGAATGGAGCCATCGCCGAGGCCATAGGAAGGGTTGTTGGTGAAGTAACGGCTGTCCGGGTGTGGGTCGACGTTGAACTCCACGTCGTTGATGAGTGGCGCCAGCGTCTGCAGCATGGCGCGCTGCGCTTCCTCGTTGAGCTCGAATCCCTCGAGACGGTCAGGACGTCCGAAGATTCGGTCCTCTTGCGCCACCACGTCGCGCATGCTCGGGACGGGAGAGTAGTAGTGCCCGGGTGGTCGCCACTCGAGGAACGGGATGGTCCCCTCGTCCGTGATGGGGCCGGTCCAGGACGGCTCCTGGGTCGGTGTGACCGGGCCGGCTCCGTTGGCCTGCCGTCTCTCCTGCTCGAGCTGCTGCTGCAGCCGTTCGATTTCGTCGGTACGGCGCAGGGCGCGGATCTTCTGGTCGATGAACGGCACGCGTGCCACGGCCGCCCGCCAACCCCGCGCATTGTGATCAGGCACCGCGCCTCCGCACTCGCTTTGAGCGGTCCGCCGCCACGCCGACCGCGTCGTGTGCCGCAACGTCGTGCTAGTTCAGGCGCTCAACGATCATGGCCATGCCCTGGCCACCGCCGACGCACATGGACTCGAGGCCGAATGTCTTTCCCGTGTCCTCGAGCGCGTTGAGCAGCGTGGTCATGATGCGCGCCCCGGTCTGGCCGAACGGGTGGCCGAGGGCGATGGCGCCGCCCTTGACGTTGAGCTTGTCCCAGCTGATGCCGAGGTGCTTGGCCGACGGGATGACCTGCGCCGCGAACGCCTCGTTGATCTCCACCAGGTCAATGTCGTCGATGGTCATGTTCGCCCGGGTCAGGACCTGGCGGCAGGCGTCAACCGGGCCGAGGCCCATGATCTCGGGGTTGAGCCCCGAGACGCCGCTGGCCACGATGCGGGCCAGCGGGGTGACACCGAGGGCCTTGGCCTTCGTGTCGCTCATGACGATCACGGCCGCCGCGCCGTCGTTGAGCGGGCACGCGTTGCCCGCGGTGACGGTCCCGCCTTCGCGGAAGACGGGCTTGAGGCCGGACAGGCCCTCCAGCGTGGTGCCGGCGCGCGGTCCGTCGTCCTTGGTGATCACGGTGCCGTCCGCCAGGGTGACCGGAATGATTTCGCGCTCGAAGAACCCGTTCTGTTGTGACTCGACGGCCCGGGTCTGGGAGAGCAGGGCGAACTCGTCCATTTCCGCCCGGCCGACCTTCTCGAATTCGGCCACGTTCTCCGCCGTCTGGCCCATGGCGATGTAGACGTCTGGGAGTCCTGAGGGAGGGCTCCAAGGCTCGGTCACGGCGGGAGCGCGGACCTTTGTGCGCTCCTCCGCCACGGCAAAGGCGGCATTGTGCGGTCCGGTGTCCGACGCGCCGTGTGCATAGCGGCTCACGGTCTCGACGCCGGCGGCAATGAAGACATCGCCTTCACCGGCGCGGATGGCGTGGGCGGCCATGCGGATCGTCTGCAGCGACGAGGAGCAGTAGCGGTTCACCGTCACACCGGGCACGTTGTCCAACCCGGCCAAGAGCGCGGCCACGCGGGCGACGTTGTAGCCGGCCTCACCAGCCGGCTGCCCGCATCCGAGCATGACGTCCTCCACCTCGGCGGGGTCCAGTTGGGGCACCTGCTCGAGCACGGAGCGGAGCACCAGCGCGCTCAGGTCGTCGGGCCGGCACTCGACGAGAGAGCCCTTGTTGGCTCGTCCGATGGGGGTGCGGCCGGTGGCGACGATGACGGCTTCAGGCATGGTGACGGCTCCTCAATTTCGATCGTGCTCCCGGGGGTCCGGCCCCGGGGCGGACTGCAGGTTACTTGCCGGTAGCCAGTGCTTGGCCCGAGCCGTCTGGCCGCTCGAGCGGAGCGGACTGTAACGTGTTCTCGCGCGGTCGAGCCCGCAACGCTGGGCCGGTGACGATGTGGCGCTGACGTGGGCCGATGTGGTCCCGCCACCCGGGAGGGACACATGGAGATTGCCTTAACCGAGGAGCAGCAGACGCTCAAGAGCGACCTGCGCGCTTACTACCAGAACCTGCTCACGCCCGAGCTCGAAGAAGAGCTCTCCCGAGCCGCCGGTATCGGGCCGGTGGTGCGCAAGGTCGTCAAGCAGATGGGCAAGGACGGGTGGTTGGGTATCGGCTGGCCGACCGAGTGGGGCGGTCAGGGCCGTTCGGCCGTAGAGCAGTTCATCTTCTTCGACGAGTCGATGCGCAGCGGGGCGCCCGTCCCGATGCTGACCATCAACACGGTGGGCCCGACCATCATGAACTTCGGCACGCAGGAGCAGAAGGAGTTCTTCCTGCCCAAGATCCTGGCCGGTGAGATCTCCTTCTGTATCGGCTACACCGAGCCGAACTCGGGCACCGATCTGGCGTCGCTCACGACACGAGCCGTGCGTGACGGTGACGAATACGTCATCAACGGCGCCAAGATCTTCACCAGCCTTGCCGGCGACGCCGACTACATCTGGCTCGCAACCCGCACCGATCCCAATGCGCCCAAGCACAAGGGGATCTCCATGTTCGTGATCCCCATGAGCACTCCCGGTATCCGCGTCGTGCCGATGAAGCTGCTCGGCGACCACAACATCAACTACACCTTCTACGAGGACGTCCGCGTCCCGGCGAGCAGCCTGGTCGGCGGCGAGAATCAGGGCTGGAACCTGATCACCAACCAGCTCAACCACGAGCGGGTCACTCTGTGCTCGCCCGGCATCATTGAGCGCGTCCTGACCGATGTAAGGGCATGGGCCCAGCACACGAAGCTGCCCGACGGCCGAAGGGTGATCGACCAGGAATGGGTGCAAGAGCACCTGGCCCGCGTCCACGCGGAGCTCGAGTTCCTGCGCCTGATCAACTGGAAGGTGGCGTGGCAGGCAACGCAGGGCCACCTCGACGTCGCGGACGCGTCGTCCATCAAGGTGTTCGGAACCGAGTTCTACTTGCGGGCGTTCCGCGCACTCATGGAGATCATCGGGCAGGCGGGCTACCTCACGCGCGGCTCACCGGCGGCCGTCATCGCCGGCCGTCTGGAAATGTACGCCCGCTCCATGATCATCCTGACCTTCGGCGGCGGCACCAACGAGATTCAGCGGGACCTCATCGCGATCTTCGGCCTCGGCATGCCGCGGTCGCTGCGCTGAGCCGATCGAGGAACGAGGAGATCCCATGGACTTCAACTACAGCGAAGAGCAAGAAGCCGTACGCCAGTTGGCGGCGCAGATCTTCGGAGACCGGTCCACCCACGACCGACTCAAGCAGATTGAGGCGGCGGCCGGCGACGACGGCCCCTTCGATCGCGAGCTCTGGAAGGAACTGGCCGACGCCGGCTTGTTGGGCATCCACCTGCGCGAGGAGGTCGGTGGAGCAGGGCTCGACTTCGTGGCGGCCTGCCTGGTCGTCGAAGCGGCAGGGCGGACCGCGGCCTATGTCCCTGTCGTCGAGACGATGGTCTACGGCGCGCTGCCCATCGACCGCTTCGGGACCGATGCCCAGCGCAAGACCTGGCTCACGGGCGTGGCCGGTGGCGAGACGGTCCTGACGGCAGCGCTGGCCGAGCTGGTCGGCGAGGTCATCGTGGCGGGCGGGGTCGAGCCCGCCACCACGGCGACGGCACAGGCGGACGGGTCGTGGGTGCTGTCGGGCACCAAAGCGTGCGTGCCCGCGGGCCTCGTGGCCGATGCCATCCTCGTGCCGGCCTCCTGCCGGACCGCCGACGGCGCGGCTGCCGGTCCGGGCGTCTTCATCGTCGAGCGTGGTGCAGACGGCGTGACCCTCACGCGCCAGACCACGACCACCGGGCGGCCCGAAGCAGTCGTGGAGCTCGACGGCGTGCGGGTCGGCGCGGACCGGCTCGTGGGCGAGGGCGCCGACGGGGCCGCCGTCATCGACTGCATCACGGAATGTGCCACCACCGCGCTGTGCATCGAAGAGGCCGGCGTGTGTGCCTCGGCCCTCGAGCTCACGGCCGAGTACACCAAGACCCGCGTCCAGTTCGAGAAGCCCATCGCCACCTTTCAGGCGGTCGGTCAGCGTGCCGCCGACGCCTACGTCGACACCGAGGCGATCAGGCTCACCGCGTGGCAGGCCGCGGCGCGGCTGGCGGCGGGGCTCCCCGCGTCAGCCGAGGTCGCGATCGCCAAGTACTGGGCTGCGGAAGGTGGTCAACGCGTCGTGCACGCGGCCTCCCACCTCCACGGCGGCGTCGGTGTCGACCGCGACTATCCCCTCCACCGCTTCTTTCTCCTCACCCGGCAGATTGAGCTCACACTCGGTGGCGCCAACGAGAGCCTGCGCCGCCTGGGTCGGATCCTGGCGGACGAACCGGTCTGATCAGCGCGGCGCGTCGTGCGCCGGGGGCTGCCCGAGGGGGTTCGACAGGCCGAGGCCGTAGCCGGCCAGGAACACGCCTGCCTCGTCATGCCGCGGGTACGCGCCGGCCAGCTTGTGAAACGCTCGTGAGTGGTCGGGGTGCGTGAGGTGCGCGAGCTCGTGCACCAGGACTGAGTCGAGGACCCATTCGGGCACGACGCGCAGTCGGTGGGAGACCCGGATGTGCCCCGAGTAGTACGAGCACGAACCCCACCGTGCCGTCTGATTGGTGACCCAGCGGACCGATTTGGGGTGAGCCCCCACCAGATAGCGGTCGCTGAGGTCGACGGCACGAGCGAGCAGCTCGTCGTCGGTCAGACCTGCTTGCCGGCGGTGGCGCGTGAGCAGCCGCTCCACCAGCCAGTCGACCGTCTTCTGCCGACTCTCGACGTCGAGATGCGCCGGTACCGACACGACGATGCGTGCCCCGACCCACCTGGCCTCCGAGGTCTTCTTGCGCCGCTTGCTCACACGGACCTCGACGTCGGGCGGTCGAAGGACATCGCTCGGACCGGATTCTTCGGGCTCTGGCGCCAGGAAAACCGGAACCGGCGCTGCGGGAGAGGGCGAGTCGGCCGATGCCGTGGCCCCGATCTGTTCGGACAGATCGGACAGGTCGAAGAGCGTCATCAGCGCATTGTGCCCGATCCGTGTGACCGCACCGTGCATGGCTCCTGCGGCGCTGGTCGTGCCTGCAGTGCCCTGCACGCGGCGCGACGACCGTCCGTGGTGTCAGGCCCATGGACAGCACTGGTCGCACCGGCAACAGCGGGAAGAAACGGCAGCATCTCGGCCGGGGACGACATGGAACAGTGCTCGTGCTGGGTCGGTATCCCCGCATCCCGGGATGCAAGGTGCCTAACATCTGGGGCGCCCGCATTCTCGCCGGCGGGCCGACATGGAGGTGGGACGTGGGAGTTCTCTTGGCCTCGAGCGGCGGCGGGTTTGTCGCCATCGTGTACATCGCCGTCATCGTGTTGGTCTTCGCCGCGCTGTGGCACATCGTCGCAAAGGCAGGCCGACCCGGCTGGGAAGGCATCATCCCGATCTACAACTACTACGTCATCCTCAAGATCGTCGGACGGCCAGGATGGTGGCTGATCCTGTACTTCATCCCCCTCGTCAACATCGTGATCGGGATCATCGTGCTGTACGACCTCTGCAAGTCCTACGGCAAGAGTGGGGCATGGGTCCTCGGGTTCATCTTCTTGCCCTTCATCTTCTTCCCGATGTTGGGATTCGGGGACGCGCGCTACATCGGGCCGGCCGCGACCTGGCAGCGAGCCGTCTGAGTCACTCGCCGTAGCGCAGCACCGGGAGGGCATCGAGCGCGCCCCGGAGCGGGGTCTAACCGAGGACGAGCTCGGCCATGGTGCGCAGGGTGGTGACGTCGCCGTTGATCAACATGGTGGTGGCGCGGGACTCGCGCCAGGCCTCCAGGTCGTCACGGATCTTCTCCACCGGACCGACGAGCGCAATGTCCTCCACCATGGCGGTCGGGACGGCCGCCGCCGCGTCGTCCTTGCGTCCGTCGAGATACGCGTCCTGAATCTTGGTGGCCGCCTCCTCGTAGCCCATGCGGGCGAAGACGTCGAAGTGGAAGTTCATCTCCTTGGCCCCCATCCCGCCGATGTAGAGGGCGAGATACGGACGGAAACCGTCCGCCGCCGCATCGGTGTCGTCACTGATCACGGTGGGGGCGAAGGCGAGCACCTCGAAGTCCGCCGCGCTGCGCCGGGCGGTCGGGCGCGCGAAGCCCTCGTCGAGCGAAGCCTCGAAGGAGGACATGGCCCGGGGCGAGAAGAAGATGGGAAACCAGCCGTCGGCGATCTCAGCCGCCAGCGCGACGTTCTTCGGGCCCTCTGCTCCCAAGATGATCGGGATGTCGGCGCGCAGCGGGTGCACAATCGACTTGAGGGGCTTGCCCAGTCCGGTCCCGCCCCGATACGGCAGCGGGTAGTGCGGGCCGTCGTTCGTGACGGGCTTCTCGCGCGCCAACACCTGGCGCACGATGTCGACGTACTCACGGGTACGAGCCAGGGGGGCGGGGAAGGGCTGGCCGTACCATCCCTCGACCACCTGTGGCCCTGACACCCCGAGGCCCAGCACGAAGCGCCCACCGGAGAGATGGTCGAGGGTCTGCGCCGCCATGGCCATGGCGGTCGGCGTGCGGGCCGAAAGCTGGCACAGCGAGGTGCCGAGGCGGACGCGCCCGGTCTGCGAGCCCCACCATGCCAGCGGCGTGAGGGCATCGGAACCGTAGGATTCCGCCGTCCAGACGGAGTCGTAGCCGAGGCGGTCGGCTTCGCGCACCAGCTCCACCGCGTTTGGCGGCGGCCCCGCGCCCAGTAGCCCAGCTGCAGGCCGATCTTCATCGTCTTCATGGTGACTCCTCTCGGCGCAATGTCAGACCTTGGCCACGATCTCCTCGGCGAACCAGCGCACAGCGCCCAGCCGGGACTCGAGGGCTTCGTTGTCGGGCGTGCCCGGCGGGACGTCGACGAACATCCACGGCGCGCACACGAAGTCGGTGACGCCGGCGTCGGCGAAGCGGCGGTACAAGTCGACGTCGGGCCGCTCCTTGAGCGAGAGGTAGACGGTGAAGCCGTCCTTGTCCCGCCCGGCCTCCTTCAGCGCGTCGTGCAGCTCGGCGAGGTGGATCCACGCCTCTTCCTCGGTGTAGGCACCGGCGGCGATCCAGCCGTCGCACAGGGCCGCCGTGCGCCGGAGCGCCACAGGGGAATGGCCGCCGCCGATGATCGGGATCGGTTCGGTCGGGGCGGGCTCAATCTGGCACTCCGGGACGTCGTAGTACTCGCCGTGGAACTCGACCCAACCGCCGCGCCACAGCGCGCGGAGGGCAACGATCATTTCATCCAGACGCTTGCCGCGGGTGGCGAAATCCTGGCCGGTCTGCTCGAACTCCTCCTTGCACCAGCCCACGCCGACGCCAAGGCGCAGCCTGTTGTCAGCCAGCACTGCGGCGGTGCCCACCGACTTGGCCACGGTCATGAGGTCGCGCAGCGGCGCGATGTAGACGCCGGTCGTGAACTGGAGATGCTCGGTGGCGGCGGCCATGGCCGACACCATGCACATGGGATCGGGCCACGCCGTCTGGGTGTCCCATCCCGGTGCGCCGTCCTCGCGGGTCGAGTAGGTGTAGCGCGACTCGAGCTGGCGCGGGTTGAAGAGATGGTCGGACACGTACATGCCGCCGTACCCGAGTTCGTCGGAGATGCGAGCCAGCGGGACCGCCTGGCGCGTCGGCAAGAAGGAGATCGCTTGGTGGAAGAGCACTCGTCGGTCGCTCATGGCGCCGGCCTCAGCGGGCCCGGGCGGGCAGTGGCGTGCCCCCGACAGGGGCGGACGGTGCGAAGGCGACCGGGACGTGTTTGGTCCCGTTGATGAAGTTCGACTGCAGCCGCTGCACCTCGCCGTCGAGGCGGATGTCGGGTATGCGGTCGAGGACGCGGTCGAACATGACCATGATCTCCATGCGCGCCAGGTTGGCCCCGAGGCAGAAGTGCGGGCCGCCGCCCCCGAAGGCGATGTGGTTGTTCGGAGAACGCGTGATGTCGAACGTGTTGGGGTTCTCGAAGGCCGACTCGTCGCGGTTGGCCGACGTGTGCCAGAAGACGATCTTGTCGCCCTCTTGGATCTCCTGGTCGTGGAGTGAGATCGGGCCGGTGGCCGTGCGGCGGAAGTGCATGACCGGGGTGACGAAGCGCAGCATCTCCTCGACGGCGGACGGCAGGAGCGAGCGGTCCCGGCGCAGCCGCTCCCACTGCTCGGGATGCTCGAAGAAGGCGGTCATCGCCCCCGACATCAGGTTCCGGGTCGTCTCGTTGCCGGCGACGATCAGGAGGAGGAAGAAGAGGTCGAGCTCGAGCTGGTCAAGCTTCTCGCCTTCGACCTCGGCCTCAATGAGTACCGAGACCAGGTCCTGCTTGGGTTGGAGCTTCCGCTTCGTCGCCAGCTCCTCGGCATAGCTGTACACCTGCATGGCCGCTTCACCCGGGTCGACCCCGGGCAGCTGGTACTCGGGATCTTCCGAGCCGATCATGCGGTTCGACCAGTCGAAGACCATACGGCGATCCTCTGGGGGCACGCCCAGCAGCTCGGCGATGACCAGGAGGGGGAGCTCGGCGGCGATCTCCTCGACGAAGTCCGCGGTACCCCGCTCGCACACGGCGTCGATGATGCCGTCGGCGTACCCGACGATCTGCGCTTCGAGGTCCCGCACCATCTTGGGGGTGAAGCCCTTGTTGACCAGGCGCCTGTAGCGCGTGTGCATGGTCGGGTCCATGTTGACCATCATCAGCTGCTGCTGGGCGAGCTGGTCGTCGTCCATCTCGTTGAACAGCGAGCCGCGTCGGGCCGACGAGTAGTGCTCCCAGTCACGGTTGACCTGCACGCAGTCGTCGTAGCGGGTGATCGCCCAGAATCCACCGCGTGGGGCGGCCGCCTCGGGGTGCCAGAAGACGGGAGCCTCGCGACGGAGCTCGGCGAACCACTCGTGGGGCACGCCGGCGACGAAATTGCGCCCGTCGATGAGGTCGATCTCCTCGAGGCTCACGGCCCCCCCTTTCGCGCACCCGGCGACCCCCTCGTCGGCGCCTGGTGCCTGCCCTTTTCAAGGCTATTTCTAGAACGTGTGTCAGTGATCATAGGCACACGGACACGGCACGCCGCCGGCGTGGGGGACGGCGCAGCGGAACGGGTATGTTCGCCCGACGGCCGTCGGACTCCCCGCGGGCCGAGCGGACGGAGGACAGCCTCGTTGACCTACTGCCTCGCACTGCGCCTGCACGAGGGCATGGTCTTCTTGGCCGACACCCGGACGAACGCCGGCGTCGACGACGTCGGCACGTACCGCAAGATGCACGTGCTCCGGCCCTCCGACGACCGTGTCTTCGTGATCGAGTCGGCCGGCAGCCTGGCCACGACCCAGGAGGTGCTCGACCGCATGGCGCGCGACGTCGCTGCGGGCGAGCCAACCGAGAGTCTGGCCACGGTGAACCACCTGTTCGAAGCGGCGCTGTATCTCGGCCGCGTGGGTCGCGAGGTGGCGGCCGAGCACAAGGAGGCCTTGAGCCAGGTCGGTGCTGATGGCACCGCCACCTTCATCATCGGCGGTCACGTCGGTGACGAAGCGCCCGACATCCTTCTCGTGTACCCGGAAGGGAACTACATCCGCGCTTCGGACGAGCGGCCGTTCCTCCAGATCGGCGAGAGCAAGTATGGAAAGTTCATGTTGGAGCTGGCCGTCGAGGCCCACGTCGACCTCGTGACCGCCGCGAAAATCGCCCTCGGGTCCATGCTGAGCACGGCGGCGGCCAACCTCTCGGTGGGGCCGCCCTATGACATCGGTTTCTACTTCAACGACACGCGCACCCTCAGTCAGTTCCGTATCGACAGCGAGTCACCGCTGCTCGACAAGCTGCGCAGGGCCTGGGAGCGTCACCTGCTCAACGGCATCGCCGAGTTGCCCGCAATCACCCAGGACGACCTGACCGACATCGACGAGCCGACCACGTAGGGCGGGTCGCGGCCAATCCTTCGAGCGCGGGCCCGGGTCGCGGTCGCCTCGTGGATCTCTCGACCGTGCCCTCCCGACGGACGAACCCGGGTCCGGCCGCCGCACCGGTCCGGCGCCGAACACAGGCGGCGACCTCACCCGGTCCCGCTGCGGACGGCGGGGCCGCGGCGCCATCGTCAGCGGGCCCCTCAAACGAGAACGTGTTACAGTTTTTGCCAGCGCGGCCTTGACCTGGCAGGGACCGCAGAACGCACGCGAGGCTGCCCCACGATGTTCCTCGAAGAGAGCCCCGAACAGCAACAGCTTCGTGCGGAGTTGCGCCGGTACTACCTCGAGCTGCTCACCGACGACGTACGGGCGGGGTTGGCCGAGGGCGGTGAAGGCGGCGAGGCGTGGAGCCAGGTGGTGCGCCAGATCGGCAAGGACGGTTGGCTCGGGATCGGCTGGCCCAAGGAGTTCGGCGGACAGGGTCGGCCCGCCACGGACCAGTTCATCTTCTTCGATGAGACGCGACGCGCCGGCGCACCGTTCCCCTTCGTCACCATCAACACCGTCGGACCCACCATCATGCGCTTCGGTACCGACGAGCAGAAGTCGTTCTTCTTGCCGCAGATCCTCGCCGGCGAGCTGAACTTCGCCATCGGCTACACCGAGCCCGAGGCCGGCACCGACCTGGCCTCGTTGCGGACACGGGCCGTGCGCGACGGCGACGAATACGTCGTCAACGGCGCCAAGATCTTCACCAGCGGCGCCGACCAGGCCGACTACATCTGGCTGGCCGTGCGCACCGATCCCGAGGTGCCCAAGCACAAGGGCATCTCGATTGTGTGCGTGCCGACCACGTCGCCCGGGTTCGAGTGGTCGATCATCCACACCGTCGGCGGGCTCACCACGACGCAGACCTTCTACGACAATGTGCGCGTGCCCGTGGCCAACCGCGTCGGCGACGAGAACGAAGGCTGGCGCATGATCACCACGCAGCTCAACCACGAGCGCGTCGGGCTGGCCGCCTGGAGCGGGCTGGCCATCTCGCTCTACGAGGACATCGTGGAGTGGGCCGCGGCGCAGCGGACGGATGACGGTGTAGCGCTGATCGACCAGGGCTGGGTGCAGATGGATCTCGCCAAGTGCCATGCCGAGCTGCAGGCCATGTGGTTGCTCAACTGGCGCATGGCCGTCCACGTCGCCGACGGCGAGCTGACCGGTGCCGAGTCGTCGTCGATCAAGGTCTTCGGGACGGAGCGGATCGTCGAGGTGACGCGCCTGCTGCTTGGCATTGTCGGCGCGGCGGGATATCTTGTGCCTGGGTCGCCCGGCGCCGTGTTGCGGGGCCGGCTCGAGGCCACGGGGCGCCAGGCGCAGATCAACACCTTCGGGGGCGGGGTGAACGAAGTGCAGCGCGAGATCGTCGCCACGGCGGGACTCGGCATGACGCGGGGGTCGCGGTGAGCGCGGCTGCGGCTGCGCGCTTCGAGGAGCTGGCGCCCTTCCCGGACCGCAGCGCCGCACTGGCTGCGCTGGTAGGGCAGGCGGCGGGCGCGCCCAACCTGGCGCCCGACGCGGTGAACGGACCCATGATCCGGCACTGGGTGGAGGCCATGGGCGACCACAACCCGGTCTACGTGTCCGACGAGGCAGCGCGTGCCGCCGGCTACGACGAGATGATCGCCCCGCCCACCATGTTGCAGGCCTGGATCATGCGAGGCCTGCGCGCGCGTCCTTGCTCATTGAGGAGGCCCGCGCCTCGGGCTCGGCGGGGGAGCAGGAAAGCGGCCCCAACGAACGGATGATGAACCTCCTCGACGAAGAGGGTCTCACGTCGGTGGTGGCGACGAACTGCGAGCAGAAGTACGGCCGCCCTCTCGTGGTGGGCGACCGCCTGCTGGTGCGGTCGGTGATCGAGTCGATCTCGGATCCCAAGCGCACGGCACTGGGCACCGGACGCTTCCTCACCACGCGTCTCGACTATGTGGCGGTCCCCGACACCGACGTGCCCGTCTGGGTGACCGACGGCGAGGTGCAGGCGCTCTATGACGCCGGCGAGCCGGTGGCGACCATGCGCTTCCGCATCCTCAAGTACCTGCCCCCGGAGAAGACGCCGGCGCCGGCGCGCCCGCCCCGCCCACGGCCGGCGATCACCCAGGACAACGCCTTCTGGTTCGAGGGCGCCCGCGCCCATCGGCTCCTCGTGCAGCACTGCACGTCGTGTGGCACGCTGCGCCATCCGCCTCTCCCGGCCTGTGGCCATTGCGGCTCCCTCGACTGGGACACCGTGGAGTCGAGTGGGCGCGGCACGCTCTACTCCTACGTGGTCGTGCACTACCCGCAGGTTCCGTCGTTCGAGTACCCACTGCCGATCGGGCTGATCGAGTTGGAGGAGGGCACGCGGCGTCGTGGCCAATCTCAATGGGATGGAACCCGACGCCATCACCATCGGCATGCCGCTGCAAGCGCGTTTCGTCGACTTCGACGAGGAGCTGTCGCTGCCGGTATTCGGACCGGCCGGTGCCGGCGCTCCGGCCGGGCACGCCGCGAACGCCGGGTCAGCCGGGAAGGGAGCCTGAGCGCATGGACTTCACGCTGAGTGATGAGGCGCTGGCGGTCTCGGAGGCCGCCAGCGGGCTCTTTGCCGGCCTCGTCGATCCCGAGAAGATCGCTGCCATCGAAACCGGGTCGGACCGTATCGATCGCGACCTCTGGAAAGCGCTGGCCGACGCCGACCTGCTCGGCCTGGCGGTACCCGAGGCCGACGGAGGTGCCGGCTACGGCCTCCTTGAGCTCTGCCTGCTGCTGGAGGCACAAGGCAACCAGGTCGCGCCGGTGCCACTGTGGTCCACGCTCGTCCTCGGTGCCCTCCCGCTGGCCCGCTTCGGTTCCGAGGCCCAGCGCGCCCGCTGGTTGCCCGGCGTCGTGACGGGAGACGTGCTCCTCACCGCCGCCCTGAGTGGCGCCGCCGCCAGCCCGACGTCCATGCCGTCCATCCGAGCGACGGCCGCCGCCTCGGGCGACGGTTGGGCGTTGGAAGGCACCGAGCTGACCGTGCCCCAGGCCCACCTGGCGGACCGCATCGTCCTACCCGCCCGGACCAATGACGGACGAGTGCTCCTGGTCCTTCTCGATCCGGCGGCGTCGGGCGTGCGGCTCGAGCGCGCCGTGACCACCAACCGCGAGATCCACCCGCACGTCCATCTCGACGCCGTGGCGGTCGCGGCCGACGACGTGCTGGTCGGCCCCGACGGCGGGCGCGACGCCCTCGACGTCGTCGTGACGGCGTCCACCATCGCGTTGTGCGCGCTGCAGGTGGGTGTGTGCGAAGCGGCGCTCACAACCACGGCGGCGTACCTCAACTCCCGCCAGCAATTCGGACGCCCGCTCAGCACGTTCCAGGGCACCATGCTCCGGGCCGCCGACGCCGCGATCGACATCGAGGCCATGCGGGTCACGTGGCAGAACGCAGCGTGGCGATTCGACACCGGCCGCGATGCCGCCGACGCCGCCCGCGTGGCGAAGTGGCAGGCCTCCGAGCGCGGGCAGCGGACCGTGCACGCCACGCAGCATCTGCACGGTGGCATGGGGGCCGACATCTCCTACCCGATCCATCGCTACTTCCTGTGGGGCAAGCAGATCGAGTTGATGTTGGGCGGGCCGAGCGCGCAGTTGTCCAAGCTCGGCGCGGGCATCGCGACCCGGGCTCTGGCCAAGGGTGAGGTGGCGTCGTGAGCGCACCGGCCTCCCGCATCGACCTGTCCGGGCCGACGTTCGCCAGCGTGGCTGAGGGTGACGAGCTCCCGACGCTGGAGCTCCCCATCACCCGCACGCTGATCGTGTCGGGAGCGATCGCCAGCCGGGACTACCAGGACGTGCACCACGACGGCGTCCTGGCGCAAGCGCGCGGCTCCAAGGACATCTTCATGAACATCCTCACCACCAACGGGCTGGTGGGGCGCTACGTCACCGACTGGTCGGGACCGCGCAGCCGGATCGAGGAGGTCAGTATCCGGCTCGGTGCGCCGAATTACCCCGACTGCATCATGACGTTGACGGGGACCGTGACCGAAAAGGGCGCGCTGACCGACGACGGGCGGTACGGGTCGGTCACGGTGTCGCTGCGCGGCGCCAACAACCTGGGCGACCATGTGACCGGCACGGTGACCGTGCTGTTGCCGGTGGCGGAAGCGGGCGCGTGATGGCCCACGCCCACTCGTTCGCCGGCCGGACTGCCATCGCCGGCATCGGCGCCACCGAGTTCTCCAAGAACTCGGGCCGTTCCGAGCTGCGTCTGGCCGTCGAGGCCGTCGCCGCCGCGCTGGCCGACGCCGGCATTGCTCCCTCCGAGGTCCAAGGGATGGTGACCTTCAGCTCGGACACCAATCCGGACATCGACATCGCACGCAGCTTGGGCATCGGTGACCTGACGTTCTTCAGCCGCATCCACTACGGGGGCGGCGCCGCCTGCGCCACCATTCAGCAGGCCGCGCTGGCGGTCTCGTCCGGCGTGGCCGATGTCGTCGTCTGCTACCGCGCCTTCAACGAACGGTCGGGCAGCCGCTTCGGCACCGGCGTGCAGGGCCGTCCACCCCTGCCGAACGCCGAGAACGCGCACATGGCGTCCTACCTCCCGGTGGGGCTCCTGACCCCGGCCTCGTGGGTGGCCATGGCGGCGCAGCGCTACCTGCACGAGACGGGTGCGACGAGTGAGGACCTCGGCCGGGTGGCGGTGGCCGACCGCAAGCACGCGGCGACCAACCCGAAAGCCTGGTTCTACGAGCAGCCGATCACCCTCGACGACCACCAGAACAGCCGCTTCATCGTCGAGCCGCTGCACCTGCTCGACTGCTGCCAGGAGACCGACGGGGGCCAGGCGCTCGTGGTGACCTCGCTGGAGCGGGCGCGTGACCTCCGTACGGACCCGGTCGTGATCCGGGCCGCGGCACAGGGCTCGGGCGCGGGTCAGGACATGATGACCAGCTACTACCGCGATGACCTGCTCGGGTTGCCCGAAATGGCGGTCGTGGCGCAGCAGCTCTGGGAGACGTCAGGCCTCGGTCCCGAGGACATGCAGGCGGCGATCCTCTACGACCACTTCACGCCGTACGTCCTCTACCAGTTGGAGGAACTCGGCTTCTGCGGCAAGGGCGAGGCCAAGGACTTCGTGCGCGACGGCCGGCTCGAGCTCGGCGGTGCGCTCCCGATCAACACTCACGGCGGCCAGCTCGGCGAGGCGTACCTCCACGGTATGAACGGCATCGCCGAGGGAACACGCCTGGTCCGGGGCACCTCGGTGAACCAGGTGCCCGAGGTCGAGCACGTGGTGGTCACGGCCGGGACAGGCGTGCCGACGAGCGGGTTGGTGCTCGGCATCGACCGCTGAAGCCGGCGGGCGGATATGAGCTGGCGGCAGGCGTCGCTAGAGGGCCCGGTCCCCCACGGCAGCTTCGAGCTCGGCGGCTTCCGCCTCGGTGAGAAGTCGGTAGGCGCCACCCTTCTCTGACTGCCACAACACCGGCTCCGCGCAGTTCCATCGCTCCACCCGCAACGACCGCTTGAGCACCTTGTTCGTCGCCGTGGCCGGCAACGCGGGACTCATGCGCACGAAGCGAGGCGCCCATTTGGTGCCAAGGTCTCCCTGCGCGGCAAGGAATTCGCGCAACGCCGTGGGATCGAGATCGCGTAGGCCAGGGCGCAACTGCACGGCGGCCATCACCTGGTCGCCCACCACCGGGTCGGGCACGGCGTAGACCGAGGCCAGCACGATGTCGGGGTGCCGTTGGAGAATGCGCTCGATCGGCGCCGAGGCGAAGTTCTCCCCGTCGACGCGGAGCCAGTCGTGATCCCGTCCGGCGAAGTAGAAGAAGCCCGCCTCGTCGCGGTAGGCCAGATCGCCGGTCCAGTACCACCCCTCCTTGAGGCGAGCGGTCTCGGCCTCCGCGTTGCGCCAGTAGCCCTCGAAGCCGGCGCCGCCCCCTTTGGACACGAGCTCGCCGATCGACTCCTCTGCGTTCACGAGCCGACCCTGCTCGTCGAAGCGTGCGGGCGGGCACTCATCGCCGGTGGCCGGATCGAGCACCACGGTGCCTTCGGGCGCCCGCCCCAGCGCACCGGGAGGGGTGTCCGGAGTGCGTTGCACGGTGGCACCCCCCTCGGTCGAGCCGTAGGAGTCGGTGACAGCGACCCCGAAGCGCTCGGCGAAGCGGGCCACGTCATCGGTGGTGCCCTCGTTGCCGAAGGCGCGCACGAGCGGATTGTCGGCGTCGTCGGGCTTCTCGGGCGTGGCCAAGATGAACGAGAGCGGCTTGCCGACGTAGTTGAAGTAGGTCGCACCGGTGGCGCGGACGTCGGGCAAGAAGCCCGAGGCGGAGAAGCGGCCCGAAGAGGGCAGGGCACAGGTCGACCCCGCCATCAACGCCGGACCCCATCCGGCCATCAGGGCGTTGGAGTGGAAGAGCGGCATGGAGAGATAGCAGACGTCCGCGGGGACGAGGCTGTACATCTGCGCCACGATCGACCCGATGCGGGCCAACCGGCCCTGGCTGCACAGGCAGGCTTTGGGCGCACCGGATGTTCCCGAGGTGAAGAGGAGATAGCCGAGCGAGTCCGGCGTCACGCTGCGGTCAGCCACCTCTTGCGCCCGTGCCGCCGCGTAGGGGCGGAGGGTGTCGACCGCTGAGGGCGTGTCGAGCACCAGAACCCGCGAGTTGGTGGACCCAACCTCCCCGAGCGCGTCGCCGATGCGCGCGCCGCTCACCAGGGGTAGGTAGGTCGAGTCGGTGACCAGGAACTGGCACTCGGTGTGGGCCAGGTCCGCGTACCAGCTCCTCGCCGCGGTGCGTCGGGTTGGCCCCGACCACCACCGCGCCGGCCAGTGCGGCCGCCTCGAGCCAGTAGACGAACTCCGGCACGTTGTCGAGCATCAGCGCCACGTGGAAGGGTCCCTCCCGACGCTGTGCGAGCAGCCAGGCCGCCCGCGCCGCCGCCCGCGCCACCACCTCGGCGTGGCTGAGTCGAAGGTCGTTGGCGACCAGGCCCAGTGGTCCACGTCGGCCAGGGCCAGGACGGCGCCGGTGATGGTGTCCTCCGAGACGCCTGGAGATGCCGTCGGGGCGGGAGCGGTCGGAGGAGCAGTGGGTGAGGTCGGCGCGGCACCACGGCCGGGCGGTTGCGTCTCAGCAGCAGTCACTACATCTCCAAACGTCTCTGACCTGGGATGGAACTCCCATTATTGGAACACGTTGCATTTTAATCCGACCCGTGTTACCTTCGCTGGAGCGCCGCCGGAGTGGACCCGCGGCACCGTAGACGAGGACGTGGATCTTCATGGAATTCGGCATCTTCAACGCTGCGTGCCTTCTGCCCCGCTACGTCGAGCAGCACGGGCCCTCGGCTGAGCACGACCGCATCATGGACGAGGTCGCCTTCATCGTGGCGGCCGACAAGGCCGGCTTCAAGTACACCTGGGCCTCGGAGCACCACTTCCTCACCGAGTACTCGCACCTGTCGGCATCGGAGTCCTTCCTCGCCTTTTGCGCGGCCAAGACGAGCAACATCCACATCGGCTCGGGCATCTTCAACATCACGCCGCCGGTCAACCATCCGGCCCGCATCGCCGAGCGCGTCGCCATGTTGGACCACCTCTCGGAGGGCCGCTTCGAGTTCGGCACCGGCCGCGGCTCGTCCACCACGGAGCAGAAGGGCTTCGGGATCGAGGATTCCGATCTGACCCGCGAGATGGTTGCCGAGACCCTGCCCCAGATCGTGCGCATGTGGAAGGACGAGGACTACAGCTATGACGGCAAGTTCTTCTCCATGCCGAAGCGCAACGTCCTGCCCAAGCCCTACTCCAAGCCCCACCCGGCCATCTGGATGGCGGCCGGTAGCCCGTCGACCTTCGACCTCGCCGCCGAGCTCGGCGTGGGGGTCCTCTGCTTCGGTTTCTCGACGCCTGACCAACTCACGCCGCTGGTCGCCCGTTACAAGGAGAAGATCGGTGACTGCAAGAACCCCGTTGGTGGGTTCGTCAACGACAACGTCATGATCACCACGACGATGATCTGCATGGAAGATGGTGCCAAGGCGCGCAAGACCTTCCTCACGGCGGATTCGAACTACCACCTGAGCCTGGTGTTCCGATACCTCGACACGTTCCCCAAGCCCCCCGGTGTGCCCGAGTGGCCCGAGATCGTGCCGGCCATGGACGCCGACTCGCTCGACGCCGTCATCGCAACCGGTGACGTCGCCGTGGGCACGCCCGAAGAGGTCAGTAAGGCCATCGACCGCTACGCTGCCACCGGTGCCGACCAGCTGGCCTTCGGCATGTTGTCGAGCTCCATGTCGATCGAGTCGTGCGAGGAGGCGGTGGAGACGTTCGGGAAGCACCTGCTGCCGACGTTCGACAAGGACCCGATCCACCGCACCACCACGTTGCGCCTCGCCGCCGGCGGTTCCTGAGCACAAGAGGCCAGGCAGCGCTTGACGGAGTCCGCCACTCGGACGCTGCGGATTGGTCCGGACCGGCTGTCGGAGGGTAACGAAAAGGAGCGGGTCTCGACCAGCGGTCGTGCCCGAACGCGCCCCTGATGTGGACCGTTTGAGGGGCCCTGCAGATCGATTGCGCGCCCTGCACCACCCACGATCCGCTCTGTAATCTCAATGTCGTTGACGTACCTGGAATCCGGCGGGGGAGGCGGGACAGATGGGCAGATTTCCTCGGCGTCGAGGTTGTGCTCACCTGCTTCTGTTAACGCCCGGATGCAGGTGACCTGCGCGCCGTGTTCTCTCCACGGCCATGATCGTGAGCGAACTGCCGAAGAACATGCCATGGTGCGGCCGTAATGCCAGTTGACGGAGAAGCGACCCTCATCGCGGAGCGCCCGGACCATGCGGGTGAGGAAGCGGGCACCGCGCCCGAGGATCGACGATTTCGGCCTGACATCCAAGGTCTGCGCGCCGTCGCCGTCACGCTCGTCTTGCTCTTCCATGCGCACGTACCTGGCATGGGCGGAGGCTACGTCGGCGTCGATGTCTTCTTCGTGATCTCTGGCTATGTGATCACGGGCGTCCTTCTCCGAGAACGCTCGTCGAAGGGTTCGACGTCGATCGCCACGTTCTACGCCCGTCGAGTCCGCCGCATCCTCCCGGCGGCGACCCTGGTGATCGTGGTGGCCGTCATCGCCTCATTCCCACTCCTGGGGCCCGTCGACGGCGCACAGACCGCGACCGACGCCCGGTGGGCCTCGGTGTTCTTGATCAACGTGCACTTCGCTACCGCCGGTACGAACTACCTCGCTTCGCAGCTCCCACCTTCTCTGTTGCAGAACTACTGGTCGCTGGCGGTGGAAGAGCAGTTCTACGTGATCTACCCCACGATCTTCCTGATCGTTGCCGGCCTGTCGATGCGGCACTCGCTTCGCCGTCGGCTCGCGACAGTGCTCGGTGCCGCCATCGTGATCTCGTTCACCGCCTCGGTCATCCAGACCTCGAGCAATGCGACGGCAGCGTACTTCTCGCCCCTTCCTCGGGTCTGGGAGCTTGCTCTGGGCGGCCTCGTCGCGACCGCAACCGTCGGACTTCGGCGTCTGTCGTCGTCGGTCGCGGCAGCGCTCTCGTGGAGTGGAATCGGTCTGATCCTGTTGGCCGCCATCACCTTTTCCTCGTCGACGGCGTATCCCGGATGGGCTGTCGCCGTCCCTGTACTCGGTGCCGCATTGGTGATTGCCTCCGGCGTCGCCCAGCCGACGTACGGGGTCGAGGCTGTGCTGCGGCTGCGTCTCTTCCAGTGGATCGGCCTCATCTCCTACTCGTTGTACCTGTGGCATTGGCCCATCCTCATCCTCGTAACCGAACACCGTGGCCTCTCGCAACTGCCCGTCTGGCAGGCGCTGGGCTGGGAGCTACTTGCCGTGGGTCTCGCTGTCGCCACCTACAGGCTCATCGAGAACCCCATTCGGCTGAGCAGGTACCTCATTGGGAAGCGTCGGATCAGTCTCCTCCTCGGTGTCTGTCTGATCGTCTTCAGCCTGACCGTGGCGACGCTTGAACTTCGGTGGCACGACGCAGGGACGACGGCGATCACTGGGCTGGGCAATGCCCAGACGGGTCAATCGTGCGAGGCGCCATCACAGTCCGAGCTGCGGGGATTGATGGGTACCGGTGCGGGGCCGAGCGATCATGTTGTCGCCCGCATCCTTCTCCTTGGTGACTCGACAGCGTGCACCATGCTGCCGGGGCTCCAAGCTGTCGCCGAGCCGGCCGGGGTGCGCGTCGAGGATGGAACGGTGGTGGGCTGCGGCATCGTGAGCGGCCAGCTCGCTCCCGATGTCATCAATGGCAAGGTGTACAACGCGTCCACCAAGTTGTGCCCCGGGCGCGTCGACCAGGCCGTCCAGCGGGCACTCGGCGGAGGACCTCCGGACGTCGTCGTGTGGGCGAGCTCATGGGAGCGTGAAGGGTTGCTGGTCGGGACGGGGGTGCATGCAAAGGTTGTCGAACCGGGCACTGCGGCTTGGACCGCTGTGCTCACCACAAGGATGACCGCGCGCCTGAAGCAGTTCACCGACATGGGGGCGACCGTCGTCCTGCTGACGCAGCCGGCCTCCTTCCATAGCCCCTCGGGTGTGACCACCCAGGATCGGTATTTCGACAGCCTGAACGTGTTCCTGGCCCGATTCGCGGCCAAGACACCCCACGTCAAGCTGGTCGACCTCGCCAACTTTGAATGTCCCGCGGGACCACCATGCCCACCCCTGGTGCACGGACAGTGGATTCGTGGGGACGGAGAGCACTACGACGTCCCGGGATCGCTCTACGTGGCTCGCTGGCTCATGCCACGGCTCGGTATCGATGCCCTCAAGCACCCTCAGAACCCCCTTCCCGTCATGCGGCTCACCGGAGTCACGAACGGTCAGGTTCTCACGGGAACGACGCGCGCCATCGCGGCTCATCCTTCGTTCACCGCCGGGGTCACCAAGATCGAGTTCCAAGCAACGGGGGCCACGTTGCACGACAAGGTGATCGGGTCCGGGTCCACGGTCGCTGACGAATCGCAATTTTCCTGGGACACGACCACCGTCCCGAATGGTCGCTACGTCGTGCGGGCCGTCGCCTATGACGCAGCAGGCCATCGCAGTGTGAGCAACAGTCTGACCGTCGAGGTCAGGAATCCGGCCGCGTGATCAGACGGCTTTCATGACGACGTCAGCTTGAAGTCTCCGGCAGCGAGACGGCGGTCGAGCTCCTCGGCCACCCGTTCGGGGGAACGGCGACCCGAGTCCATCCGGTGGCGCTCGGCCACGCCATGCTGCTCGAACTGCATCCACATGTCGTCGACGACGGCCGCGTCGGCCAAGGCTTTCGCGTGCTGCGGTTCGGCGCGGCGGTCCTGAACGCGCCGCTGCACCAGGTCGATCGGTGCTCGCAGCACGGCATAGTGCACGTCCACACCGTTCCGCGTGCACGCTGCAGCAAACAGGTCGAGCATGAACGGGTACAGGATGCCCTCGGCAACCGTGAAGTAGCCCCCCGCGGCAAAGCTCGCTGCGGCCTCGGCCGCTGCCTGCAGCACAATTCTGTTCTGGGCGTGCGCTTCGACCCGCCAGGGATCGATCGCTCCACGCCGCAGCTTGGCGAAGAACCAGTCCAGATCGAGGCAGGCCGACGATTCGTGACGGTCGGCCACGAGCGGCGCGATCGTGGTTTTCCCGCAGCCGGGAGAGCCGGTCAGGAGCAGGAGCGGGGCGGGGTCGCCGGCGGCGGCGTGCGGTGGCACTCCTGCATCATCGCGTGAGCCGGTCAGTTGGCGCGGGTGCAGGGAGTGGAGCCACGCAACGGTCGCAACGTCGAGGGCGTGGGTGGTGTCAGCCCTGCGCGGCGATCCCGACCACGGGTTTGTTCAAGACGACGGCGCCCTCGGATCCGCTGAAGTTGGCGTCCCCGTAGTTGAAGATGCCGCCGTCAGCGGCGGCGATCCAATAGCCCCGACCGTCAGGGGTGGCGGCCAGGCCGACAGCCGGTCGGCGCAGGGGCACGCCGCCGGCGGACCCGTAGAAGGTGGCGTCGCCGAAGGTGAAGATGCCGGCGTCTGACGCCACGAGCCAGTACCCGAGGCCGTCGGAGGTCGAGGCCATCCCGACGATGGGCTTGTTGAGCGCTCTGCCGCCCATCGATCCGTGGAAGGCGGCGTCACCGAAGCTGAAGATGCCCCCGTCGGAGGCAACGAGCCAGTAGCCGAGCCCGTCGGACGTCGCCGCCATGCCGACAATCGGTCTGTTGAGCGGCTTTCCACCCATCGACCCAGAGAACGCTGCATCGCCGAAGCCGAAGATGCCCCCGTCGGAGGCAACGAGCCAATAGCCGCCGCCGTCCGGTGTCGAGGCCATTCCGACGATGGGCTTGTTGAGCGCTCTGCCGCCCATCGATCCGTGGAAGGCGGCGTCGCCGAAGCTGAAGATGCCGCCGTCGGACGCCACCAACCAGTAGCCCCCCTTCGATGGCGTCGGCGCCATGGCGATGACCGGCTGGTTCAACCGGAGACTGCCCGTGGAGCCGAAGAAGACGGCATTGCCGAATGTGAAGATGCCGCCATCCGACGCTGACGAGCCAGTACGACGAATCGGGCGGGGCCGCCGGCGGGGAAGACGGGGGCCCCGGCAGGCCGGCCGAGCCGGCGAAGGCCACGACGTGATCGCTGGCAGGGGCGAGGAGGAGGCCATCGCCGACAGACGGCGTCGGGAAGTGATTGGCCTGGCTGCCGATGGCGAGTGTCTCGGCTGTCACGCCTGTCGAAGGATTGATGCCGAAGAGCGAGCTGCCACCGATCGACCAGATCAGCCCGCCGGCGCTGATCGGGGGGCCGTGGGCGCTGGTGTTCGTCCACTGCACGGACACGGAGGCCGGCGATGCGTTGGTCTGGAGGGACTGGAGCCCGCCCCCGCACGGCACGTAGACCACGTTGCCGACGACGGCGTCACCCCCTCCGGCGATGGCCCCGGGGCAGACTGACACCGTGGCGATGCCCGTACCGGTGTTGCTCCCGAGATTCGATTGGTCCATCAGATACGCCGTCTGGTTCTTGCCGACTTGCAGCACGGTTCCGTTCGAGAGCAGCGCTGGCGCGGTCGACCCGAGATCCTGGTCCTGCGAGTTCATGAAGGGCCAGTTGTTTGGCGCGAAGTACTGCGTGCGGGCGAGACCAGGCGACAGTTCCAGGACCGAGTCGCTGAAGTCGTAGGGTGTCGACGACGAACCGTTCCCCGTTGCGGCCCAGATGTTGCCGGCCCCGTCGACCTCGGGCGCGGCACCTCCCATCCACACCGCCCCGTCGTTGCCGATCGGCACCGCCTGGTAGTAGCCCGGCGTTCCGCCACCCTCAGGTGCCGCCGCGACCCAGCCGCTGTAGGTCGAACAGTCCCCGTCGTTGCCGCCGTAGCCGAAAACCACGTTGCCATTGCTCAGGTTCAAGCCGGTGCGCTGCAGGATCGCCGAGGTTGGTTGCCCGGGTGGATCCACGGCCTCGTTCAGCATGGTCGCGCCCGTGTAGATGTTCAGTCCCACGAGGACGTGGGTCGGCGTGCTCCCGCTCAGCTCGTCGGCCACGGCGAAGACCTCGCCCCGGGCGACGTCGAGTACAGGCGTCCCGGTGATGCCGACCGTCGGGCTGATGTCGCCGCACGGCAGGTCGCCGGAGGGGACCGGCGTCCCGACATGGCTGGACCACAAGACGGTGCCGGTGTTGGCGGCCAAGGCATACACCGTGTCGTTCTCAGTCGCCACGTACACCCGCCCGGTGGCCTCGAGCGGCTCCCCGTAGACCTGTCCGTCGAGCACCGGCGAGGTCCACGCCGTGGTGGCCGAGGAGAAGGACACGCCCGACGTGTCGACTCCGGACCCGAGCGCGCTGCCGTGATAGACGGTCCAGGACGTGGAGGCGTCGACGTGCGCCCCGGTAGCAGGGGCGCGGGCGGCGCCAGCCGCGCCCGGCGCGCTCAGGGTTCCGGCAGTGGCGATGCCCGAGAGGACCAGGACGAGTCCGCCACTGACCGTGGGGAACAGGGGACGGTTGGTCGGCGCCGAGCTACGGCTGCGCGGGCGGCCGCGTCGGGCATGCGTGAGCAACGAGATGCGGGCAACGGTAACCCGTTCGCCCAGGCGCGTCGATGACCGTTGGGTGAGCGTTGCGGTGACCGCACCGCACGCGGCGCCGGCACCGGCACCGGAACGCGCTGGACCGCGGGCGTTGGCCGGGGTCGAGCCTAGGAGGCGGGCGCCGCCTCGGCATTGACGATGGCGGCGGCCCAGGTGTAGTCGGGCTTGCCCGAGGGGGAGCGCTCGACCTTCTCCACGACATGGAGCCGGCGGGGCACCTTGTAGCCAGCCACGAATTCGCGACAGCGCTCCTGAATCGCCTCGAGTGAGGGCACCTCGTGTCCCTGTCGCGGCTCGATGATCGCCGCCACTGTCTGTCCCCACCGCTCGTCTGGGGCCCCGCACACGATGGCGTCGAAGACGTCGGGGTGCGAGCGGACGGCGGACTCGACCTCTTCGGGGAAGATCTTCTCGCCGCCCGAGTTGATCACAATGGAGCCCCGCCCCAGCAACGTGATGGACCCGTCGGCTTCGACGGTGGCGAAGTCGCCGGGCATGACGTAGCGGGTGCCGCGCACTTCGATGAACACCTCGGCCGTCTTCTTGGGATCGTTGTAGTAGCCCTGCGGGATGTCCCCGGCCCGGGCGATCTTGCCGATCACGCCCGATCCGGGCTCAACCGGCTCGAGATTCTCGTCGAACACCACCGTCTTGCCGAGCAGGTGCACGGTGGGCCCGCTTTTCATGGCTGTGTTGTCGGCCGTCACCACGGTGAGGCCGTTGTTGCCACCCTCCGACGACCCGACGGCGTCGGTGATGTACAGGTTGGGCAGCTGCTCGAAGAACTGGTCCTTCACCGGTGAGGAGAACAGCGCCGCGGATGAGACGACGGCCAGCAGCGACGAGAGGTCGTAGTCGTCGCGAGACGCGGCCAGTGTCTCGACGAGTGGCTTGCCCATGGCGTCGCCCGTGATCATGATGGAGTTGACGCGCTCGTCGCCGACGAGCTTCCACACCTGGTGCGGTTCGAACTTGGCCATCAGGACGATCTTTGATCCGACGAAGCTCTGTCCCATGACGCACCATTGGGTGGCCCCGTGCATGAGAGGGGCGACGGGCAGGTGCACCATGCCCCCGCCGGCCCCCTTGGGCGCCATGGTCGCCGGGTCGGTGATGCGCTCGTTGCTCATGGGGTCGATGCCGCCGCCGAGCGCGTAGAAGACGTCCTCGTGACGCCACACGACGCCCTTGGGCATGCCTGTGGTGCCACCCGTGTAGAGGATGTAGAGATCGTCACCCGAGCGCGGACCGAAGTCCCGTGCACTCGACTGGCCGGCCAACGCGTCCTCGTAGGGCACGGACCCTGCCGCCGTCTCAACGTCGCTGCCGTCCTCGATCACAAGGGTGTGGCGCAGGTCTGGGAGTTCGGGGAGGAGCGCGGTGACGAGCGGTGAGAACTCGCGCTGGTAGACGAGCGCCTTCAGGTCGGCATTGCCCATCAGATAGCGCAATTCGTCCTTCACGTAGCGGTAGTTGATGTTGATCCAGATCGCCCGCAACTTGAACACGGCCCAGGCGGTTTCGACCCACTCGACCGAGTTGTAGGCGTAGATCCCCACGTGGTCGCCCGGGCCGACGCCCTGGGCGGCCAAGTAGTGGGCGAGCTGGTTGGCCCGTGCCTCCATTTCGGCATAGGTCCGGCGATTGCCGTCGGCGACGAGATACTCCCGCTCCGGGTAGGCATCGACGGCCGCCTCGAACAGGTCAGCGAGGTTGAACTCCATCCGCCGCAGATTAGAACACGTTCTCGTTCCGCGGGCAATCGGCCTCGCCGGCCGGCCCGGCTCAGTCGAAGAGGTCGGGTTCGCTGCGCGAGATCTCGTCCCACAGGGGCTGGAACGAGAGCCAGCCCGAGTAGGGCGAGGCGGAGAAGTCGCGTGTGTAGCGGGCTCCTTCGTCGTTGATGATGACCGGCGTCCCGGCCGCTTCGGCCAAGAGCTGGGCCTGGCAGGAGCGTTCCATCGTGATGAACCACCACGCCGCCTCGTCGACGGAATGGCCGACGGTGAACAGGCCGTGGTTGCGGTGGATCGTGGCCTTGTGCGGACCGAGCGCTGCCGCCAGAGCCTTGGCGGCGGCCTCCTCGAGCACGACGGCGCCGCCACCCTCCTCGCACACCGTGTGGTCCTCGTAGAAGACGCACGCATCTTGCGTGATCGGATCGAGCGGTCGTCCGAGCGACGACCATGCCTTGCCATAGACCGAGTGGGCATGGGCAGCTGCGATCACGTCGGGACGTGCCGCGTGCACGGCCGAGTGGATGGCGAACGCAGCGGGATTCACCGGACGGTCACCTTCCACGACCTCACCGGTGTGGCTCACGAGGATCAGGTCGGACACGCGCACGTGACGGAAACTCATGGCGAACGGGTTCACCCAGAAGTGATCCGTCAGCTCAGGGTCGCGGGCGGTGATGTGGCCGGCGACGCCCTCGGAGAATCCGAAGCGACCGAACAGCCGCAGCGCACCTGCCAGCCGCTGCTTGCGGTGCAGGCGCTCTTCCTCCACGGTGGCGAACGTCGGGGGGACCGGGGTCCGCAACCTGCGGGGGGCCGGGTCGGCCTGACCGAGGTCGGAAAGGGTCTGTGCCATCACCCCAAACTATCGTCTGGGCGATGACCTACCCCACAGCCACGACGAGGGACATCGCCGCACCGGCGGAGAAGGTGTGGTCCCTGGTGGTCGACCTGCCCCGCATGGGGGAGTGGTCGCCCGAGAACGCCGGAGGCAAGTGGGTGAAGGGGTCGACGGGTCCGGCCCTCGGTGCGGTCTTCAAGGGCACGAACAAGAACGGCATCCGGCGTTGGTCCACCACGGTCACCGTCGTCGCCTACGAACCGCACAAGGTGTTCGAGTTCGCCGTGACGTCCGGTCCGCTGGCCGTCGCCAACTGGCGCTACGAGCTCGAAGGGACCGACGGAGGGTGCCGCATCACCGAGTCGTGGGTCGACTTGCGCAAGCCTTGGTTCGCCACCGTGGCGAAGGTAATGGGCGACCACAGCGCGAGCCATGCCGAACAGGAGATGGCGACGACGTTGGCCAACCTGGCCGCCGCCGTCGAATAGCGCCGTCGAACGGCGCCGCTCAGAACTCCAGCCGGCGCACGACATGGTCGGCCGCCGCGTTGTCATTGGGTGTGCCGCGCCGGCGCAACCGCTCCACCACGGCGTTACGGTGCGGCCCGTCGACGTTGCCGCCGTACTTGAACTTGGCCGACACCTGCTCCACCGCGATGGTGATCCCGAGGATGCCGAGAACCTTGGCGGCGTGGGACTCCCCGGGGTCCGCCACGTCGACGTCGGGTTGGAACGTCGCCAGCTGTCTACGGAGAATGCCGGCCACGCTCCCGGGTGCCGTTCGTTCGTCGTGCACGGTCGCCGTGCCCGCGAGCTGCACCGCGCCGTAGTAGGTCGTCGGGATCCCGAGGGTGGGGTCCTCGTCGCCGATCACCTTCCACGACGACGGAATGAAGGCCCAGTCATCGGCCACGCTCAACACGACCCGCGGATTCTCGGCCAGGGCGGCGAACACAGGGTTGGCCCGCACCAGGTGCAGTGACACCGTGCTGCCTTCGAGCACGAACTGTGTGGGCACGACCACCGGCAGGTCGCGGTTCGGGCCACCGGCAGCGGCCAGATGGCCGAACGGGTGGGCGGAGACGAACGGGCGCCATTCATCTTCGCCGCGTGCGGCATCGACGGGGGCGATGAACATGCGTCCAGTCTGGCGCACCAGCCCACCAGCCGGGCAGATTCAGCCGGCCGGCACTCCGAGCTCGTCCACCGACTCGGCCTGGTGGCGCTTGTAGTCGACCTTGCCGTTGGGTGCACGTCCGATGGTGGTCACGATGCGAACGCGGCGGGGCGCTTTGTAAGAGGCGAGGCGGTCCTTGACGTGCGCGATCACTTCGGCCTCGGCCGGCGCGTCGGCGCTCTCGTGCAGCTCGATCACGCCCACAATCTGTTCGCCATAGGTCGGGTGGGGGATCCCCACCACGACGGCGTCGCGCACGGCGTCGTGCGTCTTCATGGCTTCTTCGACTTCCTCGGGAAAGATCTTCTCGCCGCCCGAGTTGATGCAGACCGACCCTCGCCCGAGCAGGTGGATGGTGCCGTCGGCGTCGACCTGGGCGTAGTCGCCCGGGATGGAGTAGCGCACCCCGTCGATCTCCTTGAACGTGCGGCCCGACTTCTCCTCGTCCTTGTAGTAGCCGAGCGGGTTGCGCCCGCCGAGCGCCAGTACGCCCACCTCGTCGGAGCCCGGCTCCACGGCCCGGCCGTCCTCGGCCAGCACCTTGACGTCGGGCCCGAGGGTGAACGACGCCGTCTTCGCCGCGTTGCCGCTGGCCGAGACGGACACGCCCATGCCGAGCGCTTCGGAGGAGCTGAAGGCGTCGACCAGCAGCATCCCCGGATGATGCGCCAGCAGCCCCTGCTTGACCGGCTCGCTCCACATGGCGCCCGACGAGATGACCATGAGGAGCGAGCTGAGGTCCCACCGGCCCGGGTTGGCATCGAGGGTGGCCAGCAATGGGCGGCCGAACGGATCGCCCACCATCACCAGCGCGTTGACCTTCTCCCGTTCAATGGTGTCGAGCAATTCGACCGGGTCGTAGGCGCGTGACTCCAGCAGGCAGACCCGACCGCCCTCGGCCAACACGGTGTTGGATGGGAAGTTGCCGGTCCCGTGCATGAGCGGGCAGGCCGGCAGGATGGTGACGCCGCCGGGCGAAGCCGTGACGGCGGCCCGCACGGCCTCGAGGCCACCGTCGACGGGATAGTGACGGACCGCGCTGTCGATGAGCCGGGCGAAGAGGTCGTCCTGGCGCCACATGACGCCCTTGGGCATGCCGGTCGTGCCGCCGGTGTAGAGCATGTAGAGGTCGTCGCCGCTTCGGCCCCACGGTGCGCGCACCCGGCCGATGGCGGACTTGACCGCGTCCTCGTACGGCGTGGCCCAGTCGGGACACGGGCCACTGCCGTCGTCGACCCAGAGCCAGCCCTTGACGCCGGGCACGCGGTCGAGGATGCCCTCGATGCGATCGGTGAAGGCGCCGTGGAAGACGACGGCGATGGCGTCGGCGTTCTCCCACAGATAGCTCAGCTCGTCGTCGCCGTATCGGTAGTTGGTGTTCACGGGGACGAGGCCGACCTTCACCGCGGCGAAGGTCGCCTGCAGGTACTCGGGTGAGTTGTAGAGATAGAGCGCGACCTTGTCCTGCTGGCCGGCGTTGAGGTCGAGCAGGAACTGCGCCACGCCGTCGGCGCCCCGGTCGAAGTCCTCCCACGTGATGGTGCGGCCGCCCTGGGTCACGGCGATCTGGTGCGGCTGCACGTCCGCCACCGTCTCCCACACGTCTGCGTAATTCCAGTCGCTCATGTCTCGCTCCATCCCGCCGCGCCTCAAGGCGGCTGTGGTGGTACCAGCCTCCGGACCCGGCCGATCACACCGCATTTCGACCACTTCGACTCCAACGGCCGTTGAAGGCCGCTGTCGCCTCCCGTGCCCCTTCTGTCCCCCCGCCCCCGCCGACATGCGTGAAGCGAGGCGATGAGCCTACGCTCCGCGCGTGGACCTCGGCCTCCCGGGAGACGACGACCCCCGCCGTCGCGCCGTGCGCGCCTGGCTCGAGGACCACCCTCACCCCACCGGCCGCCAGCTCGCCGAAGCCGGGTACGTGGCGCCGCACTGGGCCGCTCCCTACGGGCTCGATGCCGATCCGCTGACCCAGCTCATGATCGACGAGGAGCTGCGGCGGAAGGGCATCAGGCGCCCGATCAACCCCATCGGCATCGGATGGGCGGGGCCGACCCTCATGTACGCCGGCAGCGAGGAGCAGAAGGAGCGCTGGCTCTGGCCGCTGCTCAGCGGGGAGGAGTTCTGGTGCCAGTTGTTCTCCGAGCCCGGCGCCGGATCGGACCTGGCCTCGCTCACCACGAGGGCCGAGCGTGACGGGGACCACTGGGTCATCAACGGCCAGAAGGTATGGACGAGCTATGCGCACATCGCCCGGTGGGGGATTCTGCTCGCCCGCACCGATCCGACGGCGACCAAGCACATGGGGATCAGCTACTTCGTGTGCCCCATGGATGCGCCCGGGATCGAGATCCGGCCGCTCATCGACATGACGGGAGAGCATGCCTTCAACGAGGTGTTCCTGACCGATGTGCGGATCCCGGCCGATCACCTTGTCGGGCCCGAGCACGCCGGGTGGGAGCTGGCCAAGGTCACGCTCGGCAACGAACGCGTGTCGCTCTCGGGAGAGGGGGCGCTGTGGGGGATGGGCCCGACGGCGGAGGATCTCGTGGAGTTGGTCCGAGAGGCCGGCGGAGCGCCCGACCCCTCGACCCGTGACCGCCTGGTCGACGTCTACATCGAGGCGCAGATCCTCCGGGTGCTGCGCCTGCGGATGGTCTCGGCCGTCCTCGCCGGGCGTGCGCCCGGGGCGGAGGCCTCGGTCCGCAAGGCCATCGCCGACGCCCACGGGCAGCACATCATGGACCTGGCCCGTGACGTGGCCGGGCCGTTCGCCATGCTGGCGGGTCCGGGGTCGATGGGTGGGTGGGGCCGATCCGGAGCGGACCCCGAGTGGGCCCGCGGCTTCCTCTTCTCGCCGGCTCTCACCGTCGGCGGCGGCACAGCCGAGGTCCAGCGCAACATCGTGGCCGAAAAGGTTCTCGGTCTGCCGCGAGATCCCTGACCCTGCACCGTTACCCCCCACGGAACGGGGTGGGAAGCGGCTCGCGGGAGCCCACGATCAGGAGGTGCGGTGTCCATGCGCAGTGTCCTTCGTTCCGGTGCGCTGGCGTTGATCGGCCTGACGGCTCCGGCCGCGGTGGCCCTTGCCCCCGCCGCCGCCTCGCCTACGGCTGCGCCTGACGCCGCGGCGTCGGCTCCAACCCATGTGGCGGCGACCGTCGGGCCTGCCGTGCGGGGGCTCTACCACGTGCCGATCATCGGCAAGGTCACGCTCCCCGGCGTGTTGGGCTCCGTCCTCGGCCATGGTCTGCGTCACGCCACCGCGGTCCAGTCATCCAACTGGGCGGGCTATGCCGACACCAACGACACCTTCGACGCGGTGTCGTCGTCGTGGACCGAACCGGCGGTCAACTGCGCCAACTCCAACGGCGGGCTGAACGGGATCCTTGGATTGAGCTCCCTGAACGGCCTGCTCGGCGGCCCGGGTGCCGCCGCGGCCTTCTGGGTCGGTCTCGACGGCTACAACTCGACGAGCGTCGAGCAGCTGGGGACGGACTCGGACTGTACCTCGGGGTCGCCCGACTACTACGCCTGGTACGAGATGTACCCGAACCCCTCGGTGCAGCTGCCGAGCCAGTATCGAGTGCAGCCAGGCGACCAGATGACGGCACTCGTCTCCGCCGACGCCGCCGGCACCACCTTCACGCTGATGATCAAGGACGCCACGGCGGGGTGGACGTTCTCGACCACCCAGACGGGCAGCGGCTTCGCCCGCTCGTCGGCCGAGGTGATCGCCGAGGCGCCGTCCTCGTGCACCGTTCTGTTCTGCAGCGAGGTGCCGCTGGCCGACTTCGGCCACATCGACTATTCGGGGTCGTCCGTGAGCAACGCGGCCGGGACCGAGGGATCGTTGGCCTCGTTCAACGCGAACGAGATCACCATGTCGCACAACGGGACGACGCTGGCCACGCCGAGCAGCCTCAGTGCCGACGGCTCGTCGTTCTCGGTGAGGTGGAACAACTCGTAGCCCGAGGCTGAAACTCGTGGCTCGAAGCTGAAACTCGTGGCTCGAAGCTGAGGTGCCCGACGGAGTCTCGCCGTCGTGGAATCAGACCTCGAGGGGACCGGCGTGGGCGAAGCCCTGGCGGATGCCCTGGCCGGCCCGAGCGGTCAGCTGCTCGGGTTCGTACAGCATGAGGTAGGCGTTGCGGGCGTGGTCCCGCGAGCGGTTCTTGAACACCATGGCCAACTCGGTCGGATCGTCGGACTCGTCCTCGTGGACGAAGACCTCCAAGATCGGCGTGTTCGTCATGAGCTGTGCCGTCATGATCCCGGTCGAGGCCTCGTGGGCGCACACCTTGTCGACCTTCTCCCGGCCGGGCATGCCCAGGGCGACCACAATCCGACAGCCGTCCTCCTCGATCATCTTCTTGGCCGCCACCGCCAGGTCCTTGAACCCGGGAACGGTGCGGCGCAACGTAGTGAATTGGGTGCCGTATCCAGGGCATTCGGAGAGCTCGTCGAGCGCCTCGGCGCCCATGTCATAGCGGGCGAACATGGTGTCGACCACCCCGATCAAGTCCATGACCCATTCTCGCGCAGGCGTTCGCCTGGTCGGGTCGGCGCGAACTGGTCCACAATTGGCCGGTGAACGGCCACGATCCCGCAGACGAGACGAGCGAAGTCATCCGGACGAACCGGACCAACCGGGCGATTCGGGCGATTCGGGCGATCCGGGCGATCCGGGCGAAGGGGTCGGTCAGGCGATGACGAACACCGGATCCGTGATGAGGCCCTGGGTCGAGCGCGACGCAGCCGTCGTGTGGCACGGATTCACTCAGATGTCGGCCTACGAGTCCAATGCCCCCCTCGTCATTGCGCGGGCCGAGGGACGCGAGCTGATCGACGTCCACGGCCGGCACTATCTCGATGCGATCTCGTCGCTCTGGGTCAACACCCTGGGCCACTGCGTCCCCGAGCTCGATGCCGCCCTGGCCGCCCAGGCCGGCAAGGTTGCTCACTCGACCATGCTGGGCAATGGGAACACGGTGGTCGTCGAGCTGGCGGAGGCGCTCGCTCGCGTAGTGCCGGTCGAGGATCCTCACTTCCTGTTCGCCGCGGATGGCGCCGTTGCCGTCGAGCAGGCGCTCAAGGTGGCGTTTCAGTACTGGGTCAATCGCGGCGTCGGCGGTCGCACCTGGTTCCTCGCGCTCGGCGATGCGTACCACGGCGACACCGTCGGCTCGCTCTCGCTCGGTGACGGCGGCGTGTTCAGCGCCGTGTTCCAACCGCTCTGCTTTCCGGTCATCCGCACGCCGGGCTATGCCGACCCGGGTTGGGCCGACAAAGCCTGTGCCGCCATTGAGGCCCACGCCGGCGAGTTGGCGGCCGTCGTCATTGAGCCGCTGGTCCAAGGTGCTTCGGGGATGCTGTGCGCCTCCGCATCCGATGTGCGGCGGCTCGGCGAGGCGTGCCGTCAGGCTGGCACGCTCCTCATCTGTGACGAGGTGGCGACCGGGTTCGGGCGCACCGGCACGTTGTTCGCGTCCGAGCAGTGCGGCGTGCGGCCCGATCTCATGTGCGTTGGGAAGGGGATCACGGGCGGGTATCTCGCCATGTCGGCCACAGTGGCATCGGGCGAGGTGTACGACGCGTTCTTGGGCGTCGATCTCGGTCCCGAGACCTTCTACCACGGCCATTCCTACGGGGGGAATGCCTTGGCGGCAGCGGTCGCGCTCGAGCACCTGCGCCTGTTCGAGTCGTGGGACGTGCTGGCGAATGTGCGGGCGCGTGCGGAACAACTGGCCTCATTGTTGGGAGAACGGGTCGCCGATCGGGCCGAGGTGCGCGAAGTGCGTCAACGCGGCCTGATGGTCGGCGTCGAGCTGGATCCGCCGGCACCGGGACTGCGTTGGGGCCGTCGGGTGTGCGCTGGTGCAGTGGCGCGGGGCGTCTTGCTGCGCCCGCTCGGTGACGTCGTGGTGCTGATGCCTCCGCTGACGATCACGCAGGAGGAGATCGTGCGGATGGTGGACGCCCTGGTCGGGGGGCTGGACGATGTCGCTGCATCCCCGGCGCCCCCGGCATCCACGGCGCCCCCGGCATCCCCGGCCGCACCGCCCTCCGCATGAACGACAACCAGACCGGATCGAGGAGCGCCACCCCATGGGACGCCCGCATCAGGGCCTCGTTGGATCGGGTCGTCGACGAGGGTCGCTGGCGGACCCCCCGGGAGTTCGATGCCATCGGACCGACGGGCTCGCTCGAAGGAGCGCCCGTCGTGTCGTTCGCGTCCAACGACTATCTCGGCTTGAGTGCCCATCCGGCGGTGGTCGCGGCGGCCACGAGCGCGCTCGCCCGGTGGGGTGCCGGCGCCGGGGCGTCGCGGTTGGTGACGGGGAGCCGCCCCATCCACCGCGAGTTGGAGACCGAGCTCGCAGACTGGAAGGGCACCGAGGCCGCCGCCATCTTTCCGACCGGGTTCGCCGCCAACCTCGGCGTCCTGTCGACGCTCGGTGGCCCAGGAGTGCGCATCCTCTCGGACGAGCTGAACCACGCCAGCATCATCGACGGGTGCCGGCTGTCGCGCTCCGCCCTCGCCGTCTACCGGCACTGCGACATGGGCCACCTCGAGGAGCTGCTGTCCGGGACCGGTCCTGACGGCGCCGGCGCCGGCGCCGACTTCACCGGCGCCACGCCCCTCATGGCGACCATCGTCGTCACCGACTCCGTCTTCTCCATGGATGGGGACGTCGCCCCCCTGCCCGAGCTCCTCACCCTCTGCCAGCGCTACGACGCCCTCCTCGTCCTCGACGAGGCCCACGCCGTCCTCGGCCCCGACCTCCCGACAGGCACCGCGCGGGACGGGCACGGTGGCAGAGGGATGGAAGGTCGGGACCGGGTCGACGTACAGAGGGGAATGGTCGTGCGGGTCGGCACGCTGTCCAAGACACTGGGCTCGCTGGGCGGATTCGTGGCGGCGTCACGTGACATCGTCGACCTGATCGTCAACCGGGCCCGCTCGTACATCTTCTCGACCGCACCGACACCGGCCGACGCCGCCGCGGCCCTCGCCGCACTCCGTGTGCTGTGCTCCGCCGAAGGAGCCGCCCTGACAGGTCGCCTCGCCGCGCTGATCCAACGGGTGCAGGGGGCCGGATTCGCACCGCCCGGACACGCGAGCCCGATCATCCCTGTCATCCTCGGGAGCGAACAAGCGGCGCTCAACGCCTCGGCGGAGCTGCTCGACGACGGACTCTGGGTCCCGGCCATCCGCCCGCCGACGGTGCCGGTCGGTACCAGCCGCCTGCGGGTCACATTGTCGGCCGCGCACGGCGACGAGGAGGTCGATCGCCTGCTCCATGCGCTGGAGCTGTTGGCGCGACCGAACGCGACGCCGGCGCCAGCCACGCCGACCGCGACGCCGACGCCCGTCGCACACTGATCGGCGTGCGTCCCCGCCGCGTGGTTGTCGTCGTCGGCACCGGGACCGAGATCGGCAAGACATGGGTTTCTGCCCGCCTGCTGGCCGAGCTGCGCGCGGCGGGCTTGCGGGTTGCCGCCCGGAAGCCGGCACAGTCGTTCGAACCCGACGACGACCCCTCGACCCTGGATGCGGCCATCCTGGGCGCCGCCAGCGGCGAGCCGGCCGAGATCGTCTGCCCACCGCACCGCTGGTACGACGTGGCGATGGCGCCCGTGATGGCGGCGTCGGTGCTCGGACGTCCGCCGTTCACGATTGCGGACCTGGTGTCGGAACTGGGCTGGTCGGACGGGTCGGATGGGACGGATGCAGGGGATGAGACGGATGCAGAGGAGGCGCGTGCAGAGGAGGGGACCGATCGCGTTGTTCCACGCGAGGTCGGACTGGTGGAGACAGCGGGCGGGCTGCGTTCGCCGCTGGCGTCCGACGGGGACTGTCTCGCGCTCTGTGCTGCAGTGGCGCCCGATGTCGTGCTGCTGGTGGCCGACGCCGGCTTAGGCACGATCAATGCAGTGCGACTGACCCTTGATGCGCTGGGGTCGCTGGGGTCGCTGGGGTGCTGGGCTCGCTGGGCTCGCTGGGCTCGTCGGTTGTCGTCGTCCTGAACCGCTTCGATCCGGCCGTGGACCTCCATGTGCGCAACCTGGAGTGGTTGCAAGCACACGATGGGCTCCGGGTGTGCACCACCCCCGGCAGTGAGGCGGAGTTGGTCCGCGTCGTCTGGCCCTGACCGGTCCGGGCCTGGCCCTCAACGGTTCAGGGACCTCGGCAGTCCTGGCGGTCTCTGGCCGTGTTGAGGAGTCCCTCCACCCGGGAGAATCACGATCCCCACCACAATGGTTGCAGCCACCCACGCTGAGTGACGCAGTGCGACGATCATCCGCCTGGCGGTCATCGGCCACGTTCAACGTTCTGGCAGTTCTGTTCTCCGTGGTATTCCTCCTGTTTGCCGGGTGTAGCGCGACGGGATCGGGCCAGGCGGCTCGTCAGACGTTCAACGTCAAGGTGGAGCCGGGAGCGCGGGCGGGTCAACTCTTGGTGCCGCCGGGGCGTTTCCCCACCAAAGGTCCGATCGGCCTCGATCCGTCCAAGTCCGCCGGCGTCCAACTCGACGCCCAGAGCGGATTGCTCAACGGCACGCCCATCTTCAACGGCGACTTCGCCGATCCCTTTGCGCTGTGCACCCGGACCTGCTGGTCATCTACGCCTCGAACACGGAGCCGACGCAGTATTCGCCCGGTGCACACGGGTCGGGATCTCCGCCACCGAATACTTCTGCCTCCAGGACAGCTTGCAAGCATTGAAGGACGTGCAGCAGGAGCTGGCGCAAGGCTCCGGCTGATTGTTGGTACGGCCGCAGGGCGAGGCCGACCGTTCCATCATGTGGGCACGGAACATCCACCCGAGGGGCGGAGGGAGTCGAGGGGTGGCAGGGTGGCCTTGCGACGCCGCCCAGCGTGCCGAAACTTCGGTGCCGACCCTCGCTCGCGAGAGCTGGCGGGACAGATCGTGAACCGGTCGGGTCGAATTGCATCGCTCCACCGGGAGCAGTTGGCCGACATCGCCGAATTCGACCGGGCGGAGGGATGGCGGGGGGACGGCGCCGTGTCCATGATCTCCTGGGTCACCGGGCGGTGTGGTGTCAGTACGGCGACGGCGCGGCAGTGGGTGCGGGCAGCGACAAGGCTGGAGTCGCTGCCGTGCCTGGCGGAGGGGTTGGCCTCGGGGGAGCTGTCGCTCGACCTGGTGGAGCCCTTGGCCGAGGTGGCCTCACCGTCCAGCGACGCCACGCTCCGGGAGGCGTCCGCGCACTGGAGCGTCCGCCAGGCGCGTGAGTTGGTGGCATGGCATCGAGCGCTGGCGGAGGCGGCAGCGGAGACGCAGTCCGCAACGAACGGCGCCGCGGACGGGAGGGCGGAGGGCCGGGCAGACATCCCGGCTGACGTCGGGGTTGACGTCGGGGTTGACGTCGGGTTGACGCAGGGGTTGACGTCGGAGATGTCGGTGGCATCCGTTCGGCCGCGGCGCGGGACTTCGGGCGACGGACGTTGCGGTTCAACGATACGCGGCGATCGGTCTGGGTCGCGTTCACCAAGGACGACTACGCCCTTGCGAAGTCGATGCTGGTCGGTCGGGTGTCTGCCGAGAAAAACGCGCAGGAAGAGAAGGAGCGCGGCGATCGGCTAAAGGGTCCAGCGACGACGACAGGCGGAGCGACGGCGCCGACGGGCACGGGCGCCTCTGGACCTTCGGATTTCTTCGGTTATGTCCCCTATGACCAGCGGCTGTACGACTCGTTGCTGGACCTGTTCCGCTGGGGCGGCGGATCGGGCGGCGGATCGGGCGGTCAGGCTGGGTCGGGCGCGTCCGGCGAAAACAGGGGAGTGATCGTGCGGCCTCGAGTCGTAGTGCACGCGCCGATCGACCTGCTCGTCGGGTGCGTGAACGAGCACGGCGCCGTGGCCGAGATCGCCGGCGTGGGCCCCGTGTCGGTCGAGGTCGTCCGGCGGCTGGCCTGCGATGCCCAGGTCGATCTCGCCGCGGAGGACCGGGACGGCTCCATTCTCGATCAGGGCCGGGCACGTCGCGAACCGACGCCGGTGCAGCGGATCGAGATTGATCGGCGGGACAAAGGGTGTCGCTTCCCCGGGTGCAGCTATACGGAGTTCACGAACGTGCATCACATGGTGCACTGGGCCGATGGCGGACTGACAGATCTGGGCAACCTGATCACCTTGTGCGGGCGTCACCATCGTGCGGTCCACGAGGTGGGATGGGCGCTGTCGGGCAGCGCCGATGCGGCGGTGACCTTCACCAGCCCGCACGGGCGCACCGCCACGTCCTCGCCTTCGCCGACATGGCGGATGTCATCGGTGGCCCGCAATGGGCTGGTACGGCATTCCGGTCCGGTGCGGCGTTCCGGTCCGATGCGGCGTTGAGGATCGAAACCCGTACCAGTTAGGCGGAACGCAGCTCGGCGTGAGCTTGGTCGCGGCAGCGCGCCATCCAACCGGTCGGAAACACCGTCACAGTCATGCGCCGCCCGCATTCGGGACAGAAGCGAGGGGGATCGAGCGCGCGGCCGCACCCGGGGCATTCGGTGCTCGGCCTGCCGCAGCCGGTGCAGTGGGTGGTGGCACTGGACATCTGAATCACGTCGGCGGCTGTGCGGGCGATCGGGACCGGGATCGGGATCAGATGGCGGCGGTGAGGGCGCCGATCGGCATGCGCAGGTCCTCGAGCATCTGCATGTCCTCGTCCGCCGAGCGACCGAGAGTCGTCAGGTAGTTGCCGACGATCAGAGCATTGATGCCGGCGGTCATGCCGATGGCCTGCAGCTCGCGCAGTGTGACCTCGCGGCCGCCGGCGTAGCGCAGGATCACCGAGGGCAGGGCAAGTCGGAAGAGGGCGATCCAGCGCACCGCGTCCCAAGCGCCAAGGATGGGCTGGTCGCCGAGGGGTGTGCCCGGGCGCGGATTGAGGAAGTTGAGCGGGACCTCGGTCGGCTCGAGTTCCTGCAGCTGGGTCAGGAGCTCCACGCGCTGGGCGACCGTCTCGCCCACGTTGATCAACGCGCCGCAGCACAGTTCCATGCCGTGGGCCTTCACGAGGCGGCAGGTCTCGGAGCGCTCGTCCCACGCGTGTGTCGTGACGATGTTCGGGAAGAACGAGCGCGCCGTCTCGACGTTGTGGTTGTAGCGATGGACGCCGCCTTCGGCGAGCGAACCGCTTGCTCCTCGGTCAGGATGCCGGCGCTGACGGCGACGTTGAGGCCGGTCTCGGCGCGGATAACCGGGACCAGTTCGAGGATGCGCTCCATGGTGCGCTCGTCGGGACCGCGCACGGCGAGCACGAGGCAGAACTCCGAGGCACCGAGGGCGGCGGTCTCGCGGGCGGCGGCCAGAACCTCTTCGGTATCGAGGAAGGGAGTGGCCTTCACGGGTGAGTCGAAGCGGGAGGACTGCGAGCAGAAGTGGCAGTCCTCGGGGCAGCCGCCGGTCTTGGCGGACAAGATGCCCTCGATCTCGACCTCGGGCCCGCACCACGCCAACCGCACCTGATGAGCGAGGGATGCGAGCGCCATGACGGCCCCGTCAGGCAGGGCGGTCAGCGCGGTCAGCTCGTCTGCAGTGAGCAGGCGGCGCTGGTCGAGGAGGGCGTGCTCGGCGGTGGCGATCACCGCTCTGTCCGCCGCACTGAGGGCGACTTGGGGAGGGGGCGGCGTCTCTGCGCCAGCGGAGGAAGCAACGGAAGAAGCACGGAAGGCGACGGGGCTCGTGGTGGTCACGCCGCCCACGGTAGTGGCAGGGTGTGGGACTCCGGAAGTTGGGCGGAGCGATGTGGAGGTGGCCATGGCCTGGGATTTCTCGACGGAACCCGAGTTCGAAGCGAAGTTGGAATGGATGCGCGGGTTCGTGCGGGACGAGGTCTTCCCGCTCGAGACGCTCGATCTGACCTACGACCAGGTGCGCCTGCTGATCCGGCCGCTCCAAGAGCAGGTCAAGGCCGAGGGGTTGTGGGCAGCGCACCTACCGCCGGCGCTCGGGGGCATGGGATTCGGGCAGGTGCGACTCGGGCTGATGCACGAGATCCTGGGGCAGTCGCCGCTGGCACCGGTGGTCTTCGGCAACAACGCCCCGGATTCGGGGAACGCAGAGTTGCTGGCGGTGGGGATCGAGATGAGCGGGGACACGTCGCATCGGTCCAAGTGGTTGCAGCCCCTCTTGGATGGGGATCTGCGCTCGGCGTTCTCGATGACCGAGCCCGACACCGCCGGATCTGATCCAACGCTGTTGCGGACGTCGGCCGTCCGGGATGGGGACGAGTGGGTCATCAACGGGCACAAGTGGTTCACATCCAACGGATCCGTGGCGGACTTCCTGATCGTGATGGCGGTGACAAATCCGGACGTGCATCCGTATTCGGGGTCGTCGATGATCATCGTGCCGGTCGACACGCCGGGCGTCGACATCGTCCGTGACGTCTCCACCATGGAGGATCCCCACACGCCATACGGGCGCTTCGGGAACCACGCCGAGATCAAGTACGTCGACGTGCGCGTGCCGGTCGAGAACCTGATCGGTAAGGAGGGCTCTGGATTCGTCCTGGCACAGCACCGGCTCGGACCCGGCCGGATCCATCACTGCATGCGCTGGTTGGGCCAATCCAAGCGGGCCTTCGACATGCTGTGCGAGCGGGCGGTGTCCCGTTATGCCCACGGATCGATGCTGGCCGAGAAGCAGACCATCCAGAACTGGGTGGCGGACTCCATGGCCGAGATGGCCGCCGCCCGCCTCATGACCCTCCAGGCCGCCTGGAAGATGGATCAGGAAGGGGCGGCCGCCGCCCGGGTCGAGATCGCCATGATCAAGTACTTCGGCGCCAAGGTGCTCTATGACGTCATCGACCGCGCCATCCAGGTGCACGGGTCGTTGGGCTTCTCGTCGGACTTGCCCTTGGAGTCGATGTACCGCAACGCCCGGGCGGCCCGGATTTACGACGGTCCCGATGAGGTGCACCGCCAGACTGTGGCCCGGCGGGTGCTGAAGGGCTACGAGCCGCGCGAGGTGCCGACCGAGCACATCCCGACGAGGCGGGCCGAGGCGCAGCGGCGCTTTGCCGATCTGTTGGTGGACCTCACCGCTGATGCGTAGATGCTGGCCGATTGGGATGCTGCTCGCCGGGGCGTTGGCCGTGGTGGCAGCGGCGTGTGGATCTGCGGGGACGGGCTCGACGGCGGGGTCGACCCATCCCAGGCATTCGACGACGTCAAGGTCAGCGCGGGCCCGATCCACCACCACCACGACCGACCACGGCGACGGCGACGGGTCCGACGGCGTCGAGCACGACCGGTTCGAGCGCCACGGCCTCGGGTCCGATGGTGACCACATCGCTAACCGTGGTGGTCTGCACGACATCCACCGGGGCGCCCACCACGACGACGTCGTTGCCTCCATCGGTCTCGGTGAGCGTCCCGACCTCCGAGGACAAGCAAGGAAATCTCGCCGTCTACACCGATGAGGCAGGCCGCCTGATGGTGGTCGGCCCAACGGTCGGCTGGACGTGCAACGGATCCTTCGGGGCCGACGGCAGTGGGGTGCTCGCGCTGGCTCCCGTCGGGACAACTGTGCCGCTCTCGGGTCTCACGTGGCACCTCCCGTCGTCTTCGGCGACGCAAGCCATCGTCGCCATGGAGAGCGGAGCGAGCCCGGTGCAAGGTGCCATTCTCGTCTGCCCCTTCTTCAGCGCGGCGAAGGCGGCGGCCCAACAGAACGGAGGTTCGAGCTGCGCCGGGAGCCCTTCGCAAGAAAAGGTCGTGCCATCGTCCGTCTTCCAGGCTGGCTTCCAGGATCCTCCAGGTGTGGCGGGAGCGGGATATCCATCGGGCGGTTCCAACGCCGCGAACGGTGTGGCCCTCTATCGGCCGAAGGCGACGGAAGCGTCGGCCTACCTGGCGACCTGCACGCTCCCGACAGCCCAGCACGACCTCTGCACGGCCGTGCTGAATCAGTTCGCCGCGACTTTCGGCTGATGACGGTGGCCCTGCGGAAGACCTGGATGAGTTATTCGGGGGTATGGCAAACCGCTTCGACGTTGTTCCCATCCGGATCGCGCACGAATGCTCCGTAGTAATTGGGGTGGTACTCCGGCCACAGTCGGGGCTCGTGCAGAATCTCGGCGCCCTCAGCCCGGGCAGCATCGAAAAAGGCCCGCACGGCCTCGCGGTCAGGAGCACTGAACGCGATGTGGGTCTCTCGGAACCCTTCACCGGTTTGCTGTTGGCCTATCCAGAATGTTGGATTTGGCGGGACCCCGTAGCCGATGGCGGGACCGAACTCCATGACACGCCCGCCTCCGAGCGGCGAGAGGATGGCGTCATAGAAGTCGGCGCTCTTCTCGAACTCGGCGCACTGGATGGAGATGTGGTCGATCATGCGCTCGAGTCTGCCCTATTTGTGCCGCCGGGGAGGCGTGGGTTCTAACCTGCGTCGATGATTTCTCCGATGCCGGGGGAGACCGACTGGGCGACCGTTGCGTCGTTCGCCAACCGCCCTCGGGACGCTGGTACTGGCTGGCGCCACCTTCTCGGCGGTGCGCTCTTCGAACCGCTCGGCCCGGATCGCGGAGGCGGCCTTCCAGGTGAACCTGCGACCGGTGCTCGTCACCTCCAGGCTCGACGACCCGGTTCAGAAGATCCGGTGGGTCGACGACCACTGGATACGCCTCGAGGGGAGTCAGGCGAGCGTCGAGCTCGTGGACGGGAGCATCTATCTCGCCATCTCGCTGCGCAACGTTGGCCCGGGCCTCGCCGTGACCTTCGGTTGGTCGATCTTCACCGACCTTGCCCTGAACGACGTCTCGCACCGGGAACCCGAAGCGTTCCGGACCCAGACGCGCGATCTCTACATCGCCCCGGGCGACATCGGCTTCTGGCAGGCCGCCATCCGGGAGGTGGACGACCCGGACTACGCCGAGCTGCGCCGGGACATTAGCGAAGCCAAACCGTTCACCATCGACGTGCTCTATGGCGACCACGAGGGCGGGCAGCGGACGATCACCCGCTTCGGCATGACTCCGTTCCACGCGGACGACGGCGCGAAGTGGTTCCCATCCGTGGCGCGGCACTGGAATCTGGACCGGCCCGATCCGCGGTAGGCGGCCGGCCGGAGACGGTTGTGACCGGAGCCGGTGAGGGTCGACGTGGCTTTAGGGCCGGAGACCCCGCAACAATGCCTCGCAGAGCAACTCGTATCCGGCGTCCTGGTCCTCGACGAAGCCGAGGCCGAGGAGCTCGAGCGAGACCCAGCCGTGAATGGTGGCCCAGATCAGCTGTGCCGTCTCGGATGGCAGCGTATTGGTGATGACGCCGGCGTCCATGGCGCGCTGCACGGCGGCGACGAGGCTGTCGAAGGTTGCGGTGCAGCGGCCGACGGCCCGGTCGCTCGGCTCGAAGCCGGCCACCGCCCGCATGAACATGACCTGGTACGCCATGGGGTGGGCGAGGGCGAGGGCCCGGTAGCGCCGGGCGCCCTCCCGGAGCGCCTCGGTGGGATCTTCAATCCGGGCCATCGCTTCCATCTCGACGCCGAGCCGCTGGAAGCCTTGGATGAAGAGGGCCTCGACGATGCCGAACTTCGACTCGAAGTGGTTGTAGACGCCCATTGGGGCGACGTTGGCGGCGGCGGCGATCCGGCGCACGGAGAGGCTGTCGGGGCCCTCGGTCTCGAGGAGGTCGGCAGCGGAGCTGAGGAGGGCGGCTTCCATCCCGGCACTGGGCGTCCGGCTCCTGGTCGCGGTGCCGGGGCGGTGGGGGCCGGCCGCCCCAGGAGAGCGGGTCACGCCGTCGGCGCTCCTGGTCCGGCTGTTTTCCGTCACGGCTCTAGCCTACTGAAGAACATCGTGCTATAACACTAGTACAGCGTTCTACAAGGGCCGACGGCCGCCACGCCCGGATGGATGGTGGTGCGAGGGGTGCAGCGGCCCAATCCACAAGGAGCCATGTGATGCCCGGATCCTCCGTCGACCTCCAGTCCAACCCCGACACCGCCCGTCTGCTTCCCTCCAGCCCCGCTGGCTTGGATGGGACAACCCCCCACGCCACAGGCACCGGCCGGCGCTGGATAGTCCTCCCCGTCCTCTGCCTCTCCGTCTTCTTGGTCGTGGTGGACAACACCATCGTCAACGTCGCCCTCCCGACGCTGAACCGCACGCTGGGGGCGTCCATCACCTCGCTGCAGTGGATCGTGGACGCGTACAGCCTCGCCTTCGCCGGTCTGCTCCTCGCCGGCGGCGGCATCGGGGACCGTCTCGGCCGCAAGGGCACCATGCAGGCCGGTCTGGTCTTCTTCGGCCTGTTCTCGGCCGCGGCCGCCTGGTCCGACACGACCGGCGGGCTGATCACGACCCGGGCGCTCATGGGCGTCGCCGCCGCCTTCATTTTCCCGGCCAGCCTGGCCATCCTGACGAGCGTCTTCCCGGATCCCTCCGAGCGGCAGAAGGCGCTCGGGATCTGGGGGGCGACGTCGGGCATCGCCGTGGCCTTCGGCCCGATCGTGGGCGGGGCGCTCCTCGAGCACTTCTGGTACGGCTCGATCTTCCTCGTGAACGTTCCGATCGTCGTCGTGACCCTCATCGCTGGCGGGCTGCTCATTCCCCGCCTGCCCCGCGTGCGCCAGCATCGCTTCGACATCCGGGGCGTGGTGATCTCGACGGTGGGGATCACGTTGCTGGTGCTGGCCATCATCGAGGGACCCCAGTGGGGCTGGGCCTCGACGGGCACACTGGCTTGCTTCGCCGCCGCCGCCGCCCTGCTGATCGTGTTCGCCGTGCTCGAGCTGCGCACCGAGGGACCGCTGCTCGATGTCAGGGTCTTCAAGATCCCCCGATTCACCGGCGGCGCGGTGTCCATCTCCGTGGCCTTCTTCTGCCTGTTCGGCTTCATCTTCCTCATCACGCAGTACTTCCAGTTCGTCAAGGGCTACTCGACGCTGTCCGCCGGCCTGCACACGCTGCCGTTCGCCATCGTCGCCGCGGTGGCCACGCCGGTCGCCGCCGTCGTGGCGCTGCGGGTGGGGACGCGCCTCGTCGTCACGACCGGTTTGTTGTTGATGGGAGCCGGCCTCGTCGTGGCGGCTTTCAACACCTCGGAGGACACCGCGTATTTCGGCCCGATCATCGTGGCCATGGTCCTGTTGGCGCTCGGGCTCTCGTCGATTACCGCGCCGACGGCGGAGGCCGTCATGGGGTCGGTATCCGACGAGCAACGTGGCGCCGCGGCCGGGGTCAACAACACGACCCGCGAGCTTGGGGGCACGTTGGGCGTGGCCGTCTTCGGCTCCATCTTCGCCTCGTCGTACGCCCCCCGCATCATCGATGCGTTCCGTCCGCTCCCCATCCCGGCCGGTCCCAAGGCCGAGGCGCACCAATCGATGGCGGCGGCGCTGGCCGTCGTTTCCCATGCGCCGCGTGCGGCGCAGCCCGGCCTGCAATCCGTCGCCTTCACGGCGTTCCACAGTGGGTTGGAGGTGGCGTGCCTCGCCGGTGCGGGCGTGGCCGTGCTGGGCGCGCTGGTCGCCTGCGCACTCCTACCCGGCCGCGGTGCGCCGGAGGTGGAGCTCGGTGTAGTCCGCGACGAGGCGCCCACCATGGCGGGCGTGGATCGCTATCCCGAGTACGTGCCCTACGTCAGCGCCTGAGCACTCCGCCTAGGAGAACACCAACTCGGCCCGCCGGACCCCGGCGATCACCGGGCTCGGCGTCCGCTCGACCGGACCGGCCAACGCCAACGATTCGAAGCGGTCCAGCAGTTGGCCCAGCACAACCCGGCCTTCCAGCCGGGCCGAGCGCGGCGCCCAGGCAGAAGTGCGGCCCGAAGCCGAAGCTCACGTGTGGATTGGGATGGCGGTCCACTCGCAGCACGCCCGCGTCGGGACCGAACACCTCTTCGTCCCGGTTGGCCGACGCGTACACGAGCAGCACCGGATCGCCCGCTGCCACCGGGACGCCACGGATGGTGGCGGGAGCCGTCGCCGTCCGCATGAACGAGATCACCGGCGTCGTCCAGCGCAACAACTCTTCGACGGCCCCGGGCACCAACGACCGATCCGCCCGCAACGCCGCCCACTGCCCTGGATTCTCAGCCAGCGCCACCAACCCGCCAGAGATCAGGTTCCGGGTCGTCTCGTTCCCCGCCACGAGCAGCTGAATCAGGAACATCGCCAGCTCCGCCTCGCTCAGTTCCTCGCCACCACCAGCACCGCCGCCAGCACCACGATCCCCTGGATCAGATCCAACGGTCGCCAGCACCGAGACGAGATCGTCCGCCGGCGCCCGCCGCCGCTGGTCGGCCACACCGATGAGGTACTCCCACATCTCCATCTGCAGCGCCGCCCGTTCCTCTTCGGTCCGCTCGGCCTCGCCCGGGATGACCGCCTCGGACCAGTCGAAGAAACGGGGCCACTGCGACCCATCCACGCCGAGCAGCTCGCAGATCACCTGCAACGGGAACGGGATGGCGAGGTCCTGCACGACATCGAGCGCCACCCCGCCCTCGATCGGCCCAGTGAGCGCAGAGGCCTTCGCGCTCACGCCCGCCTCCATCAGCCGCACCATCGACGGCTTGAAGCCGGGCTGCACCAGCCGGCGGTAGCGGGTGTGCTGCGGCGGGTCGGTGTGCATCATCGTCGGCGGCGTCTCGTAGGTCGTGCCGATCTCGTCGGTCAAGATCCCACGGGACGAGCAGAACCGGCCGGGGTCGGCGCCGATGTGTGAGACCTCCGGATGGGTGGTCACCGCCCAGAAGCCACCGCCCTCGCGCTCGACCCAGCACACCGGTGCCGTCGCCCTGAGCTCTGCGTAGAGGGCAAAGGGGTCACCGCCCGAGTACAGGCCCGGATCGAGGAGGCGGCGTGCATCAGCAGCCATCGACGGCGCAGCCATGCGACTAGACGATCAACCCGTTGGGGCGGGGATCGCCCTGCGCCTCCAACAGGGCGTAGTACGCCTCGAGGGTGCCGGGGCCGTCCGACACCGATTCCACGGATCCGTCCTCGGCCAGATTCAACAACGCGCCTTCAATGATGAAGCACACGTCGGTGTCCTCGGTGTTGTCGTCGGGCACGTGGAGGGTGTGCACGGAATTGGCCGGCTCGTAGAGGTACGAGCCTGGGAGGATGTAGAAGTCGTATTCGAGATAGTGCCAGCGCCCCGCCGACGTGTAGGCGTCCACCGATCCTGTATGGCGGTGTGTCTGCAGCTGCACGCCGGGCCGGAACCGGTTGAGGATGACCCACGTCCCGTGGGAGGCGTCATAGCGAACGACCTTGAGGAGGACGCCGGTACCGGTGTCAGCCCACGGCGCGTCCTCGATCGTGACCAGCCTGACGGCGTCGGCGGGAGCGGCGGGAGTGGTGATCGACATGGGCGGGACTCCTTCGGGTCTGTCGGTGGGCAGGGCGGATGGCGGACGCTACTCGGGCAGGGTAGCGAGGAACTCTTGGTCGATGGCGGCCTCGAGCGCAGCCGCCGTGCGCAGCACCACGAGGTCGCCGTGTTGCGGGCCCACCAACTGCAGTCCGATCGGCAGGCCACCCTCGCTCATCCCGATACAGACCGATGCCGCGGGGGAGCGGGTCATGTTGAACGGATAGGTGAAGTGGACCCATGCAGCGGTCGTCTCGCCGTTGACGGTGCTGGTCATCTCGCCGGCGTGCGGCGCAACGGCGGAGCACGTGGGCGTCACCAGAATCCGGCACGAGTGGAACAGGTCGACCAGCTTCAGGTTCATGTAGTGGAAGTTGTCGAACACGCGGAGGATCTCTTCGGCCGTGGTGGATTGCGCGGCATCGACGAAATGGCGGAGCACGGGGTGGACCTCGTCCCAGCGCGGGTGGTCGAGATACGGCCGCAAGGTCCGGAGGGTGGAGGCCCCCGTCATGGTGAGGAAATCCCCGACGGGGTCGGCATCAAAAACAGCATCCACGACGGTGACGTCCGCACCGAGCGAGGCGAGGGTCTCGACGGCGCGCGCACAGGCGGCGGCGACCTCGTCGTCGACGGTGGCGTAGCCGAGGGTGGGGGAGTAGGCGATCTTGACCGGCACGTGCGGGTCGTCGAGCGCGGCCATCCAATTGGCTTCGGGGCGGGGGAGGGCGCGCAGGTCGGTCGGGTCCGGGCCGACCGCGATGTCGAGGGCGCGGGTGACGTCCGCGATGCGGCGGGCCATGGGGCCGTTGGTCGAGAGGTCGATCCAGCCGGGCGGGTTGGGGCCGCCGGCGGGGACGCGCCCGAGGCTCGGCTTCAGGCCCGACAGGCCGCAGCAGGCGCTCGGGATGCGGATGGAACCGCCCCCGTCGGAGCCGGTGGCCAGCGGCACCATGCCGGCAGCCAGCGCAGCTGAGCTCCCGCCCGACGATCCACCGGGTCCCCTCGATGGGTCGAACGGGTTCAGTGAGGGGCCGAAGATGGCGTTGGCGGTGTTGCCCATCCAGCCGAACTCGGGCGTGTTGGTCTTGCCGACCACGACGCAGCCCGCCGCCTTCATGCGGGCGACGAAGGGGTCGTCGGCGGTGGCCGGCGGGTCGTCGGCGTGGAGGGCCGAGCCGTAGGTAGTGCGGTAGCCGATGGCGCTCTGGAGGTCCTTGACGCCCATCGGGATGCCGGCCAGTGGTCCGGGGTCGGCGCCGGCGGCGATGCGCTCGTCGATCCCAGCCGCTTCGGCGAGTGCCCTGTCCCCATCCACGGCGACGAACGCGTTGTAGTGAGGGTCGAGCCGCTCGATCCGAGTGAGGGCGGCCTCGGTCAGCTCCCGTGCGCTGACCTCCTTCGAGCGGACCGAGCGGGCGAGGTCAGCCAGCGAGGTGGTGCGGAAGTCGATCTCTGCTGCCTGTGCCATGTCGCGGTCGCCCCCTGTTCGTGCGCTTCAGTGCCTGGGTGGTGAGGGTAGTGAGGGTGGGTGTTCGGTCGTTGGCGCTCGGCGGCCGGCCATGGCTCGCTCTCCCCGCAGTCCCGTCATCCCGCCGAGGGGGCCAGACCCGCCACGGCCTCCGCCAGGTCGACTCCGATCGGGACCACCGCCGGCGCTGGAATGGTGATCCCGTTGTCCACGTAGCGCTGGATATGGGCCCGGCACTCCGCCACTGACCCGTGCACCACGAGCTCGTCCACCACCGAGTCGGGAATGGCCGCGAGCGTGCCCTTGCGGTCGCCGGCGGCCCAGGCATCCCACATGGGCTGGAGCGCGGGACCCCGGCCGAGCCAGCGATGGAACTCGGCGTAGGCAGACACGTTCAGGTATGCCGTGATCATGCGCCGACCGATGGCGCGGGCGACGGCCGCGTCCTCGGTCACCAATACGAAGATCCGAGCCACGATCTCGCGCGGGGCGCCCCCGGCCGCCTGCTGCACTTCTGCCACCGACTTCGTCACGTCCTCGGCGCTCAACCAGTTGAGGATGGCCCCATCGGCCTCGCGCCCGGCCAGGTGCAACATCCCGGGGCGCAGGGCCGCCAGGTAGATCGGTGGCAGCTGCTCGGGGATCCGGGCCAGCCGGAACCCCCTCACGGCGAACGTTTCGAACTCCTCGGTCACCTTCTCGCCGGCGAAGGCCATGCGCAAGAAGTGCAGCGTGTCCCGGACGCGCCGGAACTGGTTCTCGAAGGGGAGGCCGTTCCAGTTGGCCACGATCACCTGCGAGGACGCGCCGAGCCCGCAGAAGAAGCGCCCGGGCGCGGCGTCGGCCATGGCAGCGAGGCTCTGGGCGAGCAGCGCGGGACCGCGGGTGTAGGCGGGGGTGATGGCCACGCCGAGGTTCAGGTCCGGCTCCCAGGCGGCGGCCAGGGCGAGCGGCGTGAAGCCGTCGTAGCCGTCGACCTCGGCCGACCACAGGTCCGTATAGCCCAGCTCGCGGAGGCGGGCGAACCATTGGCGGTGCTCGTACAGCGGGATCCCGTCGAAGGGGATCGTGATGCCGGGCCGCGCCGGTGGCGTGCCGGCAGCTGAGCTCATGCGGGGAGCCGCTCCCCGGATTCGGCGCCCGATCCCCCGGATTCTGCCGACCCGTTCGCCCCGTTCGCCCCGTTCGCCCCGTCGGGCCCGTTCTGGAACTCCGCGTCGTCGAAGGACAGCGCCAACTCCGTCTTCTCATCGTCGCGGGCCGGCACCGGGATGCCCCAGCGAGCCATCCCCTCTTCCATGTGGCGGATGACCGTCTCAATCACCTCGACCCGTCCATTGCGCTTGCTCTCCGACGAGATCACGTCCCACGGCGCCAGTGGTCCGTTCGTCAGCCGCAGCATGTCCGCCACGGCCTCGTCGTACTGCGCCCGCTTCTCGCGGTTGCGCCAGTCCTCGTCGGTCAGCTTCCACGCCTTGAGGGGATCGTCGCGCCGCCGCTCGAAACGTCGCAGTTGCTCCCCGTCAGACATGTGCAGCCAGAGCTTGATGACGACCATGCCCTCTTCGGCCAGCGAATGCTCGAAGTCCGTGATCTCTTGATACGCCCGCCTCCACTGCACCTCGGTGGCGAAGTTCTCCACCCGCTCGACGAGCACGCGCCCGTACCAGCTGCGGTCGAAGATCGTCATGCCACCCCAGCCCGGCAGCGGCGGCCAGAAGCGCCACAAGAAGTGGTGGCGCAGCTCGTCGGGCGTCGGCGCGGCGAACGGCGCGACATGCACGTGGCGAGGGTCGAGCGGCTCGACCAGCCGCTTGATGGCCCCACCCTTGCCGGCGGCGTCCCAGCCCTCGAAGACGATGCAGACTGGCGGCCCGAGGTTTCCGTTGTTGAGCTGTCCGCCGTTGATGAGCCGCAGGTGCAACAGGCGGCGTTGCGCCTTGCCGAGCCGCTTCGCCTCCTCGTCTTTGGAGAGCTTCAGCGAGAGGTCGCAGTCGTCAAGGCGTGGATAGGAGAATGCACCGGACGAATCTGCCGGGTCGCCAGCGCCGGCGCCCCGTCCGGCGTCGTGGGAGGAGCGTTCGTCATGGTGACCGTCGTGGCCGCCGTGATCGTGTTTGCTCACGTCGCCTGTTGTAGCCGATCCGCCAGGTCAGCGGCGACCTGGTCGTGAGCCGACGTGGCTCCGGGGCTCGATGCAGCGCCCGTGGCGGTGCCGGAGCTGACCGCCTCGACGACTCGTCGTACCAGCGTCGGTGTGCCGGCGATGACCAGCAACTCTTGGTTCGAGAGATGGCTCACCCGGCCCACCTTGCGCCCGGAGGGGTCGAAGATGCCGATGCGGGCCCCGACGTATCGAGTCGAGTCGAAGGCGAGCGTGGCGACCTCACGCCGTCCGACCGAGCACATCTCCTCCAGCTCGTCGAGGCCCAACCACGATTCGTTGTTGTAGGACAACACCAGCAGGTCGCAGTCCACCGAGTGGACGACCGACGACAGTGCCGCGGGCATGGTCCGCTTCGAATTGAACACCGAATGTGTGGATGGGTCCCGAGCATCCACGCGCTTGCGCGCCACGCCGTAGGACTCCGGCGCATCCCAGGCGACGAGGGTCTCCCACACGTGGTAGTTGGTGAAATACCTGTGCTGGTTGTACGGCGGATCCAAGTACGCCAGGTCGAAGTGCCCGAGCGCTGAGCCGGAGCCGGAGCCGGAGCCGGAGCCGGAGCCGGGTGTGGCGACGAGCTCCACCGCGTCGCCCTGGATGGCCCGCCCGGGGCCGGCCAGCAATTCGGGCACGCGCAACGTCAACGGGTTCGACGAACGCGGCGACCACTGCTTCACGTACGCCATCTGCACACCGGTGGTCGAGTCGACGCGGTCGGCCGCCTCAATGAGTGAGGTCAAAAGGAGCGGGAACAAGGGCGACCCCGCATACTCCGAGTCAATGGCGTCGCGCACGGCGTCAATCCGAGCGGCGTTGTGCGGCTGGAAGAAGCGGGCCTGACGGCTGAAGGTCTCGGTGACGTAGCCCGGATTGCCGGGAAGGGCGTTGAGGTGGGTAATGGCCGCCCCGAGCGCGCCGGCGTCGGTGGTGGCGGCGTTGGTTTCGATATAGGTGCGGGCGAAGGTGTGTGCATAGCGGGCGCTGTCGACGGCGGTGACGTGCACGCCCTGGGCCTTGAAGGCCTGGGCGACGCGGGTGGTGCCGGTGAAGAGATCGAGCGCGGTGCGGGCCCCGGAGGCCTGGCAGATCCGCGTGAGGACGGGGACGAGGCGGCGCTTGGAACCGAGGTATTTGATCATTGAGGGGTCCGGGGCGTCACGCCAGTCCACCCTACGATGGGCGGTCATGGCGTCCGGGGACCATGCAGGAACCGTGACCGGGACCGAGTCGCACTGGGTGCGCTGGCACAAGGCCTACGAGGACCCGGCGTCCGGGTTGTCGCAGCGGTTGCGGACTGTGCAGTCGCTGGTGCGAGCGGCGCTGGACGAGCTGGCGCCGCCGCGTCCGTCCTTGCTCGGCGATCCCAATCCACAGCCCATCCGGATCGTCAGCCTCTGTGCGGGGCAGGGGCGTGACGTGATCGACGTGGTGGCGACCCATCGAAGGGGTTCCGAGGTCTCGGCGCTGCTGGTCGAGCTCGACCCGGCGCTCGCCGCCACCGCCCGGGCCAACGTCGCGGCCGCAGGGGCCGGGATGACCGACCGGGTGCGGATCGTCGAGGCGGATGCCTCGCAGGCCAGCGTCTACGCCGAAGCGGGCGCGGTGCCGGCCGACCTGGTGCTGGTCTGCGGCGTGTTCGGGAACATCAGCGATGCGGATATCACGGACACCATCTGGGCGATGCGGGGATTCTGCGGCGCCGGGGGCCAGGTGATCTGGACCCGCCACCGCCGCCCGCCCGACCTGACGCCGGTGATCCGGGCCGACTTCGGCGCCGCCGGGTTCACCGAGCTGGACTTCGTGACCCCCAAGGGCTCCGTCATGTCCATCGGGCGCCATCGCCTCGATGCGCCGAGGGTCCCGTTCGACCCCGACCAGGTCCTCTTCGACTTCGTGGGCGACGGGCACGCGCCGGTATGAGCGCGCCGGCGGCAGACCAGCCGTCGGTCGATCAGGCCTCGGTCGATCAGGCCTCGGTCGATCAGGCGCCGGCCCGGCGCAGCCTGCACCCGCACACCCTCATCTCGATGGCGTGGCGGACCGCCCGCATGGAGCCCGCCCGGGTGATCGTCCCCGCGCTCGTGATCTTCGCGCTCGATGCCATTGAGGGCACCATCTTCACCGAGATCGCCGTCGACCACCTCGGCCTCGAGTCCCTCGCGAGCGTGTTCATCTTCGGCGCGTCGACCCTGGGCCTGACCTTCTACGCCGGCATGCTCGAACGCCTGGTGGGCTCAGTTGAGCGCAACGAACCGGCCCAGCCGATCATGGTCGTGATGCGGAGCCTGCCGTGGTGGCGGCTGCTGGCGGCGCAAGCCATCCTGGTTGTGCTCAGCGCGGTGGGCTCGCTGATACTGGTCGTGCCGGGCCTCGTCATCGGGACGCTGTTCGCCCTGGTCGGACCCCTCATCAACCTGCTCGACACCAGTGTGACGGAGGCCTTCCGGCGATCATTCAAGCTCGTGTGGCCGCACTTCATGCTGGTGTTCTGCTTCATCTCGCTGCCGCTGGCCTTCGAGCACGAGGCCGTGGTCCTGGTCGCCGAACTGATCCCGCACGAGCACATCTGGGCGGTTTTCTTGACCACCTTCATAGTTGGCGACCTCTTCGGCATGGCGCTGGGCCTGATGGAGGTGACCCTGGCCGAGCGTCTCGTCAGCGGAGCGCAAGGGCCCGGTGCCGACCTACTCTCAGCTGACGTGGAGGTGGACAAGGCGACGACAAGGCCGGACCCGCTTCCGGGGGAACTGCCCAATCCAAGGCAGTCCCCTTGATCCGGATCTTTTTGAACCGGAACCGCTTGAACCGGACACCTTGAACCGAGCCACCCAAACGAACGACAGGACGACGACACCTCAGGCTCAAACACACAGAGATATCCGCCCGACTCCCAGGAGGAACAACCATGGAAGAGACAATCCACGGAACCACGATGCCGGTACTCGAGCTGTCGCTCGCCGACGGCGAGTCGATCGTGTCGGAGGCGGGCCAGTTCTCCTGGATGTCAGATGCGATTCAGATGGCCACCAACACGGGCGGCGGCATGGGTGGCAAAGGCATCATGGGTGCTGTCAAGCGGGCGGTCTCGGGTGCTTCGTTCATGATGACGACGTACACGGCCACGGGGGGTGCGGGGTCGATCGCCTTCGCCTCCAAGGTTCCGGGGCACATTCTGCCGATCGACGTGGCGCCGGGGAACGAGTTCATGGTGCACCGGCATGGCTTCATGGCGGCCACGCCCGGGATCGAGTTGTCGATGGGCTTCCAACAGTCGTTTCGAGGTGGCGTCTTCGGCGGCGAGGGCTTCGTGCTGCAGAAGATCGGCGGTACCGGTCGCGCCTTTGTGGACCTCTCGGGCGAAGTGATCGCCTACGACCTCGCCGCCGGACAGTCGATGCGTGTTCATCCCGGCCACGCCGGGCTTTTCCAGGCGTCCGTCACCTTCTCCGTGCAGAAGGTGCCCGGTCTTGCCAACCGCTACCTGGGCTCTGATGGCCACCACTTCGCGGTGTTGACGGGTCCGGGCCGGATTTGGCTCCAGTCGATGCCATTACCGATCCTCGCCGGCGTGATCGGCGAATACATGCCCGACCGGGACGACCACCGCGGCGTCGAGGGGGCGGCGGCCGGCGTCGGTGCGGCCAAGGTCCTCGGCGACATGTTCAAGTAGGGGGTAAGCCGGTCCCCGGGAGGGTTGACCGGTCCCCGGGCGGGAGGCTCTCAGGAGAGGTTGATTGCGTTGGGTGGGACGGTCAGCGTGACGCCCTTGGCATAGTGGTCGAAGACGACCGTGCTCACGTTGCCCGGTGTGTTGTCGACGATCTTGTACACGTAGGCGGGCCCCTTGGCGGCGATGTACATCTTGCCGGTGCTCTTCTTCCCGTTGCTGACCACCGTGTCCTTGACCACGACGACCTTATGGCCGGAGAAGGTCGTGGGGTGGCCGAGGGTGAGCGGGGATGTGTGGCCTTCGAATGTGGCGACGACGAGGTCGGCCGCATCGAGGAACTGGTCGAAGGACGTGAACCGTGAGTCGACTGCCGAGAACTCGATCCACTTCCCGCCGTAGGTCTTGGTCTGTGCCGCCGTGGCATGCCTGGCCCAGAACGTGGAGGGAGCTTTGAAGTACAGCAGCGGTCCGACCCGCTCGATCTTGACGAGGTTGCCCTGCTGAATGAACTCACCCCCACCTTCGCCGTCACCGTTCACGAGGAGATCGAGGAGGATGGTGTTCTTTCCTTGGGTGATCTTGCCCGCGACGTGCACGCTGCCCAGCTTCTGTTCGGCCGCCACGGCCTTGAGGACCCACTTGTCCGCCGGGGTGGCGCCCGGGGGGAAGGTGGTGGTGGTTGTCGTGGGGGCGCCAGTCGTAGTGGTCGATCTTGCACCGTGCGTTGCGGCGGCCGCGGCTCCGGGTCCGGCTCCGATGACGGCCGCGGTGGAACCCATCCAGAGCAGGGCAGAGGCGAGCGCCGTGGAGGGAACGAATCGCATAACCGGGTGCCGGCGGCCGCCCCATCTGGGGCGCAACGCGCGGACGGACCTCCTCACCAAGGAGCCATTCTCTCGGGCTGTCACCCGAAAAATGGTACCCAGACCTGGTCGTTTGTCTACGTTCCGCGCGTTGCGATCAGGTGGCAGCCGTGGTCACACGGGGGTGGAATCTCTCGCCGCGCCCGAATGAAGGGCGATCGGCAGCCGTTCGGTGATGCGGGCGGAGGGTGATTGTCGGGCGGCATCGTCGTCAGGCGGGAGTGGCGGCCGCATCCGGCTGGTTCCATTCAATCCAGCCCGTGCCTTCACGGCCGTCGTCGGTCCGGCAGCGGACCATGGCCCGGGGGAAGCGGCTCGTCCGGCCGTCGTCATTGCGCAACAGGACGGGCCCGAAGGCAACCGGGATCACATCGAGCCCGAGGGTGGCGCCGGAGGCGTACCCGGGCGCCGGGGCGATTTCGATGCGTGCACTGGATGGGAGGCCGTGGGCACCGACGTCCTCGCTCACACTGAGGGCGGTGGCGGGGTGCACCTCGCCGGGCGTCTGGATGTATCCGAAGAAGACAGGGATGTCGAGGCCCATACGGATGTCCGCCAGATGGATCCTGGTCCCGTCGTCGAGGCGCATGGAGCACCAGCACCATCCGAAGGCCCACCAGTCCCGCACGCCCCATGAGTGGTCGCGCTGGCCCTGCCCATCCACCGTGAACGTCTCGTCGTCGACGGTCACGGAGCCCGACACGAGGCACGGGATCTCGTAGCGCGTCGTGAGGTCGTAGTGGTAGGGAACGCCGTCGGTCGTCCAGGTGAGGTCGAGATCGAGTCGGGCCGGTGTACCCGACTGCTCGCCGTGTGCGTACACATCTTCCGGCGCGGCGATGAGGTGGGCCGGCGCCCTGGCCGCCAGGCGGAACTCCTGGAGTGGGCGGCGCAGATCGATCTCGATCCGGCTCGCGGTCGCGCCGGACTCGGATACGAGACCGTCACCATCGGGTACCGGGGTTCGATAGTCGACCGAGCACACACCCGGAAGGCCGGGCCGCACGATCCAGGTCGTCCACCACGCCAGTTGGCGGTTCGGGTAGAGCCCCAAGCGCAGCCAGCCGCCGACTGATCCGTCGGCGTTGACGAAGTCGCAGTAGTAGGACTCGTTCCACAGGTCCTCGCCGTCGGGGGTGTGCCGGCTTTCGTCGTCTGGCAGGACGACATGCTCCGCCGTCACCGGCCGGGTCCCGGATGCATGGCGGAGGCCCCCACCGGGCCAGGCACCTCGACGATGGGATCGTCGCGATCATCGAACTCGGTGCGGAGGGCTTTGGACATCACGGCGTGTTGAAAATACAACGTCGTGATGTAGGTGAGCTCCAAGATGGCGACGTCGGCGAGATGCCGCTGTAGCTCCGTGAAGAGCTCGTCGGGCACGCGGCCATGGTCGTAGACGAGGCAATCCGTGTAGGCGAGTACGGCGCGCTCGGCAGCGTCGTAGGTGCCGTCGGGCGCAGTGCTCCAGGCCGCGATGTGCGTGATCTGCGCCTCGGACATGCCCAGCTCGCGCATGGACTTGGCGTGCTGGCTGTAGACGAACTGGCTCGCTGCGGCGTAGCCGGCACGGATTTGGCCGAGCTCACGCAGCTTCGGGTCGAGGATCCTTTTCGGCGATTGGTAGAGGCCGAAGCCCTTGACGCAGTGGTCGAGGATGTCCGGGCTGTTGGCGAACACCGTCCACCAGTCGCCCGTCGTGCCATCCCAGCGGCCGGGCTCGGCGACCGGATCGCGTCCCTCGAAGAGCCATTCGTACATGGTGGTGACGATGGGTGCAGTGGCCTCGTCTTTGGGGACCTGGCGCAGGCGGGGCATCGACGCGCCGCTCAGACCCGGGCGGGTTGCGTGGGCCGACCGGGTGCCGCGGGGGCCGCGGGGGTCGCGGGATGGGCTGGAGCCGCGATCTCCGCCTCGGTGGCCATGCCGACGTCTCTGGCCTTTGCCGTCGCCGGCGCGTGCGACACGTCGGACCCGTCAAGTGGCCGGGTCCAGGCGGCGAACTCCAGCAAGATGCCGTCGGGATCCTGGAAGTAGATGCTGCGCACGAAGACGCCCGGATGCAACGTGTCGGCAATGCCCCACTCCGAGTCGTCGTGATTGGCGATCTCGGTGCAATCGATGCCCGCAGCGAGGAGTCGGGCGCGGTACTCCTCCATCTTCTCTGGCGCGACGTCGAACGCAACGTGGTTCATGGAGCCGACGGCACTCGTCAGCTCGCCCTGGTCGGGCCGGGCCGCCGGCGCGCTCGATTCCCGGCACACCGTCGGGAGCGTCGGGAAACCAGAAGAACGCAAGACAATCGCCGCCACCGCAGTCGAAGAAGAAGTGCTGTCCCATTCCGGCCGGCAGGTCGATCGTCTTGACCAGCGGCAGACCGAGGACGTTGGTGTAGAAGTCGACGGTGCGTTCCATGTCGCGACACACGAGCGCGAGGTGATTGATACCCCTGAACTCGAATCCGGCGCCGGCGCCGGCGCCGCTGCTGAGGCTGCCGCTGCTGGCGGTGCCTTCTTTGTTTCCCATGAGCTGCCCTCCCTCGACGCTGCTGCACGCGCCGCTGCACATCTCCGGCCGCCGGCATCTGGTCGGCGTGGTCGTCTCAGTCGGGCCCGGCCGACGTCGCACCAAGGATAGGCCGCAATCCTGTCGGACCGGCGGGCCGTATGACCCTCAGGTGGAGCGCACGAGGATTCACGAAGAATGCAGCACGAAGGGACGGTCGAAAATGGCAACGGGCGAACGCAGTGGGTGTCGTCACACGGCTCCAGGTGGCTGGGTGGCGGGAAGGCTCCCAGCAGGCCGGACCCGACGAGTGCGGCGTCGGGCCGTCGCCGCGATGCCTTCTGCAGGGGGCATGGTCACCGCTGCCGCTGCACTCGCCCTGGTTCTGGCCGTGCCGGCCGGGACCGCCGGTGCCACGTCCACAACGCACAAGACGGTCAAGGTCTCGACGGCCAAGGTGACGGGTATCGGCACCGTGCTGACGACGGCGTCTGGCCTGACGCTCTACCGCTTCACCGAGGACACCCCGGGCAGGTCGTCGTGCACGGGGGCCTGCGCAAAAATCTGGCCGCCCCTCCTTGCGTCGCAGGGCGCCCACGTGTCGGGTCCGAAGGGCGTGAAGGGCTTGGCGGTGATGAAGGTGGGCAAGGGTCGTTGGCAGGTGGCCGACCACAAGATCCCCCTCTATCGCTTCGAGGGCGACAAGAAGAAGGGACAGGCGAACGGTCAGAACGTGGGCAAGGTCTGGTTCGCCGTCTTGAAGAGCGGCGTCCCGGCCTCCAACGCGGCACCGCAGACCGCACCGACGACGCCGCCGACGACCGCACCGAATGCATCGACGTCACAGGCCCCGACGCCGATGCCGACGCCGACGCAGGGTTCGGGGTCGAGTACGCGGACTCCGGCGGCGCCCCCCGCGACGTCGCCGACGCCACCTCCCACGACACCGCCGAGCTCGCCGCCCACCACCACGCCGACCACGGCTGCCGGCGGAGGGTACGGCTACTAGGACCGGGTCGCCCGCCAGAGAGTCGTGAACGGGGCAGAGCCGGCCGGGGCAGCAGGGGTCGGGTCCATCGGTAATGAAGCGAATGGGGGACAAGGTCGTTGAGGCATCCAATGAGTAGATGGTTGGCAGAACCGGCGGCAGGCCGCCGGGGAGACGTGGTTGCACTCGGGGCGGTGGTGGCGGCGGCCGTCCTCATGGTCTTGTCGGGACTGGTTCACCTCCACTTGTGGGACATCGCCTATCGGCACGTGGCGACCCTCGGGCCGCTTTTCCTCGTCCAGGCGATCGCCGCGCTGGTCATGGCCGTCGTGCTCGTCGTGGCGCGCGCGGTCATCGTGGCGCTGGGGTGCATCGGGCTGATGCTGGGCACCGTGGTCGGCTTCATCCTGGCCGACACCGTGGGGATCTTCGGTTTCACCGTGGCCGCCGTGTCGGGGTGGGCGTATGCGGCACTCGTCACCGAAACGTTGAGCGCGCTGGTGCTGGCCCTCTTGGTACGTCGGGCGTGGCGGACGGCGCGCTGGGCCGACGGTGCCGCGCTGGGCCGGTCGGTGGCGCGGGGGATGGTCGGCGGCACGTCGTAGGGACACCGCGTCGGGTCTAGGTGGCGGCGATACCGACCATGGGCGCATTGAGGTGACGTCCACCCATTGAGCCGTAGAACGTCGCATGCCCGAAGGTGAAGATCCCGCCGTCGGACCCTTGGAGCCAGTAGCCGTCGGCGTTCGCGTTGGCCGCCATGCCGACGATGGGCGCGGCGAGGGGGGTGCCCACCATGGAGCCGTACGAGGCCGCGTTGCCGAAATCGGCCACGTTGCCGTTCGCACTGGCCAACCAGTAGCCGTTCGAGCTCCCCGTTGCCGCCATGCCGGTGATGCGATAGCCGCCGGGCGCCCCGGCCGGCTGGCCCTCGTACAGCGCGTCGCCGAAGCTGAAGACCTGACCGTTGGCGTCGACCATCCAGTACCCGCCGCCCAGGAAGGCCCTGGCCGCGGCGGTGACGGGCGAGGACAGTTTGCCCGCGCCCATTGAGCCGTAGAACTTGGCGTCACCGTAGGCGAACACGCCGCCATCGCTGGCGATCAACCAATAGCCCCCGTCGTCAATGGTCGGAATGAGGCCGATGATCGGTTTGTTCAGTCGGATGCTCCCGGTCGAACCGTAGAACTGCGCGTTGCCGTAGGAAAACACGCCGCCGTCGCTCGCCACCAACCAATAACCTCCGCCGTTCCCCGTGGCCGCCATGCCGACGACGGGTTGGTTGAGCCTGATCGACCCCGTCGACCCGTAGAACTGCGCGCTGACCGAAGCTGAAGATGCCGCCGTCGGAGGCGACCTGCCAGTATCCCGGCGCAGGACTGTGGGGTACCGGACAGGCCGGGCTGCTGGCCGGCGCCGTGTTGGCCATCGGGCTGAGCGACGGCGGGCCGCCGGACGAGGCGAAGGTGAGCCGGGCCAGGTACATGGGCCGGATGCCGCAGCTCAAGTAGCCGATCGTGGTGCCCTGCCAGCCGGCGAAGGCCATCACGTAGTTCCCTGAGTTCGGTGGTACCTGGTAGACGTCGGGACCGCCCGGGCCCGACACCCCGGGCCCGCTGTTCAGGAGCGGCCCGTTCGTCGACCGGTCGCTGCAGTTGCCGACCGACGGACCACCGGGACAGCTTGCCCACCCGACGGCGTAGCTCGACGAGCCCACGTCACTACCGGCATAGAAGAGGTAGTAGTTGTCCGTCGTGGTGCCCCCGGTCGTCGTCTGCGTCTCGACCATGTCGGGGCCTTCGATGACGCTGCCCTGCCACGGTTGGTCAACGCCGCGCATGAGCTGCGTCGGGGTGCTGACGGTGCTGGTGAGGGTGGCGGTGAGTGGCACGGACCAGATCACGGTCGGCGCGCCGATGTGGTTCCCGTCGCTCTTCCAGAGCAAGAAAGAATGACCGGTGTCGTCGGTGAAGACGTCAGGGTCGATGCTGCCGCCATAGTCCGCGTCGTTGATGGTGGGAGCGGTGTCGAAGCCGTTGTCACACACGACCGGCTGCGACGCCGTGTCGGTGTAGGGCCCCGTCGGAGCGGTGGCGGTTGCCATGCCGATGCACTGGTCGCCCGTCGAGATCTCCGTCGCCGTGTAGTACATCACGAACGACGATCCGTTGAAGGCCACGCTCGGCGCCCAGGTGTTGCCCTCCTTGGCCCACGGCGGGAGTGTCGGGAGGGCGTCGGTGTGCAGTGACGTCCAGTTGACGCCGTCGGACGATGTCGACACCTGGATGTTGATCTGCTGGAGCGCCGGGGCGAAGTTCTGCGTCGCGAATCCGTAGTAGACGCCGCCGAACTGCAAGACGCTCGGGTCGGGGAAATCGTTCGAGGTCGTGGGCGCCCAGTTGGCGGCCCCCGCCGGCGCCGCGGCGGCGACCCCGATGGCGGCGGGGGCCCCTGCCGCCACGACCAGCACAGCAAGGGCCGCGGCGAAGGCCCGCAACCCGGTTGGTCGCGCACGCCAGCCGGCGCGCGGGTTCTGAACGTCACGTTGCAGGTGTCGCCGTGAGAAGGTCACCGTTCTCCTTGTTGGATTCGTGGTCGCCGTCCCAACCGATTCCACGCGCGATGGCAACCGCCATGGTATCGAGCGGGATGCGGCCGTTGGGGGCGGGGCGCGCCGCCGTGTCGGCCGCGCTGCGACGGCGGCCTTCGGCCCGTGCAGTGGGATGGCTCGGGGCCAGGGATCCACGCTGCAATCGACGCCGCCGGTTCCCAGTAGGTTCGTTCCGACAGCCCCCCGTGTGAGGGGCGGATGACGGAGATGACGGCCAGATGGCGATCACGAGGGCAAGGACGCCGGCAAGCTCGCCGGCACGCACGCCGGCGATGACGGGGAGGCCGGCCGCCCGATGACCGAGCTGCGCAAGCCCGTCGTCGACGCAGGGTTCAAGATGCTGAACCTCACGCACAAGGCCGCACTCAAAGTGACCAGCGGTCGCTGGCCCAACGTCCTCTTCGGCATGCCTGGCGTGGAGCTGGAGACGATCGGCCGCACATCGGGCGAACCCCGCACCACCATGCTCACCACGCCCATCCACGACGAGAGCAGGGTCATCTTGATCGCCTCGAAGGGTGGTGACACCCGTGATCCTCAGTGGTACCGCAACCTGGTCGCCCATCCTGACGTGCAGATCACCATGGAGGGCAGGACGCGGGCCATGCGGGCCCGGACGGCATCGCCCGAGGAGAAGGCGGCGCTGTGGCCGGACATCGTCGCGGTCTACAAGGGCTATGACAGCTATCAAAGGCGGGCCGGGCGCTCCATTCCCGTCGTCATCTGTGAGCCGCGTCCAACGTGAGTCGCCCGAACCTCCTCGGCTGACGTCGGACCCGCAGGCTCACCGCCGGGGACGGAGCGGTACGATGCGCCCGATGGCAATGGAGCCCGCCGGCTCGCCAAACGGAGCGGTCGAAGGCGCGGGAGACGGGATTGCCGCGGGCGAACCGGCACCAAGACCGGAATCAGGACCGGAACCGGGACCGGAATCAGGACCGGGACCGGGACCGGGATCAGTACTCGAGCCTGGTCCAGGACCCGGCGATGGCGACGCCTCCTTCGATCTGAGCATGGCCGTCGCCCAACTGGCGTCGAACAGCACCGATCTGCGGATCATGCTCAAGCTGTTGGTGGCGCAGCTCTCGGTCGCGCTGGGCGACCGCATCACCGTCGAGCGCGCCGGGCGGTTCCGCAAGTCCGAGGAGATCAAGTTGGTGCGCATCACGCTCGGCGACGACACGCTCGAAGCCGCCGTGGACGGTGGGACCGTGCGCTGCACCATCGGGCACTCCTCGGGCGGCATCCGGATCCGCAGCGAGCAGGTCACGATGGACGTGTGGCTCACCCGGCTGCTGACCACGCTGCAGGCGGAAGCGGCGCACAGTGAGCAGACCCGCACAGCGCTCGAGAACATCGTGATCGGAGGCCCATCGTGAGCAAGGAAACTCCCGAGCCGGCTCAGGCGCCGGCGCGGCCCCCCGTCGCGCCCGACCTCCCCAAGGATGCGGCCCACCGCCTCGAGGAGCTGGAGCACGGCCTCTTCACGTCTGACCTCTCGGTGAACGAGTTCCTCCTCGTCAAGGAGGCGGGTTTTCATCCGCTCGGGTTCGTGATGGGCTCGTCGATCTATCACATCGGCCTGCAGACGAGGAAGTGGGGTCAGAGCCAGGAGCTGACCAAGCTGACCGAGGCCATGTATACGGCACGCGAGCTCGCCATGAACCGCATGGAGGAGGAAGCCGAGGAACTCGGGGCCGACGGCGTGGTAGGCGTGCGTCTCGATGTGAACTACTACGAGTGGGGCAACGACTCGGCGGAGTTCATTGCCTTCGGCACGGCGGTCAAGGCGGAGGACGGGACGTCGTACCGCAACGCCGAGGGCAAGCCCTTCACCTCGGACCTCTCCGGTCAGGACTTCTGGACCCTCATGCAGACCGGGCACGAGCCGCAAGGGCTCGTCATGGGGACCTGCGTCTTCCACATCGCCCATCGCAAACTCACGCAAGCGCTCGGATCGATGGGGCAGAACGTGGAGCTACCCAACTTCACGCAGGCGCTCTACGAGGCCCGTGAACTTGCCATGACGCGCATGCAGGACGAAGCGGGTCGCCTGGAGGCGAGCGGCATTGTGGGCGTGCGCCTGGAAGAGAAGTCGCACCAGTGGGGCTCGCACACCATTGAGTTCCTGGCCCTGGGCACAGCCGTGACCAAACGCAGCGGCGAGGTCACGCTGCCCAAGCCGACCACGATCATCTCCTTGGACAACTGATGCCCCACGGAGACGAGCGGGATCCGGAGAGCCCGCCGCCCGATGCCGTGACGACCGCATCCGGCGGACCGGACGGCGATCTGCCAGAAGCCGCTGTCCGCCGTTTGGAGTCCACCACCTTCTCCTCGGGCTTGAGCGTGCCGGACTTCGCTGCCTGTCTCGACCTCGGCCTCCAACCGATGGCGCTGGTGCAGGGGTTCTGTGTCATGCAGTGGGGTTGGTACGGGCCCGGTGGGGGCACCATGCGGGGCATGTCGCCCTACATGGGTGGACAGCAGGCGCCGGGGGCCTATACGGAGACGTATCGCTGTCCACACGGGTTCGTCTCCAACGAGCACCGATCCTGGGGCCAGAACCTCGAGCAGCCCTGGGTCGAGGAGGCCTGGGCCCAGGGCTACGGCACGGCGTATGCCCGCATGCTCGAGGAGGCCGGCACCATGGGTGCCCACGGTGTGATCGGCGTTGCGGACCGGGTGTCGAACGTGGCCGACACCGGGACGACCGAGTTCCACTTCTTGGGCACGGCGGTGACGGTCGAGGGCGGCCCGCCGCCGGCCGGGGGCGTGCCGTGGAGCACCTACCTGGCGGGGCAGCGCCTGACGAAATCGATTGAGTCGGGATTCATGCCGGTCGCGGTGGTGGCGGCGCTGGCGTCGGTTCGGGTGTGGGCCTACTGCATGACCGAGTACTTCATGGAGGGCTCCATGGGCGCCTGGGGGATGACAGGCGGCCCGACATTGGTGGAACAGGTGAGCAAGGCGCATATGGCCTCGCGCCAGCTGGCCCGCAAACACGTGCGCGAACAGCTCCATGGCGACGAGCTGCACGGAGCGTCGATGGACGTCGCCACCCGTGCGCTCTCGCAGGGCGACGAGGTCATCGACTGCACGCTGCGGGGCAACCGGGTGCGGCGCTTCAAGGAATTCGATCCGGTCGTACTGCCGAGGCCGACGGTGCGGCTGTCATGACGGGCACCGCACCGGCTCCCGACGTCCGCGCCGAGATGCTCCGAGGTGCCCAGGCGTTGGCAACGGCGGCGCCCCCGTCGACCGCACGCGGCATCACCTCGGACCTCTCGGTCGACGAAGCCCTCCTTCTCCACGCGGCCGGATGGGAGCCGCTCGACCTCGTCGTCGGCGTGGCCGTGGTATCGGTGCCGGTCGGGGTGTGGAACTGGGGGCGGGGTGCCATCTCACTGGCTTCGGACGCGCACAACGCCGCGGTGGACCAGGCCTCCCGCGTCTTGCGCGGCGAGTGCACCAAGGTCCGTGGCCACGGCGTCGTCGGAGTCAGGGTGGTGGTGTCGGTGCACACGCACCACATTGACGTCGAATTCGTGGGCACGGCCGTGCGTCCCATAGACGGCAAGGACACCCGCGGGACCGATGCCGCGCTGGCCATGCCCTTCGTGTCCGACCTCTCGGCACGCGACTTCACCTTGTTGCAGCGCGCCGGCTGGATGCCCGTCGGCCTCGCCTTCGGGGCCAGCTTCGTCTACGCGCCGCGGCGCACGGCCGGCCAGGCGATGAAGCAGTCGACGCAGAACGTCGAGCTCACGAACTACACCGAGGCCATGTACACGGCCCGCGAATCGGCCATGGAGAAGATGCAACGCTCCGCCCTGGACGTCGGGGGCGAAGGCGTGGTGGAGGTCAAGGTCACCGAGGGGCCGATGAGCTTCGCCCGCCACGCCGTCGGGTTTACGGCCTGGGGCACGGCCGTCAAACTCGTGGCGGAGGCGCACCGGTTCGTGGAACCGCTGGTCGTCCTCCCGCTCGACGATGCGGTGGTGCGTTTCGAGGCCGAAAGCCTGCGCAGCACCAGCCAAGGAAGGGGACGGAAGCGATGAGCACGCAACAGGGGAACACAGGGGAGCGGGATTGGGCCGCCTGGGCCAAGACCTTCGAGTCCATCGAGGGCCCGGACGACTTCGCCGCCCTCTTCGCTCCGGGTGGCCGCTTCTGCGACCCGGTCACCCCCTGGACGACCGATCTGCACAAGGTGGCCCGGGACACCGACGCCATCTTCCCTGACTGGAACCAGACAGTCGATCGCATCCGCGGCGGCACCGACTGGGCCGTCTTCGAGTGGACGGGGAGGGCGACGTTCCAGGCCGGTGAGGGCAAGGCGGGCATCCCCATCTCAATGACCGGCGCCACCGTGATCGACGTGGACGCCGACGGCAAGGTCACGGCGTGGCGCGACTATCTCGACACCAACGAACCCACCCAGCAGATCACACGAGGTCTCGAACGGGCGATAGAGGGCGGTTGATCCTCCGTCGGGACGTGGCCGGCGGCTGTCGTCGGTCGGTCCCGCGCCCGTACGATCCCGAGCGTCGGGTGACGACCCTCGTCCGGACGGCATTCGTCGTCGTGACATTCTTCGTCTCGACCCTTTTCGTCGACGGGGTAGCCAGCACGGCTGGCGCCGAGCCCATTTCCGCCGACGGCCCCGCTTCGTTCTCGACGTTCTCGACGTCCTCGACGTCCTTGCACCGCAATACCGTTGCCTGCGACTACGTGGACTGGACCTATTCCGGCCTGTTTCAGCACCCGCCGAAGGGTTACCGACCGAGTGCCTTCGTCCGCATGATCGAGGGCGCGGCCAGCGCGACGCTGCGACGCGAGGTCAGGTAGTGGGCTGCTGCCAGGGCCTACCAGAACTGGGCCGGCGTCGAGGAGGCCGGGTTGGCGATGGTGAACACCTGCGATCGGTTGGGTATCGATCGCCTTGGTTGACGACGCGAATCTCACCTCGCTGGTGGTGGCCATTGCCACCCTCGACCAGGCCGCAGCGCCGCGTCTGTACGCGACTCGCCGTCGTTGGCGACGGCCACGTGCGGAGCAGCGGTTGCGTCTGGCTCCTTGGAGCGGCGTCGCACCGCATGCGGGCGCCGATCCGGAACCGGCAAAAGGACAATGGCTCGACCGCAGGCGACCTCGCACAGCGGCCGACGGGGCACAGCGGCAACCCGGGCACAGCGGCCCACCGGGTGCGGTGGCACCGGCCCAGCGGAGGCCACGGCAGAGCGGTGGATCAGCGTGGTGATGCTCGATCGATCCCGGCGGTAGCCTCATGCGGCAAGATCCCAAGAAGAAAGGGTGGCCGGTTGCCTGCGTGTTCTCGTTGCTTGATTGAAGTGACCCCCGGAACCGCCCTCTGCCCGTCGTGTGGGGCGGCCATCAGACGCCCCGTTGTGGCGCGACCTGAGCCGAAGCGGCCCAGCAAGTCCCGTCAGCGAGTCGATGCCGTCAACCACCGAGACCGGATCGTCGGGCCTGCCAGCCTGGTCCTCTTGATCTCGTTCTGGCTGCCCTGGTACGGCATTGGACCCTTCTCGTTCAGTGGCCTGAACGCCCACGGATGGCTGTTCATCGCCGTCGTGAACGCCGCCATCCTCGTGCTGTACGTCTTGATCACCGCGTTCGATGTCGGGGACCTCGCCGGAGCTGGCCGTCTGAGCAAGGAGCAGCTCTTGGCCGTGCTCACCGGCGTCAACCTGGCACTCGTCCTACTGGCGTTGCTCATGAAGCCGTCCGGCTTGGGTTGGACGTGGGGTGCCTTCGTTGCTCTCGCCGCAGCCATCGTCGCCTTCTTGCCTCATGGCGTTCCCGCTCTCCGGGAGCGCTTTTCTCGCTAGGGCGAGGGCGTCTGGCTCCCGTGGCCCGGGGGAGGGTCCGTGCCGGGCACGCCTGCGTCGGTCACATGCTCGGTCCATCCGGACCCGGACCAGTAGCGCTGTTGATGCCGGCCCGAAGGATCGGTGAACCAACCTGGCGGCACTCCGGTGAACGTTGGTGTCACCGACGGCGTTTCGGCCTCCGAGGAGTCCAAAGAGTCGGCTGGCTCACGGGAGAACATGGGATCGGGGTCGGTCAAAGTGCTCGCCGATGGCGTGCCGTGCTGGTGCCCCCGACCTCGTCGCTGCGACGATATGGCCCGAAAGACGAACACGCCAAAGAAGATCACCAGCGCGATCCAAGAACTGTGGACTCCGTACCCGTAGAACGTGCACGCAGTCTACCCGGCGCCCCTGAGACGTTTGCAGCGGTACGGCGGTGCGGCGGACCGCACATAGCGTGGGGCGCATGCGCTTCGCCTTCAAGACATCGCCGCAGGAAACGACCTGGGCGGACATGCTCGCCGTGTGGAAGGAGGCTGACGACATCGACCTGTTCGAGTCGGGGTGGACCTTCGACCACTTCTACCCGATCTTCTCCGACAGCACCGGACCGTGCATGGAGGGCTGGGTCACGCTGACGGCCCTCGCGCAGGCGACCACGCGCCTGCGCATGGGCACGCTCGTGACGGGCATCCACTACCGGCATCCGGCGATCCTCGCCAACATGGCAAGCACCCTCGATATCGTGTCCGGCGGGCGTCTCGAGATCGGCCTCGGGGCGGGGTGGAACGAGGAGGAGTCAGGGGCCTACGGGATTGAATTGGGCACCCCCGCCGAGCGCAGCGACCGCTTCGAGGAGGCGTGTGCCGTGATTGTCGCCCTCCTCACCCAGGAGACGACGACCATCGACGGGAGGTACTACCACGTGCGCGACGCTCGCAACGAGCCCAAGCCGGTGCAGCGGCCGCACCCACCGATCTGCATCGGCGGCAGCGGCGAGAGGCGAACCCTGCGCACCGCCGCACGCTTTGCTCAGCACTGGAACTTCCTCGGTGGCACGCCGGAGGAGTTCGCGCACAAGCGCGACATCCTTCATCAGCACTGCGAGGACCTCGGGCGCGACCCCAGCGAGATCCTCCTTTCGAGCCACCTCATCTCCGCCGGCGATCCGAACGCCACCGCCGAGCAGGCTGGTGCGCTGCACGAGGTGGGGGTCGATCTCGGCATCGTGTATCTGCGACCGCCACTCGACCCCGCCGTCCTCGGGCCGTTGGCTACGGCGTTGGGCGACCTCTAGGGAACCCGCTCGCTCCGGCCCGCCCCACCCCTCAGGCCTCTGCCGCCACCGCCTTCACGTGCGCCAGCCGGGCGTCCTGCGCGTCGTCGAGATCCTGGGCGGCCTTCTCGTCGTCTGCCATCTCGGCATCGATGTCGGTCTCGGCGAACCCGATGACGCCCATCTGCTCGAAGGCTTCGCGGAGTCGTGGGCCCCACAGTCCTATGTCGCGGCAGGATCGGCACAATTCGCATGAACAGGAAGTTGCGGAACTGGCGCAACGTCTCGCTGTTGTCGACGTAGGTTGCGATCTCGGCCGGCATCTCCAGGCGCTCCCAGACCTCCTCGCCCAAGAAGCGGTCGCGCATGAGGTAACAGGCCTCGATGCAGAACGCCTCGCGCTCGTCGCGCTCGGCCTGGCTCAGCTGCGGGTAGTAGTCGCGCAGGGCCAGGCGCCCGAACATGACATGGCGCGCCTCGTCCTGCATGACGTAGGCGTTCAGCGCCTTGGCCAGTGGGTTCTGCGCGTTGTTGCGGATGATGCCGAACGCGGCGAGCGCCAGTCCCTCGATGAGCACCTGCATGCCGAGATACGTCATGTCCCACCGGTTGTCGGAGATGACGTCGTCCAACAGCGCCTTGAGGTGCGGGTTGAGCGGGTACACCAGCTGCACCTTCTCGTGGAGATAGCGGCTGTAGACCTCGACGTGTCGGGCCTCGTCGATCACCTGCGTCGCGGCATAGAACTTCGAGTCGATGTCGGGCACCGTCTGCACAATCTTGGCCGTACAGATCAACGCGCCCTGCTCGCCATGCATGAACTGGCTGAAGCGCCAGGCCTCGGTGTGACGCCGCAGTTCGCCGCGCTGTTCCTCGGACATGTTGTCCCACCACTCGGTGCCGAAGATCGGCATGATCTCGTCGGGCATGCCAACGGGATCGGCCAGGTCGACCTCCTGGCTCCAGTCGAGCCGGTCACTCCCGATCCACTGGCGACGCGTACCCTTGTCGTAGAGCCGCAGGAGCTGTTCGCGCCCGCCGGTGTAGTCGAAGTCGAACATCGTGGTGGAGGGGGAATCAATGCCCCACTTCGGCTCGAAGGCAACGTCCGAATCGGTGATCGTTGGGCTGGTGGTCATGAGGCCCCCCTTGGGTCATTTCCAGCAACAGCTGTCGGCGTCTTCCGCCGACACGAGACGCTACCCCCGTGCGACGCGGCCCGTCAGGTGGATGGTGCTCCATGGGTGTGCTCGCTCCCCTCTGATAGGGCGGACCTGGCCCGGGAGCCGGGGCGACGATGCCGTCGACGAGAGTTCAGCGGAAGTCGAACGCCACCTTGATCGCCCCGCTCTCTTCTTGGTTGGCGAGCACGGTGAAGGCCTCGCGCCAGTCCTCGAGCCGGAAGGTATGAGTGAGCATCCCGGTCATGTCGATCCGACCGTCGGCCGCCAGGCGCAGATAGTGCTCAATGCCGTGCAGTCGCACGCCGTCGACCTCCTCGACCCCGAAGGCGTTGGAGCCGACCCAGGAGATCTCCTTGAAGTACAAAGGCGACCATTCCCAGCGCTCCGGTGCGTGCACGCCGCTCTTGACCATGGTGCCGCGGGTCTTGAGGAGTCGGACGCCGATCTCGGCCGTCTGCGCCGTGCCGACCGTGTCGTAGACGACGTCGAATCCGCCCGGATGGGCCATGGGCAGAGTACTTCCCTCGAATTTCTGCAGCACGCCCCCCGACCACGCTGCCGCCTCCTCGAGCAACTGTGCGACGGGGAAGGGGTCGACCACCGCGGCGCCGAGCTTGCGAGCCAGCGCAGCTTGGGCGGGCCAGCGGGCGACCACCATGACGTCGACGTCGGGGTAGAGCGCCTTGATGATGGCGACCGCCGTACTGCCGAGCGCCCCGCCGCCGTAGACGAGGGCCTTGCCTCCCGGCGGGGGCGGATGCCGTGTCACCGAGTGCAGTGAGACGGCGAAGGGATCGCCGATCACGGCCACCTCGTCGCTCAGGCCGTCGGGGACCGGGATGAGCATCGACTCGTGCGCCGGGAGGTAGTCGGCGAACCCGCCCGGCGCGTCCTTGGACGTGCCTGTATGGATGCCGGCGGCGATCGGCCCCTCCGTGAAGTGCCAACACATGGAGTAATCGCCCGCCTGGCATGACGGGCACGGCGGGTCGATGCCGCGTGGGCCGCACGACAGCCAGGGGTTGAGGACGACGCGCTGGCCCACTTCCAGCGTCGTCACGGCGGGGCCGATCTCGACGACGTCGGCAACGACCTCGTGTCCGAACACGGTGGGGAAGGTGAAGAATCCGTTGAGCGCACCGTCACCAAAGTCGTCGCCGAAATCCATGAAGACCATCTTGGCGTCGGAACCGCAAATGCCCGTGAGACGAGTCTTCGCCACGCACCAGTCGTCGCGCAGCAGCGTCGGGGTCTCCAGCTCCTGGAGGCGCATGGGCGTGCGCGAGAGCCCCTTCATCAGCGAGTTGGAGCCCTCCGGGGGCGTCCAACGCTCAGCGCGGACGCCGTAGAGCAGACCTTGCATTGCGTGACTCCTTGTGTGGGTGACTTATCCGAGGCCGGTGAGGATGCCGGTCCCGATTCCGGTGACGAGGCCGACGAGGTCGACGAGGGCGGTGCTCTGATTGTGCTGTGTGGCACGGACCACGAGGCCGAGGACGACCAGGCCTACCACGACGAAACCGACGATGATGCCCGCCAGGGCCATGCCCCCGCCGCCCTGCGCACCGTTCGACTGACGGATCTGGCGGCGGGCGACAAAGCCGAAGATGACGCCCAACACGGCCGGGATCCCGAGCAGGAAGACACCAGCACACGAGCAGACGAGGGAGGCGATCGCCAGACCATTGGTCTTGCGAGGGACGGCCTGGCCATAGGGGCTCTGTCCCGCCGGCACGTACTGGCCGTATCCGGCGTTCGTGTACGGAGTCGCCCCGTAGACCGGCGGTCCAGATGGGCCCGCTGTGCCTGTGCCAAAGGCCGGTCCCTGAGCGGGGTAGGCCGGTTGGGCAGACGGTTGCGAGGACGACGACGACGTCGGCGTCGTCGGACCGGCGGGGTTGGCTTCAGGTGGACCCGTCCACAGCTCGGGTGGGTACCACTTGCCGTCTGAGGCCATCCACCAGCCGGGGCCCTGCGAGGTGTTGCTCATGCTCTACGTGCTCCATTTGCTCGCCGAGTGCCGCTTTGGAGCATAGGAGGCACGCCCAGGTCGCCGTGATCAGGCGACGAAGGGGCAGTGCCGGCACCCTGAACCGCAGCAGGCGCCGCGGCGGGCGAGATAGCCGGCGGTGAGGACCGTGTAGCCCGAGCGGGGATCGACATAGCTGTCGGCGCCGACCGCAAGCGCGTCGGTATGCCGACGGATGATCTCGGGAGCAGCAGGGTCGTCGGGCGCCAACCGGTCGGGATGTGGCTGCGTCAGCGGCCGGTTGGCCATGACGGAAGGAGCCCGTCGATCGGATTGCCCCGGCTTCGACCGACGTTCGACCTGCTCAGGCACCTCGTCCATGGGCCGGGGCCGCAGGCAAAAAGAGAAGGCCCCGGTCCCTGGCGGCGGAACCGGGGCCTTGCTCGCTACCTCTTCGTGGCCCTCTTGGCGGGAGCCCGCCGGGCCGGGGCCTTGCGTGCCGGCGCCCGCTTGGCCGCAGCCTTGCGCGCCGTGGCCTTGCGCGCCGGAGCCTTCTTGGCGGCGGCGCGAGCCGGTGCCTTCTTGGCGGTAGCCGGAGCGGCGGACTTGCCGGCCGAGGCGACCGCGGCGTCGCTCGTCGGGTACGCGCCCTTCTTCAACTTCGGCGCTGTGGCGGGGGCCAGGACGGCGTCCTTGAACGCCTTCACGGGCGTGATGCGCGCCTTCTTGGATGCTTTGATCCGGATCGCCTCACCCGTTGCCGGGTTCCGGCCCATCCGCGCGGCGCGGTTGACCTTGACGAACTTGGCGAAGCCTGGGATGGAGACCGGCTCGCCCTTCGAGACGACGGCAGTGACGACGTCGGTGAATCCGTCGATGACAGTGATCACGGTCTTCAGCTCGACATCGGCCTGTACCGCGACTGCTTTGGCTAGTTCTCTCTTGTTCATGGCGCCCATTGTGGCCGACGCCGTGCCTAGTGATGCACATCTTTCTGGGCACAAATGCAGATTTTTGTGCCCAGAGTTGGCCAAAACGCGGTCCAAAGCGCCCTTCCAACGGCCATCACCGGTCGCGACCGGTTCGGTCGGACAGGTGAGAGTGCCGCTATGAAGGTCTGCGCGATGAAGGTCTGCGCCCGGTTACGCCTTCCACTGACCCCAGTAGGGATGGGCCCCGGCGCGCTTTTCCATGAGGATGATGACCGTCCCCCACGGGTCGTGACACCAGGTAGTGCGGAGCCCGGCGACATCGGCAATACCCGTCGTGAGGAACTCCACCCCGCGTCGCTCGAGTTCCGTCCTCGTCACGCTGATGTCGTCGCAGAGCATCCCGATGTGCGTGATCCCGGCGCGTGTGACGGCGGCTTGTCCGGCTTCGGGCGGAACGACGTCCGCCGCCGGGTATTCGATCAGCTCAATGACGCGGTCGTCCTGCCCGAATCCCACAATCGCCGCGTGCACGACCACCGGTGACGGCACGAGTTCACCCATGTCGTGCTCGATCTGCTTGCCTTCCATTCGGTAGGGAGGCGACAAGACGGTGAGACCGAGGACATCGGAATACCAGCGTGTGGCGGCCAACACGTCGGGCACGCAGACGGCGCTGTGGGCGAGTCCAGTCAGCACCCGATCAGCGTAGGTGGCAGGAAATGGGCGGCCCGGTGAGACGCTCAGGCCGTCTCAGCCACCGCTCAGTGGAGCCGCTCAGGTCCAATCGCTCAGTTCCAGCGGGCGATCTCGTGCTGGAGACGCCGATTCCAGCGGCGGTACTGGGCGCGGCCGCGGCGCGAGACCTTGCGCAGCACGATGATGCTCACGAAGACCAGCGGGGCCATGAACCCCGAAATGGCGCTGATCGCGACGACCCGCGGACCGCTCGACCTGCCCACGTTCTGCCTCACGGCCACTAGTGCTACACCGTCGCACGCGTGCGCACCAGTCCCATTGGCGCTAGGCATTGCCGATGGGAAGGCCCAGATGAGCGATACTGAACCCCAGATGCAGGATAACCAGGACACCGCGGACGCCTCGGGCACGCCGCAGACGGCCGACGCCGCCGCGGCGCCGGGACGGCGGCGCCGACCGAGAAGAAGCAACAAAAGACACGGCGCGGGCACCTGCCTCGGCGCATCTCGGCCTGGGTCCTCGTCGTGGTGGCGTCCATCTTGATACCGATCTCGATCATTTCGGTGTGGGCGATCCGCACGGTGACGAACACGGACCAGTACGTGGAGACGATGGCGCCACTGGCGCGCAATCCGGTCATCATCGACCATCTCGCATCACGGGCGACCGATCAGTTGTTCTCGACGCACATCGTGCAGAACAAGGTGCAGGACGCCCTGCCGGAAAAGGCGAAGCCGCTCGTGACGCCGATCGTCAACCAGGTCCACACCTACGTCGAGGGACTGGCAGTCAAGGTCTTCTCCAGTCCGAAGTTCGGTCAGTTGTGGGACTCGTTGAACCGCCACAGCCACGCCGCCGTGATCAACATTCTCACCGGCAAGCAGACGCCGCTGCAGAAGAAGCTGGCCAAGGGCGGTCAGGTCGCGCTCAATCTTTCGCCCGCGCTCAACAACCTGATCGACCAGCTCGACGCGCGAGGGGTCACGCTGTTCGATCCGCTCAAGACGATCTCGAGCCAGGGCGACAAGGGGCTCAGCTTCACCGTCGTGTCCAAGGATCAGGTTTCGAAGTTTTCGGGCCTCTTCAATCTGATAGTCAAGCTCAAGTGGATCATCCCGATCATCGCCCTCGTGCTGGCCATCCTGGCCATCGTGCTCGCCATGGAGCGCCGCAAGACGCTCCTGCGGCTGGCCGTCGGGGTCGCGTTGATGACCCTCTTGTTATTGGCCGGCCTGTCGCTTGGTCGCATCACCTTCCTCAACCAGGCATCGGGGGGAGGCTTCAACACGCAGGCGGCGGCCGCGGTCTGGGACACGGTGCTGCGCTTCTTGAAGTCAGATCTGCGCTGGGCGTTGCTGGCCTCAGTCCTGGTGGCGATCGGTGCCTGGGTGGCCGGTCCGGCCCGCTACGCCGTGTGGATCCGCTCGACAGCGGTGGCAGGCGGTGGCTGGGTGGCGACGCAGACCAAGGAACTGTCTTCTGGTGCCGGGCGAGTCGTGGAATCCTCCCGGGTCCGGCGCTCTGCTGGCTGGATCCTCGAGCACCTCAAGGGCCTGCGGATCATCGGCGTGGTCGTCGCCGCCCTCTTCCTTGTGTTCGGAGGCAACCTGACGGGATGGAGCCTGCTGATCATTGTGATCGTGCTGGCGGTATATCTCGGCCTGCTGCAGCTCGTTGCGGCGTGGGCCCGCAAGGCGGCGGAGTCCGAGCCGAAGGTATCGAACGTGGCCTAGGAGAGGACGGGCATTCGGGGTGCACTCGTGAGCTGGGCCTGTCTACCCAGATCGCGTCGGCTCAGATCACAAAGAACGGACAACCCACCGAGATCAGGACCTTTGTCACTGTTCGATGGGAGTCGTCATACCGCACACTGGCCAAGCGGATGGCCTGCGAGCTGACCTGAGAACCCGACACCGAGGAGCGTGTCCATGGCAGAGATCACGCTGACCCTGGGCTCAGTCGGTTTGTTCGCGGCTGCATTCTTCGTTTGGTACACGGTGTGGCACCACCGGGCCACCGCCGCCTCCGAGCGGGTTCCGGTGAGCGCAGCCCGCTCGGCGCATGTCGTGCGCAGCGTCGACGAGGTCGGTTCGGAGCACACGGCGGGTTCTTATGGGGTCTTTATGGTCCGCCCCTAGTCTTTTTCGCATGTCCTTGCGGTGGCGTATCGGTCTGGCGGCAATCATCGCTGCCGCCGTGGTCGCCGGCTTCGTGCCGCACGGCGCGCTCGCGGGGGCGCAGGTGTCCGCCGCCGAGGCGGTGCAGCTTGCCGAGTCACCGTTGCCGTCGGGACCGGTGCACTGCCTCGACGCCACGTGTGGCAAGGGCACCCCGGCGGCCCCAGCACCCGCACCCGGCATTACCGTTGCGGCAACGGTGGCAGCCCTGGCAGCTGTTGCTGCTGCTGTCGCAATCCTCCGTCGCCGGCGTGCCCACGCCGCCGTGCTCCCGTCCGGGATCCGCCACCCTCTCTTCCATCCGCCCCAGTTCTCCTAGCTCGAACGACGCGGGGCGCCACGTCACGCGTCGCGTCAACCGCCCGATACGGGCGTGGCGCACCAGCGCCTGTCGCATTGTCCGCTGGCCGCACCCGGCTTTCGGTTCGAGCTCTCCGATTGTGCGCGTTGCCGCGCGCGGCAATCGGCCATCGGTCCACATGGATCACGTCCAAGGAGAACACCACTCATGTCGAAATCACCTTCGGGGTCGCCGCGCCCGGTGCGGTCGTCCACCAAGAATCCCGCTCCCAAGACGGCACCCAAAGCCCCAACGAGAACAACGTCCACCGCCACCGCCACCGCCAGCGCCACCAGGCTGGCAGGAAGCAACAAAGGCAACAACGGGAACTCCGGCGCCCGCTCCGCAGCAGCTGCGCGGCCGACGCGATTCCGCTCGCGCCACCCCGTCCTGACAGCCCTGGTGCCCGTCAGCCTCGTTGTCGCCGCGCTCGTCACCATGGTCGTCGTCAAGGTGGCGAGGACATCCGGTTCGACGGGGGCGGCGTCTTCACACCTTGTCGCAGGAGGCTCCTCCGCCACGGCGGATCCGGGCACCACGACGCTGTCACCGGCGGTCGTTGCCGCCCTGGCGGTTCCAGCCGCCACACTGGACACGGTCGGCAGCCCTCGTCGGTAGCCCTGCCGACCAAGGTGGGCAACGGCTCGGGGATCATCGGGCGCGGCGCGGACGGCAAACCGCTGATCACCTACATCGGCGCCGAGTACTGCCCGTATTGTGCGGCGGAGCGATGGGCGCTGGCTGTGGCCCTGTCCCGCTTCGGGACGTTCACGAACCTGTCGGGTACCCACTCGTCGACCACCGACATCTACCCGAACACGCAGACGCTGTCGTTCTACGGATCGACCTATGCGAGTCCCTTCGTCGATTTCCAAGCTGTGGAAGAGGCGTCGAACCAGCGGGTCGGCGACAGCTATGCGACGCTGCAGACACCCACGGCGGCGCAGAGTGCGCTGCTGACCAAAGAGGACCCGCAGGGGAGCATCCCCTTCCTCGATATCGCCAACCGCTACGTCGTGACCGGGTCGAGCTTCTCGCCGCAGGTCCTCCAGGGGCTGTCCCGCAGCCAGATCGCCACGCAGCTGGCCGATCCCTCCAGCGCAGTGGCACAGGCCGTCGACGGGGCGGCCAACGCCATCACGGCGGCGATTACCTCGGTCACCGGCAAGGAGCCCTCGGACGTGGCGAACTCGGCCGCCGTTGCGGCGATCGCCCAGAAGCTGGGGGCGTGACCATGCAGGCACCGGCCATCCACCGGCGCACGGGTCGGCGCGTGCCGGTGTGGGTCCCGCTCGCGTCGCTGGCGCTCTCGTTGGCGGCCGTGGCGATCTCGTCGTACCTCACCGTGGCGCATTACACGGATCCGACTGCGCTCGCGTGTCCGGACACCGGGATCGTCAACTGCGCGCTGGTGACGACGAGCTCGTGGTCGGTGGTGCTCGGCGTGCCGCTCGCCGTCGTGGGCCTGGTCTGGGCGGTCGTGATGACCGGCCTCACCGTGCCCTGGGCCTGGCGTTCGACGGCGCCCTGGGTTGACGTCGCCCGGCTGTTGGCGTCCGGCGCCGGCGCCGCCATGGTGCTGTACCTCGTGTACGTGGAGCTCTTCCGCATCGGTGCTCTCTGCCTGTGGTGCACCGCCATGCATGTCACGGCCGTCTGTCTCTTCGGGGTGATTCTGGCCGGGCGGGCCGACTCGCCGACCACGCCACCGGCCCGGACCTGACGACGGACGACGGAGACTGAAATCGGCCTGTCGGTGCCCATTGCTCGATCCTGAGCCCTCTGAGCACGAGATGTCAGTCTGTCCCCGAGACGTCCGCCCGACGCCCCGGCAGTGGGTCGACCCGGTCGAGGACGCCTTGCGTTCCCAGCTGGCGGCGCTGGAGCAGTAGCGGGCGTTACGACGCCAGGCGCTGCACCCAGCGCTCGACCGTACGGGCGAGCGCGGGGAGGGGAGGATCCCGACCCGGAGTATGAGGTCGTGGAACTCGCGGAGGTCGAAGCGTGTGCCCAGCTGCGCCGCTGTCTCGGTTCGCAGCCGCACGATCTCGCGACGGCCGACCATGTACGCGAGGGCCTGGCCGGGGTACGAGATGTAGCGGTCGATTTCGGTCTCGACTTCAAGGAGAGGGAGCGTGTGAGCGGCCATCCAGTCGATCGCCTGCTGGCGGGTCCAGCCGAGGGCATGCAGACCCGTGTCGACGACGAGCCGACCCGCACGCCAGGCATCTGCCGCGAAGAGGCCCATGCGAGAGAGGTCGTCGCTGTAGAGGCCCATTTCGTCTGCCAGCCGCTCGGCGTAGAGGCCCCACCCTTCCCGCGCAGGCAGTATCGAAGAGCACCTGCCGAGCCGGCACGAGGTCCTTGGACTCCATCGCGATGGTGAGTTGAAAATGGTGGCCCGGCACCGCCTCGTGGAAGGCGATGTCCTCGGCGCCGTAGCGGTGGCGGAGCTCGGGCTGTGACGTGTTGAGGTAGTAGGTCCCCGGGCGAGAACCGTCGACAGAACCGGGCATGTAATACGCAGTTGCCATGCCGGCCTCTTCTGTTCCGGGGACCGCCTCGACGTTGCAGGCCACCTCCGGCACCGTCGCGAACCATTTCGGAGCTTCGGCTTCGGCAGCGGCGACCACGCGCCGGGCGTGGGCCAGCATTTCCGCGCGGCTCTGGTAACGCAGCGCGGGGTCGTTGGAGAGGTGATCGAAGATCTCGCCCAGGTCGGTCATGCCGAAGAGTCGTGACCCTGTCTCGATCATTTCCGCCTGCGCCTGGCCGACGATCTCGAGGCCCATTGCGTGGAGTTCCTCGGGCGAGTAGGTCATGGACGTGTGGTGGAACGCCATGGCCCGGTACATCGCCTCACCGTCGGGAAGGTGACAGATACCTGGGTGGTCGTCGTCGCGGCGGTGGGAAGCACCGAGGTGCGCAGCACTTCTCGGTATGCCGCCAGGGCCGGGCGGGTGTGTTCGTTGATGGCCGAGGTGAGTCTCCCCGAGAATTCCGTCTCGACGTCGTCCCGCAAGATTCCACCGACCGTGGGATCCTCCATCATGAGGTCGAGTTGCGCAATCGCGGACTCGACGAGCCGTGCCACTGTCGTGCGTCCGGCGTGTGCACCGGCTCGGTGCCGCTCGGCCACTGTAGCGAGCATGGCGGACAGGCCATGCATGCGAGCGAGGTACCCCTCCTGTCGTTCGTCCGTGTCCAGCGGCAGTTTGGGAAGTGAGTTCAACACGTTGCCGACCGGCGCCGCGAACGTGTCGCTGATGGTGAACTCGATGATCGGCACGGCGGCGAAGCCGGCCATGCCCCGCGCCAGGCACCGCACGAAGTCGAGCGTCTGCATGTCCGCCTCGTCGATGCCGTAGTGGGGTGCCTGTTCGGCGCGCGCGGCGATGGACCCCAGCGTGCGCGTCGTGTCGTCTTCTGCCTCGGCGCTGAAATCAGGCAAGAGGTCGTCGTACCCGGGAAATCCGAGGAGCGACCCCGAAAAGGGATCCGCCCGGAGCGCCGACGTCAGCAGTTCAGCGGCGAGGTCGTCTCCGAGCATCGAGGGAGGCTACCGCGGACGACTGCAACGGACGACTGCAACGTACGGGCTTGACCAGGGGTGAAAAGGGACCCCCACTCTCGATTCGCCACCCACCGGGGCTCGTTTCTACAGACACGTGCCATCCGGCTGCAACAATTTCTCGTGACATGCCCGATGCAAGCCGACCCATGAGCTCTCCCGAGGCGATCAGCTGATGACGTCGCGGCGCGCCGCCAGGATCGCTCCGAGCCTATCTTCGACGTCGCCGGTGCTGTGGTCATCAGTGAATACGTAGCTGCGCTGCCGCCGGATGGCGTCGACGACGTTGGCGGCGACCGTGGCGGAAGACACCGTGCCGACCGGGTTCATTCCCGTCTTGATCATGCCGGGCATGACAACGCTGACCCCTATCGGGACATTCAGGGATGTGAGCTCGGCCCGCAGGACGTCGGAGAGCCCGAGCACCCCGTGCTTTGCCACGGTGTAGGGCCCGAGGCGCCCCAAGGCGAGCACAGCCGCCATCGACGCCGTGTTGACCACGTGCCCCCCCTCGCCGGAAGCCAAAATCCGCGGCACGAAGGCGCGGATGCCGTGGATGACGCCCCACAGGTCGATGTCGATGACCCGGTGCCAATCCTCCAGGGAGATCTCCCAGGAATATCCCCCGTTGACGATGCCGGCGTTGTTCACGGCGACGTGGAGCTTGCCGAAGCGCTCCACCGCTGCGTCGCCCACCCGTTCGACGGCGTCGGGGTCCCGTACGTCGGCTACGACCGGGTGAACCTGAGCCCCGCTCTCGGCGAGCTTCGCCGTGTGCCGCTGAAGGTTCTGCTCGTCGATGTCGGCCATCACGACCTGCATGCCCTGCTCGATGAACGCCTCCACGAGGGACAGCCCGATCCCACTGGCCGCCCCGGTGACCACGGCCGTCCGCCCCACGAAAGCGTCCATGGGCCGATGGTATCCGGGCCCGCGGTTGTTGCTCCGTGGTCCCATGTCCGTCCCGGTCGGCACCGCTCGGCGAAGATGGTGGACGTCATGGAGCGGTGTGGCTGATTCGACCGAGGAGATCAGGCAGGCGACAGCCGCCCATCGCGCCGCGGCGAATGCCGGCATGGTCGGCGCGCGGCTCCTGCGTCGGGACGGCTCGTCGACGAGCAAGGCGAGCTCCTGGCGGTGCCGTTCCCGCTCCGATACCTGTGGCTGATCCTCGGTGTGCTGACAGTGCTCGAGGCGCTCAACGACCTGTTTGGCTCCGCCGGCCCGCGCTGGTTCTACGACAATTGGATCCACAACATTGTGCTCGGTATCTGCGCCGTGCTGGTCCTGGCCCGAGCCGCCTACGAGCCGATCGCGCGACGGGCCTGGCTGGCCTTCGGCATCGCCTTAGCCTTGTGGTTCTTGGGCAGTGCCCTGTGGGACCTGGCCTATGGCGGGGAGACCCAGGTGCCCTACCCGTCTTTTGCCGACGCGTTCTGGCTTGCCTGGTACCCGTTGGTCGGTCTGGGGATCTACTACCTGATCCGGATGCGGGTGCCGCAGTTCGAGCTGCATCGATGGATGGATGGGATCGCGGTGACGCTGTTGGTGCTGGCGGCGGGGTTCGCCCTGGTGATTCAGCCGGCGACGGAGCACAAGACGGTGGGACAGTTTGCCGCCGTGGTCGCCTTCGCCTACCCGGTGCTCGACGTGCTGCTGATCGGTGCCATCCTCGGTGTCTACGGGCTGCTTGGCTGGAAGCCGGACACCATGTGGCTGCTGCTCGGCCTCGCCATCGTCAGCACCTCGGTTGCCGATGCGGTCTTCGCCGTGCAGGAGGCCGATGCCCGCGCCGTGGTTTCGGCCAACAGCTACAACTTTGTCTGGACGGCCGGTGCGCTGCTCATCGCCCTCGCCGCCTGGGCCGGGTCACCAGAGGCCGACGCCAATGCCGAGGTCGTCACCGGGATGCGCGCCGTGGCGCTGGCGCTCTTCGCCCAGGCCCTGGCCATCGGCATTCAGCTCTATGCGACGTTCCGGGAGGTCGGCCGCAGCGAGCGGATCGTGACCATCGTCGTCTTGGTCGTGGCGTCAGTGCAGATCATCCTGACCCGGCCCCGCCGGAAGGAGGGCAACGAACGCGCCCGACCACCCGTCCCCGTGCCGGCGGATTCGGTCGAGGAGCGGATGGACTCGTGACGGCCTGACGGCCGAGACGGCGAGACGGCGAGGCGGCCTGACGGCGCGATGCGGCGTCGTCTCATGACTGGAGGTGGCTTTGGAGTTCAGGCCCTGCCCGACACCCCCTGGCCCTCCGGCCCCGACGACGCAAAGATCTGCAGCAGCTGGGCCCGGGTCCACCCCGGGCGCACACCGGGTCGGTCAACGAGGTAGGTCGCAATGTCTGTCGCGTCGAGGCCATGGCTCTCGCGGAGTCCGTTCCCGATGACCCGGAGATACTCGGCTGACGGTGCGCGGGCACCGTTGCGCTCCTCTGAAGCGGTAAAGGTCAGCATCGGTTCGCCATCCCGCTCACCGCAGTAGACGAGTTCGGAATAGAAGCCGGACCGCAGCAGGCGCGGATGGCCGTGACGTCTGGCTCGCTCGGTCGTGTCCTCGAAATCCTCGACTGCGACGCCGTTGGCGTTCTCCTGCCGCACGACGTCGAGGAACTGCTCCGCGGTGATGCGGTACGCCCGGGCCAGCGAGGGCGGATGCGGCGATGCGAGCGAGATGTACGCGGCGGACGTCCCGCCCCAGACCCGGTCGGACCATCCGGCGAAGTACAGGGAATGGGGAATGGTGAGCGCCACGTCGCCCTCCGGGGGCGACGCGTCCCGGCATCCCTCGTACTCGACGTCGTTGCCGGTGACACGACCGCCCTGCACATAGGCCAAGAACCGCGCCCGGAGGAGGTTGGAGCCATAGCTGACATACCAGACCCGCTGCACACGTTCACGATTGCACGTCGCCGTTCCGGGCGTCGTCGTGAAAACGCACTTAGTGTTGTTCAGATGCCGACCGAGTCGATGCCAGCTGCCGTCTACGTGGGTGACGGCAAGATCGAGGTCGAGGAGGTACCCCGGCCGGAACCCGGACCAGACGAGGTGCTGGTGGAGATCGCCGAGTGTGGGATCTGCGGCTCGGACCTTCACATGGTCTTGGAGAAGTTCGCCAAGCCGGGGGCGATTCTCGGCCATGAATGGTCTGGCGTCGTGGTTGCGGCCCCGAGCGGCTCGGGCTGGTCGCCCGGCGACCGTGTCGTGGGGAACCCGGAGCCGGGCTGTGGCGTCTGCCGACCGTGCCGGCGGGGACGACCCTCCGTGTGCCTCAATCGCGCCACCGCCGACTTCGTCGGTTACCGCGGCGCGTTCTGTCAATACAAGACCGTCGGCGTTGACGGCTTGATCCGGATTCCCGATTCCCTCCCGACGAGAGTGGCCGCCCTGGCGGAGCCGATGGCCATCACTCTGCATGCGCTGCGCTTGGCCGACGTCGGCCCCGATGATCGGGTGCTGGTGACGGGCGCAGGTCCGGTCGGGCTGCTCTTGGTTGCCGTGCTCCGCGCCCAGGGAATCACCGACATCACGGTGAGCGAACCTTCTGCTGTCCGGCGCCAACAGGCACTCGACGTCGGGGCGACCCGGGTGGTGGCGCCAGACATGCTCGAACAGCCGCCAATGGCCGCGCCTGTCACCGACCCCTATGCCGTGGTGTTCGAGTGCTCGGGTCATGCCAGTGCGGCCGAGGCGGGCTTCGGCCAGTTGGACTACGCGGGGACCCTTGTGATTGTGGGCACAGGTTTCGAACCACCGCGGATCAACCAGAACCGGATGATCATCTTCGAGCTGCAGATCATCGGTGCCTACAACTACAACGATGAAGGCTTCCAGCCGGCGGTCGATCTCCTGGCGAGCGGCAGGCTGCCGCTGGGTGCACTGATTGAGCCCTCGAACATCCCTCTCAGCGACGTCATGATTTCCATGGAGCGGCTGGCCCGGGGCGAAATCCCGAGCAAGGTCATGGTCCAGCCAAGCTTGCCGCTATGAGGCGAACTGCGTTCGGCCCGAGGCTCAATCACGTGGCCATCAGCGTCGACGCCACCATCATGGACGATGCAGGCCGCGCTGCGTTGCTGGACTTCTTCAGCTCAGTCTTCGGGTGGACCGAAGGAGACAACAGCACCGAGAAGGGCAATCCACTGATCCTCTACACGGGGGAGTTGGGGCAATTCATCTACCTGCTCCCAGCCGCGGACGAGTTCATGGTCACTCCCAACATGGACCACTTCGGACTGGAAGTCTCTTCCATGGAGGAGATGGTGGAGATCCTTCGTCGGGTCAAGGCGTACCAGGGCAGGGACGAGCGCGTCCGCGTCACTGAGATCGGCGAAATGGTGACGCACCACGAGGACAAGGCGTACACCCTCTCCAACGCTTACATCTGGTTCTTGCTCCCGCTGTGGATCGAGCTCCAGCATGTGGAGCGGCGAACCACACCGGAGCTCACGGGCTGATCCGTCCACGGCCTGGGATCGGTGTGACTCCGTTCTCCCGTCGCGACGGGCAATAACTCAGACACTTGTCCGATGCCCGATGCCCGATGCCCGCACTCCCGGGCGTCGGGCGGGCACCACGCTCAGTTGTTGATCGTCACCTGGACGCCGGGGCTCGACCCGGTGTTGCCAACCGCATCGGAGGCCACGCTCTGCAGCATGTAGGTCCCGTTCGCCACCGTCGTGGTGTTGAAGTTGAAGAGATAGCCGTAGAGAGTCGGCACGGCGGTCCCCACAATGGCCTGGTTGAGCGTTCCGCCGGTGAGGACGAACTGCACCTTGGCCACGCCGATCGGATCGCTGGCGACGGCGCCGAGGAGCGTCGTGCCGCTGATGGTGGCGCCGGCCGAGGGAAGGCCCACCGACGTCGTCGGTACCGGGTTGTTGATCGTCACCTGGACGCCGGGGCTCGACCCGGTGTTGCCAACCGCATCGGAGGCCACGCTCTGCAGCATGTAGGTCCCGTTCGCCACCGTCGTGGTGTTGAAGTTGAAGAGATAGCCGTAGAGAGTCGGCACGGCGGTCCCCACAATGGCCTGGTTGAGCGTTCCGCCGGTGAGGACGAACTGCACCTTGGCCACGCCGATCGGATCGCTGGCGACGGCGCCGAGGAGCGTCGTGCCGCTGATGGTGGCGCCGGCCGAGGGAAGGCCCACCGACGTCGTCGGTACCGGGTTGTAGATCGTCACCTGGACGCCGGGGCTCGACCCGGTGTTGCCAACCGCATCGGAGGCCACGCTCTGCAGCATGTAGGTCCCGTTCGCCACCGTCGTGGTGTTGAAGTTGAAGAGATAGCCGTAGAGAGTCGGCACGGCGGTCCCCACAATGGCCTGGTTGAGCGTTCCGCCGGTGAGGACGAACTGCACCTTGGCCACGCCGATCGGATCGCTGGCGACGGCGCCGAGGAGCGTCGTGCCGCTGATGGTGGCGCCGGCCGAGGGAAGGCCCACCGACGTCGTCGGTGGCTGGTCGATGACCGTTTCGAAGGCCAGAGCGAGTTCAGCGTGGCCCTGATCGTTCGTATGGATGTTGTTCTGACTGCACATCAGCGTCCACGCGCAGATGAGGGCGACGTTTTCCGGAACAGTCGTGCCGTTGTACGAGCCTGTCAGTGCGAAGTTGGTGGTCTGGAAGAGCGTCGCGGGGTCGGCCATCGCCGCCGTGTTGGCGCCGTAGATCTGGCCGAGTTCATTGTTGAGAACGACAGCTCCCTGCTCCGACACCTGGGCGACAGTCTGCCCACTCGGGCCCGTGAGCCACTGGTCGAGGAAGGGGTCGTAGTAATCCATGCCGTAGATGGCCAACTTCGGATAGGCGGCTCGCAGGCCGTGCAGAATCTGAGGCAGGTTGGTGGAGATGGCGTTCAAGCCATTCTGTACGCAGGTGGCATTGATGCCGGACGAGCTAGCGCACCCGTCGACGTCGTTTCCCCCGATGTCAATGGTCAGAAGAGTCACCTGGCCGGAATGAGCTCGCAGGAAGGCCTCGGCATCGCCCAATTGCGTGCCAGTGGCAAACGAGCAGCCGGGTCCGTTGATAACCGAGCCCGTCGTGGCACCGCCGCAGGACAGGTTCATCAATTGCAAGCCAGGGTGGCGCGCCAGTTCGTGTTGATAGACCAGGTTCACGTAGTCGTTGGAGGGGGTGCTGGCTCCCGTGCCCGCACCCAGGGAGTCACCCAACGCCACGTAGTACTGGGCCGAAGTGGAGGCCGCCTGCGCCGCGCCCGCGACGGGAGGCCCCGCGACGGCGGCCGCACCGATCGTGGCGGTCGTGGCCGCGAGGCCCGCCACGAGGAGAAAGGCCGACAGTCCTCGAACGGCGCCTCGCCGCAGAGCAGAAGGAGAGGACTGAGTGGTTCGATGCCTGCCGTCACGTGTCATGTCGCTCGGATGGTAATCCCGATGCAGCAGGGGCTCAATCTAGGGTTCCACTATTTCCAGATAGACGACGAGCGTGATAGTGACATCGGCGCTTGTCCCGCTCACGCCTCCCGGGTAGGAGGCCACGCTCTGGAGTGTGCTCAGGACCGGAATGGGCCTGCACTGCGCGCAGGGTGTCGTGGCGGGCAAGACGGCGATCCACCCGTAGATGGTGGGGGTGGTGGATATCGTCTGCATGACTCCGTCAACGTTTGCCGTGATCGAGACCTTGGTCACGCCAGGCGACGCCAACGCATCGATCACGCCGCCCTTTGAGGTATCGAGCGTGGAGCCACTCGCCGGGAAGACCACCGCCGTTGGCGGCGGCGGGTTGTTCACCGTGATGGAAACCGGCGCGCTGGTTCCGCTGCCCACAGCTGAACCTGAGGCGACGCTCTGGAGCGCATAGGTGCCGTTCGACACAGTCGTCGTATTCCATTTCGCCACCCAGCCGAAGATCGTCGGGGACGCGGTGGCGATCACAGAATCGTTCAGTGTTCCACCTGTGATCTCGTACTGCACCAAGGTCACGCCCGGGGAAGCAGCTGCATCGAGCACCTGGGCCGTGCCCGACACGGTGGAGCCGCTCGCCGGGATGCCGACGTAGGTGCTCGGTGCCTGGGCACCTGCAACTGCCCCAGGCAGCACGCTCATGGCCGCCGCCAAGGTCAGCGCGGACGAGACGACGGCCAATCTCGAAGTCCTCATACTGCGCCTCCATCCGAGTGGGAACCCGAAACTGGCATAACACGACCGACTCAGCGATGCAATGAGGAACAACAGGTCCCGAGGTGTACGCCTGGACACGATCCGGTGCTCTTCCTTCGCACGTCCACCCACTTTCCACCCGGCGATCTGCGTGGCGTCGCCGAATCCACGGGCCATCTTCAAATCAACGGTTACGATTCGCCATCCTGGATTGGGGTCATATGGGGACACAACTTGATTCGATGGCGGATGGGCAATTGGCCCGACAGTCTGGAATCCAGACGAATAGTCCGTTGAAGGCACGCAGCACAGTCCTCCGATCTCCCACCGTGCGGCGTGCGGTCAGCGTCCTTGCGATCGTCGGTTTCGCTCTTCCGATCGCCGTCTACCTGTTGTTCATCTATCACTACGGCGTCAACATGCTCTGGCTTGACCAGTGGTACAACGTCGAACTCATCGGCCATCCGAGCTTCTCTGCCCTCTGGGCTCAGCACTCGGAGCACAGGATATTTTTCCCGAACCTCATCGTGCTCCTCCTGGCGCACACGACACATCTCAATGTCGTTTTTGAGGAGTTCCTGAGCGGCATCTTGCTCTGTCTGGCGCTCGGACTCTTTGTCCTCGCCGACAAACGTGCATCCTCGTCGACGCCGTGGATCTACTACTGCCCAGTGGCGTTCGTTTTGCTCTCGTTGGTCCAGGCCGAGAGCACGCTGTTCGGTTTTCAGTTGGCCTGGTACCTGAGCATATTGACGCTTGCAGTGGCTCTCTTCCTCCTCGATGTAGCGGCTCCGACAAAGCTGGCCATGACGGGAGCCATTGCGGTGGCCGTCATCGGAAGCTTCTCCGCGTTTGAGGGTCTATTCATCTGGCCTGTCGGATTGCTGGTGCTCTACCGTCGACGCTGCCGTCGAGGGTTCGTGTGGGCTTGGATCGCCGCTGCAGCAGTCACTGCAATCTTGTACTTTCACAACTATCGATGGGGGCACAAGAACCTCTTCTGGGTGAGCCATCCGGTCACCGCGATCAAGTTCTTCTTCCTTGCCATCGGCGACGTCGTGGGAGCCAAGCTCGGCGATCCCCAGTACGGGAACGCAGCTGTTCTCGTACTGGGCGCGGTCATTTTCGCCGCCGCGTGCTGGGTGATAGTGGCCTATGGCGTTCGGCGTCGCGGTTCACCAGGCAGTTCCATCGGCGTCGCTCTGGTCTGCTTCGGATTGCTGTTCGCCGTGACGTTTACGGTCGGCAGAGTCAGCGCCGGGTTGTGGTTCGCGGGCCAATCGCAGTACACAACGTTTGATCTTCTGATCCTGGCGGGTTGTTATCTGGCCGTGCTCCATCCGCCACCAGCTCTGGCGGAGGCGAGGCGATCCGAGCGGATCGCATGGCCAGTTATCCGCTGGGTCGTCGTTGGAGCAGTCGTTGTCCAGATCCTTCTCGGCACGCTTAACGGTCGCTCCGATGGGGACCGGCTGCGAGGAGACGAGATTGCTCTTGCGGACGTCACGGCGAACATCGACCGGGCTCCCAACAGCCTCGTCGACGACGAGATCCTGCAGTCACCGGTGTGGATCCGCAAAATGGCGAAAATCGCAGAGGCCGACCATCTCAGTCTGTTCGCCACGGGCGCCGCTGCCGAGTACAGAAAAGAAGGCCTCTTCCCATGGTTCTTCGCGAATCGGACCCGAGTGATCATTCCAGCGAACGGCGCCACGCTATCGAGCGTCGCGGTGATTGACGCCCTCACGGTGGGGGTCGGCGCCACACGGGTCACGTTCTCCGTCGCAGAAGGATCTCAGCCCGAGGAACTGCTTGGTAGAGCCACTCGGACGCCAGACGGCTGGGTTCTCCGTTGGAACACGACGAGTGTGCCGAATGGAACCTATGTCCTTCGGAGCGAGGTGTATGTCTCGAACGGCACGCACAGTTACAGTCCGGGCATCAAGGTAATGGTGCAAAACCCGTTGGGCTGACGCGCCAAGGTCAGCTCCATTGGGAGGTACGCCGCGATCGCGGCGGACCCCTTCATGCCCCGCAGCTGACAAAACGGTGGGTGCTGCACCTATCGTCGGGCCGGGGGCGATATGTTGCCGTCAGGTCTTCGGTCTCAGGTTCTGAAGCACGAACGCCCCGTTCTCGCTGTAAGTGGAAGCACCGAATGGCGTTTGTGTGCGGACGTGAATGCTCCGGCGATTCTGAAGTGGGAGCCCAGTCTGAGCGTCGAACCAGAGATCGTCGCGTTCTGTGCCGACTTGTGGCCCACTCAATTTCCACTGCACTTCGACGTGGACAGCAGGGACACTGCGCCCGGCGATGGTGAGATTTGGCTGGCCGACGAAGCGGGTGGTGCCGGCCGACACCAAGGTGCCATGTATCTGCGTCGATGTGCCCGTGCAGAGGGCGGGCCAGGATTTGTCCACCGCGGCTCGACGAGGGGATGCTCAGCAACCCCGGCGAACACCGCAATGTCGACAGGTTGGTCTCGGCCACGGGCCCGACCATCCAGCGCTGCCAAACGAGTCCTCCGGTCTCCACAAGGCCGGTGGAGTGTCCGCAGTAGGTCCAGGTCTGCCAGTGGTTTGTGGAGTAGTCGATGCGGAAACTCCAGCAGCCATTGCTTTGGACCTCGACGGTTCCCGGTAGCGTCGGTCCCTCGGACTGGGAGAGGGGCGGGAGGGTCAGGCGGTCGGTGCCCGAGCCCTGATACGAATACACACCCGGACGTGGGTGGGTGCCCGGATCTGCCGCGGAGTTTGAGTGGTAACGGCCAATGGCCTGGCTAATGCTTACAGGACGGGCCCGACCTTCAACGGTGAGTACCACCGAGACAAGGACGAAGAGGGCGACGAACGACAGCAACACCAAGAGCACGGTGCGGACCCGGTGATGGCGGACAGGGCGCTCGGCCTCGACCGATCCGGACGTCGCTTCCTTTGAAATTCTCGCCTCCGAGAGGCCCACATAGTCATGGTGGTCGCAGCGAGGCCCCACGAATAGAGACCAAGGTCCTCGAAACTCGTGTCGTCCCGGCAATCGGACATCGATCGTTCGTCGTCGTGTGGGGACTGCAGTTGAAAGGCGTCCCCATTTGCCGGCCTTAGGGCAACACCCCGACACCGACCAGTACCTCGATCCCGATTCGGCGGACGTCGCACGCGAGTCGGCTCGAGGAGGTGCACTGACACGACCCACGGGCCAGATGACCCGCGGGGATGTCGCGGGGACGAATCGTCCTGCGGAATGTCCGTCCGAACCCTGACGTTCTCATCAGGAACTTTTTGGTGGAGGCGATGGGACTTGAACCCACGAACCTCCTGACTGCCAGTCAGGCGCTCTACCAGCTGAGCTACGCCCCCAGTGGTGGGGGATCACGATAGCAGTCGAGGGACCCGCTCAGTTCCGCTCCGGGGCGACCGGCCGGGCCGAAATTGTGCCTCCACGCGGGGTGGATGCCCCGCCGGAGACGCTCGGGCGCCACCAGGGCGTCGCCTACCCTGGTGCCATGGCACGCGCGTATGACGTCGGTGCGGTGGAGCGCAAATGGCAGCGCCACTGGGATGACGAGGGCACCTACCAGATCGACAACGACGACCCGCGTGAGAAGTTCTTCGCGCTGTGCATGTACCCCTATCCGTCGGGGCCGGCCCACCAGGGTCATGTGCGGAACTACACCTTCGGGGACCTCACCGTTCGCTACCAGACCATGTTGGGCAAAGGGGTCTTGAGTCCCATCGGGTTCGACTCCTTCGGCCTGCCGGCCGAGAACGCCGCCATCAAGACGGGGACGCACCCGCGGGTCTTCACCGACGCCCGGATTGCCGAGCTCACGGCGTCACTGCGCCGATTGGGCGCCGTCTACGACTGGCGCCGCGAAATCCACAGCCACGACCCCTCGTACATCAAGTGGAGCCAGGTCATCTTCTTGAGGTTCTGGGAGGCCGGTTTGGCCTACCGGGCGCTGGCGCCGGTCAACTGGTGCCCGGGGTGCCAGACCGTGCTGGCCAACGAGCAGGTGCTCGCCGACGGGACATGTGACCGCTCGGGCGACGTCGTCATCAAGCGTGACCTGGAGCAGTGGTTCTTCCGCATCACCCAGTATGCCGACGAGCTCCTCGAAGCCCTCGACGACCTCGAATGGCCCGAGCGCGCCAAGACCATGCAGCGGAACTGGATCGGACGGTCCGAGGGTGCCGAGTTCGACCTCGCTGTCGAGGGCCGCTCCGATGTGACCGTGCGGGTATTCACGACCGCGCCCCGACACCAGCTTCGGCATGACCTACGCCGTCATGGCGCCCGAGCACCCGCTCGTCGACGAGCTGACCACCGCCGACCAGCGGGAGGCGGTCGATGCGCTGCGCAAGCGCGCCGCTGCCGCCACCGACATCGAGCGCATGGCGGAGGGGGACACGGGCGCACTCGGGAAGCGCGGCGCCTTCACGGGCAGCAATGTCATCAACCCGTTCACCGGCAACCCGGTTCCTGTCTACGTCGCCGACTACGTCCTCATGGGGTACGGGACGGGAGCGATCATGGCGGTGCCGGCCGAGGACGCCCGGGACTGGGCCTTCGCGGCGCAACACCAGCTCCCGATCGTGCGCACCGTCCAGCCGCCCGAGGATTGGGACGCCAACGGGGGCGAGGCGTACACGGGCGACGGCGTCAAAATCAACAGCGGCTTCCTCAATGGCCTCGACATCGCCACGGCGAAGGCCCGAGCCACCGAGTGGCTCGAGGAGACAGGGCGTCGGCGAGCGCAAGGTCAACTATCGGTTGCGTGACTGGCTGGTGTCGCGCCAACGCTTTTGGGGCTGCCCCATTCCCGGCCGTGTACTGCCCCGACCACGGTGTCGTGCCGGTCCCGGAGGACCAGTTGCCGATTGTCGCACCGGACGACGTCGAGTTCCTCCCGACGGGGCAGTCGCCGCTGGCCTCGCACGAGGGTTTCTTGCACACCACCTGCCCTGTCTGCGGCGGACCTGCCCGTCGCGAGACCGACACCATGGACACCTTCGTCGACTCGTCGTGGTACTTCCTGCGTTTCACGGATCCGTGGAACAAGGAACAGCCATTTGCACCGCTGGCGGCACAGAAGTTCATGCCGGTCGACCAGTACATCGGTGGGATCGAGCACGCCATCCTCCATCTGCTCTACGCCCGCTTCTACACGCGTGCCCTCATCGACGTCGGCCTGGCTCCGGGCATCGACCGGGAACCGTTCCGGCACTACCTGGCCCAAGGCATGATCCGCATGGACGGGACCAAGATGTCCAAGTCGAAGGGCAATCTGATCGCTCCGGAGCACTACTTCGACACGGTGGGCGCTGACGCTCTCCGCCTGTTCCATCTCTTCGTCGGGCCGCCGTTCGACGACATGGACTGGTCTGAGCAGACCGAGCAGGTCATTGACGGCTGCGGTCGGTTTTTCGACCGGCTCTGGCGCACGTGCACCGCCGAGCCCGCGCTCCGGTCCGGTGACCAATCAGACGCCGACAAGGTGATGCGCCAGGCGACACATCGCACCATCGCCGACGTGACCCGTGACCTCGAGCGCTGGTCGTACAACACGGCGGTGGCCCATTGCATGGAACTGTTGAACCAGGTCCAGCGCTACGGGCGGGACGCCCACGCCGATCCCTGGAACGAGGCGCTCGATACGTTGCTCCTCCTCCTCGCCGTCATGTCCCCGCATGTGACGGCCGAGCTGTGGGAGCTGCGCCATCCGGGTGAGCCCTCGGTCCACCTGCAGCGCTGGCCGACGTTCGACCCTGAGCTCATCCGCCAGGACACTGTGACGATGGTGGTGCAGGTCAACGGGAAGCTACGGGACCGGATTGCTGTCGATGCCGGAATTTCCGAGAGCGACGCCGAGGCTGCGGCGCTGGCGTCGGCCAAGGTGATCGACGCGCTCGGCGGTGCCACACCGACGCGGGTCGTCGTCCGTCCGCCGCGCCTGGTCAACATCGTCGTGTCGTCCTAGCAAGTCCTCGGCCGCCCTCGGCCGCCCTCAGCCGCCCTCGGTCGCCCTGGTGTCCCAGGACGACCGACTTGCGCTGACCAGCGCTAGTGGAACCCCGCCACCACGCCGGACCACATCTCGGGGTCGACCTTGTAGGGCGCGTAGAAGCTGAAGCGGTCGACGATGTCGCCGACACGGCGCTTGACCTCAGCGGCCACCTCGCCGAGCGGGCGCACCACGGCAAAGGCATTGAGAATGTCGTCGTCGATCAGTTCGCCCATCTCGACCCACGCGCCTCGCTTCGAGAGCGTGTTCAGCTCGGGCTGCAGGTCGCCCCAGCCGTGGAGCTCGAGCACCGGCCTGTAGGCCGGCGTCGATGCGTAGAAGGCGATCTGCTCGCGGGCGCCCTTGGCCGCCCGCACCATGCTCTCCTCGTCCGGTCCGGTGACGACGAACCCGGGATACGACACCGTCAGGTCGGCGCGCCTCTTGCCGGCCTTGGCCGCGCCGCGTTCCAACGCGGGGAGACTGACCTCGCGCAGGTACCGCTCGGTGGTGAATCCGTGGACCAGGAACCCGTCCGCCACCTCACCCGCCACCTCGGTCATGTGCTCACCGACGCCGGCCAGCAGGATCTTCGGGTTGCCGTGGGGGTTCGGGCCAGGATCGAAGAACGGCGTCATCAACGTGTGCGTGTAGAACTCGCCGCGGAAGGCGAGCGGCTCGCCGGTCTCCCAGGTCCTCCAGATGGCGCGGATGGCCAGGACGAGCTCACGCATGCGCGGCGCCGGGTGGGACCACGGCATGGAGAACCGCTTCGTGATGTGCGGCTTGATCTGGCTGCCCATGCCCAGCATGAATCGCCCCTTGGTCAGCAGCTGCAGGTCGTTGGCCAGCACGGCGAGCGTCATCGGGTTGCGAGCGAAGGCCACCGCGATCCCGGTTCCGAACTCGAGCCGCTCGGTCGCTGCCGCGGCCACAGCGATCGGGAGGAAAGGGTCGTGGTTCGTCTCCGCGGACCACACCCCGTCATACCCGCTCTGCTCCGCCTTGACCGCCTGGGCGGCGATGCCGTTCGGGTCGAATCCGATCCCGCCGTCGATCTTCATGGGTGATATCTCCTCACTGTCCCGACCGATGCCAGTGATGCCTGGGCGGCATCACTGCTCCTCGCCCCGCAGGAAGCGTTCCAGTTCCTCCGCGATCTCGTCGCCTGACGGCACCTCGTCCACGCCCATGGCGTTGCCCTCCGAGGCATCGATGCTCTCCTCGAGCTTGCGCACCATGGCCAGGTGTTCGGCGTTGTCGGCGATGAGCTGGTCGACCTGTCGCCGCGAGCTGTCGCCGGCCCGGCGCAGCGCGGACGAGTCGAGCGACAACGACCCCACCGAGGCGAGGCCCTCAATCAGTGCGGCACTCGCCTCGGGGAACGGCATGCCCGCCACGTAGTGGGGGACGCGGGCCCAGAGGCTGACCGCAGGCGTCCCATTGGCCCCGAAGGCCATCTCCAACGCGGCCAGGACGCCGGCGGGCACCTCCAGCTCGCCTTGGACGATGCCGACCTGTTCGATGAGGCTGGACGACTCGGCCGGTGCGGTAGCGGCCAGCTTGACCGGCCGGGTGTGCGGCGCCGGCGCCGGGAAGGCCCCGAGGCCGACCACCATGCGCACGCGCCACGAGCGGGCAAGCCCGACCACCGCGTCGGTGAAGGCGCGCCAGTGGAAGTCGGGCTCGGGTCCGACCAAGAAGAGCATGTCCCGTCCCGATTCGTCCGAGCCCTGGCGGACGACGGTACGCGGCCAGTTCAGCTCGGTGGTGATCCCGTTCACGATGCGGGCCACCGGCCGGCGGGCCCGCTGGTCGAGGAAGTGCTCGCCGTTGAACGTCACGATCGGCTCGGTGTGCCCCTGCCCGAGCAGCGTGGCGATGGCCGTCGTGGCACCCAGACCGGCGTCGACCCAACCCTCCAGCGCCACTACCAGGATCGGCTCCTGCAGTACAGGTTCCTGGTGGACCTCGAAGATCTCGGTCAGCCCGTTGCCCTCGGGGCTCACGGAGCGGACTCCAGGGACTCCGCCGCCATCTCGAAGAGTCGCCCGATCTGGGTCGGGAAGCCGTCGACGCTGCCCTTGTCGCCCGCGCCGGCGCCGGCGACGTAACGGGCGTAGACGCCCTGCAGGATGCAGGCGAGCTTCCAGTAACCGAAGGCCATGTAGTAGCCGATGCTCGAGACGTCGAGATCCGAGACCGCGTCGTAGCGCTCGAGGATCTGCGCCTTGGTCGAGAAGCCGGGTGCGGTCGTCGGCGACATGCCGAGGACGGCCATGGCATCGTCCGGGTCGGACCAGTAGTCCATGAGCAGGCCCAGGTCGGCCAGTGGGTCACCGAGCGTGCAGATCTCCCAGTCGAGAATGGCCCGCACGGTTCCGTCGTCGGCGAGCACGACGTTGTCCATCCGGTAGTCGCCGTGAACGACCGACGTTCGCTGCTGCTTGGGGATACGCCGGGCCAACTCGTCGCTCACCCGCTCGACGAGGCCACCGTGGTCGACGCCCTCGACCTGCATCTGGTCGTACTGCCCGCGCCACCGCTTGAGCTGCCGCTCGATATACCCCTCGTGCCGTCCCAGGTCCCCCAGCCCGACCGCATCGGGGTCGACGTCGTGCAGCGCGGCCAGGGTGTCGGCCATGTGGCCGCCAATGCCGCGCCGGGTTGCCTCGTCGAACGCCGCTTCGGCCTCCGGCGCGCTGCGCAAGATGTGGCCCTCGACGAACTCCATGACATAGAAGGGACGCTCGTTGACCGCCTCATCGGTGCAGAGCCCGATGGTGACGGGCACGGGGATACCGGCGGGACCGAGTGAATGCATGAGCCGGTACTCGCGCGACATGTCGTGCGCCGTCGGCAGCACGTGGTGCAACGGCGGCCGGCGCAAGGCCCACGCCCTCCCTTCGGCGTCTTCCACGCGGAAAGTGAGGTTGGAGCGGCCGCCCACGATCAGGGTGAAGGTGAGCGGCGTCGTGATCTGGGGAAGCTGGGCCACCATCCACTCTGTGACGTTGGCCTGGTGAATGCCATCGGGCGTCTGCGACACGCGAACGACGCTAATCGGTGCCGTGTCACCCGGTCGGACGCCCCACGCTCCGCCGCTCTGCGCATCAGGCACCGTGGGCGAGCGCGTCGGCCCAGGCCAGGCGGGGCGTCGTTCCCGGACGGCGCAGCCATTAGCGTCTTGGCCGATGGATGTCACAGACCAAACATTCCAGACCGATGTGCTGGACCGCAGTGCGACGGTGCCGGTGGTCGTCGACCTGTGGGCCCCGTGGTGCGGTCCCTGCACGACGCTCGGTCCCATGATCGAAAAGGCCGTTGCCGACACGGGCGGCGCCGTGGAGTTGGCCAAGGTCAACGTCGACGAGAACCCGGCGGTGGCGCGGGCGTTCAACGTGCAATCCATTCCTGCCGTCTTCGCCCTGCGCGATGGCCAGGTGGTGGACCAGTTCATCGGCGCCGTTCCCGAAGCGCAGATCACCGCGTTCGTGCAGCGCTTGGCGCCCGCCCCGAGCGAGGCCGACACGCTGGTCGCCACCGGCGACGAGGCGTCCATGCGTCGAGCGCTCGAACTCGAGCCAGATCACGCCGGTGCCATCGAAGGCCTCGCTCGTCTGCTCATCGACCGCGGCGAGGCCGCCGAGGCGCTCGCGCTCCTCGCTCGCCTTCCCGAGACCGAGTCCAGCCGCACCCTGGCGGCCGAGGCCCGGCTCCTCGAAGCGGGCGTCGACGTGTCGGATACCGGCCGGGAGGAGATGGAAGCCAAGCTCGACGAGCTGCTGGACCGGGTGCGTGACGACGACGCGGCGCGCCAGGAGTTCGTCGACCTGTTGGAGGCGATGGGTGCCGACGACCCGCGCACCAAGGAGTACCGCAGGGCATTGACCGCACGCCTGTACTGATGGCCGGGTCGGCCACCCAGCTTGCGCCGTGGCTCGACCTCGGCGGCCGGCGTTATGACCTGACCAACCGGGCGCTGGTGATGGGGATCCTCAACCGCACGCCAGACTCCTTCTACGACAAGGGCGCCACGTTCGAGCTCGACAAGCTCTACGGCCGGGCCGAGCGGCTGGTCGCCGACGGAGCGGACATCCTCGACATCGGTGGTGTCAAGGCCGGCCCCGGGCCCGAGGTGACCGAGCCAGAGGAGCTCGATCGCGTCGTCCCCGTCGTGGCTGGCCTGGTGGAGCGCTTCGACACGCCTGTCTCGGTTGACACCTGGCGCGCCTCGGTGGCGCGTGCGTGTTACGCCGAGGGCGCGTTGATGGGCAACGACATCAGCGGCCTGGCCGACCCCGACTACGTACCCGCAGCGGCGGAGCACGGCGCAGCGATCGTGATCACGCACATCCGCCTCGCGCCGCGCGTGGCCGATCCCGATCCGCACTATGACGACGTGGTGGTCGATGTCGTCCGCTTCTTGACCGAGCGCGCCGAGGCCGCCTGCGCCGCGGGCATCCCCACCGAGCGGATCGTGCTCGATGCCGGACTCGACCTCGGGAAGACGGCCGAGCAGTCACTGTCGCTCCTGCGGGCATCGCAGACTCTGGCCGGGCTGGGCTACCCACTGCTGCTCTCGGCCTCGAACAAGACCTTCCTCGGCAAGATCCTCGACTTGGAGCTCACCGAGCGTCGTGAGGCTTCCATCGGCGCGGCGGCCCTCGGGATGGCCTGGGGCTGCCGCCTCGTGCGGGTGCACGACGTCAAGGGCACCTGTCGGGCCCGTGACGTGCTGGCCGCCATCAGCGAGGCCGAATGAGCCCGCACGCGCCGGCGACGGCGCCCTCGCCCGTCTATCTGGTCAAAGGGGACGATGCCGCCCTGGTGGCCCAGGCCGTGCGCGGGTTGATCGACGACGTGGTGGGTGACGGTGACCACGCCTTGGTCGTCGAGGAGGTCGGCGGCGGTGCCGGCGACGAGCTGAACGTCGGTGCCGTCGTGGACGCCTGCCTGACGCCTCCATTCTTGGTGGACCGCCGCGTCGTCGTCGTGCGCGAGGCGGGGCGGATCCTCACTGCCGACGCTCCCCGGCTGGTCGAGGTCCTCGAGGACCCGCTCCCGACGACGGTGCTCATCCTGGTCGGCGGGGGAGGTACCGTGCCGGCGCCGCTGGTGAAGGCGATCAAGGCCGCCGGGCAGATCATGGAGGTCGCGACGAGCAAGGCTGGCGACCGCAAGGCGTGGTTGCACGAGCACCTGCGAGCGGCGCCGGTCAAGCTCGAACCGCGGGCGGCCGATCTGCTGGCGGCGCACGTCGGCGAGGATCTCGGTCGCGTCGAAGGGTTGCTCAGCGCCCTGAGCGCTGCCTACGGCAAAGGGGCGCGGGTGACGGCCGAGGACCTTGAGCCGTACCTCGGTGAGGCGGGCAACGTCCCGCGCTACGAGCTCACCGACGCCATCGACAAAGGTGAACCGGGCCGGGCGTTGACCGTGCTCCGGCGCATGTTCGAGGCGGGCGGTCTCGCTCCGATCCAGGTGCTCACCACTCTGCATGGCCATTTCTCCAACATGCTGCTGCTCGACGGCGACGACGTCAGCACGGAGCGCGACGCCGCCGCCGCCCTCGGCACCGCGCCCTTCGTGGCCAAGAAGGCGCTCGAACAATCGCGCCGTCTCGGCAGTCGCGCGCATTGCCGAAGCAATCAACCTCATTGCCGCAACTGACCTGGACGTGCGTGGGGCGAGCGGTATGGACGCCGAAGTCGTCATCGAGATCCTGGTTGCCCGCTTGGCCCGGCAGACCCGGCCGGTGCGGGCATCTCGTCCGAGGGCCGGTGCCCGGCGCTGAGGCGCAGAAGTCGCACCAAGCCGGTGTGCACCGACCGGGCACCTCATGTCAGGCGCGAGGAGAACCACCACCGATGGCCCTCTGGGTCTCGGGCGCCGTACTCACGCAACCCATAGGGCTGGTCGCTGGGTTCACGATCGATCACGGCGCCGGCCGCTTTGGCGCGGGCGTAGTGCGCGTCGACGTCAGGGACGACAACCGACAGGCCGCCGTGGGACATGGCGGTTTTGCGAGGGGTGTCCATCTCACTCTCGGCTGACACTCGATGCATCCAAATGGGGGCGGCGCCGTTGCGGACCTCGCCGTGGATGACGGTGCCGTCGTCCAGCCGGTGCAGCCCACCCGAAGTCAGTCCGAACGTCTCGACGAGGTAATCGTGCGCCGCCTCAATGTCCTCGTAGACGAGGATGGGAATGACGGCCGTCGTGGTGGAGTCGGTGGTCGCGCTCATTGATCCACTGTGCACCCTGGCCCGTCCGGTGTACACCCCGAACACCCCAGTGCTGGACTGGGGTGATGCTCGAGACTCCCCAAGAGATGGCGGCCCTGCAGTCCCTTTTGGACCGTTCAATGGCCTCCGCCGGAGCGCACCTGCGCGACATCATCACCGACGAGCGCCGGCTGACGGCCGTGCAGCTGGCCGAGCGCCTGCAGGGCATGCGCCTGCTCGTGCTGGCGACCGTGACGGCGGACGGCCGCCCGCTGGCTGGCCCTGTCGACGGGTATTTCCTGCACGGCACCTTCTGGTTCAGCACCGGCCGGGGTGCCGTGCGCACGCGCCACTTGGCGGCGCGGCCGGCGTGCAGCGCCACCCATCTGCCGAGGGACGAGCTCGCCGTGACCGTGCACGGCAGAGCGGAGATCTTCGATCTCGGGGACCCCCGCTCCGGTGAGCTCCGTCAGGCCATGCTCGACGAGTACCTGCCCAAGCAGGGGCCGGCGTTCGAGGAATGGCTCACCAATGCCGACGCAGTCGGCGCGCGCATCGTGCCGGAGAAGATCTTCACCTTCCACATGGGCCCGTAGGCCACCGCCTGCGGGCGCGTCCGAGGAAAGGGGCGAGGAGGAAGGGGAAAGGAAGGAAGGAAGGAAGGAAGGAAGGAAGGAAGGAAGAGGAGACCGGGGGTGAAGGAGGAGGAAGCCGGCCCGGCCACCGCTACTCGGCGGCGGACACCTCAATCGCGTTGACCCGTCGCACCAAGCGCGACTTGTGGTTCGCCGCGGTGTTCTTGTGGATCACGCCTTGCGCCGCCGCCTTGTCGATCCGCTTGACGGCGAGGCGCAGTGCCTCCGCGCTGTCCTCGGCACCGATCTCGGCGGCCGAGACGGCAGTCTTGGTGCGGGTGCGCAGCTCGGCCCGCACCGACTTATTGCGCAGCCGGCGCTTCTCGTTCTGGCGGTTCCGCTTGATCTGGCTCTTGATGTTGGCCACGTGTCAGTCCTCGGTCTTCTTCGAAAGGGGGGCAGCGGCGGCCGAGGCCTCACCGGTGCGGACGACAACTGTAGCAGGTGGCAGGCCCCTTTGACCCCCACGGTGCGGGCGGGGGGTGAGGACAAGCGCCCTGGCCAGGCGGCCGAGGTCGCCAATCTGGGCCGGTACGATCGACGGACTGTGCCGCCCCCCGTTTCTGCGTCTGGTCCCGTCGCGATCGAGCGCATTCGCAACTTCTCCATCATCAGCCACGTCGATCACGGCAAGTCGACCCTGTCCGACCGCATCCTCGAGATCACCGGGGCCGTGGACCCCCGCCTCATGCGGGAGCAGTACCTCGACTCCATGGACATCGAGCGCGAGCGTGGCATCACCATCAAGGCTCAGAACGTCCGGGTGGCGCACGCCGGCCACGTCCTGCATCTGATCGACACACCCGGTCACGTGGACTTCGGCTACGAGGTCTCCCGTTCGCTGGCGGCTTGCGAGGGTGCCGTGCTCCTCGTCGACGCGTCGCAGGGCATTCAGGCGCAGACCCTGGCCAACTGCTACCAGGCCATTGAGAACGACCTCGAGATCGTGCCCGTGCTCAACAAGATCGACCTGCCGGCGGCCGACCCCGTCCGCTGCGCCCTCGAGATCGAGCACGTCCTCGGCCTCCCAGCCGAGTCCATCCTGCACATCTCCGCCAAGACGGGGGAGGGTGTGCCCGAGTTGCTCGATGCCATCATCGAGCGCATCCCGGCACCGCGGGGCGACCGCGAGGAGCCGTTGCGCGCGTTGATCTTCGATTCCTCTTACGACCAGTACCGGGGCGTCGTCAGCTCCATCCGCATCGTCGACGGCTCATTGCACTCGGGGGCGCGCCTGCGCTTCATGCAGGCCAACGCCGTCCACGACATCGAAGAGGTGGGCGTCCGCACGCCCGTGGCCGTGCCGGTGGACGCGCTTGGACCCGGGGAGGTGGGCTACCTCATCGCGGGGATCAAAGACGTCGGCGAGGCCCGCTCGGGTGAGACGGTCACGACGGCGCAGCATGGCGCTGACGAGGCACTCGCCGGCTATCGGGATCCCAAGCCCATGGTGTTCTGCGGCCTCTATCCGGTCGATGGCGACGAGCTGCCGGACCTGCGCGACGCGCTGGACAAGCTCAAGCTCAACGACGCCAGCTTCACCTTCGAGCCCGAGTCGTCCCACGCGCTCGGGATCGGCTTCCGCTGCGGCTTCCTGGGCCTGTTGCACATGGAGATCGTGCGCGAGCGGCTGGAACGGGAATTCAACCTGTCGCTCATCGCCACGGCGCCGAGCGTGGAGTACCGGGCCTTCCTGACCGACGGGACCGAGCTGGACATCGACAACCCGACCGAGCTGCCCGACGCCAGCCGCATCGACCACATCGACGAGCCCATGTTGTCGGCCACCATCATCACGCCGAGCGAGTACACGGGAACGGTGATGGAGCTCTGCCAGGGCAAGCGAGGTGAGATGACCCGCATGGAGTACCTCTCGCCCGAGCGCGTCGAGCTCGTCTACACGCTCCCCCTGGCGGAAGTGGTCATCGACTTCTTCGACCAGTTGAAGAGCCGCACCAAGGGCTACGCCAGCCTCGACTACGAGCCGGGTGACTACGCCACCGGCAACCTGGTCCGGGTCGACATCCTCATCAACCACGCTCCGGTGGACGCCTTCTCCACCATCGTCGACAAGTCCACGGCCGACATCTACGGGCGCAAGATGGCCGAGAAGCTGCGGGAGCTCATCCCACGCCAGATGTTCGACGTCCCGATTCAGGCGGCCATCGGCGGGCGCATCGTGGCTCGAGAGACGGTCAAGGCCAAGCGCAAGGACGTCCTGGCCAAGTGCTACGGCGGTGACATCACCCGCAAGCGCAAGCTGCTGGAGAAGCAGAAGGAGGGCAAGAAGAAGATGAAGAACATCGGGCGGGTCGAAGTGCCCCAAGAGGCCTTCATCTCCGCCCTGCGCCTGGGAGACGACTGAGCCGCTGGGCGCCGTCGACCCTGCCGCCACGGCCGGCGGGTGCGCCGCCCACTGCTCCAGGTCTGGCACTCGGTAGACTTGAGTGCCAGGCACTCCATGACACCGCCCCTTGATTCCGCCCCCATGACCGATGCCGGCGACGAGCGCGCCCTCAACGACCGTCGCGCCGCCATTTTGGAGGCCGTCGTCACCGAGTACATCGGTACCGCCGAACCGGTCGGGTCCTCCCATGTGGCGAATGCACCGGGGGTGCAGGTGTCGTCGGCCACGGTTCGCTCGGAGATGGTGGCGCTCGAGCGCGAGGGTTACCTCGTTCAGCCGCACACCAGCGCCGGCCGCATCCCGACCGACAAGGGCTACCGGTTCTTCGTCGACCATCTGACCGGACCGGGCGTCCTCGGACCCTCACAGCGCAAGCAGGTGTCGCAGTTCTTCGAGCAGGTCCACGGCGAGATGGAGACGGTGCTCGAGCGCGCCTCAGGTCTTCTGTCCGAGCTGACGTCCTATGCAGCCGTCGTCGTCGGCCCGTCCCATGAGTCCGCCACCATCCGATCCGTCCAGCTGGTCGGGCTCTCGCCGCTCCACGCGCTGCTCGTCGTGGTCCTCTCCGACGGTGCCGTCGAGAAACGGACCATCGAGCTCGACACAGAGACCTCCGAGGACACGCTGGCTGACGCCGGCACCCAGCTCTCCTCGCACCTTGTGGGTCGCACGCTCGCCCAGCCCTGGGCCGTCCCGGCCAGCGGCTCCGTGCAGGTCGACCAACTCGTGACGGCGGCCCGCCAGGCATTCACGTCGCTCGAGGGGGCCATGGAGACCGATCAGGTGTTCGTGGGCGGTCCCGCCCGGCTGGCGGAGTCCTTCGACGCGGTGGAGACGGTACGCGGCGTCCTCGCGATCTTGGAGCAGCAACTCGTCGTGGTGACCCTGCTGCGCGACGTCCTCGACCGGGGGCTGTCCGTGGCCATTGGCACCGAGCACGGGTTCGAACCGCTGTCGTCATGTGCCGTCGTCGTGTCGCCGGTCTCCATCGACGGACAGGATCTCGGCGCGGTGGGCCTGCTCGGTCCCACCCGCATGGACTACGCCCGAGCCATGGCCGCCGCCCACGTGGTGGGCGAGCGTCTGGGCCAACGCATCAGCGGAGGACACGATGGCCGTCACTGACGGGTTGGGCGACCTCTACGCGCTGCTCGGCGTCGGTCCCGAGGCGAGCGACGACGAGATCAAGCGGGCCTACCGCGCCCGGGCCCGGGAGTTGCATCCCGATACGAACCAGGGCGACACCGAGGCCGAGGCGCGGTTCAAGGAGGTCACGGTCGCCTACGAGGTCCTGCGCGACCCAGAGAAGCGAGCCCGTTACGACCGCTACGGAGCCGAGGGTGTCTTCGGTTCCCAGGCGGGCGGTGGCATGGGAGGGTTCGGCTTCGAGGGCGGCCTGGGCGACATCTTCGAAGCGTTCTTCGGTCAGATGGGTGGGAGCGGTGTCCGCCGCCGCGGCCCGCAGGTCGGCGCGGATGCAGAAGTGCGCCTCGGCCTCGAGTTCGCCGAAGCGGTGTTCGGTGCCCGCAAGGACATCACCGTGCGACTGCCCGCCACGTGTGCCACCTGCAATGGCGCGGGCACGGCAGCAGGAACCGAGCCCGTGACCTGCACAGACTGCCAGGGCACCGGTGAGCTGCGCCGGGTGCGCCAATCCCTGCTGGGCCAGGTCGTCACGAGCGTCGCCTGCTCACGCTGCAGCGGCACCGGGGAGATGATCCCCAACCCGTGCCCCGATTGCCGCGGCGAGGGGCGCCGCATGGAGGAGAGCACCTTCACGGTGGAGGTGCCTGCCGGTGTGGAGGAGGGATCCACCCTCAGGCTGGCGGACCGCGGTGCGGCCGGCCAGCGCGGTGGCCCGAACGGATCGCTCTTCGTGCACCTGGTCGTCAACCCCGACCAGCGTTTCGAGCGCCAGGGTGACAACTTGCACACGACGCTCAGCATCAGCATCGCCCAGGCCGCCCTCGGGACCGAGGCCGATGTGGAGACGCTGGACGGGCCCCAGCACCTCTCTCTCGGACGAGGAACCCAGCACGGGCACATCGAGCGGCTGCGCGGGCTCGGCGTGCCCCATCTGCGCGGGCGCGGTCGTGGAGATCTCTACGTGCACGTGCTGGTGGCGACGCCGACGGATCTGACTCCCGAACAGGACGAGCTCCTCCGCCAGTTCGCCGCGGCGCGCGGCGAGGAGGTCGCCGCCCCGGGTTCGGGAGGCGGCGACGGCGTGTTCTCGCGCCTGCGCTCTGCCTTTGGCTAGCGCCGGCCCCACCTATGCCGCCATCGCCGTGCGGGCGGCGGCGGCGGGGCAGGTCTTCGTCGACGACCCCGCTTTGCCGGTCCTCTCGGACGAGGACGCGCACCATCTCGGCCGCGTGTTGCGCCTGCGCGACGGTGAAGAGGTCATTGCGTCCGACGGGAAGGGGCGGTGGGCGCGGACCGCCTGGCGGGGCTCGGCAATCCTCGAGCCATTGACGGCTGGCGTCGGCATCGGTGGCGACGGCACGGTGCAGTCCGAGCCGGCCGCCCGGCCCTCCCTCACCGTCGCCTTCGCTCCGGTCAAGGGGGAGCGTCCCGAATGGGTGGTCCAGAAGCTCACCGAATTGGGTATCGACCGCATTGTGCCGTTGCGGACCGAACGCAGCGTGGTGCGCTGGACCGGGGAGCGAGGCCGGGCCACCACCGAGAAGCTGCGCCGGGTGGCCCGGGAGGCCGCCGCCCAGTGCCGTCGTGTCTGGCTACCCGAGGTGTGGGACACGGTCTCGTTCGCGGAGCTCTCGATGCTCGGTGGGCCCGGCGAGGTCGTCCTGGCCCAGCTCAGCGGGGACCGGCCCACCCTGGACCAACATGTCGTCGCCGTCGGCCCCGAAGGTGGGTGGAGCGCGGAGGAGCTCGTGGCGGGGTTGCCCACGGTCGGATTCGGTCTGAGCGTGCTGCGGGCCGAGACGGCCGCTGTCACCGCCGGCGCGCTCGTTGGCCTCGCTGCGAACGGGCACCGTGGCTGCGGCCGGGGGATCGCCGGCGTGACGGCCCCTGATGGTCACGGGCGGGACCCCCGGACCGGTAAGTTCGGACCGGTGATCAGGCTGGCGCAGCGGTTCGGCGACCCGACGGCATGAGCGGCCCCACCGACTGCCTGTTCTGCAAAATCGTGGCCGGAGAGCTGCCCTCGGAAACGGTGCACGAGACTCCGACCACAGTGGCCTTCAAGGACATCAGCCCGGCCGCGCCACTCCACGTCCTCGTCGTGCCCCGCCGGCACATCGAAGACGCGTCGACGGTCACGGCCGAGGACGGTCCGGTCCTGGCCGACATGCTGCTGGCGGCCCGTGCGGTGGCTGATGCCGCCGGCCTTGCCGTGCCCGAACGGGGCTACCGGCTCATCTTCAATATCGGGCCCGACGCCATGAACTCGGTCCCGCATCTCCACCTCCACGTCATGGGAGGCGAACCTCTGAAAGGACATTTTGGTATCACGTGACCGCATCATGACCACCGCGCTGCGCGCCGAGTGCTTCGTCCCCGGCAATCACCTCATGGCCGGGCTTCTCGGCACCCGTGACGAACATCTTCGGCAGATTGAGCGATCCTTCCCGGATGACCAGATCGTGGTGCAGGGCGATCGCATCTCAGTCGAAGGTCCGGATGCGGATCGTGTGGTGCAGCTCTTCGAGGAACTGATCCTCATGGTTCAGGCGGGTCGAAATCTCGATGCCTCCACGGTGTCTCGGGCCATCGACATGGTCCGCGAGGACATCCGCCCGAGCGATGTCCTGCGCTCCGAGGTTGTGCGGGCGGCCGGGGGCAAGACTGTGCGTCCGAACACCGCCGGGCAGAAGCGCTATGTCGACGCCATTTCGCAGAGCATCATCACGTTCGGCATCGGACCCGCTGGGACGGGAAAGTCCTATCTGGCGGTGGCCCAGGCGGTGCACGCGCTGCAATCACGCCAGGTCACGCGGATCATCTTGACGAGACCGGCGGTCGAGGCCGGCGAGCGCCTCGGCTTCCTGCCCGGCGACCTGATGGCCAAGGTCGACCCCTACCTGCGCCCCCTCTATGACGCGCTGTACGACCTGCTCGAGCCCGAGGGTGCGCAACGTCTCCTCGACCGCGGCACTATTGAGGTGGCGCCACTCGCCTTCATGCGCGGGCGCACCCTCAACAGCTCGTTCATCATCCTCGATGAGGCGCAGAACACGACACCCGAACAGATGAAGATGTTCTTGACCCGCATCGGCTTCGGCTCCAAGTGCGTGGTCACCGGCGACGTCACCCAGGTCGATGTGCCGGGTGGACGTTCCGGACTCGTCGGCCTCGAGCCCGTTCTCGGGGGGATCGACGACATCTCCTTCGTGCACCTGAGTCGTCGGGACGTCGTTCGCCACAAAATCGTCGCTGACATCGTCGATGCCTACGAAGTGGCAGAAGGGCGGGCGGGTTCCACCCCGTGACGATCGACGTCTTCGCCGCCGACGAGCAGCAGGACCATCCGATGGACGTCGGTCGGTGGGCGGCCCTGGCGCGCCAGGTGCTGATCGCCCGCGGCATCAAGGCGGAGACCGAGGTCTCGCTCCTCTTCGTCGACGAAGACGCGATCGCCGCGCTCAACGCGCAGTTCTTGGGCAAGGCGGGCCCGACCGACGTGCTGTCGTTTCCCATTGAGGACGAGCCGGGACCGACCGGACGCTCGCCCGACTTCGGCGGGAGCGGGCCGGGGGCGGTGCCCGAAGAGGGTGTCCTCATGTTGCTCGGTGATGTCGTGATCTGCCCGCTGGTGGCAGCGCGCAACGCAGTCGAGCACGAGGTATCGCTCGACGACGAGGTGGCGCTCCTCGTCGTGCACGGGTTACTGCACCTGCTCGGCTTGGACCACGAGGACGAGGCGGAGGCAGAGCGGATGGAGGCGATTGAGCAGCAACTGCTCACCCGCTTCTACCGTGTCCGTCACGAGGCCTGAGCATGCCCACCCTTCTGGCCGCGTCGGGCTTCCACGTCGAGGATGGACTGCTGATCATCGTCATTGCCGTGTTGCTCGCGGCGTCGGGTGTGCTGGCCATGGCCGAAACCAGTCTGGTGCGGATGACGCGCATCAAGGCCAAGTCGTTGATCGACGAGAAGAAGCGCGGGGCGCGGCAGCTGGCCCGCCTCATTGAGAACCCCGCCAACTTCCTCAACCCGATCCTGCTCCTGGTGTTGATCTGCCAGCTGATTTCGGCGACCCTCGTCGGTATCGTCGCCGAGCACCTGTTCGGGGGCCTCGGCGTGGTGCTCGGCATCGTCTTTGAAATCGTGGTGATCTTCGTCTTCTTCGAGGCGGTGCCGAAGAACTGGGCCGTGCAGCACGCCGACCGGGCCGCGCTCCTGAGCGCACCCATCGTCAGCACGCTCATCCGCTTCCCACCCATCCGCTGGCTCTCGGCCATTCTGATCGGCCTGGCCAACCGGATCATCGGCGCCAGCGGCGACGAGGAGGGCCTCCGGCACTCCTACATCACCGACTCCGAGCTCAAGGCCATGGCCGATGTCGCCCACGAAGACAACGTGATCGAGGGCGACGAGCGGTCCTTCATCCACTCGGTCATCGACTTCGGCGACACGGTGGCCCGCGAGGTGATGACACCGCGCCCGGACATGGTCACGGTCGACACGGACGCCACCGTCCACGATGCGCTCGAGGCCGCGCTCGGCGCCGGGTTCAGCCGGATCCCGGTCGAGGCGGACGGGATCGACGACATCATCGGGATCGTGTACGCCAAGGATCTCGTGCGGGCCGAGCGCGTGGGCAAGGCCGAGCAGCCCGTGCGCGACAGCATGCGGCCGGCCAAGTTCATTCCCGAATCCAAAGAGGTCTCGGACCTCTTGCGCGAGATGCAAGAGGAGAAGTTCCACATGGCGGTCGTGGTGGACGAGTACGGCGGCACGGCCGGCCTCGTGACACTGGAGGACCTGCTGGAAGAGCTGGTCGGCGACATCGTCGACGAGTTCGACGACGAGGAGCCGACGGTGGAGCGCTGCGACGACGGGTCGGTGCTGGTGAGCGCCCTCTATTCGGTGGACGACGCCGACGAGCTGCTGGGGGCCGAGCTGCCGCATGGACCCTGGGACACCGTCGGCGGACTCATGCTCGACCTCGTCGGGCGGGTTCCCGATCCGGGCGACGCGGTCGAGGTCGACGGCTTCCGCCTGACGGCGGTCGACGTGCGGGGCCGGCGCATCGGGCGTGTCCGGATAGAGGCGACCGGCGCACCCAGCGACGACGACGCCGAGGCAGCGCATGACGAGGCTGCCGACGGCGTGTCCCACAACGGGAACTGACGAGCGGTGCGCTCGGGTTTCGTGGCAGTGGTCGGCCGTCCGAACGTCGGCAAGTCGACGCTCGTGAACGCCATGGTCGGGACGAAGGTGGCGATAACCTCCTCGCGCCCGAACACGACACGGCACCGGATCCTCGGCGTCCTGCACGATCCCGCTGACGACGCCCAGATCGTGTTCGTCGACACGCCGGGTATCCACCGACCCCGGAGCACGCTGGGTTCACGTCTCAATGAGACGGCCACTGACGCGCTCAACGACGTCGATGTGATCATGGTCGTCGTCGACGGCACGGAGGCGATCGGTCCCGGGGACCGAACGGTGCTGGAGCGGGCAGTGCGTCAGGTCCAGCGCGCCGCTGCCGCAGCGGCGCGGGCAGAGTGCGACGAGGGGAGTGGCGAGGCCCCTGGTCTCATCGTCGTCGTCAACAAGGTCGACAAGGCCCACAGCGCTCAGGTCATGGAGCGTCTTACCCAGGCCAAGGCCGCTGTCGACGCGCTCTTTGCGCCGGATGAAGTGTCTGATGTGGAGTATTTCCCGGTTTCGGCGCGCACTTCCAGGGGAGTGGCGGCGCTGACCGAACATCTCGTTGCCCGCCTGCCCGAAGGCCCGCCTTTCTTTCCTTCCGACGTGGTGACGGACACGCCCGAGGCGCTTTGGGTGGCCGAACTCGTGCGGGAACAGTTGTTGGCCAAGACGCGCGACGAGCTGCCCCATGCCATCACCTGCCGCGTGACGGAGTGGGAGTGGCCACACATCCGCGTCGAAATCGTCGTCGAGCGCGACTCGCAAAAGGCCATCGTGATCGGCAAAGGGGGCGAAGTCCTCAAGGCCGTCGGCATTGCCGTTCGCGAGGAGTTACCGGAAGGCACGTACCTCGATCTCCACGTGAAGGTGGAGCGCCACTGGCAGAACCGGGATGAGATGCTCAATCGCCTCGGCTACTGAGCCCTCGGTCCTGCGTGCCTCCGTTCTTCAGTTCAGGACCACTCCAGCGCCCGGGCGGCGAAGCCCTTGGTCTCAGCGCTGCCATTTTTGGGCGCACTCAAGGGCCGCTCGGCCTGTCACGGTCACACCGTGGGTGTGAGGGGAGCGTCGATCCGTATCGGCCGATGGTGTCGAAATCTATAAGCGAGGTCGTTTATGGTTTCGAAATGACCCCCGCCCGCCCGTCCATCTTCGGCGCCGACGCATTCGCCCTGGGACGTCCCGATCCCCCCAGCCTGCGCGACGTGGCGGACGCCGAGACCGTGGACAGGGTCTTCCACGCGCTGGCGAGTGACGTCCGAAGGGCGATTCTCGCCGTGCTGCACGACCGCGGGGGATGCATGAGTTCACACGACATCGCCCGTCGCTTCGACGTCAAGTGGCAGGGCATCTCGCGGCACCTCCGGCTTCTCACAGAGGCCGGGCTGATCAATTGTGACGTGCGGAAGAACGAGCGGGCGTACAGCCTCAACAAGGATCAGCTGCGGCATGTCGCTGGTCGTTGGGTGATGCGCGTCGCGACGGAGGGCGTTCTGGACACGGAAGGTCGTCCGGTCTTCGAGTTCGACGAGTAACCCATGTCACGTGCTGCCCAGAGCAACAAACCAGCAGAACACAGCACAACACAGCACAACACAGCACAACGATCGGGCGGCAGCGTCTTCGACTACGCGCCCGCCGTCTCGTCGTCGAGTGCCCGGCGCAAGAACGCCTCCACCTCGTGGATGTCCACTGAGCGTCGCATGGGCGGGAGTGTCGACAACAGCACGCCGCGGTAGGACGCCGTCGCCAACCTGGGGTCCAATACGGCCACGACACCTCGGTCCTCGGCGCTGCGGATGAGCCGTCCAGCACCCTGAGCCAACAACGTGGCCGCACGCGGCAGGTCCACCAGGGAGAACGCCCGCCCGCCGACCCGGTCGCGGCGCGCCTGTAGCAACGGGTCGTCGGGGCGCGGGAAGGGGAGCTTGTCGATCGTGACGAGCGACAGGGCACGGCCCGGGATGTCGACGCCTTGCCAGAAGCCCATGGTGGCGAACAGGCACGACGTCTCGTCGGCGGCAAACGCCTCGAGCAAGCGGCTCTTCGGCAGTTCGCCCTGCAAGAGCACCCTGTAGGGCAGCTCGGGTTCGAGAGCAGCGGCCGCAGCCTCGGTGGCACGCTTGCTCGTGAACAGGGCCAAGGTGCGTCCACCGGCCGCTTCAAGGAGCTGCGCCAGCTCCTCGTGGAGCGCCTCCTCGGCGCCGGGCGCCCGGCGGTCGGGCAGGTGGCGCGCCACGTAGAGCAGTGCGTGAGCACGGTAGTCGAAGGGGCTGCCGACGTTGAGCTCCTCGGTCGGAAAGGCCTCCAGGCCGACGCGCTCGACGACCCGGGGGGGAATGGTGGCGCTCGTGAGTACGGACGTGATCTCGCCCCAGAGCATCGACGAGAGCACGGGTCCGACATCAATGGGGGAGAGGCGGAGCCGGACGTTGCGGCGTGTCCCGTCGACCCACGCCACCTCACCGTCACTGCGGGTCTCGAAGCGGTGGAGGTCTTCGGACAGGTGCACGGCCGCCTGCAAGGTGCGCGTCTTGCGACTGGCGCGATCGGGATCGGGTTTCTCCGACCCGCCGTCCTCGGCGAGGAAGGAGCGTCTGCGCGCCACCCCGGCGCAGCGCGTCGGTGACCCGCCGGCTGACCTCAGCGGACCGGCCGAGCAGTTCGGCGAGCTCCCGGTCGTCCACCGGCGGCCGGGCCTCGTCGTGCAAGACCCGCGTCCCGACGCGGTCGACGAGCAGCGCACCGAGCACATCGCCGACGGAGGCCAACGAGTCGAGGAGCTCGGCGTCGCGCGGCTCGACGAGTGAACGAGCGGACGCCACGAGGGAGCGGAATCGCCCCGGCGTCACCTCGACCCCGAGGCTCGACGTCATCACCTCTTCGAGTTCGTGGGCCTCGTCGAAGATCACCACGTCGTGCTCGGGCAGCACGACGCCACCGCTGGCCAGGTGGGCGCCGTAGAGGTGGGTGTTGACCACGACGACGTCTGCCACCGATGCCCGCTCGCGAGCGGCCTCGGCAAAGCAGCTCCCTCCCGAAGGGCAGTTGTAGGCCCCGGGGCATTCGTGTGGCCCGACACTCACCATGTTCCAGGCCCGGTCCGTGGGCTCGAAGCTCAAGTCGGCCCGGTCACCGGTCTGCGAGGTCTGCGACCAGGCGACCAACTGGCGCACCTCGTCGACGATGCCTTCGGGTGCTGCGCCACTTCCCGAGACCTGCGCAGCCCCCTTCTCGGCCTCGTCGACCTGCTGGAGCAGCTCGGGCTCGTCGGCGCGCCCCGCCCCCAGGTCGCCGAGCTCCGCCTGGATCCCGCCCGAGCCCACTTCTGCCACTCGTTGCCGGCAGACGTAGTTGCTCCGGCCCTTGAGCACGGCAAAATCCAGCGGTGCCGGAAGGCCGAGGCCTGCGTCGACAAGGGGCAGGTCCTTCTCGGCCAGCTGGTCCTGCAGCGCCTTGGTGGCCGTGGCGATCACGACCTTCTTGCCGCTCAGCGCAGCCGGGACGAGATACGCGAGCGATTTGCCCGTCCCGGTCCCGGCCTGGACCACGAGGTGGGTCCCGGTTGCCATCGCCTCGGCCACGGCGCGGCACATCTCTTGTTGTTCGGGCCGGTGTTCGCCACCGGACATCTGTGCGGTGATCTTGTCCAGCCCCGAGACCCCGTCGTCGCCGGCCTGGCGGGCGTCGGCCTCGCTGCCTCCCGAAGAGCCGAAGACGTCGAGCTCGTCGAGGCCGTCGGGCTCGACGAAGTCGCCGTCCTCATCCGTCATCGGAGATGACGCTACAGGCGACCTGTGCCGCGCCCCGTTCCGCCCTGGTCAACCACGGTGCGGCGGCGCGCCGGCGGCGACACCCCGGCACCCTCGGTGCCGGGCCAGCCCCAGGGCGAGAGCCGTTCAGGCGTGGTTGGCGACCTCCACGACGACCGCCGCCGAATAGTCCTTGAAGGCCTGCTCACCGAAGCTGGTCCACATCTCGACGGCGGGCGGCGGCATGTGCGCCAACATGGCGGCTCGCTGCGGTTCGGTCATGCGCTCACGGATGAGGCCGAGGATCAGCCAGATCTTGTCGCCGTCGAAGTTGGCCAAGCCGTGCTCGGGCATGGCGCCCCACTCCTGCATCGAGAGGTGCTCGGCCGCCAGCGGCAGCACGTTCTGCTCCTCCTGTTCGAGATGTTCGAGCAGGTGGCCGTGGAGTGCCAGGAGCGTCTCTTGTGCCTTCGCTTGCGCTGCGGCGCCGCCGCCGGGCCACGCCGCCAGAGCAGCCCGAGTTTCTTCCAGCAACACCATGGCCTCGTGGTGCTGGTCGGCCATGAGGTCGATCAGGTCGCAGGCGTCGGGGCAGCGCTCCCGGAGGAGGGGGAAGATGAGCACCTCCTCGCCGTCATGGTGCGCGTGGAGGAAGGACAAGACGTTCTCGTAATAGTTGGCGATGAGTGCAACCCGGTCGGTATCGCCGGTCGCAATCGTTCCGACGAGTGTCGGTGCGGCGCCCAGGCAGTCGCGGAAGACCCCGTGCACCGCGAACATGTCGGTCGTGTCGGGCCGCGGGGCCCCTGTTGGCTCGGACATGGCGACCTCCTGCATCCTCAGACCCCCACCGCCTGGCCGGGGTAGGCATACTTCAACACAACGGCCGTGACAGTGCCAGAACGCCAGGTGTGGCGGGCCGCGGTAGGTTCATCCGGTGAGCTCTGCCGTCCGCGACCCGGGCGGTGTCCGGGGACGGGACCAGGATCAGGACCCGGGCCAGAACACCGAATCCGAGACGCCCGACCCCGTCCCGCCGGAACTGGACCTCGCCAAGGTCCCCGTCCATGTGGCCTGCGTCATGGACGGCAACGGTCGATGGGCCAAGGCCAGGGGGTTGCCCCGCACCGAGGGGCACGGGGCCGGCGAGGCCGCCCTGCTCGATGTCGTCAACGGCGCCCTCGAGATCGGCATCAAGTGGATCACGCTCTACGCCTTCTCCACCGAGAACTGGCGGCGGCCGCCCGACGAGGTCCGTTACCTCATGAACTTCAACCAGTCGCTGCTCATGCGGCGTCGCGACGAGCTCAACGAGAAGGGCGTGCAGATCCGCTTCGCCGGCCGGCGTGACTGGCGGGTGCCCCGTCGGGTCCTCAAGCGCATGGACGAATCGATCGAGCTGACCAAGCACAACCGGCGCATGGTCATGACGATGGCCTTCAACTACGGCGGCCGGGCCGAGATCATCGATGCGGTGCGCGCCCTCGTCGAAGAGGGCACCTCGGCGAACAAGATCGACGAGAAGGCCATCCGCCGCCATCTGTACTTCCCCGACATGCCCGACCCGGACCTGGTCATCAGGACGTCAGGCGAGACCCGGATCTCGAATTTCTTGCTGTGGGAGATCGCCTACAGCGAGCTGGTCTTCCCTGAGACGCTGTGGCCTGACATGCGCCGCCGCCACCTCTACGAGGCGGTCATCGAGTACCAGCGGCGCGTGCGCCGCTTCGGGGCCGTCAACCCCTGATCGCATGGTGACGACCGACTGACGTGGTGACCCGCTCCCCACTGGAGCGCTGACCCGCGCCGGACGGCCCAGCTGCGACAATGGAGGCGTCATGTCCTTCAGCCGCATCGCCGTCGCCGTGGCGATCGTCCTGCTCGCCATCTTCGTCGTGGTCGTGGTGACGGCCGGTCACGCGGGCGCCGGTGCAGCCGTCGTCGCCTTCATCGCCATCGCGGCGCTGGTCGCTGCCGGCAACGCTCTCTATGGCAGGAGCTCGCACGGGGCGAAGGCGGTGGCTCGCACCCGCGCCGCCCAGGAGGCCCACGACCGGGCCGCCGATGTGGCCGCCGAGGCCCGCCGGGCCGTGGCGGAGGCCGAGCGCCGGGGCGAACGCTTCTGCCCGCTCGACCCCGCCTACCGACCCGCCACCACCCCGGACGCCACCACTCCGGACACCACCTCCACGTGAGCCTCTTTCGCGACAAGGGCGTCGTCCTGCGCACCTACCGCCTGGGCGAGGCGGACAGGATCGTCGTCTTCTTGACCGAGCGCCACGGCAAGGTGCGCGCCGTGGCCAAGGGCATCCGCAAGACGACCTCGAAGTTCGGCGGCCGCCTCGAACCGCTCTCCCACGTCGACCTCTTGTTGTGGCAGGGGAGGGGCGACCTCGACATCGTGAACCAGGTGGAGGTCGTCCACGCCTTCCGCGGCATCCGTGAGGACCTCGACCGCATGCCGCGGGGTATCGCGCTGCTCGAGGTGAGTGACCAAATGGCCCAGGAGCGCCACCCCGACCCCCGCCTGTACGCCATGTTGGTGGGTGCCCTCGGGGCGCTCGCCGATCCGAGGGCCGACCCGAGGCTGACCGCGCCGGCGTTCTTCTTGAAGGCGCTCGTCCTCGAGGGCGCCGGCCCGGTGCTCAGTGAATGTGCCGCCTGCGGCGAGCCCGACGGCGCCGTGGAACTGGTGGCGTTCGACCTCATGGCGGGGGGCACGCTGTGCCGGGCCCATCGCAGCGGTCGCCACATGAGTCCGGCCGCCTTGGTGCTGCTGCGGCGGATCCTCGGCGGCGACCTGGCCGCCGTGCTGTCGGGACCGCCGCCCCCAGGTGCCGACGAGGTCGCCGAGCTGGCGACGGAGGCCATGGAGGCCCATCTCGACCGGCGCATCCGTTCGGTGCGCTCGACCGCCGGCCTTTGAGCGCCTTCGGCGTCTACGTCCACGTCCCGTTCTGCCGGGAGCGCTGCGACTACTGCGCCTTCGCCACGTACACCGACCGCGACCACCTGATGGAGCGCTACGCCGACGCCTGCGTGCGCCAGGTGGAGCAGGCCTTCGCCGGAGGCCACCTGGCCCGGCCGACCTCCATCTTCGTCGGAGGGGGCACGCCGTCACGCCTCCACCCCGACACGCTGTGCCGCATGCTCGCGGCCATCCCGCGGGCGCCCGGCGCCGAGGTCACGGTGGAGTGCAATCCCGAGGACGCCGATGCGGCGCACCTCTCGGCGTATCGGCGCGCCGGGGTGACCCGCGTCTCGTTCGGTTTGCAGTCGACCCAGGCGCACGTGCTGGCGGGCCTCGGCCGGCGCAACGTCGCGTCCGGCGCCGAGACGATCGCAGCCGCCGTGCACCGGGCCGGCTTCGTCACCTGGAACCTCGACCTCATCTTCGGCGCCGCCACCGAGACCGACGCCGACTGGGCGGACACGCTCGCGCACGTCCTCGCACTCGAGCACGCACCGCCGCACCTGAGCGCCTACGGCCTCACCGTCGAGCCCGGTACGCCGCTCGCCGCCGATCCGTCCCGCCACCCCGACGACGACGCCGCGGCGCGGCGCTACGAGCACACCGAGGCCGTCCTCGGCGCGGCCGGCTACCAGTGGGAGGAGATCTCCAACTGGGCCCGACCCGGCCACGAGTGCCGCCACAACCATCTCTATTGGGAGCAGGGTGACTACGTGGGGATCGGCTCCGCCGCGCACTCGCACCGCGCCGGGGTGCGCTGGTGGAACGTGCGCACGCCCGACCGCTACATCGCCGCCATGGACGCCGGACGCTCGCCCGAGGCCGGGCGCGAGGAGTTGACGAGCGAGCAGCGGGAGTTCGAGGCGCTGTCGCTCTCGTTGCGCACGCCCCGTGGCGTGCCGTGGGAAAGTCTCGAGCGCCCCGAGTTCTTGGCGGGCCTCGTCGAGGACGTCGGCGGCCGGGCCGTACTGACGGTGCGGGGGCGACTGCTGGCCAACGAGGTCAGCGCCAGAATCCGCTCCGGTATGGTGCACCGATGACAGAGACCGCCGAGCCGCCCCGGGCCGGCCCCGACGACCTGATGGAGAAGGTGGTGCGGCTCTGCCGCACGCGCGGGTTCATCTTCCCGTCGGCCGACATCTACGGCGGCTTCCGCTCCACCTACGACTACGGTCCGCTCGGGGTCAACCTCCTGCGCAACGTCAAGAACGCCTGGTGGCGTGCCATGGTCCAGCTGCGTGACGACGTCGTCGGCCTCGACGCCGCCATCCTCGGTCCGCCCGCCGTCTGGGCCGCCTCGGGCCATCTGGCCACGTTCACCGACCCCTTGGTCGACTGCAGGAACTGCCACGAGCGCTGGCGGGCCGACAAGATTCAAGGCGTCTGCCCCAACTGCGGCTCCACGGACCTCACGGAGGCCCGCGCCTTCAACCTCATGTTCAAGACACATGCCGGCCCGGTCGAGGACGAGGGCCACGTCGCCTACCTGCGCCCCGAGACGGCCCAGGGCATGTTCACCAACTTCGCCAACGTGCTCGGCACCACGCGCAAGAAGCCACCCTTCGGCATCGCCCAGGTCGGCAAGTCCTTCCGCAACGAGATCACGCCGCAGAACTTCGTCTTTCGCACCCGCGAGTTCGAGCAGATGGAGATGGAGTACTTCGTGCCGCCCGACCAGAGCCAGAAGTGGTTCGACTACTGGTTGGCCGAGCGCATGCAGTGGTACCTCGACCTCGGTCTCGCGCCCGCGCAACTCCGCCTGCGCCATCACGAGCAGAGCGAGCTGTCGCACTACTCACGCGGCACGGCCGACGTCGAGTTCCTCTTCCCCTGGGGTTGGGACGAGCTCGAGGGCATCGCCAACCGCGGCGACTACGACCTCAAGGCCCACGCCGAGGCCTCGGGTGTCGCACTCGACTATTTCGACCAGCAGACCAACGAGCGCTACACGCCGCACGTGATTGAGCCGGCGGCCGGCGCCACACGCACCATGATGGCCTTCCTCCTCTCGGCCTACACCGAGGACGAGGTGGGGGGAGAGGCGCGCACGGTGCTGCGGCTGCACTGGCGCCTGGCGCCGTATCAGGTGGCGGTGCTCCCGCTGTCGAAGAAGGACACGCTCGAGCCGCTGGCCCGCCAGGTGCTCGCCATGCTGCAGCCGCATTTCATGTGTGACTACGACGTGACCCAGAGCATCGGCCGGCGCTACCGGCGCCAGGACGAGGTGGGGACGCCGTGGTGCGTGACGGTCGACTTCGACTCGCTCGAGGACAACGCGGTCACCATTCGTGACCGCGACACCACCGAGCAGGTGCGCATCCCCGTTCCAGAGCTCCTGGGCGAACTGCGCCGGCGCGCCGGCCAGGAGTAGGGCCGGGTCAAGAAGCGACTGCTCAGGCGACCTTGCGGTACTTGCGCACGGCGATCGGCACCAGCACCAGCAGCAGGCCGATGGTCCACAGCAGGGACGCCCACACGGCGCCAGAATTGTGCAGCACGCCTCCGACCATCAGCGATCGCGCGCCGTCGACCACCTGCGTGACGGGTTGGTGCTTGGCGAACGCCTGCAGCCAGCCCGGCATGGTGCGTACCGGGACGAAGGCCGACGAGGCGAAGAGCAGCGGGAAGATCAAGGGGAACACCATGACCTGGGCCGTCTCCGCGTTGGGTGCCGACAGGCCGATGATGGCGAAGCCCCAGGCCAACGCGTAGGCGAAGAACAGGATCAACAGCGCGCCACCCAAGAACAGCGCCACGTTGGTCCCGATGCGGAAGCCCACCGCGTAGCCGACGATGGTGATCAGCGCGACCACGAAGACGTTGCGAACGACGTCCGACGTCGTGCGCCCGGCCAGCACGGCGGAGCGGCTCATGGGGAGGGCGCGGAAGCGTTCGATCAGGCCCTTGTGTAGATCTTCGGAGAGTCCCGACGCCGCGCTCATGGCACCGAAGATGACGGTCTGCACGAAGATCCCCGGCATCAGGAATTGGATGTAGTGGCCGCCCGGGACGTGGATGGCCCCACCGAAGACATAGGTGAACAGCAGTGTGAACATGATGGGCTGCAGCGTCGTGAAGAAGAGCGCCTCGGGCGTGCGAATCAGTGCCAGGAGGTTGCGCTTCGTCATGGTGGCGATGTCCGCCACGACCCATGTCAGCCGGTTGCCCTGGCTGGGCTGGAGCACCGGGACCGGTGCGGTGATGGTGGTCGTCGTCATGCGGCATCCTTCCCGTCGGTCACGTCGCCCTTGCGTCCCCGGCCCATGCCCCGCCTCGGTCTGGCCGTGGTCTCCGCGTCCTCTTCGATGGTGCTCTTGTGGCCCGTGAGGCTGAGGAAGACATCGTCGAGGCTGGGCTCGCGCAAGGCCAGACCGGCGATGGCGATCTGTGCGGCGTCGAGCGAGCGGAGCACGTCGGCGCCGGCCTTGGGCCCGTCGGTGACCGTGAGTTCGAGCACGAGGTCCTCGACGATCGGCGCCTTCTCGGAGAACGGTGTGAGCAGCTCGACGGCGCGGTCCACCGCCTCCCGGTCGCCCAGGGTCACCGACACCACCGACGTTCCGAGGTCGGCCTTGAGCTGCGCCGGCGTCCCTTCGGCGATGACCTTCCCGTGGTCGATCACCACGATGTCGCGGGCCAGGCGGTCGGCCTCCTCGAGGTACTGCGTCGTCAACAGGACGGTCGTACCGTCGCGAACGAGCTCCTCGATGGCGACCCACAGGCCCTGGCGGCTCTGGGGGTCCAGCCCGGTCGTGGGCTCGTCGAGGAAGAGGACCGGCGGGTTGGCCACCAGCGCCGCCGCCAGGTCGAGCCGCCTCCGCATGCCGCCCGAGTAGGTCTTGAGCACGCGATCGCCGGCCGCCGAGAGTCCGAACTCCTCGAGCAGCTCGTCGGCCCGGCGCGAGGACACCTTGCGGCTCAGGTGCGACAGGCGCGCCACCATGTGGATGTTCTCCCGGCCGGTCAGGTTCTCGTCCACGGCGGCGTACTGGCCGGCCAGCCCGATGATGCGGCGCACGGCATCGGGCTGTTGGACCACGTCGCGACCGAGGACCGAGGCCGTGCCGGCGTCGGGGCCGAGGATGGTCGAGAGGATGCGGACGACCGTGGTCTTGCCAGCGCCGTTGGGCCCGAGCAGCCCGAGCACCGTGCCGGCCTCCACTTCGAGCGAGACGCCGTCGAGGGCACGGACGTTGCCGCGGGGAAAGACCTTCACGAGATCGTGGGCCTCCACGGCCAGGGCGGGTTGCGGAGAATAAGCCATTACAAAAGAAACTTAGTGATAAAGTGATTTAGGTGTCAAGACAATGGTCGCGCTCAGAGCTGGCGCAACAACTGCGTGCGGAAATCATGGGGTACCTCGGCGCGGCCAGCGAGTTCGACGAGGGCCTGGCCAAGAAGTTGAGGCTGAGCCGGACCGACCTCCGCTGCCTCGACCTTATCGGCCGGCTCGGGCCGCTGACCGCGGGCCAGCTGGCCGCCGAGAGCGGGCTGACGACCGGGGCCGTGACCTTCATCCTCGACCATCTGGAGGAGGCGGGCATGGTGACCCGTCGCCGCGACACCGAGGACCGCCGCCGGGTCTGGGTCGAGATCGTGCCCGAGGCGCAGCAGCGCCTGGCCGGACTGCAACAGCCCGTCGCCGAGGAGATGCGCCAGGTCGCTCAGAAGTTCAAGGCCGCCGAGTTGGCCGTCGTGCGCGACTTCATGCGCCAGGCCAAAGAGGTCTTCCAGCGCCAGATCACCGCCGCGGTCACCGCGGCGAGCGGTCGCACGAGCAGCGATCCGAGCAGCGATCCGAACAGCGATCCGAACAGCGATCCGGAGGGCCGCACGCAGCGCTGAGACGCTCCGGAGCGTCGCCGCGAGGAAAGTAGGCTGGGCCCCGCCCGTCCCAACGCGGGAGGGCGATCACTGCGAGTGACCGTGGCGCCACGCGGGCCGCTCGTCCAGGGCAAGGAGGCCCGATGCCGTTCGTCTTCGATTTCGACCACACGCACGCCCGCCCGCCCATGGAGCTCAAGGACCTCCTGGGTGGCAAGGGCGCCAACCTGGCCGAGATGACTTCGGTACTGCAGCTCCCCGTGCCACCGGGGTTCACCATTTCGACCGACGCCTGCCGGGCCTACATGGCGGGCGGCTGGCCCAAGGGTCTCGATGCCGAGGTGGCCGGTGCCCGCGCCCGACTCGAGGCCTCCATGGGCAAGGCCATCGGTGACGCCGGCGACCCGCTGCTGGTGTCGGTGCGCTCGGGCGCGAAATTCTCCATGCCCGGGATGATGGACACCGTTCTCAATCTGGGTCTCAACGACGAATCCGTCGAAGGCCTGGCCAAGCAGACGGGCGACGAGCGCTTCGCCTTCGACTCCTACCGGCGCTTCATCGCCATGTACGCCCGCATCGTCCTCGAACTGCCGGGCGAGGAGTTCGACTCGCTCTTCGACGCCGCCAAGGAGCTGGCCGGGACGACCTCGGACGCCAAGGTGCCCGTCGAGCTCCTGCGCTACCTGGTCGACTCCTACCAGCAGATCGTCGAGCGCCACAGCGGCAAGCCATTCCCGCAGAAGCCGACCGATCAGCTGCGCGGTGCGATCGAGGCCGTGTTCCGCAGCTGGAACGGGCCGCGCGCCATCGCGTACCGCGACCGTGAACACATCGCGCACGATCTCGGCACCGCCGTCAACGTCCAGGCCATGGTGTTCGGCAACCGCGACGACAACTCGGGCACTGGTGTCGGCTTCACCCGCGACCCGGCCACCGGAGCCAAGGGCGCCTATGGCGACTTCCTCGTCAACGCGCAGGGCGAGGACGTGGTGGCCGGCATCCGCAACACCGAGCCGATCTCGGAGCTGAAGAAGAAGTTTCCCAAGGTGCACACCGAGCTGATCAAGATCTTCGGCCGGCTCGAAGCGCACTACGCCGACATGTGCGACACCGAGTTCACCATCGACCAGGGCAAGCTCTGGATGCTGCAGACCCGAGTCGGCAAGCGCACCGGCGCCGCCGCGCTGAAGATGGCCGTCGACATGGTGCGTCCGAGCGACCTCGGGATCTCCAAGGCCGAGGCCGTCTCGCGCATCACCGAGGATCACCTCGACTCCGTGCTGCACCCCCAGTTCGCCAGCTCGGGCCACACGACGTGGGCCAAGGGTCTCGGCGCCGCCCCGGTGCCGCCGTGGGACGCATCTACTTCACCGCCGACGACGCTGCCGCGGCCGCCGAGCGCGGCGAGCAGGTCGTGCTGGTCCGCAGCGAGACCTCACCCGAGGACGTGCACGGCATGTTGGCCGCCGAGGGCATCCTGACGGCACGCGGCGGCCTGGTCAGTCACGCCGCCGTCGTCGCCCGGGGCTGGGGCAAGCCCGCCGTCGTCGGTGCCGAGGTCCTGCGCATCGGGGACCGACAGGTGACGGCGAACGGCGTCACGCTCAGGGAAGGTGACTGGGTCTCGCTCGACGGCAGCGCCGGCATTGTGGTGGCCGGCGAGGTGCCGCTCACGGCGGCCGAGCCGCCGGCCGCCTTCGACACCGTCTTGTCGTGGGCCGACGCCATCCGCAAGGGCCACCTGGCCGTGCGCGCCAATGCCGACACCGGCGACGACGCCGCCAACGCGCGCAGCCTCGGGGCCGAAGGCATCGGCCTGTGCCGTACCGAGCACATGTTCCTCGGCGAGGACCGCCTCCCCGTCGTGCGACGCATGATCCTGGCGCAGTCGCCGGCCGAGGAGGCCGAGGCGCTCGAGGAGCTGCGCCTCGTCCAGCGCGAAGACTTCATCAGCATCCTCGACTGCCATGGACGGGCTGCCCGTGACGGTGCGCCTGCTCGACCCTCCCTTGCACGAATTCTTGCCCTCCACCCAGGAGCTGGCCCAAAAGGAGGCCACGGTCGGGCTCAACCCCGAGGAGCGCCGTCTCTACGAGGCCGCGCTGTCCTGGCAGGAGGCCAACCCCATGCTCGGCACGCGCGGCGTGCGGCTCGGGGTGATCAAGCCCGGCCTGTACGCCATGCAGGTGCGTGCGCTGATGGAGGCGGCCCGCCAACGCGTCGCCGACGGCGGGCATCCCATCGTCGAGATCATGATCCCCTTGACCGTCGCTCGCGAAGAGCTGGCGCTCGCCCGCGGCTGGGTCGAAGACGCCGTGGCCGAGGTCAACAAGGAGCCGGCGCCCACGCCTTCGAGAGGTGCCAAGGGCGGCGCGGCCAAGCGTGGCCAGCTCGAGGTGACCATCGGGACGATGATTGAGACGCCGCGCGCCGCCCTGCGGGCGGGGGAGATCGCCGAGGAGGCCGATTTCTTCTCCTTCGGGACCAACGACTTGACGCAGATGACGTTCGGGTTCTCCCGCGATGACGTCGAGGGCCGCATGATGACGGCGTACCTGGAGCTGGGTCTCTTGCCGCGCAACCCGTTCGACGTCGTGGACTTCGACGGCGTCGGCGAGCTGGTGCGACTCGGGACCGAGCGGGGGCGGGCCACGCGGCCCGGCTTGAAGGTCGGCGTCTGCGGCGAGCACGGGGGCGACCCCCAGTCCATTGCGCTCTTCTACGACGCCGGGCTCGACTATGTCAGTTGCTCGCCCTTCCGGGTCCCGGTGGCCCGCCTGGCGGCGGCGCAGGCCGTCCTGGCCGAGAAGGACTAGCGCCGGGCGCAAGATCGGCCGCGCTGTCGGCCATTCTGTCGCCGGTCAGGCGGCGGCCTCTCCCGCCCGGCCGGCGACGACGTAACGCCGCAGGGCGATGAGGGTCCAGATGGCCTCGACGACACCAAAGGGCCAGGCCCCGGACAAGAAGCCGTAGGAACTGGACAGGGCGCACCCGAGGGCGAAGGCCAGGACGAAGACCCGGCCGCGCCCCTCCAGGGCGTACATCCCCATCATGAAGGTCAGGGCGCAGACCCCGTAGATCGTCACAGCCATGGGGCGAAGCTAGGTCAGGCACGATCCACGACAGCGCCGCGGTACCGTCAGAGTCGTGGGGATACCGGACGAGGAAGTGGCCCAGGTCCGGGCGGCGACCGACATTGTGGCGCTGATCAGCGAGCACGCCGCGCTCAAGAAGGTCGGTCGGCGCTGGAGCGGTCTCTGTCCCTTCCACACCGAGAAGACACCCTCGTTCAGCGTCAACGCCGAGGAGGGCTTCTACTACTGCTTCGGCTGTCAGGAGTCGGGTGACGCCATCAGCTTCGTGCGCGCCATGGACCACCTCGACTTCGTCGACGCCGTGCGTTTCCTGGCGGACCGGGCCGGCATCACGCTCCACGAGGACCAGGAGATGGGGCGCGACCACAAGCGCCGCTCCGAGCTGCTCGCCGCCATGGAGCAGGCGGTCGAGTGGTACCACCAGCGTCTACTGAAGGCACCCGACGCCGGACCGGCCCGCGACTACCTGCGTTCACGCGGCTACGACGGCGACGTCGTGCGCCGGTTCCGCCTCGGTTGGGCACCCGACGAGTGGGACGCGCTGGCCAAGGCGTTGCGACTGCCCGACAAGGTGCTCTCCGACTCCGGTCTCGGCTTCATCAACCGGCGCGGCCGCGCCCAGGACTTCTTTCGCGGCCGCGTCCTGTTTCCCATCTGCGACCCGTCGGGTCGCCCCGTCGCGCTGGGTGGGCGTGTCCTGCCGCCGCGTCCGGGTCAGCCGCCCTCGGATCGACCTGAGCCCAAGTACAAGAATTCGCAGGAGTCGCCCATCTATTCGAAGCGGCGCACCCTCTACACGCTCGAATTGGGCCAAACAGGGCGTCATTGCCCAGGGCGAGGTCGTGGTGTGCGAGGGCTACACCGACGTGATCGGCTGCTTCCAGGCCGGCGCGCCGTGGGCGGTCGCCACCTGCGGCACAGCGCTGGCCGAGGAGCACTTCACGCTGCTGCGCAACTTTGCCAAGCGCATCGTGCTCGCCTACGACGCCGACGCGGCCGGGCAGAGCGCGACCTCCCGTGTCTATGAGTGGGAACGCAAACACGAGGTCGACGTGGTGGTCGCGGACCTGCCGGGAGGCAGTGACCCCGGAGAGCTGGCCCGCAACGACCCGACGGCCTTGGCGAAGGCCATCAAGGAGGCCAGGCCCTTCCTGCAGTTCAGGGTGGACCGCATGTTGGCTGCCGGCAACCTGAAGACGGCCGAGGGCCGGGCGCGGGCCGCCGAGGCGGCGCTGACAGCCGTGGCGGAGCATCCCGACGACCTCGTGCGCGACCAGTACGTCATGCAGCTCTCGGACTTCTGCCAGCTCGACCGGGCCAAGTTGCGCGAGCGGCTCGATTACCTGCGCGCCCACCCACCGCCGGAGCGACCAGCCAAACGCACGCGTGGCTCCCAGGACGAGCCTCCGCTGCGCGACGACCCAGAAGATGATGGGGAATTGTTGAACCATGACGGTGGTGGCAGCAATGAGGCCCTCACCACCGCGCTGCGGCCCGGGCCGGGGTTGGAGGCACTCAAGTTGGCCGTGCACCGACCCGAAGATGTAGTGGATCGTGTGCACGCCGTGTTGTTCACCGACCCTGTGCAACGACTTGCATTTGTCGCGCTCTTGGAGCATGACAGCGTGCATGAAGCAGTGGAGGCCGCGTCACCGGAGGTGGGAAGCCTGTTGCGACGCGTGATTGTGGAGGAGCCGGTGTCCGGCGACCCTGAGCTGGGCGATCCGGTCGATTCCGTCGTGGCCGGAATGTTGCGCGGCGCAGCGCGGCGCGCCCTGAGCGACATCGAAATCGAGTCGCGGGTGAGCGACAATTCCTGGCAAACCCGCGCTGCCGAGACCGTGCAGGTCCGCCTCTGGCTGGACCAACTCGATGAATCGGGATCGGGGCGCGATGCCGCCGACCAGTTGGTAGCGTGGTTGGTTCAGAAGGAAGCGCACGGATGACAACGGTGGCAAGGTAAGGGTGAGCGAAGAATCCGCAGTGGCGATCGAAGAGAGTGGCGTCGGGATGAAGGACGCGTCATCGAGCTCGCTTGCCTCGCTGGCGCATGTCGCACTTCCATCCGGGGTGTCGGAGATCGACTTCGATCGGGTGCTGGCCGCCGGTCGTGTGAAGGGACAACTGACGCAGGCAGAGTTGATCGAGGCGTTGCACACGGTCGAATTGACCCCCGAAGTGTTGACGTCACTCATCGACCGCGTCACAGCGGAAGGCGTCGCGCTCGTGCCGGACGAGGAGGAAGATCTCGTCCTCGACGTGACGCCGCCGAAGCCGGCGCGGACCGTCCCGAAGTCCAACGGCGCCCTCCGCGCCGATGCCCGCCGCGAGTCGAACGGGAAGCGCACGGCCTCCAGTGGCGATTCCGGGGGCAGCTCGGAGGACCCGGTCCACACCTATCTGAAGGAAATCGGCCGGGTCCCGCTCCTCAACGCCGAACTCGAGGTCGAGATCGCCAAGACGATTGAGGAAGGGAATGCCGCCGCCGCCAGGCTGGCCGCGCACGAGCTCGCGGCCGATGGTGAGGGTCCCGATTCGGACCTGCTCGACGCAGGTGGGCTGGCCCGGAACAAGCGCCTCATGCGCAACGGTCTCAAGGCCAAGGACGAGCTCATTGAAGCGAACCTGCGCCTGGTCGTCTCGATAGCCAAGCGCTACCGCAATCGCGGGCTCGCCTTCCTCGACCTGATCCAGGAGGGCAACCTCGGGCTTATGCGGGCGGTCGACAAGTTCGACCACACCAAGGGTTTCAAGTTCTCGACCTACGCCACGTGGTGGATCCGGCAAGCCATCACGCGGGCGATCGCTGATCAAGCGCGCACGATCCGCATTCCGGTGCACATGGTCGAGACGATCAACAAGGTCGTGTGGGCGCAGCGGCAACTGCTTCAAGAGCTCGGTCGTGAGCCGACGATCGAAGAAGTTGCACTGCGTGTCGAACTCCCGATGGAGCGCGTGCGCGAGATCCTGCGCATCAATCAGGACACCGTTTCTCTGGAGCAGCCCGTCGGCGATGAGGACGACTTCAACTTGTCCGATCTGATTGAGGACAGGGGAGCGGTGGTGCCCGACGACGCCGCGACGCGCTCCCTCCTCGATGCCGCGGTGCGCGAAGCGCTGGGTCACCTGTCCGAGCGCGAGCAGGACGTGGTCCGGCTGCGGTTCGGTCTCGACGACGGGAAGATCCGCACCCTCGAAGAGGTTGGACGGGAGTTCGGCGTGACACGGGAACGGGTGCGCCAGATTGAGTCGAAGACGCTCGCCAAGCTGCGGCGACCTGATGCGGCCCACCTACTGAGGGACTACCTCGAAGAGTCCTGATCACAGCCCGAATTTCGGGTCGCAATCGGGACAACCACTGAGCGGGCCACTGATATCGTTCGGGGTCTGTTTTCCGACCCTTTCCGGGGTAGCTCAATGGCAGAGCAAGCGGCTGTTAACCGCTAGGTTGTGAGTTCGAGTCTCACCCCCGGAGCACTCTTCTTCGTTCTCGCTGGTCAGAGGGTCTAAATCGAAGACCTCTCCCTCGTTTCTTTCTGTTTCAAGCTCGTCGTGCGCGCTACGTCGCGCGATCTCCTGGTGACGGGTTGGTGATTGAGACCACGTTCGAGGGCTCTGCGAACTGGTTGAGCGCTTGCGCGAGGAATGCGTCGCGTTCTTCGGATGCATGCTCGTAGCGCACCACCATGGCGACCGACCTCCACCCGCCACGGCTCATGATCTCCTTGGTGCTGGCACCGGTGGAGGCGAACATGGTTGCTGCGAAGTGCCTTAGGTCGTGGAAGCGCACCCACGTAAGCCCGGCTCGCCGCCGTGCGGTCTCCCAGATAACCCAGAAGTTGCTGGGACGCAGACGCAGCCCCGTTGGCGCCGAGGAAGAGAGGTGCGTCGTTCTCGGGACCGACAAACCGGCGCAGATGGCTCTCGAGCGCTGGCATGACCGAACTCGGCATGTAGACCTTGCGGGAATCGCCGTTCTTGGTCGGACCGAGTTCGAGCCTGCCGTCGTAGAACTCATGGAGTGATCGCTCGACTGGTACGGTGCCTGCCCTTAAGTCGATGTCCTCACGGTTGAGCCCGAGCACCTCGCCCCGACGCAGGGTGCCCCAGGCGGCCAGTGTGACCGCGGCTCGGTAATGCTCCGGCATGGACTGCGTGAGCGCCGCTACCTGGTCGAGGTTGGGGATCCGGCGTTCCGTGACCCGGTCGGTGCCGCCGCCTTTCACCCGGCAGGGGTTCTTTACGATGAGGTCGTCGAGGATGGCGGTGTTGAAGATCGCCTTCAGCAGCCGGTAAGCGGAACGAGCTGTGCCGGGAGTCCTGGCGGCGATGTCGGCGTACCAGGAGCGAACATGCAGCGGCGTGACCTTGGCGAGCTCCCGTTGGCCAAAGGTCGGCTTCAACTTGTTCACGATGAGTAACTCGTACTGCTCTCGGGTACGGGGCCGAATATCGGTGCGCTGGGCCAGCCAAAGATCGGCGCATCGACCGAACGAGATCCGCCCGAGCTCTGGGTCGATCCAATCGCTGCGTCCGATAGCGGCAGAGATGGCGTCAAGGAAGGCGTGGGCATCCGCCTTCTGACTAAAAGTCTGAGCCGCTATGTGACGCCGACCCTCGTGCCAATAACTTGCTTGATATTTGCCGCTGGGCAGCCGCCGTACACTTCCGAAATGTCGTCGATTCGGGCTCACCCGTGCATCTCCCACATAATGCTCACTTGTGTTGGGAGGCGAACGCCGGCGGAGAGTTCTTGCTCCAGGCCACCTGGTCTGTAGACCACCTTACCGCCAGGACGAATCGTATCGAGAAGGTCTCGTCACAGCCGCAACCCGCTGAGCGTCGAGCCACACATCGAGCTCAGCGGGATCGAAGCGTACGAATCTGCCTACCTTCACGAAAGGGATCCGCCGCTCGGTTACCAATCGCTGGACGTGGCGCCTCGTAGTGCCAAGTGCCAAGGCCACTCCAGCAGCATCCAGTAGCGGCAGCTTCGCCGCCGACGGAGGTGTTGTCGCCTTGCCCAACTTCTCACCCTTCAGACCCATCTGAGGCTCCTCTCTCAGCCGGAGAGTGACGCACCCTCCTACCTATAGATGGGCAATTTGCGGGCCCGATTTGGACAAGATGCAGGTCACAAAGATGACGACAGACCAGAATCCTCGGTTCAAGCTGCACGGTCTGGAAGGGGTCTTGGCGCTCCAGCGCCCCAACAGTCCGCATTCAACACCTTTGCAAGTGAATTGCGACCGCCCGTCCAGAATTTGTCAGGGTTTCTCCTTACATCATCAAGCCGCCCTTCCCCTCGGACGGCGGCTGCGCCGCCGCCTCGGCCGGCGGGCAGGGCCTGCGGCCCCGCGTGAGCTGTTGAGCAGAAGCGTCGAGTCCCGGACTCGAGCGGCTTCCGAGAGGCGCTCAGGCTCCGCACAGGCCGGCCGCTGGGCGACCGGCCAACCCCATTGTGCGACGTCTCGGTGGCATCCGACGCAGCCCTCAAGGGTTCGCTTCGCCGGCCTCCGGCCGCCCTTGACCGCTGCTTGTTTCCGGCTTACGAGACTGCCCCATACCGGCACGATGGGGATACCCGAGGTGCCGGAGGGGCCGAACGTTATCGGGTGGGTGCCCCGTGCTCGCCTCATGCGACGCTATGCACCCGATATCGGACCGCCGCTCCCTTGCCGATCGTGTCGGCTCCGGGCCGGTAACCTCATGGTTGGATGCCAAGAGCCGGCTAGGCCGTAGCTTCAGCCACGAGGCCGCGCATCTGGGAGGGTGAGAGGTTGAGTCAGCTTGTCGCGTACTACGACGAGTACCCGGTTGACGTCAAGGGCAAGGTGGAGATCCACCAGTCGCCAATGTCGTCGGCTACGGGATCGCGTTCAGTCGAGGGAGTCATCCAAAAATCGCTCGTCTACGTCCAGGGGCCTAGCGAGACCGGACCGTTGCTGGTTCCCTTCGGGGAATTCGACGAGTGGTCGCTCCGTGACCGATACAACGAGGCGATCCGGATCATGAATACGCTCGGTGCATCCGAGATCAGTTGTGAGACATTTGGTGAGGTCGCCGTTCGCCGTGGACTCCGCGCCCGGTTCTCGGTCACGGTGGCGGGTTGACTCAGCAGCGCCTGGAGAACAGCGGATTCGACTACAGGCACAAAGGCGCCGGAAGCGAACCCTGCGACCCGAGACCACTGCGTTGGCCGGACGAACCTGGATTCTCCGCCGCAGTCCATAGCGTTCTTGTGAATAGAGCGACTGAGGTAGAAATCGACATCAAGACCGACCGCAAACACGCGGTCGATGGCACCCTAGGAGTCCAGCTCAAGAAGTTCGGCTTCGACCTTGGCGGGGGGGCAGAGCATTCTGACGCTACAAATTTGCACATCCGCGCCAGCTTCCCGCAGGGCAAGAAGGGGCATTTTTAACGCGCCGTCCAGCCCTCCAGCTTCCTGGTCACCATTGACACGGTGCTGTGGCACATCGCCGAACGGCGCCGCGTCGCCCATGTGCCGCTGTGCGGGTTCATTCACGAGTTGCATTGAGCCTCAGTCTCCCGCCGGGGTGCTATGGGATACTCACTCGGTGCGGACGGTCTTGAACATTCTTTGGCTCCTGCTCTCTGGATTGTGGCTGGCACTGGGTTACGCATTGGCTGGCCTCGTCATGTTCGTCTTGATCATCACGATTCCATTTGGGATCGCGTCATTTCGACTCGCTGCCTATGTGCTGTGGCCCTTTGGAAGATCCGTGGTTCGCCGGCCGGACGCTGGCACCGCATCCACAATTGGAAACATCATCTGGTTCATCCTCGTCGGGATTTGGATGGCCATCGCTCACCTGCTTCTCGGCCTTCTGCTCTGCTTGACCATCGTTGGCATCCCGCTTGGGCTCGGGAACTTCAGGTTGGCGGCTGTGGCCATAGCCCCCCTGGGCAAGGAGATCGTGCGGACGGATGATCCCCGGGCAGCGTTCGGAACCGTTTCGTTCTGAGTACTGCACTGAGCGCTCAGGGCGACCAAGCCCCTGTCTCCGTACGCAGGGACGGTGGCGCCGTGGGTTGCGTCAGGCCTCCGGTTTCAGGCTCCTAAGCACGAACTCCCCGTTCTCGGTGTAGGTGGAGGGACCGAACGGCGTCGGGCATCCCTCAGGCGGCATGATCTTGCCGTGATCCAGGAGGCGGCCGACGTGGCCGATCTGCCAACCATCGAAGACTTCGCCGATCAGTTACGAACCCTGCCGGCTGCCTTGACACAAGTGAACGTGCTTAAGCCCAAGCTGCGCCTCTACGCCGACGAGAAGATCTCGATCTACTTCACGCCGGTCGCAGCCCCGAATGCCAAAGGACCCGTGCTCCTCGTTGGCCTGACTCCGGGTCGCTTTCAGCATTGGCAAGCCACCGCCGTAGCGGCAGCAGCTCTCCGCGTGGGGTGCTCACCCCTTCAGGCATCGCTGGCAGCACGGGTTGGCGCATTTGCCGGAGTGATGCGGTCCAACTTGGTGCGGATGCTTGACGGCATCGGTCTGGCCGACGCACTTGGGATCGAATCCACGGCATCGCTGTGGACCACTGATGCCGACCTTGTGGCGGCCACCTCGGCGATCCGTCACTGTGTCATTCTCACGAGTAGCGGTAAGAACTACGACTGCGCCCCGAAGATCGAACGGCACCCGATCCTGAACGCCTTCGTGGAGGAGGTTCTGGCGCGTGATATCGCATCGGTGCCCGATGCTCTCGTCATTCCGCTCGGCAAGCAGGTGGGTGAGGCGGTAGCACGCCTTGGGCTCGAGCGTGGACGCGTCCTTCCAGGGCTTCCGCATCCGTCCGGGGCAAACGGGCATGCGGCTCGTCAGTATGTCGAGCGACAAGGGGAGCTTGCTGCATCGGTGGCGGCATGGGCGAGGGCGTGAAATGTCCCCGTCTTGGGCACACCGGTTCGGAGTGTCCAAGACGGCATCCAGACCGACCCGGGCCGACCCCGGGCAGTATGGTTCTTGTTCGATCCTGACCGGTCGAGGGTCGTTTCGGGACGCTGCTTCGCTCAGTGTCCTCTCTCCGCATTCGGCGGACCCTTGACCGGTCTGTCGTATTCGTCGATGCCGGGCTTATGGCAAGTCGACCCTTCATTCACATCGGTCAAGCCTCGTACGCCGCTTTGCTCGTCCATCGCTCGCCTGCGGCGGAACTTGACGATCTCGGAACCGCTTCAAGCAACCAAGCACTTGAGTCAATTGGAATTCTGGCTAGATGAATCGGTCCATGCAGACTTGCATCGAACCTACGGCAACTCGGGTCCCTCCGCCACGGCGCGGATCGCTTCGATCTCTTCGATCAGTTCGCTAACGATGGTGGCTCCGCTGCGGTCAGCCGATACGCGCAACGGAAGCCAGAGGTGCCCACCCTCACCACGCGCGGCGGGCGGAATCGTGACGCCATGATCCGGTCGGCGAAGATCCGGAAGTTCGGAGTCTCCCGGTGGTAGCGCAACCAGAACGGAGTCCCCGGGAGGCCGCCAACAACACCCAGGGAGCACTGGCCCCCGTCTGGGCGTTTCCCAGGAAGGTAGCGACGGTAGTACTCGAATCCTGGCCACCGTTCGATGCCTAGGGGAAGCAGCCTGGACTCATGGGGAAAACTTGCGCTCGCCTCGTCGACGACCCGCTTTAGGTCACTTTCTCGGTCCTGCCATCCGTCGCCTCCCGTCGCGACCAAGCCAAGCAGGGGGATGTCCAGAGCGACCATCGTCTTGCACAATGCGCGGAGTTGCCACAAGTCACATGTGACGGATCCCCGGTCATCAGCTGGGAGATTCTGGACCGCCTCGTCCCACAGGCCGAACAGCTCATCCCAGGTGAGGACAGCGGTGCACGCCGACGGGGTGACGGCGGTCGGTTCATCGCCTTCGTTCCGCACGGTGCTGAGAACAGCCTCGGCCTCCGATCGGCGGTAGGACGGCACGAGGACAACGAGCACGCCGCGGGTGCCACCGGTCAGCCTGGCCAGCTGGTACGTCACATAGGCCTGTAGCTGGGCTGTGGTCAGGCTCGCGCCGAACTTCGCCTCGATGACCACCAGCGGATGGCCTCGACCATCCCTGCCTTCGAGGTCCGGGCGAGCGAGGTCGTCGTGGACGGGCTCGGCATGAAACATCGTTACCGCTCCCAGATCCGTATTGGCGGCCTCCCCGAGACGCCGCAACAGAGCAACTTTGAGCACCGACTCCTCAAGGAGCATCGCGACGGATTGTGTGGCCGTCACCTCGCCGTGCTTCGCGAACCAGCCGAGACCCGCGAGCCGACCCAACAATGCCTGACGTTGTTGGAACTCTGCCATAGGCCCGGATTATCCCACCAGGTGTCGAACCCGTCGCGGCTCGGCCACTGGTGTCCTGTTTCCAGGTCGGCCGCCAATAGGGTTGGGCCGACTGGAGCCAAACGAATAGGAGATGCATGCAAGGCGTAGCTCCCATCTGTGTGGCATGTTCTCGGTATCGTCCATTCGATGATGACCATCGTGAAGCGTGGTGCGCTGCGTTTCCAGAAGGCATCACGGACGCAATCTCTTTCGAGCGCTTCGACCACCGTGAACCATTTGAAGGTGATCACGGCATCCGCTTCGCACTGCGGTTAGGCGATGACGAGAAGTTGAGCGCCTGGGTCGCTGGGGCGAGCCAGGCCTGATCGAATTCGTCAGCGCCTCGCCTCTCGCCGGCTGGCGATCGAGCTCGCAGCTAAAGGATTGCCACGTTCAGAAGACGAGCAGCCGCGGCAAAAATGGATTCTTGCTGTGCCTGCCGCCTGGCTCGTACCTTTGGTGGACCAATGAACGCCTCCGGGCTGGCGTGAAACGTCCGCAAGACTTGAAAGCGGTCAGCCTCTTTGGGATCAGCCTCTCGTGGATAGCGAGCGGCATACGTGTCCCAAGACCTCTGCGTGTCAAGACCCATGAGCACGACGACGATGAGTTGCGGCAGAAGTCGAAGGAACTGGTGGAGGGCTTCAATGCCTGCATTCAACTCGTTCGCATTCGGACGCCTATTGATGTACCACGGGTACGCATTCCAGGTAACGACTTGATTGGGTCGTATTCCCGCTCGCTCGAGTAGCCCAGCGAAACGTTCCGCGGTGGCGTCATCGTTCTCAAGACACAGGAAGCCGCTACCCTCTGCGGCTGCCCTCGCGGGATCTCTCATGAGGCATAGGAGCCCAGCCTCTAGGCCGCCGTAGATTGGTGCGACGTAGGGCACTCGTCCTCGTCCCGCCTTGGCCAATTCGTCTACAAATCGGTTGAGTACCGCAACGTGTGGGCTGAACCGGCCTTCCCATTGACTCTGTCGGAATGCAGGATCCCGCATTCGCCGATGGTGAGTAGACACCTACTCGAACCTCCGTCGCCCAAACTCCCGGAGCCCCGTCAGCTCTGCCAGCGTCGGGGCAGGCCCAAACCTTGAACCGGCCGTCGCCCAGGGGCGAGCGCAGCGGCCCGTCGATGCCGGAGTATCGAGACAAGGCATGGCCTGTGGCTGCGAGCTGTAGACGTTCTGCCACCACCGAACGGTCTCGGCAATGAAGTCTGGGCAATGGGCGCAGCTGCGGGGCATCACCAGAACATCGTGACATTCGATAGGTCGCCTCCCGAACCAGTGTTGCGGGGCGAGTCGATTGGAGCAGCCCATCTTGGGATCTCCATCAAGTCAGGCACGTGCGCTACGACGTCGGCTTGAGTTTGATCCCAGTTGCGCTATACCGCTCCATCCCACGCTTGGGAAGCCGCGAGACCTGCCCTTTGAGCATCCGGCGGTACAGGTCTTCATGGTGCGTCCAGATGCCGCCGAGCCGCCAGTGTTCTTCTTGTGTGACGCCTGCGATGACCACTGCCTGCTCGAGCAACGCTCGACACTCGCTCGGGTTCATGATCATTCTGTCCACGAGCACACGGACGGGGACGACGTGCTCTCGCTGCACCTTCGCTCCACGCCGCTTCGCCGCGGCGGTGTTGTAGTGCGTCGGTGTTAGTCGCGTCCAACGTCTCACGATTGCCTCCAAGACCGGGCGGATCTCCGAGTCCGCTCTGCTGGATGAAGCGGAGATCGGCTTGATCTCCCGATTCTTCGCGGCTTGGCGACAGCCTCAGCACACGCAATGAGCTGAGCTCGACGCTCCTCCTCCGGGGTCCGTGCCATGCGCCGGAACATAGTTGGTCCGGCGGCGATTTGGCTCGGGTCCCGGTGTTCCGGGGCGCTGACCATGTCACTCCAGCTCGTAGGGGGCAATGGAGGCGTACGACCCGCTGCGAAACCGGCGTTCGTCGCCATTGTTCACCACCTCCATTTACCAAGTTCATTTCTCATCTTCGCTATAAGTTTGCTGTCCTGCTTTATGTGTTTCCTAGCGACCTTCATCTTCTCCACGCTGTTGACGTGGATCGCAGCAATACATCGTTGGGCATCGGAGTGAAGCGCCGAATTCATCTTGACCCAATTCGCCTCCAAGGTGGAATCAGGAATCTTCGGCAAGCCGAGCGACATTCGTGTATCTCCGTTTAATAGACCGCAATTTCTTACCATTTGGAAAGTAATCCCAAAGGAATCGAATGTGGCAACATCGATGTTGTGGACTTCCTTCTGTATTTGACCCAACTGTGGCTTACCCCAAAGTCGATACCAATTCTCGACTGTCGGTTGTGAGGCTCCAACAGATGACAACGGCATTACAACGGCAATGATTGCGATGATGGCTCCTGCGATTGGTGTTTTCATCTCTTGCTCCTTTATAGACCTCGAGTCTCTATCTAGAGGGCTTGGGATGCATGTGCGTTCCGGGATCGGAGTCAAACCTCCGAGGGCCGGCCTCAGGACATTGTGGTTTCGTTGGATTCTCGACCGGTCAAGGGTCGTTCAGGGACGTCACACCGCTCCGTATTCTCACTCCGCCTGGGCGCCGACGGACCGGAATGCCCTACACGGGTCGAGGAAGTCGAGCCATTTGCGGGTCAGCGCCCTATTCTTGACCATTAGGAGCTCGCAGCATTGGGTGGCTAAGGTCGAGCTGTGGCAGATGGTCCCCAAGAGGCCAAGACAGCTCGTATCACTCAGAGAACGTGGCAGAACATCGTCATTGGTGGGCTGGCTCTTGGAGCGCTTGGTCTTATATTACCGTGGGTATCCGCTGGGTTTATCAGCGCAAATGGCCTCGATACGAGTGATGGAAAACTGTATGGCGTCGTACTGTTGGTGACGGCCTTCTTCGTATTTCTGTGGCGACGCCGCGGTTCTCGAGTATTTGGATTCATCTCTCTGGTCACCGCTGTCGGCATGGCAGCGATCGCCGTCTACGACGTCGTGCACGTCAGTACCACCCACGGTCCGCTCGGCATTTCTGCGAGTCCAGGTATGGGACTTGTGCTTGATGCGATTGCAGGGGTGGGGACAGCCATTGCGATATGGAAAGTCCTTCGCTATCGGACTGTCCCAGTCGAAGAGGGTGCGATTCCACCTGAGACCCCGAGCACTCAGCCGTGAGAAGGTATCTGGTTGCGTCCGCGGCGTTGCTGTTGGTGATCGGCGCGGCAACTACCGAGACTGGTATCGGGGGAGCAGCTGTATCGAAGGGACATCTGAAATCCGAGGCACTGTCGATCTCGAACTTTCCGACCGGCTGGTCGGTGGACAACAGCGCAAATACCGGGGACCAAGGTTGCGTATCTGCGCTCAGGAATCCTGGGAGCCATGTGACCAAAGTGGTCGTAAAGTTCTCGGACGGGAACGCCCCCGATCTCGAAGAGGTCTTGATGGCGGGACCGGGTGCCTCGCGAACATTCGCAAAGCTCAGCCATACTTTGAGCAAATGCAAGAGCTACACGGCTACTAGCGGCGGTCAGACGACGACTGTGCATGTCGGAGCGATGTCATTTCCTCCGGTTGGTCAGTCCTCCTCGGCTTACTTGTTCACTCTCGCAGTACAAGGGATCAATATCGGAGCAGATGTGGTCCTGTTCCGAGTTGGCCAGACCTACGGTGCGGTCGAGTACGAGGACATCGGGTCACCCGATATCACTCAAGCCCAGGCGTACGTTACAGAGGCAGTCAACAAGGTCGAGGGTAAGCCGACGAAGACGCCGTCGAGATTCTGAGGCAGAGTAGCCCCGCCAAGTGATGCCAAGGCGATGGTCGCTGGCTCCAGCGCCGACCCAAGTTGATATGGCCGCTATCAAGTTCGTGCGCGATCCGCGCGCGAGTGAGTGGAAAGTAGGGGTCATGAGCGGTCACCCGCGGATAGCCCACATCATGTCCTAGCTGGGATTATTCCAATTGGTGCTGTTCAGAAAGCTCGTCCAGGGCTGCCGCTAGGTTGTGAGTTCGAGTCTCACTGACCGGACCCCACTGATTGGTCCATCCGCTATGTGAGCTCTAGCTGGTGGTCCTGCCTCCACTGGTGCGCAAACTCGACCGGCGTGCGCATGCCGAGAGCGGAGTGTGGTCGGTAGGTGTTGTACTCCTCGCGCCAGTCGGCGACAAGGACCTGTGCCTCGAGCAGCGTGTCGAAGCTCTCGATGGCGAGCAACTCGTCCCGCATTCTCGAGCGTAGGACTCGACCCAGGGGTTCTGCCAGGGGCTGCCCGGGTCGATGTAGGCAGTGCCCGCTCCGGTGAACCGGCACCAGTCCCGCAGGGCATGAGCGGTGAGTTCGGGGCCGTTGTCGCAGCGGATGAACGTCGGATGGGTGCCCCGGATGCCGACCAGCTTGTCCAGGACGGCCACGGTGGCATCGGCGTCGATGGAGTACTCCACGAGGTCGCAGAGGGACTCCCTCGTGAACTCGTCGGTGACGTGCAGGATCTTGATGGTCCTCCCGGTGGTGGTGACGTCGAACTGGTAGTCGAGGGCCCAGACGTGGTTGGGATGGGTTGCGACCAGCCGGTCGGCCGGGGTGGTGGAGATGCCCAGTCGGCGCTTCTTGTGCCGCCGGGGCGGGACCCGCAGTCCCTCTTCACGCCAGAGACGCTGGACCTTCTTGCGGTTGAGCTGGTGACGGCCCTTCCGACGGAGGACGGCATGGGCCCGGCGATAGCCCCACCGTGGATGCCGTTTGGCGAATGCGCGAAGCTCGACGCGTAGCGCCGAGTCCGGATCGGCGGTCTCCGGTCGGAGGCGCTGGGTGGAGCGGTGCTGACCGACGATCTGGCACGCCCGCCGCTGCGAGAAGCCCTTGCGGTCACAGAGCATCTGGACCGCCCGGCGTCGCTGCGACGGGCTCAGAAGTTTCCCCGGGAGATCTCCCGGAGGGCGTCGATCTCGAGCTCCTTGTCGGCGACGATGCGCTTCAGGCGCTGGTTCTCCTTCTCCAGCTCCCGCAGGCGCCTGGCGTCGTCGGCCTTCATGCCCCCGTACTGGTTCCGCCACCGGTGGTAGGTCTGCTCGGACACCTGCAGGTGCCGACAGACGGCGGCGAGGTCCTGGCCCTCGTTCAGCAGCTTGTCCGCTTCTCGGAGCTTTCGGACGATCTGGTCGGGGGTGTGCCTTCTCCTCGGCATCGTGACGATCCTCCCTTCGCCCAGCAGTCTGGGCAACGGGCTCACGTCAGAGGTGGACCAGTTTCAGGGGGTCAGGCCATCACCCCCGGAGCATTTCTCTTCGTTCTCGCGCGTCAGCGGTGGTAGGTCGAGCACCTCAGCTTCCACCCCACCTTCGTCGCGCGCGCCACGAGGCGGCCCCCACAGGCGGGCAAGGGGAGTTCGTCGGCTCGGCGTTCCAACGGCGTCACAAACGACCAGCATCGTGCCTTGTTCGACCGACATTGGTGGAGCAAAGCAACCGTGCACCGAGTCCTGAGAAAGAGACGCGCACTTCCATGGCATGCCTTTTTCGCTTCAGCGGCACCTGGCCCACCCACCGGGCGATGGTTACAGCCCTGTCGTTGCAGTCTCTACGGACGAGAGACCTAACTCCGCCCCGGCAATCGTTCAATTTGCATGCCGACGAAGGCTCGTTCGACGTCGGGGCGGACAGAATGACTAGGACCAGGAGTACCAATAGCTCTGTCGAGAGGACGAACCTCCCTTCGCCGAGGTGGTCGGGACGATGACACTGCTTGAAGGCGATCTTGGAGAAGGGCGTACAGATGGTTGAACCGGACAAACGTTGGGCTGTCGGAGTCCCGAAAGGCCCATCGGTCGTGAACAGTGCGATAAATGTGCAGGATCCACTCCCTCGTGCGGTTGCGGCTCACGCATTAACGGGTTGCGTTCTGAGGAGCGTCCTGCTGCTGGCAGGACGCCGGACCCACCTCACCAAAGACCACGTCGGTATACGTCTGCACTTCGCCGACGGGACGGGGGGAAGAGTATTTCGGGAGACGGTCATCGAACGGGAGCGGCCGAACGATCCGTGCCTCTTGGTGGTCCGGTTCCGGTTGCGCCTTCTCAGAGGTCGATGGCACGCATTGTTTCGATGGGAGTGTCTGTTGAACACACCGTTGTTTGTTGGATTTCCGGGGCTGGTATCCAAGCTCTGGGTGGATCGTGATGAAGAGGATTGGTACCGGGGAGTGTACGAATGGGATGGCGCCGCGAACGCACAGTTCTACGCGCGGTCGCTGTGGCGACTGCTGGAGCTCGTCTGTCCTCGTGATGCAATCCAGTACATGGTCGTTCCTCGCGTACGGAGGGATGAGGTGTTGCGCAACCCGCAGCCTCTGGACACAGCGGACGACGTGCCCGGTGGGGCGTGGTGGCATCTCGTTGCTGCGGATTGAGGACATTTGATCATTGTGAATTGCCTGATCGCTTGAACGTCGGAATCCTCGCCACGTCGGACCACGGTGTTCTTGTGAGTCGAAATCGGCACGTCGGACCACGGTGTTCTTGTGAGTCGAAATCGCCACGTCCGAGGGGGCTACATCGCATCGGCTGGCCCCGTGTGAACGGCGTCACGGCGTGCTGGACGCGGCACCCGTCGCCGGCTCATCCGAAGGCGCGAGGGTCTCCGCTACGACAAGGCTCCCCAGAACAAGAGCTGCGTTGCCTTCCCCATGAGCACCAATCCGCTCTCTGCTGCCCCAGAGGGCAGTTCCGTCATCTGTATGGCGCAAGGAGCCCGGCCAATGCTCACAGCTGCGGCGCGGTGTCATCCAATCGCGCCTTGTTGAATCTCACTATTCAACGTAGGTCAATCGAGAAGCTGCGGCTGTCAGATGAGAGCAAGGAGCGAATCGCTGCACCAACTGGTCGGAGATCTACGAGATCGTGCCGGTCAAGCAGGTCTGAGCCGGGAACTCTCCGCGCTGGAGGCGCTTGCGCGCTGGGTCGAAGATGGGGCGCAACACTGGGCCTCTTCTTGATCCGAAGTGGCGGGTTTTTCGATGCCGCTTGCTCGAAACTCAACCAGCGTGTATGCAGTACGTTCGGCGGGGGGGATGTACGGACCGGGAGGGCGAGTCGTCAATGCGTAAACTCATCGCAATTTGCGTGGCAGTCGGAGCAATCATCATCACTGGCTGCAACGTGGTGGTCACCCCGTCTTCGACGAGCGGATGGTTCTTCCTCAACGAAGGGGCCAATGGCAGCGGGCAATTCGTAAACGGTCCGGGCAATCCACCCGAGGGTCGTGGGAGCGCGCTCCTCACCGTCGACGCCACGGGCCGTGAGGCCATCGCGACCACCAGTTACTCCGGGCAGGCACTGGCCAATCTCACGCAGCTCCAGTACTCCACCTATCAGGCCTATTCCGGATCACCGAACGAGACTCCGTCATTGGAATTCGACGTCGACTATGACTCCACCGACTCGAATGCCACCTACCAGGGGCGGCTGGTCTATGTCCCGTCGGCTGGCGGAGCTGTTCTGCCCGGCCAGTGGCAGACATGGAACACGATGGCGGGCGCCGCCGCGTGGTACTCGTCGGCCTCGGGCAGCTCGGCATATCGTCCGATCGTCGGCGGCGTGACACAGCCAAACCCTCTCTGTACACAGGCGTCGTATTGCACGTGGGCCCAAGTCATGAGTGCCTATCCGCACGCCACAATCCGGCCCACTGTCAGCGGTGTGCCCGGGCTGCTTCTCGTTCGAGCGGGGGGACCCATCACCGGTGGGTTCGTGGGAGCGACCGATGGCGTAATCGTCGGCATCAACGGTCTGCCCATCGACAATAATTTCGAGCCAGGTGACGGAGCCGTCGTAGTCAACACCTCGAACGCGGCAAGCCTCGGCTTTGGCTTCCTCCAGGAGACGCCGACCGGCAGCGGATCATTCGTGAGTGGACCGAACGGTTCTGACGGAGCTGGCAGCGCGCAGCTCAAGGTCGACGCCACCGGCGGCGAGGCGTTGGCCAACGGCCTGTACGCCGGAACGCGTTTCGACCACATCAACTTCTTGTCGTACAAGACCTATCAGGCCGCTGCAGGGACGAATGCCACAACGTTGCAGCTCGACACCGACTACGACTCGACCGACAGCAACGCGTCGTTCCAGGGTCGCCTCGTGTTCGAGCCCAGCCTGTCCGGACAGGCTGCCGTGACGAGTCAGAGGTGGCAGACGTGGAACCCCCTCACGGCGCCGTCGGGCTGGTGGCAAACCGGTAACGCCGTCGTCGGCGGGGTGGACGTCGGAAAGACATGCACGGAGGCCGCGCCGTGCTCCTTCGCCAAGGTCCTTGCTACGTACCCCAACGCATCGATTCGGCCCATCACTCAGCAAGCCTCGGGTAATCCAGTAGCGGGTGGGATCTATCTCAAGGCTGGCGGTGGTTGGTCGCCCGGTTTCACCGGCAACGTCGACGACTTGACCATCGCAGTCACGGTGGGCGGTGTCAACGGAACAGCGACCTATAACTTCGAGCCTTAGACCCTAACGGTCGACCGACCCCGGGGCGTTCATGCCGGGGAGGTAAGTCCAGTTATGGGGTCCCGCTACGCGGAGGCGCGATTGAGGTGAGTGCACGTGGCGACTTGCCGTGAGGAACGATGGTCCTTCATATGTGAATGTCAGCCACAGTCGAGTGGATCTCCGAGTTCACGGGGACCACCTGTTTCGTCAGCGGACGACCATGACCGAGCACGGCGCGTGCCGGACACAGCGTTCACTCACCGACCCGAACAGCGATTTCTCCAACGCCCCGCGCCCGCAGCTACCTATCACGAGGAGGTCATTCTCTGTTGTTTCGTCCAACAACACCTGCGCCGGGCGTCCGCGGATGACTTTGGCTGTCACGAACGATCGTTCAGCCTCAGAGAGATGTGTCGCGATGATCAGGTCGAGCTTTGACCGTGCCTGCTTCATCAGCTCGTCCTGCCAGGGTACGCGGATGTCAATATCGAGCGGCGCAGGTTCGTCGGGAAAACTCCAGGCCGTCACGACGATGAGTGGTAGGTGCATGGTTAACGCATAGTGGGCTGCCCACTCCAGTGCGAGTAAGGAATGATCCGATCCATCAACACCAACCACCACGTTCGACGTTGAGCGAACTCTGCCGGATTCGCTCTTGAATGTCTCGCTCATGCGAATGCTCCTGACTCTGGGCGACGAGGACCTGGTGTGTTGACATTCGGGTCCCTTACCAAAAGAAGTGTCGTGCAGCCTGAAACAGAGCGGCCCCAACGGTCAGAATCAACACGATGCCACCGATTCCGATCACCACCCCGATGGCGACGACGAGCAGGTCATCGAGAATCATGCCCAACGCAACGACAACCGCCCCGAGAGAGGGAAGCGTGTCAAGGCCGGAAAATGGAGGGGCAACTGCGGCCGCCGCGGCGAAGGCGATAAAGACGATGCCCAGAAGTCTGTGAAACCATGGGTTGCGCACAAGCGATCCCCATCGTGGCCTGGAAAACCGCTCGAACCACCGAATCCGTCTCATCATGAAAGGGATCGCCTTGTCGGTGGCGGCGCTGCGAAGATCGCGCCGGCGTAGGCGGGCTGGGATCCACAGTCGCTTGGCGCCGATCACCATTTCGGCGGCGATGATCACCGTGATGACTTCAAAGACGTGGGTGATGCCACCTGTCGGCAAGGGGAGGGCCGGCAAGAACATGAGGAGGAGAATGGTGACGGCGAAGGACTTCTCTGCAAAGACTTCGCTGAGGCCGTAGACCGTCTTGTCGCCGTCAGCTTGAAGCCATGCCTCAAGGCGATCGCTAAAGCTCTCGTCGGATGTCATGGCAAGGTGAATGCTAGGTCGGTTCCTCGAGACAGACCATCAGAGCCCGAAGAGAGTCTGGGATCGCAGCATGATGGCGCCTGCGTGACTAAAGAGGATCCACTGTCGTGGCCGGGCTCATAAGGCGTACACGCGTTCGGCCGTGGCGGCGAAGAGCTGGTCTCGAGCCACCGAGTCCAGACCCACGGTAATGGTGGTGAACGCGTCGTAGAGCTCGTCGAACGTCCCGGCCATGGCATCGACCGGAAAATTGCTGGCGAACATGCAGCGGCCAGGTCCAAACACCTCGATGGCGTGCTCAATCCACGGAGCGAACGCTTTCGGGTCCATGGAACCGAGTGGCATGGCCAGACCGGAGAGTTTGCAGACGATGTTGTCGCCCGTCGCGGCCAGGGCGTCGATCCCTTCCTTCCAGGTGGCGAACTCGTCCTCGTCGGCCGACCGGGGCCAGCCCGTGTGCTCGACCACGACAACGAGGTCGGCAAAGGGGGCGAGATCGCGCGCAGCGGACGTCAGTAGGTCGGGATGTGTCATCAACTCGAATACAAGGTTGCGTTCCTGCAGTGCACGCAGTACATGAGGGTCGGGTACGGGTTGGGAGAGCGGTCCCATGGGTCGGACACCGCGAAAGCGCGGCGCGCGCATCTGTCGGTCCAGCAGAGCGACTGCCTCCGCGATGGTGGCGGTGGGTGGCAGCCCGCCCACGATGGCGTCGGGACCTCCATTGGCGTCGGCCGTCAGATCAAGCTCGATCGTCTCCTCGACCGAGTGTGGCCCCGTGGCCGCGGCGACGTTGACGATCCGTTCGACGTTCCAGGCGGAGGACTCGGATGTGTAGGTGGGGATGTCGAAGCGGCGGTTCATGCGCGAGGCGTCACCGGTGCCCCCGTGAGACGGCGCCATGGAGAGGTAGGGGTACCAGGTTGTGTTGGCCGGATCCCAGAGATGGACGTGGGCGTCGACGATGCGGGCGGGTTTGTCGGTCATGGGCCTTCCTTCAGGGCATACCCGTCGCGGCGACGATCTCACGCAAGGCGTCGTCGAGCCAGGCTGGGATGGCCGGTCCGCCATAGGTCACGGTGCCGATCGGCTGTGGGTGGCGTCGCAGACCGATCCAGCCCTCGCGCACGACGACGGGAGTCCCGGCCAACGGTGTTACGTCGGGATGGCTGAGCAGATGAGCCGCCAGCTCACTGGCGGCTTCGGTGGCGGCCGGTGCGTCGGACTCGAGGCCCGCGGTGAAGACGGTGAGCCGCCCCTTGGTGCCGGTGGCGCCGACCCGGGCGATCTGCGAGGCGGCCTGGGCCCGGCTCTGTCCGGCGGGCGTCGTCGCCTCGGTCAAGAGCACGAGGCGCATGGGCCTTTCGGTCTCCGCCGTGTAGTCGGCGGCCGCCCGGATCCAAGAGGCGTCGTCGTGCAGGGGCTGGGTGATCCCTCGGTGGTCGGCCAACACGTGCTCCCAGCCTTCGAGCGTGGACGAGGTGCGCGGGTGGCCTTCGAGGGCGACGACCACGGCGTCGATCGGATCGCCGTCACCGATGGCTCCGCGCAGGGACTTGGCAGTGCCCTCGAATCCGTGAGCTATGTCGATCGGGATGCACGCAATAGAGCGTCGTTCGAGCGCGGCGCGCAGGCGGGTGGTGAGGCCCGGTCGGTCGCACACGAGGGCACATGTCCCGACGGCGGCCGGCGTCGACTCGGCCGGAACTGGCGCGTCGAAGATGCCCCCGAAGCGCGGGTTGGCGCCTCCATCGCTGGTTTGCTTCGCCTCGGCAGCCACGAAGGCGCGAGGCACGACGGCATCGAGCACGGCGGCCAAGGACGCGGTGTCATGGGTCCGGATGGCTTCGATCAGGCGGGGCTGGTCGACGACCGCCACCTCAGGTCCACCGGCGAAGAGGACCTGGCCGCTGCACCAGCCGAAGCCGTCCCCCACAACGTGGGCGCCGAGCGGCCCGACATCTTCGGGACCCGGCATGGAGTCGAGCGTCAGCCCGCCGCCCCCGCCGGTGTGACCAGCCTTCTGTGCCCGCTCGAAGGCGGCCTTCACCATGCGAGTGTTGGCGATGGGCGACAGCGCGTTGATGGTGACGCCCAGAGGCGCGATGCGTCCGAGTTGCCACGTGAGGGTGGCCACAACTCGCTTGGCGGCGCTGTAGCCCCCGGCGTCGGCAGCCCGCCAGCCCGAACCCGAGGTGATCCCGAGGATGCGGCCGTGCCCAGCCGTCGCCATGAGGGGGAGGGCGGCCTCCAGCACGTTGAGATAACCATTCAGGTGCACGTCGAGGAGGGCGAGCCAGTCCTCCTCGGCACCCCGGGCCACGTAACTCTGGCGGGTGATCCCGGCCACGTTGACCACGGCGTCAAGCCCGCCGTGCTCCTCGGCCAGATCTCCAAAGAGGGCGTGCAGCGCCGGACCGTCGGTGACGGAGGCGGACGACGCCTTGGCCGAACCGCCGGCGGCGACAATGCGGTCGGCCGTCGTCTCACCAACGTCGGCCAGCTGCGCCGTGCCCTCGAGAGTGACCAGCGGATCCACGGTGACGACGAACCAGCCGGCGCGTCCTAGCTCCTCGGCAATCGCCCCGCCGATGCCGCCGCCACCGCCGGTGACCGCGACCACCCGCTGGCGGGTGCTCACGATGCGCTCGAGGAGACTTCGATCTCCAATCCGTCGAAGCTCCCGTCGGCCACCCAGGCCTCGAGCAGGTCGCGATAGCCGAACCAGTCGCCAAACAAGCCGCCATAGTTGCCGTCGCGCGGGTTGATCGACTCCGGGTGGCCCTCGTTGTTGATGCGCGAGGGCGTGCAGGCGGTCATCACCGCCGTGCCGGGCACGTAGGAGTCGACGACCTTCTTCGTCCAGTCTGCCTCCGCCTGCGCGCTGACGTCGAAGACCTCGACCCGGGCCCCGTCGAGCAGTCTGATGGTTCCCGCCACGAATTCGGCGCCCGCCACGGCGAGCTGGGTGTAGTTCACCGTGACCACGGCCTGCTGGGCTGGTGCCGGCATGACGAACATGTTGGGGAAACCCCGGCTCATCATCCCGAAGAGGCTAGACGCCCCGTCGGCCCACTTCTCGGCCAGGGTGATGCCGTTCCGGCCCACCACTTCGTGACCGGCCCGGCGGTAGAGGGGGGTTCGCTCGGGCTCGAAACCGGTGCCGTAGATGATGGTGTCGACCTCGTATTCCACCCCGTCGACCACCGGCCCGCGCTCGGTGATGCGTTCGAAACCGGCTGGGCAGTCAATCAAGGAGACGTTGGGATTGTTGTAGGCCGAGAGGTACTCGTCGTGGAAGCACGGCCGCTTGCAGATGTAGCGGTAGTAGGGCTTGAGGATCTCCGCCGTCTTGGGATCTCTTACCAGCTGCTCGACCCGCCGCCGATGTTCGTCCATGATGGCGTAGTCGACCGCTTCCGCGTTCTCGATGTACGCGGCCAGGCTCATGCCCTTTTTGCGGGGCGGGTTGTTGACCACGGCGTAGTGGTGCGTCCAGCCGTCGTCGATCTGGTCCTCGTCGACCTCACGCCCGACCATGATCGCTTGGAAATTGTCCATGCGCGCGCGTTGCCAGCCCGGCCTGAGGGTGTCGGCGAACCCGTGCATGGTGGGGCGATTCCCCCGCTCGCCGATGGCTGAGGGTGTGCGCTGGAAGACGTAGACCCGCTCGGCCGCGGCGGCCAGTGGCGGCAGGACCTGGATGCCCGAGGCGCCCGTGCCCACGAGGGCCACCACCTTGTCCTTCAGATTGGTCATGGGCTCTGATGGTCCGCCGCCGGTATAGCCGTAGTCCCAGCGAGCCGTGTGGAAGGAGTGGCCGGCGAAGTTCTCCATCCCCTCGATGGCCGGGAGCTTCATCAGGTTGAGGATGCCGACGGCCATCACATACCAGCGGCAGCTGATTTGATCTCCCCGGTCGGTCTGGATGCGCCAGCGGGCCTCGTCCTCGTGCCACGTCGCCCGGGTGATCCCGGTGTGGAACAGCGCGTCGTCGACCAAGTCGAAGTGCTTGGCCACAGCGTCGAGGTGGAGGCGGATCTCCTCGCCGAAGGCGTAGCGCTGGGTGGGCACATAGCCGAGCTCTTCGAGCATGGGCAAGTAGATGTAGGACTCGACGTCACACATCACGCCGGGGTAGCGGTTCCAGTACCAAGTGCCCCCGATGCCACCGGCCTGGTCGACGATGCGGATGCTGTCGATACCGGCCTTGCGCAGCTGGGCCCCGACGGTCACGCCGGCGATACCGCCGCCGACGATGACCACGTCGACCTCGTCGCACACCGGCGCCCGGTCGACGACGGGCGTGAAGGGGTCGTCGCGATAGCGGGCGAAGAACTCGTCGTGGTCGAGGTCCCGGATATCGGCCCGCCCGGTCACCAGCCGGCGGTCGCGCTCGGCCAGATACTTGGCCCGCACGGCCTCGGGGTCGTAGTCCTGGGTGTCTGGGGGCGGTGGTGTCATGGAATGGTGGAGGGACCAGTCGGTCGGGAGCTTGGTCCCGTCATTGTGCCATGGGATGCCGGTTCCCTGACATTTGTGTCAGCATTTCGTTGATTTCGGCGCGATGGGTACAATTGGAACAGGTTGCACTAGCTGAGCTGGGAATATACTGCCCGTCCTTCGGCGGTCGGGGGCCGGATCGTCACGGCTGCGCCAGTTGGGGGGAGGTCTGACCGGTGCCGGGCGAGGCGACGAATGACCAGGCGGGCGCCAGCAAGAGGAAGCGAGCTGATCTTCGAAGCCGTAAGGAGGGGCCGAACCGAGCGGGGGGGGCAGCTCAGCGGTGGGAGTGTTGGGAGGGACACGCTGACACCGTCATCGGTCGATTGATCGAGAAGATCTTGGTGACGAAGTAGCCACCAATGGTGACGGACTTTTGCGACACGACGAGCTTTGCTGCCGGATCTGTCTGGGTCCAGATCACGGGAGACGGCGTCTTGATGGCCAGGTATTGCGTCGTCACAACGAACTGCAACTTTTCGTCGTTGATCAGCTTGCGCCAAGCGGCGCAGGTGGCAACGTTTGCGTACACGTAGTGGTTGTCCCTCGTGGCAAGGAACTGGACGTCATTGCTGAGGTCAGATCCGTACAGCGCGTAATTGAGGATCAGCTCGGAGACTCCAATACGTGCGTGGTGGACAGAACTGGCCCATCGGGCAAGGCGAGGGTATGCCCCATGCTGTTGCCAGTTGGTGAGATACGTACGATGCACCGGCACGCCCACTGTTATCGCCACCAAGATCAACGCCATCGACAGCGCCGCGAGCGATCGATAGAACCACTTCGGCCGGTTGCGCCGCAGTGCAAGGAGGACGAGACCGACGACCACAAAGAGAATGCCCACCCTCAGCCCATCCCCGAGTGAGTGGTAGAAGGTGCTCTGTCCGATCCAGAGTCCATGGGTGAACTGTGTGCCGATCAGGATGGACCCGTAGATGGGCAGCAACAGCCAGACGTGTCGTGAACGGCTGAGGGCAATGGGTAGGGCGAGAACACCACAGAAGAACACCAGGAGCGAAAAGCGGAAGTCGTACTGGAAGGATCCGGGCAGATTCGGTTGCGGAGTGAACAAGTAACCGATCAACGTGACCAGCCCGATGAAGGCCAACACCCCCGCCATTGCATGCTCGGGTCTTCAAGGAGCGAGGAGCTCTCGCCGCACGGCTCGTACCTCCTGACTCGGCGCCGGCAAGGAGAAGTCGTCGGACAAGCTCGAGTGCCCCAAGGACGAGGCCCACGCCGGCCAACGCCACCAGCGCCCACCATCCTGGGCCGAGATCCTGACGCAGGCCTGGAAGGAAGTAGTGCCTCCATGCATGTCCATTGAAGAGGAACTCCCAAATGGTGCGCCCGATTTTGCTCGGCGATGTCGGGAGCTGGAATGGCCCGAGTCCGAGATGGATGTTCGGAACAGGGTTGCCCGCGTAGTACGCATTTCGGACATACCAGAACCCGCCCGTCGCAAGTGCGACCAGGCACCACAGCACACCCCCGCGTCCTCGTTGGCCACGGGGGAGCAGCGCAATCACGCAGCACGTCAGTGCGGCAACGCTCACGATGAAGGTGTCTTTGATCCCGATCGTGAGCCCGGCCGCCAGTGCGGCGACCCACACGCCCTGCGCCCGTACTCCTGGAAGCCAGAGGCCGTCCACGTTGGCCAAGAGCGCCAGGGCGCTGAGAAACAAGGCGACCCCCGCGACGTCGTCGTAGGCCGAACCCGGCTGACTGGCGATGATCTCTATGGTCCCAAGGACCATTGAGGTGGCGACAATGGCAATGGAAGCGACGCCGAATCGCTTTCCGATGCACCATGCGGCGAACAGTGCCAAAGCGAGCCAAAGCAGGTTGACGAGGGGCGACAAAAAGTCACTTCCCAAGAGCACGATGCCAACGGCATGGAGGAGTTCCGACGTCGCCGGATAGAACTCGATGATGTTGTCGTTATTGATGTTGTGCGGCGCGACGACAGAACCTGACTGCACGAAGACCGCCGCCAATGGCATGTGGTACCAGTAGCTGTCGACTCCGCTGACACCAAAGCGCAGCGCATTGAACGAACCACCACTCCATTCCGCAACGACCAAGCCCGCTGCGACGATGGCCGCAACAGGCTCCCACCTCGCCTCTTGGCGACCCGGCGCCGTCAGCGAGGCGTCCTTGGTGGTCTGCGTAGAACTCGCGTCGAGCGTGTCCGCCCTGCGCAGCCAGCATGTTGCCAGCGCGATCGCAATCAGGAGTGCCAGGAGGGGAACCAGGCGAAAGAGGCCTACGAGGCCGAGGAGCTCAGACGCCAGTACAAGGATCGAAAGGCCAAGAATGATCTCCGCCAGTCGCGCCGAGGCACCGGCCCACGTCGGTAGCAGTCGCCTGCGAATATTGATGCCGGAGACCCCAAGGCTCGCGAGCGCCACAAGGGAGAAGAAAACGCCCTCTATATAGCGACCAGAATCCACGCCCCTGCCGTTCGTTCAGCCCTTGCGTCAATGATCGCTCTGGGCGCATTCCTCCACTGCTCGTTCCCGGGCTTCACCTGCGGAAACCCCGGTATGTCACAAAGCAATGGGCATGGTACTTGCTGCGGCCGGAGGGATGAGGGCAGCGGTCTGCTCTGCGTCCGCTTTGGCCTCGTGCGCAAGCGACCCCTCGTCACGGCTCTTGAGCTGAGCGGTCGAGGCCGTCCCAGCCGCCGCCGGCGAACGGGAATCAGGACCACGAGGTCGTTGGTGAGGACGCCAGAGGTCGCCCCCGCGCCGCATGTGATCAGTCGGCGTCGGCAGGGACGAATCCGAGCACGCTCTCGAGTTCGAGCACTACGTCGATGGGTAGATGTTCCTCCGCGAAAGTCGCGGCCAATCGACGCGCGTTTGTCCGATACTCATCGTTGTCGAGCACGGTTCGAACGTCCTGAGCGATCCGTTCCACCGTCGCATCACTTGGTGGAAGCACGACCCCGGCACCCTGCTTTGCCACGCAGGCGGCGGTCGCGTCCTGGTCGCGGCCCATTGGGACGCACACCATTGGCACGCCCGCCGCAAGCGATTTGATGGTCGTCCCGTGTCCGCAGTGCGAGATGACCAAGGCCGCCTCCGCGAGCAATTGGCTGTGGGGCACGAAACGGGCAACGGCAACATTGTCGGTTCCCACCAGGGCATCGGCGTCAAGGGTTCGGCCAAGCGTCACCACGGCCCGCACGTCCATTCCCGCCAACGCATCAATGACGCGCTGCAGCAATGGGCCCTGATTCTGGAAGAGATTGCTGAAGGTCACCAGCACCAACGGATCCTGGTTGTTCTCGGGCCACGGCGACGACCAAGGTTCGGCCCATACGGGGTCGTCGAGGACCGGCCCGACGTAGTGCACGTTGCTCGGGAGAAACGGTGACGCGTCGTCGAACGTCTCGCTCGTGAGCACGAGGATCCGGTCGACCCCCAGCAGCTGGTCGTAGAATTCGTCGAGCGGCGGGAGGTGGCGCTCGGCCCGGGCCTTGTTGAGATCAGGCAATCCCGCCTTCATCACCCGGTTGACCAGCTTGAGCGCAAGGGGATCGCCCGTACCCGGACTCGGGACCATCCAGAGGTTCGGCACGAGGGCGACCACCGGGAGGCCAGCCTCTTGCGCGGCGATGATCGCGCCGAAGATCTGCGAATCCGGCGCGACGACGTCGGGCTGGAACTCCTCGATGGCTGTGGCGGTATCGGCGGCGTACTCCGCAGCGGGGCCTGATTGCACGTGGTCGCGTATGCGCCGCACGACGTCGAGTGGCTCTTCGCTCGCCCAGTCGTACGACTCGGTGTCGGAAGCGTCGACGCCGGTGTGTTCCGTTCCGCGCTGCCAACGCGAAAAGCTGCAGCCGGCCGCTTCGGCGGCGGACGCCAGCGCAGGATCGCCGAGGATATGCACCTGATGGCCCCGTTCCACCAGCCGCCCTCCGACGGCGATCTGTGGTGGCGCGTTGCCACCCCCGTCCCAGACGGCCATCAAGAATCGGCGCGGGGGTGTGCTCATGAATGCGTCTTTCCTCGAATTGTCGGCGCACCCGCTGGTGTCAAGCATTCATCGTCGGCGGATCCGGAAGCTGTCGCGTGCTGAGTTGTGGAGACGGTAACGCTATCCCCTGGTATTTCCCTGAGTCACAGGAAGATACCCAGCCCGAACGTGTGGTGCGCACGAGTGGGGTGACACAGGTGCGGTGGTCCTCTCGTCCTCGTTACAGGTGGTTTCCGAGGAATTGGAGAGACGGAGGCTCTTGGGCATTGAAGAAGGATCCCGTGTGGCAGCCGGCCGACAACACCACGGTGGCTGAACTCGGCAGTGACCGCGTGAGCGCGACGACGCCCGGGTGGAAGGGGTCGTCGTTGCCCGAGGCCACGCGGACCGCCGTGCCCGCGAGGGCACCGGCGTGGGTGACGGCGTCGCTCGCAACGAAGTCCGCCTCGGTCGCGTAGGCGCCCGGGTTGGCCGATCGTGCTTCGTCGTAGCTCGTCCAGATGGCCGGGCTGATGGCGGCCACGGCGTGGATGAGGTCGGGGTACTTCTCCGCCAGGAGGAGCGCGCCGTAGCCTCCCATGGAGATGCCCATGGTGCCGATCTTGTGGGGGCTACGACCCAGGTTCATTTGTTGACACATGGGGATCAGTTCGGAGATGACCATCGCCATCGGATCGTCGTGGGGGTGTGGGTTCCAGTAGCCGCCGCCTCCGTCGACCGTCACCATGGCCATGGGTGGGAGGGGTCGTCCGTCGACCACGAGCGCCACGGCCTCCCACGGGCGCAGGTCCGAGAGGGCAGTGGTGTGATTGCCGCCGTAGCCGTGCAGCATCACGACGAGGGGGAGGGGAGTGCCCGGTGCCGCACCGGGCGGCCAGGCGACGGTGTAGCCGACGGTGCGCCGGCGAGCCCGCGAAGAGAAGGATCCGCTCTCGGTGTGGCCGACGCCGGAGAACCGAAACCGGGGACCGGCAACGGAGCAGGCCCCGTCGAGCTGGTCGAGCTCCTGCTTTCCCGGCAGGACACCGTGCGTTACGAGTTCGACGCCAGCGGCGCCCGCCGCCACCAACGCCGCGGCGCCGCCGAGACCCAGCGTCAGGATCCTTCGACGAGTCCACCGAGGGGGTGAGGCGGCGTCGAGATGCCTGGCTTGGTCCGTCGGCATGGAGCAGTCGGTGCGAGGGCGTCGCGACTCAGTGAGTCGAGAATCGGCGCGCGCCGGGAGACACGCTACGGACGGCCAGCCCGGTGATGGCCATGGCACCGGCCAGGGCCATCAGATCAATGATGTCGATGGCGCCGACGTGGAAGAGATTCCGTGGTCCGGGGCCTCCGTCGAAGACCCACAGGGCGGCACCGGTGAAGAAGGCCGCCATCACCACGGTGGCGGCAGAGGCCAGTTCCCGCTCGTACCGGAGCACGCCGTCAGTGAACGCGAGCCGGCGGATCAGTTTGGCGACGCCGACGAGTGCGGCCGCGAGGGCAACGGGACTCACGACCATCCAGGCGACCTCAGGAGTGGGGAAGGTGCTCAACGCAGCAGGGTGGACCCAATACGACGTCACGAACAGGGTTGATGCCCAGGCATAGGCAGCGACGCCGCCCGGCACGACACCCTGGTGCGCCCACGGATGTCCGCCCGTCCCCGGCCACCCGTTGGCGAAGTGATGCGTGCCGACGATCAGGACGCCCGCTCCGGCGACAGTCAGGAGCAATGGCCGCAGCAATCGACCGCTGCGTTCCCCGACGATGCCACGGAGGATGGCCCACGCGAACGGGACGACAGCGGCAACGCACAGTGCAGCGAAGACAACGATCGCCAGGGACATGACGAGCATGGCCGAGGACGTCGCCGCCGTATTGGGCTCCGACCACTGCCAGCCGATGGTCAGCTGCGACCAGATGGCGAGGCCAAAGACGACGAAGATCGACAGGGCTGCGCCGATCGCCACCAGACTGCGTCGCGGGCCGTCGTCGTGGTCGAGCGGCCGGCCGCCCAGGCCCGCGGCGGCGCACCGCGCCACGGTGCCGTTGCGCGCCACATTGAGTGCCCGTCCGAACGAGCGGGGGCGCTCGAGCATCTCACTGACGAGCAACTCGACGAACTCGTCCCCGTATCGGGCTCGCCATTCCTTCGGATACCAGGCCAAAAGACGAATGGCTCTCGTACGGCAATCCGATTCCGTCCTCCTCATGCCGGTCCCCACGTGCCGGCGAGGCGGCGGAGCCCCAGATCGGCGATGCGACGCTGGGTCGCCAAGTGCGCGCGCAGCGCCTCGGCACCCACGGCGGTGAGCTTGTAGGGGCGCCGGCGGTCGTCGCTCTCGACCGACTCGATCAGGCCCTGGCCCTCCAGCCGGCTGAGCGCCTCGTACAGCGTTCCCGGTGCCAGCCGGACGCCGGCGAAGCGCTCGATGTCCTTGGTCAGCGCGTAGCCGTGCTTGGGTCCCTCGGCCAGGCTCGAGAGGATCAGCGTGGCCGGACCGGCGTAGCGCCCGAACCTCGAGAAGCGCTCGTCGACCTGGGTCGATCCGGCGTCATCCGATGGGCGGCGGGGCATCACCGTCCACCCTATATCGGCAACCGATACATCGGCAAACGGCTGAGTGGGAGTGGTCGGGAATTGGGAGTCCGGAGGGTCAATTCGTGCCTGGTTGCTGCCGAGACACATGCAACTGACTCGCACCTTGATTGCGAGATTCGATCGACAGCCTGCCGCCGGTTCAGGGGCGTCCCGGGCCGGTCGCAATGTGTGAGGGGGAGTGGTGGAGTCGTCAGCAGCGCGAGGTGGATCGACCCGGAGGTCCGGTCAGGGGGAGGACGGCTGTCGTCGTGTCACCCACGATGAGAGGCGCCCGGCGCTTTCGAGACCGATGGCACTGTCGGGACTGCGCGGCCTGGTGCTCGGTGCGCTGATCTTCCTCGGCCTCGGGGGTGCCGGTCTCTCAGCGGCGACGGCAGCAGTGGCCCAGAGCAGCCCGCAGACGACGCAGCAGCCGGCGGCAAGCTTCTGGTTGGCCAGCAGCAGCGGGGGCGTGTGGGCGTTCGGGAACGCGCCCGCACTGGGTTCGCTGGCGGGTGTGCCTCTGGCCAAGCCCATTGTGGGGATGACGCCGACACACAACGCCGCGGGCTACTGGCTGGTGGCCTCCGACGGCGGCATCTTCTCCTACGGGAACGCCACGTTCTTCGGCTCAACCGGTGGGATACGCCTGAACCAGCCGATCGTCGGCATGGCATCGACGCCGGACGATCGCGGCTACTGGCTCGTGGCGTCCGACGGCGGCATCTTCTCTTATGGCGACGCCAGCTTCTACGGCTCCACGGGTTCCATCCGGTTGAATCAGCCGATCGTCGGCATGGCGTCCACGCCCACGGGTCACGGCTACTGGCTGGTGGCCTCCGACGGCGGGATCTTCTCCTTCGGTGACGCCCAGTTCCAAGGTTCGACGGGCTCCATCCGTCTCAACCAGCCCATCACTGGCATGACGCCCACGAGCGACGGCCTCGGCTACTGGCTCCTGGCCGCCGACGGGGGGGTCTTCAACTTCGGGGACGCGGCCTTCGCCGGTTCGGCCGGGGGCGCCCCCAGCCCCGACCCGGCCGAGAAGCTGGTGGCCCCCAAGAGCGGTCCGGGTTACTGGATCGTCGACCAGAACGGCACCGTCAACCCCTTCGGGGGCGTCACGGGCAACCCGCCGACCCAGGGCCTCATGTTCCGTCCGGTGACGGCCGGCGACAAGGCCGTGCTCTTCGCCTTCGCCCAACTCGGCAAGCCGTATATCTGGGGCGGCAACGGCCCGGTGGGGTACGACTGTTCGGGGCTCGCTCTCGCATCGTGGAAGAACGCTGCCGGTATCGGCTTCGCGCGCGTGTCGGACGACCAGTACCACACGGCCGGCGCGCCCGTCCCGATGAGCGGGCTCATCGCGGGCGACCTCGTGTTCTGGGGCACGAGCCAGTCCGACTGGACGACGGTGTACCACACCGCCATGTACGTCGGCGGTGGTCAGATCGTGGAGGCCACCGGCGACCACGTCCAGCTCAACACACTCGGCCAGTGGGGACAGAACGACCTCATGCCGAACGGGCGGCGCCCGTAGGGCGACGCCGGGGCGGCCAGGGACTCAGCCTGTCTCAGGCTGTCCCCTTTGCCCTAGCCCACGCGTTGCAATGGGAGTAGGTTGGTCGCTGAGGGAGACCAGCGGACGATTTTCGTTCCTCTCTTGTCGGCAGAGTGTCGTTGGGGGACATCGATTTCCGGCACGCCCTGTAACCGGGAGGGATACGTATGTATCTGTTCAGCCGCAACATCCGCCTTGGCGCGGGAAACCCCGAGAAGCAACTTGCGTGGGCCCTCAAGATCACCGAGAAGGTCAACGACCTCGCCGTAGCACCGGTGAACTTGTGGACCACAGTGTTCTCACCTGACTCTGGCCGACTCGTCTGGACCTCCATCTTCGAAGACCTGGTGACGATCGAGACGACGATGGACAAGCTGATGGCCGATCCGGGCTACGTGTCCTTGGTCGAAGAAGGCGGAGCTCACTCGTCGGGCGATCAGATCGACGACGGTCTGCTGCAATTCGTCTATGCCGACCCGAAGGCTGCCGAGATCGAGTCCCAGTACGCGGCGGTCGTGCGTACCACGGCGGCGCCCGGTGGAATCGTCAAGGGCATTGAGCTCGGGGTGGAGACGGCCCAGCTCGCCGCGAAGATCACGGGGTGCCCCACCTCCTTCGCCACGAGCGTGACCGGTGACTATGGGATGGTCGAATGGATCACCCTGTACTCATCGATCGCCGAGTTGCAGCGCGCCGGAGATGCGCTTGCAGCCGACTCCAGCTTCGCCCAGAAGGTGGACAAGGAGCTGAGCAAGGTCTATCTGCCGGGAGCGGGGACACAGCTGGTGCTGCGCCGGATCGTCTGACCGCCGTCCGGTGGGGGCTCGGTCCGTACCGGGCCCCTTCACCGGCCCGGTTTGGGTACGCGGCATGGTTCGCGCCGAACGCGGCGGGTCCTCTGCCGACGAGTGCTCAGCTCCCGTTGACCAACGCGCTGCGCAGATCGGTCAGGGGGTGCGGGTGGATCTCTGCGCCCGGTGCCGGGCGGCCAGCGTGCGGCGCACGGCCTCATTGTGGCGTGTGCGGCGGGGCTGCACGCCTGCACGGTCAGACTCCTGCACGGCGAATGCCGGCCGGCGCCGGCCTCGCCGGCCTGCGCCGGATCAGGCGAACTTGGAGAGGAGCATCATCGCCGCACCCTCGGAGCCCGGGATCTCCACGATTGGAGCGAACTCGAGCTTGGCGCCGCCGAGGATCCACTCCTGGAGGTCGTCGGCCTTCTGGGGCTTCGACAGGTAGTAGCCCTGAATGAAGTCGCACTTGGCCTCGGCCAGCATGGCGCAGGTGAGCTCGTCCTCCGCCCCTTCGGCAATGACGTAGAGCCCCAGCGAGTGCGCCATGTCGATGGAGGACCGCACGATGATGCGATTGCTCTCCTCGCTCGGCAGATTGGTGACGAAGGACCGATCAATCTTCAATTCGTTGACCGGCAGCTTCTGGAGATACTCCAACGAGGAGTAGCCGGTGCCGTAGTCGTCGATGCCGAGCTTGATACCCCGAGCCGACAGTTCGTACAGCACCTTGGTCGCCGCACCGAGGTCGGCCATGATCTCGGTCTCGGTGACTTCCAGCGTGAGGAGGTGGGCCGGGATGTCGTAGCGGCGGAGACACGCTTCGACCCGCTCGACCAGGTTGACGTCGGCGAATTCGCGGCCGGACACATTCACCGCGAGACCGATGGTGATGCCCGCTTCGCGCCACCGGGCCAACTGGGCGCAGCCCTCGTTGAGGACGAAGTCGGTGATCTGGGGGATGAGGCCCATTTGCTCTGCGATGCCGATGAATTCCTCTGGCGGGATGAATCCCTGCACCGGATGGTTCCAGCGACAAAGGGCTTCGACGTACACGATGTCGCGGGACTGGACGTCGCCGATGGGCTGGTACATCAGGCTGAGCTCGGTCCCGCTCTCGAGTGCGTGGGTCAACAGGCCGGCGAGCATGAGCCAGCGTTGCATGCTCTGGTCGTGCTCGACCGAGTAGAACTCGACGGCGTTGCGTCGCTCCTTGGCCACGTACATGGCGATGTCGGCCCGCTGCAACAGGAGAGCAGCATCGTCGCCGTGCTCGGGCGCCATGGCGATGCCGGCGCTGGCGGTCACGGTCAGCGTCAGGCCGTCCATCTTGATAGGTCGGCGCATTTCGACGTTGAGCTCGTCCACAATTTCGACGGCCTGTTCCGGGGCGGTCACGTCGGCGATGACCAAGGCGAACTCGTCGCCGCCCAGGCGGGCCACGGTGGCACGGCCCGAGACGGTGTGCTGCAGGCGCTCGGCGATTTCGCACAGGAGGCGGTCGCCGATGGCGTGCCCGAGCGTGTCGTTGACGTCCTTGAAGCGGTCGATGTCCAGGAGAACGATGGCGACACCACGGCTCTCCGCGACCGCGGCGGCGGCGCGGGTCAAGAAGAGCATCCGGTTGGGCAGGCCCGTGAGCATGTCGTGCGTGGCCTGGTGCGACTTGGAGTCGACCTCGTAGCGCAGCTCCTCGACCAGCCGGGCGCGCTCGAGGCTGGTGCTGGCATGGGCGACGAGCGTCTCGAAGAGGCGCAGGTCGTCCTCGTCGAAGCTGTCTGCCTCTTCGTCGCGATCCAGCGCGATGATGGCTCCCACCGGCGTGTGTTGGTTCATGAGCGGAGCGACAACGACGTTGCGGTACTCGCCCGCGATGGAGTCCACGGCGGCTGGTTCCTGCGGGAGGACGTTGTGCAGCGAGCCCTTGCCGGTGGTGATGGCTCGCGTGGCGATCGATGCGCCATCGAGCGTGATCGGTTCGAGGCCCGACACCCCGCGCTCGTCGTACGAGATCCGGCGGGGGATCCCCGAGGGTTCGGCCAGGATGAGCTTGGCTCGTCGCGATCGCATGACCGTGCAGACTTCCTTGAGGACGTCCACGCTCATTGACGAGGGCTCGAGGCTCGCTGAACCAATGGTACGGCTGAAGTCGTAGAGGCGCTGCAGCGACGCGAAGCGCAAGGAGAGGCGGCTGTAGCCCCGATACGCCCCGATGACGAGCGCGGCGACCAGGAGGAGCGGCAGGGCCGCCCACGGGTCGTACCAGGCGGCATTGAAGAACACGAAGGCAAGGCAGATGCTCGCCGTCGTGAGCATCGCCTCGAGCCCGAGCACAATGAGCCCCGTCCGCTGCTCGGCGGTCTGGCCGCCGTTGAGCTTGATGACGATCCGCAGCGCGAGGTGCAGTGCGACGTCGCACGTCACCAACGCGGCCACACCCGCGGCCCAGCCGATGAGGCTCACGGGACTGTGGGCCCCCAGAAGCTCGCGGTACACGAGGGCGGCGAGGGCGGCGGCCAGCGCATAGGACGCCACGTTGAACGCGACCTTCAGTGGAGCCAGCCTGCGCAGAAGGGCGAAGTTGAAGCCCACCGCGCAGGCGGTACTGAGGACGAGCAGGTTGGGGGAGAGGAACACCAGCCCGATCAGCAGGGGCACTTCTCCTAATGCGAAGTCGTAGGTGTCGCCCCGGTAGTGCAGGGCCACCGAGAGCCAGGCGGCGAGGACCGAGAAGCAGAAGATGATGATGAACATGGCCGACTGGGGAGCCAGGGCTCGGATCGGCCCCAGACCGTCGAGCGGCCCTCGCAGGCAGAGCACGACCGTGGCCACGCCCATGGCGACGCAGTAGGCGTAGATGCTGGCGGAGATCTGTGCGGGCGTCCGTTCGCCTTTCGCGGGACCGGTCTCGGCAACGGGCGCGGCGGTCAGCTCCGGCGCAGCGACGGGTCCCTCGTCGAGGAGCGTTGGCGTGGGCAATGAGCCGACTGAGTCGGCGCGCCGGCTCGCGGCCTGGGTGCCGTCCGTCTCCACCTCCCCGATATCGGCGGAATCTGTTCAAGTCTTGAGATTGCGACGAATTGATGACGGGTGGTCGTTGTGTGTCCGTTGATGCCGCGACGTGCGGGTATCGGTTCAGCTACACGTTCGCGTGGACGTCGGCCCGCAGGCTCCGGAGGAGTGGACGGGCAAGCACGACCGCGACGGCACACTGCAGCGATCCGGCCAGCACCAGTGGCAGCCGGAGTCCGGCGAGAGCGGCCACGCCTCCGGCAATGAGCGCACCGATAGGGACCGCCCCCAGGACGAAGCCCCGTGCCGCCGCGCCGACCCGCCCCATCGCCTCGGGCGGTGTCAGCCTCTGGCGAAGCGCGGCGGATACGACGGCACCGACACCGACCGCGAAACCGCCCACGAAAAAGGCCGGTCCGGCCAGCTGCCAACCCTGGGCCGCGGCCATGATCAGATAGCCGACCCCGGAGACGATGGCGGCGCCGACCAGGGTCGGGGCGCTCTTGTACCGACGCACCAGCCCGTTGGCAGCCAGGCTGCCCAGCAGACTCCCGGCCGCCCCGGCGGCGAGGAAGAGCCCGTAGGCACCTTGGCGGACACCCCATTCGGTCGTGGCCAGCAGGACGAGGACCCCGGACTCCATTCCCTGCAGTCCGGCCAGGGAGGTCACCATCAGGATCAGGATGCGCAGGCGACGATCGCCCCAAAGGATCCGGACGCCCTCCCACATGGAGGGGGAGGAGTCGTCGGATTGCGGGGCCTTGGAGTGGATGCCGACGAGGGGAAGACACGACACCACCAACGCGATGGCATCGGTGAAGAAGGGGACTGCCTTGTTCATGGCGAAGAGCCAGGTCCCCACGGCCGGTCCGGCGAGCTGCTCGGTCGCCGCTTCGGTCCCGATGAGCACGCCGTTGCTGTATTCGAGCGCGTCGGTTCGTACGAGGTCGGGCACGACTGCCTGGAGCGAGGGGTCATAGACAGCGCGCGCCGCCCCGTTGACGAGAACGACGAGTATCAAGAGGGCGAGGGTCATCCGATCACTGATGATCAGGACGGCGCCCGCCGCCACGGCAGCCGCCCGGAGCAGATTCGTGAGGACCATCAACGGGCCGCGGGCGAACTTGTCGGCCAGCGCGCCGGCGGGCAGGGCGAGAAGGAGCCAGGGAAGGCGGTCGGCTGCCACCACGCTGGCGACGGCGAGCGGGTGCGGATTCACTACGACCGCGAGGAGCGGGACGGCTCCGGTGGCCAAACCATCCCCGGCGCTGGCAAGCGTAAATCCGGCCCAGAGACGCGCGAACGGGCGACCGAGCTTCTTCCTCCGGATGCGGTGCTTCGCCCGTTTACGAACGCCCATGAAGCCCGCTTCCTACTCCAATCGCCCGGATGCCCTGGTCATTGCTCCCATCGCGTCCGACCCGGTGCGGCGATGTCGGTTTCCCGGGCGCGACAACGGCGGGTGCCACTCGAGCGTCCAACGAATTCGCTCAAGACGGCAGCCCGCCGTGTCGATAAAGATAAGGCAACACACACCCCAACGTGTGGACGGTGCGGTTAATCCCTGCCACTGCATGTGGCAATTAGCGCCAACCGACTCCTCTCATCGTCCACCTCCTTTGCTCGTCGTGGTACGGGCACTGGGAAGGGCGGGCGATACACCGAGCTACCGGTGCCCTCCCTTCCCATTCACAAGTTTTGCCCAACTTGCAACCGGCTTGCAACCAGTTGCAAACCTGTCACCAGGATGAATTGAGTTGTGCGGAGGCCGGGAAGGGCCGTTTTACGAACGGATTCGGCTTTCGGCGGGTGGTCCGAACCCACAACTTGTCCACAATTATTTTTTTCGGATTCAGGCCCCGCGAACCCCAAAAACGTCCGTTGGGGACGCCATCGGTGAAACTACATCTGTGTGCTTTGGACCTGGGACGATGCGGTCGGCGGAGCGTGGGCGGGCCCACGTCGGATGGGGCAGTCAGAGACTGCCCTGACTTCAACACCGGCGCCGAGTCCGACGGCACGACGGTTTCCCATCCGAATGCGGACCACGCAGTTGTTGCTGCGGCAGAGGCGTCGCGCCTCACACGCGTCAGCGCCGATCGGACGGCGGAGCACGGCAGGACTCGCGTGCTGCTCCGGAAACGGCGCAACGAGCCGGGCGACGCGTCTCGTTCAAGTTCATTTCATCGCGGCGTCACTGGCCGTCCGACAGAAGGTCACGCCCCCTGAGTACCGACGCGTCGTCGCTCTGCGACGACCGACGACAACCGACAGGTGCCCGTGCGCGGTGTGCGGAAGCGTCGTGTCGACTGCTGCGAGCAACGGCACCATCGAAGTGTTGAAACCGTTGACAATGTCGTCGCGAGAATCGTGGGCGCGACGACCGTAACTGTCACGGCATCGTACGAAGGCACCGGTGACGGTGACGGTGACGGTGACGGTGACGGCACCGGTGACGGGGACGGTGGCGGTGGCGGGGACGGTGGCGGTGGCGACGGCGGGCGGGCGGGCCGCCGCATGATGGCCGCAGGCGGGCCAACGGCGTCGGCGTTCAGGCGCCGCAGAGTGGGAGTCGGCCCGGCGTGCTGGCCGCGACGGCCCGCGCCACCCACACGGGCTGGCCCGTCTGTCGGCCGAGCTCGGTAGCGCTGCGCGGCTCAGCTGCATTGAGCAGGATGCGTCATCGGCCAGGTCGACCTCGACCTCACGGTTTCGCTGGCCGGGTGGTCGTACATGTCGGACGGCATGCTCACCTGTCCAGACGGCCGTGGTTGACGACGGCCAGCCGATGGGGTCGGCCCTCTGGGCGAAATCCCTCGTCGGGGGTGATTGTGGCGGTGGTCCTGGCCAGGCGGGCGCGAATCAGAACGGGGCGGGCGGCAAGCAGGACAGGGCCACGCGGCGGGCGACCCGGACCGCCCCGAAGGGTGTCTGACGGTCGTCTCTGGCCTGCACCATGGCCCCATCAGAGCGAGCCATGAGCTCCTCGAGCGACGTGCGTTCGCCGCTGTAGCGGGTCGTCCAGCCACAGCGCACCTTCACCGCCGCGCCGACGAATTCCCTCGTCTCGGGGGCATTGAGGTGGGCGCGGAAGCGACGGATCAGTCCGGCGTAGTCAGCGTTGTCGACGTGCAGGGTCAGCACCAGGAATTGGGTGCCGCCGACGCGGGCGAGCACGTCGTTCTTGCGGAAGGTCACCGACAGAGCGCGGGCCACCGCCTGTAACGCGGCGTCGCCCGCCTGATGGCCGAGGCGATCGTTCAGTTCCTGGACGTTGCCGACGTCGACGAAGAGTGCATGCACGGGCGCGCACTGTCGGTCGGCAAGCTGCAGTAGCTGGGTGCCGGATGCCACCAGCCCGCGGCGGTTCTGGAACCCGGTCAGCTCGTCGCCGCGTGAGAGTAGTAGCAGGCGCGCGCTCAGCTCCTCGAGCTCGCGCTCCACGGCCATGCGTCCCGTCAGGTCGCGCAGGATGCAGCACGTCTGCGGCGTACCGTCCTCGCCCCGGTAGTCGAGCGCGGTCAACTCGATCTCGACGAAGCGGCCGTCGCCCCGTCGCAGCCGGGCCACGCCGACCGACGTCCCGGTGCGCTCCCGCTCGGCCACGGCGATGCCCCAACGGGGGTCCTCCTGGTCGATGAGCCCGTCGCGTCCGAGGCTGAAGATCTGCTCGGCGGGGAGATCGAGCATGGAGCAGGCGGCGGGATTGGCAGAGGTGATACGCCCGTCCTGGGTGCAAAAGAGCACGCCGTCGGAGCTGTGGGCGAACAGCACCCGGTAAGCGGCGAGACCCACTGTGTCTGTGTCGTGAACCACCATCCCAACCCTCCGCCAGCGCCTCGCGCCAGCCTCGGTGTGCACCGCTCTGGCCTGCGAGAATACTGAAGCCCCCGCCTGAACTGCGGTTTTTCCGCTGCCGTTGTGACTTTCGGCCCTATTGAGAAATCGACACGACGTACCGATGTGGCGGGAAGGAAGAGGGCCGTCGAGGTCCGTCGAGGCCCAGTTTCGTGCCTGGGTGATGCCTACGGCGACCCGAGGCGGCTGTTGTAATTCGAGATCGTCGTGTTCACGTTCGACGACGCCGAGCTGACCGCCTTGGCCGGCTTGACGCCCTGCGTGAACATGGAGATCTCGGCGTTGAGCACGTCGGTGCGTACGTCGGCGTACGGTCCGATGACCGATCCCGACGTGGCCGGTGTGTTCAGCCCGTTGTTGATTTCGTCGTACGCAACCTTGTAGCCGGGGCTGGTGGCCCACAGATGCTGCACCGTCGCCGTCTGCGCCGATGACTTCCGTACGGGGATGTAGCCCGTGCCGGCCGCCCAGGTCGCCTGGCTCTGCGTGTTCAAGAGATAGGACAAGAAGACCCACGACGCCGCCTGTTCGACGGCAGGCGCCTTGTTCGAAATGTAGACACCCGAACCGCCTGGCTCGACGCCACCTTTGACCGAGGAGCTGTAGACGGGGAAGGCGCCGATGCCCAGCTTCACGTTGGCGTATTTGCCGCCTGCGAGGAGTTGAGTCACCGTCCCGAGCGCGGCCGAGGTCTCAATGGTCATGCCGTACTTGCCGCTTCCGATGCCGAGCAGGTTGTCGTACTGGTCGGGCCCGGTGGACGGGTTGGTCGTGGCGTAGCCCGAACGCACCAGCGTCCTCAGCTGGCTGAAGATCGACACGGCTGTCTTCCCCTTGAAGACGGCCGCGGTGGCCCGGCCGGCGCGGCCGTTCTTGTTGTTGACGAAGAGGGCGTTGGCCGTGGCCAGCCACGTCTCGAGGTGCCAAGGGTCGAGGACGAGCCCCATGCCGCTGCCGGACGTCTTGAGCGCCTTGGCGTCCGCCACCAACTGGGTCAGCGTCGTCGGCGGGGTGTTCGGGTTGAGGCCTGCCTTCGTGAAGGCGTTCTGGTTGTAGTACAGGATCGGCGCCGACACCGCGAAGGGCAGGGCCCACTGGACGCCGTTCACCTTCCAGTAGGCGAGGGGCCGGGGCAGGTAATCCTTGGTGGAGTACTTGGCGGCGTTCATGCATGACTGCACTGGGAGGAACGTGCCGGTGTCGATGGCCGCTTGGGTGCGCTGGTCCTCGAGCTGCACCGCGTCGGGCAGCTGCCCGTTGGAGATCCCGGCGAGATACTTGTTCCAGGTGTCGTCGTAGCCCGCCTGGGTGACGAGCGTGACGTGCACCTTGGACTGCGACGAGTTGAACGAGTTCGTGATCTCCTGCAGCACCGTCAGGTTTGCCTCTGAGGCGGACTCCCAGAAGGTGATGTTGACCAGGCCCTTGTGGCTGTGCAACGCCTTGAGGTTGCAGGCGGGAAGGCTGGATGCACCGGCGGGAGCACCGCCGCCGATGGCCGCGGAGGCAGCGGTGCCGCTCAGCGTCGTGACGAAGAGCGCGGAAGCGGCGAATCGGGAGATGCGTGGGGTCCGCATATGCCCTTCCTAGCATCCGGGCCGACCCCACCCGGGGCGACGCCACATCCGTGACGGCTCGTGACGGCTCGTGACGGCTCGTGACGGCTCGTGACGGCTGTGACGGCTATTTGACGGCGCCCGCCGTGAGGCTCCGCACGAGCTGCTTTTGGAACACGAGGAGCAGGATCACAAGCGGTATGAAGGCGATGACCGAGCCGGCCAGGGCCACGGGAATCTGCGACACCTGAGTGCCGAGCAATTGTTTCAAGCCGATCTGCACCGTGTCGAGCGGTTTCGTCCCGCCGGTTGCCACGAGCGGCCACAGGTATTGGTTCCAGGCCCCGAGGAACGAGAAGACGGCCAACGCCGCCAGCGAGGGGCGAGCGAGCGGGACGGCCACGCGGGTCATGAAACGGAGGTGGCCGTAGCCGTCGAGCAGCGCCGCCTCCTGCAGGTCGCGCGGGATCTGCAAGAAGGCCTGGCGCAGAAGGAAGATGCCGAACCCGGTGGCGAGGAACGGGATCGACAGACCGGCGTAGGTGTTGAACCAGCCCAGCGTCGTGATCGTGTCGAGGTTGGTGATGAAGGTGACTTCGAGCGGGATCATGAGCGTGGCGAGGCAGAGCACGAAGATCGTGCGCTTGAGCGGGAAGGTCAAGAAGGCGAAGGCGTAGGCGGCCAGGATGGAGGTGACCAGCTGCCCCGCCACGATGATCAACGTCATGATCACCGACGTCGTGACGTACTTCGACATCTGCCCGCCGTTCCAGGCCGCGCTGTAGTCGTGCCATTGCGGGTTGGTCGGGAAGAGCGGGGGTGGCTGGTGGCCGAGCTGGTCGACCGGAAGCAGCGAGTTCACGATCGTCATGTAGACGGGAAACAAGATGATGACGGCGCAAGCTGTCAGGAGGGTGTAGCTGCCGATCGTGCGCCACCGTCCCTTCGATCGACGCGGTCTCCGCGGCGCGCCGGGTCCGGTGCCGGTCTGCTCGAGGGCATCGAGCACGTCAGCGGGCATAGGTCACCCGCCGTTCCAAGAAGCGCATCTGGAGCAGGGTGAGCACCAGCAAAATCACGAAGAGGACGATGGCCATGATGGCGGCCACCCCGGCGTTGTTCTCCACCTGCAACGTGTTGACGATGTTGTAGATCAGCACGTTGGTGTGCAGCCGTACGACGTAAGGCTGGCCGATGAGGATGTCGATCGCGCCGAAGGCCTGGAAGGCATAAATGGTACTGATGACCCCGGCGAAGAAGATGGTGGAGAGAGGAGCGGCACCGTCATGCGCCAAAAGCGCGTCCATGGACCGGCGCCGTCGATCCGGGCCGCCTCCAACAGCTCGTCGGGCACCGACTGCAGTCCGGCCAGCATGACGATGAAGGTGAGGCCTAGGAACTGCCAGACGGTGATGAGCGCCACCGAAGGGAGCGCCCACGTCGAGTTTTCGAGTGCCGGCGGCGTTGGGTTGATGCCGAGCCAGGGCAGGAGGCCCACGACCGGGTTGAGCAGCGTCCCGAACACGACCGAGGCCACCGCCACCGAGCTGACCACCGTGGAGGAGAAGACCACTCGATAGGCCGCGATCCCCTTGAGCTTGCGGTGCGCTGCCACGGCCAGCGCGAGGCCTGCGATCAGGCTGATCGGCACGACCATGACGATGAACAGGAGTGTGGTGACGAGGCTCTGGATGAACTGGGTCGAGGTGATGGTGGGAACGATCTGGTGGAGTCCGACATAGTGCGCCGGCAGGCCGGGCACGGGCGGGGTCTCGTAGAGCATGAGCTTGAAGTTGCGGAGGAACGGATAGAAGGAGAAGGCGCCGAAGAGGACGAGCGCCGGCAGCAACATGAGATAGGCCAGCAGGGCCTGCTTGCGCCGACGGGAGCGCACCGTCCCCGACGACTCGGCGCGACCACCGCCACCGCAGTCGTCACCGCCACCGCCACCGCCGCCGGAGACCGTCACGGTGCGCCACCCAGGCGGGCCCCGCCCTCGGCGTCGAAGAGGTGGTACGACGCCGGGCTGGGGTCGATGGCGATGCGCACGCTCTCGCCGATGTTCGGTTTGGCTGCCGTGGCACTCTGGCGCACAATCACCCGCGCGCCGGTCTCGGTCTGGCAGATGACATGCGTCTCGGCACCGAGCAACTCCACAATGACCACAGTGGCGCCGATGGCGCCGCCGTCGGCGAGGTGGAGCGCCTCGGGCCGGAGTCCGAGCACGACTTCAGGGCCTGACCCGCGCACCGTGTCGGCCACGACGTCGGGCAGGGGCACCGACGCGCCCGGAAAGGCAACGCTCAAAGGGCCCCGTCCATCGGCGCCCTTTGCGCCGCCGCCGCCGCCGCCATCGGCGAGGCCGCTCACCGCGACGCCGCTCTCGACCAGCATGCCGTCGAGCAGGTTCATGCCCGGGCTGCCGAGGAAGTGCGCCACGAACGCATTGGCCGGGCGCGCGTAGAGGTCTTCGGGCGCGGCCACCTGCTGCAGCTGACCATCGCTCATGACGGCAATACGGTGGCCCATCGTCATGGCCTCGACCTGGTCGTGAGTGACGTAGAGGGTGGTGGTCGCCAGACGTGACTGCAGCTCCACGATGTCGGCCCGGGTCTGCACGCGCAGGGCGGCATCGAGGTTGGACAGCGGCTCGTCCATCAAGAAGACGGTGGGCTCGCGGACAATGGCTCGAGCCAGCGCCACCCGCTGCCGCTGTCCGCCCGAGAGCTGCCCGGGCTTGCGGTCGAGCAGCGGGGCCAGGCCGAGGGTCTCGGCGGCCCGCTTGACGCGGACGGCGCGGCCCTCTTTGTCCATCCCTCGTTGGCGCAGCGGGAACTCGATGTTCTTGGCCACCGTCAAATGGGGGTAGAGCGCGTAGCTCTGGAAGACCATGGCCACGTCGCGGTCCTTGGGGTCGACGTCGTTCACGACGCGGTCGCCGATGGTCACGGTGCCCGACGTCAGCTCCTCCAGGCCGGCCACCATGCGCAACGCGGTGGTCTTGCCGCAACCCGACGAACCGAGCAGCACCAGCAGCTCGCCGTCGACAACGTGCAGGGTCAGATCGTCGACCGCGGTGGTGTCGCCGAATCTTTTGGTGACACCGTCGAAGTTGACCTGTGCCAACGTGCTCCCTTCGGGCGGCCCGAGTGCGGCCACGAATCATCGGACTGTCGCACGGTAGCGAACCGCCGCGGCCGAGCACGCACATGGCTCGGATCGACCTCAGTCTCACGCTCAGCTGGCGGGGATCTTCCATCCCATCGACTCGGCGATCTCCTTGCAGGTCGGGCAGAGTCCGTAGCGGGCGGGGTCGCGTCCCGGCACCCACTCCTTGCCGCACAGCGCCCGCACCGCGGTGCGGTTCACCATGCCCTCGACCACGCTCGGCCCGGTGGAGACGAAGTCGCCGCCCTTGGGGGTGTACCCCTCCAGGACGATGTGGGCCATGCGGTCGTGGTCGCCGTCGTCGAGGTCGGGCGCCGGGCGGGCTGGGGCGAGCGTCGTCCCCCCCGCCGCTCCGGGAGTCGGGTCAGTCTGGGCACGCGCCACGTGGCCAGCGTAGGCCCTTGGAGGGGCCGTCCCACCGATTTCTCGTTCACCGGCACCAAGGCCGTCGTCGCACCGCCGGGCCGGGTCACAGCCCTTTGAACAGGGTCGGAGCAGGTGTGGCGGGTGCGGGGCACCGCTCGGGAATGACCCTCCCCCCGATATGGTTGATCAGTCAGAGGATTTGCCATTACGGCATTACAAAAGGACACCCGATGACCAACGAGAACGTCACACTCCCATTGCTCCCCTTGACCTCAGGGGTCGTGCTGCCCGGGATGGTCTTCACCATGGCGCTGGAGTCCGATGAGGCCCGCGCTGCGGTGGACTCGGCCCGGTCGGCCGGGGGCCGCCTGCTGCTCGTGCCCCACATCGAGGGCCGCTTCGCCGGGGTCGGCGTGATCGCCGAGGTCATGGAGGAGGGCGACCTCCCCGGTGGCCTGCCTGCCGTGGCCATCCGCGGTGACCACCGTGCCGTCATCGGCACCGGGGTCCCCGGCACCGGCGACGCCCTGTGGGTGGAAGCCGAGCCCATCGACGAGCCCGAGCCCACCGCGGCCGCCAACGAGCTGGCTCGTGAGTACCGTGCCGTGCTCGAGAACATCTTGCACAGCCGCGGTGCCGGACGCATCGCGGCGCAGCTCCGCGAGATCACCGAGCCGAGCCGTCTGGCCGACATGGCCGGCTACTCGCCGGACCTGTCGCTCCGGCAGAAGGTCGAGGTGCTCGAGACGCGCGACGTCGAAGCACGGCTCCGGCTTGTCCTCGCCTGGGCCCGGGACACGCTCGCCGACCTCACCTTGCGCGAGAAGATCAAGACCGACGTCGAGGAAGGCATGGAGAAGACGCAGCGCGAGTTCCTCTTGCGCCGCCAGCTCGATGCGATCCGCAAGGAGCTGGGACAGCTGAGCGACAGCGGTGACGAGGGCGATCCCGACGACTACCGGGCCAAGCTCGAGGCGCGTGAGTTGCCCGAGCACGTCCGCAAGGCGGTCGAACGCGAGGTCGACAAGCTCGAGCGCACGAGCGACCAGAGTCCCGAGACCGGGTGGATCCGCACGTGGCTCGACACGGTGCTGGAGCTCCCGTGGGGCGTCGAGTCCGAGGATCGTCTCGATATCGAAGAGGCGTCGCGCATATTGGAGGCTGACCACGACGGCCTGGCCGACGTGAAGGAACGCATCCTCGAGCACCTCGCCGTGCGCAAGCTCCAGGCCGAGCGCGGCCTGGCACCGGTGGACGGGCGCGGTGCCGGGGCCATCTTGGCCCTCGTGGGTCCTCCGGGCGTCGGCAAGACGTCCTTGGGCGAGTCGGTCGCCAACGCCCTCGGGCGCAAGTTCGTGCGCGTCTCGTTGGGCGGCGTGCGTGACGAGGCCGAGATCCGTGGCCACCGGCGCACCTATGTGGGGGCCCAGCCGGGCCGCTTGGTGCGGGCGCTGCGCGAGGCCGGGACCATGAACCCGGTCATCGTGCTCGACGAGGTGGACAAGATCGGCGCCGACTACCGGGGCGACCCGTCGTCGGCGTTGCTCGAAGTGCTCGACCCGGCGCAGAACCACACGTTCCGTGACCACTACCTCGAGGTCGACCTCGACCTGTCGCGGGTGTTGTTCATCGCCACCGCCAACGTGATGGACACCATCCCAGGTCCGCTTCTCGACCGCATGGAGGTCATCCGGATTGACGGGTACACCGAGTCCGAGAAGGTCTCCATCGCCAAGCACCACCTGGTGGGCCGCCAGCTCACCCGGGCGGCGCTCCGCGGGGACGAGGTGGAGATCAGCGACGACGCGTTGCGAACCATCGTGGCCGACTACACCCGGGAAGCGGGTGTGCGGAACCTGGAGCGGGAGCTCGGCAAGCTGCTGCGCAAGGTGGCCACCAAGCTCGCCTCGGGCGAGCGCACGGCCCCCGTCGCCGTCGAGGCGGACGACGTGCGGGGCTGGCTCGGCCGGCCACACTTCTTCTTCGAAGCGGCCGATCGCACCAGCGTCCCCGGTGTGGTCACCGGCCTGGCCGTGACGGGAGCGGGCGGCGACGTCCTCTTCGTCGAGGCGAGCGTGTCCGACGGTCCCGAGGGGCTGACGCTCACGGGCCAGTTGGGAGACGTCATGAAGGAGTCGGCGGAGATCGCCCTCTCCTATGTGCGCTCGCATGCCGGGGAGCTCGGGATCGACCCCGGGGTCTTCAGCGGCAAGCGGTTCCACGTGCACGTCCCCGCCGGCGCCGTCCCCAAGGACGGCCCGTCGGCCGGGGTCACCATGACGACCGCGTTGGTCAGCCTGCTCCGCGGCGTGCCGGTGCGCTCGGTGGTCGGGATGACCGGTGAGGTCACCCTGCAAGGCCGGGTGCTGCCCATTGGTGGGGTCAAGCAGAAGGTGTTGGCCGCCCACCGGGCGGGACTCACCGAGGTCGTGTTGCCGGAGCGCAACGGCAACGACCTCGAGGACGTCCCCGAGGAGGTGCGCGACGTCATGACGTTCCACCTGGCGGCCACGGTCGCCGACGTGCTCGCCCCGGCGCTGGCCGAGTCGGGCGCGCTGGCGTCGGACGCCGGCGGCGAACTGGGCGCCGCGGCGTAAGGCCGGGCAGACTGGGCCCCGGGCCACACGGCCCGGGGCCTCGTCTCACCCGGGCCCGGTGCAGTCGAACGAGGTAGAGCGGAGCGGACAGTGGACGACCAGGACATCGTGAACCAGATCGGCGAGCTGGCGGCCGAAGAGCAGCGCCTCGAAGAAGCACATGTCGGCGAAGGCCTGAGCGACGAGGAGTTGCAGCGCAAGCGCGACCTCGAGGTCACGCTGGACCAACTCTGGGATGTGCTGCGCCAACGGCGGGCCAAGCGCGCCGCCGGGCAGGATCCCGACAGCGCCGCGCCACGCTCGGAGGGGACGGTCGAGGGCTACCTGCAGTAGCGCTGCGCCCGCATCGTCACGAGACGATCCGGGCGGCCGACCTCGTCTCGAAGTCGAGCTCCCAGGCTTCGGGGAGCCGCAGGCTCGACTACAACCCGAGCGCGTCCTCGAACCCGATGGCCTGGTCGATCCATGTGGTGAGCAGCACACCGTGGCTCACGATCGCCGCGCGCTCGGTGCCGTGTGGCACTGCCTCCGGGCCGTGCCACACCCCCCAAGGTTGTGAGCCGGTCCACGAGGCCGTGACGAGGCCCCCACCCTGCGACGGTCTCTGCCCGCAGGTAGGCACCGACAGCGTCAGCGAGAGCGCCCGGCGTCGGATACCACCGCTTGGGTCACCTCTGCGAGTTCGGGGCGGTCGCGGAGCGGTGCAGACGGGAGGGCAAGGTGCGCGGTCTCCCGGGCTGTGCGCTCCGGGCCCACCCAGACGACCTCGGGACGCCGTCGCGCACGACCGGTTCGGCGGGCCGCACCAGGACCGGGCTCCTCACGGGCCGACTGCCCGCCGCGCGCGGACACGGCGCCACACGGCGGGTCCGGCGGCGAGGGCGGCGAGGACGACCAGCGCCAGGAGGATCAGGCCCCCATACGATCCGTAGCCGTCGTAGGTGAATGTCACCGTGTGGAGGCCCGAGCCGACGACGACGCCCACGAGTGCCGGCGCCACCATGACCGTCGGGACTGGCCGACCGTTCACCGTGGCGTGCCACCCGGGGTCGTACGACGCGCTCAGCACCACGGTCGAGCGGCGGTTCGTCCGCACCACGGCGCGCGCCGTCCCGTTCTGTAGGTTGGCGTGCTCCACCACGACGTGGCCGGGCGAGCCCTGCAGGGCTGCCGGATCGGGGGCAGTCGGTGTCGCGGCGGGCTCGCCGTTGAAGGCGACCGTCAGATCGCGTTGCTGGTTCAGGAGCGGCGAATCGAGCAATGTCGTGCTCCGACTGCCGATGTCGGCGCGGGTCGCGGTCAGCGTGCCCGTCGTGTCGTAGACGTGGATATAACCGGCGGTCGGCAGTGCCCACAGGCAGGAGGTGCCCGAGCACCTGACCTTTTTGGCTGGCACCGGCGACGCCATCGACGACGGCGTGATGATGTAGCCGATGCCAAAGAGCGGGTAATCGCCCGGGTTGCTCTCGTTGAAGTAGTACTCGGGGTCCGTCATCAACGAGGCCGTGCGCAGCGTGTAGCCCACCTCGTCGACGTCCTTGCTCTCCAGGTACTTGAACACCGGGACGTACCCGACGGTGAAGTCCTGCCCCCAGTTCGTCGGAGAGCCGGCGTAGACGCGACCTCTCGGGTGTGCCTGCACGTAGTCGAGCAGCCGGCCGAGCTGGGGCGCCTGGACCGCGTCGGCATTGGCCTGAAACGCGATGTTCTCTGCATTGTGGCCGTCGTAGGTGTCCATGTTGTTCCACGCCGGCGCCAGCACGACGACGAGGCCGACGATGCTCAGACCGGCGACGATGCCCGGCCCCACCGGCTGGCTGGTCCCGTCGCGACGACCGGAAGCAAAGAGTGACGTCACCGCCCGCACAACGAGCTGACCGACGAAGACGGTGCCGACAGCAGCCAGGAGGAGGCCGGAAAGTTGGACGGCCATTTCGAAGCGTCTGATGAAGATGTCGCTGCTTCCCGGGACGATGGCGTAGAGCGAGCCGAACGTCGTTCGCCCGAACGTCATGACGAGGGTCACGACCCAGATCACGACGAGGGCGCGCCCGGCGGCGAAGGCGCGCCAGCGCGCGATGCAGACACCGAGTCCAACGGCCAACAGGATCGTCACGACGGGCCACCGGCCGTTGTCGTAGAGGTTGCCGGTGAAGAGCCAGCTGAGCATTTGGCCGGCGCCGTACCCGTTCTCGAGTCCTGTGCCCTCCAGCACCTGGTTGCGCGCCGCCCAGTGGGACTGCTGGAGCAGCGGGACGATGATCCAAGCCGAGGCCAACAGCGCAGCGGCACCAATGGCGAGGGCCCGCCCGAGGCGCCGCCACAGGTCCGAGGGGACGATGAACGGCCACACGACGAGCGGGACGAAGGCCAGATACCCCGTCTCGTAATGCAGGGCGACGGTCACCATGATGAACAGGACGGCGAAGAACGCCGACCGCAGGGACGACAGGGCACGGTAGGTGAAGCCCCAGGCGAGCGGCAGCGTCCATGAGGCCCAAAGCTGGGTCCACACCCCGTAGCCGACCCAGACGTAGGCCTTGGTCTCGTACCCGATGCCGGCGGCGGAGGCGAGGAAGGGCGCGATCGCGGCGGCCGTCGCCGCCGTCCACCGGCTCAATCCGAACAGACGTCCGCCCCAGTAGACGGTGAGCGGCCAAAGGGCCAGCAGCAGGTACAGCGACCATCGGAAGACGGCATCGGGATTGGCGAACGTGCCGATGACGCCCGAGATCATCGACGGCAGGCTCTGGTAGTGCAGGAACTGCGGCGAGCCAAGCCCGAGGTAGGGCCACCAGCTCGTCAGCGGGAGGTGCCCCGCGCTGATGCGGGCCGCCGCGGTGCGCACCATCTGTTCGTGCAGCGAGCTGTCGTCGAGGTACGGCACCGCGCGCAACTCTGGGCGGAGTTCCCACAACCCCCAGGCGAGCGACAGGGCGACGAGGAGGAACGGGCCGGCACGGCCGCCCGCGCCGGTGTGGGACGGCGCCGCCTCAGGTGGGGGATCCGACGTCGTCGGGTCGATCGGACCGGCGGCTGACTGGTACCACGGCATCTCCCGTTCGACCGTGGTCATGGCGCACCATGATGCCGACTTGCGTGGCCCGTGTCTGATCGCGTTGGAGAACCTGGAGGAGCTCCTCATAGGGACCGACGAGATAGGCGGTGTCGCCACCGGCGAAGACGGTGCCTCGGCGAGGTGGATGCTCCAAAATGCCGTCGGCGGCGCGGCGCAGTGCGATGACCCGCGTGCGTGAAGAGAGATCCTGCATCGAAAGCCCCTGCAGCCCTCCATCCGGCGCCACCAAGAGGCTCGCGACCAGAAACGGCTGTTGGTCGACGTAGAACGTGCTGAGAACATCGAGTCCTAGGGCGGCGCCGACGAACCACGGTGCCGCCAGGGCCGACGTGGAGCGGACGTGTCGGAAACCGAAGCTCCGCTCCATCATGTGCGCCAACTCGCGGTCGAACACGCGTAGGACGACAGGGACGTCGTCCCATCGCTCGCCGAGCGATTCACGCACCGAGAGTCCCGTCTCAATGTTCGTGAGATCCGCGCTGGTCAGGACCGCGACCGCTTTGGCGTCGTCGATGTTGACCATGCGGTGTGTCTGCAACTGCGTGGCGTCCGCGATGACGACTGGAACACCGAGCGCACGAGCCTGGGCCAGGTAACGGTTGTCGGGGTCGCGCTCGATGACAACCACTGATTCACCTTCGGCCACCAGGCCCCGCACCACGCTGATGCCGACGGCCCCGAGGCCGATGACGATCACGTGATCGACCATCCCCGGCACCTGGCGTCGCCCGAGTGACCGCTCGATTCGGCGGCTCACCAAGATGTTTGTGAAGAGGGCAAAGGCCGTCGACACGAGTGCGACGCCGGCGACGATCAGGACTATCCCGCAGACCAGCAACCACGGGCCCTGCCGGGCGAAGCTGTAGTCGCCGTATCCCACCGTGGCCACCGTCTCGACGGTGAAGTAGAGCGAGGAGAGGAGGCCGAGGTGGGCCTGGCCCGGCCCCGGGCGAAAGGCGAAGTGCACCAGGACCGTGGCCACCGCGATCAGCAGGAACAGCAGCGTGGCCACCACGGCAAGCGCCCGATTGCCCTCTTCGAGGGCTATCGCCCCCTGCAGTCGGAGCCGACGCAACCAGCTGACCGAACGGGCGGGGTCAGCGGACGTCTTCATGGTGCCGATGCCCGTCGCTGCAAGGTCGTCGAGGGTCCCGAGCACGGCAACACGATCACCGGCGCGCAGGGGATGGTCCCGGCCCGGACACGTGGCCATCGGCTCGTTGCCGAAGGGCATGATGGCCACGGGCGCGAGATGCCCGAAGTGGCCTCGGAAGGTGTCGTGCGCCTGCTCCGAGGACGTCACCGCAAGCTGAACCACGGCAAAGTCGATGCCCGCGAGCTCAATGGCATGCGACGGCCGGCGTAGGCAGGCTTCGACGAACGAAGGTGCTGCCAGCGAAGCGACATCGAGCACGCTGCCCGGTCCCGAGACCCGTTCGAGCGCATTGGCCACCGAGGGATTGGCCAGTTGCACCACGAGAGGGATTTCGGGCCGCAGTTCCTTGATGCGGAGCGCTGTCTCGAGCGTGTGGATCTCGTCGATCTCGACGCAGACGACGGATGCCGCTCCCGCGAGCCCGGCTTCCTCGAATCCCTCGCCACGGTGGGCGTGCCGTCGAATGTGTGGGACGCCCCACTGGTGGAGGGTCCGGGAAAAGCGTGGATCGGCGTCGTCGTCGATGACGACGACCTGTGTGCCACTGAGAGCAAACTGCTCCACGGCGCGCAGGCCGACGCCTTGGAGGCCGCAGACGATGACGTGACCGTGCATGTCGCCTGGCTCGACCGGATCCATCTACGCATGTTGCCGTCCAGCGCCGTCGCCGAGGTTGCTGCAGCGTTAAAAAGTCCGCGCCGGGGGATGCCGTGGGCTAGAACCCCCTTGGGGCTGTAGCTCAGTGGTCAGAGCAGGGGACTCATAATCCCTGGGTCGTGGGTTCGATCCCCACCAGCCCCACCAGGTCAGAGGCTCATTCTGATGGTAGGGCCGCGCCCGTGCACCAACGTGGTCGACGCGAAGGTGTGCCCCGCCCGGCATGTGGCCCACCACCTACGACGGAAGCCGGAGCGCCGGGAGGCTGGTCGCAGACGGCTGAAAAGGGTTATGTGCACGCTCACAACGTTTCCCCGGACTGAGCTCATCGCAACGCTTCTGCAGCGAACCGGTCTGTGGCTCTCGGCGGCCTCCATCGGTGGGGTAGCGGCTCAGGCGGCCTGGGCGATTGTGACCTCGCCTTCTTCGCACACCCGCAGCGTGCTGGGCCTCGGCCTCAACCTGGCTGCCGACGTGTCGGGTTCGGTCTTCATGGCTGGCGACTCTGGAGCGCGTTGCGCGGTGTCCACGAGTCCGCACGCCGGGCCAGAGCGGATCGCCTCGGTGGTCGTCGGTGGCGCCTTGGCTGTCCTTGCACTGTTCCTGGGGGGCGAGGGAGCGGCGCACCTGGCGAGCGGCTCTCGCCCTCACCCCTCGACAGCATCCCTCGCCGCGGCCGGCGTCTGGCTCGTGGTGCCGGCCCCCTGGGCATCGCCACGCGGCGGGTCGGCGGGCACCTCGCAAGTGCTGCACTCGAAGGGGACGGGTCCATCAGCCTTCTCGGACTTTCTCGGAGCGGCGATCGCTGCGCTCGCCTTCGTGGGTCCATGTTCGACATCTCCCTCGGATGGTGGTGGGCGGACGCGGTCGCTCTCGCGGCCGCCATGGCCGCCGGCGTCGAACCATCCGGGCACTTCGAGCTGGGTTGACCGGGGGAGCAGCGTGGGTCGGATGGCAGGTTGCGCCATATTTCTGGGGTTTAGAGGTTATTATCCTCTTAAAAGTCATATTTATATATCCTCAGATGTTAAGAATACGGCCGGGCGGCCCCCGATAGTCACTATTATGGACACAGGAGGTGAGTGCATGCGCGATGACAGGTTGGAAGAGCTGCTCGGCCGCCAGGTCCGCCAAGCCAGGGTCGAAGAACAGCTGACCCAGGCCGAGGTGGCAAGGCGGGCCAACGTCTCGCTCGGCGCCCTCCGGCACCTCGAGAGCGGGGCGGGAGCGACGATCTCCACCCTCGTCAAGGTGTTGCGCGCGCTCGGCCAAGAGGACTGGCTCGGCACCTTGGCAAAGGAGCACGATCCCACGCCGTTCAACCCACTCGATCTCCTGACGTCCGTTGAGTCCGAACAGAAGAACCGGAGACGCCGAGTGCGGCGGCCGAGAGCGGTCCCTCGGTGAGCTACGAGCCGGCCGAGGTCATCGAGGTCCGGGCCTGGGGCCACCGCGTCGGCGCCGTGGCGCTCAACCCAGCGACGGGTTGGTACTCCTTTGCGTATGCCCCGGACTGGGTCGGGCGCGGCATTGAGTTGGCTCCGCTGCACATGGCGCTGCGTGCACAGCCTTACGAATTCCCCCAACTGCGCCGAGAGACCTTCTACGGTCTCGCACCGCTCCTCGCCGACTCCCTGCCGGACAAGTTCGGGAACGCACTCGTCGATGCGTGGATGGCCGAACAGGGAGTGGCGAGCACCGACATCACACCGCTCGATCGTCTGGCCTATGCAGCGGACCGCGCCATGGGGGCACTGGAGTTCCGGCCACCGGCGCGTGATGCGACGAGCCCGCCACCGAGCGCCGTGCAGCTGGCCGATCTGGTGCTCGCCGCCCGTCTGACCGTGCGCGGGGAGTTCGCCAGCGACGAGACGGCCCACGCCGCCCTGCAACAGCTGATCCACGTCGGGACGAGCGTGGGCGGTGCACGGGCCAAGGCCGTGGTCGCCTTCAACCCGCAGAGCTATCAGGTGCATTCCGCTTACCACGAACACGCCGAGGGTTTCGAGCAGTGGCTGATCAAGCTTGACGGGGTCAGCGGCACGGTCATGGACGACCACGGAGACCAGCTCGGGGAGAGTGCACCCCACGGGCGCATCGAGTACGCCTACAGCGAGATGGCCAAGGCGGCGGGCATCGACATGATGCCGTGCCAACTGCTTGCCGAGGGTCCGCGTCGACACTTCATGACCAAGCGCTTCGACCGCGGCCCCGACGGCGAGCGGTTCCACGTCCTCTCCCTGTGCGGGATGGCCAACCTCGACTACAACCTCATCGCGACTCACAGCTACGACCAGTACCTCCAAACCGTCACGGCACTCGGCCTCGACCTCGACGAGCTCGCGCAGGCCTATCGTCGGATGGTCTTCAACGTCATGGCGGTCAACCATGACGACCACACCAAGAACTTCGCCTTCTTGTGGGAGGTCGATACGAGCTGGCACCTTTCGCCGGCCTTCGACATCACGCACGCCTACAACCCGGCGAGCCGCTGGATCAGCCGCCACCTCATGTCGGTCAACGGAAGGTTCGACGACATCGCGCTCGACGATCTGTACGCCGTGGGGGAGCGCAACGAGGTGCCCGGCTACCGCCAGATCGTGCGCTCGGTCCGGGACGTCGTCGCCGAGTGGCCGAGCTTCGCCGCCGCTGCCGAGGTCGGCGACGAGACCACCAAGGACATCGCCGCAGACATAGAGCGCTTCGCTCCTCGTTGAGCCGGCGTGCCGTCCGGCCACGATCAGCGCGTTTGGCCTCGTACTCTGCCCAGTCGGTCGGCCCAGTCGGTCGGCCCAGTCGGTCGGCCCAGTCGGTCGGCCCAGTCGGTCGGCCCCGTCGGTGGGCGGCCTTGGCGTTCGTCGCCCTATGGGTCCTCGTCTTGAAGTTCCAAGTTCTGTCGCTCCTCGAGGTCCCGGGGCAAGTACCAGACCTGGCCGATACGCCGGACCCGCCCCCCGTGCAGCGCCTTGAAGGCCTTGAGGACATCGGGGTCGAGTGAGCGCGAGCCCTCGACGACACAGCGGAATCCGAAGGTGTCGCGAATGATCCGGTAGGCGGTGATCTGCGGTAAAGGACCCTTGTTCTCCAAGTACCAGAGCATGGTTTCGGCGGCCGCCTCGACCACGTCCATCGGTTCGTCGCCAGCGGTCACCACCCTGAGAGCATCACACCGGCGGTCGGTCCGGTGGTCGCGGCAGCTTCGTGGGTCCATTCTCGAACTTCGCCACCTCTGCCGTCGCGCCGCCGGGGTGATTCAGCGCCCGTAGCGGTCGTCGAGGCGAACGACGTCGTCCAGTTCTGTCGTGCTCGCCTCCAACACGACGGTGTCGACCAGGGCGGTCATCCGATGCCTGGTCCGAGGGAGGATGTGCACCGACTCGCCCGGTAGGAGCTCGAACGACTCGAGGCCGTCGTCGTCACCCACCTCGAAGAGCAGGCGCCCGGACTGAACGGAGATCGTCTCCTCCTTGCGCTCGTGGTACTGCAACGAGAGGGCGTGCCCCTCGCTGACATGGAGCGCTTTGCCGCAGTACCTTCCGTCGACAAGGGCAAAGTGAATTTCGTGGCCCCAGGGCTTGTCGACGCGGCGAACACGTTGCACCCAGTCGGATTTGGCCATGAGGGAGAAGCTACCGGCCCGAATCTGCTCGAAGGCCGACCGAGCTCACGAGCGGTGGGTGCTGGACGCTTCCCTGCCACCCGCCCTTACGCGCCCGGTTCTCCGGCGGCCCAGGCAACGGCGCCACCGGTCAGGTTCTCGGTGGTCCACCCAGCCTCGCTGAGTGCCTGCGCCGCCGCGGCCGAGCGCCCGCCGACGTGGCAGGCCACGACGACGACAACATCCTGGGGCACCTCGTCGAGCCGGTCGCCGAGCTGCCCGAGCGGAATGTTCACACCGATCGGATAGGCCCACGCCGCGACCTCGTCGGGCTCGCGCACGTCGAGCAAGAAGACGTCTTCACCGCGGGCGATGCGTGCTTTGACTTCGTCGGGCTCCACTTCGGCATAGGGCATGGCCCCACCCTACGGCGGGCCGGCGGCAGTGCCCCAGGCCGGTGGGCGGCCGCCGGTACGCTTGCCAAATGGCCCTCCCTCGCAAATTTCTCAACGAGGACGAGGAGCTGTTGGCCGAGTTGCGCCCGCACTGGGTCTTCCTCTTCGGCCCACTGTTCACGTCCATCGGCGTCTGGGCCGGCCTCATCGTGCTGGTCGTGCTGTGGACCAACGCACCCGGCTGGACGAACTACCCCATTCTGATCATGGCGCTCATCCCGGGGCTGTGGCTGCTCGGTCGTTTCGTTCGTTGGCGTTCCTATGTGGTGGCGCTGACCTCGACCCGCATCCTCGTGCGCCAGGGGATCATCGGGCGTGACACCGTGCAGCTGCGCCTGCAGCGCATCACCGAGGTGAACATCCGGCAGGAGCTGATTGAGCGGGTGCTCGGGACGGGCTCGCTGATCATTGACGTCCAGGGCGAAGACGACTCGCTCACGCTGGAGTACATGCGCAAGCCGGCGGTCGTGCAGCGCGTCATCAACTCGCAGATCAACGAGATCGTCGGCGGCGGCCGGCGTGAGGCGATTCCTGAGGACATGCAGCCACGCGACCGCTACGGCGCCCCCTACGCGCGACCGCGACGACCGCGACGACCGCGACAACGGCGACGGTCAGTCCGACCGCGACGACCGCTACGACGAGGCGCAGGACACACCCCCATTCGGCGTCGGCGGCGTCGCCACGGACCCCGGCGCTGCGCCGGCCCCCGCCACCGCGAACCCGGCCGCCCCGTTCGGCGTCGACACCCCCTCGGCCGCGCCGGCCGCGCCGACCACGCCCGCCTTCGAGATACGGGACCGGCTCATTGAGCTCGACGACCTGCGCCGCCGCGGCATCCTCTCCGAGGAGGAGTTCGCGGCCAAGAAGAGCGAGTTGCTGAACCGGATTTAGGAAGCGGACTCTCGGCGCGGTCGATGCCCGCCGTGTGGCCCCGGTGTGACGTGCACGAGGGAGGACGGTTCCTTCGCCTCGAGGACCCGCCAGACACCCTGTGGCACGACAGAGGCGTCCTCGGCGTGCAGCGCGACTCTGGTCTGGGTACCGATGGCGTGCTCGTCTCCGTCGATCAGCTCGATGCTGCCGCTGACGCAGGAGAGGTACTCGTCACCGTCGGGATGGACCTCGCCGGCGTGCGGCGAGCTGTCTTGGAGGTTCGCGACGACCCGATGGTGTATCCGTCGAGGCGTTGCGGTGGTCCGGGCGGAGCGGGGACGATGCTGCTTTCGCCCTGGCGGCTGATGTTGGCGCGCTGGCCCTCGAAGGGGACTGCCGACGGCTCGGGGACTGCAGGCACACGGCGGAAGCCATCCGACCTGACCGCGAGCCGTCGGGGCCCAGGGGAGCCCAGGCCGGAGGCCTATTTGCAACCTCGGTGAACACGAGGAACGCAACGTGGGAGGATGCAGCACAACGAGGTTGAGGAGATGGCTCCATGCATGCACACGTCGTGACAGTCGACATCGGTGATGTGGAGGTCGCTCGGAAGGGCCTCGAAGACCTCGTGCCCATCGTGAAGGCGGCACCAGGATTCGTGGCCGCGTACTGGGTCATGCTCGAAGACACCCGCGGGACCGCCATCGCCGTGTTCGAGTCAGAGGAGCAGGCCCGCGCCGTGGCACCCTCGGTCGGCGGCAACGCCATGGGCGGTGTCACGATCACCAGCGTGCAGGTCGGCGAGGTCGTCGCCAGCGCCTGAGCCCGCCAGGATGGCGTGGCACCGCGGACTACCGTGACACGGGTGAGCGACCCTCGATACCGCTGTGACGGGTGCGGCAACCTCACCCGCTTCGACGTCACGATTTCGCAGAAGACCAAGGCCTTCCACCACTACAGCGTGGGCGGCGACCTGGAGGTCGAGGACGAGGAAGTGCTCGAGCGCACGGTCGACGAGGTGGTGTGCCGCTGGTGCGGTCACGGGCGCAGCGTGGTGGAGCTCACCGGGGACGAGCTCGAGGAGCCGGGCGTCCAGTCCAACGTGCCGTGACAGGAAGACCGCGGTGACGGAGCCACCGGCTGACATTCTGCGCCGGCTCCGGCCCATCCCGACCTACAGGGATCACCCGGCCACCACCCCGCACGACGTCACCGGAGTGCGACCCGACGGCACGCCATGCCGCATCGCTGTGGTGGAGGCCGCCGCGCCGATCCTGCTCCTGTTCCTCTCGGCGGATTGCCTCGGCTGCCGCGACCTCTGGGCTGGCCTGCCAGCACTGCACGACGGTCTGGCCGGTGCCGCCCGCCTGGCGGTGATCACGCGCGATCCGGGGGAGGAGAGCCCCGACGCAGTCGCCGCGCTGGCGGCCGGCGCCCCTGGTGCACTCGGGTTCGAGCTCGTCATGAGCACGCCCGCCTACCGCGACTACCGGGTGGGCGGGCCGCCGTTCTTGACGTTGGCTGCGGCCGACCGCGTCCGGACCGAGAGCGTGGCCTGGGGCGTGGAGCAGACGCTGCACACTGCCCTCGACGCCCTGGGCGAGCGCTAGCCCGTGGCCGTCGTTGTCACAACCGATCGGCATGCTTCCTCCGAACAGAGAGGGTCATCGTCATGCCGACTTCCAGGGACACTGCGACCGACACAACTGCGAGCGTCATCGGGCTTTTCAGGCAAGCCGCGTCCTCCGCGCCCCCAGCCACAGAGGTCGGGGGCGGGCGCACCCCGGACGGCGGTCTCACCGTCGACTGTGACTGCTGCGCGCTGCGCAACACCGACGCCTGTGACGACTGTGTCGTCAGCTTCCTGCTCGAGCGCGAGCCTGACGACGCCGTGGTCATCGACGCCGACGAGGCGCGAGCGATGCGCATGCTCGAGCGCGCCGGGCTCGTCCCGACGCTGCGCTTCAGCACGCAGACCGGCTGAGTCGGCCCCGGCAGGCGCCAGGCGCGACCACGGCGGCGAGACCGCGCCGTGAAGCGTCACCTCCTCGTCACCAACGACTTCCCGCCCAAGGTCGGCGGCATCCAGAATTACCTGTGGGATCTGTGGAGCCGGCTGGACCCGTCCTCTTTCGTCGTGCTCACCGCGTCGTCCGACGCCGCCGCCGCTGCCTTCGATGCCGCGCAGGCCGAGCGGGACATCCACATACAGCGCGTGCCCGGTCGCATCTTGTTCTTCCCGACGCCGGACGCGCTCGCCGCCGTCCGCGCTGCCGTCAAGGAGCACGCGGTCGACATGGTGCTGCTCGACCCCGCCCTCCCCCTCGGGCTGCTGGGCCCGCACCTCGATGTGCCCTACGGCGTCATCCTCCACGGAGCCGAAGTCACCGTGCCCGGGCGGCTGCCCGGATCGCGTGCCGCCCTCGCCCGTGTGCTGCGCGGCGCCCGCCTGGTGGTGTCCGCCGGGAGCTACCCGGCCGCCGAGGCCCGGCGCGTGGTGCCCGGGCTCGAGACACGGATGGTCGAAGTCCCGCCCGGCGTTGACGTGAGTTCCATCGTCCCCCTCAAGGCGGCCGAGCGTCGGGCGGCGCGGACCGCGCTCGGGCTACCGGTTGACGGCCCGTTGCTCGCCAGCGTCAGCCGGCTCGTGCCACGTAAGGGGATGGACGTCCTGATCGAAGCGGCCACTCGGCTGGCGCCCTCGTACCCGGACCTGGTGGTGGCCATCGCCGGTGACGGCCGCGAACGAGATCACCTGCGGCGCCTGGCCGACCAGAGTCCGGTGCGGGTCGTGGTCCTCGGGCGAGTGAGCCAGCAAGACCGGGCCGCGCTGCTGGGCGCAGCCGATGTCTTCGTCATGGCCTGCCGCAACCGCTGGCTCGGCCTGGAGCAGGAAGGTTTCGGGATCGTCTTCTTGGAAGCGGCCGCCGCCGGGGTGCCCCAGGTGGCCGGCGACAGCGGGGGAGCGTCCGAAGCCGTGCTCCACGGGAAGACCGGCTTGGTGGTGGCAGACCCGGCCAACCCCGGTGCGGTGGCCGAGGCGCTGCGCACCCTGCTCGTCGACCCCGCCGGGCGTCGCAGAATGGGAAAGGCGGCCCGATCTAGGGTGCAGGAAGACTTCGACAACGACGTTCTCGCTTCTAGGCTGGCCCAAGCGCTGGCCCGAGTGGCAATCTGACGCACCGCCGCCGGTGGTAGCACCGACAGGGCAGCACCGACAGGACCGACAGGAAGGACCCACCGACGTGGCCGACCAAGCCACCGAAAAGATCTCGGTCGCAGCACCACCCGAGCGCTGCTACGCCGTCGCGGCCGATCTCGAGCACTACCCGGCCTGGGCCGCCGACATCAAAGAGGTCGAGATCAAGGAGCGCGACGACCAGGGCCGCCCGCTGCTGGTCACCTTCCGGGCCGCCGCCTTCGGCCGCAGCACGAGCTACACGCTTGCCTACGACTACGCCGAGGCGCCCCACATCCTGGCCTGGAAGCTGACGCAGGGCGACATCACCACCAAGCTCGACGGCAGCTACGTCTTCGACCCCGGTGACGGCGGCGGCACCGACGTGACGTACCACCTGGAGGCCGAGCTGCGCGTGCCCATCCCGGGTTTCATCAAGATGCGGGCGACGAGCCGCATCATGGCCACCGCCATGCGAGAGCTGAAGGCGCGGGTCGAGTCGACCTCGTGAACCCTGGCGGCGGCTTGGCGGCCACCGGCGTCACCTACGGCATCGACATCGGCGGGACCAAGGTCCTCGGCGTCGCGCTGGACCGCGCCGACGTCATCGTGGCCGAGGCGCGCGTCGCCACCCCCCGGGGCACCCGCGACATCGTGGGCGGCCACGTGGCCCGGGCCGTGGCCCAGGTGGTCACCGACCTCGACGCGGCGGCTCCCGCCGCGCTGGCGACGCCTGTCCCCGCTCCGGTGGGCGTCGGCGCCCCCGGCATGGTCGACCGCGCCGGCCGGCTCCGCTTCGCCCCGAACCTCCCGCAGGCCCAAGGGGTCGACTGGAACGAGCTCATCGGCGGCGAGCTGCCCGGGCGGACCATCCTCATAGAGAACGACGCCAACTTCGCCGTGCTGGCCGAGCACCGCCTCGGTGCCGCCCGAGGCTACGACCACGTGGTGATGGTCACACTCGGCACCGGGATCGGCGGCGGCATCGTGCTCGACGGGCGGGTGCAGCTGGGCGCGGCCGGCTTCGCCGGCGAAATCGGCCACATGGTGGTGGACCCGGCCGGACCTGCGTGTCCCTGCGGGCGGCGCGGCTGCTGGGAGCGTTTCGCCTCGGGCGCCGGCCTCGGTGTCCTCGCGCGCGAGGCTGCCCTGGCCGGCCGCTTGCGCGATGTGGTGCGTGCCGCGGGCGGCGATCCCGAGAGTGTGCGGGGGGAGGACATCTCGGCGGCGGCGGCCGAGGGTGACCCGGCGGCCCAGGAGGTGATCCGTACCGTCGGCCACTTCATCGGCTTCGGTCTGGCCAATCTGGCCGCGGTCCTCGACCCCGCTTGCTTCGTCCTGGGGGGTGGGGTCGTGCTGGCCGGTGACCTCCTCATCGCGTCGGCCCGCGCTGCCTTCGCGGAGCTGGTCGAGGGCGGGGACCGTCGGCCCGCGGCGGTGATCGTGCCAGCTGCGTTCGGGGAGCGGTCCGGTGCCGTGGGGGGCGCGCTCGCCGCGCGCCTCGGCGGCTTGGACTGATGCGGCCGGGGGCCGGGGACTGATGCGGACCGGGGTCGTGCTGCCGACGTTCCGGGACCGGCCCGACGAGGCCTTCGCCGTCGCGAGCGCCGCCGTGGCCGCCGGTGTGGACGGTCTGTTCTGCTACGACCACATCTGGCCCATCGGCCAGCCCGAGCGCCCGGCGCTGGCGCCCTTCCCGATTCTCGGTGCGCTGGCCACCACGCTCGGACCGGCCTCGGGACCGGGGGAAGGCCCGTTCTTCGGGACACTGGTGGCGCGGATCGGCCTCGTCCCCAACGAGGTCCTCGCCGCGGAATTCATCGCACTCGAGCGGTTGGCGCCGGGCCGAGTCATCGCGGGCCTCGGGACGGGCGACCGGCTGAGCGAGGAGGAGAACCTGGCCTACGGAATCCCCTTCGCCCCCGCGGCCGAGCGCCGTGCGGACATGATCGAGTTGGGCCGGCGGCTGGCCGGGCTGGGCCTGCCCGTGTGGATGGCGGGAGGTCCGGCGGGACGGACAGAGGAGGTCCGCGCCGCCGATGCGGCACTCAACGTGTGGGATGCCCCGCCGGCCCTGGTGGCCCAACGGCGGGCCGGGGCCGATGGCGTGGAGGTGACCTGGGCCGGGCCGCCACCGGCGGCGGCGCCGCCTCTGGGCGAACGGTTGGCGGCGCTGGACGAGGCCGGCGCCACCTGGGCGGTGTTCGGCTGGCCGGTCGATGTCGACGAGCTGACCGCCGCCGCGCGCGGGCTGCGCGGACCCGGTGGTTCCGATGGTCCCGGGAGCGCGCGACCCGCGCCCTAGACTTCCCCGATGGAGTTCCGCCGCATCAACGGGCTGCCGCCCTACGTGTTCGCCACCATCAACGACCTCAAGGCGGCAGCACGGCGAGCCGGGCGCGACGTGATCGACCTCGGCTTCGGGAACCCCGACCTGCCCTCGCCCGACGTAGCCGTGGACAAGCTCGCCGAGGCCGCTCAGAACCCCCGCAACCACCGCTATTCGGCCTCGCGCGGCATCCCGAAGCTGCGCAGCGCCATCACCGACCTGTACCAGCGCAAGTTCGACGTCACGCTCGACCCCGAGACGCAGGTCGTCACCACCATCGGGGCCAAGGAAGGCTTCTCGCACCTGATGTGGGTCCTGGTGCAGCCCGGCGACACGGCGCTGGTGCCGTCGCCGTCGTACCCCATCCACATCTGGGGCCCGCTCTTCGCCGGCGCCGACGTGCGTCAGGTGCCGCTGCAAGGGCCCGGCGTGGACTCGGACGACGCGCCCGATCCGGGCGAGGCGTTCTTCGACGGGCTCATGCATGCGTGGGAGGAGTCGTGGCCCAAGCCGCGCGTCATTGTGCTGTCGTTCCCGCACAACCCGACGACGGCCTGCGTCGACCTGTCCTTCATGGAGCGCCTGGTCGCCTTCGCCCGCGAGCACGAGGTCGTCCTGGTGCACGACTTCGCCTACGCCGACCTCGGTTTCGACGGGTACGAGCCACCGTCCATCCTGCAGGTGCCCGGCGCCAGCGACGTGGCGGTGGAGATCTACACCATGACCAAATCCTTCTCCATGGCGGGCTGGCGCGTCGGCTTCGTCGTGGGCAACCACGAAATCGTGCAGGCGCTGACCAAGCTCAAGACGTATCTCGACTACGGGACGTTCCAACCCATTCAGATCGCCGCCATCGTCGCCATGAACGAGTCGCCCGACTATCCCAAGGAGGTCAACGCGATCTACCGATCGCGGCGCGACGCGCTGTGCGACGGGCTCAACCGGATCGGTTGGCGCCTGGACCCCCCGAAAGGAACCATGTTCGTCTGGGCGCCGATTCCCGAGCCCTACCGCGAAATGGGTTCGCTCGAGTTCTCCAAGTACCTCGTGAGCGAGGCCGGCGTGGCCACGTCGCCGGGCGTCGGGTTCGGCCCGGGCGGTGACGGCCACGTGCGCTTCGCGCTCATTGAGAACGAGCAACGCATCGGCCAGGCGGCGCGCCATCTGCGCACCGCGCTGACCAAATTGGGTTGACGAAACCCGGGTGCCACACCCAGGTGCGTCGCGCACCTCCCGGGGCGCTCACAGCTTGGATTGAGGCACGTGGTGCAGGATCGTTCCCATGCCCGCCGACCAGTCGGTCCTGACGCGCGCGCGGCCGGACGCCAGCGCCATCCCGGGCACCAACGGCGGTTATCTCGGCCAGTTCGATGCCTTCCGGGTGATCGCCTGCTGCGCCGTCGTGCTGCAGCACTCGCTCCTATGGACCATCGCGGGCGGGAACACCTCCGCCTGGGCATTCGTCATGTTGCTGCACTTCAGCCGGACCGCCTTCTTCTTCCTCGCCGCCTTCTTGTTGACCTACGCGCAGATCACCCGGCCCCGCTCCACGGTCGGGTTCTGGCGCCGGCGCTACGTGCAGATCGGCGTGCCCTTCCTCGTCTGGACCGCCATCTACTGGATCTTCACCATGGCCTGGGGCGATTCGTGGGGCCAAGCCTGGCCGTTGCTGTGGAACGACACGCTGTACGGCTACTACCAGCTCTACTTCGTGGTCGTCCTTTTCGGGCTGTACCTCGTCTTTCCGTTCGTGCTGCGCGCCATCAGGGCCACGACCCACCATGTCGCGCTCATGACGGCGAGCCTGCTCTTCGCCCTGATGCTGGCGGCGGACCTCCACTACACGTCGTCCTTCGGCGTGGCGGGGAACTGGACGCGTGACATCGCCTCGGCCTGGCCCTGGGCCCGTAACCCCATCACGTACCAGGAGCAGTTCGTGGCGGGCATACTGGTCGCGCTCCACTTCGACCAGGTCCGCAGCTTCGTGGAGCGCTGGTATCGCCAGGTGATCGCCGGCGCCGTCGTCATGGGGATTGCAGCCACGATGTGGTACCTGGTTGCGGTGTGGACCGGCTCGACTCCGGGTCGGGCGTCTGACCTCTATCAGCCGATCGCCTTCTTGTGGTTCACCATGGCGGTGGCGGCCCTCGAGTGCGGTGCCTGGATGTGGTACCGGCACCAGGCGCGCCACCCCGGCCGCATGCCGACCGTCCTCACGGCCGAGTACCTGGCCGGGCTCACCGGCGGGATCTTCTTGTGCCATGTCCTCTTCATCAACCTCGTGCGCTCGGGTCTCGGCGGCGTGGGGCTCACGCCCCACCTGGGTTGGGCCGGCATGGTCGCCGTCACGTTCGCGCTCACCATGGGGTGCGCCGCACTCTTCACCGCGCTCGTGCTGCACACCCCCTTGCGTTGGGTGCTGGGCGGGCCGGTCCGTGCCGAGCAGCGGGCGCGCCTCGGGCCTGCCGTATTGTCCGCCAGCCCGCGCGCGCCGGCGCACCAGGCCGCAGTGGCGCCGCTGCGTGAACCCGCACGCGTCTGACCTTCTGGGGGCGATCTGACGGCACGGTGCGCCGCGAGCACGAATACTCAGCAGTGTCTCAGGAACCGCTCATCGTTTCTTTACAAATCCTCATGATCTTTTTCCCGCATTCCCAGTAGAGGCTCAGCACACCTGGGCATTGTGGGTATTGGTGAAACAACAAGGGGCAGATTCGGGGCTGTGGTTCGTGCGTCACGGAGAGAGCACGTGGAACGCCTCGGGCCTCGTGCAAGGACAGGCGGACGGCCCCGTGCTCACGCCCAGAGGCCGTCGTGAGGCGGCGCAGGTGAGCGAGCGACTCGGCGGCATGGACATCACCGCCCTCTACAGCAGTGACCTCGAACGGGCTCGGGAGACCGCGGCGATTGTCGCCCGTGCCTTGCACGTGCCCGTGCAGCTCGATTCCCGGGTGCGCGAACGCTGTTTCGGCGACGCGCAGGGTCAGCCCCTGACTGCGCTGCGCCCTGCACTCTCGGGGATCGATGGTGCGCGTGTGGTCGATGTCGAGGCGCGGCCGCCAGCGGGCGAGTCGCTGCGCGAGTTGTACGAGCGGGTGCGCGACTTCGTCGACGCCATCGAGGCGCGTGCCCCCGAGGGTGCTGTCCTCGTCGTGGCCCATGGCGGCGCCATCCGGGTGGCCAAGGCCTATTGCGACGGCGTCGCCGTCGAGGACATGGCCTGGGGGCCGGTCGCCAACGCGAGCGTGTGGGGCCTCCGCCGGCCCCAACCCAGCGAATCAGTCGTGCCGTAGGGCAATCGAGAGCAAGAGCGAGGAGCAAGTCATGCGACCAACGATGTTGGAGCTACCACCGAGGACCAGCAAGCCGAGGACTGTGGGCTTGACGATGATGGTCGACAGCGGCCTGCCCACGCGCCAATTCCACGACATCGTGGAGAGCGGCGCCGAGTTCTTGGACTTCGTGAAGTTCGGCTGGGGAACGGCGATCGTCACTACCGACCTGCAGCGCAAGGTCGACATCCTGGCCGACGCCGGCGTCGACTACTACTTCGGCGGGACACTCTTCGAGAAGTTCGTCCTGCAGAATCGTTTCGACGACTTTCGCGACCTGTGCGAGAGCTTCGATTGCCGGTACGTGGAGGTGTCGAACGGCACCATCGACCTGTCGCACGTAGAGAAAGCGGGCTACGTGCGCAAGCTGGCCGCCGAGTTCCAGGTTGTGTCCGAGGTCGGTTTCAAGGACTCGGAGCGATCGGAGCGCCTGGCGCCGAACCGGTGGATCGAGTGCATCCACGAGGACCTCGAAGCTGGTGCCTCCCTGGTGACGCTCGAGTCGCGAGAGAGCGGCAAGTCGGGCATCTGCCGGCCCAACGGCGAGCTGCGCTTCGGACTCATTGAGGAGATCCTGGCGAGCGACGTCGCACCCGAGCAGCTGCTCTTCGAGGCGCCCTCGACCCAGCTCCAGTGCTACTTCGTGCGGCGGATCGGACCGAATGTGAACCTTGGCAACGTCTCGTCGACCGCGCTGCTCGGGCTCGAGACCATCCGCCTGGGTCTCCGCGCCGACACGCTCGAGTGCTTCGAGAGCGCGGTGTCGTGAGGGAGAGCCGCGACGTCTTCCATCTCGCCATTCCCGTCGACGACCTCGACCAGGCGCAGGCGTTCTACGTCGACGCGCTCGGCTGCAAGCTGGCCCGGCGCTATGCCGACCGGATCACACTCGACTTCTTCGGCGACCAGCTGGTCTGCCACCTCGACGAACAGCCGCAGCCTCGTGAGGCTGCGTTGTGTCTCTACCCGAGACACTTCGGGGTCACGTTTCGCGAGAGCCGGGACTTCGACGCCCTCTACACCCTGTGTGTGCAGCGCAAGATCGAGTTCTTCGCCGACGTGCGTAGCCGCTTCGAGGGGCTGGCCGAGGTGCACCGGACGTTCGTGCTCCGCGACCCCTCCGACAACCTGGTGGAGTTCAAGCACTACGCCGACCCCCGGATGATGTACTGATGGCCGTCGCGTCGCAGACAGCGATGACATTGGCTCCGCTGCGGTCGAAGGTGTCGTCCCCGTGGAGCCGGGAGCCGGACCTCCCGTTGAGCGACCTCGTCCGTGCCCGTTCGGTGACGCTGGGCGAGCAGGGCTACGTGGAACACGCCCGCGACGGCAGGGTCCTTTCCTTCCGCCAGCTCGAAGGCAGCATGGAGCGCTGGCGGGCCAAGCTGAGCGGCGCGCGGGCCCGAGGGCTGACGACCATCGGGTTGGCGATCAGCGATCCCCTCGCGTTCGCGGACGCCTTCGTCGGGGCCATGGCGGCCGGCTTCTGGGTGGCGCCGCTCGACCCCTCCATGCCCTGGAGTGGGAAGGCTGGCCTGGCCGCCGCCATGACGCGCACCGGCGCCGAGGTGGTGGTGGGTGACCGCCCCGCCGTCGCCGGCGTCGGCGAGGACTGGGTCGAGCTGCATCGTCTCGGCGGCATCGACGACGGGCCGGTGACCCGTCCGGGCGCGACGGCGCCCCGCTTGCCGGACGCCGGGGGCGTGATCCTCTCGTCCTCGGGCACGACCGGCACACCCAAAGTCGTCCGGCTGGGACTTGACCAGTTGCTCTACACGGCGCGCTGCGTGGCCTCGCATCTGGAGCTTGGACCAGACGATCGCGGCTTCAACCCGTTGCCCCTCTTCCACATCAACGCGGAAGTCGTGGGCCTGCTGGCGACGATGGTGTCGGGCGCCGGACTCGTCCTCGACGACAAGTTCCACCGGACTGCCTTCTGGGAGCTGATGGAACTCCGGTCGATCACATGGATCAATGCAGTCCCCGCCATTATCTCGCGCCTTGGCGCCCCCGGGCCGGAGGAGAAGATCCCGACCGGCATCCGCTTCATCCGCTCGGCCTCGGCACCGCTTCCGATCGCCGCGGCCGGACGGTTCGAGGACAGCACGGGGATTCCGGTGATTGAGACGTACGGCATGACCGAGGCCGCGAGCCAGATCACCGCCCACCCGCTCGGCGTGCCGCGCCGCCCGGGGTCGGTCGGCGTGCCGGTCGGCGTGGAGCTGCGCATCGTCGACCAGGCGGAGCCGGTCGGCGGGGTTCGTCCGCCGGCTGAAGGCCAGTCCGGGCACGTCGAGATCCGCGGCCCCTCGGTCATCGCGACCTACGTGGGTGACGCGCACCAGGACCGATTCGACTCCGACGGCTGGCTGCGGACCGGCGATCTCGGGCACGTCGACGACGACGGGTTCGTCTATCTCGATGCCCGGACCGATGACGTGATCAACCGTGGCGGCGAGAAGGTCTTCCCTCGCGAGATCGAAGAGATCATCGGCGCGGACCCGATGGTGGCTGCCACGGCAGTCGTCGGGCGCGAGGACCCAGAGCTCGGCCAGGTCCCCGTGGCCTTCGTCGTCCTGCGCGGTCCCGAGGATCCGACCGGGGGCGACGCAGCCACCTTCGGGCTGATCGCCCGTGAGACGACGATCCGGGTCGGCGCCGCCCTGGAAGCCAATCTCGTGCGCGCCAAGCGCCCGGTCGCTCTCTGTGTCGTGCACGCCCTGCCCGCCGGCGCCACGGGGAAGGTCCGGCGTCGCGAGCTGGACACCGCAGCGGTGCCGGTGCTGTACACCTACGGGCTCCGGTGACGACCGTCGACGAGTCGCCCCTCGCTCCGGCGCAGCCCATCCGGGGGACGAGGAAGCGGCTCGATCACATAGATGCCATGCGCCCGGTCAAGCAAGCCGGCGTGGTGTCCACCCATACCCTCTTGTTCTTCGCGCCGGTCGCCGCCGGTCTGGCTGTCGGCGCCTCGCTGCAGTTGCTGCACGTCACGCGTGAGGCGTTTCTCTTCGTTTCGGCCTGCATGCTGGCCTACAGCGTGCGCGATCTCCCGGGCATCGACCACCGGACGTTCTGGCGGCGTCGGTTCGCCCTGGTGGCGGTGCCGTACTTGTGCTGGACCGTCATCTACTTCTGCGTGGGCCTCCCGAGTGAGCACGGGAGTGCTCAAAGCGACACGTTGCACCTGCTCTATCTGGTGGGCACCGGCTACTACCAGCTCTACTACCTGTTGGTCCTGCTGGAGTTCTACGCCCTGTTCCCGCTGTTGTTGGTGTTGTTGCGCCGGAGCACCGGGCATCACGGCCTGCTGTTGCTCGCCAGCGGCGCGGCACAGGTCGCCTTGGTGTCGACCATGCACTGGGGCCTGGTGCCGGCATGGATGCACGGCTACTGGGCCACGCGGGAGGTGACCTCGTACCAGTTCTATTTGATCGCCGGCATGGTGGTCGCGCTGCACCTCGACGAAGTCCACGAGTGGCTGTGCACACACGTCCGGCTCATTGTCGTGGGCACGCTCGTGGCGGCACTGGCGGCCGAGGCGTGGTACTACCTGGCGGCAGACGAGGTTGCCTCGTGGTTGGGCTCGAGCTCGGACCCGTTCCAACCGATTGTGATCCCGTTCAACATCGGGGCCATCGCCTGCATCTATCTGATCGGCGTGGCCCTGGTGCACCGGCGCCGCTCGGGGCGGACGCGGGCCGTGGTGCAGTCGGGATCGGACAACTCCTATGGCGTGTACTTGGCGCAGGTGCTGTTCCTCACGGTCCTGAGCTGGGTCGGCTGGCGCCACCTCAATGGCGTGCTGCCCTGGCCGGTCGTGAGCGTCATCACGGTGGCGGTCGTCTTCCTCGCCTGCATCGGGCTGACCGAGCTGTTGGCCCGGACCCCGCTGGCCAAACCCCTGACGGGCCGGACTCAGGTTCCGTGGCGCCGCGTTCGGGCGTCGGAGCCGTCCTCACCCGCACGGACTGTCCTCGTCACACCCGAGGGCCAAGCGTGCGATCAGGAGGCAGCGTCGGCACGGTCCGATGGCGCGGCGGCGGCCTCGGCGATGGCGGCCGCGATCGTCCGGTAGCCCGCGTCATCGGGATGTGGGTTGTGGCCCAGTGGAGGGGGGTCGCACATGAACGTCAGCGCACAGGTGCGCGCCACGTTCTCGGGCACCATGCCCGGCCCGCTCCATCGCACCGGGTCGTGCTCCGCGAGGTCGAAGGCCGAGCCGACTCCGGCCAAGGGCACACCGGCTGCCTGGTAGACCGCTCGCAGGGTCTGGTCGAGGCGTTCCATCACCGGGAGGCTGGCCGCAGCGAAGGCCTGCCCGTTGGCACCTTTGACGTAGTCACCGAGGTACGGGTCGTAGTGGCCGATTCCGACCAATACGGCATGCGCGGGTGCGGCGGCTTTGAGGTCCGCCACAATGGCGGCGAGCTGGTCGCGCACGGTGGTCAGGGCCCCGTCGACACAGGCCGGGTCCAGGCTCTCGTGGCGCAGGCACGGCAACAGGCTGTTGAAGCCGAGGTCGACGGTCACGAGCACCGTCGAGGGGTGGTCTCGCAAGAACGCCTCGGCCGACGCAAGTTGGGTGCCCTCCGCGTAGTGGCAGTGTCCACCACCGTCGAGCATGGTGACGGTGGTGGCGCCCGGGCAGCCCAGATGAGCCACGCTCAGGTTGGGCCAGCGCCGCTGCTCCAAAGCGACGAGGTCCTCGGCATAGCCGGTGTTGGTCGGCTGCCCCCGGGGGTGCGCGAGGGTGGGCTCGAACCCGACCGAGGCCGACCCGCCGAGCGCGAGGAGATAGGGGGGAGGCACCGCGGCCGCGGCGGGCGGGCCGCACGCCACCCCCATGAGCGCGAACGCACCGGCGGCAACGGTGGCGACGCCGCCAAGGGACCGCAGGAAGGATCCAGTCCTGCTGCGCTGCCTGGGCTGTCGCGCACTGCCGCTCCTGCTCCCGCGGCCACGGCGGCCGCCACTGTGGTGGCGTCGCACCACTCTCACGGCAGCCCGGCTCCGGGCACTGTCGTGCGCACCTTCTCGAGCGCCCCGTCCCGCGAGGCCCGTGCCACGGCGGCGTTGCTGTCGGGGGCGGTCACCAGATAGAGGGTGCGCCGGTCGTCGTCGCCCAACATGCAGGCGTAGCAATTCCTCGACGTCGTCACGCGCTCGTGCACCACACCACCTTCGGCCACCCGCACACACTCTGCCCCACCGGCATTGGCGACCCACACGGTCCCGTCGGCGCACAGGCAGATGCCGTCGGGGGCGATGCCCTCCAGAGCGGCCCAGACGCGTCGGTTCGTCAGCGTGCCGTCGGCGGCACGGTCGAACGCCGTCAGCCGGCCGCCCATGCTCTCGGCGATGATGAGGCTGCCGCCGTCGTCGGTGATGACCGCACCGTTTGGGAACTGGAGATCGGCCGCCGCCTCGTGGCTGGTGCCGTCGGGATCGACCCGAATGAGCGAGGCCGGACAGATGGCGCTCGCCTGGACCGACCCGTCGTACAGGCCGTCGAGGTCGAAACCGAAGTTGCCCGAGTAGGCCTGCCCGTTGGCCGCCACCACCATGTCGTTCACGTGCCAGGTGGCGAAGGGCTTCAGGTCGCCGTGCACGACGAGCGTCCCGTCGGCCTCGCGCCGCATGATGACGCGGTCGAGCCGCGAGTTGAAGAGGAGACGGCCGTCGGGGAGCCAGCCCAGGCCGGCCGGCTCACCGTCGAAGTCGACCTCGACCCGGCGCTGGCCCTCGACGGACACCGAGTAGACGGCGTGGTCGAAGAAGTCCGAGTACCACAGCCGGCCGTCGTGCCAACGAGGGCACTCGCCGAAGAAGAGCCCTGACACGAAGGGTTCGGCAGTCAGGGTTTCACTGGTCACTTATGCGCACCTCCGCGCCGGGCGAGAATCGGGCACCGCAGTTCAGCACAGCGGCAGCCGGTGCGGGGACCGCCCTACGGGGGTACGTTTGGCCCGTGACGTACTGGGTGCTCAAGGCCATCCTCACCCCGATATTCTTCGTGCTGTTCCGCGTCAAAGTTGAGGGTCGGGACAACATCCCAACCCGGGGGCCGGTCGTGTTGGCCGCCAACCATCAGTCCTTCTGCGACTCCTTCTTCATCCCCCTGGTGGTTCGGCGCAAGGTGACTTTCCTCGCCAAGGCGGAATACTTCGACTCGTGGAAGACCGCGTGGTTCTTCCGGGCCGCGGGGCAGATCCCGATTCGCCGCGGCGGCGGGAGTGTCTCGGAGCGGGCACTCGAGACGAGCGCGCAACGACGTGCTCGGCAAGGGCAACATCCTCGGCCTCTACCCTGAGGGCACTCGCTCCACGGATTGCTACGTGCACAAAGGTCGGACCGGCGTGACGCGGCTCTCACGCGAGTGCGGCGTGCCCGTTGTCCCCGTGGGGGTGGTCGGGACCGTCGACGTGCAGCCTGTGAACTCCAAGTTCATGCGGCCCTTCAAGACGGTCGTCATCCGGTTCGGGAAGCCGATGCAGATGGATCCGCCCGAGGACCCCGCCGACCCACTGGCGAACCACGACCACACCGAGTGCCGGGCCTTCACGGATCGGCTCATGCATGAGATCGCCCGCCTGTCCGAGCGCCCGTACATCGACGAGTACGTGCCCAGCAGGGCGAGCGTGAGCCCGGCCTGAGCCAGGGCACCCATACCTGCAGCCAGTGGCGTTTCGTAAGCAATCCGAAACAGCCAGTTCACATTGACGGCCTAACGTTGGGCCCATGGCTGGCTACGTCGTGCGCATCGCGTTGCCCGACCGCCCCGGTGCGCTCGGCCTGGTGGCCAGCAGGATCGGGGCCGTGGGGGGCGACATCGTGGCGATCAACATCTTGGAACGCGACGAGGGCCAGGCCGTTGACGAGTTCGTCGTCGAAATCAGTGGCGACCACCTTGTCGAACTCCTGCGCAGCGAGATCCACGAGGTTGACGGCGTCACCGTCGTGGAGATCAGGTCGGCCGACTCGACGACCCCGGCGGGCTGACGACGTAGGCGCACACGTGGGCGCCGTCCATGATGTGCGCCACCCGGCGGACTGACGCTCCGGGCAGCGCATCTCGGATGAAGGCGAGCTCGCTCGTGCAGGCCTGACCGAACCCGTGTGCGACGGTGAGGATGGCACAGTTGTGCTCGGTGATCCGCCAACTGCCGTCGCCGAGTCGTTCCGACTCGGCGAGGTAGCCGTCCTCATCGAGAATGGCGGTCAACGCGGCGACCTGCTCGTCGAAGGGGAGGTGCGCCGTCTTGGGGAGCGCACCGGCGACGCGCCGTTGTCGCCGCTGCTCGAACAGCTCGTCGACCTTTGTGGCACCCGGGCCGCCCAGGTACCCGAGCAGTTCGGTCGTGAGATCGCCGTAGCGCTTCGGGTACAGGGCTTCGGCCGCCGAGGTGAGCTCGTAGACGTGTCGGGGCCGGCCGCGGCGCGAGCCTTCGCCCGGATCGTCGCGGTGCGCCAGGAGCCCGTCCTCTTCAAGATGGCTGAGCTGGAGCCGGATGGCAGCGGGGGTGAGGGCGAGTGCCGCGGCCACCGCGGCGGCATCGAGGGGACCCTGGCGCTTCAACAAGTTGAGGATGGCCCGGCGGGTGGTGGGCAATTGCTGGAGGGGCGACTCGGGTTCGGGAGCCTCGCGGGGAGTCAACGTCTCGACGGGCACCGCGTCGGCCGGCACGGCATCGGCGTTCACCGCTTCAGCGTTCACGGCAGTATCAGGTGGACATCGCCGAACTCGTGCCACAGGTACCCCTCGTCCAGTGCCGCTGCGTAGGAGGACTCGAGCAGCGTCCGTCCGGCGATGGCCTCGAGCATGGCCAGGTGGGAGGCCTCGGGCTCGTGCCAGCCGGTCAGGAAGCCATCGACGGAGCGGACGGGGTGTTCGGGCGAGACGACCGTCTCGGTCCAGCCTTCGCTCGGATGCACGTGGCCATGATCGTCGACCACGGATTCGAGCGCGCGCACCACGGTCGTGCCGATGGCGATGACCCGACCACCCGAGCGCCGCGTGTCGTTGATGCGGTGGGCCGTGGGCAGTGAGACGCGGAAGTATTCGGCATACGGCGGTTCGCTCGCCTCCAGCGAGGCGACGCCGGTGTGGAGCAGCAACGGGGCGACGCCGACGCCCTTCGCCACCAGACGGGTGAGCACCTCTGGCGTGAAGGGCCGCCCGGCGCTGGGCATTTCGGCCGATCCCGGCTCGGTGGCGTAGACGTTCTGATACGCACTGATGGGGTAGCTCCCGCGCACGTAGCCGTAGCGGATCGGGCGGCCGTATCGAGCCAGGAAGCTGTGCAGGCGCTCGGGTGTGGCGAGGCTGGAGATCCAGAGCCGCACGCCGACGCCGCCGGGACCGGGGGAGTAGGGGGCGAGCAGGGCGACCGTGCCGCCCTCAGGCAGGGTGATGACGTCACCGGGCGTCGCCCCGAGGTGAGGCTCCCCGTGGTGGCGGACTTCCACCGTCCACAAATCGGCCGGGAGTTGCGTCGAGAGATGCACCTGCACTCCCGATCCGTCGGGTGCTGTGCCGTCGAGCTCGGCGGCCAGCGTCCCGGACGTGTTGATCACCACGAGATCGCCTTCGTCGAGGAAGCGGGGGAGTTCCGAGAAGGTCGAATGGACGAGGCTCCCGGTTTCCTTGGTCGCGACCAGCATGCGAACGGCGTCGCGGGTCATGCCGCGATATTCGGGTGGCGCCGGCGCCTCGAGCGAGGGCGGCAGCGAGAACGAAAGCGGACGGAGCTCGGGCGGGCGGGCCGTGGTTGAGACCTCCACGCCGGGCGCCGTCAGGGCGCTCATGCCACCGCTCCGGTCGAGAGCAACTCGGCGGCGCGGACGCGACCACTCGGTCGATCACTGCCGATCAATTCGAGGAAGGCGGGCACGACCGTGCTCGGCTCGGGCCGATCCGAGATGTCCTCCCCGGGGAACGCGGCCTGGTGCATGGCCGTGCGCAGGTCGCCGGGATCGACCGACCACACCGTCAGAGTGGGGAACTCCACTGCGAGCACCGCTCCGAGATGCTCGAGTGCGGCCTTGCCGGCACCGTAGCCACCCCAGCCCTCGTACGCCTCGACCCCGGCGTCCGACGTCACGTTGATCACCCGCGGGCGTGGCGAGTCCAACAGAAGGGGCAGCGTGTCCTGGAGCAAGCCCAACGGAGCGACCACGTTGACCTCGAAGGCGACGCGGAGGTCGCCGAGGGGGTAGTCGGCCAGCGAGGGGAGCGGCGACGTCCCGAGCGTCCCGGCATTGTTCACGACGAGGTCGAGACCGCCCAGCTCGAAGGCGGCCGCGGTCAGCGCGTGGCGGTGCTCCTCGTCGGTGATGTCGCCGACGACCGCCACGATGCGCGCGCCCGTCGCCGTCTGGCTTCGCAGGCGATCGGCCGCCACGTGGAGGGTGGTCTGGTCGCGTCCGTCCATGACGAGGGACCAGCCGGACCGGACCAGACCTGCCGCCAGTGCCTCGCCGAGACCCCGGGATGCTCCTGTCACGATTGCCACACTCATGGCTGCCCACCCTTCCGAGCGGCGTGTCCGCTCCTCCGGTGAATATAACAAGTAAGTCCTTGCTTTATTGCCTGTTCCGGGCTGGCCCGGGGCAACGCAGCGCGAAAGGGGGAGAACGTCCAGGTCGGCCCTGGTCGGACCGGGTGGCGCCTTAGCGCCTGCCCACCGCCTGGGTGAGCGGAGCCGACGTGGCGCTGGCGGAGAAGTCGCCGTCGCCGGAATAGGTGGCGGTGATGGCGTGGTCGCCACCAGGGAGCGTCGGGACGGTCAGGGTCGCCTGTCCGTGCACGACCACACTCGAGCCGAGGCGTGACCCGTCGCCGAAGAAGGCGACACTGCCGGTCTCGCCCGAACCCGTGGTCGGGAACACGGTGGCGGTGAACGTCGTCGCCTGGCCGCTCGAGGTGGGGTTCACCGACGAGAGCAGACCGAGGGTGGTGGCGGCCCGACTGACGATGACGCCGGCCGCGCTGGTCGACTCGCTCGACGCGAAGTCAGCGGTCCCCTCAAACGAGGCGAGAACCCGGTCAGAACCAACGGGCAACGTCGTGGTGAGCATGCTGGCCGAGGCCACGCCGCCCGATGCGGTCAAGGTGGAGGAACCGAGCACCGTGCCGTTGACACTGAAGGTGACCATCCCGGAAGGAATGGCTCCACCTGTCGTCGGTGCCACGGTTGCGGTCAGCGAGACGCTTTGACCCGTCGTCGCCAGCGACGGTGACGGGACGACACTCGTCGTCGTGGATGCCGGCGCGATGGCTTCGGTCATCGCTCCCGTCGACGCGGTGAAGCCGGCATCACCGCTGAACGTCGCCGTCACGTCATGCAGTGCGCTCGCGTCGAAGCCCAGTGGACACGTCGCTGCCGGCGGCCGCGTCACCGAGAGCGCGACGCCCTGACAGCTGGGGATCGGCACTGCATCGTCGCTGAAGGAGACGGTCCCGGTCGGTGAACCGGATCCCGGTGCGTCGGGGGTCACCGCGGCCGTGAACGTGATGGTCTGACCGACGAACCCAGGCGCATGGTCAGCCGTCAGCTCGATCGACGTGGAGTCCTGGTCGACGCCCAGCGCAACGGTGTCACTCGACGAACTGCCGACGAAGTCGTCGTCCCCTTCGTAGACGGCCGTGATCGAATGCGGCCCGAGCAGGAGCGATCCCGTTTCGAACGTTGCGCGCCCATTCGCGACGCTGCCGCTGCCGATCGGGATACCGTCGTCGGCGAACTGCACCGTCCCCGACTCACCCACCGCCGACGAGTTGATCGTGGCCGTGAAGACGACGGCCTGGCCGAGCACGATCGGATCAGCCGGGCCGGCGAGTGACACAGTGGTCGGTGCCTCCACGACGTCAACCTGGACGGGTTGGTTCGACGTGCTCGATGCGAAGGTTGGATCCCCGCTGTAGGACGCCGTGATCACGTGACGGCCCCCCATGAGACTGGCGATCTCGAGCGTGGCGGTGGTCGCGCCGCCGGTCGTCGAGGCGGCCACCGTCCCGATGGGATTCGACTGGTAGTCGTAGAAGGTGACCGTGCCCGCCGGAGTGGCCGATGCGGCCCCATTCGCAACCACGGTGGCGGTCAGCGAGACGTCCTGGCCGTAGGTCAGCGTGGGCGAGGATGACGTGACAGTCGTCTGCGTCACGATCTGACCAACCGACTGCAGTAGTTCCGCTGTGCTTGCGTCGTCGTCGGTGTCCCCGCTGTAGCCGGCGATGATGGAGTGGGTCGTTCCCGACGCAAAGGTCTCGGGGCAGGAAGCCTGAAGCGGGACGGTCAACGACAAGGTCACGGCCTCGCAGCCGGCGATCGGGTTCCCGTTGTCGGTGAAGGAGACCGCGCCGGTCGGCGTCCCGGTCGTGGGTGAGCTGAGCGCCAAGGTGGCCGTCTCGGTGACGGGTTGACCAGGCTGCGGGCTGGTCGTTGAGGGCGTGAGCGTGAGAGTGGTCGCATCGCGACGGACGACCTGGGTGAGGGCGGCCGAGGAGCTGGGAGCAAAAACGACGTCGCCCCCGTAGGTCGCCGTGATGGCTGGCGTGCCGACCGGCAGGCTCGAGACGTCGATGGTGGCCCCGGTGGTGCCGCTGGCGTTGGTCGAGAGAGGAGAGCTTCCCAGCGGTCGGTCGTTCGCCAGGAAGGTCACGGAACCCGTCGGATTGGAGCCCGACGTCGGCGCGACGGTTGCCGTCAGGGCCACGAGGTGCCCGAAGGGCACACCGGTCGGCATGGACGTCGAGACGGTGGTCGACGTGGCGGTCGCGACACCGCCGCCGATCAGACCCAGCTCACCCGCGTGGGCGTAATCGGCCGTTGCGCCCTGTTGGACTGAAGCGAAGGTGCCAGAAAACGGTCCGTTGTCGACGACGTACTCGGATCCGGGCGGCGGCACGAAGCCCTGCTCGAAGACGGGGTCGACGCTGCCGCCGAGCGAGAGCGCGCCCCCGGTGATGCGGCCCACCGCAGCCGGCGCGGTCGGAGCGCCGTCGATCCCGAAGGCGAGAAGCCCATCCGCCTCGTTGGTCATGGTCGAGGAGCCGTCCATGGCGATGCGTCCCCCGGGCGCGATGCCGATGGTGCCGTCGTTGAGCAGGGTGGTTGACGCGGTGCCCCCGAGCGAGACGGTGCCGTTCACCGTGAGGGTCCCCGTGTTCAACATTGGCCCAGCCACCGCCAGGTCGAGCCCGCCGGCGATCTGACCCGCAGTCACCGTGAGGGAACCGGCGTTCTGCACTCCAGATGACACGGTGAGGGCCGGCGCCGCGTCGGACGGGCTTGAGGTTGGTGAGGCGCCCGTCGCGCCCGTCGTGGTGGTCGTGGTGGTCGGGCCTCCAGCAGAGGGGTGCGCGCCGGCCGTCGGACGCGGCTCGATGGTGAGGCTGGCGCCGGCCGAGACCGAGAGCTGCGCCACCAATGCTGACCCTCCGGCCAGGACGACGTCGGCGTTGCCCGAGATACAGGCATCGATACCGGAGCCGCTGGGCACACCCGCACTCCAGTTGGCTGCGGTGCCCCACTCACCCGTGCCACCCATCCCGGTCCATGTGTCGGTGCACTGCAGGGCTTCCGTGGGAGGCGCGGTGCCGGAGACGAACGAGGACGCGTCGAAGACTGTCGTCGTGCCCGCCGCGACGACCAGGGCCGCCACCGCGACGCCGAGTCGGCGTGCCGTGCGCGGGACCCGTCCGGGCCAACGGCCTGGCAGACCGGCTTTGCGACGTCCCATGGTGCCCCCCGCCTCGTCAGACGACGAGCGCCCGCTCCAACATGGACCCCGAGCGCCCTCTGACATTGTGTCCCCTGTACCGGCGGGGCGGTAGGGGGAATCGAGCCGACCACCCGCAGAATTCGTGCGGAAGACGTGGATTATCAGCGCGGCGTGTGTCTGGCTAGGACGTTGGGTCGAGCTCGGCCCAACCCATCGACTTCTCCACGGCGCGGCGCCACGCCGCGTAGGTGGCGTCGGCGATCTCCGCGGGAAGTGCCGGCTCGAACGTGTGCTCGGCCTGCCATAACGAGGACAGCGCGGCCAGCGAAGGCCACACGCCCTCGGCCAGGCCGGCGAGGGTGGCAGCACCCAGCGCAGTCGATTCGAGCGAGCGGGGACGCGCCACGGGCATGCGGCTCTGCTCGGCCTGGAGCTCGAGGAGGAGGTCCATGGCGGCGGCACCCCCGTCCGCCCGCAGCGCGGAGAGTGGGTGCGACGACGCGGCGGCCATGGCATCGGTCATGTCGCGCACCTGGAAGGCCATGGCCTCGACGCAGGCGCGCGCCAGGTGGGCCCGGCCGACTCCCCGGGTGAGGCCGGTCACGATGCCGCGCGCCCGGGGGTCCCACCACGGGCTGCCCAGTCCGCTCAGCGCCGGAACGAAGGTGACCCCGCCGCTGTCGGGCACCGAGGCCGCCAAGGGGCCGACCTCGGCGGCGGCGGCGATGATGCCGAGCCCGTCGCGCAGCCACTGGATGGCCGCGCCCGAGACGAACGCGGAACCCTCGAGGGCGTAGGCCACGCGGCCGAGGGGACTGTCGGCATGGTCGCCCAGATCCCAGGCGCAACTGACCGTGAGCCCATCGGGTGCGGCCGGCCGATCCGGGCCGGCATGGGCCAGGGCGAAGCTGCCGGTGCCGTAGGTGACCTTCACCATGCCGGGCTCGAAGCAGGCCTGCCCGAACAGCGCGGCCTGCTGGTCGCCGAGCACGCCTGACACCGGCACGCCGTTGAGGACGGCGGTGGCCGGGCCGAGATCGTCCTGGGCCACGGTGCCGAAGCGGCCGGCGGACGGGCGCACGTCGGGCAGGGTGTGGGCTGGCACGTCGAAGAGCGCGCACAGCTCGGGGGACCAGGCGAGCGCCGCCGTGTCCAGCAACAAGGTGCGGCTGGCGTTGGAGGGGTCCGTGGCATAGCTGCCGCCACGGGTGCCGCCGGTGAGGTTCCACAGCACCCAGGTGTCGACGGTGCAAAAAGAGAGGTTCGGGTCGTCGGGTGCGAGCCGCAGGTTGCCGTGGCGCAGCAGCCAGGCTGCCTTGGTGGCGCTGAAGTAGGGATCGAGCACCAGCCCTGTCGTGGCGCGTACGAGCGGCAGGTGTCCGGCGTCGGTGAGCTCGGCGCACAAGGCGGCAGTGCGGCGGTCCTGCCACACAATGGCGCGGCACAGCGGTTGGCCAGTCGAGCGGTCGAACGCAACCAGCGTCTCGCGCTGGTTCGTGATGCCGACGGCCGCCACGGTGTGGCCTTCGTCGGCCAGGCGGCCACCAAGCTCGGCCAGGGTGGTGCGCACCGAGCTCCAGATCTCGGCGGCGTCGTGCTCGACCCAGCCCGGGCGGGGGAAGTGTTGGGTCAGCTCCTTGTAGGCGACGTCGACCACCCGGGCACGGTGGTCGACGGCGAGGGCGCGCACGCCGGTCGTGCCCGCATCGATGGCGACGACGACCCTGGCCATGGCTCGTTGACGCTAACGCTTCTCGGGTCGCCGGCGCCCTGGCGGACCTCCGCTGGCGGCTTTCGCGCGCAAACAATCGCGAACGGCCCGTGACCTGCAGGAACGATGCGCGAGTGTGGTTGACAAGGGCGTAACTACAGTGCTGTAATAACACATCATCTCGTGTCTCGGGGAGGGGCCACCCACAACATATTGTGGTGAGGCGACATCTGACCCCTCCAGGGCGCTGGATCGGAAGGCGCCATGAGACACCGCTCCGCTCAAATGAGGGTGGGGTCTCGGTGACGACCAGCAGGCAGTAACGAACCGCAGGCAAGCAGCGACACCCCCGGACCGAACCAACAGGAGGACCCCAGCGCCATGGCCATCGCCCCCCAGCGATCCGAGATCGGCATCCGCCGGCACTTCACCACCGAGGGTGTGCACCCCTACGACGAGGTCGTGTGGGAGCGGCGTGACGCCCGCATCACCAACTTCCGGGACGGCACGGTGGCCTTCGAGCAGCTGGGCGTCGAGGTACCCGAGTCCTGGAGCGTCAACGCCACCAACATTTTGGCGCAGAAGTACTTCCGGGGGACCCTCGGCACAGAGGAGCGCGAGTGGTCGCTGCGCCAGGTGGCCGACCGGGTGGCCGACACGCTGACGGCTTGGGGCATCAAGGACGGCTACTTCGCCGATGACGAGGAGGCCCTGGTCTTCAACCACGAGCTCAAGTATCTGATCATCCACCAGCGCGCCGCCTTCAACTCGCCGGTGTGGTTCAACATCGGCGTCCAGGGCGTACCCCAGCAGGGGAGCGCGTGTCAGCCCTACCAGGCGCTCGTCAGCACTCCCGATGGGCTCGTCCCGATCGGCCGACTTGTCGAGGAAGACGCGGTCGGCGAGAAGGTGTTCGACGCGCAGGGAATCACCCGCATTGTTGCGGTCAAGCACAACGGATCGAAGCCTGTCCTGAGGATCCACACAAAGGCTGGGCATCAGCTGGACGTCACCGGCGACCATCTCGTGTGGCTGGCGACTGGGGACGGCACGGGTCGGTTCGTCCCGGCAGCTGACCTCAAGCCAGACGACCAGCTCAGCTGGCACCGCAACGAGTCCTATGGCTCGAGGGAGCTCGGCGGTGGGGACATCGCTGAAGCAGCGCTGGCCGGTTGGCTGCAGTCTGATGGCTTCGTCGGCCAGGACGAGGGGACCAACCGCTCCCTCACGATCGAGGCGATGTCCGTGACGGAGGCGGAGAGAGTGTGGGTGAACACTGCCATCGACTCCGTGTTTCCCGATGTCCATCGCCACGAGAGGAAAGTGGCGACGATCGACACCTCACTCGACTGCCGGCGTACCCGGCTCTACGGCGCTGTGCTCGGGGACTTCGTCGAGCGGTGGGGCCTCCGGACCCGAGGTGTCGACATGACGGTGCCGGAGCACCTCTTTGACGCGCCCCTTCCGGTGGTCGCCGCGTACCTCCGCAGCCTCTTCCAGGCCGAGGGGTACGTGAGTGTCGGTGAGCGCTCGGCCTACATCGGGATGGACATGATTTCCGAGGGCATTGTCCGTGGCGCGCAGACGCTGCTAGGGCGCTTCGGGATCTTCTCGAGGGTGCAGTTCAAGGCTGATCGGCGTCCGGATCGGCATGGGTGCTGGTCTCTCACCATTCGGACATTGGGAGACCGAATGGCCTTTGCCGACGAAGTCGGCTTCATCGATCCCGCCAAGGCCACGAAGCTCGCGCAAAGCCTGGAGCTTGCGGGCCGCGCGACGACAGCGACAAAGAGGCTCGAGATCGATCGCATCGAGGAGCTCGGAACGATGGATGTCTACGACATCCAGACCGAGAGCGGTGAGTACTTGAGCGACAACTTGCGTGTCCACAATTGTTTCATCCTGTCCGTCGAGGACACGATGGATTCCATCCTCAACTGGTACACCGAGGAGGGCATCATCTTCAAGGGAGGGTCTGGCGCCGGGGTCAACCTTTCGCGCATCCGCTCGTCGCAGGAGCTGCTCAAGGGCGGCGGCACCGCCTCGGGCCCGGTGAGCTTCATGCGTGGGGCCGACGCGTCGGCGGGAACCATCAAGTCCGGCGGCAAGACCCGGCGGGCCGCCAAGATGGTCATCCTCGACGTGGATCACCCCGACGTGGAGGACTTCATCTGGTGCAAGGCGATCGAGGAGCGCAAGGCTCGCGTGCTGCGCGACGCCGGCTTCGACATGGACCTCGACGGCGCCGACAGCCACTCGACGCAGTACCAGAACGCCAACAACTCGGTCCGCGTCACCGACGAGTTCATGGAGGCCGTCATTGACGGTCGCGACTGGAACCTGACGGCACGGACGGACGGCTCTGTCATCAGGACGCTGCCGGCCCGTGACCTGTTCCGCCAGATCGCTCACTCCGCCTGGCAGTGTGCCGACCCGGGACTCCAATACGACACGACCATCAACCGTTGGCACACGGCACCGGTGACGGGCCGCATCAACGGTTCCAACCCGTGCAGCGAGTACGTCCACCTCGACGACTCGGCCTGCAACCTGGCCTCCATGAACCTGCTCACCTTCCTCGACGAGAACGACGAGTTCGACGTGGAGGGATTCAAGGCCGCGGTCGCGGTCGTCTTCACGGGCCAGGAGATCATCGTCGGCAACGCCGACTACCCGACCCGGCACATCGCCGAGACCACGCGGGCCTTCCGCCAGCTGGGCATCGGCTACGCCAATCTCGGCGCGCTGCTCATGGCCCAGGGCCTGCCCTACGACTCGGACGCCGGGCGCGCCTGGGCCGCGGCCATCACTGCATTGCTCACGGGGCATGCCTACGCCACCTCGGCCCGCACGGCCGCCCGCATGGGCCCGTTTGCCGGGTACCACGAGAACGGCGAGCCGATGCTCAACGTCCTGCGGATGCACCAGGCGGAGGCGGCCCGGATCAACGAGGACGTGGTGCCGCCGGAGCTACTGTCTGCCGCGCAGGAGGCCTGGGATCAGGCCGTCGACCTGGCCGAGGTCTACGGCGTGCGCAACTCACAGGCGTCGGTGCTCGCGCCGACCGGGACCATCGGGCTGCTGATGGACTGCGACACGACGGGTGTCGAGCCCGACCTCGGGCTCGTCAAGACCAAGAAGCTGGTCGGCGGCGGCACGATGTCGATCGTCAACCAGACAGTGCCGCGGGCGCTGGCGAAGTTGGGCTACGGGTCCGAGCAGTCCGAGGACATCGTCAACTACATCAACGAGCACATGTCGATCCTCGGTGCTCCGCACGTCGCTCCCGAGCACCTGCCGGTCTTCGCCTGCTCCATGGGTGACAACACCATCCACTACTCGGGTCACATCCGCATGATGGGAGCGGTGCAACCATTCATCAGCGGCGCCATCTCCAAGACGGTGAACATGCCCGAGGACGTCTCGGTCGAGGACGTGGAGCAGCTGCACATTGACGCCTGGCGCCTGGGGATTAAGGCCGTGGCCATCTACCGTGACAACTGCAAGGTGGCGCAGCCGCTCTCGACGACGAAGAGGGAGCCGGCAGCGGAGGGAGGCGACACGGCGCCGGCCGGCTCGGACGCCGAGGCCCGCGAACGCGAGGTCACGGCCCGCATCGCCGAGCTGGAGGCGGCGCTGCTGAGCGAGCAGAAGCGGACGGCGTCGTCACCCGTGGTGGTCGGCGCCGTGCGCGAACGCCTGCCCCGCCGGCGCAACTCGAAGACCTTCTCGTTCCGGGTGGCCGACTGCGAGGGTTACGTGACGGTCGGGGAGTACGAGGACGGACGTCCCGGCGAGGTGTTCATCAAGGTCTCCAAGCAGGGGTCGACCCTGGCCGGCATCATGGACGCCTTCTCCATTTCGCTGAGCCTGGGACTGCAGCACGGCGTGCCCTTGGCCACTTTCGTGCGCAAGTTCGCCAACATGAAGTTCGAGCCCGCCGGCATCACCGACGACCCCGAGCTGCGGATCGCCACGAGCCTGATCGATTACATCTCACGCCGGCTGGCGCTGGACTTCTTGTCCCAAGAGGAGCGCAACGAACTCGGCATCCTCTCCACGCAGGAGCGGACGCAGCCGACGCTGCCTGGTGTCGAGGAGATGTCGACGCCATCGGTCGGGCTCGTCGACGACGGGCTCAGCAGCGGCACGACGGCCGACACCGCCGGATCCTTGCCGGCCGAGCGGCCCATGGCCCGAGCAGAGCAGCTGGACGCGCCGCTTTGCTACAGCTGCGGCAACACCATGCAGCGGGCCGGTTCGTGCTACGTCTGCGGGAGCTGCGGGTCGACCAGCGGGTGCTCGTGAGGGCGAGGGCTTGCTGAGCACGAGCACCTTCGGTCCAGAGCTTGACCGTGAGAGAGGGTCCAGCGTTGTGCAATGTCTTGCGGTTCCCACTTCGAGGTGAGGGTGAGGCCGAGAGCTGAAAGGCGCCGGGTTCGGGCCGTGGGACCGACGCCGAACTGCTACGTGACGGTCAGTTCGGCGAACATCCCGGCTGTGTAGTGCCAGGGTTCGTCGCAGACCAGCTCGTAGTGACCGGGCTCGAGTGTCATCGTCACCCATCCGACACTTCCCGGGGCGATGCCGTCTCCGGACCCCGAACCGCACGAGCGTGATGACTCGCCGAAGCTCCGGGACTCGTCGATTTTGCCGTCGACTCCCGCCGGCGTCGTCCCGAGCCCATCGGCTGGAAGCGGCAGCACCACCATCTCGTGGACCAGAGAGCCAGTGTTGACTGCCACGAACGAGACCGTGCCCGCTCGGACCGCAGAAGGTTCCGCCACCAGCCTTGCCATCATCGGGCGAGTGCCCATCATGGCATCGCCCGCGTCGCTGAGCGTGACGTTGACCTGGCTTCCGGCGAGGTGAGGCACCGGGCACGTGCCCGCACTTTGTGCACCGACGCTCCTTGGACTGTTCGAATTCGTCAACAGGACGACGCCCGCCGCCAGCCCGACGGCGAGGGCGAGCACCGCCCCGATCGATGCCAGGACGAGGGAGCCATGCTTCACGTCTTCGCCGGGTTGCTGTCCCGGAGGAGTTCCTTTCGAAGGGTGTATTCATCGATGTCGATGTCGCCTCGGGCGAGGCGTTCATCGAGGATGCGCAGGGGGTCAGGAGACAGGGCACCCGTCGGTGATCGGGGAACAGCGGCGTCGGGAGAGCCTTTGTGCCGGCTGAGGTTGACGCCTATCCAGATGAGGAGACCGAGTACGACCAAGAAGGCCACGATCATGACAATCCACAGACCGGGATGGGCGCCGCCGCTGGCGTCGTAGTAGCGGTGTGGCATCGCGGCCAGAGTCCTTTCTCGATGTACATCCTCTTGGATGAGCATGAACCGACAGCGCCGTCATTGGTAGGGAAGAAGGTCCCAACGCGATTGTGGGCACCAGCTTGAGAGCGTCGTCGGGGGCGGCGGCGGGTCGACCCGGCGGTTTCGGGATATCGGCGTAACGGGCGTCAATGGTGCAGCGACTCGCGTGCCTCTCGCACCGCGTAGTACACCAACACGTACCCCGCCAATGGGTCGGCCCACCACCATCCGGCGGCCGCATTGAGCACCAAGCCGATGAGCACCGCGGTGGCGAGGACCCCGTCAATCATGGTGATCCGACCCTCGGCTTGAAGCACGGGATTGCCCAGAGCCGACCCGGTCTTCGCCTTGGCAACGGCCAGAGTGAACATCACGAGGGCGGTCACGGCGGTCCAGACGATGCCGAGCACGCTGTGCCGGGGGTGGAATCCTACGACGAGAACGATCGTGCTCTGAAGGCCGAGGTAGAAGGCCAGTGCAACAAACGCGATCCCGATGAGTCGCATGGCCCCGCGCTGGCGCAGGGCGTCGGCGCCGGCCAGTTCCCACAGGACAACGGTCGATGCTCCGATCTCGATCAGGCTGTCGAGACCGAAGCCCGCAAGTGCGACCGATCGGGCCCCGATGGCGGCAGACGCCAGCACGACCACGCCGGCGACGTTCCAGCCGAGCGTGGCCGCTTCGAGTCTGCGGCCACGACGCAGGAGCCGAGCCTGGTGGGTCTGGTCGGCAATGTCTGCCACGCGCTCATTCTCACAGATTGTGAATCAGTCGAGACGCTCGGTCTCGGTGCGGAATGGCTCGGCACTTCGGGAACGGCCCTCCTCTTCGCGGCGGAGTGGACCCCATTTGAAGTGCGTGCGCCTCTTCGATCCGGGACGGGTGCGAAATCGCACTGTCCATCGACGCGCGAAGCGGCACCGTCCCAACTGTGAGGGGGTAGGTTTCGTTTCGACCCTCAATGGCAACGCCTGGTGGGCTGACGGTCAAGACAGACCACTGAAGGGTGTCCCGCCGGTCGGTGTCGGTGTACCGTTCCAACGGAAGTTGATCGTCCAGGGAATCGTCGTCGCTGCCGCGTCAGGAGGCGGGAGCATTCCCGAGGAGTTCGCTCGACCAACAGAATGCATTCGTTCCGATTTTCCCGAGGAGGAAACTCATGGCTTTTGACACACTGCTCGTCTACTGCGGCGTCTATGGCAACGTCGAGGACGCCGTAGGCGACTACGAAGCGGTCAGGGATCTGCATACGGAGGCGAATCTGATTGACGCCTACGACGCCGCCGTGATCGAGCGCGACAACAAGGGGAAAGTCAAAATCGTGAAGAAGCACGAGACGCCCACCCGTGCTGGTGGCGTTTTCGGCGGTGGTGTGGGCTTGGCGACCGGTCTTGTCATTGCCCTGTTTCCCGCGGCCGCCATCGGTGCGGGCCTGCTCGTCGGCACCACGGGGGCCGGCGCCATTTTGGGCGCCCTTGCCGGCCACGCCGCAGCCGGCATGAGCCGAGGTGATCTCAAGGAACTCGGCGAGTCCCTCGACGAAGGCGAAGCCGGACTCGTCGTCGTTGCCGTCTCTGACATGGAGGCCAAGGTCCGTTCGGCCATGAAGCGGGCCCGCAAGCTGGAGGAGAAGCAGCTCAAGGCCGACCACAAACAGCTCGAGGCAGACGCCGCCGCAGCCCAGAAGGCATAGACCTTCGGCGGAACACTGCCGTGCGAGGCGAATCCGACGGCTTCATCGCCGTCCGGGCAGTCGTCGGCGTGGCGGCACGAGCGCTCTTGCCGGCGCAGTTTCTCGTGCCGGCATCCGATCCCTAGTCGGGTCCGGATGCCCGTGAGGTCAGATGGGGATTCTTAGAAGGTCCCACTGATGGTCGAGGTGACGCCACCGGAGGTGCTCGTGACTGTCCAGGTGTCGCCCGAAGTGGTCCGCGGGGATCCCGTTCCACCGAACTGGGCACCGAGTGCGCCATTGGAGTACTTCGCCGGGATGCTGTGGCCGGCGCTCAGGTCATAGGTGTAGGTAATTTTTCCGCCGCCGGTGCTATGCCCGTTGTACCCCGCGTCGCCCGGGAAGCTGTTGTAGTCACTGTTGTAGGTCACGCCAGTCGTCTGCGCCACCTTGATAGTGATCGTCATGGCAGTGATCGCCGAGGTGTTGTGGACGGTGATGACCTCCTGGCCGCCGTAGTACGAATAGTTCGCGCTCGTCGGCACCGCCGTGACGCCGTTAGATCGCGAAGCTGCCGTGGTCGTCGTTGTCGGTGGGGGGGCGGTTGTGGTTGTCGTCGTCACGTGCGTGGTCGTGGTGGTCGTTGCCGGAGCGGCTGTAGTGGTGGTTGTCGTCGCCACATGGGAGCCGGCGCCGTTGCAGGCACTTGGCGTGCCGTAGGGAACAGGCGTGACCGAACTCGGCGCCGCGATCAGGACCGTGCCCGTGTCGGGATCAATGGAGATGGTGTAGTTCTGGCTGGGAGGAAGGGAGTGAAGGTAGTTGCCTTTCAGCTCCGAGATGTCGGTCGGATGTGTTCCAACCTTTGCCGTGTAGGCGTTCGCTGCGGTCTCGACGCTCGTTGCATCCGAATTGCACGCCGCCACGGCGGCCTGCGTGGTGACGGATGAGAGGGCAAAGACCACAATGCCCGCGAGCACACCGAGGACGACCACCACGATCAGGAGTTCCATCAGGGTGAAGCCAGCGTCTCCCCGACGATTGACCGGAGCGCCCCCGCGCTGAAGCCCTCCCCGGATCTCCATCACGATATATATCGACCGATTGATCTCGATCTTGAATCACCGACGAGCGGTCATGGTGCGTGCGTCGGGAGCACTCCGAGATGGCGCGCCGTGGCGTTGCGTGGACGGGTCATCGATGTCCTGCTGCGGACTCCAACCGCTTGAACTGCGCCCTTCGACTGGCCAGTGCGCCCATCCGTGAAGGGCGCGGCAGGTTCACCTGGGCGAGCTCAGGGTTCAGCGCTTGATGATGAACTGATAGCTAAAGGGCGCTGATGGTGGCGTGAGCGTCTCGCTGCGCTTGCCCGCTGCGACGGTCACTTTTGTTCCTCCGGCCCCGACGTCGACGGTCGAAGGGCCGAGGAGAATTTCCTTGTGCGAACTGTTCGGGTTCAAGATGCTGGCGAAGGCTGCGTGCTGGCCCGCGGCGCCGATGCTCACCCACGAGCGGCCTGTCGTCGTGGACACCGTCACGGCGTAGGCCGCGATGTCGACCCGGTACGTGGCGGTGCCCGATCCGGTGGAGACCTGGGTCACGAGCGGCGCCGTCGACGGTGCTGACCCGTGGTGTTGCTGCGCCTGAGCCGCCGGCGGGTTGTTGGTCCCGCTCTTGTCGATGACGCCGGCCTTCACGAGCCCGAGCGCGGCACCCGCCGCGAGAACGGCGATGGCCACAATGATCACCAGGGCACGGAGGAACCTCGACGAGCCGGAGCGACCGGCAGCCCGCGGGACGACGGGGATCCGATCGGTCTCCGCGTAGGTCGGGTACACATCATGGAAGAGCTGACCTTGGTTGCCCGTCACCGGCCGCTCGACGATGAGCGTCGGGGACGGATCACGCCCGAGCTCCGTGTCGTCGGCATGCACGTCCATGGCCGTCTTTCGACCTCCCAGACCCCGAACTTGAACTCCTCCAATTATGCGTCACCAGACCGCCCAGGCCGACCCAGGCGGACTTCCTCGAGGGTACCCGTGTTTTTGGGCGCAACGATCGCGCCCCAGGGCCCAGGTGGATCGGCTGCCGGGGGCTCCGGGAGCGATTGCTCCGGGGAACGTCACTTCTCAACGACCGATCCTTCCGTCGAGGAGCTCCCGGGTGATGTCCATGTGACCGACGTGCCGTGCGGCTTCCTCAACCAGGTGGAATACAGCCCAGCGGTAAGTCGTGGGCCGGAAGTCCCCGCGGGAGGGCCCGTCGAGCGTCCCCACCGCATCGAGGACCGCATCGGCACACGCGCTCTCCTCACGGTAGAACGCCACAACCTCGTCGGTTCCCCAGGCATCAGGCAGCTCGAACATGCGAGCGCGCCAGGCCATGTCCATCGGTTCGCCGGCGCAGATGGCGCGGAGCCAGAGCCGCTCGGTATATCCGAGGTGCACGACGAGGACACCCAACGAGTTGGCCGCTGGTGCAGGCCGCCAGCGCAGTTGCTGGTGGTCGAGGCCCTCCACCTTGAAGATGGCGCTCTCGCGGAGATGCTGGAGCCAGGCTCGGGCCATGGCCATCTCGTCGAGGGGCTGGGACTCGGCGGGACGTGGGACGTGCAGCTGTGGCGGTGTCTCTGGCACCGTGAAGGATGAACCTGAAGGGCTTAGGGGCTGGCCACCGTCGACGGCGTGACGGTGGACGGCGTGACCAACGTGCCCCCGCAGACGCCCGTGTACCAGTTGGCGATGGTGGCGCTGTCGGTCACGAGTTTGTGGTTGTTGCCCAGGGTGGAGAAGGAGGTCACCAGGCCCTGCAGGCTCGATGCGTTCTGGATATCGCTCCGGATCCTCTTCACGAAGGACAGCAGGTCCTTGAACGACCTTTGTACCTTCGGTGGCGCGGACCTGATCGCGTCGAGCGCCTTCTGCACGTTACCGAGATCGGTGTCGTAGGCCTTGAGCATGGCCCGCTTGGCCTGGGCGAAGTTCCCCGACGTCATGGCCTTCTCAATGGCGCTGCTCACCCCGCTCGTGTTCGCCTGCCCGTTCTTGACGGCCTTGCACATGGCGCTGTTCGGGTTCGAGCCCTTGACCTTGTGATTGGCGGCCGACGCCGCAGTGACGGTGAGCGGGGCCAGCGCCAGTGTCAGGCCGAGCAGGCCGGCACCGATCCATCCTCGTTGCAGTTTCACCCTCGTCACCTCCGTCTCGCGTATATGACGACGACGTTACAACACCCCTTGCACCACGACCTGACAACATCGGATCGAGCACCGCTGCGCCACCTCAGCTTCGGCCTGAATCGCTGACGAACGGGCGTTATGGTGGGAGCTGACGAGGCGTCAGAAAAATCGGGGGCACGCGTTGGATGATCTGAACGGCAAGGTTGCTGTCGTCACCGGGGGAGCCGCCGGCATCGGCCGCGGCATCACCGAATCGTTGCTCGAGGAGGGCGCCCGCGTCGTCATCGCCGATGTCGAGGAGCCGGTGCTCGAGGTCGCCGTCAAGGAGTTGGCCGACGCCGGCCCGGTGCGGGGCGTCCTCACCGACGTCTCCTCCGCGGCCTCGGTCGAGGCGTTGGCCGAAAACGTCTTCGCGCAAGAGGGCGCCTGCCACCTGCTCTTCAACAATGCCGGGGTCACGTCCGGCGGAGGAGGACGGCCCTGGGAGCAAGAGGCCAACGACTGGGCCTGGTGTTTCTCGGTCAACGTGTTCGGCGTTGCCAACGGGATGTTGTCGTTCGTGCCGCGGATGATCGAGTCCGGAGAGCCGGGCGTCGTGATCAACACGTCGAGCATGGACGGCGGTATCGCACCGGTGCCGTACGCCTCGGTGTACGCCTCTAGCAAGGCCGCCATCTCGTGTCTCACCGAGGCCCTCGCCCATCAGCTGATCGCCGCCGGGACCGAGCTGCGCGCCTCGGTCTTCTACCCCTCTGGCGGGCTGCTGGACACGGGTCTGTGGACCGCGCAGCGCAACCGCCCCGACGCCCTCCAGCGGGAGCGCCCGCGCCCACCTGCGCCGGGGACGACTTTTGCGGAATTCAAGCAGCAGCTCGAGGCGGCAGGACGCCCCGTGCAGATCATGGACCTGCGTGAGTTGGGCCGCTTCTGCGTCCAAGGCGTCAAGCGTGGCGACTTCATCATTGGCCACGGCCTCGACGAGGCCGCGGCCATGCTGCACCGGCGGGCCGACGCCATCGGGGCCGGACAGCTTCCACCGGCGGCACTGACCTGATGACAGCGACCGCAAGGGACCGGGCCCGCTACACCGTCGTCTCAGCCGACGGGCATGCCGGCGGCGATATCCAGGACTACCGCCCCTACCTGGCGAGCCGCTGGCACGACGATTTCGATGGCTGGGCCGCGGAATACGTGAATCCGTTCGCCGACCTGCTCGCTCCGATCGCTTATAGAAATTGGGACAGCGCCCAGCGCCTGGCCGAGACCGAGTCGGACGGCATCGCGGCCGAGGTGCTGTTCCCCAACACCGTCCCTCCTTTCTTCAGCGAAGGGAACCTGGTGGCGTTGCCACCGACAGCCGAGGACTACGAACGACGCTGGGCCGGGGTCCAGGCGCACAACCGGTGGCTGGCCGACTTCTGCGCCGCCACCCCGGGCCGGCGGGCCGGCATCGTCCAGGTCTTCGCCAACGACATGGCTGACGCCGTGGAGGAGGTGCGCTGGGCCGCCGACACGTTCGATCCCTTCGGCGGCATCCTGTTGCCGTCCATCCCTCCCAACTCCGAGCTTCCCCCGCTGTGGGAGGACCACTACGAGCCGCTCTGGCAGGTCTGCGCCGATCTCGACGTGCCCATCAACATCCACGGCGGCAGTGCCCTCCCCGACTACGGCGAGCACGAGGCGGCACGGGCCATGATGCTCATTGAGATCCCGTGGTTCAGCCACCGCTCGGTCTGGCATCTCATCTTCTCCGGCGTGCTCGAGCGACACCCGACACTGCGCTTCGTGGTCACCGAGCAGGGGGTGGCGTGGTTGCCCCGCGGCCTGGAGACACTCGACTGGTTCTACGGGCGCATGACCACGGCCAACGCCGCCGAATCGAAGTTCTTCGGCGCGGCGGCAGCGAAAATGACGATGACCCCGACCGAGTACTTCGCGCGCAACTTCTGGATCGGTGCGAGCTTCCTGCGCCCGAGCGAGGCGCCGCTGTGCCGTGACCTCGGCATCGACCACGTCATGTGGGGAGCGGACTACCCCCATTCGGAGGGCAGCTACCCGTATACGACCGAGGCGCTTCGCGTTGCCTTCGCCGGCTACGCCGAACCCGAGGTGCGGTCCATGGTCGAGACGACGGCCGCGTCGTTCTACGGTTTCGATCTCGACCTCTTGCGGCCCATTGGCGACCGGATCGGTCCGGAGGTGGCCGACGTGGCGCAACCGCTGCCGCCGGAGAACTGGCCGACGGCGACCACCTGCAACGCCTTTGATCCCACGCAGATCCTGCGTGCCTGGTGAGCTGAGAGGAGCACACATGACAACGGTCCGCTACGGCGCCCGCGCCACGCAGGTGAACCGGGAGATCGAAGCCAAGAAGGCCGACATCTGGTCCGAGGCGGTCACGGCCGTCTACGAGACGGACCCCGACATCATCGCCGCCGTTCTGCCCCCACCCCTCGAACCGGGTCCAGAGCCACTGGTCCGCATCACCATCACCCGGGTCGAGATGCCCGGGCTGCCGGTCTTCGGTGCCGGATGGATCGGCGTGCAGGCGCGCCATGAGGACCGCCTGGGCGAGTACCCGATCCTCATGCCGATGACGACGGAGCAGTCGCTCATCGGAGGCCGGGAGATCAACGGCGAGCCGAAAAAGCTGGCCGAGGTCGAGGTGAGTCGCGACGGTGCCCACGTCTCGGCCCGCATCGCCCGCATGGGCTCGTTGCTTTGCGAAATCACCGGCACGGTGACCGGTACCCGCGAGAACTACGAGCTCGAAAAGACGGACTTCTGGTTCAAGCTCTCACCATCGTGTGAAGAGGCCGGGGTGCTCGACCAGGACCCGCTCCTCGTGTACGGCGAGAAGACGGAGAAGACGAGGCTGCACGAGTCGATCGAGGGCGAGCTCATCTTGAAGGAGGCACCCCTCGACCCCGTGGCCGACCTGGTGGTGCGCCGCATGGTGGACATCAACTGGACCGAGCGGGCCTCCACGCAAGTGGGCCGCGTCATCGGGGCGGTGCCCCGAGCTGGGCTCGAACCGTTCATCCATCAACGCTACGACGACCTCTCGGTGCTCGGAGCAAAGCGGTGAGCGACCGTTACCTGATCATCTCGGCCGACGCCCATGCCGGCCTCCAGGCCGAGGACTACCGGCCCTACCTCGACGCCCGGTATCACCCGCAGTTCGACGCGTACCTGGCCGAGCGGCAGGCCAACCGCGACCAGCTGCTCCAGATGAATTACGACTACATCATGGGGTGGGAGACCGACAACGAGGAGGGCCTGCGCGGCGCCTGGGACATCGACCAGCGCGACAAGGAACTCGACGCCGACGGGGTGACGGCGGAGGTCATGTTCGCCGACGCCGATGCCATCACCGGCATGGCCTCGCCGCCCTTCGGTGCCGGACTCTCGGCCGGCGCCATCGCCGACCCCGAACTGGCCTTCGCCGGTGCCCGGGCCCACAACCGCTTCCTCGTCGAGATGTGCAGCCGCAGCCCCGAACGCCATGGCGGCATCGCGCTGGTCCCGATCACCCACGGCGTCGAACGCTCCGTGGCCGAGATCGAGTGGCTGGCGGAGCAGCCGGGCATCCGCGGAATCATGGTGCCGACGATGTGGCACAACCTCACGCCGTACAACCACCCGGACTACGACCCCGTGTGGGCGGCCTGCCAGGAGGCTGGGTTCCCGGTCCACACCCACTCCGGTGAGGCGCCCCAGGAGGAGTACAACGACAACGTCGGCATCTACCTGGCCGAAGTCGTCTGGTGGGCGGCCCGGCCCATGTGGCACCTGCTCTTCTCGGGTGCCTTCGAGCGCTTCCCACGGTTGAAGTACGTGGTGACCGAGGCGGCCGCCTACTGGGCTGCCGACATGATGTGGAAGTGGGACCAGTACATGGGCGGCGGCCACACGACGAAGAAGATGGCGGCGCTCCTCAAGGGAAAGATCTCGAAGCTGCCTTCGGACTACTTCGGCGAGAACATCTTCATCGGCGCCTCCACCATGTCGCGCGAGGAGATCCGCCGCCGCCACGTCCTGGGCTGCGACGTGGTCATGTGGGGGACCGACTACCCGCACCCCGAGGGCACCTGGCCACACACGCAGGAGCGCCTGCGCGGCGACTTCGGCGGCATCCCGGTCGAGGATGCCCGCAAGTTATTGGGTGAGACGGCGGCCCGGTGTTACGACTTCGACCTCGAAGCGCTGCGCCCGGTGGCCGAGCGCATCGGACCGACGCCGGCCGATCTGGGTCAGGATCCCGACCTGCGGACGGATCCCGAGGAGGTCCGCACCGCCCGCTGGTGGAAGGACGAGTACCAGGTGCAGGCGCCTGGGTGAACATTTCCGCATGAACTCGGACCACATGGAGTACTGCGCCAGCGAGGACTGGCGCCGGCTGGTGCACGACACCATCCTCCCGGTGGCCCTGGCGCACGTCGAGCTCGGGGACGCCGCGATCGAGATCGGGCCCGGTCCGGGCTTCACGACCGACATCTTGCGTACCAAGACGGCGCACCTGACTGCAGTCGAGCTCGATGAAGGGCTCGCGGTGAGCCTGGCCGAGCGCATGGCAGGGGAGAACGTCGACGTCGTGGTGGGAGACGCCACCGCGCTGAAATTCGCCGCGGATCGCTTCACTGGCGCGGCGTCGTTCCACATGCTGCACCACATCGCTCCCGCCATGGCGCAGGACCTGGTCTTCGCCGAGCTGGCGCGGGTGCTCGTCCCGGGGGCCTCGTTGGTTGCGGCTGACGGGATCTACAGCGAGGGCAGCGCCGCCTTCCATCAGGACGACACCTATAACCCCATCGATCCCGACGAGCTGGAGCCCCGTTTGAGCGCCGCCGGCTTTGGATCGGTGCGCGTGCGCACCTACGACCTCGGATGGGTGTGCACGGCCCAACTGGCCTGACGACGCCGGCGGCCCGCCGGTGATCACGATCCTCTTCGCGCTGGGGGCCGCCTTCTCCAACGTGCTCAACATGGTCACGCAGCACATGGCCAGCATCGACGACCCGGGCCACTCGAAGGGGTGGCGCTTCGTGCGCTACCTGGTGTCGAATCCTTTGTGGCTATTCGGCTGGGTGGCGCTGGCCGGGTCGTTCATCTTCCAGGCCCTGGCTCTGCACAACGGCCAGATGTCCGTCGTGCAGCCCCTCTTGGTGACCGAGCTCGTCTTTGCCCTCGTGCTGCGCCGTCTGTGGATCCACCAGCAGATCCGCAACCTGACCTGGTGGGCCGGCGCACTCACGTGGTGCTCTCGCGCTCTTCGTTGCCGTGTCCGAGCCGACGGGGGTCACGCGGAGCCGACCAGTTCCGCCTGGATCGGCGCCTCCGTGGCCACCGGCGGGGCCGCAGTGATCCTGGCCCTGGTCGGCAGGCGGGGATCACCGGTGCGCCGGGCGGCGGCTCTGGGCTCGGCCACCGCCATCCTCTGGGCGCTCGTGGCCACCTACATCAAGGCGATGACGGACACGCTCACCCAATTCGGGCCTGTCGGGATGTTCACCCACTGGCCGGTCTACGCACTGATCGTCGTCAGCATCGTGGCTGAGCTGCTCGACCAGACGGCGCTCCACGTCGGTCCGCTCAGCGTCTCGCAGCCCTGCATCGTGCTCGTGGACCCGATGGTGAGCATCGTGCTGAGCGTCTAGGTGTTCGCCGAGGTGTTCACGGAGAACGCGATGCGCCTGACGGTCGGGTTCCTTTCGTTCGCCGTGATGTGCGTGGCAGCGGCGACGCTGGCCCGCACGACACCGGCGACGATGGAAGGTATGGCACCGGGCCTCGCACCGGAGACGCCATCAGCTTGATCTGCATCGGCTGCGTCAGTGCGGAAGCGGTCGCGGTCGAGTGCCCCGCAGAAGCCGTGGCGGAAAGCGATGTCCTCGAGCCGGCCGCTCGGCTCGAAGGCCAGGTGCACACCTCTTGGGGTTCAGCTGTTGATCAAGGTGTTCCAGCATCTGGGCGACGGGACGTCGACCTCGGTCACCGCCTCGCATTGGACGACGATCCACCTCGCTTGTCGGCCGCGAATGATCTCGAGCACCTGGGTCCGGAACGACGCGCCCTTGGCGAAGAACAGCGGCGCACCCCACCGAGCTCTGTGTCGGCGCTGCCCGGATTCCTGGGAGCGACCTGATGATGGCGTTGCTCCGCTCGGGGCCACCCACCCCTTCGACCGCGTCGTCCCCGTGTCCTCTCGGTTGTGAACTTACAATGCCTGTGTAGACGACGACGGGAGTCGGAGTTGCTTGAGGAACAGACGTCGGAAGGGGAGAAGGGTGCACGCTCGGGGGGCGCCCGACTTCTGGCGATTCTCTCGCTGGCGGCCGGTGCCGCGCTCGCCGCCGTGCTCGTCGTCTTCCTGGTGCGCAATGGTGCGTACCTGTTCAGTGGTCTCGTCGGCCTGGGTCTGAGCGTCGTGGGCGGTTGGTGGGTGATCACCACGCATCTGCCGCGCCGGGCCATCGGCGTGCTGGCACTCCTCTTGGGGGCCGCCGTGCAAGTGGTTGCGTTGCTCAGGGCGGGGAACGAGGACCTATCGTCCCTGGTGCGCTTGGTCGTCGCGCTCGCCCTGCTTGCCATTGCGGTCCTGGCGGCGCAGGCAGCGCTTGCTTCGCACCTTCGCCGGACGGCGGCCGCCGCCGTGCACCATGCCGCGCCCCCCCAGCATCCTGTGCTGTTGTGCAATCCGTGGTCGGGCGGCGGGAAGGTCGAGAAATTCGGCCTCGTCGAACAGGCCGAGTCGCTGGGTGTCGAGGCTGTCCTGCTCGACCACGGGCTCGAGCTCGAGTCGCTCGCTCGCGACGCCGTCGCTGGTGGGGCCGATTGCCTCGGCATGGCCGGCGGGGATGGCTCCCAGGCGCTCGTGGCGTCGCTCGCTGTCGAGCACAGACTGCCGTTCGTGTGTGTCTCGGCAGGCACTCGCAACCACTTCGCGCTCGATCTCGGTCTCGACCGACGTGACCCGCGCAAGAGCTTGCGGGCGTTCACCGATGCCGTCGAACGCCGTGTCGACTACGCCACCGTGAACGGTCGATTCTTCGTGAACAACGTTTCGCTCGGTGTCTACGCGACCATCGTGCAGCAGGAGGGCTACCGCGACGCCAAGGGCGAGACGACTCGGCGCTTGTTGCCCGATCTCCTGGGCCAGAACGAGAAACCGTTCGACCTGCAATTCACGAGGCCCGACGGAGTCGAGGTGGACGGTTGCTTCCTGATCATGGTGTCCAACAATCCCTACGTGCTCGGACCGTCATTCGATCTCACGCAGCGGCGGCGACTCGACTCGGCGCGCCTCGGTGTCTTCGCCGTCAGCGCCAGCACGGGCGCGCAAGCGGCCGAGGTCGTCACACTGGCACTGGCCGGCAAGAGTTCGGCCAGTGGGTCGGTGCATCAGTTCGAGTGCGATACCTTCGAGGTGCGGTCGCGGTCGGGCAAGGCGTACGCCGGCATCGACGGCGAGGCCCTCGAACTCCCGACGCCGCTCCTCTTCCGGATCCACCCCGGTGGGCTCTCCATGTTGGTGCCCGAAGGCAACGTCGAGGCGGCGGTGCGCCGCCAGGCCCGAGACGTGCATGTACGGGATCTCTTCTCGCTGGCCGCCCGAGGGAGCCTCAGCACCGACGAGCACTCACAATGAGCGACCCGAGCGATGCCGTTCCCGGCAAGGCCGCAGCACCCAGCAGCGGAAACTCGCGTCTGGCCATTCTCCTGTCGACGGCGATGGTGGCTTTGGTCGTCGGTCCCAAGCCGTCAGGGGTAGGGGAGGTGACGGCCGTGGGCTGATGCATCGAGCTGCGTCGCAGGGTCATCCCCAGGGGTGCTACATCGCGTCCTCGGGGAACAGGTTGACCCAGTTCGTCTGCATGGACGCCCCGTCGGCAACGATGGTGGCGCCACAGACGTAGCGGGCGGCGGGGGAACACAAGAAGAGGATCATGGCGGCCATCTCGTCGACGGTGCCGAGGCGGACCGTCGTACCCTCGGCCACCAGCTCGTCGGTGAAACCCTCTTCGGTCCGGCCGACGGAGGCGAGTTCGGACTCGATGAGGCCCGGTGTCGAGAAGACGCCCGGGGCGAACGCATTGATGGTGACGCCTCGCCGCATGAGGTAGGGCGCCAACGTCTTGACCATGTTGACGACGCCGGCGCGGGCGGCGCCCGAGTGCACGAACATCGGCGCCCCGCGCTCGAAGGAGAACGTGTGCACGACGTTGACGATGGCACCCGAACCCGCTGCGGCCATCGGCCCCATGAAGCGGCTGGTGACGTTCCAGGTGCCGTTGAGGTTGAGGTCGACCACGGCCCGCCACCCGTTGTCCGAGATGGTGCTGGGCAGGCCCGGGAACTGCCCGCCAGCGTTGTTCACCACGAAGTCGACCCGCCCGAAGCGGGCATAGACGGTGTCGCGCAACTGGTCCACCTGGTCGGGCTGGCGGATGTTGGTCGGGACGGCCAGGCAGCTGCCACCGGCGAGGGTGATGGCGTCGGCCACCTCGTACAGGCGCTCGGCGGTGCGGCCCGCGATCACGACGTGCCCGCCCAAGCGGGCGAGCCCGTGGGCCACCTCCCGTCCGAGCCCGGTGCCCCCGCCCGTCACGACGGCCACCGTGTCGGTGAACAAGCCTTCGGCGAAGACGGCGACCGCCGGCCCGGGCGCCCATGTCACGGCGTCGTCACCCGGCGAAGTCCCAGCTCTCGCCCTTCTCGTAGTGGTGGAGCACGTTCTTGGCGATGAGGATGCGGTGCACCTCGTCGGGGCCGTCCGCCAGCCGGAGCGTGCGCGCACCGAGGTACATCTGGCCGAGGGGGAGGTCGCTCGTCACGCCGGCCGCCCCCCAGACCTGGATCGCCCGGTCGACGACCCGGATGTAGGCCGCCGGCACGAACACCTTGATGGCGCTGATCTCGGTGCGGGCCTGCGGGTCGCCCTTGTCCACCTTCTCAGCGGCATGGATCGTCATGAGGCGCGCCGCCTGCAGGTCCATGTAGCTGTCCGCCACGAAGCCCTGCATGAACTGCTTGTCCTTGAGGAGCCCGCCGTGCACCTCGCGGGTCAACAGGCGCTCGACCATGAGGTCGAAGGCGCGCCACATCTGGCCCACGGAGTTCATGCAGTGGAAGATGCGGCCCGCGCCGAGCCGGTCCTGCGCCGCCCGGTGCCCGTCGCCCACCTGGCCGAGCAGGTTCTCCTGCGGGACGCGGACGTTGTCGTAGCGCACCTCGCAATGGTCCGACTTGGCGCTGCCCCAGATCCCGATGCCGCGCTCGATGATGACGCCGGGATTCGAGGTCGGCACGATGATCTGGACCATGCGGCCCGGGCCCTCGTCGTCCTTGGACTCCTTGGCCCTGCACATGACGATGAAGAAGTCCGCCGCCAATCCGTTGGAGGTGAACCACTTGTGGCCGTTGATCACCCACTCGTCGCCCTCGCGGATGGCCGTGGTCTGAATGGAGCGGGGGTCCGACCCGGCGTTCTCGGGCTCGGTCATGGAAAATCCTGACTGCATGGTCCCTTCGATGAGCGGAAGCAGCCACTTTTGCTTCTGCTCCTCCGTTCCGTACTTGACCAGGATGGTCTGGTTGCCCGAGTTCGGCGCCACGACGCCGAAGAGCGAGGCGGCACCGACGGCGTAGGCCAGGATCTCGTTCATGTAGGCGTGGGCCATGAAGTCGATGCCCATGCCGCCGTACTCAGGCGGGAGGTGGGGGGCCCAGAGCCCCTCGGCTTTGACCTTCGCCTGGATCTCGTTCCGCAGCGCCTTCGCCTCGGCCCGCTCGGCCTCGGACACGTCGCGGCCTCGAGCGTGCCAGAGCACGGATTCGTTGGGCAGGATCTTCTCGTTGACGATACGGGCCGTGCGCAGCCGGATGTCGTTGATGTCGTCGCTGAGCCCGGCAATTGGTGTCACGTTGATGGGCATGGGTCGATCCCCCGCTTCGTCGTCTGGTCAGGCCCGCACCTTAGGCAGATTGTCTGGGTCGTTTCGTCCGGGCGACCCACCGCCCGGTGAGGGCGCGCTCGTAGCGCCCTCGCCCGACGAAGCTGATCAGCCAGCGGGTGAGCGCACCGAAGCGGTTCTTGAACCCGGTGAGGAACGTGATGTGCACCACGAGCCACAGCAGCCAGCCAAGGAACCCACCGACCTTGATCGGGCCGATTTTGGCCACGGCGGTGAAGCGCGAGATCACCGCGAGCGTGCCGAGGTCGCGGTACTTGAAGGGCTTGGTGGGCTTGCCTTGCAGACGACGCACGATCGTGTGGGCGGCGTGGGCGCCTGATTGCATCGCCACCTCGGCCACACCGGGCAGGTTGTCGCGGTGTTGCATGAGGTCACCCACGACGAACACCTCGGGGTGGGCTGGAAGCGAACAATCCGGAGCAACCACGACGCGACCGGCCCTGTCGGTGTCCGCACCGGCCGCCTCGGCCAAGGTGGCGCCCAACCCGGCCGCACGTGTGCCGGCAGCCCAGATCTTCGTGGCGGCGGGGATCACCTCGGTACTGCCGTCACGTTTGGTGATCTCGACGCCCCGGTCGGTCATGTTCGTCACCATGGCCTGCAGGTGGATCTCGACCCCCATGCGGGTGAGATCGCGCTCGGTCATCCGTGACAGGTACGATCCCATGGACTGGACGAGCCCGTCGACTCCCTCGACGAGGACGACCCGGGTATCGACCGGGTCGATCATGCGGTAATTGCGACGCAGCGCCCGCCGGGAGAGCTCGCGGAGCTGCCCCGCCATCTCCACGCCCGTCGGCCCGCCCCCGACAACGACGAAGGTCATGAGCCGCCGGCGCTCCTCGGGGTCGGTTTCGGCCTCGGCCAGCTCAAACGCGCCGAAGATGTTGCCACGCAGCGCCAAGGCGTCGTCGAGGGTCTTCATGGCGCACGAGGCCGAACGGAACTCGTCATGGCCGAAGTACGAGCTGGACGCGCCGCCGGCGACGATGAGGCTGTCGTAGCCGATCGTGAGCCGCTTGCCGAACTCGTCGACATGGACCTGGCGGGCCGTGACATCGATGTCCTCCACCTCGCCGAGGATCACGCGCAGGGACGGAAAGTTCCGCAACACATCGCGGATGGCCGGCGCGATCTGGCCTTCCGAAAGGATCCCGGTGGCCACCTGGTAGAGCAGGGGTTGGAAGAGGTGATGGTTCGTCCGATCGATCAGGGTGATGCGCACCGGAGCCCGCTTCAGGGCGCGGGCGGCGAACAGGCCGCCGAAGCCACAGCCGATGATGACAACGTGGTGCCGGCCGTCGGCTTCGGGGTGGTGCACCGACCCGGGGCCGCTCATGGCAGTCCAGCCACGACAGTCTCGACGTAGTGGGCGAGTGGCATGTTCCGCACCTCCTCGGGGGTGAACCAACCGACCGCATCCGTGGTGCCGTCGACCTCGGGCCGCAGGGTGCCCGCCCACGCCTCCACCCGGTAGATGAGGCGGACGGTGTGCAGGTTGGTGCCGTCGGGGATCGTCCGCACGTCAGAGAGGACGTGGAGCAGCGGGCCCAGGGTCACCGTCAGCCCCGCCTCCTCCTCGATTTCGCGGGTACACGAGTCGGCTGGATCCTCGCCGTGTTTCACCCCACCCCCCGGCAGGAACCACCGACCCTGCAGGGTGATGGCTGGGGAGGCCCGGGCCAACAGGATGCGCCCGTCGGTGTGGCGGCACACGCCGTAGGCGGCGATGCGCTGTCGCTTCCTTCCGCCGGGCATGCCCGAGATGCTGGTCCCGATGGGGTGCGCCCGCCAACTCGGTCGGAAAGTACCCTGTCCGCGGCCCAGCCGGGCCAGACCGAAAGGGGTGCAACCGTGGACACCGCGGCCGAACTCGAGTCCATCCGTTGTCTGAAGTACGCCTATTTCCGGACGCTGGATCTCAAGCAGTTCGAAGAGCTGGGCGCGCTCATGACCGAGGACGTGACTGCGGCCTACGAAGACGGCAGGACCAAGCTCGAGGGGCGCGACGCCATCGTCGCGTGGCTCGGCTCGGTCCTGGGTGATCCGGGGATGGTGACGATGCACCATGGGCATCACCCCGAAATCACCTTCACGTCGCCGACGACGGCGGAGGGAAGCTGGTACCTGCAGGATCGCGTGATCATCGCGGCGGCCGACCTCGAGATCGCCGGGACCGCGTTCTACGCCGACCGCTACCGGCTGACCGACCAGGGGTGGCGGATTGCACACACCGGCTATACCCGGGTCTTCGAGGAGCACCGCACCCACACGACGCTCGACGTGCGGTCGTTCACCTCTCGCTTCGACCGGACCCCTGAACGGACAGAGCCTGCGTCTGAACGGACAGAGCCTGCGTCGTAAACCGACAGAGACGTTCTGCCCGCGTTCCTCACGGGCGGGTCTCCGGGCTGAGCGTGAAACCGGGGTCGAACAAGGTCGTGGGCTCGAGGACCTTTTCGATGGTCGCGACGAAGTCAGGCTCGAGTTCGAGCTCGAGCGCCTTGACGTTCTCGGCGATCTGCTCGGGGCGGCTGGCGCCGACAATGGCGCTGCTCACGTTCTCGTTGCGTAACACCCAGGCCAGCGCGACCGAGGCCGGCGTGTAGCCCGCCTCGCGGCACAGCGCGGCGTACTGCTGTACGGGTTCGAGCACCTCGTCGCGGAGCAGCCAGCTCATTTCACCGCCTTCGGGGCCGCTCGCCCGCGACCCCGCCGGGGGGCCCGCATGGCCCGGCTGGTACTTGCCGGTGAGGATGCCCTGGGCGAGCGGGGACCACACGATCTGGCCCACGCCCTCCTTCTGCGAGAGCGGCACCACTTCGGCCTCGATCACGCGCCAGATCAGCGAGTACTGCGGTTGGTTGGAGATGATGCGGTCGAAGCCCATTTCGTCGGCCAACCGCAGCGCGTCGGCGATCTGGTCCGCCGTCCACTCGGACACGCCGATGTAGTGGACCTTGCCCTGGCGTACCAGATCGTCGAAGGCCTTGAGCGTCTCCTCCAGCGGGGTGGCGTAGTCGTAGCGGTGGGCCTGGAGCAGGTCGACGTGATCGGTCTGCAGCCGGGTCAACGAGGCGTGGAGGGACTCGATGATGTGCTTGCGCGAGAGGCCCCGGTCGTTCGGGTTGGGTCCGGTCGGCCAGTACACCTTGGTGAAGATCTCGACGGACTCGCGTCGCACGTGCTTGAGGGCACGGCCGAGCACCGATTCGGCCGCGCCGATGGCATAGACATCGGCGGTGTCGAAAGTCGTGATGCCGGCGTCGAGCGCAGCCTTCACGCAAGCAGCCGCGGTGTCCTCTTCAATTTGGCTCCCGTGGGTGATCCAGTTGCCGTAGGAGAGAGAAGAGACGAGCATGCCCGAGCGTCCGAGGTGTCGGTAGTCCATGGCCACGGAGCGTACCCCGGTGCTCGTACGCTCGTTCCGTGGCCGGAGAAGAGACGCTGCACGTGCACCGGGGGCTTGACCTGCCGCTCTCAGAGGTCTCGTGGCGGGCCACCACATCGGGCGGTCCCGGTGGGCAGCATGCCAACCGCACGCTGAGCCGGGTTGAGGTGACCTTCGACGTCAACGCTTCGCCCACCCTCGGACCCCGCCAACGGGCGCGATTGCTTGAACGGGTCGGGCCGATTGTGCGGGCCAGCGCTTCGGACTCGCGCTCGCAGTCGCGCAACCGCGAGCTGGCCCTGCAGCGCCTGGCGACCAAGCTCGATGCAGGTCTGCGCGTCCAGGCCGTCCGGTCTCCAACCCGGCCGACCAGGAGCTCCCAGGTACGGCGGGTCGACGCCAAGCGCCGCCGTTCCGAGACGAAGAAACGCCGGCGCCCGCCCGGAGAGGACGACTGATCAACTGAGACGCCCGGCGGGCTGATCGGGGTACGGCGGCGGCCCGGTCTGAAGGCGCCGGTGGGGCGAATGGCGGAGCGCGGCGGGTTGCGCGTGTAACTCTAAGCGAGTCGGTTTAGAGTTCCCCGCACCTCGCCCCTGGAGCGCGTCCTCGAGACATCAGGCCGGGAAGTCGAACGCCGACAGCGCGGCGCCGAGGCCGCGGTCGAGTTGGGCCAAGAGCTCCTGGTCCTCCTCGGCGCGCGGACCGCGCAGCGCGGTAAGGGCCGCGTAGCCCTGCGCGACGAGGGTCGCGTCCTCTGAGCCCGAGTCGGTGAGCCCGAGATCCCCCGAATGCGGGAAGGGCGATCCGACGCTGAGCACGATTTCGCCCTTCTCGTCCGGCTCACCCTCCATGACCGAACGGGCCGCCTCGGCCGCGGCCGGACCCTCGATCTCCTCGACGTTCGGCGCTTCCCAGCTGCCCGCTCCCTGTGCCGACTTGATGAGTCCGGCCCCGCTCACCCGCGCCCAGCGCAGGCCGCGAATGGCGTGGAGCGGCAGGTGCGGGACGTTGAGGTTGAGCACGGTCCGGACCGGAGCATCGGCCAGCATGGGGAGGAGCGCGACGGCGAGGTCGGCAGCCGACTCCCAGGGGTCGGGCCCCTCGCCCACGCGCAGCGAGACGGCAAGGGCACTGATGCCGAGCTGGCTCGCCGTCAGCGCGGCGCCGACGGTGCCCGAGTGCAAAACGGAGCGGCCCACGTTCACCCCGTGGTTGATGCCCGAGACGACCAGGTCCGGCTTGGGCCCGACGGCGCCGAGGGCCCCGGCGATGACCGAGAGGGCGGGGGAGGCATCGAGCCCGTAGGCCTCCACCTTCTCGGCGCCCTCGACGTAGGCCCGCTGGTAGGGGATCGTGGTGTGATCGTCGACCGAGCCCACCGCGGCGCCCGCACCGCTGTAGTTCGAGCTCGGCGCCATCACGATTATTTCGTGGTCCGGATCGCCACCCGGTCCGCCGGACCAGGCTGCCAAGGCCCGCGTGAGCGCCGCCAGGCCGGGAGCGGTCACGCCGTCGTCGTTGGTGACCAGGATCCTCACGGTGCGCTCACCCTACCGCCACCCGTCCCGACAACCGAGGCCGGTCCACCCCCCGTTCGGATCCTGGTCACTTCGACGTCACGGTCAGATCGGCCCAGCAAGTCACATCGACCCACCATTCGCCTCGAGGTCACCTCGACGGCGATCTGCCCCTCACCCACGCCGCGGCCCTGGTCTGCTTCAATTCAGTCGCCATGCCAGCGCCCACGCCCAGGATCTCCATCGCGTCGCCGACCGGGCAGCAGTGGCGTATCGGGCACGGCCGCCAGGAAGTCGTGGTCTGTGAAGTCGGGGCGACCTTGCGCTCCTATGCCGTCGGGCCGACGACCATCCTCGACGGGTTCGGATCCGACGAGTGGTCGCATTCGGGCCGGGGCCAGGTGCTGGCGCCCTGGCCCAACCGCCTGGCCGACGGCCGCTACGAGTTCAACGGTGTCCGGGCACAGGCCGCGCTGGACGAGCCGGAGCGACGCAACGCCATCCACGGCCTCGTGCGCTGGATGCCCTGGACACTGCAGACCCGCCACCAGAACCAGCTCTCCCTTCGGCTGCAGCTTCACCCCTCCCCCGGCTATCCGTTCTCGCTCCTGCTCGAGATCGAGTACCACGTCGGGCGCGAGGGGCTCAGTGTGAGCACCAGGGCACAGTCGCTCGAGGAGGGCTCCGTACCGTTCGGTATCGGCTTCCACCCCTACCTGACCGCCGGGACAGAGACGATCGACGGTGCGATTCTGCACGTGCCGGCGCGCCACACGCTCGAGATGGATGACCGGGGCCTCCCGACGGGCGTGCTCGTTCCGGTGGACGGCTCCGAACGCGACTTCACAACGGCCCGATTCGTGGGGCCAGCCGTGCTCGACACGGCGTACACCACGTTGCAGCGCGACGCCGACGGACGCACCCGGGCGACACTCGACGCGCCCGGCGGGGTGGGCGGGGCCGCCCTGTGGGTGGATGAGGCATTTCCCTACCTCATGGTGTACACGGGGGACACGCTGGGCGAAGTGCAGCGCCGCCGGCGTGCCGTGGCCATTGAGCCAATGACCTGTCCACCCAACGCGCTGCGCACGGGTACGGACCTCGTCGCGCTGCAGCCGGGAGAGGAATGGACGGCGCGGTGGGGGATCGAGCCCCTGACGGCACCATTGTGAGCGATGCGCCCCTGGCGGGGCAGGTCGTCGCCGTCACCGGTTCCTCCAGTGGCATCGGTGCTGCGACGGCGCGCGCCTTCGCCGTCGAGGGCGCGGCCGTCCTCGTCAACTCGTCACGTTCGGTGGAAGCGGGAGCCGCGGTCGCGTCGTCCCTGCCCGACGCGCTCTACGTGCAGGGTGACATCACCGAGCCCGGTGTCCCGGACCGCCTGGTCGCCGCCGCGCTGGAGCGCTGGGGCCGGCTCGACACCCTGGTGAACAACGCGGGGACCACCGCGGTGATCCCGCATCACGACCTGGGGGCGGCATCTGTCGACGTCTGGCGCCGCATTTTCGAGGTGAACGTGTTCGCGACTTGGGCCATGACCGTGGCAGCACTGCCGGCGCTGCGCGAGGCGCATGGATCGGTCGTCAACGTCGCCTCGGTGGCGGGCGTGCGGCCAACCGGCTCCTCCATCCCCTACGCGGCCAGCAAGGCGGCGCTCAACCACATGACCGTGCTCCTGGCCAAGGTCACCGGTCCCGAGGTCCGGGTCAACGCCGTGGCGCCGGGCCTGATCGACACGCCGTGGACGGCGGACTGGGATGTCATCCGCCAGGTGGTCACTGAGGTGGCGCCGCTCAAGCGCTCGGGACGGCCCGAAGACGTGGCCGAGGTGATCCTGTCGCTCGCCCGGGCCGCCTATGTCACGGGCCAGGTCGTGGTGATCGACGGCGGGCTCTCGCTGGCCACCTGACCACCCCTCATGGCGGCGGGGTGACCACCCAGCGCAGGACGGCCGACAATCCGCGCGTCAGCGGCGTGACCGCAGCCGTGTCGACGAGGAGATCGAGGGGGCCTGCCACCGACAGCCCGAGTTCCTTGCGAGCCCAGACGGGCAGCACGCCGACGGCGGCGGCCACGAAGAGCGAGTAGACCGCCCGGTCGCTCAGGCGCCGGGCCACGCCACGCAACAGCCAGTCTCGGGCGGCGCGGGCCTGGGGGCCGGCGTAGAGGTCCGGGCGCACGCGCAGGAGGTAGCTCTCGACCTCGGCCGCCGAACGCGGTGCCCACGTGGCGCCGAGGGCCAGCGCCACGGGCGCGACCTCCTCGTAGTAGCGGTCGCAGTCGTCTGGCGTCAGGGGTCTGCTTCCGTAGCGCTGCGACGACGCCAAGAAGCTGGCCATCTCGGCCACGTGGATGAAGGTGACCAGCTCGGGATCGGCGGCCGAGTAGGGCCGTCCATCGGGCGCGATGCCCTTGACGCGGCGGTGCACCCGGTGCACCTGGGCGATGGCCGCCTCGGCCTCGCTGACCGTACCGAAGGTCGTGACGCCGACGAAGGACGCCGTGCGCCGCAGCCGACCGAGGGGGTCCTCCTGATAGCTCGAGTGCTCCGCCACTCCCGCCATGGCGAGCGGGTGCAGGGTCTGGAGCAACAGTGCGCTGACGCCCCCGATCAGCATGGCGGGGAGGTCGGCGTGGACCACGCGGGCGACGCCATCTGGCGGCAGGTAGGCCTCGTCGGGATCACTGGCGATCGGCGGCCGTTCCTCCCTGATCCCGATGGCCCGGCGCACGCTGCGCGCCATGTCGCCGCGTGCCGGCCCCGCCAGACCTCCGACGAGGCGCAGCGGCGCGGTGGCGACGGAGCCGCCCAGGGCGGTCGCACGCTCCACCGGGTTCAACGACGCCACGCGCAAAGTTTGCCACGTGGCAAAGTGCGGTCCATGCGCTTCGTCGTCGTGGGAGCAGGTGCAATTGGCGGTGCAGTCGGAGGCCGTCTCTTCGAGCGGGGGTACGACGTCACCCTGGTGGCGCGGGGTGACCATGGCCACGCCCTCCGGTCCGGCGGCCTCGTGCTGGAGTCCCCGGGGGAGACGGTGACGCTCCGTGCCCCGACCGTGTTCGAGCCGGCCGAGGTGTCGTGGGAGCCCGACCGCGACGGCGATCCCGTCGTCCTGCTCGCCGTCAAGGGACAGCACACCGACCACGCCCTCACCCAGCTGGCGGTGGCCCCGGCCTCCACCCCGGTGGTGTGCATGCAGAACGGGGTGGAGAACGAGCGCCGCGTGTTGCGCCACTTCCCGCACACCTACGGGATGTGCGTCATGTGCCCGGCCACGCAGTTGCAGCCGGGCGTCATTCAGGTGCACTCGTCACCGGTGTCTGGTCTGCTCGACCTGGGTTGCTTTCCCGCCGGGATGGACGCGCGAGGTCAGGCCATTGCCGACGCCATCGCGACGACGACGTTCCAATCCGTGGCGCGGCCCGACATCATGCGCTGGAAGTACCGAAAGCTGCTCATGAACCTGGCCAACGCGGTCGAGGCCCTCGCCGGACCCGAGGGTAGGTTCGGTCCTCTGGCGCGTGAGGCTCAACGCGAGGGAAAGGAGGTGCTGGCCGCGGCCGGCATCGAGGTTGCCTCGTCCGAGGAGGACCGCGAACGCCGCGGCGACCACTTGCAGATGGCGCCGACGTCGTCAGGGGAGTGGCGGGGTGGTTCGAGCTGGCAGAGCCTCGCCCGCGGCGCAGGGTCGATCGAGGCTGAGTTCCTCAACGGCGAGATCGTGCTTTTGGGCGGCCTCCACGGTGTGGCCACGCCAGTCAACGCGTTGCTCGAGCGCCTGGCGATCCGGGCTGCGGCCGAGGGGGCGGCTGCCGGGACCTGGCACATCGACGAGCTCAGCGAGCTGGCCGGCGTAGCCCATGGGGAGTGAGCGGGCCGCTGCGCGGGCCGACGACTCCGCCGCGGCGGGCGGGTGGCGGTGTCTTCCACCTGTGCCTGCCCGGCGCCACGGTGCCCGGTGGGGGGTGGACCGTCGGCTGAACCTGCCGGGGTCGTCCTACCGGCTCAGTCAGCGTGCAGCGCTGCTCGCACCTCGTCGGCCGGGTCGGGACGCAGCGAGCCAGGCGTGTCCACCCGCAGTTCGTGCACCGTCCCTTCGAAGCGTGCCGGTGGCTCGTATCGCGCCGACACCGGAAAGCCACTGTCCCAGCCCAGACGGAGCCCGGCGCCGCCGTGTTGGAGCGCCAGAGGGAGGGTGCCCTCGACCGGCGTCTGATCGACCGCGTCCCCGTCCACCAGGAGGACCATGCGCCCGGGCGCGCGCCCGGCGCCGACCACGTACGAAACGGTGATCTGGTGGCGGCCCGCCGCGAGGGTGTCGGCCATGGCCAGCTCGAGCGCGTCAGCGGCCCGGGCGAACGTGAAGTGGGCGTGCCCGCCGACCAGGTAGAGGGCGAAGCCGCCGAACCAGTCGCCGAGGGCGAACACGGCACCGTTGGCCTCCTCGCGGTCGGTGTCGACGTCCGCCGTGATGTCGAAGCCACCCCAGAGGAGCGGCACGGACTCGTCGGCCACGGCACCGCCGCCGGGGCGGAAGGTCCGGGCCGTCCCCGCCGGCCACGCCGGCGGGATGAAGCCGGCGAAGCGGTCGACGAGCCCGTCTGAGATGGGCAGGACGTTGTTCAGGTGCGCCTCCGTGTCCCAGAGGTCGCGTAGCTGCTGGAGACGTGCCGGTTCTGCCTCGGCGCGGTCGGTCGACTCGGAGAAGTCGACCGTGAGGTCGAAGAGCTCCCAACGATCGTCGGCGAAGTCCCGGCTCCCGACAGCGAGCTCTTCCTCGTCGAGGATGCCGGAGCTGAAGTGGTTGGTCGTCGCCTTCCAGCCCTCGTGGTAGATGGAACGCGAACCCATCATCTCGAAGTACTGCGTGTGGTGGACCTCGGGCGAGGCCGGGTCCTCCAATGCGCCGAGCAGACTCACGCCGTCGACTGGTTGCTGGGAGACGCCGTCGACCCGGTCGGGCGCTTCCAGCCCGGCGGCGCCGAGGATCGTGGGCATGAGGTCGATGGCATGGGCGAACTGTGCACGCACCGCTCCCGGTTCGGCGATCCGGCCGGGCCAGTGCACAATGAGGGGCGTCCGTGTGCCGCCCAGCCAGGTGTAGCGCTTCCAGAGCTTGTGGGGGGTGTTGCCTGCCCAGGCCCAGGCCCATGAGTAGTGGTTGTAGGTGCTGAAGCCCCCCCAGTCGTCGTAGTGCGCCAGGTTGTCGGACATCGACTCCCGGATGTGCGCAGTGAAGCGGTGCTCGTTGGCGCTTCCGGCCACGCCTCCCTCGGCGCTGGCGCCATTGTCCGAGAACACCATGACCAAGGTGTTGTCCAGCGCACCGAGCGCCTCGAGCGACGAGAGGACGCGGCCGATCTGGGCGTCGGTGTGGGTGAGAAAACCGGCGAAGACCTCCTGCTGGCGCGCGAACATCCGTCGCTGATCGGCCCCGAGGCCGTCCCAGGCCTGCACCCACCCGGGTCGCTCCGTCAAGACAGTGCCCTCGGGAACCATGCCCAATGCTCGCTGGCGGTCGAACACCTCTGCTCGCCAGGCGTCCCACCCCTTGTCGAAGAGGCCGCGGTAGGGGTCCACCCATTCGGGTGCCACGTGGTGCGGCGCGTGCATGGCACCCAGCGCGAAGTACAAGAAGAAGGGCTTGCCCGGAGCCCCTTGTTGCTGGTCCTGCACCATGCGGATGGCCTGGTCGGCCAGGTCCTCGCTCAGGTGATAGCCCTCCTCGGGCCGGCGCGGCGCCTCGATGTAGTGATTGTCACAGACCAAGTTGGGGGTCCAGTGATTGGTGTCGCCCTGCAAGAAGCCGTAGTAGCGCTCGAACCCGAGGCCGAGCGGCCACGTGTCGAAGGGGCCGGCCGCCGAGCGCTGCCAGCGGGGGGTGAGATGCCATTTGCCGACGGCCATGGTCGAGTAGCCCGCGTCGCGCAGCAGGCGGGGGAGAGCGGCGGCCGTCTTGGGCAGTCGGGCGTGGTAGCCGGGAAAGCCCAGCGGGATGTCGGCCAGGAACCCCATGCCGACGGCATGGTGGTTGCGGCCCGTGAAGAAGGACGCTCTGGTGGGCGAGCACAACGACGTGACGTGGAAGCGGTTGAACGGCGCGCCGTTCTCGGCCAGGGCATCGAGATGGGGGGTCCCGATGTCGGAGCCGAAAGCCCCGAGGTGCCCGAAACCGGTGTCGTCGAGCACGATGGCGATGACGTTGGGGGCACCCTGGGGCGGCTTCGGGTCGTGGGGGAATCGTGGGGTCGACTGGGCTGGGGTGAAATCGATCTGTTGGGACTCGTCCATACTCCGAGAGGGTAGACCGTTGGCAGTTGGCAGCTGGCAACGGTCTACGCAGGGGTAACGTGGAGCCGATGCAGGGCCACGTTCCCGTCCCGCCTCAGCCCCATTTCCCAGAGGGCCTCGGTCCATTCATCGGGTACCTCGCCGTCCGCGAGCCGCGACCCCTCGACGGCAGGCCCCCGGAGGAGCCGGCGTGGGCAGATGCCGACGACAGGTTGCTCGACCAGTTCGCCGACGTGGGCGAATGGGAGCCGATGCACCGTCCGCTCATACAGGTGCTTGCCGTCATTGTGTCCATCTCGTTGGTGGTCGCCGGCGTCGGTACGGTGCTCGAGGTCCTCCTGGCCGCGCGCTGACGGGTGCGCGACGGGAGCCGCCGCTCACGGCATCGTCGGCGGGCGGCGTCGCCGTGACAACCAGATCACGCCACCGAGGACGACGAGGCCACCGGCGACGACGAGCGCCATGATCAAGGTATCCGAGGATCCCGGCGAGGTCGGCGTGGTATTCGTCGTGGGCGTGGCCCGGCCGGTCGTGGGAGCGACCCCGGCTGTGGTCGTGGAGGTCGGATCAGCCGTTGACCTGGCCGTGTAGGCAACGACGCGTGCGGCCGCCGCCACGAGCAGGAGGCCGTCACCGACCGAGGGGGTTGGGAAGTGGTTGGCCGGCGCGCCGACCTGTGCGTGCTCCTGCACCGCTCCCGAGGTGGGATTGAGGCCGTAGAGAACTCCGTCGGGGTCCATGGTCCAGACGAGGCCGGCGGCGACAATGGGTGGGCCGCCTCCGGCGGACGAACTCCACAACAGGCGAAGGCCGGGGGGCGAGGCCGAGACCTGCACGGCAATCGGGCCGGTGGTGCAGGGCAGATACACCGTTGTCCTGACGACGGCGGCTCCGCCCTCGAATGTGCTTCCGCACGCGTCGGGGATCTCATCCTGCTGGCCCCCGATGCCGCCCAGACGGGACCCGCTGAGAAGGAAGACACTGCGAGATTTGCTGGCGGCGACCACCTGCCCGTCACCGAGGAGTGCGACACCGGTTGACATGTCGAGGTCATTCGCATTGTCGGTGGCCCATGACGTCGGTGCGAAGTACTGCTCCAAGGTCATGGCCGGCGAGAGTTCCAAGACCGAATCGCTGTCGTCATAGGCACGTCCGGTGGAGGTCACCGAGCCGTTACCTGCCGTGACCCAGACATTGCCCTGTGCGTCCACCGTGGGCGCCGCACCGCCCATCCAGACCGCGCCCTGACTCTCTCCTTGACCGCCGTCGACGGTGAAAGCGGCAGACGCGCCACCCGCCTCGGGCACCGAGATCACCCACCCGTGATATGTCGAGCAGTCACCGAAGTTGCCGCCGAACCCGAAGATCACGCGGCCATTGACGATCGTCAGGCCGGTTCGTTGGAGCAGCGCGGCCGGGGTCGAACCGGTGGGATCGACATCCTGGCGCAACGCAACCACCCCGTTGTCCAGCTTGAGGCCGACCAGCTGGTGTGCGGCGGCACCGCGGACCAGTTCGTCTGCCACGACGAAGATCTCACCTCGCGCCTCGTCAATGACGGGCGTACCGGTGACGCCAACCGTAGGGGTGATGTCACCGCAGGGGAGCGTGCCGGCCGGCACGGGCGTCCCGAGGTGCGTGGACCACAGCACGGCTCCCGTGCCGGCCGACAACGCTTCCACGGTGTCGTTTTCGGTAGCCACGTAGACCCGGCCACCCGAGACGAGGGGCTCTCCATACAACTCGCCGTCGAGGGTGGGGGACGTCCATGCGGGCAACGAGAGGTTCACGGAAGCGACCGACGCGGTCGCACCGCTCCCGTCGAGAGTGCCGTGATAGACGGTCCACGATGACGATGAAGTGGCCGTCGGCGCGCCGAGCACCGGACCGCTCCATGCCACCGTCAGGAGCGCGGCGGCACAGGAAAGAGCTGCGTACCGTGCGCGCCGCGACCGGGGACCGAGCCTGCAGGGAATGGGCTCAGGCCTCGCTCGAGCGACCTCTCCGGCGCAGCGTGGAGTCCACGGCAACGGCGACGAGCAGGACGGCGGCAGTGGCGATATCGGTCCCGGCCGTACTGATGTTGAGGAGCGCCAGCCCGTTGGTGAGCGTGGCGATGACGAGGCCACCGAGGACCGGGTGAATCGGTTTGCCGTGGCCGCCGAAGAGACTGGCGCCTCCAATGACCGCGGCGGCTACCGCGTAGAGGACGTAGGTGCCCCCGTCGAACCCGACGGAAAGTGAGCCGAGCCGCGAGGCGTAGACGACGACGGCGAGGCCAGCGATGAAACTGCACAGCGCGAACGCGATGGTCCGGATCCGCGCCACGTGGATGCCGGCGCGACGGGCCGCCTCCGGGCTGGCGCCGATGGCGTAGATATACCGGCCGATCAGCGTCCTCGCCAGCATGAAGGATTGGGCGACGACGGCGATGACGAGGAACGGAATCACCCAGGGCACCCCTTCGACCGGGGTCAGCACGCCGCGGTTCAGGTTGCAGACGAACACGAGCACGATGCCGGCCACTGCAACGGTACCGATCGTCGCCAGCGTGATGCCCAGAGGCGGCGCGCTCAACCCCTGCGCGCGCCGGCGGTTGGTGGAGAGGATGGAGGTCGAGCGCGAAAAGGCCGACGGCGATCACCAGCACGATCCAACCGGCGGCTGGCGTCATGTTGCCGCTGACGAGGTCGTCGATCACACCGTTGGTGACATTGATGACGCCACCTGTCGCCCCCTTGTCGCTGTCGAAGACGTAGATGAGCACGCCCTGCCACCCCAACAGACCCGCCAACGTCACCACGAACGAAGGGATCTTGAGTCGGGTGATGATCGCACCTTGGAAGGTACCGATCACGAGGCACGCGGACAGGCCCACGATCAGACCCGCCCACCAGGGCCAGTTCGTCGGCGCCCCGATCAGCGCCAGGGCGATGGCGGCGCCCACGGCGCCGACGAATCCGACAGACAGGTCGATTTCGCTGAGGATCAGGGCGTAGAGCTCGGCCATGCCCAGAAGGATGATGAAGGCCGCCTGTACGAACAGATTGACGATGTTGGCCGCGGTGAAGAACGCGCTCGACTGCACGTCGAAGAAGATGCAGATGACGATCAGGCCGATGATGATGGGGAGGGCGCCACTCTCACCCCCCGCGGATGCGCTTCCACCAGGCGCGCAGATAGTCATCGAGTGAGGTCGCCACGTCGGGCGCCAGTGCGACGAGCGTCTCGGGAGTCATGGCGCTGCCCGGGGCCGCAGGGGCCGGGGGCGCCCCCCCGGTTCCGTTCCCCTTCGCGACGGGCTCGTCGACGACGTCGGTCATCGTGCCTCCGCTCCCGGAGCGCCTGCCCTCGTCGAGTGACCTGTCGTCATGTATTCGACGACCACCTGGGTGTCGAAGTCGGATGCTGGACCCTGGGCGACGAGCCGGCCGAGATAGAGGACGGAGATCTGGTCCGCCACGGCAAACACGTCGACGAGGTTGTGAGAGACCACCATGACGGCCGTCCCTTGGCTCGACAGTCGCTTGATGAGCTCGAGCACCTGCCCGGTTTGGGCCACGCCGAGGGCAGCAGTCGGCTCGTCCATGATCACCAACTTCGCAGCCGACAGGACGGCTTTGGCCACGGCGACGGATTGGCGCTGTCCGCCCGACAGCGAGGCCACCGGTTGGCGAATGGAGCGAACCGTGGTCACGTGAAGGTCAGCCAGCACCTCACGCGCCTCGATCTCCATCGCGGTCTCATCGAGCAGCCGGTGCCGTAGCTTCTCGTGCCCGAGGAACAGGTTCTGCACGATGTCGAGGTTGTCGCACAGCGCCAGATCCTGGTAGATGGTCGTGATCCCCAGGGCCTCGGCGTCGTTCGGGCTGTGGATGTTGGCGGGCTTGCCCTCCCAGAGGATCTGACCCTCCGTAGGTGGCCAGAGCCCAGAGATCGTCTTGATCGTCACCGATTTTCCGGCGCCGTTGTCACCGACGAGGGCGGTCACCTTGCCGGCCGGCACGGAGAGGTCGACCTTGCTGAGTGCTTGGACTGCCCCGAACACCTTGCTCACTCCCCGGAGTTCCAGGAGCGGTGCACCTTCGGTCATGTTTCCGGGCCCCCATCGCTTCGACAGCTCAGCCTCTGCATGCTTCCAGCGACCGACCCCCGCCCCGTGGCCGCGATCGGGGGTCGGTCCGGAAGTTACCTCGTTTCGATCGACGGTACCGACACACCGATGTCGGTCGACCGTTTGCTTCGTGTACCCGCTCGCTATCCAGAGATGCCTGCCGCATGGCAGTCGGCCGCGTACGAACCGGCGCAGAGCTGCGACGCCGGCACGAAGTTGTCCTTGATGACCGTGGCGTTCATGTTCTTCGTGGTGACCCAGGTGGGGGTCAGGAGCACGGAGGGCACGCTCATGTTCGAGGTGGTGTCCTCGGTCTTGCCGTTGGCAAGTGATGAAGGCGCCTTAGCTCCGGCCCGCAGGTAGAGGGCCAGCGCCACGGCGGACTGCGCCTCGAGGTAGATCGGCTTGTAGACGGTGCCGCACTGGTAGCCGGACAGCACATTGTCGAGGCCGGTCAATGTGGCGTCTTGGCCGGTGGTCGGGAACGTCTTGGGCTTCACGTGGAGCGACTGCAGGTACGTGATGATCGGTGCACCTGTCTCGTCGTTCGGGATCAGCGCGGCGTTCACGTTGTGGTGCGCTGTGAAGACGGCCTGGAACTCCGTCTCAGCCGTCGGCGGGTCCCACGTGCCTGCTGTGTGTGCAACAGCCTTCCACTTGCCTGACTTGAACTTCGGGTTGATGACGCTGTCGTAGCCCTGGGCGAACAGCGTGGCATTGTTGTCCGTCACTGCGCCGTGCATGACGACGACCTGTGGCTTCGAGACGTGCCAGGCCGCGACGCAGCTCACCAGGCCGTGCCCCATGACTTGGCCGACCTTCACGTTGTTGAAGCTGACGTAGTAGGCGCGGCTGCCGCCGAGGGTGAGGCGGTCGTAGTCGATCACCTTGACGCCCCGGGATTTGGCGTAGGTCTCGATCGACTTGCCCACCCCGGAGTCGAGTGGGTCGACCAGGAGCACGGTGGCACCGTTCGAGATGTCGGTCTGCGCATCGGTCAGCTGGGTGGTGTCGCTGCCGAGGGCGTTCTGTATTACGTACTGTGACGAGCTCAGACCGGCAGCCTTGAGTGCTTTCGTGATGTCGGGCTGGTCGAACTCGACGTAACGGGTCGAGCTGACGGTGTCGGGCAGGATCGCGGCCACCTTCCCCCGTCCGGAGGCGGCCAGGGACTTGAACTGCTTCATGTAGTTGAAGTTGTTGGTGAACGACGTGGTCGACACGTTGGAAGGCCCACTGGCGCGGACCGAGGCGAAAGCCCCTCCACCCCCGACGCCAACCAGCGCAGCCGACAACGCGAGGGAGAGCCCCCCAAGGATGCCTGCCCTGCTGAAACGCACATTGTCTCCTTTAGTCCTGGATCGCCCTCGTGGGCGACCCCCCTGCTCTCTGCAAGCCGACCCGTAAGCCGGAGTTGTATTGCAGTTCTGTTTCAAGTGTTCGCACCCCATCGCTCTGCCGTCAAGGGTGCTGGGCCTGAGCTGTGTGGATCGGCTCGGTGGGGTCAGGCGGACCCTGCCGCGTCCGCCCAGGCAGCAGCCCCCGAAAGTCCGGCGTCGTCACCGAGCCGCGAGCGGACAATCGTCAGGTCGTCGGGATGGTGACGGGGGCGTTGCAGAACCATGTCGCGCAATGGTTCGAAGAAGCCTTCCTGGCGACCCATGCCGCCGCCGATGACGACGGTCCTCGGGTAGAAGCACATGACCAGGTTCGAGATGCCGGCAGCACAGGCGGCGATGGCTTGCTCCCACACCGTCACTGCGCGCGGCTCACCGGCTTCGGCATGCGCGTGCACATCGTGTGCACGCATCGTCCCGAGACCGGCGGCACTGGCCATCCGGGCCACGCCGCCGCCCGAGCCGAGGTCCTCCACCGTGCACGGCGCACCGTCACGCCAGCCCCGCCAGTCGACGACGACATGACCGAGCTCGGCCAGCGAGTGCGCACCACGGACGAGGCAGCCGTCGAGGACGACGCCGGCGCCGATACCGGTTGAGATCGTCAGATAGGCGACGGCGTCGCTCCCGGCCCCGGCACCAAAGGTCGCTTCACCCACCGCTGCGAGATCGGCGTCATTGGCGATGTTGACCGGCAGACCGAGGTGCGCGGACAAGCCCTGGGCGGACAGCTGCGCAGGCCATTGCTTGGGAAGGTTCGGTGCCCAGAGGAGACGACCCGCGGTGTAGTCGACCGCGCCCGGAAGACCGACGACAGCGTGCGAGGGTGGGCCATGGTCCGGCAAGGCCGCCACGGCAGCGATCAGGTCGGTCAGCGAGGCGGGAACGTCCGCTTGCGCGGGTGTGGGCACCGTTTGCCGGTGCAGGATTCGCCCCTGGCGATCCACCAGGGCGGCGCGCATCTGCGTGCCGCCGATGTCTGCCGCCAGCACGGGTTGCGTCGTCATGTCGGGGCCCTCATGGCAGACAGTCTCGCGTCGTCGGCCCGGCCGATCGTCCCCCTCCCGGGGCCCGAGAGGGACCGCGGCGAGCCGCCCGGAGGTGTGGGCCACTCACAAAAGGGAAGATTGCACCGGTCAAGGAGGTGATGCCTATGTTCCGCGACCGAGTGGATGCGGGCCGTCACCTGGCCAGGGTGGTCCAGGACGCCGGCATCGGCGGGGACGACGTCGTGGTGCTGGGCTTGCCTCGTGGCGGCGTCCCGGTTGCCGCAGAGGTGGCACGTCGCCTCGACGCGCCACTCGACGTGATCGTGGTGCGCAAGCTTGGTGCGCCGTGGCAGCCGGAACTGGCGACGGGAGCCATCGGCGAGAATGGGGTGCGGGTGGAGAACGCGGCTGTCAGGGCCTGGCCCGCGGGCGAGAGCGCCGAGGTGGACGCGGTGGAATCGCACGAACGCGACGAGCTCGAGCAGAGCGTCAGGCGCTATCGCGAGGTGCGCGCCCGCATCGGCCTCAGCGGTCGCGTCGCCCTGATCGTGGACGACGGGATCGCCACCGGTTCGACCGCCCGAGCCGCCTGCCGCGTCGCCCGTGCCCATGGCGCAAGGCGGATTGTGCTCGCCACGCCGGTCGCCCCCCTGGCGGCCGCAGTGGCGATGCAGGACGTCTGCGACGAGTTCCTCTCGGTGGCCACGCCAGAGACGTTCTCGGCCGTCGGGGAGTGGTATTGGGACTTCCGCCCGACGTCAGATGACGAGGTGATGGAAATCCTCCGCCAAGCCTCTCAGCGGTAGGTGAACGTCATGGTGTTGGACGTGCCGCCCGACGTGGTGATCACCACCTGCGCCGAAGACGATGTCGACGCGGGCACTGTGACAGTGCAGGTGTTCTGTGCCGGACAGCTCGTCGGAACCACCTGACCGTTGAACGTGGCGACTATCTGACCACTCGAGCTCAAGAAGTTGGCGCCCGTGACGGTGATCGTCTGCCCCGCTGACGCGCTCGCCGGGCTCAGCGACGCAATGGTTGGCGGCCCGCCCGGAGAGACTCCCGCCGCCGTCGATGTCGAAGCAGGGGGAGATGTCGATGGCACGGTCGTCGATGGCACGGTTCGTCGATGGCGTCGTCGTCGACGTCGTTCGCTGCTTCCCGTTGCCGGTCCGGGTGGTCGTGGGCGTGCGGGCAGGGGGTGCGTTGATGGGCGCCGGGTTGGTGGCCGTCCGTGGGGGTGGAGAGGAACTGCCGCTCAATGAGACGATCAATGCGATACCCGCAGCGAGGACCAGTGCCGCCAGGGCGGCGACAGCACCGATGAGCCATCGGTTGGTTGAGGCGACCGGTCGGGCCTCCGTCTCCGGGAGCTCGAGGGTGTCTTCCCGACGTGGCGCGTCGCCCAGCGGGGCACCGTCGAGGATTCGTACATCCCCCCCGGGACGAGGTGGGGTGGGCCTCGCCGATTGGAGCCTCGCTTCGTCCCGGACGATGTCGGTTGGCGGCATCACGGCCGCGTCAGCGCTGACGACATCGGTGGGTGGTGGTGGTGTCTCGTGCCGCCCGGCTGGAGGCGGGGGCCGTTTACGGTCCCCGGCCTGCGTCTCCGGGGGTGGCGGAGGGGAACCGCCCGCGGCGCGGGCGCGCCGCACGGCGCTCTCCATCGCCCCGAGGGCGCGCTGGCCGGGAGTCCCCGGCGGCGGTTCGACCGCATGCTCGTCTGCCATCGGATCCTCTCGGTGCCTTGTTCCCCGAACGCCCGCTTTCATTCGCCCGTAACATCTTCCCTGGAATCGGACCTCTTGAGCAGGAGGCAGTGATGCGATCGGACCTCATTCCCAGGCCGAGCCCGTTGCGGCCCCGGCCGCAACCCTCGGCGAACGGTCTCAACCCTGGCGGCGGTGTCGCCACGGCCGTTGAGCCGCTGTTGGTGCACTTCTTCGGGGGCCCGCCGCCCGTGCGCTTCGAGTTCTGGGATGGGACATTCCTCGGTCCGGCGGGGGGGAACACCATTGCGGTCCGCTCGCCCGATGCCGTCCAACGCCTGCTGTGGGCGCCCAGCGAGCTCGGGCTGGCCCGGGCATTCGTCATGGGCGATCTCACGTTCGAAGGCGATATCTTCGCCATTTTGGCCGCGCTGCACGCCGCGTCCCCGGCGCGCATCCACGTCGGGTCCACGTTGCCCTGGCAGGCGATGCAGGCGGCGCGCCGTCTCGGGGTCATCGGCGGACCGCTTCCACCCCCACCCGAGGAGGCCGCACCCCGGGGACGACTGCACTCGCGCCGTCGCGACGCACAGGCAGTCCAGCACCACTACGACGTCAGCAACGACTTCTACGCCATGGTCCTCGGTCCGGCCATGACGTACTCCTGCGCCAGGTTTGCCCCGGGGGTCGAGACGCTTGAAGCCGCCCAGGAGTCCAAGCACGACCTCATCTGCCACAAACTTGGGCTGCCGGGCCGTCCCGGACTGCGGATCCTCGATGTCGGCTGCGGCTGGGGGGCTTTCGCCCTCCACGCCGCCCAGCACTACGGAGCGCGCGTGGTGGGCGTGACCCTCAGCCCGGCCCAGGCCCGCTGGGCGCGCGACCGAGTGGCAGCGGCCGGATTGGAGCAGGACATCGAAATCCGGCTTCAGGACTACCGCGACGTCCGGGACGGGCCGTTCGACGGTATCGCGTCGGTCGGCATGTTCGAGCATGTCGGGTCCGGCAACAGGGCCGAGTACTTCGACACGATGCGTCGACTGCTCCACCCGGAGGGTCGCCTGCTCAATCACGCCATCTCGAGTGTCGGCGGGTCACGTATCGGACCGCGCACGTTCATCGGCCGCTACGTGTTCCCCGACGGTGAGCTGATCGACGTGGGGCAGGTTGTCCTGTCCATGGAGGAGGCGGGATTCGAGGTGCGCGACGTCGAGTCCCTCCGCGAGCACTATGCCAAGACTCTCCGGGCGTGGGTCACCAATTTGCACGCGCACTGGGACACCGCGGTGGCCGACGTCGGGATCCGTCGAGCCCGGGTCTGGCAGCTCTACATGGCGGCGTCGGCGAACGGGTTCGAGGACGGAGGGATCTCCGTTCATCAGGTGCTGGGCGTCGTTCCGGGTCCCCGAGGTCGTAGTGGCATGCCAGCGACACGAGGCGCCTGGGCGTGACGGCGAGCGTAGGGGCTCCTGGCGCCAGCCCACGATTCATGCGACCCTGAACGTGTGTCACCGGTCCACCAGATCGTCGTCTGCGACGGTGACGAGACAGGTCAAGAGCTGCTCGACCAAGCCCTGCGGGTGCTCGATCCGGCTGTCCTCGGATTCGGCCTGGAGCTCGTCCACTACGACTTATCACTCGCCAACCGGCGCGCGACGGCGAACGACGTCGTGCGTGACGCCGCCCGCGCCATGCGCGAGACCGGCCTCGGGCTCAAGGCGGCCACCATCACTCCGGAGGCGACAGGTGACGTCGGCAGTCCCAATCGCATTTTGCGCGAGGGCGTGGGCGGGTCGGTCATCGTGCGGACCGGGCGGCGGATCCCGGGCGTGGCGCCGCCCGCCTCGGTCGTGCACCCGATTGTGGTGGTTCGCATGGCCGTGGGCGATGCCTACGGTGCGGACGAGCACCGGACGGGCGACCCGGGCAGCTCGGGCGAGCAGGCCTGGCGGACCGAGCGCATCGACCGCTCCGTGTGTCGCTCGGTGGCCGAGTACTCCTTCCGGACCGCGTCGCAACACGACGCGTGTGTCTACGGTGGCCCGAAGTGGACCGTGTCGACGGTCTACGAGGGGATGTTGAAGGAGGAGATGGACGCGGCGGCGGCGCGTTTTCCCGACGTGCCGTATCGACCGACGCTGATCGATGCGGCGTACGCCGGTCTGCTCACGGAGTCGAGCGGCAGCACACTGGTGATCCCGGCGCTCAATCGGGACGGGGACTGCCTGTCCGATCTCGTCCTCGCCCTCTTCGGTTCGATCGCGGGAGCGGAGTCGGTGCTGCTCGCTCTCGACGACGAGCTGCACCCTGTCGTCGCCATGGCCGAAGCGCCGCACGGGACGGCGCCATCGCTCATGGGCAAGAACGTCGCCAACCCGATGGCGATGCTCCTGGCCTGCGCGGCTGTCCTGGACCACGCCGCCCAAGGCGACGATGCAGTGGCCGGCGCGGCCGCCGCGATCCGCCGCGCCACCCTCGAAGCGGCGGCGGACGGGGTCCGGACCTTCGACCTGGGAGGCGAGGCCTCGACGTCGCAGGTGGTCGACGAGGTCCTCGTGCGCCTCCACGCCGATCCGGTCGCCTGATCACCTTCTTCCTTCCGAAACGGGGTTTGCCGGACCCCGGCAGAGGGAATCAAGGTTTCTGAACGCCCAACCTGGCCAGGGGGCCGGCGTTCCGGAGGAAATGACCTTGGAGGGGGGCTTCCGGTTGCGCGCGGCATCGGTGCCTGCGCTCACCTCACGCTCGTGCCGGTGCTGCTCGAGAGCGGCGGTGCCGCGCGCCTCGCATGTTCGCCCGGTCACGAGGACGCGAACAAGTGTGACAGTCGCGCGAACGGACGAGAGCCGTCAGGACCCGTAGAGAACGGTCGTGTCGCCGGCTATTGGTGCGCGCTGCGGCCCTTCCAGAGCTGAGGTGAGGGCGAAAGCACTCCTGATGGGTGAACTGATCGGCGCGCATGGCGACGCGAACGCGAACAGAGACGGCGGTCCTCCACAGGCTTTCCACCGATTGTGGGGATAGCCCAATCACGAAAGGCCGAGTGGCGCGAAGAGATCGCCGACCTTGTCGATCCGGCGGAGCACGTCGGCGGTCTCGAAACGAAGAATCCTGGGATCCTTCTTGTCGGCACACCTCTCGACCTCGGCTGGCGTCACCGGTGTCGAGACCGTCGGACCGGCCATGGCTCGCACGGAATACGCGGCGACCGTCGTCTTGGCCGAGTGGTTCTGACTCCAATCAATGAGAACCCGTCCCCGCCGCAGCGACTTTCGCATGTTGGAGACGACGAGCTCACGGTGCTCGGCCTCCAACTTCTGGGCGATCTCGTGGGCCCGGTCCCTCAGGGTGTCCCAAGTCGTCTTGGCGCTGACCACCGCATACAACTGAAGACCCTTCGACCCACTCGTCTTGGCGAACGCCTCGGTCCCCTGCGCGGCGAGCTCGTCCATTATGTAGGCCGCGACTTCGCAGCATTCGACGATCGACGTGCCTTCGCCCGGGTCGAGGTCGAAAACCATGTGATCGGGTCGGGCGGGAAGCTTTCGGTGGCGGCCGACATGCCACAGGGGCACATGGAGCTCGATCGTCCCGAGGTTGGCCGCCCAGGCCAAGGTGGGAAGGTCGTTGATCATTGCGTAGGGGATCACATCCTCGCCGTCGCTCGACCCTACGTCCACCGATGCAACCCACTCCGGGGCATGGGAAGGGATGTGCTTCTCAAAGAAGAACTTGCCATCGACGCCGTCAGGGAACCGCTTCATGGTCAAGGGCCGCTCCCGTACGTGGGGGAGGATGGCGGGAGCGACCCGCACGTAATAGTCGATCAATTGACCCTTGGTGAAGCCGGTCTCGGGAAAGAGGACCTTGTCGAGATTGGAGACCGAGAGTTCGCGGCCATCGATGGTCGTGCGCGTCGACGCCATCAATCCGTCACCCGCGGAACGTTCATTCGACGACAACCTCGTCGGGTGTCTTGTCGGGCCTGAGCCCCCTCCAGGTCGGGTGCCGCAGCCGGCCGGCCGTCGTCCATTCGCCGAACTCCACCTCACCCACCAGCGTGGGACGGACGAAGTGGGCCTTGCCTGCCTCGGCCGAGGGGAGGGCTCCTCGAAACGGGCTCCTCTTGGTGGCCAAGGACTCGAGGTCGCGGAGGAGTTCCTCACGCGCCTGGGCGCTGAAACCGGTGCCAACCTTGCCGACGTAACGCAGCCCACCGTCGTCCGGGATGCCCAGGAGCAAGGCGCCGAGACTGTGTTGCCGCTCGCCCTGTCCCTCGGTCCAGGCACCGACGACGATCTCTTGGGTGCGGAACGACTTGACCTTTGTCCAATCTGGGCTCCGTCTGCCCTCTCGATAGGGCGACGCCCGGCGTTTGGCGACCACACCCTCCAGACCGTTCTCCACAGTCGCATGCAAGATGTCCTGCCCCGAGACACCTCGGAAGGATTCTGTGGTGGTGAACGTCTCACCCGAGAGATGGAGTCCTTCAAGGCGTTCTCGTCGCTCGTCGTAGGGAGCATCCATCAGCGAGTGCCCGTCAATGTAGAGCAGGTCGAAGGCGACGAAGCTGACCGGATCCGAGGTCGACCGCCGCTTTGCCTCCCGTTGGTTGGAGACGTGGAGACGACGCTGCAGTCTCGAGAAGCTCGGTCGTCCATCTTCGCCCAGAGCAACGATTTCGCCGTCGATGACACAGGTGGTCATGCCCACGAATTTGCCGATGTCGGCCAGTTCTGGAAACGAGACCGTCACGTCGAGATCGTTCCGGCTCTGCGCTCGGACGCGTCCGCCTTCAACGAACAGGATCGTCCGCACTCCGTCCCACTTGATCTCGAACGCCCACCCTTCGCTCTCGGCCGGGAGTTTGCCGGCCACCGCCAGCATGGGCTTGACGGAGTCAGGCAGCGGATCGGCACGGGTGGAGGTGCCGTGCCGATGGATCATCCAGTCTCGATCCTTGGTCCGGAAGAGGACGAAGCTGCCTTCCGACTTCTTCCCGTGCAGCTCGAATTTGACCTCGGAATCAGACCACTTCTCCACGTCATAGTGACCCGAGTCCCAGATCGTCATCCGGCCGCCGCCGTATTCTCCCTGCGGGATGTCCCCTTCGAAGGTTGCGTACTCCAAGGGATGATCCTCCGTGTGGACGGCGAGGTGGTTCTTCTCGGGCGTTTCCGGGAGGCCTTTGGGCAGGGCCCACGAGGCGAGCACGCCGTCACGCTCGAGCCGGAGATCCCAGTGCAGGCTGCGGGCATGGTGCTCCTGGATCACAAATCGCTGCTTGTTCGGGTCCCGCGTCGAAGGCCGGCCCATCGGCTCGGGTGTCCTCTTGGGATCGCGTTTGGTGCGGTAGGTCTCGAGCTTTTTGGTCTTGCTCGTTGCACCCTTCCCCGTGGGCTTGGCATTCACCAGGTACAACGGTACCCATACTTACGGGTTCGCAACTACGGCAAGGGGTATGAGAATCAGACAATGCCGACGGAGGAGGAGGAGACTGTGATGGCGACACCGATGGCCTCGCATGAGGGTCTGCGGGTTGGAGGGCGCCGATTCGCCCCCTCGAGATGAACGTCTTCGAAAAGATCATACGGAGAGCGGACTCGACGCAACAGAGCGTCCGTCCGCTTGCTTTCGGTGTGGGCGTCCTCAAGAAGTTCGGCGATGACCGGGGAAGTTCACTGGCCGCGCTCTTGACCTTCTATGGGTTTCTGTCGCTGTTCCCGTTGCTCCTTTTGCTGGTCACGATCCTGGGCTTCATCGGTGGCGGCGAGCACTCGTTTGTCCGCCGGGTGGAGAACTCGGCGTTCTCCCAGTTTCCCGTTGTCGGAACGAAGCTCAGCACGAATATCCACGGCATTCACGGCCGCAACGTTTTCGGACTCGTGGTGGGTATCGTCGTTGTGCTCTGGGGATCCCAAGGTGCGATACAGACGGCGCAGTATGCACAGTCCGAAGTCTGGAACATCCCTGGTGTGCATCGTCCGAGCTTCTGGGCTCGGCTCGGGCGGACCTACGCCATGATCGCGGTGCTCGGCCTGTTCCTCCTCGTCAGCACCGTGGTCGCGGGCCTGGTGACGATCGGGCACCATGGCGGACTGGCGGTTGTAGGCGCGGTCGTCACGTCGCTCATGGTCAACGTCGGGCTCTTCGTCGTCGCCTTCCGGTTGCTGACACCGAAGCAGATTCCTTGGCGCGACATGATGGTGGGGGCGATCCTTGGAGCGGTCGGTTGGACACTCCTGCAGTATCTCGGCGGCCTGCTCGTCGAGCATTCATTGCGCAACACGAGCAAGGAATACGGCGCGTTCGCTCTCGTTCTGGGCTTGATCGCCTTCCTCTATTTGGCCGCCCAGGTCACCTTGTACGCCGCCGAAGTCAACGTGGTCCTGGCCCGTCGCCTCTGGCCGAGGGGGCTGGTGCAGCCGCCGCTCACCCGAGCCGACAAGGAGGTGCTGGCCTCCATCGCGCTCGAAGGGAAGCGTCGCCCGGAACAAATCGTGACGACGGGATTCACGGTCGACAGCGCCGCGACCACGACAGAGGAACCTCAGGACACAAGCTGACCAGGGGAACCTGCGCCGCGCCCAGATTTTCTCCCGCATCCGTGGCTACCTCCATCTGTCGCAGCCGGTCGCTCTAGGAAGTTTCGAGATGGCACAGGGACACGGAGATCGCCCGGGTTGATTCGGCGTCCGTGCCCTGTTGACAGGCCTGTCCGCGCTGGCGATGGCGGGGCTCGTTGCCGGCTTGGCGTCTCGGCAGCATCGGATGTCTGGGAACGGCGGAGATGCATTGCCGTTGGCCACCCAAGCCATGTCGGACCCGGTCGAAGGGGGATCTGAGTATGGCGCTCCCCAATACTCCTGAGATGGCAGGGAGCGCGCTCGACCTCTTGGAGGCAGAGGACGTCGAGTTGCGGCGTCTCTTCACGGAACTCCAGGCGAATCGCGGCTCATCCGTCTGCCTGAACTTGAGGATGCACTCAGGTCGGCGGACCGAGAGGACGAACTCAAGACCGCCGAACATCGCGCCGTGCACGCCCCGACGAACCTGCACCCGATGGCTCTGGTTGGCGGGAGCGCGCGCCGGTTGTCTCTCACCTGATCACGGTGTACGACCGGCTCCGGGATCTTCCCCGAGCCACGAACCGCTTTCGCTGACGCCAGAGCGCGGCTGGGCCGTCCGGTCCGGCGCGGATCCGAAGAGCACACAGTGCTGAGGGTGGAGTTCCAATCAGCCAGAATTCGGATCGATCGACGAGTCTCCCGTAAGGTCTGGCTGACACCGCAGCACTGTCTGGGGATTTGGGATCGGGGGCCACGAAGATGCAGGTCGAGGAGCTGGTCGAGACCGCGGTGGCACGTGCGGGATCGGAAGACTTTGGGGAAGACACCTGGCGCGAGGGGCTCGACGTCCTGGTTGGCTCGCTGACCCGTGAGTCTGCGCTCAATGAGCTGGGTCAGAGCGTCATGATCGACCAGATCGTGGGACTCCTGGTCAACCGTCTCGAGATCGAGCGCTGGTACGCCCGGCATCCCGAGATCGAAGACCAAGAGATCGTGGCCCCCCTGTTCGGGCTCGGGCTCCCGCGCACGGGTTCCACGGCACTGAGCTTCCTCCTTGCTTGTGATACCGCCCGACGGTCCCTCCGGACGTGGGAGGCCGGGAAGCCATGCCCGCCGCCCGAGACGGCGACCGAGCACACGGACCCGCGCATCGCCGAGGCCCAGGTGGGCATCGACATCACGAACGAGATGTTCCCCGGCTTCGTTGGCATGTTGCCGACCTCCGCCACGGGCCCGCAGGAGTGCATCCTGTTGATGGCGCTCGATTTCCGTTCGCAGCTCTTTGAGGGGATGGCTCGGATCCCGTCATACAGCTCATGGCTCCTCGAGTGCGACATGGAGCCCGCCTACCGCTATCACCGGCGCGTCCTGCAACTGCTGCAGTGGCGCTGCCCACCCGAACGTTGGTGGCTCAAGACGCCCGCGCACATGCATTCGATCGACGCGCTCGACCGGATCTATCCCGACGCCCGCTTCGTCATGACCCACCGTGACGTCGGCAAGGTGCTGCCATCCGTCTGCGCGGTGTTCGAGGCACTTTCCAACGTGTTGACGGATGACCCCGACCCCTTGGCGATCGGGGCCCACAATTCGGAGCTGTGGCGCTATTCACTTCAGCGTCTGATCGAGTTCCGGGACAGCGGGAACGAGAGCCGGTTCTTCGACGTGTCGTTCGCCGCGGTGCAGCGTAACCCTATAGGCGCCGTGGCTCAGCTGTATGCAGAGCTCGGAGACGATCTGAGCGAGGACGCACGGCAACGGATGGAGGCGTGGTGGGCCGAGAGCTCCAAGGAGCGTTCCGGGCCCCATACCTACAAGGCTGAGTCGTTCGGCCTGCATCCTGCGGAGATCCGCCGGCAGTTCGCGTTCTACTCCGACCGATTCGACGTCCCCTTGGAGGGCGAAGACCCGACCTGAGCACGCCGCCGTGCGGGTGGATGCCACGGCCGCCTGTGGGCGTCCTTGGAATTATCCCTTCAGCCGACACGCACGCGGCTGTCGCCTGCCGGGGTCCACTTCGGCGGCGGGGCGGGGAGCGTCGACTTGGACGACGAATCAGAAGGCTCCCGGTGCGACAAGAATCAACACCGGACGTCCACGGAGGTGAAGGACGCTCGAGCGGCGCGGGGCCTCGTGTGGGCCGGTCGACCTTCAGCCCTCGCTCTTGCGGATTTCCGCGTCGAGTTCCCTCGTGTGCAGGTCCGCATGGAGGAAGGGCCCCGATGTGGGGAGGCTGAGACGCATTTCCGAAACGGTGCAGATCTCCACCACGGCGCGCTCAAGGACGAAGTCGAACGCGTGCCCGCCGCCGGTGCCCTCCGCAGTGAGAAAGTGCAGGTGGTAGCCCGCAACGGCTATTCCTTGTTCGTAGTCGGGGGTCCGGAAACCAACCAAGACACCGCGGGTGCCCGTGAAGGTCCGCACCGCCTGCTCGTCGGTGGCCTTCGCCAGGGGTTGGTAGGGCGCTTCTTGGCGCGACGCGGTACGCGTTGAAACGGTGCTGAGGTCGCCGACCGCCCTGATTGCATAGAAGAGGTTCTCACTGGTGAGTCGCGCATCAATCTGGGAGAGCAGCGCTGCTCGGGTTGTAGCGGTGTCCACCGGGAACGTCATATCCGGATCAAACGTGGTGACCGCGGCAAAGGGCGTCAACTCGTCGAGGCCAGCGATGCGAGCCTCGCCACTCGCGTACAGGTGGTAGCAGATACCGTTGTTCACAACCATCTCGCCATCGAGATGGTTGAACGTCCCGACACCGAAGTCACCATGTCTCAGAAGTTCGGCGATCGTGACGTTGCCATCGTAGATGCCGTCCAGGAGCGCTCCCATGGTGGACGTCTGATAGAGCACGTGCGCTCGCTCCGCGTCGTGGTGGATGCCGTGGCCTTCTCGGTGAGCCAGCATTGTGGCGGCCCACCGTCGGAACCGTTCATGGGCCGAATGGCCCGGGGTTCGCCGCGCTGGCGCCATGGCCTTGTCCGAGGGCATCACGGTGTCCCGAGACGACTCGGTAGTCGGTGAACGTGCAAGGGGCCAGGGTAGCTTCACGGCGAAACGCCCTCGTGCAGCATGAGGGCGCGGGGCTCCGCGGCTCCGGGGCGTCGTGGTCGGGTGGTCGTTGCGAGGCGGGGCTATCTTCTGACGAGTCCAAAGCCTGTCCTCGCCCGAGGTGCCGCGCGGTGCCCCGATCAGCCTTTAGGAGACCTATGAATGCAGGCGATACCGCCTGGGTACTGATCAGTGCCGCCCTGGTTCTGTTCATGACCCCGGGCCTTGCCCTGTTCTACGGCGGCATGGTCCGCGCCAAAGGTGTGCTGGCCGTCATGATGCAGAGCTTCATCTGCATCGGCCTCGTCACTGTCCTGTGGTCGGTGGTGGCGTTCAGCCTCGCCTTCGGCAACGACGCCGGTGGAGGCCTGATCGGCAATCTCCACTTGGCGGGACTGGCCAACATGGCGCATATGTTGCCGGGATTCGCCCACGAGCATGTCACGGTGTCGCCGCTCGCCATCATGGTGTTCCAGATGATGTTCGCCGTGATCACCGCCGCCCTGATCAGTGGAGGCACGGTCGACCGGATGCGGTTCCATGCCTTCGTCGCGTTCATTGTCGCCTGGCTCTTCTTGGTCTACGTCCCGTTGGCGCACTGGGTGTTCAGCCCGACCGGTTGGCTGGCACATCTTGGTGTCCTGGACTTCGCGGGAGGCACGGTCGTGGAGATCAACTCGGGCTTCTCGACGCTGGCCCTTGTCCTGGTTCTCGGGCGCAGAAGGGGATGGCCGAGGGAGGCCATGCCACCGCATTCGGTCCCGCTCAGCCTGCTCGGAGTGGGCATCTTGTGGTTCGGCTGGTTCGGCTTCAATGCCGGCTCGGCCCTGGGGGCGAACGACGTCGCCGTGCATGCCTTCGTCGATACGCAGCTTGCTGCCGCAGCAGGCATGCTGGGGTGGCTTGCCTTTGAGCAGATCAAGGAGAAGGTGCCCACGACGCTGGGCGCCGCCTCGGGAGCGGTGGCGGGCATGGTCGCCATCACTCCGTGCGCCGGGTTCATCGGACCCATGCCGGCTCTGTTGGTGGGCGCGCTGGCCGGTCTGGTCTGCGTCCTGGCGGTCCGGGCGAAATTCAGGTTCGGCTACGACGACTCGCTCGACGTCCTGGCCGTCCACGGCATGGGGGGCGTCGTGGGCATGGTGCTTCTCGGCCTCTTTGCATCGGCGGCCGTCAATCCGGCGGGGGCGAACGGTCTCTTCGAGGGCGGGGGACTGCACTTCTTCAGTCTCGAACTGCTGGCCATCGTCGTGTCGGTGGCCTTCTGTTTCGGGATGTCCTACGTCATTGCCAAGGTGGTGGACGCAACCATCGGCCTCCGGGTGGATCCAGAGGTTGAGTTCGAAGGGCTCGATCTCCGAATGCACGCCGAGACGGCATACTCGGCGGGCACTTCCGGCGGGCACCACGGCAACTGAGGGGCCAGCGACGCTCCTGGCCGACGAGCGGCGTCGCCTGCAGTCCCCTTGCGTGTTCCGCACGACCCGGCTCCGGCGCGGGGCCGGACGCGTTCCCCTAATTGGTCCTGCATCGGGCTGTGAACAAGCGGAGAGTCGCTGGACGGGTGCGACACGGTCCTGGTACTCATGCGGCTGTGCCGAGGCAAAGCGGGCGGGCGGCGGGATGAGCCACGACACTCTCTCATGGAGGCCATCGGCCTCATGGCGGCCATCGGCAACGAGGGGCGGCCGGTTGGATCCCGGCAAGGCGCTGGTGCCGGCCCCGTCGGATCACGATCCGAGCGCGTGGGCGCCCGGGAAGGAGTGGATGGCGGCGGCGCTCGTCCTCGGGATCATGCTCGTCGTTGGCATCCGTCAGGGCGGGTTCTGGCACGCGGACGCCTTCGTCGTGATGGTCGTGTCGTCCGGCTGCCTCGCCGGTGCCCTGCTGACCAACCGGGTCGATCGACGAAGTGCATCGTTGATCGTCTCCGTCCTGGCCTTGGCCGCGTGGTGGCTCGTGCGGGCACTGACATCAGGGTCGAGTGCGGCCTTCTTGCCACTGGGGTCAAGCATGGTGGCGTTTGCGGCGGCGTTCGCCGCGGTCCGCCCGCTGGGGCGTCGCACGAGGGAGTTGGCCGCCTTCGGGGCGGCCTGCCTGGGCGCCACCGGCGCAGTGGTCGGATTCGTCGGCCTGATCTGGCGGTGGTACCCGATGGCGATGCCTGCGCAAGGGCTCTGGCGGCTCTCCTCGACCCTGACCTACTCGGACGCGGCCGGGCTCGTGCTCGGCGTCTGTCTTCTCCTGGCTCTCGGATCAGATCTCTACCCGGCGCTGACTCGGCTCGCGGTTTGCCTGTGCGTCGGGGGGCTTCTGGCCTCGCAGAGCCGCGGTGGCTACTTGGCCCTGGTGTGTGCTCTCGTCCTCGTACCCTGGCGCCGCTACGCCCGGTTTGTGGTCCCGCTGGTCGCGGGCGTCGTACTCGGGCTCGCCGCTATCGCGTCGTCTCCTCGCTCCAGCCCGGTTCCCTGGTTGGGCGTGGTCTTCCTCCTCACGAGCGGAGTGGCCGTAACGACACCGTGGCAGGTTCGATCGATTCCCGCAGGAAAGGTCAGACGTGTCGTCGGCGGATGCGCTGTGCTCACTGCCACTGCGGGCGTCACATTCCTTCTCCGCCATGAGGTGACGCTGCGCGTCTTCGCGCCGAGCAACCAGGATCGATCGGTGGAATGGTCGACCGCCTTCCATCAGTGGAAGGAAGCGCTGATTCTGGGTGTCGGGCCGGATCACCTGCTCGTGTTTCGTGCCGCCGATGGAACTTTCGCCCACTTCGTCCACAACGAGTATCTCCAGATCGCCGCAGACGGTGGGATCATCGGCCTGTCGTTGTTGATTCTGTCGATCGTCTGCGCAGTGAGGGTGGTGCGACGGTCCGACGTGGTGGCGTCCTGCGCAACGGCCGCCCTCGCGTGTTGGGGGATCGCAGCGACATTCGACTTCGATTGGCATCTTCCGTTCGTCGGATTCCTCGGTGGATGGTGCCTCGGCTTGGCGCATCTAAAGGAGCGGGAGACATGAACGCGTGCGGGAGGGCTGATGGCAATAGTGGCCTCACCGTCGCGCTCGTCGTCCTCCCACCTCCCCGTAAACCGCTCTCAGAGACGAGCGCACGCCACGCGGATGCGTTCGATCACGGCACCACGAGCGGCGACGCGCATCTCTTGGAAGACCTCGGTGGACACTCCGGCCAGCTTGGCCGCTACGGCGCGGCTCTCTGCGTGCAGGCTGGCTTCGTCATCCACAAGGGTGTCGAGGAAGCCAGCGGCGCGTGCGGCGTCGGGGGAGAACGTGTCTCCGGAAATCAACGACTCGAAGAAGGGCATGGGCATGCGATAGCGGGCCAGCTCGACGGTGGCCGGCGAAATGGCAGCGCCGATCGCCGCTTCGTTGAAACCGAGCTTGAACGGCCCGTCGAGTCCCACGCGCCGATCGACGGAGAGGAGGAGCGCTGCGCCGGCTGCCAACGCGTGACCCGTGCAGGCGATTACCACGGGACAGGGAAACTCGAAGAGTCGAAGCGCGGTATCGATGAGGGCGCGGCGCAGGTGCTCTCGGGCCGACGGGGTCGATCGCACCTCGGCGAGATCGAAGCCGGCACAGAACATGCCCGGGCGACCCGCCAGGACGACCGACAAGGCACCATCGTGGAGGGCACGGTCGAGATCCTCGTTCAGCTGTGCGAGCGTGGCGCTCCCGAGGGCGTTAACTTTTCCGTCGTCCAGCGTGACGGATGCGATCTCTTCCTGGTAGTCGTAGGTGCTCATCGTCCTCTTTCTCTGAAGCGCTGTCGTGTTGGTCAGCGAGGCTCGGCGAGAAGTGTTGCCACCGCCCGTCCGATCCTGCCGTTCACGTCGCGGAGCTCGGCATCACTCTGTCCGATGCCCGTCGTCAAGGCCAAGCAGTCACTTGTGACGCCAATCCATTCTCCGTCCGGAGCTCGGGTCAACTGAACGGTGAGATCAAGGCTCATGAAGGACCACTTCTCGAAGGGCGGCGACGGGAACCCGCCACAGGAGATCCTTGACCAGGCGGGCCAATCGCCGGCCCTCTTGGTGGAGGCTGTGCCCGCGATGAGCGCTCACTGCTCCACCGTGGAGTCCGTCAGGTCGCCAGGGTCCGATGGCCGCTGCCCCGGGCACACGAGCGGACCATCCCGCGCGAAGAGTGCCTGTGGGCGCTTCGCCTCATTAGAGGAGGTCGCGGCACCGTGGCAAGGGGTCCGGTGTCTGTGCCACGACCACGTCATAGGGAATGCAGAGAATATCCGTCGCCGCAGCGGGAACCGATCGAGTCAAATGACGAAGAGGTTGCCGAGGATGAGCTTGTGACAAGAGGGGTCGTTAGCAGGCGATCCGAGGCGCTCTCGCTTTGGGGCAGAGAGTCGGCCGGCCACGCAACAGGAATCAGCCGAGACATCCTCTCGTCTGTGACGGGTGTTCTCATTGACGCATGCCCTTCGTCCACGCTTGACTCGTGAGTCGAAGGGCAGAGCCACCAGGCGAGAACGTGGAGAGAACATGAACTTTCAGGGCGTCGTGATGAACGTGGCCGAACTCGACCGATCAGTCGCCTTCTATCGCGATGTGCTCGGGTTCACGTTGCTGTCCCAGAAGCAGCAGCTTGCGGTCATGAGCTGCCCCGAGAGCGACCGAGCGCAGGTCGTGGTCCTCCGGACGCTCGGGAGCAGCCCTATCGGGGGCGCCCGTCACGTCGGCCTGCGCGCCTTCATTCTCGAGGTCGCTGCAACCGACCAGCTGGATCGGATCGCCAGCGAGTTGGAGTCCAGGCGGTTACTCGTGACCCGGCGCGACCACCAGGAGTGGACTGCGGTCGTTGGCCGCGACCCAGACGAGGTGGCGGTCGTGGTGTCTTGCGTCCCGGGAGGAGTCACCAAAGACAACTGGCGCGAACTCGACGACTTCCTCTATGGGATCGGCGAGTAGAGCAATCGCCGCGACACTCGAGGCGCATGCCCGCCGCGGCCCGAGGATGCTCTTCGCGCCTGCGTGCGAACGAGTGACCCTGCGTCGATCACCTTCGTATCGCCGTGCTTTTCCCGAAGGCGGGAGAGTGTTAACACCCCATTCGTGCAGGTCATCGGCCGTGCACAGGCGAATGCAACCGAGAATGCATGAGGTGCGGACGGCGTGATTTCGAAACACACCGCTAGCACAAATCCCTTTAGGGGCGTTGCGTTGCGGTCGATCTATTGACCATCGTTTGACAATCGAAAAGGCAAACCATTCGTGAGAGTGGGACGCAAAGCTACGGGACTCGCATGAGTTCGCCGGGCCGCCGAAGTGGCAATGAGTGCACTGCTCGTCGCCTTCGCGACCCGTCGTCCGCGGGCCGAAGGGGGAACGACGATGCAGCAATCCCGACGGAGTCGGCCGCTACCGCTCGCGCTGAAACGGGCGGTGGCGTCCTTGGTGTTGATTCCACTCGTTGCCCTCGGAGTGGTCACACTGTCCTCGTCGGGTCCCATCCCAGCGAGTGCGTCGGGCCCGGTCCACTCGAGCGACTACAGCGGCGGCATCCTGATGGCCGCCGATCCGAGCGGTGGCTTTTGGACGGTCACACCCGCCGGCGCAGTGACGTCTCACGGCGGGGCTCCGACCCTCGGGTCTCCTGCACTCTCGAACCTTCGACTCAACCTCCCGATCGTCGGCATGGCGTCGACGATCGACGGCAATGGCTACTGGCTGGTCGCCTCCGATGGTGGCATCTTCAGCTACGGCGACGCCACGTTCTACGGCTCCACCGGCGCCATCCATCTGAACCAGCCGATCGTCGGCATGGCGGCGACGCCGGACGGCAAGGGCTATTGGCTCGTCGCCTCGGACGGCGGCATCTTCAGCTACGGCGGCGCGCAGTTCTATGGCTCGACGGGGTCGATCCGCCTCAACAAGCCGGTTGTCGGCATGGCGGCGACGAATGACGGAAACGGCTACTGGCTCGTGGCGTCCGACGGCGGCATCTTCAGCTACGGCGACGCCCAGTTCTATGGCTCGACGGGGTCAATTCGGCTCAACCTCCCGATCGTCGGCATGGCACCATCGGCGGATGGCAACGGCTACTGGTTGGTCGGCTTCGACGGCGGCATCTTCACCTTCGGCGACGCGGAGTTCTACGGTTCGACGGGCGGGTGGGGAACGTACGTCTACGGCATGATCATCAACCCGGCCAACGTGGGTTATGCCGTGGTCACGGCCAACGGCGAGTCGAACGTTTTCGGGCCAGGACTGAATCCCTACGCCCTGTGGCAGGGCGGCCTGCAGCAGGGGGCCTACGCCTCCACGCCTACGCCCGCGGGCATGAGCGCCTTCGCCCAGCAGACGGGGACGTCCCCCACCGTCGCCAGTGTCTACCTGAACGGCAGCAGCGGGTGGGGAACGATGGACGGCTCCGGCGGGAGCCTCAACTACCTCACCAGTGCTTACCGAGGAACCGGCTACACCCTTGCCATCGGAGTGCCGATCATCCCGACCTCGAACGGGTCGGCGGTCGGTACCCTGGCCCAGGGAGCGACAGGCGCCTTCAACTCCTACTACGTGACCCTTGCGCAGACGCTTGTGGCCGGCGGTGAGGGCAACGCCTACCTCCGCCTCGGGTGGGAGTTCGACGGCTCGTGGATGGCCTGGGCCGCCACGTCGCCCAGCGCCGAGGCCAGCTTCGCGGGCTATTTCCAGCAGATCGTCACGGCCATGCGGTCTGTCCCTGGCGAGCAGTTCCGATTTGTGTGGAACCCCGATGCCGGAGCCTTCACCCAGTCGGGTTACTCGGTTGCAGCTGCCTACCCGGGTAATGCCTACGTGGACGTGATCGGCCTCGATGCCTATGACCAGTCCTGGGCTGCCCCACAGACGCCGGCCAACGCCTGGAGCGCCACGACGTTGCCGGCGCTCACGACGGCACAGCAGTTCGCGAGCGCCAACGGCAAGCCGATCGGCTTCGGCGAATGGGGCTTGGCCATCCGGAGTGACGGCCACGGCTTGGGTGACGACCCGTACTTCATCAATCAGATGGTGGCGTGGATGGAGAACGGAGCCAACGACGTCGCTTTCGAGTCCTACTTCGACGCCAACAGTGGCGGTGTCAACTCCCTCATCACCGGGGGTTCGTTCCCGAGCAGCCTTGCTGCGTTCAAGGCGGATCTGGGCTGACGCCGCCGCGCGGCTTCACCGGGAATGCCACGGCAGACGCGGTCACCAGAGGGAGGGAGCACTAGGACGGAGTCGCCGGTAGGCGACTGTTGACGAGGCATGTGGTGGCCTTTGTGACGGCCCGGGCTCCCCGGCGGGCGCGGCTCGCCGTACAACGTGCAAACACTGATGTGTCTGCGATAGGAGCGCGCCGATGACGATTCACGTCCTTCCACACCCACGCCTGGGCCTGTCTCACGGGCAAGCGGCCTGTCGCCGCCGTCATGACGGCGGCAGCACGTGTCACGGAATTGATCTGGTCGTAGGGAGGAAGTGATCGCTCGTCCGGAATCACTATCAGCGTCGTCTTCCATTTGGTCAATACGTGGCGCACGGACTCTATGTCATCGCTCTTGATGGGGGGTCCCGAAAAGGACAACTGCGACAGGTTCGCAATAACTCCAGTGCCCTTCAGCTCCCGTGTCGTCGTGAACCCTCTGTCGGATTCCTGCTGGAGGTTCATGGAGAAATTGATCCCGTTCACGGCCTGCCACACCATGCCGCTCGCTCCCGCGAGCGCCTGACTCGGGGATTTGTCGCAGGCAGGGCAAGTACCACCTGATGGGTTCTTCAAATGCGGGGCGACCTTCTGGAACCATGTCGGTATTGTCGTGTTGACGGCCGTCACCGGGATGTTCTGGCTGATATAGATAGCGGGCTCGGCAAGGGCGATGCATGCAATGACGAGCCCGACGACTCCCGCCTGGAAGGAGGGGCGCCGCCACCAGGACCAGCCGCGTGTCCCGAGCTCATCGGATTGCCGGCGACGCATCGTCGCAACATAGGCATGATCCACAATCAGACCGAGCATGACTGCGACGCTCAGATATGTGATGAAGATGAATCGGTATGGAATGACGTTCTCTAGTAGTGGAAGATTCTGCAGGGCGTTCCACGGTAAGGGTACGGTGTTGCTCACCCCGAGGGACAGAAAGCGGAAATAGCAGCAGTCGAACCGAAGAACCTGAGTCGGCGATCGTGCCGCCAGATCAACGAGACCAACGATAAGATGATCGGCTATGCCGACACCGAAATACTCGTAGGAGAGCGATGGCCCATGTACCCACCCCACAGGCGGCTGATCGAGTTGGCCTGCCGGTGGTGAGATTGGAGGGGGAGCAAGAAGTCGGCGGAGCTTGGTGCCTTCTAGTCGTTTCAGCCGCCCGAGGCCGAACTTCGGGAGATACGAGCCGGAGAAGTGCCCCGGCCCATCGAGCGCGAACCACATAGGGAAGAGAAGAAGGCACAGGCTCAGAGTTGTTCCGGTCGATACCAGCCCCTTTCGGGCATAGCGGATTCCTCCGCTGTTGGCCGTGACGGTGAAGCCAAACGGCGAGCGACGAGAACCAGCAGCGTGCCGATCACAGTAAAGACATACTGTCATCAGGAAAATCACCGTTCCGACGAAGAACTGGAGAACGAAGAGCAGGCCCAGCGCTACCGCCGACCCTGACGGGCGGGCTTGCTGACGGATGAGTAGCTCGTCGAGGCAGGCGACGATGAGTGGGGGCGCCACGAGCAGGCCGAAGGCCACCCAAGATCTGCGTCAAGGTGAACAGCACGAATGGGCTGAATCCGTAGAAGAGGCCTCCGATGAACGCGGAAGGTGCCACTGCGTCCAGCGGCGCAACAGAACGAACATGGCGAAAGCCGAGAGGGCCGGCGCAAGCGTCAGAGCCGACATTGAGCGAGACGACTGGCCCGAACACCCAGGTGATCGGGGCAAGAAGGATGCCGACCCCGGTCACACCGGTATTGGCCACCAGATTGACTCCGATCGGGAACCCGAGGGCGTTCGAATAGAGGGGATTGAGGCCGTGAAGGAGGGCATGTGCCGGCCATGCGAGGAACCATGCGTACATGGATGCATCCCCGCAACCACAGAGCGTGGTGGATGCCGGGTCCTGCCACACGGGCGACCAGACGAATACTGAGAGCAGGAGATAAGCCGCTCCTGCGATCAGGACGATCCGATGTCGCCGAGCCGGATCCTGCGGGCGTCGACGCCCTCCGCAGGCAACTCAAGGTCGAGTTCACGAGGACGAGTCAACATCGGCTCGAAACGCTAGCGAAGACTGGGGTTGCAGGGGGATCGGCCGCGTCGTCGGGTCGCCTGCCGACGTGGCCAGGGGAGGCGGGGATTCGGCCTGTCGTCTCCCTTTTGGCGCAAGGCCATTTCGTGTGCCCACACGGCGAGCATTTCGCCACACCGTGCGCCCTTCACGGTGCGCCCTACACGGTGCGCGTGTACGCGGGTCGACACCACTTCGGGAATTGGGGTTCGGATTGGTCACGACGACGACACGACGCTCTGCAGAGCGAGCCGCGTTGGGAACGGGGTCCCTATTGGCCTGATCGGGAGGTCACATCACCCAGTCGCGGGCGACAGACGAAGCCGAGCTGGAGTCACGGCTCACACCGGGCCACCTCGCGCCGAGGAGACGCCGTCGAGCAGCAGCTCGAGGCCGATCTTGAACTGTGCTGGAGTGGTCAGCCTCGCCAGCTCCTTCAGCACCCCCTCGTTTTGGGCATTATCACCGTCGGCTGATTGGCCGCGTGCGGTTTCTAAGGCGGCGAAGCCAACCGTGTATGTGTGCACGGCGCCATAGGCCCGCCGTGCCTCCGCATCCCCGAACCCGGCCGCACCCAGGACGTCAAGCATGGCATCCATCCGTGCGATTGCAGCGGGAGAGACCACGGGGTGGCGCAAATACACATGGAGGGCTACTGGCTCTCTGACCAACAGAGCCCGAAGTCGTTCTGCTGCTTCGATTGTCCAGTGGCGCCACTCGCTTCGTCGTGCCCTTGGCTTCCACGCCTTGGCCAGGAGGCCATCAGTAACTTCGTCGAGAAGGTCATCTTTGTCGCGGACGTGGCGGTAGAGACTCATCGGTGCCACGCCGAGTTCGTTCGCCAGGCTTCGAATAGTGAGCTGGTCCGATCGCCCATCGCGGACCGCCTGCGTCGCAGCGTCGACGACCTGCTCCCTCGAAATGCTCCCCCAGGCGGCGCGCCCTCTCGCTCGAGACGGTCTCCGCTCTCGTGGTTTACCCGCTTCCACGGCTAAGAGGTTAGCCAAAAAGTGTACGTGTACGAATCTCGTCCAGGGGTAGATGTTGACGAAGACCCACCCAACCAGGTTGGAGAAGACCGACGACGCAACGCACTGGTGAGTGTCGTGTTTGCGAACCACATGTCGAAGGAAGGGATTGAACAATGACGACGCGACCGATTGCGGTGGTGACGGGCGCCTCCGGCGGCGTGGGAAGAGCGACCGCCCGGGCTTTTGCCGAGGCCGGATACGACGTGGCGCTTCTGGCCCGGGGCATCGCTGGCCTCGAGGGCGCGGCAAAGGAGGTTGAGTCCGAGGGTGGACGGGCGGTGGTGGTCACGACGGACGTCAGTAGTTTTGAGGAGGTCGACGCCGCGGCATCCCTGGTGGAGAACGAGCTAGGGCCGATCGATGTCTGGGTCAACGACGCCATGACGACGGTCTTTGCCCCGACCTGGGAGATCGCGCCCGACGATTTTCGACGTGCCGTCGAGGTGACGTTTTTGGGCCAAGTGTGGGGGACGATGGCCGCCTTGGCGCGCATGCGACCCCGGAATCGGGGCAGCATCGTCAATGTGGGCTCGGCCCTGGCCTACATGGGCATCCCGCTGCAGACCGCCTACTGCTCCTCGAAGTTCGCCTGCCGGGGATTCTTCGAATCGGTGCGGGCGGAGTTGCTTCACGAGAACAGCCATATCCGGCTGAGCATGGTCCATCTTCCCGCGGTGAATACCCCTCAATTCGACTGGTGTGAGACCACGCTGGATCGCCATCCTCAGCCGGTCCCGCCCATCTATCAACCCGAGATTCCAGCCCACTTCATCCTTGAGGCCGCTCGCAACGGTCGCCGCACCAAGGTGGTAGGCGCGTGGAACAAGCTCTTGGTGGTGGCCGGGAGTCTGTTTCCCGGACTTGGCAACACGTATGCCGCGCTCGGCGCCTGGGACACCCAGCTCACCGACATTCCGATCTCGCCAGCGCGTAAGGTCAACCTCCATCTCCCGGTGGACACGGCGGAAGACCACGGCGCGCACGGCATCTTCGACGATCGTGCTGGAGGGCTCTTCGACCCGAGTTTCCTGCGTTCCCTGCCTGACGTTGCCCGTACGTTCTGGCAGGCCTGCAGCCAAACGGCGCGCGCCAAAGGCCGGAGGTACAGGCGAGGTTTGGCGAGTATGGGTACGGATGCCCGGTGAAGCTGCCGCACTTCACCCAACACGGGACCCGGACGAGCGGGGATGCCCTCGATGTCTTCGCTGACGAAACCAACCTCTTGCGTCAGCTCTTTGCGAAGTGGAATACCACCACACCCGATCGAACCATGGGGGGAAGTGCTGTCACCGCCAAGTGGGATCACGGCACGATCGGTAAACTGCTTCTCGAGCATGCTGCGGTTCGCCTCGCCGCCGCCGACGACATCGCCCGCGTGCTCAAGGAGATCGGTCTGACGCGTGAGGCTCGCCGACTTGAGGATACGAACCACCGTGTCCGCCCGGTCCTCGACCAGATGTACGACAACTCCCGCGGCATCCAACCGATGTCGGTCGCGATCACACCCGACTTCATAGAGGGCGTGGAGCAGCTCCAGGAGCTCTTGCGCCCCGAACTGGGCGGGGCACTTGAAACCCAAGCAGGGTTCGAATTGACCGCTGCCCTCGGACCCCAGCGCACCCAGTTGCGCAGCGCCAAGTTCATTCGAAAGCACGCACCGGCACATCCCGGGCCCGAGCGCCGCTGGTACGACCGCGTTCCGGCCCTTCTTCGACTCCACGCCGTCGAAGATCGGCTGCGCGGATTCCCCTGGGGCGAGAGCCATCTCGGGGACCGCAAGTTGGCAGAGCGCTACGACCGTGAGATCTGAGATCACGCCTTGGCGACCCCGACCGGTGCGAATGGCACTTGGTTTGCGCTACCTACTGCTCACCGGGGTGCTCGTCGGGGCCGTCGGGATCGCGGGGCGGTATCTCGCCTGGCCCCTCCTGACCAGCACCGTCGGGCCTACTGCTTACGTCTTCGCCTCCCACCCCGACAACGAGGCCGCCAGGCTTCGTAACGCCCTGGTCGGTCACGGGGTAGCCATCGCCTGCGGGCTGTGTGCCCTCGCCGCCTTCGGGCTCATCCGGTATCCCTCAATCAGCACGACGGGATCGCCCTCGGCCGCCCAGGTGGCGGCCGCGGTGCTCGGGGTTGGCCTCACCATCTTCTTGTTGGAGCTCGCCGGCTCGCACCACGCCCCCTCCGCGGCGACGGCCTTGCTCATCACGACGGGACTGGCCGCGCCGGGGGCGCCTCTCATCGGCCTCGTGCTCGGCCTCGCCGTCGTCATCGTGCTCGGCGCGCTGATCGGGCGGATTCCGCTCGCCCGCCGTGCCAGCGACGAAGAGCAGTCTCATCGTTGCGAGGCGTCCCAGGACTCTGGAGCGATCCTCTCGTGATGGCGGTGCACCGCGTAGACGGGTTTGCCCCAATAGAGAGCTACGCGGTGCTCGGCGACGGGCGGACGGTTGCACTTCTCGCCTCGGACGGCAGTGTGGATTGGTGGGCCCTTCCTGCACTTGACTCGCCCCCGGTCCTGTCTCGCCTCCTCGACCTCGACGGCGGAGGGCGGCTCACCCTGGCGCCCTCGGACGATTACGAATTCACCCGGCGGTACCTTGAGGACACCAACGTCATCGAGACTGTCTTCACCGTGGCGACCGGGGTCGTTCGTGTGACCGCTGCGCTCAACGTGGGGTCGGCCGGTCGGCTCCCCTGGACCGAGCTCGTCCAAAGAATCGAGGTGCTGGCCGGATTCGTCGATGTCGAGTGGGAATTGACCCCGGGGGACCGGTTTGGTCGAGCCAATCCATGGGTCACCGAGCGCCACGGTACGCCCGTGGTCAGGATCGAGGATCAGACCCTGGGGGTGATTCTCGATGGCCTCGGGCCCGCCGCGATCGCCCCGCACAGCGTGTTCGGCCAAACCAGGCTGCACGAGGGAGGCCGGGCGCTGCTCGCCGTCGTGGCTACGGACGCAGAGCCGCTGTTCATTCCGACGCCGGAGGCCATCCAGTCTCGATTGGACCGGACCATTCGCTCCTGGAGACGATGGGCTGAATTGCTCACGTGCGACGGCTCCTGGGGCCCCGAGGTGCGCCGGTCGGCCCTGGCGCTCAAGACGCTGCTCACCGAGTATTCGGGTGCCATCGCCGCAGCCGCCACCACCTCTCTTCCCGAGCGAGTCGGCGGCTCCAAGAACTGGGACTACCGGTACGCGTGGATTCGCGACTCATCGTTCACGCTTAACGCCCTCATCAACCTCGGTTTGCACGAGGAAGTCCACGGCGCTGTCTCTTGGCTTCTCAGCGCCATCCGCGACAACGGTGGCGATCTGCACGTCTTCTACAGCCTCGACGGAACCATCGCGGACCGGGAGGCAACGCTTGACATTTGCGGCTGGCGGCACAGCCAGCCCGTCCGCTCCGGAAACGCGGCCTCGAGTCAGACCCAACTCGGTACCTATGGCGACCTGTTCGACACCATCAGTCGCTATTGCACCGAGGGACATGAAATTGAGCCGGCCACCGGCCGCATGCTGGCCGATCTGGCCGACAGCTGCTGCGACCGGTGGCGACACGAGGACTCCGGTATCTGGGAGCTCGAAGTGTGTCGTCACTACACCATCTCGAAGATCGGCTGCTGGGTCGCTTTGGACCGAGCCGTTCAACTCGCCGAATCGGACCAGCTTCCCGCATCGCATGTGGAGCGTTGGCGATCGGGTGCCGATGAGATCCGCGCCTGGGTCAACGAGCACTGCTGGTCTGGCGCCAAGCAGGCCTACACGTTTTACGCTGGAACGGACGACCTCGATGCCGCCGTACTCCTCGCCGCACGTACGGGTTTCGAACTCGGTCCACGACTGGCGTCGACCATCGACGCTATCGCCACCGAACTCGCGCATGGACCGCTCATCAACCGCTACTCCGGCATGGCCGAGGAAGAGGGCGCATTCGTCGCCTGCAGCTTCTGGATGGTTGAAGCCCTGGCCATGACCGGCCAGCTCGAGCGAGCCCGCCAAATCATGAAGGGCATCACCGCCCTGGCCAACGATGTCGGGCTCTTTTCCGAACAGATCGACCCCGAGACCGGCGCTTTCTTGGGCAACATGCCCCAAGGCTTGTCTCACCTCGCGCTCATCAACGCAGCATTCGCCCTCGAAGGAGCGGGCCCCCATGCATGAACCGTACGCCCGAAGGAGATATTCCGTGCCATCGTCCTCGCCTCATTCGAGCCCTCCTCGCCCAACTGTGGGCGCAATCCGCCTCGCCTGGGCCGCCATGCTCCTTGCCGCTCCGGCGACGGTCCTCGACGCGGTCGGCGGCCCGGTTGACTCGACCTCGGTGACGGTGGCCCGGATCCTCGGTGCCCGTCACGCCGCCCAGGCTCTCTTCGAAGTGGCCACCTGGCCGAAGTGGCGACGAGCCGGATCGTTCATCGACGCCGCTCATAGTCTCACCGCAGTCGGACTCGGAGTCAGCTCTCCTCGCTGGAGACGGGTTGGCCTGACTGACAGTTTCGTGGCCGCCGTATTTGCGGTCGGAGGATTGAGATGACCACCGCGGGGCAGCGCGCCGATTGCGGCTCCGCGAGCACGACGTCGCTCGAACCCACCTCGCCATCAATGGAACCCGCAACTCGAAAGAAGGCAGAGAGATGAGTGAGACGGTTGCAGAGTTTGTACTGTCCAGGCTGCGCGACTGGGGCGTGAAGCAGGTCTTTGGGTATCCCGGAGACGGCATCAATGGACTGCTGGCGGCCTGGGGGAGATCGGGCAACGAACCGAAATTCGTCCAGGCCCGCCACGAAGAGATGGCAGCGTTCGAAGCCGTCGGCTACGCCAAGTTCTCCGGTGAGGTCGGCGTGTGTGCCGCGACCTCGGGACCGGGAGCGGTTCATCTGCTCAATGGTTTGTACGACGCCAAGTTGGATCACGTGCCGGTGGTGGCCATCGTCGGCCAGACCTCGCGTTCGGCGATGGGCGGCTCCTACCAGCAGGAAATCGATCTGATTTCGCTGTTCAAGGATTGCTGTCATCAGTTCGTGGAGATGGCGACCGTGCCTGAGCAGTTTCCGAATCTGATCGACCGGGCCATCCGGGTGGCGGTAGCCACCCACAGTCCGACTTGCGTTGTGATCCCCTCTGACGTCCAAGAACTGGCGTACCGGGCGCCCGGTCACGCCTTCAAGATGGTTCCATCGAGCATCGGCACCGAGTGGGCGACCCCGGTCGTTGGCGACAGCCCGATCACCAAGGCAGCCGAGATCCTCAACGCCGGAGAGAAGGTCGCGATGCTGGTCGGCCAAGGCGCCCGAGGGGCGCGGGATGAGGTCCTCGAAGTCGCTGACCTCCTCGGCGCCGGGGTGGCCAAGGCTTTGCTGGGCAAGGACGTCCTCGCCGATGATCTCCCGTTCGTCACCGGCGCAATTGGCTTACTCGGTACCCGACCCAGTTACGAAATGATGATGGGATGTGACACGGTCCTCACCGTCGGCTCGAACTTCCCCTACACCCAGTTCATGCCCAAACTCGATCAGGCCCGGGGCATCCAGATTGACCGCGACGGCTCCTTCATCGGGATGCGCTACCCCTACGAGCTGAATATCGTCGCCGACGCCGCGTCCGCCCTCCGAGCGCTGATCCCCAAATTGGAGCGAAAGGCCGACCGATCATGGCGCGACGTGGTCGAGAAGAACGTGGCCGGTTGGTGGGACACCATGCAACGTCAGGCCATGACCGACAGCGATCTGCCCGGGGTTGTGAACCCGCAGCGCCTGGTATGGGAGCTGAACGAGCAACTCCCCACCAACGCCATTGTCGCCGCCGACTCTGGCTCGTCAGCGAACTGGTATGCCCGCGATCTTCGGTTCCGAGGGGAGGTACGTGGGTCACTGTCGGGAACGTTGGCGACCATGGGGCCAGGGGTGCCGTATGTGATAGGCGCCAAGTTCGCCCACCCCGACCGACCGGCCATCGCCCTCGTCGGAGATGGCGCCATGCAGATGAACGGCATGGCCGAGCTCTTGACGGTCGACCGGTACTGGAAGGAGTGGTCGGATCCACGCCTCATCGTGGCCGTCTTGCACAACAACGATCTGAACCAGGTCACTTGGGAAATGCGGGCCATGGAGGGCGCGCCGAAGTTTGTCGAATCGCAGTCCCTGCCCGACTATTCGTACGCAGCGTTCGCATCGTCCGTCGGCCTTCACTCCATTGAAGTCACCGAACCGAGCCAGATCGCTGAGGCATGGCGTCAGGCGCTGGCAGCCGACCGGCCGACTGTCCTCGACGTTCACACTGACCCCAATGTTCCTCCGATCCCACCGCACGCCACGTTCGACCAGGTGAAATCCGCTGGTCTCGCCATGTTGCACGGCGACGAGGACGCTCGATCGGTCATCACCACGGGCATGAAGCAGAAGGTGCAGGAGTTTCTGCCGGGACGCAAGGATCCATCGTGAGACTGCGCAGGACTTCGCAGGTGTCCAGCGTCGCCCGAGCGGGAACGGGGGCTACGGGGCTCGGTGCCCGGGCGCTGCGCGACGTGCGCACCGGTCGCTTCGAACGGACCCTGGCTGGTCTCGCCGCGGCCGGTGCCATCGTCACGACCGGTGAGATTTACATCTCGCACGACAGCGCCAGCTTCGGGAACAAGATGATGTGGTGGCCGATCGTGGCCGTTCCCACCCTCCTTCCCGCCGGGATCGCGGCGGTGTTAAGCCGACGGGCGGCGAAGACGGTTCTCCCGGTGGCTTCGCTTCTCGTCATCGCCAACGGTGCCCAGGGCACGTTCCTTCATCTCCGGGGCATCCGACGCAAACCGGGTGGACTCAGCAACTTTCGCTACAACATCGAGATGGGCCCGCCGGCATTCGCGCCTGCACTGGCCAGCCTGGTCGGCGGCATGGGTTTGTTGGCCGCGCTCCTGCGCAGGGAAGGAGACTGAATGCCGTTCCGCAACCCGTCGGCCAGAGCAGTCACTCCGGGGGGAAAGGGGCGCTTCCCCGGATTCGATGTCCTGGACGAGGTCGACCGGTGGGATGACGTCACCGCTGGGGTGGTCCTGGCTCGGCTGGACCCCCAGCCTGAGGTGTCCTTCTTCACTGTCGCCGAGCAAGCGACAGCCGACGCCCTATTCGACCAACTCCTCGGACAGGACGCCGACCCGAAGGTGCCGGTGCTCCTCCTCGTCGACCGTCGCCTCGCCCTCGGCCAGACCGACGGCTGGCGTTATGAGGACATGCCGGAAGACGGGCAGGCGTGGCGCCAGACGCTGGCCGCTCTCGACGACGACGCCCGTTCCTCTCACGACGAGCGCTTCCACCGGCTGAGCTGGGAGCAACAGGGCGCACTGGTACAAAAGGTGCACGACGCCGACACATGGCACGGACGCCCCGCAAAGAGGGTGTGGAGCCTGTGGACCCGCTACACCAGCACCGCTTTCTACTCCCATCCATGGGCGTGGAACGAAATGGGCTTCGGTGGCCCCGCCTATCCACGGGGTTACAAGGCGCTCGGAATCAACAAGAAGGAAGGGTGGGAGGTCGCCGACCACCACAGTGTCGACCCTGTCACCTTCGCCGAGCGCGTCGAGAGGGCCAAACGCCGCCACGCCCTCACCAGTGGTAAGGGCCACGACGCCTCGTGAATCGTCTCAGCGATGTGAGCATTCGAGCCAGGAACGAATCGGCCTGGTTGGTCCCAGACGGCGACGATCGCACGAACCATCGGCTTCGAGCCGACATGCGCCGCTTCACTGACGAGGACGAGGTCGATATTGTCATTGTCGGATGCGGGGCCGGTGGGGCAACACTGATGCAACGTCTGGCGCGGGCCGGATGGCGCGTCGTGGGACTGGACGCCGGACCGTTCTGGGATCCGGACGCCGACTGGGTCAGCGACGAGGCGGGTTCGCACCGCCTGTACTGGACCGAGCCACGGATCATCACCGGCGCTGACCCTGTTCCCCTCGGGTCGAACAATTCCGGTCGCGGGGTGGGTGGGTCCATGGTCCACTACGCGGGCTACACCCCCCGCTTCCACCCTTCTGACTTCCATACCGCAACGAGCGACGGTGTCGGCGCGGACTGGCCGCTCTCCTACCAGGAGCTGCGGCCCTTCTACGAAGCGATCGAAGAGGAGTTACCGGTCTCGGGGCAACGCTGGCCATGGGGCGATCCCCACTCCTACCGCTTCTCCCCCCAACCGGTCAGCGGGAACGGCGAGATCTTCCTGCGCGGCGCCGCGGCGATCGGCCTGGAGGCCCGGGTTGGCCCAGTCGCCATCGCCAACGGGCGGTTCGGGAATCGCCCGCACTGCATTTACCGCGGCTTCTGCCTACAGGGTTGCAAGGTCAACGCCAAGGCATCCCCGCTGATCACCCATGTGCCCGATGCGCTGGCCAACGGCGCAGAGATCCGCGCCAATTGCATGGTTTCCAAGATCGAAATCGGGAGAGGCGGCCTCGCTACCGGGGTCACCTACTTCACTGGAGGCGTCGAGCACTTCCAACGGGCGCGAATGGTCGCCGTGGCGGGCTACTCCATCGAGACACCCCGCCTGCTGCTGCTCTCGACCAGTGAGCGATTCCCCGACGGGTTGTGCAATGACGAAGGCCAGGTTGGCCACTACGTCATGGTCCAGGGCGCCCCCCAGACCGCCGGTCGGTTCGAAGACGAGATCCGTATGTTCAAGGCCCCACCGCCGGAAGTGAGTTCCGAGCACTACTACGAAACCGATCCCAGCAAGGACTACAAGCGCGGCTTCTCCATTCAGAACGTCTCCCCGCTTCCCATCACGTGGGCCGAGCATGTCGCGGCCCAGGGGCATTGGGGGGAGGTGCTGCGCGAGTACATGCGCGACTACGTGCACTGGTCCACCCTCGGCGCTCTGTGCGAGTTCCTTCCTCAATACGACAACGCGGTCACCCTGGCCGCTGAAGAGACCGATCGACACGGGCTGCCGATCGCAAAGTTCTCCTATAGCCAGTGCGACAACGACACCATGCTCATGGAGACCGCCCAAGATGTCATGGAGCAGCTCCTCAAGGCGGCCGGGGCTGAAGAGGTCATCACCATCGACCGCTACGCCCACCTTGTCGGCGGGTGCCGGATGGCTGCCTCGCCCAAAGATGGCGTGGTCGACCGAAACCAGCGGAGCTTCGCTGTTCCCAACCTCTACATCACCGACGGCAGCGTGCTACCCACACAAGGCTCCGCCAACCCAGCCCTCACCATTATGGCCCTCGCCGCACGATGTGCTGACCGTCTGATTGCCGATTGTCGCAGCGGCTCGCATGCTCAGCGGAGCCTGGGGTGAGGGTCACCGGCGTCGCAGCGAGGGCTTACGCCATCCCGACTGACCTACCCGAAGCCGATGGGACGTTGAGCTGGGACGCCACGACCATCGTGGTCGCCACCGTTACCGACGGCGACCAGCACGGGCTCGGTTGGACCTATGCGGGCGCCGGCGTAGTCGACATCGTCAGTGATCAGCTCACCTCAGTGGTGATCGGCAGCGATACGGCCGAGATTCCCCTTCTGGCTGAGCGGATGGCTCGAGCCTGCCGTAACCTCGGACGTCCGGGTGTCGCCGCCTGCGCCATCTCCGCCGTCGACATCGCCCTCTGGGATCTCCGGGCGCGTCAATTGGACATTCGCGCTGGTTGACCTGTTCGGTCGGGCGCGGAACTCGGTATCTGTGTATGGCAGCGGGGGATTCACGTCATATGACGACGAGACCACAACCACACAACTGGCGACCTGGGTCGACGACTGGTCGATCCCTCGGGTCAAGATCAAAATCGGCCAGTCGTGGGGCACCGTCCCCGACCGCGACCTCGCCAGAGTCGCGTTGACCCGCCGAGTGATCGGTGATGCAGAGCTGTACGTCGACGCCAACGGCGGATATGGCGTGAAGCAGGCAATCCGCCTCGGTCGCGTCCTGGGCGACCAATTCGATGTCACCTGGTTCGAGGAGCCCGTCTCCTCCGACGACCTCGAGGGCCTCCACCAGATCCGAGATGCCTACAACGGGGACGTCGCCGCTGGCGAATACGGTTACACACTCGACTACTTCGCCACCATGCTGCGGGCCGAAGCCGTGGACTGCCTGCAAGCCGATGTCACGCGGTGCGGCGGTTACACCGTGTGGCGGCAAGTCGCCGCTCTCGCCGATGCCCACCACCGACAGCTCTCTGCGCACTGCGCCCCCAACCTCCACGCCCACGTTGGCGCCACGGTCCCAAACCTCCGTCATATCGAATACTTCCACGACCATCACCGCATCGAGACCACATTCTTCGAGGGCACCCTCCCCCCAAACGGCGGCTCCATGGCCCCTGACACCTCACGACCCGGTCACGGCCTCAGCTTTCGTGAGGCCGATGCCGAGCCGTACCGGATCGCCTGACGAATTGAAGGCGCCATAGCCACCCGATCTGCGGGAGCGGCAACTGATCACCCTTAGAGGTCGAACGTTCGCGTTCAGCGCCACGCAACGGCAAACGGTCTCCATCGTCGATCGACGATGGATCGCTCGGAGCCCGAGTCGTCAGGACCGTGAAGCCTTCCGTCATGTGCGGAGAGACCACGCCGAAGGCTTCGTCCATTCCACCTGCCAGGTGAGAGCACCGAAGTGATCGTTGCCTTAGCTCCGGCTCGAATTCTGTTCATGAGTTGGCCGGCTGGCGCCCCGTAAGTTTTCAGTAAGTGCTTTCAATGCGGGTTTTTTCGGGTCTCCATCTGGAAAGGGTTCGAGTAGATGCACAAGCGACCCTGAGATGGCGAACGAAGGAGACCATGAAGATGCTGCGACGAGTTGGTGCGGTGGCTAGCGCTCTAGTGGGTCTGCTTTTGCTGCCGCTCGTCAGCGCAGCACCGTCCGGCGCCGCCGTCCCGCCAACCGCGTCCGTGGCCACGCCCTACCTTGCCTCGGTCGCCATGGCGCCCACCCCCGATGGCGGTGGGTACTGGTTGGTCGGCCTCGACGGCGGTGTCTTTTCCTTTGGAAACGCCCGGTTCCATGGCTCGCTTCCGGGGGTGGGCATCAACGTCCACGACGTCGTGGGGATCGCTTCGACTGCGGACGGCCAGGGATACTGGCTCCTCGGGGCCGATGGTGGCGTCTTTGCCTTCGGAGACGCCACGTTCTATGGGTCGCTGCCCGGCGTGCTCGGTCGGAGCGCGCCCAACCCGATGACCTCCATCGTCCGCACCCCCGACGGTCGTGGCTACTGGATCGTCGGTACGGACGGCGGCGTCTTCACCTTCGGTGACGCACAGTTCTACGGCTCGCTCCCCGGCATCAACGTGACGCCCAGTTCCGCCCGGGTGGCCGATTCGGTTGCGTTCCACGCCTATGCCGCCTCCGAGGACGTCTTCTTGGCCCCGACACCCGACGCCGGTGGCTACTGGGTTGTCGATTCGGCCGGGGACGTCTATGGCTTCGGTGATGCCGGCTTCTACGGTTCACTCCCCGGCCGACTGAGTTCCTTGACGAAATCCTCGTCTCACGACGTGGTGACGGGTCATCAGGCGACGGTTCCCGTGACGGGGTTCGCCCCCACTGCTGACGGCCGCGGGTACTGGATGGTCGCCACAGACGGCAGCCTCTACACCTTCGGTGACGCCCCGAACTACGGCTCGCTCCGAGACATTGGGCTCACTCCGCCGCCCGTCACGGTCAATGGGTATCGTCCGCCCTCGACGGTCGGGCTCAGCATCCCGTTGGCCAACGTGTCAGCCTTCGTCCGCACCCCCGATGGCGGTGGCTACTGGTTCACGTCGCTCAACGGCGGTGTCTTTAGCTTCGGGGACGCCCAGTTCCACGGATCGGTTCCGGGCGTGCCCTCGACCATAGACAGTGTGGGCGAGCTTGTTGGCTCCTAACGAGCTTGCTCGCTCAGATGACGATATTGGCCATCAGATGACCGGACTGGTCACAATGAGGGAAGGTCACACTTGTGGGACGCCTTCGGTCGGGTTGTTTGCCAATGTCGCGAGTAAATTTCTGATCGAGTGAATGTCTTATCGAGTGGCTCGAACTCGGCCGTGGCACGAGACGAGTCACGGCTCGTACCAGTCTTACCAAGATGGTGTCTTCTCCGAGCCGAAATGACCCCGGCTCAGGGTCGGTGGTAGGCGTCAGCCCGGGTCGACTATGACGTTCGGTGATGCGCTCATCGTCCCTTCCCGTGGATCCATGCTCGCGGCCAACTCTTACGACCTTCGACTGGAGGCGTCACGCCCACGACTTCGGCAGCTTCACCGAATGCTTGGGCGACAGGAGCGAAGGATACGCCGCCCGCGCGGTCAATGTCGAGCCAGTCTCTTCCAGGAAGTTCGCAAGTGTTCTCAAATGGCACGTTCGATCTTCTTCGCCTCGAGCGTTGATGTTGCGACGAGGATTGGCGCATTGAAACAGGGCAAATCGGACCTTCGGCAGGGTCAAATCAGACGCAAACTCAGACCGATGTGGAGTTCCTTACCGATGAACAATCATCCAGCTTCCAAGAAACGCAGTAACTGGAATGTCGGGGGCTGGACGAACTGACGCTCGACATCCGTCTCTTTGCACGCTCGTCTCGTTTGTAAGGCTCGACCCAGGGTATGCACAAGACGTGGACATTCAAGAGTTTCCAGCCGAGGAGTCGTCTCGCCATCAGGAGCCGGTTCAGCCGTCGGCGGACCTGGCAGTTGAATTTGAAACCATTGGATACGAGGAGTTCACTCCGGAGGTGGCTTCCGTGGCAGAAGTTCGCCGATTCGTGCGTCGGCTGCTGCAAAAGCTCGACCTAGAGGAAGACTTCATAAGTGGTTGTGAACTCATTGCGGATGAACTTGCCACCAACGCCCTAACCCACACCGGATCGTTCTATGGTGTTCTTGTTGAGCACTCTGGTGCGAGTATCCGAATCGGAGTCCGCGACGATTCACGGGTTCTTCCCGTACTGCGCGAGACCATCGCAACCAGTGAATCAGGCCATGGACTACACATCGTTTCTGAAACGTCGAACCAGTGGGGCACCGAATCCTTCGGCGTAGGTAAGCAGACCTGGGCTGACGTATCGACTGACGCAGATGGCCAATGACGACACGACATGGACTGCGGTCGTGCAGAAACCTCGGTCCTCGGCCATCCGGTGAAGACAGTCATGGTACGCCCACCTGATTCGCCGTGGGCAATGTGCCCGGGAACCCTGGCTCGTCAGACTACGTTCGCAGTTGGTCCCGCCGAGCAACGGACGGGCCAAGCGTGACCGACATCTTCGATCCCGTTGTCGGCACTTGAACCGATTGGGGATCGCTCCGCGAGCACCTCGACCTCCTGCATCGGGATTCCGGGACCTTGTTCTCATCGGTGATCGGCGCCGTTCGAAGCTGTCCGTTCCCCTTTGACGAGCAGTGTTCGTGTGGGCGGCTCCGTACAGGAGCGTTGCTCATCTGGAAATGGTCTGCCGGGATACGAGGGTCGATGACGGCGGGTCGGGATAGGGGAGTATTCGATGGTGTCTTTCGAGCGGCTCCGAGATGAGCTTCGATCGACCTTCTGGGTCGTCCCGGCCGCGTGCGTCGTTACCGCGATCGGGGCCGCCATCGGGTTGATCATCCTGGATCAAGCCCTAGGGACGGTGTCCCCGGGCATACTGTTCCCGGGTCCGCCGGCGGGGGCCCGTAGCTTCTTGTCTTCGATTACCCAGGCCATGATCGCCTTCACGGGCTTGGTGTTCTCAATCACGATCGTCGTCTTGCAACTTACGAGCGGACAGTTCTCTCCTCGGGCACTGCGGGCCTTCTTGCGCGATCGCATCATCCAGCTGTCGCTCGGGGTGTTTGTCTCCACATTTGTGTATGCCATGGTTGTGCAGCGGGCCGTCACCGGCTCGGTGGGGGACCATCCCTTCGTGCCGCGGATCGCGGTCACTGGGTCCTTTGTCTTGGTGCTGGCCAGCGTCGGGCTGTTCATCTTCTACATCCACCATGTTTCGAACATGATCCGGGTGGCGACCATCATCACGAACGTGGCGACGGAGTCTCGGGAAGTGTTGGAGCGCCGCTATCCCTCGGATTGTGCTCCGATCGGGCCAGAGGCCGAATTGGGATCGCTGGTGCGAATCGTGTCCGCACCTCGCCCTGGGGTCCTGGTGTCGGTCAATGAGGGGGCGCTGCTCGGTTTGGCCGATCAGGGCGATTGTGTGATGGTGCTGGCGACAAAGGTTGGTGACTTTGTCCCGGAGGGTGCGCCGTTGGTGTCGATTCACGCTCAAGGGCACGGCGATAGAGCGATCGTAAATGAGGAACAGCTGCTCTCGAAGGTGGCCTTGGACGCCGAACGTACGATGGAGCAGGACCTGGCCTTCGGGTTTCGCCAGTTGGTCGATATCGCCGAGCGGGCGCTCTCTCCTTCTACCAATGATCCGACGACCGCCTGTCAGGCCATCGATGGACTCCACGATCTTCTGCGCCGTCTTTGTACCCGGCACTTGCCCACTGGGCATTTGCGCGGTCCGGACGGCTCGTTGCGCGTCGTCATACCCCAATACAGCTTTGCCGATTTCGTTGAACTGTCGGTTCAAGAGATCTGGCGCTATGGATCCGATGCCGCGCAGGTACCAAACCGAATGAGGAAAATGCTGGTGGACCTTTCGTCGGCAGCTTTGCCTGAGCACGTTCCTGTGCTTCGCCATTGGTCCGCGAGCATCGCTCTGACAGCAGACCCAAGCGTGCTGTGATTGGCACGAGGACGCCCATTCGGCCCCCGCTGCCTGATCGGGCCATGTCAAGGGGCGGTGGTTGGCGTCACGGAACCTCGACCGCGCCTCGCCGTCCCCACGTTTGTCTTTCGCAAGATCGGAACTGGCTTCCGTTTCCGACGTCGCGTCGAGCAGAATATGGAAGTCCCGATTTGGGCAGAGGCCGACACCGCCGGGGATAGCGCACCTTGCTAGCAGCGCCGGTCAAGCCTGAAAGGTGGGTTGTCGATGTCGAATATGCTTCGGTTTGCGACACTGAACGGTGCAGCCTGGGAACGCGGCGACTCGGAGCAAGAGAGGCGTTGGGCAGTACCCGCCCAGCCGATATCGCTGTTCCAAGCTCGGCTTAGGACTGCCGAGCGATGCACCGCTGCTTATTGGTCGCGGTGCCCCAGTCATTGGTCGCGGTGCTCCAGTCATTGGTCGCGGTGCTCCAGGAATACGACTGCGAACGACGACCAACGTGTGGATCGCCCGAGGCCGATGGACTCGTCCGGCCATAGCCGGCTCCGGCATCCCTCCACCGACATGATTCGTATGCCCGACCGGGCACATTTACGATCAGCCTTCGATTGAGTCCGCCGCGTGAATTGGCATAGTGAGAGGATGACTGTCGCCGGGTTCCCGCTCGGTCTCCCCGAACACACCAAAATCGATTGTTCCGATGAATAGCTGGCTCGTCGGAATTGCCTTGGCGATCGCCGTGGTGATGGTCGTCAGCCGTACGTTGTCCAGGCGCGTCGGGATCCCATATCCCGTCTTCTTGGTGGTAGCCGGGGCCGCTGCCAGTTTCCTGCCAAACGTGCCACCCATCCATCTGAACCCCGAAGTCGTGTTCCTGGGTTTCCTCCCGCCGCTCGTCTACCACGCCGGAATTGTCACCTCGCCCCGCGAGTTGCGTGCCAATGCAGTGCCCATCGGGCTGGGGGCGCTCGGCTTGGTCCTGGCCACGACCTTCTCGGTTGCCGGGACCGCTTGGGGAGCGGTTCCGGCTCTGGCGTGGACACCGGCGCTTCTCCTTGGCGCCGTCGTAGCTCCTACCGACCCGGTCTCGGCCACCTCTGTGCTGCGCCGGCTAGGTGGCCCACCACATATCACGACGATTTTGGAGGGCGAGAGCCTGGTCAACGACGGGATCGCCCTTAGCCTCTTCAGCCTTATCGTTGCCGGTGGCGCGGGCGGCATTGGTGGCGGCTTCGTTGCCTTCTTGAAGGTTGCCGGCGGTGGGGCCCTCTTCGGATTTGTCGTGGGATGGGCGGCCTCCCGGGTCCGCCGACCCTTTCGGGACCCTGCCTCCCAGGTCGTCCTATCCCTCTTGATCCCGTTCGTTGCGTACCTCCCGGCCAACTCGTTGGGACTCTCGGGCGTGCTCGCCACGTTGGTCGCCGGTCTCGTCCTCGGGCAACGGCCGGTGACCGGGCTGGACCCTTCTGGGCGTGTGCGCAACGCTGACTTCTGGCAGGTCCTCGTGTTCCTTCTCGAATCAGCGCTTTTCGTCCTGGTCGGCTTGGAGCTCCGGGAGATCGTCGGGGGGATTTCTCGAGTACCGCGCCGAGCGAGATCGCGTTGGTCAGCGGGCTTGCGGTCGCCGTGGTCATCATCGTTCGCTTGCTGTGGTGGCTGGTCATCCCAACCGTGCGCCGGCGCCCTTCAGGGCGCTTCGTCGACACCGGAGAAGTCCCGTGGCGAGAACGGATCCTCCTTGGATGGTGCGGCATGCGTGGGGCCATCTCGCTGGCCGCCGCCCTCTCTATCCCGGTCAACCTCAACGGCAGCCCGTTCCCGGACCGAAACCTGATCATCTTCGCCACTTTCTGCGTGATCGCCGTAACAATGCTGGGCCAGGCGACGACCTTGCCTCTGCTGGTGCGCCGGCTCTCTCTTGTTGGAAGCGAGGTACTTCGACGCCAGCATGTCATCGCCCTGCGCCGCTGCGCAGAGGTGGCGTTGCACACTCTCGACGAGCTGCTGGCCCAGGGCTTCGCCTCGGATCCAGTGGCCGAGACTCTCCGGGCCGTCTATGAACGCCGTCTCGACGAGGCACGCGCCGAACTCGAGGAACCCGATGCGTCGGACACCGATCCCTCCCTACGAGAAGTCCAGCGCCGCCTTCTGCAAGCCCAACATCGGGCGCTGAGTGAGCTCCACGTTCAGCACAAAGTGAGCTTTTCCGTGATGCTCGCGGTGCGTCGAGAACTCGACCTCGAGATTGCCAGCCTGGGTCCATAGGCAGCCCGTTGATGCGGTTGGCGATTTCAGGTCGGCGCACGGCGGTCCCGGCCGAGGCTATTCGCACAGGAAGGCCGACAGGTGTCAGCAGGTTTCCGATCGCGCACCCCATGACACTGTCAAGGGGCCAGTACGTCCCTCGGCTAAACCGGCTCTTCGGATTTCGGCGGGGAGTCCCTGGTGACCGGGGTCACCCAGAAATAGGCGAAGGCGCTTCAGGCTTGTGGTGTGAGCCAACAACCAAGAAGCACCTTCGTCCTCGTTCACCCTAATGAGATTCTCGCTGCGCTGGTGGGTCTCAAAGACGTCCGCGTCCTCGCTTATGTGCGTCGAGGTCCCGACGTCGAGCTCATGATCGAGCAGGTGACCGGCGTGCTCTCGTGCCCGCTGTGTGGGCAACGGGCCCAGGTCAAAGAACGCCCGGTCGTGCATTATGTCGACCTGCCCGTCTATGGCACCGCGATGTCGCTGTCGTGGAAGAAGCACCGGCTGCGCTGTGCCGACCCGAGGTGCCCCAAAAGGTCCTGGGTGCTCGAAGATCACCGGATCGCGGCCAAGAGTTGCTTGTTGACGACACGCGCGGCCAAGTGGGCCACGGTCCAAGTGGGCGGAGGTCGCACGGTCTCAGAAGTGGCGGCCGAACTGGCCTGTGACTGGCACACGGTCAACGATGCCGTGTGCACCTATGGCGAGGCCCTGCTCGCGGCCGACCGCAAGCGTTTGAACCGCACGACGGCCATCGGCCTCGACGAGACCTCGTTCGTGAAACTCTCCTCGCGGGTGACGACCGAGTACGCCACCACCGTCGCCGACGTCGAGAACCACCAGATCATCGAGATCCTCCCGACCCGCAAATACACCGATGTGGCGGGCTGGATCGACAAACAACCCAGGCCCTGGAAGGAGCGCATCCGCTTCGGGGCTCTCGACATGTCGGCCACCTATGCCGCCGTGTACACGGTCATGTTGCCCAAGGCGGCCCAGGTGGTCGACCCTTTCCACGTCATCTCGCTTGCCAATCGCAGCCTCGATGCCGTCCGGCGGCGGGTCCAAACCGAACAGACCGGACACCGGGGCCGACGCGACGACCCGCTCTATCGGGTCCGCCGGGTCCTGTTGCGCGGCGAAGAACACCTCGACGCCGGAGCGACCGAGCGCCTGTGGTCACTACTCGCCTTGGGTGACCCCGGGGCCGAGGTCGCTATCGCCTATCGGGTCAAAGAGCGCCTACGCGACTTCTATCGAACGAGAGATCCCGACAAGGCCAAGGCCATGCTCAGAGAGCTCGAGCAGCACTGCCGCCGTCGCACCATGCCGCCCGAGATCCAAAGACTCGGACGCACTCTTCGGGACTGGTTCGAAAAGATCGCCAACTTCCACCTGGCCCGGGTCTCCAACGGTCCCACCGAAGCGCTCAACAACCTGATCAAGCGCATCAAGAGGATCGGCTTCGGGTTCCGCAACTTCGAGAACTATCGGATCCGCGCCCTGCTCTACGCCGGCAAGCCGAACTGGCGTGTGCTGGGCTCGATCGTCGTCCGGTGAGGTCGCCGACCCCGCCGAAATCCGAAGAACCGCTAAACCGTGCGTCCCTCGGTAGAGTGCGCCCCTCGGTGTGTCAACGGCACAAAGTGCGCCCACTCGGTGCGCCCCTCGGGATTCGAACCCGAAACCTGCGGATTAAGAGTCCGTTGCTCTGCCGTTGAGCTAGAGGCGCACCCGAGAGTGTAGGCGAGCGGGCTTCACTGCCTTGGAAACATGACCTCCAGGACGAGCGCGAGCGCCTCAGTGGCCGCGCAGCATGTCCAACCCGCTGAGAGACGGCGCATGGGGAGCACGGGAATCCAGAAGCCCGGCTCGGGAGGCTGACACGAGCGTCAGATACACTCGCTCGCACTGTCGCACCCGCGAGGCGTGGCATTGATTCGAGAGGGAACCGGCAGCGCCGGGGAGGGAGTGCGGTGGAGCTGGAGTTCACGGCTGAGCAGGAAGAGTTGCGCACCTCGGTCCGCTCGTTTCTCGAAAAGGAATGCCCCATCGACCTGGTCCGCGCCGTAGTCGAGACGGGCGAGGCGCCTGAGAAGCTGTGGGGCGCCATGGTCGCCCTCGACTGGCCCGCCCTCGCCATTCCCGGGGAGTACGGCGGCATCGGACTGTCCATCCTCGAGACGGCCGTGGTCGTCGAGGAGTTGGGTCGGGCAGTCGCCCCCGGGCCCCTGCTGGCTACCATCAGCCAGTTCGCGCCGATGGTGCGCGAGGTCGGCACGCCAGAACAGCAGCAGCACTTTCTTTCCCTGGTCGCCTCTGGTGCCGTCGTCGGGACCGTGGCCTTGGCCGACCACCCGCGTACATGGAACCTCGACGACGTCATGCTGACGGCGGAAAAGAGGAGCGACGGGTGGGTTCTCGACGGGACGAAGGTCGCCGTCCTCGCCGACGAGGCCGCGACCGACATCGTCGTCGTAGGACGCGTCGGTAACGGCCTGGGCGCGTTCGTCGTGCCGGCGGCCGAAGCCGGGCTCGAGCCTGTGCACTCTCTCGATGCGAGTCGCCCCCTCTCGACGGTCACGCTCCACCGGCTCCACGTCGGTGACGACCACGCCTTGGGTGAGCCGGGCACTGATGCCTCCACACTCGGGATCGCGCGTGCCGTCCAAGAGGCCACCGTCGGGATTGCCCTCGAAACGGTGGGTGTGTGTGACGCGCTGTTCCAGTTGCTCCTCGCCTACATTAAGGAACGCAAGCAGTTTGGCGTCGCCATCGGCTCCTTCCAGGCGATGAAGCACAAGATGAGCAACATGTTCCTCTCCCTGGAGCGGGCCCGCGCGCTCTGCTATTTCGCCGTGGCCGCCATCAACGAGGACACGGGGAGCCGGGCAACAGCGGTCGCCATGGCCAAGGCCGCCAGCGACGACTGTCAGACCCTCATCTGTCGGGAGTCGATCCAGTCCTTCGGTGGCATCGGGTTCACGTGGGAACACGACTGCCACCTCTACGTGAAGCGGGCCACCAGCGACGGCGCTCTGTTTGGTAGCGCAGCAGTGCATTCGTTGGCTGTTTTCGACGAGCTTTCCGCACCCACGGCCTGAACCACGGCGGATTGGCGGCATGCGTCCCGGCGAATCGCTCATCGCCACCTTGGGATTGGAGCCGCACCCCGAAGGTGGTTGGTACCGTCGCACTTGGGTTGCGGCTGCACCTGTTGGCACCCGGCCGGCGGGTAGTGCCATCTATTACCTGTTGCTCGAAGGCGAGGTGTCGGCGCCGCATCGTATCGACGCCACGGAGCTCTGGCACTTCTACGACGGTGACCCGCTCGAACTCACGCGCGAATGGCCTGATGGGCGACGTGACGTCCAGGTGCTGGGTCGCGAGGTGGCGTGCGGTCACGTGCCACAGGTGGTGGTCGACGCCGGCGTGTGGCAATCGGCCCGTCCGCTCGGGCGTTTTGCCCTCGTCGGGGCCACCGTGACGCCGGCTTTCTCCTTCGAGGGGTTCGAGCTCCGTCCGGAACGGCCCGGTTAGAGGCACGAGCGGTTCAACGGGCTGGCGCAGCATGGCCCGCACCGGGTGGCCCGTACGAGGGTTTTGTCTCGCATCATTGCGGGCCGTTGGGGTTGGCCGCGTTCGCCCTCACGACCTTCCTGCTGTCGGCCTTCAATGCCGGTTGGACCAAGGGAACCGTGGCCTTCCTCGGCTTCGCACTCGCCCACGGCGGCATCGCCCAGTTGCTTGCCGGCATGTGGGAGTTCCGAGACCGCAACGTCTTCGGCGCCACCGCCTTCTCGACGTACGGTGCCTTCTGGATCGGCATCGCGGTCTACTTCCTGCTCGTCGTGCCGCAGTTCAAGCCGACGGCGGTGGAGCGCAATAGCGACCTCGGCTGGATCGTCGTGGCTTTCGTGATCTTCAACGCCTACATGCTCCTGTGGAGCCTGTTCGTCAGTCGAGCCGTCTTCGGGGTCTTCCTGACGCTCGAGGTCACGTTCACCCTGCTCGCGATAGGAAACTTCTCGAACCACACCGGCATCGTGAAGGCCGGCGGCATCGCCGGGGTCGTGACGGCGGCAGACGCCTGGTACGCCTCTTCGGCCGGTGTCCTCAACGGCATGGCGGCGCGCAAGGTGTTGCCGACCGGAGAGCCCTTGAGCCTGCGGGCAGCCAGGTAGGTAATGATCAGAGGCAAGTCGTCGGGGCCGCAGGGGCCCGAGAGGAGGCTGCAGTGAGCGACACCCGAGAGGCCCGAGAAGAAGGACTGTCGGCCCTGCTCCACGAGACCAGGACCTTCGCTCCCCCAGAGGATCTGGCCAAAGCTGCCAACGCCCAGCCGGGCATTTACGCTGAGGCCGACGCCGACCCTCTGGCTTTCTGGGCATCGCAGGCGCGCCGGCTGACCTGGGACACGCCGTGGACCGACGTGCTGGAGTGGAAGCTGCCGTTCGCCAAATGGTTCGTTGGCGGCAAGCTCAACGTGGCGGTCAATTGCGTCGACCGCCACGTAGCTGCCGGCCTCGGCGACCGGGTGGCCTTCCATTGGGAGGGCGAGCCGGGCGACACCCGGACCATCACCTACGCCGATCTGCTGACCATGGTCAGCCAGGCCGCCAACGGTCTGAGCGAGTTGGGCGTGCGGACGGGGGACAAGGTCGCCATCTACATGCCGATGATCCCCGAGACCGTCGTCGCCATGCTGGCCTGCGCCCGGCTGGGCGCGCCGCACACAGTGGTCTTCGGCGGATTTTCGTCCGACGCCCTGCGGGGAAGGATTCTCGACTGCGACGCCCACTTCGTCATCACTGCCGACGGCGGGTACCGCCGAGGCGCCCCGAGTGCCCTGAAGCCAGCGGTCGACGAGGCGGTGCAACAGTGCCCCGACGTCAAGCGTGTGCTCGTGGTGCGCCGGACCGGTCAGGACGTGGCCTGGGACGCGTCGCGCGACGTCTGGTGGGACGAGCTGGTCCCGCGCCAACCCGGGACCCACGCCGCCGAGGCGTTCGACGCCGAGCACCCGCTCTACATCATGTACACCAGCGGTACGACGGCAAAGCCCAAGGGCATTCTCCACACGAGTGGGGGGTACCTGACGCACGTCTCGGCCACCCACCGGCTCATCTTCGATCTCAAACCCGAAGAGGACGTGTTCTGGACGGCGGCCGACATCGGGTGGGTGACCGGCCATAGCTACATCGTCTACGGCCCGCTCGCCAATGGCACCACCTCAGTGATGTACGAGGGCACGCCGGACACCCCGACCCGCGACCGCTGGTGGCAGCTCGTCGAGAAGTACAAGGTCAACATCCTCTATACGGCACCGACCACCATCCGGACATTCATGAAGTGGGGCGAGGAGCTGCCCGCCGCACACGACATGAGCAGCCTGCGGCTGCTCGGTTCGGTGGGCGAGCCGATCAACCCCGAGGCCTGGATCTGGTACCGCACCCATATCGGGGGTGGCCGCTGCCCGATCGTCGACACCTGGTGGCAGACCGAGACCGGCGGCATCCTCATCACCCCGCTTCCGGGCATCACCGCCACCAAGCCGGGAGCAGCCATGACGCCGTTTCCCGGCATCGCCGCTGACGTCATCGACAACGACGGCAATTCCGTGGGCAATGGCGAGGGGGGCTACCTCGTGATCACCGAGCCCTGGCCCGGTATGACGCGGGGGATCTACGGCGACGACGAGCGCTTTGTCGATACCTACTGGAAGCGATTCCCGGGTCGCTACTTCGCCGGTGACGGCGCCAAGCGCGACGAGGACGGCGACCTCTGGCTGCTCGGCCGCGTCGACGACGTCATGAACGTCTCGGGCCACCGGATCTCGACAACGGAGGTCGAGCACGCACTGGTCAGCCATCCGGCTGTGGCGGAGGCGGCGGTCGTGGGCGCCGACGATGCCACGACAGGGCAGGCCATTGTCGCCTTCGTGACGCTCAAGAGTGCGAACGACGTCGACGGTGAAGCAGGCGAGAAGCTCGTGGCCGAGCTGCGCGATCACGTGGCCAAGGAGATCGGGCCGATCGCCAAGCCGCGTCAGATCATGCTGGCGCCCGAGTTGCCCAAGACCGCGCAGCGGCAAGATCATGCGCCGCCTGCTGCGCGACGTGGCCGACGACCGACCCCTGGGTGACGTCACCACCCTGCTCGACCCGACCGTGGTCAACGCCATCAAGGACCACATGGCAGACGGAGCCGGCGAGAAGGAATAGCGTCAGCACCATGGTGGTGACGCTCGACCATCTCATCTTGACGGTCAACGACCGGGACGCCAGCGTCCGCTTCTACACCGGCGTCATGGCTTTGGCCACGAGGGCGAGGACCGCCCCGTCTCGGTGATCCGCGTCAGCCCGGACACCACGCGGCAGTCGGCGCCCTGGGGACAGAGGGCGGCGGACACCTGGCCCTTGCGCTCTCGCCCGAGGAATTCCACGCCGCCTTCTTCCGTGTTCGGGCTGCCATCCCGTGCGGGGACTCCTTCCATGCTGTGGGCAACATGCGCGGTCCAGGCGAGGAGACCGGGGCGCGCGGCCTCGGACCGACCGTCTACTCCTTCGACCCCGACGGTCATTTGATCGAGCTGCGCCACTGCTGACGCCTCAGGGTCGCTACGGCAGCCGACGGGCCGATGGACGCCGCCGGCCGACGCCCTCAGGCCGGGGCGTGTACCTCCAGCACCGTCGCCGAGCCCATGCCGCCGCCGGCGCACAGCGTGCCGACGCCGATGCCCCCGCCGCGCCGGCGCAGCTCGTGGATCAGCGTGACCAGAATCCGGGCCCCCGAGGCACCCACCGGGTGGCCGAGTCCCACGGCGCCGCCGTTGACGTTGACGATGTCGTGGGGGAAGCCGAGCTTGCGCGAGCAGGCCACCGCCATGGTGGCGAAGGCCTCGTTGATCTCGACCAGGTTGACGTCGGACTCGCTCAGCCCGGCCCGGTTCAGGGCCCGGGGGACGCAGATGGTCGGGGCCAATCCGGTCCGGGCCGGCTCGATCCCGGCCGAGTTCCACGACAGCACCGTCGCCAGCGGATCCATCCCGTGGGCCTCGGCGTAGGCGCGGGAAGCGAGCACCAGGGCGGCGCCCCCGTCGGCAATGCCCGAGGAGTTCCCGGCGGTGACCTGGCCATCGGGCCCGGTGAGGGAGCGCAACGCCGCCAGCTTCTCTGGTGTCGTGTCCCGGCGCGGGTGCTCGTCGACGCTCACCGTCGTGGTCTCGCCCCGTCCGGCCGGCACAGTGACCGGCACGATCTCCTCGGCGAAACGACCGTCATCGGTCGCCTGCACGGCCCTGATGTTCGAGTGGTACGACCAGTTGTCGGATTCCTCGCGGGTGATACCGCATTCGCGGGCGGTGTTCTCGCCGACGGTGATCAACATGTTGGTGTTGGGAGCCTCGGGCGAGTCCGGGTGGCTCGGTGGCATGAACTGCTGGACGCCCCCGAAGGGGAAGGGCGACTTCTCGAACAGCATCGGGGTTCGCGTCATGGAGTCGATCCCGCCGGCGATGATGGCGTCGGCCATGCCCGAGCGGATATGGGCCGCGGCCTCCTGGAACGCCATCATCCCCGTGGCGCACTGGCGCTGCACGGCCCCGCCCGGCGTGTCGGGCGGCAGCCCGAGGGCATTGGCCACGTAGCGGGCTGTGCACCCGCCGCCGCGCAAGACCTCGCCGAGAATCAGGTCGTCGATGTCGTCGGGTTCGAGGCCGGCCACGTCGATCACCCCGGTCACGGTCTGCATGCCGATGTCAGCAACGGTGAGCCCGGCCAGCGAGCGGCCGGAGCGGCCGATCGGTGTGCGGGTGGCGGCGACGACGACGGCGTCGGATGCGTCGGTCATGGGTGTTTCCTCCTCAGGCCCGCACGAAGACGGGAATGGTGAACTCGTCGGAAATGGGCTGGAACGTCACCTGCAACGGCATGCCGACGTGCAGAGCTTCAAAAGGGCAGTCGACGACGTTGGTCATCATGCGTGGTCCCTCGGCCAAGTCGACAATGGCGGCCACGTAGGGCACCCGGTCGCGGAAGGGGGGCATGTCGTTGGTGTAGATCACGGACCAGGTATAGAGGGTGCCCTTGCCGCTGGCCTCGTACCACTCCACCTGCTCGCTCCAGCACTTCGGGCAGAAGGGACGTGGGTAGTACGAAAACGCAGCACAGTCGAGGCAGTGTCTGATGAGCAGGCGCTCGTCCTTGGCGGCGTCCCAGAACTCAATGGTGTCGCCCTCCGGTGTGGGGAGGTCGAAACGGACCGTGCTCATCGCGCCTGCCTCCTCACTCCTCGCCGACGGCCGCGACCCGGGGCGAGCAGGCTGGTATGTGCGGGTCGGGGTGCCCCCGGATTGACCCCCAGGAGCGCATCGGCCATGCTGCAACCAACCTGACACTCGCGTCAACTTTCGGCACCAACTGAGCACGTGGGGGAACTGCACCTGTGTTGATGGACGATCACCTGGCCCGTATGGCCGAGGCGTTCGGCGACCGTACGGCCTTTGCCGTCGTCGACGTCGGGTCCATGACCTTCGCCGAATGGGACGGTGCGGCCAACGCCATGGCACGGCGCCTCCTGGAAGCGGGTCTCGAGCCCGACGCCCGGGTGGGCCTCCACCTGCATCCCGATTTGGCTCTGCGTTGGCTCGTCTCCTACTCGGCCGTGCACCGGGCCGGTGGCGTGGCCGTCCCGATGAACCCTCGCCTGGCCCCGGCCGAGGTGGCCCACATGCTCGAGCACTCGGGCGCCACTGCAGTCGTGACCGACGGTGACCTCCTGCACAGTGACGTGGTTGCCGGGGGCGGCCGCCTGGTCGTCCTGATCGACGCCGGAACCGAGGATGGCGCAGTGCCGCCGGACGGCCTGAGCGTCCCGGTGCTCAGCTGGAACGAGGCCACCTCCGGCGACCGCTCGCCTTTCCAGGCGCCGCGCCACTCCGACGACCTGGCCGACATCCTCTACACCTCGGGGACGACGGGGCGCCCCAAGGGCGTCGCCGTCCGGCATGCCAACGGGTCCATGATCGGTGCCGTTGAACCCAACTGGAACGGTAATGGCTGGCTGCACGCCAGCCCCCTCTTCACCTTCGCCGGCATCGCATTGGTCTACACCCCTATGAAGCTCGGCCAGCAGGTGATCTACCAACCGCGCTTCGACGCCGACCGTTGGTTGCGGGTGGTAGAGGAGGAGCGACCGACGGTCATCTTCCTCGTCCCGACGATGGCGCACCTGCTCATTGATCATCCTCGTTTCGACGAGGCCGACCTGTCCTGTGTGCAGATGTGCTCGGTCGGGAGCGCTCCTCTGGCGCCCTATGTCGTGGAGCGGCTGCAGCAGAAGATGCCCGACGCCCTGGTGTCGAACAACTACGGCATGACCGAGGCGGGTTCCGCCTACTGCATCATGCCGAAGGGCGAGGCAGTGAAGCGTCCGGGTTCGGTGGGGCAGATTGCCCCGCCAGCGGTCGTCCGGATCGTCGACGAGCATGATCACGTGCTCCCGCCTGACGTCGTGGGCGAGGTGCGGCTGCAGATGCCCGGCCGGCAGCGTGAATACTTCCAGGACCCCGAGGCAACGGCCGAGATGTGGCGCGACGGCTGGCTCGTCACGGGTGACCTTGGCAAGCTCGATGCCGACGGGTACCTCTACATCGTCGGCCGCTCCAAGGACGTCATCATCCGCGGCGGAAACAATGTCCACGCCACCGATGTCGAGCACGTGCTCGTGCAGCACGAAGCAGTGAAGGAGGTCGCCGTCGTGGGTGTTCCCCATCCGGTGCTCGGCGAGGACGTGGTCGCATTCGTGGTCCTGCACCCAGGGGCGAAAGCCGATGGCGAGGAACTCCGATCCTTCGGCCTCAAGCAATTGGCTGACTACAAGGTACCCCGCCAGTTCATCTTCATCGACGAGCTCCCGCGCAATCCGACCGGCAAAGTTGTCAAGCCTGAGCTGCGTACCCGGATAGAGGGTGCGCCGGCCTGACCGCGCTGGCCCGGCCGCTCTGCCACCCCCTCGCACCACACTGCGCCATCACCCGTCGACATGTGACGTGCCGATGAACTCTGCTCCGAATTCTGGCCGAGGTGGTCAAGGAGTCACGGCACTGTCTCGTATACTCAGACGATCATGACGGAGCAGCGTGCGGGGTCCGCCGAGCAGAACGCATGTCAGCAGGGGGGTCGCCCCGTGCTCACATCGCGCCTCGCCCCCCCTGAGGTACAGATTTGCGGAGCTCCCAAGCTGAGCCTTGGGGAGGTGGCCCCGACGCCGTAGCGGACTTTCAACCAGTCCCGAGGTCGAGGAGCCGCTTCCCTGCAGGGAAGCGGCTCTTTTCCGTTCGGGGACCGCGACACCGAGCCAGGTCGGCGCCCGGTCGCAGGGACTGGGGCGCAGGGACGGACATGACCATGCAGGAAGACGGACACACAGGAAACGCCATGCAGACGATCGAGAATTCGAAAGAGAGAGCGACCATGACCACGCAGCTGTGCCCGCGTTGCCGGTTCCACCCGGCGTCCCCGCGCATCGGCGGCTACTGCTCGTGGGACTGCTACGACGCCGATGACGAGGACGACGCGGAGGAGGACGAGGCCGACAAGGCGGCCTGATACGTGTGCGCTCAGCCCACCTCTTCGGGAAAGCGAAGTCGGGCCAACTGGGTGGACTGGGCCACCATATGGCCGCGGCTGTCCCACAACACGCAGGTCTCGTCCACCATCCCGTCGGCGACGAGACCGGCCGTCATGCGAATGGCGAGCCAGCCCGGCGCTGGTTGCGCCCGGACGAACGAGGTCATCTGCAGGGTCGGCACCCAGCCGGTGGAGCCGATCATGAGCGTGGCTGGCGGGATGGCGTCAGAGAAGAACAGCAGCGAGAGGGCATCGGGTTCGCGCCCATCGGCGAACCGTGTCCAGCCCCGGAGCTCGGCGGGCGTACCCTCGGGCGGAGTCGCCTCGCTGAAGGGGAGCGTGGCCGGATCGAGCCTGAGGTCGAGCACGTCCATGATCCCGACGTAGACGCCGCCCGGAACGTTTGGGGTCAGCCGTACACACAGCTCGGGGTCCTCGGTGTGGAAGGGCGCGGTGCCGTCATAGCGGGTGGCCGGTTCGTCCGACAGTTCGCCCAGGACGAACACGGCGTCGACGAGGTCGTCCGCACCTTGGGCAAGGACGGTCCGAACGTGGGCCGCCGTCCGCCCGCAGCGGAGCAGCGTCGTCCGCACAATGGCCGACCCCGCGGCCGGTGCGCGCAGGTAGGTGACGGAGCAGGACACGACGTCCCAGGGTGGGCTGCCGGCGCTCTGGGCGCGCGACCGGGCGGCTCGCCCGAGCATTGCCAGGAGATATCCGCCGTTGGGCTTGTCGCCCACCGCCCAGAGGGGGTCGACGGTGGCTTCGAACTGGTCGGGGTCGCCGGTTCCTTCGAGGGCCGTGGCCGCGTCGAAGGAGAGTTCCCCGGTCTCGGGCATGCGGGGCACCCTACCGGCGGCGATGATGTCGCATGACGTTCGACGTGGAGGCCACTTTTGGGGACGACTACCTCTACTTCTACGAGGAGTCGATCGACGACGCCCACTCGGACTCCGACACGACGGAGATCCTCGGGCTGCTCAATCTGGTACCGGGCGCGAGCATCCTCGATGCGCCGTGCGGTCACGGACGCATTCGCGCGCCGCCTCGCCGCGGCAGGCATGGACGTCACCGGCATCGATGTGACGCCGGCCTACCTCGATCAGGCGCGTGCCGACCCGCAGCTCGTACCGGGCGCCGTCACCTACCTGGAGGGAGATGTCCGGTCCCTCCCGGTGGACGGCCCGTTCGATGCCGTCGTGTGCTGGCTCAACTCGTTCGGTTACTACGACGATGCCGACTGCCACCGCGTCCTGGAGGAATTTCACCGTGTGCTCCGCCCGGGCGGCAAAGTGGCGATCGACACCATGCACCACGACGGTGGCGTCCGTCATTTCACCCCGGCGCCCGATGCCGTGGTTGTCCAGAACGACGACGACACCATGGTCGAGGTGTCGACCTTCGACCCGATTCGGGGGCGGATGGTGATTCAGCGCACCGTGCACCGCGACGGCGCCGTCCGCCGGGCCTCGTACTTCGTCCGGCTGCCAACGCCTCCGGAGTGGGTGGTCTGGTTGGAGGCGGCAGGCTTCCGCGACGTCGAGTTCCATGCGGGCGGCGGTGGCCCGCTGGAGCTGGACAGCTGGGAGCTGGTGGTCGTGGCCACGGCCTGACCGGGGACGATGATCTCCCTCGAGGGGGAGATTCCGGCACACGGGCGTCTCGCTGCCGCGGCCGTCGGGCGGGGGCGGGTAGAACGGATGTGTGAGGCGTTCCCGGTTTCTGGGATGATCGGTCGATGAGCAGCGGCATTGCAGCCTGGGGCACCTACCTGCCCTACTGGCGACTTCAGCGGACCGCCATCGCGGGCGTGCTGGGCAGTGGCGGCGGCCGGGGGACCCGGGCCGTGGCCTCCCACGATGAGGACACCACCACCCTCGGCGTCGAGGCGGGCCGGCGTGCCCTGGCCGTCGGCCCCGGTGCGAGCGTGGTGCAGGACCTCTTCTTGTCGACTCCGGACCCGGCGTATCTCGACAAGACGAGCGCCACGACGGTGCACGCAGCGTTGGGTCTCGGGCGAGCCTGCGGCGCCTACGACTTTGCCGGTTCCTCTCGGTCGGCCGTCGGCGCGCTCGTGCAGGCGCTCGCTGCTGGCGGTGATCCCCGTGCTGGTGGCCGCACCACGTTGGCCATCCTGTCGGATCTGCGAACCGGGCTGGCCGGCTCGGCCGAAGAGCGTGACAGCGGTGACGGCGCAGCGGCTTTCGTGTGCGCGCCCGACGGCGCGGTGGCGGAGCTGATCGGCCGTGGCGCGGCGAGCGACGAATTCCTGGATCGCTGGCGGGTGCCCGGCGAATCGGATTCGCACGTCTGGGAGGAGCGCTTCGGCGAGGAGATGTACGTGCCCCTCGCCCGCGAGGCCTTCGCGGCCGCGCTCAAGGATGCCGGTCTGGCCGAGGGTGACGTCGACCATGCGATCGTCGCCGGCCTGCACGTGCGGGCGGTCAAGGCAGTGACCAAGGGGCTGGGCGTGCGTGACGGGGTGCTTGCTCCCGACCTGGGCGCATCGTTGGGGAACCTGGGTGCCGCGCAGGCCGCGGTCGCGCTGTGTGAGGTGCTCGAGCGGGCCCGGCCGGGACAGGTGATCGCGGTGGTGTCCTTGGCCGACGGCGCCGATGCGCTCGTCTTGCGCACCACGGACGCGCTGACGTCGGCGCAACAGGCCCGCACGGAGGCGGGCGTGCCATCAGTGGCCGACCAGCTGGCTGCCGGCCGGGACGACCTCCCGTACGCCACCTTCTTGACCTGGCGCGGCCAGATGCACCGGGAGCCCCCTCGCCGGCCCGATCCCGAGCGCCCGGGCGCGCCGACGGTCCACCGCTCCGAAGCGTGGAAGTACGCCTTCGCCGCCAGCCGGTGCCTCGTCTGCGGGTTCCGCCACATGCCGCCCACGCGGGCCTGCCTGTCGTGCCACACCATCGACCAGATGCAGCCCGAGCGCCTGGCCGACGTGCCCGGCACGGTGGCCACCTTCACCATCGACCACCTGGCCTTCAGCCTGTCGCCCCCCGTGGTCGGGGTCATCGTCGATTTCGACGGGGGTGGCCGCTACCGCTGTGAGATGACGGACGTGGTGGCGTCGGAGCTCGCAATCGGCGACCGGGTGACCATGACCTTCCGGCGCGTCTGGACGGCGCAGGGTGTGCACAATTACTTCTGGAAGGCGCGCCCGGCTGTCGGGCGAGCCGAAGACGGCGAGCAAGGAGAGTAGGGAGATGGGGAGCAGCGGCATCCGCGACCAGGTGGCCGTCATCGGCATGGGCTGTACCCGCTTCGGCGAGCTGTGGGACAAGGGCGTCGACGACCTCCTCACCGACGCCGCCACCGAGGCGGTGGCGTCGGTCCCCGGCCTGGAGCTGGCCGACATCGACGCCTTCTGGTTGGGGACGATGACGTCGGGGGTCTGTGGCACCACGCTGTCGCGGCCGCTCAAGATCGACTACAAGCCCGTCACCCGCGTCGAGAACTACTGCGCCACCGGCTCGGAGGCCTTCCGCAACGCCTGCTACGCCGTGGCGTCGGGGGCCTACGACACCGCCATGGCCATCGGCGTCGAGAAGCTCAAGGACACCGGCTACTCGGGCCTGACCGGCATCCGACTCGTCGGTGACGGCACCGACCCGGGCCTCTCCTCGCCGGCCGCCTTCTCCTTCTTGGCCCCGTCCTACGCTCACAAGTACGGCGTCGACCGGGATCAGCTCAAGGAGGTCATGAGCCGCATCGCCTTCAAGAACCACCAGAACGGAGCGCACAACCCGCGGGCCCAGTTCCAAAAGGAGGTCTCCATGGAGACCATCGCCAAGGCGCCCCTCGTGGCGGGCGACCTCGGCGTCTTCGACTGCAGCGGCGTGAGCGACGGATCGGCGGCGGCCATCATCTGCCGGGTCGAGGATGCCCACAAGTACTGCGACAACCCGCTCTACGTGAAGGCGCTGGCCTTCGTGGCCGGCCCGGCGGCAGGGCCCATCGACCCGGCCTACGACTACACGACGTTCGAAGAGGTGGTGCGCTCGGCCGCCGACGCCTATGCGCAGGCCGGTATCACCGAACCCCGCTCCCAGCTGGCCATGGCCGAGGTGCACGACTGCTTCACGCCGACCGAGCTCGTCTTGATGGAGGACCTGGGCTTCGCCGAGCGGGGCACGGCCTGGAAGGAGGTGCTCGAGGGCACCTTCGACCGCGACGGCGACCTGCCGGTCAACCCCGACGGGGGCCTCAAGTCCTTCGGGCACCCGATCGGTGCCTCGGGGCTGCGCATGCTCTTCGAATGTTGGCTCCAACTGCGCGGCGAGGCCCCGCCGGAGCGCCAGATCAACACCGTCGGTCCCGGCCGTTCGCTCGGCCTCACCCACAACCTGGGGGGAGCACCAGGCGAGGGCGTCAGCTTCGTGGGCATCGTCGGCACCGAGCTCGGTTGATGAGCGCATCGGAAGGCGCAGGCTCGGGCATCGACCTGTTGGCCGAGAGCGAGGACCAGGCCGCCCTGCGCCAGCTCGCCCGCGATGTGGCCGCGCGCGAGGTGGCGCCACGCGCCCATCAGGCCGACGAGGACGGCGCTGTGCCCGGAGAGGTGCGAAAGGCCCTGGCGGCGGCGGACCTGCTGCGCATCACCGTGGGGGAGCGCTGGGGTGGGATGGGCCTGGGCGATGTCGAGGCCTCCATCGTGTTGGAGGAGATCGCGCGCGCCGACGTGTCATCGGCCATCTGCTGCCAGCTCACGTTCAACGGACCGCCACGCGGCATCGAGCACCTGGGGCCCGAGGCCATGCAGGAGCGATGGCTCCCGGCGGTGGCCGACGGTGACGCCCTGATCAGCATCGGGATCACCGAGCCCGATGCCGGGTCGGCGGTACAGAACATGCGAGCCGCCCTGAGCGAGGACGGCCCGGGGCGCTGGCGGCTGCAACGTGTACAAGAACTACTCGACGTTGGGCGACGTGGCCCAGGGCGTCCTCGTATGGTGCCGCTGGCCGGGGGGCGAGGGCGCCAAGGGTATCGGGGCGGTCATCGTACCGATCGACCGCGAAGGGGTCTCGGTGACCGGACGCCACAAGGGCATGGGGATCCACGCCGCCACCGAGGCCGAGCTGGCCTTCGACGGCGTCGAGATCACCGCCGACGATATTCTGCTGGCGGGCGACCCGTCCAACACCGAGGCCTTCAAAGTGCTGTTGTCGCATCTCAACCATGAGCGCTGCGGCAACGCGTCCATGTGTGTGGGCGCCGCACAGGGTGCGCTCGAGCACGCCGTGCGCTACATGAACGAGCGCATCATCGGCGGGAGGCCGCTGTCCGACCTACAGGGCCTGCAGTGGAAGCTGGCCGACATGGCCGTGCAGTTGGAAGGGGCCCGCATGCTGTTGGCCCGCGCCGTGCGGCTGGCTGGGCCGCACGGCACCCCGCCGCCACTCGAGACCGCCATGGCCAAGACCGCCGCCAACCTGGCGGCCAAGTTCGTCTGCGACGAGGCCATGCAGATTCACGGCGGCTACGGCTACTCACGCGAATATCCCCTGGAGCGGGCCTATCGCGATATCCGGGGCCTGTGCTTCGGCGCGGGCACGGTGGAGGCCCAGCGCAACTTCATCGGTCTGCGGGTCGGCGCCGGGTCGCGCACCGGTTCGCCGGGGTGGCGGGATCCGCTGGCTCTGTAGGCCCGGGGCCGGTAGCGGCGGATCTTCGGTCGTCTCGGCTGACGCCAACTCGACCGGTGGTCGATCACGGGCGCTGCGGGGTGAAGCGGGGCTGCCTGCGGATCTGCCCCGACGGCGTGTTCGAGGTGCGGCACACGGACCCGACGACTGTCACGACACCCCTGGATTGCTGGGCAAGCTCTGGATGCCGGCCATTGGAGACCGACGGCGTAGCCGGTCAACGCCGCACAGTGCCACGAGCCCGGCCTCGGTTTTGGCGCCGTTCCCGAAGACACCATGATTGCTGGTACGTGCAGCCCGACGGTTGAGCGCAGAGGCGGGCGCGGGAAGCCTCCTTCGCCGATCCCCTCCCACTGAGGCGTGGGCAGGGGATGGTGGGAACGCTGACGGTCGAAGGGGGAGTGGAGATGGCCAAGCTGATCTATTCGGTACTGGGCTCCGTTGACGGATTTTTCGAGGACGTGGACGGCCGGTTCGACTGGGCGGCGCCGGACGAGGAGGTGTTTGCGTTCGTCAACGACCTCGAGCGACCGATCGGGGCCTATCTCTACGGGCGACGGATGTACGAGACGATGGTGTTCTGGGAGACGACGAGTACCGAAGGCGAGTCCGCGGTATTTCGGGATTACGCGGTCATCTGGCGAGCAGCCGAGAAGATCGTGTACTCACGGACGCTGCCGGAGCCGACGAGCGCGAGGACCCGGGTGGAGCGGGAGTTCGACCCCGACGGGGTCCGGCGGCTGAAGCTGTCCTCGACGGCAGACCTCTCCATCGGCGGCGGCGAAGTCGCCGGGCGGGCCATGGGTGCGGGACTTGTCGACGAGTGCCATCTCTTCTTCTGTCCAATCGTGATCGGCGGCGGCAAACGCATGCTGCCGGACAATGTCCGTTGCGAGCTCGAACTGCTCGATGAGCACCGCTTCAAGAACGGAGTCGTTCATCTCCACTACCGCGTCGGCGTCTAATCGCGGTGCTGTGGCGTCGCACGTCGAGCATGTGTCACCATCCCCAACAACGATTCGCAGATCGGTGTAGTGCCCGAGCGGATAGGCGCCGACCAGGATCAATGCGGGGGAGTTCCAACCGCATCCATCCCGCTTCGACGCTGAGTCGCGGTGGGTCGGGGCTCAAGTCCGCACTCCTGCTCAGATGTGGCCTTTCGACAGTCTGAGCTGGGGACCCGTCCCGAAATCACCGTCCGGCGCCCACCGCGAGACATGGGTTTGCTGCATGCCCTCGAGCGTCCGGACCCTGGGGGTTGGTGACGGAGGATCGCCCACGCCTTGGCCTCGCTGGTCGCGTCACTCGAAAGGGCGGCCCGGGCGGCCCAGATGGCGCCTTGCGGATCGACTTGCCCGGGTCTACGGCTGTTGCACAGTGGAGACGGGCGTGCCGTGGAAGCACCCCACGAAATAGGGGTACTCCATCGTCACGTCGTAGTGGTAGACGTCGTTTGGCTTGCCATCCCACATGACGGTACTCGTGCGCCCGTGGCAGGCGTCCAAGTCAGCATCGGTTGGCAGGTTCCCCTGGGCATCTCGCTCGACGTAGATGCCGTAGCCGTCGAGGGCATAACCGACAAGGGTCGAGGACCCGGGGGCGGAGTTTGCTGCCGAATGCAAGCACGCCGAGAAGTCATGGTAGTGGTAGATGTCACTTCCCTGAGGGTGGCCGTCGCAGGAGTCCTGGACCTCGTGGGCGCCGGCATCTCGACCATCGGCGTCGAGGGCGTTGAACAGGACGACACCGTTGATGGCAATCCCGATAGTTCCAAGGGGAACACATGATGGCGACCGGGCCGCCGACGGGTTGGCCGGAACAGTCCAACTGAACGACTGAGCTGCGACATGGTTGGGATTGGTGTCGTATTGGTACGCCGGATCCGTGGAGGCGATGGGGAAGTTGCCAGTAGTGCCGGCCTTCTCTTCACCTGAGAGATGCGTCTCCGGCAGGTCGTTTGTGGTCAGGACACGCGTGTCGGCCTTGAGGGTGAAGCTATGGGAGGCCTCGGACCACGCAGTCGAGCCCTCGACTGCGAGCTTTTCTTCGAGGTTCCAGGTGTTGTTCGAGACGTCGATCCATGGCACATCCTCTTTGGCACCACCGCCGTGAAACGACGTCACACAGCTGTCTTGATATCCAACCTGCGGCGACGTCGATACCTTGCCGTCGCCAAGAGGAAGCGCTGTCTTTGAGACCGGGTTGCCGGCCCATTGCTCGACGTCCGAGCCGACGCTGGACGAGTCAGTCTGCGTGGTCGAGTCCGAGGACGCCGTGGTTGACGTCGTGCCCGACGAGGCGCTGCCATTGGCGCCCGAGCAGGCGCCGAGCGCGAGAGAGGAGGCGGTCGCCACCGCGGCAAACATGGCTCGAGTAAGGCCCGGATACTTTCTCAACCTGAACCCCTCCTGTCGTGCTGAACCCCTCCTGTCGTGTCCAACGTCCTGACCGTATGTTGGACGAGACCAACCACCGTATCAACACGCGTGCGAGAATTGACGACTCCGCGCCGACAACGGGTGCATCGCAAGGCCCGCAGACCGGATGAGGGTATCTCGTCGCGCGCTATGCCGTTGGTCTCGCAACCTTTGCGCACATGGGTGTCGACAGATGCTCGGGCTCAATCCGTATCCGCCGAGAGTCTGCACTCCGGAGCTGGCGATGCGCGCACCTGGGTCCCTGTGACACAGGGCGCACACCTCCATTCGAAGGACACCTCTCTCGACGCGTGGGCGCGAGCCGCTCAGAAGTCGACGATGGCGGACTGGGCCAGTACCTTCCCGTTGAGGTCTAGAGCGGATGCCGCCACTCGAGTCGTGCCCGGCGGCACCGGCAGTGCAGTCTCGAAGCCCCTGCGGGCCACAGCTGTCGCCGGCTGCAAGCTCCCAGAGGAGGTCCCTACGAGCAGTTGCCAGCGCGCCGTCTGGGTCGATCCGTTCCACGAAGCGTGCAGAGTGCTCTTGCCACCCTCACTCGTCACCGCCACCACTGGCACGTCGCTCGGCGCCCCGTTCCAGCCGAATCGGAAAGCGCGATAGGAGGTGCCGGTGGCAAACTTGGCATCGAGGACCATGGTGCCGTCCTGTTGCAGTTCAGTGAAATATGGCTCGGCCCCCCACCCGATGAAAACGTCGCCTCCAGGCAGATCTTGGACACTGCCTTGACTCCCCGCGAGGAGCCTCTTGACAGGGTGGGAATACTGGGCCTTTTCAAAAACGCGCTTGGCCGTCTCGTCGACGTTGAGCACCAAGCCGCGGGACTGCTTGGCCTCGGGAGGATCACCCTCGTCGTCGAAGATCGAAATGGTGCCGTCGCTATGCGTCCGGGCATCGTGTTGCCACGCGAAGCGCACGCCTCGTCCGAGGTCGAAGTCGCTCTTCTTGCCGCCCAAGCGCCAGAGGATTTCGCCGCTGGCGGGGTCGACCTTGTAGACGCACCAGGTGTTTCGAGCCGACAGCAATAGCTTGCCGTCGGGCGTGAAATCGATGGAGTTCAAGTGGACCGGGTCAAATGGGTACTTGCTCGAGTACTTCTGATACGACTCATCGAACGCGATGTGATCGGCGCTGCGCCAGTTGAAGACCATGGCTCCAGTAGCCAGGTCGATCCCCTGTACCGTCGCATCAAGCGCCGCTCCCTTCTTCGGACCGCCCACGCCGGTGAGGTCGGTCGTGTAATGGCGGTACGCGGTGAAATATCCGACCCCGTGGTTGTCGATGATGAACTCGTGCAGATCCGCCGAGAGCCCCTGATGTGCTTCCACCGTCATGAGCTCGCGATACGACTCGTCCATGACCACGTACCGGCCATTTTCCCCCACGCCATAGTGGGTGACCTCACCCTCCCACCACGTCAAGACGGGCCGTGCCTGATAGTTCTGTACCCGCAGGTTGGTTGCCGTGTGCGGGACAGGGTGCACCCAGACTGGCTGTCCGGCGTTGTCCACGAGGAGACATCCGCCGGGCGTAACGCAGATGAGACCCTCTCCAGGGGTCCCCGTGCCCCGACGGACCTCGATCAGAGGGGGCGTCAGGTCGGTTCGAGACTGGAACTGCGCGGTCGTGGCCTGGGACGGCTTCGTCGTCGAGGTGGTCGATGAGGAGGAGCCTTCACTCCCACAGGCTGCAAGGGTCGCGCCGGCGAAGGCGCCGACTCCGAGGCGCAGGAAATCACGGCGGGACCGCCCTCCCTTCGCGACATGCGACCCGGGTCGCTGCCGTTGGTTCGCTGCTGGGGTATCACGACCTATCTGCACCGGCCACCTCCATGTGGTTCACCTCAGTCATCAGCCGGGCCGAGAGTTGTGGCACGACCGTCAATCCTCCGAGCCGCGTCGGCGATAGTGGGCGAGGCCCTCGCCGGCCTGGTCTCCGGTGGACGAACTGACACGGACAACCCGGTCAAGGGCGACCGCTGCCCGCCATACCGCATCACTCGCATCGAGCAAGTCAACGAAGTCGGGCGAATCGAAGCGGGCCCGAGACATTGCGCCGATCTGGCGGGCGATCCCTTGGAGCTGTACCGAGAGTCGCTCGAGACTGGACGCGTCGTGACCGTAATCTCCGGCACGACCGGCTGCCCTGTCAGGGCCCTCGTGGTTGAACTCGTCGTTCCGATGATCTCGTTCCATCAGCTGTTGTGTGTGGAGAGCCCTCTTGCCAGTGAACAGATGAATTCCACCGGGCCCCCGTTCAACGCGGGCGCCACAACAGTCATGCGCACACGTTCCAATAAGGCTATGCCGAGCATCGTTCCCATTTGTGAGTTATCCGCAAAGGTCGGCTCTCTGGTGGTCTCCTCAATGAAGCACCGGTCGGCCAGCGGTCCCATCGTCAGTCTCCGTCGCCACGCCGTACGCCCGTCGCCATGGCCCCACTCCTCACGGCGATGGCTACTGGCTCGTGGGCCTCGACGATGGGCCTTCCTCCTCCGGCAACGCCGGGCTTCCAGAAAACTGCCCCTGGCCTGGACATCGGCTGCATGACGTCGTCGGGATCGCCTCGACGGCGGACGGAAAGTGGTACTGGCTCCTCGGGGACCATGGCGGGGCGTTTGCCTTTGGGTATTGCCTACGCCAACTCAGGAATCAGATCTGCGAGTGGGCATTCCTCGACCTGGTTGGTCGGGCGAGCCAGGAAGAAGTTCGCCATGAGGAAGTCGTCGGACTCCGCCACAGCGGGATCCAACCCGCGTCCCGCCACCTCGTTGACGATCCACTCCTTTTCGGATTCGTCTACGAAGCGACGCTGGGGAAAGCTGCGACCGCTCTGTTCCGTCTGGTACCCGCGCTCGGCGAGCACCGATGCAATTGGATCGAAGTCGTACGCCGTCAAGCAGAAGGCCGCGACCCACGGGTCCCGCGGACAGTGGGCCATCAGCCGGTCAAATGTCCGGTGGCCGACGTAGCCGATGCCGCCGGTCGTGGTGATGAGATCGACTTCGCTCAGAAGGTCGGCCAGCCGCGGCGAGGGATCGGATGTCTCGAGGTTCTCGGCCACTCCGTCGTCGAGGAAGCCGACGTTGACCCCGTACTGTACCGCTTGATCGGCGATGTCGATACCGATGACTGTGGGAGCGCCGGCCAACAGGTGTTGTTCCAACAACTTGCGATCGAGGTCCATGACGTGCTCGCTCGGCGCATCCTCGAGCAACGGCGATGCGTAGTGGGCGTAGAGCTGGTCGAGCTCCAAGTCCGTCTTGAAGAGCGCCCCCCCGATCCCGTACGAGCAGCAGACGTCGAGCACGGTCGGATCCTGCGCGTCCGTCACCTCGGCGCGGCGCTGCAACAGCCGCCAGAATGCCGCAGCGCCGTGTTGAGGTATGACGTACTCGTGCGCTCCGAGCACCTCGAAGTACTCCCTGGCATCGGGCCGGTTGTAGATGTCCCCGAAGTCGGCCTTTCCACCAGCGGGCTCGCTCTCGGTCAATTCCATGTGTCCTCGCTTGCACGATCGGGCTCTTTCGAACCGGGGTTCCATTTTTTGCTACCCGCGACGAACTGACGTGCCCCGCGAGGAATGCTGGGGGCTATGCCACCATGATGCGGTCGATGAGAACAACTGAGGTTGACGCATCCGTCAGAATCAATGGCTATGTCACGTGCGGAAACGAAGAAGGCTAAATTCTTGGTAAGGGGCACGAGCAGTTGCCTATGGCGTAGCGATCCGCGAGAAAGTGTCGTGCGACTCGCACGACGACAAGGTTCGACCGCATCGAAGGACCAAGGTTGAGACTGCACGACGGTCTCGGCGTGCGCATCAATCGGCATGCGCGCCAACAAGAACACGTGCCGCTGTCGCCGCCTGGACCGGTCCGAAGACGAGTGATGAGGAGCTCGCTTGCGTGGGTGTTGCCGCTTCAGTTGAGCCACGCCAGCGCGTTCGGGCAACTGAGCCAACATGGCTCAAGCTGGGCGCTGGGAGCCGACCTGTCCCTTCAACTCTCCTGAACTGCGGGGATCACGCCCCTGAGGGCACGATTCGAACACCGCTGCGAGACATCGGACTTATGGCTCTTGAGCACAACCGTGTGTACTTCCGGCCGATCGGGACCGCCGACGTCGTGAACCTTGGGAACGACGCCGCCGTGGGCAGCCCATTGACCTTTCACGATGGCGGAAATGGCTGTGAGCCACTTGCTCGGAGCATCCGCGCGTGGTCGATGTCCCGTTGACGCGACTGGGCGACCAGCCATTGGCTCGAGCGGTCGACCGTGCCCGGTTGGAGGACGTGGTGTCCGCCGGAAGGTCCTTCGGTGCGTGCACCGCAGATGTGACAGACCGGGATGCGCCCATTCGTGTCGGGGGCGTGGTCCTCGTCGAGTTGCGCTGCAACCTGCAAGCACTCGGATGAAGTCATTGCTCCTCCTTCGTGCGCGCCCTTCGCAACCTAGGATCTCGGGATCGCCCCCGCTCCTGATGGGCGTGACGACCAACCTTATGCCTGCGATCGCGGCTCTGCTCGGTCCGGTTGGCCGGCCGGGACGGCCGGTCGGCCGTGACGATGACCAGGGACTCAGCAGCCGGCCAGCGCTCTCTCCTGGATGCTGTGACGCGACCCCTTCGAGGTCCCGTCGACCTGCTGGTGGAGGAGGGTGACGTCTTTCCGGAGCGTTCGCACGGCGCGGCGGCCTTCGCCGCCGTAGGTGTAACCCTGGGTGTAGGCGTTGCCCGAATGGCTGTCGTCGGTGTGCGTGGCCGTGCCACCGATCGGCTCAATGCCAGTGTCCTCGTTCCAGTCGTTCCACGACGTCACCATGACAACGGGGAGGGAGGGATCCAGCTCGGGGAGCGCGACACACCGAAAGAGATGATCGAGGGTGGACGAGGGCCCGTCGCCGGGCATCCACTGGCGGGGCTGGGCCGGATGGTTCGTGAGAAGACGGAAACCCCGGTCGTTGAAGCCCGAGGCCACATCGGGGATGACCGGCACCTTGCCATTCGTGGCGGCGCGATAGCGGCTGAGGAGGTCCCGTTCGTCGGTCACGATATTGGTGGTGCCGGGGTAGCCGATGAACGCGTTGGTCGGACCGAGGAGCGGCGATGGGTCTCCGAAGTACAAGGCATAGGACGTGATGGCGTCGAACTGCTCAATGCGGTTGGCTTGCGGAGCAGTGGTGAGGAGAGGACCCGCCGGGTCAGGAGCTTCGGGTGTCACCCGCCAGTAGATCTCGTCCCCGATGAAGTAGGGATCGAATCCCCGCGCCTCGAGTACCTTGCGCGCCCCGTCGATCATGCCCGCCACGTCGCCGGTGAGGGTCCGCGTCAGATACAAGAAGACGACGGGCCGCCCGTCGATACGCAGGTAGGAGGGGTTGTTGAAGTATCGTGTGGCGAAAGCAACCATGTCCGAGTCGAAGTGCAGTTCCATTTGGAACGTGACGGGCGTGGACTCGCGACCGGGCTCGAACCCGAGGTTCCACGTCTCGTAGAACATGGCGAAGCGGATCCCGGAGATGTTGGGTGCCGCCAGGAACTCCTTCATCGCTGCGTCGGCGTGTCGGTAGTCGGCGCCCGAATAGCCCTGGTCGTAGGGCCACCAGTCGATGGCAAAGAAGTTGATGCCCGCCGAGCGGGCGTTGGCGATATCCCGGGCGGCCGTCTTCGGGCTTTGGGAATCGAACAGGGAGTCTGATCGGAATTGGGGCGGTACGAGATGGGCGCGGAGCGTCCCTCCGGAGAAGTTCTCGGGATTCCACAGGTAGTAGTAGGCCCCGACCAGTGGGCCCACGTGCGACGGCTGGTCGGCGCGGGCCGTCGCCGCTGGAGTCGCGGTCAACGGGAGCACGGTGGCGAGCAGGGCGAGCGGGATGCACTTCGTGCGTGGCCCGATAGTCATCCGCACAGCCGGATCCTAAGAGATGGCCAACCCAGGTTGGTGGCTGGGGTGTTCGGCGCCCGAGTCACCACGGTGACGGCCGTCGGTAAGTTGGTGTCGTGGCTGAAGACACCTGGGCCGCGCTGGCCGATCTCTTTGCCGACGAGGCGTATGCCTCGGTGAAGGGGTACGTGCGTACGTTTGTCCTGCATCACCAGCTCCTTGAGCACCTACCGGCAGCACCGGCCACCGTGCTCGATGTCGGAGGTGGCGCGGGGCACCAATCGTTCCCGCTCGCCCAAGCCGGTTACGAGGTGACCGTGCTCGATCCCTCCCCGGCGATGCTCGACAAGGCGCACGAGCGACTCCAACGACTGCCCGCCGGTGTTCGGCAACAGGTGACGCTGTTGCAGGCGGACGGCGAGAGTGCGGACGAGGCCGTCCAAGGACGGCGGTTCGACGCTGTGTTGTGTCACGGCGTGCTCGGGTATCTCGACCAACCGGTTTCCTTGGTCGACCAGCTGTGCCGGTGCGCGGCGCCGGGCGGCGTGGTGTCGATCATGACGGGGAACGCCAAGGCGTCGGCGGTGCGCCCAGCGCTGGAACAACGTTGGGACGACGCCCTGGCCGCCTTCGATTCGCGGGTCGAGATCGGTGTCCTGGGCGTTCAGGGCCGAGCGGACACCGTGGAGGAGATCGGCGAACTCATGGAGCGCGCAGGCGTCGCGACCGAACGCTGGTACGGGGTGTGGCTCTTCGTCGACTGGCTGGAGTTCGGCGGCGTCGAGTTGGACCCGAGCGATACGGAGCGAGTGGCGGCCACGGCCGCCGTCGAGCTCGAGGCCAGCCGCCGGGACCCCTACCGCCAGCTCAGCCGGGTCTTTCACCTGGTCGGCCGTAAGGAGTAATTCTCCGGATCGCCGTATTGGGGTGGAGAATGCGGCATGGCGGCTGCCGAGGATCCGGAAGGCGGGCGAGCGGAACGCCCCGCCCGGTCACGCCCTGGTGGGCCGGCGGCGCCCCCGTCGGTGCGACTGTCGGCGAGGCAGCGTTTCGAATCCCTGCGGGAACGGACGGAGCGCACGAGGGCGGCCATTGAAGCCCGACGGGCTGATTCGGACTCCATCGCTACCGCGTTCGAGGCGGTCGAGCGCGACGCCCAGACCGGTGGCGGCGTGCTGGCAGCGGCGCTGGCATTCCGGCTCTTCATGTTCTTGGTGCCCTATGCCTTCGTCATGGTCACCGGTTTCGGTTTGGCCTCCAGTGCGGCAGGCCAAGACCCGCGAGGCCGCCCGCTCGGCCGGCATCGGTGGCCTTTTGGCCAACGCGGTCGCCAGCACCAGCACCCTCTCCCTGTGGAATCGGATCGTGGCCCTGTTGGTGGGCGGGTTTGCGTTGGCCCTCACGGCTCGGTCGCTCGTCCGTGTGCTGTGGATCGTCCATCGCCTGATCTGGAGGGTCGAGTCCATCCGCAGACCCTCGGAATGGGGCGCGCCGATCCTCGTGGGCATCGCCACCGCACTCTTCGGCATAGCCGACCTGGCAGCGTGGCTTGGTTCCCAGTCCTTCGGCCTCCGGGTGCTGGCGCTCCTCCTGACCGCCGCCTTCGCCGGCGCCGCGTGGTATCTGGCTTCGTGGTGGATGCCGCGCGAGGACTGCGCCTGGTCGGCGCTGCTGCCCGGGGCGCTCATCGTCGCCGCGGGGGTGGCGGTGCTGCATCTCCTCACGCTGACCTACGTGGCCCATGTCGTCACGCGGAAGTCCGCCCTCTACGGTGCCATCGGCATTGCCCTGGCCCTCTTGTTGTGGACCTACTTCGCGGGCCGCCTGCTCACGGCTTCCATCGCGGCCAACGCCTCGTTGTGGAAGCACCGTCACTCGGGGGGCGGATCGGGGGCGTCCGAGGCCGTCTCCGCCTGACCTGCCGGCGCGGACGGTCAGTCAGGCTCCGACCGCGGCGTGGGCGAAATCGGACCAGACCGCGACCCATTGCCTCCAGACCGGAGGCGGGTAGTCATGGCCCATCCCCTCGATCTCGACGTAGCGAGCGCCGGAAATCACCTCGGCGGTGCGACGACCGCCGCTCGGGTCGATCAGGGTGTCTCGGCTGCCGTGGATCACGAGCACAGGGAGGTCCACCTCGGCCAGCGCCTCGGCGCGGGATCCATCGTGCATGATCGCCGCCATCTGTCGTGCCACGCCGGCGGGGTAGAAGCAGCGGTCATACGCGGCGGCCGCCCGGTCGCGTATGGCGTCGTCGTCGAGCCACTCGGGCTTCGATCCGTACACGTGATGGGCGGCGACCTGGCGCTCGATGTAGGCGTCGCGGGTCGGTGGCGCGGGCGCGAGGAGGAATTCCAGCGCTTCGGGCGAGCTCTCGCCGTAGCCGCTCTCACCGGTGCGCGACATCACCGAGGTCATGGTGCGCACGCGCTGGGGGTGGTCGAGGACGAGCCGCTGGACGATCATGCCGCCCATGGAGCAGCCCATGACGTGTGCCTCGTCCACGCCGATGGCATCGAGGACGGCGACGGCGTCATCGGCCATGTCGGCCAACACGTACTCGGCGTCCTCGACCTTCGTGGAGAGGCCGACGTCGCGGTTGTCGAACCGCACGACGTGGAAGCCCTCGTCGCAGAACAGCTGGCACCATGCCTCGGCGTAATTGAGGCACTGGGAACCGAGCCCGTTGACCAAGAGGAGCGTCGGCGCCCGGGGATCGCCGAACCGCTCGTAGTAGATCTCGACGGCACCATTGCGCGCCGTACTCATGAGCCCTCCTGGCCTGGTCCTCGAGCCTTTGCGCCCGTGAGACGGGACGCCCCTGCCGTTGTCCTCAGCGCTGCATGGACTTGGTCTCGACGAATTCTTCGAGGCCGTACTTGCCGCGCTCACGACCGAAGCCGGATTGCTTGTAGCCGCCAAACGGGGCACTCGGGTTGAAGTTGCCCCCGTTGATGTCGACCTGGCCGGTCCGCAGCTGCCGGGCTACCCGTTCGGCCCGATCTGCGTCGGCACTCCACACCGCGCCGGCCAGCCCGTAGGGTGTGCCGTTGGCGATCTCGATCGCCTCTTCCTCCGTGTCGTAGGGCATGAGGACGAGGACGGGCCCGAAGATCTCCTCCTTGGCGATCGTCATGTCAGGCGTGACGTCGGAGAAGACGGTGGGATGCACGAAGAAGCCCTTGTCGAGGCCTTCGGGCGTATCGGCGCCACCGACGATCAGCTTGGCCCCTTCTTCGACTCCCTTCTTGATGTAGCCGCGCACCCGGTCACGCTGGACAGCGGAGACGAGAGGCCCGATGAGCTTGCCGGCTTCGAACGGATCGCCCGGGGCGAAGCCGGCCGTGCCCGCGACAGCCATCTCCTCGACCTCGGCGAGCTTGTCCCGGGGGACGAGCATGCGGGTCAAGGCCGAACAGGTCTGTCCGGAATTCAAGTAACAGCCGAAGAGTCCTGCCGGCACCGCGGTCGCGAAATCAGCGTCGTCCAACAAGATGTTGGCCGACTTGCCGCCGAGTTCGAGAGAGACCCGCTTGATGCCCTCCGCCGCGAGTTCCATGACGCGGCGTCCGGCCCGAGTGGAACCGGTGAAGGAGACCATGTCGACCTTCGGGTGCGCCGCGATGGCCTCACCCACGACGGGGCCGACACCGCTGACGAGATTGAACACACCGGGCGGAAGGCCGACCTCGTCGATGACATCGGCCAGGATGAACGCGTTGATCGGTGCGACCTCACTGGGCTTGAGCACCACTGTGCAGCCCGCGGCCAGCGCCGGCGCAACCTTGAGGACGACCTGGTAGAGCGGATAGTTCCACGGCGTGATGGCGCCGACCACTCCGACGGGCTCACGCACGACCAGCGAGTTGCCTACCTCCTCTTCCCATTCGAAGTTCTCGGCGGCGGCGGCGGCATCGGCGAAGGCGCCGGCGGGCAGGCCCACCTGAATGGACCCCGACAGGGTCATCGGCATGCCTACCTCGTGCGAGATGACCTGTGCGATCTCGTCGGTGCGGGCGCCCAGCGCCTCGCCGATGCGGGTGAGCAGCTTGGCGCGCTCCTCGCGTGAGGTGGCGGCCCAGCCGGGGAAGGCGGCTGCCGCGGCCTCGACGGCGTTGTCGACGTCTTCCGCGGTGCCCTCCGGGATGGTGGCGAAGACGTCCTCGGTGGCCGAGTCGATGACCTCCAGCGTGCCCTTGCCGGTCGAGGGGACCCAGGCCCCGTTGATGTAGATCTTGTCGCGCACGAGCATGAATGCCCTCCCTCGGTGGTGTGTTCTGAGCGCTCCCACCCTACCCAGGCTGGGGGGGAGCCGTTCGAGCCTGGCCGAAGAAGGCCGCCCCGGGAGTCAGTCCTTCTTGCCGAGCAGCGGGTGATCACCCATGCCGACCGGCTGGAGGTGCTGGCCGAGCACCTCGTGGAAGTGGTCGGCGACCTCCTTGGGAGTCCAGCCGCCCTCACGCCACATCGTGGCGATCTGCCGCGGCGTCTGGAACAGGGTGTAGCCGAAGCCGGTGCGCCCGAGTACCTGCCCGTTCACGTACGAAGCGTCTTCCGAGGCCAGGAACGCGATCAGTGGCGCATTGAGCGCGGGGTCCTGGTCGGCCGGCGGCTCCGCACCCTTGTAGAGGTTCTCGGTCATGCGGGTGACGCCCGCCGGCGCCACGGCGTTCACGGTGATCCCGTACTTGCCGAGCTCGAGGGCCCAGACGAAGGTCATTCCCATGATGGCTGCCTTGGCGGCGCCGTAGTTGGTCTGCCCGAAGTTGCCCCGCAGCCCGGCCGAGGACGTGATGTTGACGATGCGCCCGTAGCCAGCGTCCTTCATGATCGGGGCGGCGTGCCGGACTGTGTTGAAGGTGCCCTTCTGGTGCACCGCGATGACGGCGTCGTAGTCGGACTCGTCCATCTTGACAATTGTGCGGTCGCGCACGATCCCGGCATTGTTCACCAGGATGTCGATCGATCCGAAGCCCTCGACGGCAGCGCCGACGATCCGTCCCGCGCCGTCGAAGTCGCTCACCGAGTCGTAGTTGGGGACGGCACTGCCACCGGCCGCCTCGATCTCCTTGCAGACCTGGGCGGCGGGATCCTCCTCGGTGCCCTCACCTCCGAGGGTCACACCGACATCGTTGACGACGACCTTCGCCCCCTCAGTGGCCAGGCAGAGGGCGATGTCCCGCCCGATGCCTCTGCCCGCACCTGTCACCACCGCCGTTCGACCGTTGAGAAGTCCCATGGGCCAGACAGTACTCCGAGCCCCGTTCCCTGACAGCAGTGTCAGACATTGCCGCCTCGCGCTGTACCATCTGGACGACCGCCGGGCGGAGACGTCCGTCCACTCAGCTGTGAGGAGAACCCGGGCTATGGCCTTCATTGAGGACGCACCACAACAGATCGTCGCTGCGGCGAAGGAACTGCTCGAAAAGGGACTGGTTGAGGGAACCTCTGGGAACATCTCGGCACGGATGGAGGATGGCAACATCGCCGTCACCCCGTCCTCGCTCGACTACCGCGTCATGACCGAGGACGACATCGTGATCGTCAACCCGTCCGGTGACGTCGTATCGGGGGAGCGTGGCCCGACCTCGGAGAAATACCTCCACCTGGCGGCCATGAACGCCTACGAGGACATTGCTGTGTGCATCCACTCTCACGCCGTGTACGCCACCATGTTCGCCGTAGCCCACCAGGACATCCCGAGCTGCATTGACGAGTTCACCGTGTACCTGGGGGGCGACATTCGCTGCACCGAGTACTGCCCGAGCGGCTCGGCCGAATTGGCTGAGCAGGTGGTCAAGGCCCTCGAGAACCGGGGCGCCGCGCTCATCGCCAACCACGGCATGGTGGCCGTCGGCACGACCATGCAGAAGACGATGCACAACACCGCGCTGGTGGAGCGCTCAGCCAAGATCATCTGGGGCTCCAAGCAACTCGGGGGTATCTTCCCGTTGCCCGAGAAGGTCAACGAGAATTTCATGAACGTCTACCCCTACATGCGATAGCCGCAGTGAGCGAAGGTCGAATTCGTGCCCGGCTCGCCGAGCTGGGCCTCACATTGCACGGGCCGCATCCCCCGCACGACCCACTCGACGCCGTCGTGGTGCACGGCGGGGTCGCGCGCACGTCGGGCCAACTTCCTCGGATCGCCGGCGAGCTGACCTGCCTGGGGCGCCTCGGCGACACGGTGACCGTGGAGGAGGGCACCGAGGCCGCGGCGGTCTGCGCGTTGAATGCCCTGGCCGTCCTGGAGGTTGCGCTCGGCACGCTCGACCGGGTCGACCGTGTCCTGACCGTGACCGGTTTCGTCTCGTCGGCGCCGGACTTTCACCAGCAGCCGACGGTGGTGGACGGGGCGAGCAAGATCCTGGCCGACGTCTTCGGCGAGGCGGGCCGCCACACCCGCTCCGCCGTCGGGGTGGCCGCGCTGCCGCGCAATGGTGCGGTCGAGATCGAAGTGACAGTCGCCGTCAGCGACTGAAGGCGTCGCCGATCACTGGGCGGGCGATGGCGGCCAAGTCCCAGTAGTTCGATGTTCCCTTGTCGCGGAGCTCGGTCACTGCGTTGATGGCGGCACCGTAGGCGGCGACGGCGACGGCACCGCCGACCGAGATTCTGCTCACGCCGAGCTCGGCCAGTTCGCCGACCGACGGTGCGCCAGGCAGCACCAGGACGCTGACCGGCCGGTCGACCGACGAGAGCAGCTGGCGGAGATCGCCCGGCTCGACGACCCGGGGAGCGAAGAGGACGTCGGCTCCTGCCTCCTGGAACGCCTGGAGACGGGCGATGGTGTCGGCCAGGTCCTCGCGGCCGTGCAGGTAGTTCTCGGCCCGGGCCGTCAGTACCAGCGGAACCGGCCCCGAGTGGGCGGCCTCGGCGGCCGCACGCACCCGTTCTGCGGCGTGCTCCAGCTCGTAGATGGGGTTGTCGCGGTTGCCCGTGAAGTCCTCGACTGAACCCCCGGCCAACCCCGCCTCGACGGCGGACGTGATAGTGGCGGCCACGCCGTCCGGCTCGTGGGCGAAGCAGTTCTCAAGGTCGGCCGAGACGGGGATGTCGACCGCTGCCGCCAGGTCGCGCCCGTGACCAAGGACTTCGTCCTTGGTCATAGCCCCATCCATGCGCCCCCGGGTCGCCGCAAAGCCACCGCTCGTGGTGGCGATCGCCTCGAAGCCCAGCGAGGCGAAGAGGGTGGCCGACCCGACGTCCCAGGCGTTGGGCATCAGGAGGGGGCTGCCGGGTGCGTGCAGCGTCAGAAAGCGTTTGGCGCGCTCGCTGGCAGGCGATGGATCTGTCATGGCCGCACGGTACCGGGAGGTTGTGCGCTGCGACCCGCTGGGCGTCAGTTGGACTGCGCAGGCTCCGGGAACTCCCAATACTGGAACTCGACGGTCATCGGGAGGAGGTACCGGACATAGAGCGAGTGGATCTTGACCATCCCCTGGTCGTCCACGTGCAGGTCGATGAGCTCCATGCGGTCGTCGGCCTTGCGGAAGGTCTCGGCCCTCTCTTGAATGCCCCGTAACTCGTCGAGGGAGCCCACTGCGAAGCCGTAGTGGTCCATGCGAGGGCAGCGCATCGGGTCGTCCTCGGAGATGAGGAAGATGAACTGGTCCCAGTGGACGCAACTCAAGATGAGGCGGTGCCGGTCCTCGGTCATGACCGCGATCTCCTCGAAGCCGAGTACCTCGTCGAAGAAGCGACACACGTCTGCCCGGTTCTCGGCGTTGAGCAACTCAGCCGGGAGCGACATGGCCACGTGATTGAACCGCGGATTGCCACTTGGGTAGAAGGGATGGGCCATCAGGTACGCACCTCCGGGACGACCATGACCTTGCCGGCGATGTGGCCGCCGGCAAGTGCTTCGAGTGCATCGACGATGCCATTGAGTGGAATGTCACCGGGATTGATCAAGAGATCGGCGGGGAAGCCGTCCGAGGCGAGGAGCTCGAGTGCTCGCTCGAATCCACCAAGGTCGTACACGAAAGACCCGGTGACGGTGAGCTCGTTGAGGATCATTCGATTGATGTCGAAGTTGGGGTGATCGATGCCGGCCCCGACCATGACCAGGATGCCGCCACGGGTCAACTGACAGAACCCCGCCTCGATGGCGGCGCGATGTCCCGAGCACTCGAGGACGACGTGGACGGCCCGCGATGACATCCGTTCGGGCTCCCACGGCGGGAACACCTCAAGATCGGCCGGGTCAACCAGGGACGTGACGCCGAGATCGGCGGCCAACTTGCGCCGACCCTCGTGCGGCTCGACAACGGTGATGTCCGTGATGCCCATGGCGTGGAGAGCCGCCACGCTGAGGGCTCCGATAGGTCCCGCCCCGAAGACCATCACGCTGTCGCCCGGCACGACGCCCGATCGGGTGATGCCGTGCAGTGCCACCGACAGGGGTTCGGCCAAGGCGGCGTGACGGGGAGAGAGCCCTTCGGGAAGGCGCAGAACGCCGCCGGAACGCACCAGGATGTATTCGGCGAAGGCGCCGTCTGCCTGCCCCGACGTCATGCTGTGGCGGTTCTCACATTGCGATGGCTTGCCCTCGAGGCAGCGCCGACAAGTGCCGCAACGGGGCGATGCGCCGCCGACCACCAGCTCGCCGACCGACCAGGTGGTGACGTCTTCGCCGACAGCGGCGATGGTGCCGCTCCACTCGTGCCCGGCTACCGCACCGGGCGTGAAACCCCAGCCGTCGCGCAGTTGGTGGATGTCGGACCCACAGATCCCGCAGGAATGGACGCGCACCACGAGCTCGTTCGGCCCCGGACGGGGGACGTCGCGCTCCTCCACCGTAACGACGCCGGGGGACTGGTAGACCGCCGCTGCCATCACCTCAGGCAGCGACTTCACGGAAGATGACCCTGACATGAACGTCAGGTTAGGCGCTCTCGACCAGCCAGGCGAGGCCCCCGGCCAGGTGCTGGAGGTAGCCCGGCGTCTCCCATGCTCCAGGAAAGTGTCCGAGGGCGCTGTAGAAGGTCCGCGCCGCACCGTCCTCCAGCGTCCAGGCGAGGGGGAAACCGCAATCGGGGACGCGTCCACCGGGCACCGTCAGATCGAGCTGATCGTCGGCCAGTCGGAGAAGGACCCGAGCTTCTGGCCGCAGGTCCGCAAAGAGATAGACCTCGTCGCGCCAGGACCATTGCACCCCCAGGTGGGCGGTCGACGGGTGGCTGCGGTCGACGACTTCGATGACGAAGTCCTGGGTCCAGGGGTGGCTGTCAAAACGCGCCCCGAGCATGGAGCCGTACTCAGGCCAGGTGTGATTGGCGTCCGTGGCGGAGTGGACGCCGAGGATGCGCAGCCTCCCGCTGCACCATGCTTCGTGGGCCGCCGCCTTCTGTCGTTCGGACCACGGTGTCTCACCGATGGTGAAGAGGGCGAGGACACGCGCCGCCGCCAACGCGTCGGGGGAGATGTCGCGCACGTCGTCGACGAAGACGGGGGAGAGCCCCGAGAGGTGCGCCAGCTCGCGCAGACCGGTGGCCGCCTGACCCAGGACCCCGTGGACTCCGGCGGGCCCGTCGGAGTAGGGCGCCACCTGCGTCACGATCAGCATGTTGTCGGACACATCGAGGAGTGTAGGGCTGGTGCTTTGACCCCGCGTGGTGCTCCAATGCACCAGCACGGCTTGACTGACCTAGGAGGACCACATGAGTTCGGGAGATGTTGCGGCGGCGCTGGCGCGCCTCGGTTCTGCCACCATCGGGGAGTCTGGGGGCCTCGCCGCCCACCGCAGGATTCGGCCAGCGTGGTCCGGGGCCGCAGTGGCCGCCCCGGCCTACACGGTTGGCTGCACGCCGGGCGACAACCTGGCCGTACACGTTGCAGTGACGAAGGCACCCAAGGGGAGCGTCCTGGTCGTAGATGTCGGACAGGTGGCAGACCGCGGGTACTGGGGAGAAGTGCTGACCACGGCGGCCGAATCCGCAGGCTTGGCAGGCTTGATCCTCGACGGCGGCGTGCGCGACGTGGCCGCGCTCGAAGCGCACGGCTTCCCGGTGTTCTCAGCGGCCATCGCCCTCACCGGAGCCTCGAAGGACAAGCCAGGGACGGTCGGCCTGCCCGTTCGGGTCGGAGGGGTCGAGGTTTCGACGGGGGACTGGGTCGTGGCGGATGTGGACGGGGTCGCTTTCGTCCCCAGAGGGTCACTCGACGACGTGCTCGCGGCGGGGAGCGATCGCGAGGCGAAGGAAGCGGGCTTCTTCGATGCCCTGAGGTCGGGATCGACCACGGTGGGGCTGCTCGGGCTCGATGCGTCGCTGATTCGTGAGTGCTAGGGGGGTGGGGAAGCGCAGCACACGAGGGTTGGTGCCACAATGCAGCTATGAGCGAAGAGACCGGGACAGTGGATGAGAAGGTCGAGCGTATGGAGGTCCAGCGCACGATTCCGGCTGAACCGAGTCGCATCTTCGCTCTGCTGAGCGACCCCAAGGGTCATGTCACGATCGACAGCTCGGGCATGTTGATCGACTCGACCGGCGAGCCGGCGAAGAAGGCCGGCGACGAGTTCGTCGTCCACATGGACCGCGAAGCACTCAACGACTTCCCCATGGGGCGCTACGACGTCACGGTGCACATCACGAGGTACGAGCCGGACCACGAAATTGCATGGACCATTCAGGGGCAGATCAAACCCCAGATCGGGCACATCTACGGCTACAGGCTGGAGCCGGTGGATGGCGGGACGCTCGTCACCTCCTACTACGATTGGTCGACGATTGATCCCCAGTGGAAGGAGGCCGACATCTTTCCGATCATCCCCGAATCGGCGCTGCGGGCGACGCTGGGGATTCTGGAGCGCACCCTGAAGCATTCGACTGATTGGTGAGCGCCTGGCGCTGAGCCAGGCGGGGGAGAGCTGACTCGACGGCTACGTCGGAGCAGATTCGATGGCAGCCATGCCCACGATCGGACGGTTGAGCTTCAACCCACCGGCCGAACCGTAGAAGCCAGCATCGCCAAAGTTGAAGATCCCGCCATCGCGTCCGACCAACCAATACCCGCGGCCATCAGCTGTGCGATCCATGGCGACAACCGGTGCATTGATGGGCTGGCCGCCCGTCGATCCAAAGTAGGCGACGTCGCCAAAGTTGAAGATCCCCCCATCTGCAGCCACCAGCCAGTAGCCGCCACCGTCCGGAGCGGCGGTCATGCCGACGATCGGCTTCTGCAGGGGCAAGCCACCCGTCGAGCCATAGAACGAGGCGTCGCCGAAGGCAAAGATCCCTCCATCCGATGCGACAAGCCAATATCCGTGTCCGTCCAATGTCGACGCCATTCCGACGATCGGCTTGTTGAGGGAGCGGCTGCCGGTCGACCCGTAGAAGACGGCGTTGCCAAACGAGAAGATGCCGCCATCTGCAGCAACGAGCCAGTAGCCGCCGCCGTCGGGCGTCGGTGACATCCCGACGATCGGGGCGTTGAGGTGGATGGCCCCAGTTGATCCGTAGAAGACGGCGTTGCCAAACGAGAAGATGCCGCCGTCGGATGCCAGCAACCAGTAGCCGGCGTCGTCTGGCGTCGGGGCCATGCCAACGATGGGTGCGTTGAGGTGGAGGCCTCCGGTCGACCCGTAAAAGTGGGCCCCGCCGTAGCTGAAGATGCCACCATCGCTGGCCACCTCCCAATACCCGGGCGCGGCGGTGGGGCCAATCGAGAGACTGAGGCCCACCCGGCTCGACAGCTGATTCGAGTCCGTGGCCGCCACCGTGAAGTGGTACCCGCCGGGAATGGTGGGCGTTCCGCTGATGGTGCCATTCGTTGCAAGGTGGAGGCCGGGTGGCAGGCTGCCCTGGGCAACGGCCCACGAATACGGAGGCAAACCACCGCTCGCTGCAAGCGTGGCCGAATACGGCACGCCGAGTGCCCCGCTGCTGAGTGCGCTGGTCGTGACCGTCGGGGGCGCGGCCAACGTGGCAATGAAGCCGCCATCATTCGTCCCGGTGCCGGTAGTCACGCAATTCACGGGGCTGGCACACGCCACGCCAAGGAGAGAGCCGACACCGGAGGGGCCAGGCTCAGCGCTCCAGTTCGCGCCGCCATCGGTCGTGGTGACGATACCGGGACCGCCCACAACGGTACATGTGGTACCGCTGATGCAGCTGATGGCTCTCAGGGCGGTCGATCCCGTCGGAGCTCCGAGGTCATTCCACTGGGAACCGCCGTCGGTTGTACTGATCGCGTTCGCGCCGACTGCGAAGCACACAAGGTCGCTCACGCACGAGATCCCGTTGAGGGCTGTGGCACCGCTTGGAGGCGTCTGGGGGGTCCAAGTGGTTCCTCCGTCTGTGGTGCTCAAGATCACGGCATTCGCCCCGCCCGAACCGAGACCTATGGCTTCGCAATGCGTCGAATCCGGACAGGAAATGTCGTTGAATACACCAACTACCCCTGGATAGCTTTCCAAGGACCAGGTGCCGCCACCATTGGTCGTTGTAACGATGCTCGGCGAGGAGGAATCGGAGTTGCTAACGGCAAAGCAGTCAAGACTGTCACTACACGACACCGCAGTTAGAACACCTATACCGGATGCGATTGGCTCGGTCGTCCATGTGATTCCGGCGTTGGTGGTTCCAATGACGATCGGACTGCCAAAGACGCCGTAGCCGACGGCAGTGCAGTGTGCAGGCGTAGGGCACGAAACGGAGTTGAGGCCATCCACGGAAGAAGGGACATTCTGCGCCGTCCAGGAGAAGCCTTCGTTGACGGAACTCAGGATCGACCTATTGCCAACTGCGAAGCAATCAGCACTGTTCGGGCACGACACTGAGTTCAATCCACTCGTTCCCGACGGTGTGCTCTGACGTGCCCATGACAACCCTCCCGTGGTTGTAGTCGCAATCGTCGAACCGGATCCGGTATTGCCGTTACTGCCAACCGCAACACAGTTCGCTACTGCGGAGCACGAGATGCCGGACAGATCCACTGAATCTGGAGGTGGACTCTGTGATGTCCACGTGGTCCCGCCATTGGTTGTGCCAACGGCGTACGGGGTGGAGTTGAGGTTCGTTCCCACTGCGATGCAGGTATTCGCGGCGGGGCAAACAACACTGTTGAGTTGCATTCCGTGCGGGATTGAGGAGGTGGGACTCCAATTGCTTCCCCCGTTCGAGGTGCTGAGAGAGGTTGCTCCGCCCGTAGTTGCGATTCCGGTCGCTGTACAAGCGGATCCCGAGAAGCAAAAGACACCCGATAGTGATGCCAACACTGGTTGATCAAGGAGGTTCCAGGTTGTCCCATCACTCTCGCCCACGATCGACGGGTCGTTTGCCACCGTCCCGACTGCTACACAGGTCACTGCATTAGGACAGGAGACAACCCTCAGATCATCCGTTTGAGAAGGTGGAGTCTGGAGAATTCCAAGAGTTGCCGTTGGTGGTCTTAGTGATTTGGGATCCACCTACCGCCGTGCACTCATCGATCGTGAAGCATGAAATCGATTGAGCTACGAACGACGAGTCGAGAACCGTCCAGCTCGTGCCGCCATTGCTCGACTTCAGCAGTCCCGATCCTCCGCCGGCGTAACAGACGGCAGCGGAAGGGCATGAAATGGTGCTCAGATTGGTGACGCCGGTAGGCACGGGTGATCTCGCCCACACGGCGCCTCCGTCATTTGTCACAATGATCGATGCCACTCGACCGCCGTCATTTCCGACTGCGACACATGTCGCCGAATTCGCCGTTGCACTGGGTGCGCAGGAGACGGCGCTGACGTTGACCAGTGGATTGAAGCTCGCCGTTGTTTGCCATTGGGGTGCGGCCGCCCCCGCGGGAGCCGGCCGGAACTCACTTCCGAAAAGGCTGAGCATGGCGACGGTGAAAGCTATCGATAACACAGCGACTGAGACTTCTCGGACCGTGCGCAATGTCACTCCCAGGTGGTGAGACTCGCCCAAATTGACGATCGAAACGTACCCATCACAACTTGCCGCTAACGGCAAGTTGTGAACCTGTTGGAGGAACGGTCTTCGCTACGTGGGTTGTGGAGCGGGAAGAACGACGTTCGGCGGAGTCAGCCCTGCCAAGACATCACAGACACCCTCACACGCGAGTCGTGCCATGCGCGTGCGGGTCGCAATGGTTGCACTACCGATGTGAGGAAGGAGAGTCGTTCTGGGTGCCGTGAGGATTCGCGGATTAACTCTAGGCTCGCCGTCGTACACATCGAGTCCAGCGCTGTAGATGGTGCGTGACTCGAGCGCGTCGACCAGCGCGTCCTCGTCCACGACCGGACCGCGGGCCGTGTTGATCAGCACGGCAGTTGGCTTCATGCGAGCCAGCTCGGCGGCGCCGATGAGGTGGCGCGTCGATTCGCTGAGCGGAATGTGCAAGCTCACGATGTCCGAACGTTCCAGGAGTTCCTCGAGGCTCGGTACAAAGCCGGAAATCCCCGTGTCGTTCCTGGCCGTGTGGATGACCTCCATGTCAAAACCCGCCGCTCTTTGCGCCACGGCCCGTGCGATCCGACCGAAACCGACCAGTCCGAGGGTGGCACCGTGCACATCACGAGCCAGATGGGTGCCAAATCCCCAGCCCCTCCACCGACCCTCCCGAAGATCGCGCTCGGCATCAGACGCCAAACGGGTCGCGGCGAGGATGAGGAGAAACGTGAGATCAGCCGTGGTGTCGTCGAGGACCCCCGGCGTGTTGCACACCGTGATACCCAGCGCGCTGGCCGACGCGACGTCGATGTTGTCGTATCCGACCGCGGCGTTTGCCACGACGCGGAGCCGTCCTGATCGCCCTGACTCCAGTACCGCCGTATCGATCCGGTCAGTGAGGTGGCAGACAATGCCGTCGAAATCAGGGGCGAGGCGGATCAACTCGGCTGGGGGTAGCGGTGAGCCGTCGTCATGGAGGACGATGTCGTGGCCCGCGTCGACCAGGGGGTCTGTGCCGCCGTCGGTAAGAGGGCGGGTGACCAGGACGCGAGCCACCTAGTGCGTCGTGTAGTTGATCGCGCCGGCGCCTTTCACTCCAATGGCGAAGCAGAAACAGTGGATCGGAGCGTGGTCGCTGATCGGACGGAGCGAGTGCACCTTGTCCGGCGGAATGTACACGAGATCCCCTTGGGAAATTGTTCGATCCTCACCGTCGATGGTCATGATCCCCTTGCCGTTCATCACGTAATAGAACTCGTGCGTCGGATGGGAGTGTGGGTCGACGAGGCCTCCACCGGGGACTTCGAACTCGTTGACGAGTTCCAGGTATCCTCCATCGGTGATGTCCTTGAACTCGCGGGACTCGATCATCCACCAGACCGGGACGGTGCCGTTGTGCTCGACGACCGGTGCCTTGGCTTCAATACTGCGCACATCCATCCTGTTGGCCTCCCAAGATTTCCTAGACTGACTCTGGTGTCAGGTTAGGCCGCGGCGCGGCCAAGGCGCACCGTCCGTGGCATGGACTTAGGCAGACAAGAGGAAGCGATGTCCCCAGACGTATCCACCAAAGAGCGTTCCCTAGTTCCCGAACCGTTGACTGAAGCCACCTGGTCGCCCTTCGGTTGGTTGCCGGTCGCCGACCTCGACCCGAGAGACGGTGCGCAGACGATGACCTTTGAGTGGGCGGACGCCCACGTCAATCTGATCGGCCATGCCCGGAGCGAGGTCCCCGAGACGAGTGGTGGGTTGCGCTGCGAAATGCTCTTTCGCCATGACACCCACACCCAGGCTCTCATGCCGCTGAACGTCCCGGCGGTCATCGTTGTGGCCCCCGCCGGGGTCGAGCTGGTGGACGAGACTGAGACAGAGGCCATCCGTGCGTTCAGGATCGAGCCCCTCGAATCGCTCGTCCTCCACCGGGGCACCTGGCACTGGGGTCCGTTTCCGATCGAGGGCCCGGAGGTGCGGCTGTTCAACGTCCAGGGGCTCCGCTATGCCGAGGACAACCGGTGCGCGGACCTCGCCTCCAGAGGGCTTTCAGTCGAAGTCGATCTGCGGTGACTGTGCCCCACTGGGGAGCCGTGCATGGAGCTTGACGAGGCGGAAGAGGCCGAGCTCGTTCCCGCCACGCTGTCCGAGCTCGTCGACTCCTTTACCGCACGCGCGACCGGCTCGGATTCGCTCGGGAGGGCAACCTTCACAACGACCAGCCCGGAATGGTGGATGCACGGTCGTGTCTTCGGGGGCATGGTGGTGGCCCAAGCTCTGAATGCCGCAATGAAGACGGTGCCGGACGAGTACGAGGTCCATTCTCTGCATGGATATTTCCTGCGGCCGACTAGTCCGGGATCTCGCAGTGATCACGCCGTAGACGGGGTGCGCGACGGTCGATCGTTCTGCACTCGGCAGGTCGTCAGCCAGGTCGATGGACGGGAGACCTTTCGAATGATGTGCTCGTTTCACGCTCCTGAACCGGGTGACATTTACCAACTTCCGGTTGCATCCGACATTCCGTTGCCCCGGGAGATCGAGGGCTTCGAAGCGCCTTTTCCCTTCGACGTTAGAGAGCTTGGTGCGACCGAACGCCTGGCGGATGGGACATACGAGTCAACGCGGCGGTGCTGGTTTCGCACCACAGAGCCTCTCGCGGACGACCCTGCAGTGCACGCCTGCGCGCTCGCCTACTTCTCCGATATGACTGGCGCATCCTTTCGGCCGTTGAGCCTCGGTACCTGGGGTACGCATACCGATGCAAGCCTTGATCACGCCCTGTGGTTTCACCGCCCCTGGCGAGCAGATACGTGGAGCATGTTCGATCTCCACGCTCTCGTGAATGCCGGCGGCCGCGCAACCGTGCGTGCAACCATGCACGGCGAGGATGGGACTCTGCACCTGAGCATGGCGCAGGAGCTCCTCATTCGTGAACTCGACGAGCCGCTTGACATCACGACGCCGTCGTGGACAGGACCGGACAGGAAGACAGGAGATGTCGATGGGGCTGCTTGACGGACACAAAGCCGTGGTGACGGGGGGTGGGTCGGGCATTGGCCGGGCCACGTGTCGTCGAATGGCCGCCGAAGGCGCCCAGGTGGCTGTCCTTGACCTCGACGGAGGGTCAGCGGGAGACGTGGCGGACGAAATCGGTGGGATCGCTCTCGCAGCCGATGTCGGTGATCCCGATGTTCTGCGTGACGCCGTCGATGCAGCGGCAAGGGAGCTTGGCGGCCTCTCTATCATGTACAACAACGCCGGGACGTCGGCGTTCGGAAGACTGCATGAGCTCGATGTCGCTGACTGGGATCGCGTGCTCAGGGTGAACCTGACGGGCGTGTGGGCGGGTATCCGAGCCGCAGTGCCACATCTGCAGGCCGGCGGCGGCTCCATCGTCAGCACCGCATCCATCAGTGGCACGCGTCCGGCGGCAGGGGAGAGCCCCTATGCCGCCAGCAAGGCCGGAGTGGCGGCCCTGACCGCGTCGGCCGCGTTGGAATATGCGCCGTCCATCCGGATCAATGCCGTTTCCCCAGGGATGATCAAGACCGCGATGACGGCCCAGATGTTCGAGTTCATGCCGAATCAGGTGGAGCGTTTCGAGACAGGGACGCCGGTCGCGCGGATCGGGGAACCCGAGGACATTGCTGATGTGGTGGTTTTCCTCTGCTCGGATCTGGCCCGCTTCGTCTACGGACAGAACATCGTGGTCGACGGCGGCTTGACGTTGCACGGCTCCGGTGTCGACGGGATCTTCGACATCGTGTTCCCTTCGAGGGAGTCGCGAACCTAAGGGGATCTCCGGGAGTGACCGGCAAATGGCGCTGGCAACTAGTCGTTTGAATCGAAAAGAGCCCGGTACACCATGGTCGTGATGGTCTCGAGGGCGACGTCGTCGATAGGTTGCCCGACGAATTCCCGCAAGTAATGGAAGCGATCGAGCATGGCCAGCGTGGCGAGTCCAGCGGCATCGGGATCCATCCTGTGGTCCGAGCAGTTGGTATCGATCTGCTTGGCCAGGGCACTCGACATGACCATGAAGGTGTTGCGGATCACTTCGAGTAGCTCCGGATCGATTGCGGCCAGGTCTGTCCACGCCCTGAAGAGGGGCGCGTAGCGTGTCCACAGCTCCGAGTAGGCCTTGGTCCACGTGTGCACGTCCTCCCATTCGGGAGTGCCGCCGTCCGCTGGCAGGGTATTGATGGCTTCATAGAGATTCTGGCCTTCACTTGCAGCTTCGGCCACCAGGGCGCGGAGGAGGTCTTCTTTGTTGGAGAAGTAAAGGTAGAAGGTGCCATGTGAGGTCTTGGCGATGTCGACCACGTCATTCACGCGTGTGGCGTGGTAGCCCCGCTTGTCGAAGGCGACCATTGCCGCATCGAGCAGCTTGCGCATGGTGCGTCGGCCCTGGCTCCGAAGTACTCGCTTGCCGGCGGGAGCACCGACCGCCTCGCCGTCGGCACACGCGGCCGCATCGGAGCGCTTCCCGTGGTCACTGGCGACCTGCGTGGCCGCCCCGTTCGCACCTTTACCCGTCGTGGCCTTCTTGGCCGCAGGTGACCGGGCGGGCTTCTTCGGAGCGGGTGCCGAGTCGCGGTGGACGCTCGACGATCCCATGCTCGGTGCATGGTAGTGCCGGGCCTGGTTGAAATGGCTAACCTGACACGATGGTCAGGTTTTGCGGGGGTCAAAAGTGAGGTTGGACCAGGGATTTTGTCCTCTTCCGTCTGCCGCGGGGCGGCTTTAGTGACCCCAACGACCACCTCGTCGGCTGGCTCCGTCGTGACGACATTGGAGGATGCCGTGGCGCGCAGCGTGCGACCCGGCGACTCGGTTCTGGTGATGATGGGACACAGCCGATGGACGGCATCAGCACGAGAACTTGCCCGACAGTTCTGGCGCAGCGACCCTGGTTTCACCCTCATCATGACGAGCCTGGGCGCATTGGGCGCTGCGTTCTTCAGGGGAGGGCTCGTCAACCGGGTCATCACCGCGTATTCGGGCAACAGCTTTCCGACCTACACGCCGAATCCCATCTTCCGCCAGGCCTACGAATCAGGTGAGGTCGAGGTTGAGCACTGGTCCATCCTCACGCTGTCGCAACGGCTGGAAGCAGCCGCTCGAGGCCTGCCGGCAGCTGTGACGGGGTCCCTCATTGGTTCCTCCATGGCGGCCAACGGCGCCTTCGCCGTCGTCGACTCACCGTTCGGCCCGCTCGGACTCCTAGAGCCCCTGGCTCCCGACGTGGCGTTGGTGCATGCAGCCGCGGCCGACCCGGCCGGGAACCTTGCCCTTTCCGAGCCCCTTCTTGACGGAGTGTGGGGTGCCTGGGCGGCACGTCGCGGCGTCGTGGCAACGGTCGAGCGCGTCGTCGACGACCTCGAAGGGCTGGGCCACCGGGTCCGGATTCCGGCCCACCGAGTCCTTGCGGTGGTCGAGGCGCCCTACGGGGCCCACCCGGGTGGTTGCTATGCCCCGGGCCTACCTGTGCGTAGCTACGGGGAGGACGTGGCGCACTGGAGCATCGCCGCCGAGGCAGCGGCCAACAATGAGTTCGACGGCTACATCGACGAATGGGTTTTGGGCCCGGCGACACACGAGGACTACCTCGCACGTGTCGGACCGGAGCAGCTCAAATGGCTCGAAGGACGGTCCGACCCGATGTCGTGGAAGGCCGATGCGGATGCCCATCCGGTCGTGGAAGATCCGGTGGTCACCCGATGGGAGCAGGCGGCCTCCCTCGGGGCGCGAGAGGTCGAGAAGGTGGTGGTTGACGTCGGCGCTGACGCGGTACTGGCTGGTGCGGGCGTGGCAAATCTGGCGGCATGGGTCGCAGTGGGCCGGGCCCGGGCGTCCGGGCGCCGTGTGATGCTGACCGCCGAGCTCGGACTGTGGGGATACGAGCCGACACCGGCGGACCCTTACATCTTCAACCAGCGGGTCTTCCCGGCCACCCCGTACCTCTCCGACGCATCGGCCGTACTGGGCATGGTCATCGGTGGTCCTGGTACGACGACGGTCGGGTGCCTCGGTGCGGCGGAGGTCGACCGCGCTGGGTCTCTCAATTCCACTCAGTTGGCCGGCGGCCGTTTCCTGGTGGGTTCTGGGGGAGCGAACGACGTGGCAAGCCGGGCCACCGCCTGTGTGGTGGTGACGCTGGCTCGGACCGAACGGTTGCCCGAGACGGTCGCCTACGTCACCTCACCGGGTGAGCGCGTGGTCAGCGTCGTCACCGACAAGGGTGTCCTTCGGCGGCACGACGGTGTCCTGCGGTTGGCGGCCGTCCCCGCCGGGGATGGCACGGTAGAAGATCGGGTGCGGGAGTTCGCCTCGCTGTGCGGGTACCAGCCTGAGGTGGCCCGAGAGGTCGAGGTGCTTCCGGCAGTTCGCTTCGACGAGGTGCGGTCCCTGCGGGAGTACGACCGTCGGAGGTTGTTTCTGAACTGACGCGGCACGAATTGGCGTTCGCGGCAAGACGCGCCGGCAGGTGGATGTGAGGCAGTTCGGTGAAGTGAGGCAGCGCAAGGGGTGAGTAATGGGCGTAAGCGCCTACAGCTACAGTGACCGGCATCCTGGGGGGGATGCACGAGCGACGATTGGGGACGGCATGCGAGTGAGACATGGATTGAGGGCGCTGACAGCGGTGGCCCTGATGGGGACATTGACCGGAACCGCCATTGTCACGACATCGGCTTCGGCTGGTGCAGCGGCGACGACGAGCTCCGCTCCGGGAGTGACCGCTAACTCCATCACGGTCGGGACGATCTCGACTCAGACCGGGACGTTGGCCTCCAACTTCTCGTCGCTGATCTACGGCGAACGGGCCTACTTCAATTACGTCAACGCGCAAGGTGGCGTGAACGGCCGCAAGATTGACTACAAATACGCCCTCGATGACGCCGGCAACCCGACGACGTTCAATCAGCTGGCCAATACGTTGATCAACCAGGACCACGTGTTTGCCGTGACCGGGGTGGGTACGGCGTTCTTTTCGCCCAATCTCTTCGTCGAGGCGAAGATCCCGACCTATGGATACAACGTCACCGGCAACTGGGCAGGACCGACCAACCTCTTCGCGGCGGGCGGCTCGGTTCAGTACTACCCTGCGGCCGGGCCACAGGTCGCCTATGTGGCGCGCAAGACGCAGAAGAAGCCGTCCATTGCCTTCGTTGCGTACAACGTTGCGGCGTCGGCGGCCTCGTGTCAGTCGGAGCAGAACTCACTGAAGGCTGCCGGCTACACCGTGAGCTATTCCGACCTCAAGGTCAGCTATCCGGGATCGACCGTGGCCACTGACGTGCAACGGATGAAGCAGGCTGGCTCCAATATGGTCGTCAGCTGCATGGACGTCCAGGGCAATGTCACCATGGCTCGCGCCATCCAGCAGTACGGGCTGAAGATGACCCAGCTGTGGTTCAACGGGAACGACACGTCGACGCTGCAGCAGAACAAGAGCCTGATGCAAGGCATCTACTTCGACATTTCGCACGTCCCATTCTCTGCGTCGACAAAGCTCTACCCGGGGCTCAAGCTCTACCTGGCCCAGATGAACAAGTACGAACCGAAGTACGCGCAGGACGAGGTGGCGCTGCAGGGTTGGGAGTCGGCGGCCCTCTTCGTGCAGGGCGTCAGGATGGCCGGCAACAACCTCACCCAGGCCAACGTGATCGCCGCGGACAACTCCCTGACGTCGTACACGTCCGGTGGCCTCGAGTCACCGATCAACTGGAAGTCCGCCGGCCACAGTGGACACGCGCCACCGTACTGCCTCGCCTACATCAAGGTGCAGGGCAACAAATATGTGCCGACTCTGAACAAGGGAAAGAACGTCTTCAACTGCTTCCACTCGATCAACCCCAAGAAGAATCCGGTCTTCCCGTTGCCACCAGGCACACCGGCCCCCGCCTGAGCGCGAGCCACCAGGCGAGGGTCGACACGGGGCGCCAGGAAGAAGAATGGAACAACTCCTCGGATTCGCACTACCGGGTGTGCCGTACGGATGTACGTACGCACTCGTCGCGGTCTGCCTGGTCCTGACCTACCAGGCAACGGGCGTCTTCAACTTTGCCTTCGGCGCCCAGGCGTTCGCGTCGGCGTTCATCTTCACGTACCTGACCCAGTACCACAATTGGTCGGGGTGGGAAGCTTTCCTCCTGACGGTTGTGGTGCTGGGCCCGGTCATGGGATACGCCTTCGACAGGCTCATCTTCCGGCACATCCCGAATTCGAACAGCACGGCAAAGCTGGTCTGCAGCCTGGCCCTCCTCGTCGGAATTCCTTCGCTGCTGCCTGTGATCTTCGGTCCTCAGAACCTCGATGCCACCACGACCATCTTCCCCTTCTTCAACCCGAACACCGTCTACTTCACCATCGGAGGTGGCACCTACGGGACGCCGGTAAACGGGATCTACCTGGCCACCATCTCCGTGACCGTGGTCGTGCTGATCCTCCTGACGATCCTCTTGCGATTCACGGCGCTCGGTCTGCAGATGCGCGGTGCGGTCGAAAGCCGACGACTCGTCCAGCTCGACGGGATCAACGCCAACGGCGTGGTCGCCGTGGCCTGGGTCATCTCCAGCTTCATGGCCGCCCTCGCCGGCGTGCTGCTGGCTCCCGTCTACGGCGCCTTCAACTCGAACCAGTTCGTCACCCTGACCGTGACGGCCATTGCGGCGGCCGCATGGGCGATGTTGCGCTCAATGCCCATTGCCGCTGGCGTCGCGGTCCTCATCGGTGTCGTCACGACCGTGTTGCAGGGCTACATCCCGCCGGACAGCTTCTGGAACGCGGCAGTCGTGCCCTCTCTCCCGTTCTTTGCCATCGCAGCCGCCTTGTTGATCCTGCCCGGATTGCGCAACCTCGACTCGAGCCGAGATCCCCTGGCCACCATCGATCCGCCACCGGTGCCGATCGCCGCCAGCACGAGGGCGCCCACCATGGACCGGATCATCCGCACTGGGTGGTGGGTGCTCCTGGCGGCGTTCTGTGTCTCCATGCTGACCTGGATTCCTGTCACATGGGAGAACGTCTTCAACAACGGCCTGACCCTCTCCATCATCCTCCTTTCGGTGACGCTGATCACGGGCATGGCCGGACAGCTGTCGCTTTGTCAGGCGACCTTTGCCGGGATCGGTGCCTTTACCGCTGCCGTGTTCGCCGTCCACCTCGGCCTCAACTTCTTCGTCGGGGCGATCATCGGGGCCATCGTGGCGTCCATCGTCGCGATCCTGCTGGCCCTCCTGTCCCTGCGCCTGCGCGGGCTGGGCCTGGCCCTCATGACCCTGGCGGCCGCTCTGCTCTTCGACAACACCGCCTTCAACGACATTTGGGTCACGGGGGGTGCCCAGGGCACCAGCCTGCAGGCGAAATGGCTGGGGACGAGCGCGTTCTTCAACTTCAACGGCCACGCCATGTTCCTCCTCTCCATCGTCGTCCTCTCCGTCGCCGTGTGCATCGTGCTCCTCGTTCGCAAGGGCACCGTCGGCCGCAACCTGGCCGCCATGCGGGGGAGCGAGACGGCCACGGCTGGTCTCGGTGTCAACCCGACTTGGCAGCGCATCGTCGTCTTCGCTCTGTCTGGCGCGATCGCAGGAGTCGGGGGCGTGCTCTATAGCATTCAGCAGCAGCACGTGTCCCCGGTGGACTGGAACACGACCTTCTCCCTTGTCCTCGTCGTCCTCGTCGTCACGACCAGTGTCAACACGGTCGAAGGCGCCATCCAGGCCGGTATCGGCCTCTTCGTGATCGAGCAGCTCCTTACCTATCTCCCCTCGCGCTTCGGGGGGCCGAGTCTCACCATCGTCTTGTTCGCGTTCGGCGCGCTCACCTACGCACAGCACCCCGAGGGCGTCCTCGAGTATCAGAAGCGCCGATCGACCGCCCGCTTCGAGCGACTGCTCTTCCCGAAGGAAGCCGCCGCCGAGGAGCTCAAGGCGCACGCCATGTCGACATCGGGCGCCAATGGCTGAGGCCGAACCACTCCTCCGGCTCCACGGGGTCTGCAAGTCCTTCGGTGGAATCCAGGCTGTGCACAGCATCAGCTTCGATGTCGCAGCCGGTGAGAGCGTCGGCCTGGTGGGCCCGAACGGGGCGGGCAAGACGACGTTGTTCAATTGCGTCTGCGGCCAGCTGCGACCCGAAGAGGGCGACATCTTCTTCGATGGCCAGCCCTTGTTGGGCATGCCCACGTACAAGCGAGCCCGGATGGGCATCGGCCGTACTTATCAGCGGGTCGAGGTCTTCACGGACATGTCCGTGCGAGACCACCTGATGGTGGCCGAGCGGTCCCGGCAGGGCGAGGGAAGACTCTGGCGTGACCTCCTCAACATGAGCAAGCCGAGGCCGGACGAGCTGGAACGTGTCGAGGCCACGATGGCGCTCGTGGGCATTTCCCACCTGGCCGACACGTCGGTCAACGCGCTCGGCTTGGGTCACTGTCGGCTCGTCGAGCTGGCGCGGGCCCTGGCAGCCGAGCCGAAGATCCTGCTCGCCGACGAGCCATCATCGGGGCTTGACCTCCACGAGACGGCCGAGGTGGCTGCTGTGCTGCGAACCGTCCAGCGTGAGCGCGGCACGGCCGTTCTCCTCGTGGAGCACGACTTGGCCATGGTTGCCGAGGTGGTCGACCGTGCCGTCGTCATGGATCTGGGCGCCATGCTGTTCGCGGGGAGCTTCGACGATTGCATGGCTGATCCGGCCGTGCGCGACGCCTACTTGGGCCAGATGGGCCGGGCGTGACGTCCGCAACGGCCGCGCCTACTGCCACGGACGTCTTGTCCGTCCAGAATGTCGAGCGCGGGGTACGGCCCGTATCGTGCGCTCTTCGACGTGTCGTTCCGCGTGCCCGACAGGGGGGTCGTGGCCCTGGTTGGGTCGAACGGTGCCGGCAAGTCGACCGTCGCGAGGACAATCACGGGGCTGGTGACCGCGTCAGAGGGCAAGGTCATGTTCTCGGGGCAGGACGTCACGGCGCTGCCGGCCTACAAGATCGCTCGCCTCGGCATGGCGCACGTGGTCGAGGGGCGCGGGGTGTTCTCCAGCCTGACGGTGGAGGAGAACCTCACTCTGGCCTTCCGACAGCGGGACGGCCGGGGCAAGCTCAGGGACAACCTCGAGCGGGCCTACACGGCCTTTCCCATCCTCGGAGAGCGGCGTCGGCAGTCGGGCGGGACGCTGTCGGGGGGTCAGCAGCGCCTGCTCTCGCTGGCCAAGGTGCTGGTCGTCCCGTCCAAGGTCCTGGTGGCAGACGAGCTGTCCTTGGGCCTGGCCCCGGTCATCGTGGACACGGTGTACGAGGGGCTCCGGGAGATCAATCGCAACGGGACGGCGCTCGTGGTGGTGGAGCAGCAGGTCAACCGGGTGCTGGACCTGGCGAATTGGGCGGTGGTGCTCAACCACGGGAGCGTCGCCTACCAGGGCGATCCCGCCGGCGCCAGCGCGGCCGTCGAGACCCTGATGGCCCGCCGCGAGGGAGCGGTCGCGTCGGGCGCGGCCGAGGCCGAGGCCGAGACCGAGGCCGAAGAATCCACTGCCTAGGCTGACAGGCCTGAGGAGAACTGAGGAGGCAACACCATGAGAGAGCCCGTCATCGTCGACGTGGTGCGGACCACGTTCGGCAAGCGCGGCGGCGCGCTGGCCAACTGGCATCCGGCCGATCTGCTCGCGTTCGCCCTCACCACGCTGATCGAGCGGACCGGTGTGGACCCCGGTCGCATCGACGACGTGATCGGCGGGTGTGTGAGCCAGGTCGGCGAGCAGAGCACGAACCTGGCCCGCAACGGGTGGGTTTCGGCCGGCCTGCCCCAGTCGGTGCCGGCCACGACCGTCGATCGCCAATGCGGGTCGTCGCAGCAGGCGGTGCACTTCGCCGCCGCCGGCGTGGCGGCGGACCACTACGACATGGTCATCGCCTGCGGTGCTGAGGTCATGAGCCGGGTTCCCCTCGCATCCAACGCCCGTGGCGGGACGGGGCCGTTCCCGCCATCGTTCATGGAGGCGGTGGACAACAGGCTGTGGACCCAATTCCGTGTCAGTCAGGTCCTCGCCGACCGGTACGGGATCACGCGTGAAGAGATGGATGCGTACGCGCTCGAGTCGCATCGCCGCGCGGCGGAGAGCTGGGACAACGGGCACTTCGAGCGGGAGGCCGTGGCGGTGCCCATCAAGGCCGAGGACGGCAGCCTCACCGGCGATTTCCTCCGCTCCGATGAGGGTATCCGGCGTTCCTCGACGATCGAGAAACTGGCCGGGTTGCCCGCCGCACAGAACTGGGAGCCTGACACCGCACCGGACATCACGGCCGGCAATTCCTCCCAGACGACCGACGGTGCGGCGGCCATGCTGATCGCGGAGCGGTCGGTGGCAGAAGCGCTGGGGCTCCCCATCCGGGCTCGCTTCGCCCACTTCGCAGTGACCGCGGACGACGCAGCCATCGTCTTGTCGGCTCCCGTGCCGGTGACCCACAAGCTGCTCGCACGTTCTGGCATGAAGGTGGACGAGTTCGACGCGGTGGAGTGCAACGAGGCCTTCGCTGCCGTCGCGTTGATGTGGCAGAAGGAGTTCTCCTACGACATGGCCCGCTTCAACCCTCGTGGTGGCGCCATCGCCATCGGCCACCCGCTCGGCGCCAGCGGCGTGCGCCTGATGGGCACACTGCTGAACCACCTGGAGGCCACCGGCGGTCGCTACGGCTACCAGACCATGTGCGAAGGCGGTGGCCAGGCCAACGGCACCGTCATCGAGCGGCTGGACTGACCCCGGGAATCTCTGCCGCGGCGGCCGCGTCCTGCGCGGCCATGAGCGGCTCAATCTTGCGGGTCACGACGATCCATTCGACGACGAAGGTCAACCCGGGAATCAGCCCGGCGGCGAACATCAAGATGATCCAAGGGATGTGCAGCCGAGCCTTGAGAGCAAGGAACCCCGCCACAATCAGATAGACGATGTAGAGATAGCCGTGCCCGACGCCGAAGATGGCGAGCTCAACTTTGAAGCCGCCGATCGCGTAGTGCAGACCGGTGAAGATGAACAAGGGAATGATCAGGACGCCGACAATGTTGGCCAGCAACTGGTAACGGAAGAGCGCGCCTTTCAGCCCTCGCGCCGTGAGCCGCCTCACTGGTCCCACCGGACGACAGCGGATTCGCGATGCCGCCAGGTTTGTGGCCCCTTGGCGGCGAGCTCGGCGAGGCGAGCGTTATAGGCGGCGAGCTCGGGGTCATCGATGGCCGGAGCGACGTCACGAAGCGGTTCGGACCCCACCGGGGCCAACTCCGGCACGGCAGTGGCTGACACCTCCGCTTGCTGGCGTCGCATGCCTTTCAAACCGACGGTCTCGAAATCGGTGTGGATGAGCATCCACCAAAAGTAGATGCCCAAGAGTCCGAACACCGGCCACATGACCGAGTAGAGGTAGCTGAGCGGATTACCGTCGGCAGCGCGGTTGATCTGCCACCAGGCAGCGAGCGCACAGGCAGGACCGAACACCGCAACGGCCAGGTGCAACGACACGGCTCTGCCGGAAAGCCACCGTTCACGCACGGAGCCATGATACCGGCCCCCTTTCGCCCGAAAATTTCGCCCGGGGACCCGTTAGCCTGGGTCGGTGCTGCCTGCAGTGAACCGGCCGGAACCTGCGATCCCTGGCGTCGGGCCTGTCGGACGTCCCGAGCGCCCGGCTCGTGCGCGGTGGCGGCCGCCGCAGACGCCCGCAACGTGTGGCGCTGCAGCATGAGGCAGGTCGACGGATCCGAGGAGGAATGAGCACCGGCGGCTCCGGACTGGACCCGGGGAAACAGCCACCGGGCAGCATCACCACGGCCCATGCGTACGAGCTGCCGATGTCGCGCGATGGTGTGTGGACACTCATCAGCGATGTGTCGCGCTACCGCGCCTGGTGGCCCTGGCTCCGGGTGTTTCACGCCACCGCGTTGGCGGAGGGCGAGGAGTGGCGCTGCGAGGCGCAACCGCCTGTGCCCTATCCGGTTCGCTTTCGCGTTGGGATCGAGAGTCTGGAGGTACCGCAGCTGGTGCGGGCCACGGTGAGCGGGGATGTGGTCGGCCAGGCCGTGTTGTCCTTGCAGGACACCGAACGCGGCTGCACGGCGACCCTAAAGAGCTCGCTCGCCCCGGGGAACACCGCGCTGCGGCTGGTCTCCCGTTATGCGGGTCCCATCGCCCGTTTCGGGCACGACTGGGTCCTCGATTCGGGCGCCCGCCAATTCATCGCCCGCGCCGTCGAGCCGCTCGTGAGCGACTAGACAGCCCTGGCGTGAAGTTTTCAGTTCGCCAGATCCTGGCCTCAGCGGCTGGTGCCGTGATTGCCGCCGTCATCGCATCCTCCTTCGGGGTCAAGGGGACCATCGTCGGCGTGGCGATCGGGTCCGCCGCCGCCACCATGGCGACGGCGTTCGTGGCGCAGTCGATCGATCGCGGTCACGAAGCGGTCAAACAGGTGGTGGTCCGCGCCCCGGAGACGGCGAACTTGCTGCGCAGGTTGGGGGGCACCGGCGCCAGCGGCGACAGCTCGTCGTCGCAGGACGCATCGTCGGCGCCGACCGAGGTCATCGGGCGCCCGGAGTCCGAGGCAGCCGGTGCTGCGCAAACGGTCGGAATGGCGTCGGTCGAGGGGAAGTCGGAACGTTTCGAGATGTCCGCTGCTGCGGACGCACCGGCGACCGAGCGCCTTCAGGCCACCACGCTGCCCGCGCCACGTGGTGGAGCCGGCCGGTTCACCGCACGGCTGGGGTCTTCGTGGCGTGCCATTGCCGCCACGATCGGGATCGTCTTCGTGCTGGCCCTGCTCTTCATCACGGCTGTCGAGCTGATCTCGGGAAAGCCACTGGCCGACATCTTTGGGAACGCGGGGAGCGGGACTTCGGTCGGCGGGATCATCGCGCCGCCGGCACCACCGTCGACGACCACGCCAACGACCACGCCAACGACCACGTCGTCATCGACATCGGTCACGACGAGCACCACGAGCACCACGAGCACCACGAGCACGACCGTGCCGGCTCACTCGACGAGCACCACCACGGTTCCCTCGGCCTCCACCACCACTTCGACCACCGGCGGCGTGCGGGCGACGTCGACCACGACGACGCTGGTGCCCGCACCGTGAGCCCGCGCGCTACCAGCCCTTGAATTCGGCCGGGCGGCGCTCCACGAAGCTGGCAATGCCCTCCTTGGAGTCAAGCGTGTTCGTGACGAGCTCCTGGCCGACGGCCTCGTCGTAGAGGGATGTGGCACGGTCGACGTCGAGGGCTCGATTCGTCAGCCACTTTGCGACGCCGATCGCCTTGGTCGGGCCAACGGCAAGCCGTCCGGCCATCGCTTCGAGCGTGGCCTGCAGCTCGGCGCGGGGTACCAGGCGGTTGACCAGGCCGATCCGGTAGGCCTCTGCAGCGGGGACGTCGTCGCCGAAGAAGAAGAGCTCCTTCGCCTTTTGGATGCCGACCAGCCGAGTCAGGATCCAGGCACCTCCGGCGTCGGGAGCGATGCCGCGACGCACGAAGACCTCAACGAACTTGGCCTCTTCTGCCATCACCACGAGGTCGCAGGCCAGCGCGAGGTGCATGCCTCCTCCGGCGGCGGTGCCGTTGATGCCGGCGATGACGGGCTTCTCGCAGTCGAGGATGGACGTCACGAGGCGTTGCCAGCCGTCACGGATCATGCGCGAGGCATCGCCGACGACCTCGTCCGGTGCGCCGTCGGGCTTCGGGCGCGGCGCCAGCCGGCCTCCGCGCAGGTCCGCACCCGAGCAGAACGCCTTCTCACCGGCTGCGGTGATGACGACAACCCGGACGAAGAGGTCGGACGAGGCGTCGAGGACCCAATCGGCGATCTGATCCCGCATGAACTGTGTCATGGCGTTCCCAGCGTCGGGCCGGTTGAGGATGATCCAGCAGATGCCGTCCTCTATGCGCCGAATCAGGTCCTGCCCGGCCGGGCTCTCGGTAGTGTCGCTCATCGGTCTCCTCTGGTGGTGGTCGGTCCCTGTGGCCCGATCAGGACAGCACGACAAGGCCATCGTCCGCAATCGCGAGCTGCCTTCCCCGTGACCCTCGAGGAGGGAGGCGATGGGAGAACGGCCGCAGGCGTCCAGTGTCGTGCCCTCGGCGTCCGTCGCTCGGCGCGGCCCGGGTCGCGCGTCGATCGCCGTGTTGGAGGCGGTTCGGTAGCATTGTCGCTCTCCCCCCTCCCGTTACGGTGAGCGAGGATCGGGTCAGCATGGTGCCCAGCCCACAGAGCAGACCGCAGAGCAGACCACAGAGCCACGACAGAGCCGAGACAGGACAGGGGACAGGAGATCCATGGCGAACCGCGGTGTGGCGATCGTGGGCGCAGCCACATCCGACTGCGGGCGGGTCGATGACAAGACCGCCTACGAGCTGAACTTCCAGGGCACGACGCGCGCCTTGGCCGATGCGGGCGTCGCCAAGTCCGAGGTGGACGGCTTCATGTCGCTGACGGGAGCCCTGCCGCCGGTCGAGCTGGCCGAGTATCTGGGCCTGCGACCGAACTGGGTCGACTCCACGGGTCACGGCGGCAGCATCTGGGAGTTCATGGTCGAGCATGCGGCGGCGGCCATCGCACAAGGCCTCGTCGAGGTCGTGGTGTTGACCTACGGCTCGACACAGCGGGCCGACCTGAAGAAGAAGCTGCGTATGGCGAACCTGTCGTTCGGAACCCGAGGCCCGACCCAGTTCGCCGCTCCCTTCGGCCACCCCGTCGGGTCCCACTACGCCATGGTGGCCCGCCGTCACATGCACGAGTTCGGCACCTCCATTGAGCAGTTGGCCGAGGTGGCGGTGTCCACTCGCTTCAACGCCAGCCTCAATCCTGATGCCTTTTACCGGGAACCCATCACGATCGACGACGTCGTCGACGCCCCGATGGTGTGGGATCCGTTGACGAAGCTGCACTGCTGCATCCGGACGGACGGTGGGGGCGCCATCGTGATGACCCACGAGGAACGAGCACGCGACTGCGCCAAGGCGCCGATCTGGGTGCTCGGAACAGGGGAGGCCGTCTCGCACACCACCATGAGCGAGTGGGAGGACTTCACCGAATCGCCATGCGCCCGTTCCGGGCAGCTCGCATTCGGGCGAGCCGGTGTGACACCCGAGGACATCGACACGCTTCAGGCCTACGACGCCTTCACACCGATGGTGGTCCTGACGCTGGAGGGGCTCGGGTTCTGCCAGAAGGGCGAGGGCGGATCCTTCGTGGAGGACGGCAGGCTTCGCGTCGGCGGCGCGCTTCCCACGAACACCGACGGCGGGGGGCTGTCGTCGTGCCAACCGGGCATGCGCGGAATGTTCCTCCTTATTGAGGCCGTCAAGCAGCTCCGAGGTGAATGTGGTCCGCGCCAGGTGCCCGAGGCCCGCCTGGCCTGTGTGAACGGCACCAGTGGCTGGTTCACCGCTGCCGGCACCGTGATCCTCGGCGCTGGCTGATTCCGAACGGGCGGGCCGCCGGCAGCCGTAGCCTGTGTCGATGCCTGCGCCCTACGACCTCACGCGTGAGGAGCTGGCCGCCATGTTGGCGGGCCAGCCCGCCTACCGGGTGCGTCAGGTGTGGGACGGTCTCCATCGTCGGGTGCGGCGTCCCGAAGAGCTGACCGAGCTCCCGACCGATCTGCGCGCGGAGCTGGCGGCGGCGCTGCCGCCGGCGCTGCGCGAGATGTCCCGTCGGTCGGCGGACGGGGGGCAGACCACCAAATGGCTCTGGGCCCTCGATGGGGGCGCCCAGGTCGAGACGGTGTTGATGCGCTACCCGGATCGGGTGACCGTGTGCGTGTCGACACAAGCCGGCTGTGCCATGGGGTGCCAGTTCTGCGCGACCGGGCAGTCGGGCTTCGAGCGCCAGTTGACCCAGGGCGAGATCGTCGAGCAGGTCGCGGTCGCCATGCGCGAGGCCAGGCCTCGTCGGGTCTCCAACATCGTCTTCATGGGGATGGGCGAGCCGCTGGCGAACTACGACCGCGTCTGGGGCGCCGTCCTCCGCCTTCATGGCGACATGGGCCTCTCGGCGCGCCACCTGACCCTGTCCACGGTGGGCATCGTTCCCGGCATCCGCCGACTGGCGACCGAGTCCCTTCCGGTGAACCTGGCCGTGTCACTCCATGCAGCCAACGACGTCCTGCGAGACGAGCTGGTGCCCATCAACCGGCGCTACCCGCTCGCGGTCCTGGCCGACGCCTGCGCGCAGTACGTCGCCGCCAGCGGGCGTCGCCTCTCCATCGAGTGGGCGATGATCGCTGGCGTCAACGACCGGACGAGCGACGCGGAGGAGTTGGCCGCCTTTGCCAAGCCGCTGGCCGCCCATGTCAACCTGATTCCGCTCAATCCGACGCCGGGCTACCCGGTTGTCGGGTCGTCCAGAGATCGTGTCCGTCATTTTCGCGACCAGTTGGCAAGGTTGGAGGTCAACGCCACCATCCGCGTCACGCGTGGGGCCGAGATCGACGCCGCCTGTGGCCAACTCGCCGCGACACCGCTCGCCGCGCCGGCAATCGACCGGGTCCGGTTGGTGCGCGGCGCCCGGCCTGGCTAGAACGTACCCATGGCTCAAGTGAAGCGGTCCGGCGTCGTGCGTCCTTCGTTGTTCTGGTTCCTTCTCCTCGACGGTGGCATCGTTGCGCTGGTCAAGCTTGCGCTCAGCAAGACCGCATACGAGAAGGTCCGCGACATGTCCGGTGGCATGCTGCCACCGCGCGAGACCCTCCAGGCCCTGTTGATCGGTACGGCCGTGGTGCACGCCACCGAGGCCGTGGTCGCGGGGAGGATGGCCAAGCGGCGCGGCCTCGCCCCGGGGGGCTGGCGCGTGCAAACCTTCATCGTCGGCTTCCCGTCCCTCCTGACGCTGCGCCGCTCCGCGCGCCCGGTCTGAGCCCGTTCGGAGGTTGGCGCGAACCGATCTGGCGCCGCCGGCGTCTCTGCTCTCGTCTGGAGGAGCGACATGCGGGAGGGCACGAGAGATGGTCGAGCAGGGACGGGCGACGTGTGGCACATGGCGGAGGAAGGCGCTCCGGGCAGCGACGACAGGCGCTCTGGTCCTGATGGGAGTGGGGTGTGGCATCGCCCTGACCGGCACGGCGAGCGCCAGCCCGAATGCAGGCCCCGCTCGCTGCGCATCTTCTGACCCGCACCTCACGGTCCAGGGCAGCGGACAGGGGTCGGGAACGCCCGACGTCTTGACCGCGGTGTTCGGATTCAGCACCACGGCAAACAACTCGAGCGCGGCGCTGACGCAGAACAGCGCCAAGGTGACGCAAGCACTCCAGGTTCTGGCGACCAACGGGGTGGCGAAGAAGGACACGCAGACGACGGCGCTGAACCTCTCGGCGCAGTACGCCTATCCCCACGGCGTGCCGACCCTCACCGGCTATCAGGCGACCGAGACGGTCAGCGCCACCTTGCGGCACCTGGCGACAGACGGGACGACGATCGACGCGGTGGTGGCCGCCACCGGCAACGCGGCCCAGGTCAACGGTCTCACGTTCTCATTCAGCGATCCCACCGTCGTGCAGGCCAGGGCCAGGACGGCGGCGGTCCATCAGGCCGTTGCGCACGCTCAGGCCATGGCGGCCGCCGCGGGCCGCCGGCTGGGCGCCGTGTGCTCGCTCACCGACAACACACAACCAGCGAATCCGAACCCCTTTCCGCAGGCGTTCGGCGACAACGCCGCCACCTCGAGGGGCGCTGTCGGCGTGCCGCTCGAGCCGGGGACCCAGCTCGAATCCGATCAGGTGACGATGGTCTACGCCCTGAGCGGCTGAGCCGGCCGATGACGCGGGTCAGGCCCGTGGGCCACCGACGGCGCAGCAGAGACCGGGCTCAACGGTTCTGCCAGTTGGGGGCCCGCTTCTCGGCGAAGGCGAGCGGCCCTTCCGTGGCGTCGGCGCTGCTGAAGACCTCACCGGAGATCTCCGACTCAATGCGGTACGCCTCCTTCATGTCGGTGGCCAGGCCACGCAGGACCGACTCCTTCGTCTTGCGGATGGCGAACGGCCCGTTGGCCGTGATGCGGGCGGCGTAGTCGCGGGCGCGCTCCATCAGGTCCGCCGGGCGGCACACCTCGTTCAACAGGCCCATGTCGTAGGCGCGCTGAGCGGGCACCTGGTCGGCACAAAGCAGGAGTTCCATGGCGGCGGGGTAGGGGATCTGCCGGGGCAGGCGGACCGTGGTGCCCCCGCCGGCGAACAGCCCGCGCTTGGGCTCCATCACCCCGAACGTCGCCGTGTCGCTGGCCACCCGCAAATCGGTCCCCCCGAGCATCTCCATCCCGCCGGCGACGCACGTGCCGTTGATGGCGGCGATGATCGGCTTGTAGAGCTTGGTGCCGCGCAGCACCGCCTTGACCCCGTCGTCGAGCCGGTAGCCTCCGAGTTCCTCGGGGCGGGCGCCGCCCTTCATCTTCTTCTGCAGCTCGGTGATCTGGGGGATGTAGGTCTTGAGGTCGGCCCCGACGCAGAAATCCTTCCCGACCCCCGTCACGATCGCCACATAGGCGTCATCGTCCTCGCCGAAGCGATCCCAGGCCTCGCGCAGACGGAAAAAGTGCTCCATGTCCATGGAGTTGCGCGCCTCGGGGCGGTTGATGGTGACGGTGACGATGTGGTCGTCGCCGGTGGCGTAGTCGATCGACATGTCGGTTCAGCTTTCTCCTGTACGCGGTCGCGTCCACCCGGAAGGACGAGGCGAGCCCACGTGCAAGTGGTCAGGTCTGGCGCCGGCGTGCGGCGCGGCGGTCAGTCGCGGTTGAAGCGTGTCGTGAACCCGGTCACACTCACGATGCCGTCCTCACCCTTCTCCGTGTGCCCCCTCGCGCGCGAAACGAGTGACGTGTCGACGTCGGCCGCCTCGGCCCGGAGCGCCTCCACGGTGCACTTCTCACGTGCTCGCACACTGAACGGGTCGAACTGAAAGTGCTTCATGGCGTTGAGGTGGGTCATCTTGTTGATGTCCTCGTCGGAGACGCCGTCGAGATACTTCATGAGGGCCTCGGGAGCGGTGGGCCATGTCGAGTCGGAGTGCGGGTAGTCGCATTCCCAGGTGATGTTGTCGATGTTCATGTACTCCCGGCTCTGGACGCCGAACGCATCGTCAATGAAGCAGGTGATGATGCGGTCGTTGAAGACCTGGCTCGGGAGCTGGTCGCCGAAGTCCTGGCCGGTCCACTTGTGGTGGTGCTGGTAGACGTAGTCGAAGCGCTCGAGGGCATAAGGGATCCAGCCGATGCCTCCCTCCGAGAGGGCGAAGCGGAGGTCCTTGTACTTGCGCAGGATGGGCGACCACACGAGGTCGGCGGCCGCCTGGACCATGTTGATGGGCTGCAGGCTGATCATGACGTCGATCGGCGCCTCCACCGAGGTCATGAGGATGCTGGAGGACGATCCCAGGTGCATGCACACGACGGTGCCCTCGTCGGAGCAGGCCTTCCAGAAGGGGTCCCAGTGCGGGTTGTGCAAGGAGGGCCAGCCGAGTTTCTCGGGGTTCTCGGAGAAGGTCACGGCGTGGCAGCCCTTCTTGGCCACCCGGCGGACCTCCGCGGCGGCCAGTTCGGGGTCCCAGATGACAGGGATCGACAGAGGGATGAAGCGGCCGGGCTCGGCGCCGCACCACTTGTCGATGTGCCAGTCGTTGTAGGCCCGCACCATGGCGCGCGCCTCGTCCTTGTCCTCACGGCGGGCGAAGAGCTGGCCGCAGAACTGGGGGAAGGAGGGGAAGCACATGGAGCCGAGCACGCCGTTGACCGACATGTCGCGTACCCGCTCGTGCACGTCGTAGCAGCCGATCCGCATGTCCTCGAGCGAAAGAGGCTCGACGCCGTACTCCTCAGGAGGCCGGCCGACGACCGCGTTGAGGCCGACGTTGGGGATCTCGTTGCCGTCGTAGAACCAGTAGTCGGTCCCGTCGTCGCGCCGGATCAGCTGCGGCGCCTTGTCCTGGTACTTGGCGGGCAGGAGCCCGTCGAACATCCCCCTGGGCTCAATGACGTGGTCATCGACGCTGACCAGGATCATGTCTTCGGTGCGCATGCGGCCTCCCCTTCTGCCCTGCCGGTCGGTGTGCCGTTCTCTGACACTTGTGTCACCTACCTTATGCGACGCCCCCACCCCTGATGCGAGTCGGGCGCCGGGCGCCGGGCACCAGAATGTCCCTGGCGGGGTGGCGTCGTCTCCTCGACGGGCATCGCGTTCCCCTTCGGCGAGACGGAGGCGAAGCTTTCGTCCACGGTGCCCGTCGGTGCGTTGACGACAACCTCCTCGTCCGCCACGGGCACGGTCAGCGACGCGTCGGGCAGGACGGGAGGCACGGGCCGCGCCGGTTGGCCGAGCGCCAGGGCGCTGGTCATGTAGCCGACCGTGGCCCGGGTGACACCGCGGGTATGCAGACTCTGTTCACACGCTCGCTACCTGGAGTTCAGACTGCGAGGCTCCAGTGCCGGGCGCGCCGGGTGCGCACAGCCCGCGGCGGGGGAGGATGATGTCGTCGATGATCCCGTAGTCGCGAGCTTCTTCCGAGGTCATGTAGTAGTCGCGGTCGATGTCCTGGGCCACGCGTTCGAGGGGCTGGCCGCTGTGGTGGGCGATGATCTCGGACATGCGGCGGGTCAGCGACAGCACCTCGCGCAGTTGGATCTCCATGTCTGACGGCGCGCCGCGCGTCCCAGCCGAGCCCTGGTGGATCATGATCGCGCGCATTGGGGAGGGCGAAGCGCTTCCCTTCGGCGCCGCCCGAGAGGATCATGGCGGCGGCGGACATGCCCATGCCCACGCAGATGGTCGAGACATTGGGCTCAACGTGCTGCATCACGTCGTAGATCGCCATGCCGGCGTAGGCCACGCCGCCGGGTGAGTTGATGTAGAGGTAGATGTCGCGCTCGCTGTTCTGCGCCTCGAGGAAGAGCATCTGCGAGATGATGAGGTTGGCCACCTGGTCGTCCACCTCCTGGCCGAGGAAGACGATGCGTTCGCGCAGGAGCTGGCTGTAGATGTCGAAGGCGCGGTCCCCCCGGTTGCCCTCCTCGATCACGGTGGGGACGAAGACCTGGCGCAGGTGGTCTGCCGGGATGGTGCTGGTCGGGCTCATGGCGGTGTCCTCCGTATCGGTATCTGTTCCGTGTCTGTTCGTGTCGCTGCGGTTGGGGTCCTTTTCAGGTTATATCAAATATGAGATAATGGTGCGTCGTGAGCGCGCGTCGTCACCCCACCGTCTTCCCCGGCTTCCGCCAGATGGCCGAGCGCCGGCACTCGGTGTCCGGGCAACTGCTGACACTGCGCAAGGAGCTCGGGCTCTCCCAGGCCGAGGTGGCGAGCCGCATGGGGACCTCGCAGTCGGCGGTGGCCCGCTTCGAGGCGGGCGATCTCGATGTGCGGCTCTCGACCGTGGAGCGCTACACCATGGCGCTCGGCGCCCGGCTGGAATGGAGGATCGAGCATGCCTGATGGTGAGGAGCAATGGCCGTGGTTGCCGCCCGGCCCCGGGATGACCGCTCCCGGCGGGGCACCCGACGCGCTCTCCGAGGTCCTCGCCCGACGGATGCTGGCCCAGCGCGTCGTGCTCTTGCACGGGACGCTCGACGAGCAATCTGTCACGCGCGTCGCAGCGGAGCTGATGACGCTCGATGCCGAGGGCGACGATCCGGTGACGCTCCGCGTCGACTGTGGCGAAGCGGCCCTGGCACCGTCGTTGACGCTCATGGACGTGGTCGAGTTGATGGGCGTGCCCGTCCGGGCGCTGTGCCTCGGGCAGGTCGGGTCGGGCGCCATCGGCGTCGTCGCCGTGTGCGCGCACCGGGCTGCCATGCCGAGCACCCGCTTCTCGCTCTCGGAGCCCACGACGCAGCTGCAGGCGCACGTCCGCAACGTGGCGCAGTGGGCCGACCTGCGTGCGGCGGAGCGTCGGCGCTTCTGCGCCCGGCTGGGAGGTGCCATCGGACAAGAACCGAGCACGGTCGAGGCGGACGTGGCGCGCGGTCGCTTCCTCGGGGCGGAAGAGGCCGTCGAGTACGGGATACTCGACGAAGTCTGCCGATCCGATGCCCCGATCCGGCGCTTGCCCGGGACGGGACCTCCCCCAATGGGATTCCGGCCGTTGCGCTGAAGGGCAAGACCGGGGCGGCCCACCGTGCCTACGATGCGGCCATGACCGAGACCGGCCCCCGCCTCCCTCCGCTCCAGGCCGGCGAGTGGGACGACGTCCTGACCCGGGTTCTGCAGGGTTCGCCGGGCGGGACGGACGAGCCGATGCACATCTTTACGACCTTGGGCCGGGCCGACCCCGAGCTGTTCCGGCGCTGGCTCGGTTTCGGCGGCGCACTGCTCGGGGGCAGCCTGCCCGGCCGACTGCGCGAGCTCGTGATCCTGCGCACCGCGGCACGCTTCGGTGGCCGCTATGAGTGGGCACAGCACATTGCGCTGGGCGAGGCTCAGGGCATCACGTCGGCGGAGCTCGCCGCGCTCGGCGACAAGGACGGCGGGTTGGATGTTGTCACCTGGTCCCCGGTGGAACGTGCCGTGCTGACGGCCGTCGACGAGACGGCCGCCGACGGTGCCGTGTCCGACGGCACCTGGGACGCGCTGGCCGATCTGTTGCGCGAGAGCGAGATCATTGAGCTGCTCATGCTGATCGGGCACTACATGATGCTGACGACGGTGCTCGGCTCGCTGCGCCTGCAGCTCGAGCCGCGGGCCGAGGCGCTGGCCCGGCGGGTGCCGGGTGGACCGGCGGCGTAGGGCGCATCCGGTGGCCGGAGCGGTCGTATGACTGGCCTGCTGGCCGGGCGCAGCGTCACGGTGATCGGGGCCGGCACGCAGCCGTCTCGCGATCGTGATGCGCCGGTCGGGAACGGGCGCGCTATTGCCGTGCGCGCGGCCCGAGAGGGCGCCTCGGTCATCTGCGTGGACCGTGACGAAGCATCGGTCGAGGAGACCTGGCGGCTCATCACCGAGGAGGGCGGGAAGGCGGCGGTCGTGGTGGCCGACGTCACGACGGAGGAGGGTTGCCGGCTGGCGGTGTCCGACGACCCTGCCCTTGCCTCCGACGGGCTCGTGCTCAATGTGGGCACCGGCTTCGGCATGGGCGTGGCAGGCACGTCGGCCGACGACTGGGACCGGACGTTCGCACTCAATCTGCGCTCCCATTTCCTGCTCGTCCGCCGTGCGCTCGTCACCTTGTCCGACAATGCGTCCATTGTCTTCGTGGGTTCCGTGGCCGGGCTCCGCCCGGGGAGCCGCATACCGGCCTACGACGCGTCCAAGGCCGGCCTCATCGGCCTCAGCCGGCACGTGGCGGTCGAAGGCGCCCGGCGCGGCATCCGGGCCAACGTGCTCGCGCCCGGCCTGATCGATACCCCGCTCGGCCGGGCCGCCTCGGCCGGACGCCCGTCGCGGACCCGCTCGCCCGTGCCGCTCGGACGGCAGGGCACCGCATGGGAGGTGGCCGCGGTCGCAGTGTTCTTGCTCTCGGACGAGGCCAGCTACGTCACCGGGCAGGTCTTGGCGGTCGACGGGGGGCTCACGCTCGTATGACGGCGCACTCGGCGCGCCCGCGCTCGGGACCCGAAGCGCCTTTGCGCCCGCCCCGGCTCGGGCGTCGCGTGGCGCGCTTCAACCGTGCCGTCACGAACAAGGTGGCCGTGCATGTGGCGGGCGTGCTCCCCGGCCTGGGCATCGTGGTGCACGTGGGCCGGCGGACACGCACGGTCTACCGCACCCCTGTCAACGTGTTCCGCACGAAGGACGGTTTCCGCTTCGCCTTGACCTACGGTCCCGACGCCGAGTGGGTGCGCAACGCGCTGGCCCACGGTGCCGTCCGTCTGATCACCCGCGGCAAGGAGTACGAGCTCAGCGACCCCGAGCTGGTCACTGATCTGCACCGCCAGCACGTGCCGGCCGTTGGGCGCGCCATCATGCGCTTCATGCGGGTGTCACAGTTCCTCGATTTCACGCAGGCCACCAGCGGTGCGAACGGTTCGACGGGGGAAGGGACCCCGGCCTGACTCGCGGCGCCGAGCCGGGTCTGGCCCCGAGGCCGGGGCCGAGGTCAGGCCACGACCTCCATCCGCAGGCCCCGCCGGTCGGGTTCGCCGCCGAGGCAGAGGTGCTCCCCGGCCGCAACACGCCGGGCCGTCCAGGCACCCGCAAAGGCGTCGAGCACATCGTCGACCTTGGCGCCGGCCGGGGGGTGTGCCGCGTGGCGCTCGAGGACGTCGCGGTCGAAAGACGCAGCGAGCACCCGCATCCGCTCGGCGCGGCCCGCTGAGGTCAGTTTCGAATGGGTCATGGGCGCGCCACCCAGCAGCGCCAGGCTCAGCTCGGGGGACATCTCAACGAGGTGTCGCTGCCGCTCAGGCGTCATCAGTGCGTCGACCTCACGGATCTTCGGAAGGATGTTGAAGAGTTGTCTCGAGATCGCCCTTGCGCACGTGGCGCGTGAGATCGCACAGGCCTCCTCGTAATTCGTGGCGGCGAGGACGGCCCGCACGGGGGCGGGGAAGATGGAGCTGCGGCGCGCGCCCAAGCGGTTCCTCGCTTCGCGGTCGCTTCGACGCGGCTCCTGGTCTGCGAGCCCGATCGGGATGTCGATGGCGGCGGCCTGCAGCGAGCCCGAGTCGATCTGCTCGACGAGCCCGTGGAGTCCGGCGACGCTCGAGACGTCGACGACGGTGTGACCCTCGCAGGCGACGACGACCCAACCGGCGCGGCAGCCGTCGACACCGGCGACCAGCGATCCCCCCGAGCTGCTCGACCCGGTCGAGCCGATCGAACTAGTCGAGCGCGGCGTGGTTGACTCCGTCGGCCGGCGTCAGTGTGACGGAGCGTCCGATGAGTTCGTCCGTCTCGGCCTCGGCCAGGGTGGCGGCGCCGCCGTCGAGGAGCGCGTAGGAACGGCCGCCTCCCGGCAGGTCGCAGATCAAGAGCGCACGTTCGGGTTCGCCATCCCGGCCATGCAGGACCGAGTAGGTGGCGACGGTAGCCGTGCCCTCGGGCGCTTCCACGATGCCCAGAGGCTCGAGCGCCGGGGCTTCGGGCGCCACGTCCATGATCGGGCCCGCACCAGGGTCGGTGGACCACACTCCATAGGCGTGCTTCTGCATGTGCATGCCGACACCGCTCGTCACGCCGTAGGTGCCGGGCTCGCGCCGGAGCGTCTCGGCCATGGCCGCGAGCGCGTGGGTCATGTAGTTGGAGCCGGGCCCTCCGTGGTACGGCAAGCCTCCGGTCTGGGTCACGGCGTGCGCCCGCGGGTCACTCTCGTCGATGCCGAGCGCGTCGAGGGCGAAGCACACCGAGCTGGCGAAGCACGAGTACAGGTCGAGGTGAGTGACGTCGTCCGCGCTGATGCCCGCACCGGCCAGCGCCGCACCCGCGGCGGCGGCCATGGCGGGGGAGCGCCACAGCTCGGGGTGTCCCGCCACGTGCGCCGGGTCCTCGGCATAGGCGGCACCGCGCAGATAGACCCGCTTGTGCTCGGGCACACCGAGCGCATCGGCCTCTGCCGCGCTGGCCAGGATGACTGCTGCCGCCATGTCGACGTCCATGATCGATGTCATGAGCTTCGTGTAGGGGTAGGCGACCATGCGGTTGTCGGACGTTGGCGTGACGATGTCATCGGCCTGCCGGGCCACCGGGAACCAGGCGTGCGGACTGGCCGCGGCGACCGCCGTCATGGGAGCGAGCACCGCGCCCAGCGCGGCGCGATGCTCGTCAAGGCCACGGCCGAGGTGGGCTCGCCGCGCGTTGTCGAACAGCGCGAACGTCAGGTACGCCTCGAAGACGGCGTGGGTGATCTCGGACGGGTCGAACGTCATGTCCATCGGGAAGGCCCGCTTCTCGGCCGGGCGGAACGACCACTGCGGCTTCTGGCCTGCCTTCTTCAGGCGGCGGACGGTAGCCAGCGCCTCGGCGCCCGTCACGAGAGCGAGGTCGAGGTGGCCGGCCCGGATTTCACGCGCCGCATCGGCGGTCAGGACCTGGGGGACGGAGCCACCGATGCCCGAATACCCCCGCCGGGCCGGTGTGGCGCCGATCCGTTCGGACAGCCGGGCCACGGCGTCGTCGTACTGCCACGATTGGGAGTACACGACGTCGATGCTCTCGAGTGCCCCCAGCAGCGACGAGGCATCCCTCGCACCGGTGTCGGCGGCGGCGGCGCGGGCCATCTCCTCCCACATGTCGAGGGGCTCGGGCGCGCCGTCGGGCGCGTCGGCGGGGTGCCAGGTGCGCCGGGCGACGCCGATGATGCAGGTGGAGCGGGGGTCGGCAGGCAACGGAGCGGTGCGGTCAGCTCCGCGACTTGCCGGGCATGGCGATGGCCCGGTCGGCGATGATGTTCTTCTGGATCTCGGTGGAGCCGCCGCCGATGGTCGAGTAGCGCTGGAAGGCGTACAGGCGCGTCCACTTGCCGCGGTCCACCGAGTCGGGACCGCCCCGGGCCAGCGCGCCGGCGGGCCCGAGCAGGTCGACAGCGAGTTCCGCCAGCGTCTGGGCCATGGACGACCACGACAGCTTGGCGAAGGGAACTTCGGGCCAGTTCTTCTCGCCCTTCATGATCTTGGACAGCGCGCGCAGCGACAACAGACGCGCCAGTTCGATCTCGGTCCACACCTTTGCGATGCGGTCGCGCAGCGAGGGGTCGTCGAGGGCGGCCGGATTCACGCTGCGGGTGGCCGCCACCATGGCGCGCAGGTCGGCCGCGAGGATGGCGATCTGCGACGCGATGCCGACGCGCTCGTAGCCGAGCGTGCCCATCGCCACCATCCAACCGGCACCCTCGTCGCCGAGACGCCACGACGCTGGGATGCGCACGTCGGTGAAGAAGATCTCGTTGAAGAGCTCTTCGCCGGCCATGTCGCGGATCGGCCGCACGTCGATGCCCGGTGTCTTGAGGTTGAGGATGAAGGCGGTGATGCCCTCGTGCTTCTTGCCGCGCTCTATGGCGGTCGGGTCGGTCCGCAGCAAGAACAAGCCCCAAGTGGCCAGGTGCGCCGAGGAGATCCAGATCTTCGAGCCGTTGATCACGTACTCGTCGCTGTCAGGGTCGTAGATCGCGGTGGTGCGCAGATTGGCCAGGTCGTTGCCCGCCATCGGCTCGCTGAAGCCCTGGCACCAGTGTTCCTCCGCCTCCAAAATGGACGGCAGCCACTGCGCCTTTTGCTCTTCGGTGCCCCAGGCGATGATCATCGGCCCGATCTGCCAGATCCCGTTCGTGTTGAACATGCCCGGCGTGCGGTACTCGGCCATGACCTCGGAGTACAGGAGGCGTTGCATGGCGTTGATGGTGCGGCCCTGGGCGTAGTCGGGTCCCCAATGGATGGCGGCCCAGCCACCCTCGTGCAGCTTGCGCTGCCACTTCTGGCGGCGCTGCTGGCTAGCTTCGCCCGAGAGGCTGGCGTCGTCGCCCAGCGCTTCGGCCTCCAAGAAGGGAGGGAGATGCTCGTCGAGCCATGCTCGCAAGTCATCGCGAAACTTCTCGTCCTCGGGTGCAAGGGCAAAATCCACGGGGGAAGGGTACCCGACCACCGTGTACTCTGACGCCGGTGTCAGGGACTGGCGCGGCGGAGAGCGAGAAGTAGGGGAGACCGTGGACTTCACGTACGACGACGAGCAGCTCGCACTGCAGGAGGTGGCGCGCACCGCCCTCGAGCGCGAGTGCAGCCCAGACGTGGTGCGGCAACTGGCGGAAGACGAAGCCGGCATCACGCCCGCACTGTGGTCCACGCTGGTCGATCTGGGATGGACCGGCTTGCTGGTTCCCGAAGAGCACGGCGGCAGCGGCGCCGGCCTGCTCGAAATGTGTGTCGTCTTGGAGCAGATGGGCCGCATTCCGCTGCCCGGCCCCTTCTTCTCGTCAGCGGTCGCAGCCGTTTTGGCCGCCCGCGCCCTCGACGCCACGGAACTGCTGGCCAACCTGGCCTCCGGGATCCGGCGCGGCACGGTGGCGCTCGGTGAGCAGGGCCATGGGGAACCGGTGCAGACCGTACGCACCCGGGCGCGCCGCAAGGCGGCCCAGTGGGTGCTCACCGGGGAGAAGCCTGTCCTCGTCGACGGCCACACCGCGGATTTCGCCATCGTCGTGGCGCGCGAGCGAGGAGGGCGTGCGCTCGTACCTGCTCGAGAACCCTGGCGCCACGCTGGTGCCGTCGCTCGACCCAACCCGTAAGCTGAGCCGTCTCGTCCTCGACGAGACGCCGGTTCTCCCGCTCGGCCCGGCAGGTAACCACCTCGCACTGTGGCAGAGGGTGCAGGACGACATCGCCATCGCACTGGCGGCGGAGACGGTCGGCGCGGCTGACCGCGCCCTGGCGGAGGCGATCGCCTACACCTCTGAGCGGATCGTCTTCGACAAGCCGGTCGCCACCTATCAGACGGTGCGGCACCGCCTGGTCGAAATGTTCCAACAGGTCGAGATGGCGCGGGCGGGCTTCCAGTTCGCTGCCTGGGCCTCGGACACCGAGGCGCCCGAGCGGGCCCAGGCTGCGGCCATGGCGTCGAGTTATGCCGCCGACGCCGGCGTGCGGGTCACCGGCGACGACATTCAGCTGCACGGCGGGGTCGGGTTCACCTGGGCCAACGACGCCCATTTCCTCTTCAAGCGAGTGAAGCAGAACGAGCTGCTCTCCGGTGGTGCCGGTGCCCAGCGCCACCGGTTGGCCGATCTGTTCATCGCTTCGGCATGACGACGTTCGAGTTGTGCCCGATGCCGGCCGAGTTGGGCGCGCGCTACCTGGCCGAGGGCGCTTGGGACGATCGCACCCTTGGGGAGTTCCTGCGCGACTGCCTCTTGGAGGATCCGTCGCGACGCTTCCGGATCTGGTCGCCGACCAACCCATACCTCGGGACCGTCGGCGAGGTCTACGAGGAATCGCTGCGCGTGGCGGGTGGGCTGCGCGCCCTCGGCCTCGGGCCCGGCGACGTGGTCGCATTCCAGTTGCCCAACTGGGTCGAGGCCGCCATCACGTTCTACGCCTGTTCGATGGTCGGCGTGACGTTGGTCCCGATCGTGCACTTCTACGGGCCAAAGGAGGTCGGGTTCATCCTCCGCCAGAGTGGGGCCAAAGCGCTCGTTATCGTGTCGCGCATCGGCCAGCGTGACTACCTGGCCGAGCTGGCCACGGTGCGCGGCGGCCTGCAGAGCTTGGAGCGCGTCGTGGTGGTGGGCGACATCGCCGGCGATGCGTCCGGCTACGTCCGCTTCGACGAGCTGCGTCGCGCCGAGCCGATCGACGGGCCGGCGCACGTCGACCCCGACGGCGCCGCGGTCATCGGTTACACCTCGGGAACGACGGCCGACCCCAAGGGTGTGGTCCACACGCACAGGACGCTGGGCTGCGAGGTGCGCCAGCTGTCCGACCATCAGGCCATGCGCGACAAGCCGAGCCTGGTGGGCGCGCCGGTCGGGCACGCCATCGGGATGCTGGGCGGCCTCCTCTGCCCGCTCTACAGCGGGCGGCCGATCTACATGATCGACGGTTGGGATCCGCCGACGGTCCTCGACGCCATGGTCGAGGAGCAGATCTCCGCCGGCAGTGGCTCCACGTACTTCTTCACCAGCCTGCTCGACTGCCCCGGCTTCGGGCCCGAGCACGTCGAACTCATGCGCTACATCGGATTGGGCGGTTCGCCCATCCCCAACGCGGTGGCGGAGCGGGCAGACGAGCTCGGGATCTCGCTGGTGCGCTCCTACGGCTCGACCGAGCACCCGTCGGTGACGGGTTCCCAGCACGATGCTCCCAAGGAGAAGCGCATCCACACCGACGGCCGGCCCATGGCGGGTGTCGAGATCCGCACGGTCGACGAGGACGGTCGCGATGTCGATGCGGGGGAGCCCGGCGAGATCCTCAGCCGGGGACCCGACCGCTTCGCGGGCTACACGGACGCCACGTTGTCGGCCCAGGCCATTGACGCCGACGGCTGGTTCCGCACCGGGGACATCGGCGTGATTGATGCCGACGGCTACCTGACCATTACCGACCGCGTCAAGGACATCATCATCCGCGGCGGCGAGAACGTCAGCGCCGCCGAGGTGGAGCAGCTCTTGGCCCACATGAAGGGTGTGGCCGAGGTGGCGGTGGTGGCCGCACCCGACGCGCGTCTCGGCGAGCACGGCTGCGCCTACTTCCGCATGCAGCCCGGAGCCGAGGCGCCCGATCTCGAGGCGCTGAAGGCCCACCTGGCCGCGGCGGGCCTCACCCGCCAGAAGTGGCCCGAGGAGATCCGGATCGTGGACGAATTGCCGCGGACTCCTTCAGGCAAGGTGCAGAAGTTCCTGTTGCGCCAGCGCCTGCGTGACGGCGGCTGACCGCCCGTCCTCAGGAGCCGAGCTGACGAGGACCTCGAACAGTACGCTCCTCCAACACCCATTGCCGGAGAGCCGGCGCAGAGCCGGCGGGAAGGGGCAGACCAATGCGTAGCCGCATCCCTAAAGAGCAGATCGAACTTCTCCGCGGGGTGCCCCTGTTTTCGAGCTGCTCGCAGGGCGAGCTGCGGGCCATCGCACAGCTCGGGACGCCCGTCGAGGCCGAGAAGGGAGCCATCCTGACCGAGGAGGGAAAGCCCGGGAGCGAGTTCTTCCTCGTGCTCGAGGGCAGAGCCTCGTGCTGGGCCCGCGGGAAGGAGGTCAACCGCTTCGGCCCCGGGGACTACTTCGGCGAGCTGGCGCTGCTCCATGGTGGAATGCGGACAGCCGACGTGGTGGCGGCGACCCCGATGGAGCTCCTGGTGCTCGACGTCGGGGAATTCCGGTCCATGCTCATGACGACGCCGAGCATCGGCGTAAAGATGTTGGCGCATCTCGCCGAGCGGCTCACCGAGGCCGACGCGCGGTACACGAACTGACTTGCCCGCAGGCGACGACCTCGGCCCTCAGTTGTTGTCGAGAACTTCCTTCATCAGTCGGAGTTCCTTGCTGATCGACTCCTGACTGCCGGCGGCGGCGGCGGCGCGGACGTCGTCGGACAAGCCCTCGGGCAGCGTCACCCACAGCGTGAGCGTGGCCTCGCAGCCGCCGCCACCGATCGGCTCCACGACGAACTCCTCGTAGGCGTCACTACCCCCCGCCATGCCGGCCGACACGAGCGTGGGGGGGACGGCGGCGACCGTCCACAGCTCAATGGGGACCTGGGAGCCGGGCCGCCGCGGGTCGGCAAGATTGAACGCGTAGCGGGCGCCGGGACCGAGCGCGCCCCCGGCCCGTCGTCGGGCCCGTCCGCCGTGCGCACGACGTCGCTGACGTCGGGGTTGTAGCCCGGCAGGTTGGCGAAGTCGAGGCGATAGGCCCACACCGTCTCGGGGGGCGCCGCGAAGACAGCGGTGGCGACGGCGGTCGGTGGGGTGGTGGGAGTGGCGGTGGGGTCAGGCACGCCGCCAGTGTGTGCCGCTCAGCGGGGAGGGGGCAAGGCCGCCGGCCGGCTGGCGCGTTCCTGTCTCTTGGGGGGTTATTGGGGGGGCTTGAGGATGGAGGCCGCCTCGCGGGCGCGGTCGAGGGACAGGGCGGTGAGGTCGTCCCCCTCGTCGCCCAGCACGTCGGCGGCGTGCTGAATGAAGATCCCGACCACCATGGCGCTGAGGAGGCGGGCCACGGCGGCAGCGCCGGGCCCTTCTTGGAGGTCCGGTCGGTTCTTCTCGACCCACTCCTGAATGCTCGCCTCGAACGAGGCGAAGAGGTCGACGCCCACGGCGCGGGCAGTGGCCTCGCCCCGCATGGCCTCGCCCACCATGAGGCGGACGAAGTCCTCGACCTCGAACATGGACGTCATGATCTCAGCCAGGAGCTGGGCCAGCGTCAGAGGCTCGGCGGGAGGTTCGTCGCCGTGCGGCTCCACGCGCACCGGCCTGATCGGGAGGTAGCCCTGCTCGACCAGCACCGACTCGAGCAGGTCACGTTTGCTCGGGAAGTAGTGGTAGAGCGACGCCACGTTGAGGCCGGCGGCCGACGCGAGGTCACGCATGCTGGTGCCATCGACACCCCGCTGCGCCATCAGCGTCAAGGCGATCTGGAGTATCCGTCGCCGGGTGGCCGAGCCCTCCCCAGGGGCGGCGCCGCCGCGCTCCGCGGGCGCTCCGTCCTGGGAGTGCGTGTCGATGGTCATCTTCGGTCCCATTTCTCCGCTCCCCAACCCCGGGTGATCGAATGACCGCCCGTCGGTCGCTTTGGCTGCGGCTCCGTACTCTTGCGTTACTCCTGCACCCTGCGTGTCTCCTGCATCCCGGCGTGGCTCCGGCGGCGTCGTGACGGCTCTCCCTCCACGGAGTCCTCCAGGTGGTCCTCCCAGGCACACGTCGTGAAGCCTGGGTTCTCGCCTCCCCAACGATCGTTTGCTACGTTGTCCAACGATTGTTGAGTTGCGTGTGACATGGGAGTCAGGTCCAACCCGGCGTGACACCCGGAATCTAGGGGGTGGAGTAGCGACATGCCAGGACTGAATTCGACGGCGGACTCGACGGCGGTGCCGTTCGATCCGTATGAGCTGAAAGACGTGGTCGGCGGCACCATCCGCGACCCGTACCCCGCCATGCACGCACTGCGTCGCCAGAGCCCCGTGCACGTCGGCCCGATCGACCTCGGTGAGGGCGCCGAGATCGCCGACCCTTCCAAGCCGGCTCCGGTCACGGTCTTCGGCTTCGACGAGGTCGTGCAGGTGCTGCGCGACAACGAGACGTACTCCTCGAAGATCTACGAGGAGATCATGGGGATGGTGATGGGGCGGACCATCTTGCAGATGGACGAGCCCGAACACCGCGCCGTCCGCACCCTTGTGGCCGGCAGCTTCCGCTCCAAGATCCTGGAGCGCTGGGAGGAGGACCTGGTCGCCCGCGTCGTCAACGAGCTGATCGACACCTTCATCGATGAAGGTCACACCGACCTGGTGCGCTCGGTCACGTTCAACTTTCCGGCACAGGTGATCGCGCGCATCCTCGGCCTGCCCCGCGAGGACTACTCGACTTTCCAACGGCGGACCCTGGAACTCACGAGCGTGGCGGCCAACTGGGACCGCGGCATCGCGGCGTCGAACTCGCTGCGCGACTACTTCGCCGCGGTCATGGCTGAACGGCGAGCCACTCCGGGCGACGACCTCATCAGCGACCTCGTGCGGGCCGAGGTCGACGGCGAGCGCTTGACGGACGAGGAGATCTTCTCCTTCCTGCGCCTGTTGCTCCCCGCGGGTGTCGAGACGACCTATCGCGCCACCGGCAGCATGCTGTTCGCTCTTCTCCAGGAGCGCTCCCAGTTCGACGCGCTCTACGCGGATCGCTCGCTCTTCGCCCCGGCCTTTGAGGAAGTCGTGCGCTGGGAGCCGCCGGTAACGGTGATTCTGCGCCGGGCCACCCGCGACACCGAGTTGGCCGGTGTCGCCATCGCGGCAGGAGCCGACATTGCGCTCCTGATCGGTGCGGCCAACCGTGACGAGCGCAAGTACACGGATCCGGACCGCTATGACATCTTCCGCCAGCAGCGGCAGCATGTCGGCTTCGGCTTCGGCGTCCACGTCTGCCTGGGCATGCATCTCGCCCGCATGGAGTCCCGCATCGCCATCAACACGCTGTTCGACCGACTCGGGCCCTTCAGGCTGGATCCGGATGCCGAGCCGCCGCACATTGAGGGCATGGCCTTCCGCTCCCCGCTCTCCCTGCCGGTGGTGTTCTCGCCTGGGGGGTAGTTTCAGGCCCATGCGTGGCAGATCCAACCCACCGCGGGACGCAGGGGCCATGACCGGTATCGGGCAGCGAGTGCTCTGATGGGGACCGACGCGCTGGAGCCCAGGATCGACTGGGACCGCTGTATGGGCTCGGGCAACTGCGTGTTCTGGGCGCCCGAGACCTTCGACCTGAGCGATGAGGGCCACGCCGTCGTCGTCGACGCGGCCGCCACTGACGAGGAGCGCCTGCGCGTCGCGGCGCAGGGATGCCCCGTCGGGGCCATCTCCCTTTGGCGCGACGGCGCCGAGGTGCCACTCGAGAAAGGGACGTAATGCCGATCGCCGTCACCGAGGACCACGAGTCCCTGCGCACGACCGCGCTGCGTTGGGCGCAGACCCACTGCCCGCCCACGGTGCCCCGGGCATTGGCCGAGGCCCCCGGTGAGGCCGCCGAGCTGCCGGGGGCGTGGGAGAAGATGGCCGCCCAGGGCTGGCTCGGCCTCCATGTGCCCGAGGAGCGCGGCGGCCAGGGTTTCACGCTGGCCGAGCTGGTGGTGATCGTGGAGGAGCTCGGTCACGCCCTCTTCCCGGGACCACTGCTCCCGACCCTCTTGGTGTCCGCCGCCCTGGCCCGGGCTTCGCAGGGTCCGGCGGCTGTTCCGGAGGCCTGGATGCAGGGCCTGGCCGACGGCAGCATCACGGCAGCCGTGGCGCTCGGTGCCGCCCCCCATCATTGGCAACAGGCCGAGGACGGCGCGCTCGCCCTGTCCGGCACGGTGCGCCCAGTGCTCGGCCTGCCGACGGCGCGCCTCGTCCTCGTCCCACTCGACTACGGCACCGGCACCGGGTGGCTGCTCCTCGACACCGAGGCGCTGGGTGAGGCGGTCACGGTCGAGCCGCTCCCGGCCCTCGATGCCACCCGGGCCCTGGGGGAACTGCGTATCGCCGGCGACGGGCCGGTGACGGTGCCGCGACACGCCCAGGTGATGGTCTCCGACGACGACGTGCGCGGCCTGGCCCTGACGTTGGCGGCAGCCGAGAGCGCAGGTCTGGCCCGCTGGTGCCTGGAAACGGCGTCGGACTACGCCAAAGTGCGAGTCCAGTTCGGTCGGCCGATCGGACAGTTCCAGGCGGTCAAGCACGCGCTGGCGGACATGTTGGTCTCGGTGGAGCAGTGTGCCGCAGTCGCCTGGGATGCCGCGGCGGCGTGGAGCGAGGACGAGACTGCGGAGACGGCCGGCGCTGTCGACGAGTCATCTGACCGCCATCTGGCGGCGCGCATCGCGGGCGCCGTGGCACTCGGAGAGGCGGCGCGTTGCGCCAAGCAGTGCATTCAGATCCTCGGAGGCATCGGCTTCACGTGGGAGCACGACGCGCACTTCTATCTGAAGAGGGCCATGGCCAACCTGCAGGTGGTGGCCGGCGGCGACGTCGGCGCGCTCGAGCACGAGGTGGCCGGGCTGGCCATCTCCGGCGCCCGGCGCAACCTGGCTGCCGATCTGCCGGCGGAGGCCGAGTCGCTCCGCGCCGAGATCCGCGCCGTCGTGGCGGAGGTGGCGGCGGCCGGCGCGGCGGGCCAACGCGCGGCGCTGGCCGAGGCGGGGCTGATCATGCCGCACTGGCCGCTGCCGTGGGGACGCGCGGCGTCACCCCTCGAACAGCTCGTCATCGACGAGGAGCTGGCGGCGGCAGGGGTGATGCGCCCCCATCTCGCAGTGGGAGCCTGGGCGTTGCCCACGCTGATCGCGCATGGGACCACCGAGCAACAGGAGCGGTGGGTGCGTCCGACGCTGCACGGCCAGCTCAACTGGTGCCAGCTCTTCAGCGAACCGGGCGCCGGGTCCGACTTGGCGAACCTGAGCACGCGGGCCGAGCGCGTCGAAGGCGGTTGGGTCCTGAACGGGCAGAAGGTGTGGACCTCGCTGGCGCACACGGCCGACTTCGGCATCTGCCTGGCGCGCTCGGACCCCGACGCGACGAAGCACGCCGGCATCACCTACTTCATCGTGGACATGCATGCCGAGGGTCTTGACATCCGTCCGCTGCGCGAACTCACCGGCGCCGCCATGTTCAACGAAGTCTTCTTCAACGACGTGTTCGTCCCCGACGACGCCGTCGTGGGCGCACCGGGGGACGGCTGGCGCATTGGGCGGACGACGCTGGCCAACGAACGCGTCTCCATGTCGTCTGGCGCCTCCTTCGGGAACGGCGTCGAGTCGCTCATCCGTACCGTGGCCCGCCGGAACGAGCGTGGCGAGCCGAGCCCGGCCAGCCTGGAGGATCGGCTGGGGCACCTCATCGCCGAAGCGCAGTCGATCGCCCTGCTGGGACACCGTGCAACCTTGCGGACGCTCTCGGGCGTCGACCCCGGCAGCGCCAGCAGCGTGCGCAAGCTGCTCGGGGTGGAGCACGAGCAACGGGTCCAGGAGATGGGGATGGCGCTCTATGGCGCCGACGGCGCTGTGCTCGACGGCAAGGCCCAACGGTGGGAAGAGGGGTTCCTCTCCACCCGCTGCCTCACCATTGCGGGGGGCACCAGCGAGGTGCAGCGCAACGTGATAGCGGAACGCATGCTGGGCCAGCCGCGTGACCCCGAACCTGGCTTTTGAGCGGGGACCACACCGATACGATGGCGCCGCGATGAGTGACGGTGGCGACGACGACACTTTCGACGTCAATGTCGAGGACGACGTCTGGCCCTTTCCCGCCGATCGCTTCCTCCAGGAATTGGCGCCAGGCGTACTGCAGGCACAGAACGGGTGGATGGCCTCCATCGATTCGCTGCGCGCGCCGGACCGCAAGACCCACGAGCTGATCCGCATGGTGTGCACGGTCATCGCCCGGCAGCCCGGTGGTGTGCAGCGCCACGCCCGCCTGGCCGCCGAGGTAGGGGCCAGCTGGGAAGAGATCGCCGGGTCGATCCTCCTCACCGAGCCCGCCTTCGGCATTGTGCTCGCCATTCAAGCCCTGCCGGCGGCGCGCCGCGGCTATCGACTGGGCTCGGAGGCCGCGTACGAAGAGGACGACGGAGACTCGCTCGCCGAATGACACCCGTGTCATAGTTGGCCATGCGCCTGGCCCCTGACGACACGCTCGTCGAGTTCCGCCGTGAATTCGAGTCCTGGCTCGACGAGCACCTGCCGACGGCCGAGGCGATGGCGGGGGAGTCCCGCCGCTCCTCGGCCCATCTCCCGCCCTGGGCCCGCGCCTTCCAGCGCGCCATGTTCGAGGCGGGGTACCTGGTGCCGGGCTGGCCGCCCGAACTCGGCGGCCGCAACGCGACGCCCGAGGAGCAGATGGTCTACTTCGAGGTCATCACCGAGCGCATGGCGCCGCGCTCACTCAATCCCCAAGGCCTCTCCATTTGTGCCGCCTCCATCGTCGAATACGGGACCGCCGACCAGAAGGAGCGCTTCGTCCTCCCGACACTGAGAGGCGAGATCACGTGGTGCGTGGGGATGAGTGAGCCCAACGCGGGGAGCGACCTGGCCTCGTTGCGGACCCGAGCGGAGCACCGCGACGGCCACTTCGTCGTCAACGGGCAGAAGGTGTGGACCTCGGGTGCCCACGAAGCGGACTATTGCCTGTGCTACGTACGCACCGACCCCGAAGCGCCCAAGCACCGCGGCATCAGTGTGCTCATCATCGACATGCGAACCGCTGGCATCGTGTGCCGCCCGCTGCCCGAACTCACCGACCCGCACCATGCTGACTTCAACGAGGTCTTCTTCAGCGATGTCGAGGTGCCCGAGGAGAATCTGCTCGGTGAGCTCAACCACGGCTGGACGGTCAGCCAGGGCTCGCTCCGCCACGAGCGGGGCATGCTCTGGATCATGAACGTCGCCAAGATGGAGCGTGCACTGCGCGGCTTGGTGCGAGTGGCGCGTCGCCCCGACGGCCGTGGCGGCACGCTGGGCGACGACCCCCGCCTGGCCGAGGCCATCGGCCGCTTGGCCACCGACACCGCCGCCATGCGGTGCCTCGGCTACCGCGGTTTCGCCAAGTCGACGCGGGGCGAGATGCCGCCCGAACACATGATCCTGAAGCTGTTCTCGAGCGAGGCCGAGCAGCGCGCCACGCAGTTGGGGCAGCAGGCGCTCGGGCTCGAGGGCCTCGACCTCGACGGCCCGGGTCCGAATCGCTTCACCGAATGGGACCTGGCCCACTTCGAACCGAACCGGGTCCAAGAGAGTGCCAACGGTTCCTTCTACGACGGCGCCTGGGTCCTCCAATACCTACGCTCGTTCTCCGGCACCATCTCCGGCGGCACGTCGGAGATTCAGCGCAACATCGTGGCGGAACGGGTCCTCGGACTCCCGCGGGGCTGAGCGTCCGCACGTCCGGTCGCCCGCCCGATCGCGCCGGCCCGGTTTGCACAACGGCATGACAACAGGGCCGCTCCTGGCGTTGTGCGCAATCCCGGTGCACGCAGGGTCGGCGGGTTCGAGGCCTACGCCAATGGTGCTCATGTAGTCAAAAAGATTCATACATTTCGCGCCGGTCCTTCCGATACCCACTCTGGGAAGAGTCGTCCAGAGGGGGAAGGAAGTCGTGCCGCAGCGCATGCATCGCCGAATCGCGACACTGTTGCTGCCCATCGGGGCGGTGCTCATGAGCTCCATGGCGGTCGGGTTCGGAGCCGCGCCGGCGTCTGCGGCGGGGATCCTTCCTCCCGCCAATCCCTCCACGAACATCGAGCCCGACAACAGTGATTGGCTGGCTGCCATCAACGACGCCCGCGCCCAAGAAGGCGTTGGCCCCATGAACATCTCCGAGTCGGCCCTCGCCGCGCTGCCGATGGACCAGCAGCTGTTGACCGTCGTCAACGACGAGCGTGTCGACCGCGGGCTCCCGCCCATCAACGACGTCACGGCGCAGCTCGATGTCTACGCGCAGGGCGGCGCCAACTCCGGCAACGACCCGACCTTCCCCTCGTATCTCTCGGGCGGCGCTCCGATCACCTTCGGCGGTTCCATCTGGGCCGGTGGTCTCACGTCGGTGCTCGAGGCCGACTACTACTGGATGTACGACGACGGCTACAGCGGCTCGTCTACGACCAACTCGGCCTGCAGCGCCTCGAATCAGTCCGGGTGCTGGGGCCACCGCGACATCATCTTGCATCCGTTCGCCAACTGCCCCTGGGGTCCGCCGGTCCTTTCCATGGGCGGAGCCTTCTCGGCGTCGGGCTACGCGGGCGGATCGATTGCGGGGATTTTCGTCAGCTCGTGCGGCGCGCCGAGCGACATCTCGTCGAGCTGGGGGCAGCTGGCCACGGCGGTGCAGTCCGGCTCGCGCACCGTGGCCATCACGCCGACGCCCAACGGGACCGGCTACTGGGAGGCTGAGGCCAATGGCACTGTGGCCGCCTTCGGCTCGGCCACGAACTACGGCTCGCTCAGAGGATCGCTCAATGCCCCCATCGTCGGCATGGCGTCCACCCCGGACGGCCGCGGCTACTGGCTGGTTGCATCGGACGGCGGCATCTTCAGCTTCGGCAACGCATCCTTCTTCGGCTCGACCGGATCGCTCCGCCTCAACAAGCCGATCGTCGGCATGGCCTCGACGCCGAACGGCAAGGGCTACTGGATGGTGGCCTCCGACGGCGGCATCTTCAGCTACGGGAACGCACCGTTCTTCGGCTCCATGGGGGGCAAGGCTCTCAACAAGCCGATCGTGGGAATGGCCGCGGACCCGGCGAGTGGCGGCTACTGGGAGGTCGCATCCGACGGGGGCATCTTCAGCTACAACGCGCCGTTCCTCGGGAGCACGGGCAGCATCAGGTTGAACCGGCCGATCGTCGGGATGGAATCGGCCCCCGATGGCCAGGGTTACCGGTTCGTGGCCTCTGACGGTGGCATCTTCACCTACGGCCAGGCGCCCTTCGACGGCAGCACGGGCAGCCTGAGTCTGGTGGCCCCCGTCGTCGGCATGGCGGCCGACAATGCCACCAACGGCTACTGGATGGCGGCGGCCGACGGTGGCATCTTCACGTTCGGTGGGGCCAACTACATGGGCCGGATCGACAGCACGCAGGGCTGAGCTGCGGGGCGGAACCTGATTCAGACGATCCCACGGTCGACCAGACCGGCCAGCTCGTCCTCGCTCAACCCGACCAGGTCGCACCAGACCTCGCGGTTGTGCTCGCCCAGGCGGGGTGCACCCCGGGGCGCCGACATGGGGTGCTTGGCCAGCCGGGGGAACGGGGCCTGCTGACGCACCGTCCCGATCACCGGGTCGTCGATGGCGATGATGTCACCGCGGGCCTTCATGTGGGGATCGGCGAAGATGTCAGCGGCGCTGTAGGCCGTGCCGACCGGGACGTCGCACTCGACGCAGCGCGCCGTGATCTCCTCTGCGGTCAAGCTCGCCGTCCACTCGGCCACCATTTCGTTGATGTCGTCACCGTGCGCGGCCCGTTCGGCCAGGGTGGCGAAGCGCGCGTCCTCGGCCAGGTCCGGCCGTTCCATGGCCCGGCAGAGGCGATGGAAGTTGGCGTCCGAGCCGGCCACGATGCAGATGAAGAAGCCGTCGGCCGTCGGGTAGTTGTCGAGCGGGGCCGAGGTGGAGAGCCGGTTCCCCTCGCGCTGGCGCACGATCCCTAAGGTGTCGTACCCGGCCAGGGTCCACTCGAGGATGCGCAGGACGGAGCCGTACAGGGGAGCGTCGACGATGTCCCCGCCGCGGCCCGACTGGTCCCGCCCGTAGAGCGCCGCCACGGCGGCGAAGGCGGCGAAGGTTCCCGTGAGGTAGTCCGAGATCGTGACGCCGGGACGCACGGGCGGGCGGTCCGGATCACCGGTGATGTTGAGGAGACCGCCGAAGGCGATGCCGAGCCGGTCGAGGCCGGGGCGCGGGGAGTACGGGCCCGTCTGTCCGAAGACGCTGATGCGCACGTAGACGAGGTCCTCGGGGAGGTCGGCCGGGCCGAGTTCCCAACGCTCCATGGTGCCCGGGCGGAAGTTCTCGCACAGCACGTCGGCCGATGCCACCAGCCGCCGGAACAGGTCCTTGCCCTCTGGGTGGCGGAGGTCGCAGGTGACGCCGCGCCGACCCCGACCCTCGACCGCCCAGAAGAGCGAGTAGTCGGGGGCGTCCTCGACCGGTACGAACGGCCCGATCGTCCGCATGAAGTCGCCTTCGCCGGGGAGCTCGACCTTGATCACGTCGGCGCCGAGCTCGCCCAGCAGCCCGGCACAGAACGGGGCGGAGATCCGCGTGCCGACGTCGATGACGCGGATGCCGGCCAGCGGACCGGTGGCAGCGTCCGTCACGGGTCCGGATGTCCCTGATCGCGTTCGGCCATGACGTCGCGCATGGAGCCCTTCTCCTTGCGGGCCGCCAGAGCGTTGAGGGCGGTGGCCGAGTTGTGCACCCAGTGGTGGGCCATGAAGTGGTACTTGAGCGCATCGCGCTTGCCCATCAGCGTGCCGGTGTGATTGATGGTGTCCTTGACCGTCTGGGCCGTGACGGGAGGCACCAGCGCCACCCGGTCGGCCAGCTCGCGCGCCCGCTCCTCGAGCTCGGCCCGCGGGACGACGCGGTTGACCAAGCCCAGGCGCCAGGCCTCCTGCGCGTCGATGGTGTCGCCGGTGAGGAGGAACTCCTTGGCCTTGCGGATCCCGAGCTCCCACGGCTCGACGAGCAGTTCGACGCCGGCCCCGGTGAGGCGCAGGACGGGATTGGAGAACAGCGCGTCGTCTGCGGCGACGATCAGGTCGCACATGGCGGCCAGCATGAGTCCGGCGGCCACGCAGCTGCCCTGCACGGCGGCGATGGTGGGCTTGCGGAAGTCATGGATGCGCAGGCAGCGGTCGTAGTACATGGTCTTCTCGTGGTGGAACTTCCCTTCCGGCGTCTCACGCAGCGCGACCCAGGGGTCGCCGTCGTCGCCGGCCACCAGCGCCTTGAGGTCGTGGCCCGAGGAGAAGTGCTTGCCGGCGCCGGCCAAGATCACGACGCGCACGGCGTCGTCCGCGTCGGCAAGGTCGAATGCGGCATCGAGCTCGTCGATGAGCGCGGAGTTCTGGGCGTTGGCCATGTCGGGTCGATGCATCGTGATGGTTGCCACGGCGCCGTCGACGTTGTAGCGGATCGTCTCGAATGTCTCTGCCACTTCTTCCATCCTCCTTGCGTCGCCCGTGCTGTCGTGCCGCCCGGCCGCGCCGGCGACGCTCACCCCCGGGGCAGTCCCAGGACGCGCTCGCCCACCAGCGTGCGTTGGATTTCGTTGGTCCCGGCGAAAATGGACGACGCCTGGTAATAGAGCCACGAGCGCTGCCAGGCCCCATTGGCGGGATTCCCCTCGGCACCCTCCCACAGGGGCGAGGCGGGTCCGAGCACGTCGAGCGCGGTCTGATGCAGTCGCTTGGACATTTCACTCCAGTAGAGCTTCAGCGCGCTGCCTTCGGGGCCCGGCGCCTCACCCTTGGACAGCCTGGTGAGCGAACGCCAGTTGTGCAGCTGGAAGAGGCGCACCTCGGTGGCCGCCTGGGCCAGGGACTGACGGAGGCGCCAATCGTCGAAGCTCCCGTTCTCCTCGGCCAGGCGGAGCAGTTCTTCGATGAGCTGGGCGTGGATCACCAGTTGGCGTGGATTGATGCCGCGCTCGTGCGCCAGGGTGGAACCGGCGACACCCCACCCTTGCCCCTCGGTACCGACGCGCCGTTCATCGGGCACGAAGACGTCGTCGAGCTCGACCTCGTTGAACTCCGCCTCACCCGTCGACTGCACGAGCGGGTGTACGACGACCCCCTCGGCGTGCATGTCGATGATGAGCGCCGTGATGCCCTGCTGACGCTTCGGGGCGCCGGGATCGCTCCGCGTGAGGCAGAGGCCCCAATCGGCAAATTGGGCATAGGAGGTCCAGACCTTGCGCCCGGTGACCCGGTAGCCCCCGTCGACCGGCACCGCCCTCGTGGTGAGCGAAGCCAGGTCGCTCCCGGCATCGGGTTCGCTGAAGAGTTGGCACCACAACTCGGAGGCCGAGAGGATGCGCGCGAGGAAGCGCTCCTTCTGCTCGGGGGTGCCGTGGGCCAACAAGGTGGGGCCAACGAGATTGATGCCGATACGGCCCACCAGCTCGGGAGCCCGCGCCCGGGCCAGCTCCTCGATCACGACGTAGTTCTCCAGGGCGCCCAGGCCGCGGCCACCGTACTCGGCGGGCCAGGTCAGGCCCACCCACCCGTCGGCAGCCAGCTCGGCCTGCCAGCGGCGCCCGAAGGCCACCGTCTCGGCCAGGTCGTCGAAGCGCGGCGGCAGACCGACGCCGTAGGGCCACGGGAGGTGCTCCATGAGCCAAGCCCGGAAGGAGGCCCGTAGGGACTCCTGTTCGGCCGTGGCGTGCAGATCCATCCGCCGCAGCATGGCACAGCCGCCGCAGCAGGTGACACCCGTGTCAGCCGCCGCCGTAGACTGCGCCGCCGTGGACTTCGACCTCTCGAGTGACCAGCAAGCTTTGCGCGAGGCCGCGGCCTCCCTCCTCGACGGGATGGCCGGGTCCGACGCCCTGCGCGCCCGGGTCGGCCCCGGGGCGATCGTGGGAACGCTGCCCGGGGCGGGAGCGGCGACGACGGCGACGACGACGGCCGATGCGCCGAGCGGCTACGACGAGGCGGCCTGGTCCGCCATGGCGGATCAGGGGTGGCTGGCGATCGAGCTGCCCGAAGACGAAGGTGGCCTCGGCCTGGGCATGGTCGAACTGGCCGTGCTGTGCGAGGAGATCGGGCGCCGGCTGGTGGCTGCGCCGTTCCTTCCCACGATCGTGGCCCTCGGGGCACTGTGCGGGGACGAGGCCCGGGCCGATGCCGGCACGAAGGACTGGCGGGAGGCGCTGGGACAGGGCGACGCCGTGGGTTGTGTGGCGGCGGCGCCCGGCGCGAGCGGGATCACGGTGGACACTGGGCCCGGGTCCGATGCACTGGCGCACCTCAGCGGACAGACGCCCCCCGTGGCGTATGCGCCGTCGGCCGACATCGCGGTTGTCCTGGCCGGCGGCTGCATCTACGCGGTTGACCTGCGCACGGAGGGGCGGCCGGCGCCGCTCTCAGCGATGGACCGCACGCGCGAGCTCGGCGTGCTCAGCTTCGACGGCACACCGGCCCGGTTCTTGGGTGGCCAAGACGCGGGAGAGCTTCTCGTGGACAGGGCGGCCACGCTGGCCAGCGCCGAGATGCTCGGCGCGGCGGACCACGTGCTCTCCCTGACAGTGCAGTACGCGAAGGACCGGGTGCAGTTCGGTAAGCCCATCGGCTCGTTCCAGGCCGTCAAGCACATGCTGGCCGACGCACTCGTCGATGTGGAGGGGATGCGGTCCACCGCGTACTACGCCGCCTGGTGTGCGGCTGCCGGCGACCCGGAACGCTCGGTTTCGGCGAGCATGGCCAAGGCCTGGTGCTCCGACGCGTCTCGCCGCGTGATGGCAGCCGGGCTCCAGGTGCATGGCGGCATCGGCTTCACCTGGGAGCACGACATGCACCTCTACCTCAAGCGGTCCCAGCTTGACCAAGTCAGCTACGGGGACGCCGCGGCGCACCGCGACCGCATCGCCACGTTGCTGCGCGCCCGCCTCGAGGCGGGCCAGACTCTCGCCTGATCCGCTGTTCCGGCCTGGGTCGCGTCCTTAGCTGCTGAGGGCGCCGACGGGGGTGCCGTTGACCTGACGCATGACCAGTGCCTGATTCTCCACGCCGCTGGCGGCCGCCTGACCGCTGGCGAGTCTCTGGGGGGGCACAACGACGGTCAGGCGCACGCCGACGAGGTAGCCGCCCCGCACGGTGGCCCGTTCTTTGACCGAGCCGAGCACATTCGTCGGCTGAGGGTCGCAGGTCGTGGCCGTGGCGTGTGGCACACGGGCGTCGTACTCGTTCAGGTTCTCTGTCCGGACGAAGCCCTTGCCGCTGGCCGTCCACGGCATGGATCCTCCGACCACGGCCTGGTACATGGAGAGGCTGCAGGCCACGGCCGACGGGTTGAGCACGGCGACGAGCCTCGAACCAGAATCGGACCGCTGATACACGCGGCATGCGATCGGGAGCCACGTAGGAGACGAGGCGTACCTGCCTGATCGTGCCATTGGACCCGCCGGTGGCGAGCGTGTTGACGAGGTCCATGGAGAAGGAGTTCGAGAATGTCAGCGCCGACCCGTTCTGCACGGTGAGCGTGGCACCGCTCGGCGCCGACGATGCGCCCACGATGGCGAAGACGAGCGTGCCCACGCCGAGGAGCGCGAGCAGAGCGAGCGGGATGAGATTGCGGCGTGGCACGGGGCAAAGCTAGTGCCGGTCACGCGCGGGGAGGTGGAGCGCCGTCGGTATGCCGTGTCCTGGCGTGCCGTGTCCTGGTGTGCCGTGTCCTGGCGTGGCGTGTCCTGGTGTGCCGTGTCCTGGTGTGCCGTTGCCTGCGGGTTGTGGAGTGGCTGTGCCTCAGACACCCATGACGGGTGGTCGGGTGTCGGGCGTCCGGTGTCGGGCACATGCTTTCACGAACTATAAGTGTGTTCGTTTATAGCTGAATAGGGCAGCACACCCGGCGGAATCCCGGGGAACCTTCACCCCATTGCTGCGAGAGCTTCACCTCTTGCCCGTGACACAGGCATCGCAATCAGCTGGCTGCGGCGCGGCGTTGCAACGCGGCCCGGTCAGGCTTGCCCGAACCCAAGAGCGGAAGGTGTTCCAGCCGCTCCACTTTCTCGGGGGTCTTGAACACGGCCATGCCTCGACCTGCGAACCAACTTCGACACGCGTCGAGGTCGAACGGGGCAGCCGACTCCACGAAGGCGGCAACCCGTTCTCCCATGAGCGGGTCGGGATAGCCGACGGCCACGGCATGCCGGATGTCAGGGTGCGCCTCGAGGGCGGCCTCGACTTCGGACGCAGAGATGTTCTCGCCACCGCGGATGATGACGTCCTTGAGGCGCCCGACGATGCGCAACCACCCCTCACCGTCGACCGTGGCCAGATCTCCTGTCCGGAACCAGCCACCCTTGGCAATGACCGTGGAAGTCTGGGCGGCGTCGGCGTAGCCGGCGAACATCTCGGGGCCTCGTACCCACAGCTCACCTGAGACACCGGTGCCACAACGCGCACCCGTCTCCGGGTCTGAGACGCGAAGCTCGACCTCGCCCACAGCGCGCCCGTCGGTGTCACGGGCTTTCTCGAAGGGATCGTCGTCGGTACTCGTGGTCACGGTGGGTGCCTCGGTCGAGCCGTATGTCCGCTTGACCCGGCAGTCGAAGGTGCGTGCCGTGTCTTCCACGAACGCCGGCGTGACCGACGCCCCACCGCTGGACACCAGCCGGACTGTCGACACGTCAACGCCGGGACGCGATCCTTCGCCGAGGGCGCGGGCCATGGCAATGAAGAACGTCGGAGGCCCGGCCAGAAAAGAGATGCGCTCCTTGGGGATGAGCGCCAGGGCCTGTTCGGCGTCGAAGCGCCGTACGAGGACCGAGCGCAGACCCGCCGCGCCGGGCACCAGCACGCCGTTCAGAAGGCCGGAGATATGTGCCATGGGCGCGGGCATCAGCACGGCGTCCGACGGGCCTAGTCCATGCACCCTGGCCATGAGGGCCGCCTTCCAACTCAGCCCGCGTTGGGTGTGCAGGACGGCCTTGGGCATGCCGGTGGAGCCGGACGTGAACAAAACCAGCGCCACGTCGGAGGGCCGGCTGGGCGATGTTCCGGCGCTCACGGGTGCACCACCCACGGCGTCGGCCAGCGCGAACAGGGTCCGAGAAAGCCTCGGGCGCGACCTCGACGACGAGCGCCGGATTGATTTGGCCGAGCGCTGCTTGGACATCCGCCGCGCCGAATGAGTGAAGGACAGGGGCGGCCACGGCGCCAAGCCGCCAGCACGCTCTCGTCAAGATGGCGGCGGCGAGGCTGTTGGGCACCTGCCAGGCCACGGCGTCGCCCCTCTTGATGCCCCGCGCACGCAGGCCCCCCGCGACGGCCGCCACCAGTGACTCGGCCGCCCCGGCCGAGAGGCGCGTCGCGCCGTCGACGATTTCGCCGCCGTGTGCCGAGATCAGGACGTCGAGGGTCGGCACGTCCCACGGTCCGCCCGGCTGCCGATAACGGCGGGCCAGCTCGGGAACCCAGGTCGGGCGAAGGCGGGCCGTCACGGCAGGGCACCATACCCGGGACCGGCTGTGCCCGAATATTCCGACCTGCCCGTACAGCCCGACGTCCGCACCCCTGTCGGGTCGGGGGTCCAGAGGGATATTCGCGTTGCGCCCTCTTCTGAGGGGCCCAACGTGTTGTGCATCGATACGGGAAGGTTCCAAACCACAGGACCGCACCGAGTCACCACGGAGCTCGCGACGTGCGTCCCCCACGGATTTGGACAAAGAGAGGACCATCCTCCCTATTCGACGTGTCACGCGACGTTTACCTTTGATTCGTCATGGCGCCATACGAGGAGAGCGGCCCTCACGGCGTCCTGTCACCTGATGGGAGCGGCACGTGGCACATGGTCGAGTCGCCGCTTGATCCTCGTGCTGTCTGCGGAGACCCGGTGCTCTACGGCGCTCGCCTCCGACCGTGGGCGCATGTGCCGCACGAGGACCGCTGTGGACCGTGTCAAGGTGCCGATCGGGCCGATCGTCTTTGACGAATCCGGTGACTGAACGCCCCATGTGCAGAACGGACTCTCCGTCGTCTTCAGCCGAATCGGAGGTCCAAGAGGCAAAGCCACCGGGCCCGATCCACCGGGCCCGATAACGTGACGCCGATGTCAGGGTGCTGGAGGGAGCGGGCGTGGATCTCGCACTGAAGGAAGAGGACGAGGAATTCGCTGCTTCGTTCAGAGCGTGGCTGGGTGAGCACCTGCGACGCCCGCCGGCCTTCGCCGACCTCGCCGACGAGGTGGCCTGGGGCCGGCAGTGGCAGGCCACGCTGGCCACCGACCGCTGGGTCGGTGTCCATTGGCCGAGCTCGTACGGGGGGCGTAGCGCCACGCCGGTGCAGGTCGCCCTCTATCAGAGCGAATACGCCAGGGCACAGGCTCCCCAACCGGTGAACCGGGTGGGCATCAATCTGGTCGGACCGACATTGCTGGCCCACGGCACCGAGGACCAGCGGTTGCGGTACCTGCCCTCCATCCTGTCGGCCGAGGAGATCTGGTGTCAGCTCTTCAGTGAACCAGATGCCGGAAGCGACCTGGCCTCGCTCGCAACCCGGGCGACGCCAGTCGACGGGGGCTTCGAGGTCACGGGCCGCAAGGTGTGGACCTCCTACGCCCAGTTCGCCTCCTGGGGCCTGTGCCTGGCCCGAACGGATACCGAGGCGTCGCGTCCCCAACAAGGCATCACGGCGCTGATCGTCGACATGGCCGACCCTGGTGTCGACGTGCGACCGCTGGTGCAGATGACCGGTGACGCCGAGTTCAACGAAGTCTTCCTGACCGACGTCTTCGTGCCGTCGGAGCACGTCGTGGGGATCGAGGGGCAGGGCTGGACCGTGGCCGGTTCGACGCTGGCGCACGAGCGCGGCACCAACTTCCCGTTTAAAGAGCAGGTTGTCCATGAGGCCTACCTCGCCCGTCTCTACGAGGAAGCCCGCGGCAACGGATCGCTGGATGATCCCCTGGTGGCGGACGCGCTGGCGCGCGCTTACATCGATCTCGGTGTGCTTCGGCTCCACAATCTGCGCACGCTGACCCGTCTCGGGCGCGGCGAGGAACCAGGACCCGAGTCGAGCTGGATCAAGCTCGCCTGGACGACCATGACGCAGGGACTGTCCGACGCGGGGTTGCTCGTGACCGGTCGTGACCCCGCATCTGCCCAGTCGGGACCGTGGGCGCGTCAGTGGCTGTGGAGCAAAGCGGCGAGCATCGCCGGCGGGACGTCACAGGTGCAACGCGACATCATCGCCGGGCGGATCCTCGGCTTGCCGCGCTGAACAGAGCTACCAGGATGGGGGCCTCCCGCGGCCGCCAGGCGGCCGTACTGTTCGAGCGGGCGCACCCCTCCTGGCGGCCGTTCAAGCTGGTGAGATGCCCGAAAGTGGCCACGGGCCGACGTAATCTGTTCCATGCGCGGAAAGGAGCTGCTCTCCCGTCGGGCCGCGAGCAACCTGGCTGCGGCCAGGATGGACCTGGTCGGTGCCACCGAGGACGGTGACGCAGACCGGATCACGCTGCTGGAGACCCTGCTGTCGTCGGGCGGCGAGATACTGGTCTATCGGCCACAGCTGCAGCACTACGCCGTGCTGTTCGGTGACCTCGAGAACGCGGCGCATGTCGCCGTCGTGGTGCCCGGGGTCGGGGACGGAACGAATCTGTGCGAGGACTGGATTCCCGAAGCCCTGAACCTGTATCGAGCCGCCGCGTCCACGGCCGTCGTCCTCTGGAAGGGCTACGACAATCCGGCTGACATCGTCGCCGCCGCGGCGGGATCCATCGAGTGCAACGAGGACCTGGTCACTGCTGCCCACGACCTCACCGAATTCGTTGCCTCTCTGGACCTCGGATCCGAGCAGACGCTGACCGTCGTGGCTCACAGCTTCGGGTCGATCGTGACGGGGGCCGCACTGGCCGACGCCGGGTTGACCGTCACGGACGTCGTGGTGGCGGGAAGTCCCGGCATGACCGTCGACGGTCTGCGCGATCTGCATCTCGAGAAGGCACACTTCTTCGCGGAGCAAGCTCCCGGCGATGCCGTTGCCGAGCTCGGCGTGTTCGGCGCCGCTCCCGCCTCGCCGCGGTTCGGCGGCACCAGAATGAGCACCAATGCTCCCGAGCACACACCCGTCAGCGCGCACTCGCACTACTTCGACCCCGGCTCGGCGGCGTTGGAGAACATGGTCGACGTCGTCACAGGTCACTACGACGAGGTCCGGCATCACCGGGCGGCCTTTCCCGAGATCGCCGGCGGCCTCGTCGCCTGGGCCCTGCGCCTGCCGGTCGTTCCCTTTCGTGCCGCAGGTCGGCGTTATCGCGGGCCGGGATTCCGGGTCCTGACCAACTGGTGCCGTCTGGTCGACCTCGGGGCGAGCGAGACCGGCAACCTCGTCTGCGAGGTGCTCGACGAGAGCGAACGCGCCCTGCTGTGGTTCGCGCACCGGGTGGGGGCGGTGCCGCACCATGTCGCCGAGGCAGCGACGGAGCCCGACCCGGGAGAGGACCCGCGGGCGAGGACGCAATCCGATGCCGAGATGCCCACCGATCCCGACGTGGTGTGAGCCCCCCATCGCCGAGACGGACGAGGTGCCGTCCCACCTGACATTGGCGTCAGCAATTGCATCGCGACCGGGCTACGTTTGCCCGATGCCCGTCTGGCTGAGTGCACACGAATTCGCCACCCTGCGGGCCGCCTGTGCCCAGATGCTGCCCTCTGGCGAGGACACGCCCGGGGCCGAGGAGGCCGGTGTGGCGGAGTACATCGACGGTTTCTTGGGAGCATTCTCGTTCGACCCGCCCCGGATCTGGGCGGGTGGGCCGAGCTCGGGCCGCCACGGCGGCGAGGCCGGATTCGCCACCTTCCTTCAGCTTTCGCCTTTGGACGAGCTGGCGTGGCGTATGCGGATCGAGGGCTCGCAAGGTATGCCCGAGCGCGAATTCAACGGGCCGGTGGTTGGGCTGCAGGAGCGGTACCGGGAGGGACTGGCCGCGCTCGGCGCCGACTTCAATGAGGTGGACGGACGTGAGCAACGTCGCCGACTCCGGGACAACGAGGCGTTCAGCGCGTTGCTGTGGGAGCACTGCTGCGAAGGGATGTACGGGGCACCCGAATACGGCGGCAACAAGAATGCCGTCGGTTGGTCCTACATCGATTACGAGGGTGACGTGCAACCGCGTGGCTACAGCGACGCCGAGGTGTCCCAGCCATGACGCGCAGCGCCATCATCATCGGTTCAGGGCCCGGGGGCGCCACGGCGGCCGAGGTCCTGACGCGGGCCGGCTGGTCGGTCGTCATCATGGAGAAGGGCCGCAACCATCTCCTCAATCCCGACGACATGACGAAGCCGTCGGGAGACTATTCCAACGACGAGATCAAGTTCGTCTCGCGCTACTTCCTCGGCCCCGATCCACTCGTCGAGCCCAGAGCCTTCCGTCGCTCGGCCGACGAGGGGGAGCACAGCCACGTCGGCGAGGTGAACTCCATTCCCACGACGGTCGGCGGCGGCGGCACGCACGCCGACGGCAAGGTGCCGCGTTTTCGGGAGGAGGACTTCAAGCTCCTCTCAACGTACGGGCCCCAAGAAGGTGCGGTCGTCGACGATTGGCCGCTCGATTACGCCGAACTCGAGCCGTATTACGCCGAAGTCGAGTGGGCTATGGGGGTCTCGGGCCGGGAGGGGGCAAACCCGTTCGCCGCCTGGCGGTCAGGTCCCTATCCCATGCCCCCCGGCGCGCCCATGTACGGCGCTGTCCTGTCATCGGCCGCCGCCGAGAAGGTCGGTCTCCATCCTTACGAGGCACCCACCGCCGCGAACAGCGTGGCCTATGACGGCCGACCGGCATGCAACAACTGTGGGTTTTGCGCGTTTTTCGGCTGCCCCATTCACGCCAAGGGCGACCCGGTGGCGCTGTTGACCAGGGCGATGGCCACGGGACGGGCGGAGCTGATGTCGGAGACCTACGTGAGCCGGATCATCATCGAGGGGCGGCGCGCCACCGGCGTCGAGTTCATCGACAGGGATGGCGCGACGCACACGCGAGACGCAGAGCTGGTGATCGTGGCCGGGGGCGCCATTGAGACGCCGCGGCTCTTGTTGCTGTCCGGATTGGAGCATCCCGCGCTCGGTACGTACCTGATGGTGCACTTCCAGACGATCGTCGTCGGCCACTTCCCGAGTCTGCGCCTGCACCCGCACAAGGGACGCGCCGTGACGCACGTCCACGACGACGCCATGGTGCAAGATCAGCGCACGCGGGAAGCGGCGATGGGTGCCGGCCTACCCTGGTTCCGCGGCGGTCTGGTGGAACACAGCGGCGGCGGCCTGCCGATCATGGAAGCCCGGCACTCGCCGTGGGGTCGGTTCCATGCCCAGACAATGCGCGAGTCGAACCTGCGCGAACGCATGTGGGCCTTCATCATGCAGGGTGAAGACCTGGCTTACGCCACCAACACGGTCGACCTGAGCCCGTCCATCCGCGATGCGCGCCGCTATCCGGTTGCCCGCGTGACCTATCAGCCCGGATATCACGAGCTGGCAGCGTCGAAGTACCACGGGAAGATCCTCCAGTCCGTGCTCGAGGAGATGGGCGCCGAGTGGGTCATCCACACCTCCTCACCTGGGGTCTCGTACCACGGTATGGGTGCCACCCCGGTCCCGGAGAGCCGTCATGTCATGGGGACCACTCGTATGGGGGACAACCCGGACACCTCGGTGGTTGACCGCTGGGGGAGGGTGCACAGCCTCGACAACGTGGTGGTCGCTGACTCCTCGGTCTTCGTGACCTCGAGTGGGTACGGTCCGACGCTGACGCTGGTGGCACTCGCGTCACGCGCCGCCCACCACCTGGCGGGGACCATGCCCGAGGTTCCCCTGAGGGCCTGAACCCTCAACCTCAACCTCAACCTCAACCTCAACCTCTGACTTTAGCCTTAGGTGGAGGGTTAGCTGCCCGCGCACACCTCGGCCTCTGTCTCGGGTTGAGGGTGAGGGTTGAGAGAGAAGGTGCAGTTCAATGTGGTTGAGGGTTGTTTCGTGCCGGCTCGGGGTCGGCCTGGCTCGGGGTCGGCCTGCTCGGAGGTCGGGCTGCTCGGAGGTCGGCGGTCCTCGTGCCGTGACCGGATAATGGCGATGGGTGGGTCGATTCAGCGCACGCCGCGGGTGAGCAGCATGGTGCCGGCGATCGGTCCGCCGCCGTTGGCCACCGCCGCCACCTCGGGATTGCGGCCTCCGGGCCGCACCACCTGGCGCTCGCCGCCCTCGCCGCGGAGCTGGACGCAGGCCTCGTGGATGAGGGAGAACCCGTGAAGGCGTCCTCCCGAAAGCTGGCCGCCGGACGTGTTGAGCGGCAACAATCCGTCCCGGGCGATGTTGGCACCGCCCTCAATGAAAGGCCCGCTCTCTCCTCGGCCGCAGAAGCCGAGCGCCTCGAGCCAGACAATGGTGAGGACGCTGAACCCGTCGTAGAGCTGCGCGGTGTCGACGTCTGTGGGCTTGAGATCGGTGCGCTCCCACATTGATGCGGCCGCATCGCGTGCGGCCATCGTCGTCATGTCGTCGAACTGGTCCCAACTCGGACGGCCGCGCAACGCCGTGCCGACGGCATTGATCTGCACGGCGGGATGGTCGAGATCGCCCGCCACATCGCGATGCGACACGATGACGGCCGTCGAGCCGTCGCAGGGCGCATCGCAGTCGAAGAGGCATAGCGGTGTGGTGATGGTGCGCGCCGCCAGGTAATCCTCCATGGACATCGGGTCCGTGTAGACGGCCTTCGGATTGAGCGCTGCGTTGCGCCGTGCCGTGATGGCGATCTGGCCGAGCTGCTCGCGGGTGAGGCCGAACTCGTGCATGCGTCGTTGTCCGACCATGGCGATCCAGTTGGCGGCGGAGACGGCGCCGTACGGGAGGGACCACTGCATGAAGCTGCCGAAGCGGGGGACCGAGCCTCCGCCGCCGGAGCCGCCCATGGGTTGGCGTCCGCCCGTGCCCTGGGCCGAGCCTTCCGACACGGTCCGGTACACGAGCACGTGTCGGGCCAGGCCTGCGGCCACGGCCAACGAGGCCGCAATGACGGCCCGCATCTGCCCGGCGCCTTCGCCCCCGCCGTCGTGCCAGTTGAGGGACAGGCCCAGGGCGTCCTGGACCTCGGGCGTGGTGGGACCCGCGAAGCCCGGGGTGCCCGCCCCCATGCCAGGGTAGGTCGAGAGCCCGTCGATATCGTCGCGCGTCAGCCCGGCGTCGGCGATCGCCGCCAGGCCGGCCTCGACCGTCAGGTCCAGGTCCGAGCGTCCGAGACGGCGGCCGACGTCGGACTGCCCGATGCCCGAGATGACGGCCCGCCGCTCCAGGGGCTCTCCGGCCGGGCGCGGGCTCACGAGGCCTCCTCCACCGGCGTGAAGAGCGGGAGCCAAACGTCTTCGACGTGTTCGAAGAGCACGCGCACCGGCATGCCGATACGCACGTCCTCGGGTTCGACGTCCACCAGGTTCGTGGTGAGGCGGACGTCGGGCTGTTCGTCGATCGACACCCAGGCGATGATGTACGGCTCGCTGCCGGGAATCCACTGTTGATGGTTGACGGTGAACGTTTCTACATGGGCTCGTCCACTGACCTCTTGGGGCGCCACGTCGCGGGAGAGACACCGTGGGCAGACTGGGCCCGGCGGGTGGATGTAGAAGCCGCAGGCATTACAGCGCAGCAGACGCAGTACGCCATCCTCGCCGGAGGTCCAGAAGAATTCGACGTCGTCACTGAGGCGCGGCAGGAGACGCAGCATCGGTCCGTTGGCAACCATGGCGGCATGTTGACACAGGCGCGGCCGCCAGAACCAACGGGCGACCGGGCGGTGCGCGAGGGGATGGCGGCTGTCGTCTCCGCCGACGCAGGTTGAGTGCACTGCCTCACCGGGGCAGGATGGTGCGAAACGAGGAAAAGGAGGACCGCGTGAAGCTGTCCATGACGTTGAACTACGCCGGAGGGTTCGAGGAATCGGCCCGTCAGGCGGCCGAGCTGGAGAGGGTCGGCCTCGACGTCGTCTGGGTGGCCGAGGCCTACAGCTTCGACGCCCCGAGCTTCATGGGGTACCTGGCCGCCAAGACGGAACGGGTCGAAATCGGCTCGGCCATTTTGCCGATCTACAGCCGCACGCCGACGCTGATCGCCATGACGGCGGCGGGCATCGACGCCGTGTCCGGCGGGCGATGCCATCTCGGCCTCGGTGCATCCGGACCGCAGGTGATCGAAGGCTTCCATGGTGTGCCCTATGACCGCCCCCTCACGCGAACCCGCGAGATCATCGAGATCTGCCGCGCTGTATGGGCCCGTGAGGCGCCCTTGACCCATGACGGCGCGGCGTACCACATCCCTCTGCCGGACGGTGAGGGCACCGGTCTCGGCAAGGCGCTCAAGATCATCAACCATCCGGTGCGCTCGCGCATCCCGATCTGGGTCGCTGCGCTGGGCGAGAAGAACGTCGCCATGACGGCTGAGGTGGCCGATGGTTGGTTGCCCATCTTCTTCGTTCCCGAGAAGGCGAAGGACGTCTTCGGGCCGTCGCTCGCGGCCGGTGCCGCCAATCGGGACCCGTCGCTCGACCGATTGCAGATCGCGGCCGGCGGCATACTCGCCATTGGCGAGCTCGACGAGGTGGCGCCCGTTCGCGAGCTGGGTCGTGGTGCTGCCGCGCTGTACATCGGGGGCATGGGGGCCAAGGGGAAGAACTTCTACAACGCACTGGCCTGTCGCTACGGCTACGAGAAAGAAGCCGCTGAGATCCAAGATCTCTACCTCTCGGGCAAGAAGCAGGAGGCGGCTGCGCTCGTGCCTGCCGAGCTGCTGGAGGCGACGTCGCTCTGCGGGCCCGAGTCCTACATCAAAGAACGCGTGGCGGCCATGGCCGAAGTCGGCGTCACCCACCTGAACGTCACGCCGGTGGGTGCCGATCCCGTCGCCATGATCGAAAAGCTGCGAAGCTGGGTGTGAGCGGTTCGCCGCCGAGAGGAGCACCGATGCACGACCTGATCATCCGGGGTGGCACGATCGCTGACGGATCGGGGCAACCGACCCGGACTGGCGATGTCGCCGTTGACGGCAGTCTCGTCACGGCCGTGGGGGAGGTTGAGGGGTCGGCACGCCGCGTGGTGGATGCAGAGGGCATGCTGGTCACGCCAGGGTGGGTCGACATTCACACGCACTACGACGGGCAGGCCACCTGGGATCCGGAGGTGACCCCGTCCGGCTGGCACGGGGTCACCACGGTCGTCATGGGCAACTGCGGCGTGGGGTTCGCACCGGCCCGGGCCTCTGACCGGGCCTGGCTGATCCAGCTGATGGAAGGCGTGGAGGACATCCCTGGCTCCGCACTGGCCGAGGGGATGAACTGGAACTGGGAGACGTTCGGCGAATATCTCGACGAGGTCGAGCGCACCGACCGTGTGCTCGACGTCGCATGCCTCGTCCCGCACGGTGCACTGCGCGCCTACGTGCTCGGCGAGGGCCGGGCCAACGACGCTGCGAGCGGCGGGGAGATCGCCGACATGGCGGCGCTGGTGCGCGAGGCGGTCCAGGCGGGCGCCATCGGCGCCTCGACCACGAGGACGCTGTTGCACCGGGCCAAGGACGGCGAGCTGGCCGCGGGCACGCATGCAGCCGCTGAGGAGCTCATCGCCATCGGCGAGGCGCTCGGCAAGGCCGGGCACCGGGTCTTCTCCGTGGCCAGCGACATGTGGGATTTGGACCACGAGTTCGCCTGGATGTCGGAGATCTCGGTCCGTGCCGGCGTGCCCGTGACCTATCAGGTCCTTCAAGCCGACTTCTCGCCCGACCTCTGGCGCGAGTGGATCGACCGCGGTGTGGCGGCCAACCGACGCGGCGCGTGGTTGGTCCCCCAGGTGGCGGGCAAGCCCACGTCACTGATGGTCGGTTTTCAGTCCGTCACGCACCCGTTCGCCCACCACAGGGCCTACCAGGAGATCGCGGACCTGCCCCTGCCGGAGCGAGTGGCGCGCCTGCGAACGGCTGAGGTGCGTGCGGCCATCTTGTCTGAAGAGCCGGCGCCCGGTGGCTTCGTGCAGCTCCTGCGCGCCAACCTCCACAAGCTGTTCCCGCTCGGCGACCCGCCCGACTACGAGCCGCCGCCCGAGCGCAGCGTCACCGCCCTGGCCGCCGCCCAGGGGAAGTCCACCGACGAGGTCCTCTACGACCTCATGCTCCAGCGCGACGGCAAGGAGCTGCTCTACCTCCCGCTCCTCGACTATTCCGCCAACGATCTCGAGGCCGTGCGCGAAATGCTGGTGCATCCCGCCACCGTCCTTGGTCTGGGTGACGGTGGCGCGCACTGCGGCGTGCTCTGTGACGCCAGCCTGCCGACGTTCATGCTCGCCCACTGGGCGCGCGACCGTACGCGCGGCGCGCAGCTGCCGGTCGAGACCGTGGTGCACCTGCAGACCCGGCGCACCGCCGAGCTCTACGGGTTTCGCGACCGCGGCCTGCTGGCACCCGGCCACCTGGCCGACGTCAATGTCATCGACCAGGAAGCTCTCGTGCTCGAGCCGCCGGAAATGGTCTACGACCTGCCCGCATCGGGCAAGCGGCTCGTGCAGCGGGCGCGGGGCTACGTGGCGACGGTCAAGTCCGGGACCGTGGTGCGCGAGCACGACGAGGCAACAGGGGAGCGGCCCGGGCGGTTGCTGCGCGGTCCCCAACCCCAGCCTGCCTGACGAAGACGCGTCGACCGCCCGTCGCTCAGCGTGCGCCGGTGGCCCGAAGGACATCGGCGAACCCTCGCACCTGGAGCCTCGTGATGTGCCGCCCGTCGGTGGTGAAGACATCACGGACGGACCGGACGTTCCCGCCGAGATGGACGTCGATGTCCACCGTCACGGTCGTGCCCTCGACCCGGAGCGCCCCGGGAGCGGGGCGGAAGTCCTCGAACACGAAGGTGTTTTCCTTGTAGTAGCGGAGAATGTCCTCGCGCCCGTGTCGCACGTCGCCATCGAAGTCGAACGTGGCGTCGGCGCCGATGAGCGCGACGAGCAGCTCGGGGTCCTGGGCCGTGACGGCGGTGAAGTACTCGCCGATGAGGGCCGCCGGACCGGTGTGGCGCGCCGGGAGGCGGTAGATCCTTTTGGCATTCACCCCGAGCACCTTGGCCTGGGTCGCGGTGGCGCAGGGGGAGACGGTGGCACGGATGGTGTCGACGGCGCCGGGGAACGTGGCGTCATGATGCGGATAGTCGCTCCCCCAGACGATGCGGTCGGGACCGACGAACGGCGCCAGCGCCGGCAGCGTGTGCTCGTCGACCTCGAAGCTGATGGCGCACTGGCGCGCGAAGTACTCCGAGGGCAGCAACGTCATGTCGGGGCAGAACCCGCCGAAGGTCTTCACCTGGTCGTCCAGGCGTTCGAGCCAGAAAGGGACCCATGCGCCGGAGGACTCCAAGAAGAGGAGGCGCAGTCCTGGGTGCCGCTCCAACGTTCCGAGCACGATCAGCTGCGCACAGGCGAGCATCGACTCGAAGGGGTGCGACATGGCGTGCAGGATCAACGGATTGAAGGGGCGATCCGATCCCAGGGTGGGGACGACGACGGAGCTCCCTTCGTGGATGCCGACGGGCACGGCGACCTCCTCGGCCGCGTCCCACACGGTGTCGTAGGCGCGGTCGGAGAGCGCCCGGCCCTGGCAGGGGTTGGGACGGACGAAGCCGGCGACGAAGCCGAGCTCGGTGACGGCGCGCCGAAGCTCGCGGGCGGCGGCCGCGGGGTCGTGCAGCGGGAGCATGGCCGCGCCGAAGAGCCGGCGCGGCGCGGCGGCACAGTACGACGCCAGCCAGTCGTTGTAGGCCGCGGCCAGGGCCACGGCCGCGGCCGGGTCTCGGACGGCGGAGAAGTAGAGGCCGATCGTCGGGTAGAGGACAGCCTGATCGATCCCCTCGCTGTCCATGTCGCGGCAGGCGGGCCACCGGGTCCCATCCACCCGCGGTGGCGTCGGCGAGGGGGCGGAAGGAGGACGGATCGTCAAACGTGGAGCCCGGACGGGTGAGGTTCCCGAGGGGCACGGCCAAGAGTTCGGTGTCGCCGCTCACCACGTGTTCGTAGCCGGCGGCGTCGGCGCTGATGCGCGGTCGGACCGATGCAGGGAGCGCCGCCCAGGCCGACTCGGGTTCGACGATGTGGCCGTCCGCGTCGACAACGGGGCCGGCGCACGGCGGGAGCGGAGGCTGCCCCTCCACCATCATCGCGGAGCGATGCGCCAGTCGTTGACGAGAGGCAGCCGGTGCCGGAAGAGGCGGCTCGCATTGCCCCCCGCCACCGCCCGCAGTTCGTTCTCGGGCAATGTGCCCCAGGTGGCAGCGAGCACCCGCTGGGTGTCGGGCCACGACGAGTCGGCGTGCGGATAGTCGCTCTCCACCATGATGTGGTCGACGCCGATCACATGTCGTTGCGGCACGGCGGACGGATCGTCAATGGAGCAGAACCAGAAATTCCGTCGCAGCACCTCGCTCGGAAGCAGCTCAGAGGGCCAGGCCCTGCTCTCCGTGCCCGACGCCGAGTGCCCGAGCACGTAGTCAGCCCGGTCCATCAGCATCGGGACCCAGCCGATACCGCCTTCGGACAAGGCCACCTGCAAGTTCGGAAAACGCAGAGGCACACCCGACCATAGCCACTCGCCGGCCGCCAGCAGCGTGTTCACCGGGAACACCGTCGGCAGCAGCTCGAACGGAGGGTCGGGCGAGGGGAGCGGGGCCCACGAGGACGAACCGGTGTGCAGGCACACCACGGTGCCCGTCTCCTCACAGGCGGCGAAGAAGGGGTCCCAGTGCCCGCTGAAGATGGAGGGCAGCTGCAGCTGGGAGGGGAACTCGGGGAAGCTGACCGCCTTGAAGCCCCGGGCGGCGTTGGCGCGCACCTCGGCGGCGCCCACCGCGACGTCGACCAGCCAGGGCAACTGCAAGGGGATCATCCGCGCCGGGTGGGTGCCGGCCCAGACCTCGAGGTGCCAGTCGTTGTAGGCGCGCAGGCAGGCCAACCCGAGGTCCTTGTCCTGGGCGTGTGCGTACACCGCGCCGCAGAAGCCGGAGACGAGAGATGGGAAGCACAGCGAGGCCCAGATACCGGCCCGGTCCATGTCGTGAATGCGTGACTCGATGTCGAAGCAGCCCGGGCGCATCTCGTCGAAGCGGGCCGGCTCCATGCTCCATTCGGCACGCGGTCGCCCGACCACGGCGTTCAGCCCCACGTTCGGATAGAAATTGCCCTCGAAGACCCAGCTCTGGGTCCCGTCGGCTTGCTCGACCACCCGGGGCGCCCCAGGAGCGAGGGTGCTGGGCAGACGCCCCTCGAAGAGGTCGGGTGGTTCGATGAGATGGTCGTCCACCGAGATCACCGGCATGCGGATCGGCCTCGGCTCTGGATCGGGGAGCAGCGTGGCCCGACCCCGTGCAGCTCCTGTGTCGACGGTTCCCACCAGATGGTGACACTATCGTCACAAGGCGTCCGGTCTGGGGGAACGCATGACCACACATGTCGATGACGTCGCCACCCGCGTCGGCCTCCTGATCGGGGGCGACGTGGTCGCCGGCGGCAGGGGTACCTATCCGGTGACGAATCCCGCCCGTCCGGCGGAGGTCGTGCTCGACGCCCCCTCGACGTCGCCGGCCCAGCTCGACCTGGCCGTGGCGGCGGCGCGGCGCTCCCAACGGGCGTGGGCGGCCCTCCAACCCGACGATCGGGCGGCGTTGGTGGTGGCAGCCGCACAAGCGGGCGTGGCCGCCGCCGAGGCCAACGACCTGGCCCGCCTGCTCACGCGCGAGCACGGCAAGACCCACCTCGAGGCGATCTTCGACACCGCCACCGTGGCTGGGATGGCCTCGGCCTTCGCCCCGCTGGTGGCGCAGGCCCTCGCTCCCATTGACCTCGCCGGCGGGACCACGCGGATCGAGTGGGTCCCCCACGGGGTGGTGGCCGCGGTGTTGCCCTTCAACTGGCCTGTCTCGGTCATGGCCAACAAGGTGCTGCCCGCGCTCTTGGCCGGCGACACGGTGGTGGTGAAGGCCCCGCCGACTTGCCCGGGTGCGGTCCTGCTCGTCGCGGCCGCCATGGCAGCGGCTCTCCCGCCCGGCGTCCTCAACGTGATCAACGGACCCGATGCCGCGCTCGGTGCAGCATTGGTGAGCCATCCCGACGTCGACATGGTGTCTTTCACCGGCGGCGTCGGCACGGGGCAGTCGGTTATGGCGTCGGCCGCCGCCACCACTCGTCCCGTGGTGCTCGAGCTCGGTGGGAACGACGCGGCCATTCTCGCTCCGGATGTCGCCGGTGATCCTGCGCTGGCCGACCGGCTGGTGGAAGCGGCGTTCGTGACCAGTGGGCAGGTCTGCATGGCCGTCAAGCGCCTGTACGTCCACCGCGACAGGCTCGACGAGACGGTCGATGCGCTGGCGGGGCGCCTGGCGACCGAGGTGGTCGGCGACGGCTTGGTCGAGGGCGTGACCATGGGTCCGGTGCACACCGCGGCGGCGCGCGACCGGGTCGAGGCGCTGCTGTCGGAGGCAGCGGCGGCCGGCGGAGTGCTGGTGCGGCCGGGCACGCTGCGGAGCGAAGACGAGGAGTCCGGTGGCTACTTCGTGTCGCCCGCGCTCGTGGTGGCACCGCCGCCCGAGACCGGGATCGTCCGCCAGGAGCAGTTCGCCCCGGCCCTGCCGGTGCTCCCCTACGACGACATCGACGAGGCGGTCGACGCGGCCAACGACACCGCGTTCGGACTCTGCGCCTCCGTGTGGAGCAACGACGAGGCGCTGTGCGAAGACGTGGCCGGGCGGTTGTCGGTCGGCACCGTGTTCATCAACGCCCACGGCCTCTCGGCGATCGACATGTACGCCCCGATGGGGGGCTGGAAGCAATCGGGTTTCGGCGTGGAACTGGGGACCGAGGGCATGCAGGCCTTTGCCCGCCAGCGTGTGCGCGTGCACCGGCCGGGTCCGAACGAACAGGGGGTACAGGCATGACGGTGGCAATCTGCGGCGGCACGGTCGTCGATGGCACGGGCGGTCCACCCCTTCGTGCCGACGTGGTGATTGAAGGCGAGCGGATTGCGGCTCTTGCCTCGAGCGCCGACACGGCGGCCGCCGACACCGTGATTGACGCCACCGGCATGCTCGTCGCCCCCGGGTTCGTCGATCTGCACACCCACTACGACGCGCAGCTGTTCTGGGATGCCAACGCCAGCCCGTCCCCGCTGCACGGCGTCACCACCGTCCTCGGCGGGAACTGCGGGTTCTCACTCGCGCCCATGGCACCGGAGCACGTCGACTACATCTCACGGATGATGGCTCGGGTTGAGGGCATGCCACTCGCCGCGTTGCGTGCCGGCCTGCCGTGGGACTGGAGCTCGTTCGGCGAATGGATCGGCCGCCTGGACGGTCGCATTGGCGTGAATGCCGGATTCTTGGTCGGACATTCGACGTTGCGACGCCTCGTCATGGGCGAGCGCGCCGTCGGGGGGAAGGCCGACGACGGCGACCTCGATGCCATGGAGTCGGCGCTCCACGCCGCGCTGGGGGAGGGTGCTCTCGGCTTCTCGACCTCCCAGGTCCACACGCACAACGACGGCGACGGTCAGCCCGTCCCGTCGCGGGCAGCGGCGCGCCTGGAGATGGAGCGCCTGGCCGCGGCCGTCCGCCAACACGACGGCACGACGGTCGAGTTGATCGTTGCCGGCTGCCTCAACGGCTTCAGCGAAGATGACATCGACTTCCTCTCCACGATGTCCCTGCTGGCGGACCGGCCCGTCAACTGGAACGTGCTCGGCGTCTCGGCGATGAATCCCGAGGGTGCCTGGAGCCAGCTGGCGGCGGGGACCGCTGCGGCTGAGAGGGGGGCGACCGTCGTCGCGCTGACGTTGCCCCACACCATGCAGCTGCGCCTCAGTTTCGAGCACGGCGCCATCCTCGACGGCCTCCCGGGGTGGCGTGAGGTCTTCGCGTTGCCCGTGCCCGAGCGCATCCGTGCGCTGTCGGATCCGGCGACGCGCCAGCGCCTGGACGCCGGAGCACAGTCCGACGCGGCGGGCATTCTGCGTCACCTGGCGGTATGGGACCGCTTGATCATTGAGGAGACGTTCGCTGCGGAGAACGCAGCCGCTGAGGGCAGGACCGTGGGGCAGGTGGCACAGGAACGGGGCTGCGCCCCCTTCGACGCGCTCCTCGACGTGGTCGTCGCCGACGGCCTCCGCACGGGACTCCGCCCGCCCATCCCCGAGTCCGAGGCGGATTGGGTCCTGCGGGCGCAGACCTGGCAGGACCCGCGGGCCATCGTCGGGGGGTCCGACGCCGGGGCCCATCTCGACACCATGTGCGGTGCCATCTATTCGACGTCCCTGCTTGGCGACGGTGTGCGGGCCCGGGGCCTGTTGTCCTGGGAGCAGGCGATCCGGCTCCTGACCGACGTCCCTGCCCGCCTGTACGGGTTGCGCGACCGGGGCCGGGTGGTGCCGGGCGGCTTCGCCGACGTGGTGGTGTTCGACCCCGCATCCATCGGCCACGGCCCCGTACGGACCCGCGACGATCTGCCGGGGGGAGCCAGCCGCCTGTACGCCGACGCGGTCGGCATCGGGCACGTGCTCGTCAACGGGACCGAGATCGTGCGCGACGGGGCCTTCAGCGGCGCCACCCCCGGCCGCGTGCTGCGCTCGGGCCGTGACACCGACACCGTCCACGCCGGGTCGAATTGGATCGGGGCCCCCGCAGAGCGCTAACCGGGCCCCGCCGCGCCGGACCCCGCTGTCCGTCCGGCGCGGCCCATCCCAGATCCACACGCTCCGACATTCCCAGCTCAGTCGACACCCAGGTTCGGTAACGCCATGCTGGGCGCCGTGGACATCGAGTTGGTGACCGATGTCGAGCGGTTGGACCACTTCGTCGACGGCTGGGAGGCGCTGGTGGACGAGGTCGCCGAGCCGCGCGCCGGGGGCGCCATCGTGGCGGCATGGGCGCGCCACATGAAGCGCCCCGACGTGGAGCTGCGCGTGTGGGTCGCCACCGAGGGCGCGCAGCTCGTCGGGGTGCTCCCGCTGGTGGCCGAGCCCATGGGTCGTGGACGTGAACGGCTGCTCCCCGCCACGACCGATCTGATGTTCGGCACCGTCCCGATCGCCAGTCCGGCCTGCACCAGTGACGTGGCCCAGGCGGTCGCCGATGACTTCGCCCGCCACGCCGCATCGATCAACGTGGTGAGTGTCTTCTGGCTGCCGCAGGATTCGCCGTGGGCAACCGCGCTCGGGCGCAGGTTGGGAGAACCGGACTGGGTGGCGATGGACGTCACGCAGTATGGGTCCTACTACACCGCCATTGCCAAAGGGCTCGACGCCTGGCTCGACGAGCGCGAGCGTGACTTCCGACGCGAATACCGGCGCCGCGCTCGCCGCTGTGACGAGGAAGGTTTTCGCCTCTTCACTGCCGAGGACCCGACAGAGATCATGGCGCGTCTGCCCTCCCTCCAGGCGCTCTACCACGGTCGCGTGGGTGCACGGGGCGGGGCGGGGTATCGCTTCGACGACGACATGGTCACGGCGATCGGCGCCGCACTCGACGAGTCCAGGCCGGGTCGCTTCGCGCTCTCGGTGCTCGAGCGGGACAATCTGGTGATCGGCGCGACGCTGGCCCGGCGGGCGGGGACACGGGTGACGTGCTGGATCGTCGGTCACGACCACGAGTGGTCTCGTCTGGGTCCTGGGCTGGCGACGATCCTCGAGGCACTCGGCGCGGGTGCTCGAGCCGGATGCGAGATCGGCGACCTCGGTGTCGGCGATCAGCCGTACAAGGGGGCCTTCGAGGACGGGGCCTTCGTGCTCGAATCGGTCTCGTGGTGCCGGCCGCGGTTCGCGCGCCTTTTGCAGTTCGGCGGCCCGTCGGGCTAGAGGGGGCGGGTCTCCAGGGCTACCTCGCGGGTGGAGCCTCCCACCCGAGTGAGCGAGTAGGCCTGCTTGCCCTCCACCTCCGTGAAGGCATGCTGCAGCTCGGTGCCGAAGAAGACGAGGCCGGTACCGTTCTCGGTGGCGTAGCCGTCGGGCAGCGTACCCTCGGCGATCAGGCGGTGGATGAGCGGCCGTCGTTGCTCCTCCGCATCGTGGTGCGGGCTGTTTGACCACGGGAGGAAGGCGAGGCCGTTGGTGACCGGCACCAGCGTGGGGCCGAAGGAATCGGTGGTCCCGCCCACGTGCCAGCACAGCGAGCCGGCCGAGACGCCCTTGAGCACGACACCGGACTCCCAGCACTCGCGCAGCACGGTGTCGAGCCCGTGCAGGCGCCACAGCGCCAAGAGGTTGGCCGTGCTGCCGCCGCCCACCCAGATGATGTCCTGGGCCAACAGGTGGGCGCGCACGTCGGGAACGTTCGGCATCGGGAACAACGTGAGGTGCGAGCTGATGAATCCGAGCTTGGAGAACGCGTTGTGCACGGCGGCTAGCCGCGACGAGTCGTCGCCCACTGCGGTGGCAATGACGCAGACGCGCGGGTGCTCGCCCGCCCGCGCGAGCTCGGCGGCCAGACGGTACGAGGGTCCCGGTCGGAGGTTCGCCGGATCGGGCCCCTCGGCCTGGAAACCGATGGAGGTGGCGATGATCGTCGGTTGGCGCGCCGCCACGTCAGGAAGGAAGCACCTCGGGATTGACGATGTGCAACGGACGGGCGCCCGCCATGAGCCGACACAGGTCCTCCGCAATGGTCCGGGTGTGGTTGGACTCCGTGTCGTAGGTGGCACCACCGATGTGCGGCGTCAACACGACGTGGGGGAACGTGGTGAGCGGGTGGTCGGTCGCCAGGTGCTCGCCTTCGAAGTGGTCGAGCCCCGCCGCCCCGACCTTGCCCGACGCCAGGGCGGCGACCAGCGCATCGGTGTCATGGATCTTGGCCCGGGCCGTGTTGAGGTAGACGACGCCATCGCGCATCTTGGCGAAGGCGTCGGCGTTGATGAGACCGGTCGTTTCCGGCGTCACCGGCGCGTGAATGGAGATCACGTCCGAGCGCTCGAGGAGCTCGTCGAGCGTGCTCGTCGCATCCGGGGCGTACGGGTCGTAGGCCAGGACGTCCATCCCCAGGCCGCGCAGCCGCCAGCGCAGGGCGCGGCCCACCGCACCGAGGCCGACCAGGCCCACCGTGCGCCCGTTGAGCTCCCAGGCGCGGTAACGCTGGTAGGGAATTTTGCCGTCGCGGTAGATCTCGCCCTCTCTGACGTCGCGGTCGGCGGGGATCACCCCCCTGGTGGCGGCGAAGAGCAGGGCCACGGCGAGCTCGGCCACCGCGTCGGCATTGCGGCCCGGGGCGCGCAGCACCGGCACCCCGGCAGCGGTGGCGGCCGCCACGTCGACGTTGGTGGGGTCACCGCGGCAGCTGCACACGGCCATGATCGGCTGCTCGTAGAGTTCGGCCCCGCAGACATCGCTCTCGACGATCACGATGTTGGTGCCCTCGGTGGCCGCGCGTTCGGCCAGCTGGGCGGCGTTGTAGATGCGCAAAGTGGGCTGGTCCAGCCACGAATCGAGCACCAGATCCGCCAGTTGGCGCAGCAGGTCGAGGCCGGGTCCGCGCACGGCGGCGGTGACCAAGGCCTTGGGGCGGGAACCTGTCATGTCGGTAGAACTCTCCTTACGGGGCGGGCTTCGTCCATAATGACGTGATCATGACACGCGTGTCAGATTCATGAGCCCGTCCGGAAGGCCGATCACCGTCGGTGTCGACGTGGGAACCACGTCGGTGAAGGCGTTGGCTGTCGATGAGAACGGCGACGTCGTCGCGCGCAGCCGGGTGCCACACGGCATCATGGCGCCCGAGCCCGACGTGCTGCGCCACGACGCCAAGAAGGCCTGGCGAGCGGGACCTCGAAAGGCCTTCGAGCAGGTGACCGCCCAGCTCCAGGCCGACGGGAGCTCGCTCGCCGGGGTGGCGGTTGCCTCCATGGTCCCGTCCATGACGGCCGTCGGGCGCCATGGTGTCCCGTTGTTGCCCGGCTTGCTCTACGGCGACCGCGAGGGGCGGCCCACCGACGACGCGGCAGCGGATGCCGTCGTCCCGCTGGGTGCCATGCCGGACGCTGAGGGCTTCCTCCGGTGGGCCTCGGTCCAGGCGCCCGATGCGCGGGGCTATTGGCCCTGCCAGGCCGTGGCGACGAACGCCATTTCGGGCCTGCCGGCCATCGACACGGGCGTCACCGCCTCGCTGGGCTTGCTCCACACCCACAAGGGCTGGAACGCCGAGCTGCTGGGCTCCATGGGTATCTCCGAGAAGCAGATGCCGATGGTCGTGCCCATGGGCGAGGCCGCCGGCACGCTCCCCGACAGTGAGGCCGTCATTACGGGCGGAACCATCGACGCCTTCTGCGACCAGATCGTGTCGGGCGCCATCCACCCGGGCGACGTGCTGGTCATTTTCGGCGCGACCCTGATCTGCTGGGTGATCTGCGACGAGTGGCTGACGATCGACGGGCTCATCAGCTATCCGAGCACGACGCCGGACCGGTATCTCGTCGGTGGGCCGAGCAACGCCGGCGCCCTCTTCGTCGACTGGGCTCGCCATTTGTTGCGCGACACGCCGCGACCCGGACCCAAACGCGAGCAGCTCGATCCTCGGCTCGGGACACCCGATCGGGTCCCGGTCTGGTTGCCCTACGTGCGGGGAGAGCGGACGCCTTTCGAGGACCACACGCTGCGCTCCAACATCTACGGACTCGATATCGGCTCGGGTGCCGAAGCGATGGAACGGGCCGCCTACGAGGCGAGCGGGTTCGTGGTGCGACGAATGATCGAGCGTGCCGGGGTCAAGGCGACCCGGATCGTGGCCAGTGGCGGCGGCTCCCGGGTGACGGCCTGGATGGCCGCCGTGGCCGACGCCACCAATCTGCCAGTCGATGCCGTCGCCGTCCCCGAGGGCGCCGCCCTCGGGGCGGCGTACTTCGCCCGGCTTGCCGCCGGGCTGGAGGCGTCGTTGGACGACTCCACGCGCTGGTCCGCCGTGGGGCGGACGATCGAACCGGAACCGGCCTGGGTGCGCGCCGCAGAGACACGCTTCGAGAAGTTCAGCGACCTGGGAACCGGGGCCTAGCCGGAGGAACCGCCGACCTCGCTGTTAGGGGTGAAGGCGACCTTGAGGGCGCCGCTTTGGTCCTGGCGTGCCAGCGCCTTGAGCGCCGGCCACCATGCGTCGAGTTCGAATCGGTGCGTGAGCATCGGCGTGATGTCGAGCCGGCCGTCGCGCACCAATTCGAGATAGAGCGCGATGGCGTGGAGGCGACGACCCTCGAAGTCCTCCATGCCAAAGGCATTCGAACCGGCGATGGTGATCTCCTTGAAGTAGATCGGCGTCGATTCCCACCGTTCGGGTGTGGCGACGCCCGTGTAGACCAGCCGGCCACGCTCGGCCAGGACGCGTACCCCCACCTCGAGGGTCTCGGCCTTGGCGATGGAGTCGTAGACCACGTCGATGTGTCCGGGATGCGTCACGGGGAGTCCGTCAAGCGGCTGGTGCAGGACGCCGCCAGACCAGGCGGCCAGCTCTTCGACGAGCTGGAGCCGGGGCTCGTGGGCGAACACGGCGTCGGCCCCGAACTGCAGCGCCATGGCACGCTGCGCCTCGAAGCGAGCCACGACACCGACCTCCACGCCGGGGTACAGGGCCTTGAGGATCGCCACACTGGTCAGGCCCAGTGCGCCGGCGCCGTAGACCAACACCTTGCCCGACGAGGGTGGAGGGTGCCGCACAATGGCGTGGAACGAGACCGAGAAGGGGTCGGCCAGCACGGCAGCGTCGTTCGAGATGCCATCAGGGACCGGGATGAGCATGGAGTCGTGGGCCGCCAGCTGCTCGGCCCAGGCACCGGGGGCACCGGTGATGACACCGACATGCACCCCGGGACCGAGATCACCCTTGGTGAAGCTCCAGCACAGGCTCAGGTCGCCAGCCTGGCACGGCGGGCACAGCGGCGTGATGCCGCGCGGTGCGCAGCTCAGCCAGGGGTTGAGGACGACCCGCTGTCCGATGTCGAGCCCGCGGGCTTCGGGACCGAGACGCACTACTTCGGCGACGACCTCGTGGCCTGGCACGTGGGGCAGAGAGGAGAACGCGGCCATCGGATTGTCGATGTCGCCGGTGTTGAAGTCGCCGAGGACGAGCTTGGCATCGGAGCCGCAGATGCCCGAGAGAATCGGTCGCGTCACCACCCAGTCGGGACGCACGAGGCGGGCGTCGTCGATGTCGTGCAGGCCGAATGGAATGCCGGCGAGCATCGTCTCGAGCTCGTCCTCGGGGGTGGGTCGGACCTCCGCCTTGTCGGGCGGGGCACCGAACAGCAGCGCCTTCACTCGTGTGCCTCCTTGTCGCCCAGGCCGCGCATGCCGACAATGAAGCTGTCGATGTCAGACGTCTTGGCCTCAATGACGGCCTTCATGTCGGGCAGGTAATGCTCGAACTGGTCGCTGTCGATGGCGGCCACGATGCCGGCCGCGATGGTCTCGGGGGGCTCCTTCGGACCGTCGTAGAGCGGCTCATCGTTGTCCGGCTGGTCCCATATTTCCGTATCGATTGCGCCCGGAATGATGAGCTTGACCGAGACGCCGGTGCCGTCGAGGTCGACCACCATCGATTCGCTCCACCCCGCGAGGGCGAACTTCGAACCCGAATAGGCGGCCTCTGCCGTAATGCCCAACCGGCCACCGAGGCTCGAGACGTTCACGATCGTGCCGGCGCTGCGCTCGAGCATGCGCGGCAACACCGCGAGCGACATGGCGACGGGCGAGAAGTAGTTGATCCGCATCGTCCGCTCGACCTCGTCCATGGTGAGGCGCGTGACGTGCCGGCGCATGGGGACAGCGGCGTTGTTGACCAGCACGTCGAACCCGCCGTAGAAATCCCAGATCTGCAGAGCCAGATGGGCCGCTGCTTCGGGTTCAGATAGGTCGGCCGCCCAGACTTCGGTGGCCGGTGAGGTCGCGAGGCACTCCGCGCGTATCGCCTCGAGCCGGTCGGCTCGCCGCGCCACGAGGGCCACGGTGTCGCCCCGGGCGGCGAGGGCGCGGGCCAGGGCGGCGCCGATACCCGACGACGCGCCCGTGACGAGGACCGTCCGCCCGCTCTCACTCTGCGCAGCACCCACCCCTGCGAACCTCCCCTGGCCGTGCCGACTTCTGTCTGCCGCGTCCCCCTCCAGGGGGGAGTGCGGCCTCTTGGGGTGAGCGAGGGGTCTCGAACCCCCGACCTCCAGGACCACAACCTGGCGCTCTAACCAACTGAGCTACGCCCACCGAGGGGCACAAGTGTGGCACACCCGCCAAGCGCCTTCGGCAGGCCGCCCGGTGGTCGGGCCACCCCTTCGGAGGATGCGCAGGCGCGCCTGAGCAGCTATGTCAGGCTGGACTCTGCCATCTGCCCCCGTAGCTCAGCGGAATAGAGCGGCTGACTTCTAATCAGCGGGTCGCAGGTTCGAATCCTGCCGGGGGCGCCAGTTGACCTTGACCCCGTTTTCCGGACCAGCCTTATAAGAGTCAGGCCTGGACGGATGCTGCGTGGAGCTCCTCGAACTCCATTGGTGGAACGTAGCCGAGGGAGCTGTGGAGACGCTCGGGGTTGTAGAAGTTGCTCGATCCACTCGGCCATGGCGATCGACAGCTCGATCTTGGTCCTCCACTTCTTGCGATTGAGCAGTTCGATCTGCATCGAACCCCAGAAGCTCTCCATGGGGGCGTTGTCGTAGCAGTCGCCGACCGTGCCCATCGAGCCCACCAGATGCCTCGTGCGGATGAGCTCGGAAAACCCCCACGAGGTGAACTGACGGGCCGTGATCGGAATGGATGATGGCACCAGGTTCAGGTTTCCTCGACTCGATCGCCATCCCCAGGGCATTGGTGGTCAGTGCCGCTGTCGGAGACGTGTCGATCGACCAGCCGACAACGCCGCGACTGCAAATGTCAAGAACGACGGCGCAATAGATCTTGCCTTCTCGTGCTTGGTGCTCGGTGATGTCGGTCACTCACAGCTCGTTGGGACTTTGGCTAACGAAGCGCCGATCGACGAGATCGGCGATGCCGGGACTCTGATGGCGATAGCGCGCTTTCGAAGGACTTTCGGCCATCGCGCGTGCGGCGCACTTGGTCTGAAAAAGTGACTGCCAAGCGGTCCGGGCCGCCACCACCAACTGCGCTCGCTCATTCACGATGGCTGGCTACCCCGGGTCCAGCCCAATGATCAGACGGCACGCTCGAACGTGACCGCCCTGAAAGGTCCACCGCACATGAGGCTTTGGCAATTGGTGATTACCTGCATCGTCATGCCTTTGGTGGTCGTGCCACCACATAGACGTTGACGTTCACGGCACTCATGGGCGGCTGCGGTCGGATATTCGGGCCCCTTCAGGCCGCCCCACTACCCGGCCGTAGTCGCCCTGGCGTCGGCCCAGTTCATAATGGTGGTGTAGTAGTCGGGAGGTGAGGACGGATCCGTGTTTGTGAGCCCGGCCGAGCCCACGGTGACCTGGTGCTTGTCACAAGCTCCAGGGTTGCCGACGGTCGAGACACATAACGGGAGGTTCTCCGAAGTGCTCGAAAGTCCCTCGGCCGTAATGGCGGCGGCGAGGGGTTGGTGTTCGCAGTCGGTGACGCTCAGCGTCTCGGTCGTCCCGTCGCGCAACGGACAGCTCATGTAGTGGCTGCCGCAGGTGTTGACGTCGTGGTGGTTCCAGATGTTAAGCAGGGGGATCGTAAGGGACCCTGCCGCGACCAGCTTGTCGACCTCGTTGGCCGGATCGGCGATCTGCGGGTCGACGCGGGCGGCGACGGCCGCCTGACCGGCTGGGCTGAAGTCACCCTTGGTGCAGGCGCCCTGGGCATAAGCAGCGGAGTCGGCCTCGGAATTGACGACGCTGGCATCGGCGACGACTCCTGCCGGCGGGTCGCCCTGGAGTTGGAGGGCGTAGGCCACGTAGTATGCACCAGCCGATCCGGCGCTAGCCCCGTGAAGGATGGTCCTGGTGGTCGGGAAGGTGGATTGCGTGAATTGGATGGCCGCCTTCGTCGCCTGCAGGCCGTCGGTTACCCGGGTCGATCCATCCGGCAACAAGTTGGGATTGTTGGGATCGCTTTGTCCGGTGCCGCTGTAGACATCGCGGTTGCAATAGGAGACAGCCAACGTGCGGTAGCCCAGCGGGTCGGATCGCACCCGGGACACCAGTGAGGTGTTCGTGAGGTTCGACCGCTGGTTCGCCGCCGACTCCTCGGTCATCTGGGTGGCATCGGGCTGTGGTGTTCCACGGGCGTCGAAGAAGCCGGCCCCGCCGCCATGCACGAATACCCACAATGGAGCCTGAGCCGACAGCGAGGAGCCGACCTTGGTGCCGATGGTGAACGTCTGGTAGCCGCTGATGCTGCATGGATAGGCGGTGTTCTGGTAGTACGCGAACGACCAGCCGCCAACGGTCGTGGTGCTGACGAGGGAGATCTGGGCCGTATTGCCGGGCACAGAGAGGCACCCGGTCGCCAGGGTCACCAACCCAAGTGCCACCAAGATGCTCATCACCTTGCGAACCATTTGCCCTCCCCTGCTATTCCTGCTGGTTCAATCACACACCATCACACACCGCGAACGTTAGGGATCTGTGATCGATGGTTGGGGCACGGCAAACTTCGGTGGAGTGGTCCGGCGCGCCGTGCGAGGGTACAGGACGTTTGGCGCCCGCCCTATCACCTATCCAGTTGTCCGCTGCGGCAGAGGGGAGATAAGTGGGTTTCAAGTCATCACACCCCCTCCGCCCACCCCCACTGTTCGAAACTCACCTGGCGCCGCTGGTCGCGCCCCTCCGCCGACTCGTAGAGGGCAGCCACCCCTACCGTGCGAGCAGCCATCACACCATGTGATTGGACTCCGAGGGGAGCCCCAGACCGGCGCCGTTGTGACAGTCCCGACGTCGGTGTCGTCGGTGGGGGAGAGGCATGCGTCCGAATCGGCAGTCCGAGTAATGTTGAATCGGCATTCCGAGTAATTCTGTTTACCGGAGGTCTACGCTGCGTCGATCGAACCGGAGGACGAGGACCTGACGCAGGCACGCGCCGAGGAATTCACAGGGGCGGCGAGCGTCGGAGGCGAGAGGTCTCGCTCGTGGACTCCTGAGGTGGAGCCGGACACCGCTCATTTTGTCGGGACGTTGGATGGCCGCGCCCCTGCAAGCGTCGTCGGGATTCTGTGCGCTCTCGTGCAGTTCGTGGCCCTCGTTCACGGAGGCTTCTTTCTCGACGATTTCGCGAATCTGGCTCACAACAAGCAGCCACTGTCCCTCGGCCTTCTGACCGCCCCCATTGGGACGAACCACTTCCAACCCATGACCCAGCTCGCCGTCTGGATCTCCGCGGAGCCACTGCACTCGAGCTACCCGGCCACGGTCGCCCTCCTCGCCGTTATCGCAGGTCTGGCCGCGTACTGGATGGTTCGCCTGCTCGACGAGCTGTTCGGTGCCCGGGTGTTCCATCTGGTGATCGGGTTCCTCTTCGGGACCTCCTGGATCCTTCTCAACACCAATCACTGGTTCGCTGCGAGCGCCGCCGCTGCATCGGCCGCCTGTGCCGTCGGAGCGTGTCTCTTCTTCGCACGCTGGCTCAGGTCGGGTCGCTGGCACCAGTATCTCTGGTCATTGCTGGCGACAGCGGCGGCCATTGGATTCTGGGAATCGGCGCTTGCCGTACCGGCATTTCTGGCGATGCTGTGGTTGTGTTTCGCCTTCGACCGGAAGCGTCCCTCGCGAGTGGTCGTTGGCGTCGTGCCCTACTTCGCCTTGGCGCTTGCGTACTTGCTGTACGTCGAGGCGCAGCCCTGGGCAAACCACATCGTCATCCCGAGCGTGTCGCAGTGGGCTCGCCTTCTCTGGGCAATGGTCGTGAGCGGGATCCTTCCCTCGGTCGTCGGAACCGGGGTATCGAACGGAGGCCTCACCACCGCGGTCGTCCTCAGTGACACCTTTGTCGTGAGCGGGTTTGCCATCGCCGCGTTGTGGCTCTTGATGCGTCGACGGCTCCGCTGGTCATCCTTGGTGTTCTTCCTGATCGGGCTGGTCCTCGTCAGCGTGCCCGTCGCGACCGAGCGTCAGGGCCTTGCCTCGGTCATCGGCACCACATCGCGGTATCTCACGTTGCTACCCATGCTCCTGGCTATCGCCACGGCGGGTGCAGTGCGAGAAGTACCGCAGACTGTCTACAGGGGTCGGACGCGCGCTGTTGGCGGACGACCTCGATGGGCGGGATGGCTCATCGCGTTCACGATCGGGACTGGATGTCTGCTCTACCTGGGTAATCTGGACTCCACGTTCTGGCGCGGCCCAGGCGAATGGAGGCAGCTAGGCGATCGGGCATCGGTGGTCTCGGCGAATATCGCCGCTAGCGTCGAAACCTTGCCCCGGAGCCAGGAGCAGTCGATCATCGACGAGTCGTTGCCATACCCGGTGTGGTACGGCCCGATCTTTGGTTACATCCCAAAGAATGGCGAGCTCCACCGCTGATGCCGAACTGGTCACGAACGGCTCGTGCCTTCGGCAAAGGCCCTGGGCTCGTCGGCCTCGACCAGAATGGCCAACTGCGCCAAGCGTCATTCGTCGCGCAGACCGCTGGCCATCCGAGTGGAGGAGCGTCGCTCTACGAGAAGATCATCGTCACCGCGCCCTCTCGGACGACCATGCGGGTGGTCGTCGACGGGCTGCGACCAATGGAGCCCACTGCGCCCTGGACGATCCCGTCGGTCCGGGTACCCACTCCTTCGTCCTGCCGGTCTGGTCCAGTGTGCTGCACAGCGTGCGGGTTTCGGGACGAGGTGTCCGCCTGGATGCGCTACAAACAGGAACGGTGTTGCTCGGCAGGCCCGAGCGAGGTTCGACGGGTACGGTCAAGTCTTCCGGATGAGCTGACGCGCAGGTTGGGAAAGCAAATGGCTGCCTTCAGGTGTGGTTGGTCACGGTCCAGCAGAAGGCCACGTCCGAACGCGTGGTGTAACGACGACAACCACATCGATCTTCGGATGTTGTTCTAACTGACGTCAGCGAGCTCTGCCAGGTTCACCTCCTCGCTGGTGCCGTCGACTACCCGGAGGCGGGCCTTGGCGAGTGCTCGACGCCCATGTAACGCCGGGCGACGGCCCACTCGTCGTGCTGTTCGCCGAGCACGGCGCCGACGAGGCGGACACCGCGGCACGATTGGGGAAGATGCCCACGACGTCGGTGCGTCTCCTGATCTCCTTGTTGAGGCGCTCTTGGGGGTTGTTGGACCAGATCTGACGCCAGTGCTCCTTGGGGAAGCTCGAGAAGGCCAAGATGTCGGTCTCGGCGCTCACCAGCATGTCCGCCGCGTCAGCGAAGCGTTCGGCCAGCTGCTCGACGACCCGGGCGTGCTGGAGGTGGACCTGCTCGGCGTCGGGTTGCTCGAAGATGGAGCGGATGAGGGTGCCCACCATGGACTGGGCGGCCTTGGGCACCTTGGTGTGGACGTTGCGCACGAAGTGGACCCGGCAGCGTTGCCAGGCTGCTCCGGGGAGCACTGAGGCGATGGCGTCGACCAGTCCGCCGTGGGCGTCGGAGACGACCAGTTGGACGCCCGAGAGCCCCCGGGCCACCAGGCCGCGCAAGAAGGCCGTCCAGCCCGCCCCGTCCTCGCTCGTGATCAGGTCGCGGCCGAGGATCTCACGGTCCCCCTCGCTCGACCCCCGTGGCGATGACGACGGCCACGTTGACGATGCGGCCGCCCTATATGAGCTTTTGGGTCAAGGCGTCGACCCAGATGTAGGTGTAGGGGCCCGCATCGAGAGGCCGGTTGCGAAAGGCGGCCACCGCCTCGTCGAGGGACTTGGCCAGCTCCGAGACCTGGGACTTTGAGATCCCCTCGATGCCCATGGAGCGCACCACATCGTCGACCCGGCGCGTGGAGACTCCTTCGACGTAGCACTGGGCCACCACGGCGACCAGTGCCCGCTCGGCTCGGCGCCTCGGCTCGATGAGCCAGTCGGGGAAGTAGCTGCCGGTGCGCAGTTTCGGGATCGCGAGCTCGATCGTGCCGGCCCTGGTGTCCCAGCGCCTCGAGCGATAGCCGTTGCGCGACGTGACCGCCCGAGGCTGACCTCACCGTACTCGCGTTGCACAGGCCCTGGACCTCGGCCGACATCAGGCTTCAGCGAACGTCTGGACCATGGATCGGACCAGGTCAGGGTCGGCCTCGAGCAGGTACTTGCGCAGCACCTCGGCCGCGCCCATCGTGTTGGTGACTTCCACCGCATCTTCTCCTTCGCGTTCTTTGGACGGAACTTGAAGATTGATGCGGTGGTCGTCGCGTCCGGCGGATGGTCAGCCCGTCGCCAGCTCACCGACGCCAAACCGGTACACCACGTCTGTGGACGTGAACCAGCAGAACGCTTCTCAGGAGGTCGGGTCAATCTGCACACCCCCAGCCTCGGTTATCAGGACAGTCCAAGAGGACATCAGCCGGAAATTTGGCGTCAGATCTGGCGCCCCTGTACCGCAACGGCGGGGCAGTTCAGCACTTCAGGGACACCAAGAGTCTGCGCCGTCCGAAGGTCGTTCGTGAATCGGTACTCAGGCGACCAACGCTGGCCGCTCTCTGAGCTTCCATTTTGCCGCTAAGAGGCCGCGCGGATAGGGGACTAAAGGAGACCATCCACCGGTCGCCGTGATGGCCCAACTGGGATGTCGGGTGCGTTCCAAACCCGACGACCCAGTGGAGGTCACCTCCATCATGCGCGCACTCGAGTCCGAAGTGTTCGATGCTGTCTACGCGGCGGTAGAACCGTTGCTTCCAGAGCCCCAAGACCGTCACCCGCTCGGCTGTCACCGGCGACGGGTCCCGGACCGGATCTGCCTGTGGGCGATGCTCGTCCGCCTCGTCGACATAGAGCCTTGATCCGTGATCCCAGCAGGTGGCCCGCGTTCGGGGACGTGCACCATCCGAATTCAAGACCTACCGAAGGCATACAACGCGAGAAAGACCGCGGCCGACACCAGCGCTGTCGGGTTCTCGTGCTGTCGTGTGGCTCCGTAGCAGAACATTCTTCCCCGCCTTCAGCGCGTGGGATTTTCGGCACAACAGCTGGCGCGTGTGTTTCATTGAGCCCGCCCCGGTCGGACCAGGTGTTGCCCTACGACCACCACCTGGTGCCGAGTTCATCGGACGAGGTAGCAGGATGATTTTGCAGCGTCGTCGTCGGGTCTCCGAGATGTTGGTGCTGCTGGAGCGCCGTCAAAGTCATTGCGCGGAGAATGGTGCCCCGACTACGCCGGACCCCACCTCCCGATGGTACCGTTGGCGATGCTGGAGAAGTCGGTTGACCACCTCGCTGACGCTGGTGGCGCGAAGAGGCGGAACGTCGTGACGGATGAGTGAGGCCAGACCGCACTTGTGATTGCGCCGCCGGTCCGGACGTTGCGCGACCGCACGAGGGGGGCCACGGGTTTGGGTTCCCGGCCGCGGGGAACCTTCGAGGCGCGGTGCGGACATGTCGGGCCAGGCGCAGGAGTTTGTGATCTCTGTCTCGGAAGAAGTGACTGGAGTGATCTGCCAGTCGTAGACATGGCCGAATGGACCGTGTCCCGCCAGTCCAACGCTCCACTCGAGGAGCGAGTTCGGCTCGATCCTGGTCACCGTGTTTGACCGACGTGTACGTCCCCATGTCGACATCGCCGAGGGGTTCTCGGTCCATCTCCATCTCGAAAGTGTCGCCCGGGGCCTGCAGGTGCCGGGCGTCGGGAGCCCCCTAGAGCAATGCCCGATCCGTCGATCTGGACCTGCATGGCCGGATCCGTCACGATCCGGAACACCTGAGCGGGCGTGGCCGCAACGATCCGGCTGGCGGCCATCCGGTCTGCATGGGACATGGTGGTTCCTCCGGTACTCGTTCGATAGAACGAAGCGACGACGCTCGCAGAACCCGTGGGCGGTCCAGAATGCGGCTTCGGGTGCTCCGTTCGCGGTTACCGTTGCCCGAAATGGCCGAGGCACACGAGAGCTGGCAGGACGCCGTCAAGGAAACCCTCAAACCGTTGCGTAACCGCATCGTGCGCGGCCTGGGCGGGACCATCCCCGGACCTCCACCGCGAGTCATCACGTACGAACAGCTCGTCGATCTGCTCTATCCGAGCCTGCCCGACGACCTCCGCCCCACGCTCGACCGCGCCGCGGCGGGCGATCTTTCCAGCGTCTCGACGATCCGCAGGATGCTGGGGACGATTGAGCATCAGGTCGCGCCGACGGCATTCACCGTGCAGCTCGGAGAGGGGGACGCGGTGCGCTGCACGGTGGGCGGCGTGGAGTTGTTCGCCGATACCGCCGATGCCGCCGTGACACCCGGGCTTCTGTCGGGCCACTATGAAAGCCACCTCACGGCCGTGTTCGAGCGCTACTGCATGCCGGGGATGACGGTCGTCGACGTTGGCGCCAATCTGGGCTACTACTCGCTCCTCGCCTCGCGCTTGGTGGGACCGACAGGTCGTATCATCGCGCTCGAACCAAATTCCGAGAACTGTCGCCTCTTGTTGTCCTCGCTCCGGCTGCACGGCACGTCCAACGTCGAGCTGCTGCCGGTGGCGGCAGACGCGACGCGGGGATGGGCTTACTACTCGACGCACGTCGGCTCCAACGGGGGACTCGTGCCCGACGGCGAGCTCTTGTCCCATCCAGGCACCGTGGTGCCGACCTTCCCCCTGGACGAGCTGGTCGAGGGGCCCGTCGGGTTCTTGAAGATGGACGTCGAGGGGGCGGAGGGCCGGGTGGTGCAAGGAGCGGCGCGGCTCATCGCGCGCGACCGCCCCATCGTGACCACCGAGCTGAAGGACGAAATGCTTCGCCGCGTGTCGGCGATCACGGTGGCGGAGTACCTCGGCTCCTTCGAGGAGCAGGGGTACTCGGTGGCCGTGTTGGAAAAGGCCACCGGAGCGCAGAGGCCCTACCCGTCGGTGGCGGGGCTCCTCACCGACTGGGGCGACTCGGACGAGCTGCGCGACGTCCTGCTCCTTCCGGACCGGAGCTGAACCCTCGCGACCCCCTAGGGTTCGGCAGCGGCCTCGCTGACAAGCGCATCGAGCAACGTCTCCACTTGATCGGAGATGACCAGGGCAGTGAGCTGTCGGGCCTTGATGAAGCCCTGGCCCACGGCGTGGCGAATGAAGGCGAGAAGATCGTCGAAGAAGCCCTCAGCGTTGAGGATTCCACAGCGCTTGTCGTGAAGGCCGAGCTGGGCCCAGGTCACGGCTTCCATGAACTCCTCGTAGGTTCCGAATCCGCCGGGCAGCATGACGAAGGCGTCCGACAACTCGGACATGAGCGCCTTGCGCTCGTGCATGGTCGTGACCACATGGAGGTCGCTGAGCGCGCCATGCGCGATCTCGTGCCCGGCCAGGGATTCGGTGATGACGCCGGTAACCCTTCCACCGGCTGCCACCGCGGCGTCGGCGACGACGCCCATGAGGCCCACCGAGGCGCCGCCATAGACCAGTTCGAGACCCCGTTCGGCCACGCCGACACCGAATCGCCTCGCCGTGTCTGTGAAGGCAGGGTCCGACCCCGGGCTCGAGCCACAGAAGACGCACAGCGTGTCGACCGGGTTCACGCCGGGCTCCCTTCGGGCACCGGGAGGTCGGGCCGACGGGCAGGAGCCGAACGGCTGCGACGGACGCGCCGCACGATGGTCTCGGCAGCGTCACCGTCGTGGATGGTCATGGAGAAGACCACGGCGCCGAGGGCGAAGACCGCAGCAGTGAGGAAGGCAAGCCGGTAGGCCGTGATGTCGGGGCTCGACGCATGGCCCCCGGCCTGGCCCGAGCCGACCCCGATCAGCACCGTGGAGAGCACCGCCACGCCGGTGGCGCTGCCGACCTGGCGCATGGTGTTGAAGAACGTGGAGGCCCGGCCCATCGACTCGGGCGTGATCATGGCGAACGAGGCGGCCTGGTTCGGCACCATGACCTGGGCCATCATCCAACCGAGTACGAACATCAGCCCACGGATGAGCCACAGGTTCGTCGAGAGGGAGATCTGAGTCAGAAGAAGCATGCAGATCGCCAGGCCGAGGAGGCCGCCCGTGATGTGCCGCTTGGGTCCGATCCTCGGATAGAGGAACCGACTGGCGAACTGCGCGCCGAGCATCACGCCCACGGCTTCGGGGAAGGTGGAGAGACCTGATTGCAGCGCCGTAAGGCCGCGGGCGTCCTGGAAGTACAGGGGAATGAGGTACAGCATGCCCAAGAAGGCCGCGGCGGCCAGGAACATCACGCAGTTGGTCGAGCGGAAGAGTCGCCCCCGCAGCAGGTGGAGATCCACCATGGGCCGGCGGGTGCGCAGCTCGACCAGCACGAACACGGCGAGCAGGAGGGCTCCGCTCACGCACGTGGCGATGACCGCCGTCGAGGACCACGATTCGAGTGGTCCCTCCGAGACGCCGTACATCAGGAGCCCCAGGCCGGCGCCGCCGAGCACGAAGCCGGGGACGTCGAAGCGACCGGCGTCAATGGCCTCCGAGCGCTCAAGGAAGAGGACGCCGAAGAGCACCGCCACGATGCCGATCGGCAGATTGACGAAGAACACCCAACGCCACGAGAAGTTCGTCACCAAGAAGCCGCCCAGCACCGGCCCGACGGCCGGTGCCAGCGTGGTGCCAAGCGTGATCAGGCTGGCCGCCCGGACCCGCTCCGCCGGGGGGAACACGCGATAGAGCATCGCCATGCCGACGGGAGCCATCATGCCGCCACCGGCACCCTGCACGACCCGGAAGAGCACGAGCTCGGTCATGTTCTGCGCGACGCCGCACAGCGCCGAACCCACGGTGAAGACGACGATGGCGGTCAGCAGGACGCGCTTGCCGCCGAAGCGATCGCCCAGCCAGCCCGACGCAGGGATGAAGACCGCGAGGCTCACGAGGTAGGCGATCACCACGCCGTCGACGGCGGTCGGGGCGATATGGAAATCGCGGCCGATGGTGGGCAGCGCGACGTTCACGATCGTGATGTCCATGATGTTCATGAACATGGCCGAGACGAACACGATGGCGACGGCGACTTTTTGGCTCATGCGGGCGACGGCCACGTTCTCTCTCGGATCTTTGGTCTGCGATGCAACGAGTCGCGCGTAGGGGCTGGACTCCGCACGGCCACGTGCATCCCGCGACCCTAGGCGTGTGCCTGCCGCGTGCCGACAACCGTGCCGACAACAAGGGGGGGAGGGCCGGGGTTGAAGAGGGGAGGACGGCGGGCCTTGCGACGCCGGGCTTCTAGGCTCTCGTGCCGCGTCACGACAGCGTGCAGTTCGGAAGGAGGGTGCGGGAGGCATGGCGAGGCAAGGACGGAGTCGGCACGGGCGGTCCGCCCGAGCCAGCGGGGCCGTCGTGACCGTCGCGGCCCTGATCGGTCTCCTGACTCTGATGGGCGTGCCGGGCACAAGGAGCGTGGGCCCGGCGACCGCCGGCGCTGCAGCACGGCAAGAGCGGGCTTCGTCGGGCACGGTGTGGTTGTGCCATCCCGGCCGGTCGCCCGATCCCTGCGCCTTGAGCCGTGCGGCCACGTCCGTGAACGGAGCGGGTGCCACCAAGGTCGTCCTGGCTCCGCCGTCACGGCAATCCGGTCGCGTCGATTGCTTCTACGTGTACCCTACGGTTTCACCTGAGCAGAGCGACAACGCAGACCTCACCGTGCAACCGGCCGAGCGGGCCGCCGCACTGGTCCAGGCGGCACGTTTCTCCCAACAGTGCCGCGTGTGGGCTCCGATGTACCGGCAGGCGACAGTGGCCGCCCTGCGCCGCGGTGCGGCGCTGAAGCCTGCGGTGCTCGCCACGGCATACAACAGCTTGCTCTCGGCCTGGAAGGACTATCTCGCCCATGACAACCATGGACGACCGATCGTCTTCGTCGGGCATTCGCAAGGATCGTCCATGCTGATCAAGCTTCTCCAGACGCAGGTCGACCCTTCGCCCAGCCTGCGCCGGCGCATGGTGTCCGCCATCCTTTTGGGAGGCAACGTCCAAGTGCCCGTCGACAAGGCGGTCGGTGGGACCTTCACGCACATCCCGACGTGTGGGTCGGCGACCCAGACCGGTTGCGTCATCGCCTATTCGAGCTTCGGCTCACCGCCACCGGCCAATTCCCTGTTCGGGCGGGCGGGTCGCGGGGTGAGCGTCTTGTCTGGCCAGGGTGGCGCCCGATCGCAACAGGTGGCCTGCGTCAACCCCGTGACCTTCACGGGCAAGCCGGGTGGGCTCCGGCCCTTCTTCGCGCCGCCAGCTCGGCATCGACCGGTGTTGGCGTGACGACGCCGTGGGTGACCTTTCCGGGCCTCTACACCGCCCAATGCCAGCAAAGCGGAGGAGCCTCGTGGTTACAGGTGACGGCGACGCCGGCCCCGGGTGACCCGCGTCCAACCGTGACGGCCTCCCTGGGGCCTGCCTGGGGGTATCACCTCGACGACGTCAACCTGTCTCTCGGCAACCTGGTGGCCGACGTCGGGCACGAAGAGGCGGCCCTGCGGTGAGCGGTGCGTCCTCGAATTGGCCCTGGGAAAGGGGTCCGGGTCAGCTCTAGACTCCGGCGGTGCTCAAGGTCATCGCAGTGGCGAATCAGAAGGGTGGGGTGGCCAAGACGACCACGGTGCAGTCCTTGGGGGTGGCCATGGCCCAGCAAGGGCGCCGTGTGCTGGTGGTCGACCTCGATCCGCAGGCGTGCCTGACCTACTCACTGGGCTTCGACCCCGACGAGCTCGACTCGTCACTCCACGATGTGTTGGTGCGACGGTCGCAGCTGTCGGACGTCGTCAAGCCCGTGCCCCACGTCCCCGGGCTGCATCTGGCGCCGGCCACCATCGACTTGGCCGGCGCCGAGGTGCACCTGCTGAGCCGCACGGGCCGCGAGCACGTCTTGGCCCAGGCGTTGAGCCCCGTGTTGGCTGACTTCCACGCGGTGCTGATCGATTGCCCGCCGTCGCTTGGCGTGTTGACAATCAACGGTCTCACTGCAGCGGAGGCGGTGATTGTGCCCCTGCAGTGTGAGGCGCTCAGCCACCGCGGCGTGGGGCAGCTGCTCGAGACCATTGAGGATGTGCGGCAGTTTGCCAACGAAAAGCTGCGGGTGCTCGGTGTGATTCCGACCATGTTCGATGCGCGCACGACGCATTCGCGCCGAGTGCTCTCCGAAGTGGAGGACCGGTACGGCCTGCCGCTCTTCCAGCCGTCCGTCCCCAAGTCGGTGCGCTTTGCAGAGGCACCTGAACTCGGGCAGTCGGTGTTGCAACACGCGCCGACCTCGCCGGGAGCGGCCGCCTACCGGGCGCTCTCGACGCGCGTGTATGACGCCATGCAGACCGCCTGAACAGCGTGACCTCCTCGCGGAGCGATCGGGCGCCCGATCCCCTGGGGAAGCGGGCCCTGTTCTGGGTGCCGTCCCCGGGGGAGTCGGGTGCCACAGAGCAGGCAGGAGCCGGGACTGTCGCGCTGCCGCTTGGAAAGCAGGCGCTCTACTCGGGGGCAGCTCCCGAGGCGGACAGCCTGGCCATGACGTCGCGGAACCCGCTCGACGAGCGAGGTTCGTTCACGGTCGAGTGCGCACGTTGCCAGCAGACATCGCACGTCGGCGTGCTCGATCTGCTCATCTACCAGTTCCCCTTCGGGATCTGGCGGCCCCGGCGTCGGTTCGACCACCGCATGACCTGCCCGTCGTGCCGCACACGGGCCTGGTGCAGCGTCACACTCCGTCGCTCCTGACCGGCTCTACGACATCGCCGACGACTCCGCCCGTTCGAGAGGTACTGACCCCGTTGTGACGCTGGTGATCTCGACATCCGCTCGACCGCGTCTGGTCCAATGAGCCAGTGCCGCCATCGCCGCTGCCGCCAGAACGACGAGAGAGACCTCGAACGGAGCGCGGAAGCGCACCAATCCGTAGGAGACCGCGCTAACCAGCGTGACCACGGCAGCCGGCACCAGGAGAAACCACTGGTCGATATGCCGGCGGCGGAGGACGACGATGCCACCCACGGCAAAGGGCAGGAGGGCGTAGTAGCACCCGAGGCCGGCCAGAGAGACCGCAGGAGGACGTCCTTCGCCGGATTCCACTTGCGCCATCTCGTCGGGGCGATAGAAGTCCCACAGGCGCGCGATCCGGACGGCAACGACGGTAGGGAGCCGACCGGCATGGTGCTCCATGTCCTGCAGCCCGATTTGTTGGTCGCGTGACGCCCGTCCCCGCCCCCCTTGGCCGATCGGCTCCGCAGGCCAGCTCGAGAAACAGGGCCGCGGGTACCGTGGGTCGACCGACGAGCCGCACGACGGCCAACAAGATGAAGGGTGCCCGGAAGAACTGTCCAGAACGAAGGCCGATCGTCGTGCTGTAGTACCAGAAGGAGTCGTACAACTTGCCGTTTTGATGGCGCGTCACGGTGAGGACGTAGACAACCCTGAGCGCGAGCGCGCCGCCGCTGATCGCTACCAGGGCAACGGCGAAGCGACGACTCAGCGGGTCGCCGATGGAGGGGAGAGGCCTCTGGGACTCCAATCCGGGACATGGCGCCGGTCGCCTCAGGGCCCGCCGGTGATGTGTCCGCGCCAGAGGCCGTCGCAGGTCTCCCACCGTGGGGATCGGCTCGCGTCTCTGTTGTCGCGGCGGCCACGCTCAAGAGCCCCGTCGGGCGAGATCGGACGTCTCGACATGAACGATGGAATGGTTCGATCGATCGCAGGCGCGAGGAGCCGTCGTTTCAGGGTGCTGCAACCGCAGGCTGGAGGCGCGACGCGTTCGCCGGGCGCGATGGTCCCCACCCTGCCGAAGGACAACATGGTTCACCATCTCCAACCCCCGGGTTACTCAAGGTGGGTCGCTGAGTGCCTCGCAAGCCCTCTACCCGCCCCAAGGGGGAGTGGAGGCGCGCAGGCCGTCTTTCAGGACCGCGGTCCACCACCCAATGGTGGCAACCGCGCTCGGTCGGGATGCGGGGATTTGAACCCCGGACCTCCTGCTCCCAAAGCAGGCGCGCTGCCAAGCTGCGCCACATCCCGCGGCTGTTCGGCCCAAGCGTAACTGCCCCTTCATCGCGGCACGCTCGAGGCGATTCGGAAATGGCCGGCGAAGCAACGCATCGTAGGCGAGAGGCAAGGGGTCGGAGAGGACCTAGCCTGGCTCGATGGGTGGCCTGCTCGAGTTGACCGGGCTGCGGCGCACGTATGGCTCCGTGACGGCCCTCGACGATCTCACGTTCAGTGTGCCGTCGGGGCAGGTTGTCGGCTTCCTTGGTCCCAACGGTGCCGGCAAGACGACCGCGATGCGTGCCATTTTCGGGCTGACCGATCTCGAATCAGGTTCGGTCACCTGGAACGGCACCGTGGTCGGACCGGCGGAGCGCCGCCGGTTTGGCTACATGCCAGAAGAGCGCGGGCTCTACCCGGGCATGCAGGTGGGCGATCAGATCGAATACCTCGGCCGCCTTCACGGCCTCTCTCGGCCCGACGCGGCGGTCGCCTCGGTGACCTGGCTCGAACGGCTCGGCATCGCCGGTCGGGCGCGGGACAAGGTCGAGACCCTGTCGCACGGCAACCAGCAGCGAGTGCAGCTCGCGGCAGCGCTTCTTCACAATCCCGAACTTCTCGTCCTGGACGAACCGCTTGCCGGTCTCGACCCGACCGGCATCGACTCCATCAGTGCCGTGCTCGTCGACCAAGCGCGGGCTGGCTGCTGCGTGTTGTTCTCGAGCCATCAGCTCGACCTTGTCGAAGACCTGTGCGATGTCGTCACCATCATCGACCACGGGCGACTCGTCGTCAGCGGGACGGTCGACGAGCTCGTCACGGCTGGCTCCCAGCGCCTGGTGGTGCGGGTAGAGGGTGATCGCGATGGCACCTGGGCCAAGGCGTTGCCCGGCCTGACCGTGTCGGAGGTCGCGGGAGGCTCGGTCCGGCTCGTTCTCGACGACGGCATGGACAGCGATCTGGTCCTTCACGCCGCCATGGCCGCGGGCCGCGTGACGGAGTTTTCGTTCGGGCGTCGACGCCTCTCCGAGGTGTTCCGGGAGTCGCTGCAATGACGCGGTTCGTCCTCTTCGGCGTTCTGGTGATCCTGCTGGTCGCCATCCGCGTCTGGCGTCACCGGCGTGTGATCGGAGCCCGTGCTCCACGGGCCACTCGTCGGGTCACCCACCCGCCGACCGGCTCACCCGGTGCAGTCCGGCTTGTCGCGGCCCGCGAGATCCGGGAGCGCGTGAGTGGTCGGATTTTCCGCGTCGGGACGATCATCATCCTGCTTGTCGTCGCCGGCGCCATCGTTGTCCCGGTGCTCCACAAAAGCTCGCCGTCGGCAGAGCATGTGGCCATCGTGGGTGGGGACCGCGCCGCCCTCGAGCACCTGGTGAGGACTGAGGCGATCCGTGTGGGGACCACGGTCGATGTCGTTCCGGAGGCGGCCTTGTCGGCAGTCCAGAGTGAACTCCGTCGGGGAACCCTTGATCTGGCGGTGGTCGGCGGGAACCGGATCGTCGTCGGCCAGGCCATCGATCCGACTGATGGGTCCATGACCTCCGACCTGGTCGACGCAGTCTCCGCGGCGCTCGGGGTCGAGCAGTCCTATAGATCGGCCGGGCTCACCGCGACCCAGATGCAACAGCTGAGCTCGACCAAGCCGGTCCCGGTGCAGAGCCTTGAGCCGGCAGCCAAGACACACAGGGTCAACGGGGCATCGGTGGCAGGGGTCATCCTCGTGTTCGTCATGTTGACGCAGTACACGACCTGGATCCTGATGGGGGTCATGCAGGAAAAGGCGAGCCGGGTGGTGGAGGTGCTTCTCGCCACCATGCGCCCCATGCAGCTGCTGGCCGGGAAGGTGCTGGGCATCGGCCTGGTGGCCATGGGTCAGGCGGCGGCCCTTCTCGTCTTCGCGCTGATTCTGGCCGAGGCGGTCGGATCGGACGTCCTCCACGGCGCCGAACCGCTTGCGCTCACCGCCGCGCTGGTGTGGCTGTTGCTCGGGTACACGTTCTACTGCTGGGTCTACGCGGCGGCCGGCTCCATGGCCGAACGCCAGGACCAGGTGCAGACCCTGGCGTTGCCGCTGAGCCTGCCCATGATCATCGGGTACGTCATCGCGCTGACTGCCGCATCGACGGGAAGCGCCAGCACGCTCGTCAAGGTGCTCGCCTATTTCCCGCCGACGGCCCCCTTCACCATGCCGGTGTTGGTCGGACTGGATCAGGTCCAGTGGTGGGGATTCGCCATCTCGGTTCTCGTGACCCTGGCCTCCACGGTGGTCGTGGCCCGTATCGCCTCAGGGATCTATCTGCGTGCTGTGTTGCGCACCGGTGCCAGCGTCCCGTTGCGTGAGCTCATCAGGGGTGGCACCGCGTAGCGCGTCCTCTCGGTCTGCCGTCCCGGTGCTTTAGACCCACTGGACGAGAACCCCTCAGCCGTCGGCGAGCAGCGAGCCGTTGGCGTCGAGCGCCACGTGAATCTTCGTGAGGCCGGTTGAGGCCGGTGGGCTGACCACGGCGCCTGTCGTGGGATCGAACTCGGAGCCGTGGCACGGGCACACGATCAGCTTGGCGCCGGGCGCGTACCCCACGGTGCAACCGGCATGCGGGCAAATGGCGTCGTAGGCCACGAACTGGTCCTTGGTGAGTTGTAGGACCAGTCCCGGATCACCGGTCGCCGGGTCGGTGAACGTGGCCGCGCCGCCGACGGGCACCTGGCTGGCGAGGCCGATGCGCTTGCCCGCGGCGGCTGGCGCAGTGGTCGCGCTCGCGGCGGCCGGCGCCGTCGTCGAGGTTGTCCCGGCGCCGGCCGGCCCGGTCGAAGAGAGGGCGGACGTGCCGGCGCCGCCGGGGCTCGGCGCGCCGCCGACGGCCCGACCGAGACCGGCAGCGGCTCCAGCGGCCACGGCCCCGATCACTGCGGATGCGGCGACGGCGGTGCCGCCCAGGACCAAGGTCCGGCGGTCCACGGCGTCCGGCCCCCTCTGCACGATGCTGCCTCGCTCGTCGACCAGGAACGGACAGCGTCGGACGTCGCAGGGCTGTCCGTTCTGTGCGGCGCACGCGTCGGCCTCGTAATTGCCGCAGACCTGCTGTACCAGCTCGAATCGGATCGGCACCATCGTCTGCGGGCCCCCCTTGTGCTCGGCGGCCACTTTGGCGGCGATCGCCCCGTCGAGGGACAGCACGCCACCCGAACCCCCCACGAGGAGCGGTATCCAGGCGAACAAGAAGACGATGTCGGCACCGGTGTAGTAGGGCGAGGAGTGGAAGCTCACCGTCAAGAACAAGGTGAAGGACAGGACGACGCCGCCGGCTGCGGCCACCCGGGTCCAGAGCCCAAGGAGCGCTCCCAGCCCAACAGCCAGTTCCGCGATTGCTATGGCGATGCCGATCGGCACGGCGAAGCGGAGGAGATGCCCCAAGAGCAGATGGACAGGGCTGATCCTGATGGACGCGATGAGCTGGGCCTGAATGCTGGACGGGCTGTTGGCATTGAAGAAATTCGGATTGGCCAGCTTCTGCAGCCCGGCGAAGCAGAAGGTGAACCCGAGAAAGGCCCGCAACGGCAGCAGCGCCCACCCCGAGAGGGCGAACCAGTGTGGCGGGGGGGCGTCGAAGCGCGTGCGCCGGTGGCGGCGTGCGCCCGGTGCGCCCGCCCTGGGCCTTTGCGCAGGTCCACGGGGGCGATTTGAGGCGACGGGTCGGGTTCGTTGTGCCACGCTGTGATCTCCGATCTCCACGGTGCCCCGAGCAATCGGCGGCATATGACTAGCACGATTGGGAGGCCCGCCCTGGTCATGGTCAGCCCGTCTGTGGATGTGTCGGGGTCGTGCCATTGGCGAGCAGCAGGTCGAAGCCGTCCGGGATGGCGAGCAATCCAGGAGCCGTTCCCGCCGTGTCGGTGAGACCGTATTGCCAGACGATGCTGTTGTCACGCGGGTCGATGACGACGATGCGGTTGCGGTAATCGTCGTTCGCCATGATGAGTCCGTTGGGCAGTTGCTCGGCCAGTGAGGGCTTCTTGAGCATGCCGTCTCCGGACAGGACGTCGTATTTCCAGACCACGCTGCCGGATCGGCGGATGGTCAGGATGCGCCCCTCGGCGGGTGGGTCGTAGTCGGCGAGGAGGTAGAGGTTCGAGCCGATCTGTTGAGGGTCGGAGGGATAGTTCACGGTCGGCAGCTGCACGGTCCACACCAACTGACCGCGGGGTGTGTACTCGGTGATCCACGAGCCGTTGATCTCCGAGACCAGCACGTCTCCGTTGGCGAGCGGGGTATCGCCGTTGGGATAGCCCACGCTCGTGGGCGGATTGTGGACTGCCACTCCATTAGTGCCGATCTGGCCAACCGGCGTCCCGTTCGGTGAAATGAAGAGGATCCGGTCGTTCATGGCGTCGGCCACCGTGATCTCGCCGTTCTTGAGCAAGTAGGCGTCGTCGGGCTGGTTCAGCGAACCCGACGCAGAGCTGGGTTTACCGGGGTGGCCGTACTGCCACAGAATCTTTCCCGACGGGTAGCCGATCTCGACGATGGTGTGGTTGTCCTCCTGGTTGGAGATGATTCCCGTGCCGTGGTGGAAGAAGAAGGCGTCGTCGGGGAAGTAGAACCCTCCCGGCGGCGGTGGCATTGCGGCGGATGGGTATTGCCACTGAAGGTTGCGTGCCGCGTCGATCACGAGCAGCCGGTCGTTGCCCCGGTCGGCGATCAGCAGGTGTCCCTGGTAGGGGGCTCCCGCCGCGGCTCCTCCGACCGGCCCGCCGTAGGGGCTGGGCCGCAAAGAGATCACGCTCGCCAACGAACCCGTGGCCATGCCGGCCTGGTCGGTGCCCGACTGCTGGGCCACTTCGCCGCCCACGAGGTAACCGATCGCCGTCTTCCCGCTGCCGACAGTGGCGTACCCGCCGAAGGCCACGGCCTGAGGAAGGAGGCCCGCATCGGCGACCCGGTGGGTGCGCTGGTCGAATTCATAGAGTTGGGTCAGTGTCTGGCCGCTGCCGGTCTGGCCGCCTGCGACGTAGATGTGGTCGTCGATGACGAAGGCGGCTGCGCCGTACAGCGCCTCGGGCAAGGTGCCGACGACGTGGGCACGGTGAGTCGCAGGATCGATCTCTTGGATGTCCGCTGTCGCGGTCACCGCGCTGCCGGCGGCACCCGTCTGGCCTCCGAACGCGAACACGGCGCTGCCCAGTGCGACGACGGCGGGGTAGCGCACCGGCACCGGCAGGTTGGTCACGCTGGCAAAATGGGAGCCGTCCGTCGTGCTGAGGACCGAGGGATCTTCGGTGGTGCCGTCGTAGCCGCCCACGATGTAGACAGTGCGCCCGATGGTGGCGGTGGCGAGGTCTGAGCGTGGTTTTGGCAGCTGGCCGGCGATGGCGCCGGCAGTAGTGGTCGCGGCGGCGCCGAGCGCCTGGACGGTGGCGAATGTGTTGGGTGCGCCCCCACCGAAGACGTACGACGTTCCGCCGATCTGCGCGCCTGCACCGTCATGGACCACGTCGGCCAGTGAGCCCGCCGCGGTCACCCTTCCGCTGGCCGGGTCGAGCCACGACACGCCATTGAGCGAGCGCTCTGACGGCGACAGGCCACCGAGGATGCGGAGCCGACCACCCACAGCGACCAGCGCCTCCCGCGAGAGCGGTGCTGGGAGCTGCCATGGCTCAATGCCGGCCTCGAGCGACGGCGGGCCCGAGGCGGTCGTTCCTCCCCGGTGCGTGCCGACAGCCGTGGAGACTCGTGCGGTCGAGGGGCCAGAGGTCGTCGGAGCCGTGCCTGTCACTGCTGCTGCCCTGGCGCTCGACGCCGAGTTGTGCGGCGCTGGTGGCGGGGAACTGCCTGAGGACAGGGTCACCACCAACGCAGCCACCAGGAGGACGGAGAACAAAAGGACCACCGCACGCCGTCGGCGGACCTCGGTCCGGCGGTGGTGCCGATTGCTGTGGTCCGGGCGAGACATGGCTGCCATTCAAACAGCGGAGCCGGCTCGCCCCGCGCCACCCCCCAGCAGAAGGCATTCGTCTGGCAGGTCTGGGCGATCGTGCTGGCCGCGGTCGTCGAGTACCGTGCCCCAGCCCATTACCAGGTCACCCATGGTTCCGCCGATGCGCACCTCGCCGCGCCCACCCAGGGCGCGCACGCGGGAAGTGATGTGGACGACCAGGGTCCCGATGTCAGTACCACGCAGCTGGGCGTACCGGCATGCCCGGGTGCCGGCGTGCCGGCGTGCCGGCGGCGCTCTCCCGACTCTGACTGCTCGTCTGGTCGACCACCAGCGCAGACACGAAACCTCTGGCTCGTCACTTTAGGATGGGTCGCCTCATGAAGCTCGTCCCGACCAACCGCACCGACTACGGGCTGCGCGCGCTCATCTATCTGTCCAACGCACCGAACCAGTGGACCAAGGCCGCGGAGATCGGGGGTGCCATGGTCATCCCGGTCGGATTTCTCCAGATGGTCCTGCAGGACTTGCAGCGTTCGAAATTCGTCACGTCGCGATCTGGACCAAGAGGCGGCTACGCGCTCGCACGCCCACCCGAATCGATCACTGTCTGCGAGGTTGTCGAATCTCTCGAGGGTCCGCTTGACGCCGGTGAATGTGCACTGCGTGGCGGACCGTGCCACTGGGACGATGTCTGCGCTCTCCACAACGTGTGGTCGTCAGCGCGCGAAGCACTGCGGGAACGACTGCAGTCGGCCACTGTGGCCGAAGTGGCCGCCGAGGACAAGGCGCTGGCCGACCGGACGGCCACCGTCCCGGCCGATTCCCACCGTCTCAAGGGACGGAGAGCCTCCGAACGCCCGTCGCGCTGACGAGGAACCCGATGGGACCGAGTTCAGAGAACCTGGGCGGCATCCGTGACGATTCGCGTCGTCAGCGGACCCTCGACGACCGTGGACCCGGGCAGGTCGCTGCGGAGGGCCTCTGCATCCTGCCGAAGGGCTATGACGGCGACGTGCTTGGCCCCATGGACAGCCTCGTCGACCGCATGGGCGACACCAGCACGCCGGGCGTCGGTAACCCCGAGGTCGTTCACCACGAAGTCAGCCCTCTCCACGAGATCGCAATGACCTGTCTCGACCAGTGCACAACGAGGACCGTGGTTCGCACCTGGACCGGGGCACCACATGGTGTCGACGTCGAGCCTGTCGAGAACACGTGCCACGGCCACGGCCTCGGCTCCATCATTGCCTTCGAACAGAGCGGTGCGCCGCCCCGAGCCCGAGGAGCGCCGGCGCGGCCAGTTGGCAGCCTCGTCATGGCCGAGCATCTGCTTGCTTCTGCACATAGCGACCTCCTTCAAGCCGACCCGGTCTGGCCTTTGCCGAGGAGCTTCCCTTCCTCGAGATGTGGAGCTTGTATTCTCAAGTAGCCAACTAGAGGTTAACGCCACAGGGGTACGGCCACTAGGGACCATGGTCCCAACTTGGCACCGCGGCACCAGGCTGGAGACGATGATGAACCAGGGAGCGCCAACAACGCGCTCCCGGAGCGGTCGCTGCCACGCTGGGCCGAATTCCACCGAACCTGCTCTGGGACGGGTAGGGACGGGAAGGTCAGTGCGCCGGCCGTGCGACGAGGCCGAGCCTGACGAGCCCGCCAGAGACGGTGAAGGACCCGGATTGGAGCACCGAGAAGCTTTGCCGTGACGGCAGTCCGTGACGAGCACGATTGCCAGGACGACACCGGTTGGGTACGACTGGAACGAGCTCGGGCGCAGACCCACCTCGTAGAGCAGCGCAGCGGCCAGGACCAGAGCGGGCATCGACCACTGCGCCACGAGGCGCTGCATCGGCGGAATCGTGGGATCGGCACCAACCTTCTGGGCCACGTGAAAGGCAACTCAGATATTTCCAGGCGACGGGGGGTATCTCTGTCCCGAGGCCTGCGGCACCGGATCCCTCACGCGTGCAGAGTCAAGCCGAGGATCTCTCCGAGCTCCCCGAGCGCGGCGTCCGGGTCGGTCACCTTGATGGTGTGCATCCCCAGAGCGCGCGCCGGCTTCAGATTGACACCGAGGTCATCGAGGAAGACGCACTCATCGGGGGACACGCAGAGCTCTTCGCACGCTAACTCGTAGAAGTGGGGATCGGGCTTGCGCACGCCCAACACGCGCGACTCGAGGACCCTGTCGAACAGTGCGTACACGTCCGCAACCTCCGCGGAGAGGACCGCCTCGGCGCGGGTGAAATTGTTGGTCAGGCACGCGGTCTTGTACTGCGTACCGCAAGTACGGATGGCCGCCACCATGCTGGGTCGGATCTCCCCGGCCAGCCGGGCCAGCACGAGTCGTCCGTCGAGCGCATGGCCGAGGGCCAGTGCTTCGGCCGACCACAGTGACCCGAACGAGTCCACGTCGACCTCGCCTCGCTCGAGTCGTGCCCACGCGTTGGTGTCGGGGTTGGTGGCGTTCACGGTCCTGATGAAGTCAGCCGGGAGCCCGCGCTCCACTTCCAGGTGGGCGAATGCCTCGAACGGGCTCGATGAAATGACACCGCCGAAGTCGAACAGAACAGCTCGAATCACCGCAGACCTCCCTCGGATCAGGTGTCATTCTCGCGTTCGGCGGGGAATGTCTGAAGGCGACGTCTCACCCGGCATTGAAGCCCGTACCCCTTGGTGTGGCGTTCGCTCTCGTATGGCCAGGACCATGAGCACATCCACGCCATCGCGAGCAGGGCGGCGACCGAGGTGGCCGTCAGGTCTCGCGGCCGCTCGCCGGCGCCGGCCTGACCCCATGCCCTTGGCAGCACCCTGGTGCGCCAGCTGGTGGATCCGGGCTCTGTGGTGCGTCGCCGCCAGTTGGCCGGCCGCCGCTTCGCCCTCTACGCCCGTTCCACCGCCAACACCTGCCACTGGTCGGGGAGGCCTTTGAGGTTGTGTCGCCCACGGTCGTCGAAGGCGATGCCCGAACCCACCACCAGGTCACGCACCGTGCCGGTGACGAGGACTTCCCCAGGCCCCGCCATGGCACTGACCCGAGAGGCGATGTGAACGGCCAGGCCGTTGATGTCATCGCCGCGCAGTTCCACTTCGCCGGCGTGGAGGCCCGCTCGCAGCTGCAGCCCGGCGGTGGCGGCCATGGCCACCATGGCCCCCGCACAGCGGATGGCCTGAGCCGGGGCGGCGAACCGGGCCAGAATTCCGTCACCGGTCGACTTGACGAGGATGCCGTCGTGCCGGGCCAGGAGGCGCTCTCCATTGACGTCGAACTCGTCGAGCACGCCGCGCCACGTCCGGTCGCCCAGCTCGGCGGCCCGAACGGTGGAGTCCACGATGTCCACGAAAAGCACGGCGGCGAGGAGGCGCGTCGCCGCATGCGCGCCGCGTGCACCCGTGATGAACTCCTCCATCTCGTCCACCATGGAGTCGAACTCGCCCGTCCAGGGCAGGAGGTCGGGGCCGGGCGTGGTGACGAGGCGGGCATCGGCGATCTGCTCGGCGAGATACCGGCCGTGTTCGCTGACGTCGTAGGCCGTGTCGAGCTTGGTAAAAATCAGCGTCGGGCACGTGATCTCGGGCAAACACCAGCGGACGTCGGTCGAGAACGTGACGAGGTTGAACGCCAGGGCGGTCGCCGGGCTGGCGCCACGCCGAGCGGCCCGTACCCACCACTCCCTGAAACCGACCCGGTGGGCCAGGCTCGGCGCGAACAGGGCGATGTCGCCGGGGATGTCATCCTCGGTGAGCGTCACCTCAATGCCCTGCGCCGCCGCCATGTCCTCGTCCCTCACGCCAAAGCCGTAGTCCTCGGCGCGGCCCACACGCGCCGTGCCGTTGATGAGGACCAGCGAGATGACACGCTCGGGGTGCGTCGCCGCCAGCCACAGTGCGGCCATGGACCCCCCGGCCGACGCCAGGAGGACCGCCCGTTCGCATCCGGCGGCATCCATCACGGCGAGCCCGTCGCGGCCCCAGCGCTCGATGGAGGGATCGGTGCCGGTAGGGAGGGGGTCGGAAAGTCCAAGGCCGCCGGCGTCGAAGCGGAGCAGCCGCGAGAATGCGGCGATGCGTTCGGTGTAGCGCAGCCAGTTGGGCTCGTCGACGGTCTCGTCGACGGAGATATTGAGCCCGCTGTTGAACTCGAGCACGTCGACGGTCGCCGCACTGGCTTCGGCCGAGGCGTCTTCCCAGACCTGATACCCGATGTGGACGCCGTCCCGGAGGGCGTACTGGGTTTCGGGCGCCTGCATACGAGATGCAGTCTGCCGTGCCGTGTGGACCGGGGGAGCGGGGCGGGTGGCCGGTGGCCGGTCCCGCTCAGCGGGCGCCGCGCACCAGCCGGCCAGGCAGGGCGCCGGTCGGCTCGCCGTGCTCGAAGGTAACGGTCCCGCTCTTGATGGTGGCGACGTACCCCGATGCCTTCTGGAGCAGCCGGCGACCCCCGGCTGGGAGGTCGTTGGTCACAAACGGCGCACCGAGCGCGAGCGCGTCGTAGTCGATGAGGTTGAAGTCCGCCAGGGCACCGAGCTCCACCGTGCCGCGATCGGACATGCCGTAGAGGCGCGCCGTGTCGTGCGTCTGCTTCTTCACGACGAACTCGAGCGGCAGGCGGTCGCCGCGGCTGCGATCGCGGGTCCAGTGCGTGAGCATGAACGTCGGCATGGAGGCGTCGCAGATGGTCCCGGTGTGGGCGCCGCCGTCGGCCAGACCGAGGAGGCCCTGGGGGTGTAGCAGCATCTCGCGCACGTGATCCAGATCGCCGGTGGCGTAGTTGAGGATCGGGATGTAGAGGAGACCCTGCCCGCCGTCGCGGGCCATCTCGTCGTAGGCGACCTCCAGCGGTGGGACTCCCTCGGCCGCCGCCAGGCCGGCCAGCGACCGCTCGGGCCCCGGCTCGTAGTCGGGCGGATTCCCGAGAATGAACGTGCGTTCGTAGGCCTTTGCCATGGCGTCGGCTTGGGCGGGTGACGACGGGGTCCACGACACCACGGAGCGGCGCACCTCGGGATCGGCCAGCGCCGCCGCCAGCTCGGCCGGCGTGGCGCAGCGCTCACGGAGGGCCGCGTAGGCAGGGAAGTCGGAGAACAGGCAGAGCGTGGTGTGGTGGCCCGACAAGATACCTGTCGGCCGGCCGGCGATCTGCGGGAACAAGCGTGCCCCTTCGGCGCAGGCGTTGAGCGAGGCCGCCAGTTGCTTGCGCCACAGCTCGGGGTCGTCGTCGGCCTGCAGCAACACGTACGACACCGGTCGGTCGATGGTGGCCGAGAGCCGGCGCATCCAGTCCACCTCTTGCCAGGCGTCCTGGAGCATTTCGCCGGCCGAGCCCAGGGGGGCCAGCTCGAAGACGCCCGCGCCCGCTTCGCCCAGCGCGGCGCCGAGGCCGAACAGCTCGTCTTCGGCGGCGAACGTGCCGGGCACCAGCTCGCCGTCGACGGCGCGGTGCCCCAGGGTCCGAGAGGTCGAGAAGCCGAGGGCGCCGGCGCGGATGGCCTCGAGCACAATGCTCCGCATGGCTGCGATGTCCTCGGACGTGGCCGCCTCGTTGCGCGCCCCCCTCTCGCCCATGACGTAGGCCCGCACCGCTGCGTGCGGCACCTGCGTTCCCACGTCGACAGTCCAGCTCCGCTGCTCGAGGGCGTCGAGATACTCGGGGAAGCTCTCCCAGTCCCACTCGATCCCTTCGGCCAATGCGGTGCCAGGGATGTCCTCGACCCCTTCCATGAGGCCGATCAGCCAGTCATGCCGGTCGGGCTGGGCGGGAGCGAACCCGACGCCGCAGTTGCCCATGACGAGCGTCGTCACGCCGTGCCACGACGACGGGGCGAGCTCAGAGTCCCACGTGACCTGGCCGTCGTAGTGGGTATGGACGTCGACCCACCCCGGGGTCACCACGAGGCCCTCGGCCTCAATGGTCCGGGTAGCGCCGCCCTTGACGGTGCCGACGTCAGTGATGCGGCCGGAATCGACCGCGACATCGGCCACACGTGCCGCCGCGCCGGTCCCGTCAATGAGCGTTCCGCCCGTGATGATCAGGTCGTGCACGCTGTGCATCGTCTCACGCCCGGCAGCACGCTGCTCACGCTGCCGGGCGTGAGCAGGTTCAGACCTTGGCCTTGCCCAGGATCCGGTTCATCTTGGTGCCGCAGGTGGGGCAGGTGCCCTGGGCGGCGCGGCGGCCGTTTGCCAGCTCAACTTCCTGCCCGTCGAACTCACGCTTTTCCCGGCACTTCACGCAGTACCCCTCGTAGTTAGCCACGGCAACTCCTTCGGTCGGTGATGGCCTCGAACGGGAGTCGAACGTAGCGGCGGGGTTCCCGAGAATGGGGGATGGTCAGGCGACCGCAGGCACAATCCAGGGGTAGGGTCGCTCTCGTGAGCAACAACGGTGCAGGTCAGGAGGGTGACTGGCTTCGGCGGGGAATATCGGTACGCAATGCGCTGGCCGAGACCTGGGGGGCGATGGCTGCGGTGTGCTCGGAGCTGTCCGAGTCCGAGTGGGCCTTGCCGACGGAGTGCCCGGGCTGGGACATCAAGGATCAGGTCTCCCACCTGATCGGGATTGAGCGGGCGATCATGGGCGAGCCTGTTCCCGAGTGGGACGAGCCCCTCGGCGCGCACGTCAAGAATGAGTTCGCCGCCACCAACGAGCGCTTCGTCGCCGTGCGACGGGCCCTGCCCGGATCGGCCGTGCGGGCGGAATTCGTCGAAGTCACCGAGACGCGCCTGGTCCAGTTGGACGCCCTGACGGCGGCGGACTGGGCCGAACCGGGATGGAGCCCCGTCGGAGAGGTGCCGCGCGTGGAGTTCATGACCGTCCGCGTCTTCGACAGCTGGGTCCACGAACAAGATGTCCGGCTCGCCCTCGAGCGTCCTGGCGGTGACGGAAACGCTGCGTCGGACATCTCGCTCGACCGCGTCCAGGGCGCCATGCGCTATGTCGTGGGCAAGCAGGCAGGCTGCTCCGACGGCACCGCCGTGCGCTTCCGAGTGGCGGGGCCCGGGGACGACGGACGCGTCTTCACGGTTGCAGTGGAGGGTGGTCGTGCCCGAGCCGTGGGCGACGATGTGGCGCCGACCGTGACGCTGTCCTTGTCGAACATCGACTTCGTGCGGCTGGGATGCGGGCGGGCCACGTCCACGCGGGTGGCGGATGCTGGGGGCATCGGTGTGGAGGGCGACGCCCAGGTGGGCCAGGCTGTTCTCGACGCCATGAACTTCATGTTCTGACCCACTTGACGGGTGAGGAGAGGTGTGGATCGACCCGCGGGGCCACTGTGTGCGCTCGGGTCGTGGGGTGGCCGGTAAAGTGATCGGCTCGTGATGCGTGCGACAGCAGAGCCAATGGAGGGGAACCGCGTCCGCCTCAGCGTCGAGGTGGACGAGCCCGAGTTCGATCAGGCGCTCGGCGACGTCGTGCGCACACTGGCGCGACAGGTCCGCGTACCCGGGTTCAGGCCGGGAAAGGTGCCGCGCAAGGTCCTCGAGGCACGAATGGGCGGTGCTGGAGCGCTGCGCGCCGAGGCGTTGCGCGAATCGCTTCCGGACTTCTACGCGCGAGCGGTCGTGGACACCGAGCTCGACCCGATTGCGCAACCGGAGATCGACATCACCGGTGGCGAGGACAGCGGTGGCGTGACGTTCGATGCTGTGGTCCAGGTGCGGCCGGTCGTCGCCATACCTGGCTATGACGGGCTGCAGGTGACGCTGCCGGGCCTCGCCGTCACCGACGAAGAAGTGCAGGGCCAGCTCGACCGTCTGCGCGAGAACGACGCCGAGCTCGAAGTGGTGGACCGGCCGGCGATCGACGGCGACCTCGTCACCATCGATCTGCACGGCAACGATGCGTCGGACGCCGAGGTGGTCGGCGTCGACGACTATCTCTACGAGGTCGGCTCGGGAACGGTGGTCCCCGAGCTCGACAGTGAGCTGCACGGTGCCAAGGCAGGGGCCATCCTCGCTTTCGACGCTGCCAACCCGAACGAGCCCGAAGAAAACGTGGCCTTCCGGGTGCTCGTGAAGGAAGTGAAGGTCAAGAAGCTTCCCGAAGCGACCGACGAGTGGGCTGCCGAGAGCTCTGAATTCGCCACCGTGGCCGAGCTGCGATCCGACATTGAGGAGCGGATCGGTCGGGTGAAGGTGATGCAGAGCCAGATGGCGCTGCGTCAAAAGACCATTGAGGCGTTGGCCGAGCTGGTCACCGACGACGTGGTGCCCGACGTCCTGGTCGACTCGGAGGTCAACGAACGCCTGCACGACCTGCAGCACCGGTTGGAAGCCCAGAAGCTGGGATTGGCAGAGTACTTCCAGGCCACCGGCACCTCACCCGACGAGCTCCTGGGCGCGGTCCGCGTCGACGCGCTGGCCGCGGTCAAGGCGGACCTGGCCCTCCGGGCGCTGGTCGAGGCTGAGGAGCTGACGCTCAGTGAAGATGAACTCCTTGCCGAGATAGTGACCATGGCGGAGCGGATGGGCACCACGCCGACCGAACTGCGCCGCCAACTCGACACGGCCGGCCGGACTGGCGCGGTACGCTCGGAGCTGCGCAAGGGTAAGGCGCTGCAGTGGCTGTTGGACCACGTGGATCTCTTCGATGAAGAGGGCAACCCGATGTCACGGGACGACCTCAAGGTAGATGCCTCGGAAGAGGGCGACGTCGAGGGGAACGAGGAGAGCGAGTGAAGATGCACAGTCCGGGCGAGCCGATGAAGGCCTACAACTACCTGGTTCCCACCGTGATCGAGTCGTCGAACCGTGGTGAGCGGGCCTACGACCTCTATTCGCGTTTGCTCCGCGAGCGGATCATCTTCCTCGGCACGCCCGTCGACGACGCGGTGGCCAATCTCGTGTGCGCCCAGATGCTCTTCTTGGAGTCCGAGGAGCCGGACAAGGACATCCACCTCTACATCAACTCTCCCGGCGGCGAAATCACTGCGCTGTTCGCCATTTACGACACCTTGAAGTTCATCAAGGCGGACGTGTCAACGTTCTGCTTCGGGCAGGCCGCCTCGGCCGCCGCCGTGCTGCTTGCCGCGGGGGCCAAGGGCAAGCGGTTCGCATTGCCGCATGCACGCGTGCTCCTGCACCAACCCTGGGGCGGTGTCGAGGGACAGGCGAGCGACATTGAGCTGCAGGCCAAGGAGATCCTCCGCATGCGCGACCTGCTCTCGGGCATGCTCGCCGAGGACACCGGGCAGACGCAGGAGAAGGTCGCTCAGGACACTGATCGTGACTTCATCATGACGGCCGAGGAGGCCGTGACGTACGGGGTGATCGACGAAGTGATCACCGCGCGGACGGTGGCGCCGCTCGAGGCCATCGGCGCCGCGTAGGACGAGCTGGCACGGACGGGAGGGGCGATCTGGTGGCGAAGTTCGGAGAGGGCGGGGATCTCGTCAAATGCAGCTTCTGCGGCAAAACGCAGAAGCAGGTCAAGAAGTTGATCGCCGGTCCGGGTGTCTACATCTGTGACGAGTGCATCGACCTGTGCAACGACATCATCGCCGAGGAGCGCGACGAGTCCACCGAGCTGAGCTTTGAGGACCTGCCCAAGCCGCGCGAGATCTTCGACTTCCTCAATGACTACGTGGTCGGGCAGGAGTACGCAAAGAAGATCCTTTCGGTTGCCGTCTACAACCACTACAAGCGCGTGCAGGCCGGCCCTCCGCCCGCTGAGGACGGCGTGGAGCTCGCGAAGTCCAACATCTTGTTGCTGGGTCCGACGGGTTGCGGCAAGACGCTGCTGGCCCAGACGCTGGCCCGCATGCTCAACGTCCCGTTCGCGATCGCGGACGCAACGGCGCTCACCGAGGCGGGGTACGTCGGCGAGGACGTGGAGAACATCCTCCTCAAGCTGATCCAGGCCGCCGACTACGACGTCAAGCGGGCCGAAACCGGCATCATCTACATCGACGAAATCGACAAGATCGCGCGGAAGAGCGAGAACCCCTCCATCACCCGTGACGTGTCCGGCGAGGGTGTCCAGCAGGCGCTGTTGAAGATCCTCGAGGGCACCACCGCGTCGGTGCCACCCCAGGGAGGGCGCAAGCACCCGCACCAGGAATTCATCCAGATCGATACGACCAACATCTTGTTCATCTGCGGTGGGGCCTTCGCCGGGCTCGACAAGTTGATTGAGGGGCGGATCGGCAAGCGCGGTATCGGCTTCAGGGCTGAGGTACACCGCAAGGACCGCGAGGACGGTGAGATCCTCCGCCACGTGCTGCCTGAGGACCTCATCAAGTTCGGGCTGATCCCCGAGTTCATCGGGCGCCTCCCGGTCGTGAGCGCCGTGTCGCCGCTGTTCAAGGATGCCTTGGTGCAGATCCTCGTCGAGCCGAAGAACGCCCTGACGAGGCAGTACGAGCGGGTGTTCGCCCTCGACAACGTGGAGCTCGAGTTCACGCCCGACGCACTCGAAGCGGTGGCCGAGCAGGCGCTGTTGCGGGGCACGGGCGCGCGTGGCCTGCGTGCCATCCTCGAAGAAGTGCTCCTCGACGTGATGTACGACTTGCCCAGCCGCACCGACGTCGGCAAGTGCGTGGTGGATCGCTCGGTCGTGCTCGACCGTGTGGCTCCCACGCTGGTGCCGCTCGGAGGTGCGCCGGTCAAGTCGACGCGTTCGCGCCGCGCTGCGTCCTGACCGAACCGGAGCCGCTCCTCGTGGACGAACCGGTCGCCTCGTCGTTCGCCGGGGTTGACGACGCCGTCGCCTGGCTCGACGGCCACATCGATTTCGAGTCCACCATGCCCGGGCGGCGTTCCCTGCCGACGCTCGATCGCATGGAGGCGCTGACAGCGCTGCTGGGCGAGCCCCAGGACTCCATCCCGTCGTTGCACATCACCGGCACCAACGGCAAGGGTTCGACATCGGCCATGGCGACCTCGCTCCTGATGGCCAAGGGATTGACAGTCGGCACCTATACGAGTCCCAACCTCCACGTGGTCGGGGAGCGCCTTGCTCACAACGGCGAGCAGATCGACGACAAGTCGCTGACCGACGTGCTCACCGAGTTGGCATTGCTCGAATCGCTGATGGCCGAGAAGCCGACCCGTTTCGAGCTCCTCACCGCGGCGGCGCTCTCGTGGTTCTCCACTGAAGCGGTCGACGCCATGGTGGTGGAGGTGGGTCTCGGCGGGACGTGGGACTGCACCAACGTGGTGCACGGCGACGTGGCCGTCCTCACCAATGTCAGCTTTGACCACACCGACGTCCTCGGCCCGACGCTCGAAGGGATCGCCACGGACAAGGCAGGGATCATCGAGCCGGGGAGCCGGGTCGTGGTGGGAGAGATGGATCCGGAGTTGGCCGGCATCATCACCCGGCGGGCCGAGGAGGTCGGGGCGGCGTCGGTGTGGGTGGCAGGGCGCGATTTCGGTTGCGAATCAAATCAGGTGGCCGTGGGTGGTCGGGTCGTGACGCTCTGGACGCCCGCTGGACGCTACGAGGATGTCCTGGTGCCGCTGCACGGCGCCCACCAGGGGGTAAACGCGTCAGTGGCGTTGGCGGCCGTGGAGGCGTTCTTCGGGGATCCGCTCACTCCCGAGGTGGTCGACGAGGGTTTTGCCGCCGTACGCGTGCCGGGGCGGTTGGAGGTCCTCGGCCGTCGGCCGCTCTTGCTGGTGGACGGCGCGCACAACGCAGCGGGCATGACGGCGTTGGCCGACGCACTGCGCGAGGAATTCGCCGTCGACGGCACGTCGGTTGCCGTCGTGGGCATGTTGGCCGGACGCGATCCGTCGGCGATGCTCGCGCCGCTCGCCGCCATCGGTGTGGCGGCCGTCATCGCGTGCGAGCCGGACTCGCCGCGCGCGATGCCGGCGGCGGCTGTGGCCGAGGCAGGGCGCGCACTCGGTTTGTCCGTCTACGAGGAACCCGACGTCTCGAACGCGCTGCGCCTGGCGCGCGGCAGGGTCGACGCCGACGGCCTCGTCGTCGTCGCCGGCTCCCTCTATGTCGTGGGAACCGCCCGGGCCGAGGCGCTGGCTGCGTCGGTCCCGTGGGAGGAGGCCGGGCGCTGAAGCCCGCTCTGAAGCCCGCTCTGAAGCCCGCCCTGAAGACCGTCGGTGCTTGTCCGTGCTCGTCGCTCACCGCGCGTGGTCGCTGCAGGCGGTCGGACCCGTCCCCGGAGCTTGTGTAAGGTCCACCGCTCGTGGACCGCACCCTTGTCATTGTGAAGCCCGACGGCGTCGAGCGAGGCCTGGCGGGCGAAGTCGTGAGCCGCCTGGAGCGCAAGCAGCTCCGCCTCGTGGCGGCCGAGCTCCGAACCATCTCCAGGGAGGTCGCCGAGACCCACTATGCCGAGCACGCGGACAAGCCGTTCTTCGGCGACCTCGTCACCTTCATTACACGCTCGCCCGCCTTGATCATGGTGGTCGAGGGGCCCAAGGACACCTTCGCCGCCGTGCGCCTGATGATGGGGACGACCAACCCGGCAGAAGCGGCTCCGGGCACCATCCGCGGCGACTTCGCAATCGAGACGACTGAGAATCTGGTGCACGGCTCCGACTCCCACGAGTCGGCCGCACGGGAGATCGATCTCTTCTTCCCGGGCCTGGCTGCCTCCTGACGCCATCGCTCGTGCGCCGAGCGGCTCTTCTTGTGCTCAGTCCGGCACCTATCGGGCCAATGCCGGTGTAGTTGCCGGTGTAATTGCTGGCCGGATTGGCGTTCTGCGCAGTCCGCCTTGTGGACCCCCTCGGGTTCCCATAGCCTGTGGACGCCGCAAGACGGGTGCCGGTCATCATCGGCAGCCATCAGGAATTCCTCGGGAGTGCTCCAACTATGGCCGAAAATCGCCTTTCCCTCCTTGGTCGTGACATGGCTGTCGACCTCGGAACTGCCAACACACTGGTGTACGTCCGCGGCCGCGGGATCGTGCTCAACGAACCATCCGTGGTTGCCGTTGACATCAAGGACGGCCGACCGCTCGCGGTCGGGGCAGAGGCGAAGCGCATGATCGGACGCACGCCGTCGAACATCCAGGCCATCCGCCCGCTCAAAGACGGCGTCATCGCCGATTTCGAGATCTGCGAGAAGATGCTGCGGTATTTCATCCACCGCGTGCACCAGCGCCGTTTCGCCAAGCCGCGCATGGTCATCTGCGTGCCGTCGGGCATCACCGGAGTTGAGCGACGCGCCGTCATGGAAGCGGCCGAGTACGCCGGCGCGCGCCGGGCGTACATCATTGAGGAGCCCATGGCCGCGGCCATCGGCGCTGGTCTCCCCGTGCACGAGCCGACGGGCAACATGGTCGTGGACATCGGTGGTGGCACCACCGAGGTGGCTGTCATCTCCCTGGGCGGCATCGTCACGAGCCAGTCGGTGCGCATCGGCGGCGACGAGCTCGACGAAGCAATCGTCTCGTTCGTCAAGAAGGAGTTCAGTCTCGCGCTCGGTGAGCGCACGGCAGAAGAGATCAAGATCACGCTGGGCTCGGCCTACCCGTTGGAGCAGGAGCTGCACGCGGAAATCCGCGGCCGCGACCTTGTGAGTGGGCTCCCGAAGACGATCGTCGTCTCGACCGAGGAGATCCGTCGGGCCATCGAAGAGCCCGTGTCCGCCATCATTGACGCAGTCAAGGTCACCTTGGACCGGACGCCGCCGGAGCTTGCCGCCGACATCATGGAGCAAGGGATCGTGTTGACCGGCGGCGGCGCCTTGCTGCACGGGCTCGAGTCTCGCCTGCAGCACGAGACGGGAATGCCGATCGTCGTGGCCAGGGATCCGCTGAACTGCGTCGCCATCGGGAGCGGCCAGTGCCTGGAGGAGTTCGAAGCCCTGAAGCGGGTGCTGATCACCACTTCCACTCGCTGATCGATCGACCGGTTTCTCCTGGGTGCCTCGGTCCCGGCGGTCGCGCCGCACCCTGACGGTCATCGTCCTCGTTGTGCTGTCGCTGTCGCTGATCTCACTCGACCAGAACGGACGGACTCACAGCCTGACTTCCGGGGTGAAGTCAGTCGCCAACGACGTCTACGCACCGTTGCGCCAGGGCGTGCTCGACGTCATCAGCCCTATCGGAAAATTCTTCGCCGGCGCCTTCAATTACGGATCGGTGGAGGCACAGAACGAACGACTGCAGCGGACGATCGGTGACCTCCGCGCTGCGCAACTCGAGCAAAGCTTCGAAAGGAACCAGTTGCACCAGATCACCGCGTTGGAGAACCTCCCATTCTTGAATGCGCTGCCCACGATCACAGCGCAGACCCAAGACAAGTTCTCGTCGAACTTCACGGCGACGATCACGTTGAACAAGGGTCGGGACGACGGAGTCGACGTGGGTTATCCGGTTGTCGGGGCGGGTGGATTGGTCGGCCAGGTGATCCAGTCGTTCCATCACACGTCGGTCGTGCGTCTGATCACCGACGGACAGTCGAAGGTCGGTGTCACGTTCGGAGCGAATCAGCAATACACCGGGATCGTCGACGGGCAGGGGCCCTCGACCTCCATGACGGCCGACCTCGTTCGGCCGAACACGCCGTTGCGCAAGGGCGAGCACATGTTCACCAGCAGCCTGGATGCCGCGGCCTTTCCCGCAGGCATCCCGGTGGCCCAGGTGCGTTCGTTCCACACCGCCGCCGGAGCCAGCCAGGAGACCATTGAGGTGGATCCGGTCGCCGACCTGAGCCAGTTGGCCTACGTCGACGTCGTCCAATGGGTGCCCGCACCATGACCGCTCGTTCCATGCTCCGGGTGGCACTGGTGATCTTCATCGTCTTGATGATCCAACAGACGATCATGGTCGCCCTGCGTATCGACGGTGCCCACCCGGACCTGCTCTGGCTGCTCCCGATCACGGCCGCCCTGCTCGACGGGCCCGAAACAGGTGCCGTGGTCGGCTTCTGGGCCGGCCTGTCGTTCGATCTGGTGCTCCCCACGCCGTTCGGGCTGTCCGCCCTGGTCGGATGCCTCCTCGGGTACACGGTGGGTGCACTCACGACGGCGGCAGACCCCCGTGCGGTCTGGCTCAAGCCGGTGGCCGCGCTCGCGGGGAGCGTCGGAGCGGACATGCTGTTCGCTGTGCTCGGAGCAATTTTCGGACAGGGCGAGATGGTGCAGGTGAGCTTCGTCGTACTGATCCTCGTGGTGGGCGTCGCCAGCGTGGTGTTCGTCCTCCCGGTCAGTCGTCTGATGCGATGGGCGCTGGTGGGGGAAAACAACCGCCGCTCGCTGGTTTCCGCCCAAGGCGACGCCCGGGCCTGGTGAGACAGTGAAGCGGACACTTCGCCACCCGATCCGGGGCGACCGGCTCCATCCAAAACCGGCCAAGACGTCGGCGCGCCGACGGACCACCTACAAGGGCGGCATGAGTGGCCCGCGCATGCGCCCGCGCAAGGGCGTCAACGTCGCGTCCATCGTCGGTTCGCCCGAAGAAGAGGAGGCGCGCCCGAATCTCCGCCTGCGTATCGTCGGCATCGCGGTGCTGCTGTTGTTCGGCGTCCTGGTGTTGCGCCTGTGGACCCTGCAGGTGGTCGAGGGCAAGAGCTACGCCGCCGCCGTCACGCGCAATCAGGTGCGCGTCGTCAGCGTTGCTGCTCCACGTGGCGAAATCGTCGATCGCAACGCCACGGTGCTGGTGACAAATACCCCGCAACAAGAAATCCTGATGGCGTTGAATCCCGCTCTCCTCCTTCAGATTCAGCACAAGAAGACCCCGAAAGTCGTCGCCGACGTCGCCGCGCTCATCGGTCAGACACCGGCCCAGGTCGAGGCTTCCATCACCAAGGCGTCGAATCAGAACGGGCCCTACGAGCCGGCCCGCGTGGCGGTCGGTGTCTCACAGGACACGGTGCAGTACCTACAGACCCATGCGGCGCAATATCCCGGCGTGACGGTGCAGACGGTGGCTCAGCGCACCTACCCCCAAGGTGGGACCACAGGGACGCAGATCCTCGGGTACAGCGGCTCCATCTCGGCGAGCTACCTCGCGGCCCATCCGAACGACGGGTACACCCAGGGCAGCCAGGTGGGCGTCGCGGGAATCGAGGCGCAGTACGAGACCTATCTCCGGGGCGTGGCCGGTCGCCAGGCTCTGTCGGTCGACGCCACCGGGAACGTCGTGGGCACCCTCAGTTCGACGGCGCCGCAGATCGGGGACACGGTGGTCCTCAACATCGACAACGGTCTCCAACAAGAGGTGCAGAACGACCTGCAGGCCCAGATCTTGGCCGACCGCCACACACCCGACCAGGTCGACAACGGCGCACTGCCGCCGGCTCCCAACGGCGCCGTCGTCGTGATGAACCCCCAGAACGGCCAGGTCCTCGCGCTGGCTTCGTTTCCGAGCTACGACCTCAACCAGTGGGTGGGCGGGATCTCATCGGCCAATTTTGCTGCGCTGCAAGCGAGTGGCGCCGAGAACAACTACGCCATCGAAGGCCAGTACACGCCGGGCTCGACTTTCAAGTTGATCACGGCGACTGCGGCGCTCCAGGACGGGCTGATTGCGCCGACGACCCCCTATGTCGACACCGGCACGTTCAAGATCAACGGTTGCCCGGCGCCCGGGGTGAACAACGACACCGGCTGCGTCCTGCATGACGACCCGGGTGACAGCGGCGGGACGTACAACATCTCCGGTGCCCTCGCCGCGTCGAGCGACTCTTTCTTCTACAACCTGGGCGAGATGTTCTGGGAGCAGCAGTCGAAATATGGCACCACACCGATCCAGAACGAGGCCACCCAGTACGGCGAGGGCACCATCACCGGCATCGACCTGCCCGGCGAGTCGCAGGGCCGCGTCGACAGCAAGGCGACGCGGGCCAAACTGCATGCCGAGGCGCCGCAGGCCTTCCCCTATGCCGCGTCCTGGTTCACCGGCGACAACCTCGAGATGGCCTTCGGGCAGGGCGAGACGGTGCTGACACCCATTGAGCAGGCCGTGGCCTACTCGACCTTCGCCAACGGGGGCACGCGCTACGTGCCGCAGGTCGCCTCCGAGATCGTCGATCCCCTGACCGGCAAGGTGATCAAGAAGCTCCAGCCGCAGGTGACGGGCAAGGTGGCAATTTCGCCTGCGAACTACAGCGCCATGCTGGCTGGGTTCGAGGGCGTCATCTCGAGCAGGAGCGGGACGGCGTACCAGAACTTCCAGGGCTTCCCGGCCTCGTGGAACCTGGCGGGCAAGACCGGCACCGCCTCGAACCAGAAGGGCCAGGAGCCGAACAGCTGGTTCGTCGCGTTCGGGCCCAACCCCAATCCCCAGTACCTGGTGCTCGCCGTCATCGGCCAGGGCGGGTACGGCGCCCAGGCCGCGGCGCCCTTAGTGCGCAATATCTTCAACTACATCGTGGCCAACCCGGGCATGAACGGCGCCGTCACGACACCGACGCCTTCGGCCCCGGCCAGCCAGACGGCGCCGGCCACCAACCCGCCGGCAGGAACGCCGACGACCACCACGAGCACGACGGGCGGCTCCGGCACCACAACGTCGAGCACAGCGGGCGGTGGCTGAGCGTCCCGTAGGGTTGAGGGGGATGGAGACACTCTGGCCACAGATCGAGCGCCTGTTGCCGGCGGTCTCCAAGCCGGCTCGCTACATCGGCGGCGAACAGGGCTCGGTCTACCCCGAGCACCGTCCGGGCGCCGTGGCCTGGCTCCTGCTCTACCCGGATACCTACGAGATCGGCCTCCCGAACCAGGGCCTCCAGATCCTCTACGAAATCCTCAACGAACGACCCGACGCACTGGCCGAACGTGCCTACGCCCCCTGGGTCGACATGGAGGCCGCCATGCGGGCGGCGGGGGTGCCGCTCTTCAGCGTGGAGCAGCACGTGCCCGCCGCTGCCTTCGATATCCTGGCTTTCAACCTTTCGGCCGAGCTGGTGTACACCAACCTCGTCAACATGCTCGACCTCGCCGGCTTGCCGCTGCACGGATGCGATCGCGGCGGCAACGATGCGCTCGTCGTGGCGGGCGGGCACTGCGCCTACAACCCTGAGCCACTGGCGGACTTCGTCGACGCGTTCGTCCTCGGCGACGGCGAGGAAGTGGTCGGCGAGATCAACGCTGTCATGGCCGACTGGCTGGCGACCGCTCCGGCGCACGAGCGCGACCGCGCCGAGTTGCTGCGTGCACTGGCCGCACTGGACGGCGTGTACGTGCCCGCACTCTACGTCGCGAGCTACGCCGACGGGCGGTTGCTGTCGACACTGCCCGTCGATCCGAGCGTGCCCTCCGAGATCGTCAAGCGCACCATCGCCGATCTGGCCGAGTGGCCCTATCCTTCCCGGCCCCTGGTGCCCCTCACGGAAGTGGTCCATGATCGACTCAACGTCGAGGTCTTCCGCGGCTGTACGCGGGGCTGTCGCTTCTGCCAGGCCGGCATGATCACTCGGCCCGTGCGGGAGCGCCCGGCGGCGCAGGTGCGCGACATGGTGCAGGAAGGCCTGGCGTGGAGTGGCCACGACGAGGTCGCCTTGACCTCGTTGTCCTCGGCGGACTTCTCGGGCATTGAGGATACGGTGCGCGAAATCGTCGACGACCCCGACCATGGCGGGAGGGTCTCGGTCAGCCTTCCGTCGCTGCGCGTGGATGCCTTCACCGTGGGCACGGCGGCCGAGATCCAGAAGGTTCGCCGGACGGGTCTCACCTTTGCTCCCGAAGGCGGGACGTGGCGGATGCGCACGGTGATCAACAAACTGATCACCGAAGAGGATCTCTACAGCGCGGTCGATGCGGCCTTCAGCCAGGGGTGGCGCCGCGTCAAGCTCTACTTTCTGATCGGTTTGCCCACGGAGCTCGACGAGGATGTCCTCGGCATCGCAGCACTGGGGGCCCGTTGCGTCGAGATCGGCCGCAAGTACCACAAGGGGGTGACGGTGACAGCTTCGGTCGGCGGGTTCGTCCCCAAGCCCCACACGCCGTTCCAGTGGTTCGGGCAGGACACCGTTGCCGAGCTGGGACGCAAGGTAGCGCTCTTGCGCGACGAAGCGCGACGGACGCGGGGTCTGACCATCCGTTGGCACGAGCCGGCCGCCTCGGTGGCAGAAGGCCTCGCCAGTCGGGGCGATCGCCGCATGGGTGCCGTGATCGAGCGGGTCTGGCGGGCCGGTGGCACCTTCCAGGAGTGGTCCGAGCGCTTCGACCTGTCGCTGTGGGAGTCGGCCCTGGCCGCCGAGGGCCTGAGCGTCGACGAGGTGTGCCATCGGGACAGGGGTGTGGACGAGCCGCTGCCCTGGGACCACATCTCGGCCGGGCTGCATCGCGACTTCCTGTGGGGGGACTGGCAGGACGCGCTGGCCCAGGTCGCTGTCGAGGACTGCCGCTGGACCCCCTGCTACGACTGTGGCGCGTGCACCGAGGCCGGTCTGGAGCATGTGGTGGCCTCCCCGGTCCCGCCGGCGGGCGGCAGTCAGGGGACGGGCCAGGACCTCAGCGTCGGGGACCGCATTCCCGTCCGCCTGGTCAGCCGTGCTTCCTGACGGCCAGCGCCGCCTGCGCCTCCGTTTCACCAAGACCGGCAAGATCCGTTTCACCAGTCACCGCGACGTAGCTCGCATGTGGGAGCGGGCCCTGCGGCGAAGCAAGCTGCCGGTGGCGTACTCGCAGGGGTTCGCGCCCCATCCGCTGCTCAGCTTCGGGCTCGCCCTGCCCACCGGCTGCGAGTCGCTCGGCGAGTACCTCGACCTGCGACTCGCAGCGCCCGGACCAGGGGAGACTCCGGTGGCAGCCCTCCCGGCCGCTCTGAGTGCGCTCCTGCCGGTCGGGATCGAGGTCGAGGCCGCTGCCCTCATCGGAGAAGCGGAGGGTTCGCTGCAGCAGGAGGTAGCATCGTGCGATTGGGAGGTGGAGGTGCTCGGCGTGCCAGGTGAGGAGTTGCAGGAGCGGGTGGACAAGCTGCTCTCTGCCCCCATCCTCACCGTCCGGCGTGAGCGGAAGGGTCGTCAGGTCGACGACGACATACGCCCTGCTATCCGTGCACTCTCGGTGAGCAACCCCGATGGTCGCCTCCGGGCGGAGCTGGCGACGCACCCGCGTGGCGTCCGCCCCGGCGACTTGGTGACGGCCCTGGGCACCGGTGCGGTGTCCGGTCGGGCCTGTCGAACGCATCAATGGATCGAGCGCGAGGGCGCACGGTTTGAGCCGCTCGCTGTGAGCAGGCCCGGGACCGGTGCCGTCGCCACCACACAGAACGCGAGGAGGGCTACCCCTCATGTCGGAGATGGAAATCAGCCAGAGCCCGGAGGGTCACCCCCCGGAGCCGCCGGGGGGCAGCAACACACGCGCCCCTCAGGGTCCGCGAGCGGCGCCGGCACGTAAACCAAAGATCGGGGACACACGGCCGGCTCCTCCGGTCGTGCCCCCACCGGCCAAAAGCGCATCCGCGCCGACCTCGCCAGCCGCGCCACAGGCCAAGGCGGCCACTCCCGTGGTGCCGCGGACGCGGTCGGAGGATCCGGCGCCCAAGGACAGCTCCTCGAGCACAGCGGGGCCCGCTGCGGCCGAAGGCGAAGGCGGCCCGAAACGCTCCCGCAACCGCCGACGCTCGGGTCGTGACGGACGGGAACGACGATCCAAGCAGGTCGGTCGGTACCTGGTCTGTGTCCACGTCCAACCCGAGATGACCCAGATCGCCATGCTCGAGGGCCGCTCCCTGGTGGAGCACTTCGTTTCCCGGGCGGCCGATGACACCAACCAGATCGACGGCAACGTCTACCGAGGTCGGGTCCAGAACGTCCTGCCGGGGATGGAGGCCGCCTTCATCGACATCGGCATCCCCAAGAACGCCGTCCTCTACCGGGGTGACGTCCGCTACGACCGGGAGGACATTGAGGGCGGCGCGTCCCAGCAGCCCCGTATTGAAGACGTCCTCAAGGCGGGCCAGACGATCTTGTGCCAGGTCACCAAGAACCCCATCGGCGCCAAGGGCGCCCGTCTGACCCAGGAAGTGTCCTTGCCCGGCCGCTTTGCGGTCCTGGTGCCCAACTCGAGCGCCTTCGGCATCTCGAAGCGGCTGGGGGACAACGAGCGGCGCCGGCTGCGCCGCATCATCGACGAGGTCAAACCGGCCGGACACGGCATGATCGTGCGCACCGCCGCCGAAGGGGTCTCCGCCGAAGAACTCCAGCGGGACGTCACGTCGCTGCTCGACCAGTGGAACACCATTGAAGCCGAGGCCAAGAAGTCAGATGCGCCCGGCCTGCTCTACCGGGAGCCCGAGCTGTCGGTCCGGATCCTGCGCGAGGAGCTCAACGCCGAGTACCGAGGCGTGGTAATTGACGACCTCGCCCTGTTCGAGCAGGTGCGTGACTACGTGCGCGCCGTCAGCCCCGAGCTGTCCGACCGGGTGGAGTACTACGACCCCGAGGTCGAGGGCCTCCCCATCTTCGAGCGCTACCACGTGCACGAACAGCTCCACAAAGCACTCGACCGCAAGGTCTGGCTGCCTTCGGGCGGCTCGCTCATCATTGAGCGCACCGAAGCGCTCACCGTGATTGACGTCAATACCGGGAAGAATGTCGGAAAGACAAATCTGGAAGAGACCGTCTTCCGTAACAACCTGGAGGCTGCCGAGGAGGTCGCGCATCAGCTTCGTCTCCGTGACATCGGCGGCATCATCGTCATCGACTTCATCGACATGGAGATCCGCGAAAACCGCGACAAGGTGGCGGCGTCCCTGCGCAATGCCCTGGCCCGGGACAAGACCCGGACCCAGGTTTTCGACATCTCCGAATTGGGGCTCGTCGAAATGACCCGCAAGCGGGTCTCGGAGGGGCTCCTCGAGACGCTGTCCACCGAATGCGCCGTCTGCGGGGGCCGGGGCGTGACCCTCGATGACTCGGCCTTGCGCTAGGATCTCCCCCTTATGTATGCCGTCATCAGGTCCGGAGGAAAGCAGGAGCGTGTGGCCGAGGGCCAGCGCGTCCGTGTCGAACTGCTCGGCGAAGCGGTCGGCACGGAGGTGTCGCTCCAGCCAGTCCTCGTCGTCGACGGCTCCACGGTCCTGGCCACTCCCGCCCAGCTGGCGGGGGCCACGGTGACGGCCAAGGTGGTGGGCTCCGAGAAGGGCCCGAAGATCAATGCCATGACGTACAAGAACAAGTCGAACCAGCGTCGCCGGTGGGGCCACCGCCAGCACTACGCCACGCTGGAGATCACCGCCATCACGGCGGCCGGGTAGTCCGAGGAGCGAGAGATGTCCAAGACAAAGGGTGGCGGGTCAACCCGCAACGGCCGCGACTCGGCGGCGCAGCGCCTTGGTGTGAAGCGATTCGACGGGGCGGCGGTCACCGCAGGCTCCATCCTCGTGCGCCAGCGCGGGACGAAGGTCTACCCCGGCGTGAACGTGGGTCGCGGTGGCGACGACACCCTCTTCGCCACTGCAGATGGCGTCGTGAAGTTCGGCGAGCGCCGCGGACGCAAGAACGTGAGCGTTCTCAGCGATTGAACCGACTGGCGCGCCGGATCAGGCGCGCTGGTGCAGCTCGATCGCGTTGCCCCACGGGTCCACCGTGAATGCCTGTTGGCGACCGGTCGCCCCCACCGTGGTCGGGTCGCTGACCTGTAGGCCTCGGACCCGAAGCTCGGCCACGGCCGCACCCAGGTCCTCGAAGGTCAGGGCGAAGTGTTGGCCCATGTTGTTGGGAACCGCAGCCTCAATGAGGTGGACCTGCTGTCCGTTGCCCGTGTCGAGCCATGCGCCCGGGAACCCGAAGTCGGGACGTGTGCAGTTCTGCACCAGGCCCAGTTTCTCGGTGTAAAAGGCGACGCCGCCTGGGACGTCGGTCACGTTGATGGCGACGTGGTCAACGCCGATCGGAGCCACGGGATCGGTCATGACAACGAGCCTACGACGTGTCGGACGATGGCGGCGATGGCGGGCACGGCCGCCGCCGCGACATCGCTGATGGACGTCGCGTCGATCCCGGCGTTGGGCGCGGCCGCCGCATTGGTCACGACGGAAAGCCCGAGCACCTCCGCCCCGACTTGGCGGGCGGCGATCGTCTCCAGCGCCATGGACATGCCGACGACGTCCGCGCCCATGGTGCGCAGCATGGTGATTTCGGCCGGGGTCTCGAACTGGGGTCCCGGGAGTTGGGCGTACACACCGGTCCGGGTTGCGAGGACGGATGCCGCCGGTTCTGGCGTGGTGCCTGCGACAGCGCGCAGCCGAGGGGAGTAGGCCCCGACCATGTCCACGAACTCGGGTCCGCGCAGCGGGCTACGACCGGTCAGGTTCAAGTGATCGTCGACGACCATGACCGAACCCGTTGACAGGTCCGCACGAATGCCTCCGGCGGCCGCGGTCAAGATGACGGTGTGGCAGCCGGTGGCCATGCCGGTTCGGAGCGGGTGGACGACCTCGCCCGGGGTGAGCCCTTCGTAGAGGTGGCACCGGCCGCCCAAGACAAGGATCCGGTGCCCGCCATGGGGAAACGACCAGGCGTGGGGCCGGTGGCCGCCGGCGGAGTAGGGCGGGAAGAACGGCAGCGTGTCGAGAGGGACGCCCTCGGCACCCGCACCCAGGGCCTCGGCGGTCCCGGACAGGCCACTGCCCAGCAACACGAGGACATCGTGATGGTCCGTCCCGAGCCGGCGGGTCAGCTCCCGGGCACTGTGTGCCGCCCGGTCGGCGGCGTCCTCCATGGGTCGATGGTAGAGGGTGTCCAGTGACGGGGCGCATAACATCGCCTCGCATGCCTTCCTCGCCCTCCTCGCCCTCCTCGACGTCCTCGACCACTCCTCCCTCCCTGCACCCGCTGGCTCCCCTCACTGGGGACGAGATCATCGCCGCTCGCGAGATCGTCTACGCCAGTGGGAAGGCCGACGTGCCCAACGAGGCCCTGCGCTTCGCGTATGTCGGCCTGTTCGATCCGTCCAAGGACGTGGTCCGGACCGTCGACGCAGGCGAGCCGGTGGCGATCGACCGCCAGGTACGAATCGTGCTCCTGCAAGGTCCTGTGGCCGATGTGGTTGAAGTCACCGTGTCGGTGACCCGTGGCGTGGTCGACCGCTGGGAGCACGTGCGCGACGTGCGGCCGCCGCTCCAGATGGAAGAGTCGATCCTGGTGCTCGCCGCGCTGCACGAGCATCCGGATTGGAACGCCGCCCTGGAGCGCCGCGGCATCGTCGACGCGTCGCTGGTACAGATCGACCCGTGGCCCGCCGGCACTTTCGGGCTTGGTCACGAGGAAGGTCGCCGCATCACGCGTTGCCTGGCCTATCTGCGTGAGTCCAAGGAGGACAATGGCTACGCCCGTCCGCTCGAGGGCCTGTTGGCGTTCGTGGACATGGGGCGGGGCGAGGTGCTCGAAGTGGTCGACTCGGGGATCGTGCCCCTGCCGCCCACCCAGGGGAGCTACTACGCCGAGCACAACGAGCCGATGCGTACGGATCTCAAGCCGCTGGAGATCGTGCAGCCGGAGGGGCCCAGCTTCCAGGTCGACGGCAACCTGGTGCGATGGCAGAAGTGGTCGATGCGTGTCGGTATGGATCCGCTGGAGGGCCTCGTTCTGTGGACCATCGGTTACGAGGATGGGGGGCGGATCCGGCCGGTTGTCTACCGGGCTTCGGTCAGCGAGATGGTGGTGCCCTACGGACATCCCGGCCCCATGCATGCCTGGAAGAGTGCGTTCGACGCCGGCGAATGGGGTCTGGGGCGCATGGCGAATTCCCTCACGCTCGGTTGCGATTGCCTCGGCGAGATCTTCTACTTCGACGATGTCTTCGCCGACGAGCGCTGCAAGCCCCGCACGCGGGCGAACGCCATTTGCATGCACGAAGAGGACTACGGGATCCTCTGGAAGCACGTCGACATGGTCTCGGGCCGCACCGAGGTGCGGCGCTCACGCCGCTTGGTGGTCAGCTCGATCGCCACCGTTGGCAACTACGAATACGGCTTCTATTGGTACTTCTATCTCGACGGCACCATGCAGCTCGAGGTGAAGCTCACCGGGATCATGTCCACCATGGCCGTGGCTGACGGTGACGCCGGCGCGCATGCACGCATGATCGCTCCCGGCCTGGCCGCGCCGTACCACCAGCACATGTTCAACGTCCGGCTCGACATGCAGGTCGACGGCCCCGACAACGAGGTCTACGAGGTGGACGCCGTTCCCGCGGGCAACCCGGGCAGCGCCGAGAACCCCTGGGGCAATGTCTTCGGGACCACGACGACGCTGCTCGAAAGCGAGTTGGGTGCCCGTCGGGATGTCAACCCCTCGCGCAGCCGGACCTGGCGCATCGCCAATCGATCCAGTCACAACGGCCTCGGCCAGCCGACCGCCTACAAGTTGTTGCCAGGGTCTACGCCGACCCTGCTGGCCGACCCCACCTCGAGTGTCGGTCGCCGTGCCGCCTTCGCGTCGCACAACCTGTGGGTCACGCCGTTCGATCCCGAGGAGCGCCGTGCCGCCGGTGACTATCCAAACCAGCACGCTGGCGGCGCCGGCCTGCCCAGCTGGACCGCCCAGGATCGCTCCATTGTCGACACCGACATCGTGCTGTGGCATTCCTTCGGGGTCACGCACATTCCGCGCCCAGAAGACTGGCCGGTGATGCCGGTCGAGTACACGGGGTTCACGCTCGTGCCCTTCGGCTTCTTCGACCGCAACCCGGCGCTCGACGTGCCGCCGTCGGCCGCGCACTGCCATGACTGAGCAGCGCGCCGCCGGACGCGAGCCCCAGGAGTACCACCCGCCGGTCGAGGAATACCTCGAGACCATGCTCTCGCTCCGTGAGGAAGGGGTGCCCGTCATTCAGGCCCGCATCGCGGAGCGACTCGGGCGGTCCGCCCCCTCCGTCTCCGAGATGCTCGATCGCCTGCGCGAGGACGGCTATGTGGCCCGGGAGGGGCGGAGGCTCTCGCTGACCGAGAGCGGGGAGGCCCTGGCGGAGAAGGTCGTCCGCAAGCACCGGCTCGCTGAGCGCCTTCTCGTCGACGTGATCGGCCTGGAGTGGCACAAGGTGCATCGAGAGGCCGGACGCTGGGAGCACGTCATCTCCGATGACGTCGAGGCCCGCCTGGTCGAGCTGCTGGGCGACCCCGCCACGTGTCCGCACGGCAATCCGATCCCGGGGTCGCACTCGGCGGCACCGTCCACCCCGGTGCGGCCGCTCGCCGAGGTGGACGCCGGCGAGCGGGTGCGCCTCTTCCGGATCTCTGAGGAGGTGGAGCTGAATCTCGGTTCGCTGACCTTGCTCGGCGAAGGCGGCTTCATACCTGGTGCGGTGGCACGCGTGGGCGATCGCGACGCGGACGGCAGCGTGGAAGTGGCCGTCGAGGGCGGCGGCGAGGCGATGCGTGTCTCGAGCGAGCTCTCCGACCGTTTGTACGTCGGCGCACCATGACCCTCCGGCTGGAGGCCGACGCCGTTTTCACCGTCGACCCCGCTGACACGGTGCTCGCTCCGGGAGCGATCGAGATCGACGACGGCCGTATCTCTTGGGTCGGCGACCCCTGGCAGATCCCTCCCGCCGCTGGCACAGACGTACGGCGTATGGGCGGCCTGCTCATGCCCGGCTTGGTCAACTGCCATGGACACTCGCCGATGTCGCTGTTGCGCAGCGCGGGAGACGGGCTTCCGCTCCATCGCTGGCTGCATGAAGCGGTGTGGCCGCGCGAGGCGCGCCTGGAGGACGAGGACGTCTACTGGGGCATGCTGCTCGGGGCCTCTGAGCTCCTGGCCAACGGCGTGACCACCACCTGCGAGCAGTACCGGCATCCGGCGGCCGTGGTGGAGGCTGTGCTCGAGGCCGGCATTCGCACCATGTACACACCGGCGATCTTCGACGTACCCAATGCGGGCCCTGGGAGCAGCTGGGAGGCGCTGCTGGCCGCGTGCTGCACCTTGGTCGATGCCACGGCGGGCAAGCACGATCGCCTCGAAATGGGTTTTGGCCCGCACGCCGCGTACACCGTGCCGCCCGAAGGCCTGCGGTCGATCGCGGCCGAGGCGCGCAGGCGCGGCGCGCTCTTGCAGATCCACCTGTCAGAGACGCAAGGCGAGTGCGCCGTGGTGCGCGAGCGCTACGGCAAGAGCGCGCCCGCGTTGCTGGCCGCCGAAGGGGTCCTGGACGGACGGGTCCTGGCGGCGCACGCCGTGTGGCTCGACGACGAGGACATCGCCCTGCTGGCCGAGCACGACGTCGCTGTGGCGCACTGCCCGGGGTCCAACGGGAAGCTGGGTTCGGGGATCGCGCCCCTGCGGGCGATGCTCGAGCGGGGCATTCGAGTCGGCCTCGGCACCGACGGCCCGGCATCCAATGATGACCTGCACCTGTGGGACGAGCTTCGCCTCGCCCCCTTGTTTGCTCGGGCCGTTGCCGGTGACCCGGACGTCCTCAGTTCGGCGTCGGCGCTGCGTTTGGCCACCCGCGGCGGCGGCGAGGCCCTGGGGCTCCCGGTCGGCGCGCTCGAGGTTGGCCGGCCGGCCGACGTCATCCGACTGCGGACCGACGACGCCCGCTTCACCCCCGCCCTGAGCGACCGCGAACTCCTCGGCCATCTCGTGTGGGCGGGCGCGGGCTATCTGGTCACCGATGTCTGGGTGAGCGGGCAGCAGGTGGTCGTCGGTGGACATTGCACCACGGTCGAGAGCGACCGGGTCCTCGCCGAAGTGGGCCAGCGCGCCCGCCGACTTCTCGGCTCCTAGGCTTTCCCACCTATGTCCAGCTTCGTCGACCAGGCGCAACTCCACGCGCGCGCCGGCGACGGGGGAGCTGGCGCGGTGTCATGGCGGCGTGAGGCCCACGTCGACCGGGGGGGTCCCGACGGCGGGGATGGGGGTCATGGCGGCGACGTCTGGCTCGTGGCGTCGGTGAACGAGTCTTCGCTGTTGGGCTTCCGGGACCATCCGTTTCGCCGGGCCACCGACGGGGTGCACGGGTCGGGATCCAAACGTCACGGGGCCAGAGGCAAGGATCTGGTCGTGCCTGTTCCCGTGGGCACGGTCGTTCGCGACAAGACCGGCGCAGTCGTGTGCGACCTCGACGTTGCTGGCGCACGCTTCATGGTGGCCGAGGGCGGCCAGGGCGGCCGTGGCAATGCACGGTTTCTCTCCAATCGACGCCGCGCCCCCGCCTTCGCCGAGCAGGCCGAGAAGGGGCAGGAATTCTGGCTCGACATGGAGCTCAAGCTCATGGCGGACGTGGCGCTGGTCGGCTTCCCGAACGCGGGCAAGTCGACACTCATCGCCACGGTCTCGGCGGCCAAGCCGAAGATCGCCGACTATCCCTTCACCACCCTCGAGCCGCATCTCGGCGTGGTGCGAGTGGGTGGCGTGCGTGACGGGACCGACTTCGTCATGGCGGACATCCCCGGACTGGTGGAGGGCGCCGCCGATGGCAAGGGACTGGGTCACCAGTTCCTGCGTCACATCGAGCGGGCTCGCGTCCTGGTGCTCCTCCTCGATCTGGGAGCTCCCGAAGCCGGGGGCGTGACCGCCGCCGAGCAACGCCGTGTGCTTCTCTCCGAGCTCGGCTCCTATCGCCCCGATCTCTTGGACCGGCCTCGGATCGTGGCGGGAAGCAAGGCCGACCTGGGTGCCGACGACGAAAATGTCTGTGACATCGTGCTGTCCGTGGCGACCAACGCGGGGGTGGCCGAGCTGGTCGAGCGGTTGGCGCCACTCGTAGAAGAGGTCCGAGCGCAGGCTGATGCGGCCGCGTCGAGCGAGATCATTGTGCACCGGCCCGCGGCCGAAGGCGTCGCCGTGGAGCGAGCAGGTGCAGGTACCTGGGTCGTCCACGGACGGGGCGCCGAACGGGCGGTGGCCCTCTCGGACCTAAACGACGAAGGCGCCCAGGCCGAAGTGGTGCGACGTCTGCGACGTCTCGGCGTCGACCGCGCCCTAGCGCGGGCTGGAGCCCGCGACGGGGATGAGGTCACCGTCGGGACCATGACCTTCACGTGGGGCGACGACCAGTGATCGCCGTCGTCAAGGTCGGCTCATCCTCGGTCACGCGCCAGACGGTGCACCGGCTCTGCGACGAGTTGGCGGCGGCGCGGGCCGACGGCCACACCGTCGTCGTCGTGACCTCCGGCGCCATTGCCGCGGGCTGGGACGCGCTCGACCGGGGGACCAAGCGGCCCTCGGATCCTGCCGTGCTGCAGGCGGTGTCGGCCGTCGGGCAGCACCGGCTGATGCGCCTGTGGCAGGAGGGATTCGAGCGGCACGGTGTCTTGGCGGGGCAGGTGCTGCTCGCCCCGCTCGACTTCATCCACCGCACCCAGTACCTCCATGCCCGCGGCACGCTTCAGCACTTGGCCGACTTGGGTGTGGTCCCGGTCGTCAACGAGAACGACGCCGTCGCTGACGAGGAGATCCGTTTCGGTGACAACGACCGCCTGGCCGCGCTGGTGGCGCATCTGGTGGGGGCGCAGCTCCTTGTCCTGCTGACCGACGCGCCGGGGCTGCTGACGGCCGATCCCCGCCGAAATGGGGAAGCATCGCTCATCGAGGAGGTCGTCGAGATCGACCATCAACTCGAGCGCTTGGCGGGCGGTGCTGGCAGCGCCGTGGGCAGCGGGGGCATGGCGTCGAAGCTGGCTGCGGCGAAGATCGCCACGTGGTCGGGCGTGCAGACGGTGATCGCCGATGCCGCCCGTCCTGGCGTCGTCGCCGCGGCGCTGGCCGACGAACCCGTGGGGACCGTCTTCCGCGCTCGTGCCGGTCGGCTCTCGGCCCGCAAGCTGTGGATCGCCTTCGCCCTCGGGTCCAGCGGCAGTCTCTTCGTCGACGACGGCGCCCGCACCGCCCTGACCGGCCGCGGGCGTTCGCTCCTGGCGGCGGGTGTGACCGGGGCGACCGGGTCCTTCGGGCCCGAGGACGCGGTCGAGATAGCGGGTCCTGACGGAACGGTCTTCGCCAAGGGCCTGGTCCGGGTGCACGCGGAGCGGGCCGAAGAGTGGATGGGGCGTCGCAGCCAGGTCGTCGTTCATCGAGATGACCTGGTGCTTGTAACCTGAAGCGATGACCGTGCCCGCGTTAGAGCAGCTCGCGGGCCGCGTCCAGGCGGCGGCCCGGCTGGTGGCGCGGGCACCGAGTTCGGTGCGCGACGACGCCCTCGGTTTGGCCGCGGACCTGCTGGAGGAGGAGCGGATCTCCGTCGTCGAAGCCAACCGGGTCGATCTGGAGCGGGCGGCGAGAGCAGGCATGGTCGAGGCGGCCCGGGACCGGTTGCGGCTCACTGAAGAGCGGATACGGGCCATGGCCGGCGGCCTGCGCAAGGTGGCGGCCCTGCCAGACCCCGTCGGGGAGGTCACCGAAGGCTGGGTACGCCCCAACGGCCTGCGAGTAAGCCGGGTCCGGGTCCCGCTCGGCGTGGTCGGCGTCATTTACGAGAACCGGCCCAATGTCACCAGCGACGCGGCCGGGCTGTGTCTCAAGGCTGGCAATGCCGCCTTCCTGCGTGGCTCCTCCTCGGCCATCGAGTCCAACCGGGCCATCGTGGCCATCCTCCGGCGGGCTGCGGTGAAGGCGGGGCTGCCCGAGGACGCCACCGCCCTGGTGGAGGACACGTCGCACGAGACTGCGACCGCATTCATGCGGCTGCGCGGCCTCGTCGACTGCTTGATCCCACGTGGCGGCCCGGCGCTGATCGCCTCCCTCGTCGAGCACGCCACCGTGCCCTACGTCCTCGATGGGGATGGAAACTGCCACATCTATATTGACGGCGCGGCCGACCTCGCCATGGCGCACGAGCTCGCCGTGAACGCCAAGACCCACCGCTTCGGTGTGTGCAACGCCGTAGAGACGATCCTGGTCCATGAGCGGGTGGCGGCCGAGTTCTTGCCGCGCCTGGCGGCCTCACTGGCCGCCGCAGGTGTGGAGATCCGTGCCGACCCGCGGGTGCGGGTCCACGTGCCCGACGCGGTGCCGGCCCTGGATAGCGACTTCTCGACCGAGTTCCTCGGACCGGTTGTGGCGATCGGCATGGTCGACGATGTGGGGGACGCGATCGCGCACATTGCTCGGTACAGCTCGGGCCATTCCGAGGCGATCGTGACCTCCGACGTGGCGGTGGCCGACCGGTTCGTGGCCGAAGTGGACGGGGCGGCGGTGTTGGTGAACGCGTCGACGCGGTTCGTCGACGGAGAGGAGCTGGGGCTCGGGGCCGAGGTGGGGATCTCCACCCAGAAGCTGCATGCCCGAGGCCCGATGGGAGTGAAGGAGCTGACGACATTGAAATGGATCGTGCGTGGTGACGGGCAGGTACGTCTGTGAGTCAGGAGAGCGCAGTGCTGGGCCTGCCGGACAGCGGTCCGCCCCGGTTCGGGTCCCTCGACGCGGTGCGAGGCGGGCTCGCTCAGGTCGGCTACCTCGCCGACGAGTCGATCAGTGGCGTCGTCTACCTTTCCGACCGGCTGTCCAAGCCAGTGCTGGTCGAGGGGCCGGCGGGAACGGGCAAGACACAGCTGGCCAAGTCGGTGGCCGAGCTCACGGGCGCGCGGCTGATCCGACTCCAGTGCTACGAGGGACTCGACGAGTCCAAGGCGCTCTACGAGTGGAACTACCGCAAGCAGCTGTTGCGGATTCAGGCGGGGGAGCACGGCAAAGGCGAGGCGGAAGGGCCGAGCTGGTCCGAGCTCGAAGAGGACATCTTCTCGGAGGACTTCCTCCTGACTCGCCCCCTGCTCGAGGCGATCCGCGCCACCGAGCCTGTCGTGTTGCTCGTGGACGAGGTCGACCGCGTGGAGCTCGAGACCGAGGCACTGCTGCTCGAGATCCTGTCGGAATACCAGGTGTCGATCCCGGAGCTGGGCACCGTCCGCGCGACGCAGCTGCCCATGGTCTTCTTGACGTCGAACAACACGCGTGAGCTTTCCGAGGCGCTCAAGCGCCGTTGCCTGTTCCTGCACATCGACTACCCAGACCTCGAGCGTGAACGCGAGATCGTGCGGGCCAAGGTGCCCGGCATCAGCGAGGAGCTGGCCGACCAGGTGGCCCGCATCGTGCGCTCATTGCGTACGCTCGAGTTGCGCAAGGCCCCGTCGGTCTCCGAGACCCTCGACTGGGCTCGCACGCTGGTGCTCCTCGGCGTGGAGACGATCGATGCGGCCGACGCCAAGGACACGTTGCACATCCTCTTGAAGTATCAGGCCGATATAGAGCGGGCCTCCAAGGAGCTGCTGTCGGCCTCGCCGGGCTGAGCTGAGCCGATGCTCGACCTCCTCTCCGGATTCGTCACCGAACTGCGCCGCGCCGGGCTGCCGGTCTCGCTGACCGAGCACCTCGATGCCGCCGAGGCGACGAAGCACATCCCGCTGGAGGACCGCGAGGCCCTGAAATACGCGCTGGCCGCCACGCTGGTGAAGTCGTCGTCGCACTGGCGGGCTTTCGAGACGGCCTTCGAGGTCTTCTTCGCGGTGCGGACCAATCGCGCCGGCGGGGACGAGGGCGAGGGGGAGGGCGAGGATCTCGGCGAGGACATGGAGGGCGAGCAGTCGGGGCAGGGTGGCGCCCAGGGGCAGCGACGCTCATGGCAAAGCGGCGGGGGTGGCGAGGGCATGACACCCGAGGAGCTGGCCGAGATGCTCTTCAAGTCGCTCCTGTCAGCCGACGCCGGGCTCATGAACATGGTCGCCCGTAACGCGGTGGACCGCTATGCGGGCATGGAGCCCGGACGGCCGGTCGGCGGCACCTACTACCTCTACCGCACTCTGCGGAACCTGGACCTCGATGCCGTCTTGGAGCGGTTGATGGGCCAGGCCCAGGCCGGCGCGGCCGGCGGGTCGCTGACCGAGCTCGAAGAGCGCCTGGCGGCTGACGAGTTCAAGGCGCGTATTGAGAAGTTCCGCCGCTCAGTCGAGACGGAAATTCGCCGGCGCCTCGTCGAGGACCGTGGCGCCGAGGCCCTGGCCCGCTCCGTGCGCAAGCCGTTGCCCGAGGACATCGACGTCATGCACGCCACCCGGGAGGAACTGGCTGTGTTGCACAGGGTCCTCCAGCCTTTGTCACGCAAGCTGGCGGTGCGCCTGGCCCGCAAGCGTCGCCACGGCCGCAAGGGACCGCTGGACTTCCGCTCCACCATGCGGCGGTCGCTCTCGACGGGCGGAGTGCCCATTGAGCCGCGCTTTCGGCATCCTCGACCGGCCAAGCCCGAGATCTTCGTGATCGCTGACATCTCGGGGTCGGTGGCCAGCTTCGCCCGCTTCACGTTGCACCTCGTCTACGCCATCTCGTCGCAGTTCTCCAAGGTGCGCAGCTTCGTCTTCGTCGACGGGATCGATGAAGTCACGCGATTCTTCGAGGGCGTGGTGGACCCGGCCGAGGCGGTGGCCCGCATCAATCTCGAGGCGGACGTCATCTGGGTAGACGGCCACTCCGACTACGGCCATGCCCTGAGCGAATTCCACCAACGCTGGGGGGACCAGGTGACCTCGCGCTCGAGCGTCATGGTGCTAGGTGATGCGCGCAATAACTACCACGCCTCCGCCTCCTGGGTCCTCGAGGACCTCCAGGCCCGGGCGCGCCACGTCTACTGGCTGAATCCCGAGCCGCGTGATTACTGGGGGTCGGGCGACTCCATCGTGGGCGAGTACGCGGCCCATTGCGACGACGTGGTGGAGTGCCGCACGCTCCGTCAGCTGGAGCACTTCGTGGGGAACCTGGCGTGAACGGGTCGGGTGACGGCTCGGCGGTTTCAGCGGGTTCGACCGGTCCAGAGGGCTCGAGGGATTCGGAGGGTGGCGCCGACGAGCGCACCCACGCCGGCGTCCTGCGGATCTTCCCGCCTGAGGAGGGCGCGACGCGGATCGTCCTGGTGCGCCACGGTGAGGCGGAATGCAACATCAACCACCGCATCGGCGGCCCCAAGGGCTGTACAGGCCTGACCAGCCTGGGACGCCGGCAGGTCGCGGCGTTGGCCGACCGTCTCTTCGAGAGCGGCGAGCTACGGGAGGCGACAGCGCTCTACTCCTCGGTGTTACCCCGGGCCGTCGAGACGGCCGATCGACTTCGTCCCGTCGTCGGCCCCGGTCCGATGGCACTCGGTCCCGTCCGCCAGCGCTGCGACCTCTGCGAGCTCCACCCCGGCGAGAGCGACGGCATGGACTGGACCCAGCTGATCGAGACGTATGGGGTGCCCGACTGGGACACGGACCCTGCCGTGCCCATCGCCCCGGGCGGCGAGAGCTGGATGTCATTCGTTCCGCGCGCCTCTGAGGCCGTGCGGTCCATCGTGCGGGACCACCCGGGCGAGCAGGTGGTGGCCGCCGTGCATGCCGGCGTGATCGAGGCGACCATGATCGCCTTTCTCGGCGTGCCGGCCGAGACGTACCGGAGGGGCTGGGTGCGCATTGTGCATGCGTCCATGACCGAGTGGGAGTGGGTGCCCTCGGAGAATCGTTTCGTGCTGTTGCGTTTCAACGACTGGTGTGGCGTGCCGAGTGCGCCGGCGACCGGTTCGGGCTCAGGCGCCGCTGAGGAAGGCGCGAGCCACGGGCTCGGGCGCGACGGCAAGCCAGGCATCCTCGATCGCCTCACGCAGGGGCTTCTTGGTGGCCGCCCGTAGTTGCACGAGCACCGCGGCGTAGCCGTCGAAGTGTGTGATGGTGAAGAACCCCTTGGCGCCGGTCGCCAGCAAGGCCTCCTTGTCGGCGAGGTCGGCCGTGCTCAGCGCGAGGATCGGGCCATCGGGCGGGGTGGTTTCGCCGAACCGCTTGAGGTCCGCCTTGGAAAACGGGCGCTCCCAGGCGAAGGCCTTGCCGCCGACGAACCACGTCCGATGGCCGTGTCGGGCCCCTTCGGTCACCTCGGGCAGTCGGGCGATCATCTGCTCGACATCTGCAATCGTCGCCATGCGCTCGACGCTACCGGCCTCGCTCCGGCGACCGGTGGGCTCGGTCCGCCAAGCCATGGCGGGTGGGCGGATGCCTCCTGCAACTATTCGCACGCGGGTTTATAGTTGTTCGCGCTCGTCGGCGACGCCGTGCCCGTACCGACGGGGCGACCCGAGCCGACGGGCTTCGGCTGGAACGGCGGCACGGGCCTTCTGGAACACGGACCTCGACGACGGGCTAGCGAGGCAGCGTGCTGTCCATGCGGGCCATGCCTGGCCGGAACCGCCTCCCCGCCTGGTGGAGTTCTGGGAGGCCGGCTTCGTGCAGTGGGCCCTTGCTTGACACGAGGCACGTCGGGCCGTGGTACCGCCGTTCTCGCGGAGTACGCTGACCCCTTCCGGCGAAAAAGGACGTACGCGATGTACAAGACACTGGTTGTCGGCACGGATGGTTCGCCCACCGCCGATATGGCGGTTCAGTCTGCGGCGGAGTTGGCCCGATCGTTGGGCGCGGCTTTGCACATTGTCACGGCCTTCCGGACCCCGCGTCCGGGCATGGGGGCAGCGGCGGGCGTCGACCTCGTCGACAGTGGGGCCGGCCAGGCTGTTGCCGAGGAGAGCGCCCGGGCCATCGTCCAGGGCGCCGTCGAGCGGTTCGGGGAAGGGCTCGTGGCTCAGGCACACGCCGCGCAGGGGAACGCGGACGACGTGATCCTCTCCATCGCTGTCGAGGTGGGCGCCGACCTCATTGTGGTGGGCAGCAAGGGAATGCAGCGTCGCTATCTCGGCAGCGTGCCCAATTCGGTGGCGCACGGTGCGCATTGTGCCGTCCTGGTCGTCAAGACCAACTAGACGTCTGGACGAGCGGGCCGGTGCGGAAGGACTACTTCGCCGGCTCCGTCGCCGCCCACTACGACGCGGACACACCGGAACGCTTCCATCCCGCCCTTGTCGACGCCACCGTTGATTTCCTCGCCGAGCTTGCCGGTGATGGCGCCGCGCTCGAACTCGGTGTCGGCACCGGCCGGATTGCGTTGCCGTTGGCGGCACGCGGCATCGCCGTGCACGGGGTCGACCTGTCGCCGGACATGGTGGCGCAGTTGCGAGCGAAGCCGGGCGGCGATGCCATCGGGGTGACGATCGGCGACTTCGCCTCCACCACGGTCGACGGGATCTTCCGTCTGGCGTATCTCGTCTACAACACGATCGAGAACCTGACGAGCCAGGACGACCAGGTTGCGTGCTTCACGACGGTGAGCGGCCACCTCGAACCTGGTGGCTGCTTCGTCGTCGAGGTCGAGGTCCCGCCGTTGCGGCGGTTGCCGCCGGGAGAGACGTCTCGGGCCTTCCACGTCACACCGGATCGGTTGGGGTTCGACACGCTCGACGTTGCCCAGCAACTGGGCGTCTCGCATCACTACTGGGTCGACGAGGGCCGGGCGACGACGTTCGCCATGCCGTACCGCTACGTGTGGCCCGCCGAGCTCGACCTCATGGCGCGGATCGCCGGAATGCGGTTGCGCGAGCGTTGGAGCGGGTGGCGACGTGAGCCCTTCACCAGCGAGAGCATGTCGCACGTGTCGGTGTGGGAGAAATTGCCCCAGACGTGAGTGTGGCCGGGCGGCCCGATGGTCCCTCAGCCGGCGGGAGGGAACGGGTTTCGCTCCCTCATGGGCCAAGAGCCGCCTTCCGGGCAGGAGCGCCAGCCGTGCTCTTGGTGCTGATCACCGGCCTGCCGGGCACGGGGAAGTCGACCATGGCGGCGGAAGCCGGCAAGACGCTCGGAGCGCCTGTCCTCGGGCACGACTGGGCCATGAGCGGACTGCGGCCCTATCCCGAATTGCAGCAGACGCTGGACTCCATGGGGTTGCGCGGACACCGAGGGGTCGGATGGTCGCTCCTGTGGGCGCTGGCGCGAGCCCAACTTCGCCTGGGCCGCTCGGTCGTCCTCGACGGGGTGGCCCGTGCACCCGAGGTCGAGGGGACACGACAGGTGGCGCGCGAGGAGGGCGCGGCGAGCCTCGTGGTGATGACGTCGTGTGCCGACGCCGACCTGCACCGGTCCCGCGTGGAGGGTCGCCAGCGTCTGATTCCCGGCTGGTACGAGCTGGACTGGACGCAGGTGGAGCGGTCACGGGAGTCGTGGGAGCCGCCCGACGACGTCGACCTCGCCCTGGACGGCGACGACTCGGTGGAGCTGAACGTGGGGCGGCTACGGGCGCTCTTGCTCAGCGCAACGCAATGAGGCCAGCCGAGGTCGGCGTGAACCCGCACGATCCGACGTAGAAGGCGAGCAGCTCCTCGTCGAAGTCGACATGGAGCCATTCGCACCCGGCGGCGCGGCTCTCGCGTTGGGCCACGGCCACGAGGCCACGTCCGATCCCGGTCCGCTGCAGGCCCTGTTCGACGAGGGTGTCGAGGACGAAGGCGTGGGCGCCCCCGTCCCAGGCGACGTTCACGAAGCCGACGAGTCGCCCGTCGCACGTGGTCGCGCAGACCCAGCCCAGGCTGTGCCGTTCCACTTGGGCCCGCCAGTCGATGTCGAGCACGGGGTGCGCGAAGCCCTGCGCGTGGAGGGCGTTGACGTCGTCGTTGTCGAACGACGTCCGCCACTCGTAGCGGATGGCTCGAACCGCCGGGTCGTCTGGAGCGTTCAGAGTGCTAGCAGGCGTAGTCTTCGTCGTACTGCTGGCTGTTGTACTGCACGATCTGTGGTGGGCCAGGGAGGTGCGCCCCATGGTTGTTCACCCAGTTCCAGTAGTCCGCGCACGAACCGGGGCCACTGGGCGCCGCCAGGTAGTCGGCCATCCAGTACGGAACAGAGGGGGCGTAATTGTTCCCGACGATTTGGTTCCACACCCCTGGGCTGGCATAGATCCCGACGTCGGCGATCCCCTCTGTCTCGTGCAGGGCGTTGAGTGCGCCCTGGACGAACAGGGCGTTCTCCGCCGTGTTGGCCGACCATGCCCCGATCGAGGCGCTGTTCTTCTCGACGTCGAGCCACCACGGGGTTCCAGTTGACCCGGCTCCCGCTGCGTTGGCGGCCTGGTAGGCATGCAGTCCGGCCGCGAAGCCCGCATTGCACGAGGTGTTGCCGTTACAACCGGGCTGGTTCACCGTCGAGGTGCTGTACGTCAGGTAGGTGTAGAGGTTCAGGCCGCCGGCCGCCCATTGCAGCTCTTGGGTCAGGCACGTATTGGTGTTGGCCGAGGAGCTGCCATCCACCTGCACGATGCCGATCTGATGGTCCCCGCCCGGCAGGCTGTTGCATTGGAACTTGCTGATGTCGTAGCCGTACGACCCCGAGGGATATGTTCCGCCGATGAACGCACCGGTGGTACCCGGTGCCTCAGCGATGCCGACGATCGGCCGGAAGAGGTTCGGCGGCGCCGAGCCGTAGTACTTGGCCGATCCGAAGTTCGACACGAGCCCCGCGGTATCGGTGAACCAGTACCCGTCACCCGAGGGTGTGGCTGCAGCGGCGACGATCGGGTGCTTCAGGCTCTGGCCGCCCAGCGAACCGAAGAACGGAGCCGAGCCGAAACTGAAGATGCCGCCGTCCGAGGCCACGAGAAAGTACCCGTTGCCGCCGGGTCCGGTGATCATGCCGACGATCGGCTTGTTCAGCCGCAGGCTGCCGGTGCTCCCCTGGAACTGGGCGTCGCCGTAGCTGAAGATCCCACCGTCGGAGGCGACGAGCCAGTAGCCGTTGCCACTCGGTGTAGCGGCCATGCCGACCACCGGCCTGTTCAGCCGCATACTGCCGGTGCTGCCGAAGAACTTGGCGGAGCCATAACTGAAGATCCCGCCGTCCGCGGCGACGAGCCAATAGCCGCCACCGCCGGGCACCACCGCCATGCCGACGATCGGTTGGTTGAGGCGCAGGCTGCCCGTGCTGCCGTAGAACGTGGCGTCGCCGTAGCTGAAGACGCCCCCGTCGGAGGCCACCTCGTAGTAGCCGCCGCTATCCGACGTGGCGGCGATGCCCACCACCGGCTTGTTGAGCACCATGCCGCCGGTGGAGCCGTAGTAGGTGGCGCCCCCGAAGCTGAAGACGCCTCCGTCGGACGCCGCCAGCCAGTAGGCGGGCGTGGTCGTGGCAGCCGCGGCGGGCGGTGCCGAGGTCGTGGCCGCCACGGCCACGAGCGCCAGCAGTGGCAGTGCTGTCGCCAGCACGGCAAGGACGAGGCGGCGGATCAACTGCGGAGGAATTCCGCCACGCGGAAGGCCAGGTCGAGCGACTGGCGCGGATTGAGCCTCGGGTCGCACGTGGTCGTGTAGCGGGCATCAAGGTCCACTTCGAAGATCTCCTCCGCTCCACCGAGGCATTCGGTCACGTCGTCGCCGGTCAACTCCACGTGGAGGCCGCCGGGCCAGGTCCCCTCGTCGCGGTGGACGTCGAAGAAGGAACGCAGCTCGGAGAGAATGTCGTCGAAGCGTCTGGTCTTGCGGCCGCCGTCGCTCGTGAACGTGTTGCCGTGCATGGGGTCGCAGGCCCAGACCACGGCGTGGCCCTCGGCCTCGACCGCACGGACCATCGGCGGCAGCAGCTCGGTCACCCGCTCGGCTCCGAGCCGGGTGATCAGCGTGAGGCGGCCTGCCAGCCGGTCTGGGTTCAGGCGCTCGCACAGGGCCACGACTTCGGCGGGGCTGCAGTTGGGCCCGACCTTGACGCCGATCGGGTTGTGCACACCCGAGAGGAACTCGAGGTGAGCCCCGTTGAGCTGGCGGGTGCGGTCGCCCACCCAGACCATGTGGGCCGAGCAGTCGTACCAATCGCCGGTGAGCGAGTCGACGCGGGTGAGGCATTCCTCGTAGGGCAGGATCAGCGCCTCGTGGCTCGTGTAGAAGTCGACCTGGTGCAGTCCGACCTCAGCGCCGAGGTCGATCCCACAGGCGGCCATGAAGCGCAACGCACGGTCGATTTCGGACGCGATGCGCTCGTAGCGCTGGCCCTCGCTCGATGACGAGACGAACTGCTGGTTCCACAGGTGCACCTGGGACAAATCGGCGAATCCACCCTTCGTGAAGGCGCGCAGCAGGTTGAGGGTCGAAGACGACTGCTGGTACGCCGCCACCATGCGCTCCGGGTCCGGGGTGCGGGCGTCGGCCTCGAAGGCCTCGTCGTTCACCATGTGGCCGCGGAAGGACTGCAGCTCCACGTCGCCGATCCGTTCGGTGCTCGCCGAGCGCGGCTTGGCGAACTGACCGGCGATGCGTCCCACCTTCACCACCGGAACGCCGGCCGCGTATGTCAGGGCCACGGCCATCTGGAGAATGATCTTGAGCTTGTCCCGGATGGCATCTGCGTTGAACTCGGAGAACGACTCGGCACAGTCGCCCGCCTGCAGCAAGAAGGCTTCGCCGTTGGCCACCTGGGCGAGGTGCCCGGTCAGCTGGCGGGCTTCGCCGGCGAAGACGAGGGGGGGCACCGTGGCCAGCCTCGTCTCGGCCTTCTTGAGCGCGTCGGCGTCCGGCCACTCGGGCTGCTGTGCCGCAGGGAACTTCCGCCAGGACGCGGGACTCCACGAGGGAGATGCAGCGGGGCTCGTCACCGCACCAGGTTAACGCCGTAGGATCGCCCCTCATGGCCGCCTTCCGATTCGCCCTCCAGGTATCGAAGGCAGCATCCCCGGCTGCGTGGCGCGAGCTGGCCCGTAAGGCCGAGGACCTGGGGTACTCCACGCTGTACGTGCCCGACCACCTCGACGACCAGTGGGCCCCCATGATCGCCGCCACCGTGGCAGCCGAGGCGACGACCACGCTGCGTGTCGGCACCCTCGTGCTCGACAACGATTTCCGTCATCCCGTCGTCCTGGCCAAAGAGGCCGCCACGCTCGACGTCGTCACCGGCGGCCGTTTCGAGTTCGGCCTCGGTGCCGGTTGGATGACCACGGACTACGAGCAGTCGGGAATCCCGATGGACACTCCCTCGGTGCGAGTGGCACGGCTGGCCGAGAGCCTGGCCATCATGCGCGCCCTGTGGCGCGACGGCAGCGCCTCCTTCAACGGCGCGCACTACAGCGTCACCGAGGCTCCGGCGTCGCCCGTCCCGGTGACGCCGGGTGGTCCACCGATCGTGATCGGCGGTGGGGGGCGACGCGTCCTCACTCTTGCCGGGCAATATGCCGACGTGGTGAGCATCGTGCCGAGCCTGGCCGCCGGCCATGTCGGACCGGAGGTCGCCGCCGAGGCCGTTGTCGAGAAGTACGCCGACAGGGTGCGCTGGGCCCGAGAAGCGGCGGGGAGCGCGCCGACGCTCTCGAGTTCCAGTGCTGGACCGTGGCCGTGCAGGTGGTGGCCAACGCAGCCGAGGTCTTCGAGTCGCTCGCCGCGGTCTTCGACCTGACCCCCGACCAGTTGCGTGCGGCGCCGCTGGCGTTGATCGGCACCGTCGAGGAGATCATCGAGACACTGCGCCGCCGCCGCCAGGAGCTCGGCTTCACGTACATCGTCGTGCACGAGGCCGAAATGGACGCCCTGGCGCCGGTGATTGCCGAACTCGCCGGCACCTGAACTTGCCGACGCCTGAGGCGCCTCGCCGAATCGGGATCCTCGGCGGCACCTTCGACCCGCCGCACGCCGGGCACGCCGTCGCGGCGCACGCCGTGATAGATCGGCTCGGACTCGACCGTCTACTCCTCGTCGTGGCAAACGATCCGTGGCAGAAGTCCGGCCAACGAACCGTCACCCCCGCCGAGGACCGCTTTGCGCTGACCGAGGCCCTGGCGCGAGAGGTCCCGGGCGCGGAGGCAAGCCGGCTCGAAATGCAGCGGGGTGGTCCCAGCTACTCGGTGGAAACGGTCGAGGAGATCCTGGCCGAAGCCGGGGAGCGGCCTGTCGAGCTCTATCTGGTGGTCGGCGCCGACCTGGTGTCCGAGCTCGACACCTGGCACCGCCACGAGGACCTGCGGCGCCTGGTGACCCTGGCCGTCGTCTCCCGGCCCGGCGGGCCCGTGCCCGACGTTCCCCCTGGTTGGGACGTCGAATGGGTGGACGGGCCGCAGGTGCCTGTCTCGAGCTCGCAGGTCCGCGACCTCCTGGCTGCGGGCCAGTCGGTGGAAGGTTTGGTCCCCGACGCGGTGATCCATTGCATCGACCGCCGCGCTCTGTACGCTGTGCCCTGAATGAGCGCTATGCCGGCCGGATGGACGGAGCTGTCGGACAGTCCCCGTGTCAGACGCGCTGCCCGCCCAGGCGCAGCGCCGTGCGGACAGGCGGGCCGAGCAGAAGGAAGCGCGCCGCTCCCGTCAGCGTTGGGCGATCGCCTCGGGCGCCCTCCTGGCCATCTGCTTCGTGTGCACCGTTGGGATCTTGGAGTTGCTGCATTGACATCAGGCGCCGACCTGCACGTCCAACGTCCTCCCGCCGTCGCGACCGCCGCCGAGTCGGCGGATGCCAAGCTCGGCCGTGACACGGTGGTGCTGGACATGTCCGAGCTGTTCGGGGTCGTCGATGCCTTTGTCATCACCAGCGCGCAGAACACACGACATGTGCGGACGCTGGTCGACGAGATTGAGCGCGTGGTGAAGGAGTCGCACGGCATCGCACCGATCCGGGTCGAAGGGTTGCAGGACTCGACGTGGGTCCTCATGGACTATGGCGACTTCATCGCACACGTCTTCTTGCAGGAGACGCGTGACTACTACGACCTCGAGCACCTCTGGTCGGGTGCGCCACGGCTGCCGTGGCGGGACGACGCCGAGAACGCCGGCTGAACCGGGTGTCGGCGCTCACCTGAGCGCAGCCCCGCTCAGGGCGCGACGCTGAGGAACTCGACGATGTAGACAGGTCCGTTCACCTGCGAGCCGTTGGCGATCGGGACGCTCGTGCGCTTGCCGTCGATTTCGAAGAGCACGCCGGTGTTGAACCCGTTCTCGCTCGCCACGGTGGCGACAATCTGCGAGACCGCAAGCTCAATGCTGGTCCCCGTGATGGCGCCGAAGGCGGCGTTCATGTTGACCGTCACGATGGTGCCCTGTGTGGTCGTCGACAACACCTGCACGTTGCCGGGGATGGCAGTCGTCAGCCCGTCGGCCGTGTCGGCCTGTGTCGGTCCGCTGAGCAAGGACGTGATGATGGCGGTCAGGGGCGCTGGGGCGGCGACGACGCGGGGTGAGGATGTCAGTGCGTTGTTCGCGCTCGGGTTGACGAAGAAGACCTTCACGGGGACGAGCGAGGTCGGCTTCGGCACCGTGGTCGTCGTCGTCGGCAGGTGGGGATCGAGGAGATGGAAGGGGACCTTGGACGGGGGCATGGTGCTGGGGGTGCCCTGGGTAGGGATGGCGCAGCCAGCGGCCACGAGCGCGACCAGCCCGACGACAACCGACGCGGCCCGGCGCCGCACCGACGTCACTCCTCGCCCCCGGCGTCGCCTTCGTCGCGTTCGTCGCCCTCGAGATGCCCATGGTCGAGCACGGGCAAGGTCAGGACGAAGCGGGCGCCGCCGCTGGTGGAGGACTCGACCCGGACGTTGCCGTGCATCGCCCGCATGTGCTCCTCGACGAGTGCCAGGCCCAGTCCTGTTCCGGTGCCGGTGCCCCGGCGCCCGGATGCCGAACCGCGGTAGAAGCGCTCGAAGATCTTGACGCGCTCGAGGGGGTCGATGCCCGGTCCGTCGTCGTCGACCGTGACCTCGACCGCCACCCCAGCCCCAGCCCCAGCCCCAGCCCCAGCCCCAGCCGCTGTCCCGTTTGCCGGCCCCACAGCGATGGCGGTGGCGCCGCCGCCGTAGTGGTCGGCGTTCTCCATGAGGTTGACCATGACACGCTCGAAGCGTCGTTTGTCGACGCCCACCCGCCAGGTGCGCACAACGGGGTCGATCTCGACGGCCGGCGGTCCGGCCGGACCGTGCGTCACCATGTGCCCGAACCCCGTCTCGACCGAGCGCTCCACGAGCTCGGAGACGTTCACCTCCTCCAGGAAGAGGTCGACCGAGCCGGCATCGGCGCGTGACATTTCGAGCAGGTCGCCTACCATGCGCTGGAAGCGTCGGAGGTCGTCGGCGAGCAGCTGCAGGGCGCGCTGGGAGCGGGGTGGGAGCTTGTCCCGGTCGGTCTCGAGCACCTCCATGGCGGCGGCCAGGGTGGTGAGCGGCGACCGCAGCTCGTGGCTGACGTCCGAATTGAACCGCGCCTCGCGTTCGATGCGTTCTTGAAGTTGGTCGACCATGGCGTTGAACGACATGGTGAAGCCCTCCAGGTCCGGGTCGGCTGCTTCCAGGTCGAGGCGCGTGTCGAGATCACCGCCGGCGATGGCGCCCGCCGCCCGCGACACGTCGGCCAGCGGGCGCAGCGAGCGGGCGCTGGCGAAGCGGCCGAGGGCGGTGCCGAGGAGCGTCGTGACCACGCCGGCCACGAAGAGCGTCAAGCCAAGGACCCGCAAGGTGTGGTCGAGGTCCGACAGGTCGAACACCTCGAAGTAGTTGGCCTGGACGGAGGGGATGGGGATACCGATGCCGATCTCCGCCGTTCCCGCCGATGTGCGATAGGTCTGCGTCGCCGCCCCGCCCTTCACCACGTCCTTGCGCAGTTGCGCCGGGATCGAGGCGCTGACCGACAGGGAGGACTCGTAGGCCTTGCCGTGGTGGTACAGCACCGAGTGCGCGTCGGACCCGGCGTCAATGCTCGAGAGCAGGTTCACGTACTGTTGCGGCTTGGTGCCCTGCACCAGCGACGTGCGGACCAGCAACGCGTTGGTGAAGGCCTGGTGCTGGGCCGCCGACTCCCGGCCCGCCAGCAGGAAGTGGCGCACCGTGAAATACGAGAGACCGCCCATCAGGATGGACAGGATCAGCGCACCGAGCCCGAAGACGGCGGTGATGCGGGCGCCGATGCCCAGCTTCACGTCAGGGCACCAGCTTGTAGCCCATGCCCCTCACGGTGAGTATGTGCTGGGGCACCGCGGGATCCGCCTCGACCTTGGTGCGCAAGCGCCGGATGTGCACGTCGACCAGCCGGCCGTCGCCGAAGTAGTCGTAGCCCCAGACCCGGTCGAGCAGCTGCTCGCGACTGAGCACCTTGTTGGGACTGGCCGCCAGTTCGCACAACAGGCGGAACTCGGTGCGCGTGCAGTGCACCTCGTCCCCGCTGAGTCGGCGCAGCACGCCCTGCTCGGGTAACAGCTGCAGATCGCCGAAGGTGATCGCGCCCGGCTCCTCCTCGGCCGGACGAGCTCGCCGCAGGAGGGCGCGTATCCGTGCCGCCAACTCCTTGGCGACAAAGGGTTTGGTCACATAGTCGTCGGCACCGGCCTCCAGGCCGGCCACGACGTCATGGGTGTCCGAGCGCGCCGTCACAATGATGATGGGCACGGCACTGCTGCGCCGCAGTGCCCGGCAGCACTCGAAGCCATCCATGCCCGGCAGCATGAGATCGATCAGCGCGACATCAGGTGGCGCCTCGGCAAACATGTCGAGACCCTCTTCGCCGCTCGCGGCGTCGCTTACCTCGTAGCCCTCGCCTTCCAGCGCCAGGCGCATGGAAGATCGGATTCGCTCATCATCTTCAACGACCAGAATGTGCCCGCTCATCAGCCCCCAGCTCAGCTGATCCAGATCTGGGTCGGCCAAATGGAGCCACCGATCAAGCCGAAGGCGTGCTGCCCCTGCGGTGTCGTGGGGTTGTTGAAGTTCTGCACGCTTGGGTGGCCGATGACGGCCCACACGGCCCGGTCGGTCCACAGGTAGGGGGTGTCGATCCCGAGGCGTTTGTTCACGGTCTGGTAGGCCGTGGCGCGGACGCTCTTGTCGGTGCTGGCCCGGCCGGTGAGCAGCGCCTTCTCGATGGCGGGGTCGGCGTTGCGCGCCATGTTGATCGACAGGGACCCAGAGCTGACAGTGGTCGTGCTCCAGAAGATGTAGTTGAGGTCGGGATCCACCGCTCCGAACTGCCGCCAGCCGAGAGCCTCGTACTTGCCCGCGAGCGCGTTATTGATGGTGTCGTTCTGTTGCACGATGTTCGTCTTCACCTGGAACCCCACCTGCTGCCAGGCCTGCTGGAGGTACTGGGCCGCCCGGATGGCCGCTGGTGAGTTCGTCGAGCCGTAGGAGAACGAAATCGGGCCGCCGTTGGTCTTCGCGGCCGCCTTCACCAACTTGGACGCTTGTGACGGGTTGTAGGCGGGGTACTTGGTGGAGGAGTAGTAGGGCGAACCCTTCACGAAGAGGCCGTTGCTCACCGGAAGGACGCCGGCGTCAATGACCTTGGCGTACTGCTGGCGGTTGATGGCCATGGCGGCGGCCTGGCGCACGTTGGCGTCGTTGAACGGCTTGGCGAGGCAGTTGAGCTGCACGCAGTTCATGTCGGGCTCCCCGGCCACGTGGTTGCTGTCGTCGATGTAGCTGTAGGAGTGGTTGCCGCGGAACTGGGTGATGATCTGCGGCGTGTCGGTGATCATCAGGTCGATCGTGCCCGACTTGAGCGCTTCCGCCCGGGCCGACTCGTCGGGGATCGGCTTGTAGGTGATCTGCGACAAGTACGGCATGCCCTTACGCCAGTAGTTGGGGTTGGCCGTGGCGGTGAAGTGGCTGTTCGGTACCCACTCCTTGAAGATGAACGGGCCGGTGCCCACGGGATGCGACGTGCCATTGGGGTTGGCGAGCATGGACGGCGCCGCGATGTAGGCGATCTGTCCGCCAATGCCACCCGCCAGGTAGTAGGGGAACGGGACCCACGGGGCCTTGAACGTGATGGTGACCGCTTGCGCGCCGGTCTGGGTAATGGACACCAGGGTCGGACTGAGGACGATGCCGGTCAGCAGCGACTTGGCCTGCGCCTGGAAGTTCGTCAGCAGCGCGGCGCCGTTGCACGGCGTGCCGTCGTGGAACAGCACACCCGAGCGCAGCGTGATCGTCCAGGCGGTGTAGTCGGAGTTCGGCGTGACGGACTCGGCAAGGTAGGGCGCCCAGTCCCCGTTGGCCAGCACGATGGTGAGCGGGTCGAAGACAGTGCGGGCGTACATGACGCCGACCTCGTCGAAACGGGCCTGCGTCGGGTCGAAGCCCGATTCCTCGGCGTCCACGCCGAACACGAGCGTGCCGCCCTTCTTGGGCTTCTTGGTGGAGATCCCGTTGCGCCCGGGCCCGTTGGTCGTTGCACCGGCGATGCCGTCGAATCCAAGCCCAAGGGCGCCTGCACCCGCGACGCCGGCCGCTGCCGCCGCTCCGCCCAGGAGCACTGAGCGACGATCGAATCTCGAGACCATCGATCCTCCATTTCACGAACCCCGCGGACCCCCCGAAGGTTCCGCGGCGACGTTAGTGCCCAGGAAGCCCTGCGTGGGGGCGGTACGGTTGTCGCATGTCGGCCGACTGGGATCTCCCCGGGTTCGCGGCCTGGCTGGGCGGCCGGGCGACCACCACCCGCACGGCCTACGTGAGCGACGTCACCGCGTTCGCCGAGTGGATGTCCCGCAGCGACGTCCGCAGTCCGGCCGGTGTCGACCGGCTGCACCTGCGGCGCTACCTGGCCTCGCTCGGGACCCGGAAGCTGGCCCGGGCCACCATCGCTCGCAAGGCGGCGGCGCTTCGTTGCTACTTCGCCTGGATGGTGCGGCAGGGTCGCATCCCCGAGGACCCGGCCCGCTCGCTGCGCGCGCCGTCGGGTGGGGGGCGCCTGCCGCGTGTGCTCTCCGGCGGCGAAGTGGCGTCGCTCCTGAATGTGCCTGGCGACACGCCCGTGGATCGGCGCGACGTGGCCGTGCTGGAGCTTCTCTACGCGGCCGGGCTCCGCGTGTCGGAGCTGTGCGGCCTCGACCGCGGTGACATCGACCTGCGCGGCCGGACGGTCACGGTGCTCGGGAAAGGCAATAAGCAACGGCGGGTGCCCGTGCACGATGCGGCCGTGGCCGCCCTGCGCGCCTGGTTCGACGGCGGGCGCGACGCCATGGCGGGGCCGGCGGAGGCGGCCTTCGTCAACCAGCGCGGGTCTCGCCTGGGGCCGCGGGACGTCCGCCGGATCCTCGACCGGCGGGCGGCCTCGCCGACACACCCCCACGCGTTGCGGCACACCTACGCCACCCACCTGCTCGACGGGGGCGCCGACCTGCGGGTGGTCCAAGAGCTCCTGGGTCACGCCAGCCTGGCCACGACGCAGGTGTACACCCATGTCAGCAAGGAGCGGCTGCGCGCCGTCTACGGGGAGACGCATCCCCGGGCCTGAACCATCGGGCCCGGCCCGACCGCCGAGCGGCTAGCATGGTCCGGCCCACCAGGGGGTGGGCGGGAGCACCGACCAACATCACCTGCGCGCGTTTCCACGGTCGTCGCCATCGGGCGGCGCTGCGCCAGGGGAGCAACCGACTGGAGGAACATCTCTATGGCCGTCGTTTCCATGCGACAGCTTCTGGAAGCCGGGGTCCACTTCGGCCACCAGACGCGCCGGTGGAACCCGAAAATGAAGCGCTTCATCCTGGGTGAGCGCAACGGGATCTATCTCATCGACCTGCGCAAGACGCTGACCGGCGTCGAGTCGTCCTACTCCTTCGTCCGCGACCTGGTGGCGGACGGCGGCACCATCTTGTTCGTCGGGACGAAGAAGCAGACCCAAGGACCCGTGGCGGAGTACGCCGAGGCCTGCGGGATGCCCTTCGTCAACCAGCGTTGGTTGGGTGGCATGCTGACGAACTTCTCCACCGTCTCGGGCCGGGTGAAGCGCATGCAGGAGCTGCGCGCCATGCAGGCCGCCGGCGACTTCGACGGCATGCCCAAGCGTGAGGCGCTGCAGCACACCCGCGAGCTCGAGAAGCTGAGCCGCAACCTCGGCGGCATCGCCGACCTCGACCGCCTACCCAACGCGGTCTTTGTGATCGACACGAAGAAGGAGCACATCGCGGTGACCGAGGCGCGCAAGCTCGGCCTCCCGGTCGTGGCCGTCGTCGACACCAACTGCGACCCCGACGTGATCGACTACGTCATCCCGGGCAACGACGACGCCATCCGCTCGGGTTCGCTCATGTGCCGAGTGATCGCCGACGCCGTGGTGGAGGGTCGCTTCATCGCTGAGCACCGCCGCAAGACGGCGCCGCCCGCCCCGGAGGACAGCGGCCCCTCATCCGCGCCGCGCCCCCGCCGAGCCCAGGCCGCGGCCGCAGCGGCGGCCGCACCACCACCACCAGCCGCCACGCCTCCGGCCGCTCCCGCTGCCGAACCGGTCGAGGTGGCCTGACCGTGGCCAGCTACACCGCCAAGGACGTGGCCACGCTGCGTCAGATGACCGGCGCCGGCATGCTCGACTGCAAGAACGCCCTCGAGGAGACCGGGGGCGATCTCGAGGAGGCGGCCAAACTGCTCCGCATGAAGGGATTGGCCGGCGCCGCCAAGCGGAGTGACCGTGAGGCCTCCGAGGGCGCCGTGTCCGTGGCCCGCGACGGCGATGCCGCCGCCGTGGTCGAGCTGCGCTGCGAGACCGACTTCGTGGCCAAGGCCGACGAGTTCGTGGCCCTGGCGGACAAGTTGGCCGCGCTGGTGGCGGCCAAGGGCGAGGATGCTTCCTCCGAGCTCGACGACACCATCGACGGCCTGCGCGCCACGCTCAAGGAGAACATCTCCGTCGGGCGGGTGCGTCGCCTCGTCGCCGAGTCGGGTCAGGTGCTCGACACCTACCTGCACCAGCAAGCGGGACGCGGCGTCAACGGCGTGGTCGTCGTCATCGAGGGCGGCACCGACGAACTGGCCCACGACATCGCCGTGCACATCGCTTTCACCAAGCCGGCGTACCTCAGTCGCGATGAGGTCCCTGCGGCCGACGTCGAGGCGGAGCGGACCACCGTGGCCGAGATCTCCCGCAACGAGGGCAAGCCCGAGGCGGCCATGGAGAAGATCGTCGAGGGGCGCATGACGGGGTGGTTCAAGGAGCGCGTCTTGCTCGACCAGGCCTACGTGCGCGACGAGAAGCAGACGATTGCGGGCATGCTCGGCTCGGCGCGCATCGTGTCGTTCGCGCAGGTCGTCATCGGCGCCTGAGCGCTGCTGATCGTGGGAGAGCCGCGTCGCATCGTGCTCAAGATGTCGGGAGAGGCGCTCGCCTCCGCCGCGTCGGACGAGACCATCGATGCCGCCACCGTCGAGCGCATGGCCAAGGAGATGGCCCGGGCCATGGCGGGCGGCCGGCTCGAGCTCGCGGTCGTGGTGGGCGGGGGAAACATCTGGCGCGGCACCACCGGCGAAAGCGGCGGCATGGACCGTGCCACGTCCGACACCATGGGCATGCTCGGTACGGTGATCAACGCGCTGGCCCTCCAGGACGCGCTCGAGAAGCAGAATCAGCAGACGCGGGTTCTGAGCGCCCTGTCCATGGCCGAGGTCGCCGAGCCCTACATCCGGCGCCGGGCCATCCGGCATCTCGAGAAGGGACGGGTCGTCGTCTTCGCGGCCGGCATGGGCAATCCGTTCTTCACCACGGACACGCCCGCCGCGCTCCGTGCCGCCGAAATCGGGGCCGAGCTCCTTTGCAAGGGCACGCACTCGGGCGTCGACGGCGTCTACAGTGCCGACCCCAAGCTCGATCCGACGGCCACCCGCTACGAGGAGATCTCCTTCATGGACGTGGTGAGCAAGGATCTCCGGGTGATGGATCTCACGGCGATCACGTTCTGCAAGGACAACAACCTGCCGATCCGGGTCTTCGACCTCATGGCTCCGGGCAATATTCCCCGTGCGCTCAGCGGCGAAGAGATCGGTACGCTGGTCCGCTGATGGACGAGGATCTCGCCGGCCTGGTCAAAGACGACACCAGGGACAAGATGGCCAAGGCCATCGACCACGTACGCCACGAAATGAGCAACGTGCGCACGGGACGGGCCTCCTCCGCGCTGCTCGAGCCGCTGATGGTGGACTACTACGGGACGCCCACGCCGCTGCGCCAGCTGGCCGGCTTCAGCGTTCCCGATGCGATGCTCCTGGTCATCTCCCCCTACGACAAAGGCTCGCTCGGCGCCATTGAAAAGGCCATCATGGCTTCTGACTTGGGGATCAATCCGACCAACGACGGAACCGTGATCCGGCTGGCCTTTCCACCGTTGACAGAGGAGAGGCGCAAGGAGCTGGTGAAAGTCGTCCGGCACAAGGCCGAGGAGGGGAAGGTGGCAGTGCGCAACCTGCGGAGGGCGGGGCGTCACGATCTCGAGGCCCTGCAAAAGGACGGAGAGCTGTCGACTGACGAGCTCGAGCGCGTCGAGAAGGATCTCGAGAAGATCACCCAGGACCAAGTTGCAGTGATCGATCAGCTGCTTGCCCACAAAGAGCAAGAGCTGCTTCAGGTCTGAGGAGCCACCATGCCCGACGACACAGACGAGTTCGCACAGTTCGAAGAATTCGGCAAGGACCTCGGTGACCCCGCCGGGCCCATGGCGGAGGACATCGACGAGGATCCGCCGAGCTACCACTCCGGGCGCGTGCGCATCATCGGCGCCGAGCCGGCGGGGGACAGCGTGCGCGAGGTGACAGGGCCCGTGGTCGATGACCACCCCGAGCTGCCGCACTGGAACGACGTGCCGACCGGACAGGTGCCGGCCGTCCTCGATTCGAGCAACGGCGAGGAGCAGCCCGTCGCCCCGCCGATGTGGCGGGAGGAGGAGACGGACTGGGAGGCCCAAGAAGAGGTCTTCGAGCCCTCGATGCTCTCCGACGACCTGCCCGCCGTTGGCGCGCTGCTCGGCGAGCGAAGCGAGGACGTCGACGTGGAGCGCCAGCCCTGGCACTTCGAGTCCGACGACACGCTGGTGATTCCGCCAGAGCCCGGCTACGAGCCGTTGCCGGACCCCGAGCCGCTGCACGCCCGCGACCCCGAACCGTTGCACGCCCGCGACCCCGAACCGTTGCACGCCCGCGCACCCGATCCCGTCGTGGTGTTCGAGCCGGATGAGGCCGACGGCGACGTGTACGAGGCCGCCGGCGCAGCTACGCGCAACGCTGTCCCGGTGACGGCCGCCGCCTCGGCCGCCGCGTCTCGCCTGACGCCTCCGCGTCCGCCCGAGCCGCGGACGCGGTCCCCGCGTACCTCGCGTAGCAACGGCAGCGCCGCCCGCACCGGCAACGTCAACACGGCGGGAACGGGCGGCCGCGACATGCGCGTCGCCATCGGGACGGGCGTGTTGCTCGGCGCGGTGGCGCTGGTCTGCTTCGCCGCCGGCACGGTGGCCAGCATGGTCATCGTCTGCATCGTCGTCCTGCTGGCGACGGCCGAGGGGTATGCCGCCTTCCGCCGCGCCCAGTATCACCCGGCCACGTTGCTCGGCCTCGTTGCCGTGCTGTCGCTGATGGTCGAGACGTACAACAAGGGCGTGGCGGCGCTGCCGCTGGTCCTCGTGCTGCTCGTCGCCGGCTCGTTCATCTGGTATCTCGGCGCGGGTCGAGCCCGCGGCCGAACCGGTGTCGGGCATCTCGTCGACTGTTTTCGTCTTCGTCTGGGTGGGTGCTTTCGGCTCTTTCGCCGCGCTGTTGCTCAACCCCAACCTGTTTCCCGACCGGCACGGGATCGCCTTCGTCCTCGCCGCCGTGATCGTGACGGTCGCCGACGACGTGGGCTCGCTGCTGGTCGGCGGGGCGATGGGGCGCCACCAGCTGGCCCCTTCCATCAGCCCCAATAAGAGCTGGGAAGGCCTGATCGGCGGCGCCGTGACGGCCATCTTGGTCTCGGTCATCGTGGTCCACTTCATCCATCCGTGGACGATCGGCAAGGCGGCGCTCTACGGCGTCGTGGTGGCGATCGTCGCCCCGCTGGGCGACCTCAGCCAGTCGATGATCAAGCGGCACCTCGGGATCAAGGACATGGGACGGCTGCTGCCCGGCCACGGCGGCATCCTCGACCGGGTCGACGGCCTGCTCTTCGTGATCCCGGCCACGTACTTCGTGGTCAAGGCGTTGCACCTCGGGTGAGCTGACCGCCCGTGCGCACGGTCAGCCTGTTGGGCTCCACCGGGTCCGTCGGGACCCAGGCGCTCGACGTCATCCGCAGGGAGCCCGAGCGCTTCCGCGTGCACGCGCTGGCCGCCCACCGCTCCGTCGAGGAACTCCTGGCCCAGGCCGCGGCCTTCGCCCCGGCGCTCGTCGTCATCGGCGACGCGGCGTGCTACCGCGAGGTGCGTGACGGCGTGCCGGCCGGGACCGAGGTGCTGGTGGGCGAGGAGGGCATGGTGGCAGCGGCGCGCGGCGCCGACGTCGTGCTCAACGCCGTCGTGGGGTTCGCCGGCCTGCCGGTGACGATGGCGGCTCTCGAGGCCGGCAAGCGTCTCGCCCTGGCCAACAAGGAGTCGCTGATCGCCGGCGCCCCGGTCGTGCAGAAGGCGCGCCGCACGCCCGGGGCCGAGATCGTCCCCGTCGACTCCGAGCACTGCGCCGTGCACCAGTGCCTGGCCGCGGTGCCGGCGATGACCGACGTGGCCCGGCTGCTGCTGACCGCCTCGGGCGGCCCGTTCCGCGGCTGGACGGCGGAACGGCTGTGCACCGTCACCGTCGACGACGCGCTGGCCCACCCGACGTGGTCCATGGGACCCAAGATCACCGTCGACTCGTCCACGCTCATGAACAAGGGCCTGGAGGTCATTGAGGCCCACGAGCTCTTCGGCATCGCCTACGACCGCATCGACATCGTGGTGCATCCGCAGTCGATCGTGCACTCCATGGTCGAGCTCCGCGACGGGTCGACGCTGGCCCAGCTGTCGAACCCCGACATGCGGCTCCCGATCGCCTACGCGCTCGGCTGGCCCGACCGGGTGGCGACACCCTTCGGGGCGCTCGACTGGTCCGAGCCCCAGTCGTTCACCTTCGAGCCACCGGACCGGACCGTCTTCGCTTGCATCGACCTGGCCTATGAGGCCGGACGGTGCGGGGGCTCGGCCCCGGCCTGGCTCAGTGCCGCCAACGAGGTGGCCGTCGAGGCGTTCTTGGGCAACGCGCTGCCCTGGGGTGGCATCGCCGAGGTGGTGGCCGAGACCATGGCCGAATGGGTCGACGACCCGGTCGAACAGGTGGAAGCCGTGTTGGACGCCGATGCCACCGCCAGGGCCCGCGCCCGCCTGGCCCTGGACCGACGCCAGGCCCTGGGTGGCGCCCGGTAGCGTTGTCCCTGATGACGACGCTCACTGAGAAGGAAGCGCCGGCGGAGCCGCCACTCGAACCGGAGCCGGCCCCGCCCCCCGACGCCACGCGTTCGCGGGTCATCCAGCTCGTGGTGTCGCTGCTCTTGATCACTGCCATCTTCATCGCCCTCGGCTGGGGCTACCTGCTGTTGTTCATCGCAATCCTGTTCGCCATCGTGATGCTGCACGAGTTCGGCCACTTCATCACCGCCAAGTGGGCCGGCATGCAGGTGACCGAGTACTTCGTCGGTTTCGGACCCCGGCTGTGGTCGGTGCGCAAGGGCGAGACCGAGTACGGGGTCAAGGCGATCCCGGCCGGCGGCTACGTGCGCATCACCGGCTTCACCGCCACCGAAGAGGTGGCCGAGGAAGACGAGGCCCGCGCCTACCGCCAGCAGCCGTTCCACCAGCGGATCATCGTGGCGTCGGCCGGTTCGGTCATGCACATCCTCATCGCCTTCGTCTTGGCGATCATCCTCGTCTTGAGCTTCGGGCACTCGACCAACGACATCAAGGTCGCCGGGCTCGACCACTGGGCCGGCCGGACGACACCGGCGGCCGTCGCCGGGCTGCGGGCCGGGGACACGATCGTCTCCATCGACGGCAAGCCGTTCGCCGGTCCCGAGTCCATGATCAACACCATCGGGAGCTCCATCGGCAAGCCCCTGACGCTGGGGGTGGAGCGCGACGGCAAGCTCATCGATCTGCACGCCACGCCCCAGAACGGCGCGGGAATCAAGGTCAACGGGCAGAAGCTGTCCAAGAAGGGGTATCTCGGGTTCACCATCGGGGGGTACGCCAACGAGCCGGTCTCCGTGCTGGGCAGCCCGGCCGCGGCCATCTCGACCATGTGGAACCTCGCCCACCAAGAAGTCACCGGCCTCGGGCAGACGTTCTCGCCCAGCGGCCTGACGTCCATCTACCACCAGGTGACCAACGCCAAGGACGCCCAGTCGGTCGTGAACAACCCGGGATCGGCGCCGCGGCCCGTCTCCATCATCGGCATCGCTCACCTCGGCGCGCAGTCCGAACAGGCCGGGCTGGAGTCCGTCCTCCTCCTTTTGATCACCATCAACCTCGTGTTCGCCATCTTGAACATGCTGCCGATGATCCCGCTCGACGGCGGCCACGTGGCGGTGGCGGCCTACGAATGGATTCGTACCAAGAAGGGCGAGGCTTACTACCGGGCCGACATCACCAAGCTGTATCCGGTCGCCGCCGCCTTCGTCGCTCTTCTGTTGGCGTTCGTCCTCTCCGCCATCTACCTCGACATCACCCACCCGCTCCAGATACCGCACTGACGGCGTGAGGGACTGATCGCCGTGGAGCTCTCGTCCTCGCTGCTGTCACCCCGACGGCCGACGCGCCGGATCACGTTGGGCGACGTGCCCATTGGCGACGGCGCGCCCGTGTCCGTGCAGTCGATGACGACGACCAAGACGGCCGACGTCGATGGCACGCTGGCCCAGATTTACGCCCTCGCCGCGGCCGGCGCCGACATCGTGCGCTGCACCTGCAACGAGGAGGCGGCAGCCGAGGGCCTCGCCCACATCGTCCCGCGCTCGCCGGTGCCGATCGTGGCCGACATCCACTTCCACCACGAGATGGCCTTGGCCGCGCTCGAGGCCGGCGTACAGGGCCTGCGACTCAATCCGGGCAACCTGCGCAAAGAGGCCGAGATCAAGCAGGTGGCAGCCGAGGCGCGCGACCGCGGCGTGCCGATCCGCATCGGCGTCAACGCCGGCTCGCTCCATCCCGACCTGTACAAGAAGTACGGCGGCGCCACGCCCGAGGCGCTCGTCGAGTCGGCCCGCAACGAGCTCGCCTTCTTCGAGGAAGTCGACTTCACCGACGTGAAGATCTCCGTCAAGGCGTCGTCGGTGGCGCTGATGATCGCCGCCTACCGGCTGGCCTCGGAGACCTTCGACCACCCACTGCACCTCGGGGTCACCGAGGCCGGCCCGCCGCCGGCCGGCCTGGTGAAGGGGACGGCCGGCATCGCGACGCTGCTGGCCGAGGGCATCGGTGACACCATCCGCTTCTCGCTGACCGCCGACCCGGTGGAGGAAGCCCGCGCCGGCCGCCAGCTGTTGGAGTCGCTCGGGTTGCGCGAGCGCAAGGGGCTCGACCTCATCGCTTGCCCGTCGTGCGGCCGGGCCCAGGTCGACGTGATCGCAGTGGCCAAGGAGGCACAGGACGCGCTCGAGGAGCTGCACCTGCCCATTCAGGTGGCGGTGATGGGCTGCGTCGTCAACGGCCCGGGGGAAGCACGCGAGGCCGACATCGGTATCGCCGCCGGCAAGCAGAAAGGGCACCTGTTCATCCGCGGCAAGATCATCCGCGTCGTCCCCGAGGCGGACATGGTGCAGGCACTGGTGGACGAGGCGGAGCGCCTGGTGGCAGAAGGGGTGGAGGCGCGCATGGCGGCGGCGGACGTCAACGCGGAAGCCGAAGCCGAGGCCGACCGGCGGGCCCTGCTCGACTCGACGGGCGCCGACCCGAACCACACCTCGGAGAAGATCGAGATCATCCGGCGGCGGACCGAGGACTAAGGCCCGGGGCGGGCGTCGCGCCCGGTACCCTTCTCCGATGCCAAAGGGTGCGATCGTGACGCGGGAGGAGGACTTCCCGCGCTGGTACCAAGAGGTGATCGCCGGTGCCGAAATGGCCGACAACGGGCCCGCCCGCGGCACCATGGTCATCCGGCCCTGGGGTTATGGCATTTGGGAGCTCATGCAGGCCGAGCTCGACCGTCGCATAAAGGCGGCGGGCGCGGAGAACGCGTACTTCCCGCTCTTCATCCCCGAGTCATTCCTGCGGCTCGAAGCCGAGCACGTCGAGGGCTTCGCGCCTGAGCTGGCCGTCGTCACGCACGGGGGCGGCAAGGAGCTCGAGGAACCGCTCGTCGTCCGCCCCACCAGCGAGACGGTCATCAACAGCTTCTTCTCCAAGTGGGTGCAGAGCCACCGCGACCTCCCGTTGCTGATCAACCAGTGGGCCAACGTCGTCCGCTGGGAGCTGCGGCCGCGGCTGTTCCTGCGCACGAGCGAGTTCCTCTGGCAGGAGGGCCACACCGCGCACGCCACCGAGGCGGACGCGCTGGCCTACGCGCGACGCATTTTGCGCGACGTCTATCGCGCCACGATGGTCGACGTGCTGAGCATGCCGGTGCTCACGGGCCACAAGACCGCCCGCGAGCGTTTCGCCGGAGCCAACCGCACGTGGACGTGCGAGGGGATGATGGGCGACGGCAAGGCGCTGCAGATGGGGACGAGCCACGAGCTGGGGCAGAACTTCGCCAAGCCCTTCGACATCACCTACGCCAACGCCACGGGCGGCACCGAATACGTGTGGCAGACCTCGTGGGGTGTCTCGACCCGGTTGGTCGGTGCGCTGGTCATGGGCCACGGCGACGACTTCGGCCTGCGCCTGCCTCCGGCCCTGGCGCCGACCCAGGTCGTCGTGCTGGTGGTCAAGGACGCCCCCGAGGTGGGGGCGGCGGCGGAGGCGCTCGCCGCCGAGTTCACGGCGGCGGGCCACCGGGTCCGCATCGATGCGCGCACCGACACCAGCTTCGGCCGGCGCAGTGTCGCCTGGGAGCTCAAGGGCGTCCCCGTGCGGGTGGAAGTGGGTCCCCGAGACCTGGCCGAGGGCAACGTCACCGTCGTCACGCGCCACCGCCGCGAGAAGCAGCCCGTCGCCGTGGGCGCCGTCGCCGCCACGGTGGCCGCCACCCTGGCCGCGGCCGGGCCCGAGCTCTTGGCGGAGGCCACGGCGGCCCGCGACGCCAGGACGGTGGATGCCGCGTCGCTCGATGCCGCCATCGAAGGGGCCGCGGTCGGCTTCGCCCGGGTGCCCGTGGCGGCGCTGGGGGCCGACGGCGAGGACCGCCTGGCGCAGCACGCGCTCTCCATTCGCTGCTTGCAAAGGCCCGACGGCTCGCTGGCCGAGCCGGGGGACCTCGAGGGCGACCTCGTGGCCGTGGTCGCCCGGTCCTATTAGCGCCGGAATTGCTATAATCCCCCTCTGCTGTCCATTTTGAAGATCAGTACCTCGTTGAAGCGTGGGCTGCGGCCCACGCTTTCGCTTTGCGGGGGCAGAAAATGACGGACGGCAGGACGGTCAGGGCGAGCAGGACGAACCGAACGGGACGAGAAGGAGGTGACGGCGATGAGGGGCAGCACGGACACGCTGACGAACGCGCTGTCGCCGATCCTCCAGGCCCGGGGGCTGGACCTGATCGACGTCGAGCTCCAGGGGTCGCAGCTCACCGTCTTCGTCGATCGCGACGGCGGCATCGGCCTCGACGAGCTGGGTGACGCCACCCGGGACGTCTCGGCCGCCCTGGACGAGATCGACCCGATCCCGGGGCGCTACACGCTCTCGGTCTCGAGCCCCGGCCTGGAACGACGCCTCCGCACCCCGGCGCACTTCGCGCGAGCGGTGGGGGAGAAGGTCACCATCCGGATCGACGCCGGGACGGCGGACGTGCGCCGCGTGACGGGGACACTCACGAGCGCCGACGAGACGGGGTGCGTCGTGTCCGGTCCCGAGGTGCCCGGCGGCGAGATGCACATCGCCTACGACCACATGGAGCGGGCGCGGACGGTCTTTGAGTGGGGGCCGGAGCCCCGGAGAACGAAGAGTGAGAGGGTGAAGCGGCAATGAGCAAGACCAACTTCGAATTCCTGGACGTGCTGAGCCAGATCGCGCGCGACAAGGGGATCTCGGTCGAGACGCTGCTCGACGCCCTTGCCAACGCGCTGGTGGCCGCCTACAAGCGCCGCCCCGACGCGGCTGAAGAAGCGGTGGTCACGATCGACCCCGACTCCGGTGAGATCCGTGTCTACGGCCAGGAGCTCAACGAGGAGGGCGAGGTCGTCAACGAGTGGGACGACACGCCGGACGACTTCGGGCGCATTGCCGCGCAGACCGCCAAGCAGGTGATTTTGCAGCGGATCCGCGAGGTCGAGCGCGACATGAAGTACGAGGAGTACGCCGGGCGCGAAGGCGACATCGTCACCGGGATCGTCCAGCAGACCGACAACCGCTACACCCTGCTCGACCTCGGTAAGGTCGAAGCGCTGCTGCCGCAGGCCGAGCAGGTCTCCTACGAGCGCTACGAGCACGGGGCGCGCCTCAAGGCCTACATCGTCGAGGTCCGCAAGACCTCCAAGGGCCCGCAGATCGTCGTGAGCCGGACCCACCCGGGTCTGATCAAGCGGCTCTTCGAGCTCGAGGTGCCTGAGATCGGCTCCGGCGTCGTGGAGATCAAGGCGGCTGCCCGCGAGCCGGGTCACCGCACCAAGATCGCCGTGTGGTCCAACGACCCCAACGTGGACCCGGTCGGGGCCTGCGTGGGCGCGCGTGGTTCGCGGGTGCGCATGGTGACCAACGAGCTGCGCGGCGAGCGCGTCGACGTGGTGCCATTCTCGGACGACCCCGTCGAGCTCATTCAGAACGCGCTCGGCGCCCGCCCGCGTGCGCGAGGTGCGACTCGACGAGGAGACGGGGACGGCCACGGTGATCGTCAGCGACTTCCAGCTCTCCCTCGCCATCGGCAAGGAGGGCCAGAACGCGCGCCTGGCGGCACGGCTGACGGGGTGGCGCATCGACATCAAGAGCGAGACGCAGCTGGCTGAAGAAGAGGCCGGCGGCTACGGCGAGCAGGACTGGGCCGAGGGCGAGTGGGTCGAAGACGAGAGTGGCGAGCTGGTGTGGAGGCCCGCCGAGGGTGGCGAGGCCATGTCAGCAGAGGAGTGGTCGCACCAGGCGGAGGACCCGACTGACGCCCCCGCCGCCGAGTCCGGCGCAGCCGACGGGGCGACCGAGGCGCCAGCCGAGGCGACCGCAACTGCGGCTCTGGCAGCCCCCGCCGCCCCCGCTGCCGCGGCCCCGGGGGCGCCCGACGGCGCCGGCGCGGACGTCGCAGAGACCGCGAGCGGGACGAGCAACGGGGGCTCCGTGGCCACCGAGGTGACGGAAGAGGCCGAGGCATAACGCCGACACGGACCTGTGTCGGTTGCCGGACTGCCCTGCCGGCCGACCAGCTGATCCGAATCGTCCGGCTTCCGGGCGGGGCCCTGTCGGTGGACAGGAACGGGGTAGGGCGCGGGGCCTGGTTGTGTCGGGACTCGCCCGCCTGCCTGGACGAGGCGGTGCGCAGGCACGGCTTCGAGCGGGCCTTTTCGGCGCCGGTCGACGTCGGGGACCTGCAGCAGTTGCGTATGCACCTGGGTGAGGCGTGGGAGCGCCCCGCACCCGATGTGCGAGGATAGGGGGCTGGGTTGACGCCGCGGCCCCGACACAAATCAAGGACAAAGAGAACCACTTGCCGAAGAAGATCCGCGTCTATGAGCTGGCCAAAGAGCTAGGCCTCACCAACAAGGAGGGGCTCGAACTGGCCCTTTCCCTCGGGATCGGGGTCAAGAGCCACTCGTCCTCCATTGAGGACGCGCAGGCCGACCGCGTCCGCCGGAAGGCCGATGCCGAGGGCTTGCGCCGCCCCGTCCAGCCCGACGAGCCCGCCCCGGCGAAGAAGGCTGCGAAGGCGACCAAGGCTGCGAAGGCGACCAAGGCTGCGAAGAGCGCACCGACGGGCGCCGTCGGCGGTGCCGCGGACGGCGCCGGCGAGGTGGCCCCGGCCCGGCGACCGCTGACCTCCGCATCGAGCAGTCCGGCGCCGAGCAGCGCCCCGGTGAAGAAGGCGCCCGCCCGCACGGAGTCGGCTCCGGCGGCAGCCGGATCGGGCACGGGCGGAGGCGGGGGAGGCGGCGAGTCCGCACCGGCCGCTCGCTCGCCGCGACTGATCAGCAGTTCCCGTCCCGCCCCGGCCGCTCCCGCTGCTGGTGCGCCCACGTCTCCGGCGGCCCGTCCGCCGGCCTCCCCGCCGTCTCCGGCAGCCCCGGCGGCGGCCGCGCCTTCCGCTCCCGCGGCCGCACCTTCGGCCCCGTCCAGCCCCTCTCCCAAGGACCCGTCTGCTCCGGCCCAGGCGCCGGCCGCGTCAGGCACTCCGGCCGCGCCCGCCGCGCCGGCCCCGCCGGACACGGCTGCACCACCCGCCGCACCGGCGCAGCAGCGCCCCACCCGACCGCCGCTCAGCCCCTCGGGCAAACCCGTGCCCCCGCCGCCGGGTTCACGCCCCCCGCTCGGCCCGAGTGGCCGGCCGATCCCGCCCCCTCCTGGCATGGGCGGGCGCCGGCCCAGTCCCTCGCCGTCCGCGCGCCCCGGTGGCTCGTACCCGCAGCGCACCGGTGGCCGTCCGGCCGGCGGCGCCGGCCGTCCGAGCAGCGGTGGGCCGGCCGGTGGCGGCTACGGCGGCCGTCCCGGTGGTGGCGGCGGTTACGCCGGCCGTCCCGGTGGTGGCGCGCCCACAGGAGCTCCTCCTCCCGGCGGTCGTGGCGGCATGCCCGGGCGGCGCCCCCCCCAACGGCGCGCCCGCCGACGCCGGCGCAATCTCGAAGAGTTGGAGCCGACGCAGCTCACCACGTACCAGCCCTCCACGGCGCCGGTGCCCGAAGGCGAGATCATCATCGAGCGCGGGTCGACGGCCCGCGACCTCGGCCCGAAGCTGAACCGCAGCGCCGGCGACATCGTCCGCTTCCTGCTGCTGCAGGGCGAGATGGTGATGGCGACCCAGTCGCTGAGCGACGACATGATCGAGCTGTTCGCCGCCGAGATCGGTGCCGACGTGCGCCTGGTCGACCCCGGTGAGGAGCAGGAGGCCGAGCTCCTGGCCCGCTACTTCGACGAGGAGGACGAGGAGGACGACGAGGACCAGCGTCCCCGCCCGCCGGTTGTCACCGTCATGGGTCACGTCGACCACGGCAAGACCCTGCTGCTCGACCGCATTCGCTCCAGCGACGTCGTGGCCGGCGAGGCCGGCGGCATCACCCAGCACATCGGGGCCTACCAGGTGGTCTGGCGGGACCACCGCATCACCTTCATCGACACGCCCGGCCACGCCGCCTTCACGGCGATGCGTGCCCGCGGGGCGCAGGCGACCGACATCGTCATTCTGGTGGTGGCGGCCGACGACGGCGTGATGCCCCAGACGATCGAGGCCATCGACCACGCCACGGCGGCCGAGGTGCCGATCATCGTGGCGGTCAACAAGATGGATCGGCCCGATGCCGACTCGTCGCGCGTGCTCCAGCAACTGTCCGAGCGTGGGCTCGTGCCCGAGTCCTGGGGCGGCGACACCATTGTGGTGGAGGTCTCCGCGCTGCAGGGCACCAACATCGAGGGGCTGCTCGAGCAGATCGTGCTCGTGGCCGAGGTCGAGGAGCTGACCGCACGCGTCGAGGGAGAGGCGCGGGGCGTCGTGCTCGAGGCGAACCTGGAGGCGGGCCGCGGGCCGGTGGCCACGGTGATCGTGCAGCAGGGCACCCTGCGTGTCGGTGACCCGGTCGTGGCCGGGGCGGCCTGGGGCAAGGTCAAGGCGTTGGTGGACGACCGGGGCGACCACATCAAGGAGGCGCTGCCGTCGACGCCGGTGCAGGTGCTCGGCTTCTCGGAGCCGCCGCACGCCGGCGACGAAATGCGCGCCGCCAAGGACCTTGCCCGCGCCCGCACCCTCGGCGAGGCCAGGGCCCAGCGCTTCCGGCTGTCGGGCCACCGACCCGTGGCGGCGGCGGCCGGGGCCAAGCTCGAGGACCTGTTCGAGCAGATCTCGCGGGGCGAGACGGCGACGCTGAACATTGTCTTGAAGGCCGACGTGCAGGGCTCGCTCGAGGCCGTGACCGAGTCGTTGAAGCGCCTGGAGCGCGACGACGTGAAGCTGAGCTTCGTCCTGCGCGGTATCGGCGGGATCACGGAAAACGACGTGCAGCTGGCGGCCGCGTCCAACGCCACCATCATCGGGTTCAACGTGCGCCCCGACAAGCGTTCACGCGAGCTGGCCGAGTCGTCCGACGTGGAGATCCGGACCTATGAAATCATCTACAAACTGCTCGAGGACCTCGAAGCCGCCATGCTCGGCATGCTCTCCCCGCTCTTCGAGGAGGTCGTCACCGGCGAGGCCGAGGTGCGCGAGGTGTTCCGCGTCCCCCGGATCGGTGCCGTGGCGGGTTGCTACGTCCGTGATGGCAAGATCACGCGTGGCTCCAAGGTGCGCTTCCTCCGCGAGGGCACGGTGATCTGGAAGGGCGCCATCAACTCGCTGCGCCGCTTCAAGGAGGACGTCCGCGAGGTGGCCTCGGGCTTCGAATGCGGTATCGGCCTGTCGGACTTCCAGGACCTGAAGGAAGGCGACATCATCGAGACGTACGACGAGCGGGAGATCGCCCGGACCTGAGTCGGACGGTCCCGGCCCGGGATCGGGGCCCGGCCCGCGGCGCCCGCTCGAGCTGCCTGGTCGTCGAGGCGACCCGGCGAATCGAATCGAATCGATTCGGGTCGGGTCCGGAGTCCTCGTGCAGTTCAAGATCGGTCCGGTTTAGAACAGTCAGTCCAGAACGATGCGAGTTGAGGAGCTGCAGCGGTGAGACGTCGGACGGCGACATACCCGCGGGCGTTGCGGGTCAACCAGGTGTTACGGCAGGTGCTGGCCGAGGAACTCGAGCGACTGGCCGACGCCGACGAGCTCCCCATGGTGACGGTGACCTCGGTCGAGGTGGCGCCTGACATGCGCACGGCGACCGTCTACCTGGCCACACTCGACGAGCCCACGGCCGCGGTGCTCGAGGAGCGGCGGGCGCGCCTGCAGCGCACGGTCGGCGCGCAGATGACGATGAAGCGCACGCCGCGCCTCACCTTCAAGGCTGACCCCGCCATCGCGGCGGGCGCGCGGGTGGAGGAGCTCCTGCGGGGACTGCACGAGGGGGAGTCCCGGACCGACGAGCCGTGAGGCGGCACGGGACGTTCCGCCGATGAGCGTCACCGGTCTGGTGGTCATCGACAAGGAAGCGGGCTGGACCTCGCACGATGTGGTGGCCCGCTGCCGCCGCATCTTCGGCCAGCGTCGGGTCGGCCACGCCGGCACGCTCGACCCCGACGCCACGGGCGTGTTGCTGGTCGGCCTGGGCCGGGCCACCCGGCTCATGCGCTTCTTGACCGCGCTGCGGAAGACCTATACGACGGACATCGTCCTCGGCTCGTCCACGTCGACGCTCGATGCCTCCGGCGAGGTCCTGCACACCTACGACATGTCCCACGTGACCCCGGCGGCGGTGGCGCAGGCCGCGGCCGCCCTCACCGGTGACATCGAACAGATCCCGCCGATGGTCTCGGCCGTCAAGGTCGGCGGGCGCCGGCTGCACGAACTCGCCCGCGAGGGTGTGGAGGTGCCGCGATCCCCCCGTCCGGTCACCGTGTTCCGCTTCGAGACCCACCCAGCCTCCGGCTCCGGCTCTGACCGGGCTCGGGTCTACCGGGCCGAGATCGAGTGCTCGTCCGGCACTTACATCCGGGTCCTGGCCGACGACCTGGGCCGGGCACTCGGTGGCGGCGCGCACGTGGCCAACCTGCGGCGCACCCGCATCGGCTCGTTCGGCCGCGAGGACATGCACACGCTGGAGGCCCTCGACGCCCTCGGGCCGGCGGCGGTCCTCACGCCCGCCCAGGCCCTGCGCGACCTCGACTCGGTCACCGTTCCGGCGGACACAGCGGCCTCCATCCGCACCGGGTTGCCCATCGACCGCGTCCCACTGGGTGCGCTCGGCGACGGCCCGTGGGCCATGCTCGATGAGCACGGCGCCCTCCTCGCCGTCTACGAGGCCACTGACAGCGACCGCATCCGGCCGGCTGTCGTGCTGGCCGCGGAGTGACAGTCGCCCGATTGCGCCGACCGCCCCGACTACCCTCGCAAGCGATGTCGCCCGGTGAGGGAACCGCAGTCACGATCGGGGCCTACGACGGGGTCCATCTCGGGCACCGCGCCCTGCTGCGCGACCTGTCGGCCCGTGCCGACGCGGCGGGCCTCGCCACCGTCGTGGTCACCTTCGACCGCCACCCGGCCGCGGTGGTGCGCCCGGAGTCGGCGCCCAAGCAGCTGACGAGCCTCGAACAGAAGCTCGAGCTGCTCGCCGGGTGCGGCATCGACCGCACGGTGGTGGTCCCCTTCGACCTCGCCCGCGCCGAGGAGTCGGCCGAGGACTTCGTCAAGGAGGTCCTCGTCGACCAGCTGTCGGCCCGCCTCGTCGTGGTAGGGGAGGACTTCCACTTCGGGCACGGCCGCCGGGGCAACGTCGATCTCCTGCGCCGCCTGGGCGCCGAGTACGGCTTCGAGGTCGTGGGCGTCGGTCTCACGGGCACCGGTGGCGACGGGGATGGCAGTAGCCCGGGCGGCCAGGCGGTGTCGTCCACCCGCATCCGGCGCCTGCTGGCCGAAGGGGACGTGGCCGAGGCGGCGCAGCTCCTCGGTCGGCCCCACGAGGTCCGCGGCCCGGTGGTCCGGGGCGACGGGCGGGGCGGCCCCGAGCTGGGCTTCCCGACGGCCAACCTGTCGGTGGCCGACGACATTGCGCTGCCCGCCGATGCTGTCTACGCCGGGCATTTCCGGCGGGCTGACGGTTCTCTGCACCAGGCCGCCATCTCGGTGGGGCGCCGTCCCACCTTCTACGAGCCCGGCACGGCCGAGGTCCTGGTCGAGGCCTACCTGTTGCACTTCGACGGGAACCTCTACGGGGAGCAGGCCCGGGTGTCGTTCTCGCACCGACTGCGGGCCGAGCAGCGCTTCGACTCCGTCGAGGCCCTGGTGGCCCAGATGCGGGCCGACGTCGAGGCCACCGAGAGGCTCACCGCGGCCGATCACCCCTGATCAGCGGGCGGCTGATACAATATTTCCCGGCTGGGGCTGGTTCCCGCCGACTCCGACAAACTCTTCGAGGTTCTTTTTCCATGCCCGACACGCAGGCCACCATCTCCGAGTACCGGTTGCACGAGAGTGACACCGGCTCGCCTGAGGTGCAGATTGCCCTGCTGTCGGGACGGATCAACCACCTGACCGAGCACCTGAAGGAGCACAAAGGGGACCACCACACCCGGCGTGGACTGATGAAGCTCATCGGCCAGCGCCGCCGGCTGCTCGACTACGTCCGCAAGAACGACGTCGAGCGCTACCGCTCCATCATCAGCCGACTCGGCATCCGAAGGTAGCGGCAGCACCATAGAACCGGGCGTCTGCAGCCGCTGGCTGCCAGTGGCCGGTCACTTCGGGTGCGAGGTGGTCGACTACTGGGAACCAGACACGGAGATGCCCCTGAGACACGAGGAGCATCATGGCTGACGCCATTTCCGTGTCGGGCCCCATCAGTGGGACCGACCGCACCATGTCATTTGAGGCGGGGAAACTCGCGCAACTCGCCGACGGGGCCGTCGTGGCCCGCATCGGCGACACCGTCCTGCTGGCCACCGCCACCGCGGCCCGGCACGTGCGGGAAGGGACGGACTTCTTCCCGCTCACCGTCGACATTGAGGAGCGGACGTACGCCGCCGGCAAGATCCCCGGTTCGTTCTTCCGCCGGGAGGGAAAGAGCTCGGACCAGGCGATCCTGACCTGCCGGCTCATCGACCGCCCGCTGCGGCCGTCGTTCCCCGACGGGTTCCGCAACGAGGTCCACGTCGTCGGCACGATCATCGGTGCCGATCAGGTGAACCCGCACGACGTGCTCGCCATCAACGCGGCATCGGCCGCACTGATGATCTCGGGTATCCCCTTCGACGGCCCGATCGGTGCCGTGCGCGTGGCGTACACGACCGAGGGCGAGTGGATCGGCCACCCGTCATTCGAGGAGGGCGACGAGTCGACCTTCGAGCTCGTCGTGGCCGGCCGTGCCTTGACCGAGGACGCTGACAGCGAGATCGCCATCATGATGGTCGAGGCGGGCGGTACTGAGAGGTCGTGGGAGTACTACGACGCCGGCGCACCCAAGGTGACCGAAGAGGTGCTGGCCTCCGGTCTGGAAGCCGCCAAGACATGGATCCGTGAGGCCATCAACCTGCAACGCCGCCTGGTCGAGTCCTTCACGGCGGCGCGCGGTGCCATCGAAACCATTGCATTCTCGACGTTCCGTGACTACCAGGACGATGTCTGGGCGCGGGTCGAGGCGGTCGGCACCGAGCCCATCGCCAAGGCCAATCTCGTCCGCAGCAAGGCGGAGCGCAACGCGGCGCTCGATGCCGCGGGCGAGGAGATCCGTGCCGCACTTGGTGACGAGTTCGCCGACCGCCCCGGGGAGGTCAAGGGAGCCATCCGCTCGTTGACCAAGAAGCTGGTGCGCAAGAGCATCGTCGAAGAGGGCGTGCGCGTCGACGGTCGAGGTGTCGCCGACATCCGTCCGCTGTCGGCCGAGATCGACCTGCTGCCGACGGCGCACGGCTCGGCGCTGTTCCAACGCGGTGAGACGCAGGTCCTGAACGTGACGACACTCGGCATGCCCCGCATGAACCAGCTGCTCGACACCATCACACCCGAAGACCACAAGCGCTACATGCACCACTACAACTTCCCGCCCTTCTCGACCGGTGAGACCGGCTTCATGCGCGGCCCCAAGCGTCGGGAGATCGGGCACGGGCTGCTGGCCGAGCGTGCCCTGCTGCCGGTCGTGCCGGGCCCCGAAGAGTTCCCCTACACGCTGCGTGTCGTCTCCGACGTCCTCGCCTCGAACGGCTCGACCTCGATGGCCTCGGTGTGTGGTTCGACGCTGTCGCTGATGGCCGCCGGCGTGCCACTGCGGGCACCGGTGGCGGGCATCGCCATGGGCCTCGTCTACGACGAGGGCACCTACGTGACGCTGACCGACATCTTGGGATCGGAGGACGCCTTCGGCGACATGGACTTCAAGGTGGCGGGCACGGCGGACGCCGTGACGGCGCTCCAGCTCGACACGAAGATCGCCGGCTTGCCCGCCGACGTGTTGGCCAGGGCGCTTCTCCAGGCCAAAGAGGCGCGCCTCACCATTCTGGGCGTGATGGCGGGTGCTATCGCCGAGCCGCGTGACCACGTCGCCACCAGCGCGCCGAAGATCGTCTCCTTGGAGATCCCGATCGACAAGATCGGTGAGGTCATCGGCCCCAAGGGCAAGGTCATCAACACCCTCCAGCAGGAGACCGGCGCGGACATCGCCGTCGACGACGACGGCGTGGTCGGGACGGTCACGATCGGCGCCAAGGATGGCAACGCAGTCGAGGAGGCGCGGCGCCGGATCTCGTTGATCCTGGACCCACCGACCGCCGATGTGGGCGCCGTCTACCCGGGCAAGGTGGTCAACATCACCAAGTTCGGCGCCTTCGTGAACGTGCTGCCGGGCCGGGACGGCCTGCTCCACATCTCGAAGCTGTCGTCGTTGGCCGGGGGCAAGCGGATCAACAACGTCGAGGACGTGTTGTCGCTGGGCCAGCCGGTCGAGGTCCGGGTCGACGACATCGATCCGCAGGGCAAGGTATCGCTGTCACTGGCGTCCGCCCCCGAGGGCGCGGCGCAGTCGGGGAACGGTTCGTCCAACGGTGAGGCCGGGTCGGATGCTCGGGCGGGTTCCGGCTCCAATGCCGGGTCGGCTGCGCCGGCCAAGAGCGACGGGGCGTCCTTCGAGGATGTGTTCGAAGCCGAGCTCGTGGCGGACCTGGGCGACCTCGGCCCCGGTGCGGCCGATTCGGCGAATGACCGCGGCGATCGGGGCGACCGGGGCGACCGGGGCGGCGACCGCCGCCCCTCGCGTGGTCGTTCGCGCCGTCGTTGATCGAGACGTCCGTCCTGCCGTGTGGCATCCGCCTGGTCACCGAGACCATGGCGGACGTCCACTCGGTAGCGGTCGCCTATTGGGTCGGCACCGGCTCGCGTGACGAACCCGGCGAGCTCGCCGGGGCCTCCCACTTCCTAGAGCACCTGCTCTTCAAGGGCACCGACCACCGCTCTGCGGCGGCCATCGCCGAGGAGCTCGACGAGGTCGGCGGGGACTGCAACGCTTTCACGACGAAGGAGTACACGACCTTCTACGTGCGCCTGCTCTCCGAGCACCTGTCGCTCGGGCTCGACATCCTGAGCGACATCATGTGGGAGCCGGCGCTGCGCCACGACGACGTCGAGGCCGAACGCACTGTCATCCTCGACGAGATCCTGATGCACGCCGACGAGCCGGCCGATCTGGCGGCCGAACGGTGGCAGGAAGCACTGTTCCCGGACCATGGCCTCGGGCGCGACACGCTCGGGACCGCGGCTTCGGTGCAGCACATCACCCGCGAGGACATCCGTGGCTTCTTCGAGGTGCACTACCGGCCGGCCAACATGGTCGTCTCGGTCGCCGGTGACTGCTCTCACGACGCGGTCGCCGCGGACCTGGAGCGCCGCTTTGCCGGCACGTCGGGTGGCGCGGTCCCGGCGCGCCAGGCGCCGGGGTCCGACACGGTGCCCCTCGAGGTCGTCCGGCGCTCCACCGAGCAAGCGCATCTCGTCTACGGCATGCGCTCCGTCTCGCGCTTCGACGAGCGGCGTTGGGCGCTGGCCGTCCTCAATCACGTCCTCGGCGGGGGACTGTCGAGCCGTCTCTTCCAGAAGATCCGCGAGCAACGGGGCCTCGCCTACTCGGTGTGGTCGGAGCGGGCGGCCTACGCGGACAGTGGATCCTTGGCCATCTCCGTCGGTACGGCGCCCGAGCATCTCGACGAGGTGCTCCAGATCGTCAACCAGGAACTCGAGCTGCTCGCCGACAACGGGATCAGCGAGCGGGAACTGGCGGTGGCCAAGGGCAGCCTCCGCGCCGAGATGCTCCTCTCAGGAGAGGACTCTGGAGCCCGCATGAGCCGCATCGGTGCCTCGCTGTTGTTGCACGGCGAGGTGCTCTCGGTCGACGAGGTGCTGGCACTCGTCGCGGAGGTCGACCGGGGTGCGGTCCTGGAGGCGGCGGCCGAACTGGTGCACGCCCCGCGCACCATGAGCGCGGTCGGCCCTTTCGACGCCAGCACCTTCGAGTCCCACCTTCCCGCACTGGCCGCCCGGTAGCCTGCACGGCATGCAGAAGGTCGGTGTGGTCGGCGCCGGCGGCCGTATGGGCCAAGAGGTGTGCCGTGCCGTCACCGCGGCAGCCGACATGAACCTGGTGGCGGCCATCGACCCCGCCCATGTCGGCGGCGATGCGTGCGGGCTGACGATGATCGGCGAGGTCAACGCACTGGCCGATCTTGGAGCCGAGGTCGTGGTCGACTTCACCGTCGCCGAGGCGGTGCGCCACAACTTCGCCCATTACGCGGCCGCGGGCGTCCACGCGGTCATCGGGACGAGCGGGCTGTCCGACGCCGACGTCGCCGCCGTGGAGGCCCGGTTCGCGGACAGCTCGGCGAATGTGGTGCTCGTGCCGAACTTCGCCATCGGGGCGGTCCTGTTGCTCCACCTGTGCCGGATCGCGGCGCCACACATGGACGGCGTCGAGATCATTGAGCTCCACCACGACGCCAAGCGTGATGCTCCCTCCGGAACGGCCATGCACACGGCCGCGGTCATCGCCGAGGCCCGCCGGGCGGCCGGCAGCACCCCTTTGCCCGCGGACCCGACGACTGATGTCGTCCTGGCTGGGGCGCGGGGAGGGGAATCGGCCGACGGCGTGCACGTGCACTCCGTGCGCCTGCCGGGGCTGGTGGCGCACGAGGAGGTCATCTTCGGGGCGACGGGTCAGAGCCTGAGCATCCGCCACGATTCGTACGACCGCCGTTCCTTCATGCCCGGCGTGCTCCTGGCGGTGCGAGCCGTGCCGGACCGGCCCGGCCTGACGGTGGGGCTCGAGGCGTTGCTCGGGCTGTGAATCCCGACGTCCGGGAGCGCCTCTTGCAGGCGACGTATGACTGTGTCGCCCGCTGGGGCCTGGCGAAGACGACGGTCGAGGACGCGGCCCGGGAGGCGGGAGTGTCGCGGGCCACCGTGTACCGGTACTTTCCCGGTGGTCGCGACGAGCTGCTCTCGGCCGTGGTGGGGTGGGAATTCTCTCGCTTCTTCCTGCGGCTCTACGAGGAGGTGTCCGACGCCGACACGTTGGAAGAAGTCATGGAGCGGGGCCTGATCTTTGCCCACCGCGCCCTCGTCGAGCACGAAGTGCTCCAGCGGGTCCTGATCACCGAGCCCGACACGCTGTTGCCGCGCCTGTCCACCGAGGCAGATCAGACACACACGTTGGTGGCGGCCTTTCTTGCTCCGTACCTCGTCCGCCACGGCATGGCGGAAGGTTCCGATCTCGATGCGGCGGCCGATTTCCTGGCCCGCATGGTCCTGTCCTACATCAGCTCGCCCGGCCGGTGGGACCTGAACGACCCCGACCAGGTGGCGCTCCTGGTCCGTTCCGAGCTCCTGGCGGGGATCCGGTGAGCCCGGCCGGTGAGCCAGTGAGCCGATGAGCGATCCGCAGCTGCAACCACCGCCCGCGCCACCGCCGCCCTGCTACCGCCACCCCGGGCGGGCGGCTTCGGTGCTGTGCGCGCACTGCGACCGCCCCATCTGCACCGAGTGCATGGTCCAGGCGCAAGTTGGCTGGCAGTGCCCCCAGTGCACCTCCGAGGGTGCCAAGCGCTCGCGCCAGGTCCCGGCTTTTACGCACACGAGCCGGGGGCGGACCGGCGTCGTCGGCTCGACCAACCCGACACCCATCGTCTTGACGATCATCGCCATCAACGTGATGGTGTTCTTCCTCGAGGGTTTCGGCCACAACACCCGCGTCGTCTCGAGGTACGCCATGTGGCCCGACGGCGTGCACGTCCTGCACCAGTACTACCGGGCCTTCACGGCGATGTGGGTGCACGCCAGCCTCATGCACATCTTTTTCAACATGATCACCCTGCTCATCGTCGGACCGGCGCTCGAGGTGCTGCTGGGCAAGATCCGCTTCGTCGCCCTCTACCTGCTGGCCGGGCTCGGTGGGAGCGTGGGCACCTACCTCCTCGGACCCCACAACGAGATCGGCATCGGGGCCTCCGGCGCCATCATGGGTGTGCTCGGGGCCTACGTCGTGGTGGGGCTGCGTCGGCGGCTCCCGGTGGCGCCCGTCGTGGGCCTGTTGGTGCTGAACCTGGCGCTGGGCTTCACCGGCAATACCGACTGGCGGGCGCATCTCGGCGGCCTCGTCACAGGGGGTGTCCTCGGTCTCCTGTACGACTACGCCGGCGACCGGCGGGACCGCAACACCGGCCTGATCCTGGCCGTCGGCGGCAGCGTGGCGGTGGCGGCCCTTCTCGCGCTCTTGATCACCTCCGTCGCCCCCGGGCACTTCAACTACGGCTGACCCCCTTTGACCGGCTGCATCCTCTCCGGCGCCCCGGCGCCGCGCACCCGTCGGGCGCCGCCACCCCAGCGTCGAATGGACCATGCGGGTTCGGTGCCCGGCCCGGATGGTTGACAGTGAGACAAAAATCGCCATACTGTTTCACCCGTGGGCGCAACCGCGGCACGACCCGAATCCGTAGAGACCCCCAGGCACGCCTTCGGGGGTCGTGACGCCGTCGTCCGGCACCTGGGTGCCGACGACAGGACGTCCACCCGGGTCCGGCTGGTGGACGGCGCCCTGCGCTGCCTGGCCCGTCAGGGGATCGCCAAGACCACCGTGGACGACATCGCCCGGGCCGCCGGCCTGTCCCGCGCCACCGCCTATCGGACCTTCCCCGCGGCAAGGAGGGCATCCTCGCCGCTGTCGTCGAGACGGAGGTGGCGCGGCTCTTTTCCTCCCTGGCCGTCGCGATGGGCGAGGCCGGCGACCTCGAGGACGTGCTCGTCGCCGGCATGGTCGAGTCGGCTCGCTGGCTGCGCTGGCACGAGCCGTTGGGCTACCTGCTCGAGCACGAGCCCGAAGCCGTCCTGCCCTTTGTGACTTTCAGCGGCTTCGATCGGGTCATGCGCGTCGCCAGCGACTTGTCTGCCCCGTTCTTCGCCCGCTGGCTCGAGCCCGAACAAGCTTCCCGAGCGGCGGAATGGGCCGTGCGCATCGTCATGGCCTACTGCTCCGACCCCTCGCCCTATGCCGACCTGACGGACCCGGCCGACACCCGGGCGCTCGTGCGCACCTTCGTGCTGCCCGGCATCCTCGCCCTGCGGGTCGACGCCGCCGGGACAGGTCCCACGCCACCTGCCGCGCCTCCGGCCGCAGGAACGTCCACCCGAGCACCGAGATCTCCGGGATCTCCGAGATCACGCAGACCACCCAAACCAACCACCACCAAGGGGGCGGCACAATGACCACACTCGACGAGAACACCGAGCAGCTGCGGTCCAACCTGGACCTCATCGGCAGAGAGGACATCAACGACCTGGAGGCCGTCCTGAACTTCGTCGGGGAATATGACGCCGACGGCTATCACCGTGTGCCCGACAACTGCCCCGCCGAGTTCACCTGGGACTACGAGAAGGGTGCAAAGCCCCAGCTCGACAAGCTCTACGAGAAGGCGAAGAAAGCACAGTGGAACGGCCAGACCGACCTCGACTGGTCCATTGAGGTCGATCAAGAGCGCGTGGTCATCGCCAACGCGGAGGCCAACCCCAGCCAAATGAACTTCGATGAGGCCGCCATCGCCGGCACCGTGCTCGAGAAGTGGGACGAGAAGAAGTTCCTGCAATTCGGGGTGGAGAACCAGAACTGGCTGCTGTCGCAGTTCATGCACGGGGAGCAGGGCGCGCTGCTCTGCACGGCGAAGATCGTCGAGACCGTCCCGTGGATCGACGCCAAGTACTACGCCGCCACCCAGGTGATGGATGAGGCACGCCACGTGGAAGTCTTCTCCAAGTACCTCGACGAGAAGCTCTCTGGTCACTACCCGATGAACGCTCACCTCGGCCTGTTGCTCGACGACATCGTGGCCGACTCGCGGTGGGACATGACCTACCTCGGCATGCAGATCATGGTGGAGGGCCTGGCCCTCGCCGCGTTCGGCTTCATCCACATGATGACGACGGAGCCGCTGCTCAAGAAGCTGCTGCGCTACGTCATGGCCGACGAGGCCCGCCACGTGGCCTTCGGTGTGCTCAGCCTGCAGGAGTACTACCAAGAGCTCAGCGCGACAGAGCTCAGGGAGCGCCAGGAGTTCGCCTTCGAGGCCGCCATCCGGATGAAGGACCGGCTGGTCATGCAAGAGGTGTGGGAGCGCATGGAGGTCCCGACCCCGGACGTGATCAAGATCATGCAGGCCGCGCCCGAGCGGGACGATTTCCAGATCCTGCTCTTCTCGAAGATCGTGCCGAACCTCAAGAAGCTGGGCCTGCTCGATGCCGCCGACGGCTGGCTCCGGACCAAGTTCACCGAAATGGGTGCCATCGCGTTCGAAGACCTCACCGACACCACGCAGGACGAGGACGCATTCGCCGACGGATCGCCGGCCGAACGCAACGTCGCCTGAGCTCCAACGGGCAGCACCACCGAACAACGTCACGAGCAGCGCCAAGGCGCGTCACATCGCTGGTAGCGTGAATAGGCGATGAGCCCCGGTCTCCAGGCGTCGCCCCGTTTCGGGCGGGTGATCACCGCCATGGTGACCCCGTTCGACGACGAGGGCGCGCTCGACCTCCCGGCTGCTGTCGAGCTGGCGCGCTGGCTGGCGGCGCACGGCAGCGATGGCCTGGTGTTGAGCGGCTCGACCGGGGAGAGTTCGGTCCTGACCGACCACGAAAAGGTGGACCTGTGGCGGGCCGTGGCCGAGGCCGTGACCATACCGGTCATCGCCGGTACCGGGTCCAACGACACCGCCCACTCCATCGACATGACGAAGCGGGCCACCGAGTGCGGGATCGACGGTGTGCTGTTGGTGACGCCGTATTACAACCGGCCCTCCCAGGCCGGGATCTTCGAACACTTCCGGGCCACGGCCGAGGCGGCGGGCGACCTCCCCGTCATGCTCTACGACATTCCGGGCCGATCCGGACGCCGCATCGCCACGGCCACCATGCTCCGGCTGGCCCGGGACGTGTCGACCATCGTGGCGCTCAAAGACGCTGCGGGGGACGCGCCCACCACGGCCCGCCTCGCCGCACAGGCACCCGCCGGCTTCGAGATCTACAGCGGTGACGACGCCATGACGTTGCCCCTCATGGCGGTGGGCGCGGTCGGTGTCGTCAGTGTGGCGGCGCATTGGATCGGACCGCAGTTCCGCCAGGTTGTCGACGCCTTCGTGGCCGGCGACATCGCAGCCGCCATCGCCGGCAACGCCGAGCTCGTGGACTCCTTCGACTTCGAGAGCTCCGACGAGTTCCCCAACCCCTTGCCGGCCAAGGCGATGCTTCGTGCCCTCGGACGACGTGTCGGCCAGTGCCGTCTCCCGATGGGCGCCTCCACGCCGGAGCTCGACGCCCAGGCGCAAAAGATCCTGGCCGCCGTCGGGCCACCCGCGGTCACGGTCGCCCCGCTTGCCTGACCGCCGGCGCGCCAACGGGCCGAAGGCGAAGCCGGTCCGGGTCGTCTTCCTGGGTGGCCTGGGCGAGATCGGGCGCAACTGCGCCTGCATCGAGGTCGAGGGCCGCATCATCATCCTCGACTGCGGGATCATGTTCCCCGATCCGGACATGCCCGGCATCGACTTGGTGCTGCCCGAGTTCACGTATCTGTACGATCGCAAGGACCGGGTCGACGGCATCGTGCTCACGCACGGCCACGAGGATCACACGGGCGGCCTGGCCTTCCTCCTGCGAGAGGTCCACGCCCCGATTTACGGCTCCGAGCTGACGGTCGGTCTGGCCCGCCACCGTGTCGAGGAGGCCGGTCTGGCGGGAAACACCAAGTTCATCGCGGTGGCCGACAACGAGACCGTGCAGGTCGGCGGCTGCGACGTCGAGTTCATTCCGGTGACGCACTCCGTCCCCGAGGCGAACGCCATCGCCTTCCACACGCCTCAGGGCGTCATCCTCCACTCGGGTGACTTCAAGCTCGACCTCCAGCCGGTCGACGGTCGTCGCACGGACTTAGCCCGCATGGGTGAGCTGGCCCGCACTGAGGGCATCCGCCTCCTCCTGTCGGACTCCACCAACGCGGAGGAGCCCGGCTTCACCGACTCCGAATCATCGGTGGGCGTGACGTTGCGACGGGTTTTCGCCGCCCAGGCGGGCAAGCGCATCGTCGTGGCGTGTTTCGCCAGCCACATGCACCGCGTGCAGCAGATCATTGACGCGGCCGTGGCGAACGGCCGCAAGGTGGCCACGCTCGGTCGCTCCATGGGCAAGAACGTAGAGCTCGGGTCGCGTCTCGGCATCATCAGCATCCCCGACGGGGTGCTGATCGACATCGACCAGGTGGACAGCGTCCCAGCCGGCGAGGTGTGCGTGATCTCAACGGGTTCGCAGGGCGAGCCGATGTCGGCGCTGTCGCTCATGGCCACGGGTGAGAACAAGTGGCTGCGCATCGGCGAGGACGATGTCGTCGTGATCAGCGTGCACCCGATCCCGGGCAACGAGTGGTCCGTCGGCCAGGTCATCGACGACTTGCACCGTCGCGGTGCCGAAGTCGTGCACTCGGGGTCGGAGAAGGTCCATGCCAGCGGTCACGCCCACCAGGGGGAGCTGCGCACGCTGATCTCGGTGACCGAACCGGAGTGCTTCGTGCCCGTGCACGGCGAATTCCGGCACATGGTGCATCATGCCCGCCTGGCACTCTCAATGGGCCTCGATCCGGCCAAGGTCCTCCTCTGTGAAGACGGCGACGTAATTCAGCTCGATGCCAAAGGCATTGCGCGGGACGGTCACGTGCCGGGCGGGTACGTGTACGTCGACGGGACCGTGGGCGACATTGAGCACGGGGTGCTGCGCGACCGGCGGAAGCTCTCCGAGGAGGGCGTGGTCATGGCCGTCGTCACGGTCGATCGCCAGCAGAGCACGCTCAGTTGCCCGCCCGTGATCGAGACCCGCGGCTGGGTGTACGCACCCGAGGCCGAGGAGCTGTTGGGAGAGGCCAGCGAGGTGGTCGGCGCCGCGGTGACGCAGGCGCTGCGGGACGGCGCCCACGACATTGAGGTGTTGAGCCGCCACACCCGCAAAGCCCTGGGCAAGTTCGTCGGCGAGCGCACGAAGCGGCGCCCGATGATCGTGCCGGTCGTCCTGTTGGTCTGAGCGCCGCCCTTCCCGGGCGTGTTCAGGTGTTCAGGTTCCACCAGGCCTTGGGACTGCGCCACCTGTGGTTCCGGGCCCCGGATCAGGCGTCTCACCGTGGCGTTCGTATCCCCAGCGGAAGGTCGGCGTGTACATCCCGACCAGTCGGGCGACGAGGACGACAAGGAAGATCTGCCCGATGAGTGCCTCGAGCACGGCGTTCGTGCGGGGGAGACCCGTTGCGGGCGAAAGGTCCCCGTAGCCCACGGTCGCCATGGTGATGTAGCTGAAATAGGCGAAGTCGCCCGGGCCATGGTTGCCGGGCTGCGCGAAGAACGAGCGTCCCGAGACGAGCTGGACTCCGTAGTCGGCGTTGGCGAACACGAGCCCGATCAGTACGTAGATGCAGAGTGCACCGAGAACGGTCTGCGTCGTGACCCGGGTGTGGTGCAGGAGCCGCCAGCCGATGGCAATGGGACTCGCTGTGACCAACAACGACGTCAGCAGCACGACGGTGCCCGAGGCGCGGACCCCACCGCCGAGCGACAGGGCGATCGCGGCAAGGACCGTCACCGCAGCGGCCACCCGCACCACCACCAAGAATCGATGCGGTACTTCTGAGGTACGGAAGGCCAGCAGCACGGTGAGAGCGAGCCAGACGGCGCTGACGATCTGCGCCACACTCCCGCTCCACCCGACCGTGAGGAATACGTAGTCGACGATGAGGAACAGAAAGAGGATTCCGTAGGAGTCCGGTCCGAGCGCGATGTCGCGCAGCGCCGCCAAACGGCTGCGCTGACCCTGGTCACCAGGGAAAAGCGCTCCGGAGGGCGCGGGCGTCGATGGGCTCGCCATGGGTCCATCATGACCAACCGGCGCCGCCGCCGAGGGGATGTCCCGCCGGCGCGAAGCCCCCCCTGCCTCCCGGTGCCTCCTAGGATGACCGCTAACGGATTGGGGGAGCGACATGATCGAGCAACTCACGACGGACGAAGCCACGGTGTGGACCGTCGCCGGGGGAGCAGTTCTCGCCTTGGGCGCTATCGTCGCCGTGCAGGCCAAGCGGATTGCTGCGCAGGCGAACAGGGCCCGGGTCCGGGTGAAGGCGCCCGCACCACGCGCCCACCGTCGGCGCCAGCACTAACCCCGGGGGCGCCATGAGCCCGCGCCCTTGCTGCCTTTGGCAGCCGCCGCCCGCTACGGCGTCGGACTCGGATTGGCGGGCTCCCTCCCGTCGCCATCGGCATCGCCTTCCGCACCGCCCATGGACGTCGAGCGCCGGAGGCCCTCTGCGTGATGCGGCCGGTCGAGGCGTCGGGCTCGCCTGCTCCTTCGGCCTCGTGCCGCGGACCGAGGACTGAAGCAGGACTTCGGGCCGTCGTCTGCCCACTGTCTGGTCGGTATCCGCCGGGCTCCTGTTGTTCAGGAGACGAAACGTTTGACGAAAGCGAGTGCGGTGTCTGCCACTTCCCGCCACCCGCTGTCGATGGTCAGGGCGTGTCCGCGTCCCGGCATCTCGACGAACTCGGTCACGCCCTTGTTCTTCTTCTGCAGCTTGAATTCGGCGTTGGAGATCGCCGGAGGCACGGTGTGGTCCTTCTCGCCGGACATGACGAGCATGGGCCCCCGGTCGGGGTTCTCGTGGTCGACCTTGGCCTCGGTCCACGGGTTGAGGTTGGCGAAGGCGGCCTGGAAGAGCGGCTCGCCGGGCGCGGGCACCGCGTAGGTCTCGAAGAGCTCCTTGGCCTCCTCTTCGCTCACGGCGTTGGCGAAGGCGTAGCGGAACTGGTCGTAGGTGAGTGGAATCGCTCGATGCTTGTTGCGCGGGTTCTCGAGCACCGGCTTCGACGACCGCAATGCAGAGATCGGCAGCGGGAGGACGCCCCGGTAGGGCGCGGCGTCAACGGAGACCGTGGCCGCGGACAACCCTCGACCGGCCACCATCTGGGCCAAGAGGCCACCGAAGGAGTGTCCGATGACCGGGGGCTTCTTGGTCAGCGCACCGATGACCTCCGCATAGTGGTCGGCCACGTCACCGATTGACTTGTTGGCGAACACCTCGGGGTGTGCCTTTGCCTCCTCGACGGTCTGGGGGTCGTCGGGCCACCCGGGAGAGAGCGGGGCGTAGCCCGCATCGGCGAAGACGGTCGCCCAACGGTCCCAGCTGCTGGGCAACAACCAGAGACCGTGGATGAACACGACGGGCGTCTTGCCCGACGCGTTGGCCTCGTCGATCTCGGCTCGTTCCTCTGCCCCGATGGTTGTCATGGTTGTTCCCCTTTACCTGTGTCGGCCTGTGCTGTGCTGTGCCAGCGTGCACAGCACAGCAGACCACCGGTCGCGTGTCGAGAGGCAAACGCGCCGTTGCCGACCCGACACGCTGCGGTCACGGAACGACGCCCGACGCCCGACGCCCGACGCTTAAGCGTCCAGCGCCCAGCGCCCAGCGTCGTTCCCAGCCGTCGTGCAGCTCTCGTGCCCTCCGACCGGTGTCCCACGGCGCGTTGGACCGACCGCTCCAGTAGCTCAACGCGGCGACGGCGACCACGAGGAGCGGTGCGATCGTCACCAGCGACGCGACATGGACGTGGAGGACGAGTGCCGCACCCTCGAGCGCCCCGACGAACATGCCGGCGACGGACAGGAGCCTGCGCCCGGACTTCGCGGATCTCGGTGAGGAGGGGTGAACCTGCCACGGGGTCAGAGGGTCTTGATCAACCCCCCGTCGATGGTGAAGTCGGCCCCGGTGATGTTGGCGGCCCTGGTACTGGCGAGGAACACGATCAGGTCCGCCACCTCGGCGGGAGTCGTGAAGCGGCCAGTGGCCGAATCAGAGGCCGCGCTCTGTGCGACCGCATCGGGATCCCCGCCGGTGGCACGGGCGACGGTCTGGGCCACGCCGTCCTGGCCGAGCCAGAGGGCCGTTGCCACTGGTCCCGGACTGACCGAGTTCACCCGGATCCCGTGCGCCGCCACCTCCTTGGACAAGGACTTCGAGAAGTTCGCCACGGCAGCCTTGGCCGCGCTGTAGTCCAAGACGGCGGGGTCGGGGAGAAATGCGTTCACCGAGTTCGTGGTGACGATCGACCCGGCGCCGGCCTCCAGCATCGACGGCAGGACGGCGCGGCTCGTGCGCACCGCCGCCATCAAGTTGAGATTGAGCGAGGCAGCCCAGTCCTCGTCGGTGATGCTCAGGAAGCCGTCGAGGCGCGGGCGCGCCGCCCCGACGTTGTTCACGAGGATGTCGACGCGACCGCGGGCCAGCGCTGCCGCCACGAGCTCGCCGGGAGCAGACGGCGAACCGAGGTCAGCCGAGACGAAATCGACCGACCCGGCGCGCACGAGCGAATCGAGCTCGTCCGAGGTGGTGCGCGCACCAGCCACGACGTGGACTCCCTCCGCGGTGAGGACCTGCGTCACGGCGAGTCCGATGCCACGGCTTGCACCGGTCACCACGGCCACCTTTCCTTCGAGGTCGAGCTGCATGGTCACACTCCTGGATCGAGCTCGGACGCGAGGCAGCCTATTGCCACCTCCCGACCCGCACTCGGGAGCGCAGCCGGCGAAACACTAGGGTCCTCGCCATGAACTACTGGGTGACGTATCCACTCACGACGCATCCGTACAACCCCGACCTGACGACCAAGGCCGCGCTGACCGATTTCTGCCAGACGGCAGAGGCGGCCGGCTTCTCCGGTATCGGCTTCACCGACCATCCCGCGCCGAGCGAGAAGTGGTTGAAGGCGGGCGGTCACGACGCGCTCGACCCCTTTGCCGCCCTGGCCTTCTGTGCGGCCGTGACGGATCGGATGCGCCTGATCCCCAACATCGTCGTGCTGCCGTACCGCAACCCATTCATTGTGGCCAAGTTGGCGGCGACCCTCGACGTGCTGTCGGGCGGTCGCTTCACCCTGGCGGTTGCCACTGGATACATGCGCGGTGAGTACGCCGCGCTCGGCGTCGACTTCGACGAACGCAACGCGCTGTTCGACGAGGCCATCGAAGTGCTGCGCGGCGTGTGGAGCGAGGATGGGTTCGCCTTCCAAGGAAAGACCTTTACCGCCAAGGGCCAGTCGGCGAATCCCAAGCCCTCACCGCATCCGCCGATCTGGATCGGCGGGAACAGCCGGATGTCGCGGCGGCGCGTAGCCCGCTACGCCGACGGCTGGAGCCCCTTCCCCGCGCCGAGGGTCCTGGCCACCACGGCCAAGACGCGTCCGCTCGAGACGGTGGACGACCTCCGCCCGATGCTCGAAGAGCTCTGGCGGTTCATGGAGGAGGCGGGCCGTGATCCGGCCAGCATCGACGTATCGTTCGGCTCGAGTGCGGGCGGCGATCCGAGCCGCGACACGTTCAACCCCGACGCCCAGCTGGCAGCCATGGACGAGCTGGCGGCGCTGGGCATCACGTGGTCGGGCGTGGGGGTTCCGGGCGATTCCCTGTCGCATGCACTCGAGACGCTCGAGCGGTTCGGGAAGGCGGTGATCTCGCAGCAGTCCTAGGTGACGGGCGGTGGGCCGTCTCGGGCCCCGCCTCTACATTGACTCCGTCCTTGGTGACGCAAAGGGAATGCATGCGTGACCGAGACTGCACTTCGAGTGCATCGGAGCGCCGAGCGGCCCGGCGTTCGTCGTCTCGCGCTCCCCGCCGTCCTGCTCGCGTTCATGGCACGAATCAGGGTGCCACCGGTGACCGGCGGCTCGAGTGTGCGCTCGGCGATCGCAACACCATCTTCTTCTCGGTCACCTCCACACGACGGGCGTGTTGCTGGCCGCCCTCGACTGGTCGATGCTGCCGCGGCCAACCTCGGCCTGCGGTGCCTCGGTTGGTCATGCTCGTGGTCGCCGCGACCAACGCCATCGCCGTCTGGATGAGCGTCACCTTCAGCAGCCATCACGGCCACGTGTGGCTGAGCATCGACTGGAGCGCCTACGTGGGCTCCTCGTCGTGGAGCCAATCCCCGGCGTGACCGTGCTGTCCCGATTCCATACACCCACCGCCGCACAGAGCACCGGGTGCCGCGGACCGTTCCTCCGCATGGCAGCCACCGCCCGAGGTTCGACACCGGCCGGTACCGGCGGGCACTCGTCGATCCGCCGGACTCCGACCCCGATTCGGAAGTCGCGCCCACTCAGCCGGGACTACGGCAACGATGCCCGCTCGAGCGAGTTGGCCGAGAGCATCGGACAGCACCAGCGGGTGATTTCCGAGCATGAGGGCGCCATGCTCCGCGACATCGCCGAGTTCGACCGGAAGGAGGCGTGGCGTGGCGACGGCTCGCTCTCCATGCGCGACTGGCTGGTGGCGCACTGTCGCGTCAGCCGTAACCGGGCGCGCACGTTGGTCGATGCCGCCGGCAAGGTGAAGGACCTCCCGGCGCTCGCCGGAGCTCTGTCCGAAGGGCGTCTGACACTCGATGTCTTCGCCCCACTCGCCGGCGTCGCCACCCCGGCCACGGACGCCGACCTCGCCGGCGTGTCGGAGCATTGGACGCCGAAGCAGGCGCGACAGCTGGTCGCCGACATCAAGGGGGCGTCCGACGCCGACGCAGCGGTGCAGTTTCAGCGTCGCTACGTCCGCTTCGATGATGAGCGTCGTCTCGTCTGGGCCCAGCTCACCGGCGATGCCTACGCGCTGGTCAAGTCGGCCATCCTCGGTCGTGCCCGGCGACACGACCACCCGAGCGCCACTGATCCCGACTACGTCCGCTTCGAGAGTCGGTGCGCGGATGCACTCCTCGATATCTGCATCGAGCAGGGACGCCGCGAGCAAACCTCCGTCGGCGCCAACGCAGCGTCAGGGCCGCCCCACCGCGGTGGCCAGACCACCATGATCGTGCACACCGACCTGGATCGACTCCTCTACGGCGACGGGTACGGGCACGCCTCCATTGAGGGCGTCGGACCTATTTCCGCCGAAGTGGCGCGGCGCCTCGCCTGCAATGCCGACATCACGCTGTCATTCGACGACGCTGAGGGCACCAGCTTCGATCAGAGGACATTGCAGCGAGACCCGAGCGACGCGCAGCGCATCGCCATCCGGCGCCGGGACAATGGCTGCCGCTTCCCGGGCTGCGGCTGCAGGAACGTCACCGACGTGCATCACATCGTGTGGGCCTCGAAGCAAGGGCGCACGGTCATGTCGAACCTCCTCACGCTCTGCGTGGGCCACCACAGTCGGGTCCACGAGTTGGGATGGAAGATGGACGGCGACGCCCAATCCGAGGTTCGCTTCACGAGCCCGCAGGGAAGGGTGTTCGTGTCGCGTCCTTCGTCGACGTGGCGACCACCGCGTAAATGAGCGGTGGCCTGGATTCTCCCTAACCCCTGAGCGCGCGCACGATCTCGTCCGTCACGGCCTCGGGCTCCTCGAGCGGAAGCATGTGCCCCCTGTCCTGCAGGGTGACAAGTCGCGCCCCTGGAACGGTCGACACGATCTGATCAGCCTTTTCCGGCAGCGTCAGCGCGTCGCGTGTCCCCACCATCACCGTCGTCGGCACGTCCATCGTGGCGGCCCCTTCCAAGAGATTCATCGTCGTCAGCGAACGCAAGAAGCCGCCCCGCACCGTCCCGGGGCAACTCCCGAAGAGGTCCCGGGTCAGATCCATGTGGGCCCGCACTGGACTAGTACCAAATGCAGAACGCACGAAGACGTGGCCGCCCTTTGCCCGCATCGCGCGGCTCACCGCGGACGAGGCCACCATGGCACTCGCCAAGCGCGCCCCGCGGGCGGAGCGACCTCCCAGGCTCGTCGCCGCCGTGGCGACGAGGACCGTGGCCCGGGCCCGCGCCTTCAGTACATCAGGCCGATAGGTCGCCAGCGCCATGATGGTCATGCCGCCCATTGAGTGACCGGCCAACACCGCATCGCGCTGGTCGGTCGTCTCGAGCACATCGGCCAGGTCGTGCGCCAATGTCGCGAGCTCGAGCGGGGCGGTGCCCCTCGAGCTCGCTCCGTGGCCCCGCTGGTCGTAGAGCACCACTCGAGTGCCGTGCTCGCGCAGGCGACGCGCCACGGGTAGCCAGATCTCGTGACTGCAGCCCCAGCAGTGGGGGAGCACGACCACGGGCGCATCGGGACCGTCACCGGGAAGGTCCCACACCGCCAGCTCTGCTCCGTCCGACGTCCGGACAACCTGATGGCCCGGCTGGGACACTCCCTCGCCCCAGCCGAGTGACAGGCTGCCGTCGTCAGGTCCGCTGTCCCCAGCACCTTGGGCGGCGAGTCGCTTGTAGCCCGCCCCGGCGGCACCCACCGCGGCGAGCGCCGCCCCAATTGCCAGGAGCCGGCGCGATCGGGACCGCTGGCCCCGATCGATGCCGGAGGAAGCTCCAGACGGGGTGTTCGGGGCGAACTCGGGGAGGGGGGCCATGTCCTCCGAGCGTATTGGCCGCGCGCGCACCCCATTGGCCCGCCGGTCCGAACAGATCGGGCGTCGGGCCTAAGAAATATGGATTTGAAACAAATGCTTAGATTCAGAGGAATGTGGGCATTGGTTCGTGCATGGACGCGACCACGACGCAGACCCGCCCCACCTCCGAAGATGCGGGGCCAGGTGGCGAGACGGGGGCCAAGACCGTCGACCAGCGGATCGAGCGGCTCTCGACCGCCTCCCTGAAACGCATCTTGGAGCCCGACATCGATGTGCCCGGCGCCATCGGCGAGGGCCAGGTCCTCCCCGACGAGCTCGTCTCCTTGGCCCACGTCCCCGAGATCTGGGACACGCTCACCGACGACCAGAAGCGCAGACTGGCCCGGGAGGAGTTCGCCTCCATTGTCGACACCGGCGTCCGCTTCGAGTCGGTCCTGATGGCTGGATTCGGCATCGACATCCTCTCCCGTCCCGACCTCACCGACCCCCGGGTGACCTACCTCCTGCACGAAATGGGGGAAGAGACCCGCCATTCCCGCCTCTTCGTGCGCCTGCTCGCCCAGGTGAAGCCTCAGGCGAAGAACCCGCTCGACAGCACCGTGGGCCGCATGGCGCAGCGCATCCTCGTGCCGATCATCACAGGTCTGCCGTCGCTCTTCTGCCTCCTGGTCCTGAGTGGCGAAGAGGTCCCCGACTTGCTGCAGAAGCTGGCCAGCGAGCACCCCGACACCGACCCGATGATCAAGGCGGTCTCGAAGTACCACCGCCAAGAAGAGGCCCGGCACCTCGCGTTCGGCCGCATGCTCTTCCCCGAGCAGTGGGCCGCCGCCGGCCCGATCGAACGCACCCTGGTGCGCTACCTGGGGTCCCGCATCGCGGTCGCCATGTTCGACACCATCGTGCACCCGGGCGTCTACGGCACCGTCGGCCTCCCTACCTGGGCCACGTGGCGCACCGTCAACCGCTCCGCCGGCCGCACGGCCATGCGCCACCGCGCCCTGCGCCCACTGCTCTCGCCGCTCCTCGAGGCGGGCGTGTTCCGAGGCGGCCGTGTCACCAGGGGCTGGCGGGTCGCCTGCGGCGTCGACCGTGCCGGGCGCGCCGTCGACTCGGTTGCGGCGGCCTGACCCGGTGCCAACCCCACAGCCAGCCGAGGCAACACCGCCGACGCAGGCAGCGCCGGCGGTGTTGCCGGCCGCGCCTCTAAGGAAGGGCGACCGCACCCGCCAGGCCCTCCTCGCCGCTGGCGTCGCCCGCTTCGCCCGCGAGGGCTACCGCGGCACGTCGGTCGCCGACGTCTGCCGCGACGCCGGGCTCTCCACTACGGCGTCGTACCCCTACTTTGCCAACAAGGAGGCGCTCTTCGTTGCCGCCGTCGACGAGGACGTCGCCGGTCTGATTGACGATGCCGTCTCGCTCGTGGTGATCGACGAGGACCCCGACCGCTGGGGGCGGGTCATCATGCAGGCCCTGGTGGCACACGTGCATGCGCATCCGTTGGCCGCCCGCATTCTGGGCGGGCTCGAGCCGGACTTCACCATGCGACTCCTCCACATCCCCGCGCTGGAGGAGCTGCGCAAGACCGTGAGCGAACTGATTTCCGCCCAGCAGCTGGCCGGCGATGTGCGTCGGGACATCGAGCCGGGCCAGACGGCCCGCGGCATGGTCGTCATTGTGATCTCCCTCCTCATGGCCGCAATGCAGACGGGGGTCGACACCACGGGTGCCTACGAGCTGGTTGCCGCGGACGTGGAGTCCGTGTTGCACGCGGCGACCCGACCCCCGGGCTGAGCGGCCACGCCGAACCGTTCCGGCGGTCGGAGCGTCTCTTCGTCATGAGGCTGCGTGCCGCTGCACCCGCACTCCTGACCCCCCTCGCCGTTCTCTGCATATGCACCCCAATACTCGCCGCGGGATGCACGGGAGGCACCGGAAGCGCGCCGAGGCAGAGTCACGCCACATCCGAGACCGGGACGCTGACGCGGTCAGCCCACGTCTCCTTCGAGAACTGCATCGCGCGGCACATCACGCTCAGTGTCACCGCGCCACGGCACGCCTTGACGCCAGGGGAGCCCGTACGCGTCACGGTCCGCCTTCACAACTCGGGAGCCACCACGTGCGGCCCGCTGCCACGGCAAACCCTGCCGCAACAACGCCGGCCGCTCACCGTCGGACCGTGCGGAACGCTTTCGCTGATGGTGCGGACAAACACGGGCGCGGCGATCTTCCCCGGACCCGTGGCCTACCACTGCCCACTCGAGGTCGGATTCGAGTTGGACCCACACTCGACCGTGACCGCCATCGGGCTGTGGGATCAGAGTGAGTCCCTGCCGCTCAATTCCCCGCGCATGCCCCGAGCCACGGTCCGACAGGCGCCCCCTGGTACCTACAGCCTGGTGGTGGACGGGGCGGTCGCCGTGCCGGTCACTCTCATCAGGGGCTGAACCCGGACCGGCCTCGATACAATCGGTCTTCCACGTACCCAGCCACCCCGCAACGAACCTGCCGTCCCAGGCCCCCCGGCCCCGGGCACAGGCTGCGGCCGCCACGTAGGGCACAAATGGGGCGAGGGCACCACCACGCACCGGGGCGAAGAAGAAGAGAAGAAGAAGGGAGGAACGAGGTTCAATGTCGGGTCATTCGAAGTGGGCGACCACCAAATACCGCAAGGGCGCCCAGGACAAGGCCCGCGCCAAGATCTTCGCCAAGTGCATCCGCCTCGTCGAGGTCGCGGCGCGGGACGGGGAGGGGACATCGAGTCCAACGCCACCCTGCGCACCGCCTACCAGAAGGCGAGGGCCGCCAGCGTCCCGCTTGACACCATTGAGAAGGCGATCAAGCGGGGGACGGGCGATCTCGAAGGCGTCAGATACGAGGCCATCAACTACGAGGGTTACGGCCCTGGCGGTGTGGCGATCATGGTCGAGACGCTCAGCGACAACCGCAACCGCACCGGCGCCGAGATGCGCAACCTCTTCAGCCGCAACGGCGGCAACATGGCCGAGCCCGGTGCCGTCGGCTGGCAGTTCGAGCGCAAGGGCATCGTGACCGTGAGCCTCGACAACGACGAGGACAAGGTGATGGAGATCGCTATGGAGGGAGGCGCCGAGGACATGACGAGCAACGGCGCCGCCTGGGTCGTCACCAGCGCACCGGCTGACGTCGAATCGGTGCGCCAGGCCCTCGATGACGCCGGCATCACCCCCGAGTCGGTCGATCTCAGCTTGGAGCCGACCCAGCTGGTTCCCGTCCCCGACGAGGCCGAGGCCAAGAAGGTCCTGCGCCTCCTCGAGGCCATCGACGACCACGATGACGTCCAAGCCGTCCACTCCAACGCCGACATCCCCGACGAGGTCCTGGCCGCCTTCGAGGGTTGACCTCCTGAGGGAGGCCGCCGCCCCGGTTCCGGCGGCTCCGACCGGGCGGCTCACCCTGATCCCACCCCTGCGCAGCACCCCCGACTATTCTGCGAACGCATGTTCGTACTAGGCGTCGATCCGGGCCTCTCGCGCTGCGGCTACGGGCTGGTGGCGCGGGCCGAGGGCAGCTCGGCCCTGCGGGCGCACGCGGCCGGGGTCATCGAGACGGACCCCGGGGCGCCGCTGGCGGAGCGGCTGTTGATCCTGCATACGGAGCTGCGGGCGCTGGTGCGCGAGCTGCGGCCGCAGGCGGTGGTCGTCGAGCGCGTCTTCTTCCAGGTGAACGCCAAGACGGCCATGTCGGTCGGCCAGGCCAGCGGACTGGCGCTGCTCGTCGCCGCCGAGGCTGGCTGCGAGGTCGTGCAGTACACGGCCAACGAGGTGAAGCTCGGCCTGGTCGGCTACGGCGCCGCCACCAAGGATCAGGTGGGTCGCATGGTGGCCCAGGTGCTCGGGCTGCCAGGAGTGGACGGACCGCCCGACGTGGCCGACGCACTGGCCCTGGCCATCTGCCACCTGACGACGGTGCCGCTGCGGCAGGCGATGGAAGTCGCGGTGAGGCAATCGGATTCGGGCTCGGGCAGGGAACGGCTGGTCGGCGCAGGACCGCCGGGTGTCGTCAGGGCAGCCGCGCAGGGGGTCGTCAAGGAGGGAACGTCGTGATCGGGCTGTTGCGTGGGGCGGTGGTGGGGCGGACCGGTGAGGGCGAGGTGATCATTGACGTCGCCGGCGTGGGCTACCGGGTGGCCGTCACCCCCGCCACGGCGGCGGCGTTGGTGACGGCGGGGACCGGCGGGGAGTCGACGCTCCACGTGCACACCCACGTGCGTGAGGACGCCATCGTGTTGTACGGCTTCGCGCACGATGACGAACGGCGTTGCTTCGAGGTGCTCCTGGGCTCGCACGGGGTGGGGCCTGCGTTGGCGTTGGCCATCATGGCGGCGCTGTCGCCGGCGGCGTTGTCCACGGCGGTGCTCGAGGAGGATCTCGACACGTTGTGCACGGTGCCCGGTGTCGGGCGCAAGACGGCGGCGCGGCTGCTGATCGAGCTCAAGAGCCGTCTCGACCTGCCCGACCTCTCACTCGACGGGGCCGGGACCGGTACCGGTGGTGGCGACGGCGGTGCGGGCACCGACGGATCCGGGGCGCGCAGCACGCGGACGTCCCGGGCCGAGGCGCGGGCGGCCCTCAGCGAGCTCGGCTACGCCCCTGACGAGATCCGCGGTGCGCTCGACGGCCTACGCGACGATGTCGGGGTGGAAGAGATGTTGCGGTTGGCGCTGCGCGAGCTGGCCTCGAGGTGATGCTGCGCACGAGTACGGGGGGCGTCGTGCCGAGGAGCGGCGCATGAGCCCGCGCGCCCGCCGTGAGGTGCTGGCGGTGGAGCCGGACCCGGAGTCAGAGTCGGAGTCGGGTGCCGACGAGAGGGTCCTCGACCCGGTGGCATCGGGCGATGCCGAGGCGCTCGAAGAGGTGGGCCTGCGTCCACGCTCGCTCTCGGAATTCCTGGGGCAGCCCCAGTTGGTCGAGCACCTCGGGATCGTCCTCCAGGCGGCCCGCCAGCGGGGCCAGCCCGTCGACCACATCCTCTTCGCCGGGCCGCCGGGCCTGGGCAAGACCTCGCTGGCCGGGATCGTGGCCAGCGAAATGGGTGCGGGGTTCCGCATCACCGCGGGCCCCGTGCTGACGAGGGCCGGTGATCTGGCCGCGCTGTTGACGGATCTGCAGGACGGCGACGTGCTCTTCATCGACGAGATCCACCGTCTCCACCGCTCCGTCGAGGAGATGTTGTACTCCGCCATGGAGGACGGCCGGCTCGACATCCTGATCGGCAAGGGCCCCACGGCGCGCTCCATCCGCCTGGACCTCCCGAGCTTCACCCTGGTCGGCGCCACGACCCGGACCGGCCTGGTGGCCGGGCCGCTGCGCGACCGCTTCGGCTTCGTGGGACGCCTCGACCTCTACGAGCCGGCCGACCTGCGGGCGATCGTCGAGCGGTCCGCCCGCATATTGAAGGTGCGGATCGACGCCGAGGGTGCCGTTCGCATTTCGGAGCGGTCCCGGGGGACGCCGCGCGTGGCCAACCGGCTGCTGCGCCGCGTGCGTGACTTTGCCGAGGTGCGGGGCGAGGGCTTCATCGACGGGGCCATCGCCAGCGACGGGCTCGAGCTCTTCGGGGTGGATGAGCTGGGCCTGGACAAGGTCGACCGGGCCATCTTGGCCACGCTGTGCGGCCGGTTCGGTGGCCAGGCGGTGGGGCTGACCACGCTGGCGCAGTGCGTGGGCGAGGAGACCGACACCATTGAGGACGCCTACGAGCCGTTCCTCTTGCAATCCGGACTGATCCAGCGTACGGCGCGTGGTCGAGTGGCAACCCAGCGCGCCTGGACCCACCTGGGCCTCGTGCGTCCGGCGTCGGCCGCCGACGCAACGAACACGCCTCCGCTCTTCTGACGCCGGCCCCGTCCGCCGTCTCGGGCGCGTCAATTCACATTTCTTGCGCGCATCACCGCGCTCCTCGGCTACCGTTACGGGGTTGCACCACAAGACGGAAGCGAGGTGACCACATGGCAGGAATGACGACAGGCCGGACTCCAAAGCAGTCGGCCGTGTACGCGTCCGCCTTCGCGGTCCAGCCGCCCGTCTTTGCCCTCGGTGCTGTCGGAGGGAGGTCCCGGATGGTCGGGCCCGACCTCTGCCTTCCTGGCCACTGACGCCGGCCACGACACCGCCGGGCTGAACCGCCCGGACGCAATCTCGAGTTCCGCAGCGCACCGCTGGTGCGTCCGCGAGTTCGATCCCGCCCGCACCACCTCCCACCTGGAGATTCCCATGGGTGAACGCACCCTCTTTCCCAACGCATCGACCAAAGACACGCTGACGTACTGCTGGGGCCTCATGCGGCCCGACCGCGGCGCGTTCGTGGGAGCCTGCACGGCCATCGTGCTCGGCACGCTGGCCAACGCCGTGGCGGCCCCGCTTATCTTCGCGGCGCTGTTGAGCCGCATAGCGCAGCTCTCCTCGCACGAGGGGCTCTGGCAAACCTTCGGCCCATTGCTGGTGGCCTACGCGCTCGTACTGGTGGCCGCCACGGTCTTCGGCCGCATCGGTGGCTGGATGAACTGGGGCGCCGTGCTGCGCTCGTTCGGCCGCGCCATCACCAGCGGCTACGACCACTTGCTCGGCCTGAGCCATGCGTGGCACACAGACAGGCCTTCGGGTGAGGTCATCGCGACCCTAGAGACGTCGACCTGGGCCTTCGCCGACATGATCGAGGCGATGGTGTGGGGCATCTTGCGCATCAGCGTCACGACGCTCGGGGCCATTGTGGTCCTCGGGATCGTGGCCTGGCCCGTCGGCCTTGTGATGGCGGGGCTGGTGGGCGTGTTCGCGCTGGTGCTGCACCGTCGTATGGGTCGGGTCGTCGCGGCGGAGAAGGAGTTCTCTGACTCGCACTCGCGGGCCAGCGGGGTGATTGCCGACACCATTGCCAACCTGACCACGGTGCGCTCGCAGGCGGCCGAGGAGCGCGAGATGGCCCATGTCGACGCTCTGGTCGGGGAGTCGATGGCCGCTGACCTGCGCGCCCGGAGGGTCTTCACCACGACACGGATCCAGATGGAGTCGGCCATGTCATTCTTCAACTGGGCCTCCATTCTGGTCGGCGTCGTCCTGGCGCTGCATCACGTGGCGGCGGCCGGTGCGGTGTACCTGATCCTGTTCTACGCCACGTTCGTCGGTACCAGCCTGGAGGAGTCCTTCGAGTTCATCCGGTTGATCTCTCGGGCGATCGGTCGTTGCGCGAAATTCGCCGGGATCGCGGCCACGCTGCCCGACATCGTCGATGTCCCCGGCGCCCCCGACATGGTGGTGCCGCACGGGCGGGTGGAGTTCCGGGATCTCCGGTTCTCCTACCGCGGCGGCGCGCCGCTGTTCGAGGGCCTGGATCTGCGGATTGAGCCGGGCGAGCATGTCGGATTGGTGGGGCCCTCGGGCTCGGGCAAGACGACGCTGACCAAGCTCATGCTTCGCTACGCCGACCGCGACGATGGACTCATTGAGATCGACGGCCAGGACATCGCCTGCGTCACCCAGCACTCGCTGCGAGGCCACATCGCGTACGTCCCCCAAGATCCCCAGATGCTGCACCGCACCATTGCCGAGAACATCTGTTACGGCATGGAACACGCGAACGGCGTCGACATGGACCTGGTGCGCCGCGTCGGCCGCGCCGCGTACGTCGACGAGTTCGTCGAACGGCTCCCCGACGGATACGACACCGTCGTGGGGGAGCGCGGCTTGAAGCTGTCGGGCGGCCAGCGCCAGCGGGTCGCCATCGCGCAGGCCATGGCCAAGCGAGCCAGAGTGCTCGTCTTGGACGAGGCCACGTCGGCCTTGGACTCTGAGTCCGAGTCGCTGGTGCAAGAGGCGCTGTGGCATCTCATGAAGGGCACGACCGCGCTAGTGGTAGCGCACCGCTTGGCCACCATTGCCCGGCTCGACCGGATCGTGGTCCTCGACCGCGGCCGCGTGGTGGAGCAGGGGACCCACGCCGAACTGCTCTCGGCCGGCCGTGCCGGTGTCTACGGACGCCTGTGGGAGCACCAGTCCGGAGGCTTCTTGGCGGCCTGAGGCGCGCCGGCGGTGGGGCCTTGTTCGCACGCCGGGGCGATGGACCTGGCCGGGCCCAACCGGTGAGGCGGTCGGCGGTCAGGCGGTCGGCGGTCAGGCGGTCCCGACGGCGGGAGCGACCGGCATCCGCAGGGGAAGGTGCACCCTGAAGTTCGTCGACCAACCCGGGGTGTCGACGATGTCGACGAAACCTTCGTGTGCTTCGGCGACGGACTTGGCGATGGCGAGTCCGAGACCCGTCCCCGGCACGCCCATTTCGGTCGAGGACGCCAACCGGTAGAAGCGCTCGAAGAGTTGGTCCCGCTCGTTCTCGGGGATCCCTGGCCCTTCGTCGAGCACCTGCACTCGGGCATAGGAGTCGACGTTGTCGACGATGACATGCACGCGCCCGTTGGGGAACGAGAACTTGATGGCGTTCGAGAGCAGGTTGCCCAAGAGCTGGTGCAGCCGGGTCGGGTCCCCGAAGATCGGCTCCGCGTGGCCGGCGTCGATCGTCAACGTCACGTTGGCCAGGGCGGCGGAAGTCTGGGCGTCGTGCACCGCGTCCTCCGCGAGTCGGCTCAGGTCCAATTCAGTGAAGGCCACCCGCAGCCCGCGCCCGGCGCCGGGGTCGGCCAAGAGATCCTCGGCCACGCGCTGGAGGTGTTCAGCGTTTCGCTCGATGGTCTCGAGCATGCGGACCTGGCTCTCGGTCAGATCCGAGGTGGCGTCCAGCAGGAGCTCGACGAAACCGCGGATGGATGTGATCGGCGTGCGCAGCTCGTGCGACACCGTTGCTACCACGTCGTCCTTCATCTGCGTCAGCTCGCGCAGCCGGTTGTTCTGCTCAATCAGCGATTGCGTCACCTCCTTTTGAATGGCGTAGAGCCGCTCCCGGTCGGCCGCCAGCTCCTCGCGTTCGGTGACGTCGATGGCCACGACGACGTAGCCGCCGTTGGCGGCGGCGAGCCCGTCGTCGGTGGTCGTCCAGGTCTCTGAGGCGGCCTCGGCTTCCGGGGGCCCGAGCTCGCCGTCGTCACCCCACTCCTCGTCGAGCGCCGGGTCGGGCGTGGGAACGGGCAGCGCCCGCACCCGAACGACGCAGCGCCGCAGTTGGCCATCCTTACGGGTGGCGGTCCACGGGACCTCGGCTGCCGCTTCCGCGTCAACGGGTTCGAGAGCGGTCCGCATGGCATCGATCGCTTGTCGCCGTTCATCGATTTGGGCCGGGTCGATGAAGTCGGCGATGGAGTGGATCCCCACCACCTCCGCCGCCCGATAGCCGAGCATCTGTTCGGCACCGGCGGAGAAGAAGGTGACGGTGCCGGCCGGGTCGACGCCCATGATGGCGCTGCCGGTGGCGGCGCGCAGCAGTGTCTCGAGGCGATCGCGGGCGGAGTCCGCTTCTCGGGCGTTCCGGCGCGACATGCGGGACTGCTGCGCCAGATCGGTCAGCAGAGCCCGGTCGCGCGAGACCATGGCGAAGACGGTCGACACGACCACGGTGGTGACGGTCGCCATCACGGCGACCTGGCGCCATTCCAGGCTGGGGTACTTGGGCGGACCGACGATCAGGAGCGGGACGAGGAGCGCCAGGTCCATACAGAACAGGCCGATCAGCAGGTGCAGCCGTCTCCCGTAAAGGGAGAGCCAGACGATCGGGAGCAGGTAGACGACGACGAGCCCCGAATGCGACCCCCCTTGTGCGTCGCGGATGATGGCGATGACCGCGATATACCCGACCGGGATGATGAGCCAGGCCCATTCAGGTAGCCGCTCCCACGGCAGCAGGAAGGCGGCAGCGATCAGTACGAAGAAGATCACTCCGGCAATGGAGATTTCCCGGCGGGCGTCTTGGTGGTACGGGACCACGGCGATCAGGACCGTGCCGATCATGACGAGGGCGAAGACCGGCAGGCGGACTCGCATGGAGTGCGAGAAGCCGAAGGGCAGCGCCGACCCGGGGGAATGTGGGTCCCGGCGGCCGTCGGTGCCGGATGAGGCCTGGTCCGACCCGGTCACCGGTTCCGCGAGCGGTAGCGGTACCCGAAGCCCCGCACGGTTTCGATCGGTCCCTCGTCGCCCTCGTCCCAACCCAGCTTGCGCCGGAGCCGCAGCACGGCGTATTTGACGCGGGACGGGGCCAACCCGCTTGGGTCGTCCCAGGCCAGCTCAATGAGTTGGTCGGACGAGAGGACTTGGCCCTGGTGGCGGGCCAGCGTGGCCAGAAGTCGGTATTCGGTCGGCGTCAAGATGATCGTGGAACCGTCGACGGTGACTTCTTGGTGGGCGAAGTCGATGTGCAGCGTGCCATCGTCGAACGTGGTGACCGGCTCGCCCTTGGAGACCTGGCGTCGGCTGACGGCCTGCAACCGAGCCAGCAATTCGACGCGGCTGAACGGCTTGGTGAGGTAGTCGTCGGCGCCGGAATTCAATCCCCGCACCTTGTCCCTCTCGGTCCCGAGGGCCGTGAGCATGAGCACCGGGACGTCGCTCATGTCCCGGATTCGCTCGAGGACTTGCCATCCGTCCAGGTCAGGAAGCCCGACGTCGAGGATCACGATGTCGGGGTGGCTCTGGTGGAACTGACGGACGCCGTCACGACCCTCGACAGCCTCCGACACGGTGAAGCCTTCTCGTTCGAGCAGTGTCCTCAGGAGTTGACGGATGTCCGCCTCATCCTCAATGACCAACACTGAGATATGACCATCTCGCATCAGGGAGCCACTGTACTGGGCAAATGGCCATTCTGAGTGGTTAAGGGCGACGGGGGCCAGTTGAGAAACGTCCTGGTCAAGGACGGTATTGGATCTTCCGTTGGCAATCCGTTGACAAATCGGGTTGCTGCAGGCGCTCCATCGGTGTCGTGGCTGCGTGATCAGGAATCGGCGTGACGAGCCGAAGATGCCGAGTGCCCGGACGCACGCAAGGGAGCGAAAGGTGCGCCGGCCCAGGCGGTCGGTCCCCCCGGAGACCCTCCGACCGACGACCTCACGAGGCCGGCGCACCTCTTCGCTGCTCCTTGTCCCCCGCGGTGTTCCCCCATGCGAAAGCCCGTTCCCCTCCATCGGACTCTCACCCGGTCGCCCCCCTCCGAACGACCTTCACCGTGAGGATGCTGTAGATGATTTCTGCGTACTCTGCACAGGGCTCGTCGCAAGCTGGGACGGATCGGGTTGCAGTCGGGTTGCCCGGTCCGGATCACCCGCCATCCACGGCAAAGGGGGCCGTTTCACCCGCCGGGAGGCGACTACCAGCGCGCGGGGTGCGGAGCTGTGCGGGTCTCGGCGCGACCCTTGGGATGTCCGGGTACCCGATGCTGGCGGAGTTCTCGACACAGTGGCGCCAGGCGGTTCGGCCGACCTCGGCGGAGGGGGCGGCGGGCCTTCGGGGATCGACCGCGCCCACCCGCCGGCCCGCCCGCCGCGCCCGCCCCTTCATGGTGACGAGAGCACCGAGAGCATTCTTCGTCGTGAACGGGTGGCGAACATGAGGCGTGACCAGGGCAACTGGACGTGCCCAGCGCTGTGACGAGGCCAGGCTCTGCCCGGGGAACCGGGAGGTAAGGCACTAGGGTGGCGCGTCGCAACCGATTCCGGTCCAAGGATCCCTCATGACACCAACCCTCGCGGTGGCCCACTTCGTGCTGGCCGCAACGTCGAAGTCGAGTTCCAGTTCACTGCTGACCCTGCTGCCCCTCGTGGCAATCGGGCTTCTCGGCTATTTCTTCTTCATCCGACCGCAACAGCGCAAGGCCCAGGCCGCCCGGCAGGCCCAAGGTTCGGGCTATGAAGTCGGCGACGAGGTGCAGACCGTGGGCGGTGTCATCGGCACCGTCCTCGAGGTGCACGGTGACCGCTACACGCTGCTGACCGGCGCACTGGGCGACGACGGGAACCTCGACGGCCCCCAACCGACTCGCATCGTCTTCGTCCGCCAGGCCATCGCCAAGAAGATCGATCCCATCGACGACGTACGGATCGGGGACGAGCCGGTGGAGGACGTAAAGCCTCGTACCAACGGCAACCCCAACCCCAACAGCACCGGCACCAGCACCAGCAACGGGACGGGCCGCACGGCGCACGACCATGACGACGACATCGACAACGTCGGTGGGGATGGTGCCGCCAGCAGCGGCGACCTCGGTGGGGAGGCCGAAGAGGCGTGAGCCCGAAGTCAGGGGGTCGGGCGCAACGGCGCCAACGACGGAACCTCTGGGTCAGCGTGCTCGTGGTGGTGGCGATCTGTGTCGGATCCTTCGCGGCCGTCTTCGCGGCGAAGTGGTCGCCCCGTTTGGGGCTCGACCTGGCGGGCGGGGTCTCCGTCGTCTACACCGCCGAGGGACACAACGTCTCCCAATCCGACCTCGATGAGACCGTCAACATCTTGAACCTGCGCGTCAACGGGCTCGGCGTCTCCGGCGCGCAGGTCCAGACATCGGGCAAGAACCAGATCTCGGTGTCCATTCCCGGCGTGACCGACGCGCAGCAGGTGCTCGACCAGATCGGCAAGACGGCGCGCATGTACTTCCGCCCCGTGCTCTGCTACGGGTACCCCCAGAGCGTGCCGAAGGGGGACAAGGGCAAGGTGCTCCCGCCCGGCACCGAGACGATCCCCGCCTGTACGTCGTCGTCCGAGCTCACGGCGGCCAACCTCAACATCAATACCGCGACCGGGAACCCGACGAACAACGTGCCGCCGGATCCGCAGTACGCATCGCTGGCGACGACCAGCGTGGAGAAGCCCGGGTACGCCACCGGCAACGTGCTGCTGCCCAGCGTTCCCGGCTCCAACGCCTGCGGCCAGTCGGGCTTGCGCTGCGTGCTCGGACCGGCGCAGATGACCGGCCGCTCCATCGCCAGCGCTCAGGCCACGCAGAGTCAGACGGGCGCGTGGGTGGTCGACTACACCTTGACCGGTCCCGGATCGGCGCTCTGGGACCAGGTTTCGAAGGCGAACTTCCACCAGTTGCTCGGCATCGAACTCGACGGTCAGGTGTACTCGGCGCCCATCATCCAGCCAACGCAGCAGGAATGGTCGTCGTTCGGCGGCAGGGGAGAGATCTCGGGGAACCTGACACAAGCGGATGCGCAGAGCCTGGCGCAGGCGATGAACTTCGGCGCGCTGCCCGTCGTGTTGAAGGCGGCAACGTCGCAGACGGTGTCGGCCACGCTCGGGCACTCGGCACTGGTGGCGGGACTGGGCGCCGGTATCGCCGGACTGATCCTCGTGCTGCTCTACGTCCTGTTCTATTACCGCGGCCTCGGACTGGTCGTGATCTCGGGCCTGGTCCTCACGGCCATGGCCCTGTGGGCCATCATCTCGGCGCTCGGGCACACGTCCGCCGCGCCGAGCTTCGACCTCGCCGGCATCACGGGCCTGATCGTCTCGATCGGTATCACGGTGGACTCGTACATCGTCTACTTCGAACGCCTGAAAGACGAGACGAGATCGGGCCGCTCGGTCCGCACGTCGGTCGACCGCGGCTTCAAGAGCGCCTGGCGCACGGTCTGGGCCGCTGACTTCGTGTCGTTGTTGGCAGCCATCGTGCTGTATCTCGTGGCGGTGGGGAACGTGAAGGGCTTCGCCTTCTTCCTCGGGCTCTCCACCATCATGGACATGGCGATCACGTGGTTCTACACGCGGCCGCTCGTCATCCTCTTGGGCCAGAGCCAGCGGCTCCAAGGCAGCGGGCGCTTCAGCATCGCCACCGGGCTCGGTGCCGGCCCACAGGGATCCGGCGGCGCGGCGGGTGCCGGCGCCGGATCCGGCGCTGGGGCCGCCGTGCCCGTGGGGGCCGGTGCCGGCGCTGGCGGAGGTGGGTCGTGAGCGCCAGCCGGGGGAACGGCAAGGGCCCGGGCCACGACGACGGCTCCTCGTTGGACGACGTTCCCGAAGAGGACGTCGAACGCTACGAAGAGGACATCGTCACGGAGGACCTCGACGAAGAGGAGCTCATCAGCCTCGATGACGCCGCTCGCGCCCTCCTGGCCAAGCCGCGGCGCGGGCACGGCCCGATCGCCCGCTTGTACCGGGGCGAGACCCGCTTCGACTTCGTGGGCAAGCGAAGGATCTGGTTCAGCATCTCGGCGCTGATCATCGTCGTCGGGATCGCCTCCATCATTCTGCGGGGCGGGCTCAACCTCGGGATCGAGTTCAAGGGCGGCACCGAGTGGACGATCGCCGCGCCAGGTGTGACCCAAGCCCAGGCGAGTGACGCCTTGGCCAACACGGGCCTGATCGACCCTACCGTCGAACTGCTCGGGAGCGGCAGCAAGCAGACGCTCAACGTCCAGTCCGACCTGAACCGGCTGTCGTCGAGCCAGCAGCAGACGGTCGACTCCAACGTCAAGAAGGCGTTGTTGACCGTCACCGCGGCGCACGCACCCAAGTCGACGACATCGCCGACGAGCACGACATCGACCACGGCCAAGCCGACGACCACGACGACGGCGAAGCCGGCCACGGCGGCCAACGCGTCCACGTCCACCTCCACGTCGGCGTCGACCACGACCACCAACTCGCTGAACGCCACCACCCCGGCCGACAAAATCAGTGTCACGACGGTCGGACCGACCTGGGGCTCTTCCATCACCAACAAGGCGATCGAGGCGCTGATCATCTTCTTCATCGTCGTGGCGATCTACATCAGCATCCGCTTCGAGCCCAAGATGGCCCTGGCCGCCTTCATCGCCATGATCCACGACGTCCTGATTGCCATCGGCATCTACTCCATCTTCAACTTCCAGGTGACGCCGGACACGGTGGTGGCCATCTTGACCATCCTCGGGTACTCCCTCTACGACACGGTCGTCGTCTTCGACCGCGTGCGGGACAACACCAAGGGCATCGGCAGCAGCGGCCGCCTGTCCTACCCGCAGCTCATCAACCTCTCGATGAACCAGACGCTGGCCCGGTCCATCAACACGTCGATGGTCGCCATTCTGCCGGTGCTGGCCGTCCTGCTCATCGGCGCGCAGTTCCTAGGCGCATCGACGCTGCAGTCCTACGGCCTCGCCCTCTTCGTCGGGCTGTTGTCCGGTGCCTACTCCTCGATCTTCATCGCCGCACCGGTCCTCTCCATGATGAAGGAGCGCGAGGATCGCTGGGTGCAGATTGCCAACCGGTTGGCCAAGCGGGGCGAATCGGGAAGTTTCTACTCGGCGTCCGACGCCGCCTCCATGAGCACGGCGATGCATGTCGCCGCCTCGGGCCAGGTGCACCGGGCCGGCGGGGCGAGTCCTGCCGCCACGAAGTCCGGCACGACCAAGCGCAGCGGCCCCATCCGACCGGGGTCGGGCAACAGCGCCAGTGGCACGGCGGTGATGGATCGTGATTCGGGTTCGGGCGGCGGCCAGCAGGGTGCGGGCCCGAGACCGCGCAAGGCCAAGGGCAAGCGCCAGCGCTGAGCTGGTCCCACGAGACGCCGTCGCCGGTATCCGCGATTTCGTATTTCCCCTGGCGGGTAGCCTGTACGGATGGTGGCCCTGACGCGGGTGACTCCATCCGAGACAGCATCCGACACAGACACCGAGACGAACGCTCGAGACCTTGAGCGGGGTTTGGCTGATGAGCCGGTGCTCCGCGACCTGTTGGCGCCCTTGCTGGCCGAGTTCGCCCGGCACCGCCCCGATGACGACACGTCCATGATCGTGGCGGCCGGGCGCACCGCCGCCGCCGCCCACGAGGGGCAGTTCCGGCGCTCGGGCGAGCCCTACATCACGCACCCGGTCGCCGTGGCGACGATCGTCGCCGAGCTCGGTCTCGACGAACAGACCGTCGCCGCCGCCCTCCTGCACGACGCCGTCGAGGACACGGGGCTGACGCTCGAGACGATCGCGCAGACCTACGGCGAGGGGGTGGCCCGGGTTGTCGACGGGGTGACCAAGCTGGACCGGCTCCAGTTCAACTCCAAGGAGGCGCAGCAGGCGGCCACCATCCGCAAGATGCTCGTCGCCATGGCCGACGACTGGCGCGTCCTGCTGATCAAGCTCGCCGACCGTCTCCACAACATGCGCACCCTCGCCGTGATGCCCGAATGGAAGCAGCGGCGCACGGCGCAGGAGACCTTCGACGTCTACGCCCCCCTGGCGCACCGACTCGGCGTGCAGCAGGTGCGCTGGCAATTGGAGGACCTCGCCTTCGCCACGCTGCACCCGAAGCGTTATGCCGAAATCGAGCAGATGGTGGCGGCCCGGGCGCCGCAGCGCGAGGAGTATCTCGAGCGGGTGCTCGTCCACGTGCGTCAGCAGATGGACGACATGGGCGTGGCCGCCGACGTCACGGGGCGCCCGAAGCACCTGTGGTCGATCTACGAGAAGATGGTCGTGCGGGGCAAGGAGTTCGACGACATCAACGATCTGGTGGCCATCCGGGTCGTCGTCGAGTCCGAGAAGGACTGCTGGGCGGCGCTCGGCGCCATCCACGCCATCTGGGCCCCGGTGCAGGGGCGCTTCAAGGACTACATCAACACGCCCAAGTTCAACATGTACCAGTCGCTGCACACCACGGTGATCGGTCTGGACGGCAAGCCGGTGGAGGTGCAGATCCGGACCTCGGAGATGCACCACCGCGCCGAGTACGGCATCGCGGCGCACTGGGGTTACAAGTCCAAGGAGGACCACTCCTCGGAGATGGCGTGGCTCCAGCGCATCGCCGACGTCGACCGGCAGACCGACGACCCGATTGAGTTCTTGGAGGCCTTGAAGCTCGACCTCGAACAAGACGAGGTCTACGTCTTCACGCCCAAGGGCAAGGTGATCGCGCTGCCGGCCCGTTCGACGCCGGTTGACTTCGCCTACGCCATCCACACCGAAGTGGGACACCGCTGCATCGGGGCGCGGGTCAACGGTCGCCTGGTGCCGCTCGAGACGCAGCTGAGCAGCGCGGACACGGTGGAGATCTTCACCTCGAAATCGCCGACCGCCGGCCCGTCGCGGGATTGGCTCCAGATCGTGGCGTCGACCAAGGCGCGGAACAAGATCCGCCAGTGGTTCTCCCGGGAGCGCCGCGAGGACGCCATTGAAAACGGGCGTGAGGACCTGGCCCGGGCCCTGCGGCGCGACGGCCTGCCCCTGCACAAGCTCCTGGGCTCGAGCGCCCTGCAGCAGGTGGCCGACGCCATGAACCTGGCCGACATCGATGCGCTCTACGCCTCCATCGGCGAGAACCAGGTCTCGGCCCAGTCGATCGTCCAGCGTCTCACCAAGGTATTGCGGGGCGGCGGCGAAGCGGACGAGCAGCTCCCGACGATCGCCCTCCCGGGCACGACCCGGCCGCGGCAGCGCCGCACCGGCACGGGTGTCTACGTCGAGGGCCTCGACGACGTCATGATTCACCTGGCCCGGTGCTGCACGCCCGTGCCGGGGGACCAGATCGTGGGCTTCGTGACCCAGGGGCGCGGCGTCTCGGTGCACCGAGCGGACTGCGCCAATGCGGCGGCGCTGGCCGACCGCTCCCGTGAGCGACTCATGGAAGTCGAGTGGGACCGGGGCAACGACGGCGTCTTCGTGGCCACCATTGAGGTCCAGGCCTTCGATCGGGCCCGGTTGCTGGCCGACGTTTCCCGGGTGGTGTCCGAGCACCACCTCAACATCGTGGCGGCCCGGACTGCGACCACGCCGGACCGGGTCAGCCGGATGGCCTTCGACGTGGAGCTGGCCGACCCGACCCACCTGCACTCACTGATCAGTGCGTTGAAGCATCTCGACGGGGTCTTCGACGCGTATCGTCAGCTGCCTGGCAAGAAAGTCTGACCCCCGAGCCGTGAGGAGCCTTCTGTGAACGCGGGATCGTCCGCGCCCGTCCTCCGCACGCCCAAGGGCATGCACGACGTGCTGTGGCCCGAGTCCGCCCGCTGGGAGGGAACGGTCGCCCGCTTCGCCCGATTGGTCGAAGGCGCCGGCTACGGGCTGACGATCACGCCGATCCTCGAGCACGCCGGCGTCTTCCTGCGCGGCATCGGGGAGGGGAGCGAGGTCGTCGGCAAGGAGATGTACGTCTTCGAGGACCGCGACGGCCAACGGATGGCCCTGCGTCCCGAGGGCACGGCCCCCATCGCACGCGCCTTCGTGCAGCACCATCCGGTGCCGCCCTGGAAGGCCTGGTACGTGGCGCCGTCCTTCCGGCACGAGAACCCGCAGCACGGTCGCTACCGCCAGCACCACCAACTCGGTGTGGAGGCACTCGGCGTCGAGGACGCCGACCTCGACGTGGAGGTGGTCTCGCTGGCCCACGACTTCTTTGCCGGCCTGGGTCTGCGCCAGGTCACCCTCAAGCTGCACTCCATGGGCGACGGCGTCTGCAAGCCGGGCTACGTCGCGCTCCTGGGTGCCTTTCTGACCGAGCGGGTCGACCAGCTCTGCCCCGCCCACCGGGCGCGGCACCTGGAGAACCCGTTGCGTGTCCTCGACTGCAAGACCGACGAGTGCCGCGTCGCCACGGCCGACGCGCCGCACTTCTTGGACCACCTGTGCGACCCGTGCCGGGAGCACTTCGCCCGGGTGCGGGCCGGGCTCGACGCGCTCGGTGTCGGCTCCACCATCGACCACCGCCTCGTACGAGGCTTCGACTACTACACGCGCACCACCTTCGAGTTCGCCGCGGATGCGCTCGATGCGGCCCAGAACGGCATCGGCGGCGGCGGCCGCTACGACGGCCTCGTCGAGCTGCTGGGTGGGGGGGCCACCCCGGGCATCGGCTTCGGCATCGGGATCGAGCGCGTGCTGCTGGCGTGCGACGCCGAAGGCGTGTGCTCGACCGAGTCGGTGGTGGCGGCGAACCCGCTCCACGCCTACGTGATCGACACCGCCGGCGGGGAGTCCGCCGTCGCCCTGACCGCCGAGCTGCGCCGGGCCGGGCTGCGGGCCGATCGGGCCTTCGGCGGCCGGTCCATGAGGTCCCAGTTCAAGTCGGCCGACCGCTCGGGCGCCCTGGTGGCGCTGGTCGTCGGGCCCCGGGAGCTCGCGGCCGGCACCGTCGGGTTCCAGCCCCTCCGCAGCGATGCCGCACCGCGGTCCGTGCCCCGGGATGCCCTTGTGGACGAGCTCAGGGCCTTCCTCCTGGCGGAGCCGGGTTGAACGACGCCGCACCACCGGGTCGGCGGACCCCGCCGCCGCCCCGCCCTCGCACACCGAGCCCCACCAGCGCCAGCACGACCACCACCGCAAATGCCTGCCCGACCCGTCCACCCCGACCAGACTGAAGGCTGAGGCCTTCCCACCATGACGACCGAGATCCCGACCCAGAACCCCGAGCCGAACCGCCCCACGGCGCTGCGCACCCACCTCTGCGGCGTGCTGCGCCCAGCGGACAGCGGCAGCACCGTGACCGTCTGCGGCTGGGTGGCGCGCCGGCGCGAACACGGTGAGCATCTCGCTTTCGTGGACCTCCGAGACCACACGGGGATCATCCAGTGCGTGGTCGACCACGCCACCGACGTGCGCTCGGAGTGGGTCGTCGCCGTCACCGGCACGGTGCGCCGGCGACCCGACGGCACGGTCAACCCGGGCATCGGGACCGGTGAGGTCGAGATCGGTGACTGCACCGTCGAGGTGCTCAACGAGGCGGAGCCCCCACCCTTCTCGGTCGACGACCGCGACGAGTCCGACGAGCCGGTGCGGCTCCGCCACCGCTACGTCGACCTGCGTCGGCCGCGGCATGCAGCGCAATCTGCGCCTGCGCGCCCGGGTCAACGCCGCCTTACGGGCTGCCATGGACCAGCAGGGGTTCGTCGAGATCGAGACGCCGCTGCTCTGGGCACCGACGCCCGAGGGCTCGCGGGAGTTCTCCGTCCCCGCCCGCCAGCACCACGGGTCCTTCTACGCGTTGCCGCAGAGCCCGCAATTGGCCAAGCAGCTCCTCATGGTCGGCGGCTTCGACCGCTACTTCCAGATTGCGCGCTGCCTGCGCGACGAGGACTTGCGCGCTGACCGTCAGTTCGAGTTCATGCAGCTCGACATGGAGTGCTCGTTCGCCTCCCAGGACGACGTCATGGCCTTCGTCTCCGAGGCCGTGCTCGACGCCGCCGAGGCCGCCACCGGCGAGCGGCCGCCCCCCATTGCGCGCATGACCTGGGCCGAGGCGCGCGACCGCTTCGGCACCGACAAGCCCGACCTGCGCTTCGGCCTGGAGCTCGTCGACCTGACCAAGGCCTTCGAGCACACCGAGGTCAAGGCCTTCTCGTCACCGACCGTCAAGGCGATCGTCGTCCCCGACGGCGCTACCGTGCCGCGCAAGCGGCTCGACGAGCTCATCGAGCAAGCCAGGCGTGCCGGCGCCGTCGGCCTGGCCTGGTTCCGTGTGGTCGAGAACGGCCCCGCGCTCGAGGGGCCGCTGGCGCGCCACCTGTCGGAGCAGGAGGTTGTGAGCGTCCTGGCGGAGACGAAGGCGGAACCGGGTGACCTCATCCTCGCCGTCTCGGACACCTACGCCGCGGCCTGCGAGGTCATGGGCATGCTGCGCGTGGCGATCGGGGCGCCGCCGGTGTCGAAGGGCCCGCATCGATACGTCTGGGTCGTCGACTTTCCCATGTTCGAGGTGGGTTCCGACGGCACGCCGCAACCGGCGCACCATCCCTTCACCATGCCCTACCCCGAGGATCTGCCCCTGCTGGCGACGGAACCCCTCGCCGTGCGGTCGCAGGCGTACGACCTCGTGCTCAACGGCTGGGAGCTCGGGTCGGGCAGTGTGCGTATCCATAGCCGGAGCATGCAGGAGCAGGTATTCGCCGCGCTCGGCATCAGCGCCGAAGAGGCCGAGGCGCGCTTCGGGTTCTTGCTGGGCGCGTTCCGTTACGGCGCGCCCCCGCACGCCGGCTTCGCGGTCGGCATCGACCGCTTGGTCGCGATCCTCTCGGGAGAGGAGAACATCCGAGAGGTGATTGCGTATCCGAAGACGCAGTCCGGGGCGGACCTGCTGACCGGCGCACCCACGCCACTGCCGGCGGCGTCGCTGGCCGAGCTCGGCATCCGGGTCGTCGTGCCGCCGGGCGGTGCCGCCGGAGCCGCAGCGCCAGCCGCGACGACGCCGATGCCGCCCGAAGGGAGCTAGGCGCGACCCGGTGAGCCTCTTTGCCGATGCCGCCGACCGCCGACTCGAGCGCCAGGCGCCCCTCGCCGCCCGTCTCCGCCCGCGCACCCTCGATGAGGTGGTCGGCCAGGAGCACCTCGTTGGCCCCGGTGCGCCGTTACGCCGGCTGGCCGAGTCCGACCGGGTCACGTCGTCGATCCTGTGGGGCCCCGCCGGCACCGGGAAGACCACCCTCGCCCGCCTGCTGGCGGACACCACGGCCAAGCACCTGAGCACCCTGTCGGCCACGGCGGCCGGCGTGAAGGACGTGCGCGAGGCACTGGCCGACGCGCAGCGCCGCCTCGGCGAGCAGGGCCAGGGGACGATGCTCTTCATCGACGAGGTGCACCGCTTCAGCAAGTCCCAGCAGGACGTGTTGCTGCCGGCCGTCGAGGACGGCCTCGTCGTGCTCATCGGCGCCACCACGGAGAACCCTTTCTTCGAGGTGAATCCGCCCTTGTTGAGCCGGGCCTCGCTGTGGCGGCTGCACGCCTTGTCACCGGACAACCTGCGCACGTTGATCCGACGCGGCCTCGACCTGGAAGGGGCCGACGCCGAGGAGGACGCCATCGATGCCGTGGTGGCGGCCTGCGAGGGCGACGCCCGCGCCGCGCTGACCACGGTGGAGGTGGCGGTGGCCTTGGCCCGGGCTGCCGGCGGCGCCGGCGGCGGCGGGGAGGCCGGGGTGACGCTCACCATGGACGACATGGCGCGGGCCCGTGACGGCCGGCTCTTCCACCAGGGTGCCGACGAGCACTACGACCAGATCAGCGCGCTGATCAAGAGCGTCCGGGGCTCGGACCCCGACGCCGGCCTCTACTGGATGGCCCGGATGCTCGAGGCGGGGGAGGATCCCCGGTTCTTGGCCCGGCGCATGGTGATCCTGGCCAGCGAGGACATCGGGCTGGCCGATCCCCAGGCCCTGCTGGTGGCCGAGGCCGCGGCCCGTGCCGTGGAGTACGTGGGGTTGCCCGAGGCGGCGCTGAACCTGGCCGAAGCCGTGATCTACCTGGCCCGGGCCCCCAAGTCGAACGCGGTGGTGGTGGCGCTGGGGCGGGCCCAGGCCGATGTGCGCTCGAGCGTCATGCAGGAGGTGCCGACGCATCTCCGGGACGCCCACTACAAGGGCGCCGCCACGCTCGGGCACGGCGAGGGCTACGCCTATCCCCATGACGACCCCTCCGGGGTGGTCCTTCAGCAGTATCGTCCAGACGCGCTCGAAGGACGGGTGTACTACGAGCCCACTCCTCGCGACCGAGGCGGGGCGGACGGAGTGACCGAGGAGGGCGATTCGTGAACACGGATCAGCGCAGAGCCGGTGCGGTCGTCGCCGCCGCCTGCGCGGCATTGCTCACGGTCGGCGTGGCGGCCCCCGCTGCGCGGTGCCGGTGCCGGTGCCGCCCAGCCGGGTCGTATCGTCCTGCCCCAGGAGGTGCCGCACTTGCCGGCGGGCACCCAGCAACTCGGCGCCGCACCCGCCGGCCAGGTTCTCGATCTCGACGTCGTGCTGGCCGGGCAGAACCCGTCCGGCCTGGACCAGGCCGTGGCGGCGGTGTCGACGCCGGGATCGCCGCAGTACCGGCACTACCTCACGCCGGCACAATACGCGGCGACCTACGGCCCCGATCCGTCGGAGGTGGCGCGGGTGTCGGCCACGCTGCGCAGCGAGGGCCTGACCGTGGGCTCGCCCGACCCCGGCAGCACGTTGTTGCCGGTACGCGGTTCCGCCTCGGTGGTGTCGGCCGCGCTCGGTACGCCTTTGGTGTTGGTGCAGGCACCGGGTGACACCGACCACGCCATCGTCAACACGGCCTCACCGCAGGTCCCCGCCGCGCTCGGCGGCGCCGTGACCGGGGTGATCGGCCTCGACGGACTGTTCCAAGAGCAGGCCATGGTGCGGCGAGCACCGCCGGCAACGACGCTGGGTCCGGAGTCCATCGCGCCCCCGGTGGCGCCGACCCCTGTGCCCAACGCCACCCCACACGCCCCCTCGCCCCAGGCCTGTCCGGCGGCGCAGCAGGTTGCGTCCGACGGCATCTACACCTCGACCCAGATGTCCTCCATCTTCGGGCTGGACCAGCTGTTCGCCCAGGGGCGCACGGGGCTCGGCCAGTCCATCGCCGTCGTCGAGTTCGAGCGGTACGCCCAGAGCGACTTCGCCACCTTCGCCTCCTGCTACGGCCTCAGCAATCCGATTCGCAACGTCGCCGTCGACGGCGGTTCGGGCGGCCCACCCAGCGGTTCCGCCGGCGAGGCGGCCCTCGACGTGGAGCTGGCCGCCGTCAACGCTCCCTCGGCGTCACTCGTGGTCTACGAAGCACCCAACGGCAACGAGGCGCAGGCGCTGGACCTCTTCAACCGCATCGCCAGCGACGACAGCTCACAGGTCGTCACCACGAGCTGGGGCGTGTGCGAACAGGACATGCCGGCCGGTGATCGGCAGACCGAGAACGGAATCTTCCAGCGCATGGCGCTCCAAGGCCAGACCGTGATCGCCGCCTCGGGCGACTCGGGCTCGGAGGACTGCCTCCCGACCGACGGCTCGAAGGGGTTGGCCGTCGACGACCCCGGGTCGCAACCCGACGTGGTGAGCGCCGGCGGGACCTCCCTGGCCAGTGCATCGGCTGCGTCGCAGACGGTGTGGAATTGCCAGTTCCTCTGCCGTTCGCCGGGCGCGGGCGGCGGCGGCTACTCCATTGAGTGGCCGGCCAATCCGGGCCAGCCCGCCGCGTCGGGTCCTGGCACCGCTCCGTGCGGCCTCAGCGCCTGTCGGGCCGTGCCCGACTTCTCGTATCCGTCGGACCCGACCGCGGGCGCCGTGGTCGACTACTGGAACGGCGCCTGGGGTGGCGCGGGCGGCACGAGTGTGGCCGCACCGGTCAATGCCGGGTTCTTCGTGGACACCAACCAGGGCTGCTACCCGCGCTGGGGCGCGTCGGTCCCGCGCTCTACGCCGCGCACCAGGGCAACGGCGCGACGTTCACCGACATCACGTCGGTCGACAACGACTTCACCGACACGAACGCCGGCCGCTTCACCGCCGCCCCCGGCTTCGATGCGGCCAGCGGCCTCGGCACACCCGTCGACCAGAATCTTGCTCTGGCGCTCCAAGGCGCCGACGGTTGCCCTTCGGTGGACTCGGTGAGCCCGAATACGGGACCGCTCACCAATCCCGGCGCCATCACGATCTTCGGGGGTGGCTTCACCAACGCCACCTCGGTGACCTTCGGGAGCCAGGGCAACGGTCGCATCGTCTCGCAGAGCGCCACGACCATGACGGTGGTGCCTCCGAACGCGTCGAGCCCGGCGTGTGTTGACGTCACGGTGACCAACTCGCAGGGCACGTCGGCGCAGTCAGGCGCCGACCACTACGGCTTCGGGGGCGACCTCAACTGTGGCGAGGGGTACCGCTTCGTGGCCTCCGACGGTGGGGTGTTCGACTTCGGGGACGCCGGCTTCTACGGCAGCGCGGGCGGCACGCCGCTCAACGCACCGGTGGTCGGCATGGCGAACACGCCCAGCACCAACGGCTACTGGCTGGTGGCGTCCGACGGCGGCATCTTCACCTATGGCGATGCGGGCTTCTTCGGCTCCATGGGCGGCCACCACCTGAACAGGCCGATCGTGGGGATGGCGGCCACGGCCGACGGGCGTGGTTACTGGCTCGTGGCGTCCGACGGCGGCATCTTCAGCTTCGGGGACGCGCAGTTCTTCGGGTCCACCGGCGGCGACCGCCTGAACAAGCCGATCGTGGGGATGGCCGCCACACCGGGTGGGGGCGGCTACTGGCTCGTGGCGTCCGACGGCGGCATCTTCGCCTACGGCGGCGCGCAGTTCTACGGGTCGACCGGGTCCCTGCACCTGAACTCTCCGGTGGTGGGCATGGCGTCGGGGCCCGGCGGCGCCGGCTACTGGCTCGTGGCGGCCGACGGCGGCATCTTCACCTACGGCGACGCCAACTTCTACGGGTCGGCGGGTTCCCTTCGCCTGAACAAGCCAGTGGTGGGCCTGGCCCCCGCCCCGAACGCCGGCGGCTACTGGTTGGTGGCCTCCGACGGCGGCATCTTCACGTACGGCAACACGCTGTTCTACGGATCGACCGGTGGCATCCAGCTGAACAAGCCCATTGTGGGGATGGCCTCGGCCTGATCCACCCCCCCCGGCGGCAGCGCCGGCGCCGGCGCCCAAACCGGCTCCGGATCCGTTTTTGACCCCGGTAAGCTGCAGTGATGGACGCCAACGGACTGCGGGCGGCCTTTACGCGCTTCTTCGCGGATCGGGATCACAGTGTCGTTCCCTCCGCCAGCCTGATTCCCCACGACCCGTCCGTCCTCTTCACGATCGCCGGGATGGTTCCCTTCAAGCCCTATTTCGTGGGCGAGGAGCCGGCGCCGTGGCCCCGGGCCACCTCCATACAGAAGTGCTTCCGGACCCCCGACATCGAGATCATCGGGACCGACACGTATCACTGCACCTTCTTCGAGATGCTGGGCAACTTCAGCTTCGGCGACTACTTCAAGGCGGAGGCCATCCCGATGGCCTGGGAGCTGCTCACGGAGGTCTTCGGTCTCGACGGCGACCGCCTCTGGGTCACGGTGCTCGAGAACGACGACGAGGCGGCCGGCCTGTGGCTCGACAAGATCGGGGTGCCTTCCGAGCGTGTCCAGCGGATGGGCCCCGAGGACAACTTCTGGGCCATGGGGGAGACGGGGCCCTGCGGACCGGACTCGGAGATCTTCATGGATCTCGGCGAGGCCTACGGGCACGAGGGCGGACCCAAGCACGGCGGCGACGCCCGCTTCGTCGAAATCTGGAACCTCGTCTTCATGCAGTACAACCGCGACGCCGACGGCACCTTGAGCGAGCTCCCGCGCAAGAACATCGACACGGGTGCGGGCCTGGAGCGGATCCTTCCCGTTCTGCAGGGTCACGATTCAGTGTTTGACACCGACCTGTTCGCGCCCATCATCGACACGGCGGCCTCCATCCTCGGAACAGGCTACGGAGCCGACCCGTCCACCGACGTGGCGCTGCGCGTGTTGGCCGACCACGGCCGCGCCTTCTCCATGCTTGTGGCCGACGGCGTCCTGCCGGCCAATGAGGGGCGTGGATACGTGCTGCGCCGGGTCGTGCGGCGCGCCGTGCTGGCCGCCCGCCGGGCCGGCGTGGACAAACCCGTCACCACCCGGCTGGTGGAGGCGGCCACCGAGGTGCTCGGTGACGCGTACCCCGCGCTGCGCGCCCAGCAGGATCTCATCGTCAACGTGGTGGCGCGCGAGGAGGCTGGTTTCGACCGCACGCTGCGCGCCGGGTTGAGCCGGTTGGAAGAGGCGTTCGCCAGCGGAACCAAGGTCCTCGGCGGCGACGTGGCCTTCACCCTCCATGACACCCACGGGTTCCCGGTCGAGCTGACCGAGGAGTTGGCGCGCGACGTCGGCGTGGAGGTCGACCGGCCGGGCTTCGACGCCGCGATGGCCGAGCAACGCGAGCGCGCCCGGGCCGCCGCCAAGTCGACGCGCGCCGGCGACGAGGCGGCCTACCGGGCTCTGCTCGAGGCGGAGGGTCCCACCGTGTTCGTTGGTCGGGACGCCGAGCACTACGAGGTGCCGGCGCAGGTGGTGGCGGTGCTCGAGGGTGCCGAGGCGGGACCGGTCGTCGAGATCTTCTTGGACCGCACATCGTTCTACGCCGAGAGCGGGGGCCAGGTGGGCGACACCGGCACCATCGTGACCGAGTCCGGTATCGCCGAGGTCTACGACACGGTGCTCGCCGTGCCGGGGTTGGTGGCGCACCGGGCCCGCCTGAGCGGTGAGATGCGGGCGGGGCAGGACGCGCTGGCGACCATCGATGCCGAACGCCGCGAGGCCATCCGACGCAATCACACGGCAACGCACCTGCTGCACGCGGCCCTGCGGGAGGTCCTCGGCGACCATGTGCGCCAGCAGGGTTCGTTGGTCTCGCCCGAGTACCTCCGCTTCGACTTCTCGCACCATGCCCAGCCGAGCCGTGAGGACCTCAACGAGGTCTTCGCCCGGGCCAACCGAGCCGTGCTCTCAGCGGTGGGAGTCGAGACCACCGAGACGTCGCGCGAAGACGCCGAGAAGATGGGTGCCATCGCGTTCTTCGGCGACAAGTACGGCTCGTCGGTGCGCGTCGTGCGGGCCGGGACGACTTCCCTGGAATTCTGCGGAGGCACCCACGTCGACTCGCTGGGGCAGATCGGACCCATCACCTTGTTGTCGGAGGGTTCCATCGGTTCGAACACGCGTCGGCTGTTCGCGCTCACCGGTTTCGCGTCGCTCGAGCGGGCCCTCGAACGAGAGCGCTTGGTGCAAGCTGCGTCCGAGCAGCTGCGGACGGAGCCCGACGAGCTGCTGGCTGCCATCGGGCGCCTGTCGGAGCGCCAGCGCGAGGCCGAGAAGGAACTGGCACGCCTGCGTCAGCAATCGAGCGAGGCCGACGCGACGGCGCTGGCGCAAGCGGCGGCGGCCCACGGGGGCGTCGTCGTGGCCCGCCGCGACAAGGTGGAGGGTGACGAGCTCCGGATGCTGGCCCAGTCGATCCTCCGCCACGATGGTGTGCACGCCGTGGTCCTCGGCGGGTCGCCCGACGGGGCCAAGGCGGCGATCGCGGTCGCGACGGACGGAACTCCCGACGCCACACAGCTGGTGCGCACGCTCGGGAAGATGGTCGGTGGGGGTGGGGGCGGGTCCGCCGAGGTGGCGACGGCGGGCGGGAAGGATCCTTCCCAGATTGAGGCGGCGTTGGCCGAGGCGCAGCGGCTTCTTTCGACGTGAGCGGCCCGGGTGCCGGCCGGGTCGCTGCACTCGATCTGGGGTCGCGGCGCATCGGCGTGGCCTACAGCGACAGCGGACGCAGTCTGGCGAGCCCGTGGGGGACGATCGAGCGCAGCGGTGACCCCGTACGCGACCGCACCGCCGTCGTCGAGGCCGTGCGCGAGGTCGAGGCGGCGACGGTGGTGGTCGGTCTCCCGCTGAGCCTCTCCGGCCAGATGGGACCGGCCGCCCGCTCGGCCCTCGACGAGGCCGCCGCCCTCCGGGAGCTGCTCGAACCGCTGGGGGTCACAGTCGAGACGGCCGACGAGCGCTTCACCACGGTGGAGGCGCAGCGCTCGCTGCGCGCGGCGGGGCGGACCGGCAAGAAGGCCCGCCGCGTGGTCGACAGCGCCGCCGCCATGGTGCTGCTCCAGGCCTGGCTGGACAACCCGTGAGTGGCCCGCACGAGCCGTTCGACGGCGACGCCGGGGCCGAGGACCTGCCCTGGGCGCAACCCGACCAACCCGATCAACGCCACCAGCCCAGCGAGGTGGTCGACCCCGCCGGCGACGCCGACGACGCCGACGACGCCGACGACGCCGACGACGTGGAAACCCGGAGCGGGCGCCGCGCCGCCCGTTCGGCCCGGGTGCGCCGCCGGCGCCGGGCCCTGGCGGCCATCGGCGGCGGCCTCCTCATCATCGTCTTGGGCTTCGTCCTTTGGTATGAGCTCGAGGCGCATGCCCTGGGCCCGGAGGGTCCCCAGGTCGTCGTGACGGTGCACCAGGGTCAGTCGACGAACTCCATCATCGACATGCTCAGCTCGAAGGGCGTGATCGGGAGCTCGTTCGCGTTCCAGGTGTCAGAGGTGTTCCACGGCACGCCTTCGGTGCTGCCGGGGAGCTACGCCATGCACAAGAACCTGAGCTTCTCCGAGGTGCGTGCGCTCCTGGCGGCGGGACCGAACATCTATCCCGTCGACGTGCGCCCCGGATACACGCTCTCCGAGGTGGCGCAGAATGTCGACAGCCTGCCGGGCCATGCGGGGGGCGAGTTCGCCAAGACCGCGGCGAGCGGCGCGGTGCATTCGATGTTCTCACCCCCGGGTTCGAACAATCTCGAAGGGCTGCTCGGCACGGGGAACTATCTGGTCCTCCCGGGAGAGACCGACACCACGATCCTGACCGACATGGTGCAGCGCTTCGATCACGTCGCCCAGGGCGTCGGGTTGAGCACGGCCTCGGCGGCCGCACTCGGGATGACGCCGTACCAGGTGATCACCGCCGCATCCATTGTGGAGAAGGAGGGGTACTACACCTTCAACATGCCCAAGGTGGCCCGGGTCATCTACAACCGCCTGGCCCAGGGCACCCCGCTGCAGATGGACTCGACCGTCCTGTACGCGTTGGGTCAGGACGGGGGTCCGGTGACGTCGCAGGACCTCAAGATCAAGTCGCCCTACAACAGCTACCTCAACACCGGCCTGACGCCGACACCGATCTGCATGCCGTCGCCGACCGCCTTGCAGGCGGCGGTGCATCCGCCGGCCGGGGGGTGGCTGTATTTCACCCTCGTCCAGAAGAACGGCGTGATGGCGTTCTCGGACACCTACGCCGAACAGCTCGCCAACGAGCAGCTGGCCAAGTCCCGTGGCCTCCCCTGACCCGGCCGCCGGCGCGTCCGGAGGCGTGCCCATGACCATGGACGAGGCCCGGGCCGACGCCGGAACCGAGGTGCGCCTCGTCGGGGTCATCGGCAGCCCCATCGCCCATTCGCTGTCACCCGTGCTGCATAGCGCCGCCTTCGCCGCCCTCGAGTTGTCCGACACCTGGCGCTCGTTCGCCTTCGAGGTGCCGGCCGGTCAGGCGGCGGCCGCAGTGGCCGCCATGCGCAGGGCCGATCTGCGTGGGCTGTCGGTGACCATGCCGCACAAGGCCGATGTTGCTGCCCTGGTCGACTCGTGCACGGAGGAGGCGCGCCGGCTCAATGCGGTGAACTGCATTGTGCGGCGCGACGAAGCGTTGCTGGGAGCGAACACCGACGGAGCGGGCTTTGTCGCCTCGCTCGAGCGGGGTGCGTCCTTTGCACCCGCCGGCACGCGCTGCGTGGTCATCGGGGCGGGCGGGGCCGCCCGGGCCGTCGTGCTCGCCCTGGCCGAGGCGGGAGCCGACACGGTCGCCGTGCTCAACCGGACCCCCGAGCGCGGCGCCACGGCGGCGGAGCTGGCGGGCGCCGCCGGCTCGGTGGTGGGATCGGCCGAGAGCGCTCGCAAGGCGGTGGTCCGAGCGGCTGACCTGGTGGTCAACGCCACGCCGATCGGGATGGCCGGGGGCGACGCTGGAGGCGCCTGGCCGGTGGATCCCCGGTGGCTGCATGGCGGGCAGGTGGCGGCCGATCTCATTTATGCGCCCCGGCCGACACGCTGGTTGGAGGAGGCTCGGGCAGCCGGTGCCAGTGGCGTCGACGGGTTGGGGATGCTCGTGCACCAGGCGGCGGCCCAAATCACCCTCTGGACCGGTATGGAGGCGCCGGTCGAGGCCATGTGGTCCGCAGCGGAGGCGGTGGCCCCTTCCCCGAATTGACGCCGTCGTCCGGTCAGGTCGCAGGTGTTGCCGGCGGCGGCGCGACCTCCGCCGGCCAGAACGCAGCCGTCGCCAGGGCTTCGAGCGCGGCCTCGCGCAATCCGCACGTCAGCGCGTCGCGCTGCGAGGGCACGGTGAGGAGCATCACCCGCACCGTGATCGTCGAGGCGTCAGCGGATTGCAGTCCGACCACCGTGGGCGGCTCGGTGACGTGGTCGGCGAACAGCGGATTCGTGGCCACCTCGTGCGCTGCGTCGCCGATGATGCGGCGCACCCCGTCCAGATCAGCCGCGCTCTGCCCGGGCAACCTGAGATCGACCACGGCGCGGGCCCAGCCGCGTGACAGGTTCCCGATCAGGCGAATGTCACCGTTGGGGATGATGTACGTCGTGCCGTCGAAGCCGCGGAAACGGGTGAGGCGCATGGTGACCTCCTCGATGACGCCCGTCACCCCGGCGATCGTGACCGAGTCGCCGACGTTGTACTGGTCCTCCATCGTCATGAGGATGCCCGAGAAGTAGTCGCGCACGATCTGCTGCGCGCCGAAGCCCAGGGTGGCGCCGATGATGGTCGCGCTGGCGAGCAACGGCGTCAGGTTGATGCCGAGCATGCCGAGCACGATGGCGCCCGCCACCACGAAGACAAAGAAGCGCCAGATGTTGGCGACGAGCCCGGACATGGTGGCAACCCGCGCCCCCGCCCGCGTCGAGCCCGAACGGGTCGCGGCCTGGTTGGCGACGCGCTCGAGCACGCGTCGGATCACACGCGCACCCAGACGGGCCACGATGAGCGCGATCACGAGCACAATGAGGATGCTGAGCGGCCGGACGATCAGGTCGGTCACCGTCGAGGCCGTGTCCGGGCTGACGCCGAATTTGACGAGCAGGTGGTAGAGCCAACCGCCGCCTTGGTCGACCTGATTGTTGGTGGTGGCGGCGCGCAGGGTGCCCACCAGGGCAGGAAGCGGCGCCAAGGAGGGTGGGGTCACGGCCGGTATTCTGTCCCCGAATCCGCCTTATGACCACACTCGCCAGAACACACGTTGCCGCCCGCCGCAGCGTGCCTCCCTTTGACGTCATTCTGGTAGCCGCCACGCTGCTGGTGTCGATTATCGGCGTGGTCATGGTCTACACGGCGACCCGCGGATCGTTGCTGGCCAACGGCGACGACCCCAAGACCTTCCTGAAGAAGCAGGGCCTGTTCGTCGTGCTGGGCGTCATCGTCATGGTGGTGGTCGCCCTGATCGACTATCGGCGGATCGAACCCGTGGCCAACATCCTCTATTGGCTGATCGTGTTCGCGCTGCTCGGGGTGTTCGCCATCGGTAGCAGCGCCCAGGGCGCGGCACGGTGGTTCAGCCTGGGCCCGCTGCAGTTGCAACCGTCCGAATTCGCCGTGCTGGCCCTCATCCTGGCCGTGGCCGCCTATTCGCGCGCGCCGCGAGGAGGAGGGGTTGGCCTGGCGCGACGTCTTCCGCCTGCTGATCATGGCCAGCATCCCGATCGTCCTGGTGCTGCTCCAGCCGGACCTCGGCACGGCGATGATCATGGTGATCGTGTTGCTGGTCCTCCTGGCTGTGGCCGGACTGCCCATCCGGATTCTGGTCATGCTGCTCATCGGGACGGCCTTCGTCGCCTTCGTCGCCATCGCCGGTGGCCTGCTGCACCACTACCAGATCGCTCGCCTGACGACTTTCTTGAACCCGAACTCGCACAGCACGAACCCCTACGTGCAGTCGGCCATTTACAACACCCAGCAGGCCAAGAACGCCATCGGCTCGGGTGGCATGTTCGGGCAGGGCATCGGGCACGGGGTGGAGACGAATCTCGGTTATGTGCCCGAGCAGCAGACCGACTTCATCTTCACCGCGGTGGCCGAACAATTGGGTTTCGTCGGCGCGGTGGGCGTGCTGTTCCTCGAGGGCGTGATCGCCTGGCGGGTCCTGCACGCTGCCGTCGTGTCGCGGGACATCTTCGGCCGCATCATCTGCGCCGGCCTCTTTGCCTTCATCGCCTTCAGCGTCTTCCAGAACGCCGGGATGACCATGGGCATCATGCCGATCACGGGGATTCCGCTCCCCTTCGTCAGCTACGGCGGCACGGCCGTGCTGGTCTTCTTCAGCGCCGTGGGGCTTGCCCTCAGCGTCAGCGCCCGGCGGCGGTTCCGATGAGCGACCCGGAGGGTTTGGCCGTGGCGGCGGCCGATGCGGCGGCGACCGCAGAGGCACAGGCGACAACAGCGCCGGCCTCCCGAACTGGGCAAGAGGCGACCATCGAGGCGATCCCGACCTTCCGAGTCATGGACGTCGAGGATGTGTCGCTCGACCTGCCGTCGACCTATCCCTCGGTCACGCTGGTCGAATCGGAGCCGCCAATCCGCGCGCTCGTCTTTCCGGTCGGCCTCCCGGAGGGCACCGCCATGGCCCAGGCGCTCCGGCGGATGGACTCGCGCCGGCCCATGACCCACGAGCTCTTTATGCAGGTGCTCCAGCGGGCGCGCATTGAGGTCATCGCCCTCCGACTGGTCGGGCGTGACGAGGGCAACCTCCTGGCCGAGCTCGACCTCATGACGCCGAGCGGGCGCGAGCGGATCGACTGCCGGCCGTCCGACGGGATCGTCCTGGCGCTCCGCATGCCTGTGCCGGCGCCGATCTTGGCCGATGAGCGGCTGCTCGATGAGGTGGGCGACGTCGTCGTGCTGGGGACCTGAACGGGCCGCGGCACCGCCGGCACAACGATGGTGGAACTCCTCGGCGACTGCATCGGCCGTGACGGTCGGTCGGGCTCATTCATCGTCCCTCGACGCCGCTCGTCGCAGCAGGGGCCGATAGCGCTCGTCCGCCAACGGCAGATCGCCGATGGCGTTCGGAGACCACCAACGCAGGTCGTCGTGTTCATCCGATGCCACATGCGGGTTGCCACCCCAGGCCCGGACGACCCAGATGCGACAGTCGACGTCGCTGTGCTCCACGTGGGCGAATGGAGGCACAGTGGGTTCGGAGATCACGATCCCCAGCTCCTCGCGGAGCTCGCGAACGAGCGCATCCTCAGCCGACTCGCCCGGTTCGATGTGGCCACCAGGGAGGTCCCAGACGTCGGGATACCAGCGCCTGCTCGCAGAGCGATGGCAGAGCAGGACTTCGCCGGCATGGACGAGGAGGCCCGCCGCGACGAGATGGACGCCGGTGTCGTGGCCTTCGGTCATTGGCACCAGCCTCGCATTGCGGGCAGGATCGGCGTTGGCGACGGTGCGCACCGGGTCACCGGGCGAGGACGCCGCGACGGGCCGACGATCAGCGCGAGAAGGAGGGGGATCACCGCATGCGCAAGACCTTCCGGGCCGAGCTGCAGAAGAGCCCCGACAAGGGGGGATGGACGTACGTGGTCATGGTGGGTTCAGCCGAGTTCTTCGGGACCAGGGGACTGGTGAAGGTGCGCGGGACCGTCGACGGCGAGCCGTTCCAGAGCTCGTTCATGGCGCTCGGTGACGGCACCCATAAGTTGCCGATCAAGGCGGCGCTCCGCAAGAAGATCGGGAAGGAAGCAGGCGACACGATTACCGTGTGCCTCACCGAACGTGTGTCGGCCTGACAAGATCACACCGATCACACCGATCACACCCATCCGACCACTGAGGTGCCATGAGTACGAAAGCACGTCCCGCCGTCATCAAGATCAACGCCATCACCGTCCCCGCCGGCTCCGGTGACGAGTTGGCCCGTCGCTTCGCGGCGCGGGCGGGTGCCGTCGACAACCAGGAGGGCTTCGAGGGCTTCGAGCTCCTGCGCCCGACTGACGACCGGCTGCAGTGGCTCGTCGTCACCCGCTGGCGCGACGAGGAGTCGTTCCAGAAGTGGGTCTCCTCGCCGGCCTTCGCCCATGGTCACGCCGGCGCCGACCGGCCCTCGCCCCACGGCGGCCCCGTCTCGGTCTCGTCCGAGCTGTGGTCCTACGAAGTGGCCGGCGGATCGGCCAGCTCCGGCGGCTCCGAATGAGGCCGCCGCGCTGATCCCGGCCGCACCGGGCCGGCGGGTTGCGCCGGGCCGCCCTCAGCCGGCGGGGACCATCGGGCGCTCGCCGGGGCCTCCGGCGGAACCGGCCGCCAGCATGGCAGCCTGGGCCTGCGCCCCCTCGTCCGAGATCCGCAGCATGAGCGCGATCAGGACGTAGTTCGCCAGCAGGGACGACCCGCCGTAGGCGACGAAGGGGAGGGTGATCCCCGTAAAGGGCAACAGGCGTACCACCCCCGCCATGATGAAGAAGGCCTGGAAGCCGAGAATCAGCGTCAGCCCCGTCGCCATGAGGCGCGAGAAGTCCGACCGGGCCGTCTGGGCCACTCGGAAGCCCGAGCCCACCAGGAGGATGAAGGACATCACCACGGCGACGCAGCCGACCAGGCCCATCTCGGTGCCGATGGCGGCGAAGATCATGTCGCTCGTCAGCTCGGGGATGTACCGCGCGTAGTAGTCGAAGCCAAGCCCGGTCCCGCCGACCCCGCCCGTGCCCATGCCGTATTGCGCCTCCGCAATTTGGGTGACGCCCGGCTTGGCCGTTGTCGGCCAGGGGTTCTGCCATTGTTCGACGCGCAGATGCACCTGGCCGAAATATCGTGCGGCGATATAGGCCCCGATGCCGAACAGCACCAGCCCGAGCAGCAGGTAGCCGACCCGACCGGTGGCCACCCAGAGCAGGCCGATGAAGAGCACGAAGAGCAGTGCGGCGAAGCCGATGTCGTCTTCCAGCCCGATCACCGCCATGGCGGCGCCCCAGGCGACCAGGATGGGGATGAGCGGCCGGGGGTCGAGGATCAGGCGGTTCCCGAGTTGCGCCGTCGGGATCGTCAGCATCTCCTTGTTCTCCGCGAAGTAGGAGGCGAAGTAGATGCACAGGAGGATCTTGGAGAACTCAATGGGCTGGAACGACAGGCTGCCGAAGTGCACCCACAGACGGGCGCCCCCGATGGGCGAGAAGAAGAGGGGGACGACGAGAAGCACTCCCGCCACCAGCAAGAGCAGGTAACGGTAGCGCTCCAGATCGCGTGAATAGCGCACCACCAGCATGGTCAGCACGTACAACCCGATGCCGAGCGCGGCCCAGGCCGCCTGGCCCTGGGCCTGGCCCGGGTCCCAGCGAGCGATGACGACGTAGCCGAGCCCGTTCAGCAGGACGGCCAGCGGGAGAATCACTGCGTTGGCGTTCGGGGCGAGCCAGCGGTTCGCCATGTGCGCGCAGAGCGCCAGGCCGAGGACGACGCCGAGGAACGCGCCGATGTTGTCGGGGATCTTGGACTTCTGACCCAGGACGGCGATGATGTAGAGCGCGACGACCAGCAGCGCGGCGAAGAGGAGCAGGCCCAGCTCCGTCCGTCGCTTGGGCTTGGGGCCGAAGACGTAGCGCGGGAGAACAGTGCGACGGGCACGGACAGCGGACGCAGACGGCACCGGGCGAATCGTAGTGGTGGGGGGTAGGATCAGGGGTGACATCCCGCTTCGGATGCTCGCTGCTGGACCACTTCACATGACCCAGACACAGCCCCAGCACCAACCCCCAGCGCAGCCCGAACCCCAGGTCACAGACGGGCCAGCGCCTGGAGCGGGGGAGCAGCGCATTGGCGAGGAGGTCGAGCACCCGACCCCTCCGACGTACCAGCAGATCGAGGCGTTCGGTTACCAGCGTTTCACCAACCGGGAGCAGTCGCGGCTCGACTTCGGCGCCCGCCTGCTCGATCTGGCCGAGGACGACGGCATCCCGCTGCTGGAGCGGGCCAAGTTCCTCGCCATCTTCTCCGAGCTGCTCGACGAGTTCTATCAAATCCGTGTCGCCGCCTTGGAGGACCAGGTCGCTGCCGGCGTGCGCACCCGCTCGGTGGACGGGCTGCGTCCCGGCGAGCAGCTGACCATGATCCGCAGCCGCGTCGAAGAGCTCGTCCGGCGTCAGGACCACATCTTCTTGGACGAGATCGTGCCGGGCCTGGCCGACGCCGGCGTCCGCTTCGCCGGCTGGGGCTCGCTCGACGACGACGACCGCCAGCACCTCGTCGAGGTCTTTCAGCGCCAGATCTACCCGGTGCTGACACCGCTCGCCGTCGACCCCGGCCACCCCTTCCCGTACATCTCGAACCTGTCGCTCAACCTCGTGGTCGAGGTGCTGGATCCCTCGTCGGGGGAGGGCCGCATCGCCCGGGTCAAGGTGCCACCGGCCCTGCCACGCTTCATCGTGATGCCCGACGGTGAACGTTTCGTGCCACTGGAACAGGTAATCTCCGCGCACTTGGACTCGTTGTTCCCGGGCATGACGATCGGTCATCACCATGCCTTCCGGGTCACCCGCAACGCCGACCTCGCCCTCGAGGAGGACGAGGCGGACGACCTGCTCGTCGCCATCGAGATGGAACTGCGCCGCCGCCGTTTCGGCAAGGCCCTCCGGCTCGAGATCGAGGCCGACATGGGCCAGGAGCTTGCCGAACTGCTGGCCACCGAGCTCGAGGTCGGATCCGACGGGGTCTTCCGGGTCGGGGCGCCGCTCGACCTGAGCGGGTTGTGGGGTGTCTACGCCCTCGACCGCCCCGACCTCCACGGCGAGAGCTGGACGCCCATGACTCCGCCCCGCCTCGCCCAGGTGGCGCACGATCCGGCCGAGTTCTTCGCCATGCTGCGCGAGCGCGACGTGCTGGTTCACCATCCCTACGACTCCTTCGCCACGTCGGTCGAGGCCTTCGTGGCGCAGGCGGCGGAGGACCCGATGGTGCTCGGGATCAAGCAGACGCTCTATCGCACCGGGGGCGACAGCCCGATCGTCGCCGCGCTCATCCGCGCCGCCGAGAACGGCAAGCAGGTGGCGGCCATCGTCGAGCTCAAGGCGCGCTTCGACGAGGAGGCCAACATCGGCTGGGCCCGGGCGCTCGAAGAGGTGGGTGTCCATGTGGTCTATGGCATCGTCGGCCTCAAGACGCACTCGAAGACCGCGCTCGTGCTGCGGCGCGAGGAGGACGGGGTGCGGCACTACTGCCATGTCGGTACCGGCAACTACAACTCCAAGACGGCGCGCATCTACGAGGACATCGGATTGCTCACCTCGGATCGGGCGATCGGTGCCGATGTCGGCGAGCTCTTCAACTACCTCACCGGCTTCTCGCGTCACGCCGACTACCAAGAGATCCTTGTGTCACCGGTGACCGTGCGCAAGCGCATCCTGGCCATGATCGAGGAGCAGGCCGAAGCGGGACCGTCCGGCCGCATCGTCCTGAAGCTCAACGGCCTCACCGACGCCGCCATGATCGACGCGCTCTACCGCGCCTCGGGCGCCGGCGTCGAGATCGATTTGGCCGTGCGCGGCCTGTGCCGCCTCCGCCCCGGCATCCCCGAGCTCTCCGAGCGCATCCGGGTCCGTTCCATTGTGGGCAGCTTCCTGGAGCATTCGCGTATCTACCGCTTCGGCGGTGCGCCGGCCGATCCGGCGGCCGGACCGGGTCTGCCCCTCAAGATCTTCATCGGCTCGGCCGACCTCATGGGACGCAATCTGGACCGTCGCATTGAGGTGGTCGTCCCGGTGCACGACCCCGAGCTGCAGTCGCGGCTCTTCGAGGTGCTCGACCTCGTGTTCGCCGACGAGACCAACGCCTGGGCGCTGGGATCGGACCGGCGCTGGCGCCGGGTGCCCAACCGCCACGGCGTGAGTTCGCAGGAGCGACTCAAGGAGCTGGCGCGGGAACGGGCCCGTCGGCGTCTCGATACCGACGTGCGTCTCACTGAAAGTGAAGAGGCCACGTCTCCGGCGTAGCGGCGAGGTCGATCGAGGCGCAGATGTGCACGAACCACCGCAGGCGCCGGTGACGCCGCCAGCGCGGGCGCAGGTGACGAGCCGCCGACGGACGCCGCTACGGTCGAGAGCCATGGAGTCCAGCACGCTCGAGCGCCGCCTGCGCGCCGTTGCCACCAACCGCAGTTGGGGCTGGCCGGCGGCGTTAGCGGCGTTGGCGGCCGTCGGGGCAACGGTCCTGGCGCTCTTCCATCAGCAGCTGGACCTCAGCACCTACCTGCTCGGCGGGGCGCACGCGTCGTCCAACGATCTCTTCACCGTGACGTATCCGACGGATCATCTCGGATTCACCTATCCGCCGTTCTCGGCGCTGCTGTTCGCTCCGTTCGCCCATTTCCCCCTGCGCGTCTGCGAGGTCATGTTCTCCTGGATCAACCTCGCGGCGCTGTTCGGATTACTGGCGGTGAGCCTGCGCGCCGTCTGTGGAGCGCTCGACAGGCGGACGATCATCTGGTGGGCCCTCGCCCTGGTGCTGCCGGTGATGCTCTTCGATCCGGTCCGCCAGACCTTCCTGCTCGGTCAGGTCAACATCATTCTGGCGTTGATGATCGTGGCCGACCTCACACTGGACCTGCCCATCCCGCGCGGGATCCTCGTCGGGCTGGCGGCGGCCATCAAGGTGACGCCGGTGATTCTGATCCCGTATCTCTTTCTCACCCGGCAGGGGCGCTCGGGCGCGCGGGCCATTGCGGCCTTCCTCGGCGCGGCACTGGTGGCGACCGCCTTCAACGCGTCGACCTCGTGGTCGTACTGGACGCACTACATCCGGGACCCACAGCGCGCCGGCATGCTGTCGTGGGTCGGGAACCAGGGCGTCCTCGGCGCGGTCGAGCGCATGCTCGGTCACACGCTGGCGACGCCGACCACGTTCGTGATCGTCGTGAGCGTCGGTGTCGTGGGCCTGTTGATCGCCGCCGGTGCCTACCGTCGCTCGTCACCCGTGCTCGGATTGCTGGTGGTGGAGGCAACCGAATCGCTGGCCAGCCCGGTGTCGTGGTCGCACCACTTCATTTGGACGGTGCTCCTCGTGGCGTGGCTGGCCCTGGCCGAGGACCGGCCCCGCTACGGCGAGTGGTACGCGCTCGGGACAGCCGTGCTCCTGTGGGCGGCACCCTACTGGTGGGTGCCGCACGGGCCGGCGGTGCGCTTCGCCGGGCGCGGGTGGTTGCTGCCGGTGGGCAACGCGGACGTGCTGCTCTTCTTGGTGCTCCTGATCGGGGCGGCGGTCCGGGTCGGGCGTTCCTACGTGCGTCAACCCGCGCGGGTGGGGCGGCGGACCATGGCGCCGAGCGGCGCCGGATCCTGAGTCCGTCCGGGCCGGCCTTCAGCGATCGCGGGCGGCATCGGGCTCGCAGACGAGCACCACGCTGTGCGCGCCCGGGTCGAGGCGGCGCTCGGCCGAGGATGCCGTGTGCGTCACGTGCCAGCCGGTGACGACCATCACCTTCTGGGGATCGCCCGGACGAAACGCGCTGCGTCTCGGTTCGGCGGTGGCCCGGCGCACCAGCCCGGTGGCCGTGCGCAGAGCGCGCACCGGCGCCGCCCCTTCGGGCGCCACGGCGAAATCGGCCACCATGACACTGCCCGCCGCAGCCCGGCCGCGCAGCGAGGCGGCGAGCGAGGCGGTGGCTTCGAGCGTCAGCGTGTCGTTCAGCCCGTCACACACGAAGAGCGAAGCTACCTTGGCGTCGTGGCCCGCCGCCTGCAGTGCGGCGTCGATTTCGCTGGCGCGCTGGTCGAGGAGGTCGAGCGTGACCGGCGTGACCCCGACCGGCTCAATCTCGAGCGCGCGCAACCGCCGCCGCTTGTCCTCCAACGTGGTGGCCCGGTCCACCTCGAACCACCGCGTCGCGCCGCCGGCGAAGCGCAGGGCCCGCCCGTCGTAGCCCGCCCCCACGAGCACGATCTGCGTCGTGGCGCGACCGATGGCACGTGCCACCTCGGCGTCGACCACCTGCGTCCGCAGGGCCATGACGGTCGCCCGTCCTCGGTGCCCTGCCGGCGCCCGCACGCTCCCCGCCACGGCGCGGTAGAGGCGGTGCTCCGCGGCCACGTCGCCCTGGGGTGTCGACGGGCGCGTGCGCTCGAGCTGCAGGCGTTGCGCGGCCACCCAGCGCGCCAGCACCGATGGGTGGCCCGGGCGCGTCACGGTGCGTGGACCCGGTGCGAGGTCAGGACGGGAGTGCCTTGGCCTGCGTCGTCCTCGAATGCCCGAAGCGCAGCGACAGGTAGGAGGCACCGCCGAAGGGGATGGGCAGCCAGAAGTTCACCAGGCGCCAGCTGAGGACCCCGGCCGCGGCCACGTCGCCTGGGACGCCGAAACCCTTCAGCACGGCGATGATCGTGATTTCGACCACGCCCAGGCCGCTCGGCGTGATGGGAATGACGGCGAGAATGTTGGCGAGGCCGTAGGCCACCAGGACGTCGATCGGCGAGACGTGCGCCCCGAAGGCGAGAAGGAAGACGTAGAGCGAGGAGCAGTCGAGCAGCCAGTTGGCCGCCGCCCAACCGCCAGCCCTCCTGAGCAATTGCGAGCTGGTGAACAGGATCTTCATCCGGTCCGCCACCTTCTGGACCAAGGACGTCACGGTCTCGGGCCGCACGAAGGGCAGCCGTTCTGCCACCTTCTTCACGAGCATGCCGGCGTGGCGCTCGCCCCGGGTCAACAAGAAGACCACCCCGGCGAAGATGGCGAGCAGGAGCACGCCGAGGATGGCGGCGAACCCGTAGAGCGGGTTGTAGCCCTGCAGCGGGATGGAGATCAGCAGGGCCAGCCAGAAGATCACGTTGAGCACCACCGCCGACCCGATGCCCTGGGTCGCCAGCCCGAAGGCGGCGGTGCTCCCCGTGACATTGGCCTCGGTGAGCAGCTTGTAGCTGGCCGCGGTTCCCGGGACCTGACCACCCGGCAGCGTGTGGCTGATGGCGAGCGCCCACATGTTGATGCGGAAGATGCGCCAGCGGTCGGGCGCGCCCGGGGAGAGCACGGTGTGCGTGAGTTGGGTGTACGCCACCAACGCCGCCACTTCCAACACTGCGCCGAGGATCAGCCAGATGAGATTGAGCTGAGTGAGTTGGTGTGCTTCGCGCCGGGCGCTCGCGAATTCGGGGAGCAAGATGTACTCCCCGATGAAGAACAGCAACAGCACCATGACCGCGATCTTCACGTTGCGCGGCAGAAACCTCCGGCGGACCCGGGGTTGCGCTGCGGCGCTGGCCTGGGCCGTTCCTCCGTCGGGCTGTGCGGCGGTCTCGCCGTCGGGCTGTGCGGCGGCCGGTGGGGGCGCACTGTCCGAAGACGGGTCGGAGGAGGCAAGGTGCTCAGACTCCACCACGGGCGTGTGCGGCCGCGGCGCGTCGTCCCCCTGGTCGTCGTGATCCATCGGATCTTCATGCTTGCACGTGGACAGCGCGAAGAACCGCCTTTTGGGCGTGCTCAGCTGCCAAGCTGGGCGCCATGGCCCGGGAGACCCGCGAGACGTGGCGGTCGAAGTTCTCGGGGAGTGCGGATCGTCGGGGCATTCCGCTCGGGACGATCATCGTGTCCGTGGTCACGATCATTTTGCTGCTCGACCTCAACGCCGCATTCATTCTCGGGCTGTGGGTCCTGCGCACCATCATCGTGTACGCGATCATCGCCTTCTTCATCACACTGCTGTTGACGCCGGCCACTCGTTTCCTGCGGCGGCGTGGGCTGAGCCACGGCGGCGCGACGCTTGCCGTGTTCCTCATCGGCGCGCTCGTCCTCATCGGGCTCATCTACTTGTTCACGGAGCCACTGGTCACCGCCGCTGTGCACTTCGGGCACCAGGTGCCCGATCTCGTCCGCGAAGCCAAGAAGGGCCGCGGTCCGATCGGTCGCCTGGTCTTCCGGCTGCATCTGCAGAAGTACTTGTCGGAGGGATCGAGCAAGCTCACCGCGCAGATCACCAAGGTGCTCAAGCCGGCGACCGCGTTGTCGGTGGGCGCGGCGGCCGCATCGACCGTCGTCACCATTCTCACCATTGGCATCTTGACCCTGTTCACCATGTTGGAGGCCCCGCGCATGTGGCAGGGCTTCCTCAGCCTCTTCCAGCCCAGCACGGCCGACCGCTTGCACCGCGTCGTCGACGAGTCCATGCGCTCGGTCACGGGCTACATGCTGGGGAACGGTGCCACCTCGGTGATCGCCGGCATCATTGTGGGGATCACCCTCGCGATCCTGGGCGTGCCCTTCGCCCTGCTCCTCGGCGTCTTCGTTGCGATGGTGGACCTGCTCCCGCTCGTCGGGGGCCTGTTGGCCGGCCTGCCCGTGGTGGTGATCGCCGCCATCCACTCGGTCCCGGCCGGCATCACGATGCTGATCGTCTTCCTCGTGTACCAGCAGGTGGAGAACCACATCCTCAACCCGATCATCATGTCCAAGACCGTGCAGCTCAACCCCTTCTGGGTCCTGATCGCCGTCCTGGTCGGGGCCACGATCGGGGGCCGGGTGGCCGGCGGACTGGGCACCTTCGTCGGCGCACTGGTCGGCATCCCCTTCGGCGGGGCGGTCCAGGTCATCGTCCGAGAGCTGCGTCGGGGTCCCGATGGCATGGTCGACCCCTCCGACCTGGGGTCCGAACCGGCTCCGGACCCGGTCGACATCTGAACAACTTCTCCCGCCCGCCGCCCGGTAACCCCGCCCACGCTGGACGTAAGCGCAGGTAGGGACGGATCGAGGGCGGGACGGGCTCCGGCCGCCGCGCCGACGAGGTGCTGAGGTCAGGGCGGCAACCTCACCTAGAATGCCTGCATGCGACCGCTGGTGGTCATCCCGACCTATAACGAGTCGGAGAACATCGAGCGGATGCTGCACCGGATCCGTGCCTGCCTGCCGGGTGCCGGCATCCTGGTGGTCGACGACGGCAGCCCCGACGGTACGGCGGAGCTCGTGCAGGGCGTGGGCGCGCAGCTGTCCGATGTGCACCTGCTCGCCCGCACCGCCAAGGCCGGGCTCGGGAGCGCCTACCGGGCCGGCTTCGCCTGGGGCATGGAGCGCGGCTTCGACGTCTTCATCGAGATCGACGCCGACTTCTCCCACGACCCGGCTGCATTGCCGAGCCTCGTGGCCCCGCTCGAGAACGGGTACGACGTCTCCATCGGCTCGCGCTACATCGAGGGCGGCGAGATCCCGAACTGGGCGTGGCACCGTCACCTCCTCTCGCGTGGCGGCAACATGTACGCCTCCGCGGTGCTGGGCCTCGGAGTGGCCGACGCCACCGCGGGCTACCGGGCCTACTCGGCGGACATTCTGCGGCGCATCGACCTCGAGCGCATCCGGGCCGAGGGCTACGGCTTCCAGATCGAGATGACGTACCGGGCGCGCCAATCGGGCGCCCGCATCACCGAGGTGCCGATCAGTTTCGTCGACCGCGAGGCCGGCGAGTCGAAGATGTCCTCGTTCATTGTGTTCGAGGCGCTCGGTCTCGTGACGTGGTGGGGCCTCGGCCGGTTGCTGCACCCGCTGCGCCGCGGTCACACGAAGAAGGTGCTGACCACGCCCGCGACGCCCTCGGCCCCGCCGGCGGCGGCCACCAACGCGGGAGCGAGCGCCGCCCGTGCCACCAACGGCACTCGGCCGGGCGGACTCGGCCGCACCGAGGATCCCGTGCGCTCGCCATGACGGTCGACGCCCCGCCCGCTCGCATCCTCGTCGTCGACGACGAGCCCAACATCGCTGATCTCCTCTCCGCCGCGCTCACCTTCGAGGGCTACCAGGTCGGGGTCGCCGGCACCGGTGCCGAGGCGATGGAGCAGGTGCGCACGTTCCGGCCGCATCTCGTGATGCTGGACGTCATGCTGCCCGACTTCGATGGCAACGAGGTCTGCCGCCGCCTACGCAACCAGGGCGAACAGATGCCCATCGTGTTTCTCACGGCGCGCGACACCACGGAGGACAAGGTCGAGGGTCTGAGCGTGGGCGACGACTACGTCACCAAGCCCTTCAGCGTCGAGGAGCTCATGGCGCGGGTCGGAGCGATCCTGCGGCGAGCGGGCGAAATGGCGGCCGCCGACACCTCCACCCTGCGCTTCGCCGACCTCACCATGAACGTCGACACCCACGAGGTCTGGCGCGACGAGCTGCCGGTTGAACTCACGGCGACAGAGTTCAACCTGCTGCGCTACCTCCTCGAGAATGTCCGCCGTGTGATCTCGAAGTCCGAGCTCCTCGACAACGTGTGGGGTTTCGACTTCCACGGTGACCCGAACATCGTGGAGACCTACATCAGCTACTTGCGCAAGAAGATCGACGACCGCGAACCCGCGCTGATCCACACGATCCGACGCGTCGGCTACACCCTCCGCCTGCCCCGGGACGGATGAGCCTCCAGAAGCGGCTCGTCGCTCTCGTGGCGCTGCTGCTCGTACTCGGCCTGGCGGCCGCCGACGTGGTGACCTACGCCTCGGTCCGCTCCTTCCTCTACGGCCAAGCCGACAACACGCTGGCCCAGAACGAGTCGCTCGGTTTCAACTACCTCACGTACGCAGCCGAGCGCGGCATGCCGATCACGCGGGCCGACCTGTCGCACCGCGTCTCGTCCGACGTCTACGTGATCCTGCTCGGCCGCAATGGACAGGTCATGTTCACCCGGCCTTCGGGAGCGGCCGAGTCCGACCCGTCGCCCATCCTCACCAAGGACATCCCGGTACAACAGGTACCCGACATCGAACGCCGTGTGCGTGTCGGGCGTTTTGCGGGGACGTTCCACCCCGACCCCGACGCCGTGATCCTGCGCAGCAAGGGGGACCCCTACGGCGAGTACCGGACGGTCGCCGTCACCGTCCCGCAAGGGACACTGGTGACGTCGCTCTCGCTGAACCCGACCAACGACACCCTCGCCTCCCTGCGCAAGGTCGAGATCACAGCGAGCCTGGCCGTGCTGCTGGCCCTCGGCGTGCTCGTCTTCATCGTGGTGCGGCGAGGCCTGCGCCCGCTGCGCCAGATGGCGGTCACGGCCGACGCCATCGCCTCGGGCGATCTGACCCGACGCGTCCCCGAGGGTCGTCCCGGCACCGAGGTGGGGCGCCTGGGCTCGGCCTTGAACGCCATGTTGAGCCAGATCGAGGGGGCCTTCGACGAGAAGTCGGCCTCCGAGGAGCGGCTGCGCCAGTTCGTGGCCGACGCCTCGCACGAGCTGCGCACGCCGTTGACCTCCATCCGCGGCTACGCCGAGCTGCTCGGCCGCGGCGGCTTCTCCGACGAGGCCGGACGGCACAAGGCGTTGCAGCGCATAGAGGAGGAGGCCACCCGCATGGGGGGCCTGGTCGAGGACCTCTTGCTGCTCGCCGAGCTCGACCGGGGCCGACCGCTACGGGCGGAACCGGTCGATCTGCACCGCATCTGCGCCGACGCGGTGGACGACACCAATGCGGTGCCGCACGAGCATCATCTCGTTCTCGAGCCGGGACGGCCGGTGGTCGTGATCGGCGACCCTGAGCGCCTCGCCCAGGTGGCGCACAACCTGGTGCGCAACGCCCTGGCCCACACGCCGCCGGGCACCGAGGTCATCGCGTCGACGGGGGTGGCCCAGCAGATGGGCTTCATCCGGGTCTCCGACAACGGGCCCGGGATCCCGCCCGGCGTGGCCAGGCGGGTCTTCGACCGCTTCTACCAAGGTGATCCCTCCCGCTCGGCATCGGGGACCGGGCTCGGGCTGGCCATCGTGCGGGCGATCGCCGAGGCGTCACACGGCTCGGCCGAGGTGGGCGCGACCCCGGACGGCGGTGCCACGCTCGTGGTGAAGATTCCGTTGGCCCCCATCGGCGCAGCCGCGGGTGCCGTGGCGGCGACGGAGCCTCCCGCCGCACCGAACGGCGTCGTGGCCGATGGGCCGGCGCCCACCCCCGCCCCGCCGGCACGCTCACCGCAGCTGCGCTGAGACCCCCGGCACCACGGCATCGAGGACGGTCGCCAGCTTCACGTTTGTCTCGAGCGCCTCGGCGGCGGGGTCCGAGTCCGGCACGATGCCTGACCCGGCCCGCAAGGTGACCGACGAGGCGTCGCCGTCGAGGCGGGCGCTGCGAATGCCGATCATCCATTCCCCGTCCCCGTTGGCCCCGGTCCAGCCGACCGGGCCCGCCCAGAAGTCGCGCCCGCCGGCCTCGTGGGCGCCGATGAACGCGAGCGCTTCGGCCCGCGGCGTGCCGCCGACGGCGGGCGTGGGATGCAACCGCTCCACGAGCGCGAGCACGCCCGTGTCGTGGGCGAGCGCCCCCTCGATCCGCGTGCCCAGGTGGGCCACGGAGCGGAATGCGACCAGTGAGGGCTCGTCAGGTGCGGACAACTCCGAGCAGAACGGGGAAAGGGCGGCGGCGATCTCGTCCACCACGTAGCGATGTTCGGCGCGGTTCTTGGCCGAGCGGGCGAGATCACGCTGCGCGTCGGCGTCGGAGCGGGCGGTGTCGCCCCGGGGCACGGTCCCGGCCAGGGGGAAGCACGACACCCGCGCGCCGTGACGGGCCACCAACAACTCGGGGCTCGCTCCGAAGAAGGAGCCGTCGGGGACGGGCATGGAGAAGATGGTGCAGTTGGGCTCGCCGGCGCGCAGCCGGCGCAGCACCTTCGAGAGTGGGAGCGGCCCGTCCAGGTTCACGCTGACCGGACGGGACAGGACGACCTTGCGTAGCGTGGCCCCGGGCGCGCCCATGGCCGCCACGGCGTCGCCGACCATGGCGGCGTAGGCGTCCGAGTCCATGGTTGTCGTGAGTTCGGAGCCGGCACCGGCCTCGGCGCGGGCGCCTTCGCCCGCCGGCGCCTCGGCTTGCCCGTACTGCCAGATGACCGCGTCGAAGAGCGCGTCGGTGTCGGGTAGCGGCGTGTCGGCCGGACCCACCGCGGTGGCCCAGCGCCGCGTGACGCCGTCGGCGTCGCGTGACGTCCCCATGGTGAAGCGCGGGATGACGAGATACCCCTCGAGCGCACGGACGAACGGCAGCGCCCCCAGCGCCACCGGGCCCGACCCCAGGGTGCCGACCCTGTCGTCGCAGGGGATACTCGCCAGCGCCGCGGCGGCGGTCGAGGCCTCCACGAGCTGCGCCGTGCCCCAGCCGACCAGGGTGAGCCCGGGGCGGTCGAAGAGCACGGTCGGGCTGCCGTCGAACTCCAGGGCGTCGGGGCCGTACTCGAGCGGGACGCTGCGGGCGTGCAGGGTTCCGGGGCGTCCGGGGGTCCCGGGCATTCGTGTCCCGGTCACGGCGCGCCGGCGTGGGTGGCCACCACCATTTGGCTCAGGCCGCCGGCGAGGGGACGGATCCCCACGGCCGAGAACCCCGCACCGACCAGGATGGCGCGCAGGACCGGCGTCGGCGGCAGGTAGGCCACGGACTGAGGGAGGTAGCGGTAGGCCTCTCTGTCTGAGAGGGCCGCGCCGAGCGCGGGCACAGCTTTGGTGAACCAGAGGTCGTAGCCGGCGCGCCACAGCGGCGCGGTGGGTGTGTCGACCTCGAGCACGGCCAGGCGCCCGCCGGGCCGCAACACGCGGGCCGCCTCGCCCAGCGTGGCCGCCAGGTCGGTGAAGTTGCGCAGCGCGTAGCCGCACACAAGTCCGTCGAAGGCGCCGTCGGCGAAGGGCAGTCGGCTGCCGTCGGCCTCGACCAACGGGGTCGACGCGCCGTTGGCGCCGAGCATGCCCGCGCTGAGATCGGTGCCGACGACGACGTAACCGTTCCGCAGCGCCAGGCGCGAGAGGTCGCCTGTGCCACAGGCCAGGTCCAGTACCCGCGAGCCGGCGGGCAGCGCCAGCGCGGCCACAGTGTGGCGGCGCCAGGCCTGGTCGAGCCCGAACGTCATGAGCCGGTTGATCAGGTCGTAGCGCGGCGCAATCGTGTCGAACATGGCGCGCACGCGCGCCGTCTTCTCGTCCCCGGTCGGCAGTGGCGGCGGTGACCCGCTCCGGCTTCGGGCCACGGCGTCAATGATCGGCATCGGCATCGGCGCCGGCATCGAGGCTCAGCCGGGCAGGAGTCAGCCGGAAAGGGGTCACGGAGTCACGCCGGTGGCGCTCAGCGGTAGTAGCGGTAGACCACTTGGGCCACGCACGCGGGCTTGGGCGCGTCCTTGACCTCCATCACGAGGTCGTAGGTGACCTGGACACCACCGTCGGTCTCGTCGACGGCGGCGATGGTCACGCCCATGCGCAGCTCCGCGCCGACCGGCACGGGTGCGGGGAAGCGGACCTTGTTGCAGCCGTAGTTGACGCCGAACTTGGTGTTGTCGACGCGGATGACCTTGTTCAACAGGACAGGGGCGAGCGACAGGGTCAGGTAGCCGTGCGCGATGGCCACACCGAAGGGACCGTCCTTGGCGCGCTCGGGGTCGACGTGGATCCACTGGTGGTCGTCGGTGGCGTCGGCAAAGAGATTCACCCGCTCCTGGGTGATCGGCATCCATTCGCAATAGCCGAGCTGGGTGCCGACGAGCTCTTTGAAGCCGTCGACGCCGTCGATGACGGTGGTCATGAAGCGCTCCTCGCTGGTCAGGGTCTGATTCCGCTGCAGGACGCTACCCGCCTGAGGGCACCTCACTACGCTGACCCTGGTGAGCCCAGTGCACGAGCACGATTCGACCCCGCCCCACCAGCACCGAGACCTCCGCGGCGGCGGGGCCCGGGCTGCCGTCTTCGGGGTGAGCGACGGCCTCGTGACCAACGTGTCCCTCGTTCTGGGCATGGCGGGAGCCAACCCGGGTGGCTCCATCGTGCGCCTGGCGGGGATCGCCGGGCTGATTGCGGGCTCCTTCTCCATGGCCGCCGGCGAATATGTCTCCATGACGGCCCAGCGCGAGCTGATGGAGCGCGAGCTCGAGGTCGAGCGCCGCTCTCTCAGTCACAGTCCCGAGGGCGAGGCGGACGAGCTGCGGGGCATGTACGTGCGCCGGGGCATCGACCCGGTGGTGGCCTCCGACATGGTCAACGAGGTCATGCAGGATCCCGATCTCGCGCTCGAGACGCACGCCCGCGAGGAGCTCGGGATCTCGCCCGAGGGTCTGGGATCACCCTGGCAGGCGGCCGCGGCCTCCTTCATCACCTTCGCACTGGGCGCGTTCATTCCGCTCGCGCCCTGGCTCTTCACATCGGGGTCGGCCGCCATCGTGCTGTCGGTGGTGCTCGCCGGGGTGGCGTCGTTGGCCGTCGGTGTCGTGCTGGCGCGCTACACCGAGCGTCCCGCCCTCGTGTCCGCGCTGCGGCAGTTCGCCGTGACGGCCGTGGCCGCCGCCGTCACCTTCGGTGTGGGAAAGGGGATCGGGACCGGCGTCAGCTGAGCGGCGCTCGCCGATAGGAGCGGTCCACGTGGTCCACCGTGAAACCGAGCGAACGGTAGAGCCCGACCGCGGCCTCGTTGGATGCGTCGGTGTAGAGCATGCCGACGGTGATGCCCCGTCCGGCCAGGTGCACCAGCCCGGCCACGGTGAGCGAGCGGCCCCAGCCGTGACCGTGGTGCCGGGGATCGACGTCGATCACGTAGATCTCGCCGAGAACCGGGTCGTGGTCGCGGTGGACCTTGGTCCAGCAGGCCCCGATGAGTCCGGGACCGTCCGGGTCGTCGGCCACCAAGAAGCCGTCGAGGTCGACCCAGTCGGCAGCCATGCGCTCCCGCAGGTCGGCCACCGTCCAGCCGCCCTGCTCAGGGTGGCCGGCAAAGGCCCGGTTGTTGATGTCCACCCAGGATGCTTCGTCGCGCCCCGGGACGAAAGGCCGCGTCGCCAGCGGGCGCGTCGCCGCCAGGACGTCGTCACCCAAGGGCAACGGCACGCGCATCTGGAGCAGGTCTCGTTCCGGGACGAACCCCTCGGCGGCCGCCCGCTCGTCGTCGGCCGGCCTGGCCTGCATCACCCACAGATGGAGGGCCTTCTGCGCCGGCGCCACCTCGACGGCCCGGCGCAGCAGCGCCGCGTGCACCCCGGTCCCGGCCGCGGCCGGGTTGTCCACCACGTGGACCACCGTGGAGCCGTCGCGACCGGGGGACAAGATGGCGCTGCCGGCGAGCTCGGTGCTGGCTGGCCCGTCCGCGCCCGCGCCAGGGGGCCGTCGGCGGGCCAAGACGATGCGTTCGCCCGCTGGCGGCCGGACCTTTCCCGTGGCGGCCAGCAACTGTGGCTCGGGTAGAGCGGGATGCTGGTGCGCAGTTCCGACCGACTCGACGAGCGCGCGCAAGGCGGCCTGCTCGGGCCTGGGGAGCTTCGCCAGCTCGATCACCGTCATCTCGACGTCGTCCACTGCGGCCAACGTAACCCGGTACCGTGAACCGGTGGCGAAGCCCAGGACAGCGAAGGGCCGGGCCCGCCTGACCGTCGAACGTCTCGCCGAGCTCTATCCGGGCACCGCCGCCGAGCTGTGCGCATTGGACTTCAAAGACCCGTTCCAATTGCTGGCGGCCACCATTCTGTCGGCACAGAGCACCGATGCCCGGGTGAACATGGTGACGCCCGCGCTGTTCGCCGCCTATCCCGACGCCGCGTCTCTGGCGGGGGCGAACCCCGAGGCGGTGGAGGAGCTCGTGAGATCCACCGGGTTCTTCCGTGCCAAGACCCGGAGTCTGATCGGCATGGCCTCGGCGGTGGCCGACCGATTCGGGGGCGAGGTCCCGACCGAGCTCGACGATCTGGTCACGATCCCGGGCGTGGGCCGCAAGACGGGCAACGTCGTTCGCAGCGTGGCGTTCGGACTCCCGGGCCTCCCCGTGGACACCCATGTCCTCCGGGTGAGCGAGCGCCTGCGCCTCACCGAGGGCTTGGCCGGCGCCGCCAGACGCGACGCCGTCAAGGTCGAACACGTGCTCAATTCGTTCATCCCGGCCCCGGAGCAGGGGGCGTTCAGCCTCCGCCTCATCCTCCACGGCCGGAACACATGTGTTGCCCGGAAACCCCGTTGTGGCGCATGCCCTTTGGCCGATTTCTGCCCTTCGGTCCAGTAATCCGCGCCGCCACGTCCATTCCGCGCCCTTTTCGGCAATTCGTTCTCCTCAAGGTGAAATCGCCATTCTCAGGGGCTACCATGGAATTTGGAACCGGTTCCCGCCACCTGGTTCCAAAAGAGTCGATGCTGGGATCCGCCTCCCGGCCGACTCGCCCAATGCCGGCCTTCGGGCCGGCATTGGTGTTTCCGGCCAGGTGAGGGGGGTCGTGTCCGGTCGGTAGTACTCCAGGTGCTACCCTCAATTCATGGTGACGAAGCGGTCCGTTTCGCTCGACGACGAGGTGGCTGCGTCCGTCGAGGAAGCCGCCAAGCAAGATGGAGTCTCCTTCAGTGCCTGGCTCTCCTCGGCGGCTGAGAAGCAGCTGCGGGTTCGCCAAGGACTGCGCGGCGTGGCGGCGTGGGAGGGCGAGACCGGCTCCTTGAGCCCCGAGGAGCTCGCCGCCGGTGAAGCGCTCTTGGCCCGACTGCGCTCGGGAGTGTCCGGGGTCGCCTCGCGGGTCCGGCGGCGGTGACCGCGGCACGCCGGGAGGGCCTCGTCTACGGTTTGGGCGCACTCCACGCGGCGGCGCGGGGCGATCGCATGATGTGGGCGCTGCACCGCGCCGCACTCTCCAACGGCATTGTGCCGGTGATCCCCGCGGTGACGGTGGCCGAGGGCTACCGGACCGAGGCCCGCAGCGACCGGATCGGTGAGCTGCTGGCGGGGACGGAGGTCGAGCCCTTCAACGACGAGGCCGCCCGACGTTCGGGTGAGATCGCGGCACGATGTGACACCTCGGATCTCAGCGTGGTCGCGGTGGTCGAGGTGGCGGAGCGCCGCAATTGCGCCGTGGTGGCGCAGCGCCAGACCGTCCTCCGCACCGCGGCGGGCCTGCTCGGCCACGAGCTCGTCCTCTACGCCGTGTAGCGGTGGCCCGGGCCCTAGCGGCGGCGCACGTTCTGCCCCTGTTCGAAGCGGCGGAGCCGGCGGAGTGCGCCACCGAGGGCGCGCTCGACCGCGATCAGCTCGTGGGCCATGTCCTCGTCGCCGCTCGCCAGCGAGCTCTCCGCCAGGGCAGTGACCCGGTCGTGCAGTTCCGACAGGGTGGAGGAGAGGGAGGAGATCTCGGCGGCAGAGGTCATCCCACCATCGTGGCCGATGCCGGAAGGAGCCGTGACGCTCGGGGCGGTGGGCGGAAAGGGACGGGCGAACCCCACCGGTAGCCTTGTGACCTCATGTCCCTCCGTATCCTGGACCTCCGCGGCACGGCGCCGCCGTTCGAACCGGCCCTGCCGCGCCCGGTCGACCCCGGATCTGACGTGCACGACGTCGTGGCGGAGATCCTCCGCGAGGTGCGCGCCGACGGTGACGCCGCACTCGTTCGCCTGACGGCCGAGCTGGACGGAGTCGACGTGTCCGCCGGTGTGCGGGTCGGCCCGGAGGAGATCGAGAAGGCGTGCGCCGATGCCGACCCGGCCCTCTGGCAGGCGCTCGAGGCGGCGTTCGGGCGCATCCTCGCCTATCACGCGCACGAGGGGCGGCCGCCGGGTGAATTCGTCGACGGCGGCATCACCGTCGGGCAGGTGACCCGTGCCGTGGCGCGGGCCGGCATCTACGCGCCCGGCGGGCGCGCCCGCTACCCGTCGACGGTGCTCATGTGCGCAGCGCCCGCACGGGTGGCCGGCGTCGCGAGCATCGCGCTGTGCGTGCCGCCGGCCGCCGACGGCCGGATCGACGCGGCCACGCTGTGCGCCGCATCCGTCGCCGGGGTGGACGAGGTCTACCGGATCGGCGGTGCGCAGGCGATCGCTGCGCTCGCCTATGGCACGCAGAGTGTGCCGGCGGTCGACGTCATCGCAGGACCGGGCAACGCCTACGTGGCCGAGGCCAAGCGGCAGCTGTCGGGCGTCGTCGGCGTGGCGTCGGCGTTCGCCGGGCCCTCCGAGATCGTGGTGGTGGCGGGACCCGAGGCACCGCCCGCTTTCGCCGCCGTCGATCTCGTCGTGCAGGCCGAGCACGGCCCCGACGGGTTGGCCTGGCTGGTGACGTGGGACGCCACGCTGGCGGCCGCGGTTTCCTCGGAGGTGGATGGCATGGTGGCCGCGTCGAGCCGCCGGGCCGACCTCGAGTCGACCCTGGGCTCGGCAGGGATCATCTGCCTGGTCGACGGCCCCGAGCAGGCCCTGGCCGTGTCCAACGCGATCGCGCCCGAGCACCTGCAGCTGATGGTGTCCGACGCGGCGGCGACGGGTTTGCTCGAGCTGGTGCAGAACGCAGGCGCCGTCTTTGTGGGCCCGTGGTCGCCCGCCAGCATGGGTGACTACATCGCCGGACCGAACCACGTGCTGCCCACCAACCGGACGGCGCGCTTCGCCTCGGCGCTGCGGGCCGACGACTTCCGCAAGCACCTGCATGCGGTCCGCGTGTCCCCTGAGGCTCTGCCGCGCACTCGGTCCCCAGGTCGTCACGCTGGCCGAGACGGAAGGGCTGCCGGCTCACGCCGACTCCGTGCGCCGTCGACTCGACGCCCTCGAAGGGCGCGAAACCAGCGACGGTGGTGTCGGGGCACCATGAGCGCACTCCCGCCGATCCGTCCCGACCTCCAGCTGACGGAGGGCTACCACTCGCCCCAGGTCGACGCCGAGGTGCGCCTCAACACCAACGAGTCGCCGTTCGCGCCCCCAGAGGCATGGCGCGAGGAGCTGTTGGCTGCGCTGGCGGACGTGTCGTTCCACCGGTACCCCGACCGGCCGGCCACGGATCTCCGCCAGGCCGTGGCCGCGTTGCACCACGTCACGTTCGACGAGGTGTACTGCGCCAACGGCTCCAACGAGGTGCTGCAGTCGCTGCTGCTCGCCTTTGGCGGGCCAGGCCGGCGCGCCCTCGTGTTCGAGCCGACCTACGCGCTGCACTCGCACATCGCGCGGATCGCCGGGACCGAGGTCGTGCTGGGCGCCCGCGACGACGACTTCCTGATTGATCCGGACCACGCCCGCCGGGTGTTGCAGGTGCAACGGCCCGAGATCACATTCCTCTGCTCGCCCAACAACCCCACCGGAAGGGCCGAGCCGCCCGGGACCGTCGCCGCCGTGATCGATGCCGCGCCGGGTTTGGTGATCGTGGACGAGGCCTACGGGCAGTTCTCGCCGTCGTCGGCTCTGGCCCTGCGCGGGCCGGCCAACCCCGGGCTCGTCGTCACCCGCACCTTCTCGAAGACCTGGGCCATGGCCGGGGCGCGCCTCGGGTACCTGGTGGCCGATCCGGCGGTCGTCGCCGCCTGCGAGGCGGTGGCCCTGCCGTACCACCTGTCGGCCCAGACCCAGATCGCCGGGCTGGTCGCGTTGCGCCACGTTCCCGAAATGGAGGCGCGCGTGGCGCGGATCTCCGAGGAGCGGGGCAGAGTTGCCGCCGCACTGTCCGACCTGCCGGTGGACAGCTGGCCGTCCGACGCCAACTTCATCCTCTTCCGTCCCCAGGGCCGCGACGCGTCCGACGTGTGGCAGTCGTTGCTGGACCACTCGATCCTCATCCGCAACTGCGCCAGCTGGGAAGGTCTGCGCGGCTGCCTGCGCGTCACCATCGGGACAACCGAGGAGAACGACCGCTTCCTGCACGCCTTGAAGGAGAGCCTGTGACCCCCGACGTCCGCCGTGCCGCCACCACCCGCACCACCAAGGAGACGACCATTGAGGCCGAGCTGGTGCTCGACGGTTCCGGTCGCACCGAGGTCTCGACGGGCCTGCCCTTCTTCGATCACATGGTCGAGCAGCTCGGCCGCCACGGCGGCTTCGACCTCAGAGTCCACGCCACGGGGGACCTGCACGTCGACGCCCACCACACGGTCGAGGACGTCGGCATTGTGTTGGGTGCCTGCCTGGCCGAGGCGCTCGGGGACAAGGTGGGGGTGCGCCGCTTCGCCTCCATGCTGCTGCCGCTGGACGAGGCACTGATAGAGGTGGCGCTGGACCTGTCGGGCCGGCCGTTCTTGGCCTATGCGCTCGACTTCGCCCCGGACACGCCCGGCCTGGGGTCCCCCCCCTTCAACCCGCAGCTGGCCGAGGAGTTCTGGCGTGCCTTCGCCACCGCCGCCAACCTCACCCTCCATATCCGCCGGCTCGAAGGCAAGAACACCCATCACATGCTGGAGGCCAGCTTCAAGGGGGTGGCCCGCTGCCTGCGCGACGCCGTGCGCGTGGAGGGAGGTGGCATCCCCTCCACCAAGGGGAGCCTGTGACCAGAGGACCGCGCATTGCCGTCCTCGACTACGGCATCGGCAATCTGCGCTCGGCCGAGAAGGCGCTGCAGCATGTCGGCGCCGCGGCGCGCCTCGTCGACGACCCCGCCAGCGTTGCCGCGGCCGATGCCGTCGTCCTCCCGGGCGTCGGTGCTTTCGGTGCGTGCGCGCGGGCCTTGTCCGCGAGCGGGCTGGAGGACGCGGCGCGCGCCGCCGCGACCGACGGCACGCCCTTCTTCGGCGTGTGCGTCGGGTTCCAGCTGCTCTACGAAGCTTCGGTCGAGAGCCCGGGTGTGCCCGGGCTCGGGATCTTCCCCGGCACCGTGGCGGCCCTGCCGGCGGGGGTCAAGCACCCACAGATGCAGTGGAACCGACTCGACGTGCGCGGCCACGACGAACCCGCCCCGCTGCGTGGCCTGGGCGAGCGACCCTGGGTCTACTTCGTGCACTCGTTCGCACCGCCGGTCGGCGACGAGACCGTGGCCGTCTGCGACTACGGCGGTGAGGTGGCGGCCCTGGCCGCTCGCGGCGCGCTCTGGGGCGCCCAATTCCATCCCGAGAAGTCGGGCGGAACCGGGTTGGCCCTCCTGGCCAACTTCGTCGAGACCGCCCGGGTAGCGGGTTGATGGACCTCCTGCCCGCCATCGACCTGCGCGCCGGGAGCGCGGTCCGGCTCACGCAGGGCGACTTCGGACGCGAGGAGCGCTACGGCGACCCGGCGGCCCTGGCCGCCAGCTACATCGCGGGCGGCGCGCGCTGGATCCACGTCGTCGATCTCGACGCGGCCCGCACGGGCGTGCCGCACGAGCGCGCCGTGCTGGCCGAGATTGTGCAGCTGGCCGCCGCGGCGGGGGTCAGCGTCGAGTTCGGCGGCGGCATCCGGTCCGACGACGACGCCGACGTGGTGCTCGACTCCGGGGTGGCCCGCGTCGTCCTCGGGACCGCCGCGCTCGAGGAACCGGCCATGGCGGGCCGGTGCGCCCGCCGTTGGCCCCATCGGGTGGCCGTCGGGCTCGACTACCGGGTCGGCGCGGACGGGGTGGCGGAGGCCCAGGCCCAGGGATGGCTCGCCGGATCGGGGCGCGGGGTCACGGAGCTGCTCGAGCTTTGGGAACACGAGCCCATCGGGGCGGTCGTCGCCACGTCGGTCGCCCACGACGGCATGCTCGAGGGTCCCGACCTCGCCGGCCTGCAGGCGCTGCTGGAGGCCACGGCGCTGCCCGTCGTGGCCTCGGGAGGCGTCTCCGACGTCGGAGACCTGAGGACCCTGGCCGGCCTGGCGGCCCGCGGCCGGGGGCTGGCCGGGGCCATCGTGGGCAAGGCGATCGTCGAGGGCCGGTTGAGCGTGGAGGAGGGCGTCGCCGCGTGCGCAGCATCCGCCTGATCCCCTGCCTCGACGTCACCGGTGGCCGCGTCGTCAAGGGCGTGCAGTTCGTGGACCTGACCGACGAGGGTGATCCCGTCGAGCTTGCGGCGCGCTACGACGCCGAGGGCGCGGACGAGGTCACGTTCCTCGACATCACCGCCTCGTCCGACGGCCGCGACACGATGGTCGCGGTCGTGGCCCGCACCGCCGAACAGGTCTTCATCCCGCTCACGGTGGGTGGTGGTGTCCGGGCGGCGGAGGATGCACGCCGCCTCCTCCGGGCCGGCGCGGACAAGGTCGCGGTGAACACCGCGGCGGTGGAACGGCCGCAGCTGGTGCGCGACATCGCGGACGAGTTCGGCGCCCAGTGCGCCGTGGTGGCGATCGACGCCCGGACGCGCACCGGAGGTGCGAGCGGCTGGGAGGTGCACACCCACGGCGGGCGGACCCCGGCGGGACGAGATGCGGTGGCGTGGGCCGTCGAGTGCGCAACGAACGGTGCGGGCGAGATCCTCCTCACCTCCATGGATCGCGACGGCACGCGCGACGGGTTCGACCTGGCGCTGATCCGGGCGGTCGTCGAGGCGGTGGACGTTCCGGTCGTGGCCTCCGGGGGCGTGGGCCGGCTGCAGCATCTCGTCGACGGAGCCGTGGTGGGGGGGGCCGACGCCGTCCTGGCCGCCTCCATCTTCCACCGGCGCGAGTTCACCATCGGCGAGGCCAAGGCCTACATGGCGGCCCGAGGAGTCACCGTCCGCCCGGCTTGAATCGTGCAGCCTGACCTGGGAGGGCGCGTTCGTGCGGTACCGTGCGAGGGTGCCCACGTCGACGATGAAGGACGGGTTGAGCCGCGCGAGACAAAGAAGCCCGAGGTGAAAGAGGACAAGCAGCCGATCACGGTCCTCTTCGACCGGGTGATGGTGCAGATCTCCCAGACCGACGGGGAGCGACGTTCGCGGGCGGGCATCCTGATCCCGGCCACCGCCCAGATCAGCCGGCGTTTGACATGGGCCGAGACAGTGGCGGTCGGGCCGCACGTGCGGACGGTCAAGGTCGGCGACACCGTGCTCTTCAACCCCGAGGACCGCTTCGAGGTCGAGGTGCACGGCGAGGAGTACGTCATTTTGCGCGAGCGCGACATCCATGCCATCGCCTCGCCGCGCAACGACAGCGGCACCGGGCTCTACCTGTGAGCGCGCCCGCGGGCATCCCGCTGAACTTCGACGAGGAGCTGGCGCGCTTCGTGGACTTCGACAAGGACGGTGGTCTCGTACCAGCCGTCGTGCAGGACGCGGCCGACGGCACGGTCCTGACCGTGGCGTACATGGACTCCGAGGCGCTTCGCCGCACGCTCGAGACGGGGCGGACCTGGTTCTACAGCCGGAGCCGCCAGGAGTACTGGCAAAAGGGCGAGACGTCGGGTGACCGCCAGTACGTGCGGGAAGTGCGCGTCGACTGTGACGGCGACGCCCTCGTCGTCGTGGTGGACCAGCACGGGCGCGGCGCGTGCCACACCGGCGAGCGCACCTGCTTCTACCGGATCATCGGCCGCGGTGCGGGGGTCCCCGCGCCGTGACGCCGGGGACCGGTCCGGGCATTGAGCCGCCGGCGGGCGCACTGGGTTTTCGCCCCGACCCGGGCGAGTTCGCCGCACTGGCCAAGGAGCACAGGATCGTGCCGGTCTGGTGCGAGGTGGTCGCCGACACCCTGACACCGGTCACGTGCTTCGCCAACGTCGTGGGGGATGACGACGGCTTCCTCTTCGAGTCGGTCGAGGGTGGTGAACGCTGGGGGCGCTACTCGTTCGTGGGCCGGCGGCCGCTGGCGACGCTGACGGCGCGCGGCGCCAAGGTGGAGGCCAGCGGCCCGCTGGGCCTCGACAGCTCCGAGGACGGGATCCTCGCCGCGGTCGAATCCATGGTGACGCGCTTCCGCTCGCCGTCCCTGACCGGACTGCCCCCGCTGCACGGAGGGCTGGTCGGGTATCTCGGCTACGACGTGGTGCGCGAGGTCGAGCGGCTCCCCGACGTGCCCCACGACGACCTCGGCCACCCCGACGCCGCGTTGGTCGTCATTGGCCAGTTCTGCGCCTTCGACCACTGGCGCCAGCGCATTGTGCTCGTCGACAACGTCGTCGTGCCCGAGGCACCCCAAGGCGCGGTCGACGACGCTGCCGTCACCGCGGCGTACGACGCAGCCTGTGCCCGTCTGGTCGAGCTGGCGGCGGACTGCGCCCGGCCGGCCGACGGGTCCGACCCGCGCCCGATGGTGCCGGCGCCCCCGGCGGGACTGGCCAAGGCCGAGGCGACTCGGACGGTCTCCTCCGAGGCGTACAAGGCGTCCATCGGGGCCGCCAAGGAGTACATCCGCGCCGGCGACATCTTCCAGGTCGTGCTGTCGCAGCGTTTCGACCTGGCACTCGAGGCCGATCCCTACGACGTCTACCGGGCGCTCCGCCTGCTCAACCCCAGCCCGTACATGTACTTCTTGCGCTTCCCGGAGGTCACCGTGGTGGGTGCGTCGCCGGAGCCGATGGTCCGGCTGCGAGAGGGCACGGTCATTTCGCGCCCCATCGCGGGGTCCCGCCCCCGGGGGGAGAACGAGCAGCACGATCGCCTTCTGGAGGGCGAGCTGGCCGAGGACCCCAAGGAGTTGGCCGAGCACATCATGCTGGTGGACCTGGCACGCAACGATGTGGGGCGGGTCGTCCGTTTCGGGACGGAGAAGGTGGACGAGCTCCTGACGATTGAGCGGTACAGCCACATCATGCACATCACGTCGCAGGTGTCGGGCGAGCTCGCCGAGGGCAAGGGACCGATCGACGTGCTGCGGGCCACGCTCCCGGCCGGGACGCTGTCGGGTGCGCCGAAGGTGCGGGCCATGGAGATCATCGACGAGCTCGAACCGACCAAACGCGGCATTTACGGCGGGGTCGTCGGATACATCGATTTTTCCGGGAACCTCGACACGGCCATCGCCATCCGCACCATGGTGGTGACGCCGAACGGACGAGCAAGCGTGCAAGCCGGCGCCGGCATTGTGGCGGACAGCGATCCCCAGAGCGAGGACGAGGAATGCGCCCACAAGGCGGGCGCGCTGCTGGTGGCGGTGACGGCGGCGCGCCACATGAGCGCAGCCGCGGGGCGCGGGCGCCCGGCCGCGCCGCCGACGTGATCGACGACGAGACACGAGCACTGCGCTCCGGAGCGGGCGCCTTCCGGAGCGGCCGCGACGTGCTGGCGGTCCGCGGCCCGGATGCGGAGACCTACCTGCAGGGGCAGCTGAGCCAAGATGTGCTGGCGCTGGCCGTCGGCGCAGCGGCGGATGCGTTGCTGCTCGAGCCCGACGGCAAGCTGTCCGCGCTGGTCCGCCTGACCCGCACCGACGGACAGGGATTCGTGCTCGATGTCGACCAGGGTTACGGCGACGTCGTTGCCGCCCGGTTGCGCCGTTTCCTGCTGCGCTCGAAGGTCGAGCTGGAGCCGCTCGCCTGGCGCGTCCTGTCCCTGCGGGGGGCGGGCGTGACCGTGAGGGCGGCCGGACTGTTGACCGTGTTGGCCGAACGCGGCGTGCTTGCGCTGCCGTTCGACTGGAACGGCTGGACCGGTGTCGACCTGTTGGGCCCGGCCGACGTCGTCCTCGGTCCCGACGGCGCCGATCTCCCGGACGGGGTGACGGCCTGCAGCGCCGACGCGGTGGAGGCGTGCCGGATCGTGTCGGGCGTCCCGGCCATGGGAACGGAGCTCACGTCGAAGACGATCGCCGCAGAGGCCGGTCTGGTGGCGCGCACAGTGAGCTTCACCAAGGGGTGCTACACCGGCCAGGAGTTGGTGGCCCGGCTCGATGCCCGCGGCTCGAACGTGGCGCGCCGCCTCGTCGGCGTGGTGGCGCCCGTTGGTGACGACACGCCGGTCACCCGAGGCATGACCGTGCACGCAGGGGACGCGCCGGCGGACGACGGTGCCGCCGGCGACAAGGTGGTGGGCACCATCACCTCCGCCGCCTGGAGCCCGGAGTGCGAGTCCTGGGTCGCTCTCGGCTACCTGCACCGCTCTGTCGAGGCACCCGGTCCGGTGCGCCTCCGTTCGGGCGACGGGGTCGGCGGCTCGCGGCCCGCTCGGGCCGCGCCGTTGCCGCTCAACGGGGCGAGCAACGCCGGGGCCGGCTGATCCGGCCCGAGCGTCCGCTCCTGAGCCGTCCTGAGTCGGGTCCTGGCACCGGGATTGCAACCGGACGCCCACCGCAGCTGAGACCCGGGAGGTCCACCCTTCGGACATGGGGAAGGCGCCGGGTGGCCACGACGACAAGGGCGCGGCGACCGGCGATCCCGCGCAGACCGGTGCGCGCACGGATGCGTTGCCGGATCTCAACCCGTGGCGTGAGGTGGGGTGGATCTTCCGCGACGGTGACTGCGTCGCCATCGCACGGGACGGCGGCGACGTGACTTCGCCGTACGCCCGGCCCGGCTGAGGGCCGACAGGTCGTCCGCCACACCCGGGACTGACCCGTCGCCCGTGCACCAGGCACGGAACGGGGGAGTGGGCCGGGAGCGAAAGGGCGCGCCGCTACGCTTGAGCGTCATGCCCACCTACCTGGCGGACATCCTCACTGCGCATCGGGCCCGCGCCGAGGCTGACCGCCGCGCCCTGCGGGACCTGGTCGACCAGGCGGCCGGGATGCCACCGCCCCGGGATTTCACGGCCGCCCTGCGCGCGGAGGGCCTCTCGTGCATCGCCGAGGTCAAGCGGCGCTCTCCCTCCAAGGGCGACCTCGATCCGGGCCTGCAGCCGGATCTGCTCGCCAAGGACTACGAGACGGGCGGTGCCGCCTGCCTGTCGGTCCTGACCGACGTCGAGTTCTTCGGCGGTTCGGTCGGCGATCTGACCGCCGCCCGTCAGGCCACCGGGTTGCCGGTGTTGCGCAAGGACTTCACCGTGCAGGAGGCGGACGTGGCCGACGCCCGCCTGATGGGAGCCGATGCGGTGCTGCTGATCGCCGCCGCGCTGTCAGACGCCGAGTTGACCCAATGCGCGTCGCTGGCCGCGCGGCTCGGCCTGGCCGCCTTGGTCGAGGTGCACGACGAGGACGAGCTGGCCCGTGGGCTGGCGGCCGGCGCCGGGCTGATCGGGGTCAACCAACGCGATCTGCGCACGTTCCAGGTCGATCACGAACGAGCCTGCGCCATGGCCGCCCGCATTCCACCCGATGTGATCGCCGTCGCCGAGTCCGGAATCCGCAACGCCGACGACGCCCGGCGCCTGGCCCAGGCTGGGTACGACGCCATCCTCGTCGGCGAGACGCTGGTGCGCGCGGGCGACCGCCCGGCGCAGCTGCGCGAGCTGGTGGGGCATTCTGTCGGGACCCGATGAGCGAGGACCTGCTCGTCAAGATCTGTGGCATCACGTCCGAGGCCGACGCCCTGCTGGCGGTGAGCCTCGGGGCTTCGGCCGTCGGTTTCATCTTCGCTCCGTCACCCCGGCAGGTCTCGGTGCAGCTGGCCGGTGACATCGCCAAGCGGCTGCCCGAGCACGTCCTGACCGTTGGCGTCTTCCGCGACGAGGCACCCCAACGCATCGTCGAAGCCGTGGGTGTGGCCGGCCTCGGCGCCGCCCAGATGCACGGGCACGAATCAGCCGAGGAGACCAAGTGGGTGCGCTCCCGTGTGCACACGGTGATCAAGGCCTTCCCCGCCGGCGACCGCACCATTGCGCGCTTCGAGGACTTCGGCGCGGACTACCTCCTCGTCGACGGCGAGAACCCCGGGTCGGGTCAGGTCTTCGACTGGCGCCTGGCCGAAGGGGTCACGGATCCGAAACGGATGATCGTCTCGGGCGGGCTCGGACCGGACAACGTCGCGCAGGCCGTGGCGCACCTGCGGCCGGCCGGCGTGGACGTGGCGAGCGGGGTGGAGACGGCCCCTGGCCGCAAAGATCCCTTGCTCCTGCGCAACTTCATCCTCAATGCGCGCCAGGCGCACGCCGAGACCGCATCACGGGACCCACTGGACGCACCGGTGACCGACGAGCCCTATGACTGGAGGGACGTGTGAGCGACGAGAGCCTCATGAGCCGGCCCGGTGCCGACGGCCGCTTCGGCGACTTCGGGGGGCGTTTCGTGCCGGAATCGCTGATGCCCGCCTGCCTGGAGCTCGAAAAGTGGTTCGACGACGCCTGGGCCGACCCGACCTTCCGGGACGAGCTGGACGGGCTGCTGCGACACTACGGCGGACGTCCCACCCCGGTCACCGAATGCCGACGGCTGTCCGAGCGCCTCGGCGTGCGCGTCCTGCTCAAGCGCGAGGACCTGGCCCACACCGGGTCGCACAAGCTCAACAACGTGGTGGGGCAGGCGCTCCTCACCACGCGCATGGGCAAGCGTCGCATGATCGCCGAGACCGGAGCGGGCCAGCACGGCGTGGCATCGGCCACGGCCGCCGCGCTCTTCGGGTTGGAGTGCACGGTCTTCATGGGTGAGGTCGACACGCAGCGCCAACAGCTCAATGTCTTTCGCATGGAGCTGCTGGGCGCGGAGGTCCGGACGGTCACCTCGGGGAGCCGGACGCTCAAGGACGCCGTGAACGAGGCCATGCGCGAGTGGGTGGCCACGGTGGACACGACGCACTACTGCCTCGGCTCGGTCATGGGCCCCCACCCGTTCCCTTACATGGTGCGCCAGCTGCAGCGGGTCGTGGGCGAAGAAGCGCGCCAGCAGTGCAGCGAGCTGCTCGGTGGCCGTGCGCCGGACGTGGTCGTCGCCTGCGTCGGTGGCGGCTCCAACGCGGCGGGCACGTTCGCGGGATTCGTGGACACGCCGGCACGGCTGGTCGGGGTCGAGGCGGCGGGTGGTGCCGCCGTCACCAACGGCATTCCCGGCGTGTTGCACGGCATGCATTCCCGGCTGCTGCAGGACGAGGCGGGACAGATTCAAGAGGCGGAGTCGATCTCGGCCGGGCTGGACTACCCCGGCCTGGGCCCCGAGCACGCACACCTGGCCGCCATCGGGCGGGCGGAGTACTCCTTGGCGTCCGACGACGAGGTGCTCGACGCCTTCCGGCTCCTGAGCCACACCGAGGGGATCATCCCCGCCCTCGAGTCGGCGCACGCCGTGGCCTGGGTGGCCCGCAGCGCGGGCACCGAGACGCTGCCGGCGGGATCGACGGTGCTGGTCACGCTCTCGGGTCGTGGGGACAAGGATGTGGCCCAGGTGCGGGAGATCTTCACGAGCAGCGACGATGCCTGAGCTCGAGAAGGAGCTCCGGTCCCGGCGCGAACAGGGACGCAAACTCCTGATCCCCTACCTCATGGGAGGAATGACCGACGACTGGACACAGTCGCTGGCCGCCGTCATCGCCGCCGGGGCGGACGCGGTCGAGGTCGGCATCCCCTTCTCGGACCCCATGATGGACGGACCGGTGATCCAAGAAGCCGCCCTGCGGGCGCTGAGCCGGGGCACCGTGCCCGATCAGGTACTCGACGGGATCGCGCGGGCGGAGGCGCCCGTGCCGGTCGCGGTCATGACCTACTACAACCTGGTCTACCGGGCCGGACACAAGCGGATGGCCCGATCGATGGCCGCCGCCGGCGTGAGCGGGTCCATCATCGCCGATCTCCCGATTGAGGAACTCGCCCCCTGGGCCGCTGAGGCTGACGCAGCGGGGGTGGACACCGTCCTCTTGGTGGCGCCGTCGTCCCCGCCCGACCGCGTCGCGCGCATCTGCGAGCGGGCGCGGGGCTTCGTCTACGCCGTGGCCCGCATGGGCGTCACCGGGGAGCGGGTCGACCTGGGCTCGGACGTGACCGCGGTCGTCGAACGGATCCGGCGTTGCACCGACATGCCGGTGTGTGTCGGCGTCGGCGTCTCGACACCGGAGCAGGCGGCGAGGATCTGCGAGGTGGCGGACGGGGTGGTGGTCGGCTCCGCGCTCGTGCGTCGTCTGCTCGAGGACGGAGGCCCTGACGCGGCCGCCGCCTTCATCGGGTCGTTTCGCGAGGCCATCGACTAGGCGCGGCCGCGGAGCTGGTGCTCGACCAGCGCCGCGAGCCGCGCGCTGTCCCGCCGCGGTCGGGTGCGCGGCGCGCCAGACGTACGCTTGGAGATTGCGCTCGGCGCGGAGCGCCGAGGCGGTCAACGCTGCACAGGAGATCGTCCCGTGCAGCGCCGTCGTGTCCGAGCATGCTCTGGCCGCCAGAATGTGCTCCGCATCGGCGGCAAGCGTCGTGTCGGAGACGGGTTCACCCGAGAACGCCCAGGGATCCGCGGTGCAGATGCCGTGCCCGTCGAAGGCCTTGGACACGTCCACCAGCGTGACGTTCCGCACGTGGTGCAGGCGGGCGTCGGCCACTGCACCGGCGATGGCCCGATTCAACGCGGTCAGCACGATCTGCGCTGCGCTGTAGGTGCTTCCGGCATTCGGCTTGAGGCCGCTGCAGACCAGGTTGGTGTGGAGACCCGATGTGGCAGCGCCCTCGACGATCTGCGACGGCTGCGGAATGGGCTGGTAGTAGTCGAGCACCGCAACGGTGGAGGCGTGGGGCGCCACCACCTCGATGGCGCGCGCCAAGCTGCGCCGGACATTGGACAAGTCGGCGGCGATCCGAGGCGTGACCGCCCCGTGGGCGACGCAGCTGTGCCCGAGCCCGAAGCGGACATGGAGCACCTGAGCCAGCTGATACTCGAGGCAGGCGCTGAAGTCGATGTCGTCGGCCCCGTCCTGCAAGAGGATCAGGCGTGCCGGGGCGAGGGCGAGATCGGTGGCCGCGATCTCGTCGGCCAGGTTGCGGGCCGGCTGAGGCGGGACGGGGCACTGTCCGTCGCGGCTGGTGTTGTCCACGCCGTTGGCCACCGCGCCGCTGATGGCGAGCTGGTCGCCCGTGAGATGGCAGTTGGTCGCCCGCACCGTCATGGTGAGACCCAGGTGCCCGGCCACGAGGCTCGGGTAGGCCCGCGTCGAGGGCCCCTGCGAGATGTCGCTTGGCGACAGCCCGATCTGGGGCGTCAGGTAGGGGTTGGCCAGACCGTGCCCGTAGGGGACCGAGTCACCGAGCGCGACGGCCCTCGTCGTCACCGGCAGCGGTGGTGGTGGCACGTTGGGCGGAGGGGCGCTCCTGGTCACGAGCACGACGCTGCCTGCCACCAGCGCCAACGCCAGGACGGCCGCGGCCACCTGGGCCGCGCGAGAGCGGCGCGCCGCGGCACCCCAGGTTTGCAGCCTTCCCATCGACGAACCTCTCGCGTTGCTGCGCCGACCGCAGCGGAGGTGCGACCTTACCGGCTGGCCTCAGCCGGCGGGGAGCAGGACCAAGCAGCCGTTGTGCCCGCCGAAGCCGAACGAGTTCGACAGGACGGCGGCCGGTTCCCACGGCTGCGGGTCGCCGTGCACGATCGGGATCGTGATCTCGGGGTCGGGCTCCCCGTAGCCGGCCGTGGGCGGGATGGTGGCCCTGTCGATGGTCAGGACCGCAGCGACGGCCTCGATGGCCCCGGCCGCGGCCAGGCCGTGGCCGGTGACCCCCTTGGTCGAGGTGACGAGCGGCCCGGGTTCGCCGAAGACCTTGGTGATGGCGCGCGCTTCGGCGAGATCGTTCAACGGCGTGGAGGTCCCGTGGGCGTTGATGTGGCCCACATCCGAGGGAGTGACGGCGGCGTCGGCCAACGCAAGTTCCATGCAGGCGACCGCACCGGACCCGTCGGGGGCGGGCGCCGTGATGTGGTGGGCGTCAGCGGTGCTGGCCGCGCCGCCGATTTCCGCGTAGATGGTCGCGCCACGGGCGACGGCGCGGTCCCAGTCTTCGAGCACCATGGCGGCGGCGCCCTCGGTCATCACGAAGCCATCGCGGCGAAGATCGAAAGGGCGGGAGTTGCCCGATGTCGACAGTGCGGTCATGTTGGCGAACGCGGCCAGCGCAACCGGGTGCATGCTCGCCTCCGACCCGCCGCCGATGGCCACCTCGCAGCGACCCGTTGCCACTAACCGTGCCGCCGCTGCGATGGCGTGCGTCCCTGCGGCGCACGCCGTACAGATGACCTCTGACGGCCCCCTCCAGCCGAGGCGCATGGAGATGCCGGCAGCGCCGGCATTGGCCATCATCATGGGCACGAGCCGCGGGGAGACGCGATCGGGGCCCTTCTCGTTGTACACACCCACCTGCTGGGCCAAGGTCTCGAAGCCACCCACGCCGGTGGCGAACACCACGCCGGCCTTGGCGGGATCGACCGCGAGCTCACCGGCGTTCTTCACCGCTTGATCGGCCGAGACCATCGACAGCTGCGCGAACCGGTCGAGTTGGCGAACCTCCTTCGGGCCGAACCAATCGGTGGGCTCGTAGTCGCGGACAGCGCCACCGACCACGGAGGGATGGAGCAAACCGTCCCACAGGGCGTCGATGCCAACCCCGCAACACGTGACCGCACCCAGGCCGGTGACAGCAACGCGCCGCCCCCGGATCGGGCCTTCGGCGCCGATCCCGATGTGCATCAGAGCTTGGAGGAGATGAGGTCGAATGCCTGCCCGATTGTGGTGATGTCCTCGAGCTCGGTCTCCTCGACCGTGATGTCGAACGCCTCTTCAAGTGCCATGACGAGTTCGACCAGATCGAGGCTGTCGGCGTCGAGGTCGTCCGCGAACTTGGCCTCCTTGGTGATCTTGTCTGCCGGTACCTGCAGCACTTCCACGGCGCACTCGCGAAACTTCTCGAACGCTGCGTCGCTGTCCACAATCTGCTCCTTTGTCGTCGGTTCCCTGAACGCTACAGGCCCATACCCAGGCCGCCGTCGACCGGGACAACGGCCCCGGTCACGTAGGCCGCGGCGTCGGAGGACAAGAATCCAACCACCGCAGCGACGTCAGCGGGGTTGCCGGCATGGCCGAGCGGGACCTGGCTGGCCATGAGTGCGACCCTCTCGGCGCCGAGGGCGGCGGTCATGTCGGTGTCGATGAGGCCGGGCGCCACCACGTTGACGGTGATCTGCCGGCTGCCCACCTCCCGGGCGATGGCCCGTGCCATGCCGACGAGGCCGGCTTTGGAGGCCGCGTAGTTGGCTTGTCCGGGGAGCCCCACGAAGGCGCCGACCGACGAGACGAAGACGATGCGGCCGGTGTGCAGGCGCAGCATTTTCGCGACCGCTCGTTTGGCCACCCTGAACGAGCCGGTCAGGTTGGCGTCGATCACGTCGTGGAAGGACTGGTCGCTCATGCGGAGCATCAACGAGTCCAAGGTGATACCGGCGTTGGCCACGAGGACCTGCACCGGACCCCAGTGGTTCTCAACCGTGGCGAACGCAGCGTCCACCTCTTCGGTGTTGCGCACGTCGCAGCGCACGGCCAAGAAGCGTTCGGCATCTGCACCGGCCGGTGGCTCCGGTGCCTCGGCCGTGCGGTAGGTGGTGGCGACCTGGTCCCCGTTGGCCAGGAACCAGGCGACGCAGGCGGCACCGATGCCGCGAGTGCCGCCGGTGACGAGGACGACGGCCATCAGCGAGCGTCGGGCACCCGGAGCCAGACCAGCGGTTGCCCTTCTTGGACCCGCTCGCCCTCGGCGGCCAGCCACCCGATCACCTGGCCGGCGAACGGCGTCCGGACCTCCGAGACGCCGACGCGGCCCACGAGCTCGCCGACATCGACGGCGGACGACGTCGCTGAACCACCCCCGGTCCCGGGGAGCAGACCCGTCCCGGGCGCCTGGAGCGACCGTTCGGGGTTGAAGATGCCGCTCGAAGGGCTCACCACGACGCGCTCGGACATGTAGAGGTGTTCGCCCTGGTGCAGGGCCGGTTCGGCCCGCCAGGTCCCGGCCGCGCTCACCTGGTCCATCAAGGTGTCCAGGTCTTCGGGCTTGGACACGGCCAGGGATTGGATCTCGGGCAGGCTGCGCTTGGCCAGACCGCTGAGGACGCCGCCGGGACCCAATTCCACCAGTGAGGTCAGCCCGAGACCGGCGAATGTCTCGAGGGTCTGACGCCACCGCACGGGGCTGCAGAGCTGGGCGGAGAGCAGTCCGGGCCAGTCGGCGGGGTCGTCGTGGACGTGGGCGTCCACGTTTGCCACCACACGTACCTCGGGCGTGAGGAAGGTGACCTCCGTCAGCGCCTTGCGCAGGTCGGCCCGCGCCCCCTGCATCAACGGCGTGTGGAAGGCACCCGAGACCTGGATCGGCATGACCCGCTTTGCCCCGAGGCCCTTGGCCAACTCGCCGGCACGGGCGACCGCGTCGGCGGTGCCGGCAATGACGACTTGCCCCGGCGCGTTGTAGTTGGCCACCCACACGTCTCCCTCGGCGCGCATGCACGCTGCCTCCGCGTCATCATCGGCGATGCCGAGAAGCGCTGCCATGGTGCCGGGTGCTTCTTCGCCGGCGCGTGCCATCGCCTCGCCCCGGGCGACAACGAGCTGGATCCCGTGGTCGAAGCCCAGCGCACCGCTGGCCACCAGTGCCGTGTACTCGCCCAAGCTGTGGCCGGCGCAGGCGGCGGGCGTCAGTCCGATGCGCTCGACCGCGTCGAGCACGACCAGGCTGAGCACCGTGGTGGCCAACTGGGCGTTCTCGGTCTGGGTCAGCTCCTCAATGGGAGCGTGGAGAAGCAGATGGGCAAGGTCGCGGTCGGCTGCCGCGGATGCTTCCTCCACCACTTCCCAGGAGGGATGGTCGACCCAGGGCTCACCCATTCCGGCGCGCTGAGATCCCTGTCCGGGGAAGGTGAAAACCAACACGGTTCCGACGGCTCCAATCGACGGGGGCGGGGGAACCCACAGTGTGGCATGCCGGCACGTCACCGGGACGCGTGTACCGCCCGGATCGCACCGGCGGTGCGATGGCTCACGGCTGCGACCAGCCCAGTGCTGGTTACCCGATGGAAACCCGGTGGGACGCGGGGTGCGACCAGGGTCTCCTCCACGGCGCGAGGTGGCGAACGAGGTGGCGAAAGAGGTGGCGAATCTGGTGGCAACAAGTGGAGTCACCGACCGCTGTGTGCGTGGTCGACGATGCGCCAGCGCCCAGCAGCACCCACTCCACACCACCACCACCCTGCAGATGGCCACGTCCGCACTCAGAGGGGGCACACGGCACCCGTGCGGGTTGCGCACGGATCATCCTCGGGTGGACCGCGCGAGGAACGCGCCCTCGGCGGGCTCGCGACTCCTCTCGACGGCCACGAGTTCGTGCTTCGGCCGGCTGACCCCCATGCCGATAGGAGAAGGGCGGGCGTCTGGTGCTGACCCGTCCAAGAATTGGGAACACGTTGACAGCAGCCGCCATTTTCCCAGGTGAGGAGCAGTAATCTGCTCCGTCGGGGGAGCGGCCGTGGAGGCGCACACATGCGGGTGGATCGAGGGGGGCGTGGACGGTTCGTGCGTCTTGCGTCAGGTGTGCTGGGCGCAGGACTGATCGTGGCCTGCACGCTCGTCCTGGGTATCCACCCCGCCGCGAGTGCCGCTGCTGCCGTTGCTGGCCGTGAAAGGTTGTCGGGGCACCAGGGTCTCGTCCCTCCGGGCGCGACGTTGGTGGGACCAGCGCCGACGACGACCGCGCTCCCGCTCGTGGTCACCTTGAAGCCGCGGGACCCGGCTGCACTGGCGGCAGAGGTGAAGGCGGTCTCCGATCCCGCCTCGCCCGAGTACCACCACTTTCTGACCGCCTCGGAATTCGCCCAGCGCTTCGGAGCGACACCGGCGACCATTGCGCAGGTCACCTCGTCGCTGCGGCAGGAGGGCCTGACGGTCGGGGCGCCGTCTGTGACAGGCCTCTCCCTTCCCGTCTCGAGCACAGTGGGCCAGATCCAGTCTGCCTTCGCAACATCGATCTCCAAGTACCGCCTCGCGTCCGGCAAGACGGGCTACAACAACTCCTCCGCACCCGAGGTCCCCTCCGCTGTGGCACCCCAGATCCAAGGCGTCCTCGGCCTCGACACGCTGAGTCCGCCGCAGCCCACCACCGGCGTGCCCCTGGCGAATCCGACGGCTGCTCGGCCCGAGGCTCGGTCCGCACCGGCAGCCCTGGCGCCCGGCCAACCGTCCCCCCAGACGACGGGCACCTGTGCCGACCCGACGAACAGCATTGGCAACGCGCAGGCGACCTACGGCGCGCTCGACGCCCCCGAACTGGCCCAGGCCTATTCGTTCGGCTCGCTGTACTCGTCCGGCGACTATGGCGCCGGCTCGACGATCGCGCTGGTGGAGATGCAAGGGGCGGGCTACTCGAGCAGTGACATCACGACCTTTGCCACGTGCTACGGCATCACGCTCGGGCCCGGGCAGATCACGCAGACGAACGTCGGGCCCGGGGCGGGCGCCCTCGGGCCTGCCACGGCGGAGTCGGAACTCGACATCGAGACGGCACTCTCCTTGGCGCCCCAGGCTGACATCGACGTCTACGAAGGTGGGACGTCGAACAGCCTCTACGACGTCTTCAGCCGGATCGTGAGCGACGACACGGCCAAGATCGTGAGCGCCAGTTGGACCAACGGGTGCGAGGCCTACGTCGGTCAATCGCTGCAGAACTCGGAGAACACCCTCTTCCAGGCGGCCGCCACGGAAGGGCAGTCGGTCTTCGTCGCCACCGGCGACCAGGGGTCGGAAGGCTGCAACATCAACGGACAGATCGCGGCCTCGACGGGCACCAATCCGGTGGCGCAGGCGGTCAATCCGTCGACCTCGACCCTGTACGTGGCGAACAAGGGCAGCAACACCGCGAGCGTCATCGGTGAGGGCAGCGCCAGCAGCCCGGCGTCGTTCGTGAATGCGGGAACGGTCCAAACCGGGACTGGGCCGGATGCCGTCGTCCTCGACGCGACGGACCAGAAGGTGTTCGTGGCCAATGCCGGTGGTTCCCTTACCGTGATATCGGCCGCCACCTGCAACCAGACCACCACCACTGGCTGCAACGCACCAACGCAGATCACCACCGGACACCTTGTCGCGCCAGCCGCTCTCGCGGTGAGCGGGAACACGCTCTACGTCGGCAATGGCGACGGCACCGTGGCCCTCTACACCGCCTCGACGAGTGCGTTCGTTACCACCGTGACCCTCCCCGCCGGGTCCGTACCGACGGCGCTCGCCGTCGACAGCACGAGCGGAATCGTGTACGTCGCCGACGGAGCCAACAACAGAGTTGCCTACTTCAGCGGAGCCACCTGCAATGCCACGGTCACGAGTGGATGCTCGTCGACGCCGCCCACCGTCGCCGTCGGGAACGATCCCGTCGGCCTCGCCGTGTCGAGCGGCGGTGGTGACCTCTACGTAGCCAACGGAGGAGGCGGGGGAGGGGTGTCGGTCATCAGCTTGACCAGCCAGGTGCTGGTGACGACCATTCCGACCAGCCAGCCGCAAAACGGTACCGGGGTCGTGCAGTCGATCGGTCTGTCGCCGGATGGCAACGAAGTACTCGCAGTGCTGAACGGCCTGGCTTTCCCGGGCGACGTCCTGGCCACCATCAACCCGTCGACGCTGACGATCACGTCGACCGTCTCCATCGAGACGGGCACGGACACGATGGGCCAGCTGGTGAGCGACAGCACCCTCGACGTCGTGTGGATGACCGATGCGTCCAGCGGGAAGGACGTCATCCAGAACCTGAATCTTGCCGTCTCGGATCCCGCGAGCCAGCCCTACGTCACCGCGGTCGGCGGGACGTCGTTCGGCCACGGGAACCCGACGCTCGGTCCGCCGCCGACCGAACAGGTATGGAACGACGCCCTCTACTACTCCGATGGGGCTGGGGGTGGCGGGATTTCGAAGACATTCACCATGCCGTCGTATCAACAGAGTCTGGGCGTGGTCAGCGGCAGCAGCGGGACGCCGTGTGGGGCAACGGGTGGCGCCTGCCGCGAGACGCCGGATGTCTCGGCCGATGCCGATCCGAGCAGTGGCTATGTCGTGTACGACAGCGTGAACGGGTTGAACTGGAGTGCATTGGGAGGCACCAGCGCGGCGGCGCCCCTCTGGGCCGCCGTCGTCGCGGTCGTGGCATCAGCGGACAGCAACACATCGGGTTACGGCGCACTGAATCCTGCCCTCTATCTCCTGGCGGAGCAATCTCCTGGCACCTACCTCAACGACGTCACAGTCGGGAACAACGACTACAACGCCACCGACGGGGGGCAGTACGCGGCCCTCCCGGGCTACGACATGGCCACCGGACTGGGCACGCCCGTCGTGTCGGCGCTGGCCGCCGGCCTCACCACGATTCCGTTGCCCGTCGCGGTGTCGGGCAATCAGACCTATGGCGGGTCACCTTCCTTCTCCGGGTTCGCCGACTTCGCCGGCCCCGGCACCACGCCGCCCGGTGTCAGTTTGGACACGAGCGCGCTGATCTGCACCACCGTCGGGAGCTTCACCACGATCAACCCCACGCTGACACCCGGTGGATACACCTTGCAGGCCTCCTCGTGCACCGGCGGGGTCCTGTCCGGCCCGAACGAAGCCAACTACACCATCGTCTACACGTCGGCGGCCAACGACTTCACCGTCACGCCGATCCCAGTGGACGTGGCGGTCACGGGAACGCAGGTGTACGGAGGCCCGCCGAGCTTCGCCGGCACCGACACGCCGCCGTCCGGTGTCACCGTGGACACGTCGGCGCTCACCTGCACCAAGGCCGGCCAGTCGACCATCGCCCCCACCATGCCAGCGGGCAGTTACACGGTGGTGGCAGATTCGTGCAGCGGCGCCACCTTGTCGGGTAATGCGACTGACTACGGCGTCGTGTACACCAGCGCCGCCAACGACTTCACCGTCACGACGGCGCCCCTGACCGTGACGGCGTCGAGTCCGACGATGCGGTACGGCAGTGCTCCGGCGACCGTGACCCCTGGCTACTCGGGCTTCGTGAACGCGGACACCCCATCGTCGTTGACGACGAGGCCGGCCTGCTCCACGACGGCGACCTCGACCAGCACGGTCCTGGGGGGACCGTACGTGTCGTCGTGCAGCGGCGCGGTCGACCCGAACTACTCCATCGCTTACGTGAACGGAACAACGACGGTCACCCCGGCCCCGCTGGCCGTCTCCGTGAGCGGCAGCCAGGCCAACAGCGGGTCGCCGCAGTTCGCGGGTTCTGGCAACCTGCCTTCGGGCGTCACGATCGACTCGAGCGCGCTGACGTGCAGCCAGGTGAGCCCGTCCACCACTATCAGCGGCGCATTGTTCTCCGGGAGCTACACGCTGGTGGCAGGGTCGTGTTCGGGAGCCCAGCTGACTGGACCCGCCGCGACGAACTACTTCCCGACGTATACGAGCAGTTCGGGTGACTTCAGCGTGACCGGCGGTCCGGTGCCGCCGGCGCCGCCCACGCCGGCAACTCCGCCCCGCAGCGACGGCTATTGGCTCGTCGGCTCCGACGGCGGGATCTTCACGTTCGGCTCGGCGCAGTTCTACGGGTCGACCGGAAGCCTCGTCCTGCAGCGGCCGGTCGTGGGCATCAGTCCGACCGCCGACCGATCCGGCTACTGGTTGGTGGCCTCGGACGGTGGCGTGTTCGCCTTCGGCGACGCCGGCTATTACGGGTCGATCCCCGGTGCCGGTCTGCATCCCGCCGGGTCCGGCCTCCCGCACAGCCTGAACGCGCCCATTGTCGGCATGGTGCCCTCCTCGGATGGAGGCGGGTATTTCATGGTGGCCACCGACGGGGGAGTCTTCGCATTCGGCGACGCCCGGTTCGAGGGCTCGTGCCCGGGCATGGGTGGGTGTGCCGGAGCCGCCGTCTCCGTCGTGCCCGATGCCACCGGCAATGGCTACTGGCTGATTACGCAGACAGGCAGCGTCTACGCCTTCGGGGACGCGCCGTTCTACGGCGCACCGGGTAATCAGGGCTCACCCGTGACGTCGGCCGTGCGGACGGCCGACGGGCACGGCTACTGGGTCTTGTTGGCCAACGGGGCCGTCTTCGCCTACGGCGATGCCACACCGCGTGGGGGACCCGTTGGTGCGGTCGGCGGCTTCAACCCGGCGTCGGCCATCTTCTCCGACGCTTCGGGCGGCGGATACTGGGTGGCGTCGGGCCAAGGTGCGGTGTACGCGTACGGTGACGCACCGAACGACGGATCGATGGCCGGCAGCCACCTCAACGGGTCGATCATCGCGGCCTCCGGGTTCTGAGCCTCCGAGCTGATCACGCCGTCAGCCCTCCACCCGGGGGATGACGATCGGGCGCGATGGGGCCCGGCCGACGAGGTGGGTGGGTCCTCAGGTGGTCGGCGGCGGAGCGAATGTTGCAATGCAGCCCTGCAGGGCCGTCACGCCCGGAGCCTCGACGGGCGGTGCCGTCGAGGGTGCGGCCGCGGTCGGCGGCACCATCGTCGTCGTTGTCGTGGTCGGCAGCACGGTCGTGGTCGTGGTCGGCGGTAGGGTCGTTGTCGTCGAGGTGGGCGTCAGGGAGCCCAGCGGAATGGTCGTGGTTGTCGTCGTTGTCGTGGGCGCCACCGTGGTGGTCGTTGTCGGGGGAGCCGTTGTCGTCGTCGGTGGCGCCGTGGTGGGGGTCGTCGAGCCTGTCGGCGCCGACGCCGCGGGTGTCGGTGCCGTGATGGTCACGGTGGCGCAGGCTCCGGCGTGTTCGAGCGTGGCGACGGCGGCGATCAACTGCCCGAGGTCGCGGTTCTCGGCCGCCTCGTCGGAAGTCAGGGTGACGGAGGCCTCGGTGAGCGCCTTCGCGGCGTCGTTGCGGTGCTGCTCGGATCCTTTGAAGGCGTCGGCCGCAGATTCGTTGCGGTTGATGAGGTTCGTCGCCGTGACACCGAGGTACTGCTGCACGACCACGCCGTCAGCATCCTGTGGGGTGCTCGGGCTGAGGGGCTGGGTGGCGCCGTTGCTGACGAGTGGCGCGCCCGAGTACAAGCCGCTGCTGACGTACTCGCTGACGGCGAATCCCTGCAGTGCCTTGGTCGCTGCACCGAACTGACTCTTGGCGCTCGAGACCTGGCTCTCGGACTCGCCCAGAGCCGCTTCTCGCGCTGCCAGGACGGCCTGGTCTGCCGTCACCGTGGCGATCGACTGCTGGTACGCCTTCAGATCGGTTGCCACGTTTCCGTAGACGTCGAGAGCGGACGACGGCGCCGCCGGGGGCAGCCCGCCTGCGGCACTGAGGACCTGGTTCACATAGCAGGGCACTCCATTCGACGGTGCGCACCACGCGCTCTGGTCGACGACGGCCAGAAAGGCCGCCGGCGGTGAGACGTTCCCCGCTCGCAGGCCGGCCGTGATGACCCACATGTTCGGTTGGACCAACGTGGCCACGGTGGCGGCGCAGCCCGACGGCCAGTTGGCGTAGGCCGGGAAGCCGTTCGCCGATGTGGTGGCCGGGATCGGCGTGCCGGCGACGTCGGTCTTCCGCAGCGTGTTGAAGGGGTTGAACGCCGCGGTGTTGTTCGTGGATCCGCCCTCGGCCGCCTGCCATTCGTCGAGATCGGCGATATTGGTCTGGGTCGCCGGGGCGGACAGCCCCTGGAGCACGCACAGCTCCCAGCCGGGCGGCAGTGGCGTCGAGCCGCCCGGCTGCGCGCTGGCCGGGGCACTCCCGCCGGGCCACGCGACGGTGCCGCCGCCCAGGGACACTGCTGCCAGGGCGAGGACGAAACCAACGCTTCGGACGGTGCGGGTCATTGAGAGATCGGGGGTCGGGTTTGCCGTCAGGGGGTGCTCTGCTGAGTCCGGTTTCCGCCCGCCCGGACACCGGTGGACCGCCCAAGGTTGGCACGTTCCGAACTGCCACTTCGACGCGCGTATCGGCTGTTCGTGTCGAGCCAGTGAACTCCGTTGTGCGAAACATGGGCGTTGGAGGTGGGGCTGTCCACTGGCTGTCCGCGTCCGGCGCGTCCAGAGCACGAGGCGACAGGCGAATGCCCTGGTCCTCGGGGTGCCGGCGTCCCGGTGGCCTTTGGACCGCAGATGCGCAGCTTCGCGTGAGCGCGGCCGGGCGTCGTCGCCCTCGTCTGGCTCGGTCCCGGCTGAAATCACCTGACCGGGTGATTGTGCGGCCGGCGCACGCTGGTCATAGTGCTCATTGCACCCGAGTCACGCCGGCTGGGTGTGCGGAGGGCCTCTCTTGGGGGGCCCATTTCCGCGTCAGGTCTCGGCGCCGTGGCCAGCTGGTTCGCCAGTCATTCGGGATCAGCGGGCCGACGCCGGGATCAGTGCCCGGCGGGCGCACCCAAGGCCCTGTATCAGCCCCCAGCTCGACGAGCTGGCCGACGACGTCCCGATCCCGTTTCGGCCTTCGCGAAGATGGGTCGGGTGGGATGGGAGACGCTCGAGCAGTGGGGTGACGACGTCACCCGCATCGAACCACTCGCCGGTGGAGTCGCCAACGACGTGTGGAGCGTGGACGTCGATGGGCGGCTGGCGGTCGGCCGTCTCGGAGCCAGGACCGATGCAGATCTCGCGTGGGAAACCGAGCTGCTCCACTATCTCGACCGTGAAGGCCTGACCGTGCCGGTACCGATCCCGACAACGGACGGCCGCCTGTTCTCCGACGGCCTCGTGGTGTTGACCTATGTCGAAGGTAGGTCGCCAGAGACCGAGGCTGATTGGCGGCGTGTCGCTGCCTTCCTCCGGAGGTTGCACCGGTTGACGAGTGGCTGGCCACAGCGCCCGGGTTGGCGATCATCGATCGATCTCGTGTCGGCGGATACGGGCACGAGGGTCGATCTCGCGGCCATGCCGCCTGAGGGGGTTGCTCGCTGCCGCGCCGCCTGGGCCCGGCTCGCGACGCATGAGACGTCCGTCGTTCACGGCGACCCCAACCCCCGTAATGTCCGGCTGAGCGCGGATCGAGTTGCGCTGATCGACTGGGACGAGGCGCATGTCGACGTTCCGGAGCTCGACCTGGCGCTGCCCCACAACGCCGCCGGTCTCCAGGCAGACGACTTCGACGGTGCCGCGCAGGCGGCGGCCGCCTGGGAGGCGGCAGTGTGTTGGGACGATGCGCACGCAGTCAAGCGGCTCGCAGAGGTTCGAGCAGTCTGAGCGGTCGTCGTGACAATGGACACCGCCCAGGTTGCGCCTCCCGTCGTCGCGTAGGTTCTCGGCCATGCCCGATGCTCACTTCGATTTCAATCGGAACGCCGTTGCCGCGGAGCCTTCGAGCTCGACGGATGACGAATATCTCGTCTCTCTGGATGGTCCTTGGACGGCCGGCCAGCCCCCGGTTCCCGGGTTCGTCACGGTGCGGTCGGAACACCCGGCGCTCGGAGAGGCCGCCAGGCGCATTGACATCCCCTTCGAGCGAGGCATGGCGGAGCTTCCTGTCGAAGTGGTGATCGAAGCCGTCGAGCACGAGCTGAGAGAGCACGGCTGCGGTCTTGTCCAAGACGACGACATCGTGGCGCCCGAGGTCCTCGCCCGCTGGACATGGCCGGCGCTGACGTGAAACCCGTGGCTCCATCCCGATGACCCCTGTCTTGGCCGCGCCGAGAAGTGTTGTGAGACGCCTTCGGGTTGTGCCCGGAGGGCCCGCCTGACCTTCGTCAGTTCGCCACTTTGATGGTGACGGGCGCACTGGTGCCGGCCACCTCGCCTCCGTAGGAGGCGACGCCCTGCAGCGTATACGTCCCGTTGGGGGTGGTCGTAGTGTTCCAGGTCGCCTCCCAGCCATAGATCGTCGCCTTCGCGGTGGCGATCACGGTGTGACGCAGCGTGCCTCCGGTAGCCTCGTACTGGACCTGGGTGACTCCGGACGAAGCGATGGCGTCGAGCCCTTGGGTTCCCGAGACCGTCGAGCCGGTGGACGGTTGGATCACCGAGACCGCCGGCGGGGAGACCCACGCGTCCAGGAAGCCTTCGATCGCCGTCGAGTTCACCCAGGAGCCCTCGCCGACGTAGAGCTTGCCGTTGGCGACGGCAGGCGAGCCGTCGATTGGCGACGTTGTCAGTCCGGTCCAGAGCGGTGAACACAGTTTTGGTGCGCCCGAGCAATGCGAGACGCCCTTTGCGTCGAAGGCCTCAATATTGAACCCGGGGCTAGACGAGCTGCTGCAGGTCGTCGCGCACGAGTTGGACCCGTAGAAGACCAACCCGTTGGCTACGGAAACGGCGACGGGCGTCGAGAGGCTGTAATTCCAGAGCGGCACGCAGACCTTGGAGACCCGGCACAGTTCGTCACGCCGTTGGCATCGAAAGCGGAAAGCCGATTGTTGTTCGCACCGTAGAGAATGCCGTTGGCCACGGCATCCAGCCCGGTCGCAGCGGCTGTCCAGAGTGGAGAGCAGGTCGCCGGCGTGCCCGAGCAGTTGGTGGTGCCGTTGGCGGAGAAGGTCTCCAGATTTCCTTCACCTGACTCGCCGTAGACGACCGAACCCGACACGATGGGTGACACGGTGCTGATCGAGGTGGTCCCCAGGGTGGCTGTCCAGAGCGGGCTACACGTTTTCGGCGTACCCGAACAGTTGGTCGTGCCGTTGGCCGAATAGGCATCGAGTGTGTCTTCACCAGTGGTGTAGAGGACTCCATTGGAGACGGCAGGTGCGGAGTACCCGATGTTGTCTGCAGTCGTCCACAGTGGCTGACACACCTTTGGCACACCGGAACAGTTGGTGGATCCGTTGGCGTCGAACGCCTGTACCGTGCCGGTCGGTCCGCTCGGCGGCGGACCCGGTGACTGATAGCCAGAGACGTACACCACACCGTTGCTCTCGTTGGGTGATTCGACGTGGATGTCCCCCGCGCTCAAGGGAGCGGTCCACAGCGGCTGGCACACCTTGGGGACACCCGAGCGATTCGTCACCCCATTCGCATCGAAGGCGTACAACGTGGGCGGAGTCGCCGAGTTCCCCGACTCCGTCGACGCGACAAAGACGACACCGTTGGCCACGGCTGGCGAGCTTGCCCCTCCCGGGCCTGCAGCGATCGGACCGGTCGGACCGGTCCACAACGGGGTGCACTGGTTGGGCGACCCTGCGCAATCGGTGGCGCCGTTGGCGTCGAAGACCTCGAGTTCGCCACTTGCATCTCCTGCGTTGGTCGCCCCGGCGTAGACGAAACCGTTGTTCTCTATGGGGGGTCCGAATTACCCAGGAACAAGCTGGTCGGACTGGGCGGGAACGGTGAAGAGCGGCCGGAGCGTCGATACATTGCTGGTGTTCGTGGCGCTGTCGGGAGACGAGCTGGCGTGCGACGGGTCGTAGCCGTACATCGTCCAGTCGCAGCCCCCGAAGAGCAGTGCGACGGCACCACATCCGACTGCGAAGAGGAGCCTTCGACTACCGGTGCGACGGTGCATGGTGGTCCCCCTGACTTCCGGAGTGCCCCCTCAAACCCTTTGGCCGGCTCCGGGCGCCGAGCGTAACGGAGGAACGAATCGCGGGCGGGGTTGCGATGTGGTTCGGCGACCTCCTGCATCCTGTGCCCAGTGCCGGTGGTGCCAGGGAACCCACTCGTGACCTGAGCGGGAGTCGAACTCCCCACAGGCATATCCGGGCTCGTCTGTGCAATCCGCAAAAGTCCAGTACAAAATCCCTGAAGACACATGCTGTGCTGGCGTTGGGCGATCGCCGCTCAACGGATCGCGTCACCATCGTGGCCGTTCACGCATTCTTCCTTGAGGATCTGGGCGACCAAGTCACCACGCCCGTGCTCCCGGCCGACTCCAGAAGCGGTGCAGCCGCCAGCGTGTCGAAGTGCTGTCAGGGCAACTTGAGCGCAATAACGGCCCCTTGATAGGGAAAGCCGTCGCCATCTGCGAAATACACCATGCCCGAGGCCACGGCCGGATCTCCGAATACGGCCCTCTCGCTCTGGTATGAGAAGAGTGGACTGCACACCTTGGGTGTGCCTGATGAGCAATTGCTGGTTCCGGTGGCGTCCCAGGCGTACAACCCCTGGCCGCTGCCGGGCACCGCGCCGTTACCCGACGTTGCGTAGAGCACGCCATTGGCCACGACGGGGCCGGCGTAGAACGGGTCCGAGAAGTTGGGTGCCGTGAAGGACAACAGGGCGGTACACACCCTGGGCGAACCCGAGCAGCCTGTTGTGCCATTCGCACTGAACGCCTGATAGTCGTTGTAGACCATGCCGTTGGCGACTGCCAACGGTCCGGAGACTCCCGACGCCGTCCACAGCGGTGTACAGGTCTTCGGTGAGCCTGAGCAGTTCACGCTACCTGTCGAATCGAAGGCGTAGAGGGTGGCGGTCGAGTCATTGGCGACGTAGACCGTGCCATTGTCGACCGTCGGGGTGTCCGGAATGGACGAGCTGGTTCCGGTAGGCGCAGACCACAGCTGGCTGCAGACCGTCGGTGTTCCAGAGCAATTGGTCTTTCCGGCGGCATCAAAGGCATACAGAGCCTGATTCCCGGCGACGTAAACGACGCCGTTCAAGACGGCCGGAGCCGTTTTGAGATTGGCGGGAGTGGGAGGGATGGTCCCGGTCCAAACTGGTTGACACACCTTCGGTGTACCGGAGCAGTTTGTGTGACCAGCCGCGTCGAAAGCTACGAGATCGCCGTTGCTATCGGCGTACACGAATCCGTTCACGACGGTCGGCGAGGAGTCCACGTCTGCGTCCTGCCACAGAGGTTGGCAGACCTTGGGTGTTCCCGAGCAGTCGTCGGTGCCATTCGCGTCGTATGCGTAGACGACCCCACCAGTTGGGGCGTAGACAATGCCGTTGGCGACGCTCGGACCTCCTAGGACTCCCCCTGAACCGTCGGTAAACGGTGCCGTCCACAACGGTTGGCACTGCTCGGGTGACCCCGAGCACCAGCGGGGTGCTCTGGGCCGAGAAGGCAGCCAATTCGTTCACCGTCTCGACGTAGAGGACGCCGTTGGCGACGACAGGTGAATTTGGTATTCCAAAAACGGGTCCGCTGAACGCCTCGGTCATGGTCGGAACGTTGGCGGCGGAGATCGAGTTTTCAAATGCATTGAACCCCGTGTGCGCCGGACTCCCTCGATAGTCCGGGTAATCGCACGCCGCCGTCAGAATTGCCACGAGAGCGATCGCCATGGCGAGCCAGCGTTTCCCTGACATGCGTACCCCCCTTCCTCTTCTCCCCGGAGACTAGGGCGCGTCGGCTCCATTTTCACGGGGTGGCGCGCCCGATCAGGGACGTTGCACGCTTCGGACCTCTCGTTGGCGAGATCACAAGGATGCAGCCACTGACGTGCCTGGAGGCAACAGGGGCTGCCGAACCCGATGTGTTAGGTGTTCGCTCCGTGCCGCTCTCCTTGCTTACCCGTTCTCGGCAGCATGGCGAACGGCGAGCGCAGTTGCGGGATGGTCGCCGATCCGTTCGTGAACCGAGTGAGCAGGGTCACCTGGGTACCGACAGCGGTCGGCATGCTCCCCGCTGAGATCTCGCCCGTCAGCCGGTCGTGCAGGATGTCGAACTCCTCATCGTCCCCCGGAGGGATTCCGCATCAGTGGCCCGGTTGAGGTGGGGTTCCGCGGCCCTGCTTGGCGCGCTCTGTCAACCATTCGACCAACGCTCGGATCGCAACCACGCCGACGAAGATTGCCGACCACAGGATGATGGTGCTGTCTGCAAGAGCCACACCCATGGCGAGGTGAGCATTGTGACCAAGCTGTGACCAACAGGCCACTACCCACAGCCAGCTCCCATCCCTGGCCTGGGAACTGCGTGCCCGGAGCGGGACTCGAACCCGCACGCCCTTTCGGACAGCGGCTTTTGAGGCCGCCGCGTCTGCCATTCCGCCATCCGGGCGAGAACGCCTGATCGTACAAGGTGCGATCTACGGTGGCGGCGTGCCACGCCCCTGCCCCTACGTCGCCGACGACCGACCCGTCGACCACGGGGCCGGCGGACACGTGAGCTCGCGGGGGAGCCGTCGTGAAGCTCACCGGGATCGAGCTCGTTCACGTCGACCTCCCGTTCCGCCGGGCCATTGGCACGGCCGCCGGGGTGCACCGTCTCCGCCCGCTCCTCTTCGTCCGGGTCGTTGCCGAGGAGGCCGAGGGTTGGGGCGAATGCGCCGCCCTGGCCGAGGGCACAGCGGTAGACCCTCCTCTCGGTGACGTGGAGTCGGCGGCTGAGGAGCTGGGCATCCGGCGCCTCCTCGAGGCGTGCGCGGCACGCGGCGGGGATCTGCCGGCGTCCGCCGAGGTGGCTCAGCTGTTCGGCGGATCACCGGCCGACCGCATGCTGGCGGCCACCTTCGAAATGGCCGTCGCCGACGCCGAACTGCGCGCCGAGGGTCGCTCACTGGCCGACAACCTCGGAGTCACCGAGGGATTCGAGACCCTTGCCGTCGGGGCGGTGGTCGGGATCCCCGACGGCCATGACGTGGCGGTGCTCCGCGCCCAGGTGGACGGGGCGGTTGCGAGCGGCGCGGCGCGCCTTCGCCTCAAGGTCGAGCCCGGCTGGGTGCTCGACCCGGTGCGGGTCGTGCGGGCGGACCACCCCGGTTTGGTGCTGCAGGTCGACGCCAACGGTTCGTTCGCCACGAGCGACGACAACGTGGCGACGCTGAGCAGGCTCGCCGACTTCGACGTGCTGTGCATTGAGCAGCCGCTGCCCCCGGCCGATCTGGTGGCCCACGCCCAGTTGGCCGCCCGGCTGCCTGTGCCGATCTGCCTCGATGAGTCGCTCTCCACGCCACGGCGTGTCCGTGACGCGCTCCGCAACGGCGCCTGCGCCATGGCCTGTCTGAAGCCGGCGCGCCTCGGTGGCGTGCGGGCGACCCGGGCTGCGCACGCCGACTGTGCCGCCGCGGGCATCCCGACCTTTGTCGGGGGATTCTTCGAGGCCGGGCTCGGGCGGAGCTCGAATCTCGTGCTGGCCGCCCGGTTGAGTCAGGACGCGACGGGCCTGGTCAATGACGTCGGCGACCCGTCGGACTATCTGGAAGTCGACCCGTGCGGCTATTCCGCCGTCGCCGGAGGATGGGTCCGGGTGCCCCGCACGCCGGGGGTCGGCGGCCCCCCGCAAGGAGCCGTCCTCGACCGCCTGGGGGCGCTGCGTCGGTGGTTCCCCGCCACCTACACTTGACCCTCCATGCATCGCGTCCTCTTAGAGCGGCGGATCAAAGATGTCCACACCCGGCTGGTCCGGGCGCGGGAGGAGTTGGCCGTGCTGAATGAGCAGTTGGCGGTTGTCCAGGAGTCAGCGGACGAGGCGCGCGTGCGCGCCCTCGTCTCGGAGACCCCGCTCGCCAGCCAGGAGCACAACGAGGCGGCGCGTCACGCCGACGCCATGGTGCGGGCGCGCGATGCACTGTGCAAAGTCGTGGCCGACCTCGAACGCCGCCAGGACGAGCTCCTGGCCGCCGTCGCCACGGGCAAGCAGTGATGGCGGCACTGGCGATGCACCGGGCGGTGACGGCAGAGGTCCGGCCGTGACGGCGAGCGCGGGGTCGACGACGCTCGCCCGCGTCGTGATCGCCGAGGACGAGGCCATCGTGAGGCTCGACCTCAAAGAGATCCTCGTCACCGCCGGCTACGAGGTGGTGGGGGAGACGGGCCGCGGCGACGAGGCCGTCACGCTGGTCGAGGAGCACCAGCCCGACCTGGCCATCCTCGACGTCAAGATGCCCGGCATGGACGGTTTGCGCGCCGCCCGGGAGATCACCTCTCGTCACCAGGTGGCCGTGCTCCTGCTCACGGCGTTCAGCCAGCGCGACCTCATCGAAGAGGCGCGGGACTCGGGCGTCTCGGCCTACCTGATCAAGCCGTTCCGGCCCCGCGAGCTCCTGCCCGCCATCGCGGACGTCCTGTCCAAGGCACGCCAGGACTGGGCCATTGAGGCCGACGAGGCCGTGCACTCCTCGGGTGGGGCCGAGGACAAGATCGCCACCCGGCGCGTGGTCGACGAGGCCAAGCAGATCCTGATGGAGCGCGACGACCTGCCCGAAGAGGAGGCGTTCCGGTTCATTCAGCGCACCGCCATGCAGACCCGCGCCGGCATGCGCCACGTGGCCCAGCAGGTCGTCGATGGCACACTGACCCCCTAGTGTCGGGCTAATGGCACCAGGGCAGGAGCGAACCGGGCCGCTGCTGCTGCTCGACGGCATGTCGCTCGCCTTTCGGGCCTACTTCGCGCTACCCGACACGTTGGCCACCTCGACGGGCGTGGTCACCAATGCGGTGCACGGTTTCACCTCCATGCTGGTGTACCTGATCCGCGAGCAGCGTCCCTCGTCCCTGGCGGTCGCCTTCGACGCGCCGGGCGCAACCTTCCGGGACGAGATCCTCGAGGACTACAAGGCGGGACGGGCCGAGACCCCCTGGTTACTCCCACCTCAGTTCGACATGATCCGTGAGGTCATGGCGGCGCTCGCCATCCCGGTGATCGAAGCACCGGGCTTCGAGGCCGACGACGTCATCGCCACCCTGGCCACCGAGGCGGTGGAGCGCCAGACCGAAGTCGTGATCGTGACGGGCGACCGCGACAGTTTCCAGCTCGTGCAGGACCCCTACGTGCGCGTGCTCTACAACAAGCGGGGCGTGAGTGACTACACGCTCTACGACGAGGCCGGCATCTTCGAGCGCTGCGGCGTGCCGCCTTCACAGTACGTGCTGTTGGCATCGCTGCGCGGCGATCCTTCCGACAATCTGCCCGGCGTGCCGGGTGTGGGGGAGAAGACCGCAGCCAAGCTGCTCACCAAGTACGGCGACCTCGACGGCATCTTCACGCATCTGGACGAGCAGACGCCCAAGCTGCGCGAGAACCTGGCGGAGAACGAGGAGCTGGCCCGCTCGAACGCCCGCATCATCCCGCTCGTGCGCGACGTCCCGCTCGAGGTCGACGTGGCGCACCTGACGCTCGGCGCCTGGGATCGCACCACGGCCGCCGCCACGTTCGACCGTTACGAGATGAAGACTGTGTGGAGCCGACTGGAGGAATTGCTCGACGCCGGCGCGCTCGGTGAGCCCGTGCCCGGCAGCGCAGGTCCTCCGGCCAAGGGTGCCGAAGCGGTGATCGCCGCCGAGGCCAAGGGCCACGACCTCCCGGCGGACCGCATCGACCCGCCCTTCGACCTGGGCGAGGTGGCCTTGCCCACCACAGCGGGCGCGGCGACGGCGGCACTGGGTGATCTCGGCGCAGGTCGATTGGCGCTGGCGGCCCGCTGGGACGGCCTGCCCGGACGCAGCGATCTGGTGGCCCTCGTCCTGGTGGCGACAGAGGGTGACGAAGCCGGCCGAGGGGTGCTGGTGACGTCGGACCTCCTCCGTGCCGCCTCGGTGGTCAAGAAGCTCAACGCGCGCCTGGCACGCCCGTTCGTGGGCCACGAGGTCAAGGAGGCCATGCGCTCGCTCCTGCCCTTGGGCATCGACCTGAGGGGTCTGGAGATGGACACGGGCGTCGCCGCCTACCTGCTGGACGCCTCCACCGGCGACTACCGGCTGGCGCAACTACGCGAGCAGACCGGACAGCTGAGCCTCGACATCACCGGACCCGGTGAGGCCGAGCGCGACCTGGCCCAGGAGGCCGCCGGCGAGGCGGCCGACGTGGCCGGCATGGCACTGGGTTTCCGGCCCCGCATTGAGAGCGAGGGAATGGCCGAGCTGCACGATGACATCGAGACGCCGCTCGTGCGTGTGCTGGCCAAAATGGAGGTGGCCGGCATCGGCGTCGACCGGGCCGAGCTGCAGACGATCACCGACGCACTCAAGGAGTCGGCGGCCGCGCTCCAAGCTGAGGTGCAGGAGCACGCCGGCCACGAGTTCAACGTCAACTCGACGCCCCAGCTGCGGACCGTCCTCTACGACGAACTCGGACTGACCCCGGGCAAGAAGACCAAGACCGGCTTCTCGACTGACGCCCAGACGCTCGAGAGCCTGCGGGGGGACCATCCGATCATCGACACGCTGCTGGCCTACCGCGAGGTGGAGAAGCTGCGTTCGACCTATGGCGAGTCGCTCCTGGCCGAGATCGCCGCCGACGGGCGCATCCATGCCTCTTTCGGCCAGACGGTGGCTCGGACCGGCCGTATCTCGTCGGACCGTCCCAACTTGCACAACATTCCGGTGCGCACCGAGCAGGGCAAGCAGTTCCGGCGCGCTTTCGTGCCGGCGGAGGGCAGCACCTTCCTGGTGGCCGACTACGACCAGGTGGAGCTGCGCTGCATTGCCCATCTCTCGGGGGATCCCGGTCTGATCGACGCCATGACGACCGGCGCGGATGTGCACCGCACGGTGGCGGCCGCCGTCTACGGCATTGGACCCGAAGAGGTCAGCCATACCCAGCGTGAATACTCGAAGATGGTCTCGTACGGCCTGGCCTACGGCATGGAGGCGTACGGCCTGAGCCAGCGCCTGGGCGTCGCCGTCGAGGAGGCGGCCGCCATCATGGAGAGCTACTTCGGTGCCTTCCCCCTCGTGAAGCAGTACATGGACCACGCCGTGGCCGACGCCAAGGTGGAGGGCCAGACCCGCACCCTGTTCGGCCGCATCCGACCCCTGCCCGACCTGCTCTCGTCCAACTACCGGGTACGACAGGCGGCCGAGCGCCAAGCCATGAATGCCGGCATCCAGGGGCTGGCGGCCGACATCTTCAAGCTGGCCCTGGTGCGGCTCGACCGTGACCTCGAGGCGGAGGGGCTGGCCAGCCGACTGGTCCTCCAGGTGCACGACGAGGTCATTGTCGAAGTGGCGGTGGGCGAGGAAGGCGCTGTGCGCCGCCTCACCGAGTCCGCGCTCACCGGCGCGGCGAACCTCGATGTCCCCCTCACCATCTCCGTGGCGACGGGATCGAGCTGGGCCGCCGCGAAGGGCTAGCGGCGGAAGAAGGTCCCTGAGCAGCTGCTACGCTGGCAGGCCTTGCCCGCCGGCACCGGTGGCGGCGCAGTCCATATTTCTCGAACTGACCCCGGCGCGGTCCTGCGGGTGCAAGTCGCACCCGTCGCAAGGAGCTTCACCATGGCTGACGCAGCACGCACGTCCCTCCTGTCCCCCGAAGCGATGGGCAGCTTCGACGCCGAGGGGAACTACACCCCCCGGGCCATCGTCGACGACGACCTCGGTGACGCCGACCTCGAAAAGGCGATGGGTGACTCCATCATCGAGTTCGACGACGGCGACGTCATCGAAGGCACGGTCGTCAAGATCGACCGCGACGAGGTTCTCCTCGACATCGGCTTCAAGTCCGAGGGCGTCATCCCCGCCCGCGAGCTCTCCATCCGCAACGACGTCGACCCGGCCGAGATCGTGTCGTTGGGCGACCACGTCGAGGCGCTCGTGCTCCAGAAGGAGGACAAGGAAGGGCGGCTGGTCCTGTCCAAGAAGCGCGCGCAGTACGAGCGCGCCTGGACCACGATCGAGGAGAAGAAGAACAACGGCGAGATGGTGTCCGGCCCGGTCATCGAGGTCGTCAAGGGCGGCCTGATCGTCGACATCGGACTGCGTGGCTTCTTGCCCGCCTCGCTCGTCGAGCTGCGCCGCGTGCGCGAGCTGCAGCCCTACGTCGGCAAGGTGATCGAGGCGAAGATCATTGAGCTCGATCGCAACCGCAACAACGTCGTGCTGTCTCGCCGGGCCTGGCTGGAAGAGGCCCAGAAGGAGCAGCGGGGGGACTTCCTCCAGAACCTCAAGCCGGGTGAGCGCCGCAAGGGTGTCGTCTCCTCGGTCGTCAATTTCGGAGCCTTCGTCGACCTCGGAGGGATGGATGGCCTCGTCCACGTGTCCGAGCTCAGCTGGAAGCACGTCGACCACCCCTCGTCGGTGGTCGCGGTCGGCGACGAAATTGAGGTCGAGGTGCTCGACGTCGATCTGGACAAGGAGCGCATCTCCCTGTCCTTGAAGGCGACGCAATCCGACCCGTGGCAGGAGTTCGCCGACAGCCACGCCGTCGGGCAGCTGGTCTACGGCCGCATCACCAAGCTGGTGCCTTTCGGTGCCTTCGTGCAGGTCGGTGACGGCATTGAGGGTCTGGTCCATATTTCGGAGATGGCCGTGCACCACGTGGATCTGCCTGAGCAGGTCGTCACGCCGGGCGAGGAGCTGTGGGTCAAGATCATCGACATCGACTTGCAGCGCCGGCGCATCTCGCTGTCGATCAAGCAGGCCGCTGAGGGTGGCGAGGTCTCCGAGGAGTACCGCGAGGCCTTTGGCGAGCACGCCTACGACGAAGAGGGCAACTACATCGGCTTCGACTACGCCGAGGGCGAGTTCACCCCCGAGACCGAGGCGCAGGCGGCCTGGGCGGACTTCGCCGAGGAAGCGGGCACGCACGTGGTGGCCAAGGACGAGCAGGGCAACGACATCCCGGCCACCGAGGGTGAGGCTGCTGTGGCGCCCGCCACCGAGGCAGCGGGGGAGCCACAGGCCGAAGGCGTCTGAGTGCGCCGGCCCTCGTGGGCCGTGTCAGCGCCCGAGCCCGAGCCCGAGCCGATCGTGGCGCCAGCGCCACCGACAGCGACCGCTCGTTACCCGACAGAAAACCGGTTATGCCCGATGCGGTAACGCCGCACGCAACGCGTCCGCCAGCCGTAGGGCACCTTCGGGATGGTGCATGAGGAAGAGCACGGGGTCGAGCAGTTCGAGTTCGAGCACTGCCGGCCCGCGGTCGTGCGTCTCGACCAGGTCGACACGCGCATAGGTGGTGGGGCCGAGGATGCGCTCGGCCGCGGTCAACGCCTGCTCGGCGACTGCCCGCTGCGCCGGCTTCGCCGTGGCTGCCGTCACGACTTGGTTCTCGATCAGGCTGTCGCGGGGCCCGGTACCCCGCCTGATCATGGGCTCCTTGTGCAGCGCGTGACTGAACGCACCGCCGACGTAGACCAACGCGGTTTCGCCTTCCGTGTCCACGCGCTGCTCGTAGGGCTGCACCATCGCCGTGCGTCCCGAAGCGGCGAGCTCGGCCACATGGGCCAGGGCCGCCCGGTGCTCATGGGCCTGGTAACGCGCCGTCCGGTAGCCCCCGCCCGAGACTGACGGTTTGACGACGATTTCGCCGTCCGGTGCGCCAAGAGGGACCAGGTCTATCTCCGGGCTCGGGGTCGAGGGCTCCATCCACACGGTCGGCACGACAGGGACGCCGGAGCGTTCCAGGTCGCGCAGGTAGCGCTTGTCGATGTTCCAGCGCAGCGTGGCGGGGGAGTTGCAGACGGGCACGCCCGCGGCCGCCACCCGGTCTGCCCAGGAGAGGAACTCCTCGACGCGATGGATGTTGTCCCAGGCGCCGCTGGCCAGCACCAGGTCGTAGGCGGACCAGTCGACCACCGGGTCGTCCCACACGGCCGTGACAGCGTCGACGCCGGCCTCGTCGAGCGCGGCGCGGAGCAGCGGCCAGTCGTCGTAGAGGTCAGGGAAGGCGGCGCACGACGCCGCGACCAGGCAGGGCCGGTGGCGTCTCGCGCCCCGGCGACCGCGTTCAACTGCCGATGGGAAAGTGGCAGGCCACCTGGTGACCGGGCCCGATCTCCCGCATTTCGGGCACTTCCTCGGCGCAGCGGGCCTCGGCCCGTGGGCAGCGAGTGCGGAAACGGCAGCCCGACGGAGGGCTGATCGGGCTCGGGGGCTCGCCCGTCAGCGCGGCCTGCGCACGTGGCGCCTCGGGGTCGGGCTCGACGGCCGAGGCCAACAAGGCGGCCGTGTAGTGGTGGGCCGGGGACTCGTAGAGGAGGTCGGACGGGGCGATCTCGCAGAGCCGGCCGAGATACATCACGGCGACCCGGTCGCTCACGTTCTTCACGACAGCCAGGTCGTGCGCGATGAAGAGGATGGTCAGGTGGTACTCCTGCTTCAGGTCCTGCAGGAGGTTGAGGATCTGGGCCTGGACCGAGACGTCGAGCGCCGAGACGATCTCGTCACAGACGAGCAGCTTGGGCTTGAGTACCAGGGCGCGGGCGATGCTGATGCGCTGGCACTGTCCACCGGAGAATTCGCGCGGACGGCGGCCGCCGTTCATATAGGGGTCGATGCCCACCTGGTCCAGCATGGCGTTCGCCGTCTTCAGACGCTCTTCCTTGCTCCCTATCTTCCAGATCGTCAAGGGTTCCGAGACGATGTCGACGACGCGCCGCCGCGGGTTCAACGACGAAATCGGGTCCTGAAAGATCATCTGGACCTGGGTGCGCAGCGTGCGCAGGTCGCCGCGGCTGAGCGAGGTGAGCTCGGTCTCGCCGAAGCGGATCTTGCCCGATGTGGCCTTCTCCACCTGCACGATGGCGCGCCCTGTTGTCGACTTGCCGCACCCCGACTCACCCACGAGGCCGAGCGTCTCGCCCTGCCGTAACTCGAAGGTGATGCCGGCCACAGCCTGCACCATGACGTTGCCACGGCCGAAGGAGACGTGCAGGTCCTCGACCGACAGCAGGGGCTCGGTGGCGACGGCCGGCGTATCCAGCTGCGTCTCCGTCATGCCGTCACCGGTGCCGGCTGCGGCGCCGTGTCCGCCGGCTCCGCAGCCGTCAAGGGAAACCAGCAGGCGTAGCTGTGCCCGGGGGAGGCCTCCACCAATGGCGGCTTCTCCCGGTGGCACTTCTCCTGGACGTAGGGGCAGCGGGGCGAGAAGGGACAGCCCGCCGGCGGGTTGAGGAGGTCTGGGGGCCGGCCCTCAATGGCGGTGAGGCGGGTGTGGCTCGGTTCGGCGATGCGCGGCGTCGACTTCAGCAGCGCCTCGGTGTAGGGCATGGCCATGCTCTTGAAGAGCACATCGGTCGGCGCCCGCTCGACCACGTTGCCGGCGTACATCACGATGATCTCGTCGGTTCGGGTGGCAACCACGCCAAGGTCGTGCGTTACCAGGATCATCGCCATGTCGCGGTCATGTTGGAGCTGGCCCAGCAGGTCGAGGATCTGTGCCTGCACCGTGACGTCCAGGCCGGTCGTGGGCTCGTCCGCCATCAGCAGGCGGGGGGCGCAGGCGAGCGCGATGGCGATCATGACGCGCTGGCGCATGCCGCCTGAAAGCTGAGCCGGATACGCCTCGTAGCGCTCGACGGGAGAGGGGATGCCCACCTGCATCAGCAGCGAGAGCGCCGTCTCCTTGGCTTCGGACTTGGACAGGTTCAGGTGGATCTTGAGCGGCTCGGTGATCTGGTTACCGATCCGCTGCACCGGATTGAGGGACGTCATCGGGTCCTGGAAGACCATCGCGATGTGCGTGCTCCACAGCTTCCGCAGTTCGTCGTTGGGCGCGTTGAGGATTTCGGTGCCGTCGTAGCGGACCGACCCGCTCTGCGTGGTAGTGGACGCGGGGAGCAGTCCCATGATGGCGCGGGAGAGGACGGTCTTCCCCGAGCCGGATTCGCCGACGATACCGAGCGTCTTGCCCTGATCCAGCGTGAGCGATACGCCCTGGACGGCCTGCAGCTGGCCGCGGCTCGTGGCGAAGGACACATACAGGTCCTCGACTTCCAGGAGGCGGCGGCCGCTCACAGCTTGATGTCCGAGACGTCGAAGTAGGCCCGTAGCTTGTCGGCCACGACGTTGAGGCTGATGAGCAGCAGGAACATGGCCGTGGCCGGGAAGATGACCAGCCAGGGGTTTGTCTGCCCCTTGGCCCCCGTCAACAGCGTCGACCCCTCGTTGAGCATGTTGCCCCAACTGGGTGTCGGGGGTGGCACCGAGAGCCCGAGGAAGGCCAGCGAGCCCTCCAACACCACGATGGTGGCCACGGCGATGAGCCCGAAGGAGACGATGGTCGGCATGATGTTGGGCAGGATCTCACGCGACAAGATCGCGCGTGTCGCTGGCACCGAGTGCCTTGGCCGCAAGGACGAAATCCCGTGTTGCGTAGGACAGGGTCGAGGCCCGCACGACCCGGAAGATCAAGGGTGCGGCGAACAGCCCGATGATCAGCGTGATCTTGAACAAGGACTTGCCCCAGAACGACACGATTGCAATCACGGCGACGATGGCCGGGAACGCCAGCACGATGTAGGAGCCGGTGTTCAAGGCGGTGTCGATGCGACCACGCCGGTAGGCCGAGATCATGGCCGGGACGCCACCGACAACCAGGCCGATCAGCGCGCCGCCGAATCCGACGACGAGGGAGACGCGCGCGCCGAAGACGAGGCGACTGAAGATGTCCCGGTAGAGGTCGTCGGTACCGAGCAGATGGCCCCATCCGGGCCCGGCGTTCTGCACGCTGTTGTAGTTGCCCAAGTTCGGATTCGGCAACGGGAGGAGGCTGGCGAACGTCGCGGCCAGGGCGACGAGGATGATCCACCCGACACACAGCCAAAAGAGCACGCCGAGCTTCTTCTTGGCCGGGTCGGCCGCCTCCTCGGCGACGATCTCTTCCTTGATGTCGGCGAACGCTTCGTTGGTGGGGTGCACCAGGCTTGTGCTACTCACGGGCAATCCTCGGATCGACGATGGTGAACAGGAAGTCGAAGATGAAGTTGATCAGCACAATGGCGACTGCCACGAACAGGGTAATGCCCTGCACCACGGTGTAGTCGTCCTGGTTGACGCTGGAGATGAGCTGGTAGCCCAGACCGGGCATCTGCAGGAGGAGTTCGACGATGAACGTGCCGGCGATCAGGCTGCCGATCGTGACCCCGGCTGAGGCGAGGAGAGAGATCGACGACGGCCGCAGGGCGTGGCGCCACATGATGCGGCGGTCCGACAGTCCCTTCGACCGGGCCATGGTGATGAAGTCCTCCTGCAACGTGGAGATCAAGTCGTTCCGCAGCAATCGGAAATAGACGACGATGCCGCCGAGGGCCAAGACGATGGAAGGTAACAACATCGTGTGGATGTTCGACCAGAAATTCGTGCCCAGGGGCACATAGGACGCTGGCCCAGGGAAGACGTGCCAGTGCACGGCGAAGATCAGGACCAACACGGGCGCGATGACGAATGGCGGGAGCGCCAGCATGGCGAAGGTCGTGCTGTTCGAGGCCTGGTCGAACAGCTTGTTGGGCTTGCGAGCTGACTTCATCGCCATCGGGAAGGCAATGGCGAAGGCAATGATCTGCGAGAGGATGATCAGCTCCAAGTCGATCGGGAACGACTGGGCGATGATGGTCGTCGTCGACTGGTGTGTCGTGAACGATTGGCCCAGGTTTCCCTGAAACACGTGGCCGATCCAGATGAAGTACTGCTGCCAGAGCGGCTTGTCCAACCCGAGTTGGTGGTTGAGCGTGGCCACGTTCTGCGGGGTGGCGTTTGGTCCGAGGATGGTGTCCGTCGGATTTCCGGGGAGAAGGTGGACGAGGAAAAAGGTGGCGATCGAGACGAAGATGATGATGACGATCAGTAGCACCAACCGTTTGATGATGTAACGGGTCACGGCCCCCCTTTCCCCACTTGCGTTCTTCGGTTGTCCTCGTTCCGCGCCGGCCTCCTCCGGCGGCGGATGATCCTAGACCTCAGGCCCATTGTCCTACCATGCGCCACATGTCTGAGGAGGTTCCCACTCTCACCGGCCGCACGCGCCTTGTGGCCGGGGTCGCCGTGGTGCTGGTCATCGCGGCCGGAGTGCTCCTTCGTTTCTGGACGCGATCGGGCCTGTGGCTCGACGAGGCGCTGACCGTCAACATCGCCCGCCTCCCGTTGCACGAGATCCCCGACGCCCTCAAGCACGACGGCGCGCCGCCGCTCTACTACTACCTGTTGCACTTCTGGATCGCCCTCTTCGGCCAGTCCAATGACGCCGTCCGGGCGCTGTCGGGTCTCTTTGCCGTGGCCACCCTCCCGGTCGGCTGGCTGTGCGGGCGCCGGCTCGGGGGACGGGCCGTGGCGTGGACGATGCTCGTCCTGCTGGCCAGCGCGCCTTTCGCGGTCTACTACGCCACCGAATCCAGGATGTACGCGCTGGTCATCTTCCTGACCGGCTGCGGCTACCTCGCCCTGGCCCGCGCCGTACAGTCGCCCCGTCCGGGCAACCTGATCGCCGTTGGCACCGTGACGGCCGCGCTGCTCTACGCCCAGTACTGGTCCATCTACCTGGTGGTCATGGTCGGCCTGTGGTTGCTCGCATCGGTCGTGCGCACGCGTCGGCGCAGGCACTCCGAACAGGGTCCTCTGGCTGCGCTCATCGCGGTGGCGATCGGATGCCTGCTCTTCGTGCCGTGGGTGCCGACGTTCCTCTATCAGGCGAAGCACACGGGGACACCCTGGGCGGCACCCCCGAACTTCTCCGCTGTGATCAACGCGCTGACCGGCTTCACCGACAACCAGGGCTCCACCCTGCAGACCGGCACGAATCAGGGTCGCCTCCTCGCCGTCATCTACTTCGCCATGCTGGCGCTCGCCGTGTTCGGCGCCGCCAAGTCCGGGCGCATCATCGAGCTCGACCTGCGTACGCGGCCCCGGGCACGCTCCCTCGTCTTCGTGGTGCTCGGCACCCTCTTCGCCGCCATCGCCGGCGGTATCGTCACGGCGAGCGCATTCTCCTCGCGCTACGCCGCTGTCGTCTTCCTTCCCTTCATCCTCCTCGTGGCCCTGGGCACGGTGACACTGCTCAACCCCAAAACACGGGTGGTCGTGGTAGGCCTGGCCGTTCTCGCCGGACTCATCTCGTCGGCCCAGAACGTCACCACCCAGCGGACCCAGGCCAACGCGGTGGCGGCGGCGATCAACGCCGAGGCGAAGCCCGGCGATGTCATCGCGTTCTGTCCGGATCAGCTGGGCCCGTCCGTGTACCGACAGCTCCGGAACCCGGCGCAGTACGCCATGCTGACGTTTCCCCGGCGCACGGGTCCCCAGATCGTCGATTGGGTCGACTACGCCGACGCGGTGCACGCGGCCAGTCCCGAGTCGTACGCAAATGCCGTGTTCGCCAAGGCAGGCCCCTCCCACCACGTCTGGTTGGCGTGGGAGCCGATGTACGAGACCTTCGGCGTCAAGTGCGAGGCGATCGCCACCGACCTGCTGAACGCCGCCGTCAAGAACGGAGGGGGGCGCGCAACGTCGTGATCAGCCACCCCAAGCTCTACTACGAACCAATGAACCTGACCGAGTTCGCCACTTCCGGATCCTGAGTCACATGGGGGGTGCGACCCGTTTCGGTCGCCAGGACTCCGGTGCACCCTCCCCGAGCAGTGGCGAAGGGTCCACTAACCTGCCTTGGTCGTGGCCGCACCCGCCGACCCCCCCACAGGCACCCCCCCGCCCACGTTCGCAGACGGACCCGTCGTGATCGCCGGTGCGGGCCCGGGTGGTCTGACCGCCGCCTATCTTCTGACCAAGCAGGGCGAACGCCCGGTCGTGCTCGAGTCCGACGACGTGGTGGGCGGCATCAGCCGGACGGTCGAGCGCGACGGATGGCGCTTCGACCTGGGTGGACACCGCTTCTTCACCAAGGTGCCCGAGGTGGAGGCCCTGTGGCACGAGATCCTGCCCGAGGGTGACTTCATGCTCAGGCCCCGCATGAGCCGCATCTACTACGAGGGGAAGTTCTACGACTATCCACTCAAGGCAGTGAACGCCCTGCGCAACCTCGGCCTGTGGGAGGCCATCCTCTGCGGCTTCTCCTACTTGCGGGCCCGTATCCGCCCGCCCGAGGAGACGAACTACGAGAACTGGCTGGTGGCCCGCTTCGGGTGGCGCCTGTACCGCACCTTCTTCAAGACCTACACCGAAAAGGTGTGGGGGGTGCCCGTGTCCGACATGCCGGCCGACTGGGCGGCCCAACGCATCAAGAATCTCGACCTGCGCAAGGCGGTGATCAACGCCATCATGCCCAAGCGCAAGCAGACCGACATCGTCACCCTCATTGAAGAGTTCCAGTACCCCAAGTACGGCCCCGGCATGATGTGGGAGGTCTGCGCAGACAAGGTGCAGGCCGCCGGGGGGACTTTGGAGATGCGGGCGAGGCTGACTGGTATCACGGTCGAAGGCGGCCGAGCCGTCTCCGCCACGTACTCGCAGGGCGGGTCCGAGCACACCATCGCTGCGTCGCACGTGGTGTCGACCATCCCCATGCGCGAGCTCGTCCACACCGTCAGGCCGCCTGCGCCGCCGGAGGTGATCGCCGCAGCCGACGACCTGCACTACCGCGACTATCTGACGGTGGCGCTGGTCGTGCCCGAGTCGCGCAGCTTCCCGGACAACTGGATCTACATCCACGCCACTGACGTCGAGGTGGGACGTATCCAAAACTACGGCTCGTGGTCGCCCTTCCTGGTCAAGGACGGGCGCACCTGTCTCGGTCTCGAATACTTCGTCTTCGAGGGCGACGACATGTGGAACATGGCCGACGAGGACCTCATCGCGCTTGGCACCAAGGAGCTCGTGGCGCTCGGGTTGGCGGAAGCGGGCGACGTCGAGCGCGGCTATGTGGTGCGGGTGCCCAAGGCGTACCCGTACTACGACTTCAGCTACAAGGGCAACGTCGAGACGATCCGCAAGTGGATCGAGGCGGAGGCGCCCAACATCCACCCGGTCGGTCGCAACGGCATGCACAAGTACAACAATCAGGATCACTCCATGTACACGGCCATGCTGACGGTCGAGAACATATTCGGCGCGACCAACGACATCTGGTCGGTCAACGTCGAAGAGGAATACCACGAGTCGGGGTCGACCGGCCGAGACGCGCCGGTGCTGCCGCGGCGCACCAGCGCCCCTGCGGGCGCACTCGGCTCTGGCTAAGCACGCGCCGCCCAAGGCGCACCGATGGCGACCGTGGATGACTCTCGTCTGCGCCGGCGCGGCGTATCTCGCGCTGGGGTTCTTGTTGTGGGTGCATGCGTGGACCGCGGGCGCCTCCACCCACACCCTGTGCGGCTGCGGCGATCCGGCGCTGTTCCTCTGGTTCTTCCAGTGGCCTGCCACCGCGCTGGCACACGGGCAGAACCCTTTCTTCTCGGCGGCCCTCTTCCACCCGACCGGGATCAACCTGCTGGCGCAGACCAGCGTGACCGGCCTCAGCATCCCGCTCGTGCCCGTCACGTGGATCTGGGGCCCTGTGGCGGCGTTGAACGTGGCGTTGACCATTGCGCCGGCGCTCTCCGCGTTCACCGCCTTCTGGGTCATCCGGCGCTGGGCGCCCTGGACACCAGCCGCGTTCGTCGGCGGGCTGCTCTTCGGCTTTTCCCCCTTCGTCCTCGGGAGTCTCGAGTTCGCCCACCTCATGACGGCTGCTCTGATGCTGCTCCCTCTCATCCTGGCCGTCCTCGACGAGATCCTGATCCGCCAACGCCACGGGGCGCTCGGCGCCGGGGTGCTGCTCGGGCTCCTCTTCTTCGGGCAGTTCTTCTTGTCGTCCGAGATGCTGGCCATCGTCGCCGTGGTGGTCGTGATCTGCGTCGTGGCATTGGTCGTCGCCGCGCTCGTCGGCGACCGGCACGGCTTGCGGGCCCGAGCACCGCACGCGGTGAAAGCATTGACCGTCGCGCTGGGCGTGAGTGTCGCCCTCCTGGCCTGGCCCGTCTGGTTTGCCCTCGAAGGACCGGCCCATCTCTCGGGCCTGGTGTGGCCCAACGTGGGCGTGATCGGGGGTTTCATCCCGTCGAGCTTCGTCACGACGACCTACCCGCCACCTCACAACGTCTTCCTGGCGCTGGGCGGGTACGAGGGAGCGCCGCTCGCCTCGGCGGCGTACCTGGGCTGGGGCCTCATCGTCGTGATGGTGGCGGGCGTGGCGGCCTTCTGGCGGGATCGCCGGCTGTGGTTCTTCGGCTTCTCCCTTGTCGTCTGCGTGGTGTTCTCACTCGGCGAGCGGCACGGTCAGATCGAACCCGCCTGGATCTTCACCAAGATCCCCGTTATCGAGAACCTCATCGAACAGCGATTCATGGCGATCGGCTTTCTCGCCGCGGGGGTGATCCTGGCTGTGATTCTGGAGCGAACGCACAGAGCGGTGCCCGACTGGCGTGGCGCGCTCGGCGCGGCCGCCATCACGGGTGTGGCCCTGACACCGATGGCCGTCATCTTCGGCCCGCGCCTGCCCTTCACCATGCAGTCCGTCACCTTGCCGCGTTGGTACGCCCAGGTCGCCCCCACGCTGCCGCCGGGCCGGGTCTTGCTCTCCTATCCGGCACCGTTCTCGGGGTTGCAGTCGGCCATGGCGTGGCAGGCCGTCAACCGCATGCACTACAGCCAGGCGGGCGGGGGAGGGCCCCAGGGTGTGGCGCACCGCGCCGGCTCCGCCAAGCCCGGCTTCTTGGTGTTGAGCCAGCTGGATTTCGGTGTCGGCATGCCCGAACCCGAGGGCACCCGGGCGCAGTTCGACGCCGTGCGCCACGCTCTGTCGGTGTGGCAGGTGAACACCGTCGTGATCGCCACGGATCCTGCCGCCCCCCCGGTCGAGCAGGGCCGCGACCCCACCTATGCGGCGGCGTTCATGACCGCCGCGCTGGGGCAGCAGCCGACCATTGAGGCGGGCGCCTGGGTCTGGAACAACGTGCAGCTGGCGGTGCACCCGCCGCTGGCCGTGCGACCGGGGAGCCTGGCCACCTGCGCCGGCCTGGCCGAGGAGACGACGGGCGCCTTCGTGGCCGACTTGCAGGTGACCCACTGCGTCGCCGGAGGCGTGTCGCAGAGCCCCTGATCGCCAGTGCTCCTGATCGCCAGTGCTCGAGGCTCAAGCGCCGGGCCGGATCGGCCGACCAAGAAGGCTCGGGCACGCGGCCGCCTCGGGGGCGCCGTCTCGACCGAGCGGTCGTCGCCCGCTGTCCGGCTGGGCTGGTCGGGCCGGCTGGGCGCGGCTGGGGTGGTCGGGTGCGGCCGGGCGTGGTCGGGCGGGAGGAGGACGGTGCTGTCGTGAGGCGTCGGGGTGTGCGGGGACTGGTGGTCGGCACCTGCCTGCTGGTCTCGGCCGCCCCGCTGCCTGCACTGGCGGCAGGCCCCGGGTCCGCGTCGGCTTCGGCCTCGAGTTCGGAGTCACCGTCAGCGTCAGCGTCACCGTCTGCATCAGGGTCAGGGTCGACGCGTGGTGGGGCTCCGGTCGCCTTCCCGGGCGCGCCCGGACTGAGCACCTCCGAACACGCCGCCCTGGAGCGCAACGGTGCCTACGGCGCGCGCCCGGTGCGGCTGCTCGTGCTGGGCGACTCCATCGCCATGACGCTCGGGATGGGCCTGGGGGTCGACGCCCAGGCCCACTACGGAGTCACCGTGACCGACGAAGCCGTCATCGGGTGCGATCTCGACCCGCAACTCGAGGTGATCACGTCGGGTGTATCGGGGCCGGCGACGCCAGGGTGCGCCAACTGGCGCACCCTCTGGCCCCGCGCTGATTGCGGACCAGCGGCCCGCGGTCGTCGCCCTCGGTCTCGGGCGGTGGGAGGCGACCGATCACCTGTTGAACGGACGTTGGGTGCACATCGGCGAGCCTTCGTGGGACGGCCACCTGACAGCCGACCTGCAGTCCGCCATCACCATTCTCCATTCGTTTGGTGCCAAAGTGGTGCTGTTCACCATGCCCTACGTCGACCCCAGTGACCGCCAACCCGACGGCCAGCCCTGGTCTGAGAACACCCCTGCCCGCGCGCAGGCGTACAACGCACTGGTCCGGCAGGTGGCGCGCACGTGTCCGAAAGTCGTCAGCGTGATCGACCTCAACCGGATGCTCAGCCCGCACGGCGTCTACGCCGCGTCCCTCTCGGGGGTCGATGTCCGTTCGACGGACGGGATCCACATCAGCGTGGACGGCGGCCAGCTGTTGCAGCGCCAGATCCTGCCCGCGGTCGACCGGATCGGCATGGAAGACGAGGCGGCAAAGGCCCGCGCGTGAACACACCGGAGGCCGCGGACACACCCGCGGCCGAGGTCGTCGTCGAGGCCCTGCCGGCGGCCATGGCCCTCGCGCCCAGCGCAGTCGGGCCCAACCTCGGCGCCGAGATACTCCTCGACCCCGAGGCGACGCCGGGCGTCGAGTCGATGCGGACCGGGCTGCTGCAGGCGGGTCCCCTGGCCGCTGCGGGCGTGCTGGCGAACGGTGCCAGCGTCGTCCTCACCATCGCGCTGGCCCGACTCCTCACGCCGCACAGCTACGGCGTCCTCAACCAGCTGACAGGCCTCTACCTGATCCTCTCCATGCCCGGTTCCGCCGTCGTGGTCGCCGTCGTCCGGCGTGTCACGGTCTGGCACGAGGACGGCACCGGGCATCTCGTCCGGCGCTGGGCCGGGCGGGTGCACCGGCAGTGCACCCTGGTCGTCCTCGTCTGGGCGGTGATCGTCTTCACGAGTCGGCACGGCGTCGCCGTGCTCCTCAACGAGCAGAGTGGCATCGGCATCGCGGCGATCCTCACGGCGGCCGCCTTCTTCGTCCTGCTCTCCCTCGACCGGGGTTTGCTGCAAGCCCACCGGGCCTACCGGCCGCTGGCAGCCAACCTGCTCGTCGAGATGGGCATCCGCGTCGTGGCGGTCGTCGCCCTCGTCGCCGCCGGCTACGGCCCCTCGGGCGCCGCGGTCGGCATCCTCATCGGCGAGGTGGCGGCCGCGGCCCATGCCCGCTGGGCCGCCGTCCGGGCCTGGTCGGGAGGCCGGGCACCCCGCCTCCTCGATGCCGGCAGTTGGGTGGCGGCAGTCCGCCCCGATGCGGTGCTCGGCGGTCAGGGATCGGTCCGACGCACGGTCGTGCTGGATCTCGTGGTGGCCTCGGTCTCCCTCTCCATGGTCGCGGTCCTCCAGAACGTCGACGTCCTCGTGGTCGGACGGGACAACCCGGGTCACAGCGGGGCGTATGCAGCCGTCTCGGTCACGAGCAAGGCCATCGTCTTCGGCGCCATCGTGTTGGGCGGCTACCTGTTGCCCGAAGCGGCGATCCGCTGGCGCCAGGGCGGTCATGCGCTGCGGCAGCTCGCCGTGGTGCTCGTGCTCCTCGCCGTGCCCTCGCTCCTGTTGCTCGGGGTGGCCGTGGTGGCGCCGGAGCAACTCCTGCAAGTCGTGTTCCACCACGCCTATACGTCGGCCGCGGACGCACTGGCGCCGCTCGTGGTCGCCATGATCATGCTCAGCATCTCGGTGATCCTCACCATGTACCTCCTTGCCGTGGGGAGGCGCTGGGTGGTCGGCGTGCTCGTCGCCGGGGCCATCGCGCTCACCCTCGCCGTGCTCTCCGTGCACGGGAGCCCGCGGGCGACGGCGTTCGTCGACCTCGCGGTCCAGGCGGGGGTCCTGTTCGTCGTCTTGTGCGGGTTCGTGGTCGTGCACAGGGTCCGTCTAAACAAGGAGGTCGTCGGGATAACCTGAATCCGATGGGTGACGACCTGGGGCCTCTTCCGGCCGCGCCTGCCGCCGGACACGGCGAGGAGACCAGGCGGGCCGACCGGGAGGTCCTGAGCGCCGTCGCCGCCGAGGCCGGGCTCCGGCGTATCCACTTCGTCGCCTGGCGCGACCTCGACGACCCCGAGGCCGGGGGGTCGGAGCTGCACGCGCACGAGATCGCCTCGCGCTGGGCCGACGCCGGGCTCGACGTCACCTTCCGCACGTCGGCCGTGCCCGATGCACCGGCCGCGTTGAGCAGGGGTGGCTACCGGGTGCTGCGCAAGTCCGGGCGCTACCGGGTCTTCCCGGGAGCGGCGTGGGAGGGCATCCGCATGGGGCACCGCCCAGGTGACGCGCTCGTCGAGATCTGGAACGGTATGCCCTTCCTGTCTCCGGTCTGGTACCGCGGGCCCCGCCTCGTGTTCTTGCACCACGTCCACGCCGAAATGTGGGCCATGGTCCTGCCGCCCGCGTTGGCGCGGCTCGGCGACTTCGCCGAGCGCCGGTTCGCCCCGCGCTTCTATCGCTCGAGCCGCATTGTGACGCTCTCCGAATCGTCGTGTGACGAGATCGTCGACCTGCTCCACCTGCAGCCGGCGCAGGTCACCGTCGACCCACCCGGTGTCGACGCGCGCTACACCCCGGGAGGACAGCGCTCACCCACGCCGCTGGTCGTCGCTGTCGGCCGGCTGGTCCCGGTGAAACGCTTCGACGCGCTGCTCCGGGCCTTGGCGTCGCTGAAGGACGACCACCCCGCGCTCGAGGCCGTCATCATCGGAGAGGGCTACGAGCGGGAGGCCCTCGAATCGCTGCGCGCCGAGCTCGGCGCGACCGACTGGATCAGCCTGCCCGGGCGCGTGGAGGACGCCGAGCTCGTCTCGTGGTACCGCCGGGCCTGGGTCGTGGCGAGCAGCTCGCAACGCGAGGGCTGGGGCATGACCTTGACCGAAGCGGCGGCATGCGGCACCCCCGCCGTGGCCACCGCCATCGCCGGGCACAGCGACGCCGTGCTCGACGGCGAGTCCGGCCTGTTGGTCGAGCACCTCGGCGACCTGTCGGGCGCGCTCGGCCGCGTCCTCGGCGACGAGGTGCTGCGGAGCCGGCTCTCCAAGGGCGCGCTGGCCCGGGCCAGATGGTTCACCTGGGACGCCACCGCCCGCCGCGCCCTCGAGGCGCTGGCGGACGAGGCGACGTCCACGCGTTGAGTCGGGCCGTCAGGCTGTCATCCCGACGATCGGCTGGTTGAGCACGATCGAACCGGTGGAGCCGAGGAACGGCGGTCCGTTGGTGGTCGGGAACGAGAAGATCCCGCCGTCGGAGCCGGACAGGTAGTAGCCGTTGGCCACCGCCGTCATGCCGACGATCGGCTTGTTCAACTTGATGGACCCGGTGGAGCCGAAGAAGGGCAGCCCACCCGGGGTCGGGTAGCTGAAGATGCCGCCGTCGGAGGCGACGAGGTAGTAGCCGAGGCCCGAGACCGGGGCGGTCATGCCGACCACCGGCTTGTTGAGCGGGAGTGACCCGGCCGAGCCCATGAAGGTGGCGTCTCCGTAGTTGAAGATGCCGCCGTCGGTCGCCACGAGCCAGTAGCCCCTGCCGTCGGGTGTCGCCGCCATCCCGACGATGGGCTTGTTGAGGTGGATGGAGCCCGTGGAGCCGTAGAACTGGGCATCGCCGTAGCTGAAGATGCCGCCGTCGGTCGCCACGAGCCAGTAGCCGGCGCCGTCCGCCGTCATCGCCATCCCGACGATGGGGGCATTCAGGTGGATGTTCCCCGTCGAGCCGTAGAAATGGGCGCTGCCGAAGTTGAAGATGCCACCGTCGGTCGCCACGAGGTCGTATCCGTCGCCGCCGGGCATGACCGCCATGCCGACGATCGGCTTGTTGAGGTGGGTCCCGCCCATGGAGCCGAGGAATGGCGCGCCGTAGTCGAAGATCCCGCCGTCGGAGGCGACGAAGCGGTAGCCGGGCCGGTTGATCGGCGCGGACATGGCGAAGGGGACGGACGTCGCCGGGGCAGTCGAGGACTCGAAGCTCCCCACCGCCACGCAGGCCCAGTTGGTAACGCACGAGACGCCGTCGGCGACCGTCTGCGTGGGGCCGCTGTTCGGCGTGTTCGCCACGATCGACCACGAGGAGCCGTTCCACGACAGCGCCAGGGTCGCCGGCGACGGGCCGCTCGCGGCGTCGGCCTGTCCCACGGCACTGCATGTGGTGGCGCTGAAGCACGAGACGCCGTTCAGCTGCTGGCTCTCCGAGGTGGATGTGTTCGGGCTGGGCGTGATGGCCCACGAGGAGCCGTTCCACGTCTCAATGAAGGTCTGGTTCAGCGGCCCGGTACCGTTGATCTGTCCGACCGCCTCGCAGAAGTTCTGACCGGCGCACGACACCGCGTGGAGCGCGCTGCCGAGTCCGGTGCTGGCCGCGGGCGTGGTCAGGAGCGACCACGAGGTGCCGTTCCAGAGCTCGCTGAAGGGTGCACTGGAGGTGACCTGCGTGTCGTTGACCCCGGCGGCGATGCACCAGGTGGGCGACACACAGCTCATGCCTGATGCGCTCGGCGCGGGGGTGGAGCCACTGGCAGTCGGCGTGGCGGCGCTCGTGAGGGACAGCGCTGTGCCGTTCCACTGGTTGCCGAAGACGACGTTGTTGGTGCCGTCGAACGCGGTGCCCAGGGTCTGGCAGACGCCGCTGGCGACGCAGGACACCGAGGAGAGCGTGCCACCGGTGTCACCTGTCGGCAGGGCCACCGTCACGTTCGCCCACGCCTTCCCGTTCCACGTCTCGGCCAACGGCCCGGTGCCGCTGCCGCCGACCGCCAGGCAGAACGACGAACCGACGCACGAGACGGACGCCAGGGTGTCATCGGTCGTGGACGGGACGTCGGTGCTGGGGACCACGCTCCATGACGTGCCGTTCCACTGCTCTGTCAGCGTGCCGCCGCCCGCCCCGACGTTCTGCCCGCCGACGGCCATGCAGAAAGTGCCGCTGGTGCAGGCCACGTCGCCCAGCGTGTTGGTGGTCGTGGTTGAGGCCGCCGCGGCGTGCGTGTCGGACCACTGCAGCGCCCCGACGGTGGGCGGGCTGGAGAGGCCGGCCGCACCCGCAGCCGGCGCGAGGAGTGCACCGGCAGAGAAGGAGACGAGCGCACCCGCCATGGCGATCAGGAGTCCGAAACGACGCATCAGTCTGCTCCTTTGTTTCGGTTGCGGGCCCCCGGAAGGAGGTCGTCCGGTGCCGAGCGGCTCCGGGCTCCTGGGGCAGAGCGCGACGTCGCCTCAGCCGTCGATACCCACGATCGGCGGTATCTCAAACGCCGTCGCCCGTGCCGGGTCGAATGCGGCGTGGACACCGGGCGCATTCGCCCGCAGGGCCCGCCGGCCGAGCGGCTTGGCCACCCGCAAACCCAACGCAGCGACAACTGCGTCGGCCACCAGGAGGACGACACCGAGCCAGATCAGATTGCCGGCGTGGACGAACGACGCGGCCCAGTTGGAGCCCGGCAGGAAGTGGTGGACCCTCTGGCCCTCCACGACGTTGAGCCCCCCGGCCACGATGCAGGCGATCCCGGCCACGCTGGCGATGGCCCGGGCCCACGGCACCAGGAGGCCGACGGTCACGAGCACCGCCACTGCGAGCCCCATTTCCGGCGGGGTCACGAGGAGTGCGGCCGCGCCGGTGACGGCGCCGATGAGCAACGCCCGCGGGAACCGCAGCCACCCCCGCCGGCGTTGCGCTTTGGGCGCGGGCGAACCCGGAAGGGTCAACGTGGCGGCGTCGAAGGGCGCGACGGGTCGCTCGGGCGGCTCGGGGCCGGCCGGGCCGCGCAGACGGCGCGGGAGATGCGAGCGCAGCCACCGCCGCGGGCGGCGGGGCAGCAGACCGACGACGAGGCAGACCACGAGTATGGCGCCGGAGATGGCGAGGGCCGCCCAGACCACTTTCTGCGGCGTCCAGGTGAGCTCGACCGTGAAGGACGACCCACCGAGGGCGCGCAGGTCCGCTGCGGTCACCTGCCACCCGTTGGCGAACCCGTCGACAAGCTGCGATCGCCCGAGGTCCACCGGGTGGGAACCCGCCGCGGCGCCCGGACCAGGCGTGGCCACCGCCTTCCAGCCCTTGTTCACGCTCTGGCCGAGGACGAGCTCGAAGGGCTCGGTCGCGTTGGTCACTTGCGCACCGTGGCTGTCGATGTGCACCGATGTCGGCTGCACCGTGGCGGCTGGGCCCGGTTGGGTCGCCGGCAATTGCGGGGTGCCGGACGCGGTGGGCAGTGCGACCGACCCCGCGCCACCCCCGGCGGCGGAGTCCAGGGCGAGCTGGTCGATGTTCCAGCCGGTGCAGGTCGCCGGAGCGTTGGCGCAGGGCGCGTTGTGACCGGCCGCGGTCTGCACGATGTGGGGCCCGGCACTCAGGGTGACGCCCTTCGCGTCGGGCCCGCAGGGGACGAGCCGGCTCTCCCCGCCGTTGAGGGCCGGCGTCGTCGGCCCCACGACGGAGACGTCGATGGGCTGGCCGTCGATGTGCAGCAGATTGGAGACGCAGGTACCGGGAAGGGCGGCCGGTGTCGAGTCTGCGTGCACGCCGGGGATGCCGATTTCGGCGATGCCCAGCGGCAGGGCCAGCGGTCCCGCCGAGTAGTAGTTCGCCGCGTACTCCGGCCTGATGCCCGTGAAGGTGACGACGAAGTGTGAGCCCGTCAAGGCGGGGAAGGTGACGGGCACCGTGGTCACCGCATTGGGGACCGTGCCATCCGCGATGGGAGGCACGGTGATGGTTCGCACTTGGTTTCCCGAGGCGATGGTCATGGAGGTCGGGACGGAATGGCGACCGTCGGCGATGACCTGCATGGCGAGGCCCGTCAGCGTCTGCGGCTTGGCCAGGTCGTAGGTCAGCGTCGAGCCGATCTGTGCCTTGGTGCCCAGACCGGGCTGCCAGGCCGTCGCCGGATCCCCGTCGACGGTCGCCGACGCGGACGCCTTCACGTCGCCGGGGAGCCGCCCCGAGGAGTAGGCGTCCTTCACCGAGCTCGACGGCGTCGTGGCCCGGCCGACGAGGCGGTCGACCTCGTCGTCGGGGATCAGGGCGGACAGGCTCGCACTGCCCGTCAGCGTGAAGGTGCGGGCGGTCGGCAGCGTGAACTGCCGCGTGATGGTCGTCTCAGGGTCGTCGCGGGGAGGGAACTGCGACGTGCGCTGGCGCGTCATGATCACAGTGAGCCGGTCGGCCGCCGAGGCGGTCCCGAGGCTCGTGAGCATCTGGGTGGGCATCTGGACGACCTGGTGCACCTGTTGCCCGGGGATCTCAATTTCCGAGAAGCCGACGGCGGACGCCGCCGACGGCGGCGCCGTGTCGTTGGTCGTGGCATCGATGGTGACCCGCAGGGTGTGGAACGTCTGCGCCGGGAAAGTCAGCGTCTGCCCGGATGTCACGTGGGAGGAGGCGTCGAGGTCGCGCGTGACGGGGTTCTTGCCGTCGAACGTCAGTGTGACCCGCGACACCCAGCGCGAGCGGTCGCCGCGCTGGGGCTGCACCAGGGTGATGTGATCGGCGGTGACCGGCTTGGCGAATTGCGACTGCCACCATTCGCCCTTGGGGTCCGGCACGAAGGTGCCCGTGATCCAGGCCGTGTCGAAGTTGCTGTCGATGGCGCTGTAGGCCTGGTCCTCGGGTGTGTAGGAGACGGAGTTCCCGTAGCTGCTGGCGGTCACGTTCACCGCTCCCGCGTACGCGGCGTACGACTTGCTCGTGATGTCGGTGCCCGGGAAGAGCTCAATGGGGCTGTCGCTCAGGTCGGACTTGGCGGGGTTGTCGATCGGGGTTTCGGTATAGCCAGAGTTCGCTGTCAGCGTGTCCCACCGGAACGCCTGCTTGCGGTTGGTGTCGGTGAGGACGAGCTGTGCACCCTGCGTCGACAGGCCGTGCAGGCGGGCGGGTTGGCTGGCCAGCGTCCCGGCGTAGTAGATCGCGCTGTCCGTGTTGAGCAGGCCCAGACCCGCGAGGTTGTTGAGACCCGTCGCGTCGCCCTCCATCACCACGGCGCCGGTGTCGGACTCGCCGCGCACCAGCGGGCGGGGGTTGGGTACGGTGTAGGTGACGAGCGGTGAGGGCCAATTGACGTTCCCCTCCACCGAGAGATCCTGCTCGTTGAGCGTCGACACCACCGACGTGTTCGGCCGCGGCGAACCGAAGGAGACGGGGTCGGTCAGACCCACCGGCGTCTGCAGGAGCGAGAGGTCCAGCAACTGTGGCTGTGGCACGCCATAGCGCTCGTACTGCTGGTCGTACTCGACCATGAGGTCGCCCGCCCCCATCAGCCGCGCCATGGGGGCCAGGGCGTTGAGGTTGGCCGTGCCGTCCTGGAGCGGGCCGTCGGTGGCGTAGAGCGTGTCGGCCGTGGCGATGGACCCCAGAATCTGTTGCTCCCGTGTGATGAAGTCGCGGTCGAGGAAGGCGGGCTGCGGCGAGTCGACCGTGTCGCCCCAGCGGTAGGCGGCGAAGTCGTTGCCCGGAATGGCGAAGACCCGCGTCCCGGGGTGCGTCGCGTTCAGGTGCTTGATCGCTGCCAGCTGGTAGGCGGGGAGTGAGGCCGGCTGCGTGAAGTTGTTGGCGATGGTGTCACCGAGGAAGAGCGACGGGTTGTTGGCGATCACCAGCCCGGCCACGAGGATGGTGGTGACGAGGCCCATGACGTGGAAGCGGGACCACAGCGCGGTCAGTCCGCTCCCCAGCAGCATGACGAGGGCGAGCAGGATCACCGGCGTCGCCCGGTCCGTCGAGCGCAGCGCCAGACCGGCGGTGGTGTTGGTCATGAACGACTTGAGGGCACCCCCCACCACGGTCGGGTTGTTGAACGGGAACGGACCCACCGACAGGATCAGGCCCACGAAGAGCAGCAACAGGAAGAACGCCCGCTCGCGCCACCGCACGAAGGCGGCCGCCACCAGCGCCAGGACGGGCACGGCGTAGGAGGTGGCCAACAGCCAGATGTCCTGGGTGTAGCGGACGGCGGCCGTCGTCCAGGGGCCGAGGTGGTCCGAGCCGTAGAAGTACCAGTACCCGAGGCCGCGGATGATGTCGGCCGGGTTGGAGGTGGCCGACGTCGACGGCACGGTCTCGGTGTACTTGAGCACGTTGACGCCGTAGGCCGCCTCCACCTGGAGTCCTGCCATCCACCACAGGCAGGAGCCCAGCGTCAGGATGCCGATGCGCAGCGCCGTACCGATGGCGTGACGCCAGGTCGACTCGCGCAGGACGATGACGGCGTAGAGGATCCACAGAATCGGGGCCACGCCGACGTAAATGATGGAGCTGGCGTTGATGCCGCTCACGAGCGCCACGACGACAGCGAACAGGGCGGGTTCGCGCCACCCGCCCCGCCGCAGCGCCACGATGGTCAGGCCGAGCATGAACGGCAGACCCGCCCACGGGAGCAGGATCACCGAGATGCGGCCGGCGTATTGCAAGAAGTAGGGCGAGAGCATGTAGGCCAGGGCCGCCGCCGTCGGTCCCGGCCCGCGCAGACCGAGGATGCGCGACAGGTACAGCACGCCCCACCCGGCGCACAGGAGGATCGACCCGAGCCACAGGCGTTGGGCCACCCAGACCGGGACGCCGAGGAGATGGAAGACGGCGAAGAAGGGCCCCATGGGCAGCAGGTAGCCGATGTACTCGTGCGACACCGTGCCCAGGCCCACTGTGGGGTCCCACATGAAGGCGACCTGCTGGAGGAACCGCAGCGGGTCCAGGTACAGATAGGTCTTGGTATCGGGCGTGACCACGCCGGGCCGCACCGCCAGCAGCGGCGTGTAGGCCATGGCGGCCACCACGATCCCTCCGCCGATCCACCACCAGCGGCTGCCCGTCGCCCGAGTCGCCGCCCGGCCGGCCGGCCGATCGGTCGTCCCGGCCGTCTCCTCGACCAGCCCGGTCCCCCCGTCGCCGCGGGTTCGCCGTGCCCGCCGAGGGGCCGCATGCCGCCCCCTGGGAGCGGTGGCTGTGGTGGAGGTGGTCATGAGGGGGCCGAAGGTCGCCGGGTAATGTATGCCGCCAGCGGCACCCCGGAGTGTCACACGAAGGGAGAGCGTCCGTGGTGACCAGCACGAAGACCCGCCTGACGGGCGAGCGCCCACAGCAAGGCGTGACCCCCGATTCGCTCCTGGCCCTTCACGAAGCGGGCTACCGGGCCGTGCTCGACAGGATCGGGCAGGGCCGCATTCTCGATGTCGGCTGCGGCCAGGGTTTCGAGTCCGCCCGCTTCCTGGCGCCGGGCCGCGACGTGGTCGGGGTCGACTACTCCTCCGAGGCCGCCGCCACGGCGACCGCCCGTTACGGTCCCGAGGGCCTGCGGGTGGCGCAGATGAACGCCCTGGACCTCGGCTTCCGGACAGCATCGTTCGACGGCGCCTGCTCGTCGCATCTCATCGAGCATTTCACCGACCCCGAGCCGCACGTGGCCGAGATGGCGCGGGTGCTCAAGGACGACGGCGTCGGGTGCGTGCTGACCCCGAACAAGCCGGCCGATTTCGAGAACCCCTTCCACCTCCACCTCTTCGAGCGCGACGAGCTGCGCGCCATGCTCGAGCGGCACTTCGACGACGTGTGGCTGGGCGGGGTCGATGCCGCGGCCCACGTGAAGGACGATCTGGCGGCCCGCCGCGTCAAGGCCAACAAGTTGCTCCGGCTGGACGTGTTCGACATCCGGCACAGAATTCCGCACTCGTGGTACGTCGGGGCGTACACCCGGCTCCTGCCCATCGCCTACAAGCTGGTGGCGCGCGACGATGCCGGCGGAGCCACGGGGATCACCGCCGACGACTGGTTCGTCACCGAGGACCTCGACGACACGACGCTCGTCCTCTTCGCCGTCGTCCGGTCGCCGCGCCGCGCCACGCCGCACGGCCGGTCACCGCATCGTTCCGGCCCAGGCTGATGCTGGCGGTCGGACTCACGGGTGGGATTGGATCCGGGAAATCGGCCGTGGCCGACCTGCTGGTCGAGCGCGGTGCCGTCCTCATCGACGCTGACCAGGTGGCCCGCGACGTCGTCGCTCCGGGCGGGCCTGCCTACCAGCCGTTGATCGACCGCTTCGGGCGGGGGATCCTTCGGGCGGACGGGACGATCGACCGCAAGGCGCTGGCCGCACTGGCCTTCGCCAACGAGGAGACCCGCCAGGAGCTCAACGCCATGACGCATCCGGCGATCGGCATCGCCATGATCCAGGCCCGCGACGCCCTGGCCGAGACCGATGACATCGTTGTCCTGGCCATCCCGCTCCTCACGGCGCTGCACCGCGAGACGGTCAAGCTGGACAAGGTCGTCGTGGTCGACACCCCGACCGACGTCGCGCTGGAGCGGCTCCTTTCCCAGCGCGGCTTCGACCGCGCCGACGCCGAGGCGCGCATCCGGTCGCAGATCTCGCGCCAGGAGCGGGTCCAGGAGGCTGACTACGTGCTGGACAACGCCGGAGACCGGGCGGCCCTGGAGGCCGCCGTCGCGGACCTCTGGGACTGGCTCGTGGCGGCCCGGGCCGAGAAGCAGGCGCACGCATAGCGCGCCGGTCCGCGCCGCCCCGCTCGGCCGAGCTCGTCACACCCCCCGGGTAGCCTCCAGAAGCCATGCCCGAATTTCAGGTTGTCTCCCCGTTTCAGCCCTCGGGCGACCAGCCCGGGGCGATCACGGGGCTCGCCGCGGGCGTGCGGCGGGGCGACCCGTACCAGACCCTGCAGGGCATCACCGGATCGGGTAAGACGGCCACCATCGCCTGGATGATCGAGCAGGTCCAGCGACCCACCCTCATCATCGAGCCCAACAAGTCGCTGGCCGCGCAGCTCTCGTCCGAGCTGCGGGAGCTCTTCCCGAAGAACCGGGTCGAGTTCTTCGTCTCCTACTACGACTATTACCAGCCCGAGGCCTACCTTCCCTCGACCGACACCTACATAGAGAAGGACTCGTCCATCAACGACGAGATCGACCGTCTCCGCCACGCCACCACGTCCTCGCTCCTGATGCGGCGCGACGTGATCGTCGTGGCCTCGGTCTCCTGCATCTACGGCTTGGGCTCGCCCGCCGAATACCGCGACCGCATTCTCGGCGTCACCGTCGGGCAGCAGGTCGACCAGCGCGACATGCTGCGCCGGCTCGTCGACCTGCAGTACGCGCGCGCAACGACGTCAATCTCGTGCGCGGCACGTTCCGGGCCCGCGGCGACACGGTGGAGATCCACCCGGCCTACGAGGAGCAGGCGCTGCGCGTCGAGCTCTTCGGCGACACCGTCGACCGCATCGTCCCGTTCGACGTCATGACGGGGGAGATGGGCGACGAGTTGGAGGACGTGGCCGTCTACGCCGCCACGCACTACGTCACGGGCGACGAGATCATTCAGCGCGCGGTGGGCACCATTGAGGTCGAGCTGCGTGAGCGCCTCCAGGAGTTCGAGAAGGAGGGCAAACTGCTCGAGGCCCAACGTCTCCGGGTGCGCACGGAGCACGACCTCGAGATGCTGGCCGAGACCGGCGTCTGCTCCGGCGTGGAGAACTACAGCCGGCACCTCGACGGCCGCGCGCCGGGCGAGACGCCGTACACCCTGTTGGACTTCTTCCCGAAGGACTACCTCTGCGTCATCGACGAGAGTCATGTGGCGGTGCCGCAGCTGCACGGCCAGTACGCCGGCGACCGCTCCCGCAAGGACGTCCTGGTCGACCACGGCTTCCGTCTGCCCTCCGCCAAGGACAACCGGCCGCTGCGCTTCGAGGAATTCGTCGAGCGCGTGCCCCAGTGCGTGTTCGTGTCGGCCACTCCCGGCCCCTTCGAGCTGGAACATTCCCAGCAGGTGGTGGAGCAGGTCATCCGCCCGACGGGCCTCGTCGACCCCGAGGTGACGGTCGTGCCGACCAAGGGCCAGGTCGACGACCTCCTGGTCCGGATCCACACCACCGTGGAAGCCGGAGGCCGCGTCCTCGTCACCACGCTGACCAAGAAGATGGCGGAGGATCTCACCGACTACCTGGCCGATGCCGGCGTCCGGGTGCAGTACCTGCACTCCGACATCGACACCATCACCCGGATAGAGATCCTGCGCGAATTACGGCTCGGGTCCGTCGATGTCCTGGTCGGAATCAACCTCCTGCGCGAAGGGCTCGATCTGCCCGAGGTGGCCCTGGTGGCCATTCTCGATGCCGACAAGGAGGGCTTCTTGCGCTCGGCCTCCTCTCTGATCCAGACCATGGGCCGTGCTGCCCGCAACGTCGACGGGATGGTGGTGCTCTACGCCGACACGGTGACCGACTCCATGCGCGAAGCCGTGTCGGTGACGCAGCGCCGCCGCGAGGTGCAGATCGCCTACAACAAGGAACACGGCATCAACCCGCAGACCATCCGCAAGTCGGTCACCGACATTCTGGAGCGGCTGCGGGGGACCGGCGGCGGGGTGACCAAGGCCGGTCGTAGCCGGGCCGAGGTGCGCAAGAACGCCGCCGTCCGGGGCAACCGGCGCCCCGAGCTGCTGGCCGACGGCGATGCCTCCACGCCGGCCGAGGCGGTCGAGCTCATGACGCAGCTGGAAGCCGAAATGAAGGCGGCCGCTGCCGAACTGCGCTACGAGGAGGCGGCGCTGCTGCGCGACGAGATCGCCGACCTGCGGGCTTCCATCCCCGGCTGAGCCCCGACTCCCGGTAGCGTCTCGGCCGTGCCCACCACCGCCCAGCTCCGCCAGGCCATGGAGCGCTATGCCGCCGTCGTCAGCTCCAAGGACGCCGAGGCCTACGCCGCGCTCTTCACCCCCGACGCCGTGCAGATGGACCCGTACCCGAGCGGCCTGCACACGGGCCGGGACGAGATCAAGGCCTTCATCCAATCGGGCTTCGACGGCTGCGAGACGATGACCTTCGCCGTGGAGGAGGTCCACCCGGTGGCCGACAAGGCCGCCATCCGCTTCCAGATCACCCTGACCCTGGAGGGCGGAGGGACCATGTACATCCGGGGTGTCGAGATCTTCACCGTCACCGAGGAGGGCCTCATCAGACGCGGTGGAGGCCTACTGGGGCGAAGAGGACGTGACCTTCGCCTGATCTCTCGGCGCCGCGTCGGGCGGTCCCGCCGATCCGGTTCCGCCGATCCGGGGCGGCGACCCGACCCGGTGACCTGGACCTGGATGGCGTGACACACCGCACCGGTATCCTCCAACGATGGCCGACCGTCTCGTCGTTCGCGGCGCTCGCGAGCACAACCTGCGAGACGTCTCCCTCGATCTGCCTCGGGACCGCCTGATCGTCTTCACGGGTCTGTCGGGATCGGGCAAGTCCTCCTTGGCCTTCGACACGATCTATGCCGAGGGCCAGCGCCGCTACGTCGAGTCGCTGTCGGCCTACGCCCGCCAATTCCTCGGGCAGATGGACAAGCCCGACGTCGATTTCATCGAGGGCCTGTCGCCCGCGATCTCCATCGACCAGAAGTCGGCCTCGCGCAACCCCCGATCGACCGTCGGGACCATCACCGAGGTCTACGACTACCTGCGCCTTTTGTATGCCCGCATCGGTCATCCCCACTGCCCCGTCTGCGGGCGGCCCGTGGCGCGCCAGACTCCCCAGCAGATCGTCGACCGGGTCCTCGAGCTCCCGGAGGGGACCCGCTTCCAGGTCATGGCCCCCGTGGTGCGGGGCCGCAAGGGCGAGTACAGCACGCTCCTCGACGACTTCGCCAAGCAGGGCTTCGCCCGCGTGCGCATCGACGGCGTCCCCCTCGAGCTCGCCGACCGTGCCGAGCTCAACCTGGCCCGCTACGAGATGCACACGATCGAGGTCGTGGTGGACCGCCTGGTCAGCCGGCCCAACGTCCGCCAGCGCCTCACGGAGTCCATCGAGACAGCGCTGGAGCTGACCGGCGGGACAGCCGAGGTTCTGGTCATGAACGGCAACGGCAGCGAGGCGGGGAGGGGCGGCAAGAGCAACGCCGGGAAGAGCGGCGCCGGGGAGAGTGGCGCCGGGGAGGACGGCGCCGAAGCCGAGGCGGAGGAGGCCATCACCTTCTCGCAGCACCTGGCCTGTACCCACTGCGGCATCAGCTTCGAGGAGCCGGCGCCGCGCAGCTTCTCATTCAACTCGCCCTACGGGGCCTGCCCGGCCTGCCTCGGATTGGGCACCAGGTTCGAGGTCGATCCCGAGCTCGTCGTGCCCGACGACTCGCTCTCGCTGGCCGAGGGCGCGCTGGCCCCGTGGGCCGGGGCACGCAGTGAGTACTTCACGGGCTTGCAGGTCGGCGTGGCCGAGTTCGGCGGCTTCGACTTCGACGCGCCGTGGAAGTCCCTCAAGGCGAAGGACAAGAAGCTCGTCCTGTACGGCACGGGCAACCGCGCCGTCCACGTCACCTACAAGAACCGCTTCAACCGCAAGCGGTCCTACGAGGCGATGTTCGAGGGGATCATTCCGTGGCTGCAGCGCCGTCACGGCGAGGCCGAGTCCGACTGGTCGCGCGAGCAGATCGAGCAGTACATGCGCGAAGTGGACTGCCCGGAGTGTGGCGGCGCCCGGCTCAAGCCCGAGTCGCTCGCTGTGACCGTCGGCGGGCTGAACATCTACCAACTCTGCAGCCTCTCCATCGGCAACGCGGTCGACACCATGGCGGACCTGGAGCTGAGCGACCGCGAGCACATGATCGCCGACCGGGTCTTCAAGGAAGTGCGCGAGCGCATGCAGTTCCTGCTCGATGTGGGCCTCGACTATCTCTCGCTCGCCCGCTCGGCCGGCACTCTCTCGGGCGGCGAGGCGCAGCGGATCCGCCTGGCCAGCCAGATCGGCAGCGGCCTCGTCGGTGTGCTCTACGTCCTCGACGAGCCGTCCATCGGCCTGCACCAGCGCGACAACCAGCGCCTGATCGCCACCCTGGAGCGCCTGCGCAACCTCGGCAACACGGTGATCGTGGTCGAGCACGACGAGGAGACCATCCGCACCGCCGACTACGTCGTCGACATCGGACCGGGAGCAGGGGAGCACGGCGGCAACGTCGTGCATGCCGGTCCGGTCTCCGGCCGTGGCGGGCTGCTGACCAACAAAGCCTCCATCACCGGGCAGTACCTCTCGGGCAAGAAGTCGATCCCGGTGCCGGCCCGGCGCCGTCCTGGCACTGGCGAGGTGACTACCGTGCGCGGCGCCAAGGAGCACAATCTCAAGGACGTCGACGTTTCGTTCCCGCTGGGCTGCTTCATCGCGGTGACGGGCGTGTCGGGGTCGGGCAAGTCCACGCTCGTCAACGACATTCTCCTGCGCTCACTGGCGCAGCATCTGCACCGGGCCAAAACGCTTCCGGGTCGGCACCGCAAGGTGGAGGGTATCGCGCATCTCGACAAGGTGGTCGACGTCGATCAAGCGCCCATCGGTCGCACGCCTCGCTCGAACCCGGCCACCTACACGGGCGTCTTCGACCACATCCGCAAGCTCTTCGCGCAGACCGCCGAGGCCAAGGTGCGCGGCTACCAGCCGGGACGCTTCTCCTTCAACGTGCGCGGCGGACGTTGCGAGGCCTGCGCCGGTGACGGGACGATCAAGATCGAGATGCACTTCTTGCCCGACGTCTACGTCCCGTGCGAGATCTGCCACGGTGCTCGCTACAACCGCGACACGCTCGAGATCACCTTCCGGGGCAAGACGATCGCCGACGTGCTCGACATGTCGTGTGAGGAGGCGCTCAGCTTCTTCGAGCGTCAGCCACCGATCGCCCGCCACATGCAGACCCTGGTCGACGTCGGCCTCGGCTACGTCCGCCTGGGCCAGCCGGCGCCCACGCTCTCGGGCGGCGAGGCGCAACGGGTGAAGCTGGCCAGCGAGCTCAGCCGGCGGCCGACCGGCCACACCTTCTACATCCTCGACGAACCCACGACCGGGTTGCACTTCGACGACACCCGGCGCCTCTTGGAGGTCCTCGGCCGCCTGGTGGATCAGGGCAACACCGTCGTCGTCATTGAGCACAACCTCGACGTGATCAAGACGGCCGACTGGATCATCGATCTCGGACCAGAGGGCGGCGACAAGGGTGGCACGGTCATCGCCGAGGGCACACCGGAGCAGGTGGCCAAAACGGCCGGAAGCTACACTGGCGAAGTGCTCAAACCCGTGCTGGCGGCGGCGAAGTAGCGGCAGCAGTGTCGGCAACGCTGAAGGTGACGCACAAGGCGATCGGGGCGGAGGTCCGCCGAGGCGCCTTCGATGTGCTGGTCGACGGCGAGCGTCTCGGGTCGGTCGAGATGAACGACACGGTCGAGATCCCGCTTGTGGCTGGACGTCACACGATCCAGATCCGCGACGGCAGGAAGTCGAGCAAGACACAGTCGTTCGACGCCGCGGAGGGAGAGGTCGTCGTGTACCGATGCACCGGGAAGCGGTTCCTGCCGATCTTTCTCGCGTCCTTCGTCTTTCCCAATCTGGCGCTCGTCCTCGTGCGCGTCTAAGTCGTGCGCGGGTAGGTCGTGCGCGTGTGCGTCCCGCTCGACCTAAACCGCGGCGGTGTGTAGGTCTACGGCTCTTCAAGAGGGAGTACGCCGGCACGACCAGGCATCCGGACCCGATCTCGACCCCCCACACCGTCGGACTGGGAAGAAGTGTGCCAGGGCCTTCATGTCGAGTGAACGCCCGGACCAGCCGCGCCAAGGGTTCCATCACCAGTAATGATGCAGGGACCGCGACAACAACATTCCAACGATCCCGGCCGCAAGGTGTGCCCCACTGCGCCGAGTGCGGCGCCGCCGCCCAGGCCAAGGAGCGGCCAGCGGTTGCCGAACATCTCCATCGCGGGTGCGGTGGGACTTCCGTGGCCCGGCGCCAGGCCCGTTCCCACGAGTGCAGAGGCGCCAAGCGCGAGTGCGGTCGACAGCGCTCCGACGATGGTGCCGGTGAGGATCACCCGGGCGTGAACGCAGAACCGCTGCAACGAGGAACGGCACGAGCACGAGTTCCCACGTCGCGCTGATATTGCCGATTGCGTTCCTGGTACCGCCGTGGTGTCCCTCGACACGCTGAGTCCGCCGCAGCCAGAGCGACGACGCCCAGATGGAGCGAGACGGCGAGACAGCCGCGGGTATGGCGTTCGGCATACGTTGCAATGATGGGACGATCCTTCGCTGCGCTATGGGCGAAACGGTCCCCCTAAAGAACGGTCGCGCTGATTTGTGTGATGTCCGTGCATGTTCGCGTCGTTCCGCTGCGCAAGAATGTGTGACAACGCCGTGCTTGCATCGAAGCCATGGAGTTGAAGGAGTTCGCCGAAGCACTCGATGCGCTGATGGCTTCCGATGCGCGGAACTATGGCGACGGCGCCTCCATCGAAGAGCTACACCTCCTGCTCTCGCGTCTCGAGTCGTTCGTCACCGAGGCGACCGCAGCCTTCGAGTTGGGGGAGGAGTGGGCGGCAGACGGGGCAAAGACGGCGGCCTCGTGGATTGCCACCCGCTGTCGGGTACCGAGAGCGGCGGCCAAGCGCCGTGTTCGTCTCGGACGCTCGCTGCGCCATCTGCCCCAGTGTGCCGAGGCGTGGCGCGAGGGGTCCATCGGAACCGAGGTGGCCCAGGCGTTGTCCTCGGCCCGACGTCACCGCACAGAAGGCTCCATGGCCCGGGACGAGGGGATGCTGGTGGCCCAGGCCAAGGAGCTAGGTTTCGAGGACTTCTCCCGTGCCTTGGCCTATTGGAAGCAGCTCGCCGACCCCGACGGGGCCGAGGCCTCCGAAGAGGAGAAGAAGAACGCCCGCAACGTGTTCTTGGAGTCCAGCTACTCGGGAATGTGGTTGGGCCAGATGACCCTGGACCCGGTCTCGGGATCGATCGTGTCCAACGAGCTCAACCGCTTGGAGCACGACCTCTTCGAGGCCGACTGTGCCGAGGCCAAAGAGCGCCTGGGGCGAGTGGGGCGGATCGACGAGCTGGCCCGGACCTCGGCCCAGCGTCGGGCCGACGCTCTCGTCGAGATGGCCACGCGCAGCCGCAGCGCCCCGGCCGACGGCATCCGCCCCGCCCCGCTCTTCAGCGTCTTCGTCGGCTACGAAACGATCCACGGTCGCATCTGCGAGCTCGAGAACGGGACGGTGCTCCACCCGTCGGCGCTCTCACCCTGGATGGACTCGGCCTATTTCGAGCGGGCCATCTTCAGTCTTTCCAACCGCATCGATGTCAGCGTGCGGGCCCGACTCTTCACCGGGGGGACAAGGCGCGCCATTGAGCTGCGTGATCGGATCTGCACCCACCCCCACTGCTACGAGCCGGCCGAGAGCTGCCAGGTCGATCACATCGAGACGTATGCCGAGGGCGGGTTGACCACCCAGGAAAACGGACGGCTCCTCTGTGGGTTCCACAACCGCCTGCGCAACCAGCGCGAGGCCAAAGGCGAGCAGCGCCAGCGACCCCCACCGACTGCGGCCTGAGGGCGGCCGCCCCGGCCCACTCGCCATGGCCCCCCGTACGTGACCGGCGACAAGCGCCGGCACCGTGACGACAGGCGGGTCAGACGGGTCAGACGGGTCAGACGGGTCAGACGGGTCAGACGGGTCAGACGGGTCAGACGGATCGGGTACTGTCGCGCGCCTCTGGTTTCGCCGCCGAAGGTGGGCGCCTCCTCACGACAAGCGCGTGTACGGCCGGTCGAGCAATTCGCCATCCAAGAAGAGATCGCTCTTCTCGTTGTAGAAGGCGATGAGACCGGCGATCGGAAGGAGCTCCCGTGTGGGGAAGTCGTAGGACCAGGCAGTGTCGGGGTGGATCCGCCGGTCGACGTTGGCCGACCAGTAACCGCTCGTCGTGCCCTTGTAAGGGCACGACGTCTCGGTATCGGACGGCACCAGGTGGGAGAAATTGACGTCGGTTCGTTGGACGTAATAGCGCGTCGGCAGTCCGGTCTCGAAGCACAAGACGGGCGAACGGGTCTCAGCCAAGACGACCCCCTTGGACTCAACGCGCAGATGGCGACTCGAGCGCAGCGCGTCGACGCGGGTGTAGGGGCTGCGAGGGTGTACGAAGACCTGTTCGTCCTCTTCGAACCAGGAATCAAAAGCCGACCAGGAAAACCGGACGGTGTCGTCGAGGCCCTCGACCTCGGCGGCCGAGAGCACAGAGGCCGCACTCGGGCGGTCGTTGTCGCCCATCCGCACGCCGTAGCGCCGAGCGTCGCCCCGCGATGTCTCGATTTCTTGGTTCTCGTCGATCAGCACATCAGCCCGCACATCGGACAAAGGGATGTAGTACTGCGGATACGAGGTGTTCTCCCACACGTACCGCGCGTTGGTCGTGTCGACGACGACCGCGCCGGCGAGGAAGGCTCGAATGCGGCGAGGAACCGGCTGGACGTGGTTGACCGGGACGGGTGAGGCGGGGAAGTCGCTCACAACGAGGCCTCTTCTCTTCTCGACAGACAGACCGACACACAGACAAGCGGACCGACCGACAAACCGGACTTTCGGGGGACCCTACCGGCGCGTCAGCGCTCGCCAGACGCTGAAGGAAGTGCGATGAAACGCCCTGCACCGAAACGTCAGGAAACGTTCCCCGCACCAACCTCGAAGGAGCGAACAACGGCTCCAGACACGAACGAACCCGCCGCGGGCACCCCCGCCTCGGGCAGTGGCGCCCGACTCAGGTGATCGCCAACATCCGCTCGAGGGCCACCCTGGCCCACTCGGTCGTCTCGGGGTCGACGACGACACGATTCCGCACCTCCCCGTCGACGAGGCCCTCCAGCACCCAGGCGAGATGCTGGGGATCGATGCGCGACATGGTCGAGCAGGGGCACACCAGCGGGTCGAGACAGATCACGGTCTTGTCCGGCGATTCGTTGTTGAGCCGGTTCACCAAGTGGATCTCAGTGGCGACGCCGATGACGGAGCCCGACGGCGCGGCCGCCACGGCCTTGATGATGGCGTCGGTCGAGCCGACGACGTCGCCCAGCTCGGCCACGTCGTGTGCGCACTCCGGGTGGACCATCACAATCCCGTCGGGGTGCTCGGCGCGGAAGGCCTCCACGTGCGCGGGCCGGAACCGCTGGTGCACCGAGCAGTGTCCCTTCCACAGCAGGAGCGTCGACTCCTTGACGTCGCGCTCGCTGTTGCCTCCAAGGGCCTGGCGCGGATTCCACACGCGCATGTCGTCCGGGCCGTAGCCGAGCTCGAAGCCAGTGTTGCGCCCAAGATGCTGGTCCGGGAAGAACAGGACGCGGTCACCCCGACCTGCCTCGAGCGCCCACGTGAGCACGGCGCGGGCATTGGACGAGGTGCAGACCGCCCCACCATGGCGGCCGACGAAGGCCTTGAGGGATGCGGCCGAGTTCATGTAGGTGACCGGGATGAGCCGGTCCACGTCGACGACCCGGGCCAACTCGTCCCAGGCCTCCTCCACCTGGTCGATGTCCGCCATGTCGGCCATGGAGCATCCGGCGTTGAGGTCGGGCAGGATCACCTGCTGGTGGTCTCCGGTGAGGATGTCCGCCGATTCCGCCATGAAGTGGACGCCGCAGAAGACGATGAATTCGGCCTCCGCCTGGCCGGCGGCGATCCGGGAGAGTCCGAAAGAGTCGCCCCGGGCGTCGGCCCAACGCATGACCTCGTCGCGCTGGTAGTGGTGGCCGAGGATGAACAGCCGGGTGCCGAGCGTGGACTTGGCGGCGCCGATCATGGCGGCCAGCTCGTCCTGGTGCGCGGACGTGTACCGCTCCGGAAGTGGCATCTGAAGCCTGAGCATGTGGTCTGCCCCCTTGTCGGGAGTGCATCGATATGGCCGGCGGGGACAGCCTGGTCGCCCATCCGCGGGTATGTCGGCCTCGATGCGAGGTTGTATGCCGGAAACCAGGCCGGCGCGCCCAGTGTAACGCCTGGATCCGTTCCGCCCGCGACCAACCCTGCGCGAGAGTGGACATGATGCAGTACCGGCCGCCCACAGGCTCCATCCCGGACGCCCCGGGGTCCTACCAGTTCTACGACGCCGAGGGCCGGGTCCTCTACGTGGGGAAGGCCAAGTCCCTCCGTCACCGCCTGCCCAACTACTGGCAGGACTCGGCCAAGCTCATGCCCCGCACGGCACAGATGGTGGCCCAGGCCGACCATGTGGAATGGGTTGTGGTCGACAGCGAGGTCGATGCCCTCATTCTCGAGCACTCGCTGATCCAGGCGCACCTGCCCCGCTACAACGTCCGGCTGAAGGACGACAAGAGCTACCCCTGGCTCGCCGTGACGCTCAACGAGGAATGGCCGCGCCCGGCCGTGGTGCGCGGGCGCAAGCGTAAGGGCGTGCGCTACTTCGGGCCCTACGGCAACGCCGGCGCCATCCGCTCGACGCTCGACCTGTTGGTCCGCAGCTTTCCCGTACGCACGTGCTCGGACACCAAGTTCACCCGGCACGAGCGCTTGGGTCGTCCCTGCCTGCTCTACGACATCGACCGCTGTTCGGGCCCGTGCGTGGGCGCCGTCGACCACGCGGCCTACGACGGCTACGTCCAGGACCTGATGGGGTTCCTCTCGGGCGACACCGAGCCCGTGCTGGCCCGGCTGGAGGCCGAGATGCTCGAGGCCAGCGAGGACCTCCAGTTCGAGCGGGCGGCCCGCCTGCGGGACCGGATCGTCGCCGTCCACAAGGCGGCAGAGTCACAGCAGATGGTGTCGGACCGGGCCGAGGACTTCGACGTCGTGGGAGTGGCCGAGGACCCCCTGGAGGCATCGGTGCAGATCTTCCGCGTCCGCCGTGGCCGCGTGGTCGGCCACCGGGGCTTCGTGGCCGAGAAGGTGGAGGACCTCTCGGGCCCCGAGTTCATGTCCCTTGTCGTGTCCCAGGTGTACGGCGCCGACGGGGCCGAGGTGCCGCGGCGCCTCTTGGTCCCCGAGGAACCGGCCGATCGCGAGCTGCTGCAGAGCTGGCTCAACACCGTCCGCGGCGGTCCGGTCGACATTGCGGTGCCCCAGCGCGGCGCCAAGCGCGCGCTGCAGGACACGGTCACCCGCTCTGCCGGCGAGGACCTGGCGCGGCACCGGCTGCGCCGAGCCTCGGATCACAACGCCCGCTCGAAGGCGCTCACCGAGCTGCAGTCGGCGCTCTCGCTGCGCGAGGCCCCGCTGCGCATCGAGTGTTATGACATGAGCCACCTGCAGGGCACCGACTACGTGGGCTCCATGGTCGTGTTCGAGGACGGCCTCTCGAAGCGCTCGGACTACCGGCGCTTCAAGGTCAAGTCCGTGCCGGGCAACGACGACTATGCCGCCATGGAAGAGGTGCTGACGCGGCGGCTCACCGCCCTGAAGCAGCCGGCCGAGGTTCCGGCGGACCGACGCCCGCGCCGCTTCGCCTACCGCCCCAATCTGATCGTCGTCGACGGCGGCAAAGGGCAGCTCGGCGTGGCCGAGCGGGTGGTGCGCCAGCTCGGGCTCGAAGATGAGGTCGAACTGGCTTCCTTGGCCAAGCAGTTCGAGGAGGTCTACCGGCCGGGCTCGCCGTTCCCGGTGCGCCTGCGCCGGGGCTCCGACGCCCTGTACCTGCTCCAGCGGCTACGCGATGAGGCGCACCGCTTCGCCATCACCTTCCACCGAGAACGCCGTGGGAAGCGCATGACGCGGAGCTGGCTGGACGACATCCCGGGTCTGGGACCGGCCCGCAAGGCGAGACTGGTCAAGGAGCTCGGCGGGGTGAACGCGGTGCGGGCCGCCTCGCTGGAGGAGCTGCTGTCGCGGTCGTGGCTGCCCGACAGCGTGGGGCTCGCCGTGTACGAGTCCCTGCACAATCCCGTGCGGAGCACTCGCGGCGTCGCCAGGAGTCATGCTGTAGGGGGCGACGCCGGCGGGGACGAGGCTGGAGGACGATGAGCGAGTTCGTGGTGGTGACGGGGATGTCCGGCGCCGGGCGTTCGACGGCGGCGGCCGCGCTCGAGGACATCGGCTGGTTCGTCATCGACAACCTGCCGGCCGGTCTCATCATGAAGATGGTCGAGATGGTGGACCGGCCCGGATCCGGGATCGAGCGGGTGGCCCTGGTAATCGGTCGCGGCGGCAGCAACACCGGCTCGGAGTACTTCGAGGATCTGCCGGCCGTGCTCGACGAGTTGCGCGCCACGCGCAAGCGGGTGCGGGTCGTCTTCCTCGATGCCGCCGACGACGTGCTGGTGCGCCGCTACGAAGGCACCCGCCGGCGCCACCCCCTGGCGGCGCGCGGGGTGGAGGAGTCGATCGCCGACGAGCGCAAGTTGCTCCAACCAGTGCGCGAGCGCGTCGACCTCCTCGTCGACACCGGTGAGCTGAACTCGAACCAGCTCCGCCAGCGCATCCTCGAGGCGTTCGGCGACCACGAGGCGCCGCATATGCAGACGTCCGTCATGTCCTTCGGCTACAAGCACGGGATCCCGCTCGACGTCGACGTCGTCTTCGACTGCCGCTTCCTGCCCAATCCGTTCTGGGTCGAGGAGCTGCGGCCCTTCAGCGGCATGGACGAGCCGGTGCGCGACTACGTGCTGAGCCAGCCCGAGTCGCAGGAATTCCTCGACAAGGTGGCCGACCTGTTGACCAGCATCCTCCCGGCCTTCGCCCGGGAGGGGAAGTCGTACCTCACGATCGCCATGGGCTGCACCGGCGGGCGGCACCGCTCGGTAACGCTGGCCCATGAGCTGGCGACGCGCCTCAGCGCGCACGACGAGCCGGTGCCGGTCTTCCACCGGGACATCGACCGATGAGCCGGGGCGGGCGCCCGGCGGTGGTGGCGATCGGCGGCGGGCACGGCACCGCGGTGACCCTGAAGGCGGCGCGCCGCTACGCCGGCGTGTTGACCGGCGTGGTCTCGGTGGCCGATGACGGGGGGAGCAGCGGGCGCCTGCGCGAGCTGCTCAACGTCGTGGCCCTCGGCGACATCCGCAAGTGCCTGGTGGCGTTGGCCGAGGACGGGTCCGCACTGGCGGACGCCTTCGAGCGCCGCTACGACGAGGGCGAGCTGGCCGGCCACGCGCTGGGCAACTTGATTCTGGCCGGGCTCATCGATGCCACCGGCGACCTCGTGCTCGGGATGGCCGAGGCGGCCCGGTTGCTCGGGGCGCGGGGCGACGTGCTCCCGGCGACCTCGGAACGGGTCGTTCTCAAGGCCGAATGCGGCGGCGGCACCGTGGCGGGCCAGGTGGCGGTCAAGGGCACGACGGACATCCAGCGGGTCTCTCTGGTGCCCGGCGACGCCCTGCCCCCGCCCCTGGCGGTGGAGCGGATCGCCCAGGCGGACCAGATCGTGATCGGGCCCGGATCCCTGTTCACCAGCGTGTTGGCCGCCGTGGCGGTCGGTGGCATCGCCGAGGCGGTGGCCTCTGCCAAGTCCTCCTCGAAAGCCCAGGTCGTGTACGTCTGCAACCTGCATCCGGAGGTCCCAGAGACCGAGGGTTTCGATGTGGCGGACCATGTGGGCGCCCTGGCACGGCACAATGTCAAGGTTGACCTGGTGCTTTGTGACAGCATCCAGGGTATGGGCATTGGTGCCACGGACGTCCCGGTGGTCGACATTCCCCTGACGGGGGAGAACACCCTGGTGCACAGCCCGGCCAAACTGGCGCAGGCGCTATCGGGTCTGCTGGCATAGCTGACTGGCAGTGCCGACTGGCAGTGCCGACTGGCGAAGCAGGACGGCGAGAGGAAGCGACGAGATGACGGTGCGAGTCGGGATCAACGGCTTCGGGCGCATTGGGCGGAACTTCCTGCGGGCCGTGCTGGCCACGGGGGCGGATGTCGAGGTGGTCGGCGTCAACGACCTGACCTCCCCCGAGACGCTGGCGCACCTGCTGCGCTACGACTCGACGCACGGCCGGTTGCCCGTGCCGGTGCAGGTCGAGGGCAGCGATCTCTTGGTGGGGGAGCAGCACATCCGGGTCATGGCCGAGCGCCAGCCCGAGGGGATCGCCTGGGCCGCCCTCGGCGCCGACCTCGTCGTCGAGTCCACCGGCATCTTCACCTCACGCGAGGCGGCAGCGGGGCACCTGGGGGGACCGGTGAAGCGAGTCATCATCTCGGCCCCGTCGGGCGACGCCGACGCCACGTTCGTGATCGGGGTCAACGACCACGACTACGACCCGGATAAGGACGTGGTGGTGTCCAACGCCTCGTGCACCACCAACTGCTTCGTGCCCATGGTCAAGGTGATCGACGACGCCTTCGAGATCGTGAGCGGGCTCATGACCACGGTGCACGCCTACACGAACGACCAGAACCTGCTCGACCTGCCGCACAAGGACATGCGCCGGGCGCGGGCGGCGGGGACCAACATCGTGCCGACGTCGACCGGTGCGGCCCGGGCCACCGGGCTGGTGCTGGCCGCCATGAAGGGGCGCCTCGACGGCTACTCGTTGCGGGTGCCGCTGCCGGCCGGCTCCATCACCGACTTCACCGCCGTGGTGCAGGGCAACCCGTCGGTGGCCGACGTCAACGCCGCCTTCGCCGAGGCCGCGGCCAAGCCGCCGCTCGACAAGGTGCTCGAGTACACCGAGGACCCGATCGTCTCGAGCGACATCGTCGGCTCTCCCGCCAGCTGCACCTTCGACAGCGATCTGACGATGGTCATGCAGATCAACGACGACCTGTCGCTTGTCAAGACCTTCGGGTGGTACGACAACGAGTGGGGCTACTCCAACCGGCTCGTCGACCTGGCCGTCCTGGTCGGCGGCTGACCTGATGGACCCGCTGCGCGGCATCCCGCTCCTGGAGGACCTTCCCCCCGTCGAGGCCAAGCGCGTGCTGGTGCGGGTCGACTTCAACGTCCCGCTCCACATCGGCGTGCGGGGCCGGGCCACTGTGGCCGACGACTTCCGGATCAGGGCCGCGCTGCCGACGCTGCGCTGGCTGCTCGACGAAGGGGCCGAGGTGGTGGCCGCGTCGCATCTCGGCCGGCCGGCCGGTGCACCCGACCCGCGCTGGGAGATGGACCCGGTGCGCGAGCGGCTCGAGGCGTTGTGTCCCGGCGTGACGCTCACCGAGAACCTGCGCTTCGACGCCGGGGAGAAGGCCAACGACCCCGCCTTCGTGCAACGGCTCATCGCCGGCTTCGACGCCTACGTGGACGAGGCCTTCGGGGCGGCCCACCGCTCCCACGCCTCCATTGTCGGGCCACCGCAGTTCCTCCCGAGCGCCGCCGGGCTGCGCTTCGCCCGCGAGATCGAGGTGCTGGGTGGGATCCTGGAGCAACCGGCGCGTCCGTTCGTGGCCGTCGTGGGTGGTGCCAAGGTGGCCGACAAGCTCGAGGTGCTCAAGGTCCTGGCCACCAAAGTGGACACGCTGGTCGTCGGGGGAGGGATGGCCTACACGTTCCTGGCCGCCCGCGGACAGGGCGTCGGCAGCTCCCTCCTGGACGAGTCGCACCTGGCCGACTGCCGGGCGCTCCTCGACTCCGGTGTCGAGATCCTCCTCCCGACGGACACCCGGGCCCTCGAGCCGGGCGGCACCTTCGGCCCGCCATCGGACAGCCACGGGCCACGCGGCAGCGTCAAGGTGATTGAGGGCGACCTGCCCGACGGTTGGATGGGCCTCGACATCGGGCCCGACTCCGCCACGGCCTTCGCCGAGGTTGTCTCTCGCGCCGGCACCGTGTTGTGGAACGGGCCGCTCGGTGCCTTCGAGGACCCCCGCTTCGCCGGCGGGACCCGGATCGTGGCCGAGGCCGTCGCCAACTGCCCCGGTTTCTCGGTGGTGGGCGGCGGGGACAGCGCCAGCGCGCTGGACGAGCTGGGTCTGTGCAACCAGGTCGGCTACCTCTCCACCGGCGGCGGCGCCTCGCTGACGTTCATTGAGCGGGAGGGCCACCTCCCGGGCATCGACGCGCTGCGCCAGGCACCCAACGCACCCAAGACGCAGCACAGTCCCAAGACGCCGCACAGTCCCAAGACGCCCGGAGCGTGAGCGCCGCCAAGAGTGCCCGGAGACCGCTGATCAGCGGGAACTGGAAGATGCATCACGACCACATTGAGGCCCTGCATCTTGTGCGCGACCTCGGCCTGCGGCTCAAGCCCGAAGACGTTGCGCCGGTCGACGTCTCGGTGCACCCGCCCTTCACCGACCTGCGCACCGTGCAGACGCTCGTGGAGAAGGAGCACCTGCCCCTCGCGCTCGGCGCCCAACACTGCTCCGACGAGGACGCGGGCGCGCGCACCGGTGAGATCAGCCCACGCTTCTTGGCCCGCCTGGGCACGACCTACGTCATCGTGGGGCACTCGGAGCGGCGCACGCTCTTCGCCATGGACGACGCCACCGTGGCCGCCACGCTGCGCGCCGTCCTGCGCAACGGCATGACGCCGGTGGTGTGTGTGGGGGAGACCGAGGACCAGCGCCAGCGAGGGCAGACCGAGGGTGTCTTGGAGGAACAGATCCTGGCCGCCCTCTCGGACCTGGCGGCGGACGTGCTCGGTGGCCTCGTCGTCGCCTACGAACCCATCTGGGCTATCGGGAGCGGCAAGGCGGCCACCGCAATGGACGCCGAGGACGCCTGTGTCTTCATTCGCTCCCTGGTGGCCAAGGTCGGGGGCGATCAGGCGGCGGCGGCCGTGCGGCTCCAGTACGGGGGTTCGGTGAACGCAGAGAACGCTGCCGATTTCATGGCCGAACCGGACGTGGACGGCCTGCTCGTTGGGGGTGCCAGCCTGGAAGCTGGTGCCTTTGCCGACATCGTTCGGGCGACCGCGGCCTGCTACCGTTCCTAGGCCCGATCGGGGCGTGTTCTGCCGCAAGTTGGAGGCTTCGCCGTGCTGGCAACGTTGGACACCGTTACGTGGATCTACATCGTCATTGAGGTCCTGTCCGCGCTCGGGCTCATCTTCTTGATCCTGATGCACAGTGGCAAGGGCGGCGGCCTCTCCGACATGTTCGGAGGCAGCGTGGGTGCCGCGGCGCAGGGCTCGACCGTGGTGGAGCGCAACCTGGACCGCATCACGGTGACCGTGGCCATCGTCTTCGCTCTCACGACCGTCACCTTGGACCTTCGGCTGCAGTGACGGGCCGGGGCCGACGCCCCCGGCGCTGGCGCTGGCTGGTCGGGACGAGCACGATGCTCGCGCTGCTGGCCCTCACGGCGTCCGCCTGTGGCGGCAACAGCGGCGGCGCCGGGACCACCGTGACCTACGTCGCCGTGGCGAACGGGGCGATCTCGTTCGGCACGACCCAGGCCCCCACCGGTTGCAACCCGAACACGCCCGCGGGGAACACGCCGGGCACGCAGAGCGTCCTCGCCGCTGTACTCCCCAGTCCGTTCGTGCCCGACGTCGTCAACTCGGCCGGCACCCCGACGGCCAACGGCGATCTCATCGCCTCCTCCGAGCTGGTCAACACGAAGCCCGAGACCGTCGTCTACACATTGAACCCCAAGGCGGTGTGGTCCGACGGTGTCCCCATCACGGCGGACGACTTCAAGTACGCCTGGGAGGAGCAGCGCGGCGATCCGATCATCTCGTCGCCCGACGTGGTCAGCATCGAGGGGTACCGCGACATCTCCTCGGTGACCGGCAGCGACGGCGGCCGCACGGTGACGGTGGCGTTCAAGACCACGTTTGCCGACTGGCAGATGCTGTTCGCCAACCTGCTGCCGGCCCACGTCATGGAGAAGGTGGGCTGGAATCCGAGCTGCAGCACGGTCGACCCGGCCATCGACCTGTCGGGCGGCCCGTTCAAGCTGGGGACGGTGACGCCGAGCGCCATCACGCTGGTGCAGAACCCCAAATGGTGGGGCACGCCGGCCAACACGAAGTCGATCACTGTGCACGTCGCCTCCTCGACGGCACAGCTGGCCGAGTGGATGGCGGCGGGCTACGTGCAGGTGGCGGCACCCAGCCAGGTGACGCCGTCGTTCCTGACCCAGATGACGGGGCTGCCCGGGGCCCAGAGCGAGGTCGACACCTCGGCGACCCTGCTGCAGCTGGACATGGCGAGCTCGCTCGAGTCCGATCTCTCGCCCGACCTCCGCTTCGCCATCGCCCTCAGCATCAACCGCCAGGACCTGGTGAACCAGCAGGCGAGCTGGGCCGTGACGGGCCTGGCACCGGGCAACAGCCACCTCACGGTGCAAGGTCAGGAGAACTACAAACCGGCCGGGTCGACCTCGTCCACGACGACGGTGCCGGCACCGACCGCCTCAACGTCGACCACGTCCGTCGGCGCCGGCGGCAGTGTGAACTTCCCGGTGACGCCTGTGCCGTCGCAGGCCGCCTCGTTCATCGCGGCGAGCGGACTGGTGCGTACTCCGGGCAATGCCTACTACCACACGACGTTCGGCATTCCCTTCCAGCTGCACATGGTCTACGACTCGAGCGATCCGTGGGCCGCCGCGGCCGCCCCGGCGATCCGGGACGACCTCATCGCTGCCGGACTGGACACCATCATGGTCCCCGAGGCGGGCGCAGCGCAGACGGGCGCCGTGCTGGCTGCGGGCTTCGCCGACCTGGCCCTGCTGCCGCAGTCCTTCTCGCCCTACATGAGCCAGACGCTGGCGTGGTACACGATGTCGCTCGGACCGCCGGGGAAGAACGGTTCCCAGAACTGGACCGGCTTCTCGAACAGCGCGTTCGAGCGGCTGGTGCAGCAGGCCTCACAGCAGCTGAACCTGAACACGGCGATGTCGCTCTACAACCAGGCCGACACCATGCTGTGGGACAACATGGTGTCGCTGCCGCTCTTCGCCGAGCCGACCGCGCTGGTCTGGAGTCGCACCATCGGCGGCGTACAGGCCCAGCCGCGCAGCCCCAGCCTCCTGTGGTTCGCGCAGCTCTGGGCTGTGCGGGCGCCGGAGTCGACCAGCAACACGACGCCTTCGCTGCCGGGGCAGTGAGGCGGGGATTTCTCGTTCCGCCCCGGGGGAGGTCCCGATGGCGACGCGCTACGATCTCCGAACGCTGCGTTCCAGTTGCAAGCTCGTCGGAGTGGCGGAATAGGCAGACGCGCCAGCTTGAGGGGCTGGTGCCCGCAAGGGCGTGGGGGTTCAAGTCCCCCCTCCGACACGATCAAAACCCGACTCCTTGAGTCCAACCTCCTGGTAGAGGACGTGCACCGGTGGCGCTCCGTGCACTTTCACGTCGAGGTAATCCGGTAACACGGTGATCTCCTCGATGAACTCGTCGATGAGCACACGTCGTTCGATGTCCGGTCGCGACCTTCCATGTCCTGTCGACGTCGAGCGTTGCGAGCAGTTGTGCGACGGCATCGAAGTGCTGGGCGACATCGTCTGCGTGTGCCACCTCGACGAGTGCATCGTCGGACTCACGCTGCGCCTCACGGATCGCCACGGACAGGCGAGCCTCCTCCTCGGCGAACAGGTCGGCCCCGACCTTGTCGTCGTAGTACAGGCGCAGCAGTTTGCGACGTTGGGCCACCAGGTCGTCGACACCGTGACGTGAGCGGCGAGTCCGGGGCCCTCCGCCGGCCTTGAGGGCCGGCGTTCGGGCCAGCTCGAGCTCCCGGCGGATGGCGGCCTGCAGTTCGACGTCGTCGCCGATGAGCTGGAGCCCCAACACGGCGGCCCGGTGCAGCCCGACGTTCGTGCGGCGGGGTTGCCGGCAGCCTTGGCCCCGGTGGTGGCAGCGGTAGAGCTTGCGGCCTTCGCCGTTCTGGTCGAGCGCCATGAGCCGCTGGCACAAGCCGCAGCGGACCCGGCCCGACAGGAGGTCGGTGCCGCGGGCCCGGCCCCTGACTCGGCCTCGATGGGCGGTGGCGAAAGCCTCCGGCGTGATGATCGCCTCGTGGTGGCCGGGGAACCATTCCGCCGTTCATCTGGACCTCGCCGAGATAGATGCGGGATCCGAGAATGCTCAGCACGGTCGAGTACTTGACGCCCGTGGCGTCGGCGATCTTGCCCTGACTAGCCCCCTCGCCGCGCATTGTGAAGATGCGCCGGACGACTGGCGCCATCTCGTTGGGGACGAGCTCGCCGTCGATGAGGTCGTAACCGGTCTTCGGACGATTGACCCACTTGCCCTGGCGCACGGCCTGCTGCATGCCCATGCGCACGTTCTCGGCCAGTTGCTCCCGGTAGAACTGCGCGAAGGAACCGAGGATGTTGTAGAACATCCGGCCCGTCGCCGACGACAGGTCGATCTTCTCGGTGAACGAGTGCAGGGCGACGTTGGCCTGCCCGAAACGGTCGGCCAGCATGATGAGGTCGCCCAAGTTCCTCGACAGCCGGTCGAGCCTCCAGGTGATCACGTTGGCGACGTGACCCTCGTCGACCATGTGCAGCAGTTGCTGCAGCCCGGGCCGCTCGAGGTTCTTGCCGGAGAGTCCCGGGTCGGCGATGACCGTCACGTCGCCGAGGTCGTGCAGTTCGGCGTAGACGCGGCAGCTTGTCAGCCTGCCCGGCGATCGAGAAGCCTTCGGCCGCCTGCTCCTCGGTCGACACCCTGCAGTAGGCCACCGTCAACATCGCTGTCCTCCTGTTCCACCTCGTCTTGCTTGTCTCGGTCCACGATGCCCTCGGGAACCACGCCCTCGTGCACCATGCGCAGACCGATCGCTACAAGCACTGCCGCCACCCGCTCGTAGTCGGGACCGGCGGTGCTCACCGCAGCTCCAGCTCGCTGCGCCGGCGGGCCACCCGGTCGGCAAAGGGCGTGTGGCTGACGATCTCGTAGGTGTGCAGATGATGCCCGATGGCTCCCAACGTGTCCTCGATGCCCTCGGTCCCGATCAGGGCGCCCAGCGACGCCAGGTAGCCCGTCAGGCCCGGGAGCAGCTTCTGAATGGACGTCGACCGCCGGGCCAGGCGCAGGCGTTCCACGCCGATGGCCCGGTGCCGGAGGGTGGCTCTCTGCACCTGCGCCCACTCGGGAGCGAACGGCCAACGGGAGCGGGTCTGGTCGGCAGTGGGGGAGCGGTACGTCAGCCATTCCCCGGTGGCGTAGGCCCAGAGGTCGCCGGCAGCTGCCAGGACCTGGTCCGGCGTGTTGAGGTCGAACTCGACCAGCGCCTGCCGACTGAACTCGAACTCGAGTCGGTGCACCGGCAGGCCGGGGACGAACCGCTCGCCCCAGACCTCCTGCCACCAACCGGTGTCCTTGGCGGCCGTCTCCGCCGTCTTGTCGTAGAGGCGAGCCAGCAGGGTCTTGGTCTTGCGCGAACCGAACTCCAGACCGGTCAGCTTGCCGCCCACTTCGTAGGTGCGACGGGCCTCGGCCCGGCAGACGAAGCGATGGGCGTCGTCGAGGGTCAGCGTCCAACCCTGCCAGTCGGCGAAGAGGTCGACCCGGTTGGCCCAGAGGCGCAGCTGCCCCAGTTCGGGTTCGAGTACCTCCCGCAGTGTTGCCACCGCTGCACCGGGCCCGACGGCATGCAGGAACCCGGAACGCGGCTGCACCCGCACGGTGGGGAGGTGGCGGCTGGTCGAGAAGCCGATCCTCGCCATGTGGTGGTCGAGGCAGAAGCGGTACTTTCCCCACCCGTGGGGAGCGATGCCGAAGGTGTGCTGGCCGATCTGGCACGGCGCCGGACGCTTGGCTTCGGCGGCCCAGGCCCGGCTGTCCTCGAGTCGGGCGAGGAACCGCTTCGGGAGCTCGGCTCGGCCAGAGAGGTACAGGGCGTCGACTCCCGACGCCAGCTCCCGGAGGCTGGACGCCTGTAGCTGCATATTTGCGACTAACTGATCAGACGCATGCATGGGTCTGAACGCGTTCGAAGTCAGCCGAAGAAGCCGCGGCTGCGGGCCGCTTCGAGCTGGCGGGAGATCTGCTCGGACCACGCGGTGTCGAGGTCGAGCTGGATCCAGGGGAAGACGAACTCGTCGGGGTGAGCCCCGTAGGTGGCCCGGAAGCGGCGAATCTTGCGGAAGATGGTCGCCCGGTGCCAGCCGCCTCGCTCGAGATTGTCGAAGCCGCCGGCAAGATGCCAGGCCACCCAGAAGCCGATCAGTTCCGAACGCTCGAGGGCGTCGGAGGCGATCGCATCACGGATCTCGGGGTCGAGTTCCTCCATGCTCTGGGCCGGCGTCGAGAAGGCCTGGGCCACCACGTCCTCATCGAGGTTGTGGTGGTAGCCGGCCCAGCGGCTGACGGCCACCCGGCCGCCCTCAGCGGTCTCGCTCTTGTCGCTCCGGAAATCGAGATCTTCGGTCATGTCTCAGAGTTTGTCGCATAGTTGCGACAACCGTCCTAGAGAAGGGTAAAAGTGCAGGTAGGCCGCCCATCGGGCGGCCTGACCCATGGTGCCCGTGGGATCCGCCCGGACCCGTCAAGGCTTCCCCTATGGGCGGCTGCGCCGGCCTTGACCGGCCCTGCCTGTACGGAACTCGGTTGAGATGATGAATTTGTACGTCATATGGCGTACACTTACGGTATGGCTTCGAAGACCGAACGACTGAGCTTGAGGCTCACCCCCGAACAGGACGCCGTCCTGCGCCGGGCCGCTGACGCCCGAGGTGAATCGGCCAACGACTTCGTGTTGCGCCATGCGGTCGAGGCTGCCGAGACCGAGCTCGCCGATCGGCGCGTCTTCGCGGTTGACGACGCTGAGTGGGATCAGCTCCAGGAGCTGCTGTCGGCTCCGCCGGCACTCCCGGCAGCGATGGTCAAGTTGCTCTCCAATCCCTCGGTGCTCGAGCAACCTGCTTAGTGGCCTACGTCGGTCCGGAGTTGTTGGCCGGTGACCACCTCCTCGACGGGTTCGACTGCGGCAAGCCGGCTCTCAATCTGTGGCTGATCCGCTATGCCCGCAAGAATCAGACGAGCGGCAGTAGCCGGACGTGGGTCGTGTGCGAAACAGACTCCCGAGAGGTCGTGGCTTTCTACGCATCGGCGACCGCATCGATACTCCGATCGTCCACGCCGAAGTCAATGCAGCGGAACCAACCAGAAGAGATGCCTGCCGTCCTGCTCGCACGGATGGCCGTTGATTCGAGACACGGCGGTCGTGGACTCGGGGCAGCGCTCCTAAAGCACTTCATGCTGAAAGCCTTCGAGGTGGCCCAGTCGGTCGGGGTCCGGGTTCTCCTAATCCACGCCAAAGATAACGACGCAAAGAGCTTTTACGCCCACTACGGATTCGTCGAATCCCCGTTCGATCCGCTCGTCTTGATGATGTTGCTAGGTCAGTCCTAAAGGCAGCCGAACCTCGCTCGGCCGCTAACTGATGCAAGCGGATGAGCGGTTTGGAGGCGAATCACGTGACACCAGGCCGGCATACGGGGGCATTTAGCGTTGGTTTCGGGCATCCACCGATTTGGCGGAAGCCCTTCGTAGGGTGCGTCGGGTCGGTTCTTCTGGCTTGACTTTACGGGGGTCGGAGCGAGCGAGAGCTCGACTCCATAACGGTGATCGTCGACCAGACGAGCCTCCCGACGCACGTGCATCCCTTTTCTGGAACTCGGCGGCCGATCACCGAATCGGACCCCTGCTTCTGAATGTCTGGATGGTCACACCCCTGCGGAACGTGCACCGGTCGACGACGGAGTGCCGACCGATCAGTGACCACCAACGAAGGGACATGCCATGAGTGAAGTGAGGTTGGGCATCGACGTCGCCTGTCGGGCCGACCACCGGGCCAGCCTGGCCGACGGGCGAGGTGAGTTCATCTGGTCATCGTGGAAGTTCCGCACGACGACCGTTGACCTCGAGCGCCTGTGGGCGAAGATCCCAGACGGTGCCTCGGTGACCGTGATCCTCGAGCCCACCCGCAACGCCTGGGTGCCACTGTCGGCCTGGCTCCAAGCGCGTGGTGCCACGGTCATCTTGGTGCCGCCCGAGCAGTCGGCCGACCTGCGGGACTACTACAACAAGCACACCAAGACCGACCGGTTGGACTCAAAGGTGCTGGCTCGGTTGCCGTTGCTGCACCCCGAGGGCCTGCGCGGCATCGACAACCTCGGTCCGGCCCAATCGCTCCGCCGGGCCGTGCGCCATCGCTTCAGCCTGGTCAAGCGCCGCAGTGCTGCCAGCCTGCCCCTCGATGCCCTCGTCGAGTTGCTGGGCCCGGGTTGGGCCGATTCCCTCGGATCGGCCACCGCGTCGAGGACCGCCCTGGTCATCTTGGAGAAATACGCCGATCCACGGGCGCTCAAGCGTCTCGGGCGGTCTCGGCTGGCCGCGTTGTTGATCCGCTCAAGTTCGGGACTGTGGCGCCAGGACAAGGCCGACGAGCTCTTGGCCATGGCGAACGAGACCCTCGCTCTGTGGTCGAGCGGTGGCATCGACTTCACCGAGTTGGCGCTCGACATCGCTTCTGAGGTCCGAGTGCTGCGCCAACTCGACGACGAGATCGCAGCGGCCGACAAGCGGATCGCCGTGCTCTATGAGGAGGCCGACCCCAAGGGCATCGTTCGCTCGGCGCCGGGCCTCGGGCCCGTCCTCTCGGCGGCCATCTTGGCCAACGCGGGCGACTTCAATCGCTTCGCCAACCTCGCCGGCGTCAGATCCTTCACCGGCTTTGTGCCCAAGGTCGACCAGTCCGGACTGGTGGCGGCGCACAAGGGCATCACCAAGGCCGGTGATGCCGGCCTGCGCCAGGCCCTCTACTTGGCCGCCGATCACGCCCGACACATCGACCCGACCCTCGCCCAGCGCTACTACCGACTCGTCATGGTCGAGGGCAAGCACCACAACTCAGCACTGTGTTCCGTCTCGGCCGTCCTCGTCACCCGGATCGCTGCCGCTTGGCGCAAAGGAGAGCTCTACAACCTGCGAGACGAAGACGGCGAGGCGATCACCGAGCCCGAAGGCAAGGCAGCCTGCGCCGACCGCTTCAAGATCGACCCCAAAGTCCGGGCCGCCCGTCGCCGCAACACTCCAGCCAAAGTCTGGGCTTCCACCGGTCTGACGGACATCCAACATCAGGGGTACAGCCCCAGAAAGGATGTCCACAATGGAGACCATGGAGAAGAAGAAGCCGCGTCCACGGCGCTCGTTCACTCCGGAGTTCAAGGCTGAGATCGTCGAGCTGTGCCGGCGCGGTGATCGCAGCATCGGCCAGGTGGCCAAGGACTTCGATCTGACCGAGACCAACGTGCGCACCTGGGTCAAACAAGCCGAGATCGACCAGGGCGAACGCCCGGGATTGACCACCGAGGAGAAGGAGGAGCTCACCCGCCTTCGCCGGGAGAACCGCTCCCTCAAAGAGGACGTCGAGATCCTCAAGCGTGCGACAGTTTTCTTCGCCAAAGAGACCCGATGAAGCTGGACCCCTTCATCGAGGCGGAGAAGATCGCAGGTCACGGTGTCCAAAGGACATGTGCCCTGTTCGAGGTCTCCAAGTCCGCCTATTACCAGCGCCGCAACGGCGCCCCCTCCCAGCGAGAGATCACCGACGCCGAGCTGCTCGAGCAGATCAGCGCCATCCACACCGAGTCCAAGGGCACCTATGGCGCCCCGCGCATCCACAAGGAGCTCCTCCATCGCCACGTCCCCTGCGGCAGACGCAAGGTGACCAGGCTGATGCGAGCGGCCGGCCTCGAGGGCCGCTGCAAGAAGCGCTGGCGCACCACCACTGTGGCCGACCCCGAGGCCGAGGCGGCACGCGATCTCATCGGGCGCCACTTCGGACCGTGCGAAGAAATGGACCGGCGCTATGTCGGCGACATCACCTACATCTCGACGTGGGAGGGCTGGGCGTACCTGGCTACCGTCATCGACCTGGCCTCTCGACGCGTCGTCGGCTGGGCCCTGGCCGATCACATGCGGTCCGAACTGGTCGAAGATGCTCTCACCATGGCCTTCGCCAACCGTGCGCCACAGCGTGGTGTGATTTTCCATTCCGACAGGGGCCGCCAATATACGAGTCAAGACTTCGCCGACCTCGCGCGTGACAACGGCGTCGTGCTCTCGGTCGGACGCAAGGGCGAGTGCTGGGATAACGCCGTAGCCGAGAGCTTCTTCGCCACCATCAAGCGCGAACTCATCGACACCCGCGCCTGGCCGACACGAGCGGGACTTCGACGCGCTGTCTTCGAGTACATCGAGGGCTGGTACAACACTCGCCGGTTGCACTCGACGCTCGGATATCTCAGTCCGGCCCAGTACGAAGCTCTTCACCACAACGCCGCCCGTCAGGCGGCATAATCAACACAAGCAACCTGTCCGTCGAACCGGATCAAGACCAGTCTTCAAGAACAGGGCGGCGGGTCGAGGCAGAAAGGAGTCGGCCTAGAAGGTCGCTCCGGCCACCGACCCGCCACGCGAAGAAGTTAGTGAAAATGTGGCTTGAGGGGCTTGACCGCCGTTAGGAACTCACCCACCCCGAACAGCAACGACACATCCCGGATGGGTCTCTTTTCCCCCCGATGAAGCCCTCCGCTTGGCCCCGCGGCTTTGCTTGGACGGCCATCATTCACGCCTCTGTCGTTCGTGGTGCTCACCGACTGACTTCGGCCATCGGCGGCGTCGTATCGGCCGGTGTCTCCAGCTTGACCGGATCGAGTATCCGATAAGCGACCAGCTTGATGCGGTCGGTGAGGAGGAACCACACCAGCGCATAGCCCCAGACCAAGGCTGCGTATCCCCAACCGAGCGGTGTCATGAAGATCCCGTACACGGCGATCAGGGTTGCCAGCGCCTGAGTGCCGAGCACGGCCAGCAGGAGGACTCGAGCAGGCCGTATCGACCAGAACGGACCGCGGGTGCGTGCGAGGAAGATCGTCAGGTGTCCGGCGACCGAGAGCATCAAGTACATCAGGGTCTGGAGATGCGCATGGTCGAGGTGGAAGACGTTGTCCCCCAGGTAGAACAGGCCGAAGGCGGCGATCGGACCGACGATGCCGAGCACCGTGGCGATACCCAGTACGAGGCGCATGTTCCACGCCTCGGGCTGCTCCCTGTAGCGGACCCTGTCATAGGCGATGGACAGGATGGCCCCGTCGTTGAGCAGGGCCAGCATCACGATCTGGATCGCCGTGACCGGGAAGAAATTGTAGATCAGGATCACGGCTGAGACGAACAGCAGAACGCGCACCGTCTCCGCGATGCGGTAGATCGCATAGCTGTTCATCCGCTGGAAGATCCTCCGGCTCTCCTTGATCGCGTCGATGATCACCGAGAGTCCGGGAGTGGTCAGTACGATTGACGCCGCTGCCCTCGCAGCATCCGTGGCATCGGAGACGGCGATACCACAGTCGGCCTTCTTCAGCGCAGGGGCGTCGTTCACCCCGTCGCCCGTCATGCCGACGATGTGACCTCGCCTCTGGAGGACGTCGACGATGTGGAACTTGTGCTCGGGGAAGACCTGGGCGAACCCGTCGGCATCGTCGATGGACTCAGCCGTCGCCGCGGTCTCTTCGCGTTTCGACGTCGCCCAGTCCGGCGGCATCGAGGATGTCGGTGCCCATCCCGAGTGTCTTGGCTGTCTCCCGGGCGATGGCTAGGGCGTCGCCGGTGACCATCTTCACGTCCACGCCCATCTCGAGGGCGGTGGCGATGGTCGCTTTGGCATCCTCGCGTGGTGGATCGAACAGGGGCAGCACTCCGACGAAGTTCCACGGGCCGTCCCCTTCGGCCCGGGCCACGCCCAACGAACGGAAGCCTCGTGCCGCGAACCCGTCGACGGCCGCGTCGACGCCCGTTTTGACCTGCGAGGCATTAGCTGACAGCTCAAGGATCACCTGGGGCGCGCCCTTCGTCACCTTGAACGAGGACCCGTCGGCGGCGGTGACGGTGGCCTGGGTGGACTTGCGCACCGCATCGAAGGGCTGGAACTCGACCACGTGGTAGTCGTCCAGCGACTGATCGTCCGTCAGTCCCCCGAGGACGGCCAGATCGATTGCGTCGGCGTCGTCGGCGCGTGAGGCCAGGGACGCGTCGAGGATGACCTCTGCGATTGGGAGCCCGCCGACGGTGTAGGGATCGCCCAGGGTGAGCTTGTTCTGGGTCAGGGTTCCGGTCTTGTCCGTGCAGAGCACGTCCACGCCTGCCAGCTCCTCGATCGCCACCAACCGGCTGACGATGGCCTTCTTCGAGGCGAGTACCCGGGCCCCGACCGCCATCGTCACCGACAGCACCGTCGGCATCGCCACGGGAATGGCGGCCACGGTGAGGACGAGGGCGAACTGCAAGGTGGTGAAGAATGGGTCCCCGCGGATTGTAGAGACGACGATGATCACGGCGACCATGGACAGCGCCAGGATGATCAGGAAGGTGCCGATCTTGAGGACGGCACGTTGGAAGTGGCTGACGGTCTGGGCTTCTTGGACGAGCTCCGCGGTCTGACCGAAGTAGGTGTCCGCACCCGTTGCGTAGACGAGAGCGCCGATCTCGCCTTGGCGGATGATGGAGGCGGAGAACACCGCGTCGCCGCTCTGGCAGCTGGCGGGCAGCGACTCCCCGGTCAGTGCCGACTGATCCACTTCGATCGGGTCGCCGTCCAAGAGGCGTGCGTCTGCGGGCACGATGTCGCCCAGGCGCAGGCGGATGACGTCTCCCGGTACGAGCTCACGCGACGGCGGAGTGACCCACCCGCCGTCCCGTTTGACACGGGCCTTGATCGCCAACTCGGCCTTCAGGGCGGCGATGGCCTTGCCCGCCTGGCGCTCTTCCCAGAACCCGATTCCGGCGTTGGCCAGGAGCAGGACGAGGATGATGAAGAAGTCGGGCCAGTGCTTGAGCACTCCTGACAGGATCACCGCTGCCTCGATCATCCAGGGGATGGGCCCCCAGAAGTAGGTGAGGAACTTGAGCAGCGGGTTGTCCTTCTTCTCCACGATCTCGTTCGGGCCGTACTGCGTCAGGCGTTTCTTCGCCTCGACCTGGGTGAGGCCATCAGGCGACGACCCCAGCCGCCTCTCAACCTCGGCGACCGGAATGGTCTTCAGGTCGTCGATCACATCGGGCTTCGAGCCCGAAGTCTCGTGCTCGGTGCCGCTGGATTCCATTGCGGTCACTCTCCTGCCTTTGCCGGATCAATGGCAGTCTGACCGGTCACGGGTGTCCCCGTGGTGCCGCAGGGTGGCACCCAGTCCCGGCAGCGAGGATTGACTTGGCCGCTGAGTGATCCACCACTTCGGTGAATGGATTGGCCAGCGTGTGGGTGGGTGCCCAGGCCAGGTCTGACTCCAATATTCCGGCTGACGTCCTCTCGGACTGTCCTTCGTACGATCCGTCGGCCTGGCCCGGTCACCCACTCGACACCCGCCGGTCGGACGGAGTGACCTCATAGGAGCCTGCCTCACACAGGCCCGTCGCTGTCTTGTCCGTCGTCCCGCTTGTGCGGTGTCACCCCAACCCAAACCAACGAAGGGATGACAGTGACCAATTTGGCACGGAGCATCACCGGCGGGGTCGATACGCACCTCGACGTCCATGTAGCTGCGGCTTTGGACGAACGAGGGGCTCTCCTCGGCGTCGAGAGCTTCCCCACGACGGGCGACGGCTACAAGAAGCTGCTGGGCTGGCTGAGCGACTTCGGCTCTGTCGAGCTGGTCGGCGTGGAAGGGACCGGGTCCTACGGGGCTGGGCTCACGCGTCACCTCCAGGCCGAGAGGGTCCGCGTCGTCGAGGTCGACCGGCCCAATCGCCAACGACGTCGCCGCAAGGGCAAGTCCGATCCCGAGGACGCCATCACGGCCGCACGGGCCGCCCTGTCCGGTGATGCCTGTGGCGAAGCCAAGACGCGGGACGGAAACGTCGAATCCATGCGGGTTTTGCGCGTCGCTCGGGCTTCAGCTCGCAAAGCTCGGACCCAGGCGCTCAATCAGATGCGCGGCCTGGTCTCGACCGCACCTGACTCCATCCGAGATGAGCTCCGGGGTCTCAACGTCTTGCACCTCCTCGAGCGCGCCTCGGCCTATCGGCCTGGCGCCAAGCGCGACGTCGCCTCGCTCACCAAGTTCACCTTGCGCATGCTGGCTCGACGAGCCATCACTTTGGGCGAGGAGATCTCAGAGATCGACGCCCTCCTCAAGCCCTTGGTCAACGAGACCGCACCACAGCTCGTCGGCGCCCTGGGCATCGGCACCGACGCCGCATCGGCCCTGTTGGTCTCCGCCGGCGACAATCCACAGCGGCTGCGCAACGAAGCTGCCTTTGCCCATCTCTGCGGCGTGTCCCCCATTGAGGCCAGTAGCGGCAAGCAGACACGACACCGTCTCAACCGCAGCGGCGATCGGCAAGCCAACTCAGCCCTGTGGCACATCGTGATCACCCGCATGGTCTATGACCCGCGCACCACCGAGTACATCGAGCGACGGACCAGTGAAGGGCTGAGCAAGAAGGAGGCGATGCGATGCCTCAAGCGCTATGTCGCTCGGGAGGTCTTCAGCCTCCTACCTCACGACAAACTCGGGCTTGACAGCCCATAGGAGCATCGTACTGAGGCACCCTCTTGGGATCAGCCCGGCCAGGCCCCCTGTGGGAATCTGGTGCAGTGAGCGACCACGCAGAAGCCTCCGAACCTGACTACATGAACGGGTGGAGGTGGGAGGATCCTCGTTGGGAGGAGTGGACGGGAGCCGACGCTGCAAAGCTCGTTCTTGAAGCGATAAGGCGAGCGGTTGACATACGAGACGCGAATGCACAAGGGATCAATCTCAGCGCTCGTCCCGCAATGCTGGTGGATGTACTCAATGCGTTGGGCGAATCGCTGCACACAGGTGGATCTGACATCTGGGATGGATCTGACCTGTGGAATGATTCTCGATTCGGCGAGGGCTACGACGAAGCAGCCTTCTGGGAGCGCCGTGACCAGAACCAGGGGTAGCGCCCCGTCCCGGCGAACGGGGGCAGGGCGGCCCCGTCAGAACATTCCGGCCGCGACCACCACCCCATTGACCACAAGGACACTCAGCCGATCCTCCCGGTGCTCGAGGGTGTACGTCCCATTCGGACCCATTTCCCGAATCAACCGGACTTCGGACTGAACCGAGGCTTGCTGACGAACGTCCTCGATTCGTAGCCCGACGAAGACCTCCGTCGCGCTGTCCCTCGAAGTTCTTCCCGATCCAATCCACGGTCATCTCAATATGATGCCCCGGTCCGGCGAACAGGGACACTCGCTCTAGAAGATGGTTCCCGCTCCCGCCAGAACGACAAGACCCGTGACGGCCGCTAACAGGAGGCCCGTAATGCCGACTCCAAAACCCTGCCCGGCGCAGATGAACGCCCTTGCTGGGCTCGCCCAGTGACGGGTACCTCCGCTGTGCGCCTCGTGAATCGCCACGTACAGGATGCCGAAGTAGGCAAGGGCAGGAACTGAGGCGATCGCCAGCAGGATGCCATTTCCAATGTGGGAGGCAGCGAGGACTCCCTCTCCGAACAATGTCAATGCACCGAGGACGATGAGGGCGTCCAACACCACCAAGGAACCCGCAGCGCCATATCCGATGGCTGCCTTACCTTTCCTGGGTGCAGTCTCTCATGCAGTTAGGCGTCGCTCTATCCCGGCGAACGGCGGCACCAGCCGGATCTAGCCTTCGAAGATGGTGAGTTCAGCTTCGACCGTTCGAGGGGGACATCCCGAGGACTGGGAAATACTGCTCGCGCTGTTCGACGAAGCTGTCCTTTGGCTGACCGCAAGAGGTCTGGGCGGTCAGTGGGGCGAGAAGCCTTGGTCGGGCGATCCGGTTAAGGCGGCCGCCGTCAAGGAGATGGCTAACGCCGAAGGACTATGGGTTTGCGAAATGAGCGGCGACCCCGTCGGGGCGCTGATCGTTCAGGCCACTCCTCCACCTTACGTACCAACGAGCTCTGTTCGCGAGCTCTACGTCGGCCTACTGCTCGTCTCACGTGCACACGCTGGGGAAGGAGTCGGTTCGGTTCTTCTAGAGCACGCCAGGGACCTCGGCAGGAGACAAGGTGCAGCACAACTGCGAGTCGACTGCTGGGCCGGGGGCGATGGTCAGCTGAGCCGTTACTACCAGAAGCAGGGATTCAGCCCAGATCAGGTCGTCTCGGTTGAGGGATGGCCCGCCCAAGTGCTGTCGCAGCCACTGTAGGGCGGCGGAGGGCCACCCGGTCCCGGCGTTCGGGGGCAGGCTGGCAAGAGTGCAGCTACCCTCAGAGGAGTGTTCGAACGCTTCACCGACCGGGCGCGGCGAGTGCTGGTGCTGGCCCAAGAAGAAGCCCGTCTGCTGAACCACAGCTTCATCGGTACTGAGCACATCCTCCTTGGCCTGATCGGAGAAGGTGACGGTCTGGCCGCACGGGTGCTCGGCGGGTACGGAATCTCCCTCGAGGCAGCACGAGAGAAGGTCGAGGAGATCATCGGAATGGCAGGGACAGCACCCAGCGGGTCGCCTCCTTTCACCCCACGGGCCAAGAAGTTCCTCGAACTCTCACTCCGCGAATCGCTTCAGCTCGGCCATTCCTATATTGGCACCGAGCATCTGCTTTTGGGGCTCACACGTGAAGGCGACGGTGTCGCCGTCACGGTGCTGGTAAGTCTGGGCGCAGATCTCGACAGTGTGCGGCAAGAGACGATCCGCCTCATGGGCGGACCGGAAATGGGCGGACTGCTGCGAGAGGTCAATGTTGCTCATGAGTCGCTCGCGACGAGCGATGAATGGGCGCCGCCGATCTGGGATCGGCCCTCCGAGGGCACGGTGCCCGCCGTAATGGCAATCGACTCGATCGTTGTGCAAAACGAAATGGTCGCGGTCGCCATCGACCGCCTTGAGGTGTATCCGAATGGTTTCATGATCGACCTGCTGATGCGAGTGGACCCGCGAAAGGTCGGGGACGTGATGCAGATGCTCGGTCCCCTCGGTGCAAATCGGTGGCCCCGCGTGGCGGTTCGCTTTGCGGACGGCAGAAACGTTGGCTGGGGACCTGGCATTGGGTCGATGCCGGATCTCGCAAAGGACGAACACGGTGTACCCACCGAGCCATTCATGAGCATGGGGAATCGCGGCGGGGCACCCGAGGGCTGGCGGGCCTGGGCGTGGGTGTTTCCCCTACCGCCCGACGGAGCCCTTGAAGTGTTCGTCGCCCTGGAGGCTGCCGGTTTGGAAGAATCGAGCATCACTATTGATGGATCCGCGGTGCGCGCTGCAGCCGAGCGGGCAAAGGTCATCTGGACCTAGCAACGCGCCGCGTCCAGTCATCTTCCCGGCGTACGGGGGCATTTAGCGTTGGTTTCGGGCATCCACCGATTTGGCGGAAGCCCTTCGTAGGGTGCGTCGGGTCGGTTCTTCTGGCTTGACTTTACGGGGGTCGGAGCGAGCGAGAGCTCGACTCCATAACGGTGATCGTCGACCAGACGAGCCTCCCGACGCACGTGCATCCCTTTTCTGGAACTCGGCGGCCGATCACCGAATCGGACCCCTGCTTCTGAATGTCTGGATGGTCACACCCCTGCGGAACGTGCACCGGTCGACGACGGAGTGCCGACCGATCAGTGACCACCAACGAAGGGACATGCCATGAGTGAAGTGAGGTTGGGCATCGACGTCGCCTGTCGGGCCGACCACCGGGCCAGCCTGGCCGACGGGCGAGGTGAGTTCATCTGGTCATCGTGGAAGTTCCGCACGACGACCGTTGACCTCGAGCGCCTGTGGGCGAAGATCCCAGACGGTGCCTCGGTGACCGTGATCCTCGAGCCCACCCGCAACGCCTGGGTGCCACTGTCGGCCTGGCTCCAAGCGCGTGGTGCCACGGTCATCTTGGTGCCGCCCGAGCAGTCGGCCGACCTGCGGGACTACTACAACAAGCACACCAAGACCGACCGGTTGGACTCAAAGGTGCTGGCTCGGTTGCCGTTGCTGCACCCCGAGGGCCTGCGCGGCATCGACAACCTCGGTCCGGCCCAATCGCTCCGCCGGGCCGTGCGCCATCGCTTCAGCCTGGTCAAGCGCCGCAGTGCTGCCAGCCTGCCCCTCGATGCCCTCGTCGAGTTGCTGGGCCCGGGTTGGGCCGATTCCCTCGGATCGGCCACCGCGTCGAGGACCGCCCTGGTCATCTTGGAGAAATACGCCGATCCACGGGCGCTCAAGCGTCTCGGGCGGTCTCGGCTGGCCGCGTTGTTGATCCGCTCAAGTTCGGGACTGTGGCGCCAGGACAAGGCCGACGAGCTCTTGGCCATGGCGAACGAGACCCTCGCTCTGTGGTCGAGCGGTGGCATCGACTTCACCGAGTTGGCGCTCGACATCGCTTCTGAGGTCCGAGTGCTGCGCCAACTCGACGACGAGATCGCAGCGGCCGACAAGCGGATCGCCGTGCTCTATGAGGAGGCCGACCCCAAGGGCATCGTTCGCTCGGCGCCGGGCCTCGGGCCCGTCCTCTCGGCGGCCATCTTGGCCAACGCGGGCGACTTCAATCGCTTCGCCAACCTCGCCGGCGTCAGATCCTTCACCGGCTTTGTGCCCAAGGTCGACCAGTCCGGACTGGTGGCGGCGCACAAGGGCATCACCAAGGCCGGTGATGCCGGCCTGCGCCAGGCCCTCTACTTGGCCGCCGATCACGCCCGACACATCGACCCGACCCTCGCCCAGCGCTACTACCGACTCGTCATGGTCGAGGGCAAGCACCACAACTCAGCACTGTGTTCCGTCTCGGCCGTCCTCGTCACCCGGATCGCTGCCGCTTGGCGCAAAGGAGAGCTCTACAACCTGCGAGACGAAGACGGCGAGGCGATCACCGAGCCCGAAGGCAAGGCAGCCTGCGCCGACCGCTTCAAGATCGACCCCAAAGTCCGGGCCGCCCGTCGCCGCAACACTCCAGCCAAAGTCTTCAAGAACAGGGCGGCGGGTCGAGGCAGAAAGGAGTCGGCCTAGAAGGTCGCTCCGGCCACCGACCCGCCACGCGAAGAAGTTAGTGAAAATGTGGCTTGAGGGGCTTGACCGCCGTTAGGAACTCACCCGCGCTGAACGCGGCTCCGAATTGCGTTGGAGGACAGGGCGAACGTGTCTGACGCGGCACTAGTCACACTGCATTGCCGCAGTGTCTTCGTCAGGCGAGACGACGACGGACCCACCAGAGGCAGAATCCGCTCATGAGGACCGCTAGACCGAGGAAGATCGCCATCTCGTACCACTGGAACGTCCAGTAGCGGCTGGCTGGTTGGTACACCAGGACTTCCCGGAGCTTGCCGATGCAGCCAGCTGCGCCCCTGCTTTGGAGGCATGCGCCCTGACTGAGGAAGTTCCCACCAACTGCGTGACCAGCCTGGTCGACGATCCGATCTGAGAAGACCCAGGCGCCCGGGTGGCCGCCGGTCAAAGTGAGGGGTCCCCCGTTCGATTGGCTGTACTCCATGCCCGAGGTCAAGTGGAGCGCTGAGGTCAGATGCACGGGGGCTTGGAGGTTGGGCCGCACCGCATAGGTGACACCCACTCGGGCGACGACGAACCCGGCGAGTGCGGTCGCCATCGCGGGCAGCGTGCGGCGGATCACCACCCCAGCCGTGACGCCGAGAGCGAAGGCGAAGGCGGCGTAGCCGATGGGGACGATTCCTCGCTCCGCGAAAACCGGGAACAGGCTCATATTGACCCGATCGATCGGGCTCGACCACCAGGTCATCATGAGACTGAAGAGTCCGGCGACAACCATACTGGCAAGACCAACCAGACTCAGTTTCACCGCGATCCAGCGGGTCCGAGTCACGCTTTGCGTCCACACCAACCGCTGCGTCCCGGTTTCCAGCTCGCGGGCTACGAGCGGCGCGCCCCAGAAGATCCCGATGAGGGCTGGAACGACGATGACGACGTTTCCGAGGTCCTGCAGCAGGCGGTCGGTGGAGAGGAACGAGGCCGTCGCCGAGGCGCAATTCCCGTGTGCCCCACACGTCGCAACGGTCGTGTCGTAGAGGTGGACCAGATGTGGGCCGGTCCAACCCAACATCACTGCCATCGCTGCCAACGCGCCGAAAGCCAGAGCAGCCTGGATCCGAAACTGAAGCGAGGCGAACCGAATCATTGCATCACACTCAATCCTTGTCGGGGCATTTGCTCGGTCCCACGCGCCCTGCCCATGTAGGCGAGCACGAGATCATCGAGCGAGACCGGCCTCACAGTCCATAGAGGGTCGAGGATCGATTCGTCACTGCGAACGAGGAGAATGGTCTGCTTGTCGGTATGGCTTTCCTCGATGACTTCTTGGCTCGCCGGGAGCCTGTTCGGGTCCCGCCGTGGTCCCGAGAGTCGATGATGCGATGCCAGCAGTGGGCCCACCTCTCCGGCCAGTTGGACCTGCGAATCGACCAGCACGACAAGGTAGTCACACACTCGTTCGAGATCTGCCACAAGGTGTGAGGAGAGAACGACCGTCACACCGTGCTCAGCGACGACTTCCATAAGGTTTTGCAGAAACTCACGCCGGGCGAGCGGATCCAGCGCAGCCACCGGCTCGTCGAGGAGGAGGAGTTCGGGTCGTTTGGCGATGGCCAGCGTAAGGGCGACCTGGGCACGTTGACCGCCGGACAGCTTTCCTGTTTTCCGTCGTGGGTCGAGCCCGAGCTGTTCGATACGGCGCTTCGCCAGATGATCGTCCCAGGTCGGATTGAGCCATGCACCCATGCGGAGGTGCTTGCCGATCGAGAGCCCTGCGTACGTCGGTGTGTCCTGCGCCACGAAGCCCACTCGCCCGAGCTGGGTGGGGCCATCACCCGGACGTCCATCAAGAACATTGATCTCGCCCGCGGTGGGAGCAAGCAGCCCGACGGCAAGGTGCAAGAGGGTGGTCTTACCTGCACCGTTCGGCCCAACGAGGCCCACAACTTTGCCGGCAGGGACTGAAAGCGTGCAGTTGCGCAGCGCCCAACGCCGTCCGTACTGCTTGCCGAGCCCACCGGTCTCGATGGCACCGTTCATGCGACTCCCTCTGCAAAGCAGTTTCGGACTGCGATTCGATAGATGGCTTCGATGTCGTCGGGACCAAGACCTGCATCACGTGCCGACTGCAGCCACTTCGTCATCGATGCGAGAAAACGTGCCTGCGCGGCGGGATCGGTTCTCGGCAGGGTTCCGACGACAAAGGTGCCTTGGCCGGGACGAGGGCGCACTAAGCCCTCCCGTTCGAGGTCTCGATACGCCTTCAACACGGTGTTCGGATTGATGGCCAGTTTGGCCACGACCTGTTGGGCCGTCGGCAATTGATCACCTGGTTCGAGGAGGCCGAGTTGAAGCGCCTGGTGAACTTGTTGGACCAGCTGGAGATACGTCGCCACGCCCGAAGCGGTGTCGAGCTGAAACTCGATCATGACAGCGACTACCTTTCACTAATCACTTCTTCCACTAAAGGCTTAGTGGAAGAGTATATTAGAAGGTGGACCTGCGCAAGGCGGTTCTTTGCTCCTGGGTCCTCTGTCACGGATGGCCCGATCCGGCGTATTGGGGCACGTTCGATTGGCAAGGACGCCCCCGCGCTCTACCGGCAGAAGTTTCGAACGACAACATGGGTCGATTTTCCCGAACGGACGCGAAAGGGCTTGCTCCCCACATATCGCCCCGGATGACCTTGGTTGGAGATTATGTAGATGCCAGGTTGCAGAAGGAAGTCAAACTTCGAACCGCTCTGGAGGGACGCTGTGCGCACAAGAGTGTTTCCTCGGTACACGCTCAGATGTGCGACCGGTTCAGCCGCTGGGCCAGCACAGGCGACCGCTTGGCCCGTTGCCACACCTGTCTTGGGCTGGGCCGCGACCGTACTGAGATGCACTGCGAGCGAACTAGCTCCAAGGAGGCTTATCAGGAGGAGAGGGTCAGAGTCTTTCGCATTCCCAGATGATGACGCACCGAGCATCGGATCGGTTCGCTCAAGCGCAACCCCCAAGGTAACGGGCACCGACATGGCGGACGAATGCACCCGGGTCCGGCAGCGAAAATTGACGTAGGCCGTTGACGGTCCACCACTCCGGATGTGAGCAGTCCGCATCATCTCGATCGACGAGGTCGGCAGGGCGGTGCTGGCGTTCGTCCGAGCGGGTGGTGACCTTGTAGGCCCGGCCCCGGCGGGCGCCAGAGAGTCCCAGGTCACGCATCAGGCGCTCGACGGTGCAGCGGGCCACCCGGACGCCCTCTCGGTTGAGCTGGGTCCAGATCTTGTCGGCTCCATAGACCTCGAGGTTGTTGCCCCAGACGCGCAGGATCTCTCCCCGCAGCTCCTCGTCGCGCACGGCTCGGGCCGACGGCAGCCGCTTCTTGGCCGCCCAATAGGTGTTCGGGGCGATCTTGCATCCGTGCTCTGAGAGCACCCGGCAGATCGGCTCGACCCCGAACCGGTGACGGTGGTCGTCGATGAAGGCGACTATCTGGGCGGTTGCGGGTCGAGCTCCCGCGCAAAGAAAGCCGAGGCCGCCTTCAAGATCTCGTTGGCCCGGCGCAACTCGCGGTTCTCACGCTCGAGTTCTTTCATCCTCGTGCGCTCGTCGGTCGTCAGCCCCGGACGGGTTCCGGCGTCGGTCTCGGCCTTGCGGACCCAGATGCGCAGACTCTCGTGGTTCACCTTGAGCTTCTCAGCAATCGACTGGATCGCCTTCCACTGCGACGGATACTCGCCCTGGTGCTCGAGCACCATGCGCACGGCCCGTTCCCGGAACTCGGGAGGGTACGGCGGGCGGGGGTTTCTCTTGTGTTCTGACACTGCTCCATCCTCTCAAAGGAAAGAGCAATCACCATTCCCGGGGCGGTTCAGAGCTGCCGGCGAGCGGACACATGACCGTCTCACTCCCGGCAGCGAGGATTGACTTGGCCGCTGAGTGATCCACCACTTCGGTGAATGGATTGGCCAGCGTGTGGGTGGGTGCCCAGGCCAGGTCTGACTCCAATATTCCGGCTGACGTCCTCTCGGACTGTCCTTCGTACGATCCGTCGGCCTGGCCCGGTCACCCACTCGACACCCGCCGGTCGGACGGAGTGACCTCATAGGAGCCTGCCTCACACAGGCCCGTCGCTGTCTTGTCCGTCGTCCCGCTTGTGCGGTGTCACCCCAACCCAAACCAACGAAGGGATGACAGTGACCAATTTGGCACGGAGCATCACCGGCGGGGTCGATACGCACCTCGACGTCCATGTAGCTGCGGCTTTGGACGAACGAGGGGCTCTCCTCGGCGTCGAGAGCTTCCCCACGACGGGCGACGGCTACAAGAAGCTGCTGGGCTGGCTGAGCGACTTCGGCTCTGTCGAGCTGGTCGGCGTGGAAGGGACCGGGTCCTACGGGGCTGGGCTCACGCGTCACCTCCAGGCCGAGAGGGTCCGCGTCGTCGAGGTCGACCGGCCCAATCGCCAACGACGTCGCCGCAAGGGCAAGTCCGATCCCGAGGACGCCATCACGGCCGCACGGGCCGCCCTGTCCGGTGATGCCTGTGGCGAAGCCAAGACGCGGGACGGAAACGTCGAATCCATGCGGGTTTTGCGCGTCGCTCGGGCTTCAGCTCGCAAAGCTCGGACCCAGGCGCTCAATCAGATGCGCGGCCTGGTCTCGACCGCACCTGACTCCATCCGAGATGAGCTCCGGGGTCTCAACGTCTTGCACCTCCTCGAGCGCGCCTCGGCCTATCGGCCTGGCGCCAAGCGCGACGTCGCCTCGCTCACCAAGTTCACCTTGCGCATGCTGGCTCGACGAGCCATCACTTTGGGCGAGGAGATCTCAGAGATCGACGCCCTCCTCAAGCCCTTGGTCAACGAGACCGCACCACAGCTCGTCGGCGCCCTGGGCATCGGCACCGACGCCGCATCGGCCCTGTTGGTCTCCGCCGGCGACAATCCACAGCGGCTGCGCAACGAAGCTGCCTTTGCCCACCTCTGCGGCGTGTCCCCCATTGAGGCCAGTAGCGGCAAGCAGACACGACACCGTCTCAACCGCAGCGGCGATCGGCAAGCCAACTCAGCCCTGTGGCACATCGTGATCACCCGCATGGTCTATGACCCGCGCACCACCGAGTACATCGAGCGACGGACCAGTGAAGGGCTGAGCAAGAAGGAGGCGATGCGATGCCTCAAGCGCTATGTCGCTCGGGAGGTCTTCAGCCTCCTACCTCACGACAAACTCGGGCTTGACAGCCCATAGGAGCATCGTACGGGGCTATCTCATAGCCTCGGGAGATGGCAGAACTGGCTCGGATCGTTGAGCGATGTGACGGTTGCGGCAGCGAGCGGACGAGGTCTCGTCTGAGCGAGGTGACCGAACCTGGCTCAGACGCGATCGCGCTTCCGCCTCCTGGGCCGTGCTTTCGTTGTGGTGGCACGTCATGGACGACGGTTTCCGAATAGCGAGGCAAACCGTCCCACCTACACGGGTTATGGAATGCTCAGCTGAGCGGCGTCCGCTCGTCCCCAGAGGTATGGGTAACACCAAGTTGCCCATGCAAGCCACGCTCCGAGCGAGGACATAACTGCCAGACTGAGGCCAATCCAGGCTCCCCAGTCAGTATGCGCATACGACACCAGATCGAACTGCGCGCTCGCAGTCATCTCAGCTACCACCATCACAATTGCGACTACAGATGCAATGGCGAGACCCAGTAAGAGTGGGCCTATGGGCACGCGATTGCGGGCACCGCCGAAAGCGCAGGCGAAGGCAGCTCCCAGTGCCCAAACGACTATCAGGACCGACCAGGCGGCTATCAGATAGCCCCAGTCTTGAGCGCCGGGAACCGGTCCGTGACGCCACAAGGTCTCCGAGACGGCGGTGAACTGGGGCACCGATTCGTCTCCAAGCGATCCGAACCAGGGCAGATGCACCGCCGCCACAATGGCTCCCGCCCCTGCAATACAGACACAGAGAGACAGCACCTGGACGCGGGGCCGAGTATGACCGCCGGTGTCTACTGGTGGCTCAGTTGGCTCTACTTCGACGTGCGCGGCGGCACATCTCGAGTCTGCCACCTGCTCTAGAGCTGCGCTCGGTTCCGGCGAACTGTGATCGCTACCTCGGGGAACGATTGAGGGCTGTTATCTCGGGACGTTGCATTGCGAAAGTATTTCAATTCCTTCTGGAACGTGTTACGTAGTGTCCATGGATCTTGTCTGGCCCAGCGGAGGAGCGTCCTCTCAACCCCCCGCCGGCATGAGCCGCCGGGAGCGGGCCATCTGGGCGGTCGCAGCAGTACTGGCCACGACTCTCCTTGTGGTCGCGCTGACTGCGCTTGTGCACTTCGGGATCGCGAAGTGGACACAAGGTTGGAAGGGCGCTCTGGATTTCAGTGGTCTCGAACGGATGCAAGACGGGGGGAACGCTGCTGCTGCGGCGGCCAGGTTCGCAGGCTCACAACCCAGTGCCTTGACCCCTTCGACGTTGAACGCCGAACTGCCGACCTATACCTGGATAGACGGCGCGACGAACGTGCCGCTCTCCTCGGCAAAGAAGCCGATCGTCGGCATTCTCGCCAGCGGTTCGCACATCGAAACCGCCGTCCAGAGCGTCCGTGGGGGATGCTCGTATGGCCTCACCATTACTTCCACGAGTGACCCCATAATCGCCGCGGACCACCTTTTCGGTCCTGGGACTTATTACAACGTCGTCGCCCCAACCTCACAATGCAAGGCCGATCAAGCACCGACCTCGGGGTGGTCGTCTCTTGTCCCACTTGGCGGGACATAGCAACTGGAATCCGGCGAACTTGGAGAACCACTACGCCGACCATAGAAATGAAGCCGGGCATAGGTCCTGATGCCTTTCATCGTGACGAGCGTGCTCGCTTCACCAATAATGCCCCACTAATCCGGCGTCCGGGGGCATGGCCGTTCTCTCCCTCCTGGTGCATGATGTGGCATGCCCCAAAGGGCCCGGTTGGAGTCATCAGAGTGACAGTTCGCCCAGTAACCGGCAGAATTCGCGTCGCGGTGGGAGCTGGGATGCTTTTCCTGGCAGTGGGTGCCTCTGCCTGTTCGGCGAACCCGCCCTCATCGGGCAGAAGCCTTCCGATCTCAGTCGTATCCGATTCCAAAGGCGTTCACCCCACCAAATGCACGCTCAATGCAGCCGGTACGCAGGCCACGGCCACTGGAAGGTTCAGCCCCTCGGCGTCGCTGCCAGTCGTCGGTGGACAACAGGTAGGTGCGCTGCAGCTGCAGGTTTTTGTCGTGAGTTCCAAAAGTCTCCGAGTTGGACCTTCGCTTTTCCGCAACCCGGAGGTCGGTGAGGCCGTCGCAGGAGTCTCCGTCGGGCAGACCACCTGGCATCTCGTGACGCCGATTGAGCGAGGGCTCGGCCTCAGACCGGCTCGTTGCGAGGTGAACTACGGGACTTTCGGCTGAGGGGATCTCGTCCGGTAGCACCCGGCGAACGAAAGGTACCCCTGTGGTGCGCATCCATGGTGCGCACTCGATTCTGCCGAAGTCGAAGGGCGGATCGGTGTCATAATTTCCATGATGAGCAAGAGCATCAGGGCTCTAGTCGGCTTGGCTGTGGGCGTCCTCGCCGTGACCGTCTTCATAACGACCACCGCAGCCGATGCGTCGCCGTCTCCGCCGATCACCGTCCGAGTCAATCTGGCGCAAGTCCGAGTCGTCGCCGGTCAGCCGATCAAAGGATCGGTCGTGTTGACCAACACAACGCCGAAAGTCATCACCGTAGAAGCCTGCACCAAGAGCGTCCTATGGCTGGCGGTAGGTCTGAGCGGTCGCGTGGACTCGATCCCGGGAGGCAACCTCTTGATGAACTGTCCGCCGTCGATTCGCCTCCACCCAGGCGCCAACCGGTTCCCGGTCACGGTTGTCACGACGTATCAGGGCTGCATTCAGCCCCAACCCGACGGGAACTCGCATCCGGGACCGCTGTACCCGTGGTGCACTGTTTCGGGACAGCCGCCGCTGCCGGCGGGGCGCTATGCCACCAAGGTTGTGTTGAATGGTCTGAACGGCCTCACCAGGACCCCGAATCCTGTCGCCGTTGATCTCAGTTCACCCGCGAACCCGGTCCCGCCCGCGCCTTGTGCCGATACACCGGGAATTGCGCCACCACTGGTCACAGTGCCGAACGTGGTCGGTCTCAGTTCAAGCCTGGCCGCGTTTCCGCTTGCCAGTGCGTGCCTAAATGCCGGCTACGCCAATCCAGTGGGGACCCATGTGATCTCTGAGTCGCCAGTGGCCGGGTCCACAGTTCCGGAACATTCGACCGTAATCCTCACGACGCAGGGAACTACGGTCACCGTTCCTTAGCACCATTTGTATATCCCACTCCCGGCGTACTGGGACAGGTTCCCGTCTCCTCGGGCATACTCGGCGTGCGTCCCGCCGAGTGGTGGGCTTTTGACTTGACCCCCGGCATCCACCCATAGGTGGTGCCATCGGGATGATCCTCGGTGTGTTCCTAGCCGAACGCACAAAGGAGAGCACCCCGATGGCCCTTGACCAGTCTGTCTGCACGGAACTGCTGGAGGCGTTCAAAACGTCCGACGGCGTGGACCTGATCCGCGACGCCGTGCGCTACGTCTTCCAGGAGCTCATCGAGTCCGAAGCGACCAGCGTGATCGGCGCCGGGCCCTATGAGCGCAGCGAAGATCGGGTGACCGAGCGCAACGGGCACCGGGTCCGCCTTGTCTCGACCAAGGCCGGCGACGTCGAGCTCGCCATCCCCAAACTGCGCAAGGGCAGCTTCTTCCCCTCGATCCTCGAGCCCCGGCGCAGGATCGACCAGGCCCTCTACGCCGTGGTGATGGAGGCCTATGTCGGCGGGATCTCGACGCGCAGTGTCGACGAGCTCGTCGCCGCCCTGGGCATCGGCACCGGGATCAAGAAATCCGAGGTCAGCCGCATCTGTTCGGGCCTCGACGAGGTGGTCGGGGCCTTTCGGACGCGCCGGCTCGACCACCAAGAGTTCCCCTACGTCTTCTTGGACGCCACCTACCTGCACGTGCGCGACAACCATCACGTCACCTCCAAGGCCGTCGTCATCGCCACGGGGGTCCGCGCCGACGGGCACCGAGAGATCCTGGGCCTCGACGTCGGCGACTCCGAAGACGAGGTGTTCTGGCGCGGCTTCTTGCGGTCCTTGCGCACCAGAGGGCTCAGCGGTGTGCGCCTGGTCATTTCTGACCAACACCAAGGGCTCGTCAACGCCATCGGGCGCTGTTTCCAAGGCGCGGCACACCAGCGCTGTCGGGTCCACTTCGCTCGCAACCTGTTGGCTTCTGTCCCCAAGGGTCAACACGAGATGGTGGCGGCCGCCTTCCGGACGATCTTCGCCCACGCGAGTGCCGAAGAGATCGCCGCCCAGTGGGACCACGTGGCCGAGACCTTCGCGGCACGGTTCCCCAAGGCGGCTGCCCTCATGGAGGGAGCCAAGGAGGAAGTGCTCGCCTTCTCCGCCTTCCCGAGGGCGCACTGGCGCCAGCTGTGGTCGACCAACCCGCTTGAGCGTCTCAACCGCGAGCTCAAGCGCCGCTGCCGCGTCGTCGGCATCTTCCCCAACGAGGCTTCGGTCATCCGCCTCGGTGGTGCGGTGCTGGTCGACATACACGACGAGTGGGTCTCAGCCGAACGCCGCTACTTCTCCGAAGGCTCGATGGCGAAGCTCTACGCGGATCGCGATAATGAAGATGCGACAGTCGGTGAGCTCGAGCCCGCTGACTGATCGTCGCCGAGGATTACCGGGTCAATTCCCACCACTCGGCGGGACGCGGCCCATACTCGGTTGGCGGGAGCGTCTGTGGGAGATCGAGGAGGATCGAGGAGTGAGTCTGGCCATCGATTGTGTTCTGATTGACTGCAATGACCTGCAGAGGATGAGTGAGTTCTGGGGGTCGGCCCTCAATCTTGAACACATGTGGACAGGCCCCTCTGGCGGCTACCTCCTCGCAGACGAACGGGGGACAACTCGACTGGGGCTGATGCCCTGCAGCGCCACCAAGAAAGGCAAGAACCGAGTCCACCTCGACCTTCGCCCGGACAATCAAGACGTGGAGATTCAACGCCTGGAGGAACTTGGAGCAGCCCGAGTAGAGATCGGCCAGCAAGATGTCCCCTGGGTTGTCATGGCCGATCCAGAAGGGAACGAGTTCTGCGTTTTGCGTTCACGATGAGCGTCCCACCGTCCCGGCGTATCGGGGCAACCCCCGGCGGCTATGCAAGGCTTGACGCAGTGAAAGGTCCGGCGATCGCATGATTGGCATCGGTGCTATTGGATTCCTGGTACTTGTCGGAGTCCTCATCTGGCGTGCCATCGACAAACGCAGAAACCAGCACAGGGGACCGGATCCTCCGTACCCACCGATTCCCAAGTAGGCGGATGGCCGCCCAAGCCAATCTGCTCTAGGGCGTCTGAGCGGGCCCCGATGAATGGTCCAGTGCTTATGCGGGCACTGGTTGGTGTCTGTCGATCCAAGCCTGGGCGAACTCGCTGGGCGTGAGGTCTCCGTGGGCTGAGTGTGGTCTGTTCAGGTTGTAGTCGATACGCCAGTCCTCGATGAGCACCTTGGCCTCGAGCAGGGAGTCGAAGCGCGCCAGGCGTTGAGCAGTTCGTCACGGAGCCGGCCGTTGAAGGATTCGATCCAGGCGTTCTGCCAGGGCGAGCCTGGGTCAATGAAAAGCGAGCCGACGCCGTTGAAACGACACCAGTCGGCCATGGCGTGGGCAATGAATTCGGGACCATTGTCGAATCGGACGAAGGCCGGGGCACCGCGCTCGACGACCAGACGATCGAGTGTGGCGACGACCCGATCGGCGTCGATGGAGCGCTCGACGACGATGGCGGGGCACTCCCGGGTGAACTCGTCGACGACGTTGAGTAGTTTCAATGTCCGGTTGTCCTCGGTGGTGTCGAACTGGAAGTCGAGGGCCCACAGGGCGTTCGGCGCGATCAGTGACATGGGGCCGACACGCACTCCGATGCCGCGCATCGGCTTCTTGCGCTTGCGATAGGGGAACCTTGAGGCCTTCGTCACGCCAAAGGCGCTGGACCCGCTTGTTGTTGACCCGCCATCCCGCACGACGCAACGCCTTGGCGGCACGTCGCCACCCCCAGCGGGGGCGCTCCTTGGAGAACGCATGCAGGAACACCCGCAGGGCCTCCTCCTCCTCTGACGGAGTCGGTGCGCCGAGCCGCTGGGTGGAGCGGTGCTGGCCGACGACCTGACACGCTTTGCGTTCGGAGACCCCGAACCGCACCTGCAATCTTTCGACGGCACGGCGGCGACGGTTCGGGGTCAGAAGTTTCCCTCCGCCAGCTCCTTGAGCATCGCCTTGTCGAGCTCGGCCTCGGCCAGCAGCTTTTTCAACGTGGTGTTCTCCGTCTCGAGCTCCTTCAGGCGTTTGGCGTCGTTCGCCTTCATGCCCCCGTATTGGGCCAACCAGCGGTGCCAGGTCGACTCGGCGATCTGGAGATGCCGGCAGACCTCGTCGAGTTCGGCGCCACCGGCCAAGAGCTTGTTGCCCTCGGCCAGCTTGCGGATGATCTGGTCGGGCGTGTGCCGCCGACGTGTGGCCATGTGATGGGTCCTCCTTCACCCCAGTTTGGAGCATCGGACCCGCACAAGCTCTGGACCATTACGGGGGGCTCACCTCACGTCATCCAGCGACGGGCCCCACTCCCTATCAATGTATGGGGACAGTGCCACGGTCAACTAGGTAGTGCTCGAACCACCGTGTCGAAGTTGGGCGGGCCTGAGTAGGAGAGACCCCCAGGCGAACAGGACGACCAGTGGCGTCGAGATTGCAATGAGAATCCCATTCACAGTGGCCAACCCCACGATGTCGGCAACGAACCAGGCAAGTGCCAACAAGAGGAGAACGCTGAACACCAGCCAACCTGGCCGTCGTTCTGGTAGCGGTTCAAAGCTGGCACGTCTTCCCACCTTGTCAGTATCGATGGTCTTGATCCGGTTCGACGGACAGGTTGCTTGTGTTGATTATGCCGCCTGACGGGCGGCGTTGTGGTGAAGAGCTTCGTACTGGGCCGGACTGAGATATCCGAGCGTCGAGTGCAACCGGCGAGTGTTGTACCAGCCCTCGATGTACTCGAAGACAGCGCGTCGAAGTCCCGCTCGTGTCGGCCAGGCGCGGGTGTCGATGAGTTCGCGCTTGATGGTGGCGAAGAAGCTCTCGGCTACGGCGTTATCCCAGCACTCGCCCTTGCGTCCGACCGAGAGCACGACGCCGTTGTCACGCGCGAGGTCGGCGAAGTCTTGACTCGTATATTGGCGGCCCCTGTCGGAATGGAAAATCACACCACGCTGTGGCGCACGGTTGGCGAAGGCCATGGTGAGAGCATCTTCGACCAGTTCGGACCGCATGTGATCGGCCAGGGCCCAGCCGACGACGCGTCGAGAGGCCAGGTCGATGACGGTAGCCAGGTACGCCCAGCCCTCCCACGTCGAGATGTAGGTGATGTCGCCGACATAGCGCCGGTCCATTTCTTCGCACGGTCCGAAGTGGCGCCCGATGAGATCGCGTGCCGCCTCGGCCTCGGGGTCGGCCACAGTGGTGGTGCGCCAGCGCTTCTTGCAGCGGCCCTCGAGGCCGGCCGCTCGCATCAGCCTGGTCACCTTGCGTCTGCCGCAGGGGACGTGGCGATGGAGGAGCTCCTTGTGGATGCGCGGGGCGCCATAGGTGCCCTTGGACTCGGTGTGGATGGCGCTGATCTGCTCGAGCAGCTCGGCGTCGGTGATCTCTCGCTGGGAGGGGGCGCCGTTGCGGCGCTGGTAATAGGCGGACTTGGAGACCTCGAACAGGGCACATGTCCTTTGGACACCGTGACCTGCGATCTTCTCCGCCTCGATGAAGGGGTCCAGCTTCATCGGGTCTCTTTGGCGAAGAAAACTGTCGCACGCTTGAGGATCTCGACGTCCTCTTTGAGGGAGCGGTTCTCCCGGCGAAGGCGGGTGAGCTCCTCCTTCTCCTCGGTGGTCAATCCCGGGCGTTCGCCCTGGTCGATCTCGGCTTGTTTGACCCAGGTGCGCACGTTGGTCTCGGTCAGATCGAAGTCCTTGGCCACCTGGCCGATGCTGCGATCACCGCGCCGGCACAGCTCGACGATCTCAGCCTTGAACTCCGGAGTGAACGAGCGCCGTGGACGCGGCTTCTTCTTCTCCATGGTCTCCATTGTGGACATCCTTTCTGGGGCTGTACCCCTGATGTTGGATGTCCGTCAGACCGGTGGAAGCCCACGACTATCCAACCAAGGCATTGAGCGAACGATTGGGCAAGCCCCCCGACCTGTCCCACCGTCCCGGCGTTCGGGGACAGTCCGGTTAGATCAAGGTGACCCAAACGTCTCGATGTACCACGCCGTCTCATGGTGGTCCCTGGCGGCCGGGTGCGATTGGTAATTGGAGTCGAGTTTGCTCAAGACGGCGTCGAGGGTGCGGTGATCCCTTTGACTCACAACCTTGATCCCATGACGGATCAGGAGCGCAGCGCACACCCCTTGGCCCGCCCGGTGACGGCCTGCTGACCGCGGACCGTCGTAGATCACTTGGGAACCACAGGCAGCACTGATGTCCATGAGCAGTGCCAAGCGAATGTCGTTCTCCTGCGCCACTCGCAACATGGCATCAGCGGCAGCGAGCATCTGAGCCGTCCAGTCCTGCCCGGTATCGCTAAGGACTCGGGCCGTCCCGTCGAGAACATCAAATCCATTGCCACCATGGATGTCTGGCGTCGCACGAGGCGTTCCGAATGCGAAGTCCTCGGGGCAAAAGGCGACGACCTGGACATTTGGAAGCTGAAGCAGACGGCTTGTGTGCGAGTAGGGAGCGCCGTAGGAAGATCCATCGATGCCGCACGGGTGGCCCATAAGACAGGCACTCACCAAGAGGGCGAGGGGGTGCTGCTCCGTGAATGTGGGCCATCCTGCCATTTCCAGCTCGCTCGGGAGATGGGATAGCCCTACCACGGCACCATTCTGCCGGACCGCTGGACTATTCCCGCCCACCATCAGGTGTGTCCTCAAGGGGTCGTTGCAACACGAGCCTTATCGTTAGGACGGCCATTCGTAACACACGTCGGGGGCTTGCTCCTCGTTGTTGCCCGTCGTCATGGCAGCGGCCACGAACCCGTGTGCTTCATAGAAGCGCCGGGCCATGAGATTGCTCTGAAAGGTCCAGAGTTTGAGTCCGGTTGGACGCAGTCTCTTCCCATGCTCGACCAGTGCCCCTCCTATGCCCCTTCCCGTTACAGCCGGATCGACATAGAGCTGATCGATCCACTCTTGATCCAGCACGATCAGAGCTATCGCTGCACCGCCGCTGTCGGCGACCCAGACTTCGCAGGTCGGGAGCACAACCTCCTCGAACCACTGGTGCACTTCCTCATCGGTATGGACGGTCGGAGGAATCGAAGGGATTGAAGCTCTGCGGGAACGGAGCCACAGCGCAGCGAGCAAACCCGCCTCGCCCAGGACGGCCTTCCGGATCTCCATGCCACATCATGTCTCCGTCCCGGCAATGTACGGGGGAACGTGGAGGAAGAGCCGAACACCGAGTGCAGGGGACCGTCTCCGTCACACGGTTTCGACCTGGCCCCGAAGCACGTTTAAGACTGTGCCGTCCATCCTAAGAGCGTCGTCACTTTCGTATCGGCTGCGTAGCTCACGAAATCGCGCGTCCGGGTCGACAGTCACGTCTGCAACGGTGTCGAACAAATGGAGCTGAGCATCGGTCGGCTGTTCACCGGGACCCAAACGAGCCCCCCATACATCCCATGGAAGCATTTCCACCTTGTTCAGAGAGGCCAGATCAAGACGTAGGTTGCCTGCGATCCAATACGCCCCGCGCTCGTTGATGGCGGACAGCCCGCAGCGGTCGGCGTCGAGGTCGCCGCTGCGCCATGCCCGCCACGCGTGCCCTGCAGATACGAATTCGGTCGCCGTAATCGCGAACTGGTTACCGCCGAAGCCAATCATCTCGCGCCAAGTGGCGTCGAGCTGAGCATCGACCATCTGCCAACGCTCGTCGACGGCGTTCCAGTACTCCACTATCCAGTGATCCTCGAGCCATCCCGGCCGGAAGTACGTACCGAATCCGCAGCGGGCGCGGACCGGTACGCAGCGGCCCGAAGGAATGCCACCGTCAGTCGGCTGAATGCGTGGCAGCGTGCTCCAACACGGTTGGCTGCCGGTCGCGCTTCGTCGAGCGGACGGCTGTCAAAGGACCGAATGATTGCTAGCAAGCGAGTCGTGTCCCGTTCGTGGATCGCTCCGGCCTGGTCTGGTGACAGGTCGACGCCGTAGAACGGCTGGGCAACAAGGTCGTACACGAGCAATCCCTGCACTACTTCCACGACTTTGCGGACATCTTGGGACGAGAAATCGCTGTCCGTGGTGGTGAACCGCCCCGGCGTGGCGTAGAAATCGAGCACCTCCTGATCCATGTGCTCATGCTCCCATTGTTTGGATTCCTATCGTGACCACTAGAACGAAGACAGCGAAACGTCCACGACGTGCCGGAGTGTCCCACCCTCCCGGCGAGCTCCTATCACTTGTCAACCCCTCCATGGGGGCTCGGGAGTGAAAACAGCGGACACGACATTGATCAGTCACTCGAGGTGAGGACAAGCTCCTATTAGGTCACGCGTTTTCGTGATCAAGGGCTCGAGCTGAGGGTCGGCGAATCGCTGGGGAGTCAGCTCCGAGGAGCGACAGTACGGGGAAAGGCCAGACCCAACAGCCCGAGGTTTATCCGCGAGGCAGGTAGCGATAGACCTCGCGGGCGACGTAGCGCTTCAAGATACGGATGACCTCGGCCTTGGTCTTGCCCTCCTTGACCCGGCGCTCGAAGTAGAGCTGGGTGTCGGGGTCGTGCGCGATGCGGACCATGACGATGCGCCAGAGCGCGCTGTTGGCTTGGCGATCACCACCGTCGTGGGCCTTGACCTTGCCGTTGGTCTTGCCCGACCCGGCCGGGACGGGTGCGGCACCGCACAGGTGGGCCCAGGCGGCTTCTGAATGAAGGCGCTCGGGGTTGTCGCCGGCCGCCATGACCAATGCGGCTGCGGTGTCTGGTCCGACGCCGAAGACCTCGAGGAGTTCAGGGACGGTGGCGACGAGGAGCGCTTCGATCCGTTCGTCGAGCTCGGCGAGCTCGTCGTCGAGGGCTTGGATCCGGTGCGCCAACGAGGACAGCGATGCCTTGGTGGCGGCCGTCACCGGATCGGGCGAACGTGAGGGTCGCAGTCTGGACCCCTCGGCGACGAGGGCCGGCACCGTGAGGCCCTTCATTCGACAACGGAGCTGCTCTGGGGCGGTGTAGCCGATGTGGCGCATCTGGATGAGGGCCTTGGTCCGAGCCTGGCGGGCCGAGCGCTTGGCCACGACGAGGACTCGGATGGCCTCGACAGCACCGTCTCTGGACTTGGGCCTTCCACTCGCTCGGCCGCTGAGGGCAGCCCGGGCTGCTTCGACGGCATCGAGGGGATCGGACTTGCCGCTGCGACGGCGCTTTTGGCGGTCCGGTCGATCGACCTCGATGACTTCGACACCGACTCGGCGCAGGTGGCGCGTCAGACCCGATCCATACGAGCCCGTGCCCTCGATGCCGACTCTGGTCACGTCTCCGAAGGACTCGAGCCAGGCCAGCAGCGATTTGTAGCCGACAGCAGTGGTCTCGAAGCGCTCGGTGCCGAGCAGGCCACCCAGCGGGTCGAGGGCAGCAGCGACATGGACGTCGAGGTGCGTATCGACGCCACCAGTCACACCACGCGCAGCTTCTACGATGGTCATGGTCATCCCTTCTCTCTTTGGTGCAGGGATGGCACGGCCGTTCCGGATCGGAGCGACGGGCGGCCCAGGCTTGTTGCTGCAAGCCGGGCCAATCACCCAACTCGGAGACGGGACGTGCCGCTGTCAATGTGCCGCTGGTTGGTCTCGGTCGACGACGTTTTGCAACGTCACGGGGCTCCAAGTCAGACCGGACCGGCCAGCACTCCCGAAGCTATTCAGGACCAGCAATCAAGCGGTGGACCCTTAGAGAAGTATCAATGTACGGGGACACCGTTGTAGTGGGCTACTAGGTCCCTACTGGACGGACGTGCACCATTAAGGCATCTATCACCTGATCCGCCCGCCCTCGACGACGAGCCAATCGGGCACCTCTGCCCTTCTGAACGGCCCATGCCGTTCTGGGCAGACCGCCGTTCTTCGTGACGATTATGAGACCCAAGGAACCAGGTTCGATCGCCTTGATCTGAGTCCATGGGATGCGCCGCTCCTTGAACGCATTGCGGACGACCAAGTCGGTCTCGGTAGCTTCAATGTTGGGAACGAACGCAAACCGCCACACGCCCAGGGCGATTATGACAAGCAGGATCCAGAGTACGACGGTTGGCGATGATCCAGCGCCGGGTGTCTTGTTGCCGGCCACGGTGATCCCCAGAGTCAGGGCGAGCCATCCGAGAAGCACGAGCACCCCTCCGACGCGTCCCGTCACGGAAACACGCCAGCGCGTGGCCTCGGTCTCCCCGGTCTGCTGCGTGCCCACGCCCAGTTATCGGTCGAGTCGTCCTGGTGGATAAGCGTCGCCTTCCCGGCGAACTGGGGCAAGTGCGGAAGCAGATCTTCACTTTCTTGAACGACCCCTGCGTCACTTGGGCGCGGGGCTGTTGAGCGATCGCAGCACCAGTGAGAGCATGGAGGAGGTGCAGAGACCTGGGGTGCGACTCTATGAGAGCATCGGCGCCCGATACGACGCGATCCGACAACCCGATCACCGTCTACATGCGAGGATCGCAGGAGCCCTCGGAGATGCCTACCGGGTCCTTAACGTCGGTGCCGGAACTGGAAACTACGAGCCCTCTGATCGACAGGTCGTGGCTCTCGAGCCATCTGAGGTCATGGCACGCCAACGTCGCCTGGGCGCAGCACCTGTCGTACGAGGTGTAGCCGAGGAACTTCCTTTTGCCGATGGTTGCTTTGGCGCCGCTCTCGCCACCTTTACCGTGCATCACTGGGGCGACGTGCAAGCCGGATTGAGCGAGCTTCGCAGGGTCTCTCGTCGTCAGGTCCTTCTCGTCCACGATCGAGACCTCTGCGACTACTACTGGATCACCGAATACTTCCCCGAGATGCTTGCTGTCCCTTCCGAACAGCACCCCTCTGTTGACGAGTTATGCCGATCGCTTGGTGTTGTTCGTATCGAGATACTTCCGATCCCTGCTGACTGTTCGGATGGATTCTGTTCGGCGTTCTGGGCTCGCCCCGAAGCCCTGCTCGACCCAGCCTTGCGTGCAGGAAGTTCTTCGTTGTCGCAACTAGACCCGGCCGTCGCCGACGACAATGCCTCGCGCCTACGGGCTGATCTAGTGCCGTCACCGGCAACGTTCCGGGGGCGCGTCCACCACTTTGGGCGCCTGGTCGCGGCAAAGTGGGGTATGGCCGATCGCGTACGAGTCAGAGACATCACCAACGACGAGGGAAATCGTCTGCTGCGCATTGTGCGGCGCGGTTCGGGCTCGGTGGTCAAGTGGCGCCGGGCCCAGATCGTGCTCTGGAGCGCCCAGGGGATGGATGTCCCTCAGATCGCTCCCATTGCCTTTACCTCCGAGGACCGGGTCCGCGAGGTACTCCACAACTTCAACCGCGATGGCTTCGCCTCCCTCGAGCCCCGCTACGGCGGCGGGCGACCGCCCAAGTTCACCTTGCCCGAGCGCCAGGCGATCAAGAAGATCGCGCTCGGACGCCCGATGGACTACGGCGAGCCCTTCTCCACCTGGTCGCTCACCAAGCTGGCCGACCACCTGGTGCGAAAGGGGGTGGTCGACGACATCAGCCACGAGGGACTCCGGGCTCTTCTCCGCGAGGAGGGTGTCTCCTTTCAAGCGTTAAAGACATGGAAGGAGTCCAACGACCCCGACTTCGAGGTCAAGAAGAACCGGATCCTCGAGCTCTACGACATCGCAGATGGTAAAGCCCACGCGAGGCCGGGCGATCCCGATGTCGTTATCTGCTTCGACGAGTTCGGCCCCCTCAACCTCATCCCGCACCCGGGACACCACTGGGCCGAGCGCGACGCCAAGCAGGGCCGGCGCGACGGACCCCGGCGCAGGCGCCGGGCCACCTTCCATCGACCGCACGGGATCCGCCACCTCCTCGCCGCCTACGACCTGGGGGCCGACAAGCTCTATGGCCACATCAAGGTCAAGAAGGGACGGACCGAGTTCCTGGCGTTCTGCCGCTACATCCGCACGCTCCATCCACCCGAGGTCCGCATCGCCATCGTCCTCGACAACTTCATCTCGCATCGCTCGACCCTCAAAGACACGCGAGTCGGTGACTGGGCTGAAGCCAACAATGTCGAACTGGCCTACACACCCCATTACGCCAGCTGGCTCAACCGCATCGAAGCCCAGTTCACCGCCTTGCGCTACTTCTGCCTCGATGGAACCGACCACGAGAGTCATGAGGCCCAGGGTCTGATGATCCGGCGCTACATCGCTTGGCGGAACCGCAATGCGCAGGACAAAGCCCTACGTGATCTGGTCAGGCGCGCAAACGTTGCCTGACGCGGCACTAGCTTCGGGAGAGTGGGACTCTCAGTACGGGTTTCTTCGAGGTCTGCCCGAGTTCGACATGGGTTACCGCTTGCTCATTGCCGGTGAATAGCTGGTTCTCTGAGTCAAGGTTGCCATCGACAACCGCTCCCCCTACCGGCGTTCGGGGACGGTGCCTTTGACCACGGTCGGCCCAAGCTCGCCCGGCTTTAGGACGTTCGTCCCTAGGCGAATACTGAGAGGGCCTCCAAGATGGCTGCACCAGCGCTCGGCGTATCCGAGCTTGAAGGAGGCTCTCCTAATGAGACGAGTAGCAGCGGGAGTGGCACTTGGCGTCGCCTTGGCGGTCGCTTTCGCACTGCCGGTCGGCGCGGCGAGCCAGACAGGGAAGGCCGTTCAGAAGTGGGGGATCATGACCGAGCCGACGCTGAACCAGCTACAGCACGACTTCACGGTTCTCTCGTCGGCTGCCCATTCCAGTGATCTAGCTGCCCTTGGGACGGGTTGCCGGACAATCGGGAATGATGCGGAGAAGGCCCAGAAGATCTCGCCGGTCCCGGACCCTCGGGCCGAGGGCAACTGGCGTGAGGCATTGGCACACTACTCCGACGGCGCCCAGAGCTGTGTGCTGGCAGTGACTCAGGGCGACGCACAGCTGCTCGACCAGGCGAACCAGGAGTTCGCCAACGGCAACGATGCGCTCGGCAGGGCCTCGGCGCGAATCAAGGCAATCGGGCATGGAGCCAACTGACACAACGGTCTAGTGCTGCTCTTAGCGGGACTTATCCCTTGTAGCAATTCGCGCTGATAAAGGGGGCGGGACAATGAACGGGACAATGAAGAGGGCCATGCTCGGCTGTTCGGTGTTGTTGGGTCTGTCGGTCCTGGCACTGGGCGCCCCGGCGTCTGGCGCCACGGCAAGCACGAAAGCGCAACTCCACGTCCAGGTTGCACGGTGCGAGAGGGTCGTCAAGGGCCACGCCAAGGTGACCAAGGCGAACCTGTCAGATTGCAAGGCCGCTCATTTGCAGGTGAAAGTTCGCTGCAAGAGTTCCAGTGGCACGACGGTCGTCAAGGTCAACAAGGTGAACTACGCCCTTCGGGTTGGGCACAAGCCTGTCAAGGTCATGAGCTGTCTCATGCCCAACGTCACGGGCCAGCGGTTGGACCTTGCCGAGAGCCACCTTCAGCGCGCGGGCTTTGACCCAACCAAGATCACAATCGTCGGGGGCGGCACATTTGGCGTCGTTGTCAAATCGAACTGGCAAGTATGTACCCAGGCACCAGCACCGGGAGAGGTGGTGTCCTCCGGCCCACGACTAAGTGTTGGGCGCACGTGCGAAACAGTGCAGCAGACTACGGTGCCAACGACCTCACCGACGACCTCGCAGCTTTCAACTCCTGGGACAGTCGCCAATGGCGTGGACGCCAGCGCAATGGAGAAGGCATACCTCGGCCACCTCGGAGGGCAAAGCTTCAAAGACCAGTGCGATGCCTCGTACACGCGCTGGCAGTGCTTTTACGAGGGAGTGACTGGCGGCCCCGGTTATCTACGGGTGAACCTCGTCACCGACGGCGGATGGTCCGCTGCCGATCTCAGACGCGATGGCCAACCAGGCCGGTCGCGCCTGGTTCAACTTCATCGGATGCGACTTCCCCCATCTGACAACGATCGTCGTCACCATCAACGGACTTGATCACAACGTTTTTCGCAGCGACACCAATGCCGATGCTTTGTGCTGAAGCTCTCCAGGGTTTATGGGCCCTTCTCTGAGTTGGTTGCAGTAGTTCTGCACTTCTGAACTTGGGGCAGAGTGGGTAGCCCATAAGTGCCGTTTGAGGCGCATGCAACTATTGCAAGCATCAGGCACGGCCTCCTAGCGGTCCCACGTAATTACCGAAGCTTTTGGATTCGGGCGTTTGCCTCGACGAGGTCGAATTTGGTTGGGTCGAAGTGTGTGCCGACCCATTCGAGGGAGGTCGCGTGTTGGCTGTGGGTCGGGTCGGCAATTGCATCGAGGAATTCGCCGTAGCCCCACGTGCCGCCCACATCATCAGGCGGACACGCATTCGCTCCGTCAAGGCAGACGGCATATTTCAATCCAATCGGAGACTTCGTCAGCTCTTCGATGACGATCTCGTGTTCCCAGGAATCGCCGAAGTCGTACTCGAAGGTGAATCGGTGGACGTCACGCAGTGCCTGAAGGACCGTGACTGACTTTTCATCGATCTCACCCTCAGGAAAGTCGTCGTAGTTCATTCCGTATCGCTGGTCACCGATGGTGAATGCGTGGAGGTGCGAGTTGGACCATCCCATCGCTGAAAGCAGGATCTCGGCGAGCTTGCTCATACGGATCGACCCGGGGACGAGAACTCGGCGCCATATCCCTGGGTCGACGTCGATCAGCTGAATCCGCAGTCGAAAAGCAGACTGGCCGGGGGGCTGGGGCACGCCACGAGAGTACGCGGGTGCTCGGAATTCGGAAAGGCTTCTGCCAAGTGCAATGTCATGCTGTTTGAGGGTGCTGTGTTACAGGAACCGCACCCAGGCGGCCGACGGCCGCCAACTTTCCCTGGTCCCAGGGCTGGAGCCGCCAATCGGCATTTGCTCGACTAGGCCCTCCGACACACACCTGAGTACACGCGGGACGTGCTTCGACCTCAATCGAAGCGCTGCCCGGGTCGTATGTGATCCGTAGGCCCATCGTTTCCCCATAGATCGTCGCTCGTTGCTCGGGCGTCGCCTTGGCGAGCGAGCGGAGTACCTTGCGCTGGGAGGCCACCAGGGCCCGAATCTCGGCCTCCGTGAGCGGCTGCGCGGTTCCCTCCGTCGAGCGCAGCTCGCTCTCGGCGTGGAGGCGGTCGGCCTCCACTTCCTTGATCCACCCGGCGACGATGGCAGGGTCGGCTCCGGCCTCCAGCGCGGAGCGGTACTTGTCCAGGCGGGCGTCGCAGTCCTTCACGGCCCGGCGGGCGGCCTCGGCCCGGGCGATAGCCCCGTCGTCGGGAGCCTGCGCCGCCGTCAGGGCAGCCACGGTGGCGTCGAGGTTCTTGGGGTCAAACACGCTGAGGAGCCAGGCGTCCAGATGTTGGGTCACGTCGGACTCGCGTAGGTACACCGTGCTGGGGTGCTGGCCGGTCGCTCCGGCGTATTCGGAGGGGAACCGGCACCGGTAGTAGGGCTCGTCGTGGTTCCACGACCCGCTCATGCGGCGTCCGCAGACCCCGCAGTGGACAAGCGACGACAGGCAGTACGTGTTCCGGCGCTTCGGTTTGATGACGGCCCGGCGATTGTGTCCAACCTTTCGCTGCGCCGCCGCCGCTGCAAAGGTCTCGGCCGACACGATGGCATCGTGCGTCGGCTCGGTACTCCACACCCACTCGGTGCGATCGTTCCACCTCATGCGCGACGTGTAGCCCGCGCTCACGTCCTCCACGTCGAGCAGGTCCTCGTCGCGGCGCTGACGGTTCCACACCTGGCGGCCGGTGTACTTCGGGTTTCCCAAGATCGCGCGTACAGCGCTCTTGCCCCACGCACCGTTTGCCGATGCGCGGTGGCGGTTTCGGTCGGGGTCGTGGCCGCTGGGGGAGGGGATGCGGTCTCGGTTCAGGGCCTCAGCGATAGTGCCGATACCGGCGCCCGCGATGTACTCGGTGAAGATGCGCTCCACGATGGGTGCGGCCGACGGGTCTACCTCCAGGCGGCGGAGGCGCTGGCCGTGCACGGCCTTGCTCGGGTTCGGGTGCACTCCCGCATCGGCGAGCACATATCCATAGGGTGGACGCCCGCCGAGGAACCGGCCCTCGTGTTGCGCCTGCGCGGTCATGGCGGACCGCACACGCACTTTGATCCGGTTTCGCTCGCCCTTGCTCATGCCGCCGTAGAGCTGCATCAGTAGATCGTGCGCGTCCGAGCCTGGATCGACCTTGCCGCCCACCTCTGGAACCCACAGATCGACGCCGTAGTGCGTGAACAGCGGGAAGGTGTCGCCGAACTGCTGGCCGTAGAACGCTCTGGCGGGCTCGCCGATGACGACGGCACCGAACCCCCGGTCCGGTCGCTTCAGGGCGCCCAACAAGTCCAGGGCCTCCGGTCGGCGCTTCCACGGCAGCGAGCGACTCTGCCCAATGTCGAAATAGTCTCGGACGATCGTGGCACCCGCAGGGAGGATCGACTCGGCGCGCGCCATCTGCCATTGCTTGGAGCTGGTCGGGTCCTGCTGGTCCTCGGTGGACACCCGGCCGTAGAAGGCGAAGCGAGGCTTCATGACGGCCCCTCGGTGAGGACGAATTGCAACTCTGCCGCAGCGAACCACTCGCGTCCCATGAGGTTCATCGCTTCAGTCACAACGTAGAGGCCATACGGCCCACTTTCATCAACGACGCGGCGGATCATTCCTTCGATAGCTTCCATCTCTGGTCGCAACGTCTGAACCATCTCTTTCGCCCGCTCTTCGACCATTCTCTTCTCCGCGGCTCGTAGCCGGGGCTTACTCATTACCTACTGTCTCCTCTCGGTATTGCGGCCAGGAGTCGCTCGGCCTTTTTCGACAACCGCCCTCCGGCTCGACCGGGGACGGTCCCCACCAGGAGCCCGCGGTCGCGGGCCTGATTGACAAACGCCTGGATCGTGCGCTCGGTGAACCTGGGGTGCTCCTCTGCAAGCCTCGGATAGGGGGACCTCGGCGAGACCTTGCAAGCCTCGACGTAGAGCTGGGCCCATACCGCGTAGAACTGATTGCCTCGACCGCGGCGGCCCGGTCGGAGCAGTTCCTCCGCGTCCACCCCATGCATGGCGAACGTGTCGCTCACCGGCTGCTCAGACTTCGCCAACGCTTCGTAGATGCGTCCCGGCCAGTTGACGCGCAGCGCATCGCTAATCCCGGTGCCGCTCGGAACTCGACGCCCGGACTGGTGGGGGTACTGGCCGCGGGGGCCTCCGTCGCCGTGAACGTCGGCAAGCGTGGTCCCGTTGGCCGGGCGTAGCCGCAGCTCAGTAACCACGGGCGTGCCGTTCCGCATCTCGACCCATGCCTGCATGTGCCAGCCCTGCTGAACGTCCTCCACGATGGCCTCTCCGTCGCTGTTCACGAAGATCACCACGGCTGGCTCTGTCTTTCGCCGGGTGACCACGGAACAGGAGCGTACCGCCTCTGTAGCCAATAGGCAACGGTTTCGCGGAATAGTGTGAGGTACTGCGGTATTTGGGTCTAGGTCAAGGTACCGACGACGTGACCTAATGCCATATGCCTCTTCCGGCACCCGTCCTAGCGAAGATCGACGCCAGGCGCCGTCTCCCGGCTCCGGCCATGCGGCGCGCCATCCGGCTCGACCGCGAGCTGACGCAGCAGGACGAGGCCGATGCCATCTCGGCCAAGGTCGGCCGCAAGGTGCACCGGGAAACGGTGGCCCGCTGGGAATCGGGAGACCGGACGCCGCGGGGCGACCTGCTCCTGGCGTACGTGGACCTCCTAGACGAGCTGCGGGCGGACCAGCCGTGAATGGCATCGTTCCCGACGAACCCCCGGTGCTGGGCGACGGCGCCTGGCGTGCGTTGCTCGCGATCCTGATCGAATCGGCCGAGCGAGAGGTGGGCCACGACTGGCGTGAACGACTGGGCGACCTGACGGGAGCCGACGTGTGACACGCGAACGCGTTATCGACCTCGACAACCCCGGCGACGTGGAGTTGATCTGGCGAGAGCTGGAGAACCGCCGCACTATTCGCAACATCGACCCCGAGCTACGGCACGCGATCGAGGTGCGGTGCAAGCGCTTCGCGCCGGAGGTGGCCGCCCCGATCCTGGAAGCGCTTGACGAACTCCACCCCGAGGCCGTGGTGGATTCTTTCCTCGGCGTGTTTCTGAACGTCGGGAAGTCATGAGCGACACCACCGAGGCCGTCACGACGTGGCCGGGTGTGGCCCGCCTACGCGAGGAGATCGCCCAACTGGCGCGGCAGACAGCCGAGAGGCGCCAGGCCGAGTGCGGGTGGAGCACCGAGGACACCTGCAACCGTGTGCGCGAGGCGGCAGTTGACGCGGCGGAGATCATCGGCGACGCGCTGGTATCGGCAGCGGAGATGTCCCTCGATACGTGGGCGGCGACCAAATGAGCCCCGACGAGGCGATGACGGCACCGGAGCTGTTCACGCGTTGCTCGCTTCAGCCGGTCGTATGGGCGGAGCTGTGGAAGCACGACGAGCAAGCGGCCGGGGACTGGCTCGTGGAGCCGCTCATACCCCGCGGTCGCCAGGTGGCCTTGTTCTCGGAGGCCAAGAGCGGCAAATCGTTGCTGAGTCTGGAAATTGCCGCCGCAACGGCGACCGGACGGCCCGTGCTGGGCCAGGCCGCCGGACAGTCCGTGTCGGTTGTCTACATCGACCAGGAGATGACGCCCGACGATCTGCGCGAGCGCATCGCCGATCTCGGCTACGGCCCGGACGACGATCTCGACCGCCTCGCCTATTTCCAGTTGTCCAGCCTTCCTCCGCTCGACACCGCCGGGGGCGGCCGGGTCGTGGCGGAGCTGCTCGACACGTACCGTCCCACGCTCTTTGTCATCGACACGATGGCGAGTCTCACCAGCGGACCCGAGAAGGACTCCGATACCTACCGGGACTTCTACCGCCACACCGGCTCGCTCCTCAAAGAGCGCGAAGTAGCCCTGCTGCGGCTCGACCACTCCGGTAAGGACCGAAGCAAGGGCCAGAGGGGATCAAGCGCTAAGGCCGACGACGTGGACGTGGTGTTCTTCCTCACCGTCGAGGACAGCACGCTCCGGCTGCGCCGCACGCACTCGCGCATTCCCTGGGTGCCCGCTGAAGTCACGTTGTCGCGCGTGGCCGAGCCGGTGCTCCACCACGAGGTGACTTCGGACGGATTCAAGAAAGAAACGATCGACGTGGCCCGGCTCCTCGACTCGCTCGACGTGCCGATCGACGCCAGCGCGGGGGTGGCGATGAGCGCGCTGCGGGAGGCGGGCGAAGGCAAGCGCAAGGCCCTCGTTCTCGACGCTCTGAAGCTGCGACGGGCCCGCTCGTGAGCGGTTCCCAGATCGCCCGGAACCGCCGGAACCGTCCAATCGGGAACCAGGCCGGAACCATTGCCCGCAACGTCACCGAAAGCCCAGCCAGCACCGGTCTCAGCGGTTCCCGGAACCAGTGGGAACCGGTTCCCGGACTGTCGGTTCCCGGTGTTCCCTATGAAGTAGGGAACCGGGGACCAGTCGACCCGGAAACGGTCCGAGGACTGGCCCGGGGACAGAGCTGTCGGTACTGCGGCGGCCTGACGTGGCTGGAGGACGAGAGCGGGCCAATGCACCCGTGCTGTCGCTTCTGGATCGGCCAGGAAGGCAGGAGCTACTGCCCAGCATGTCGAGCAGGGGAAGCATTGAGGAGGCGGAACCGAAATCGGCCGCGTGCGCTCGCAAACGCCGTGCGTGGCTCTCGGGAAAACGATGCGTGCGCGCGCGACGCCGACACGCGACGCGATGACCTGCGCCGATGACGTGTACTCCGTGTGTGTCGGGTCTCCGAATGGTTCGCAGCACACCGGGATGCAGGAATGAGCCCCGGTCGCGGCTACTCCTGGCCCACCGCCGACGAGGGCAACACGATTGCCGAGAAGCACGGTGCCCACAGCGAGCGCAAGGTGGCGCCGCTGGCCGACGAAATCGAAGCCGAACTGCCCGCCATTGCTCCGTGGGCTGGCCGTGACGCCTTCGCTCCTGGGCGGCGCCGCTATGCCCGTGCCGCCGCCGTTGCGGAGCTGCTGTGGCGCTACGTGGCCGAGCACGGGCCTCTGGACGACGACGGCAAGCCGCGCCCTGCGCTGGACGCGCTCGCCAAGTGGGAGTCCATCGCGGCCAACCGTGGCGCAGCACTGGCGCTCGACCCTGCGTCGTTCGCCAAGCTGATCGGCGCGTTAACGCTAGCGAGCGGGCCTGAAGCGGAGTCGATGGTCGACGCACTGGCCGCCGAGGGTCGGCGCATCCTCGACGCACGCTCACCTGCCGCCCTTGGCGAGCCCGCGGAGATGCCATGAGCGCCCCTATGGACGTGCTGGCCGGGCTGGTGGACCGTCTCGGGCCATGGGGCAGGGCCGCCCAGCCGCTCCAGGTGGCCGACGCCAGCTCACTTCTGGGCGACGGTCCACGGCGACAGTGGTGGTCCCGCACTCGTGGCTGGTCCAAGACACGAGACGCCAGTGCCGTCCTCTTGGCGGCAATGCTGACCGGGCAGGTGCCGCCCGACGAGCCCGCCTATTGCGGCGCCGCCGACGCCGACCAGGCCGCACTGGTGCTCCAGTCCATGCGGGCGTTCGTCAAAGGCTCCCACCTCTCGCGCCGCGTGGTGTTCAAGGCGAGCACCGTCACGGACCGGGAGACCGGCGGCCAGCTGATCGTGCTCCCGGCCGACAGCGCCGGTTCGCTCGGCCTGCGTCCGTCGTGGGCCCTGCTGGACGAACTGGCCAACTGGCCCACCGGCGCCAATGCCCAGTCCTTCTACGAGGCGCTGTCCTCTGGTGTCGCCAAGACACAGGGCCGCTTGCTCATCATCTCCACCGCGGGACTGGTTGGGCATTGGAGCCAGTCGGTATTTGCGCAGGCCGAGTCCGACGAGGCGTGGCGGGTCAGCGTCGTTCACGAGCCGCCCCCGTGGATTCCGGCCAGTGAGATCGAGATTGAGCGCCGCCGTCTGCCGCACTCCAGCTTCCTTCGCTACTGGGTCAACGAGTGGGCCTCCCCCGAGGACCGTCTGGCGTCGGAGGCCGACGTGGACGCCTGCGTCCGGCACTCGGGACCGCTGGCTCCGGTCAAGGGCACGCGCTACGTCATGTCCGCCGACCTTGGCGTCAAGGTGGACCCGACGGTCGCCTGCGTCATGCACACCGCCATTGAGAACGACCGCCACGTCTACGTGGTCGATCGGCTGCGGCGTTGGGTGCCCTCTCCGGGCCGACCGGTGGACCTCGATGACGTCAAAGCGTGGCTGATCGCAATGCACCACGAGTACCGGCCGATTCGGGTGGAAGTCGAGACCTGGCAGGCGTTCAAGCTCCTCGGAGAGCTGCGCGCCAGTGGCATGTCGGTGCGCGAGTTCGTGGCGTCGGCGCCTTCTTCGTCCCAACTGGCCCTGGCCGTGTTCGAAGCGCTCAGAGACCAAACCCTCGTGCTTCCCGATGATCCGGACCTGTTGCGCGAGCTGAAGCAGGTTCGTCTCGTGGCGTCCGCCGGTGCGGCTGAGCGGTTCCGGTTGGATCACGCCAGCGGCCACCACAACGACCAGGCCATCGCCATCGGTATTGCCCTCTTGGCTCTCCTCAAACGCGGCAGCAGCCGAGGTGCGCGGATGTTGGTTCCCCAAGGAGTCGTGCCGCCAGCGAGGTTGACCATCAAGCGCGAGCACCACGAACCGGGACCCCAGATCGTCAAGCCCGGCGAGGAGCGTCCCGTGGACAAGCTCCGCCACTTTCAACAAGCGAAGAAGCATCCGCGCTACCAAGCACCAGGTACATGGCGGCGACCCTGAGCGCCGATGCTTTCGACCTTCCCGACGCGATCGGCCCGCAACCCGCCGACTGGCGCGCCTGGGCGTCGTGCGTGGGCGTCGATCCGGAATTGTTTTTCCCTGAGCGGGGTGAAACGACGCGCCATGCGAAAGCGGTGTGTTCCCGTTGCCTCGTGTGCCAGGAGTGTCTGGAGTACGCCCTGGCCAACGCCGAAAAGTTCGGGGTCTGGGGCGGCACCAGCGAGCGCGAGCGTCGCAAACTGCGCCGTCAGAGGGCGGCGGGCAAGTGAGCAGAGGCCTCGGTGCTACGCAGCGGCGAACCCTGGCGCTCCTTGCCGAAACACCCGGGCAGACGGTGGCCGAGTTGGCCCTGGCGCTCGGCGTCTCGGCCCGCTACGGCCGCACCGTCGTCGTGTCGCTGGAGGACCGGTGGCGCGTGGTCGTCACCACCGAGAAGCGCGAGCGACGCGTGTGGCTTCCTGAGGACGCAGTCGCATGGCAACAGGCCGAGTTCGACCGAGAGTGCCACTCGAAATTTTGTGCAGCAGATGGCGAGCCGCCTACCGAACGACGGGAGGTGCCTTCTTTGCGGGCATGCCGTCCCGAGGACGGGCCCCAAACGGCGCAGGGGGCCTAAGTGATCCGCAAAACGTTCCGATTCGGACCTGCGGCACATTGTGAGGGTTCCGCGATCGCTGCATTATGGGAGGACGTTCCGCGGCGTAGCCCGGGACCAGGCGCCAGGGCTCGTAGTGGCCGGTCGAACCAAATGTTCCCACCACGACGAGGAGAGCCATGAACCCCCGGTCCCTACCTTCCATGACTCGGACACTGAACAAGGTGTCCGAAGCGTTCGACACCATCGCCAACGGCCCCGCAGGCGAGACCCCGGAGGGCATGGCGGCCATGGAAGCCCTCGTCTCGGCCCAAGAGACCGTTTCACATCACATGACTGCACTGACCGCATCAGGCGCCCCGCGCGGCACAACGCCGGGCGGTCACGTCGCAGCGATGGCAGCCAACGCCCGCGCCACTGCGTCGCCGAACCGTGCACCAGCCAGCGGCGGCACGGTGTCGACTCCTGTGGTGGTTGCCAGCGACAACGGGCAAGTGCTCACCTCGCCGGACGAGTTGGCCGAAAAGATGGCCCGCGCTCTGGAGCGGATGCAGCCCGAGGGTCGCGGCCGGAAGCACTACGTGGCCGAGGCGACGTGGAGCTACCCCAAGGAGCGAACCCTCGACCGGTCGGACGTTGACGGCAACACGCGAAAGCTGAACGCGATCTGCGCCCCGACGGCCCCCAGGGTGGACCGTCAGACCGGAGCATTGGTTGCAACGGGGGGAATCTGTTTGCCAACAAATGTGGACTATTCGGTCCCAACCTGGTCCTCGGCCGACCGCCCGCTCAGGGACGCCCTTCCGGCGTTCCAGGCAACCCGAGGCGGTATCCAGTTCGTCACCCCGCCCGACATTGGCGTGCCCACCCTCCAGGGCGGCACGGCCAGCGGCGCGGGCCTGGCGACCGGCATCTGGACCGAGGCTACCGACGCCAACCCGGCGGGCGCGACCAAGCCGAGCTGGCAAGTGGCATGCGGCACGCCGCAGCAGGTGTACGTGGACGCAATCCCGACGAGGGTGGAGTTCGGCAACATGCAGTCGAGGTTCGCACCCGAGCAGGTCGCAGCGAACACCGAGCAGGCCATCGCCACGGCGGCGCGAGACGCCGAGCTGAACTTGCTCACCAAGATGTACGCCGCATCGAACCAGGTGCTCGCCAGCGAGTACCTGGGCGCCACCCGCGACATTCTCGCCACCATCGACCTGGTGGCCCCGCAGTACCGGTACAGCCACCGGTACCCGAAGGGGATTGGCCTGACAGCCGTGTTCCCCGAGTGGGCCATGGACCTGTTCAAGGCCGACCTGGTGCGGGAGCTTGCCCACGACAACTCCGGGCAGATGAACGTGCTGGCCGTCACCGACGCACAGGTGAACGACTGGTTCAGCGCCCGCGGCATCGACGTGGTGTGGACGATGGAAGGGTTGCAGGCCGGGACCTACGGCACCGGTGGCAACGCCATCCCCAACCAGTACTGGCCGAAGATCACGGCGGGCGCAGCCCCGCAGTGGCCGGGCCAGACCAGCAACGGGGTCATCGTCGTGGCGTGGCTGCTGTTCGTCACCGGAACATTCCAGTTTTTGGATGGAGGGCGGTTGGACCTCGGCGTGGTGCGGGACAGCCTGCTCGACGCGACGAACGACTACGAGACGTTCGTGGAGCCCTTCGAAGGGATCGCGTTCCGGGGCAACGAGGTCTACCAGATGCAGAACACGGTGAAGCCGAACGGTGGCAGCGCCGGGAGCATCTCGACCACCTCGTACTCCGAGTAGATCGCTCCGCCCGCGGGGGTCGCCTGGTGCGGTCCACCTCCTGGCCCCCGCGGTGCGGAGTCTGTAACAGCGACGAGAAAGGATGCTGAGATGAGCACAGCAGACAGTGACCCACTCGACCTCGACCTGTTTCAGGACCCCGAAGGTCGATCGTTCCGACTCGCTGGGGCGCCCCGTTGGAAGCTGCTCGGGTCCGACCGAGTAACTGGCGCGTCACGGTGGCTCCGTCCTGACGGCCTCGTAGAGCTTCACTGGCCCGACGGCAAGCGGGAGCTGTTCGAGGACTGATCAAGGTCACCGCGTCGTCCCCTGGGACCCAGCTCATTCCCGGGGGTTCTCCAACACGACGCGGATGCCGGGGGGCCGGTGGTGCTGATGACTCACCACCGGCCCCAATGGCAACACGAGAGGGAGCCCCGAACGATGCAGCCCACGTCTGAGTACTGGTTGCCAGCCATGCTGACCGACACGCTGAATATCGTCAGCTACGCCGAGGTGTGGACACCGCCGAGCAGCACGGACCCCAACGGCGTCTTTGTCGCCAACTTCCAAGTGGTCGACGGCAATGTCACTGTCGACGCCACGAACGCCATCCGCCGCCAGGCCCAACAAATCACGATGGTTCCCGCGCCCGAGGACCCCGAGGAGGGATGGCCCTTCCCGGTCACGGTGCCGAATACGAGCGTCGACGCGCTGTACCCCGAAGGAAACGAGATGATCCTCTACAAGGGGTATTGGAAGCCGGGGCTGAGCCCGGACACGAGCCAGCCGCAGCTCAACTTGCCGTGGCTGAACGGCGGGAGCACGGTGTTCGGCGAAGTGGTGCCGCTGGGGCGCTTCCTCATAGAGGACGTGGAGATTTACAACGCACCGGGCTCGGGGAACGTCTACATCGAAGTGAATGGCCGCGACCGCGGCGGCCGGATCGACCGGGCGAAGTTCACCGTGCCCTACGCGACCGATGGCGTGTCGACGCTCGACGTGCAGCTAGCCGCGCTGCTCAATTTCGCGGCGCCCAACCTCACGTTGAACATTGAACCGAGCACCGTTGTCCCGCCTCAGATGACGTTCAACATCGGCGACAGCCCGTGGACGAGCGCACTGGCCCTGGCCGCCGCCGGGGGATACGAGGTGTTCGCCGACGTGCACGGCACCATCGTGGCGCGCCCGGCGCTCAATCCCGACACCACCGCCCCGAGCATCAGTTACGAGACCGGGGCCGAGAGCATCGTCACGTCAATTCAGCGGTCGATTGCGACCACCGCCGTGCCCAACGTGATCGAGGTGATTTCGCAGGGCTCCAACATCGCCGCGCCGATCGCGAGCTACTGGTGGGACAGCGACCAGAACAGCCCGACGTTCTACAACGACACGGTGCCGGTCCCTGGCGTCAACATGTCCACGTTGCCGACCAGAGAGGGCACGTATCCGACCACCGCGTTCTCGGTGACCGGTGCGGCGGCCACGACCCAAGGTCAAAACGACCTGATCGCGCTCGCGCAGGGGTACGGAGCCAAGGGGAGCCTGGAAACCATCGACGTGAAGATTCGAGACAACCCCGCCCACGACGTGGAGGACGTGATCGGGCTCTACGATCCGGCGACGACCTTGACCGCCAAGCTGTACGTGCTCGACACCCTGACCGTGCAGATGACCGGGGCCCAGGAGATGGAGCTAAAGGGGCGCCTCGTCGCTTAGCCTTGCTCCGTGGCACTCACGGCGGCACAGGTGGCTCGGATACTGGCTCTGCGGGGCAAGGTGCGCCCTGGGGTCCCCGCCACGGTGCCCACGCCGACCAAGCGGCGTCTGGAGCTTGACAAGTTGACCTTCTGCCTCAGAGCGCCGAGCCAACCTCGGACATAGCCTCAGCGCATGAACCTGAAGCGGTACGGCCCTACCCTCGTGTTCTTAGGTCTGCTCGCAGCAGCACTCGGGGCCGCTGGGGTGACGATCTACAACCACGTCACGGCGCCACCTACGAACCTAGCGGTGTCGATTGACCCGAGTGGTCGACATTTGCTCGACGTGGGTACCGTACGTTGCTCTCTCGATCGTGAGGGCGTTGCAGATGCGTCGGGTTACCTCGGCGTTGACGGATACCAATACTTAGGAATCATCAAGGTAACCGCCGCGTTCTATCGCGGCAATGAGTTCCTTCAGGGCAATGACAGCTATATAGACACAACGGACACGAGTGAGAATCACGATCCCGGGGTTCATCAGAGTTTCTCGGTGGTCGGCAATGAACCGGACGGTGCCTCAACTCCAACATCCTGCCGGATCACTGCCAGTGAGCAATACGGATCGACAATGGTGAACGGCCAGCCGAATCCCTGAGGAGGACGATGACCCACGATCAGCTAGCTGGACTCCTGAGCGGGCTCGCTGGAATCAGCGTTCTCGTAGCGGGGTTCTTCCAGGTTGCAAGCATCACCTATGACGGCCAGTGGATTCTGAAACCGTGGGCAAGAGTCGTCTTCGTTACGCTTATCGGTTTGCAGGCCGCTGCTGTAGCGGCCCTGTTCGCCTAGTTCATGCGGCCCTGAGCTGGACCCGGCCCCTCAGGAGCGCCGGTGTACTAGGTGAGCCGAACGCCCCTCCGACACCACCGAAATAGGCACTGTGCACGTTGTGGGTACCGCTCTGCTTCCACCGCGTTTCCGAGGCCTTTCAACCGACCGCACCAGCCACCACCCCTGAAGAGTCATTTCGGCGGTGACGAAGTGGTTCCTCGAGAGCACTTTCACGGTGGTTTGAAGCATCCCGTTGAGGAAGTTCCGCGGCGACAAATCCTCATTCGCAATATTGCACCGGTAACGCTCCATCATAGAAGGTCGCTCCAGAAAGCTAGAGCACAGGACAGCGAAGACAGCCCCACCCACGAGAGATGGGGGGGAATGGACGGAGCCGTCTTCGCTTGGCAGTGTCCCCGACTCCATCTAGCGGGACAACTACCGCCTGTGCTGACACCCGCCGAACAGAAATGCCTCGTGACGAGCACTTTGGCTCGACAGGCGCATCTCAGTGCTACCCCCCGATAAACCCATCAAACTTGAGGAGCCATAAGAAATGGCTAAAGAAAATCGACCGCTCTGTCCTTGTCCATTTGCACCGCGCCGGCATCTGAAGGACAGGCAGCCGAACGGGGCTTGGTTGGAGGAGAACTTGGAACGAGGCCGCAGAGTTGTCGCGGACGACAAAGCGATGCTGGCACAAGAGAGCGATGCTGGCTCAAGAGTTCGCCGAGACCGACGATGAACTCCGACGGATTCTCAATGGCCGCTGACGAAGCGCTTCGCTGTGCGCGGCTCGCTCGTCTTCGAGGACGGCCGACGACGCACGATGGGTGAGGCGACCGGGTCACGCTCTCGTCAGTGCTGACGCTGGCCCATGGCTGCCTGCTGGGGGGCTATCCGTGTAGACCATGCGCAGAGCCCAAATCTGACAGAGGCCGCACGGAGACTGGCGAGTCCGAGCAGATCGAACTCAGGCGGGCTGAGCTGCAGTGGGGGAGCGGTTACACGAGCGCCGTCGCCCTTGAAGCCGCCCGTGGCTCGGCGTAAAATCTTGCTCGATTGACCCTCCCGGCCACGTCCGGGCGGCGCTTTCCTTCAGTCGGAAACTACGGGAGGTGGGTGTCATGACGAGGGAAGACCGAGAGACCTGGGCGTCACCAAGTTTTGCTGCCGAGGTGCGCACCGAAGCCGACCAAACCCGCTTGGTTCTACTTAGCGGAGAGATTGACCTGGCTTCGGCTGAAGCACTCCGCGAGGTATTCGTCAGTTCGAGGATTATGAATGCCTCGGCGTTGCGAGTCGATCTCACAGGGGTCACCGTTCTGGGTTCGGTGGGGATCAGCGTGCTTATCTCCGCCTGCAAGCGGGTGAGAGCATCGGGAGGCACCTTCTCCATCGTCTGTGGTCGCGACATGTGTCGCCGCGTCCTTGAGATTTCTGGACTGATCGAGTACCTCGAAGTTGAGGACGTTGCCTAAGGCGATGGGCCTTCCGCCGCGGAAGTCGCTCCCGTTAACCGAGCACTCGTCATGCTGGAAGGTCGGCGCGCGCTCCCACGTTCGGCCCGCCTCGTCGTTGGGTAGTCAATCTCACAGACCCCGAGTTATGAGAGGCCCTCCCCTGGCGAGGTGCGGCGATGAAGGACCAACGGGAACATGCGGACCCTTTCCGCGTAGAGTTCACCTGGGGTGACTCCTGGGTCACTGTGTCGTTTGCGGGCGCACTCGACGGCACGGCGACTCGGGACATGCAGGAGATGTTTTCCAACGCGGGTGTAGCAGAAGCACCATGCATCGAAATTGACCTGACGCAGGCGACGTTCCTCGATTCCGGCAGTGTCGGAGTACTCGTGTCGGTGTGTCGGCAGAAGCGCGAATCTGGCGGGACCTTCTCGGTCATCTGTCGTCCAGGTCGCATCCGGCGCCGCTTCGAGGTGTTCGGCCTCATCGACTATCTCGATGTGCGAGATTCACAATGAGAGTCCGGCTGGAGCCTCTCGATGAGTCTTCGGTTTCCCCGAGGGGGGTCACCGGGCGTCACGGGACTCGTGATTGGCGAACCGGAGCAACCGGCCCAGCAGAGAGACTGATTGCATGAGCACCGATCTTCAACGTTTCGTAGACGCTCAGAACGATCAGGGCACTTTCGAGCGCGCCCTCGACGAGTTAGCCGCCGGACGCAAACAAACCCACTGGATGTGGTTCGTCTTCCCCCAGTTGGCCGGACTCGGCACGAGCGCGACAGCGAGGTTCTTCGCTCTGGCGTCGCTCGACGAGGCTGCCGCATACCTCGCCCACCCCGTCCTCGGGCGGCGCCTGCATGAGGCCACAGACCGACTCCTCTCCCTATCGGGGATTTCGGCCACCGAGGTCCTCGGGGCGGTCGACGCCATGAAGCTTCGTTCCTCGATGACAATGTTCCACCGAGCCGAACCCGACGACCCGGCCTTGCGTGGAGTGCTCGACCGCTATTTCGACGGCGAACTCGACGAGGCCACAGACCGGCTGCTTGCCAAGGTGTCCATCGGAGCGGGGCAAGACCAACGACGCCTCCGCCACCGCGAGAGCACGGTCCGAGGGTCCTGACACTGCACATCTTCCCGAGGAGCTGGGATAGTCGGCTACTGGACGACCGTTTCAGTTGCAGGTAAGGCACGGCCAGGAGGCCTCTAGAGGAAAACATTGAGGGCGTCCACGTCGGCGACCTTGAAGTGCGGATCGCCCGGTCGGGGAAAGAAGGCTTGCCGCAGTTCCTTCTCTACGGCGGAGGCGAGCGGGGCATCGTGTAACTCGGCATAGGTCCTCGAAGCCACAAGATCGAATACGCGACCCACAGGCCCGCGGCTGTCCTCGTTGCCGGGCTCCGGCACCTGAGTCCGCCCTAACAGTGACTTGTTAGAACTGTCTACGACCCATTACGTCTGGTCCAATCTTGAGTCCCTCTTCGGCGCTGATGGCTGGGATGACCGTCATGTCGAATGTGTCTCCCCAGGTGAACCCGATTTCCATCAGTGCGCCGTGTTCGTCGGTCTGGAAGATGGAAACAACGGCCGGGTCCTCAGCCGACGGCCAGTACTCGGCGATGAGCTTCACGCTGCTGGGGTAGTTCCAGCCAGCCCGGTGCATGAGCGCGGCATCCCGCTGTTCACGAGTCAACCCCTGCTTCCAGCGGAGCAACATGACATAGTCCATGGCCTTCCTCCTGTCGGAGTCTTGGGTTTGTTCTCGTGGAGAACCTAGTTCTGGCGGACCACCGCCGCCATAGGCATCCGCGCTCTTGGGAAGTGCCACCCTCCCGGCGGTGGGAACTCACCCGGCCTGGACCTGACAAGTGTGGGCACCTCCCGGATGGTCCAGCAGGAGATCGTCGCGAGCAAGCCGTAACTGCTGAACTGCTGAACTGCCTGGCATGAGCGACGTTCAGTATCGGTCGGCAGGGCCTGAAGACTTCACCTTTCTGGCGACGATGCTTGGCGAGGCCGCTGTCTGGCGCCCCGACAAGCCGACACCGACCGCTGCCCACGTGCTCGCCGATGTGCGGTATTCGATGTACCTCGCTGGATGGCCAAGACCAGGCGACTATGGACTGATTGCAGAACAACACGCGCCAGTGGGTGCGGCCTGGTATCGGACGTACACCGAGGAGAGCCACGGCCACGGCTTTGTTGCCGAAGATGTCCCCGAACTGTCGATCGCCGTCACCGCGTCGCGTCGGCACGAAGGGATTGGTCGTCGGCTCCTGTTAGAACTCATCGACGCCAGTGATATCCAGGGCTATCCAGCGCTGAGTCTCAGCGTCAGAGAAGCGAATCCAGCGCGCCGCCTCTATGAGTCAATGGGCTTTGTCCCTGTAAAGAAGCGCGGCTCTTCCTGGACGATGGTCCGATACGCCGTTCGATCACAGTGACTCTCTCCCGGCGAACAGGGAAACCCACATGGGTCTCGATGCCCTGCGCTGCATACGTCAGATCACGTCAGATGGATCCCCTCGTCGCCTCGAACGCAACGGACTTGCCGTCCTCCGCGTTAGCACGCCACATCCGAGGTTCGACGAGATGGCAACTGTCGCACTCCTGCACGACGCAGTTGAACCACGCTTCGGGGTCCCGCCCGGTCGACTTCCTTAGCGCCCAGTCGTGGGTTAGGGCGACCAGGCGCCCGCCAGGCCGAAGTACCCGACTGACTTCACGAAGCGAGGCGTCAAATGGATCCCACATCTGGATGTTGTTGACGGCGACGGCTCCATCGAAGGAGCCGTCGCCCCACACCAGCGCATCGGCAGTGGTCTGAACCAGTTCCACTGTCCCTGCCTCGAGCCACACCTTGTTGCGTCGCCGCGCGTCGGTCAACATTGCCGCCGAAGGATCGATCCCAACCACACTTATGTCGTCGAAGGATTTGGCCAAGTGGCTCACACCTACGCCAGGTCCGATGCCAATGGCGAGGACTCGATCACCCCGAGACGGTCTCAGGACCTCGATTGCCGCAACCTCTGCGTCGCGATCCATCCGAGCCATGACTTTGGCAATCGCAAGTCCGGCCATCCGATCGAAGGTGTTCCTTCCCATGCTTCGATTGTGCAGGTTGAAGTACAGTTCAAGTCAATGACTGCCACGCTGACGATCGCAGAACTGCACCATCGAACGGGCAAGCCGTCCTCCGCGCTTCGGTTCTACGAGCGAGAGAACATGCTCGAACCCATCGGACGCCAGGGTGGGATGCGGATCTATAGGACTTCTGCGGTCAAACAAGTCGCGCTGATCGATCTTCTCCAACTGGCGGGTTCACGCTGGGTGAGATCCGAAACATCGTGACCCCTGACGGAGCCTTTGCCTCCGATTGGCGGGATCAAGCACAGAAGAAGATCCGGGACCTCGATCGACGACTCGCTGAGATCGAATTCGCGAAGACGATCCTTGAGCACACGGTGACCTGCCCGCACGAATCCTTGGACGAATGCCCCGTGTTTGCACGTGGCGTTGAGGATCATGCCGCCACCCTCGGCGCAAACAGTATGTGAGCGGCGACCACTGCCTGGTCATCATAACTGCCCACCTACCGGTGGATGGGACTGTGCGGACGCATTCCCTCGCGGCCTGTGACCAATGACTCTGGCCGCTGGACCCAACTAGGTTGTGAGTGGTGGGCGTGTTTTGGCGCGCCTCGTGTCCGATTGGACAGCGATCACCTGATATGAAGGGAGCCATCCGATGGCGAAGCAGTTCAGAGGCAGGATCGCCGTCGACGTCAGGGACTCAGAGCCCGACTGGGCTCCATTTCTCGCTCCCGAGGCCCCAAAGGGTTCGCCCAACGTTCTCATCATCGCCTGGGACGATCTGGGGTACGCCACCATGGATTGCTTTGGTGGACCCGTCGAGTGCCCGAACATGGCGCGTATTGCCGAACGAGGTGTGAAGTTCGCCAACTTCCATACCACGGCGCTGTGCTCACCGACCCGCTCCTCGTTGCTGACGGGGCGAAACGCGACGTCGAACGGGATGGCCACTATCGCCGAGTTCGCTTCGGGGTTTCCTGGGATCTCGACGCGGATCCCCTTCGAGAACGGCTTCATCTCCGAAGTCCTCGCTCTTCGTGGCTACAACACGTACTGCGTCGGCAAGTGGCACCTGACACCTGGCGAGGAGTGCAATCTGGCCGCCTACAAAGGGCGCTGGCCCCTCGGACGCGGCTTCGAACGATTCTACGGATGGCTCGGCGGAGAGACTAACTCGTACTTCCCCGACCTGGTCTACGACAACCACCCGGTCGAGCCTCCGGGCCGGCCCGAGGACGGCTACCACCTCGCTGACGACATGGCCGACAAGGCGGTCGAGTTCATCCGCGACGCGAGAACGATCGATCCGGACAAGCCCTTCTTTATGTACTTCGCCCCCCAGGCGGGGCACGCGCCGCATCTCGTCCCCCTCGAGTGGGCCGACAGGTACAAAGGCGTCTTCGATCAAGGCTACGAGGCGATCCGGGAGGGCATTCTGAGTCGCCAGATCGAGCTGGCCCTGCTTCCAGAGGGTACCCAACTCTCGTCGATCAACCCCCACGGTGAGCCCGAACGGACCGGCCCTGACGGACAAACCTGGCCGCCGCTCGACACCGTCCGGCCGTGGGACTCGCTGACCGTGGACGAGCAGCGTCTGTTCGTCAGGATGGCCGAGGTGTTCGCTGGCTACATCTCCTACAACGACGACCGCATCGGTCGCCTTCTCGACTACCTCGAGGAGTCCGGCCAGATCGACAACACACTCATCGTGGTGGTCTCGGACAACGGAGGCAGTGGTGAGGGCGGTCCGAACGGCAGCTTCAACGAGTGGCGCTTCTTCAACGGCATCCCCGACACCACGGCGGCCACGCTCCCGCACATCGACGAACTCGGCACCCCGGCGTCGAACAACCACTACAACACGGGCTGGGCCTGGGCCTTCGACACTCCCTTCCCTTACTGGAAGCGATGGGCCGGTGAGGAGGGCGGGGTCGCCGACATGTGCATCGTGTCTTGGCCGATGAAGATCGACGCATCAACATCGCCGCGCCAGCAATACGTTCACGCGGTGGATCTGGTACCGACCATCTACGAACTGCTGGGCATCGAAGCACCCGACGTCATCAACGGGTACCTGCAGAGCCCGATTGAGGGCGAGAGCTTCGCCGCAGCCCTGAGCGATCCTGAGGTGCCGGGCAAGCGGACCCAGTTCTACACGATGCTCGGGCAGCGCTCCATCTACGATGACGGGTGGCTCGCTTCGACGGTGCACCCGCCGCTGTCGAGCTGGGGCAACTTCGAGAAGGACGAGTGGGAGCTCTTCCATCTGGAAACCGATCGCTCGCAGTCCACCAACGTGGCAAAGGACCACCCGGAGCTGCTCGACCGTCTGAAGGGCCTGTGGTTCTACTACGCAGGCATCTACAAGGGCCTGCCGCTCGACGACCGAAGTGCGATCGAACAAGTCCTCGCCGAGCGCCCGCGAGGCGGACCCGCCCGCGACCAGTACGTCTTCTATCCCAACGGCGCGGACGTGCCCGAATCAGCCGGCCCGGCCATCCCCGGACGGTCCTACACCATCGCGGCCGGGGTGCGAGTCGGGTCCGGAGACGTCGAAGGCGTGATCTGGGCGGCCGGGGGCGTGCCGGGCGGCCACAGCCTCTATGTCAAGGACGGACGCCTGCGCTACACGTTCAATTGGATCGGCAGCGTCCTCCAAGATGTCGTGGCCGGGTCCCCAATCACCCCGGGTGGCCACGTCCTGGCCGCGGAATTCACCGCCACGGGCCCGAGCACCAATCCGGACATGCCCGGCACTGAAGGCACGCTGACCCTGTACGTGGACGACCAGGCGGTCGGGCACGGCCCATTGATCACGCAGCCGGGCTACTTCTGCCTGACCGGTGACGGCATCTGCGTCGGTCGTGACAGTGCCTCGGCAGTCACCCCCGAATACCTGGCTCCCTTCCCGTTCACGGGGGGTTCGATCGACCGGGTGGTCGTTGACCTCTCCGGTGAACCCTACGTGGACCACGAGCTCAAGGTCAGGACCTGGTTCAGCATCGACTGACGATTGGACCGGAGGGGATTCGCATCATCAGTTGGTTGTTCAGATCCGGGTCGACCCGTCGGCGCAGTGGTTAGACGGAACGTGCCGACTTCCGGTGGGTGAACTCGAGCAGCAGTTATCTGATGATTCCCGCTCGGGTGCAAGCCGTCAGAGTTGATCCACAGCCGAAAGATGATGCCGGGCCACGCTGGGTGCCCCAAAACGCGCCGCACTCTCAAGGCGAAAGGAGACCGCACCGATGTGCCGTACTGCGGCGGGGAACTATGGCAAGCAGGCAGTAAGAACTTCTGATGCTGTTTGCAGGTGCTGTGTTACGGCAGCCGCACCCTGGTGGCCTGCGGCCGCCTACTTCCCCTGGTCCCAGCGCCGGAGCCCGCCAGCCTGGACTTGCCCCTAGGCCCTCCGACACGCGCCGTAGAACACGGGCCGGCCGCAACGGAGATAATCCTCCGGTGGGGTCGTGGGTGACGCGGACTCCGAGCTTCAGCGGACTCAGCGGATCGGCGACGCAAAGTCAGACACACCCACCTATTGGCGAGTGCAACTGTTAGACAGTCGTGACATGATCCGAGTAGTCCTCTTTCTGGCGATAGTTGCGTCCTTACTCGCAGCCTGTAGTACACCAAGGTCTTCGGCAGCCGTCGGTGTCGTCGGCGACTCCATCTGAACCGCCCCGGGAATGGTGATTGCTCTTTCCTTTGAGAGGATGGAGCAGTGTCAGAACACAAGAGAAACCCCCGCCCGCCGTACCCTCCCGAGTTCCGGGAACGGGCCGTGCGCATGGTGCTCGAGCACCAGGGCGAGTATCCGTCGCAGTGGAAGGCGATCCAGTCGATTGCTGAGAAGCTCAAGGTGAACCACGAGAGTCTGCGCATCTGGGTCCGCAAGGCCGAGACCGACGCCGGAACCCGTCCGGGGCTGACGACCGACGAGCGCACGAGGATGAAAGAACTCGAGCGTGAGAACCGCGAGTTGCGCCGGGCCAACGAGATCTTGAAGGCGGCCTCGGCTTTCTTTGCGCGGGAGCTCGACCCGCAACCGCCCAGATAGTCGCCTTCATCGACGACCACCGTCACCGGTTCGGGGTCGAGCCGATCTGCCGGGTGCTCTCAGAGCACGGATGCAAGATCGCCCCGAACACCTATTGGGCGGCCAAGAAGCGGCTGCCGTCGGCCCGAGCCGTGCGCGACGAGGAGCTGCGGGGAGAGATCCTGCGCGTCTGGGGCAACAACCTCGAGGTCTATGGAGCCGACAAGATCTGGACCCAGCTCAACCGAGAGGGCGTCCGGGTGGCCCGCTGCACCGTCGAGCGCCTGATGCGTGACCTGGGACTCTCTGGCGCCCGCCGGGGCCGGGCCTACAAGGTCACCACCCGCTCGGACGAACGCCAGCACCGCCCTGCCGACCTCGTCGATCGCCAGTTCCATGCCGACGAGCCAAACCGGCTCTGGGTGGCCGACCTCACCTACGTCAAGACGCACGCCGGCTGGGTCTACGCCGCCTTCATCATCGACGTGTTCTCGCGCATGGTGGTCGGCTGGCAGATCTCCGAGTCGTTGCGCTCGGATCTCGCCATCGACGCTCTCGAGATGGCGGTGTGGAACCGCACCCGTGATGGCCAGGTCCTCGACGGCCTGGTCCATCACAGCGACAAGGGGGTCCAGTACTTGGCAATTCGCTACTCCGAGCGCCTGGCCGAAAACGACATCGTCGCTTCCGTCGGATCCACCGGCGACAGCTACGACAACGCCATGGCCGAGGCCTTCAACAGCCTCTACAAGTGGGAGCTGATCTACCCCCAAGGGCCGTGGCGGGGCCTCGACGACGTCGAGTTCGCCACTCTCGGCTACATCGACTGGTTCAACCACCGCCGGCTGCACGGAGAGATCACCGACGACAACTCCTACGTCACGCCGGCAGAGTTCGAAGCCACCTACTACCGTCAGTCAGCACCCGCCATAGCGGCGGTTACCCAAACCAGCGAGTAGTCACGAAACCCGGGGCGGTTCAATCCGAGCAGAAGTTCCTTGCGTGTCCTTCCCGCACGGCTTCTGACAACGAGCGGGTCGGCACACGATTGAGCCAAACGACATCGCGACGGACCTGACGGTCACCCATCGCGAACGTCGTCGGTGCCCTCAGAGAAGGAGTCGTCTCTGGAATCTCCAGTGGTTCAGCACGATCCGCCGGTCACCGTTACGGATACGAGGCGTCCAGAGGGGTTGTTGGTGACAAGAAGGACACTGTCCCCGGGTTTGGAGGTGATAATCGCCCCAGTTGACCTGGCGCAGTATCCCTTCGGGTAGTGGACCTGCGTCGGTACGAAGATCGCCGTGGGTGCGCTCACGGCGTGATCAGGTACGTATGAAAGATGGAACACTCCACTGCCTGGATCAAAGGAGATCAATGTGGGCGCTCCGGCGATCGCCTGGGGATATGTCCGCGACAGGATCGCGGCTGTCGAACGGAGCGATCCGTCCGGTGCGACGAGACCCTCGGCGGAACTCCCGGTCGGGTCGGCATAGAACTTCCAAGACCAGTAGGTCCAGCCGACCAAGCTCCGGTCGGCCTCGGCCGTCAGCCGATTGAGCAGAGTCGGGTTCGAAGTGGCACCGAACTCACTCAAGAACCACGCCGGCCCCCCAGGTTGCGCAGTGGTGCCAAGGTCTGTCCGGTCCTCAGCGCGCGTCATGAAGGAATGCTGCTCTTGATTGGCACAGGCAGCGATATCGGTCGGGTTTCCTGTCTTGCCGCTCCGGTGTCCGCAATAGACGTGCACGTTGAAAACGAGATTGGCAAAAGGCATTGGGCCGACGAAATTGGTCGAACCACGACTGCTGAAGATGTCGGGCTCGTAGAACACCAGCGCACCCGGATCGGCCGCCTGGACGGCCGGGATGACACCGGCAGCGGGAACACCTGGGGGGCATGAGAGCGGCGGGGCGCCATGTGCTGGAGCGCCGACGAAAGCCCGACCCGTGTAGAAGCACTGCAACTGACCATCGAACTTCTCGTCCCCGGATTTGACCAGCGAGGTCGAGAACGGCTCGTTGAATGGGTCATAACCCAGGACCCAGGGATCATCTTTGAAGTAGGTCGCGATTGCAGCCCACACTCTGTCGTATTCGCCTTGGAGGTCGCCCACCACATCGTTCGTCCAGAAGTGCCGGAAGGCCGCTCCGGCCGCGGCTGTCCCGTAGTTCTGCGACCACCGGCCGGGCGGGTCGGTGTTGGGCGCTCCACTTGTGCACACCGCCCAGTTCGGCGCACCTTCTCCGTCGAAGAGCTCGTTGTAGACGTCCTGATGCATGTCGAGCAACGTGTAGATATGGAAACGACCGAGCAGGTCGACCGATTTCTTCATCTTGGCGAGATAGCTGTCGAGGATCGCCTGACTGAACTGCCCCGGATCGTGCGCTACACCAGGCGTGCAGATGGCTGGATCGTTCGCCGGAGCGGTCCCTGGCTCCAATCCCTTCCAGGTCATCCCAAGCCGCACCACATTGAGTCCGAGGCGTGCCATCAGCGATGCGTCAGAGGCACTCAGATTCCAGGGCTTCCCCGGGGCCGGGAAGAGCTCGTACGGAGGGTGCTTGTAGACAGCGTTCACACCGTGGAAGAAGACGACACGGCCTTCCTTGTCGTAAAGGAAGGGACCACCGGGCGAACGAATCTGTCCTTCGATCACGGCCCTCGAGGGATGGACGACCGCTGATCGCAGGTTCGGCAGTGACATCGTGGCACTCGTGCAGCCGCTCACCAGAACCATCACGATCATGAAGCTGCCAATCACAGAGACGGCGCCCCGTGATCCGGGCATGCGTCGACCACGGCGAACATCCATGGCGGGCAGTCTGTGGCAATTCCTATGGGGTGCTTCAGGGTCGAAGGTCATGACGGCCAGGGTCGAAGGTCCCTGTTGCCACGGGCTTCGTCGCCGATACCGGGCCGATACCGGCATGGTGCCACTCTTAGGCCCGCTTGCCGTCACCGTCACACGGCGGTGCTCTTCTCGACGGTGCCCGACAATCTCGAAACGTCTGTCTGGCACGGCTAACCCGCCCTCGGCCTCGCACGGGGCCAACGACGTCTTGGATGCGGTGGCCATCGTGTCAGTCACCATCGGAACGATTTCGGTCATCGCTTTTTCCGCGTTTGGCCGCGTTCGGTGGACATGAACCAAGGCTTGAGTCTCATCGCTGTCGCGCTGGCCGGACTTGGGGCCTTCGTCGCGGTCGCGCAATCTGCAAGCAACACGGACGGACGTGTACTCCCATCGCCGTCTCAGCGAGCGGGCCTTGGCGTCCTGGGCGTGGAAGCGTCCTACCCGCGGTCACCGATCGGTTGCGCCTCGTCGGCGCAGCTCTCTGGCCCCTCTTGTTCTCGTTGGTGGACCTGTACGTCCTCACCACGTTCTTGGTAGCCCTCGATGGCCTGTGACTCGGTGAACGTTCCCGCACGAAATGTGAGGTTCTCGAGGCGGGAGGGGAGTACTGGGGTATTCCCCCTTCGCGCTGCGCCGGGACGAGTGACCGGCCTGGCCTCGCACCAAGACTCCTCGGGCCGCACCGGATCCCACTGGTCACGGACTCGATCGTGCGGCGTCGAATTCCCCGGATCGGGGTAGATCACCCTTCCGGGTGATTTGGTCCTCTGAGCTTCCAAATGCGATGACAGTGTCGATACGTTGATCCACGTGAGATCGAGATCGAGTCACTGGCAAAGCAGACCGCCTGCTCCTCAACCCCTCTGGGAGGAGGCAATCACATGACGACGACCGAAAGCCATCCGGACTTCCGTATGAATGTGATCTCCGAAGCGGATGGCGTGTGCGTGAGGTTGGAGGGGGAACTCGACATCGCCGGGGCCCCACAGCTGCGTGACTCACTGGCTCGTCTCAGTGAAGAGCCCGGCTGCTCGATCCTCGTCGACCTGGCAGACCTGACCTATCTGGATTCGACCGGTATCTCCGTCCTCGTCGTGGCCGCGAAGCGGGTGAGGGCAGAGGGAGGCAGTTTCACGGTTGCAAACGATTCAGGTGGCGTTCGGAGGATCCTCGAGATCACCGGCTTGGTCGAGTACCTCGTGAAGCCGGTTCCTCCAGACTGATGTCGGCCCACACGGTCTTGCCGCCCTTCGGGTCGGAACGAAACCCCCATGCCTTGGCGACCGTCTCCACAATCACGAGTCCACGACCTCCAACGCCTTCGGCATCTGGCGCCTTGGCCAATGGGAGGCCAGGACCGGCGTCGCTCACCCGCAGTCCGACCTCATCGTCCGATTGTTCGACCGCAAGCAGGAACCGGGTCGCGGCGTGACGGAGTGCGTTGCTCGTGAGTTCGCCGACAACCAGGATCGCGTCTTCGGATTCCACGCCCCACCGGGCCAACATCCCCGCGACGAATGCCCGGGCGGCCGATGGTGCCGTGATATCAGGTGCGAATGCACGCGTCGCTCTATTCACGTGGTGGCTCTACCCAGGCAAGGGATCACCCGAACCGATGATTTGGACCCTGTGCGTATCTTCTGCCTGCCGTCGCGACCCTCGATGCCGTAGGACCACTCAGGTGTCGTGGCGAATGATCATGACCGGACACGGTGCGTGATGGGCGACATAGTCACTCACCGAATGCCCAAAGAGCCGGCGTAACCATCCCTTGCTCGATGAACCGACGACCAGCACATCTGCCCCAATCTCGCTCGCGACTCGATCGATGACTGCCCCTGGTTCTTCACCCCCGGGGACGAGACGAACCTCCACGTCGTGCCCGAGCACTGCGGCGGTCTTCTGGAGTGCGGCGCGCCCTGCCGCTGTTCGATCCTCGAAACCTTTCTCGGCTTCTTCGTCGCTGATCACCGGGCTCTCGAAGCCGCCGGCATCTTCTTGAGGATCCTGATATTCAAGGACGACGGTGAGGAGAACGACGTGGGCATCGGCACGGAGCAGGTCTATCGCCCGGCGGGCCGCATCGATTGCGGAATCGGATCCATTCGTTGCCACAAGGATGTTCATGCGACCCTCCAGTTCCGGCCAGTTCCGGACTTCGGACGTTCACTCTCGCACGCCACCCGCTTTCTCGCCTGGTCAAGGACAGATCAGTGGGCCTGGCTGCCGGCGCTCGTGGTGTCGAGAACGGCGGGACCCCGGCGAGAAGGGGCACCGCGGAGCCCGCCGGGGGATCACGCGCATGGCTGACATCCCGAGGTGCCCGGGTGCGCTCGCACCGTCGACGTCGATGGCCTGGACCCCGAACCCCTCCGCGCCCCACTCCGGCCGTCCGACGACAGCCAGGGGGGGGTTCCGTGCCATCAGGCATGGCTCGGTGTGGCGGTCCACGAGCCCACCGGCCTGGGTGTTGTGCAGAAGTTGATCAAACCCCAGCCCGAACGGCTCTAACGACCAGTCAATCCGTCCTCCAGAATCACCTCTGGGGGAGTGGGGGAGATCCATGGGTGACAGGCCGACCTACAGCGTCATCGCCGAGAGAGCGGGTGGAATCTGGTTCATTTCGGTCCCAGACGTCCCCGAAGCGCTGGTTTCCACGCGCCGGCACGACCAGATTGACCCACTCGCTCGGAGGATCATCGCCCAGGAGCTGGGCGTCCCCCCGGCAAGCTTCGAGATCGTCATCAGGACCCCTGGGAACTGAGGGGTCGAGCCTCAAGTCGGGAACCGGAAACCACGAGCGACAAGACGACCCCGGCCTCAAGGGACGGGCCGGGGTCGTCACGCTCGTCGACCATCCGGCGAGCGATCGGACGCGGCGCAACGATCCGTCCGAACACGTCGGCGACTGCTCGAGAACAGTCCCCGGGCGCAAACAGTCCCCGGGACGGGAACGTACCGGGGACTGTCGCCAAGGTGCCCGACTGGAGGGTGTCGGTTCCAGTTGCTCTCTACCCGCCTCGGGCGTCCGTAAAGCCACCCGATCAGGTGATGTTCGGGTCGGACGGCGCCACACCCCACGCGACACGGCTGTCTTGCTCCTGATTGGGAGCGGCGAATGTGTCCGGATCGTTCGCTCGGACTGACGCCGTCGGATCTTCGGACCGCAAATGCGGCGTGTGCCCGGAGCCAACTTGTCCGTGACCTGTGCGTTCTATCCGTTCGACCCCGTATGCGAGGGATGCTGCAGATCACGCTGGCCCCAGGCGGACACAGGACGAGCCGAATCGGCGACTGCCAGCATGGCCATCCTGAGGCGGGCACTTGCTCGCGCAACGCGTTCGTCGCCCAAGTCGTCCTTTGCCCTCGAGGCGACTTCAGCCCAATTGATGTCGCGGTGCCGTACGGTCCTCACGGTGGGGTGCATGATGTCCTTCTCTCTTCCGTCCCAGAGCCGCACCCGACCGTGACTGGCTTGCGGCGTTGCAGGCAACCTGCCCCTGAACGGTGAGGGAGGCACCAACCGACGCCCCGGCTGACGCCCCCACCGTAGATAGCCTGCGTTATGGCAAAGCGACAATCACGCGACGCGGCGGGAAACACCCGGTGACGGCGACGCGATCGGGCACCTCAGGAACGAACCTCAAGGCCTCTCGACGACCGGCCGACCCTCCGACAGTCCGTCCACATGACGAGGACAGGACCAGACGCTCCACCATCGTTCGCCGGAAGGACTGAACCATCGTCCGGTCCACGAAGGGCGTGCATCGCAGTGGCTCGCCTGGAGCGTGCTGTCGTAGAGCAAAGCCCAGCACCGCATCGGCTCCGCCACGAATCCCGGGTGCCGGTCGCCCGGCCGGGGCATCCCATTCACGCTGTGAGCGTAAACCAGGGGAGTGGCACCACGGGCACGAAAGTGGTGACACGGCGGCACCGCGACGAAATCCGGGAGAACCCCTGACCGGCGCACCACCGACTTCGTCGCCGTGGCACCTCCCGTTCGCGCAAGTGTCGCGGACGACCTCGGCTTTTGAAATCACTGGAGCGTGCTTTTCGGCTGTCGATATGGTCGAGACAGCGGAAGTTGCGGAGAGGCCGACTGGAGTCGTGCGACACGTGCGGAAGGTGCATCATCCCAAGATCGTGCAGCGGGCCGACACCTCATGGGTCGTTGTCTGCGACGACTGTGCCCGAGACCGCGGCTCTCCGCGGCCTGTCGATGTCGATGTGCCGGTTGCAACGCTCGCACTGGCGCGGGCGCTGTGGGAGAACCATTACCAGAACGCTGGCGGGCCAGCCCGCCGGGGAGCCTGAGGAACTACGAGATGCAGCGGCCCGCCGCCCGCTGATCATTGCAACTGTTGGAAACCTTCTCCCTCGTCCCGGTGGCCGGCGTTGGGGGGATGATGGGGTACGGCCCAGTGGGTCAACTTCGCGGGCCCGATCGCCGGTGCGGACATCGCCGTCGGCATCGCGTTCATCCCGCCAGGCCGCGGAGGTGCTCGTCCGGTTCCGGCACGCCGCCCAGCCCAGCCCAGGGCGACCTCGTCACGGAGGTCTACGACGCGGGGAAATCCTGGGCGGGATCGGGCACTTCGACTGCTATCCATCCCCGGCGCCGGAGTTCATCGGCGAGCACCGCTGTGGGCAGCGCGCGCACCATCTGTTCCTGGGCTGACAACCGCTGGGTCGGCGTCTCGCCACCGGTCGTTCCCGTCGACGCCGCGTCCAGCAGCTGGGTGATGAAGGCTTCAGCCTCGTCACGGGAAAACCTGCCGCCCGCCTGACGCTGTGTGAAGCCCATGGGCCCGCGTGCGTCACGAAAGTCGACATGGCCGGCGTCCTTGAGGAGCGCCAGCAGCTCCCGCACCTGGGCAGCTGAGGCCGGCGGGCCGGATGGTTGACCAAAGGCCATGAGACCCAGTCTGGCCCACGGCGGCGCCGATCAAGGTGACTCGCCGCAAATCGCCGCGCTCTAGCGATGGACAAGACTGGTGAAGTGCTCGTCGTCGACGTCGCCAATGTGGTGGGCTCTCGCCCAACGGGTTGGTGGCGGGATCGAGCCGGAGCATCCCGCGCCTTCATTGAGCACCTTCGAGGGGCAGTGGATGCCGGGCGGATTGACAGGCCCGTCGTCGCGGTCCTCGAAGGAAAGGCTCGACCCGGAGCCGAGGCCGGCACACTCGGTGGCGTCACAGTTGTCCATGCGGCAGCGAGCGGCGACGACGCACTCATCGAGGTGATCGCCGACGCGGACGACCCGGACGTGACACTCGTCACGGCAGACCGAGGGCTTCGGACCCGGAGCGAGGCTTTGGGTGCCAGCGTTGTCGGCCCGGGATGGCTACTGGAACGCCTCGCAGGATGAGCACGAGCTCGTCAGAGCCGCACGTGCATTGAAGGATCCAAGTCAGTGGGGGCGGTGCGGGACAGCACGGTCACTCCGACAGCCATCACCACGAATGCGACGCTCGTCACCACTTTCTGCGCGGGGCTGACAGCGATCCGCTCTCCGAAGATCCACACACTCAAGATGCTGGCCACGGCAGGATCGACCACGACCAGAACCGGTTGCGACACGCTGAGGGGACCGACCTGCAGCGCGGCCTGTTGCAGGACTGATCCAATGATGCCTGCGACGAGCAGGGCGTAGACGGGCCAGTGGGTCACGGTTCCGAAGAGTCCCGACGCCGCCAGGACATCGGTGGTCGCCTTGATGAACGTGGCCATGAGAGCCCAGGTGATGGAGGCTGCAACGGCATACAGCGCGACCCGACGCACCGGGCTGCCCCACCTCGCTAGAACGGAGAGCACCGCCACGATTGCTCCGAAGACCACAACCGAGGAGATCCATTGGGCCGCACTCGGCCGGAGATGGCCTCCGTGCGGTTCAGCCGCGACGATAAACGCCCCCAACGCCGCGGTGGTGATCAGCGCAGCAATCCAGGCCGCCTTGGCGATGTGTTGCCGGACCCAGAAGCGTCGCAGGAGCAAGGCGAAGACCAGCTCGGAGACAAGCAAGATCTGGACAACCGAGAGCTGCCCGCCGTGCAGGGCAAGGGCCTGAAAGGCAAACCCTGCGGCGGCGGCAACCCAGCCCAGCAACCAGAGCGGTTGGCGGATCAGAAACTTGATCACCTCCCGATGACCTCCCTTGTCGGACGCACCTTCGCTGGCGGAGTGCTGGGTCATCAGGTGGATGGCGTTGGACAGAGCCGCCGCCAGGGCAAGGACCACCGTGGCCGTCATGACACGGCATCCTGTTGTTGTGGCTGTCGAGCATGCACGGGCCGCCAGCATCGCATTGACCCGCACGGTGATGACGCCGAAAGAGGTCCTGGGTCCCGGCCAGGCGGTTCGGCGAATGGAGGGAGGATCGATTGCTCGGGGATCGAGCGACCCCTCCGGCCAGGCGGTCAGGCGGTGGCGGTCAGGCGGTCCGACGGTCCTGCGATGAACTCATCGAGCCATCACGGACGCATGAATGCGCCCACGCGGCCAGTCACGAGCGGTCGCTGGGCACTCCCAAAGCTTCGATGATCGCCTGCTCCAGATCGGTCGGGCCCAGAAATTCGATCCCGAGGCGGACTGAGCCGTCGCGCCCGACGGCTTCATTCTTGACCTCTCCCTCGAGGCGGATGTTGGCTGCCGTACCCAGGATCGGCGTCTCGACCGCAATCGGTCGACCCACGAAGTCGGACACCTGCGAACTTCCGCCGAGGACGATCCCCAGTCCGAGTTGCGATATGTCCACAACCCGACACTCAATCCTTTCGTCACCGGAGACATTCGGGAACCTGCACCAGCCGATCCAATCAGCTGTCTGGCGCGGTGCGCGGCGGGATTCCATATGCAGACACCTCTCGTGCGGCGGTCGACTCGAGATTTCTCGCGCGATGACGATGTCGTTCCCGGCAGCCATTGAGCGCGTGCGTCCCGCCGAGTGGTGGGCTTTTGACTTGACCCCCGGCATCCACCCATAGGTGGTGCCATCGGGATGATCCTCGGTGTGTTCCTAGCCGAACGCACAAAGGAGAGCACCCCGATGGCCCTTGACCAGTCTGTCTGCACGGAACTGCTGGAGGCGTTCAAAACGTCCGACGGCGTGGACCTGATCCGCGACGCCGTGCGCTACGTCTTCCAGGAGCTCATCGAGTCCGAAGCGACCAGCGTGATCGGCGCCGGGCCCTATGAGCGCAGCGAAGATCGGGTGACCGAGCGCAACGGGCACCGGGTCCGCCTTGTCTCGACCAAGGCCGGCGACGTCGAGCTCGCCATCCCCAAACTGCGCAAGGGCAGCTTCTTCCCCTCGATCCTCGAGCCCCGGCGCAGGATCGACCAGGCCCTCTACGCCGTGGTGATGGAGGCCTATGTCGGCGGGATCTCGACGCGCAGTGTCGACGAGCTCGTCGCCGCCCTGGGCATCGGCACCGGGATCAAGAAATCCGAGGTCAGCCGCATCTGTTCGGGCCTCGACGAGGTGGTCGGGGCCTTTCGGACGCGCCGGCTCGACCACCAAGAGTTCCCCTACGTCTTCTTGGACGCCACCTACCTGCACGTGCGCGACAACCATCACGTCACCTCCAAGGCCGTCGTCATCGCCACGGGGGTCCGCGCCGACGGGCACCGAGAGATCCTGGGCCTCGACGTCGGCGACTCCGAAGACGAGGTGTTCTGGCGCGGCTTCTTGCGGTCCTTGCGCACCAGAGGGCTCAGCGGTGTGCGCCTGGTCATTTCTGACCAACACCAAGGGCTCGTCAACGCATCGGGCGCTGTTTCCAAGGCGCGGCACACCAGCGCTGTCGGGTCCACTTCGCTCGCAACCTGTTGGCTTCTGTCCCCAAGGGTCAACACGAGATGGTGGCGGCCGCCTTCCGGACGATCTTCGCCCACGCGAGTGCCGAAGAGATCGCCGCCCAGTGGGACCACGTGGCCGAGACCTTCGCGGCACGGTTCCCCAAGGCGGCTGCCCTCATGGAGGGAGCCAAGGAGGAAGTGCTCGCCTTCTCCGCCTTCCCGAGGGCGCACTGGCGCCAGCTGTGGTCGACCAACCCGCTTGAGCGTCTCAACCGCGAGCTCAAGCGCCGCTGCCGCGTCGCCGGCATCTTCCCCAACGAGGCTTCGGTCATCCGCCTCGGTGGTGCGGTGCTGGTCGACATACACGACGAGTGGGTCTCAGCCGAACGCCGCTACTTCTCCGAAGGCTCGATGGCGAAGCTCTACGCGGATCGCGATAATGAAGATGCGACAGTCGGTGAGCTCGAGCCCGCTGACTGATCGTCGCCGAGGATTACCGGGTCAATTCCCACCACTCGGCGGGACGCGGCCCATTGAGCGAAACCTGCGGCGCTCGACGCCGGGTTGAATTGTGACCATTCTCGTGCTCCGCTCAGTTCAATCCCAGAGAGCGGGCGTGTGTCACCCTTCCCGTCGCCGCACAACCGCCGGACAACCCTGGACACTCCAAGCCCCGTTGCGGCGTGAGTCAGGGTGCGGGGCATCGTTGTCCACCTAGGAACCAGCCTTTGCGAGGGTGGACCCACCACGTTTGGGACGTCCGCATATCGGAGAGGGAGGGGTCGTCATGGAATACCGCCGCAGAGTGTCCCGCCAAAAGGCGTCGTGGGCCGGGTTCTGTCATATCGAAGGCGATTCCCCGGCCGGTTGGCGTGATTGCGAAGTCATCGACATCTCGCCGCTGGGGCTTGGCCTTACCTTCCACCATCCCGAGCCGTGGGTATTGGTGGGCCGGCGCATTTCTGTCGACGCTCCGGCGATCGGCAGCTCGGTCAACCTCCGCCTCGAGGGCGAAATCCGGAACGCCGCGCCCGCTTTGGAGGGTGACGTGCGAGTTGGGGTCGAGTTCGCCGGTCTCTCCGAAGAGGAGGTGGCGATCACCGCCGTCCTGGGCGAAATGCGATACGGGGAGCTGCGAGAACGACAGCACGGTTGAGCGAGTGGGGTGGCCGGCCCGATTCGGTCAGCGATCATTCAGCCTCAGGTGCTTCCCTGGTATCGTCGGACGCACGGAAGCCATGGGGGTGGGGGCCGGGGTGATGGACTCCCCTAACCCCTCCACCCGGCCCCCACCTCTCTTCGAGCCGACTCGTTCGGGCCAGAGCGCGACCAAGGGTGGCCATCCCGACGCACAGGTGACCGGACGGGTCGGGGGAGCGGCGCACGCATTGAACTGTGGTCCTCCACTGGACTGAGCGGACGATCACTGAGGGGATGATGTAGGAGGGCGGGGTGACGAATCCCCCCGGATCTCCCCGATCACCCCGCCCTCAGCGACTCAGTCTGGCGATCGGCGCCCGCGCCAGATAGGGCATTTCGATCCCAACTTGCACAACCCACGAACAACTGCGGAAGCGCCCCTCGCTCGGTGTACCTGGGCAACGCCAAGATGCCCGCAAGAGCTGCCAAGTGGTCAGAGAGGGGCGCTCTGCATCCGCCTGTCCGCCTGCGACTTGGTGACTCTTCGACCAACCAGGATTGCAGCCCCAATCAGGAAGAGGACCATGGCGAAGAAGAACGAGTCGCCCGCGATGAGCTGCAGGACACCGAGGTGGAGATCCGACGTGTGCTTGTAGGGCACCCACCAGACGGGGGCGCTCCAGAACAGTACGGCAGCTGCGCCGGCGATCCACGGCCCCCACCGCGGCCGGTCAGGCGCAACGGCCAGCCACAGCAGGGCAGGCACCACCCACACCATGTGATGGACCCACGAAATGGGCGACACCACGAGGCACGTGGCGGCACAGATCAGGACTCCCAACAGTGGTGACGATCGTCGGTCTGCTTGGGCAGCGAGCCAGAGTCCAGCGACAGCGGTCACGGCCAGAAGTGGAAGCATGATCGAGTTGGGCAGAACGCCATGCGCGAAACGATCGAGCACCGACCAGAGATTCTGGTTGTCCACAATCGAGAGGTCGCCCGCTCTGCCGGGCTTGAAGATCGCTTTCGTCCAATAGGCCCGCGACGACGTCGGTGAGACCACGAACGTCAGGAGTTCGCACGCACCGAACGTGAGTAACGCGGTCACCGCGCCGCGCCAGCGCCGGGTGAGCAGCAGATACGGGACAAAGAGCAATGGCGTGAGCTTCACTGCCGCCGCTAGTCCCGTGGCAACCCCGAGCAGCATCTGGCGCTTCCCGAAGCGGCGTTCGCTCAAGAGGTCCCACATCACGAGGAAGGTGATGAACAGGTTCACCTGCCCAAAACCGATCGTGATGAGGACAGGATTGAGGAGAATGGCCGGCAGGCTGAGGCCCAGCGCCAGCTTCCAGGTCGCCGTGTTGTTCAGGGATGGCTTGACCAGGCGCAGTGACAGCACCAGCACGCCGAGCAGAGCGGCCACATTGCACATGGTCCACACGGCTTGTACCAACCCGACGTTGGGAAAGGCACGTTGCCACGGTGCGAACAGCAGCGCCGCAAATGGGGGATAGGTGAAGGGCAGGCTCGTGTTCGGAAGGACGAACGAGTACAGATGGGTGGTGAAGATGTACTTGCCGCCCAGCCGGAGGTACACGCCCAGATCGACCTCGTAGGTACGGAGCGCGATGTAAAGGCCATACGCCACTGCGAGCGCGAATGACACCACCGCAGGACCCCATCCCTGGAGCCGGCGGAGCGTCGTCCCTGGGGCCGACAGCTGCTCGCGGCCGCCATCGAGTGGCTGATCGACGGTTGTCACGGGTCCTTTCTCGGGGATTGGTCGGGGAATGCTCGGGATTGCACGGCGAGTACCTCATGGACATACCCAGTCCCAGCTTGGACGCGGCAACGAGCACGCTCGAGGCAGGCGACGCTCCACCAAGAGAGCGGTTGGGTGCTGTCATAGTACCGACCCCACTTCCGGCGAAGCGGAATCAGCGGCCGGCCCACCTGGGTGGAAGGGCCCAAGAGGGGAGGGACGGTCGTACCGGCCGTCACCGAGCCGCCACCGCCACCGACCGACCCTGCGGGTCGCCCACAGCGGTGTACTTCGTGACAACCCCTACTGCTGGAATGGATGCGAGGTCGACAGGCGAGGAGAGCGTTGGCATCGCAGCGGGGCTCCCGACTCTGTTCATGATCGGGGCGACGAAGCGCGCTTCGGCTGACTCCGGTCGCTGGCCACGCTCGCCATTCAACCGTGAACGTGCCACAGGGACGGTGGTGGCGACAATGGTCAGCGAGCCCCACGATGTTGCTGGTGCGTCCGACCGCAGTCGCGTTCTGGGACACGGGCACCTCCTGGACGCGATCTCGGCTTGCGAGCCCGTGCCGACGTTCCAGGTTCCGGCGATCGATGCTGACGATGTCGGGACCGATCCTCCCGAACCGTGCGACGTCTCGTGGAGGACTCGGACAGCTCGAGTCGGCTGGCGGAGGGCCCTCAATGAAATGGATGTCCACATAGGGGCCGCGAGTGGCCGCGAGAATGACGATGACCTGCCGCCGCGTCACACCCGGTCACTTTGCGTCTCCGACTCGCCATTGGCAGGCGTCATGACCGGCCGGGGTAGTGTCCGCCGTGACCACGGCACCGTAACCTCTGGTTGATTGACTGGCCGCCGGGAATCTCCCCACTTTTCGCGCCGCGACGGCGGATCGCAGGCGGAGGTCGCTGCGGCTCCGCCCGAACCACCTTCAGGGTTTCTCGGGGTACGCATGACGACGCTGATTATCACCAACATGGGCCCGTCGACGCAGAACTCTTGGCGCCTCCCCGCCGGCCACGATGCTGTGCCCAAATACGGGCTACCGGAATGTGCCGTGGGGTCCTAGTCTGCTGCCCATGGGCGGCAGATTTGGTGCACGAGTTGTGAGACGAGCGCGACATCGGGCTGAGCGGAGCTGGGGGCGCCGCACGCTTCGAAGGAAGGCCCTTTCGATGAAGTCCGGCCTGGTCGTCGCCAGCGCCGCCCTGATCTCACTCTTGGGCGGCCTGTTCGCCCTGCCCGCCGCCGCCGCCCCGAATACCACGACGGAGAATGTCGTCGTTGACGCAGGCACGAGTCTCCATGGTCGAACCCCGAGACCTTCGGTACGTCCGCCGTCGACACCTCGGTCGTCGTTCCCGATGTGTCCGCCCGCTGGCGGCACATTGACCTCCGCTCTTCGAACGGCGTCGTGCAGCCGGTCCGATCACGAGCCAGCGGTCACGCTGAGCCCGAGGCACGTCCCGACTGGTCCCGAGTGCGGTCCTGAATGCCGGGAGCTACTCCTACGATGCGACTACAACGGGATCTCGACAACGACCCGGCGCCACCTGCCGCACCTGTTCCTCATCGCTCGGGCCAACACCCCGTTCCCGAAATCGCCGACTTTCTCGACGGAGACGGGCTCTCAGTGGCTCCAACGGTCCGGACGGCCCGGTCTCCCCGAACCGTGCCCCGTCGACAACGGCGGCGACGAACAACGCCGGTTCGATCGCCACCTCGGCACGCCGGTCTTCACGGCCACGGTGAGCCTCTCCATCGGCCCCCTGTCTGCAGCGTCGGCTGCACCCTGGCGCCACCTGCAGCTCGACCGACGCCGCTCAGCGGCGGAGTCGCCACATGTTCACATCCTAGCCAACGCCCAGGGCCGGCATCTCGTACCTCGCCACCGCGCCTTCACCGATACGGACGGGAACTTCAGCGCGTCGAGCGGGTCGAACAGTCCGGTGCTCCCCGGTCACTCATCGACTGCGGTCGACCACGACGGTGTCGGACTACAGCTCGGCGTCGATCGTGACCGGCCAGACACTGGTCCACACTTGCCGCCGCCTGAGCGGTCGAAGCGGCACACCCGCTCAGGTCATCGCGTGGACAGGCGTCTCGTGCGTCTCGTCGACGCCACCTGGGACCCGGCGGCGGGTTCACCGCGAACGTGACGGGCGCCAGTGGCGACAGCACCGGTCCATCGCCTCGACGCCCAGACCGTTGCACCGCCGCGGGCTCACCGTGACCTATCCAGCGCCGCGGCCCACCCTGACCGACGCCGACGGCGGCGATACGTCGGGAGCTTTGAGCTCCTCGGACAGTCACCAGCCGTCATCAGGAAAGGGACACCGCTCACGCCCACCATCACCAACATGCCCTCGAGCGGAGTCTTCGGTCAGGACTTCACGGCGGTGGTCAGTTCCAGTGGCGACGGCGTCCGGTCGGTGACGTCGACGACGCCGACCGTCTGCTCGCCAACGGGCTGGCGGTCACCTACGTCGGCGTCGGGTTGTGCTCCCTGAACGCTCAGGTGGCCGCGAGCCTGAACTATGTCGCGGGCACCGGGGTAAGCCAGACGTTCACGATCGGGCGTGCCATCCCCACGACGCCCACCATCACGAACATCCCGTTGCCGGCCAACGAATTCTTCGGATTCACGGCCATCGTGGGGACGACCGGCGACGGCGTCACCTCGGTCACGTCCAACACGCCGAACGTCTGCAGCGTGGACACCAACGGGCTCACGGTCAGCTTCATTGGTTTCGGCACGTGCTCGCTGACACCGCACCTGGCACAAGGTGTCGACTACTTCGGCGCTTCCGGCAGTCCGCAGGCCTTCAAGGTCGAGGAGGCGTCCCACGGTTACTGGCTGGTCGGATCCGACGGCGGCATCTTCTCCTTCGGCACCGCGGCGTTCCACGGCTCCACCGGGAGCCTCCACTTGCAGCGTCCCGTCATGGCCATCACGCCGACGTCGACCGGTAACGGGTACTGGCTGGTGGCGTCCGACGGCGGTATCTTCAGCTTCGGCGACTCCTCGTTCTACGGCTCTCTGCCCGGACTCGGATTTCACCCGAACGGCTCGGGGATCCCCAAGAGCCTCAACGCCCCGATCGTCGGCATGGTGCCGACGTTCACCGGTCACGGGTACTTCATGGTGGCCTCGGACGGCGGCGTGTTCGCCTTCGGTGACGCCAAGTTCGAAGGCTCGTGCCCCGGCATCGGCGGCTGTGCGGGCTCGGCTGTGTCTGTGATGCCGGACCACACGGGCAACGGGTACTGGCTGGTCACGAACCTGGGGTCTGTCTACGCCTTCGGCGACGCCGCGTACTACGGCGGCCCGAAGCCGGCGTCGGTGCCCGTCGTCGACGCCGTCGCCACCGCGAATGGACAGGGCTACTGGTTGCTCTATGCCAACGGCGTCGTAGCCAACTTCGGCGACGCCACCAACTTCGGAGCCCCGGCTGGCTACGTCAACGGGTTCAATCCCGCCACCACCATCTTCCCCACCATCGACAACCAGGGCTACTGGGTGGCGTCCGCTCGCGGCGACGTCTTCGCCTACGGCGATTCCCCCTACCTGGGCAGCATGGCGGCGGCCGGCCTCAACGGCGAGATCATCGGCGCCTTCGGCTTCTAAGGCGACGCTCCGGCAGGAGATCGAGGTCAAGCGTCCCGGCTGTCGCGGACCTCCGCACCACCGTGCGAGCAACACGTCCGCACAGCGCGCACGAGTCCACGCGGCAGTGCGAGGAGCTAGGCCCCGACGGCCTCGACTTCAGGCTCGGGGAGTGCCGCCACGACCGACCGCACAATGGATGCGAGATCGCGGCCGGGGCCTGCCGACGCTCGACGCAGCAGGTCCGAGATGTAGCTGACCAGGTTCAAGACGTCCGAGCGGGGGGACCGGCCCACCATCGGGACCGGCTCCGTGGCCGGGTCCAGTTCGCAGACGCCCAGGATGACCCGGCGGATCTCGAGCAGCGATGAACGTGCCTCCAGAAGCGAGGTCTCGCTCGTGCGTAGCCACACGGAAATGCCCAGCTCAAGCGAGAGGTCGCCGGAGAAGAGATCGACGGGGCCCAGTTCCGCCAGCCCGCTGAGCAGGGCGGGACCGAAGCCGGTCGGAGCCTCCTTCACCATGGGCTCAGTGTGACGAACGGCTGTAACAAGGTGGTGGACCTGCTCTGGACTGGTATTTTGGTGGACGTGCCACGCACGATCTGGAAGGGGGCCCTGAGTTTCGGCCTGGTGAACATCCCCGTGGGCCTGTATCCGGCCACGTCGGACAAGAGCATTCACTTCAACCAGTTCGAGGAAGGGACTTCCGACCGGATTCGCTACAAGAAGGTCAACGAGCGGACGGGAGAAGAGGTCCCCCAGGACAAGATCGTGCGTGGATTCGACCTCGGCGGCGGCGAATACGTGATCCTCACCGAGGAGGAGCTCGAGTCGGCCGAGCCCAAGAAGACCCGTCAGATCGAGATCTCCGATTTCGTCGGTCTGGCCGACATCGACCCGGTCTTCTTCCGCTCGAGCTACTACCTGGCCCCCGAGGGCGCCGGTGCGGACAAGGCCTACGCGCTGCTTCGCCGCGCCATGGCCGAGGCCGGGCGCGTCGCCATTGCCACCTTGGTCATGCGTAACAAGGAATACCTCGTGGCCATCCGTCCCGAGGACGACGCACTGGCTCTGCACACGATGTACTTTTCCGACGAGGTACGCGCCCCGGGACGCGACCTCGATCTCCCCGAGACCGGCGATGTCACCGACCGCGAGCTCTCCATGGCGCAGCTCCTGATTGAGTCGATGGAGAGCGAGTGGGACCCGGAGCGTTTCCACGACACGCATCGCGAGAAGGTCGAGGCTCTGATCGAAGAGAAGCGCAACGGGCACGAGATCGTGTTGCAAGAAGGTCCCGAGCCCGCGGCCAAGGTCGTCGACCTGATGGAGGCGCTCAACGCCAGCATCGCTGCGGCCGCCCGTCCGGACGCGGAGTCCAAGGGCACCAAGAACACCAAGAGCACCAAGAGCACCTCGTCGAGCAAACGGGCGACGGCCAAGCGCGCCGCGGCCAAGAAGGCGTCCAAGGCGACCAAGACCGCAGCACGACCCAAGACTGTCGCCCGGCGCAAAGCCTCGTAACGCGTCGTTCCGACAACTCGTGGCGTTGACCCGTTGCCGCCACGGCACGCCGGCGCGAAGGTGGAGTGGTGCCGGCGGCACGGCCGGACTGTGTGAGCAACAGGAGGTTCGCCATGAGAACCGTCCGCGAGGTCATGCACGGGGACTTGCGGGTCCTCCGCACCACAGAGACGGCGGCCGACGCCGCCACATTGCTGGCCACCCTCGTTGAGGAGACGGTCCCGCTCTGTCAGAGTGACGGGAGCCTCGCCGGTGCGGTGAGCAACCGCGCCCTCGTGGCCAAGGTTGTCGCCCCGGGTCGTGACCCTCGTACGGTCAGCCTGGTCGAGTTCGCCGGCGACGGGGATGCCGTGGCCCTCGATGTCGACATCACGCTCGAGGAGGCCCTCGCCTTGATGTGCCGCCACGAACGCACAGAGCTCCCCGTGGTGGAGGGGGAGCGCGTCGTCGGTTGGGTCACACGTCGCGAGGCCGCCTGCTCCGTCAGCTTCAGGCCGCCCTGGGCCGACGACTGAGCCCGCAGCCAACAGGCTGATGCCGGCAGGCTCCGGGTACTCCGACAGACGTCGGACCGATAACCGTCAGGCTCCCGATACACCGGCGGAGCGTCAGGTCCGCCCCCGTGCCTCGTCAATCCGCCTTGCCCGAGCCGCCGCGTCGTCGGCGGTGACGACCAGGCGCCCGAATTCGGCACCCTCGAGTTCAACGACAACGGCGGGACCCGTGCCGTGGACCGCGGCGAAGTCCTTGCCGAAGCTGCCCCGGCGGGTGCCGACGGCGACGACGTCAGGAACCCCGGTACCCGGCGCACGCAGACCGCGGAGCTCGGGCCACGGATCCTCGACGGAGCGCACCGCGCTGACCGCGGCGAGCGGCACTCGGATGTCGCCGTGCAAGCCCTCGGCCTTTTCGAGAGCACGCATGTGGAGCACCAGCTCACCGCCGTGAACCTCAAGGTCGGCCACGCCGGCCGAGTCTAGGGAGCCGGTTAGCCTCAGCGGCATGTGGCCGCCGACACCCGGGGGGACCTGGGTCCTCGACCTCGATGGTGTGGTCTGGCTCACCGGACAGCCCATCGCCGGGGTGGACGAGGCCGTGGCCCGGCTGCGCGGCGCTGGCATCCGCGTGCTGTTCGCCACCAACAACTCCGCACCGACCCGAGCCCAACTGCACCAGCAGCTCGGCCACTGCGGCATCACGGCGGACGATGCCGACGTTCTCGGTTCGGCCGACGTCGCCGCCGGCATGCTCGCCCCGGGTACCTCGGCGTTCGTCGTGGCCGAGGACGGGGTCATCGAGGCGCTGGGTCGCCGGGGCGTGACCGTGGTGCCCCGGGGGCCGGCCGACGCCGTCGTGGTGGGGCTCACGCGCACCTTCACCTACGACACCGTCGCCGAGGCAGCGACCACGGTACGCAATGGCGCGCGACTCATCGCCACGAACAGCGATGCCACGTATCCGACGCCCGACGGCCTCGTGCCGGGCGCCGGATCCATTCTGGCTGCCGTCGCCACGGCCTCGGGGGCCACACCCGAGATCGCCGGCAAGCCCCACCAGCCGACCGCTGACGCCATCGGCGCGTTGGTCGCCGAGGGGGAGCTCCGGGCCCTGGTGGGGGACCGCCCCGACACCGACGGCGCCCTGGCCGCCCAGCTCGGCATCCCCTTCGCGCTGGTGCTGTCGGGCGTGACGCGCCGGGGCGACGTCCCCGAGAATGCCGGCGCGGCGGCGGTGGCACCGGACCTGCATGCCCTCGTTGAGCAGGCGATTGACAACGGATGAACAAAGTGCTTGCCACCAGCTAGCACTTTGTATACTCTTGTGAAATGGGATCGAATGAGCGCATACGCAAATACCTCGATGCGGGAACTGTCCTCGGGCAGGTCAGCCGCGGCCGGGCGGAGGAGATCGTGCGAGAGCTGGTGAACGCCGGGGATATCCAGCGCAGCCACGCACAGGAATGGGTCGACACCGTCGTCGAGCGGAGCCGCACGTCCAGCGAGCACGTCCTCGGGTTGGTACGCCAAGAGGTGGCCACCCAGCTCGAGCGCTTCGACGCTACGTCCCTCGAGAACGTGGCCGCCCAGGTCGCCGAGCTCCTCAAGAAGTCGGCCAAGGCCGGACACAGCGCCACGAGCACCGTCACGTCGCACGCCGGACCGAAGGCCGCCAAGGACGTGACGGCGAAGGCAACCCAGAGTGCGACCGAGACCGCCACCCGGGCTCGCGACGCCGCCGTCAAGGTGGCTCCGACGAGCCTCCCGAACCTCCCCGGCATCCAGAACATCCCGGGCTTCCCGTCGGCCTCCGCCGGCGGCGACCCGGCCACCAAGAAGGCCGCCAGCTGACCAGCGGGGCCCGCCGCCGGCTCGATGCCGAGCTCGTGCGCCGAGGCCTCGTCGAGTCCCGCCAGGAGGCCCAGGCGGCGGTCGCCGCCGGGGCTGTCCTCGTGGCGGGCGCACCGGCCGAGAAGGGGGCGCGCCTGGTCGCACCGGATGAACCCATTGTGCTGCTCGGGCCGCCGTCGCCGTTCGTGGGCCGCGGGGGCCTGAAACTCGAGGCGGCGCTGGAGCGCTTCAGCATTCCAGTCACGGATCGGTCCGCCCTCGATGCCGGCGCCTCGACCGGCGGGTTCACCGACTGTCTCCTCCAGCACGGGGCCGCCCACGTGTACGCCGTCGATGTGGGCCATGGCCAGCTGCATCCGACGCTGCGCCAGAATGCCCGGGTGACCGTCTTGGAGCGCATGAACGTGCGGACGCTCACCCTCCCGGACCTGCAGGCGGCCGCCCCGGGTTTCGAGCCCTGCCCGCTCGTGGTGGCCGACCTCTCCTTCATTTCGCTGCGCAGCGTGGTGCCCGCCCTGACCGGCCCGCTGGCGGCCGCCGACGCCGACCTCGTCCTGCTGGTCAAGCCCCAGTTCGAGACCGGCCGGGCCGCAGTCTCCCGCGGCAAGGGCGTCATCCGGGACCCCGCCCTCTGGCTGGGCGCGCTCGAAGGCGTGGCGTCCGCACTCCGTGAGGCGGGAACAGGCATCATGGGAGCGATGGCTTCCCCTTTGACCGGCTCGGCCGGCAACGTCGAGTTCCTCGTGCACGTGCGCAAGGGCGGGCACGGCAACGAAGCCGGGGACGCCGCCGCCCTGTTCCGCGCCGCCGTGTCGGAGGCGGACGGACCCCCTCCTCCGACCGCGCCGGCCGGCTGAGCCACTCTCGCCGATGGCGACCGTCACCTTCCTCGTGCATCCCGAGCGCCCCGACGCGCTGGCGCTGGCCACCGACACCGCGAGTTGGCTGACCGAGCGGGGCGACGTGGCCCGGATCCTGCAATTCAGCGGTCCCGACCGCGTCTGCGAGGCGGGAAGCGACGTCGAGCTCGACGACGTCGATTTCTCGGGGACGACCGTGGCCGTCAGCATGGGAGGGGACGGCACGTTCCTGCGCGTCGTCCGTCTTGCCGCCACCGTGGACGTCCCCGTGCTCGGGGTGAACTTCGGCCGTCTCGGCTACCTGCCCGACTTGCTGCCCGACCAGGTGCGCGGCGCGCTGACAAAGGTCTTCGAGGGCAAGGCGATCATCGAGTCACGCTGCGCGCTCGACGTGGCGATATCGGACCGTTCACTCGGCGATGGCATCCGGGCCGAGCTGGCGCTCAACGAGGTGGTGATCGAGAAGATCGACTTCGGCCACACCGTCCGCCTGGCCACCACGGTCGACGGCGAGGAGGCGCTGACCTATTCGGCCGACGGCCTCATCGTGGCCACCCCGACCGGGTCGACCGCCTACAACCTGTCGGCCGGCGGCCCCATTCTGGCGCCGACCCTGCGCGCCATGGTCGTGACGCCGGTCGCTCCTCACTTCTCCCTCGATCGCAGCCTCGTGCTCACCGAGGACCAGGAGGTCACCGTGCAGATCGCCCCCGACCGGGCCGGGGTGCTCGTGATAGACGGCCAGGAGATCGGGCGGTTGCAGCCGGGCGACACCGTCACCTGCACGGTGGCCGAGCGCCCCGTGCGCGTCGTACGCAACGAGCCCCAGACCTTCGGCGGCATCCTCCGCTTCCGGCTGTTGGCGGATCGCGACGCGTGACCCAACTGGCCGCCATGCCGTGCTGACCGACCTCCACGTCCGCGACCTCGGGGTCATCGAGGACCTCACCTTGACCTTCGGCCCCGGGATGACGGTCCTGACCGGCGAGACGGGTGCCGGCAAGACACTCGTGGTCGAGGCGCTCCAGCTGGTTCTGGGCGGGCGCGCCGACCCGGGCATGGTGCGTGCCGGCGCCACCGAGGCCCTGGTCGAGGCCCGGTTCGTCGTGGCGGAGGGCACGGACGAGCGCGAAGTGATCCTGACCCGGTCGGTGCCGGCCGAGGGCCGTTCCCGGGCCTGGGTCGACGGCCGCATGGCGTCGCTGGCGTCCCTCGGCGAGGCGGCCGCCGAGCTGGTGGAGATCCACGGACAGCACGAGCACCGCGCCCTCGTCACACCCAGCGCGCAGCGCAACGTCCTCGACGCCTTCGCAGGCACCGACCTCAGCCGTGTGCGGGCGATCCGGAGCCAGATGCAGGCGATCGACGAGGGGCTGGCGGCGCTGGGAGGCGACGCCCAGCAACGTGCCCGCGAGGCCGACGTCCTGCGCTACCAGGTCGAGGAGATCGCGGCCGCCCACCTCGAGGACCCCGACGAGGAGTCGTCACTCCGCCTCGAAGAGGACCGCCTGGCCGACGCGGCCGCCTACCGCGATGCGGCGCTCGAGGCGCTTGACCGCTTGGATCCCGGCGGCGACGGCGGGGTCCTGGACCTGCTCGGCCAGGCCGGCACCCTGCTGGCGGGGCGCGAGGCGTTCGAGAGCTACCACGGCCGCCTGCTCGCCGCCGCCGTCGAGCTGTCCGATGTGGCGCGTACGCTGCGCGACGAGGTCGAGGGGTGGGAGGACGATCCCCAACGGCTCGTCGACGTGCAGGAGCGCCGCCGCCTACTGGCGGAGTTGCGACGGAAGTACGGCGAGGATCTCGGAGCCGTCATGGCCTACGGCACCGAGGGTGCCGCCCGCCTGGTGGCCCTCGAAGACGCCGAAGGCGAGGCCGCCCGCCTCCAGGCCGAGCGCGAGGTCCGCCGCGCCGAGCTGGTCGAGGCCGAGGCGGCCGTGCGCACCGTCCGTTCCCAGGCCGCCGGCTCGTTCGCCGACCTCGTGGGCGAACGCCTGGGCGCGCTGGCCATGGCGGGCGCCCGGCTCGACGTCCGGGTGGCGCCAGAGGGGACGGGGGAGCCCGTGGAGCTCCTCCTCGGCGCCAACGTCGGCGAGGCGATGCAGCCCCTCGCCCGTGCCGCGTCGGGCGGCGAGCTCGCCCGCGCCATGCTGGCCATCCGCCTGGTCGGGCTCGGCGGGCCCCAGACGATGGTGTTCGACGAAGTCGACGCCGGGGTCGGCGGGGCGGCCGCTCTGGCCCTCGGCCAGGCCCTTTCCGAAGTGGGCGGCGACCGTCAGGTCCTCGTGGTCACCCACCTCGCCCAGGTGGCCTCCCAGGCCGATGCACACGTCAGCGTGGTCAAGCGCGCCGCCCGTGGACGGACGGCCACGACGGCCACCGCGGTACAGGGCGAGGACCGCGTCACCGAGCTGTCCCGGATGCTCTCGGGACACCCTGACAGCACTGCCGCCCGCGCCCATGCCCGCGAGCTCCTCGGCGTGCCGCATGGCCGGTAGTCCACCGCGCCTTCCCCGGCCGTCGATTATCGTGGTCGGGTGCACCCATCACGCGGACTTGATCCTCTGCGTGCCGAAGGCGGCGTGAGCAAGTTCATCTTCGTCACCGGCGGTGTCTCGAGCTCGCTCGGGAAGGGTCTCACCGCCTCTTCGCTGGGCCGGCTGCTCAAGTGCCGTGGCCTCCGGGTGACCATGTGCAAGCTCGACCCGTACATCAACGTCGACCCTGGCACCATGAACCCCGGGGAGCACGGCGAGGTCTTCGTCACCGAGGACGGCGGCGAGACCGACCTCGACCTCGGGCACTACGAGCGCTTCATCGACGAGAACCTCTCGAAGCGGTCGAACACGACGACCGGCGGCGTCTACCGCTCCGTCATCGAGAAGGAGCGGCGCGGTGACTTCCTCGGCCGCACCGTGCAGGTCATCCCGCATGTTACCGACGAGATCAAGGATCGGATCAAGCGCCTGGCCGACGAGGACGTCGACATTGTCATCGTCGAGATCGGCGGCACCGTCGGCGACATCGAGATCGTCCCGTTCATTGAGGCAATTCGGCAATTTCGCCGGGACATCGGCCGGGACAACGTCTGCTACGTCCACCTCACGCTGGTGCCCTACCTCGTGTCGGGCGAGCAGAAGACGAAGCCCACCCAGCACTCGGTCACGGAACTGCGTAGCCGCGGTATCCAACCCGACGTGATCGTCTGCCGCAGCGACAAGCCGATCTCCGAGGGCCTCAAGCGCAAGATCTCCCTGCAGTGCGACGTGGCCATTGACGCCGTCGTCTCCGCCGTCGACGCGCCGAGCATCTACGAAATTCCGCTCGTCCTCCACGAGCAGGGACTCGATTCCTACGTGTGCCGCACGCTCGGCATCGACGAGGCGGCGCACCCGATCGACATCTCCCAGTGGGAGACGCTCCTCAACCGGGTCGAGTCGCTCTCACGACGGGTCAAGGTGGGAATCGTCGGCAAGTACGTGAACATGCCCGATGCCTACATGTCCGTGGTGGAAGCCTTGCGCCACGCCGGCTTCCACCACGGCGCGCAGGTCGAGCTCGAGTGGATCGACGCCGAGCACGTGCCCGGCCTGCTCAAGACCGACCAGCTGCGCGGGCTCGACGCCGTCGTCATCCCGGGCGGCTTCGGAGAGCGCGGGATCGAGGGCATGGTCGCCGCCGCCGGGTACACGCGGAGACACGGCATCCCGTGCCTCGGCCTGTGTCTGGGCCTGCACGTGATGGTGATCTCGGTCGCCCGCGACGAGGCCGGCCTGGAGCGGGCCAACTCTCGCGAGTTCGACAGCCTCTCCCCGCACATGGTGATCGACCTGATGCCCGACCAGGCGGAGGTGACCGACAAGGGCGGCACCATGCGCCTCGGTTCGTACCAGGCGGCACTGCTGGCCGACTCGAAGGTGGCCCGGGCCTACGGGACCCTCGGGGTGACCGAGCGGCATCGCCACCGCTTCGAGTTCAACAACCGGTACAAGAAGAACCTCGAGGCCGTCGGCCTCATCTGTTCGGGGATCTCGCCCGATGGCCGCCTCGTCGAGTTCGTCGAGCTGGCCGAACACCCCTACTGGGTGGCCACCCAGGCCCACCCGGAGTTCAAGAGCCGGCCCGATCGTGCCCACCCCTTGTTCCGCGAGTTGATCACCGCGGCGCTCGAGCGGGCGGACGGCCGCGAGCCCCACCTGCTCGACCTCGACGCCGTCACCTAACGCATGCCCGGCTTCCGCCGCGTCTCGGAGGAGGAGCTCTTCCGGGCCTGGTTGTTCCGCGTCGACCGTTTCCACCTGCTCGACCCCGACGACAAGCCCTTCGACCGCTTCATCATCCGTCACCCCGGGGCCGTCACGATCGTCCCCGTGCACGACGACGGGACGGTGACCCTGGTGCGCCAGTACCGGGCCGCCGTCGACAGCCTCGTGCTCGAGATCCCGGCGGGAAGCTGCGACAAGGAGGGCGAGGACACCGGGGCCGCGGCCCGCCGGGAACTGGCCGAAGAGGCGGGGTTGGAAGCGGCGCAGTGGCAGCTGCTGATCCGGACCTGGAACACCCCGGGCATCAGCGACCAGCTCACCACGATCTACCTCGCCACCGAGCTCACGGAGGTCCCGGCCCGCCCCGAAGGCGTGGAGGAGGGGTACCTCACCGTCGAGCGGATCCACCTCGCCGATGTCGATCGGCTGGTGGCGGAGGGGGCGTTGAAGGACGAGACGACGGTGCTCGGCCTCGTCCTGGCCCGCCAGCGACTGGCGGCTGACGGCCGCCTCCCGTGACCGAGGCCCTGCCCCGGGACGCCGAGGAATACCTCTCCTGGCTCGAGGTCGAACGCGGACGTTCACCGCGGACACTGGCGGCCTACCGGGGCGACCTCGATGCGTACCGCGACAGCGTGGCGGGGCACGGCATTGACACGGCGACGTCCGCCGATGTGGCGGCCCACCTCGCCGCCTTGCGGCGGACCCACACTGCGGCCTCCGTGGCGCGCGCACTCTCGAGCATCAGGGGGTTCCACCGCTTCCTCGTCGAAGAAGGCGTCCGCGCCGACGACCCCACGCTCGACCTTCCTTCCGTATCGGTGACCGACCTACTCCCGAAGGCCCTGAGCGAGGACGAGACCAACCTGCTGCTCGGGTCGGTCGTCGGTGCAGGTCCCCTGCTGCTGCGGGACCGGGCCCTGCTGGAGGTCCTCTACGGCACGGGCGCCCGGGTCAGCGAGGTGGTCGGCCTCAACCTCGGCGACGTGGCCGGCGCAGTGGAGGACACCGACCTGCCGCTGCTCCGCGTTCTCGGGAAAGGGGACAAAGAACGCGTGGTCCCGCTCGGCAGTCTCGCCCGCCTCGCCCTGGGCGAGTGGCTCTCGGGCCAGGGCAGGACCCTGCTCGAGCCGAAGAAATGGCGCCAGCGCAGCGACGCCGAGGCCGTGTTCCTCAACGCCCGTGGGGGGCGCCTCACGCGGGTCGGGGCCTTCGGGGTCGTCAAGAAGTACGCCGACCGTGTCGGGCTGGCCGACAAGGTGAGCCCCCACGTGCTGCGGCACTCCTGTGCCACCCACATGCTGGGCCACGGCGCCGACGTCCGGGTCGTCCAGGAGCTCTTGGGCCATGCTTCCATCGCGACGACCCAGCGCTACACCAAGGTGTCGCCCGAGCACCTGCGGCGGGCTTACGAGGGAGCTCACCCCCGTGCGGGCACAAAAGGGGGGAGGGACCGCGTAGCATGACGCCATGCCGAACGAGGCCTCAACGGCGGAGACCGCCGACGTCGATTTTGCCGCCCTGCTGCGGACTGAGCAGGCCGGACTCCAGGCCCAGCTGACGGAACTTGGTTTCGCCGACCAGGGGAGCGGCCTCAATTACGACTCGAATTTTGCGGATTCGAGCCAGGTGACCGCCGAACGGGGCGAAGCAGAACGGCTCGCCACCGAGCTCCGCGAGGCTCTCGACGAGGTCGAAGCCGCCATCGAACGGCTCAAAGCGGGGACCTACGGGCTGTGCGAGGTCTGCGGCAAGCCGATCGGCCCGGCCCGGCTCGAGGCCATGCCCGCCGCCCGCCTCTGCATCGCCGACGCCGCCAAGCACTAGGTGCGCACGCCCGGCGCCTCCTCCGGGCGGCGCCCGATGGATCAACGCACCAAGCGCACGCTGTGGATCGTCGCGGGCGTCGTCGTCTTCTTCGCCCTCTACCGCTCTCACCACATCACCGAGCAGGAAGTCATCGTCTTCTGTTGCATTGTGCCGTCCATCATTTTGCACGAGGTCTCGCACGGCTGGGTGGCCAACGCCTTCGGTGACGACACGGCCAAACGGGCCGGACGCCTGACGTTGAATCCGGTCGCCCACGTGGACCCGGTCGGCACGCTGATCGTCCCGGCGCTTCTTTCGCTCGCCGGTGCCGGTGTCTTCGGCTGGGCCAAGCCGGTGCCGGTGAACGTGGGGCACTTGCGCAAACCGCGCAATCAGGGCGTGCTGGTCTCGCTGGCGGGCCCGGTGACGAATGCGGTGCTGGCGGGCATCTCCGCGGTGGTGTTCATCCACGTGATCCGCCCCACGCTCGCACCGGCGGGTCAGATCTCGACGCTGGCGCAGGTCGTCTTCTACATCGGCCTCGTCAACGTGTGGCTCTGCATCTTCAACCTCATCCCGATCCCACCGCTCGACGGGTCGGTGCTGCTCGAGCGCCTGCTCCCGGCGCGCTCGTGGCCCACGTACCTGAAATACCGCCAGTACACGATGCCGATTCTTATCGGGCTGGTGCTGTTGAACTTTTTCTTGTATCCCCACGGTCCCATCACGTGGCTGTTCAACGAGATGAGCTCGTGGTGGATCAACGTGCTCGGCCTCTAGCGGCCCGGCGGCGCCAGCAGACCGATCGCCTCGGCGGCCCGGACGTACGTGGCCGAGGCGATCTCCCGGGCATGCGCCGCGCCGCGTGCGAGCACCTCGGCCACGTACGGCAGATCCCCTTCGAGCTCGGACCGCCGCGCCCGCACCGGCTGCAGCACCTCGCACAACGACGCGGCGACGTCGCGCTTCAGATCGCCGTAGCGCTCGTAACCCGAGGCGACGTCCTGCGGCGTCCGTCCGGTCGTGGCGGCCAGAAGATCCAAGAGGTTGGCCAACCCGGGCTTCGCCTCACGGTCGTAGCGCATCTCCCCGTCGGTGTCGGTGACCGCCTTGCGGACCTTGCGCGTGATGTCCTCGTCGGAGTCGAGCAGGCGGATGGTACCGAGTGGTGAGTCCGCCGACTTCGACATCTTGCGGTCGGGATGTTGGAGGTCCATGACGCGCGCACCCGCCCCGGGAACCACGGCCTCGGGTACGACGAAGGTCGCGCCGTAGCGGTGGTTGAACCGCAGGGCCACGTCGCGGGTCAGCTCCAAGTGCTGGCGCTGATCGTCGCCCACCGGCACGGCCGCGGCGTCGTAGAGGAGGATGTCAGCCGCCATGAGGGCGGGATAGGTGAACAGGCTCACCCGGGCTGTCTCCTGACCCTTTCCCTTGTCCTTGAACTGGGTCATGCGCCGCAGCTCGCCCATGGTGGCGGTGCTCTCGATCAACCACGTGAGCTGCGTGTGCTCGGGGACGTGGCTCTGGACGAAGAGGGTGCAACGTTCTGGATCGAGCCCGATGGCGAGGAGGTTCAGCGCGGCATCGAGCGTGTTGGCCCGCAGCTCGGCCGGGTCGATCTCGCTGGTCAGCGCGTGGAGGTCGACCACGAAGTAGAAGGCGTCGTAGCCGTCCTGGAAGGAGATCCATTGGCGCAGGGCCCCGAGATAGTTCCCCAAGGTGAAGTTGCCGGAGGGCGCGATGCCAGAGAGGACCCTGTCCATGGGGCGCCATGGTAGGGCGCTCCGAAGGCTCGCTTGGCAGGTGGAGCGGGGTGCGCCGGGAGGTGTCGATCGTTCGATAACGTCAGCGGGTGGCCTACGCGGTCTCGACGCCAAGTTTCGAGGGTCCCATCGACCTCTTGTTGCACCTCGTCTCGTCGCACGAGCTGGACATCCTCGACATCCCGCTCCTGCCCGTGATCGACGGTTTCGTGAGCGTGCTCTCCGACCAGCGCGACCAGATCGACTTCAACCAGCTGTCGGAGTTCCTCCTGGTGGCGGCGATCCTGATCGAGCTGAAGTCCCAGAAGCTGCTCCCGGGCCGCGACGCCACGGAGGAGGACGAGGATCTCATCGGCTGGGAGGAGCGCGACTTGCTCTTGGCCCGGCTGCTGGAGTGCCGGGCCTATGCCGCTGCAGCGGATGTCTTCGTCGCCATGACCGAGCAGGCGTCCCGCTCCCTGCCGCGCGAGGTGGGCCTCGACGACGATTTCGTCGTGCATGCGCCGGACCTCCTGGCCGGGATCACACCCGAGGACCTCGCCCAGGCCTACCTGCGCGGATCAGCCGAACGCCCCGTGCCGCGCGTCGACCTGTCGCACGTGACCGTGGACACCCTCTCGGTCTCCGAAGCGGTGTCCGATCTCATCGCGGTCCATGAATCCGAGCGGGCAACCTCCTTCCGCTCCCTCGTCGAGAGTTGCCGCACCCGCATCGAAGTGATCGTCCGCTTTCTCGCCCTGCTCGAACTGTGCAAGATGGGGCGGGTGACGCTCGGGCAGGGCGCCACCTTCGGGGACTTGAGCATCTCATGGGTTTCCACCGAGGCCCTGGCCGGGGTGACGAGCGGCCGTGGCCTGTCCGAGCTGGGCGGCTACGAAATCGACGACTACGAAGGGTAAGGCTTGCATCCCGTGGAGCGAACAGAGCTGGGCCGCACGATCGAGGCCATTTTGATGGTGGCGGTGGAGCCGATTCCGCCCCAGCTGCTGGCCGAGCTGGTCGAGGTGCCGGTCGAGCAGGTTGAAGAGGCCCTGGCCGAACTGGCGGCGTTCTACGAGCGCGAGCGTCGGGGCTTCGTCCTCGCCCGCATCGCCGGTGGAGCTCGGTTGCAGACCCACCCCGACCTCGCCCCCTACGTGGAACGGTTCGCCAACCGTGAGGTCTCCCACCGGCTCTCGACCGCCGCGCTCGAGACCTTGGCCATCGTGGCCTACCGCCAACCGGTCTCGCGCGGGCAGATCTCGGCCTTGCGCGGCGTCAACGTGGACGGCGTGAGTCGCCTGTTGGAGCAGAGGGGCTACATCGAGGTCGTGGGTCATGCTGACGGACCGGGCCAGCCGGCGTTGTTCGGCACCACCGACCTCTTCTTGGAGCGCCTCGGGATGGACTCGCTGGACCAGTTGCCGGCGGTGGAGGACTTCCTCCCCGGACCGGATGTCGCCGGAGACCTCGAGCGTGATCTGCAGTCGGCGCTGGGCCTCGGCGTCGAGGCGGCCTCTGACGACGTCTGAGCCCGAGGGCGATCGCCTGCAGAAGGTCCTGGCCCGGGTCGGCATCGGATCCCGGCGCGCCTGTGAGGATCTCATCGCCGCTGGCCGCGTCACGGTCGACGGGGAGGTGGCCACGCTCGGTCGCCGGGTCGACCCCGCCATGGTCCGGGTCGAGGTCGACGGCGTGCTGGTGCCGGTGGCGCCCGACCTCGTCTATTACCTCTTGAACAAGCCCGATGGCGCCATCACCACAGCCGACGACCCCCAGGGGCGCCCGACGGTCATGACGCTGGTCCCGGCCGAGCCCCGGGTCTTCGCCGTCGGCCGGTTGGACCGCCACACCGAGGGCCTCCTCATCCTGACGAACGATGGTCCACTGTCCCAACTGCTGACCCACCCGTCGCACGGCGTGGCCAAGGAGTACGTCGCCGAGGTCGAGGGAGGCACGCCTGCGCCCGGTGCCCTGCGGGCATTGCGCCAGGGCGTGGAACTCGACGACGGGCTCACGGCGCCGGCCGACGTCGGCGTGCTTGCGCCGGGCGTCCTGCGTCTCGTCATCCACGAGGGTCGCAACCGGCAGGTCCGTCGCATGTGCCAGGCGGTCGGTCACCCGGTGCGACGCCTCGTCCGCACCCGAATCGGCCCCGTCCGCGATCCGAACCTGGCACCGGGGCGCTGGCGCACCCTCGAGCCCGACGAGGTCCGTGCCTTGGCCGCCTCGGCCAGTACGGATGCGTCGACGTCGGGTGCGCCCCGGTCGGGTGGGCCCGGTGGTCGACCGGGGACGGTGCAACGGGCCTCGACGAGCCGTTGACCAGGGCCTCCGTCCGGTGCCGGTAGAGTGACCCGCCATGGCAGCCGCTTCCACCGTCAGGGGCCTGCGCGGGGCGACGACGGTCGACGTGGACACCGTGGCCCAAGTGACCGAGCGCTCCCAGGAGCTCATGCGCGAGCTGATGGCCCGCAACGGCCTGGCCGAGGACGACATCATCAGCGTGCTCTTCACGGCCACCGCCGACGTCACGAGCACGTTTCCGGCGACGGCCATTCGCGAGATCGGATTCGGCGCCGTCCCGCTCCTGTGCGCCGCCGAGATCGCCGTGCCGGGTTCCATGCCCCTCTGCATACGGGTCCTCCTGCACGTCCACACCGCACGGTCGCGCGACGACATCAAGCACGTCTATCTCCACGGTGCCCAAGGGCTCCGCGATGACCTCCCCGGCTGAGGCCGGCGCGGGACGGCGGGCGCTCGTCGTCGGAACGGGGCTGATCGGAGGGTCGATCGCCCTCGGGTTGCGACGGCGCGGCTGGCACGTCTGCGGCCTCGATGCTGACGAGGAGCGGCTCCACGCCGCGCTCGACGCCGAGGTGATCGACGCCGCCGGCGACGACCTCCAGGCTGAGGTGGTCTTCATCGCAGTCCCGGCCGCTGCGGTCTCGTCCATCGCCCACCGCATCCTCGAGGAAGAGGGCCGGCGGCCCGATGTCGTGGTCTCAGACGTCAGCGGCGTCAAGACGGCCATCGTGGACGCGGCCGATCACCCTCGCTTCATTGGTGGCCATCCCATGGCCGGGTCCGAGCAGATGGGCCTGCGCGGCGCCGACCCCGAACTCTTCGAGGGCGCGGTATGGGTCCTCACGCCGACCGCCGCGACAGACCTCGAGGCGTTCAACCGCCTAAAGGGCGTCGTGATGAGCCTGGGTGCCGACGTGCTCGTCCTGTCCGCAGCCGACCACGACCGCCTGGTCGCCGTGGTCTCGCACGTGCCCCACCTGGTGGCGGCCACGTTGATGAACGCCGCCACGGACGGCGCAGAACAGGACGGCGCCTTGCTGCGGCTGGCCGCGGGCGGCTTCCGCGACATGACCCGTGTCGCGGCCGGTCAGCCGGAGATCTGGCCGGACATCTGTGCCGACAATGCGCCGGCCATTGTGCGCGCGCTCGACGCACTGCTCACCGACCTCGCCGCCATGCGCGATCGGGTCGCGGATCAGAACCGTGACGCGTTGTTGACCACGCTCCGGAAGGCAAGCGCCGCCAGACGGAACCTCCCGGCGCGTGCGGTTCGGCCGGATCATCTGGCGGAGCTACGGATCGTCGTCCCTGACGAGCAGGGCATTCTCGCCGAGATCACCTCGTTGGCCGCGAATGCCGGCATCGGGATCTACGACATTGAGATCGCCCATTCGGCCGAAGGCCCCCATGGCGTACTCATCCTGGTCATCGACAGCGCCCACACCAAGACCCTGGCCGCCGCCGTCGCAGCCCGCGGCTACCCGCGCGGGGCGAGCAGCTGTCGTGACGACACCGAGGATCCTCGTCGTCGAGGGCGGTGTGCCGTGTCGCGGCGTCGTCCGCACGCCAGGAGAGAAATCGATCTCACACCGCGCCGTCATCCTCGGCGCGCTCGCCGAGGGCGCGTCAGTGATCCACGGGCTGTCCGACGGTGCCGATGTGGCCGCATCCCTCGCTGCCGTGGAGGCGATGGGGGCTGACGTCGTGCACCACGACGATGGCACCGTCGTGGTGCACGGGGGGCGGTCTCGCCTGCACCGTCCCGATCGACCATTGGACTGCGGCAACTCGGGAACGTCCATGCGTCTGCTCACCGGATTGGTGGCCGGCTTCGAGTGGGACACGGAGCTGGTGGGCGACCCTTCGCTCTCGGGCCGGCCCATGGACCGCGTGGCCGAGCCCCTGGGTCTCATGGGTGCCCGCATAGAAGGGCGCGGCCCGCGCTGCCAGCCGCCGCTGCTCGTCCGAGGTGGCACGCTCCACGGCATCGACTGGACCTCCAAGGTGGCAAGCGCACAGGTCAAGTCGGCGATCATCCTCGCCGGGCTTTCGGCCGAGGGTACGACGGTCGTGCGGGAGGCCATCACCACACGCACCCACTCCGAAGAGATGCTGATCGAGGCCGGCGCCGACCTGACCGTCGAGCCCTGGGGCGAGGGTCGCATCGTCCGTGTGCGCGCCTCGTCGCTTCGTCCGGTCGAGCGCACCGTGCCCGGTGACCCCTCGGCGTCGGCGTTCTTCGTGGTCGCCGGCTGCGTCGTCCCCGGCAGCGCCGTCGACGTGGCCGACGTCTACCGCGGCCCAGCCCGCCTCGGCTACGTCTCTGTGTTGCAACGGATGGGAGCGGCCATCACCTTGGTCCCCGGCCAACCTGGGACGACCACCATCCGTGCCGTGTCGGGCCCGCTGCACGCCACCGACATCCAGGCCAGCGAGATCCCCTCGCTCGACGAGATCCCGGCGCTCGCCGTCGCCGCTGCGTTCGCCGAGGGTACGACCGTGTTCAGCGATGTCGGCGAACTCCGCGTCAAAGAGGTCGACCGCCTGGTGGCCGTGGCCGCCATGGTCGAAGCATTCGGTGCCACGGCGTCGATCGAGGGCGACACCTTGTCCATCACCGGACTCGGCGGCCCTCTGCGGGGCGCCCGCTTCGACAGTCTCGGCGACCATCGCATGGGTATGGCTGGCGCCGTCGCCGCGTTGGCGGCGCGCCCAGGCGAGCGGAGCCTCATCACGGGCTTCACGGCGGTCGAGACCAGCTACCCCTCCTTTGCCGACGATCTCGACCGCCTGGTCGAGGGCGCGTCGGCGCCACGCCCGCTGCTCGTCGCCATCGACGGACCAGCGGGTGCCGGCAAGTCAACCGTGTCGACGGCGGTCGCCGACCGGCTCGGGGTGGAACGCCTCGATACCGGTGCGATGTACCGGGCCGTGGCCGCGCTCGCCCTGGAACGAGGGACCGCGCCCGACGACGTCGATGCCGTTGCCGAGCTGGCGGCGGCATCGACCATCGACGTGGGGGAGCGGGTGACCATCGACGGACACGACGTGACCGAACTCATTCGCTCTCCCGAGGTGGGTCGTGCCGTGTCGATCGTGGCCGCCAATCCCGAGGTGCGGCGCCACCTGGTGGCGCGGCAAAGGGCATGGGCCAGAACCCACGGCGGGGGAGTCGTCGAGGGCCGCGACATCGGATCCGAGGTCTTTCCCGCGGCACAGGTCAAGGTCTACCTGACAGCATCGCCCGAGGAACGGGCCCGGCGACGCAACGACGAAGCTCCTGAAGGAGTGGCACGGCGCGACCGCATCGACTCGACGCGCCATGCGTCACCGCTGCGCGAGCCCGAGGATGCCCACCGGCTCGATACGACGGGGCGGACCGTGCAAGATGTCGTCGAGGAGGTGCTGTCGTGGTTGTGAACACCGCTGGTGCGACGCCCGAAGAGGGCGCCGACGCGAACCTTGCAGCCGAGGCTCCCGGGCGGCACCAGCCCTTCGAAATCGATCCCCGACGCTCTCCCCTGTACCGGCTCGAGCGCATGGTGTTCGTCACGGCGCTCTGGACGTGGTTCCGACCCAAGGTCGTCGGCCGAGAGCACATCCCCGCCACCGGACCCGCCATCCTTGCGCCCGTGCATCGTTCGTTCGCCGATTTCGGCTTCGCCGCCTTCTGCACCGAACGGAAGCTCTTCTTCATGACCAAAGACGAGATGTGGAAGAACAAGTGGCTCGGCAAGCTGTTGCTGACCGTCGGCGCCTTCCCGGTCCACCGCGAATCGGCCGATCGCGAGGCACTGCAACGGGCCGAGGAGGTCCTGCGCCGGGGTGAACTCCTCGTCCTGTTCCCCGAGGGCACACGGCGCGAAGGCGTGCAGATCAAAGACCTGATGGAGGGCGCCACCTTCCTCTCCGCCCGCACCGGTGCCCCGATCGTGCCGATCGGCATCGGTGGCTCGGACCTGGCGATGCCGAAGGGAAGTGCCGTCCCGAAGCCTTACACGATTCAGGTGGTGATCGGTCCCGCCATTGCGGCGCCGGAGCGGACCGCGAGCGGACGCGTCTCGCGCTCGGCGGTACGGGCCGCGACCGAGGCGCTCATCCCGCGCCTGCAGGCCGTCTACGACCAGGCGCGGGAGAAAACAGGGCGCTACTGAGCCCGTTGCCTGACGCGTCAGCTGTGGTGCGGTTCCTTGCGCATCTTCCACCAGGTCTCGAAGACGACTCGCCCGTAGCGGAAACCGAAGAGCCAGTTCTTGCCCTTCTTCGTCGTGCCCGAGGCGCGTGGCAACCACACCGTGGGCTGCTCGCTGACGCGCCATCCCCGCTTCATGGCGATGATGAGGAGTTCCGCCGTCTGGTACTGAGCCTGGACGAGCCGGTACGCCACGTCGTCGAGCATGCTCACCCGCAGCGCCCGGTAGCCGTTTGAGGTGTCGGTGAGCTTGGTGTGGCCCATGGCGCTCATGGCCCAGGAGAACACCCGTACCCCCAGCTTGCGGAAGCGGTCCGTCGTGGTGTCCTGACCGAGCACCCGGGAGGCGACCACGAAGTCGGACGTGTCGTCGACGAGTGGTTGGAGCATCACGGGGATCTCGGCGGGATCGTTCTGGCCATCGGCATCGAGCGTCACCACGAACTGTGCCCCGAGCTCAATGCACAGCGCGTAGCCGACGCGCAGGGCGTAGCCGTGCCCGAGGTTCTCCTGTAGCACGAAGGTGACCGCGCCGGAGTCCTTGGCGACCTCGTCCGTCCTGTCGGATCCGCCGTCGACGATGACCAAGGTGGTCACGCCGAGCCCGCAGGCTTCCGTGGGCATGGCGGCCAGGACGGCGCCGATGTTGGCTTCTTCCTCGTAGGCACAGATGAGGCCGACGACCGGGGCCAGCTTCAGGTCGGGGTGACGCGTGTTGAATTCCTGGCGTGACGCCTCAATCACGCGGCGCGCCCGATCGGGGTCTGTGTGGATACTGGCGCCGGAGGTGGCGCCGCGGCTGGGGCTCAAAACGACCGCGGCGTGGCGAAGACTCGGCGGACGAGGGGTTCGAAGTGCGACAGCGGCTTGGTGGGGTAGTCGGGGTCGAAGCTGATTTGGTCCCACTCGTCGGCGAACTGCTCTGCCAGCCCATACCAGGACGCACCCTCGTACTTGTTCCGAGCATCGGGGTCTTGCCCGAGGTATTCGTAATAGTGCCGTCCCTGGAAGTCCTGATGCGCCTCGATCATGCGATAGGTGTCTTCGCTCACATAGGGGCGGAGGATCTCCGCCGCGATGCGCGGATGGTTCATCACCGAGACGGCCTTGCCAATGTCGTGGCACAACGAGGCCACGACGACCTCGTCAGATGCTCCGGCCTCCTCGGCATGTGTCGCCGTCTGGAGCGAGTGGACGAGTTGGTCGACCTCGAACCCGTCGGTGATCTCCTCCAGCGAGGCGAGCAGGGCCAGGACACGATCGGCCACGCGTGGCTGGTGCTCGATCGACTCGACGATGATGTGCTGCCATTGCTCAGCTGTCGACTCATCCATCCGGGTGAACGTCATGGCTCAATCATCGCACCGTGGGGCTCACGAAGCCAACAACTCGAGGACTCCGGCGGCCGTCACCGAGCGATCCTCGGCGGCGGGATCGGAACGGACCGACCCGGTCCCACCAGCGAAAAAGGCCAGGAGGGACCCCACTGCACGCAGGAGTTCCCGGAGCTCGGGCGGCGGCGGGAAGTACTCGTCCTCCGTCGTGACCGTCACCTCCGTGACGCCTTCGGCGGGTGCGAGGCGGGAGATGACCTCCTCCACCAAGGCTTCGGGCGCCGAGGCGCCCGCGGTCACGCCGACGGTGCCGGTCAGATCGTCCGGAAGCTCGTCGGCCTCGTTGATACGAAGGACCCTCGCGCAGCCACCTGCCCGAGCGACCTTCTCGAGCGCCACCGTATTGGACGAATTGGCCGAGCCGATGACGACGACCGCATCGGATTCTGACGCGATCGCCTTCAAGGCAGCCTGGCGGTTCGTGGTGGCGAAGCAAAGGTCGCTGCGGTTCGGCATCCACAGTTCTGGGAAACGCTCCCGTGCCGCCTCCATGAGGCCCCGCCACTCATCATGGCTCAAGGTTGTCTGCGCCAGGAGTGCGACCGGTGCACCTTCATCGGCCAGGTCCTCGAGGGCCGCCAGGTCCTCGACCCGTTCCAGCAGCCGCACGGAGTCGGGAGCAACCGCCATGGTGCCCACCGCCTCCTCGTGGCCCGCATGCCCGACGTAGAGCACGGTGAACCCCTTGCGGCTCCGCACCTTGAGCTCATGGTGCACCTTGGTCACGAGCGGACAGACGGCGTCGACCACGGCGCCGCCCCGGAGCCGCGCCGCCTCCACGACCTCGGGAGCCGAGCCGTGCGCACTGAGCATGAGCGGCGCTCCCTCGGGTACATCGGCCACGTCGTCAACGAAGACCACGCCCTGGTCACGGAAGCGCTCGACGACATGCCGGTTGTGCACGATCTCGTGGTAGCAGTACACGGGCGGCTCGAAAACCCGGACCATCCAGGCCAGGGCCTTGATCGCCTTCTCGACGCCGGCGCAGAACCCCCGCGGCTCAGCCAGCATGACTCGGTCGACTCCGGGCACAAAGTCCAGGTTACCGGCACTAACCTGTGAGCCATGTCAGCTCCCACGGTGACTTCGGTCACCGCGGCGTCGCCGGCAGCCCGCGCCGGTCTGGCCGTGGGTGACGAGCTCCTCAAAATTGACGGGCAGGAGCCGCGCGACGTCATCGATTTCCAGCGCCTCTGCGACGCGAGTGACCTCAGCGTCCTGATTCGCCGCGCCGGCGCACCGCTGCCGCGGGTCGTACGAGTCGACAAGGACGCCGGAGAACCGCTCGGCGTCGAGGTCTCCTCGGCCGTGTTCGACCGAATCCGCACATGCGACAACCACTGCGCGTTCTGCTTCATCTACCAGTTACCCAAGGGCATGCGGCGCAGCCTCTACCTCAAGGACGACGACTACCGACTGTCGTTCCTGTACGGCAACTTCACGACGCTGACCCGCTTCACCGAACTCGATGCGGAGCGCATCTTGACCGAGCGACTCGGTCCATTGTTCGTATCGATCCACACCACCGACCCCGAGCTGCGCGCACACATGTTGCGCAATCCGAAAGGCGCAACCAGCCTCCGCTGGCTGGAGGTCCTGTTGGACGGCGACATCGAAGTGCACGGCCAGATCGTGGTCTGCCCGGGAGTCAACGACGGCGCCGCGCTCGAGGACACGTTGGCCGGGATCCTGGACAAGTACCCGAGACTGTCGAGCGTGGGAGCGGTGCCATTGGGTATCAGCCGCTACTCCGACGAGCCTGAAATGCGGACCCACACAACGGGCGAGGCCGTCCAGGTCCTCGAGACGATCGAGGAGTGGCAGCGCCTGTACACGAGGGCGCTGGGGCATCGACTGGTCTTCGCCGCGGACGAGTACTACCTGCTGGCAGGACGAAATCTCCCCACGGCTCGGAGCTACGACGGATACCCCCAGCACGAGAATGGGATCGGCATGGCGCGGGCTTTCGCCGACGCGTTCGCTCGACCGGCGGCGGGTGGTCCGGGCGGGGTGCGGCACGGATTCTTCGCCTCCGTCGACGCGGCGCCGGCCGAGGGCTACCGCGCGCCGCGGCTCCCCTCGGTGGCCGATGGGGTCGACCGACGCCCCATCACGATCCTCACCGGCACCTACGGTGCGCGGGTGCTGACCCCCTTGGTTGCCTCCCATCCGCGTACCGACGTTGCCGTGCAGGCAATCGTGAACGAATTCTTCGGGGGCAATATCGGGGTGGCGGGCCTGCTCACCGGAAAGGACCTGGCTCGGGTGCTCGACGCTCGGGAGGGCGATACTCGCTATCTCCTGCCGGACGTGTGCCTGAACGAGGGGCGCTTCCTCGACGGGCTGACGTTGGCGGACCTCCCCAGGGCGGTCGAAGTGGTGCCCACCGAAGGAGGCGCACTGCGGCTCGCACTGGACGGAACGTCGTTCCGCCCTGCGAGTGTGCCATGAGTCCCATGGTGGTGGTGGCGGGTCGGCCCAACGTCGGCAAATCCTCTCTGGTCAACCGTATTGTCGGCACGCGAGCGGCGGTCGTTGAAGAAGAGAAGGGCGTCACACGCGACCGGAAGGAGCTCTCGGCCGAGTGGTCCGGTGTGCCCTTCTCCATCATGGACACCGGAGGGTGGCTTGCTGCGGGCGACGCGCTCGAGGCGAAGGTGAGCGATCAAGCCGAGCGAGCCCTGGCCGAAGCAGATGTGATCCTCATGGTGGTCGACGTGACGACAGGCGTCACCGATGAGGATCTCGCCGCCGCCAAGGTGATCCGTCGGGCCGGACCACCGGTGCGGCTCGTCGTGAACAAGGTCGATGGCGCCAGCCGCGACAGCGCTATCTGGGAGTTCGTCTCTCTGGGCCTCGGTGATCCCTATCCGGTCAGTTCGCTGCACGGGCGCGGCACGGGCGATCTCCTCGACGAGGTGGTGGCCTTGCTGTCGGCCTCACCTCCCACCGACGACGAATTGGATCCGTCGGGCGAGAGGGAGCCGGGGTCACAGGACAGCGGCTCGGCCACGCCCAGCGTGGCGATCATCGGCCGACCCAACGTCGGCAAGTCGACGCTCTTCAACAAGCTGCTCGGCGAAGAACGAGCCATCGTGCACGACATGCCGGGAACGACGCGCGACGCCATCGACACCGTGGTCGAAACGCCCGACGGACCGGTGCGGTTCATCGACACGGCCGGGTTGCGGCGCCCGTCCAAAACCGATCGCGGCACGGAGCAGCATTCGACCATGCCGCGCGTTGCGCGCCCTCGAGCGGGCCGACGTCGCCGTCCTGGTCATCGACGCCACGATCGGCGCGTCGCACCAGGACCAGCGACTGGCCGAACGCATCGGCGTCTCTGGCTGCCCGGCCATCGTTGCCTTGAACAAGTGGGATCAGGTGGCGATCGACGATCGGGACGATGTCCTGGCCGGAGTTGGGGACCGGCTGGCTTTCCTGGGGGCGGCGCCCGTGCTCAAAATGTCCGCCCTGTCGGGGAAGGGCGTGCACCGCATCCTCCCCGCCTTGCGTGACTGCGTCACCGCATATCACCAACGTGTGCCGACCGGAACTCTCAATCGCACGGTGCAGGAGTTGCAGCTCCGCCAGGCGGCACCCCGGGCCAAAATTCGCTACATCGTCCAAGGGGCCATCGACCCCCCCACGTTCACGCTCTTCACCAACGGGCGACTGCCCCAGACCTATCTCCGCTATATAGAGCGCGGCATTCGTGAACGCTTCGACCTCGGTGCGACTCCGATGAAGCTACGCGTCCGTATCGGCGGGAAGTGAAGTGAGGAGCAGCCGAACCTGATGGCATGGTGCGAGGAGTGCGACGCGCTCGTCGAGGACGAAGATCTTGGCGCAGAGGGGGAGTGCCCAACGTGCGGCACCGTTCTGGCCGAACAAGAGCGGCCACCCATCCCCTGGTACTTCAAGGTCATGTTGGTCGCCAGCGTGATCTACCTCGGCTACCGCGGATACCAGGGCGTGACCTGGATCGCGGCCCACGTGTAACGTCCTCGGTCATGCCGACGTATGAACTCGAGGGCGTCGCTCCTCGGATCGATCCTGACGCCTTCGTGCATCCCGATGCGGTCGTGATCGGCGATGTGGTGATCGGCGCCGACTCGAGCGTCTGGCCCGGCGCCGTTCTCCGCGGCGACTACGGCACGATCACCGTCGGGACCGGCTCTTCAATTCAAGACGGCACGGTCGTCCACGCCGGTCCGGGATTTCCCACCGCCATCGGCAACGGGTGCGTCGTCGGCCACCTCACACATCTGGAGGGATGCACCCTCGAAGACGAATGCCTGGCCGGGTCCGGCAGCGTTGTCCTGCACTGGGCGCTGATCAGCAGGGGTGCGACCGTCGGCGCCAACGCCGTCGTGCCCAATCACATGGTGATACCGCCGGGGGCTCTGGCACTGGGTGTGCCGGCAAAGATCCTCGAGGGCCGGTCTGACGTGCCGATGATCGGCGTCTCGGCGGCCGAATACGTCGCAAACGCCAAGCGCTACCGCACGTCGCTGCGCCGTCTGGACTGACGAGCGGCGGCTAGCTCCGGGCAAACCCGGCGATGTCTCGTGCCGTGTCGGCACTGATGTCGGGACAGGCGATCGTAAAGATCTCGGTGCCGTGCATCGTGCCCATCATCTGCCGGCAGCGGGCCGGCACGCCGGCCGCGAGAAGAAGGCGGTAGAAGTTGATTCCCTCGTCGCGCAACGGGTCGCACTCGTTGACATTGATGACGGTCGGTGGAAACCCGGTGACGTCCTCGAGACTGGCGAACGAGGGCCACGCGAGGGGATTGCGTGCATTGAAGGCCTCGATCCCGTAGCCGACCGCCCCACGGTTGTTGTGGAGATGCAGCAAAATCCCTTCGTTCTCCACCGACGAAGGGCATCCAGGCGCCGGCCACTGCCCGGCGATGTACGGACACAGGGCGTAGAGGCCCTTGATCAGCCGGAGATCCCCATCACGCTTGAGCTGCATGCCGGTGGCCAACGTCAGATTGCCGCCACCGCTCTCGCCAGCGACCACGAGCCGAGCCGGGTCAAACCCGAGCTCCTCCGCGTGGGCGGCAACCCAGCGCACCCCGGACACGCAGTCATTGAGGCCAGCAGGAAAGGGAGCGACCTGCGGTGCCGAGGACGGCGAGACACAGTTGCGAAAGTCGACCATGACGACGACGACCCCGTTGGCCGCAATGTGCTTTCCCCAGCCGCGGTACATGCCATCGAAGCAGGACATGGCGGCCATGCCACCGCCGTGGATGTAATAGACACCAGGCAATGGCTCGTCGGAATCGGGTCGGATGATCTGCAGCTTCACCGTATTGCCGTCGGGATCGGAGGTGAACTCGGCGGCGGTTACCGAGAGGCCGGTCGATGGGGCTGCTTCCTCGGTGTCGCACATGTCCTGCACGGCACGGAAGATCTCTCTGGCCTCGATCGCCTCTGGTGAGTTGGCTTCCGCCAGGAGCTCCTCACGATCAGCCACGTCACCGAGACCGCTCACGGGAAAGAGCTCCAGAAGGCGACGTATCCGGGGGTCGAGGCGGGTGTCGCTTGCAATGTCGGCGGTCATGCACCACATTGCACCACACGAGAGCCGAGCTGAGGGGCGCCCTCTGCGGCTTCGGAGCGAGCGGTCTAGCGCTGGGCCTTCGCCGTCGCCAAGGCGGCCCGAGCCTTGGTCAGCAATTCCTCGGCCGTGCTGTCGTTGTTCGAGCTCCATGACACGCCCACGCTCGCCGTCAGCGTGAACCCGCTCAGGCTGAGCTCCCTGTTGACCTCGGCAATGACGTTGTCGATGCGACCCTTCAGACGATCCTCCACGATGGATCGCTCAGCGTTCCCGCACAGGACAGCGAACTCGTCCCCTCCGAGGCGGGCCAGGGTGTCGCCGCCGCGCACGGTGGCGTGCAAGCCCTGCGCGACCGAGCGCAGGACCGCATCGCCCCACTCCGGACTCAGAGTCTCGTTGACGACGCTCAGTCGATCGATCCCGATGAGGAACAGGCCATATGGTCGGCCGTAGCGCCGGGCCTCGTAGCCGTGATGCGCCAGACGGTCCATGAATATGAGGCGATTGGCAAGACCCGTGAGCGGATCACGCAGAGCACGCTCGGCTTGTCGCTCGAGCTTCGAACTGTTCGAAAGGCCGGACGCAAGGAGATTGGCCATGAGTTCGAGGACATCCATGTCGGCGTCGTCAAAGTGCTCTGCCTCGCTCGAGAGCACGGACAACGTACCGAGCGTCTCGCCGCCACGAATCATCGGTGCAATGGCGACGGAGCGAACGCCGGCGTGGCGACAAGAGTCCATGTCCACACGCGGGTCCGTCTGAGTGTCCCGGCAGAGAAGAGGCATACCGACCCGTCCGCAAAGACCTGCGAGGCCGAGATGAGAAGGGGTCCGCGTCCCTTCGGGGGCGATGGCAAGGCCACTGACGGCCCGGTGCACCATGACGTTGCCTTCCGCGACCTCGACTGCGGCACCGTCAGCGTCAGTAATGGCCTGGACCCGGTTAAGGACGAGACCGACCGCCCTGTCCGATGCCGTGGTGGGCACGGCGTTGACCAGTCGCTGTGTCTCGATCACGTAGTGCAGCAAATCTGGCTGCGTCTGCCTCGTCAGCGTCGCCACGTCTCGGAGAATCGGCACAATTTCGATGCAACTTAAACAGGATTTTCGGCCGCGTCCCGCCGAGTGGTGGGAATTGACCCGGTAATCCTCGGCGACGATCAGTCAGCGGGCTCGAGCTCACCGACTGTCGCATCTTCATTATCGCGATCCGCGTAGAGCTTCGCCATCGAGCCTTCGGAGAAGTAGCGGCGTTCGGCTGAGACCCACTCGTCGTGTATGTCGACCAGCACCGCACCACCGAGGCGGATGACCGAAGCCTCGTTGGGGAAGATGCCGACGACGCGGCAGCGGCGCTTGAGCTCGCGGTTGAGACGCTCAAGCGGGTTGGTCGACCACAGCTGGCGCCAGTGCGCCCTCGGGAAGGCGGAGAAGGCGAGCACTTCCTCCTTGGCTCCCTCCATGAGGGCAGCCGCCTTGGGGAACCGTGCCGCGAAGGTCTCGGCCACGTGGTCCCACTGGGCGGCGATCTCTTCGGCACTCGCGTGGGCGAAGATCGTCCGGAAGGCGGCCGCCACCATCTCGTGTTGACCCTTGGGGACAGAAGCCAACAGGTTGCGAGCGAAGTGGACCCGACAGCGCTGGTGTGCCGCGCCTTGGAAACAGCGCCCGATGGCGTTGACGAGCCCTTGGTGTTGGTCAGAAATGACCAGGCGCACACCGCTGAGCCCTCTGGTGCGCAAGGACCGCAAGAAGCCGCGCCAGAACACCTCGTCTTCGGAGTCGCCGACGTCGAGGCCCAGGATCTCTCGGTGCCCGTCGGCGCGGACCCCCGTGGCGATGACGACGGCCTTGGAGGTGACGTGATGGTTGTCGCGCACGTGCAGGTAGGTGGCGTCCAAGAAGACGTAGGGGAACTCTTGGTGGTCGAGCCGGCGCGTCCGAAAGGCCCCGACCACCTCGTCGAGGCCCGAACAGATGCGGCTGACCTCGGATTTCTTGATCCCGGTGCCGATGCCCAGGGCGGCGACGAGCTCGTCGACACTCGCGCGTCGAGATCCCGCCGACATAGGCCTCCATCACCACGGCGTAGAGGGCCTGGTCGATCCTGCGCCGGGGCTCGAGGATCGAGGGGAAGAAGCTGCCCTTGCGCAGTTTGGGGATGGCGAGCTCGACGTCGCCGGCCTTGGTCGAGACAAGGCGGACCCGGTGCCCGTTGCGCTCGGTCACCCGATCTTCGCTGCGCTCATAGGGCCCGGCGCCGATCACGCTGGTCGCTTCGGACTCGATGAGCTCCTGGAAGACGTAGCGCACGGCGTCGCGGATCAGGTCCACGCCGTCGGACGTTTTGAACGCCTCCAGCAGTTCCGTGCAGACAGACTGGTCAAGGGCCATCGGGGTGCTCTCCTTTGTGCGTTCGGCTAGGAACACACCGAGGATCATCCCGATGGCACCACCTATGGGTGGATGCCGGGGGTCAAGTCAAAAGCCCACCACTCGGCGGGACGCACGCGGATTTTCCCTGAGAACCCCCCAGAACTGGGACAACGCTCGTGCGGGGCTTGCCCGGAGGCGGGGTGGACTACGATCCCCAGGTCGTCCTCTGGTTCCGGCTCTGCGGCGCTGGACACAGGGCGCTGCCTCCGCTCGAGGCAGGATTCGACACACGGGCTGTGGCGCAGCTTGGTTAGCCGCGCTTGACTGGGGGTCAAGAGGTCCCGGGTTCAAATCCCGGCAGCCCGACTCGAAAGTGCAGGTCAGAGGCCGTGCCACTCGGCCTCTTGGCGGCGGCGTCGGGCCATCCCCACGAAATCCACGCGCGCCACAGAGCCCGGAGTTGTGAAATTCCGGTTCATGCTTGACGGCGTGGATCCGGCACCTGCTTGACACTCTCCGGCGTGGTTCCGGTACCCGGGCGACACTGACTCCGGTACCTGCTTGACACTTCGTGCCTGAGAGGTCCACCACGTGGCGCTTGCCACCTTCTTCGCTGTTGACGCAGTCGTCGACGGGACCGAAGGAGGCCGACCGTGCTGGTGGAGCTCAAAGCCGTGGAACAGCGCTATCGAGCGGTGATCGATGTCCTCGACGGGATGAGTGTGACCGAGGTGGCCCGACGCAACGGGGTGAGCCGCCAGAGCGTTCATGTCTGGCTGCGCCGCTATGCGGGTGGCGGCATGGCAGCACTGGCCGACAAGAGCTCAAAGCCCGAGAGCTGCCCGCACCAGATGGCCCCGGTCACCGAGGCCCGGGTGGTGTCCTTGCGTCGCGAACACCCCAGATGGGGACCACGATCGATCCGCACCCGTCTCGCCAATGAGGGCTTCGATCCGGTGCCGGGACTCTCGTCGATCTATCGGACTCTGGTGCGCCACCACCTGCTCGAACCGACACCACGCAAGCGCTCCCGTTCTGACTACAAACGCTGGGAGCGATCGCGCTCGATGGAGCTCTGGCAGATGGACATCGTCGGACGCTTCCATCTCGCCGACGGAACCGAGGTCAAGGTGGTCACCGGCGTCGATGACCACTCACGCTTTTGCGTCTGTGCTCGCGTGGTGGCGCGGGCCACAGCCCGGCCGGTGTGCGAGGCGCTGCAGTGGGCGCTGCGCACCCATGGAGTGCCCGACCAAATTCTCACTGACAACGGCAAGGTCTTCACCGCTCGCTTCGGCCAAGGGCCCGGACCCGTGCTCTTCGACCGGATCTGTGCCAACAACGGCATCCGCCATTTGCTCACCGCCCCCTATTCGCCGACCACGACGGGCAAGGTCGAGAGATTCCACCGGACCCTCAGAAGGGACTTCTTGGTCGATCACGACCGAGTGCATGCCACTATCGAAGAACTGCAGCGCGCCCTCGACGAGTGGGTGGCCGAATACAACACGCAGCGGCCACATCAGTCATTGGGCGATCGACCACCAGTCGAGCGCTTCGCACTGGCCTCAGCACGACCTGCTGACCCTCACATGCCAGAGGTCCGCGATGAAACCCTTCTCTCTGAGCGACCCCCTGGAGTGAACCGCTGGGTGGACCAGCGCGGCTCGATCGGACTGGGGAGTTTTCGCTATCGGGTCGGAGCCACCTTCGCCGGCGAGTCCGTCGAGGTGGTGGTGCGATCAGGGCTCGTCGAGATCCTCCACGCCGGCGTGCTCGTCGCCACTCATGCCGAGCGACGTCGGCCCGACAAGGATTCCAAGCCCCAAAGAGCACCCAGGGCCGGACGCTCACGGCTTCCCACTTCGGGCATGAGCGTCACCCGCCGGGTCGACCAAGGAGGATCCGTCTCCTTCGCCGGGGCCGGCTATCGAGTCGGGCGCAGCTGGGCTCGCCAGTTCGTCGAGGTCGCCCTCGTGGCCGGCTCCGTGCAGATTTCGGCTCACGGCAAGGTGATCAGGGTTCACGCCATTCGCCACGACCGCTCAAAAGAGCACGGCGCCTTCGCCACTCCTCATGGCAGACCCCGGAAGTCCCAGGTGGCCTGAGGGTTTGGACGTAAAGGAGGTGCCGGAATCATTCCGTCAAGCGGGTACCGGGTCTTGACACACAGAGCCCGGAGTGTCAAGCATTGTGACTGTCAAGCATCTCCGTCAGTCTTAGATGCCATCGTGATCGATCTGTGAGCAGTTTCTCTACCTGATCAAGACGCAAACGCCGTGGGCGCGGCTTCGCCGCAGCCAAGGCCAGCGGGTGTCCGGGTGCCATATCGGGCAGGTCGAGGCCATCCCCGAAGCCAGGGGTGCCTCACTCCGAATCAGAATCCTCTTTGAGTCAAGACCCCTGTTTCGGGTGTATCCAGGCGCGACGAATCGAGCCGTCACCGGAAGGCACGACGGCGTAGGGTCTCTCTGGGTTCGGGAGTGACTTCGTCGAAGAGCCGGCCGCACAGGGTGAAGAACCGGTCACGCAGACATGGAGTCGTCCCTGAGTGTCCTCCCGGACCCCCTATCGGGCGTCGAGAAGAAGCTGCCGATAGACGGCGTTCGAGATTTGACGTTTGAGGGAACGCAGCGCTTCCTTCTTGGTCTTCCCTTCGGCCACCTTGCGTTCGAAGTAGATGCGTCCGTCTGTCCCGGGGTTGCGGATCTGGGTGACGGCGGCCATGTGGAGCGCGTGGTTGAGCTGTCGGCTCCCGCGTCTGCGAGAGCCGGTGGATCACTCGGCCACCCGAGGAGAACTCAATGGGTGCGGTTCCGTTGTAGGAAGCGAATGCATCGCGGTTGGCAAAGCGGCGGACGTCGCCGGAGTATCCCAGGAGCTGCGCGGCGACAATCGGGCCGACCCCATAGAGCTCGACGAGCGAGGTGCCCGAGGCCTTGACCGCGATTCGGATCCGCCGGTGCGACTCCTTGGTCTGGGCATCGAGGCGGCGCACATCGTCGAGAAGCTCGAGGGCGAGGTCGTAGCGGATCTGCTGGGTCGGGGTCTGCGGCGTGATCTTGGCCATGAGTCGCTCGGCGTCAGAAACGTAGAGTTCCTTGGCAATTCCGCCCGCTGCGAGCTCGGCCAAGAGCGCATGCAGGCGACAGACCACCCGGGTGCGATGGCTGCCGAGGTCCCCGTTGCGCTTGGCCAGGAGACGCAGGACCTCGGCATGATCAGCGGACTCGACGCTGCGCAGGTTCGGAGCCCGGAAGGCCGCGACGGCGACTGAGAGAGCATCGTTGGGATCGTTCTTGTTGGAGCGACCGGTGGCGAGCACTCGAATGCGAGAAGCCAAGGTGGGCGGCACGTCAAGCACCTTCTCGCCCCGAGCGATGAGCTGTTGGGCCAACAAGTAGCCCAGTCCGCCGGCAGACTCGATGGCCCAGGTGCGCTTCTCGAAAGGCTCGGCCCAGCCCAACAGCTGTTCCACCTGCCGGCGGGTGGCCCGCACTTTGACGCTTGAAATCTCGTCCTCTGCTTCATCGATCGCCACCGCTGTGTGCGATGCCTTGTGTGGATCGATGCCGATCACCACTTGCATGACTGCCTCCTTGGTCGTGTTGGAACCACGGAGGGCACTCCTGCTTGCAGACTGTTTGTGCTCGATCCTCTTTTGAGCCACTCCGGGGCGAAACCCAGACGGGACACTCTTCGAACGAAAGCCAGTCGGCTATGCCGGCGGCAGGCACTACGAGAGTGACCCCGTCAGGGCATCTAAACGCTACGGACGAACCTCAGCGCCTGCACCAAGTCTCAAGCAGGCACAACGGGGGCAGGGGATCGATGCAGCTAGGGGGTTGCGTTCTTCCTAAATGCGGGTGGTACCAGCCGCTGCGGTTTTCCGAAGACGAACAAGCTCAGTCCCACTACAAGACTCAGGGTCAAGAGGATGACGCCGATCGACTGAACCACGAGCAGGAGTTCACCAACAGCGGAATCATGGGTCCGAGGACGTGCAGATCTGGCAGCTCCAAAAATAGCGAGGCCGAGAAAGACACCTGCAGCAGGAAGTGGTGCGCTGGCGAGCCACTTCCAGAGGTCATCGTTTCTCTCGTACCAGGACCTTGGCCCTATGCCATGCCAAAAACAGTACGCCAGCGATCCCATCACTACGCCGAAGAGCAGAGCGAGGCTCAAGGCGAACCACGGAACCGGCTTCACCAATCAAACGATACGTTCTTTGCGGGCATAGTTGAGTTGGTGCAGTTGGCATGACTGCCCCCGTACATTGATACTTCTCTAAGGGTCACCCCCGGTCCGGGGGCTGCAGCCATCCCAAAAACCCACCTCGATCAGTCGTCCCGAGGGTATCCCGGTTCGCCCGGTGGGTGACGATCCCTCGATGTCTTGGCCGCTCGGCACCCGACAGAGGCGGCCGTGCGAGGGCCATTGATTCCCAGCCGGTCACGAGCCGATCCCGAGCGGTCGCGCCCTATCAGGATTAGTCAAGCAGGTCGGCTGGTGGACGAGGCAGACTTCTGAGCGTGCAGCGGTACAACCAGAGCGCCCGGTGGACCAATGCTGGCGGTGGACGGGGTCATGAGTAGCAGCCGACCTCAGACCCACTTTGCGAGAGTCGGCGACGGCGATGTTGCCTACCAGGTGCTCGGACAAGGCCCGCCCGATCTCCTCCTCATAGGTGGCGCCACGAGCCACGTCGAATTGAACTGGCAATTCCCCGACTACGCCGACGCCTTCAGGCGTTTGTCCTCATTCTCCCGGCTCATCATGTTCGACCGGCGTGGCAGCGGGGCATCGGACCCTACTCCCTCAAACGCCACCCGGGAGGAGTTCGCAGAGGATCTCGGGGCCGTGCTTGATGCGGTGGGGTCCAATCGAGCCGCCATCCTTGGCGTCGGCGAGTCTGCGCCCATCGCCCTCATGTTCGCTGGCCTACATCCCGATCGTGTCGCAAGCCTGATTCTGCTCAACGGTTATGCCCGCATGTTGTGGTCAGATGACTATCCCATTGGGATGCAACCCGAGGAACTCGCACAGATCGTGGATTCCATCATGGCTCTCTGGGGAACCCCCGATCTCGTGGCTCTCGCCACTCCGAGCAGGGCGGACGACACCGAGTTCCTCGAACTCGGTGCGGCGATTAACCGTGCATCAGCCACACCACGATCCGTTTCCGCGTACCTCCGGTCCACCACCTCTCTCGACGTTCGCTCGCTTCTGGCGCTCATCAAGGTGCCGACGCTCGTCCTTCATTCGAAGGACTACGCCTGGATTCCCATCGAGTTCGGTCGCTACCTCGCTGATCACATCGAAGGGGCCCGGTTCGTCGAGCTGCCCGGTGGCAAATTTCGGACTGCCTGGTGATAATGCGGCTGTTGTTCCCGACGAGATCGCCGAGTTCCTCACAGGTCGGCGCCCGACTGAGGTCGAACGTCGTCTCGCATCCGTCCTCTTCACCGACATCGTCGACTCGACCGCCACTGTCGCGTCACTGGGCGACCGGAAATGGCGGTCGATGCTCGACTCCCACGACCGCGCTGTGCGCGAACAGCTCAAGCGGTTTGGGGGGCGCGAGGTCAATACGACCGGTGACGGCTTCATGGCCTCCTTCGACGGCCCTGCCCGAGCGATCCGCTGTGCCCAGGCGATCATCGAGGCCACGCGGAGCCTCGGTATCGATCTGCGTGCGGGACTCCACACAGGCGAGTGCGAGGTCCGAGGACACGATCTCGGCGGCCTAGCCGTTCACATCGCAGCCCGCGTCGGAGCAGTCGCCGGTCCAGGCGAGGTTGTGGTCTCGGGAACCGTGAAGGATCTCGTAGTCGGGTCTGGCATCAATTTCGAGGACCGAGGCGAGCACGAGCTGAAGGGCGTTCCCGGCACCTGGAGGCTCTTCGCCGTCCGCGGATGACCGCTCGATAACTCGCCGTCCCAGCCTCCGCTCGGACCGATCGCAACGTGCCGATATTGAGCGGTTCTCTGCTGGTTCGGGGCGAGGGGGGGTTATGCCTCACGGCCCGACGTAAAGCTGGTCGATACGACCCCGACTCGTGATGGTGTTGTAGGCGACCGTGATACCGGTGTCGGGTGCGTTCACGCTTCTGATCTCCGTCGGTTAACCCTCGGCAGGGAGCATCGGCGTGGAAGGAGCAGCCCATGGCCGGTCCCCACTTGTCATGACGTCGTTGACGCATTGTTCACGGTGATGGTGATGTCGGCGCTTTCGACGCTGACGTGATCGACAGTGGAAGCGACGCTTTTCAACGTATAGGTGCCGTTTGCAACTGTGTTCGTTTGCCAGCGGCCGACCCAACCGTCAACGCTGCGTGTGCCCTTGATGACGACCTGATCTCGTAATGCTCCGCCGGTGATCTCGAATCTGACGGATGTCAGGTTGGCTGAAGCTGCCGCGTCAAGGACCTGGCTGCCTGAAACAGTTGCCCCATCCGCAGGGACTATGACGACGGTAGCCGTTGGGATCGACACCGCCAGCACTCCCAACTTTTCCCATCGGTACGGCGCAGGGATCTGATTCTCAGCGGAGCCGATAGAGAATGGAATATCAGGAGTCAAAGAGGTGTTTTCGACGACGGCGTTACTCGTGGACGACCGCAGAATCACGCTCATGGTCGTGTTGGTCCACGGCCAGAGGTAGGAGCTGCCCTCACTTGAGGTGACGCTGGTCGCCGGGACGAAACCCTTGTGGTGCGTGATCGTCTGCCGAAAGTCGCCGACAACGGTGGACCACCGTAGTGCGCACACGATCGGGATCGTGACGAGGGCGATGAGGAATATGGCGGCCGCCGATGTTGCGTGTGGAGACAGTTTCACCGTCCAGTTCGCAGGCCCCCAGAGTTGCAAGATCAAGTCCGCTACTAGCAGCACTTGCAGCGCAGCTACCAAGATCAGGCACGGTCCCCGGGCCGAGTAGGCGGCAGAAGGGCCACCAGAGATTGCCAAACGGATCCCGTAGAGGGCGAATGGGATCGCAAGAATGAAGAACACCCAACCAAGCCTTTTCGGACCAAATGGGAGTCCCTGGAGAACGGCTCCCACGATGAGAAAGAACGCTCCGAAAAAGAGGACCACAGTAGAGTAAGGGAGGCTGACAAACGAATCGGTACTTGGGATCGGCCAGAACACGACCGTCCACACAGCTCCTCCCAGGACGGCTACGGAGAGCACCAGCACAACAACGCTTGCTCTGGCGTCGATGCTCCCAATTCCGGCTTTGATCCGGACCGCCGCCAAGACACCAAGTAGCACGGCGCATGGGGCAACAGCCTGGTACGAGAAGAACAGAAGCGCCGTGGAGACGATGGCGAGTGCCGCTGTCCTGCCAGACCAAGGAGTGGCTCGGGTCAGCAAGACAGAGGCAAGCACTATCAACGGCAACGCCAAAGTCAACTCACCAACACTGAAGAAAATCATCGTCGCGAAGCAAAGGGCGCACGAGATGGCCACGAAGAAGAATCGCAACCGAGAACCTCGAGAGAGGACAAGCACCAGCGTCCAGACCAAGGCTGGGAAAAGAATGAACCCAATCCCCTCCAATATGGTCAGAACGTGAGTGTTGCTGACGCCGTGATGCACTGCAAGCAAAAGGGGTCCCTCACGAACAAGGTTGATATCCTGGCGACCAGGTGCGCACGTACATGGCTTGCCCCATTTGACGGCCGTTAACAGATAGAAAGATCCATCTGCCACGAGCGACGCGTTCGTCATGATCAATACGACAGCAGCGCCCAAGACAGCCGTGACACACGCAAGAACAACCCCGAGAGAAACGCGGGGGGAATCGCCACCCAGATTGCCCTTTTGTCTGAGCCTCAAAAGAAGGTCATCCATACGTTGTGGGCCGAAATACTAGGGCAGTGTCTCAGTCTTTGAGTCTCCGAATGCACCTGAGAGGTGCCCTCGCTCGCCGAAACGAGTGATCCGAGGAGCATGCAAGGGCCGATCCAACTCCGGCACCGCTGTGGTGTTGACCCGGATACACGCTTCGACCTTTCACACGGTCCTCGCCTACCAGCCGCCAAGTCGCTTCTGGCCGTTCCAGTGGGCCGAGATGGGGATCTTCCTTGCGGCCGCGCAGGCGCTGTGCGGGTTCACCTTTTGGTGGCTCAGCGCGAATACTCATCATGTGCCGCTAAGTGGCTCTCGGCCTCGGCGCAGGAAAGGTGCCCCCTAACGTGCAAGCGGCGTCAGCATGAAATCGCTCCCGTCTGCCGGTTCGGGGCGTTGCCATTTGGTGTTGGACGTCGAGGCCCAGGTTCTCTACCTACTCGATCAGCTCCGCTGCGCTCCACACCTCGATGCCCTCCCTCCGCGCTCTGTTCCTCAGACGGCGCTCCTCTGTCACGAGCACCGCGCCCTCCCCTTGGGCGGTCGTAGCAATGAGTGCGTCGTTCGTGTGTCTGCCACTCGGAGATCGGATTGCCTCGACCCTTTCGGTTTCGCCGTACCGAGCGAGACCCAACCTCGATGTGCCCAGGACGGCGCCGTAGGTCATCGTCACTACGAGGGGAGCGACAGGATGGCGGCCCGTTTCGCTTCGTCGGGGATGGCCATCAGTTCGTCGTGCTGAACGTGGGTCAACAGGAGCTCGATCCGGCCGCTCTCGCAGGCGGCCCCGAAGAGGCGCCGCCGTTCGGGGGTGGCCACGACCTGGTCGTACACGTTGGACTCCAAGATGAAGCGTTTGGCGCCGGGGGCCCGAGGCCGCACTTGGTCGCCGTATTTCGGGCAGATCACGAATGCAGCGGAGGCCGAAATAGTCGCTCCGCAGCGCCGACAGGTCATCGATTCCACTCCCGATTACGCCTCGACCCACGCGAACATCTCGTAGAGCTTCTGATCGCTCGTCGGAGGGGGAGTCCAAGGGTCGTCCGGGGGAGAGGTCAGGATTCACGACCAGCGCGTACACCCGTAGCCGCACCGTGTGCTCGTTGAGCAGGAGATAGGCGTAGGCCTGCTTCTCTCCGATGCGCGCCCGTGCAGCCAGCCTCTCTTGGTGATGGCCCGTGAAGTGAGGCGACGCCGAAACCCGTCACGACCGGTGCGACGATGGCCAGCGCCGCAAACCACGTTGAGGTCATGTGGTCGCAGGCTACTGAGTGGAATTCTCGGTCTTTGAGCTGCGCTTAACTAGCGCGTCTCTGGTCAGCCCGCGCTTGGTCAAACGCCGCCGAGAGCACTGCTTGGTGGAGGATTCCTGGGGGTCAAGAGGTCCCGGGTTCAAATCCCGGCAGCCCGACGAGGGGGAACGCTCGTCCAGCGCAACGTGCGGAAGCGGCAACTGTTGACCGGCCCCAGCGAGGCGTGGGGGTGACTCAGACCTCGCATGCCGATTGGAGGCTGGTCCCGACCGTCGGCAAACCTGGGCCGCGAGATCTTCGTGGGTGCTGGTCCTCGCGGCCTTCGCGCTGGACCAAGCGTCCCTCGATTCTTCGGGAGGCGTTCGGGCACCCGCAAGGCGGTCGGCCCTCTGGCCGCGAGCAGCCCAGTACAACCGAAGGGGGGGGGGGGGAGCTCGGGTCCAGCGTAAAGTCTGCTCTTCAATGACGGTAAGCATTACACAAGACCCTCTCTTGATCTCAAAGGGGGCGTGACTCTTCCGTGCGGCCAAAATGGGTGACCGGCTGGGTTCGTTCTGATCGGTTAAGGCGATGGCGGCGAGCGTGGCGCGCGATAGCGGTCGCTGCAATCGTTGCCGGCACCGTCGTCTTCGTCTCTCGGGCTAGAGCAACGGCTGGCGTAGCTGGCGCGCCCAATCCCCCGCCAGCGCCCTCATACGCCTTAGGCAAGCTCGTGCCGCCTTACAACGTTGCGATGCCCGACCCCAGTGTCACGGTCGGGAGCCACACCGACTACCTCTACACGGGGGCCGGTGGTTATGGCCCTCCCAACGTTCCGGTACGGGCGTTTGCGAACCTCATGCACCTCGGCAAGGAGGTGGATGCAATGCCCGTGCTGCCGTCTTGGAGCACCGGGTGGACGTCGGCCCCCGATGTCCGTTTGGTTGCCGGTAGATACGTCATGTGGTTCTCTTCTCCCGACCGCGATCGCATCTTGGCGACCGGAGCTCCAGCCAAGTGCATCGGAATGGGGGTATCGACCTCGCCCTTCGGACCGTTCCTCGTTGCCCCCCAACCGGTCATCTGTGACCCGTCGGGATCAATCGACCCTCGGACCTTCATTGCGCCCGACGGCCACATGTGGCTCGACTGGAAGGCCGACGTGAATGCGACCTGGGGTCCGGCACAAAACCCCGATCTCGCCGCGAACCAGCCGACTGTGCTCTGGGCTCAGCAGCTCGCGCCCGATGGTATGACCTTGGAGGGATCACCAGACGAGCTGCTTGCCGCCACCCGGCCGTGGGAGCACAAGCTCATCGAGGCACCAGACATGGTTCATGCCGACGGCCACTTCTACCTCTTCTTCTCGGCCAATCCCTCATACCAAGACGGTGACGGCATCGGCGTGGCGTTTTGCCGCGGGCCAGCGGGCCCGTGCAAGGAGCCCTACGCCGGGCCCATCTTGAGCTCGAGCCCTCTCGGCTTGGGTCCGGGTGAGGAGTCGCTCTTCACGCAGGGTGGGATCACGTGGATGCTCTTCTCTCCAAGCGGCATCAGGTTCTACCGTCAGCTCGCGGTGGCACGGATCGCATTCGGACACCGTGGTCCCTACGTGGCTGCCTTCCACGACGCCATTCCCGGCCCTCACGGGTGAATGGGCTCGTCCCCTCAAGCCCGGGCGGTAATGAGGATCCCACCTCCGACTGGCCTCTCAGCACACAGACGCCCGCTCTCGTAGACCATCTGCCAATAGCGTCCGACGTCGACGACGAAGCCGGGACACGGGTCGCCCGGTGGGGCATCGCCATCGCCCGAGGTTGAAAGAGCCGAGAGGGGCAGAAGATCGGGACCGCCACGGTTGCCTGGGTTCACGACACGAACCAAGGACTTCACCCGAACGACCTCCGAATGATCGTCCAATGGACCCAGGCGGATGGTGTCAACGGCCATTAGGAATTCCCCACTGGCGGCCATCGGAACTCCCCAGGGACGGCCACGAGAATTCCCCACGGACGGCCACGAGAGTCCCCGGCTCAACTGGCCAGCGGCACCACCCCCTTGCCTGAGGTGGCGTCGAGCAGACGCACCGACTCGCCCTCGGTAACGATGACGTGGGCATGGTGCAAGAGCCGGTCCACGAGGGCCGAGGCGATCGTCTTGTCCATCAGCTGGTCGAACCCGCTCGGGTGCAAGTTCGAGCTGAGCGCGACGGAGCGTCGCTCGTAGGTGGCGTCGACGAGGCGATAGAGCCCTTCGGCGGCATCGGCCGAGATCGGAAGCAGTCCGATGTCGTCGACGACGACCAGTGAGACGTTGGCTAAAGCGGCGAAGGCCTTCGAGATCGTGTCGTCGACGCGGTGGCGACGCACCAGGGCACCGAGGTCCTCGACACTGAACCACACCACGGTCATCTGGACGTCGATCGCCGCGTGGCCGAGTGCCTCGAGCAGGTGCGACTTGCCGGTCCCCGATGGTCCAGCCACCACCAGGTTCTCGCGCCGTCCGATCCACTCGAGCGAGCGCAGTGAACGCTGGGCAGCGGCGGGGATGGACGAGCGGGACTCGACCCAGGTGTCGAAGGTCTTGCCGGCGGGAAAATGGGCCCGGCGTCGTCTGACTTCGATGGTCGAACGGTCTCGTCCCTCGGCCTCTGCGACGAGGAGCGCACGCAGCACATCGGTGGGATCCCAGCGCTGGGCCCGTGCGGTCAGCACCACCTCTTCGAGTTGCTCGCGGACGTACTTGAGACGCAGACGCCGACACAGCGCCGTCACCTCGTCGATGGGCGCCGCAGCTGACGCGTTCACGAGGCACTCCCGAGGCCGAAGGTGCTCCACGTGGAGGTCCCCTGGGCCAAGGAGTGCTCGCCTGGCGGCACGGCGCGCACGCGCACCGCACCTGCTGCGTGCACGAGGATCGATTCGAGGTCGCCGTCCAAGAAGCGCCCGGCCATGGCGGCGAGCCCGAGGGCCTCGTCGATCGGACCCACGCCATGGAGCGAGGCCAAGGTGACGGCTTCGGCCATGCGGGCCTCGATGCGCCGGGCGCCACAAGCGGCCGCCTCGACCAGGTAACGCTTGGCTCCTTCGCCGAGGGCCAAGAAGCGCTCCTCGGCCACATTGGTCGCCCGAGGTGCGCGGTCGAGGGGATGGCGGCGGCGCTCGGGGTAGTGCTCGTCGCGGATGGAAGCCCCGCCGGGGTGCATCAGCCGATGGCGGGCCACCTCCTTGGCCTCTGAGCCCTCGCCAGAGACGATGATCACCTCGCCGGGGCCCACCCGCACCCAGACCCGGGTGTCACACAGCACATGAGGCACCGAATAGCGCGCGCCGCGGAACGAGACGGTCGAGGACCACCCGACGCGGCGGGACTCACCGAAGGCGACCGTGTAAGGGGCATCGGGGACCGCATGCAAGAACCCGATCTCTTCTTCGAGCGCCTCGGCCGGGACCCGGCGGGTCACCGAATGGATCCGGCCGTTGAAGCGCGTAGTGGACTGCGCACACGCGTCTTCGAGTTCGGCGAAGGAGGCGTACTCGTCGCGCAAGTTGGCCTCTGTCGGCACCAGGTCGGCCTTGGCGATGCGCACCGTGGACTCGGATCCCCCCTTGGACTCGGGGTCATAGGGCACACACGTGGTGATCGTCACCCCGTAGTAGTTGGCCACGGCCACCATCGACTCGTTGCGCACCGGGATGCCCGCGATATGGCGGTCGGTGACCGTCTTCTCGTTGTCAGTCAGCACATAGGTGGGCGCCCCGCCGAGCAACCGAAAGGTCCGATCCAGCGCGGCGACCACCGAGGGCATGGTGCGGTCGAGCAGGGGGATGATCACCCGCATGCGGCTCCAGGCCAGCCAGGCGCAGAAGAGCACCGTCGGCACCCCATCGATCCGAGGGCCGTCGCCGAAGTCGTATTGGAGCCACAGACCCGGCTCGGGGATCCAGGGCTTATAGACGCGGTGGTTGGCGTGGCGGTAGTCGGCCTTGAGGGCGTGCACCACCCTCCTCGTCGTGCGTTCTGATCCCGAATAACCCATGGCGACGAGGCGACGATGGACCACATCGGCGCGGATCTTGCCGTTGGAGCGCTCGATCCACTCGGCGATCTTGTCGGCAAACCCATCGGTCTTGGTGGGTCGCTCGCTTTCTTCGAGCTCGAGCCCGGCGGCCCGGGCGGCAACGTAACGGGCCACCGTGTGATGGTCGACGCCGGCCAGCTCAGCGGCCCCCCGCAGCGTCTTGGTGAGGTCATAGGCCTCGAGGACGTCCATCTGCTTCTCCTTGGACAACATGTAGGTGTTCCTTCCTGGCTCGTCGGGTGCCTTGCAGCTCCGATCGAAGCCAGGAAGGGACAGATCAGTGGTGGATGGGGACACCTCGTGTCCGTCCGTGGGGAATTTCGATGGCCGTCCGTGGGCGATCAGATGACCGTCCCTGGGGAATCTCCGTGGCCGCCCATGGGGAGTTTCGCGTGGCCGCTGTCAGATGGGCCGGTTCCCTTCAGCTAATTGCAGGGGTGCCCGTGTTCGGCGAGAGAGTGGCGCCTTTCCACCTAGCCGATCAACATCGATGGTCCGAACCAACCCTGAGAGATCGTCAGGCCCGAATCGGTTCGAAGGTCAATGCGGTCATTCCACTACTTTCGTGAGGTGATTTCTGTTGGCACAGTCACGGCCATTGTTGGCATTGTCTTCATCGCCACCACCCTTCAGCGGGCGGTTGGTTTCGGGTTTGCGCTTCTTGCCGTACCTCTCATGGCCTTCGTCGTACCGACCAAAAGTGCTGTGGTCATCGTATTCTTGACCGGCACCGTTACATGCGCCTGGGTTGCTTTGCATCTTCGTCGCCAGATCGAATGGCCGACGACCCGGCGATTGGGGTTGGGCGCCATTATCGGTGCGCCGATTGGAGTGATGATAATCAGCGCGGTCTCTGGCGACACATTGCGGATCATTCTTGGCGTCACGACGTGCATGGCCGCGATCTGGATTGTCGTTTCCTCGCGCCTGATGCGCTCTGAACTCATGGTGCCGCATCGGTTCACGACGGTTTCAGTGGGTTTCATTAGCGGCGTCTTAAATACGTCCCTGGCCACCAATGGACCGCCGCTCGTCTATGAGCTCCGTCGGACAGGGTTTCACGGCGACAGGTTTCGGGCCACTATTTCCGCGGTCTTCCTATTCTCTAATCTCATTGGCCTCCCGCTTTTGGCCCTCGCCGGGCTGATCACGTCATTCGACCTTGCTCTCGCCGCCTGTTCGCTGGTGGCTTGCGTGGCGGGCATCACCTTGGGCTCGCACATAGGTGGCCGAATGGAGCCATCACACTTTGCGTGGGCGGTTGACATCCTGCTTATGGCTACTGGTGTGCTCACAATCTCAAAGGCGATCTAAAGATCGGGAGTCGGACACTCTGATCGCAACCCACACCGTTTGCCGTCGCCAGCCGCCCGCCCTGCCCCCTGTCGCGGGTTCGGGTGGGGGTCGTGCCTCAAGGCCCAACGGAAAGGAGATCGATACGACCCGACTCATGATGCTGCCGCTAGACGATCGTGGAGTCAGTCCGGAGGCGGCCCGAGGCAATCGGCTAACTCTGTCGAGATTTGGTCGGCGACCTGCTTCCACAGGCGGAAACCCGGATCGCCGCGTTCCCGCCTGTCGTAAAGCGCACTGATCTCGCCGAGGGGCACGATTCAGGCAGATCGGCGATGGTCAGCCTTCTCGGCGATCGATCGGCAGCGGTCCTCGATCATCTCGAGCATCGCTGGGTCATTCCGGATTTGGGCGGGATTGGTGGTACCAGCCGGCGATCAGACGCATTACCCCGACTCGTGATCTCCAGCCAGCCAGTCTTCCGTAGGCGCTCGACCACTGACCCGCTCGTACGTTCTGCCGTTCCACCATTATCCGACTCGCCCGAAGAGTTCCCAATCCGGTTCACGAGTTCGTCGATCGCTACGTGGCGTCGGGACA
>CAWAJT010000005.1:0-15963 GCA_963782415.1 uncultured Acidimicrobiaceae bacterium | reverse complement strand
ACGCGTTCGACCTGCTCAGGCACCTCGTCCATGGGCCGGGGCCGCAGGCAAAAAGAGAAGGCCCCGGTCCCTGGCGGCGGAACCGGGGCCTTGCTCGCTACCTCTTCGTGGCCCTCTTGGCGGGAGCCCGCCGGGCCGGGGCCTTGCGTGCCGGCGCCCGCTTGGCCGCAGCCTTGCGCGCCGTGGCCTTGCGCGCCGGAGCCTTCTTGGCGGCGGCGCGAGCCGGTGCCTTCTTGGCGGTAGCCGGAGCGGCGGACTTGCCGGCCGAGGCGACCGCGGCGTCGCTCGTCGGGTACGCGCCCTTCTTCAACTTCGGCGCTGTGGCGGGGGCCAGGACGGCGTCCTTGAACGCCTTCACGGGCGTGATGCGCGCCTTCTTGGATGCTTTGATCCGGATCGCCTCACCCGTTGCCGGGTTCCGGCCCATCCGCGCGGCGCGGTTGACCTTGACGAACTTGGCGAAGCCTGGGATGGAGACCGGCTCGCCCTTCGAGACGACGGCAGTGACGACGTCGGTGAATCCGTCGATGACAGTGATCACGGTCTTCAGCTCGACATCGGCCTGTACCGCGACTGCTTTGGCTAGTTCTCTCTTGTTCATGGCGCCCATTGTGGCCGACGCGCGCCTAGTGATGCACATCTTTCTGGGCACAAATGCAGATTTTTGTGCCCAGAGTTGGCCCAAACGCGGTCCAAAGCGCCCTTCCAACGGCCATCACCGGTCGCGACCGGTTCGGTCGGACAGGTGAGAGTGCCGCTATGAAGGTCTGCGCGATGAAGGTCTGCGCGCCCGGTTACGCCTTCCACTGACCCCAGTAGGGATGGGCCCCGGCGCGCTTTTCCATGAGGATGATGACCGTCCCCCACGGGTCGTGACACCAGGTAGTGCGGAGCCCGGCGACATCGGCAATACCCGTCGTGAGGAACTCCACCCCGCGTCGCTCGAGTTCCGTCCTCGTCACGCTGATGTCGTCGCAGAGCATCCCGATGTGCGTGATCCCGGCGCGTGTGACGGCGGCTTGTCCGGCTTCGGGCGGAACGACGTCCGCCGCCGGGTATTCGATCAGCTCAATGACGCGGTCGTCCTGCCCGAATCCCACAATCGCCGCGTGCACGACCACCGGTGACGGCACGAGTTCACCCATGTCGTGCTCGATCTGCTTGCCTTCCATTCGGTAGGGAGGCGACAAGACGGTGAGACCGAGGACATCGGAATACCAGCGTGTGGCGGCCAACACGTCGGGCACGCAGACGGCGCTGTGGGCGAGTCCAGTCAGCACCCGATCAGCGTAGGTGGCAGGAAATGGGCGGCCCGGTGAGACGCTCAGGCCCACCCGCTCAGTGGAGCCGCTCAGGTCCAATCGCTCAGTTCCAGCGGGCGATCTCGTGCTGGAGACGCCGATTCCAGCGGCGGTACTGGGCGCGGCCGCGGCGCGAGACCTTGCGCAGCACGATGATGCTCACGAAGACCAGCGGGGCCATGAACCCCGAAATGGCGCTGATCGCGACGACCCGCGGACCGCTCGACCTGCCCACGTTCTGCCTCACGGCCACTAGTGCTACACCGTCGCACGCGTGCGCACCAGTCCCATTGGCGCTAGGCATTGCCGATGGGAAGGCCCAGATGAGCGATACTGAACCCCAGATGCAGGATAACCAGGACACCGCGGACGCCTCGGGCACGCCGCAGACGGCCGACGCCGCCGCGGCCGGGACGGCGGCACCGACCGAGAAGAAGCAACAAAAGACACGGCGCGGGCACCTGCCTCGGCGCATCTCGGCCTGGGTCCTCGTCGTGGTGGCGTCCATCTTGATACCGATCTCGATCATTTCGGTGTGGGCGATCCGCACGGTGACGAACACGGACCAGTACGTGGAGACGATGGCGCCACTGGCGCGCAATCCGGTCATCATCGACCATCTCGCATCACGGGCGACCGATCAGTTGTTCTCGACGCACATCGTGCAGAACAAGGTGCAGGACGCCCTGCCGGAAAAGGCGAAGCCGCTCGTGACGCCGATCGTCAACCAGGTCCACACCTACGTCGAGGGACTGGCAGTCAAGGTCTTCTCCAGTCCGAAGTTCGGTCAGTTGTGGGACTCGTTGAACCGCCACAGCCACGCCGCCGTGATCAACATTCTCACCGGCAAGCAGACGCCGCTGCAGAAGAAGCTGGCCAAGGGCGGTCAGGTCGCGCTCAATCTTTCGCCCGCGCTCAACAACCTGATCGACCAGCTCGACGCGCGAGGGGTCACGCTGTTCGATCCGCTCAAGACGATCTCGAGCCAGGGCGACAAGGGGCTCAGCTTCACCGTCGTGTCCAAGGATCAGGTTTCGAAGTTTTCGGGCCTCTTCAATCTGATAGTCAAGCTCAAGTGGATCATCCCGATCATCGCCCTCGTGCTGGCCATCCTGGCCATCGTGCTCGCCATGGAGCGCCGCAAGACGCTCCTGCGGCTGGCCGTCGGGGTCGCGTTGATGACCCTCTTGTTATTGGCCGGCCTGTCGCTTGGTCGCATCACCTTCCTCAACCAGGCATCGGGGGGAGGCTTCAACACGCAGGCGGCGGCCGCGGTCTGGGACACGGTGCTGCGCTTCTTGAAGTCAGATCTGCGCTGGGCGTTGCTGGCCTCAGTCCTGGTGGCGATCGGTGCCTGGGTGGCCGGTCCGGCCCGCTACGCCGTGTGGATCCGCTCGACAGCGGTGGCAGGCGGTGGCTGGGTGGCGACGCAGACCAAGGAACTGTCTTCTGGTGCCGGGCGAGTCGTGGAATCCTCCCGGGTCCGGCACTCTGCTGGCTGGATCCTCGAGCACCTCAAGGGCCTGCGGATCATCGGCGTGGTCGTCGCCGCCCTCTTCCTTGTGTTCGGAGGCAACCTGACGGGATGGAGCCTGCTGATCATTGTGATCGTGCTGGCGGTGTATCTCGGCCTGCTGCAGCTCGTTGCGGCGTGGGCCCGCAAGGCGGCGGAGTCCGGGCCGAACGCGCCGGACGTGTCGAACGTGGCCTAGGAGAGGACGGGCATTCGGGGTGCACTCGTGAGCTGGGCCTGTCGGCTCAGATCACAAAGAGCGGACAACCCTCGGAGGTCGGGACCTTTGTCACTGTTCGATGGGTGTCGTCACACCGCACACTGGCCAATCGGATGGCCTGCGAGCTGACCTGAGAACCCCACACCGAGGAGCGTGTCAATGGCGGAGATCACGCTGACCCCGGGCTCCATCGGTTTGTTCGCGGCTGCATTCTTCGTTTGGTACACGGTGTGGCACCACCGGGCCGCCGCCGCCTCCGAGCGGGTTCGGGTGAGCGCAGCCCGCTCGGCGCATGTCGTGCGCAGCGTCGACGAGCACCGCGACAGGAGGTAACGCTCCTGCCTTGACCTCGGCCTTGGCCCGATCCTCAAGGTCGGTTCGGCGCCACGGTCCCCTTTTATGGGGTCCTTATGGTGCGCCCCTAATCTCTTTCGCATGTCCTTGCGGTGGCGTATCGGTCTGGCGGCGATCATCGCTGCCGCCGTGGTCGCCGGCTTCGTGCCGCACGGCGCGCTCGGCGGGTGCGCAGGTATCCGCCGCCGAGGCGGTACAGCTTGCCGAGTCACCGTTGTCGTCGGGACCCGTGCACTGCCTCGACGCCACGTGTGGCAAGGGCACCCCGGCGGCCCCAGCACCCACCCCCGGCATTGCCGTTGCGGCAACGGTGGCGGCCCTGGCCGCTGTTGGTGCTGCTGTTGCGATCTTCCGTCGCCGGCGTGCCCACGCCGCCGTGCTCCCGTCCGGGAGCCGCCACCCTCTCTTCCATCCGCCCCAGTTCTCCTAGCTCGAACGACGCGTGGCGCCATGGAGCGCGTCCGCGTCAATCGCCCGATACGGGCGTGGGCGCACCGGCGCCTGTCGCATTGATACTGCCCGCTGGCCGCACCCGGCCTTCGGTTCGAGCTCCCCGATTGCGCGCGCGTAGCACGCAGCGCGCGGCAATCGGCCATCGGTCCACATGGATCACATCCAAGGAGAACACCACTCATGTCGAAATCCCCTTCGGGGTCGCCGCGCTCGGTGCGGTCGTCCACCCAGAATCCCGCTCCCAAGACGGCACCCAAAGCCCCAACGAGAACAACGTCCAACAGCGGCACCGCGGCTGGCAAGAAGACAACGCCCGGCGCCCGCGCTGCAGCAGCTGCCCGGCCGACGCGGTTCCGCTCGCGCCACCCCATCCTGACCGCACTGGTGCCCGTCAGCCTCGTTGTCGCCGCGCTCGTCACCATGATCGTCGTCAAGGTGGCGGGGACATCCGGTTCGTCGGGGGCGGGGTCTTCACACCTTGTCGCGGGAGGCTCCTCCGCCAGCGCGGATCCGCGCGCCACGACGCTGTCGCCGGCGGTCGTTGCCGCCCTGGCGGTTCCAGCCGCCACACTGGACGCGGTCGGCGCGCCCTCGTCGGTAGCCCTGCCGGGCAAGGTGGGCGACGGCTCGGGGATCATCGGGCGCGGCGCGGACGGCAAACCGCTGATCACCTACATCGGCGCCGAGTACTGCCCGTATTGTGCGGCGGAGCGCTGGGCGCTGGCTGTGGCCCTGTCCCGCTTCGGGACGTTCACGAACCTGTCGGGTACCCACTCGTCGACCACCGACATCTACCCGAACACGCAGACGCTGTCGTTCTACGGATCGACCTATACGAGCCCGTACGTCGATTTCCAAGCTGTCGAAGAGGCGTCGAACCAGCAAGTCGGCGGCAGCTATGCGACGCTGCAGGCACCCACGGCGGCGCAGAGTGCGCTTCTGAGCAAAGAGGACCCGCAGGGGAGCATCCCTTTCCTCGATATCGCCAACCGCTACGTCGTGACCGGGTCGAGCTTCTCGCCCCAGGTGCTCGAGGGGCTGTCCCGGAGCCAGATCGCCACCCAGCTGACCGATCCATCCAGTGCGGTGGCACAGGCGGTCGACGGGGCGGCCAACGCCATCACGGCGGCGATCACCTCGGTCACCGGTAACAAGCCCTCGGACGTGGCGAACTCGGCCGCCGTTGCGGCGATCGCCCAGAAGCTGGGGGCGTGACGATGTCGGCACCGGTCATCCGGCGGGGTACGGACCGGCGCGTGCCGGTGTGGGTCCCGCTCGCGTCGCTGGCGCTCTCGCTGGCGGCGGTGGCGATCTCGTCGTACCTCACCGTTGCGCACTACACGGATCCGACTGCGCTTGCGTGTCCGGACACCGGGATCGTCAACTGCGCACTGGTGACGACGAGCTCGTGGTCGGTGGTGCTCGGCGTGCCGCTCGCCGTCGTGGGCTTGGTTTGGGCAGCCGTGATGACCGGCCTCACCGCGCCCTGGGCCTGGCGTTCGACGGCGCTGTGGGTCGACACCGCTCGGCTGTTGGCGTCGGGCGGCGGCGCCGCCATGGTGCTGTACCTCGTGTACGTGGAGCTCTTCCGCATCGGTGCCGTCTGCCTGTGGTGCTCCGCCATGCACGTCACGGCCGTCTGTCTGTTCGGGGTGATCCTCGCCGGGCGGGCCGTCTCGCCGGCCGCGCCACCGGCCCGGACGTGACGACGGACGGTGACGGACGGCGGCACCGGGCGGAATCGGGGTGTCGCTGGGAGCGGGCCAGTGCTCGGTTGCGCAGGGCCTGGGACACGAGAGGATCTGTCGGTCTGCCCCGACGTCCGCCCGACGCCCCGGCAGTGGGTCGACCCGGTGGAGGACACCTTGCCTTCCCTGCTGGCGGCCCTGGAGCAGTAGCGGGCGTTACGAGGCCAGGCGCTGCACCCAGCGCTCGACCGTACGGGCGAGCGCTGGGAGGGGGAGGATCCCGACCCGGAGTATGAGGTCGTGGAACTCGCGGAGATCGAAGCGTGTGCCCAGCTGCGCCGCTGTCTCGGTTCGCAGCCGCACGATCTCGCGACGGCCAACCATGTACGCGAGGGCCTGGCCAGGGTACGAGATGTAGCGGTCGATTTCGGTCTCGACTTCGAGGAGGGGGAGCGGTGCGTGGGCGGCCATCCAGTCGATCGCCTGCTGGCGAGTCCAGCCGAGGGCATGCAGACCCGTGTCGACGACGAGCCGACCCGCCCGCCAGGCGTCTGCCGCGAAGAGGCCCATGCGAGAGAGGTCGTCGCTGTAGAGGCCCATTTCGTCTGCCAGCCGCTCGGCATAGAGGCCCCACCCTTCCGCGCAGGCGGTGTCGAAGAGCACCTGCCGAGCCGGCACGAGGTCCTTGGACTCCATCGCGATGGTGAGTTGAAAATGGTGGCCCGGCACCGCCTCGTGGAAGGCGATGTCCTCGGCGCCGTAGCGGTGGCGGAGCTCGGGCTGTGACGTGTTGAGGTAGTAGGTCCCCGGGCGCGAACCGTCGACAGAACCGGGCATGTAATACGCCGTTGCCATGCCGGCCTCTTCTGCTCCGGGGACCGCCTCGACGTTGCAGGCCACCTCCGGCACGGTCGCGAACCATTTCGGAGCCTCGGCTTCGGCGGCGGCGACCACGCGCCGGGCGTGGGCCAGCATTTCCGCGCGACTCTGGTACCGCAGGGCGGGATCGTTGGAGAGGTGATCGAAGATCTCGACCCGGTCCGTCGTGCCGAAGAGTCGTGACCCTGTCTCGATCATTTCCGCCTGCGCCTGGCCGACAATCTCGAGGCCCATTGCGTGGAGTTCCTCGGGCGAGTAGGTCATGGACGTGTGGTGGAACGCCATGGCCCGGTACATCGCCTCACCGTCGGGAAGGTGACAGATACCTGGGTGGTCGTCGTCGCGTGCAGTGGGAAGCACAGAGGTGCGCAGCACGTCTCGGTATGCCGCCAGGGCTGGGCGGGTGTGTTCGTTGATGGCCGACGTGAGTCTCCCCGAGAAGGCCGTATCGACGTCGTTCCGCGAGATCCCACCGACCGAGGGATCCTCCATCATGAGGTCGAGTTGCGCGATCGCCGATTCGACGAGCCGTGCCACTGCCGTGCGTCCGGCGCGTGCACCGGCTCGGTGCCGCTCGGCCACTGTGGCGAGCATGGCGGACAGGCCATGCATGCGCGCCAGGTACCCCTCCCGTCGTTCGTCCGTGTCCAGCGGCAGTTTGGGGAGTGAGTTCAACACGTTGCCGACTGGCGCCGCGAACGTGTCGCTGATGGTGAACTCGATGATCGGCACGGCGGCGAAGCCGGCCATGCCACGCGCCAGGCAGCGCACGAAGTCGAGCGTTTGCATGTCAGCCTCGTCGATGCCGTAGTGGGGTGCCTGTTCGGCGCGCGCTGCAATGGATCCCAGCGTGCGCGTGGTGTCGTCTTCCGCCTCGGCGCTGAAATCGGGCAGGAGGTCGTCGTACCCGGGAAAACCGAGGAGCGACCCCGAGAAGGGATCCGCCCGGAGCGCCGCCGTCAGCAATTCAGCGGCGAGGTCGTCTCCGAGCATCGAGGGAGGCTACCGCGGTCGGCTGCAACGCACGGGCTTGACCAGGGGTGAAATGGGACCCCCACCCCCGAATCGGCCTCACCGGGGGTCGGTTTCGACAGGTACGCGGCGTCCGGCTGCAACAATTTCTCGTGACATTTCTATGCGAGCCGGCCCGTGGGCTCGAGACGCGGTCAGCTGATGACGTCGCGGCGCGCCGCCGCGATGGCTCCGAGCCGATCTTCGACGTCGTCGGTGCTGTGGTCATCTGTGAATACGTAGCTGCGCCGTCGCCGGATGGCGTCGACGACGTTGGCGGCCACCGTGGCGGAAGAGACCGTACCGACCGGGTTCATCCCCGTCTTGATCATGCCGGGCATGACGACGCTGACCCCGACCGGGGCATTCAGGGATGTGAGCTCGGCCCGCAGGACATCGGAGAGCCCGAGCACGCCGTGCTTTGCCACGGTGTAGGGCCCGAGGCGCCCCAAGGCGAGCACAGCCGCCATCGACGCCGTGTTGACCACGTGTCCGTCCTCGCCGGAGGCCAAAATTCGCGGCACGAAGGTGCGGATGCCGTGGATGACTCCCCAGAGGTCGATGTCGATGACCCGGTGCCAATCGTCCAGGGGGATCTCCCAGGAATACCCGCCGTTGACGACGCCGGCATTGTTCACGGCGACATGGAGCTTGCCGAAGCGCTCGATCGCCGCGTCGCCCACCCGATCCACGGCGTCGGGGTCGCGTACGTCGACTGCGACCGGGTGAACGTGAGCTCCGCTCTCGGCCAGCTTCGCCGCGTGACGCTGAAGGTTCTCTTCGTCGATGTCGGCCATCACGACCCGCATGCCCTGCTCGACGAACGCCTCCACCAGGGACAGCCCGATCCCACTGGCCGCCCCGGTGACCACGGCCGTCCGCCCTGCCAAAGCGTCCATCGGCCGATGGTACCCGGCGCGCGGTCGTCGCTCCGTGGTCCCGTGTCCGTCCCGATCGTCGCCGCTCGGCGAAGATAGTGGACGTCATGGAGCGGTATGGCTGATTCGACCGAAGAGATCAAGCAAGCGACGGCCGCCTACCGCGCCGCGGCGAATGCCGGCATGGTCGGCGCCCGGCTGCTTCGTCGGGGGCGGCTCGTCGATGAGCAAGGCGAGCTCCTGTCAGTGCCGTTCCCGCTCCGATACCTGTGGCTGATCCTCGGTGTGCTGACGGTGCTCGAGGCGCTCAACGACTTGTTCGGCTTCGCCGGCCCGCGCTGGTTCTACGACAATTGGATCCACAACATTGTGCTCGGGATCTGCGCCATGCTGGTGCTGGCCCGCGCCGCCTACGAGCCGATCGCGCGGCGGGCCTGGCTGGCCTTCGGCATCGCCTTGCTCTTGTGGTTTTTGGGCAGTGCCCTTTGGGACCTGGCCTATGCCGGGGAGACCCAGGTGCCGTACCCTTCTTTTGCCGACGCGTTCTGGTTGGCCTGGTACCCATTGACCGGTCTGGGCATCTACTACCTGATTCGGATGCGGGTGCCGCAGTTCGAGCTGCATCGCTGGATGGATGGGATCGCGGTGACGCTGCTGGTGCTGGCCGCAGGGTTCGCCCTGGTGATACAGCCGGCGACTGAGCACAAGACGGTGGGACAGCTCGCCGCCGTCGTCGCCTTCGCCTACCCCGTGCTCGACGTGCTGCTCATCGGTGCCATTCTCGGTGTCTACGGGCTGCTCGGCTGGAAGCCGGACACCATGTGGCTTCTGTTGGGCCTTGCCATCGTCAGCACCTCCGTCGCCGATGCTGTCTTCGCCGTGCAGGAGGCCGATGCCCGCGCCGTGGTCTCGGCCAACTCCTATAACTTCGTCTGGACCGCCGGTGTGCTGCTCATCGCCCTCGCCGCCTGGGCCGGGTCACCCGAGGCCGACGCCAATGCCGAGGTCGTCACCGGGATGCGCGCCGTTGTGCTGGCGCTCTTCGCCCAGGCATTGGCCATCGGCATTCAGCTCTATGCGACGTTCCGGGAGGTCGGCCGCAGCGAGCGGATCGTGACCATGGTCGTCCTGGTGGTGGCATCGGTGCAGATCATTTTGTCCAGGCCCCGCCGGAAAGAGGGTGACGAACGCTCCAGACCACGCGTTCTCGTGCCGGCGGATTCGATCGAAGAGCGGATGGATTCGTGATGGCGTGAGGGCGTGCCGGGGTGACACGGGACGGCGGGACAGCGCGCCGTCGCGACACTCGAGGAGTCGTGGATCTAGTCGCTACCTGACAGACCTGGTCCCTTCTGCTCCGGGCGCCTCAAGGATCTGCAACAGCCGGTCGCGGGTCCACCAAGCTCGTACACCGGGTCGGTCAACGAGGTAAGTGGCAATGTCTGTCGCAGCGAGGCCATGGCTTTCGCGGAGCCCGTTCCCGATGACTCGGAGATACGGGGCAGACGGTGCGCGGGCTCCCACCCGCTCCTCCGAAGCGGTAAAGGTCAGCATCGGCTCTCCATCCCGCTCACCGCAGTAGACAAGTTCGGAGTAAGTGCCGGACTGCAGGAGGCGCGCATGGCCGTGGCGCCTGGCCCGCTCGGTCGCGTCCTCGAAGCCCTCGACCGCGATGCCGTTGGCGTTCTCCTGCCGCACGACGTCGAGGAACTGCTCCTCGGTGATGCGGTACGCCCGGACCAGCGTGGGCGGATGCGGCGATGTGAGCGAAATGAAGGCGCCGGACGTCCCGCCCCAGACGCGGTCGGACCATCCGGCGAAGTACAGGGAGTGGGGAATGGTGAACGACACGTCGCCCACCGGGGGCGACGTGTCCCGGCACCCCTCGTACTCGACGTCGTTGCCGGCGACGCGACCGCCCTGTACATAGGCCAGGAACCGCGCCCGGAGGAGGTTGGAGCCATAGCTGAGATACCAGACCCGCTGCACGCGTCCACGATGGCACGTCGCCGTTCTGGGCGCCGTCGAGAATACGCACTTAGTGTTGTTCACATGCCGACCGGGACGATGCCAGCAGCCGTCTACGTGGGTGACGGTAAGATCGAGGTCGAGCAGGTGCCCCGACCGGAACCCGGGCCAGACGAGGTGCTGGTGGAGATCGCCGAGTGTGGGATCTGCGGTTCCGACCTTCACATGGTCTTGGAGAAGTTCGCCAAGCCGGGGGCGATCCTCGGTCATGAATGGTCTGGCGTCGTGGCTGCCGCTCCGAAAGGCTCGGGCTGGTCGCCTGGCGACCGTGTCGTCGGGAACCCAGCGCCGGGCTGTGGCGTCTGCCGACCGTGTCGGCGGGGCCGACCCTCGGTGTGCCTGAACCGTGCCACCGCCGACTTCACCGGCTACAGCGGCGCGTTCTGCCGTTACAAGACGGTCGGCGTCGACGGCTTGATCCGGATTCCCGATTCCCTCACGACGAGAGTGGCTGCCCTGGCGGAGCCGATGGCCATCACTCTGCATGCGCTGCGCTTGGCCGACGTCGGCACGGACGACCGCGTGCTCGTCACGGGAGCTGGTCCGGTCGGGCTACTGCTGGTCGCCGTGCTGCGTGCCCAAGGAGTCACCGATATCACGGTGAGCGAACCGTCTGCCCTCCGGCGCGAGCAGGCACTCGACGTCGGGGCGAACCGGGTGGTGGACCCGGACATGCTCGAAGAGCCGGCAATGGCTGCGCCGGTCGCCGAGCCCTATGCCGTGGTGTTCGAGTGCTCGGGTCAAGCCAGTGCGGCCGAGGCAGGTTTCGGTCAGTTGGACTACGCGGGGACCCTCGTGATCGTGGGCACCGGTTTCGAGCCACCGCGGATCAACCAGAACCGGATGATCATCTTCGAGCTGCAGATCATTGGGGCCTACAACTACAACGACGAAGGCTTCCAGCCGGCGGTCGATCTCCTGGCAGGCGGCACGCTGCCACTCGACGCACTGATTGAAGCGTCGAACGTTTCTCTCAGCGAGGTCATGGTCTCCATGGAGCGGCTGGCCCGGGGCGACATCCCGAGCAAGGTCATGGTCCAGCCGAGCTTGCCGCTATGAGGCCGGCTGCCTTCGGCCCGAGGATCAATCACGTGGCCATCAGCGTCGACGCCACCATCATGGACGAGGCAGGTCGTGCTGCGTTGCTGGACTTCTTCAGCTCAGTGTTCGGGTGGAGCGAAGGGGACAACAGCACGGAGAAGGGCAATCCCCTGATCCTCTACACGGGGGAGTTCGGGCAATTCATCTACCTGCTCCCGGCCGCCGACGAGTTCATGGTCACTCCCAACATGGACCATTTCGGATTGGAAGTCTCCTCGATGGGAGAGCTGGTCGAGATCCTTCGTCGGGTCAAGGCGTACCAGGGCAGGGACGAGCGCGTTCGCGTCACCGAGATCGGCGAGATGGTGACGCGCCACGAGGACAAGGAGTACACGCTCTCCAACGCTTACATCTGGTTCTTGCTCCCGCTGTGGATCGAGCTCCAGCATGTGGAGCGGCGAACCACCTAGAAGGTCACTGGCTGATGCGGCTCACGGACCCGAATCGACGGTGACCCCGCTTGCCCGTCGCAGCGGGTAATGATTCCCGCGCCAGCAGTCACCCGCATTCCCGGGCGTCGGTGCGGGCATGCTCAGTTGTTGATCGTCACCTGGACGCCGGCGCCGGACCCGGTGGTGCCGACCGCGTCGGAGGCCAGGCTCTGGAGCATGCAGGTCCCGTTCGCCACTGTCGTGGTGTTGAAGTTGAAGAGATAGCCCTAGAGGGTCGCACGGCGGTCCCGACAATGGCCTGGTTCAGCGCTCCGCCGGTGAGGGCGAACTGCACCTTGGCCACTCCTGCGGGGCCGCTGGCGAGGGCGCCGAGGAGCGTCGTGCCGCTGACGGTGGCCCCGGCGGAGGGAAGGCCCACCGACGTCGTCGGTACCGGGTTGTTGATCGTCACCTAGACGCCGGCGCTGGACCCGGTGTCGCCGCAACGATTCGTACCGATATTCCCCATTTCCAGATCAACGTGCGCTGCATTCGAATATTCCCCGGTGGTGGCTGGATCACGGACAAGTTAGAAGCGATTCCCATTTTGAGCGCCAAAGGGTCGCTCTACGTGTTCAGCGGCTCGGCGCAGTCGGCCCAACTCCAACTGCTCCTCGTGTCGACAATTCCCGAATCGACCGTTCGCCTCTCCGGAAGCAATGGGCGGCCGGTGCCTACGACGATCAGTCATGACACCATCGAAGCTGATCTCAGCCTTCACCGTGGTATCAACCGCATCGACATGGTCACCGAACCGAACGCGGCTCATCGCCAGCTCCTGGTACTCAGCAAAGCGACCCTCGGGTCGGGGCAGTGACCTCTCTGAGATGGAGGTACTCCGTACAGCTTCCCGTCAGAGTGCCCGCAGGTGGTCTGAACCGCGTCGCATGGTGTTCGGTCACAAAGGGGCGCCACCACGGATCGACCGGCGCGGATTGGCCTGCGGGTAACCCGCTCGAAACCCCGACGTACCTCATCAGGGAATTTGGGGCGGCGATGGGACGTGCAGCCACGAACCGCCTGACTGCCCGTCGCCTTTGGGCTGATTTGGAAGTTCCTCGCACGAATGTTGTGTTGTCCCACGCTGTCACATGGCAGGAGAATGACCGCGATGGAGTCCAAAGGTACCGAACGCGAGGCTTCGGGCTCGAAGGCGGATGCGGTGGACGACCTGAAGACCCTTCCCATCTCTGAGGTTGAGAAGCGGCTGGGGTCGTCGGCTGATGGCCTTACTGAGGTCGAGGCGGAGAAGCGCTTGTCGCAGTACGGCCCGAACGAGCTCGTGGACAAAACGGTGAATCCGCTGCTGAAGTTCCTCACCTACTTCTGGGGTCCCATTCCTTTGATGATCGAGGTAGCGGTGGTCTTGTCCGGGGTGCTTAAGCACTGGCCCGACTTCTTCATCATCCTCGTCCTCCTCTTGGCCAACGCCGGGATCGGGTTTTGGGAAGAGCGACAGGCGGGCAAGGCGATCTCCGCCTTGAAAGCCGAGTTGGCGATCAAGGCGCGTGTCAAACGGGACGGCGAGTGGGTCACTCCACCCTCGCGTGAGCTCGTGCCGGGAGACGTCATCCGCCTGCGCTTGGGTGACATCGTGCCAGCGGACGCACGCCTCTTGGACGGCGACCCGATCGAAGTGGATCAGTCGGTCCTGACCGGAGAGTCGCTGCCCGCGAGCTGCCAGACCGGCGATGCGGTGTTCTCCGCCTCCATCGTCCGCCAGGGCGAGATCGGCGCACTCGTCTACGCCACGGGTGCGGACACGTATTTCGGGAAAACCGCTGAACTCGTCCAAGAAACCCAGACCGTCAGCCACTTCCAAAGGGCTGTCCTCAAGATCGGCACCTTCCTGATCATCCTGGCGCTGGCCATGGTCGTGGTGATCATCGGCGTCTCCACCGTCCGCGGTGACGCGTTCTTCACCACCTTGCAGTTCGCTCTCGTCCTCACGGTGGCCGCCATTCCCGTGGCGATGCCGACCGTGCTGTCGGTGACGATGGCGGTCGGTGCCCGGATACTCGCATCCAAGAAGGCCATCGTCAGTCGGTTGGTGGCCATCGAGGAACTGGCAGGCGTGGACGTGCTCTGCACGGACAAGACCGGGACCCTGACGCAGAACAGACTCATCCTGGGGGACCCCTACACCGTTGGCACCATCGCTCCCGGACAGGTCATACTCGACGCTTCCCTTGCCTCACGCGCCGACGACGCCGACGCCATCGATCTGGCCGTGCTCGGGGGCCTGGCGGATGATCATTCCTTGGACGGTTATCACGTGATCCAGTTCCAGCCGTTCGATGCGGTCCGCAAGTGCACCGAGGCCACCGTCATCGCGGCCGACGGGTCCTCGTTCAAGGTGACGAAGGGCGCCCCCCAGGTGATCCTGGAGCTGTCGGCCAATGCGTCGCAGATCAAGACCGACGTCGAAGCGGCAGTGAACAGGTTCGCGAAACGAGGCTTCCGTTCGTTGGGAGTGGCCCGAGCCGACGGGGGCGGTCCGTGGAGCTTCGTCGGAGTGCTGCCTCTGTTCGATCCACCACGGGAAGACGCCAAGGTGACCATTGCCACCGCCTTCGAGATGGGCGTGGACGTCAAGATGGTCACCGGTGATGCCCTCGCCATCGCCCGGGAGACGGCCACGACTCTAGGGATGGGCGCGGACATTCTTGACGCTGCCGGACTGGGTGACGTCAAGCGCGAAGAGACCGCGGCGATGGCGGCGTCCATCGACGATGCCGACGGGTTTGCCCAGGTCTTCCCCGAGCACAAGTTCCACATCGTCGATGTCCTCCAGAGGCGAGGTCACATTGTCGGCATGACGGGCGACGGGGTGAACGACGCCCCGGCTCTGAAGAAGGCTGACTGCGGCATTGCCGTCTCGGACGCCACCGACGCCGCACGGACAGCGGCATCCATCGTGCTCACCACGCCCGGGCTCTCGGTGGTCATCGACGCGATCAAGGAGAGCCGGAGGATCTTCCAGCGGATGAACAGCTACGCGATCTACCGCATCGCGGAGACGCTCCGCGTCCTGCTGTTCGTGTCGGCCGTGATCCTGATCTACAACTTCTTCCCGGTCACGGCGATACAGATTGTGATGCTGGCACTGCTCAACGACGCCGCCATTTTGTCCATCGCCTATGACAACGTGCGTTACAGGCAGCAGCCCGAGGCGTGGAACATGCGCCTCGTGCTGGGGATCGCCACCGTGCTCGGCGTCGTCGGCCCCATCGCCGCCTTCGGCCTGTTCACCCTGGGCGACAAGGTCTTCCACCTCGACCACGCGCACCTGCAGACCCTGATGTACCTGACGCTCTCGGTCGCCGGGCACCTGACGATCTTCCTCGCACGCACCCGGGGCCCGTTCTGGTCGATACGCCCCGCTCGGGTCCTCCTGCTGGCTGTGGTCGGCACGCAGGCGATGGCGACCCTGATCGCGGTGTACGGGGTCTTCATGACACCCCTTGGCTGGGGATATGCAGCGCTGGTATGGGGCTATGCGCTGGCATGGTTCCTCCTCACCGACCGCGTCAAACTGGTTGCTTATCGGATTCTCGATCCGGTCAAGGTCGAGACGACGGCCGATGTGACGCCGTCGATGCCCGAGGTCAGTCGTGAGCAGTGCGTACGACAGAGGCGTGGATGATGGTATGTCGCGCAGTGCCGCGGGCCGAGGGGAGGGCTTAGCGTGGGGCCGGCAAGGCAAGAAGACCCATCTTGGATGTGTCGTTACTGGTCGGAGTGAGTGCCTCCGCTCGGTGCCAGCCTTGGTGAACAGAGAACCCGCAGCGCTCGAGCTCGACCTGCCGTCGTGGTCACTCCCTACGTGCTCCGTCACACGGCTGCGAGCCTGATGGCCCAGCAAGGCATACCGGTCTCAGCCGCTGCCGCCGCACTGGGGCACGATCCGGCGATCTTCGTTTGCACATACGCCCACTCTTAACCCAGTGATCTGCGTGGTGTCGCCGACGCGATGGACGCTGCACGACAGTCGGCGCGTCGGAGTCCGACAACACTGCCTACGAGCCATCTGTCGCGCGGGGATAGCGCGGGGATGAGTGATCGTTCGGGTTCGACGCCGAAATCCTGACGCTCTCATCAGGAAT
>CAWAJT010000004.1:0-1076642 GCA_963782415.1 uncultured Acidimicrobiaceae bacterium | reverse complement strand
CGAGTTCCATCACCGGGCGCACAAGCCAGACCATCCCTCCGGCAATCGAAGGGAACGGCCCGTACGAGCTCGTCGAGACCGACATGGGCCCGCTCTGGATGCTGACACGCGACGAGGTCATGCGCCCGTATCTCATCCGGAGGGAGACCTGGGATCAGTCGACCGGCGCTCTCCTGAGAAGGTTGCTCCGCCCCGGCGCGAGATTCCTCGACGTGGGAGCGAACGTCGGCTATTTCAGCCTCTTCGTCCACCGCCTCGCACTCGATATTCAGATCGACGCCGTCGAGCCCCATCCGGTCCTGCACCAACTCTTGGAAGCAAATCTCTGGGCGAACGACGTGAATGCCGGAACGCACAATGTCGCCCTCGGCGAGCGCCGGCGCCTGCTTCCCTTGGGATCGCCCGAGATGAATCCGGCGACTCGCGCCTTGGCGTCAAGACGGCCGACGAGCGCTACGACATCGTTGTTCCGGTCGTGACCGGGGACGAGCTCATGCCGGGCCGCACCTTCGACGTTGCGAAGATCACCGTGCAAGGGTTCGAGCCGGAAGTCGTATTGGGCATGGAACGGATCATCCGCGAGTCGCCCGCCATCGTGCTCGTCGTGGATTTCTGGCCACAGGCGATTGAGGATCGCGGTCTCGATCCGCTCGAGGTACTCGATCGGTACAAGCAGATGGGGTTCCACATTGCTGTCAACGACGACGGGGGCACCGGCACGTGCACTGCTGATGGTGTGCTCGACCACTGCCGTTCAGCCGGCCCCAACGGACAGGTAAAGCTGATCCTCGGGCGCCACGCGTAGAACAGTCCGGCGTGACGGACGAAACCCAGGGAGAAGGACACGACCGCCCCTCGTGGCGGCTCGACGATTGGCTCGGGTTTGCCGTCTTCGGCGCCGCTGGCATAACGGCCACCGCCTGGCTGCTCGTACTCGGTCGACACCTCACCTTCTTCTTCGACGAATGGAATTTCGTCGAAGAAGCCGCAACGACCGGCTATTGGCACAACGTCCTGCGGCCGCACAACGGACATCCGTCGATGATCCCGCTCTCCATTTACGAGGCGTTGCTGCACACGGCAGGCCTACGTCACTACTGGCCCTATCAGGTGGTTCTCGTCCTGCTCGATGTCGGTTGCGGCTGGCTGCTCTTCCTCCTCCTCCGCAAGAAGGTGCACCCGCTCGTGGCCGGCGCGGCCTCCGCGGCCCTGATGTTGCTGGGCCCGGCATGGCAGGACCTGCTGTGGCCGTTCCAGATCGGTTTTCTCGGCAGCGTTGCCGCCGGCCTCGGGGCGCTGGTCCTCATCGATCGCGATACCAGGCGATCTGACATCGGCGCCAGCGTGTGTCTCGTGGCCGGCGTTGCATGCTCGGGCGTCGGCCTCCCTTTTGTTGCGGGCGTCTTCGTCGAGATGGCATGGCGGCGGCGGAGCTGGAAGCGCGTGTGGGTTCCGGCGGTTCCTCTGGTGCTTTTCCTCATTTGGTACGGGACAATAGGGAGGTCGGCTTCTTCCTCCAGCACGTCGGCCATCGCCATTCTGAAGTCCATCAACTCGGATACGGCGACAACGTTGGGTGCTCTCGTCGGTCGAGGATCGTCCGTCGGGTATGGGTTGAGCGCCGCTCTCGCTGTTGCGGTCATTGTCGCCGTGGTGCGCAGCCCGGGCCGGGCGGGGCGGCTCGCCATGGCGACCAGCGGGTTGCTGGTCTTCTGGCTGCTGACTCTGTTGGCCCGCGGCGTGTCCCAGGACAGCGCGAGCCGCTACCTCTACCCGGCGGCGGCTCTCGTCCTGATCCTCGTCGGGGAACTTCCATCCTTGATCACGAGGACGCATCGGGGCCGCCATGCTCAGGGCAGTCCAGTCTGGCTCACCAGGTCGGGCGTGGTCGTCGCGTGCGGTGTGGTGGCGTTCGCAGCGGTCGCTATCTGGTGGAATGCCGGGACCCTTCTTGAGAACTCCGAGGACCTTGGCGCAGTCTCGGCACAAGTCACAGCCGAACTCGGCGCGCGTCAACCTTGCTGGGCGGGGTCTGCCGGCGACATTCGAACCCGATGGAAACCTCATGCCTCAGGTGACGGTCGGACCGTATCTGAAAGCGGTGGCTGCGTTCGGATCCCCAGCTCCCACTCCGTCGAGCACGGGTAACGACTACGGGGCGGCGTTGGACGCCATGTTGTTCGCGGTCGGCCTCTAGAAGTCACACCCGTCCGCGACTCTGCCGATGTCCTGACGGTAGGCAAGGGCTGCGCTCGATCGATCCTCGGCCCCACCCGTCCAGCGCTCGTCTTCTCGCTGCCCCAGCGAGGTTCCGTGGTCACGGCGCCAAAAGACTCGAGCATCGCCCTGCGCGCCAAGTCCTTCGCCGCAGACTTTCCAGAGACGCCGTTGGCCACGGTCGCACAGGGACAATCAGTGACTCTCAAATGGTCGCCTTTTCCGACCAGGGTTCACTGGACGCTCGAAGTAACCTCGGTCCCTACTCCTGCACCCGTGGGATCGGTCGTGACGGTCTGTCCCGCTGGGGCCGAGCACACATCACCCACGGCCTAGGGCGACAGCCCGCCGCCCGTTACCGACCGCCGTCCGGGCCAGAAGCTTCCGAGAGGCTTCTGGCCATCGCGGCCTCGAGCCGGCTGACCCTCTCCCCGATTCGCTCCAACGCCACTGCGACGACGGGTGGCACGCGTCCACCGTCGACTGCTCCTACCGAGGCGAGAGGCGCCTCCCCGGCCGACTCGGTCCCCTCGTCGTGAACGGGTCGGGCAACGATGGGCCGATCACGATCCTCCCGGTCATCGCGTTGGAGGAGGATGATGTCCTGAAATCCCAGGTCGGCATGGGAGAGGTATGCCATAACGTCAAACCATTGGCCCCAGTGCTCGAATACATACCAAGGCGCATGGAATGTCGTGTGGTAATAGCTTGGAAAGCTACTGCCGACATACGAGTCCGATGAGATGAAGAGGATTCCGCTGCGCTCGAGCTCTTCTCCGCCAGATTTCCGCAGTGTCGCCCTCGAAACGAACGCCGTGCTCGGAAATCGCGAATGCCCGTGTTCCATGGACGGAGAGCAGGGCAATGCCCCCTGGCTTGAGCACTCTCCGCAATTCAGCCAGCCACAAGTCCTGCATCCGCTCGTCGATATGCGTGAACACGCTGTGGTTCAGGATGAGGTCGAACGACTCGTCCGCATATGGCAATGGAGGCTCGTGTTCGTTACGGGCAAACTGGGCTCCAGTGAATGTTGATCTGATTCCATGCGATCGCTTCCGCGTCGATGTCGCATCCGAAGAGCTCACTATCGCCGGTCTCGTACTGAAGCCAGCGAGTCACACGGGCACAGCCACACCCGAAATCGAGAATCCGGGGGAACTCGGGAAAGGTCCGACCTATCCCGGCTAGTGCCATTGTGATGTCACGTAGAGACTGCTTTCCGGTCTGATCGAAGAGGGTGCGGTGCCTCTCGGCATCATCGTTCTCAAATCCACTCACAACTCTGTCGATGAGAAAATCGGGGGGTCGAGGAGGATCCACGTGACGATCGCTCGGATCCGATGATGTGCTTGTCATGCGGACTTCGTACTCCCTTTCGAGTAGTCGTTGCTCGGCGTCTATCAGGCTATTCCAGCAGGACGTGCCGGGTGCAGTCTTCTTGGGCGGTTCGAGATGAATCTCCTTCGCGTTGGGCCACACGAGGGGCCCGTTCACTTCCGACGATCTAGCGCAAGCGCCATTGGCGGCACGAACCTCGGGAAGACAATGCTTGGGGCTTGACGCTCCCCTCATACTTCGTTGCCTCCAGGCGAAATTGCGCAGGCGCTTAGGCTGACGGCATGGACCAGGACAGAGCATTCGCGCCAGGTGAGAAATCAGCAGTTCGCTGGTTCGCTGCACAGCCGTCTTGGTGGGAAAGCCACTACGTGCAGGCCGTAGACGAGATCGTGGATTTCCTAGGCGGGGATGGCCTGAGCCTCGACGGTCGGCCGCGTCCTTGACCTTGGCTGCGGAGACGGAATCCTCACCACGGGCCTGGCTGCACGCACGAGGGCCCGCTCTGTGGTCGGCCTCGACCTGTATCCGGTGGATACCGAATTTCTCACAGCCACAGCGGCTGAGCATGGCGTCTCTCTCGATCCCAATCGGCCGACGTTCGGGGAGTCACGACATGACAACCTCGGGCTTCCTGACCATTCTGTCGACATCGTCATTACATGGTCCGTGTTCGAGCACGTCTCGAACGTCCCAGAGCTCCTGGGCGAGATACGCCGCGTGCTGGTCCCGGGAGGACTACTCTTCATTCAGATCTGGCCCCTGTTCTTCTCTGAACACGGTTCGCATCTTTGGCCGTGGTTCGACGAGCCGTTTCCCCATCTCCGCTTCGCAGATGACGAGCTCGCATCCGAACTAAGCGCTCGCACCGCAGACGTCGAACTAACCGAGGCCATGCTCGACCTTTACGCCAGTTGCAATCGGTTGACTCTGGATGAACTCGGCTCCGCCCTGGTTGCTGCGGGCTTCTACATCTCGAAGGTGGAGACTGACCGAACGGCGGTTCACATTCCGCCTGAACTCCAACACACGCCTCTTTCGCTCCTCACCACTGACGGCGTAAAGCTCTCGGCTGTAAAGCTTGTTCTGCCAGACTGAATGCATCACTCCCATAGGGTGTACTCGGGTTCAGCCAGGCAGTGAACTCGACACCATTCTAAACCTTCAGTGTGTCGCGGGCTTTCAGGGGATAAAGCCACACCCCGATGCGGCTTTCCGTGAAATGTAACTCTCTTGCCACCGCTTCGGGCCCGAGCTTCAGCGATTGCTGTCGGACGTGGAGAACCTACCGACATCGACCGACGAGACGCACATATTCTCGCCGATCGCCACTGGAGAGATGTCCACCTGGTCCAATGTCTGCGGCGGCGACGGCAGAAGGTAAAGGATGGGCTTGCGCGAAGCAACCAGATCAATCGATCCCAGAAGTCCCGGCACTCCGTTGTTCACCGTCGACACGTTCACAGTTCCACCGGATGCGCTTGTCAATCCGATCAGAAGCCAGGCCTCTGGCGAGGTGAGCGGCGAAACGAGACGGACGCCAATTGTCCCGCCGGGACGGGTACTGGAGAAACACCGATGATCCACGACAGCTCTGGGAGGTGCTCCGCTCACAGTCACTCCGGGACCTCCAACCACAGCAGCGATAGGGAGCCCTAGTGACCTACCCGAGGACCTCAGGAACTCTTGGGCAACTAGCGTTCCATCTGGGCGAACCGCAAATGTGTGCCCGTGGAGCTGATCAACGACAACTCCTGATCTGACCACGGGAAGCGCGGAACTCAGCCTGTTCCAGGGAAAAAAGGCTGACGCCACAGCTCCATCGGGCAGGGTCGCATCGAGAAGGGCAACCTGGCCACCATGACTGCTTGCTGTGTCGATTTGCCCGACCAGCCTCGTGAAATAGGACTGCGCCGTTCCGCTTTCCAGATTCGATTCATCCTTGACGGTCATCGTCGTAGCACTGGCTGCAAATGCAACTGCATACAGACCGACCCCCAGCACCAGGACGGACACGAGACCCAAGTGGAAGCGTTGACTCGGTCTTCTGAGGTGTGTTGTTACTCTCGGGCGTATGGGGATCTCATGTGACATCACGTACGACGCGCCCAGCTGATCGAGAGAGAGCGCCGTTCCGACACACAGAAGGAATAGGTATGCAGGAGCCTGCAAGAGTAGAGCTGCTTGCCGAAACCAACGCCGAAAAAGCCGACACGGTTCGCCCCAATCATAATCGAATTGGCGAGAAATCCGATGCCGAACAGCGTCCAGACGTGCCATGCGCTTGGGCGCCGGTAGATGCTCACCGTAACGATTGCTGCAAGACGATCACGTCAAACAGAGTGCGACCGTATTTGTCCATCCAGTTGTCAGTGGTCGAAGACCTACAGCCGAAGGTGCGAATGATTGGGTGAACTGAATGCCGATGTATCGAGCTAGGGCGCCGATCGTGGCCTTTGGCTTGAGCGGAGCGTAATAGAACTCGAAGTAGTTGATCGCCGCCAAGACCGTCAGCGCGCTGTAACCAAGCCAGACCCAGCTCTCTTGCCAGAATCGAACTAGAGCCTCCCGAAAGCGCCTGTGAGGGGCGAAGACTAAGAAATCGAATAGGACGAGATAACCGACGACGAGCCAGGATTGCTCGTGTGTGCATAACGAAACGCCGTAACTCAACAGAGACACAGCGATCCACTTTCGATTTCCTAAGCGTCGATATCGAAAGAATGCAGCGAGCGTCAAGAGTCCAAATAGAGTCGCCGGAAGGATGTTCGCGGTTGCAGTCCACCACCCCAAGAGATGAAGCAATGGCAGTGACTCTGCGAAACCAAGTGTGAGAATGTGGCGCCACCATTGGTGCCCCACGAGTTCGGTAATCGTCCACGAAAAGGCGAGCACGCTTGCTGCCAACAGCACTAACTCAATCGTGTGGGCAGCAGCGATGTTGGAGTTGAACCAGTTGGCAAGTACGTAATCGAGCAGCCGCGAGACCGGAGAGAAGTGCTGAAGGAGAGACTCACGAAGATAGGAAACTGAGAGGCTTGATGTCTGGGCCTGGCGTACAAAGATGAAGTCATCCTGGAAGTAGTAGAACGATCGGGTGAACCAGGCTGCGGAGCACAAGCTGACGACCAACACGGCGAACACGGCCAGCCCATCTCCATGGTGGGCAGCAAACCGGCGAATAGGCCCTGGCTCGGTATTAGCGACTACCCGTGCAGAGCGAGTCGACTCAGTTGGGCGCTCCTCGACAGTCACCATCAGCGACTCAGACGTACGAGGCGACCGGAACAGCATCGCCGGCCACGCTGGGCTTCAGGGTGCGCGAAAGGGCGCAAGCGTGGCGTCATGGCTGGCCGGAAATCTAGCAAACAGAAGTCGATTTGAGCTTGCATCGGGAACACGAACGAGCAAAATCTCCTGAGGCGCTGATCCCTGAACGCCGGGCCCCGGGGGGTCACCAGCGGCAGGACCCGAATCGGGTGTCAGGGGCTCGGGCATCGCATCGGGCACGGCGCATGTGCAACAGGGATAGGGGCCAATTGAGGTTCCCATGCCGCCCGACCCGCAGACCGATGCAAGCGTCCAGGCCAGGGCTCGTGTCAGGGCCCATGACCAGGGTTCCTGCATCCTCTAACATGGGTTTTTCGGCGGAATCGGCCTCGCTGGCTTATTGTCTGCGTCTTGAGGAAAGGTCGGGGATGAGTTTCGAGCGGGATGTGGTCGTGGTCGGTGGCTGTGGCCACGTGGGGTTGCCCCTCGGCCTGGCCTTCGCCGACCGTGGCCTGAACGTCGCTCTGTACGACCTCAACCAGGCCTCCGTGGACCTGGTGCAGAGCGGCGTCATGCCGTTCGCCGAAGCGGGGGCGGACGAGGTCCTCACGCGTGTCATCGGGAATCGCCTGATGGCGACGACCGATCCGAACGTGGTCGCTACCGCCGAGAACGTGGTCATCGTCATCGGCACGCCGGTCGACGAACATCTGAACCCCGACCCCAATGCGGTGTCGCAGGCCGTGGCCAGAATGAGCGATTCCCTCCGGGACGGACAGCTGCTCGTGCTGCGTTCGACCGTCTATCCGGGGACGACGGCACTCGTCGAGACCACAGTGGCGGAGCTCGGGAAGACGGTCGACATCGCGTTCTGCCCCGAACGGATTGCCGAGGGCAAGGCGATGACCGAGCTCTTCGAGCTCCCACAGATTGTGTCGAGCCGCCAGCCCGCAGCGCTGGACCGGGCCGAGAAGCTGTTCGGCAACCTCGCCTCACAGATGGTCCGGATGCTGCCCGAAGAGGCGGAGCTGGCGAAGCTCTTCACGAACACCTGGCGCTACATCCGGTTCGCGACGGCGAACCAGCTCTTCATGATGGCCAACGACTTCGGCCTCGACTACGAGCGGATACGGGCGGGACTGACTTTCGACTACCCCCGCGCCGCCGATCTTCCTGGCGCCGGCTTCGCCGCTGGGCCGTGCCTCCTGAAGGACACCATGCAGCTGGCTGCCTTCAACAACAACAATTTCGTCCTCGGCCATGCCGCGATGATGGTCAACGAGGGGCTTCCCCTCTACATGGTGTCGCGACTCGAGCGTACGTACCCTCTGTCGACGATGACGGTCGGCCTGCTCGGGATGTCGTTCAAGGCGGAATCCGACGACATTCGCTCGAGTCTGAGCTACAAGCTCAAGCGCCTCCTGCGGTTCAAGACGAGGGAGGTCCTCTGCCACGATCCCTACGTGACGACCGACCCGAACCTCTCCCCCCTCGAAGACCTGCTCGACCGCTGTGATCTCTTGATCCTGTCCACCCCGCACCGCGCCTACCAGGATTTGAAGGTGGACGTCCCGCTGATCGATATCTGGGCCGCTCTCCCGAACGGCACGGTCCTGTGAAGCCGCAGGTCTCCATCATCGTCCTGGCCTACAACGAGGGTGAGGCGATCGTGCCCTGCCTCGAACGCATCCTTTCCTCGGTCGAGCTCCCGTGCGAAGTCCTCGTGGTCTACGACTCGCCCGACGACACAACGGTCCCGTGGATCGAAAAGTGCCAACGGGCGGACCCACGAGTCGTTCCGGTGCTGAATCTCTACGGGAACGGCCCGGCCCGCGCCATCCGATTCGGGTTCGCCCAGGCTGCGGCCGACGTCACCGTGGTGACCATGGCGGACGGGTGTGACGACCCCATGCAGATCGACTCGCTGGCACGTCTGGTCGATCGGGGGGTCACCATCGCCGCGGCCTCCCGCTACGCACGTGGTGGTCGCCAGATCGGCGGGCCTTTCCTCAAGAGCTTGATGTCCCGTACCGCCGGCATCTCTCTCAATCTGCTGGCCCGGGTCGGCACCCGGGACGGCACCAATTCCTTCAAGGCGTACTCGACCGAGTTCGTACGATCAGTCGGGATCGACTCGGACGAAGGATTTGAGGTCGGACTCGAGCTCGTCGCCAAGGCCAGGCGCCTCCGGCTCCCCGTGGCGGAGATCCCGACGATCTGGCTCGATCGGACGAGCGGGCAATCCAATTTCAAGCTGGCGAAATGGCTTCCGCACTACCTGCGCTGGTACGCCTACGCCTTCGGCCCGAAGCTGACGCTCGAACAAGTTCGCAGCGAGCTGGACCCGGCCCGGTGTGCGGCCTGAGCCGTCACCGCCCACAGCAGCAGGTTCAACCATGAGAAGGAGCAACTAAGAGATGGCGACCGTCCTCGTCAGCGGTTCCGCTGGCTTCATCGGTGGATACGTGGTGGAGGAGCTTCTCCGTCGTGGCCACGAGGTCGTGGGGATCGACAACCTCTCGAAGTACGGGAGGGTCACGAAGTCCTACGACGATCACCGGTCTTACACGTTCGTCGAAGGGGACGCGCGAGACGTCGACCTGATGACCAAGTTGTTGCTGGACTGCGATCACTTCATTGCCGGCGCAGCCATGATCGGTGGAATCTCCTACTTCCACACCTACGCCTACGACCTGCTGGCGACCAACGAGCGGATCATCGCCACCTCGTGTGATGCGGCCATTGAGGCCCGCCATGCCGGTCGCCTCCAGAAGGTGACCTACCTCTCGTCGTCCATGGTGTTCGAGTCGACGAATACGTGGCCGTCGACCGAGGAGCAGGTGCTCGAGATCCCACCGCCGATCTCCTCCTACGGCTTCCAGAAGTTGGCGGTGGAGTACTTTGCACGGGCGGCCCATCAGCAGTACGGACTCCCCTACACCATTCTTCGTCCGTTCAACTGCGTGGGAGTCGGAGAGCGGCGAGCCCTGGGCGACGTCGAGATCCTCTCGGGCAACGTCAGCCTGGCCATGAGCCACGTGGTGCCGGACCTGGTCCAGAAAGTCCTCAAGGGTCAGGACCCATTGCATCTCCTCGGCGACGGCAGCCAGGTCCGCCACTACACCTACGGAGGTGACCTCGCCTCGGGCATCGTCACCGCGATGGAGAGCCCGGCGGCCCTCAACGAGGACTTCAATCTCTCGACGGCGACGTCGACGACGGTCCTCGAGCTCGCCGAGACCATCTGGAAGAAGATCAACGGGCCCGACTCGGAGTTCCACTATGTGGCCGACACGCCGTTCGAGCACGACGTGGCACGTCGGATCCCGGCCACCGAGAAGGCGGCACGCGTGCTCGGTTTCGAGGCCACCACCTCGCTGAGCGACATGCTCGACGAGGTGATCCCGTGGATCAAGAACGCCATGGAAGAAGGGGCGATCTGAGGGAACCTCGACCGGAGGAACGCTGCCGGCTGGTTCAGCCGAGCACGAGCTGTCCCCCCGTGTAGTCGAGAATGACCCAGCCGTAGCGCCGCAGCTGGTCCGAACCCAAGAGGCCCTGGGTGCCCGAGAGGCTGATGGCCCCGAAATTGGTGGAGCCGATGAGCTGGGGATGCAATGCGAGGCCCGGCACGGACCACGGGCCGCTCCGCACGAGCGGTGCAGTGATGACCGAGCACACGGTCGATTGCCGCTGCGCGAGATTGGTTCTCTTCGAGCGCTTGCGCCCGAGCGGCGGCGGAGGACACGACACTCTGCGACGAGCCCGTGTCGACCACGAAGTCCCGGCGAGGGCCCGAGGCGAACCGGACCGCCACGTTGAGTGACACGTCACCCTGGAGCGGAGTGACCGTCAGCGGCACCGTCGTCCCGCGTGCCCCCTGCAGGAGGGTGGCCGGGGGCGGGCCGGTCGGGACCCGTGTAGGGGGACGACTGGCCGAGCGGCCCGCCTTGGGGTCCGGGCAGGACGAGCGCACCGGCGGTGAAGTCGATGCGTACCGCGCCGAAGCGTGAGAGGACGTCAGAACCCAACAAACCGTCTGGCTCGTCTTTCCCCCCCATCTGGGGCAGCGTGGCCGCCGTGAGCTGCTGTGCGTGCAGCGGCACGCCGCTGAGCGACCACGTGTCCACCGACACGGGACGCGCCGTCCCGGTACAGCCCACGCCGGCGAACTCGGTCGGTTCGCCCGCCGGCGCCAGGTGCAGTCGGTGAGCCAACCCGGCATCGATGGTCGATTGGCCGGCACCCGAGTCGAGGACGAAAGGATAGGGGCCCCGGCCGTCGATGACAAACGTTGACCGCCTCGGCGACCTGCCCCGCGACCACGCTCACGGTCAGCGGAACCTTCACTGCTCCGCCGGCCACCGACGTCGCACCGCTGCATCCGCTGGTCGGCGGCGGCAGCGAGAACGTCACCTCCGGCTGGACATGGACATGCCGCCTGACGGTGGCTCTCTTCGACGTCCCGGTGAGCGCCGCCGCGAGGACGAGCAGCAGCACCGTGACCCCGATGGCCGCCAGTGCGACGATCAGCCAGCTTCGGTTGCCGTGCAAGGTACCCGCTAGCGACCGAGGGCGATACGGAAGGTGGCCATGGCCATGCGCGCTCCGAGCACCACGGCCGCCGCCGGCAAGGCGGCCCGGCGCCACCCCGATGTCGTGCGGACCGTGAAGCGAAGCGCCGAGCGGTGGTGCGCCAGCATCATTTTGTAGGGATGGCGCGCCGTCATCACCCCTTGCAGATGGGTGACCTCCGCGCGTGCCGGCGAACCCGACGCCCCAGCCGGCATGGTGGGCCCGCCAGCACAGATCCATGTCCTCGTTGTACATGAAGTAGGCCTCGTCAAAACCGCCGAGCTCTTCGAGCGCACTGCGTCGGGCCAGGAAGCACGAGCCGGACACCCACCCTGCCGGCGTCACCACCGCGCCCTCTGGGGTCCCGGGGTTGTAGCGGAGGGTGAAAGGGTTCTCCGGATTGAACATCGCCAGCAGCGCGTGCCCGGCGGCATCGGTGAAGGACGGGAAGTTGCGCACGGAGGGGTAGACGACGCCCGACTCGTCAAAGATGCGGGGACCAACGAGTGCCCACGCCTTCTCGGTCTGGAGCGCCCGGCGCATCGCCGACAGGGCCCCCGCATGCACCACGAGGTCCGCATTGCAGACGAGGATCCACTCCGGCGGGGGATCTCCCCCGGCCAGCACGGCGAGACCCGCGATTCACGCCCGCGCCGTAGCCCACGTTGCGGCCGGGCCGAACGATGCGGACCGAGTCGGCCAAGGAGGGCGCAGGGGTGCGCAGGGCGTCGGCGGCGCTCCCCGGGGCCCCGTTCTCGACCACCACAACGGGTCCCGCACCCGTCATTGAGGAGTGAACGGACGCAGGCTTCGAGCAACGATCCGGCGTCGTGGTCGACCACGACAGCACCGATCTGATCAGACACCCGGGACTCAATACTCCCTCGTGAAGCGGAACTTGATCAGGGCCTTCAGCGCACCGAAGCCGTCACGCCAGGTGATTTTCTTTCCTTCGTCCGGCTCACGGCCCGCATAGGAAATCGGCACCTCGTAAATTCGGTGGCCGCGCCGCAACACCTTGGCCGTGATCTCCGGTTCGAAGTCGAACCTGTTTGACACAATTGTCAAACCTTCGATCACCTGCGCGTCGAACACTTTGTAACAGGTCTCCATGTCGGAGAGGGTCGAGCGGTACAGGACGTTGGTCACGAGCGAGAGGAACCGGTTGCCGATCCAATGCAGCGGCAGCATGTTCTTGCGCTCGCCAGTGAACCGGCTGCCGTAGACGACACGAGCCTTGCCGCGCAGGATCGGCTCGATGAGGCGCGGCCAGTCATTGGGGTCGTACTCGAGGTCGGCATCCTGCACCATCACGAGGTCGCCACGCGCCTCGGCCAGCCCGGTGCGGATCGCGGCGCCTTTGCCCCGGTTGACGGTGTGATGCATGACCTTGACCGTGGAGTCCTCCAGCGCATGCAACACCTTGTCCGAGCCGTCGCTGCTCCCGTCATCGACCACGATGATCTGGAGGACCAAGGGCAGTTCGACCGCCCGCATGCGACGGATGACCTCGGCCACCGTCGAGCGCTCGTTGAAGACCGGCATGATCACGGTGAGTGACTTGTAACTCCGCTGCGGCTGCAGCAAGTTCGGGTCTTCTTCGGTCACGAGTCGGTCATCTCCTGTGCGAAGTAGTCCACGGTGCGTTCGAGCCCCTCCCGGAGGCCGATGGTCGGCTCCCAGCCCAGCTCTCGCCTGGCCAGGGTGATGTCGGGGCAGCGGCGGGTCGGGTCGTCGGTCGGCAGCGGTTCGAACACGACCTCCGAGGCGGAGCCCGTCACTTCCAAGACGACCTGGGCCAGTTCGAGCATGGTGCGCTCGTCGGGGTTGCCGATGTTGACGGGGCCGACGAGCGACGAATCGAGAAGTGCCAGGAGGCCGCGGATCTCGTCCTCGACGTAGCACAGGCTTCGGGTCTGGCTGCCGTCTCCGTACACCGTCAACGGATCAGCCCGCAGCGCCTGCACGATGAAATTGGACACCACGCGGCCGTCACCGGCCGAGAGTCGAGGACCGTACGTGTTGAAGATACGCACGATCCCCACATTGACCCCGTACGCCCGGTGCATGGCCATGGTCAGGCTCTCGGAGAACCGCTTGGCCTCGTCGTACACGCTGCGCGGACCGGTCGGGTCGACGTTGCCCCGGTAACTCTCGACCTGGGGATGCACCTCCGGATCGCCGTAGATTTCGCTCGTGCTCGCCATCAAGAACCGCGCCTCGTGCTCGCGGGCCAACTCGAGCAGCCGCCGGGTGCCCTCGCTCCCGACGGCCAACGTGTCGAACGGCCGGGCCAAATACGCGGGCGGCGATGCCGGGGAGGCCAGGTTGCACACGGCGTCGACCTTCACGCCACCGGGCAGCTCGATCTCGATCTTCTCGCTGACATTGGTGACGAGCAGGCTGAACCGGTCGTGGGCCTCCAGGTGGGCCACGTTCGCCCGCGAGCCGGTCGACAAGTCGTCGAGGCAGATAACGGCGTCTCCGCGCTCGACAAGGCGATCGCAGAGATGCGAGCCCAAGAAGCCGGCGCCTCCGGCCACCACCACCAGGCTCACTGGCGCCCGATCCCCGTGTACTGGAACCCCATGCGGCGCACGGCAGCCGGGTCGAGCAGGTTGCGGGCATCGACGATGTTGGGTTCGGCCATGGCGTCCCGCACCCGGGAGAAGTCGAGCCAACGAAACTCATCCCATTCGGTGAGGACAACGAGCACCTGGGCCCTCGCCGCCGCCGCGTAGGGGTCGGCGCACAGATCGATTCCCTGGAGGTCCGGGACGTCGATCTCGTCGTCGACGGTGGGGTCGAACGCCTGCACGGTCGCACCCGATGCGGCCAGGCGATGGGTGATCTGCAGACTCGGCGAGTCGCGGCGGTCGTCGGTGTTGGCCTTGAAGGTCAGGCCCCACACGGCGATCGTCGCCCCGTCGACCGACCCGCCGCAGGCCCGCACGACCTTCGTCACCACCCGGGAGAGTTGCTCGTCGTTGGAGGCGATCGCACCGGCCAACAACGAGAAGTCGAATCCCGCTTCCCCCGCGATGTGCAACAGAGCTCGGGTGTCCTTGGGCAGGCACGACCCCCCCCAGCCCGGTCCGGGTCGGAGGAACTCAAAGCCGATGCGCCTGTCGTAGCCCAGGCCGAGCAGCACGTCCCGAGCGTCGGCCCCCACCTCCTCGCACAGGCCGGCCAGGGCATTGACGAAGCTGAGTTTGGTGGCCAGGAACGCATTGGACGCGTACTTGATCGTCTCCGACGTCGTGGCGTCCGTGACGATCAGGGGGGCCCGTGTCGACGAGAACAACTCCCCGACCTTGGCCGCCGCCTGCGCGTCGTCCGCTCCGACGACGATCCGGTCCGGATTGAGACTGTCGAGCACCGCCGTGCCTTCTCGGAGGAACTCGGGGTTCGAGACGACGCGGATGTCCGCGCGCCCGATCACCTGCTCGACCATGTTGGCCGAACCCACCGGGACGGTCGATTTATTGACGACGATGGCACCGGACTCGAGGGACATCGCGATCTCCTTGGCCGCCGCCTCGATGTACGACAGGTCGGCCGACCCGTCCGCGCTCTGCGGCGTGGGCACGCACAGGAAGACGAACTGCGCGCCGGCCACCGCGTCGACGGCAGAGTCGGTAAAGATCAGATTGCCGGCCATGACACCCTGGGCCACCAGCTCGTCGAGACCGGTCTCGACGATCGGCATGCGACCCGAGCGCAAGGCCGACAGCCTGGACGGCTCGCGCTCGGCCAGAACGACGTCGTGGCCGAAGTGCGCCAGCGTTGCCGCCGTCGGCAGCCCCACGTAGCCGGCGCCGATGACGGCCACTGTGCGCCGATCGGCTTGACGGCCGGTCGAGTCGTTCATGCCGACGACAGCGACTCGAGCGCGGGAACCAGGCGGGCCAGGCCGTCCTCCCAGGCGGGCAGGGCGGGAAGGCCGCTCAGGCGCAGTGCCATGTTGTCGAGCACCGAGTTCGCCGGGCGGGGCGCCGGGCGGGGCGGATCGAGCTCAGCCGTGCTGATGGGTCGCACCCGCTCGGGATCGGCACCCGCCTGCGCCAGGATCGCTCGCACGAACCCCCACCAGGTGGTGGCGCCGCCGTTCGTGGCGTGGAAGATCCCGGGCCGCCGATCGAGCCCGAGAGTCACGATCACAGGAGCCAAGTCGGCCGTGAAGGTCGGCGAGCCGTGCTGGTCATCGACGAAGCGCAGCTCGCCGGCGCCATCGCCGGCCAGCCGCAGGGCGGTGACGACCATGTTGGCGCCGTGCGCGCCGCACACCCAGCTCGTTCGCACAATGGTGGAGCCGGGGCGGCATTCCCTCTCCCCCGCCAGCTTGGATGCCCCGTACACCGATGTCGGGTTCGGGGCGTCCCATTCCCGGTAGGGGCGGTCCGAAGTGCCGTCGAAGACGTAGTCGGTCGACACGTAAACCACGTGGGCTCCCACCATGGCAGCGGCGTCGGCCACATTGCGGGTGCCGACTGCGTTCACCGCATAGGCGAGATCGACATCGGTCTCGCAGCGGTCGACCGCGGTGAGCGCCCCACCGTGGACGACGAGCTCGGGCCGGAACGAGGTGAAGGTGGCGAGGACGGCATCACGGTCATCGACGGGCATGTTCCCGATGTCCGTCCCCAGGACCTCGTGCGTGAGGCCCGCCCGTGGACCCTCCGGGCCGAGCAATGCGCAGCGGCGGCCCCCTGCCGGCACCCGCCCCGCCAGGCAGTCCATCAGGTCGCTGCCCAACTGGCCGTCGGCCCCGGTGATGAGGATGCGCACCGTTCAGCGAGTCCCCGTCGCGGTGGCGGCCTCCCAAGCTCCTTCAGCGATGGGGGCTCGGGCCCGTAACGGCTCCCACCAGTCCCTGTGCTCCGCATACCACTGTACGGTCTCGGCCAGACCCTGTTCCCACTGCACCGACGGCGACCATCCCAACTCGGTGCGCAGTTTGGTGGCGTCGAGGACATAGCGCCGGTCGTGGCCGGGGCGGTCGGGCACAATCGTCTTGAGCGAGTCCGGCTTGCCGAGGGTCTCGAGGATCCGGTCCGCCACCTCCATGATGGAGGCCTCCACGCCGCTGCCGACGTGGTAGGTCTCGCCCACCCGGCCCCGGGCAAGGACGGCGTCGATTGCAGTGCAGTGGTCGTGGACGTGCAACCACTCCCGGCGGTTCTCCGTACTGGCGTAGAGCGTGAGCGCCTGGTCGTCCAGCGCCAGCGCGCAGAAGTGCGGGATCAACTTCTCCGGAAACTGGTACGGGCCGTAGTTGTTGGCGCAGTTGGTGATGGAGATGGGCAGCCCGTACGTCTCGGCATAGGCCCGCACCGCATGGTCGGCCCCGGCCTTCGACGCGTTGTAGGGGGTCCGCGGCCGGTAGGGCGAGTCCTCGTGGAAGATCTCGTCGGTATCGAGCGGAAGGTCTCCGTAGACCTCGCACGTGGAGACATGGTGGAAGCGCGCCACACCGACCTGGCGGGCGGCCTCGAGCATCGTCTGGGTCCCGAGCACGTTCGTCCGGAAGAACAATCCGGGGTTGAGCACGGCCAACGAGTTGTGCGACTCGGCGGCGAAGTGGACGATGGTGTCGATATCCTCGGCCCGCAGCGCCTTCTCGGCCACCGCCTGGTCGCAGATGTCACCCTCGACGAAGACGATCCTGTCCTCGATGTCGGACAGGCTGGGTCGGTTGCCGGCGTAGGTGAGGACGTCGTAGACCACGACATGGTCCCCCGGGTGCTGTTCGACCCAGTATCGGGCGAAGTTCGACCCGATGAAACCGGCACCTCCGGTAACGAGAAGGCGCATAGTCCGGCAATGTTAGCCCAGCCCCCCAGCACCCTCCCGGCCCTGGTCAGGCCTCAGGTGCACCACGTCGCCGGCGCTCACCGATTCGGGTCCCAGCGCTGTCTCGACAACCAGACGACCAGCGTCGTCGATGGACGCCGCCCGCCCCGTGAACTCCCCGGTCGCCAGCGTGACCCGCACCTGCTGGCCGAGCGTGGCGCAGCGCTGTCGCACCTCCTCGGCGAGCGCCCGCCGGCCGTCCGTCCCTTCGAGCAGGGCACAGCGCGGCCCGAGGGCTTCGAGGAGATGGTCCAGGAGCTCCCTGCGCTCGACCGGTTGCCCGGACCCGACCGCCTCGTCCAGGCAGGTGCCGCCCGCTTCCGGCGGGCCGGGCCAGGCCACGTTGATCCCGATGCCCACGACCACGGCGGTCACGGACGGTCCGGCAAACTCCGCCTCCGCCAGCACCCCGGCCAGCTTGGCGCCGTCGAGCAGCAGGTCGTTGGGCCATTTGAGGGTCGGATCGACACCGGCGACGGTCCGGCAGGCGTCAGCGCCGGCCAGCGCAACCGCCCCTGCACACAGATGGACGTCGGCAGCTCCGCAGTCGGGCCGCAGCAGCACCGAGGCCAGCAGGTTCGCCCCCGGGGGCGACTCCCAGCGGCGGTCGAGACGGCCCCGCCCGGCGGTCTGGTGGTCGGCCACCACGACGAGTCCGGCGGGGTCCCCGTGGCGAACCCGGTCACGCACGTAGGTGTTCGTCGAATCGACCTGGTCCAGCCAGCGGACGTCCCACACACCGCCCCACATGGCAAACACCATAGGGTGCGTGCAATTGTGAAGGTCCACATCACGGAGGAAAGGCCAGCGTGATCAAGAAGGTTCTTATTGCAAACCGCGGTGAGATCGCCGTCCGGGTGATCCGGACCTGCCGCGAACTCGGCATCGGCACGGTTGCCGTGTACTCCAACCTCGATCGCGACGCCCTTCACGTCCGCATGGCTGACGAGGCCTACGCCCTCGGCGGTGAGACGGCCGCCGAGAGCTACCTCAACACCGAGGCAATCCTCCATGCCATTGAAGAGAGCGGCGCCGATGCCGTTCACCCCGGCTACGGCTTCTTCTCGGAGAACACCGACTTCGCCCGCGCCATCACCGAACGCGGCGTGACCTTCATTGGGCCGCCGCCCGAGGCCATTGAGGTGATGGGCGACAAGATCAGCTCCCGCCTCGCCGCCGAGAAGGCCGGCGTCGAAGGGGTTCCCGGCCGCTCGGAGCCACTGACATCACCCGACGAGGTGGTGGCGTTCGGAGAAGAGCACGGCTGGCCGGTGGCCATCAAGGCGGCATACGGCGGCGGCGGGCGCGGTATGAAAGTGGTTGCTGGTGCATCCGAGGCCGCGGAGGCGATGGAGTCGGCGGCGCGCGAGGCCCAGGCCTACTTCGGCCGTCCCGAGATCTACCTCGAGCGGTATCTCGAATGGCCCCGCCACGTCGAGATGCAGGTGCTCGCCGACCAACACGGCAACACGCTGTGGTTGGGTGAGCGGGACTGTTCGGCACAGCGGCGCCACCAGAAGCTCGTAGAGGAGAGCCCCGCTCCCGACTTCCCCGACGACATCCGCCAGGCCATGGGCGAGGCCGCCGTCAAGGTCTCACAGGCTTGCGGCTACTACAACGCCGGGACGGTCGAGTTCCTCTACCAGGACGGCGAGTTCTACTTCCTCGAGATGAACACACGGCTGCAGGTGGAGCACCCCGTGACGGAGCTGGTGACCGGACTCGACCTCGTTGGCTGGCAGATCCGCATCGCCTCGGGCGAGGCGCTGGACCTCGCCCAGGCTGACATTGCCCGGAACGGACACGCCATTGAGGTCCGCATCAACGCCGAGGATCCGACCGGTGGTCGCTTCTCGCCCTCGCCCGGCACTTTGACGTCGTTCCATGCCGCCTCCGGGCCGGGCGTCCGCCTCGACGCCGGCTATGAGGCCGGCGACACCGTGTCGCAGTACTACGACAACCTCATCGCCAAGATGATCGTGTGGGCGCCGGACCGCGAGGCGGCCCGCCGGCGCATGTTGCGGGCCATCGACGAGACCCACATCACGGGCGTGGCCACCACCCTGCCGGCACACCAGGCAATCCTCAGCCACCCTGATTTCGCTGCCGCCACCCACTCGACCAAGTGGGTCGAGGACAAGCTGGACCTGAGCGAACTGGTGGCGGATCCCGCCGGCTCGTCGGCGCCTCCGCCAACCGATGACGAGGTGCCGACGGTCCAACGCGACGTGACCGCCGAGGTCGACGGCCGCCGCTACTCGTTGCGACTCTGGGTTCCCGACCTGGGCACCGCCGCTGCACCGAGCCGGACTGCCGGACGCCCGAAGCGCGCCGCTGCGGCCGCTGTCGCCGGCAGCGGTTCGGGCGAGGTGACCGTCTCCATGCAAGGCACCATCGTCAAGGTCTTCGTCGAGGTAGGTGACGTGGTGGAAGTGGGCCAGTCCATCTGCCTCCTTGAGGCCATGAAGATGGAGAACGCCGTCGCCGCCGAGAAGGACGGCGTGGTCAAGGAGATCAAGGTCAGCGCCGGCGACTCGGTGGGTGCGGGTGACGTCGTCGCGGTCATTGAGTAGATGATCACGACGCCGGTCACCGCGTCGTCGGCCAAGGAGGCCGCGGCCGAGGTCATCGACCGGCACCTTGATCAGCTCGTATCGCTGAGCCATTCGGTCCACTCGACCCCCGAGCTGTGCTTCGATGAGACGACGTCGGCCCGCGCCGTGGCCGAGACGCTGCGCGCCGGTGGTCTCTCGGTGCACCAGGGCGTGTACGAATTGCCGACGGCGCTCGAGTCCTGCTCTGGCGACGGGGATCTCGTCGTCGCCGTGTGCGCGGAATACGACGCCCTGCCCGATGTCGGGCACGCCTGCGGGCACAACATCATCGCCGCCACGGCGGTCGGGGCCGGACTGGCGTTGGCTTCGGTGGCCGATGAGCTCGGGCTCACCGTCCGCGTGCTCGGCACCCCGGCCGAGGAGGGCGGCGGGGGCAAAGTGCTCATGCTCGAACGGGGCGCCTTCGCCGGCGTCCACGCCGCCATGATGGTGCACCCGTGGCCGACGGAACGACTGACCGGGGCCTGCCTCGCTGTCGCCCATTACGACGTCCACTTTGCGGGGCGCGAAGCCCATGCCTCGGCAGCTCCCTGGGAGGGCGTCAACGCACAGGACGCGCTGACCATCGCTCAGGTGGCCATCGGTCTGCTCCGCCAACAACTCCCACCCGGCGACCAGGTGCACGGCGTGGTGACCAAGAGCTCGGCCGCCGCCAACATCATCCCCGCCTCGGTCACCGCCCGCTACATGGTCCGCTCGCTCACCGCCCAAGGGCTCGCGGCGCTCCGGCCGCGAGTCGATGCCTGCTTCGAGGCCGGTGCCCTCGCCACCGGTTGCACACTCGACTACGAGGAACTCTCGCCGGTGTACTCGCACATGGAGCCCGACCCCGACCTCCTGCAGGCGTACCGGGTCAACGCCGAGGCACTGGGCCGGCACTTCGACGCCGACGACGACGGCACGCCGCTGCCCACGTTCTCCACCGACATGGCCAACGTCTCCCTCGCAGTCCCGACGATCCACCCGCTGATCGGGATAGAGACGCACGGTGCGGTGAACCACCAACGCGAGTTCACCGCCGCCTGCATCACACCCTCGGCCGACGCCGCCGTGCGTGACGGCGCCATCGCGATGGCCTGGACGGCGATCGATGCCGCCACCGATCCGGCACTGCGCCAGCGCCTGCTCGGCGCGTGATCACCGAACACGCGGTCCTGGAGGTCGTCGCCGGCCGGGAGGATGCCTTCATGGCGGCAATGGACGAGGCCAAGGCACTCCTGGCGTCCAGTCCCGGGTTCGTCTCTCTCCGGGTCGAGCGCTGCGTGGAGCGACCGCACTGCTTTCTTCTCTTGGTGGAGTGGCAGCAGCTCGAGGACCACACCGAAGGGTTCCGGCGTTCGGCGGCCTACGAGAAGTGGCGGGCCGCGCTGCACCACTTCTATGACCCGTTCCCCGTGGTGGAGCACTTCCAGCCGGTCCTGACCGCCTGAGAGCGGCTTCCGTCACCATCTCGCAATGAGACTCTCGGTGGAGGACATCGGCCGCGGGGTCGCCTGAGCACGGCACCGTTCCCCGAGCACTGCGCGTTCCCTGAGGGCTGGGGCAAGATGCCTGGCCCGGCCGATATCGTCGCAGCACAATGGACGACGACAGCCGGGCGCGCGAGGTCGACGAGGCCTGGATCCTCCTCGATGCCCGTAAGGAGCTCTACGGGGACTCAGACCCGGCGACGTACGACGCCATGTTGCACCTGGCTCGCGCCTTGCGTGATGCGGGCCAACTGCGGGAGGCCGAGCGGGTCCTGACGACCTCGCTCGCACTGCAGAACCAGTCGGACTCCACCGACGAAGGGCGGGTGGCCAGGACCGAGTTCAACCTGGCCATCGTCGTCGACAGGTCGGGCGAACACGAAGCGGCACGTCGCCTCTGGGAGCGGGTGCTCCAGACGTCGGACCGGGAAGAGGGACCCGACAGCGAGCTGTCGGTGCGGACGGCCACCAACCTGGCCATCAGCCTGCGCAAACTCCGCCGTTACGGCGACGAGTTCCCGCTGCGTGTGCGCGTGCTCCACTCGGCCCAGAGGACATTCGGCCCCGACAGCCCCGAGGCCCTCCAGGCCATGATCGTGCTGGCCCAGACACACCGCTACCTCGGCAATCACGACCCGGCCCTGGGCCTGTTCACCCAGGCCCTGGCAGGGCTGGAACGCACCGATGGTGACCAGCACACGATTCTGGCGCAGAAGTGGGCCATCGCCACCGAGCTCCTCGCCCTCAAGCGGTCGCACGAAGCTGCCGCCATGTTCGATCAGGTCGTGACCGGCGCCGAGGAACACCTCGATCCCGACGACCCCTTGCGGCGGGCCGCGGTGCGCCAGCGGAGGGCCTACCGGCTCGTCGGCAAGTTCTCCCGACGCGCTCGCCGCACGCCCCAGAATCGGGCTGACGGCGAATGAACGCGTTGCTGGCGCTCGGCGGGGGCATCACGTTGACCCTGCGGGACCGGCACAAATCTGAGCCGGCTCACCCCGAAGGCCCGTACCCCGATGGGCTCAGCCGGGAGGGCCGACGAACATGTCAAGACAACGCTCCAGCCCCAGGATCTCGATGTCGTGGCGACGACGCTGCGCCCAGACGTCCCTCCCGAGGCGGAAGCGGATGGTTCGGGCCGAGCTGTCACGACGATGGCCACGAGCCTCCCCGTTGTCCGCGTAGCCCACCGCGCGTGACGTTGCGATAGAGGCTGCGTTGTCCTCGAAGGCACCGCTCAGCGCCTCCTCTGCGCCCAGTCCGGCAAAGGCCAAATGCAGGATCGCCTCTCGCATCTCGCGGCCGAGGCCCCGCCCCTGGTGTTCCCGGCCGAGCCAGGACCCAGTCTCGACGGAGCGCACGGCGCAAAAGTGCTCTGCCTGCAGGTCCTGCACCCCGACGGGGCGGCCGTCCACGAACACCGCGCCGGTGAAGCTCCACTTCTGAGGAGACCATTGCGCCCGCTGCCGCCACCACCACTGGGCCGAAGCACGCGCCCGCTGCTCGGGCTCCCCCTCGGTCCAGGGGATGAAGAACGGCATCGTCCCCGGCTCGTGGATGCCGCGGTCGATCAGATCGATGAGACCGGGGAACTCGTCCTCGCGGGGCAGTCGCAGCTCAAGGCGCGGCGTGCGGACGACGAGATCGAACAGCGGCCAGAACCTGGTCGCCCCCTCCCCTTCCACGGTTCAGCCTCCGGGCTGGTAGACGCCGAACTCCGCCCGCAGGACGTCGGAGACCTCGCCGAGCGTCGCCATCTCCTTGAGTGCGGCCTTCATGGGGACGAGCAGGTTGCCCTCGCCCCGTGCCGTCTCGGCGATGTCGGCCAGCGCGCGGTCGACGGCGGTTTGGTCCCGCTCGGCCCGCACTGACTGCGTGCGGTCAATCTGGATCTGCTGCAGTTTCACATCAATGGGGAAGACCTCGGTGGACTCCTCTTCGGCGTCGGTGAAGCGGTTGACGCCGACCACCACCTTCTCGCCATCGTCGACGGATTTGGCGAAGCTGTAGGCGGCCGCCTCGATCTCCTCTTGCATGAACCGCGCTTCAATGGCAGCCACGGCGCCACCGAGTTGCTCGATCCGCTCCAGGTAAGCATTGGCCGCCTGTTCCACCTCGTCCGTGAGGGACTCCACGAAGAACGACCCGGCCAACGGATCGACGGTGTCTGCCACGCCGGATTCGAATCCGACGATCTGCTGGGTCCGCAGGGCGATCTTGGCGGCCCTGGTCGTGGGCAGCCCGAGTGCCTCGTCGAAACCATTGGTGTGCAGGCTCTGCGTACCTCCGAGGGCGGCTGCCAGGCTCTGCACGGTGACGCGGACGATGTTGTTCTCAGGCTGCTGCGCGGTCAGGGTCGACCCACCGGTCTGGGTGTGGAAGCGAAGCATCTTGGAACGCTCGTCCTTGGCGCCGAAGCGCTCGGTCATGATGCGGGCCCACATGCGCCGTGCTGCCCTGTACTTGGCCACCTCTTCGAAGAGGTTGTTGTGCGCGTTCCAGAAGAACGACAGTCGCGGTGCGAAGGCATCGACGTCCATCCCCGCCGCGATGGCAGCTTCGACGTAGGCGATGCCATTGGCCAGTGTGAAGGCGATCTCCTGCACAGCCGTCGAACCGGCCTCACGAATGTGGTATCCCGAAATGGAGATGGTGTTCCAGCTCGGGAGGTTGACCGCGCAGTAGGAGAACGTGTCGACGATCAGGCGCATGGATGGTCGCGGCGGATAGATGTAGGTGCCGCGGGCGATGTACTCCTTCAAAATGTCGTTCTGAATGGTGCCGCGAATCTTCTCGCTGGCCACTCCCTGCTCCTCGGCCACCAGTTGGTACAAGAGAAGCAGGATCGCACCCGTTGCATTGATCGTCATGGACGTCGTGACCTTGTCCATCGGGAGGTCCGCCATGAGCAGACGCATGTCCGCCAGGGAATCGATGGCGACGCCGACCTTGCCGACCTCACCTTCGGCGCGGGTGTGGTCGGAGTCGTAACCCATCTGCGTCGGCAGGTCGAAAGCGCAGGAGAGTCCGGTCTGGCCCGCTTCGAGGAGGAACTTGAAGCGTTGGTTGGTCTGCTCGGCGGAACCGAACCCGGCATACTGCCGCATGGTCCAGAGCTTCGAGCGGTACATGCCGGCGTGGACGCCCCGGGTGTAGGGGAAGGCCCCCGGATCGCCCAGCTGCGCATCGGCATCCCAGCCCTCGAGATCCACCTGGCGGTAGACGGGCTGAATGACGATGCCCGAGTCGGTCAGACGTTCTGGACTGCCTTGGGGGCCTTGCTTCTGCGGTGTCACGACCATGAGCCTACGGAGGTTCGAGGTAGCCGGGCCACACGGGGCAGACTACGGCCCGTGAACGACGACCCGGGACCTGTTTTCTCGCACTTCGGCATCTGCGTCAGCGACCTCGAACGGTCGCTTCGCTTCTACTGCGACGCCCTCGGCTTCGAACAGGCCGAATCTCATGCCATCGGCTCCGAGTTCGCCGCGCTCATGGAGTTTCCCGACGTGGCGGTGACCTCTCAGTTCATCCGCAAGGGAACGACCGCCATTGAGCTCTTGGCCTTCGAGGAGCCGGCCCCCTTCGGCCCACGAGAGCGGCGGGCGGTCAACCAACTCGGCCTGACCCACCTGTCCTTCCGCGTACGCGACGTGGCGGGAACGGCGGCCCGGATCGTCGAGCTCGGCGGCGCCATCGTCGAGACGAGCCGGACGACCATCGACCTCGGGGGGACGTCCCTCGAGTTTCTCTACTGCACCGATCCTGACGGGGTCCGCGTGGAGCTGATGGATCTCGGCGGCTGACCCGAGGGGCTTCCCGCCGGGGCGGCCTCGGCCAGCGCCTGCGCATCGAGCTCGGCATCGACGCGAACGGCCTTGCGCTCCTCCATGTGCATCCAGCGGAGGGCGACCGGGATCATCGGCCACAACATCAAGGTGTCGCCGACCACCCACATGATGTCACCGCCCACGTGGAGGTCGACGACGAGAGAGGGCCCCCAGGTCCGGTTCGTGGCCAAGTAGGCGGGAAACAGCTCATGGGTCGCGCCGGCCAGGGACAGACCGGTGAACGTGTCGATCGGGACGGCCAAGAACAGGTAGAAGAACTGCAGTGCCGGATGGAGGCGATGGACGTTCGGGTCGTTCCCGAAGATCTGCCGCCAGAACAGATAGCCCACCAGCAAGAAGACCAGATGCTCCGCATTGTGCACGGTCTCCTGGGTGAGCGTGTAGTTGTACCAAATGGTCAGGTGGCTGATCGGGATGACGATTGCGTACAGGATGAAGGCGATGATCGGATTCCCGAGCACGGTGGCGACACGGGAACGCAATGCCTCGGTGACGACAATGTGCGCGGTACCTGACGTCGCGTTGAAGGCCAGCCGCAAGGGGGAGGCGACGGCGAAGAGGGGGGCAGCCACCATGATCAGGATCAGGTGTTGGACCATGTGGTCCCAGAACAGCTCGCGGTCGTACACGCCGACGAAGCTGAAGATCCCGACTGCGGTGCTGCACAGCGCGGCGACCCACGCCACGGTTCTGCCGACGGGCCAGCGGTGGCGCGGGTGGAGGGCATTGTTCCGTCGCACGCCCCACAGGTAGAGGCCGAGGGCCACGATGATCATGGCGACAGGGACGACGTTGAACTGCGTCGTGAAGAACTGCGAGCCGCTGAGTGGTGGAAGTCCCGAGTCGACGAGTCCAGCGATCACCTGAAGACGGTACCGCCGCTTTCAGCCGTGCTGCCAAATGCGCTGGGAGAGACCCCGGGTCCCATAGAGGGCCACGGTATCGAGAAGGTCCAGTTCGTCGTCCGTCAAGCTCCAGCCCAGTGCGCCCGCGTTCTGTTCTGCCTGGTCCCGATTCTTGGCACCCGGGATGGGAACGGCGCCCTTGGCCATGAGCCAGGCCAGCGCCACCTGGCTCGGCGTGCGGTCGTCGTGCTCCGTCCCGATGCGGCGGAGCTGTGCGACGATCGCGTCCACGAGCGACATCGGATGCGCTGAGAACGAGCGCCCCCGGGGCGGCGGGTTCGCCGCCGAGTATTTGCCGGTCAATCGCCCCTGGCCGATCGGTGAGTACGCGAGGGGCACGACACCGAGCTCGCGACAGGTGCCGATGAGCCCCACTCGGAGTGGCATGGCCCGCAGGAGCGAGAATTCGATCTGGTTGCTGGCCAAGTGGAGGTCGCACTTGCGCAACGCCGCATTGATGGAACGCGTCTCTTTGGCCGAATAGTTCGACACGCCGACGGCGCGCACGATGCCCTCGGAATGTGCGGCGGCCAGCGCGTCGGCCAGCGCATCGTGGGAGCGCAACGAAATGGGACCATGGATCTGGTAGAGGTCGATCGCATCGACGCCCAACCGCTCGCGTGAGGCGCGGGCTGCCGACACCAGGGCGGCACGCACGTTGACCTTCCACGGGCTGGGCATGAACTTCGACGCGATGACGACCTTGCTGCGTACGCCTGGGTCGGCGGCGAGCAGTCGCCCGATGATGCGCTCGCTCTCGCCGTTCCCGTAGACCTCGGCGGTGTCGAAGAGCACGACACCCGCCGCGATGCTGGCCTCCCAGGCCTCGCGGATGGTCGATTCGGTGAGGGACCGGTCGTAGCCGCCCATGCCCCAGGTGCCCTTGTCGCCCCAGGCCCACGTCCCGACACCGAGAGGCGGGATGGCGACGTCGGTGCCGGCGAGCTGGACCCGATCTCCGGCTTGCGGCGGGTTGTCGCTCACGACGATGCGGCCCAGGCCAGATGGGCCTCGACCGTGGCGCGCCAGGCCGGCGCGTGCGTGAGCTGCGGCGAGTGGTAGGCGCCGGGAATGACGCTCAACCGCCCGTTCGCCACCTCAGCGCTGAGCTCCGGCGCCTGGTCGATCAGCGGATGGTCGTGCTCGCCGACGATGACACTCGTCGGGCACGTGACCGACGACAACCGGGCGCGCAGGGAGCCGGCATGCTCCGCGACGTCGCCCATCAGCTCGCCGCCCAGGCCCTTGACCGCGTAGGCATCCATGCCGGCGAAGATGGCATCCTTCTCCTTGCGCCACTCAGCCGGCGTGCGTTCCTCAATGAGCGCGTCCTCGGGGCCGCCCATGCTCAATGTGGCAGGCATGCCCGCCGCGGGGTCGAACGCGTCGATGAACCCGTGGACGAGCGAGCGGATCTCCTTGTCGGGCGGGAGGAACGACCACGCACTCGTGTCCATGAGGATCAAGGAGCGGACCAGATCCGGCCGGCTCAGGACGAGGCCCAGGACCACCCGCCCTCCCATGGAGTGACCAAGGAGATCCACGGGCCCCTCCCCCACCCCGTCGAGGAACCCCGTCAGGTCGGCGACGAGCTGGTCGAGGGTGTACCCCTCGAGATGGCCCGTCTTCGTCGAGTGGCCGTGTCCGCGCTGGTCGAGCGTGACCACACGCCGGTCGGTCGCCAGGGCGTCGATCTCGAGTGCGAAATCGTGGGACGAGCCGGTGAAGCCGTGGCAGAGCACGAGCGCCGGCGCCCCCTCTGGCCCCCGCCCCTGCTCGGACCAGGCCAGATCGACCCCGTTGACAGGGAAGGACTTGGCTGTGGGCGCCGACTGCGTCATGGTCATTGTCTAGCGGGTGACCCCCCAGCGCGCTCGAGAGGCGTGCTGACGGCGCCACGGGTATCTGGGTTGCCCAGGGGAGCCGACGAGGGAGCTGGTAGCTTCCGCCGGGTGGACCGCAACGGAACACCGTGCGACTCGACCTCTCGAGAGCATCGCCGCTGGTCCACGCGTGATGCGGGGGGTTTCGCACGGCTGGGCCCAGTTGGCTGGGCGAAGGATCTGCCCCCCGGCGCGAGATAGGCAGGCGAGGGCCGCTGGCCCTGGCCGTCTCGGGGAGCCACAGTCGTGACTGATCTGGCCGTCGCACACCCCTCGGGCCGTGAACGGCGCCCGGCGGCCGCCCCACCGACGCGCCGACGCGACGGTGGCTGGGTCACCCTCTCGGTGGCGATCGCCTACCTCGGCATCTCGCTGTTCGCCAACGCCGGGACGTGGCGGCACGGGGTCACCCACACGGTCCAACTGGGTGGTGCCGATGTGCCCGAAGAGATCTGGTTCCTGGCCCAGACACCGTGGGCGCTCCTTCACGGCCACAATCCTCTGGCGAACAATTTCCTGAACGCGCCATCGGGCATCAACCTGATGGACAACACGACAATGCCGCTGCTCGGTGCGCTGGGGACACCTATCACCCTTCTCTTCGGTCCCATCGCCACGTTCAACGTCATGGTGAACCTCGCACTCGCCAGCTCGGCCATGACCTTCTATCTGATGGCAAGACGTTTCATCCGTTGGCGCCCTGCTGCATTCGTCGGCGGGTTGCTCTATGGCTTCTCGCCCTTCGTCGCGGCGGAAGGCGGCGCCCATCTGTTTCTCATCGTCGGCTTTCTGCCGCCTCTCGTTGTGCTCTTGCTCGACCGCTTCTTCAGAACGAAGTCGGATCCTCCATGGCTGACAGGCATCCTTGTCGGAGGATGCTTCGTTGCTCAGCTGTACGTCTCGGCCGAAGTGTTCGCGTCAATGGCCGTCATGGCCGCCATAGCTGCCGCCCTGTGGATCATCTACTGGCTGCTCCGGCGCCCGGCCGTCGACATCCCACGGCTGGCGCGGATGGGCGCGTGTGCGCTGCTGGTATTCGTGCTGGGCAGCGGATTCGGGGTCTGGACGGCACTGGAAGGTCCCGAACACATCACTGGTCCCGCGCAGAGCCCGACCGTGATCGCCGGTCTGTCGAGCGACCCGGTGGGCCTCATCGTCCCCACGGAGGTCCAACGCTTCACCTTCGGACACGCCACCTTGGGTGATTCCCTCGTCGCCGAACGCGACGCCAACTGGCGCATCACCATGGCCGCCCCCAACGAGAACGGCTCCTACGTGGGCATCCCACTCGTGATCATTTTGGTCGTGGGCACCATTGCGCTTCGGCGCCGGCGACTCGTGCAGTTCGCCGCTCTGATGGCCGTGGCCGGGATGGTGCTGTCGATGGGGTCCTACCTCCATGTCGACGGGCACAAGACGGGGATCCCCTTGCCGTTCGACGTCCTGGCCCATCTCCCTCTCTTCGAGAGTGGTGCCGCGTCCCGCTACGTCGAGTTCTTCTGGCTGTTCGCCGCGCTGCTCCTCGCGCTGTTCGTCGACGAGGTCTACGCACGACTGGTCGGACGGGGTCAGCCCGGCGACCGGCTCCGGGCCACCGCCGCCACCACCGTCCTGGTTGTGGTCACCCTGATCCCCTTGCTCCCCGTCTGGCCCTATGGGTCGGATCCGAGCGTTGTCCCGTCGTGGTTCACCGGCGCTGCCCGATCAATACCGGTCGGCACGACCGTCGTCGTCTATCCGTTCGCCAGCCCTGTCGACGCGTCGGCCATGCTCTGGCAGGCAATGGCCCACGACACTTTCAAGATGCCCGGCGGGTACGCCGTCTTCCGGAGCGCTGACGGCACGGCGACGTTCGACAGCGACCCCTCCCTGGTGCAGGAGGTCCTGGCCGAGTGTGCCGGTGGTGGCCAGCCGCGGCTTGCACCGCCGGCCGTTCGCGCCGAACTTCGCCGCTGGAATGCGTCGTTGGCGGCTGTCGTCGTCTCGGCCCCGGGCTCGGACTGCGCCACGCGGCTCTTCGACAGGGCCTACGGCCCGCACCGGACCGACGGCGGCGTGCGGCTCTGGACCACCTCGTGAACGGCGGCGGCACCGTCGCCGGCGACGTCGGTCCACGCCGGCCGGGTCCTCAGTGGGCGTGCGGCATGCAGAGATCGTCGTACTCGGCGATGACGATCTCGCCGGCATCGGGCCCGCAAGCCGGGCAGGCGGGGTCCCGCCGCACCTTGAACGTCCGGAAGGACTCCTCCAGCGCGTCGTAGGAGAGCAGGCGCCCGATCAGAGGGTCACCGAGTCCGAGCAGCATCTTGATGGTCTCAATGGCCTGGATGGAGCCGATGATGCCGGGGAGGACACCCAGCACGCCGGCCTCGGAGCACGAGGGCGCCAGTTCGGCCGGCGGCGGTTCGGGGATCAGGCAGCGGTAGCAGGGCCCGTTGTAGGGATCGAAGACCGTGACCTGACCCTCGAAGCGGAAGATCGACCCGTGGATCACGGGGATCCGCTTGAGCAGCGAGGCATCGTTGACGAGATAGCGGGTCGGGAAGTTGTCGGTCCCGTCGACGATGGCGTCGTAGCCGTCGATGATGTCGAGGATGTTGTCGGCACCGAGACGCACGTCGTACGTGACCACGTTGACGTCGGGGTTCAGCGCCGTCAGCGTCTTCTTGGCGGAGTCGACCTTGCGGTCACCCACACGGTCCATGTTGTGGAGGATCTGACGTTGCAGGTTCGACTCGTCGACGACGTCCATGTCGATGATGCCGAGCGTGCCCACGCCGGCGGCGGCCAGGTACAGCGCGGCCGGCGAGCCCAGGCCCCCGGCGCCGAGCAGCAGCACCTTGGAGCCGAGCAGCTTGAGCTGGCCCGTCTCGCCCACCTCGGGCAGCAGGACGTGGCGCTGGTAGCGGTTGCGCTGGGCCGGGGTCAGCGTCTGGGGCGCCGCCCAGGGCCGGTCGTCGTCCTTCCACTTGTTGAAGCCGCCGATCATCGACTGCACGTCGGTGTAGCCCAGATCGTTCATCGTCTTGGCGGCGAAGGCCGAGCGCACGCCCCCGGCGCAGTAGACGACGACCGGGGCCGCCTTGTCGGGCAGCTTGCCCTCCACCTGGAACTCGAGGTGGCCGCGGGGCAGGTGCACGGCGTTGGGCAGCGCTCCCTGCTCGTACTCGTCCGGCTCCCGGACATCGAGGAAGGTCACGCCACCGACCTCCAACAGGGCCTGCGCCTCGGCCTGGTCCACCTCGCGGATGGACGCCTTGGCCTCGTTCAATAGATCTCGGGGGGTGGGCACTCTCAAACCTCCGGGTCGTGCCGACACGCTCGGCCGGCTGGCCTCGATTCGTTAAACACTACCAACGGGGTCAACATTCCCCGGAAGGGGGGCGGCCAGGGCCGTCGGGGCGGGGCACCTCCAATGCCAGACTGCCCGCTCATGGATCTCCACGAGGTCATTCAGCGTCGAGCCATGGTGCGGAGCTTCAGTGCCGAGCCGGTCGATCCTGGCGTCCTCGACAGGCTCTTGACCGCCGCATTGCGGTCCCCCACGGCCGGGAACACGCGAGGCACGGCCTGGGTGGTGCTCGAAGGCCCTGAGCAGACGTCCGCCTACTTCGACACGACCACCGACGAGGCCTGGCGAGCGCGCCACCCGGAGTGGGCGGACGGCCTGGCCCACGCTCCGGTGGTGCTGCTCGCCTACACCTCGCCCGACGCCTACGTGGCCCGCTACGCCGAACCGGACAAGGTGGCCGCGGGTCTGGGCACAAGAACAGCGGCCTGGCCCATCCCGTACTGGATCGGTGACGCCGCCTTCGGCGTCATGACCGTCCTCCTGGCGGCGGTCGACGCGGGACTCGGTGCCTGCGTGCTCGGCGCGTTCCGGGGCGAATCGGCCCTTTCCGCCGCGGCTCGGCGTCCCCGAAGGGTGGCGTTTGTTCTGCGCCGTGCCACTCGGCCACCCAGACGGCAAGGACCATCGCTCCGCCTCTCTGAGCCGCAGTGGTCCCGACGCGACGGACCGCATTCATCGAGGGCGATGGACATGACCGCACACGCGTCACCGCGGCGCGAGGACCCTCAGGGGCCAGTCTCCTTGGACAGGACGTGCTCGGGCCCCTCCTGCCAGCGCGCCATCGCCCAGAGCAGATCGGACAGCCGGTTGAGGTAGGCGATGACGTACGAGCCATCGGTGGGCTGAGCCACGGCGAGCCGCTCGGCCCTGCGCACAATGGTCCGTGCCAGGTCGAGCGCGGCCGACACAGGGTTCTCCCCCGGCACGGTGAAGTCACTCGGCATGTCGAAGCGGGCAAGGAGATCGTCGATGCCCGTCTCCAGGGCGACCACCATGTCCGGCGTCACGAGGCTGGAGCCCGCCTGCAGCTTGGATCGGTTCTCGGGGGCGGTGGCCACCTCCGCCATCAGGACGTACAAGTCGCGGGCCAGCACGACGAGACGGTCGTTCACCTCTGTTCCCACCGGCGTCTCGGCCCGGGCCACGCCGATGGCGGCCTGCGCCTCGTCGACGACGCCGTTCAGCTCAATCCGCCAGGAGTCCTTGCGCACACGACCCCCGTAGAGCAGGCCTGTCGTCCCGTCGTCACCCCGCTTGGTGTAAATACGTGGCGCCATGGTGCGGGATGCTACCGGGGGTACTGGGGACCCAGAGGGTGGCCGGTATCCTGTGTGGGTGGTAACTCCCTCGCCTGAACTCCTCGGTCGGCTCAGCCCGTCCGCCTCCACCTACCTGCAGGCGCTCAACGAGCGCGTCGTCATCTTCGACGGGGCCATGGGGACGAACCTGCAACTCCTGGGCCTCGAAGCGGACGACTTCGGGGGGCCCGAATTCGAGGGCTGCAACGAGTGGCTGGTCGAGACCCGGCCCGACCTCGTGGCCCAGGTGCACCGCTCGTTCTACGAGGTTGGCTGCGACGTCGTCGAGACGGACACGTTCGGCTCGACCTCGGTCGTCCTCGCCGAATACGGGTTGGCCGACCGCGCCCGCGAGCTCACCCGCCGCGCCGCCGAGCTGGCCTGCTCCGTGCGGGACGAGTTCGCCACGCCCGATCGACCGCGCTGGGTCGCCGGCTCCATGGGGCCCGGCACCAAGTTTCCGACGCTCGGGCACATCTCCTACGCCGAGTTCCGCGACGCCTACGAGGAACAGGCGCTCGGACTGCTCGAAGGCGGCGTCGACCTCCTTCTGATTGAGACGCAGTTCGACATGCTGTCCATCAAGGCCGCGGTGAACGGCGCCCGGCGCGCCATGGTGGCGCTCGACCGGTACGTCCCCCTGCAGGCGCAGGTGACGATTGAGCTGACCGGCCGCATGCTGCCCGGCACGGAGATCGGCGCCGCGCTGACCGTGCTCGATGCGATGCAGGTCGACGTCGTGGGCCTCAACTGCGCCACCGGTCCGGTGGAGATGAGCGAGGCGCTGCGCCACCTTTCGGGGGCCAGCCGCGTGCCGATCGCCTGCGTCCCGAATGCGGGCCTCCCGTCGGTCGTCGACGGCAACATGCACTACGACCTCACTCCAGACGACCTGGCCGAGCACCTGCATCGCTTCGTCACCGAGTTCGGGGTATCCGTCGTCGGCGGGTGCTGCGGAACGACGCCGGCGCACTTGACCGCCGTGGTCACGCGCTGCGCGGATGCCACGCCGGCACGGCGCGCGCCCGCGTACGAACCAGCGGCCGCCTCCATCTACACCTCGGTCCCGTTCGCGCAGGACTCGTCGTATCTCGCGGTCGGCGAGCGCACCAATGCCAACGGGTCCAAGGCCTTCCGCGAGGCCATGCTGGACGCCGACTGGGACACCGTCGTCGGCATGGCGCGGGACCAGGTCAAGGAGGGGTCGCACCTCATTGACGTGTGCGTCGACTACACCGGAGCCGACGGCGTGTCCGACATGACCGAGGTGGCGAGCCGGCTCTGCACCCAGTCGAGCGTGCCGATCATGGTCGACTCCACCGAAGGTCCCGTCGCGCGCGCCGCGCTGGAGTGGATCGGCGGGCGCCCCGTCCTCAACTCCGTCAACCTGGAGGAGGGCGACGGGCCGGGCACGCGCCTCGACACGTTCTTGCGCCTGGCGCGCGAGTTCGGTGCCGCCGTCGTCTGCACCTGCATCGACGAGGAGGGCCAGGCGCGCACGGCAGAGTGGAAGCTGCGGGCCGCCCGCAACATCCGCGATATCGCCGTCGAGCGCTACGGCCTTGAGCCCGAGGACCTGCTCTTCGACCCGCTGGCCCTCCCGCTCTCGACGGGCATGGAGGAGAGTCGCGAGGACGGGATCGAGACGATCGAGGGCATCCGGCGCATCAAGGCCGAGCTGCCCGGTGTCTCGACCATCCTCGGCCTCTCCAATGTGTCCTTCGGCCTCAACCCAGCCGCCCGCCAGGTACTCAACTCGGTGTTCTTGCACGAGTGCGTGGAAGCCGGGCTCGACTCGGCCATCGTCCACGCCTCCAAGATCCTCCCGCTCTCGCGCATTGAGGACCGGGCGAAGGAGGTCTGCCTGGACCTCGTCTACAACCGCCGGACGGACGGGTACGACCCTCTCCAGGAGCTCCTGTCGCTCTTCGAGGGCGTCAAGGTCAACACCGGGGCCGCCGACGAGCACCTCGACTGGCCGGTCGACCGCCGCCTGTCGCAGCGCATCATTGACGGGAACCGCAACGGCCTGGAGGATGACCTCACCGAATCGCTCGAAGCGGGCACAGCCGCACTGGCGATCGTCAACGACATCCTTCTCGAGGGCATGAAGGTCGTCGGCGAGCGCTTCGCCTCGGGCGAAATGCAGCTGCCCTTCGTGCTGCAGTCCGCCGAGACCATGAAGAGCGCAGTGGCATTCCTGGAGCCGCACATGGAGAAGTCGGACCAGGGCGGCAAGGGCACCGTCGTCCTCGCCACGGTCAAGGGCGACGTGCACGACATCGGCAAGAACCTGGTCGACATCATCCTGACCAACAACGGCTACGAGGTGGTGAACCTCGGCATCAAAATCGGCATCAACGAGATGGTGACCGCTGTCGAGGAGCACAAAGCGGATGCCATCGGCATGAGCGGCCTGCTGGTGAAGTCGACTTTGATCATGCGCGAGAACCTGGTCGAGCTGAACGAGCGCTCGCTGTCGAACATCCCGGTCCTCCTGGGCGGTGCCGCCCTGACGCGCACCTACGTCGAGCGCGACCTGCGCGAGGTCTACGACGGCCGGCTCTTCTACGGGCGCGACGCCTTCGAAGGGCTGCGCACCATGGACCGACTCGTCGAGCTGAAGCGAAGCGGCCAGGAGGATCCTCTCTTCGGACGCGAGATCTCGGAGAAGAACGTGCCCCGGCGCAGCCGGCTGGACGATCAGGACACGACCCCGGTGGAGGGCCAGCCCGCTCGGGCCGACGTAGCGGTCGACAACCCGTTGTTCACCCCACCTTTCGTGGGGAGCCGGGTGGCCGTCGGGATTCCGCTCGACGACATCGCCGAGTACCTCAACCTGACCGCGCTCTTCCGCAACCAATGGGGCTACCGACCGGAGAACGGCGAGAACGACACCGAGTTCAAGGACCGCGTGAAGGCAACGCTGCGCGAGCAGCTGAGCAAGGCCAAGGAAGGCGATCTGCTGGTGCCGTCAGTGGCCTACGGCCACTTCGCCGCCAACGCCGAGGGCAACGACCTCGTCATCTGGAAGGACGAGTCGCGGACCTCGGAATGGATGCGCTTCACCTTCCCCCGCCAGCGCAAGGAACCGTGGCTGTGCATCTCGGACTTCTTCCGCCCGTCGGAGTCCGGCGGCGAAGACTTCGCCAGCTTCATGCTCTGCACCATCGGGGCCCGGGCCTCGGAGGAGACGGCTCGGCTCTTCGCCGAGAACCACTACCAGGAGTACCTCTTCCTGCACGGTCTCAGCGTCGAGATGGCCGAGGCCACCGCCGAGTACTGGCACCGCCGGATCCGCGAGGAGCTCGGATTCGCCGCCGAGGACGGTCCGACGCTGACCGGACTCTTCCGCCAGCAGTACCGCGGTGGGCGCTACTCCTGGGGCTACCCGGCCTGCCCTGATCTGACCGACAACGCCAAGGTCGTGGAGCTGCTGGGTGGGGACCGCATCGGCGTGACGGTGAGCGAGGGATTCCAGCTCAACCCCGAGCAGACCACCGACGCCATCATCTGCCACCACCCCGAGGCCAAGTACTTCGTGGCGTGAGCGCGCCGCGGGCCCGGTGCGCCGGTGCCGGCGCCGGGTCGGCCGGCGCCGGCCTGGGTCGAGGAGTCGCCCGAGCTCAGTAAGCGGCGATGGCGCAGGCGCCCGGCGGGACACCGGCGCCGTCCTCCGTCCACCAGTGACACGAAGGGCGTCTCGGCCGCCACGCTCGGCGTGCCGTGGTGGTCGTCGCCGTCCTTGCCGTGGCGATGGCGACGCCGGCGTTGCTCCGCCCCGCCCCCGGCGCCGCGTCAGCCAGCCACGCCGTTGACGATCTCCGCGAACACAGCGGGTGACGTCACCGGAAGCAGGTGCCCAGCGTCGACGTGTCTGACCTCGACCGGGGCCGGCAACCGCGCTGCCATCGCCTCCTGCATGTCGGGACGGACGGGCCGGTCCCGTGTGTTCAGCACATAGGTGATCGGCACGCCGGCTGCGAGCGACCAGTACACCGGTTGGAAGTAGTGGTGCACCGTGTCCTCCACCGCGCGCGCCGGGTCAACGACGAACGCCAGGGTCTCGTCGTCCAACGGCTCGGTGCCGTAGGAGTGGCGCAACGCCCTCGGGTCGGCCGGCGGACCGGGCAACGTGATCGCCCGTCCCTCCTTGGCCGCTGCCTCCACCGCCAGGCGGAGCCCGTCGCGGTGCCGTTCCTGCATGCAGTCGATGCCGCACCCTCCCTCGGCGGGCACCAGCGCCGCGTTCAAGACGATGGCATCGACGCGACCACCGAGGGCGGCGACGACGCCGGGCACGACCAGGCCGCCGGAAGAGTGCGCCACCAGCGTCACCGGACCGGGGCCGGCGCCAGCCTCGATGTCGGCTGCCACCGACGCCACCTCCTGCTCGACGGTCAACGTCGCCAGGTCAGCCGGCCGCGACCTCCGCCCGGGCAGGTCGACGGCGAGGGACTCCCCGTCGAGGTACGGGATAAGACGGTCCCAAAAGTGGGCTGTGGCGCCACCGCCGTGAATGAGGACGACCGTCATGGCACGGGCACGTTGGCGGCGGTACGCATGGCGGCGGTGCGCATGGCGGCGCAGGCTAGCGGCGGTGACGGGTCACTAGGCTCCCCCGTGTGACGCCGGTCGACGAACCCGGGCAGGCCGCACCGATCCTCGGGCTCTCGCACGTGCAGCTCAACGTTTCCGACGTCGCGGTCAGTGCCGCCTGGTACAGCACCGTCCTGGGCCTCCATCCGTTTGCCGACGATCCCGCCATCGGGTACGTGGCGCTGCAACACCGTGGCGCGAAGTTCGTCATCGTGCTCACGAAGGCACCCTCAGCGCTGCCTGGAACAACCGGCCCGCCCGGCGGCCTCGATCACCTGGCGCTGGCCGTGCCCGACGGTGCCTCGCTCGAGGCCTGGGCCGTCCACCTGGCAGACGTCGGCGTCCGTCACGAGGGTGTCGTCATGGAAGGCGGCCACCCCACTCTGCAGCTGCGCGACCCCGATGGCATCGCCATTGAGCTGGTCGCACCCTGAGCACCGGCCCGACGACAGTGCCCTCGGCCCTCACCCCCAGTCGGTGAACCTCCGGAGCCGAGACCTGGTGGTGACCCGGGGCGCCGGTTCCTGCGCGGCGTCGGCCCGGTTGAGGCGCAGCCAAGCCATCAGCTCGTCGGCGCCAGCGAAGACGATCTCCCGGTCGGTGTCCATCACGTAGAGGTGGATCGCACCGGCGTCGGCGGTCACGGAGAATTCGATCTTCCCGTTGACGACGAAACACCACAGCGCCGAGGCGCCTGGTGTCGACCTCGGCTCGAGCCGCCAGCCCGGACGGCCGCCAAGGAGGTCGAGCACGTCGTTCGTCATCGCTCTGGGCCGGTGCGCATCAGAGCCGGTTGAGGACCCTCGACCGCTGCACGGGCTCGGGAGCCGTCGGACTGGCTTTGCGCTCGAAGAACGAACCTCCGGCAGTGATCACACCCACGGACAGGAGCACCGAACCGATGACATCGAGTGGGGTGTGCCACAGCGCGCCCACCACGGCCAGCGACATCAGCACCGTCCAAGCGGACCCCAGCACGAACGTGGCGATGCGGCCCCACCGCCCGAGCACCGGGTAGAGCGCCACCCACATGGCGAACGCGATGGCGCAGACGGCAGTGACGTTCCCCGAGGGAAAGCTCAGCTCGCCGAAGTACCGCTCCCCCACCAATGGCTTCATGACCTTCTCGCTGACGATGAAAGCGGTCACCGCGAGGCCGGCGTACACGGCGACGCGCGGCAATACCCGCCGGACGGCGCCGTAGAGCGCGCTCGACGACGGCGACGGTGATGATCGCAGGCGTGGCGAGCAGGTTGGGTAGCTCCGAGGACCCGTCCAGCGACGCCGAGGGTCCGAATGCGTCGAAGGCATGGCGCTCGAAATGGACGGCGCGCCATTCGAAGAAGAACGGCTGGTGGCCCCGGGACACCGCGACGGCCAGGATGGCGAAACCCACCAGGGTGACCAGGGCGGTGATCCTGAGATGGAGGCGCGACACGGACGACAACGCTATGTGGCCCCGGAGCCCGTGTGCCCTCACCTCCCCCTCCGGCGCGGGTCGTGACGCGTCCTTCTGGAACAATGTGCCTCCTCCACGGTGTTCAAACGGCTGTTCAGACGGACGATGCAGCTCCCACCTGGGCCTTGTGGGCCTTTTTGCGGGCCCTGACCGGTCTGGGGCCATGCGGTTTGCAAGGGTGTGGCTACGGTGCAGTCCAGGCGGGCGGGGGCGAAGGCGGGGACGGGTCGGCCAGGACCGCGCCCTTCTCGAGGCCAGATGGCCGCCAGAGGGCGAAAGGAAGAGGTCATGACGAGAGCCCGGAGGACGGGGGTGACGCAGCCCTCCTGGCGCGGCGCGACCGCCCCCGCCTTGCTCGCCTTCGTCGCGGTGGCCGCGCTGGTGACGTCCTCGTTCGCCCTCCTCTCGGCGGCCCCGCCTGCCGGGGCATCAAGGTCGGACCCGGCGCTCGGGGTGTACGCCGGTGCGGCCGATCCTCCGGCGGTGCACGCGTTCACCACCGCCCTCGGCACACAGCCTCGGTTCGCCATGGACTTCCTCAACGGCTCCACCTGGCGCACCATCACGCAGAAGTGGCCCTACTCGCATTGGAAAGGCGCCGGCTACACGATGATCTGGGGCGTCAACATGCTCCCCGACACCTACAAGCCGAATACGAACCCTTCGCAAGCCGGCGGAAGCTGTTACGGCCTCACCCAGGGAGCCTCGGGGAAATTCGATCACTACTTCTCCACGGTGGCCACCAACATCGTCAACGTGGGCTTCCCGGTCTCTGTCATCCGGTTCGGGTGGGAGTTCAATGGAAACTGGTTCCCCTGGGCAGCGCAGGGATGCGCGACGGCGTTCGTGCGGTACTGGAAACACATTGTGACGACCATGCGCGCCGTGCCTGGTGCGAAATTCACCTTCGAATGGAACCCGACGCGTGGGGATCTGGGCGTCGGCAATCTCGCCCAGTACTTCCCCGGCAACGCCTACGTCGACACTGTCGGCCTGGACGTCTACGACCTGGAGCAGGAGCGGTATCCGGGGGCCCGGGCCGAGTTCAGCTACATGCGCACGCAGACCTACGGGTTGAACTGGCTCGCACGCTTCGCGGCAGTGCACCACAAATCGATCGTGGTTCCTGAATGGGGACTCGGGTGGGGAACCTGCAGCACGGGTGGCCAGCCGATCACGTCTCCCGGCAACCAGGTCTGTGGCGGCGATGACGGCCCGTGGATCACCCTCATGGCGAGGTGGATGACCGCACACAAGGTGGTCGAGTCGACGTATTGGGACTTCAGCACATCGACCGTGCGGAAGGGCAGCAACCCCCTCACGACCAAGGCCCTGATCGCGCACTTCGTGGGAGCCGCCGGCTGACGTCGCGTCATCCGCCGCCCGCCAGGCGACCGAGCACGGCCACCGCGGGAGATCCTTTCGGTCGGCCCTCTCGTGCTCCCATTGCTCCGGACGTGCCGGCCTGTGCTCCGACGTCTCGGCGAGCGGCGAGTTCCACCACCGCGGACTCGTCGCACGCGCCGATCCTCGGTTCTCCATGCCCCTGGACGAGTGGCGTGAAGACGACCCCATCGGCGTCGCGGGCCCGGAAAGCGACGTCGAGGTTGCCTCGGCCTCACGGTGCGCCGTGGCGCCCGGGCGGCCGGGCGGCCGGGCGGCCGGGCGGCCGGGCGCGTCATCGTCCTCCCCCGGCGGCGCGGTGCGCTCCCAGCCCTGCACTCGCGCCGAGGCCGGGCGGACTGCTGTGACGGACCTGAGATTCCGGGCGTGTGCTGCACGCGTGGCCGCGCCGGGCGCCACGGTGGCAACGGGCGAAGGTTGGCCCACCCTGCTCCCAGGCCACGGGGGTAGCGTGCGTTGAGGATGACCAAAGGAGGACATTGTGCCTGAATTTCCCGGCGTGACACATGTGGCCCTGACGGTCACGGACCTCAATCGGAGCCGTCCGTGGTACCAGAGCCTGATCGGTAGTCCCCCCGTGATCGATGAGGACACGGGACCGTTCCACCACGTGGTCTGGCTGTTGGGCAGTCAGACGCTCGTCGGCCTCCACCAGTTCCCCGACCCGCACGGCTCGGATCCATTCGACGAGCGTCAACCCGGGCTCGACCACCTCGCGTTCGCCTGTGCCAACCGCGGTGAGCTTGAAGCGTGGGAGTCCAAGCTCAACGAGTTGGGCATTGAGAACGGCGGCGTGGTGGACGCCCCGTACGGATCGGGCCTCTCTTTCCGCGATCCCGACAACATCGCCTTGGAGTTCTTCGCTCCGCCCGGCTAGGGCGTCGTCACCCGCTCTCGCCGAGCGCGGCGGCCAGGCCCTCGACATCGGCAACGGTCACCGTGAGCGCCGAGTGGGTTCGACGACCGATCGGACCCTGCACCTTCTGTGCGAAGTGGATGCAGACTCCTGCATCGCGGTTGGTCCCGAACGTCAGCCCGTCGTCGGCGCGGGACATGCGAACCCCGCACGATGTCCACCAGCGGTACTGCCGCGTGACGTGTCCGCCCGTGACGTTCTCCAGTGGTGTCGTCAGCGACACGAACCCGAAGGTCGCGACCAATCTCCCGTCGTCGGTGAGCGTGACACCGTCCCTGGACGGTCGCAGCAAGAAGGGCAGGAGCACCGGCAGATAGCGCGCGTCGACCGCATAGGCGAAGTGGACCACGGTCAGACAGCTCTTCGGGCCTCGCTCGAGCCGTCAGTCTTGAGCATGTGCAACGTGGTCCCGCAGCGCATGCAGTAGACGACTGTTGCTGCGATCGGTTGATCGTTCGGATCTTCTGGCGGCACGATCATCTGCCGCAGTCGGGCCACCTCGCTGAGGTCCCCGCGACATCGTGGGCAGCAGGGATCCCGAACTGCCCCCTCCCCGGATGGACCCGGCTCGTGCACCTCGGTGCCGGCACGGGTCGTCTCAGGCGCACCCGTCATCAGCTTGATCACTTCTTGGCGCACCCGCCCCAGATCGGCCCCCATACTGACGAGCACCGTGGCCGCCACACCCTCGCCTTCTCGCACGAGCCCGAGCAGAATGTGCTCCGTGCCGATGTAACTGTGATTCATCTGCAGCGCCTCACGGAGCGCGAGTTCCAGAACCTTCTTGGCACGTGGAGTGAACGGCGGCGATCCGGCCGGCGCCGATCCGGCCGTGCCAATGACCGCCTCAACCTGCTGGCGCGCGGCCTCGAGGGACACGCCGAGTTCCCTGAGCGCCACCGCCCCGAGCCCCTCGCCCTCCCGCAGCAGTCCGAGGAGGACGTGCTCGGTGCCGATGAAGCTGTGGTTGAGCAGGCGGGCCTCTTCCTGGGCGAAGGTCAAGACCCTCCGTGCTCGGTCGGTAAAGCGTTCGAACACGTGAAGCAGGCTACTGCGCAGAGCCCGGACTTCCAGGGGAATTCCGTGGATCTGATCAGATCGTCACCGCGGTGCGCGGGGCATCCCCAAGCCGATCATGGCCACGATGTCGCGCTGGACCTCGTTGGTCCCGCCACCGAAGGTGAAGATGGTCTGGTTTCGAGCCTGCTGCTCCAGGCGGCCCCGCAGAACGGCTGTCGGGGAGCCTTCGGTGAGATACCCCGCCTGGCCGACGATCTCGAGCAGGAGGCGGTAGACCTCGAGCGCGAGCTCCGTCCCGTAGACCTTGGTGGCCGACGCGTCAGCCGGGTTGAGTCCCCTGTCGGATGCCCACGCCACTTTCCAGTTGAACAGCTTGAGCACGTCGACCTTGGCGTGCGCCCTGGCGAGCAGGATCTGCACCCACTCGCTGTCGATGACCTTGGCCCCGCCCGGCCGGCGGTGGTCCTGCGCCCAGCGTCGCACTTCGGTGAGGCTCCTGAGAAGACCCGAAGCCGGACAGATCGCCACCCGCTCGTGGTTGAGCTGGTTGGTGATCAGCTTCCAGCCCTGGTTCTCGGCGCCGACGAGATTGGCGGCGGGTACACGTACGTCCTCGTAGAACGTCGAGCTCGTGATGTCACCGACAATGGTGGCCAGTGGCGTCCAGTGAAACCCCGGGGTATCGACGGGCACGATGAAGACCGAGAGGCCCTTGTGCTTTGGCGCGTCAGGGTCGGTCCGCGTGGCCAGCCAGACGTAGTCGGCGTATTGGATCGCGCTGGTGAAGACCTTTTGACCGTTGATCACGTACTCGTCCCCGTCTCGGACGGCTCGGGTCTTGAGCGAGGCCAGATCGGTGCCCGCCGAGGGCTCCGTGTAACCGATGGAAAAATGGACCTGCCCTTTGAGGATCCCGGGCAGGAGTCGCTGTTTCTGCTCATCGGTTCCGAGCGCCATGAGCGTCGGACCGACGCTGTTCAACGTGAGCAGCGGCAATGGCACGCCGGCCCAATGGGACTCCTCCACGAAGATCATCTGCTCAATCGCCCCCCGAGCCTGGCCTCCGTACTCGAGAGGCCAGCCGAGCCCCAGCCAGCCGTCCTCGCCCATTCGACGGATGTAGCGGAGGTAGGACGGCTCGTCATCGGTGGAGCCCTCGACGTCTGCAACGAGTGCCTCGAAGTACAGCCGGAGCTCGTGCTGCAGGCTCCGTTGGTCCTCCGTGAATCCCAGGTACATGGTGCCTCCGGTCGATCCTTCGCAAGGGCATTATGGCGGGTTCGGCGGACCGGGCCGCGGCGTGCGGTCATCGTGGACACGGCTCAGGAATGCGTCCACATTCAGCGTCGGGGGAGGTCGGCGGCTTGGCAAGCGTGATGGTGTTTGTTGACGACGCCGTTCTGGGCGACGTACCGCACGTGCGCCAGTTGCGGCGTCGGCACGCCGGAACACCCGATCATGACCGTACCGGTGGGCGGGAACGAGGGAATGGGCCATGCGCAGTCAACCGATCCGGGGCGCTGGATCCAACCCGTAACGCAAGCTCGGAGCGCGACGACGGCGCGAGCGTCGGCCCAGCCTGCAGGCAGACGGTGCCACCGGGTGGCGCGGAGCCCCCGATGGCATGGGACCAATTGCCATCCCCGGACGGGCCCGGGCCAACATCCTCCTCGTCGGCGGCAGCTCCACCCCCGTCGCGACGTTGTCGTTGCCCCGACCGGCAGCTGAGGCGGGTCATCGATGAAGTCACCGGTCGGGACGAAGAACAGCGAACCCGTGACAGCCGACGAGAAGTCGAGGATGCGGTCGTCGTTCCCCGGTGGATCAACGGGCGGACCGGCGCGACGCCTCCGGGATGTGCGACGTTTGCCATGGAGTCACGCCGGGGTCGACGCGTGTCTCGCCCCAGGGCCGCGACGGGCGCAGACTCGCCGGCCGACGAGCGCCGTGACGCGTGATGTGCGGGCGCGAAGGCTCAGCGGACGGCGTGCGAGGCCGCCACCACCGTGGGAAAGGCGGCAGCGATCCCGGTCAAGCCGGCGGTTGAGCGGTCGAATCCGAAGACATGGCGAAGCTGGGCGGTGACGGCCTGACGGATGACCGGCCACGCCAGAGGCGGTGACAGGTCCGGCGCACTGCACCCGTCAGAGGCCAGCGGGACCAGCGGGGCCGGCACAGGCACGTGCAGGACGGCGGCGATGGAGAGCAGTCCGCCTTGCGCCGATCCGACTTCACACAGGTCGGCGAACGCCAGGTGGCCTGCGCCACGGAGAAGGATCAGGCGCTTCGGGCTGTGGAGGCGTCCATAGGCCTTGATGATGCCGACATCGGGGACGACCTTGTCCGACGTGCCCGACATCAACATGCCCGGCTGGTGGGGAACGATGCTGTCCGGACCCTTCTTCGACTGGGCGAACGCGCCGACCGTGGCCCCCGCCAACCCGATGAACGTCGTCACCTGGGGGTCGGTGGCAGCCAGAGCCTCGACGGCCGCGCCTCCGGCCGAGTGCCCGACGGCGCCGAGGCGCCTCGCATCCACGTGACGGTAGAAGGGGCTCGACGACCGCGCGTTCTCGGACTTCATCAGCACGATCGTGGCTTTGAGATCCTGTACATCGGTCGTCTGCTTGGTTGCGCCGGTCGGACCACCCAGGACCTCGGTCAGGTCCCGACTGAAATGATCGGGTGCGGCGACGACGAATCCCCATGAGGCAAGGAGGGCGGTGAGGAAGGTCGACTGGTCACGAAAGCCCGCGTACCCGTGACTGAAGACGACGAGCGGATACCGGCCGGGCGCCATCGGAACGCCCGCCACGCCTCCACTCGGATAGCTCACCGAGTAACCGGCGGGAATCAGCTTCTTCAGGCTCGGTGGCAGCCACGTGGAGACGTCGTACGTCGCCTCGGCCTTTCCCTTCACACTCGCCGGGGTGGCCGGATACCAGACCTCGACGGGCGCACCGTCCGTCGGCAACGTCAGCGTCGTTTCCCCCACGCCCAGCGGCCCGGGCTTCGTGAACGATTTCGGACCCACCGCCCGCACCGTCGGCACGGTGTCGCCGGCCACGATCTTTGTCGAGACCCCTGGAACTTCCCTGGACACCGCCGCTGCCGCCCCCGCCCTGGGTGCGACGGCGACTCCTGCCGTGAGCACCGCCGCCAGGACCACGACAGCCCCTCGGATGAACCACCTTGACCGAGCGGTTCTTCACGCCGACCCCTCTCCCGTGCACATCGTGGGTGCTGAGACGCTAGGGCACCGGACGCGGATCCGAAAGGACCCAAGTCCGATGGCAGTGATGGGCGCATCCACGTGCGCTGCCTACCATGACCGTGACGACGATCCGCAGCAAGAGAGAAACCGATTGCCGCGACCGCATGCCGACAATCCCAACGACCTTCTCGCGCTGATGTCGTTCAGCGGGACCATCGGCATCGAAATCGACAGCGCAGAGCCGGAACTGTGGTCGGCACGTTGACCCGGTCGCCCGAGCGGTGCCCCGAGCGGTGGAACCCTCCATGGTGGCGCGCTGACGGCGCTTGCCGACAGTGTCGGAGCGATCTGCGCGTACCTGAACCTGCCGGAGGGAGCCACAACGTCGACGTTCGACTCCAAGACCAACTTCTACCGCGGCGTGCACTCCGGTTCCGCCAGGGCGGTTGCCGCGCCGCGAGACGTCGGGCGGCACCCGATCGTCGTGCCGGCGGACGTGGTCGACGACAGAACGTCGGTCGGTCGCTCGTCATCCAGACCCAGGCTGTCCTCCAAGGGGCGTTGATGGGGTACCAGCCACGCCGCCCGTCGCCGACACACCGGTTCCGCGGACGGGCGCTACGCACAGGCAGAACGGGAGCAGCGGTGGATGATGCGTGCCCTTCCGGTGGCCTCTTCGATCCGGTCGACATTGACGATCGCAACCTCCGCGACACGCACCTGCGCCTCCGCACGGCCACATCGGCGGGAGGGCCACCTGGAAGCTCGACAGAAGATCCGTCCGCAACCCGATTCTCCCGAGGTGGCCAGGATCACCAACATCGACCTCGTCGGACATGCGTACGACGGGCTCAACGAGCTCGAACCTCACGCCTCCTTCCTCGACATGCCCCAAGGCGGTCGAAGGCCGAGCTTGAGAAGCGCGCTCAGGTTCGACGGGCCGCCACAGCTGCGTCCCGGGCGTGATAGCTCGACCGCGTCAGCGGCGAGGCCTCGACGTGCGCGACGCCGAGGGCCGCTCCGATTTCGCGGAGGCGATCGAATTCCTCCGGCGCCCAGTAGCGGGACACGGGAAGGTGGTCTCGGCTGGGGCGCAGGTACTGTCCGACCGTCACGATGGAGACACCCACGCCGCGCAGGTCGGCCATGGTGGCCACGACCTCATCCTCGCGTTCGCCGAGCCCCACCATCAGCCCGGACTTCGTCACGAGGCCGGCCTGACCGGCGCGGGCGAGCACGGCCAGGCTGCGGGCATAGCCGGCCGATGGACGCACGGCGCGTTGGAGCCGGGCCACGGTCTCAATGTTGTGATTCAGCACGTCAGGACGGGCCTCGACAATGGCATCGAGCGAGGCGGTGTCGCCACGGCAATCCGAGATGAGCACCTCCACAGTGGTGGCCGGCGTGCGGGCGCGAATGGACCTGATGGTCTCGGCCATCGCACCCGCCCCCCCGTCGGGCAGGTCGTCACGCGCCACGCAGGTGATCACCGCATGTCCGAGTCCCATCCGCTCGACCGCCTGCGCCACCCGATCCGGCTCGTCGGATGAGAGCGGCAGGGGATGACGAGTGTCCACCTGGCAGAACCCGCAGGCACGCGTGCAGCGTTCGCCGTTGATCATGAAGGTCGCCGTGCCCTCGGCCCAGCATTCGTAGATGTTCGGGCAACCCGCCTCCTCGCACACGGTGACGAGTCCGAAATCATGGACCGTGCCTCCGAGCTGACGGTAGCCCTTGCCGATGCGGACGGGCACCCGCAACCAGTCGGGCTTGCGCTGCTCGATGGCAAGGCCTTCTTCTGGCGCCACCCCGGCCTGCCGGAGCCGGCGCAGCAGCGGTCGCTCCGCCACTGTCGAATGGCCCAAGGGGTCGGCTGGTCCCCGGGTCACATCGTGACGCTCCACGCTGCCACCGCCGAAGGCCGCGGCCGCCCTGGCCACGAATGTGTCGATCACGACGTCCATGGAGACCTCGTGACCCTCGGCTTCCAACGAGGTCACCCCACGGTCGGCGATGCCGCAGGGCACGATATGACCGAACATGGCGAGATCCGTCACGACGTTGAGCGCAACACCGTGGAGCGTCCGGCGACGCCCCGATCCGTCGCGCACGGTCCGCACCCCGATCGCCGCGATCTTCCGGGCGTCCTGACCGCCGGCGTCCAGCCATACTCCGGGGAAGGCGTCCTCGGTCGAGGCTCCAAGGAGTCCGAGGTCGGCCAGGGTCTCGATCACGACCCGCTCCAGTCGATGGACATGCTGGGGACCTGAGGCCGGATCGTCGGGCACGGTAACGATCGGGTAGGCCACGAGCTGACCGGGACCGTGATACGTGACGTCGCCGCCGCGGTCGGTTCGCTCGAGCACGGCATCCACGCTCGCCGGGTCCACCAGCACGTTGCGTTCGTCGGCATGGACACCGAGCGTGAACGTGTGGGGGTGTTGCAAGACCAGCAGGTACTCGTCGGCCGCTTCGACCGCCAGGGCATGCTGCAGCGCGTACGCCTCGTGGTAGGGAACCGTCCCGAGGGAGCGGACGCGCAACATCTGTGCCGCCTTAGAGCTCCGCGGCCCAGTCGCGGCTGCCCAACAGCTCCGCCACCTTGGCCAGGAACAGCGAGACGTAGGCACCGTCGACCGCACGGTGGTCCCAGCTGACACCGAGGATCCCGGTGGAGTGGATGGCGATGGACTCGGATCCGTCGGGCTGGGTCACGACCACCGGCCGGCGGGCGATGCCGTCGGTCGCCAGGATCGCCACCTGTGGCTGGTTGATGATCGGCACGGTGAAGTAGGTGCCGAAGGGGCCGTCGTTGGTGATGGAGAACGTTCCGCCTGCGATGTCGTCCGCATTGAGCTGGCGTGCGCGGGCCCGCTCAGCCAGATCGCGTATGCGCCGTGCCACCCCGCGTAGCGTGACCTCTTCTGCTCGGTGAATGACAGGCACGATGAGGCCTTCATGCGACAGATCGACGGCGATACCCAGGTTCACCTCGGCGTGGACGAGCAGAGAGTCATCCACCACTGAGGCGTTCAGCAGGGGGAAGTCGCGCAACGCCTCCACGGCGGCCCGGGCCACGAAGGGTAAGTACGTGAGCGCGAACCCTTCCTCCGCTTTGAAGCGCTCGCCCCACGTCTTGCGCACGCGCTCGACGTTCTCGAAGTCCACCTCGTTGGCGATGAACGCATGTGGTGACGTCGCCTTCGACCGCACCATGTGCTCCGCGGTACGGCGCCGCATGTTGGAGAACGGCACCACTTGATCACCGGCGGCACGGAACGATGCCATGGAGACCGGTGGTACGGGGGCAGCACGTGTCACGGGCGCGGACGCCACGACGGGAGGCGGAGCGGCGGCGGGCGGCGGAGACGAGGCGGGCGCCCGAGGAGGCGGGGCGGCCACCGATCGGCGCGCGTCGACGACGCGCAAGGCATCGTCCCGCGTGATGCGCCCACCAGAACCCGTGCCGGTCACCTCGGATTCGCTGATGCCGTTCTCGGCGAGCAGCTTGCGCACCATCGGAGACAGGACGTGCGGTCCGGCGCCGTCATTGCCGGGCACCGGTTCGGACGTTGGCGCGGGTGCCGGTTGGGGCGGCGGCGCGGCCGGAGCGGACGCCGGAGCCGGTGCGGGCTCTGGGGCGGGTGCCTCCGCCGCCCCCTCCGGAGATGCCTGTCCATCGGCCGCGACGGAGGTCGACGCATCGGACGGTGCTGTGCTGCCGCCGTCGCCGATCACCGCCAGCTTCACGCCGACTTCGACCGTCTCACCCTCAGGGACGAGGATCTCGTTGAGGACCCCGGCTGCCGGCGAGGGCACCTCGGAGTCGACCTTGTCCGTCGAGACCTCGAAGAGGGGCTCGTCCCGCTCGACCGAGTCGCCGACACCCTTCATCCAGCGGGTGATCGTTCCCTCGGTCACCGTCTCGCCGAGTTGCGGCATCATGACGTCAGCCAACGTGCAGTCCCCTTCCGCTCAACGCGAGCATCGTCTCACCGAATGTCTCTGACAGAGAGGGGTGCGGCTGAACGAACTGCGCCACCTCTTCAGGGAAGGCATCCCAGTTGACGGCGAGGTACCCGGCACCGAGTTGCTCGGTGACCCAGGGCCCACAGAGGTGGACGCCCAGGATTTTGCCGGCCGTCCCGTCGGCCCGCTGCTCGGCGACGATCTTCACGACGCCTTCGGTGTCGCCGATGATCTGTGCTCGACTGTTGCCGCCGTAGGGATCCTTCTTGGTCACCACCGCCAGGCCGGCCGCCTTGGCCTGCGCCTCCGTCATGCCACAGAAGGCGACCTCGGGGTGGCAGTAGATGGCCCACGGCACCTTGCTGTTGTCCACCGGCACGACCGGCTCGCCCAACATGCCCTTGACGGCCACCATGGCCTCGGCGAAGCCGACGTGTGCCAGCTGAGGGGTGTCGGCCACGATGTCGCCGACCGCCCACACCCCGTCGACGGTGGTGCGCTGGTACTCGTCGGTCACCACGAAGCCGCGTCCGTCCATTTCGACACCGACCCCGTCAGCCACCAGTCCCTCGGTGCGGGGTCGGCGGCCGACGGATACCACGACAGCCTCCACGTCGAATGTCTGCTCACCTGCCCTGACCGTCGTCCTCGTGCCGTCAGTGGAAGGGGTGTGGCCCTCGACCTTCACGCCGGTGATGACGTCGATACCCCGCTTCTTGAAGGACCGGACCAGCAGGCGGATGATGTCCTCGTCGCAGCCGGGAAGGATGGAGTCGAGCGCTTCGAGGATCGTCACCTTGGACCCGAGGTCGGCCAGGAGCGAGGCGAACTCGCACCCGACCACCCCCCCGCCGATCACGACCACCGAGGCCGGGAGCTGCGCGAGGTCGAGGAATTCGTCCGAGGTCATGATCAGCCGCCCGTCGACTTCGAAGCCGGGGAGCACGTGCGGCACCGACCCGGCCGCCAGCACGACGTGACGACCGGTCACGACCCGGCCGGCATCCTCCCCGTCGACGACCTCGACGCGGTGATCCGCCCTGAGTGTCCCCGTCCCCACCAAGGTGGTGACCTTGCGGCCCTTCAACAGCCCGGCCAGGCCCTTGTGCAGCTTGGCGACCACCGCGTTCTTGCGGTCCTGGCTCACGGAGAAATTGACCGACACGTCCGATACGTCGACACCGAACTCCTTGGAGCCCTCGATCGTCCGGTAGACGGCGGCCGTCTCGAGGAATTCCTTGGCCGGGATGCAGCCACGGTGCAGACAGGTGCCGCCGACCTTGTCCCGCTCGACGATGGCCACCGAGAGTCCCGCCGCTGCTCCGTAGAGCGCCGTCGCGTAGCCCCCCGGGCCACCGCCGATCACGACGATGTCGAACTCGTCCTCGCCTGCCATCGACTTTCCTCTCCCTGGTCTCCGCACGACGTCCGTGGTGCGCTCGGCCCAAACGGAACTGCCCGAACGCACCGGTGAGAGTCGTCTCCAAGCCCTGCGCGTGGCGCCTGCAGCCTACCGGTCGGATCACCCGAGCCCGTCCGCCGGAAGCCCGTTCAGCCGCTGGTGCCGGTGCCCGAATCCGCCGCCTGGGTGGCCAATTCGTCGACCCGGTCGTTCCACCGATCCCCTGAGTGACCCTTGACCCAACGAAAGCCGACCGGGACGTCGGACGACAGGGCGAGCTCCAGCAACGGCTCCCACAGATCGCGATTCGCCACCGGCTTGTTCTGTGCGTTCTTCCAGTTACGACGCTGCCACCCTCTCCACCAGCCATCGGTGAAGCACTTGACGACATAGGTGGAGTCGCTGACCACCTCGACGCCCTCGGGCGCGTCGCCGGTCAAGGATCGCAACGCCTCGAGCGCGGCCATGATCTCCATCCGCTGGTTGGTGGTGTGCCCCTCCGCTCCGCTGGCGTAGGCGCCGTCCGGGACGGCCCAGGCCCACCCGCCCGGACCCGGGTTTCCGCGGCACGCGCCGTCCGTGTAGACGACGATCGGGCCGGGGGGAGCTGCCATGGACAAATGTGTAACACCCGCCGCGGGTGGTCGTGGTGGTCCTCGACCTCCCGGTACCGTGGAGCAATGCTGTTCGACGGGATCAGTCACCAGGTCCCGGACACCGATCCGGGTGAGACCGAGGAGTGGCTCGACTCGTTCGACGCCATCGTCGACGCCCGGGGCCGGGCTCGCGCCCGCTACCTGTTGATGAAGCTCCTGGAGCGGGCACGGACGAAGCAGGTCGACTTCCCGGCCACGGTCTCGACGCCGTACGTGAACACCATCCCGGCCGACGCCGAGCCGTGGTTCCCGGGCGACGAATACCAGGAGCGGCGCATCCGCGCCTACATCCGCTGGAACGCGGCGGCCATGGTGGTCCGGGCCAACACCCGCACCGAGGGCATCGGCGGGCATCTCTCGACCTATGCCAGCTCGGCGGCGCTCTACGAGGTCGGGTTCAACCACTTCTTCCGCGGCAAGGCCGACGGCGGATTCGGCGACCAGGTCTTCTTCCAGGGTCACGCGTCACCCGGCATTTACGCCCGGGCCTACGTGGAAGGACGCCTGACCGAGCAGGAGCTCGACAACTACCGCCACGAAGTCGGGGGCGACGGCCTGCCCAGCTACCCGCACCCGCGCTCCATGCCCGAGTTCTGGGAGTTCCCGACGGTGTCGATGGGCCTCGGACCCATCGCCGCCATCTATCAGGCGCACGTCAACCGCTACCTGAACCTGCGCCGCCTCGTCGACACGAGCAGCAGCCGCGTGTGGTGCTTCGTGGGCGACGGCGAAATGGACGAGCCCGAGTCAATCGGCGCGCTCGGCGTGGCCGGGCGCGAGCATCTCGACAACCTCATCTTCGTCGTGAACTGCAATCTGCAACGTCTCGACGGTCCGGTGCGCGGCAACGGGAAGATCATTCAAGAGCTCGAGGCGGTGTTCCGTGGTGCGGGTTGGAACGTGATCAAGGTCATCTGGGGTTCGCGCTGGGATGCGCTGCTCGCCAAGGACGTCGACGGTGTCCTGCTCGACCGCATGAACACCACGGTCGACGGCGAGTACCAGAAACTGGCCGTCGAGTCCGGGGCCTACATCCGGGAGCATTTCTTCGGGCCGGACCCGCGATTGCGCAAAATGGTCGAGGACCTCAGCGACGACGAGCTGGTCTCTCTCCCCCGCGGCGGGCACGACTACCGCAAGCTCTACGCCGCCTACAAGCTGGCGACGGAACAAAAGGGTGCGCCCACCGTCATTTTGGCCAAGACCATCAAGGGGTGGACGCTGGGCCCCGAGATCGAGGCGCGCAACGCCACCCACCAGATCAAGAAGATGACCAAGGCGCAGGTGCGCACGCTGCGCGACCGCCTGTACCTGACCGACGACATCCCCGACGCCGCGCTCGAGGGCGACCCGCCCTACATCCGTCCCGCCGAGGACTCCGACGCCATGGCGTACCTGCGTGCCCGCGGGCGGGTCCTCGACGGTCCCCTCCCGACACGGGTGGTCCGCCCGGCCGCAGCGCTGCGGCCCGACGCCAAGGTGTTCGAGGAGTTCGCCGCCGGCTCGGGCACCCAGGCTGCATCGACCACCATGGTGTTCGCCCGCCTGTTGCGCAACCTCGTGCGCGATCCCACGGTGGGCTCCCTCGTGGCGCCGATCGTCTCGGACGAAGCCCGCACGTTCGGACTCGAGCCGCTGATCGCCGAAACGAAGATCTACGCGCCCGACGGCCAGCGGTACATCCCCGTCGACGCCGACCTCCCGCTCAACTACGCGGAGAGCTCGTCGGGGCAAATGCTCCAGGAGGGCATCACCGAGGCCGGCGCGCTGGCCACGTTCATCGCGCTCTCCACGGCCTACGCCACCTGGGGCCAACCGATGGTCCCCGTGTACCTGTTCTATTCGATGTTCGGCTTCCAGAGGGTCGGCGACCTCGCCTGGGCGCTCGGCGACATGCGGGGCCGAGGCATCCTGGCCGGCTGCACTGCCGGTCGCACCACCCTCATGGGAGAGGGCCTGCAGCACGACGACGGGCAGTCGCCGCTCCTCGCGTCGACCAATCCGGCTGCCCTGGTCTACGACGCCTCCTTTGCCTACGAGGTCGCGGTGATCATGGAGGCGGCAGTGACGGACATGCTCGGTGCCGAGGCCAAGGACCGCTTCTGGTACCTCACGCTCTACAACGAGAACTATCCGATGCCGCCGCTGCCCGAGGGTGCCGCGGGCGACGCCGTCCGCCAGGGGATCATCGACGGGATCTATCGCTTTGCTCCGGCACCGGAGATCCCGGTTCCGACCGCGTCCAGAAGCACGCGCAAGGGCAACGAGACTGGTGCCCTTCGTGCCTCGCTGTGCTTCTCGGGGCCCATGTGGAGCGTTGCCGCCGAGGGCCAACGCATACTCGCCGAGTACGGCGTCGCCGCCGACACGTGGGCCGTGACATCGTGGACGAACCTGCGGACCGACGCACTCGAGGTGGAGCGCTGGAACCGGCTGCACCCCGAGGCGGAGGCCAGGTCGGCCATCGTCACCGCCGCGCTCGGCGACGGCGACGATCCGGTGGTAGCCATCACGGACTACATGCGCAGCGTGCCCGACCAGGTGGCTCGCTTCGTGCAGCGTCCCTATACGTCACTCGGGACAGACGGTTTCGGACGATCCGACGCCCGCGATGCGTTGCGGTCCTACTTCGAGGTCGACGCGGCCAACCTGGTCGTGGCCGTCCTGCAGGAGCTCGCTCGGTCCGGCAAGATCGCCGCGTCCGTGGTGGCCGAGGCGATCGCCGAGTTCGGTCTCGACACCGCGGGCGCACCGCCCTTCGTCGTGTGAATCCTCACGGCTCCTACCCCGGCCCGGAGAGCCTCAGGATCCGAGGAGGGCGACGAATGCGGAGAGTGTCTCCTCCGCACCGTGGGGCACGGCCAGGACGAGCGTGCGCCGGTCCGAGTCGAGTTCGAGGGTGACGTCGAAGAAGGGGCAGCAATGCTTCTCCCTCTGCGCCAGTGCCACGGCCGCCGTCAGGTCCGCCTCCGAATCGCGCAGGAGCAGACGCACGGCGGTCGGGCCGACGTCGACCGAGGCAACAGACCACGCCACCAGGGCGCGCCACTCGTCCCCCCGCTCGCCCAGCGCTGCCTGATCCAGGCTGCACGCGATCGGCGCCGCTTCGGCCGCGACTTCGAACTCGGGCAGGGGCAACGGGCGCGGCTCGGTCGTCATCGCCGTTGTGCCGCCACGAGCGCGTCGCGTGTCAGCTCCATCTGCCCCACGTGCTGGAACAGCTCTTCGAGAATGTGCAGCAGAACGGCGCCCTTGGTCTCGGTGTAGGGCACGGGTTCGCCGGGGTCCCGATGGACACTCACCGGCGTGGCACTCGAGGTGAAACCCACGAGGTCCTCGCGCAGCCGGCGGCGGGCCTGCTCGGTCCGACGCACCAGCGCGGCGACCTCGCCGCTTGCCGTGAACTCGGCATCGCGATCACGCTGGACAGGGCGCTCGGCCACCGTCGCGCCGGCCCAGTACTCCATGACGCCCAGGCAGTGGGTCAAGATCACGAAGGCGGAGTTCGTGTCTCGGAACGGAGGTCGCCGATTCACGAGTTCGTCGCCCAACTCCTCGACGAGGGCAACCATCTGCCCGAGGGCCAGGTCAACGAACCACAGGTACACGTTGGCCGGGACGGCGACCAGGGCAGCGCCCTCACCCTCGCCTTCAGTGAGCGACCCAGGCATCCGGATCCGTGACGAGCTTCTGGACGTGGTCAGGGAGCTGGCCCGAGATCACGTCTGTCAGCGTGATCTTCTCGAGCACCGAGCGCAAGCTGGCTCGAACGGCCACCCAGACCTGCTGGAGGTTCTCGGCGGCACCGCCGTAGCTGGTGGCCTCGGGTCGGTAGCCCCGCACCTCTGCCAGCGGGCCGTCCAGGGCGCGGATGACGTCGGCGAGGGTGATGGCGTCGGGTTCGCGGGCGAGCCGGTAGCCGCCTTCGGCACCGCGTTGGCTCGCCACGACGCCGGCCCGGCGGAGGTCGGCGAGGATGGCCCCCAAGAAGCGCGGCGGCAGGCCCTGCTCCCCGGCCAGGTACTCGGCCGTCTGCGGCGTCCCGGCTGCGGCGAGCGCGAGGAGGGCCCTGATGCCGTAGTCCACCTTGGCCGGGATGTGCATGGCGAGAGTCTGCCCGCGCCAGGCGGTCCTGGCTACTTCCGAACGAGGGTCCTGGACACTTCCGAGTGGGCTGGACACCGTGCCAAGATCTTTGCCATGGCACGGATCGCGCTCCACATCACCGGCGACGACGCGGCGGACGCCGTCCTCAGCCGGGATCCCCTGGCCCTTCTCATCGGCATGGTGCTGGACCAGCAGGTGACGATCGAGAAAGCCTTCTCATCGCCGGCGGACCTGTTGGAGCGGCTGGGCACGACGGGCTCGCTCGATGCTGCGGCCATCGCCGCCATGGACCCCGATCAGCTCGCGGACATATTCCGCGAACGCCCGGCCCTCCACCGATACCCGGGGTCGATGGCCGGGCGGGTGCAGGCGGTCTGCCGCGCCGTGGCAGAGGAGTATGCGAACAAGGCGGACAACATCTGGAAGGGGGTGCGCAGTGGCGACGAGCTCATGGCACGCCTGCGCGCCCTGCCCGGATTCGGTGAGCAGAAGGCCAAGATCTTCGCCGCCCTGCTCGGCAAGCAGCTGGGCGTGTGCCCGGAAGGTTGGCAGAAGGTCACCACCCCCTACGGCAAGCCGGGGAGCACGCTGTCCGTGGCGGACATCACCAGCCCTGAGAGCCTGGCGAAGGTGAGGGCGACCAAGAAGGCGATGAAGGCAAAGGCCAAGAAGCGCGCCGAGGCGGCGCGCTCGGAGGCCGCACGCCCGGCGACGACCCTTCAAGGGTGAGCCCCGGGCCCGACCTCGGCGACCGCCGCCTGTATCTGTGCACACCGGACCGTCCTGACCTGGCCGCCTTCCTCGGGGACTGCATCGCCGGCGGGGTTGACGTGGTGCAACTTCGGGAGAAGGAGCTCCCGGCCAAGCCGCTGCTGGCCCGGGCCAAGGTGGCGGCGGCCGTGTGCCGCGACCACGGGGTGCCCTTCGTGCTGAACGACCGGCCCGACCTCGCGCTGGAGGCGGGGGCGGACGGGGTCCATGTCGGACAGGACGATGCGCCCGTCTCGCTGGCCCGACGCATTCTGGGCCCCGACGCCATCGTCGGCCTGTCCACCCATGGGCCCGACGACCTCGACGGCGCGGCCCAGCAGGCCGTCACGTACATCTCGGCCGGGCCGGTTGAGCCCACGCCGACCAAGCCCGGCCGCGCGGGAACCGGGCTGGGCTACGTCACTCGGGCCAGCGCACGCTCCAGTGTTCCCGTCTTCGTGACAGGCGGCGTGACACCCGAGAGAATCCCCGCTCTGCGGCGTGCGGGTGTCCGCCATTTCGTCGTGGTGCGCTATCTGACCCAAGCTCAGGACGCTCGCTCGGCGGCACGGTCACTCCGCCAAGCGATCGATCGAGCGTGGAGTAACGACCCGCCGGAGGCGTGACCTCGGCCCCGGCACCTTCCTCGTCCAAGTCCTGGTCGTAGGGCTCCCGGGCGCCGATCGGCATGCTGAATTTCGACCCACCCCAACCCGACATGTCCCGCGTATCGGCGCGGCAGGCGGCCCAGGTGAAGCAACGTTGACCGAATGTTGTGCGCCCACGCGCGCCGGTGGGCCCGCATCTAGTGCCGGCGCTCCAGCCAGCCCACCAGGATGGCGATCACCCGCGGGTCCGCCCGTAGCCAGTGGCCGGCGCCGAGCACGGAGTGCAACTCGGAGGGGCCGGTGGCAGCGTCCGCCAGTGCCCTGGCGTCGGCCGCCGGCACATCGGGATCGTCGGCGCCGTGGACCACCAGGAGCGGCCGGCCCTTCAACAGCGCTGCGTCCTCGGTCGGGTGCAGGACGGACAGCTCCTTGGCCCAGGTGTCGACCGAGGCGGGGAAGTCGGGCGACGTGATCACACCCGTCTGGCGGCAGCGCGTCAGGAGGCACTCGGGGTCGCGCGCCAATGGCGCCAGATCGGCCGGCGTGCCCAGGCAGGCCACACCGGCCACGCGCTCGTCGCCAGCGGCCAGGTGCAGCGCCAGCACGCCGCCGAAGCCGAAGCCGACCACCAGCCGGGGGGCCGTCTCGGGAATCCCCGTCAGGGCCACGAAGGCCAGGTCGTCCAGCCAGCCCAGGGCGGAGAAGTCGCCCACGGACTCGCCGGCGCCCCGCAACGCCGCTGTGACCACGCGCCAGCCCGACTCACGGGCCAGACGGTCGGCCAGGGCCGGATACGTCAGAGCGACGTCGGCCGCCGCACCCTTGGGCCGCGGTAGGTCGTGGCACAGCACGATGTGCCCGTGCACGGGAGCGCCCGCGGCGGTTGCGCTGGCGTAGGTGGCCAGGTCACCGGCCGGCCCGGGCTGGAGCCTGAATGGCCCCGTCACGTCAGATGCCGATGCGCTGTGCCAGCAGCTCGCGGTGGTACGAGGGATCACCCAGCAGCAGCTCGGACGACTTGGCCCGCTTGAAATACAGGTGGGCGGGGTGCTCCCAGGTGAAGCCGATGCCACCGTGAATCTGGATGTTCTCTGCCGCCGAGTGGAAGTAGGCCTCAGAGCAGTACGACTTGGCCAGGCTGGCCACGACGGGCAGCTCGTCGGAGTCCTCGGCTGCGGCCCAGGCGGCGTAGTAGGCGGCCGATTTGGCCGATTCGACCTCGAGCAGCATGTCGGCGCACTTGTGCTTGATCGCCTGGAAGCTGCCGATGGGCCGGCCGAACTGAATGCGGGTCTTGGCGTACTCGACCGAGGCGTCGAGCACGTGCTGCGCACCCCCGACCTGTTCGGCGGCCAGCGCCACTGCAGCGAGATCGAGCGTCTTGGAGAGGCCGGCCTCCGCACCGCCGTCGGCCCCGACGAGCGTGGCTGGTGTGTCGGCGAACTCGAGCCGGGCCTGCTTGCGCGTCTGGTCCATTGTCGGCAGTGAGGTGCGGGTCAGACCCGACGCGTCACCTTGCACGGCGAAGAGAGAGACACCGGCACTCGTGCGGGCCGCCACGATGATCAGGTTGGCGACGTGCCCGTCGATGACGAACATCTTGTGGCCGTTGAGAACCCAGCCATCGCCCTTCTTCGACGCCGCGCACTCGATCCCGCTGAAGTCCCACTTCCCGTTGTCCTCGGTGATGGCCAGCGTGCCGATCGTCTCGCCCGACGCCAGACCGGGCAGATAGCTCTTCTTGGCCTCGTCGTCGGCCGAGGTGAGCAGGGCGTTGGCGGCCAGTGCCACCGAGGAGAAGAACGGCGCGCACAACAGCGCGGCGCCCATCTCCTCGAGCACGACGAGCAGCTCGACATAGGTGAAGCCCGATCCCCCGAACTCTTCGGGGATGGTCAGCGACTGCAGGCCCAGTTGGTCGGCCATCTGGCTCCAGACGGCGGGGTCGTACCCCTCGGTGGTGTCCATGAGGCGACGCACCTCGGACTCGGGCGACTTCTCCGCCAGGAACCGGCGCACCGCGGTGCGTAGCTCCTCCTGCTCGTCACTGAAGGCGAAATTCATGCCAGGGCTCCTCTGCCTCTTCCCCTCCGGCGGCCCGGCCGGCGGTGCGTCACTTGCTTCTGCCAGCGTGTCTACCAGAAGCGGGCGCAGCGCGACCAGATGCCCCCGGGCTGTGACACGCTGGGGTCATGGGACAGTTGGAGCAGATTTGGAGCGACGAGGCCGCCGAAGTCCACAAGATCGTGGTGGGCCCGATGGACAACAACGTCTATATCCTCCGTTGCCGTCACACCGGCGAAGCGATGCTCATTGACGCCGCCAACGAGCACGAGGAGCTGCTCCAGATCTGCAAGCAGCTCGGGGTGAACCAGGTGGTCGAGACCCACGGGCACTGGGATCACATCCAGGCGGTGCCCGCAGTGCGCGATGCCGGCATCTCGGTGGCCGTGACCAGCGCCGACGCGGGCATGCTCCCGAGCTACGACCTCATTTTGGAAGACGACGAGCAACTCCGCGTCGGCGACCTGCGACTCAAGACCCTGGCCACCCCCGGCCATACCCCCGGTTCCATCTGCTTCGCCGTCGAGGGCACGAACCTCCTGTTCACAGGGGACACGCTGTTCCCGGGCGGCCCGGGCAACACGAGCTTCGAGGATGCGGACTTCGACACGATCATTCAGTCGATCGACCGCCGGATTTTCGCCACCTTTTCTCCCGATACCCTGGTCCTTCCGGGCCATGGCGACGCCACCACCGTGGGGAACGAGTCACCTCACCTGGCCGAATGGGTCGAACGAGGCTGGTGAGGGCCGCCGCGCAGCGTCCGGCGGAGCCGTCCTGGCGGCCCCTATCCGAATACCTGACTAAAACGGTAAGCTTTAAGAAATGACCACCACCCCCCCGCTCCTCGAGATCAGGGATCTCCACGTGTCGGCGGAGGACGGCCCCATTTTGCGCGGCGTCGACCTCACCGTCGGGACGGGCGAGATCCACGCTCTCATGGGGCCCAACGGCGCCGGTAAGTCCACGCTGGCCGGCGCGTTGCTGGGGCATCCCGCCTACACGGTGACCGCTGGTTCCATTCTCCTGCGCGGTGAGGACGTGACGCCCTGGGCCACGGACGTGCGGGCCAAGGCGGGCATGTTCCTCGCCTTCCAATACCCCGAATCGATCGAGGGCGTGTCGGTGACCCAGTTCCTGCGCCAGGCCATGTCGGCGCGCAAGGGCACCGACGAGGTTTCCGTCCTTGAGGTCCGCCTCCTCATGAACGAGTGGATGGAGCGCCTCGGGATGGACACCTCCTTCGCCAGCCGTCACCTCAACCAGGGCTTCAGCGGTGGCGAAAAGAAGCGCAACGAGGTCTTGCAGATGGCGCTCCTCGAGCCGCTGGTCGCCGTGCTCGACGAGACGGACTCGGGCCTCGACATCGACGCGTTGCGTGTGGTGGGGCGCGGCGTACACGCCGTGCGCGAGGAGCGTCCCGAGCTCGGCGTGCTGGCCATCACGCACTACACCCGCCTGCTCGAAGAGCTCGTACCCGATGTCGTGCACATTCTCGTGGACGGGCGCGTCGTGGCGAGCGGCGGACCGGAGCTGGCCGCCCAGGTCGAGACCCAAGGCTACGAGGCGTGGCGATGACGCCACATCCCGCCACGTCGCCCGACACGCCGGCGCCGCTCAACGTCGAGGCACTGCGCAAGGACTTCCCGCTCTTGACGCGGACCGTGCACGGCCGGCCCATCGTGTACCTCGACGCAGCGGCCTCTGCCCTGCAGCCCAAGGCCGTGATTGACGCCATGTCGCAGTACTACGAGACGACGCACGCCAACGTGCATCGCGGTGTGTACGCGACGGCGGAGGAGGCCACCGCGCTCTACGAACGCTCCCGCGTCGTCGCCGGGCGCTTCATCGGCGCGACCGACCCTGCCCACGAAGTGGTCTTCGCCAAGAACACGACCGAAGCGCTCAACTTGGTGGCGCAGTCATGGGGCCGGACCAACCTGCGTCGCGGCGATGCGGTGCTGCTCACGGAAATGGAGCACCACGCCAACATTGTGCCGTGGATGATCCTCTCCGAGGAGCTCGGTGGCCTCGACCTGCGCTACATCCCCATCGACGGGGACGGACGCCTCGTGCTCGACGACCTCGACCGCCTGGTGGACGGCGTCAAGGTGGTCGGCCTTTCGACCATGTCCAACGTGCTCGGCACCATCCCACCGGTGCGCCACATCACGGAGGCGGCGCACGCTGCCGGTGCGCTGGTCGTGGCGGACGGCGCGCAGCTGGTCCCCCACTCCCCGGTGGACGTGCACGCGCTCGGCGTCGACTTCATTGCCTTCTCCGCCCACAAAATGATGGGCCCGACCGGTATCGGCGTCCTGTGGGGACGCGCCGAGCTGCTCGAGGCCATGCCGCCTTTCCTCGGGGGCGGGGGCATGATTCTCGACGTCAAGCTCGACAGCTTCAAGGCCGCACCTCCCCCCGCTCGCTTCGAGGCCGGCACGCCGCCAATCGCCGAGGCGGTCGGCCTGACGGCTGCCATCGCCTACCTGAACGACATCGGGATGGACCGCATCCGGGCCCACGAGCTGGCGCTGACCAACCACGCGCTGGACCGCCTGGACGAGAAGCTTGGCTCCGACGTCCGGGTGTTCGGCCCACCCGCCGGCGATGACCGTGGTGGCGTGCTGTCGCTGGCCTACCGGGACGTGCACGCACACGACCTCGCGCAAGTGCTCGACCAGTTCGGCGTGTGCGTCCGGCCGGGCCACCATTGCGCCAAGCCGCTCATGCGGCGACTCGGGGTGCAGGCCACTGCTCGGGCCTCGTTGTCCCTGTTCAGCGACGAGCACGACGTTGAGGTGCTGATCGAAGGATTACTCGAAGCCGGTAGATTGTTCGGCTAATGGCCGACCTCGAAGAGCTGTATCGCGAGATCATCCTCGACCACTACCGCTCTCCTCGGAACCGAGGCGAGCTGGAGTCACCGCCCGCCCACCGGGTCGAGGGCTTCAACCCGCTCTGTGGCGACGAGGTCGTGGTGTCTATGGTCGTCGAGGACGGCAAGCTGGCCGACCTCAAGATCGGTGGTTCGGGCTGCTCCATCAGCCAGTCCTCGGCCTCGCTGATGTCGGCCGCCGTCAAGGGCAAGCCGGTCGACGAGGTTCGCCGGCTGATCTCCACCTTCAAGGGGATGATGTCGATCCACGAGTCCCACCTCGACCCCGAGACCGACGGGGACGGGTCCGAGGTCGTCGAGGGCGAGGCCGAGGAGATCGACCTCGCCCAGCTGGGCGAGCTCGCCGCGCTCCAGGGCGTGGTGAAGTTCCCGGTCCGGATCAAGTGCGCCACATTGAGCTGGAACGCGCTGGCCCAGGGTCTCGACGAGGTAGGCGCCCAAGCGTCCTAGACGCCACTCGCCGGCCCAGGCTGGGGCCGGCGGCGTTCGTCGTGGGTGCTCGGCCGCGCGCCGTCGACCACGTCACCCGCCGAACCACCGTGAGCCCTGCGGCCGCTCAGCTCGGCGCGCAGGGCGTCGGATTGAACGACGGCGGTGGCGCCGTCGTGGGCGTCGTCGTTGCGCCGGTACTCCCCCCCGCGTGCGTGCTCGGCGTGGAGGGAGGCACCGTCGTCGTGACCGTTGGCGGCAACGGCGTGTCGCCGGCGGCGTCCGGCGGTGGGTTCGTGGGCGTCACGAGGGATGACCCGAAGATGCTGACCAGCATCTGCTGCGCCTCGGGCTGCTGGACCGTCAACACGTCGCCGAGATCCCCGAAGCCATTGGTCGCCACGGTCGGCAGCGTCTGCCCGGCCAGATTGGCCGGGTCGAACGAATGGTAGGTGAGGGCCAGCCCGATGAGCTGATTGAAGCCGAAGGTGTCATCGATCGTCACGCCCTCATGGATGGAGCCGATGAACGCATTGACCGTGAGCGGATTGACCTTCCCCTTGGCGGCGGTGATGAGTGACCGCAAGAACACGTCCTGGCGCTGAATCCGGCCGAAGTCGCTCGTGCCATCGGTGTGCCAGTAGCCGTTGGCGTAGTACTCGTAGTGTCGGGCGCGGGCGACCGCCAACGCCTGCGCGCCGTTCAAGAGCTGGCAGCCGGGCGTCGTGATGTTGAGGCCCGAGTACGCGTCCTTGGCCGGGTAGGGGAAGTTCAGATAGATGCCGCCCAATGCGTTGACGGAATCCTGGAAGCCCGAGAAGTCGACCTGAACTACATGGTTGACGGGGATACCGAAGTTGGCCGTGATCGACTTGACCAATTGGTTGGCGCCGGTGTTGTAGGCCGAATTGATGCGGTTGAACTTGCCGTATTGCTCGGTGTCGGGTGGCAGCATGGAGATCACTGTGTCCCGTGGGATGGACATCACCTGAATCTGCTTGGTGGCGGGCGTGACGCGCCACAGTTGCACGACGTCGCTGCGCTGCCCGGTGACGACAGATGACGAGCCGAAGGCTTGTGCTGCGGCCGCTGACTCGCCCACCCGGCTGTCAGACCCGATGACAAGCAGCGTGAACGGCCCGCCGCTCTGTGCCGCCACCTCGTCGTTGATATGTACCTTGCTGATCTGGCTGTAGCGGTACCAGAGATAGCCGTACGTCCCGCCGACGAGCGCCGCCACGAGCACGATGGCCGAGCACAGCACCACCACCGTCTTCTTGCCGGCGCTCCATTTGGGCTTGCCGGTTCGCCGCGTCGTCGGTCGGCGATTGTCCGAGTCGATGCGCGCCCCCAGGGCCCTGAGGCCAGACTCGTTGGCCACGGCCTCGCCGGTTTCGCCAGCGTGCATCTGCTTTCCGAGCGCGGCCAACCCCTCTTGGTTCGCGTTCCTGCCGCGCCGTCTCTCGGGGGAGCGATCCGATCCGTCGCCCGTTGGACGACCGTTCGCCATGGAGAAGAACGGTACCAAGTGCCGTTGCGCGAGTGGCGGCAGTCACGGCGACGACCTTCCGTGTGCGCGTCCGCCGATTCTCCGTGTTTGTCCTGGTATCCGGCGTATCAGGCGTATCCGGCGTATCCGGTCTGCTCGAGCTCCAGGGCGAGTGCCGCATCGCCCGTGGCAACGATGCGCCCGTCGACGAGCACATGGACGAGGTCTGCCTCCAGCTGCACGAGGAAACGGTTGAAGTGGGTGATGGCCAGCAGGCCGACACCCCATTCGGTCGTGTCGTGCTGCAGGCGACGCGCCACGTCGCCCAGAGCGTCGACATCGAGACCTGAATCGACCTCGTCGAGGATGCACACAGCCGGTCGGATCACGCCCAGCTGCACCATTTCGGTGCGCTTGCGCTCTCCGCCCGACAGGTCGACGTTGAGCGGACGCCGCAGCAGGCGGGGGTCGAGCCCGATGGCTTTGGCCTCCTCCTGCATGCGTTCCTGCAACGTCGCCGCCGGCTCCGCTCCCGCGTCGCCCACGCTGCCCCTGGCCGCGGCCGCCGCAAGCAGCGAGTGGAGGCTGACACCGGGAACCTCGACCGGGTGCTGGAGCGCGAGGAACAGTCCGGCACGGGCACGTTCCCAGGCCGGCCGGCCCGTCAGCTCCAGGCCGTCCATGGTGATGGAGCCGGCGGTCACCTCGGTGCCGGGTCGACCCATCAGTGCGTGCGCCAATGTGCTCTTGCCCGACCCGTTGGGTCCCATGATCACGTGGACTTCGCCGCTGCGCACCGTGAGGTCTATGCCGTGCAACACCTCTTTGCCACCGGCCGACGCGTGCAAGCCCCGCACCTCGAAAACATGGGCGGCGCTCACGGCAGCACCACGGCGACACGGTCGCCTCCCACGATGACGTCATAGACGCCGACAGGCTTGGTAGCGGGCAACGAGCAGGCCGCTCCGGTCACCAGATCGAAGGTGCTGCCGTGGCGGGGGCACTCAATCTGGCACTCCTCTGCCCACACCTCCCCTTCGGACAGCGAGTAGTCCTCGTGACTGCACTCGTCGTCGAGGGCGTAGAACGAATCGTCAATCCGCACGAGCGCAATCCGATGCCCCGAGACGTCGAACCGCCGCGCCTCTCCGGGGGCCATGTCGTCGGGCGCGCACAGCGCCACGGTCTCAGACACCGGCGGGTAGGGCTTGGCCGCCGAGCGCGACGTCGAGACGTTCGTGGACTTCGCTCTGGAGGAACGGCACCAATTGGGGGATGGGGGACCGGTCGATGATGGCGTCGAAGAAGCCCCGCACGATGAGCCCTTCGGCCACCTCGGGTGCCACGCCCCGGGACTCAATGTAATAGCGCTGGTCTTCGTCGATCGGCCCCACCGCCGAGGCGTGCGAGCAACGGACGTCGTTCTCGAGGATGTCGAGGTTCGGCACCGAGTCGGCGTGCGCCCCCTCGTCGAGGACGAGGTTGAGATTGGTCTGGCGGGCATCGCTGCGCACAGCCCCGCGGTGCACCCGTATCAGCCCGCTGTAGACCGACCGGGAGGTGCCGGCGACGGCGCCCTGGCAGAGCAGCTCGCTGGCGGTGCGGGGAGCGACGTGGTCCTGGAGCGTGCGGATGTCGTGCACTTGGGTCCCGTCACCGAGGTACGTGGAGAGGATCTCGCTGCGGGCGTCACGGCCCTCGAGCGAGACGTCGGCCCGGACCCGGTCGTAGGAGGCGCCCAGACCGACGGTGAAGGTGCGCACGGCCGAGTCGGCGGCCCCCCGGGCCGCCAGGCGGCCGATCGACCAGGCGGCGTCGCCCAGGATCTGCACGGAGACGTAGGAGACGGCAGCGGCGTCGGCGGCGGCCAGCTCGGTGACCGGAACGACGAGCGAGCGCCCCGCGCCGTGCGGACCGGCGAAGACCTCAACGATGGAGAGGCGCGCGCCGTCGCCCACACGCACGCAGGTTCTCGGGAAGGCCGACGCCTCGTCGCACCAGTGCACCACGAGGACCGGAGCACCGACGTCCAGGCCGGCCGGAACGTCGATGAAGACAGGGCCGGGGGTGAACGCATCGTTCAGACGCACGAGGGCATCGCCGCCGGTCTGGACTGTGCCCAGCATGTCCGCCGCCCCGGGTACGTCGGCGGCGGGACCGAAGGCGAACCGTGCCCCTGGCCCTGATGCGGTCGGATCCGTCGCCGTCACGGCGCTGGCACGCCCGTTGTGCACGAGCACGCTCCCGGCGATCGCGCCCAGCGCCGTCGTCAGCGCAGCCAACAACTGGTCACCGGCCGGGGCCGCCCCTTCGCCGCCAGGGGGTGCGAACTCGTCGAGATCCAACGCGTCAATGGGCGTGTAGCGCCAGACCTCCTCGCTCTCCGTCGGCAGGGCGCACGAACGGAAGGCGTCGAAGCCGGCGGCCCTCCGTTCCCGGAGCCAGTCCGGCCCGGCCAGGGCCGCGGAAGCCTCAGCGGTGAAGGTGTGCAGGGTCAGGTCCTCTTTCAAGATCGCCAATGTGGCCCATGCACTCTAGTGGTCCCCCGCTGGCGTCCCCACGAGGCGGATTAGCCTTTGGATATGGGAGAAACCGCAGATTTCGAATCACCAGTGCTGCGTATCGAGCACGACCAGACGGGCACCGTGGCCACACTGTGGCTGGACAGGCCCGAGGCGCGCAATGCCATGGGGCAGGACCTCTGGCGTGACCTCCCCCGCGCCATGGACCTGCTCTCGGACGACCCCGCAGTGCGTGTGGTGGTCGTGGCGGCCCGAGGACCGCACTTCTCGGTCGGGTTGGACCTCAAGGCCATGGGCGCCATGCTGACCGCCGGCGGCGTCGAGCGCGACGGTTCGTCGCGCTCGTCCATGGCCGCCCGGGCCCGTGCCGCCCGCACCAACGTGCTCCGCCTGCAGGATTCGATCACCGCCGTCGCGCGATGCCCAAAACCGGTCATCGCCGCCGTGCACGGCTACTGCATCGGCGGCGGTGTCGACCTCATTGCCGCCTGCGATATTCGACTCGCGTCGGTCGACGCCATCTTCTCGGTGCGCGAGGCAAAGATGGCCATCGTCGCCGACCTCGGGAGCCTGCAGCGCCTGCCGGCCATCATCGGCGCCGGACACCTGGCCGAGTTGGCGTACACGGCCAAGGACATCAGCGCAGGGCGGGCCAAGGAGATCGGTCTCGTCAACGACGTGGCCGAAGGTGCAGAAGGGGTGCAGAAGGCGGCCCTGGCGCTGGCGGCCGAGATCGCGGCCAACTCCCCCATCGCCGTCCAGGGCACCAAGGCCGTCCTGGTGGCCAACGAGGGTCGGACCGTCGCCGAGGGACTGGACTACGTGGCGACGTGGAACGCCGGCATGTTGGCCTCCGACGACCTGACCGAGGCCGTGACCGCCTTCATGGAGAAGCGGCCGGCGACGTTCTCGGGTGGCTGAACCGCAATCCGCCCGAGGGCCCCGGCGGTCGTGCCGGCGCTGGCGGGCCAGCGCCGGAGCCCGCTGACTCAGCGCCTGCGGCGCCACCACCGGTTAGCCGAGCGCTCCCGCCGCGCGTCCTCGGCCCGCACCGAGTCCAAGATCTCGGGAGCGACATCGTTGATGATGTCCTCGGCGGAGTCGAGGAGCTCGGCGACGTCGGCACCACCCTCGCCCGGCTCGTCCTCGAGCGCGGGCTCGACGAGGCTCCCGTGCACCCAGCCCACATCGGCCAGACGGCGGTGATACGAGGGGCAGTTCTCGGGACAGCGCCACGGCGCCTCGGGGGCGAGGTCGAGCACACAGAACCGGGCAGCCTCGCCGGAGGCGTAGGTCCTGCTCTGGAAATGAGTGCACTCCTCGCGCATCGGCACGGTCCTATGGTGCCACGCAGCCGCTGCCCGGGTTGCAGGCGGTCAGCCGACGGAGCCTTCCATCTGCAGCTCAATGAGACGGCTCCACTCGACCGCGTACTCCATGGGCAGCGTGCGCGTCACGGGTTCAATGAAGCCGTTCACGATCATGCCCATGGCCTGCTGCTCGGAGAGCCCCCGGCTCATGAGGTAGAAGAGCTGATCGTCACCGACCTTCGAGACGGTCGCCTCGTGCCCGATGCGGGCGCTGCGCTCACCGACCTCCATGTACGGCTTGGTCTCCGAAATGGAGTCGTCGTCGAGTAGGAGGGCATCGCACCGCACGAAGGACTTGGCGCCGGTGGCTTGGGGGTCCACATGCACCTTGCCCCTGTAGGTGGTGATGCCGCCGTCCTTTGAGATCGACTTCGACACGATGGTCGAGCTCGTCTCCGGCGCGACGTGGTACATCTTCGCTCCGGCGTCCTGGTGCTGGCCGGCCCCGGCGTAGGCCACGGAGAGCACCTCGCCACTCGCTTTGGGGCCCATGAGGTACACCGAGGGGTACTTCATGGTGAGGCGTGAGCCGATATTGCCGTCGATCCACTCGACATGCGCCTCTGCCTCGGCGCGGGCCCGCTTGGTGACCAGGTTGTAGACGTTGGTCGACCAGTTCTGGATCGTCGTGTAGGTGATGCGCGAGCCGGGCAGGGCGACCAGCTCGACCACGGCCGAGTGCAGCGAGTCGGTGGAGTAGACCGGTGCGGAGCATCCCTCGATGTAGTGCACCTGGGATCCCTCGTCGGCGATGATCAAGGTCCGCTCGAATTGGCCCATGTTCTCGGCATTGATCCGGAAGTAGGCCTGGAGGGGCATGTCCACCTTGACCCCCGGCGGCACGTAGATGAAAGAGCCTCCCGACCACACCGCCGAGTTGAGAGCGGCGAACTTGTTGTCGTTCGGCGGGATGATCTTCCCGAACCACTTGCGCACGATGTCCGGGTATTCGCGTACCGCCGTGTCCATGTCGCAGAAGTAGACGCCCTGCTCTTCCAGATCCTCACGATTACGGTGGAACACGACCTCGGACTCGTACTGCGCCGTGACGCCGGAGAGGTACTTTCGCTCGGCTTCGGGGATCCCGAGCTTCTCGTACGTGTTCTTGATGGCGTCCGGCAGGTCCTCCCACTTGTCCACCTGACCACCGGTGGGCTTGATGTAATAGAAGATGTCGTCGAAATCCAGGTTCGGCATCTGCTTGGCGAACCACGGCGCCATCGGCTTGCGCTCGAAGTGCTTGAGGGCCCGGAGCCGGAAGTCCCGCATCCAGTCGGGCTCCTGCTTCATGTCCGACATCTCGCGCACAATGGACTCGTTCAGGCCCTTCTTGGGCTTGAAGACATAGTCCTCGGCGTCGCTCCACCCGAGCTGGTACCGCCCGAGGTCGAGATCCGTAGTTGCCATGCGGCTCCTGAAGTCAAGGGGGAGAATTTCCCCTATGGAGATAGTAACAACTACCCGGGCCAGCCGAAACGCCTTCCACAGCTCACGGGCGTGTCGCCAGCCGTGGCAGGCTCTCATTTCTATGGCCACCCCCCCTCGCGCCCCCCGGCGACCCCACGTCATCTCGGCTCACGGCGACGATCGCCAAGACCCATGGTTCTGGCTGCGGGAGCGGGACGATCCCGAGGTCCTCGCCTACCTCCAGGCGGAGAACGCCTTCACGGAGGAGGAGATGGCTCCGCTCAGCGCACTGCGCAACGGCCTCTTCGAGGAGATGAAGGCCCGCATCAAGGAGACCGACATGTCGGTGCCGGCCCGCCGCGGGCCGTGGTGGTACTACTCGCGCACCGAGGAGGGGAGGAACTACGGCATTCACTGCCGGCGTCCGGCCCGTGGTCCCCGAGAGCTTCCGCCGGCCGGTGAGCCCGGCGAGGAGGAGCAGATCCTGCTCGACGAGAACGTCCTGGCCGAGGGCAGCGACTACTTCGCCGTCGGGAGCGCGGCAGTGAGCCACGACCATCGCTGGCTTGCCTACTCCACCGACCGACAAGGCAACGAGAAGTACGAACTGCAATTTCTCCCCCTCGACGCCGAAATGTCGCCCGCCCCCGAAGCCGTGCCCGAAACGGCATACGGCCTCGCCTGGTCGGCCGACGCCCACTACGTCTTCTACGTCCGCATGGACGAGGCGCAGCGCCCCTTTCAGCTCTGGCGTCACCGCCTGGGCACGGACCCGGCGGACGACGTGCTCGTGTTCGAGGAACTCGATCGGCGTTTCTCCCTGTCGACCGGGTCCACACGTGACACCGCATTCGTTGCCATCGGTCTGCACAGCACCAACACCACGGAGTGGCTGGCCATCCCGTCGGACGAGCCGCTCACCGATCCCAGGGTCGTTCTGCCCCGCCACGAGGGCGTGGAATACGGCGTCGACCATCTCACTCCGGCGGGTGGCGGCCATGGCTGGTTCGTGATCCTCACGAACGAGGAGGCCAAGGACTTCCGGGTGCTGGCTGCACCCGACAGCGCGTTGGGCACCACCGCCCCGGCCGCCCTGTGGCGCGAGCTGATTGCACACCGGCCTGGCACCCGCATTGAGGACATTGACGCGTTCAGCCGCGCGCTCGTCCTGAGCGAGCGGGCCGAGGCCCAGACACAGGTCCGCGTCTTGCCCCTGCCCGACCCTTGGGCGGACCACGGTGACGGGAGCGACCCCTTCGGGCCCGATCTCCTGCACGGGAGTTGGATCGTCCCGTCGATCGAAAGCCCGGCCTCGACCTGGCTCGGCGCCAACCCCGAGCCCGATCCACCGTCCATTCGCATCGGTCGCATGTCACTCGTCACCCCCTCGAGCGTGCTGCAGATCACGCTCGCCGAACGCGAGGAGACACTGCTCAAGCAGGAGCCCGTGCTGGGCGACTTCGACGCCAACCACTACACGACGTACCGGGAGTGGGCCGTTGCCCCCGACGGGACACGCGTACCGCTCTCGGTGGTCCATCGCAAGGATCTCGACCTGCCCGCCCCGTGTGTCCTCTACGGCTACGGGGCCTACGAGGTCAGCATCGACCCATCCTTTTCGCCACATCGCCTTTCACTATTCGATCGTGGCGTGGCGTTCGCCATCGCCCACGTCCGCGGTGGCGGTGAGATGGGCCGCGCCTGGTACGAGGACGGGCGGATGGAGCACAAGGCGAACACGTTTTCGGACTTCATCGCCTGTGGGCACCGCCTGCGGGAAGCCGGGATCGCCCAGCCGGGCCGATTGGTCGGGCGGGGTGGCTCTGCGGGCGGGCTGTTGATCGGCGCCGTGGCGAACCAGGCACCTGACCTTTTCCGCGGCCTCGTGGCCGAGGTGCCCTTCGTCGACTGCGTCACCACCATGCTCGATGACACGTTGCCGTTGACGGTCGGTGAATGGGAGGAATGGGGAAATCCGCTGGCGGACGAGGCGGCGTACTGGCGAATGCTCTCCTATTCGCCCTACGACAACGTGACCGGGCAGAACGCCGACGGTTCGGCGCGTACGTATCCGGACCTCTTCGTCTCCGGCGGCCTCAACGACCCCCGGGTGGCCTATTGGGAACCAGCGAAGTGGGTCGCCAAGCTGCGCTCCGAGTCACCCTCGACCCGAGTGCTCCTCAAGACCGAGCTCGGTGCCGGCCACGGTGGGCCTTCAGGCCGCTATGAGGCCTGGAAGGACGAAGCCCAGGTCTTCGCCTTCATCCTGGAGGCCCTGGGTCTGGTCGACGTGGCCTGAGGGCCGGGTCAGGTCGTCGACGTGATGGCGCTGGTCGTGGTCGTGCCCGTCGCTCCGGTCGAACCCGTCGAAGTCGACGAGCTGGCCGACCCAGGGTCGAAATGCAGTGTGAACGGCGCCTGGTTGCCGGGCGGGAGCGCGACCGGTGAGCCGTCGACCGTGGCCGTGAAGACGCCGGGGGCTCCGGCGATAACCGTCACCGACCCCGTGGCGGCAATGGTGTGCGACTGGCCGGCTTGGAGTGTCGCCGTGAACAGCACGGAACCCGTCGTGCTGTTGGTGACGTCGATCCAACACTCGCCCGTGGTGGCGGCGAGGTCGAGCGAGTAGTTCGACGCAGCCACCACGTAGCTCGCCGCGTGGGCCGACGCCGTGGTCGGTGGCGATACCGCTGGTGGTGCGGTCGTGCTGGTCGACGTTGCGTCCGTCGTGTCGTGGTGGCTCGCCGGTGGATGGGTCGTCGGCGTGGTCGTCGGGGAGCCGGCGGACTTGGCGTGGTGGGTGGGGGCGTTCGAGTGGAGACCGGCGAGAATCAGCACCAGGATCAGCACCAGAACGGCCCCGACTGCAGCTGCTGGCCCACCCAGGCGACGGGGACGGTGGTTGATCGACTGAATGACCGGGTCCTCTTGCCCCGTCATGAAGGTGGCCGGAACCGGGTCGGGGTTGGCGTCGTCGAACGTCAGTGGCTCGGAGGGGCTGGCGACCCGAGGGGGTGGGACAGGGGGGACGACGGGTTGGTCGGACTCCGTCAGGCGTACAGCCGACGACCCTGACAATCGGAACGCGCGGGCCGGGAAGACATCTGGTTCGGCGACGTTCGGACGCTCTCCCGGCGGGTGACCCCGGATCTCTTCGAGTGTGTGCAGCTGGCGGTGGTAATGCTCCACCGAATGCACGTCGTCATGCGAGCGTCGGAACATCAGGGCGGCCGCGATGACGCCCAGGACTACCACGACACCGATGAGCCCACCGATCAGCACCGCCTCTATTCAACAGGATGGATGGGGGCACAACACCGCGGGCACGCCGCGGGCGCGGGGAGGATCCGAACCTTCTCGGTGTGCGGCGGTGCCGGCACATCGGGCGCCGACGACAGCGTCAGCGTCCCAGGCGGGGCCTGATCGCCTCGAGGATGTCGCCGCGGCGGGGGTTGGTCTGATCCCGCTTGGACAGGATCGGGTCGGTGACCCCCCAGTCGGCCTCGACAGCCGGGTCGTCCCAGGCCAACCCGTGTTCGTCCGAGTCGTCGTAGTAGTTGTCCACGAGATACGTGAGCAGCACGTCGGTCAGCGAAGCAAACCCGTGCGCCACTCCCGGAGGGATGTAGACCCCCTGATCGACGTCGCCGTCGAGGTCGATCACCTCGGTCGCCCCGTCCGTAGCGGAACCGACCCGGAGGTCGTGGAGCACGACCCGCACCCGGCCGCGCAAGGCGTACCAGTAGTCGGCCTGATGCAGGTGGAAATGCAGCCCGACGACCGCTCCGGCCTGCTTCTCGGAACGGTTGCCCTGAATCATCTCGGGCCGATCGGGGAACCAGCTGCGCCGGTAGGTCTCGACGAAGCGCCCGCGCTCGTCGCCGTGCACGTCCGGGCGCACCAGCACAACATCGTCGATCACTGTGGAGCGGATCAGCTCTGGCATCGCGAGAACGGTAGCGGTTGACCCCGTCACTGGGCGAAACGGCCGAAGCCCGAGCGGTAGAAGAGCAGCGGGCTCCCCTCGCCGACGTCCATGGCCACCACATGGCCGGTCACGAGCTCGTGGTCACCGCCATCGAAGATGTCACCCAATCGGCATTCGACGACGGCAAGCGAATTGTTGATCACGGGAGCTCCTGTGAGGCCGTGCGACCACCCGACACCGTCGAACTTGTCCCCGCCGGAGATGGCGAAAGCACGGCAGAGTGCCTCTTGGTGCTCGCCGAGGATGTTGACGCAGAACGCTCCGGCCTTCGCGATGCGGGGCCAGCTCGTGGAGCTGCGGGCCGGAGCGAGGATCACCATTGGCGGATCGAGCGACAGTGCGGCAAACGACTGACAGGTGAAGCCGACGGGCTCGCCTTCTTCCAACGCGGTGACGATAGTGATCCCGGTGGCGAAGTGTCCGAGGACTTCGCGGAACCGGGCCTGGTCGAGACCCGACATGTCTGACCCTACGCCTTGCCGAGCTCGATCGTCTGGGCTTCGTGGGCGGAGGCCACGTCCTCGACCTGCTTCGCTTCGGGGAGGCGGCGGGCTTGGTTGAGGATGCGGTCGAGCTCCCGGTCGGTGTGCGACGGGTCATGGTGCGACAGAAGGAGACGCTTGGCCCGGGTCTCGGCGGCCACGTGCACGGCATAGGCGGCGGTCGAATGACCCCAGTCAGCCTTGGCCGCGAACTCGTCATCGGTGTACTGACCGTCGTGGATCAACAGGTCGACGTCTTGACAGAGCTCGCGCACGGACTCGGGGATGGCCCGCCTGTCGAGGGGAGCCTGGTGGTCCGACATGTACGCGACCGAACGGCCCTCGGCCTCAATGCGGAAGCCGAGCGTGTTGCCGGCGTGTGGGATCGGCCTGGCCATGACCTTGGCCGAGCCGATGGAGAAATCCTCGGATCCGACATCGATGGTGATGAGCTCGCCGCGGAACTGCTCCATGTGGATCGGGAACACGGGCGGCTGCACGGCGGCGTGCAGGGCGTCCTTGAGGGTGCCCTTGGGTTGTGCCGGGCCGTAGACCGTCAGACGCGCACCGGGGTCGTGCAGCGGGCTGAAGAAGGGGATGCCGAGAATGTGATCGAAGTGGAGATGCGTGAGCAACGCTGTCGCGTGCATCGGCGTCCCCAGCGCTCGCACCTCACGCTGCAGGACGTCACCGAACGCACGCAGGCCGGTGCCGAGATCCACAATGAGGGGCTCGTCTCCTTCAATGTCGATCACGAGGCACGAGGTGTTGCCCCCATAGCGGCGGTAGCGGTCTCCCGAACACGGGCACGACCCCCGCACGCCGTAGAACGTGACGTTCACCCACCCGACGTTACCCTGCACTGGAGCGGTACGTTCTCCACCTATGGAGCAACAGACCATCACTGCGAACGGGCTCGAATTCGCCTGTTTGACCGAAGGGCCCGACGATGGGCCGCTTGCCCTCTGCCTCCACGGGTTCCCCGATTCGGCCCATACCTGGCGCTACCTACTGCCAGAGCTGGCGACCGCCGGGTTCCGCGCCGTGGCCCCCTTCCTGAGGGGGTACGCCCCAACGTCCGTTCCGGCCGACGGGCGCTACCAGGTGGGCGCCCTGGTGCGGGACGCCAACGCGCTGCACGATGTGCTTGGCGGCGGCAACGACGCAGTCATCGTCGGCCATGACTGGGGTGCCCTCGCCACCTATGGCGCAGTGGCACACCGGCCCGACCGCTGGCGCCGAGCGGTGACGGCGGCGGTGCCGCCGACCGCCTCCATCGGCATGTCCCTCCTCACCTACGCGCAGCTCCAGAAGAGCTGGTACATGTTCTTCTTCCTCTCCCCCCTGGCCGAGGTGGCCCTACCGCTCGACGACTACTCCTTCATCGATCACCTCTGGAGCGACTGGTCACCCGGCTACGACGGCACTTGGGACGTGGCGCGCGTCAAGGAGTCCATCGGCGATCCCGAGCGCATACTGGCGGCCATCGGCTACTACCGCGCTCTCTATGACCCTTCGCTCCAGGTACCCGAGCTCGCGGACGAACAGGCGGCCGCATTGCAACCCACGCCCAAACCGACGCTCTATCTCCATGGTCGCGACGACAACTGCATGTTGCTCTCGTCCATGGGCTCCCCTCTCGACTTCATGGCGGAGGGTTCCAAGCTCGAGGTCGTCGACGAAGCTGGTCACTTCTTGCACGTGGAACGACCGGACGTCGTCAACCGTCACATCATCAGTTTCCTGACCGCCTCCTGACGACAGCCGACGTGGCAGGGGTGACCTCGTCGGCCTGCCCTTCATACAACCGGAGGACCGGATCCGCGCCGCCGGACCACCAGGCAAACCCTTCCGTCACGACGGCGACCGCCACCCGTTCGGCTCGCTGCAGGTCGTCGGGCCAACCGCATGCGCCCGCGAGGGCGCTCCGGCGTACGCCGCCGACACGCAGCGCGTGGAGCAGTCGCCCTCTCCCCTGTCGGTCCGATCCCGCGAACGTGCTCTGGGGCCTGGCCGTCGGGCTGAGACGCCAGGGGTCCGCGCCCGTCATGCCCCGACGCCGCCAGGTGCACTGGCGACGCAACGGACACTGCGCGCAGCGGGGGGCGCCAGCGGCACAGACGGTTGCTCCCAGGTCGAACATTGCCTGGTTGAACTGCCACGAGGATCCCACCGGCACGAGCCGGTCCCCGAGATCCGTGGCCTGGCGCACGGTGAGCGGCGCCCCGGTCACGGCACGGGCCAGTACGCGAACGGCGTTGGTGTCGACGGCAGCCACGTCATCGCCGAACGCGAATGTGCGCACCGCCCGGGCCGTGTAAGGCCCCACGCCGGGAAGGGCCCGCAGTGCCGCGTCGCCACGCGGCACGGCGCCGCCGTGGTCCGCCACCATGGCCGTCGCGGCCCGGTGCAGGTTCAGGGCCCGCCGGTTGTAGCCCAGACCCGACCACAGGCGGACGACGGCGGCCGGGCCCGCTGCGGCGCACGCCCCGGGGGTGGGGAAGGCGACCAAGAAGCGCTCGTAGTGCGGAACGACCCGATGGACCTGCGTCTGCTGCAGCATGATCTCCGAGACGAGGATCCGCCACGGGTCCCGGGTGTGGCGCCACGGCAGATCGCGCCGGTGCTCCTCTCCCCATTCCAGGAGTCGACGCCCGAAGCGCCTGGCCCGATCAGCCTGGAGGGGTGGGGCCCCTGCCCCCGGCGGTGCCTCAGTCCCAGACGTCGTCGCCGTAGGGCCGCTGCCGCGCCGGCGCGGCAGCGGCCTTCCAGACCATCAGCTTGCGGCGGAAGTAGCACACCTCCCCGCCGCGCTGGTTGAATGCCTTGGTCTCCACGGTGACGATGCCACGGTCGTCCTTCGACTTCGAGGGCGTCGCGTCGAGCACTCTCGTCTCCGCGTAAATCGTGTCGCCGTGAAAGGTGGGCGAGCGATGGAGCAACGATTCGACTTCCAGGTTGGCGATGCACGAACCGCTCACATCCGGCACGCTCATGCCGAGCGCGATGGAGTAGACGAGGTTGCCCACCACGACGTTCTTTCCTTGCACCGTCTCGTGTTCGGCGAACCATGCGTTGGTGTGCAGCGGGTGGTGGTTCATCGTCATCATGCAGAAGAGATGATCGTCGTACTCGGTGATGGTCTTGCCGGGCCAGTGGCGGTAGATGTCGCCGGGGACGAAGTCTTCGAGGTACCGGCCGAACGGCCGGTCGTAGACCGTCATTCGCCGACTGCCTGGGGTCGCGGACGTGTGGTGAAGCCGAGCGAGGCACCCGGCAGCGAGTCACCGTCGATCATGAGGCGCCAGGCGAAGCGGGTCCCGGGCGCCAGCGGGAGCGGCCCGAGATTGACGGCGAGGGCCACATCGATCGGTGAGCCCTCGGGGATCCCTTGCGGCTGGCTCACGGTGAACTCGCCACGCACCTCGACCGGCTGGGTGCCTTCAGCCGTCTCCATGAGCACGGGCTGCCCGTCGGCATCCTCCAAGAAGAGCTCCCAGTGGTGCGACGCCTCCGCCTCGTGCCAATCGACGTCGATCTTGAGCGCAACGGCAGACGGAACCGGATCGGGACCGGTCATGCTCCATCCGCCGCCCAGAATGAAGAGCTTGCCGTCGGACACCTGGGCTGCGTCACACAGCAGCATCGTTACTTTCACGAAGAGGGAGGTTACCGGTCGCCGACCGGGGCACCGTGAGCGGGCAGGAGGCGCCGGGTCCGGACTCGCCCGCCTCGTAGAGTGCCTGCATGGTCGAGAGGTCGGACCCAGCGGCTGTGGAGGAGATGAAGGGGCTGCGCGACGACGTCTACCGGCGCCCGCTGGCCACCGCGCTGTTCCGCTTGGGCCTCGGTGCGGGCTGGCGCTGCGTCGATGTGGGGGCCGGTGGGGGCGATGTGTCCGTTGCGCTGGCCGAAATGGTCGGCCGGGACGGCCGGGTGTACGCCGTCGACAGCGACCCGGCCTCGCGCGACGAGGTGGCCCGCGCCGCCGCCGCGCACGCACAGGTGATCGCCCTGACCCAGGCGGGCGAGGACCTCTCCCTCCCCGAAGAGGTCGACCTGGCCTTCTGCCGATTCCTCTTGTTGCACGTGCTCGAGCCAGCGGCTGTCTTGGGGATGATGACGTCGGCCGTCCGCCCCGGCGGCTGGGTCGTCGCGCAGGAGCCCATTACCTCAGCCGGCCGGATCGGCGGATCCGTCATGTCCATGCCCGATGCTCGTCACCCCGATATCGGCGCGCTCTTGCCGGCCCTGGTGCGCGACGCCGGACTCGATGTCGTCGATGCCTGGGCCGAGGCTCCCGCAGGCGTCGGACCCGGTCCGGTCGGGCGTTACCTCGAATCCCTCACCGGCGTTGACCCGGGCAACGACCCGGTCGTCCTCCCCCCGTTGGTGACGGTCATCGGCCGTCGCGACTGAGCGAGGACCCGACAGTCATGGGTCCCGAAAAGAGGGCGCGATGAGGAGCCATTAGGGTCGCTCCCCGTGACGACGCCCACCGCACCGGACCTCGCCGGCGCCGCTGCCGCGGTTGATCTGGCCCAGAACCTCGTCGATCGGGCCTGCGCCGCCGTACGCGGGCGCGGCGGAATCGACGCCAATCAGGTGGTCGCCTACGACGTCGCACATGCGGCGGCTGCTGTTGCGACGGCGCGGGCGACGCTCGAATACGGCGGGCAAGGAGAGGTCGAAGCGCGGATCGCAGCCGCCTTCGTCGCCGACGTTCTTGCCGACCTCGCCGGCCGGGTCGCTGGCCGCGAATCGCTCTGGGGCGTTGCACCCGGGTGGGACGCGCCGGCCGCCGGGTTCGTGGGGGCGCAGCGTGATCCCTCCGTGCTCGCGGCCCTCGCCACCACTGAAGGTCCCCGGCACTTGGGTGAGGACTTCGAGCTCGTACGCGAGACGTTCCACCGATTTGCCGAGGAGAAGGTCCGCCCGCACGCCGAACACGTGCACCGGGAGAACGGAGACATACCCGAAGAGGTCATTGAGGGGCTGGCAGAGCTGGGGGGCTTCGGACTCTCGGTGCCCGAGGAGTACGACGGTTTCGCCTCAGGTGGCGAGAGTGACTACATGGGCATGGTCGTCGCCACGGAGGAGCTCAGCTGGGGCTCCCTCGGCGTCGGGGGCTCACTCATCACACGACCCGAGATCCTGACGCGGGCTCTTGTCTACGGCGGGACAGAGGACCAGAAGAAACAGTGGCTACCGAAGCTCGCCTCGGCAGAAATTTTGGCTGCGGTGGCCGTGACCGAGCCCGACTTCGGATCGGACGTGGCCAGCATTGTGACTGCCGCGACCCCGGTGGACGGCGGCTGGGTCATCAATGGTGTCAAGACCTGGTGCACCTTCGCGGCGCGCGCCGACGTCTTGATGTTGTTGGCCCGAACGGATCCTGATCGATCCCTTGCGCACCGCGGGATCTCCATGTTCGTGGTCGAGAAGCCCAGGGGTGACGGTCACGGCTTCGTCTTCACACAGGACCGCGGGTCAGACCGGCCGGCTGAGGTGGAGCCCGGTCGACTGGAGGGACGGCCGATCGACACTCTCGGATACCGGGGCATGCACTCCTATGAGTTGGCGTTCGAGAACTGGTTCGTTCCTGCCGAAAATCTGGTCGGTGGAGCCGGAGGGTTGGGCAAAGGCTTCTACCTCCAGATGCAGGGCTTCGAGAACGGAAGGCTGCAGACGGCGGCCAGGGCGCTGGGCGTGATGCAGGCGGCCTACGAGGCCGCGGTCGCCTACGCGGCGGAGCGCAAAGTGTTCGGATCACCCATCGGCGACTACCAGCTGACGCAGGCCAAGCTCGGCCGCATGGCGGTCATCATTCAAGCCACGCGCCAGAGCTCGTATCACGTGGCGCGTCTGATGGCGCAGGGCCAGGGCACCCTCGAAGCGTCCATGGTCAAGGCCTACGTGTGCCGCGCGGCCGAATGGGTCACCCGCGAAGCAATGCAGATCCACGGTGGCATGGGCTACGCCGAGGAATTCCCGGTGAGTCGCTACTTCGTCGATGCGCGCGTTCTGTCCATTTTCGAGGGCGCAGACGAAACGCTGGCGCTCAAGGTGATTGCGCGGCGCCTTATCGGGTGACGCACTCATCGGGTGACGCTCTTACCCGTCGCTGCGGGTCAGCCCGGCACGCTCGCCCCGGCTGACGAACTTGATCGCCATTTTGCGGCTCGCCTCGTCGATCATCTCGTCGCCGAACATGACGGCGCCCTTGCGATCCTCGTCCGTGGCCTTGCGGTAGGCCTCCAGAAGGTCGAAGGCGTGGTCGAATTGCTCCTGCGTCGGTGAAAACACCTCGTTGAGCGTGGTCGCCTGGTCGGGCGTCAGGGCCCACTTTCCGTCGTAGCCGAGCATGCGGGCGCGCATTGAGTAGTCCCGCAACGCGTCGAGCTCGCGCACCTTGAGGAAGGGGCCGTCGATCACCTGCAACCCGTTCGCCCGTCCTGCCATCAGTATGCGGCTGAAGACGTAGTTGAAGTGATCGCCGGGGTATTCGGGGATCGGCACGCCGCCGGTGAGCACGGGCATCTCGATGCTGGCGGCGAAGTCCGCCGGGCCGAAGATGATGGTCTCGAGTCGCGGCGACGCGGCGCAGATCTCGTCGACATTGATCAGTCCGCGCGCGGTCTCAATCTGCGCCTCGATCCCGATGTGGCCGACCGGGAGGCCCGACGTCTTCTCGATCTGCGTCAAGAGCAGGTCGAGCGCCACCACGTCCGACGCGTACTGGACCTTGGGCAGCATGATCTCGTCGAGGCGCTCGCCGGCGTTGCTCACGACTTCGATCACGTCGCCGTAGGTCCATTCGGTGTCCCACGCGTTCACCCGCACGCACAGCACTCTCTCGTCCCACGGGAGGTTCTTGATGGCGTCGACCACCTTGGGCCGGGCGCTCTCCTTCTCGAGTGGGGCCACGGCGTCCTCGAGGTCCAAGAACGTCATGTCAGCGGGGACTGTTGGGGCCTTGGCCAGGAACTTCTCGTTCGAACCAGGGGTCGAGAGGCAGGAGCGCCGGGGGAGGTCACGGGAGCGTTCGGACATGACCCGATGGTAACAAACGGACTCTGACGGTCCCCGAGAGAGCCGCTGGTGCCGGTGGTACTGGTTGGTGTGCCAGCAGCGCGGCCTGGTGCCAGCGGAACGGCAGGGTGAAGGAACCGAGTGCGGCCCCGGAACGATGCCCACCCGACACAGCCTGCTCGCAGCGCTCACCGTCGCGCTCCTGCGCCACCAAGGCGGCGCAGGAGGTGGAGCGTTAGCTGAGGTGCTCGGTGAAGAACGCCAGCGACCGGTCCCACAACTGGCGCGACGCCTCGGGGTCATGCACCTCAGGACGCGTGTCGTTGAAGAACGCGTGATCGGCGCCGGGATAGATCACGATCTCGACCGACTTGCCCATGGACCGGAGTTGATCCGCCAGTTCGTTGGCGGCCTCCGGTGTGAAGAAGGTGTCTTTCTCGGCGTAGTGGCCGAGCACCGCTGCCGACATGGCCGAGTAGTCGGGTTGCGCATCAGGCCACGGGATAATGCCGTAACACGGCACGACCGCCGCCACCGCGTCGGGGCGTTGCGTCGCCAGGACGAGAGCCAATCCGCCGCCCATGCAGAACCCGATGACTCCGACCTTGTCACCACCACTGCGACGCAACAGCTCGTCGACGGCTCCGCTCATGTCGCGGCCGGCCTGTGCCAGCTGCATCGCCATCATCGCCTTGCCCGCCTCGTCGGGCTCGCTGGGTTGCACCTCCTTTCCGTGATAGAGGTCCGGAGCCAGCGCAACGAACCCCGCCGCCGCGAAGCGATCACACACGTCCTTGATGTGGTCGACCAGGCCCCACCACTCCTGGATGACGAGTACTCCCGGTCCACTCCCACCTTTCGGAGTGGCCAGATAGCCTCCCGCCGTCGACCCATTGCTCGCGAACTCCACCATCTCACCCATGCGTTCGACCGTAGTTCCCCCGAACCGCTCTCGTTATTCCCTTGCCGTTCACAAAAAGTTCGAACTCTATTCAACTCTTCTTTGACCAGCGTATTCGTACCTCTGGTACCACTACACACAGCTGTTTCGTACCGGGGGTGTTTGTATCGACAGGAGGCGTCCGATAAGAATGTGGCCCATCGTGACTGACGTAGAGCGGGTTCACCACCACTCCACGCCGCGGTCTCCCAGGAGTGCACGCGTGCTCCAGCGGGTCGGGATCCCCGCGCTGACCGTTGTCTCAGTGTTGACCAGCACTGTGTTCGTGGCGGCGCGCCCTGCCGCCGGCGATGCCGTCTCGGACGCCAAGGCCAAGGCCGCCGCCATTGAGGCGCAGCTGACCAAGGCCCAGGACCAAATGTCTGCGCTCAGCCAGCAGTACGACGCGGCGCAGTACCACCTCACGCAGATCAACTCGAGCATCGCGACGACCAAGGCCAACGTGGCGGCGGATGAGCAGCAGGTCGCCAACGACCGCGCAACGCTCTCCAAGGCGGCCGTGGCCAATTACATCTCCGACGGCACGGCGGCCGCCCAGAACCCGATCTTCAGTGGCAACGAGCAGTCGCTCGGTGCGACGACCACGTACAACAAGGTGGCCCAGGGCGACATTTCGCTCGCCGTCGACAAGCTGCACTCGGCCGAGAACTCCTTGAACGCGCAGGTGAGCCAGCTCCAGAGCGAGCAGTCGCAGGCCCAGGCTGCAGTGACGGCCGAGCAGAACGCCGTTGCGCAGAACGCCCAGGCGATTCAGTCGCAGAAGAACGCCCTCTCCCAGGAAGACGCGCAGATCGCCTCGCTCATTCAGCAACAGCAGGCCGCGGAAGCGGCTGCCGCAGCGAAGGCGGCCGCGGCACGTCAGGCTGCTGCTGCGGCGGCGGCGGCTGCGGCCGCTACCACCGTGCGGGCGGCCCCAGCGTCGAATGCCCGTGGCGCGGCCGCTCCCGCCGCCTTGAGCCAGGCTGCTCCCCCGCCCTCCTCGCCCGGTGGCTCCGGTGCCGTGCAGGCGGCCGAGAGCCAAATCGGAGTCCCCTACGTCTGGGGTGCTGAGTCGCCCAAAGGCTCCGGCAGCCCCGGCTTCGACTGCTCCGGCCTGACCGCCTGGTCCTGGGGCCAGGTCGGCGTCGGTCTCCCGCATTATTCGGGGGCTCAGATGGCCGACTCGACGCCGGTGCCGATCAGCGACCTGCAGCCGGGAGACCTCCTCTTCTACGGCCCGGGCGGCTCGGACCACGTCGCCATGTACGTCGGGCCCGGAACGATGATCGAAGCGCCCTACACCGGCGCATCGGTCTGGACCACCGGGCTGCGCCTGGGCGGCAACTTCGTGGGTGCCGGGCGACCGTAGCTCGCTGCCCCGCCGCGGTCTCGCCCTCCACCACGCAGCACTGCGCCCAACTCAGCTCTCCAGCCAGGCGTCGGCTCCAGTCAGGCGTCATGGAGCCCGGGTCCAGCTGGTCCCCTTCGGGTCCTAACCTGGCCCGGACCGAGCCATGAAACCGATCCCCGTCGACTTCCACATCGGGCCGCTGCAGGTCCACACCTACGGCATCGGGCTCGCGCTGACGTTCTGGTTCGGCTTCGTCTACTTCGAGCGTCGACTGCGAAAGAACGGCTATCCGACCGACTGGCTCGTCCCCGTCTTCCTTTGGATCATCCTCGCTGCCGTCGTGGGCGCTCGAGCGATGCACGTCTTGTCGAACCTCGGCTACTACAGCTCGAACCCGGGCGACGTCTTGGCCATCTGGCATGGCGGCCTCTCGTCGTTCGGCGGGCTCCTGCTCGCTGTGCCAGTCGGCATCGTCCTCACGCGACGGCGCTGCCCCGAGCTGCCACTGGGTCGAGGCCTCGACCTGGTGGTGCCTGTCCTGCTGGCCTGTTGGGCCATGGGTCGCCTGCTCGGCCCACAGCTCATGGTGGCGGGCGGCGGACACCCGACCCACCAGTGGTTCGGGATGTACTACGCGGGCCAAACAGGACGACGGTTGCCCGTTCCGATCTTCCAGGCACTCGAGGACTTCGCCGTCTATCTGGTCCTGATCGCCATCGAACGGCGACTCGACCGGTGGCCCGACAAGACGCCCCGAACCGGTTACCCCTCCGGGATCGTGCTCGGGACCGCGATGGTGCTGTGGGGCATTGAGCGCTCCCTCGACGAACACCTTTGGCTCGGCGAGGACGGGCGGCTCGGCTCGGACCTCGTGCAGCTTGCTGGCGTCCTTCTCGTGATCGCTGGTGCCATCATCGTCGTGCGCGCGCGTGGTCGCTGGAAGAAGTGGCTCCTGACACACCATGCCGAGGGTCCGGCGGTGGCGGTCGACACGGCGGAACAGCCCGCCTGAACCCCGCGATCGACGTGCCCGCAGGTGCACCATCCGGCCCCCCGGAGCACCGGGTCCGACGGGGCGGGGCGACCCCTCCCACCGCCTGGATCCCTGCCCGAGACCCGACCCGTGCCTGCGTAACCACTGCAACGTTCCTGCGACATCCAAGGCCGGCCGCGCTCCGTAGACGCGTGTGAAGACTTTCGGACCCACTATCCCCCGTTTCGCACGAAAGACAGGGCATTCTCAAGGCTTCTCCTGATGAAACCGATATGGCGGAGAGAGGGAGGTGCGAGGACATGGCGACCCTGGAGCCGTGGATCCCCATGAACGACGACAAGGTCTGGACCGACGAGGAAAAGAAAGCGTGGCTCGCCGACCATGGCGAGGGGGCCACCCACGTCGTCACCTTCGAGCCGATGTTCCAGATTGAATTGCGCATCCCACCGTGGGAGCACCCCGAACGCCAGATCGCACGTTCCGCTGTCATCTGGGGCCAGCGGATGGGCAAAGTCTTCGCCGACGAGCCTCCCGGCGCGTCCGCCGTCGTCGCCGCCCACCACGAGGGGAACTCCCTCGAGGTCTCCTCAGCAGTCACGCGCAAGCCGCGCCTGCACCGCATTGTCTGACCGACACGTCGACGCCGACTCCGACGCCATGTCGTGGCCGCTGACGGATCAGGCGTTGGGCTTCTCACCCGATGCGGCCGCCTGGCGCATCTGCTCGAGGCGATCGATCATCGCCATGCGCTCCTGTCCGATGTTGTCGTCGAGGCGCGCCGCGATGTCCTCGGGAGTCCAACGACCGTCGGTCCACATGGCGCGAACCTCAGTGGGCTGGTTCCAGACGGCGATTTTGGAACCGACCACGGTGTAGACCTGGCCGGTCACGTGCTTCGCCTGGTCGCTGAGCAGGTACACGACCATCGGCGCCACATCTTCCGCGTCACCCATCTCGGCGAGCTCCGACGGCACGTTGGCCGACATACGGGTGCGGGCGACCGGCGCGATGGCGTTGGCCGTCACCCCGTAGCGGTGCAGGCCGACCGCCGCCGAACGGACCAACGACACGATGCCCCCCTTGGCGGCGGCGTAGTTGGCCTGCGCCACGCTGCCCTGGAAGGCACCAGACGTGAACCCGATGAGCGCGCCGCCCCCTTCCTGCTTGCGCATGACGGCAGCGGCGGCCCGGAACACCGTGAAATGACCTTTGAGATGCGTGGCGATGACGGCGTCCCACTCGTCCTCGGACATGTTGAAGAGCATCCGCTCGCGCAAGATGCCCGCCACGGCCACGACGCCGTCTATGCGGCCCCACCTCTCGAGCGCCGTGGCGATCAAGCGCTCACCCGATTCCATCTTCGAGATGTCGTCAGCGACGGCGATGCCCTCGCCTCCGGCCTTCGTGATCTCGGCCACGACGGCGTCGGCCACTTCGCTGCTCGGGTCCTCCCCCGCCATGCCCACCCCGAAGTCGGCCACCAGCACCTTGGCCCCCGCATCGGCAGCCGCCAACGCCACGGCACGCCCGATGCCGCCGCCTCCGCCCGTCACGGCGACGACCTTTCCTTCGAGGAATGAAGCCATGGTCGAGTCTCCTGATCTCTGCATGTCCGCCGGCGCGGGCCGGCCCTGGCAAATTGCCGTAAGTTAGAACACGTTCTAGCGTGCGAGTGGCGGGTGTTGCCATTTGCCACCCGCACCTCAATCCGGCAAGGAGCGTGCGTGATGGGTGACCTCGGCTTCTGGGCACTGGCCCAGGAAGACCCCGACTATCTGGCCCTGGTGACGCCCGAGGGCGACGAGATCACGTCCGGCGAGCTGCTGGGCCGGGCCAATCAGCTGGTGCACGCCTGGCGGGCCCAGGGCCTCCAGGTCGGCGACGTCGTGGCCACCTTGCTGCCCAACTGCGCCGAGATGCTCGAGGTCTATCTGGCCGCCCTCCAGGCCGGCTGGTACCTCGTGCCGATCAACCACCACCTGGTGGCGCCGGAGGTGGCCTACATCTTGAAGGACTCGGGAGCCAAGATCTTCGTCGCCCACGACCGCTTCGCCGACGTGGCCACCGCGGCCGCCGACGAGGCCGGCGTAGATGCGGCCGGCCGGCTCGCCGTGGGCGACGTGCCGGGGTTCGCCTCCTACACCGCCATCCGCGACGCGCAGCCGACGACGCTGCCGGAGGACCGCACCATCGGCGACGTCATGAACTACACGTCGGGGACGACGGGGAACCCCAAAGGCATCTACCGCAAGCTGATGGGCGTCACACCGGAGCAGGCGGCGCTCGGGCTCTCGGGCCTCCTTTTCCTCTTCGGGATCCAGCCCCAGGACGACAACGTCCACATCATCGGCTCGCCGCTCTACCACACGGCGGTGCTTCGCTTCGGGAGTGCGTCGCTCCACCTCGGGCACACGATCGTGCTGATGGACAAATGGCTGCCCGAAGACATGCTCCGGCTCATTGAGGAACGCCGCGTCACGACGTCGCACATGGTGCCGACCCAGTTCCACCGCCTCCTGGCACTCCCCGATGACGTGCGGGGCACGTACGACGTGTCCTCCCTACGCCACATGATCCACGCCGCTGCACCCTGCCCCATCGACGTGAAGCACAAGATGATCGCATGGTGGGGCAATGCGGTCGACGAGTACTACGCCGCGAGCGAGGGTGGCGGGACGCTGGTGAGCGCCGAGGAATGGCTGCAGAAGCCCGGCACCGTCGGCAAGCCCTGGCCGATCAGCGAGATCGCCGTGTTCGACGACGACGGCAACCGGATCACAGAGCCCAATGTGATCGGCACCGTCTATATGGCGATGCAGTCCGCCGACTTCGAGTACCACGGTGACAAAGAGAAGACGCAGAAGAACCGGATCGGTCCGTTCTTCACAGTCGGTGATGTCGGACTCATTGACGAAGATGGCTTTCTCTTTCTGCGCGACCGCAAGATCGACATGATCATTTCCGGCGGGGCCAACATCTACCCGGCTGAGATCGAGAGCGTCCTTCTGTCACATCCCAAGGTAGGCGACGCCGCCGTCTTTGGTATCCCTCACGACGATTGGGGCGAAGAGGTGAAGGCGGTCATCGAGCCGGCCGAGGGCGTCGAGGTGAACGACGCGCTGGCTCAGGAGATCCTCGACTTCTGCGCCGGCAAGCTGGCCAAGTTCAAGACGCCCAAGACGATCGACTTCACGTCCGAGATGCCCCGCGATCCGAACGGCAAGCTGTACAAGCGCAAGCTCCGGGACCCTTACTGGGAAGGCGTGCAGCGGGCGGTCTGACCGCAGCGACCCCTGTGCGTCGACCGAGCGGTATGGCGATCCGGATGCAGGAGAAGGGCTCCGGCCCCACCTGTGCCGCCGTGTTGGCCGCGTTGCCGGAATGGTTCGGTCTCCCCGACTCGGTGGCGGCCTACGTCAGGGCTGCCGAGGCGAACCCAACCTTCGTGGCGACGATCACTGGCCGCGACTGCGGGATCTTGACCCTCCACCTCCACAGTGCCGATGCAGCGGAGATCGTCGTCATGGGCGTGCGGCCCGAACATCACCGGGCCGGAATCGGGTCGGCCCTGCTGGAAGCCGCCGAGGCGTGGCTGTCCAGCCGCCAGGTTGCCTACCTGCAGGTGAAGACGCTGAGCTCCCGTCATCCCGACCCGGGATACGCCGCCACCAGGGCCTTCTACGTCAGCTCGGGTTTCCGACCCCTCGAAGAGATGCCTGAGCTGTGGGGGGCGGACCAGCCGGCGCTCCAGATGATCAAGAACGTTCGGCTCCCCCCGGGCGCGCACCGCACCGAGTTCTGAGGGAGGCCAGAACCCCCCGGGGCGCCCCGCGTGGGTCCCTGCCGGCCAGCGCCCGCCCGGGGCGCTGCTCAGGCGGGTGATCAGGCGGTGGGACGGGCGATTGCGTAATCCGGAACGCCTTCGTCGGCACCCGGAGGTGGAGTGACGACCTCGTGATTGATCAACGCGCCCAGGACGCCCGCCACCGCCAGTTCCGACTCGGTCAGCCCGTCGAATTCGATCCCCAAACGGACGACCCCGCCGGAAACCGCATCGGCGTTCCTGATCTCACCTTCCAACCGGACGTTGAGCGAGTTCCCGACCGCAGGCGCCTCGACGGAAACGTGACGACCGACCAATTCCGACGGCCAGAAATGATGCAGCGTGATCCCCAGTCCGAGGATGGAGATGTCGACGACCATGCAGTCTCGCCATTCCGGTTCCGACTCGCCTGCTATGTGGCAGAGCCCGAACCAGCCCGCGGACCGACGTGGCGCTCTACGACGCTGTTCCATGATGCGCCTTTCCCCCCGAGTCCGTGGAACGAGGTTCAGTCGATTCGTGCATTCGTAGCAGCTTCTTTCCCTGCTATTCATGTCGGAACGCGACCTCTCTCGATTGAGAGATTCCTCACAACGCCTCGTCAACACCCCATCAAATGCCGGACATCTTCAACGCACCGGCGGTCTGGGGCAGCTTGGTCGGGCTTCCTTCTCGTGGGGAGCATGGAAGCCGGAGAAAGGACTCCCGAAGGTCACGCTTGGCGAGTTGATCTCCCACTGCCATAGCCGAGTCGGCGCGCCGCGTTGACGATGCCCGTTCGTCGCGCCAGGTCGTACGCGGCCGGCTTGTGCCGATAGCCGAGGTTCCACCGGAGCGATCCCGTCCAGAAGGCAAGTCGATGCCAGAGTCGTCCGGCAGCATGCGTGTCATCGAATGCGGCCAAACCGTGTCGATCCGTCCGCATCTGACGCCGGCGAACGCCATTCGTCTCACGCGCGTAGTGGCGGATTTTGCATGGCAGCAAACGACGCTGCGGCGTGAACGCAGGAATGGTGTCCCACTCGTTCGCCAGCCAGAGACAGCCTTGTGTCCATTCCGTTGCTGCGACAAATCGATCTGGATCGACGGTGTATCCGAGCAGCCTCATGGCGGCCGCCTGCTCCCAGGGGTGCAGGCGAAGATAGCCGTCCCCGCTCGTCCAGACCGCGTCGAGAAAGTCCTTCGCCTTGTCGACGCTTCGCAGGAGCCAGACGCCGGTGCAGGCGCACTCCTCGTCGTTCCAGCGATATCGGACCAGAGCTTGATAGTCGTCTTCTCCCAGCAGAGAGACCGGATCGACCGAATCGTCGAGGATGATCGCATCTGCATCGACCCACAGGACGTAGTCGTACTCGTCCAGGAGGTACCGAAGGAGCCGGACCTTGTTCCAGGCCGGGGCTCGGTCGTCAATCGCCTCCTCTCCTCCAACGACGACGTCGTAGCCATGTCGCTCGCCGAATTGACGAAATGTGTGGAGGCTCTGGTCCAGCACGGCCCCCATCGCTCCTGTCCCGATCGTCGCCAGGGCTTTACGAGCCAAGGGTGATCACCTCTCCGTCGACTTGGACCGGCGGCCCTGCCCACCCCTGCCCACCCTGGTCCTCCGGTTGAGCACCTGCGCACATTACCCACCGCGAGGTGCGTCACGCAGAGGCCATTCGCGACCACCTCGATTCATCCTGTGGGGCACAGCCAAACTAGGCTGCGACGTCGGTGTCACACCTTTCCCAACGTGTCGTGCAGACAGCGTTCAAAGCTCGTTCGGCATGTCGCGACCTTGCTCGGCGCGGATCGGCGGCCGTCCAACGTCGAGGTCCCGTCCATGAACTCCTACGCGACCTCTACCAGTTCTCCCGGCGTCACCCGGTCGGGGTCGACAAATGGAACACCGAATACTCCGACGGTGACTACACGGAACGACTCGACACCATCACCCATGTGGCACATCACGCGATCATCCTCGGCTATCTGAGTTACGGCGCCAAAGAGCCGACGATTCTCGACATCGGCTGCGGACATGGACGGCTCCTGAAACTGGTCGCCGGCCTCGATTTTGCCGAGTACGTGGGCGTGGACTGGTCGACAGAGGGCGTTGAACGGGCGCGATCCCTCTTGATCCCCCGCACCGAGTTCGAAGTCGCCGACATGAACCACTGGGACACCGACCGACGATTCGATGCGGTCGTGCTGAACAACTGCCTCAGTTATGCCGACGATCCACGCGCCATGTTCGAGCGGACGCTCGGGTGGTTGACACAAGACGGTCGCGTGATCGTGGCGATGTACCGGGGCCTCGGGGCGCGGTACATCTGGTCGGGCATACGGTCCACCCAGGTGGACCAAGTCGCTGCGTGCGCCGTGCGGGATGACGGAACCGGCGCGGTGTGGGACGTCAAGGTACTGCGGCCCCGCACCTGACGCTTGCCCGCGACGGCGCTCGGTGGGCGGGTGGTCTGGCGGCGGCGCGATGGTACGGTCGGCGCATGGCCCGCACGTATGCCGCCGACACGGTCGTCGACCGCACCGGCCTCGAGACATTCGTCCGTCCCCGGCACCACGGTATTCTCAGCACGTTGCGTCGCGACGGCAGTACCCAGATGTCGCCGGTCACCATGGGCCTTGGACCCGACGGCGTGGTCCTGGTGTCGAGCTACCCCGAACGCGCCAAGGTGCGCAATGTGCGCCGGCAGGCGGCAGCGAGCTTGCTCGTCCTTTCGGACGACTTCGGCGGGGAATGGGTGCAAGTAGCGGGCACGGCCACGGTGGTCGATCTGCCCGAGGCACTCGACGGTCTGGTCACCTATTTCCGCTCCATCAGCGGCGAACATCCCGACTGGGACGACTACCGCCAGGCCATGTTGGAACAGGGCAAGGTGCTCATCCGTCTTCTCGTGGAGCGTTGGGGGCCGATCAGCCGGGGAGGCTTCCCGCCCCGCTTGGCCGAATCCCCATCGGACTGATGCGCCGCCGCGGACCGATCGGGGTTCTGGAAGAGGGCGGTTTTTCTCCGGCTTCTGTCGATCTCGGGGGCCCCGTTCGTATTGAGCGTGGCAACCTGACACAGTGTCCGGCGGCCTGTTCGAGGAGGTTCGCACTGTGTCTCGATCCGTTCTGTACATGTCCATGTCGCTCGACGGCTCTATCGCCGGTCCCGACGACCGGCCAGACAACCCGGGCGGCGACGACTTCATGCGACTGCACGAGTGGTACGGCTTCGTGTCGGAGCCAGGGCCGATGGAGTCCACTGATCGGAAAGGCACGGGAGCCGACTTTCTCTACGAGGTGAGAATGACAGGAGCGGTGCTCGCTGGGCGCAACACCGTGGAGCAGGCAGACCATTGGGGCGGCGACCACCACGACGGCGTTCAGATCTTCGTCCCGAGCCACCGACCCGCCGGTCCGTCAGCGGCGAATCTCCCTCTCGTGAGCTACGTCACGGACGGCATCGAGTCGGCGATGGCCCAAGCCAAGCTGGCCGCGGGCGATCGCAACGTGCTGGTCCACGGTGCCTACACGGCGCAGAGAGCGCTGGAGGTCGGGGTGCTCGACGAGCTGCAAATCCACCTGATCCCCGTGCTGTTCGGCGGCGGGCGGCGCCTCTTCGATCTGCTGCCGGAGCGCATTGAACTCGAGATCGTCCGTGTCATCGACACCCCCGAAGCTACCCACATCCGTTATCGGGTCGCTTCGACACCTTCGGCACCGACAGGCGGGACGGGTGGCATCACTCCGAGGGCAAGGAAGCCGTCATCCATCGCGACACTGCCCATGACGAAGCACGACCATGACGGCCCGAGTCGGTCACCAGTGCGGACGAAGCACGGGAAGGCACTCGAAGCGCTGGTGGGTTCATGAGCGCACGCCACAACGGATCTCGATGGTCGATGTGGTCCCGAGACTCCTTCCTCTCCATCGGATCGCGGAATTCGGTTCTGTCCGTCGGATCGATTGGCTCCGTACTCTCAATCGGGAGCATCGGATCGGCCGGTTCCATCCTGTCCGTCGGATCGTTCGTCTCCATCGGCGGCGTCCTGTCAGGCCTGTCGCTCTGGTCTGTGCTGTCGTGGCGATCCAAGCGGTCGATCGCCCGTTCGGGCGCCGGGGAGTAGCTGGGCGCCCGCCCCTCGACGCCGATGAGACGCAAGCGGCGAGCCTGCCTATCCGGCCGCAGTTGGTTCGGATCAGACCCGGGCTGCCGCGTGACGTCCTGCGCGGCGCCCGAAGAACGAGCCGTCACCCAGGCTGATCCCGCTGGCATAGTGCCGGGCCGCCAGACTCGCTCCCGTCCTGCCGACAGCGTAGAGACCCGGAATACGACGCCCGGTGAGGTCGAGAGCGCCACCCTCAGCGTCAGTCATGAGTCCGCCCAGCGTGAAGGTTGCGTAAATCGCTCCGTGGTCCACCCGCAGGTCGACCGCGCCGATGCCACTTGCGGGAGGCACCCCGATGGGCTGCAGGAAGGGCGCGCGCTTGTGAAAGAGGGGGTCCTCCCCGGCTGCCGCCGCGTCGTTGTACTCCTTGACCGTCCGGGCCAGGGTGTCCGGTGGCACGCCGATCTCTGCTGCCAATTCCACTGCGGACGCAGCCGCATGACTGACCCGGAGTCCGAGGAGGTTGGACTCGTGTATCACGTCATCTGTGATCATGTAGACGAACCCGTCCTGATCGCACAGTGCATGACTTCCGATGCGTCCCGTGTAGGTGTCCTCGTTGATGAACCGCTCGCCGAGACGATTCACGAGGATGGCTCGTGCCAGGCGGTGGGGCGGCCCGAGGGGTAGCGCGCACTCAAAGGCATTGAGTCGTGTCGTTGCTGCTCCTGCACCTGCGCCCATACGGATGCCCCGGCCGTCGTCGGCCGGGGTGCCGATGCGCCACGCCTGGTCCGGTCGGTGTGCCAGCGGGCAGTGCTCTGCCACCATGTCGTCGTTGTAGATGAATCCGCCCATGGCCAGGATCACGCCTCCGCGCGCCCTGATGGTGCGCCGGCCGTCCTCGGTCTGCACAGAGACACCGACGACATCGCTTCCATCCACAACCAGCGCCTCGGCACGGGAGTCGACCCCAACACGGGCGCCGCTGCTGGACACGGCGGCGGCGAGCCGATCCATGAGGAACTTGCCCGCCGCGTCAACGTGCCGGGGCTTGTGGCCACGTGGCACCGGCACCGCGAGCTCGTCGAACGGGTAGCTGTCCTCACCACCGCTGAAGAGCAATCCCGCGTCGTCAGCTGACTCGCGGTTCGGCTCGTCGCAGAAAGCGGCTCGGAACGGCACTCCGATCGACACGAGCCAGTCAAAATGATCGCGGGAGCCCTCGCAGTAGGCGTCGATGCGTTCGTCGTCCGCATCCGGGCCGAGCGCTGCTCGGAGAAAGGAAGCCATGTTCTCCGGGGTGTCCTGGAACCCGCAGGCACTCTGGAGTGCCGTGCCACCCCCCAAATAGATGAGACCGCCCGAGTTGGCTGACGTCCCGCCGGGTCCGGCATTGCGTTCAAAGGCAATCACATCGGCCCCCGCCTGCCGTGCTGCGACGACGGCCGACGCTCCCGCCACTCCCAGGCCGACCACCGCCACGTCAACGGTCTCGTCGACGTGGACAGCACTGAGCGCAACCGCCGGAATCGGCTCCATACCCCCTCCTCACCTCCCGGACGCCATGGTGGGCGGTCCCGTTCGCAACGCTTCGACAATAGCGAGCGGGCTCCGAAGCCGGTGGGTCAAGACGACCTTCATCTGCGGTCGCCCGTGGACGTGACCTGGAATATCGGAGGATCCCCGGACGGCTGGACGGCACGGAGGATCTCAATGACGTACACCCGTCGGATCCAGCGCCTCCGCGCTGACTGGGACGGCATCTGCCATTGAGGGTGAACTCGACGACCGCAGGCGCCGAGTCGTCGACATCTCGATGCTCGGCCTCGGGATCACCCTCGAAACACCCGGCACCGGCCGAGCTCGCCGGTCGCGGCATTTGTGTCGACGTACCCGCCGTGGCCCAGCTCCAAGGTCGGATCACCGATGCCGAGTTGATTCTCGGCGGTGCCATCCGGATCGGGGTCATGCTCAACGGGCAAGCGGCTACCGGAGGGAGCGGCGCATCCCGCGACACGATGGTCCAGCCAACAGGACGTAACGTCCCCGCAAGGCCCGAGGGCGCGCCTCAGACGCCCAGCGCGGCGTCACGCAGCTTGGCCGCGAGGGATGGGTCGCCGCTGATTTCGACCCTGGCCGCTTCCTGGCGTCCTGCGCCGAACATCGTGAGCTCGCCTGGTTCGCCGCTCACCAGAAGCCGAGGTCCGCTCCCGCGCGCCTTGTCCGTCCGTCCGGGTGAGGTGATCACGACCGTGGCCGGGACCTTCTTCGCCATCCCCCCGGCCCCGACGCGCGCCCACAGGGCGTCCGTCAACTCCTGGGATATGTCGCGCGGTTCCCAGCCGAGGCCCGGCCCGGCGGACATCTTCGACATGGATGAAGTACTCAATCGTGTTCATCGCCCCGTCAAAGGGGCGCAGCAGAAGCGGCGGGCCACCCCGGACCGTCTCGACCAGCCTCTCCCACGGCGTGCGATCTCGAACGGCCAGTCGCACCTTGTCGGTGTGGGCCGCCATCGGCGGCCACACGAGACCGGGGCCGGTGTCGGGCCGTCGTTCTCGGACGACGAGATGTGCCGCGAGATCGGCCGTAGTCCACCCCTCACACAGTGTGGGTGCTTCGGGACCCAGTTCGAGAAGGAGGTCGCAGAGCATTGCTCGTTCCTGCTGAGCGAGATGCGGGGTCGTCATGCCGGCATTCTACGGATGCGACGGATTGTGGCCTCCGGTGGATTGGGGCTCGGAGGCCGAATCGACTCTCGCGCTTCAGCCTTGGGCTGAAGTCATGTGCTCGTCAGAGAATGGTCAATGCCGCGAGGACGACGAGGCACACCGCCAGCGCACCCGCCGTCAGTGCGATCCGGCGCCACAGCATGCCGGAGACCTTGTCCAGTGCTTCTGTGCTCGCGGGGTGTTCCGCCCGGTCCATGACAGGAATATCGGCCCCCGGGCCAATGACTTGACCCATTCCTCACCGCCGCGGAGGCCGACGATCCCACCGAGCACGAAGCGTGGAGCAAACAACCTAGGCGCGCTCCATCGCCTAGAAAGTGGACATGACCACAGTGATTGTGCAGGGTGTCTTCTCGGTCGATCCAGGTGAACGAGATCGCTTCGTAGTCGCAAGCCTTGAGGGAATGCGCTCGTCGCGCCAGGAGGAGGGTTGCCTCGAATACGTCATGGCCTGCGACCCGCTCGACCCTGAACGCGTCGTTCTCTCCGAACGGTGGGAGTCGATGGAGGACCTGCAGCACCACCTGGCCCGTCAGCAGTCTGCCCCTCGGCACGGCGACGCCAGACCCGTCCCGCGCCGCGTCGAGATCACCCTCTTCGAAGTCGCGTCGTCGCGCCCCCTTCGCTGAACCTTCCCGCCCTCCCTGCGACTCTCTGCCCGTCCTTCCGATGGTCATGCCCCGTCAGGTACGTTGTGTCTGCGCGACTGAGCCGCCACGGGATCTCATTTGCAGGAATGGGACCTGGCCCTGCCGCGAACACCGTGCAGAACAAGGACCTCCCTCATGACACCTCCCCCCAGCGGCGTCCGCCTCATCGGACACAAGGCTCGTTTCGCCGAAGCGATCGCGCAGATCGATCATCAGTTGGAGTACGACTCAGGGGCTGCCGTTGCCGCCCGTCGGGACGAGGTTGTGGCGGCCGCCCGTGCCGCATACGGGCCGACCGAGGATTTCCGCGGCGTGCGCGATGCGTGGGACGCCGTCTTCCCCGAAGGGGTCTACAGCGCGGCAGGGCTGGCCCGAGCCCAAAAGCTGATGTAGGGCGACCAGGCCGGCGGGGTCATCGGCTTCGGCCTCAACACCCCACCTCGCCGTCGACGAGCTCTCGGATGAGGTCGGCATGACCATTGTGCCGGGCGTACTCCTCAATCATGTGGAGGTAGATCCAACGCAAGGAGTACGGGGCGCCTCTCCTGATGCCGGTATCGTCGAGTCCGTGCACTGCCGCGACCTCGCGGCTCCGGGCGCACTCCGCCTGCCAGACGGCGCAGTCCTCCGACCACTTGGCATCGTCGAGGGGCACCAGCTCGCTGTCATCGACTCGTGGATCGACCCAGATGAAGGGCTCCTTCTCGCCCCGCAGCACGCGTTGAAACCAATTGCGCTCGACCTCGGCCATGTGGCGCACCAGGCCGTGGAGCGAGAGGTTCGACGTGACAACCGGCCGGGCCCGGAGACCCGCCTCGCTGACCCCTTCACACTTCAAGAGGAGCGTCACCCGGTGGAACTCGAGCCACTCCTCGAGCATCGACCGTTCGGGAGCCTCTCCGGGTGGGTCGTGCCGGCGGGAATCCTCGATGTCATCGACCATGACGCACACTCCTCTGCATGAGAGGAGTCTTTCCCACGGAAGCGGCCTTCGCGTCGGGCCCGCTCAGCCGGTCGGGACCTGCCAGTGCACAAGATCGGTGCTGCGGGCGATCCCGATCCGGGCGTGGCCCCAACCGCCGAATTGCGTGAGCTCGGTACTGCCCGCATAGGTGAGGTAGTTCTGGCCTGCCGGTCCGACGCAGAGGAAGGCCGAATTGGCATGCTCGAACTGCACGCTGGAGACCCCGCTGCCGCTGTTGAATGCCTCGCTCGGCAGGGTGAGCGATTGCCCCGCGCCCCAGTGCAGCCATGTAGAGGGCACGGCCGGATCACCCGGGCCCAGTGTGAAGAGGAAGGGCCGATCGAGCGTGTTCGACGTCGCCACCATGTGCCATCCGCCGTCCACCGTCACGAATTCGTAGTTCTCGACGGTGTCGTTGTAGACAGCAATATCGGGTTGCCCCACCAGGTGGAACCTCCCGGACAAGGAGGGCGCCCAGGCGATCTCGAAATGCTGGGTCGTTGACCCCGCCTTGAACCCCAGGATCACGCCATGGCCGGTAAACGCGAGCGCGGCGTCGATCATGCGATGGGCAAGGCCGCGTCCGAGCGGGTGTGGCGCCGACCATGATCGCAAACTCGAGCCGCTGCTCGTCCGGAACGCCAGGCCCTGTGGCGTCTGATACGTCACGAGGAAGGACCCTGAAGGCGACCGGACGATGTCGGGCGACGCGGCGTCATTGGCAATGACGCGCGGCGACGTCCAGTGCTGCAGGTCATGGCTTGACGACTCGGCCACCCTGAAACGCACGCGTGGCGCAGCCCTGGTGGCCGTCATGTCGCTGAACAGCATGTGCCAGGCACCGCCGGACCACTGCAAGGCCTGATCTTTCACCCCGATCGTGGGATACGACAGGATCGGATTCCGCAGCGCCGACCAGTCGATGGACGGGGGCGATTTCCCCACGATGCAGGCGTGATCCTGGCCGGGCGCCACAGGGGACGCATCGGCCCGGGCACACGGCAGGCCGAGCGCCAGGGCTGCCATGACCAGGATCGCGTACACGAGGCGGCGCACACCGGCACGCTACGGCAGACTTGCTGGTCGATGCGGACCTCGGAGATCAACGTCGACACCTCCAGGGAGCGCATCGTCGACCTGACGAGTGAGCTCGAGCGTTTCTGCGCCGGGCTGGGCGACGGCCTGGCCAATGTCTTTGTGCCCCACGCCACAGCCGGCGTCGCCCTCATGGAGACCGGTTCGGGATCGGACGCCGACCTGCTGCAGGCACTGGAGCGCCTTCTCCCCCGCGACGACCGCTACCGGCACGCTCACGGCTCCTCCGGCCACGGAGCCGATCACCTGCTCCCCACCCTGGTCAGCCCATCCGTGACGCTGCCGGTCCTCGGAGGCCACCTCGCCCTCGGCACCTGGCAGTCCCTCGTCCTGGTGGACCTGAACGTGGACAATCCCCGGCGCCACGTGCGCTTCAGCTTCGTGCCCGCCTCAGCCGGTTGAGCCGCTCTCCTCGGCTCGTCGCCGCTCCATGGCGCGCCGCCAGTCGGGGTCGACGAGCGGAGCCTCGGTGCTGTGTGCGTTGCCCGTCACGATGCTGAGCATGCGATCGGGCGGCACGGCGATGAAGACGCCGTCGGCCTCTGCCGTCAACTCGCCCCGGTGGAAAATGCCGCCCCAGGCATAGACCTTGCGACCCTCCTTGTGCGTGTGGCGGGCAGCCAGGTCGAGTGGGGCCAGTAAGGGCGTGGGACGCCGGTAACGGATGGTCAACGTCCCGGTCATGGCACCGACGCCGGCCAAGATGTTGGACATCCCCAGCAGCTCGTCGAAGAGCTCGGCGATGACGCCACCGTGCACGCAGGTCGGTGGCCCCTCGTAGGCGTAATTGAGGGTGACACGCCCCCGGACCTCGCGCCGTCCGTTCTCGCCTTCGACGGCCCACACCTCCGCGGGTGGTGCGATCGGGTTGGCGAATCCGATCACCGGGCTGGTCGCGAAGTTGTCCTGGGGATGCATCTCGGGCGAAGGCTGCAGGCGCGTCCGCCGCTCGACCTGTGCCGCCGCCTCGAGTCGGTCCGCCAGCAGCGAGAGGTCGGCTGCCGCCTCGGTCACATCCTCCTCGCGCAGGGGTTGGCCCACCGCGACCGAGGTGATGCGGCGCATCGCCGCCGCGAGGCGGTTCATAGGCTCGTCACCCCAGGTGACGGCGTGGCCGTCCACGCCGGGATAACCCGCACCGGCCGGCGGCTCGAGTCGGTGCTCGGCGTCGCTCACGTACGCGTGTAGTTGGGGGCTCGCTTCTCGGCGAAGGCCTTCTGCCCCTCGGTGGCGTCGTTGCTGGCGAAGACGGGCCAGCCGATTTCGAGCTCGCGAGCGAGGCCGTCGACCTCCGACATGCCCTCCGTCTCCCGGACGGACCGCTTGATCGCCTCCACCGCCAACGGCCCGTTCGCCCCGATGACGGTGGCAATCTCCAGCGCCTTGTCGATGGCGGTGCCCTTGGGCACGACATGGCCGATGAGGCCGATGCGCAGGGCCTCCTCGGCGGGCACCTCCCGGGCGGTGAGCAGCAACTCCATGGCGAGGGTGTATGGAATCTGCCGCCGCAGCCGCACCGTCGAACCGCCGAGCGGAAACAGGCCCCGCTTGGCTTCGAAGACGCCGAAGACGGCGCCCTCCCCCGCCACCCGGATGTCCGTGGCCTGCAGAATCTCGGTCCCTCCGGCAACGGCCCAGCCCTCCACCGCCGCGACCAGAGGCTTACGCAGGTCGTAGTGGCGCAGCAGCGCCTTCCAGTGCAGGTCCGGGTCCTCCGCCATACGGGACTGGTACTTCTCGGCGTCACTGCCGCCCATGGCCTTGAGATCCATGCCGGCACAGAACGTCCCGCCGGCACCGGTGAGGATGGCGCAGCGGATGTCGTCGTTGGCGTCGATCTCCTCCCACGCATCCTTCATGCCGACCAGCATTGGCAGGCTCAGGGCATTCTTCGCCTCCGGTCGGTTCATGGTGACGATGGCGGTGGCGCCGTCGCGTTCGAACGTCAGGTGCTCAGTGGTTATCACGGTCCCCTCCAGAGGTAGGCGCCGGAATGAAAGATGGTGCTGCAGGTTCCGGCGGTGCCGCTCAGATCCGCTCGATGATGGTGCCCGTCGCCAGCGCCCCGCCACAGCACATCGACACGAGGCCGTAGGTCTTGTCGCTGCGCTCGAGCTCGTGCAGGATCGTCGTGATCAGTCGGCTTCCCGTCGCGCCCACCGGGTGGCCGATGGCAATGGCTCCGCCGTTGACGTTGACCTTGTCCATATCAGCGCCGTGCACGCGGGCCCAGCTCATGACCACCGAGGCGAAGGCCTCGTTGACCTCGAAGAGGTCGATGTCCTTCATGGTCATGCCGGCCTTGGCCAGGACCTTGGTGGTCGCCGAAATCGGGCCGTCGAGGTGGTAGTACGGGTCGGACCCGACGAGCACCTGGGCGACCACGCGCGCCCGTGGCTTGAATCCTTCGGCCTTGGCCCGGTCCTCTGACATCCAGAGCACCGCGGCGGCGCCGTCCGAAATCTGCGAGGAGTTACCCGCCGTGTGCATGCCGTCGGGCAGCACGGGCTTCAGCTTCGCCAGACCCTCGGCCGTCGTGTCACGCGGTCCTTGATCCTTGGACACGACCATCTTCTCGCCCGAGTGCTCACCACGCGGGCCTTCCTCGCCGACGATGGGCGCCTCGACCGAGACGAGCTCGCGGGCGAAACGGTCCTCGGCCCAGGCAACGGCGGCCTTCTTCTGTGACTCCAGTCCGAGCCAATCGACATCAGCGCGGCTGATGTCGTACTTCTTGGCGATGCGCTCCGCGGCCGTGAACTGGTCCGGCATGTCGTAGGGCAGGTCCTCGGGAATGGCCCGGCCGACGCCGGCAGCCGCGTTGGCCCCGAGCGGAACCCTGCTCATGGCTTCGACACCGCACCCGATGGCAGTGTCGACGGCGCCGGCCGCGATGAGGTTGTTCACAAAATGGTTGGCCTGCTGGGACGATCCGCACTGGCAGTCCACCGTGGTGGCTGCCACCTCGTAGGGCAACCCGGCCAGCAGCCAGGACGTCCGGGTCACGTTGAAGCCCTGCTCCCCCGCCTGGGTCACGCAGCCGCCGACGACCTGCTCGACAGAGGCCGGGTCGATGCCCGACCGCTTGACCACCTCGACCTGGGCGGCGCCGAGGAGGTCGGGTGCGCGGAGCCCCGAAAGCCACCCGTTGCGCTTCCCGATGGGGGTGCGAACCGCCTCGATGATTACCGGCTGCGCCATGACCGACGTCCTCCTGCTGCCATTCCCGGCCATCGGCCGGCTGCCCGCGTTGGGCAATAACTAGAACCTGTTCTAACTTACCACCGCCCCTTGCGGGGCCGACCCCGGAAGTCTGCCCGGGCCCGATCGTCGGGCGCCAACGCCGAACCGCCCGGGGCCTGCCCTCCTCGGAACCCGGCCGGTTCAGAGGTGCTTGAGGAGCTCCCGAGCGATGACCACCTTCTGCACCTGATTGGTCCCTTCGTAAATCTGCGTGACCTTGGCGTCGCGGAGGAAGCGTTCCACGGGGAAGTCCTTGGTGTAGCCGTAACCACCGAGGAGCTGCACGGCGTCGACGGTGACCGCCATGGACGTGTCGGAGGCGACGGCCTTGGCCATGGCGCCGAAACGGGTGAGCTCGCCCGTCGGATCGTCATCGACCAGGGCGCAGGCGCGGTACACGAGTGCACGGGCCGCCTCGTTGCGCATGGCCATCTCCGCCAACATGAAGCGCAGCCCCTGCAAGTCGGCGATCGGGCCGCCAAACGCCTGGCGCTGCTTCATGTACGAGCCCGAAGAGTCGATGGCGCCTTGGGCGATGCCAACAGCCTCGCGCGCCGATGGCCGGACGGCTGCGGTCCAGCGTGTGCATCGCGATGGTGAAACCCTGCCCCTCCTCGCCGATGCGGTGCGAAGCAGGGACGCGCACCTCGTCGAGCCGGATCTCGCCCGTGGGGCTGCCTCGCAGGCCCATCTTGTCCTCGTGTTTGGCGATGTGAATCCCCCACTCCTTCTCCACGAGGAAACACGAGATGCCGCGGCCTCCCGCATCGGGGTCGGTCTTGGCGAACACGATGTAGACGTCCGAAATCCCGGCGTTGGTGATCCAGTACTTCGAGCCGGTGAGGATGTAGTCGTCGCCGTCGCGCACCGCCCTCGTGCGCATGGCGGCTACGTCGCTGCCGGCGTCGGCCTCCGAGAGGCAGTAGCTGGCCTGAATCGCACCAGTCGCCACGCGCGGCATGTAGGAGTGCTTCAGCTCCTCGCTGGCCCAGTTCATGACCGGGATCATCCCGAGCTTGGAGATCACGATGGTCAACGCGGTCGACGCACACACCCGGGCCAGCTCCTCGACGGCGATGGCCTGCGTGACGCTGTCCGCGCCCGCGCCGCCGTAGGCCTCCGGGATGCCGAGTGCAGGCAGCTCCATCTCCTTGCAGGCCTCGAATGATTTCCATGGAAACTCGCCATTGCGGTCGGCTTTTGCCGCGTTGGGGGCGACCTTTTCCTCGGAGAAGCTGCGCATGGTCTCGCGGAAGTCCCTCTGGACCTCCGACAGGGCGAAGGGCGACGTGCTCACGGTCCCATTCTCGCAGGCGTGAGGCGGCGTCCGGTTCTCCCCGGCTGCCATCGCACCGACCGCTGGCAGACCTCAGGCGGTGACCCTCAGTTGGCACGCAGATGGCGGACCAGGAGCCCCGACAGCTCCGCCGGCGCCATCTCGGGGATCCAGTGCGACACGTTGTCGAGGACCTCAAAGGTGTAGGGCCCCTGCACGCACTCGGCGGTGTTCTGCGCGGCGGCCCAGCCGAAGGCCCCGTCTCCGGTAGACCAGACGTAGAGCGTCGGCACGCACACCGGGTTCAGCCCCTGGAGCGCCGTGCCGTCCATGGCCCGGTACCAGTTGAGGGCCGCCGTGAGGGCGCCCGGTTCGGTCAGGGCGGTGACGTACATCCGGGCGTCCTCGTCGTCGAGTCCCGTCTCCGCCAGGAGGGTCGCCAGGCCGCCACCCCTTCCGTCGGCGCCCAGGAGGAGGCGCTCGGGGACCTCTGGGGCACGGTAGGCATCCATGGAGGCGCCGTAGGCGGCCTGCCGGGGATCCGCGCCACGCAGTGCTTCCTGCAGCGCCAGGGGATGCGGAGTCGAAACCACTGTCAAGGTGCGCACCCGGCCGGGGTGCCGCGACGCCACGATCCAGGCCAGCATGCCGCCCCAGTCGTGACCGACGAGATCGAACGTCTCCATGCCCATGGCGTTGGCGATCGCCAGCACGTCGTCGAGGAGGTGCTCGGTAGCGTAGGCATCGACCTCCGCCGGTCGTGCTCCCCCGCAGTAGCCCCGCTGGTCGGGAGCGACCGCTCGGTAACCCGCCCGCCCGAGCTCCCACAACTCGTCACGCCAGGCCCACGAGGTCTGCGGAAAACCGTGCAGCAAAAGCACCTTGCGACCCTCGTGCGGGCCGCATGCGCGTCCGGTGAAGGTCAAGCCCCGCGCCTCGATCTCGAGCCGGTCAATCGCCCCGATTGCCTCCACAACGGTCGCCCGCGCCTCCTAGGCGGCGGTACCGCCTCGGGCGCGGACGTCCTCGGGACGCTGCCGGAGAGTCTCCTCGGGGACAGAGTCGACGAGCGCCCGTTGCGCCACGTAATCATGCGAAATGGATGAGAACGCGGCGCGGCGGCCCTTCAGGAAGTCAGCCGGAACGTCGTCGAGGAAGCCCCAGAGGTTGAGTGCGAACCGTACGTCATGGATGCACGGTCCCCGACCGAACAGTGCCGCCCGTTTGGATGCGATCAGGCCGACGCCGAGTAGCGCGTCGTCCGCGGACTCCCCCTCGCCCAGCTTGAGCTGGTCTTGGAAGCGCTGGGCCAGACGGAGTGCAAAACCCGAATCGCTTCCAGGTGTCCCGATGCCCGCACCCCTGCGGTCGGTCGGCCCGGCCGCCAGCTCGGCGACTCGCGAGGTCGTCCATGCCCCAGGCACGTGCAGGTGTCGGGCGGGCCGGACCTGATCGGCCTCTGTGATGGGCACGAAGGTTGGCTGCGTCATGCGCGGCAGATTAGTCGAGGGTGTCGGGCGAACCCATTCCACGCACACTGCTTCGAACAGCCGGCGCGTCGTCCTCAATGAGGCGCACCACGTGCAGGGTGATGGATGAGGGATGCCCCTCGTCGTGGAACACCTCGTGGTCCGCTGAGCGCAGGTTGGTCCCCGTGGCCAGCGGCTCGCCGGTACCGGCGTTGCGATTGAAGAGGGGGTGGGCGCCGCTGGACACCTGGAGGCGGAGGCGGTGACCGGCCAAGAACGTGTTGGCCGTCGGCCACATGACGATCGCAAGCCGGAAGATGCCGTCTGCCTGTTTCTCTACGCTGCCCGGTGCCAGCCGGACGATGCCGTCGCTCACATTGTGCGACTTGCCCTTCTCGTTCACGTCACAGAGGCGCACGAAGAAGTCCACATGCTCGAGCGATGAGCGCGCATAGATGGTGGCGGTCAGCGGACCGATCACCGTGAGGTCGTCGACGAGCACATGACTCGTGTAGGTGAGCACGTCACGACGCCGTTCGCGGCGGTGCTGCTCCTTGCGGCCGGCCGTCGCCATGTTGAGGGAAGCGCCACCCACCGCCGGAGTCGGATCGTTCGGGTTGTAGTGATACCTGTCCGGGGGTCCCTCGCTCGGTCGGCTCGCCGTGAGCGTACCGCCGCGATTGAGGTACCAATGCTGAACTTCCCCCGCCGGTGGCCACATGGAGAACTCTTGCCAGGTGCGCGACCCCATCACGAAGACGCGCACGGGCGATTCCTGCATCTGGTCGTCCCGCGGCCGCAGTTGTGCGCCGAACCAGCGAAGCCCGTCGCGCACGGTCTCCGCAAACAGTGCGGGGCTGGCATGGGTCCAGGGGCCGACGGTCAATCGGGCGGTGCGTCCGGCATGACGTAGCGCCTGGTAGTCCTCGACCTGCGACCGCAGGAAGAGGTCGTACCAGCCCCCGATGAAGCTGGCCGGCGGCACGTGTCCGAGCTCACGCCCGAAGTCCACGACATCCCACCACGGATCAGCCGGATCGCTGTGCGCAAGCCACTCCTGGTAGAAGGGCATGGGAACTCCGATGGCGGCGGTGTCGCATGCGCCGATGGGCAGGACCTCGCTCGCGCTCGACACGATGCGAGCACCCCGCAGCCGCGCCCGCACAACGGCCTTCCAACCAAGCTCCTGGTTCTTGATTTCGTGCAGCCAGGCCAACGCCGTCTCGAGGGCAAAGGCGCCACCGGGGAACACCACCGAGTCCCGGAAGTTCGCCGCTGTCACCTGAGGTGTGATCGCCTGCAGGTAGTCCGGCGGGTCTTGGGCAACCGCCCACTGCGTCATGCCGAGATAGCTCCCGCCCCACATGACGAGGCGCCCGTCGAACCACGGCTGCGCCGCCACCCACTCGAGAGTGGCCCGTCCGTCAACCTGCTCGTTGCGCACCGGCACAAACGCGCCCCCCGAGCCGAACGTGCCACGGCAGCTTTGCACGATCACCTGGTAGCCGCGTTCGGCGTAGAGCCGGCCCAGGGGTCCCATCACGGTGCGTCCGTACGGAGTCCGGATCAGGACAGTTGCCAGCTCGTCCACCGGCTGCGACGGGAACCAGCGGTCAGCGAGCAATTCGACGCCGTCGGGCATTGTTGCGCTCAGGCCGCGCTCGACCGACACGGCGGTCGTCTGGGCCGGGGGAAGCTTCACCAGTGCCGCCGCCATCCGGCTCCACACGGTCATGTGCGCACCCTCCGCCCTCCCCCGTGCGACGTCACCGGATCTCCCGTCCTCGCCTCAAGAGGCGTGGAGCAGACCGAAGACAATCGAATCGTAGAGAGCCTGCCAACTGGCCTCGATGATGTTCTCCGAGACCCCGATGGTCGTCCAGGTACGTTCTCCATCGGTGGTGTCCACCAGGACCCGCGTCACGGCACCTGTGCCGAGACCGGTGTCGAGCACACGAACTCGGTAATCGGTCAGGTGGATGTGGTCGAGGGCTGGGAACTTGCCTCCGATGGCGGCACGCAAGGCACCATCGAGGGCATTCACGGGGCCGTTGCCCTCCGCCACCGCGACCACGCGTTCCTGCTCGATGTGGACCTTGACCGTGGCCTCAGTCATGACGCCGGACGCAGGGTGTCCGCCCGCCGGCGTCGGGTCGCCGGCCTCATGGCGCTGATCGTGGTCGGTGATGACACGGAACGACTCGACCGTGAAGTAGTCGGCCACCCAGCCGCTGGCACGCCGCAGCAGCAGTTCCAGCGAGCCGTCGGCTACCTCGAAGTGATACCCCTCGTGCTCCAGACGTTTGAGTTCGTCGAGCACTCGACCAATCACCTCACCGTCGAGCTCGAGCCCGAGCTCATCCGCCTTCATGGCAAGTGTCGACCGCCCCGCCATTTCGGAGACGACCACGCGCGTCCCGTTGCCAACGATGTTGGGCTCGACGTGCTCGTAGAGATCGGCACTGCGCGCGACGGCGCTGGCATGTAGTCCGCCCTTGTGCGCGAAGACCGAGTTGCCGACGTAGGGCTGCTGTGGATTGGGGGCAATGTTGACCAGCTCTGCGATGTGGTGCGCCACAGGCGTGAGCCGCTCCAGCCGCTCGGTGGGGATGGTGCGGATGTGGAGCTTGAGCGACAAGTTGGGTATGGCGGCCGACAGGTCCGTGTTTCCAGCCCGCTCGCCGTAGCCGTTGATGCATCCCTGCACCTGGGTCGCGCCGGCCTGGACCGCGACCAGCGAGTTCGCAACCGCACAGCCGGCATCGTTGTGGCAATGAATACCGAGCTGCGCGCTCGTGCGCTCCCGCACATCGGCGACGGCCTGCCCCACGTCGTCAGGCAAGGAACCGCCATTGGTGTCGCAGAGAACCAGGGCCTCGGCTCCCGACTCCTCCGCCGCTGCCAGAACGGAGAGGGCAAAGTCAGGGTTGCGGCGGTAGCCGTCGAAGAAATGCTCGGCGTCGAGGAAAACGCGTAGGTCGTGCTGGCGAAGGAAACGCACGGAGTCAGCCACCATGGCCACGGCCTCGTCCAGCGATGTGCGGAGAGCCTCGGCGACGTGACGGTCCCATGATTTGGCCACAATGCAGGCAATTGGCGTGCCGGCATCGACCAAGTTGCCGAGGACCGCATCTGCCTCCGCCTTCACGCCGGCCCTCCGAGTTGAGCCGAACGCCACCAACGTCGCCGTGGACAGGCTCAGCTCCTTCTTCGCTCGTGCGAAGAATTCGACATCTTTGGGGTTTGCGCCCGGCCAGCCGCCCTCAATGAACGTGACGCCGAGATGGTCGAGCTGCTCGGCTACCCGCAGCTTGTCGTCCACCGTCAGCGACAACCCCTCCTGTTGGCTGCCGTCCCGCAGAATGGTGTCGAAGATGTCCACGGCCTCGGGCAGGTCCGGGACGACGAAGTCGTGGGCGTGACTGCTGTGACCGTGCGCGTGGGTATGGCGAACACCGTCGTGGCTGTGGGATTCGCCGTGAGCATCAGTCGACATGGTCCAACCATTCCTTGTACTGATCCACCTCGCCGCGAACGGTGGCGAAGTAGGTCTGCTGGATCTCCTTGGTGATTTTGCCCGGGCGACCCAGCCCGATGATGCGGTCATCGACGGCGCGGATCGGGACGACCTCGGCGGCGGTACCAGTGAGGAACGCCTCGTCAGCGAGGTAGAGATCAGTGCGGATAATGGGTTCGTGGCGGACCTCGTAGCCGAGGTCGTGGGCAATGGTTCGCACCGAGTCCTGTGTGATCCCGTCCAGCGCGCCGGCGTCGGAGGTGGGTGGCGTGAGGAGCACCCCGTCGCGCACAATGAAGATGTTCTCCCCCGTGCATTCGCTCACGTCACCGTTCGGAGCCAACAGGATCGCCTCGTCGTAACCTGCTTTGAGCGCCTCGACCTTGGCGAGCGAGGAGTTCGCGTACATGCCGGTGCCCTTGGCGGCAGTCGGCACCGCATTGGGGTCGTGACGCCGCCACGAGCTCACCTTGCACGACACCCCGTTCGCGATGCCCTCGTCGCCCAGGTAGGTTCCCCATGGCCACGCAGCCACTGTGACGTTCACCGGACAGGGCAACGGGTTGAGGCCCATTTCGCCGTAGCCGAGGTAGATGAGTGGCCGGATGTAGCAACCGTCGGTGAGACCGTTCGCGCGCACGACCAACCTCGCCGCCTCAATCACCTCGTCGACGGTGAACGGCACGTCGATCATGAAGATCTTGGCTGACGCGAACAGGCGTCGGATGTGATCGCCAAGCCGGAACACGGCCACGCCGCGACTCGTGGGGTAGGCCCGGATGCCCTCGAAGACACCCGAGCCGTAGTGCATGGTGTGTGTGAGCACGTGCACGGTAGCGTCGGCCCAGTCGACGAGCTTGCCGTCCATCCAGATCTTTTCGGTCGTGGTGATGGGCATGACAGTTACAGCCTTTCTGCGATGGCGTCGCCCACAGCGGTGGTGGTGAGCGCTTCGGTAGTGGTGGACGGCGTTGACATGGAATCGGCCTGGGCACTGAGCGCCTTGAGAATGCGTGCGGCCGCGTCGGTCTCGCCAAGGTGTTCGAGCATGAGTGCAGCCGAATGAATGGCGGCCAGCGGGTTGGCGATGCCCTTGCCCGCGATGTCGTGGGCTGCCCCGTGGACCGGCTCGAACAGTGAGGGGCCGCTCCGCGCCGGATTCAGGTTGGCCGAGGCGGCAAATCCGATGCCGCCGGCCACCGCACCCGCCAGGTCGGTGAGGATGTCGCCGAAGAGATTGTCGGTCACGATCACGTCATAGCGCTTCGGCTGCTCCACCAGATAGATACACGCGGCGTCGACGTGGTTGTAGTCCCATTCGATGTCCGGGTATTCGGTCGCCACCTCGGACATTGTGCGGTTCCACAGATCGCCTGCGTAGGTCAGCACATTGGTCTTGTGCACCAGGGTCAGGCGATTCCGACGCCGGCCAGCCAACTCGAACGCGAACCGGACACAGCGCTCGGCTCCCATGCGGGTATTCACGGATCCCTGTGTCGCCACCTCGAACGGCGTCCCCTTGCGAAGAAAACCGCCCTCGCCGGCATAGGTGCCCTCTGTGTTCTCCCGGATCACGGCGAAGTCGGCACCCTCGGCGATGGATCCGGGCACTGCCTTGAACGGGCGCAGGTTGACATAGAGGTCAAGCTCGAACCGGATTTTGAGGAGCAACCCCCGCTCCAAGGTGCCCGGCGGGACGGACGTGTCGCCGACCGGAGGTCCGACGGCGCCGAGCAGAATGGCGTCATAGCCACGTAGCTCCTCGAGGGTCTCGTCGGACAGGACCGTGCCGTCGCGGCAGGTAGCGGGAGGCGCCCAGATCGAAGTCCGTGGTGTCGAGATCCACTCCGGAGGCGGCCACGACCTTGAGCGCCTCTTCGCAGACCTCCGGACCGATGCCGTCGCCGCCGATGACGGCCACCCGATGCCTGCTGCCCTGGTTCACTCCTCTAGTCCTTTCTTCGAGTCTCTTTGTCTGGTCGTGGCTCGTTGTGTTGCGTGATCCACACGGTCGCCCCCCACGGTGGCAACTGGCCGGAAATTGAAAAACCGCCCACGCAGTGGACGGTTCGACGGCGCGCGGGGAGGGTGCGCGCCTAGTGAATAATGCCTACGAGGTGCCGGGGGAGGTACATGACCACACCAGTCTCTCGCAGCCAGCCCCTTCTCGTCAACCATCGCTGCACCGGCCGATCGCCGGCCCATCCGGGGCCGATTAGCCTTGGTGCGTGCCGGCGCAGTGCACCGCACCGCCCGCAGTTCCGCCTTCCGGAGGACACGTTGTGACCAATGCTTCTGCCAACCAGACCGAAACGACCAAGCTGACCCAGGCCACCCACGACCGCCTGGTCGCCGAGCTGGAGGACCTGACAACCCGGGGCCGGGTCGAGATCGCCCAGGCCATTGAGTCCGCCCGGGCGCTGGGCGACCTGAGCGAGAACGGCGACTACCACGCCGCCAAGGACGCCCAGGGGAAGATGGAGTCGCGGGTGCGCCAGCTCCAGGCGCTGTTGAAAGAGGTCGACATCGTCGACGAGGCGGGCGCCGACGATGGATCCATCTCGCTCGGAAGTACCGTGACCCTGCGTTACGAGGGCGACGAGGAGGAGGACACGCAGCGTTTCTTCGTTGGCTCCATTGAGGAGCGCCAGGGCGACCTGCCGGTGATCTCGCCCAGCTCGCCATTGGGCCGGGTGCTCATTGGACGGGCCGCCGGCGACACCGTCGAATACCAGGCCCCGGGTGGAATGCTCACGGTCCACATCACCGCGGTGGAGCGCTGATGGCCCCACGGACGCTCAGCGAGAAGATCTGGGACGCACATGTCGTCCACTCGGCCGATGGCGAGCCAGATCTCCTCTTCATTGACCTTCACCTGCTGCACGAGGTGACCTCGCCCCAGGCTTTCGACGGCCTGCGCCTCGCTGGGCGCACGGTGCGGCGACCGGACCTGACCGTGGCGACGGCCGATCACAACGTGCCGACCATCGATATCGACAAACCGGTGGCAGACCCGATCTCGGCCCAGCAGCTGAAGGTCCTCGACGACAATACGGCCGAGTTCGGGATCACCTGTTTCCCAATGGGGCATCCCAATCAGGGGATCGTCCACATCATTGGACCCGAGCAGGGCTGGACGCAGCCGGGGATGACCATCGTGTGCGGCGACAGCCACACCTCCACACACGGCGCCTTCGGCGCGATCGCATTCGGCATCGGCACCAGCGAGGTGGAGCACGTGCTGGCCACCCAAACGCTGCCCCAGGTGCGGCCAAAGACCATGGCGGTGACCGTCGAGGGCGAGCTCGCGCCCGGAGTCACGGCCAAGGACGTGGCGCTCGCCGTCATCGGCACCATCGGCACCGGTGGCGGCATCGGCCACGTGATCGAGTACCGGGGTTCCGCCATCCGCAGCCTCTCGATGGAAGGCCGGATGACATTGTGCAACATGTCGATCGAAGGCGGGGCCCGAGCTGGACTCGTCGCACCGGACGAGACGACGTTCGCCTACCTCAAGGATCGTGACCATGCTCCGCAGGGCGCGGACTGGGACGCCGCAGTCGGCTACTGGCGCACCTTGCCGACCGACCCGGGTGCTTCGTTCGACAAAGAAGTTGTCCTGGACGCGGGCGACATCACGCCCCATGTGACCTGGGGTACCAATCCGGCGCAGGTGGCTCCAATCGCGGGGGATGTGCCAGACCCGGTGACCATGGCCGATCCGGGCGACCGCGAAGCAGCCGAGCGTGCCCTGGCCTACATGGGCCTCACCGCGGGCACACCGTTGCGGGAGATCAGCGTCGACACGGTCTTTCTCGGGAGCTGCACCAACGCGCGCATTGAAGATTTTCGTGCCGCCGCCGCCGTACTTGAGGGGCGCACAGTGCACGAGGGCATCCGTGCCCTGGCTGTGCCCGGATCGCACCGGGTGAAGGATCAGGCGGAAGCCGAGGGTCTGGACGCGGTGTTCACGGCGGCTGGTTTCGAATGGCGCGAGCCGGGTTGCTCCATGTGTCTTGCCATGAACCCGGACAAGCTGGCCGTCGGCGAGCGCTGCGCCTCGACCTCGAACCGGAACTTCGAGGGCCGCCAGGGCCGCGGTGGCCGCACCCACCTTGTCTCCCCCGCCGTGGCTGCGGCCACCGCGGTGGCCGGGACGTTCGCCACACCGGAGGACCTCGACTGATGGAACCGATCGTCGTCGTCACGGGGCGTGCCGTCCCCCTCGACCGCACGGATGTGGATACGGACCAGATCATCCCTTCGGACTGGCTCAAGCGGGTGGAGCGAACCGGGTTCGGCGCCGGGCTGTTCTCCGAATGGCGCGACGACCGGGATTTTGTGCTGAACAATCCCGAGTTCGTCGGAGCCACCATTTTGGTGGCGGGCCACAACTTCGGAACAGGGTCCTCGCGCGAACACGCCGTTTGGGCGTTGACGGACTTTGGCTTTCGGGCCGTCGTATCGTCGCGCTTTGCGGACATTTTCCGCAACAACTCGACCAAACAAGGACTGCTCCCCGTCCAGGTCACCGAGGAGCTCGACCGCGCCCTGCTCGATGCCGTGAGCCGCGACCCCACGCTGGAGCTCACGATCGACGTGGCCCGGGGAACGATCGAAGCCCCTGCGGCGGGATTGTCCGGCACGTTCCCGCTCGATGAGTTCACCCGCGAGCGACTGCTCAACGGGTGGGACGACATCGGTCTGTCCCTGCGCCACGTGGACAAGATCGCCGAGTTCGAACGTGGGCGGCCCGCCTTCCTCCCCTCGGCCTGAGCGTCGCCCATGGTGACGTTCCGCCAGATGACGGAAGGTGACGTGCCTGGTGCAGTCGCTGCCTTCCAGAGCGGACTCCTCGGCATCGCCGGGCACGGCCTTCCCGTGACGGGTAACTCCATTCAAGACGAACGGCGGCGCCAGGATCGCACCCGCCACTTTCTGGGCACTGACCCGAACGGTTCGTGGGTCGCCGAAGAAGGCCACGTCATTGTCGGAATGTCCCAGTCGTTCGTGCGGGAGGACTACTGGATGTTGTCGCAGCTGGGGACGGTTCCCGGCCGCCAAGGCCGCGGTGTCGGAAAAGAGCTGCTGCGGCTCGCCCTCTCCCACGGAGATCCGCTCAGTCGAGGGACGATCCAGTGCTCGCGCGATCCCAAGGCGATGGCGCTCTACACCGGATTCGGCTTCACGTTGCATCCGGTCGTGACGGCTTGGGGTGCCATGCGCCCTGGCGCGGTGCAGCGGCCGCCTGAGGTCCGGCGCTATGAGCCAGACGAGGTCGGGAAGGCCGAACTTGACGTGGTCACCGCCATCGATCGCAAAGTGCGAGGTTCGGCGCGCTCGGTCGACATCGTCGCCATGCTGGCGCAACCCGGAAGCCGCCTGTTGCTGCATGAAGACCAGGGGTACGCAGTTGCCAAGGACGACCGCATCGTGACACTCGGCGCCAATGAGGAGGAGTCCGCCGCGCGCGTCCTGCGCGCCATGCTCGCCGAGGCGCCGGCAGGCGAAACGATAGAGATCAACTGGCTCACGTCTGCACAGCAGTGGGCCGTGCGTGAGGTGGTTGCGGCCGGCATCGATCTCCAGCCCTTCGGGCCGGTGATGGTGCGCGGCATGGACGGACCACCCAGCCCGTACATCCCGAGCGGTGGCTTCGGCTGAAGAGCTCAGACCTCGACGGCGCCGGGGCCCACGAACGCCGAGAACGACTCGTGACGAATCCCGTCGGACTGAAGCGACTGGCCTCTCTGTCTGGTCGTCGTTGACCTTCCGAACCGTGTTCTCGCGCCGAGCGCGACCTATTGCTCGGTGCCGCGATGGTGAGCGGTTGAGCGGAGTTTCGCCAACGATCGGACCGGTGCCGTCACTCTCCAGCTGGCCGACGCCTTCAGGCTGGCCAGGTGGGATCGTGACTCCTCAAGGGCGTTGACGTACCAATCACGTTCTCCTTCGCAATGCTGCAAGCGGCGCTCAAGGTCCCGCTGCATCACGACGTCCCGAGCACGGTGAGTGTTGAGGATGGCGTCGGTCCAGGGCGACTCCTCACCGTGAAGCCGTGGGAGGGATCGGTGAGGACCAGCCAGCCGGGTCAGGTGGTCAACCAGCTGGCGCTGTTCGTCTAGCACGACGTGATCGTCACCTCCCGTCGCCCGATCCGATTCGTGGCGACGATTCGCGGTGATGACCGACAAGGCGCTCTCGTGGTCCCACGACTGTCGCCCGGCGAACGCGTCGAGTGAGCCGAGCCAAGAGGTGAGCCCATGGAGCGAAGCGTCCGGATCCTCAACCAGGGCGTCGTACGCCAACACGTACACGTCAGTATCGGCCAGATTTGCGATGGCTGACCTGTTGTACCGCTCCCAGAGGGCGACGCCGTAGGGTAGAGGTAAGCCGTTGCGACGGTGCAATGAGCGGGCTACCGCAAGGGGCGCCCGCCACATCAGGACGGCAGCCATGGGCGCCTGGAGAACCGGGCGCCAGTACGGAAGAAGTAGGCAGATCCGGGGGTCCTTCCACACCGCCGGACCCGGCTCTGGATATGCGGCAGCCAGGGCCTCGACCGCGTCAGCTCGATGCACCAGTCCTTCGTCATTTTCCCAGCCTTCCGGCAGCTGGGGCGGGGCATCCCATGTTCCGCCGAAATGCGCCAAGACCGCGTCGCTGTGCTGAAGGACGGACAAGCTCTCCCAATGCTCAGGGTTGCTGTCATGCGGCGACAATCGGTCCTGCGGGCTCACCACGTTGAATCCGAGGGCACCGATCGCACCGGTGACGGCTGAGGTACCACTGCGGTGCATGCCCACGACAACGACCCAAGGTCCGGCCACATTGCCGCTTGTCCGAGCACCCCCAGGACTCTCCTGCCCTCGATGTGCGACGGGCTCCACAGGTCCGATCATACGGCGACTGGACTTCCTGGGCCGGGTGGCCGCACCCTTCGGCGAAGACTCCGCACGGCACGGCGCCAGGGTTTCACCGTGTGTATGCGACGCATGACGATGAGACCGATATCGACATCGACGTCACCCCACTCCCGCACCACATCGTGCCGAAGCAGCTCGAATCCGGATGAGACACCCTCGTCGATGACGTCCTGAAACGTCCCGTGCCGGCGATCGTCGACAACCTGTCCCCTGTTCCGGTTCCAGAGGTCGAAGCCTCCGCGCGTGAGATCCACCGTCAACACCATGAGACCGCCGAGACGCAGGCGTCGGGCGATGTCCCCGAGAAGCGCCCGCCTGTCTGTTGCCGGAATGTGTTCGATGACGCTGATGGAAAGGGCTCCGTCGAACACCGTCGATTCCGGCAGTTCCCCCAAGGTGCAGTTCCACGATCGGTTGCCCAATCCTGCCTCCGCGTAGTCGACGAATCCCCATTCGTTCCAGTCCTGTGCCGGAGGCCACTGGCGGCGTATGTCCGAAGGATCGACCGTATCGACTACATACCCATGCCGCGCGAGGTAGGGGGCAAGAGGCGTCACTCCCGCCCCCACGTCCACCAGTCGACTGCCGACGGGCAAATGTTCAATCACCAACCCAGCCGCCACGGGGTATTCCCAGAGCCGAGGGGCATGATCGGGAAAGAATCCGAGCGTGTCCTGTCCAACGATCCGCAGCGCCATCAACTTGAGCGGATCGGGGTGACGGTCGATGATCGACGAGAGGGTGGCGACCGCGATGTCACGCGGATGCGGCACGGACGAAGGCCGCAGAACGACGAACGTGGTGATGCCGGGCTCTTCTCGTACTGGGTAGTGCTCGGCACCGGGGGCCACCGCCTGCAACGTCGCCGAGAGAGGTTCGTAGAAATGGCTTAACGGTCCGACTACCCGAGGAGGCCGCTCATAGCCCGAGATCAGGAGTGCGTGAGTGGTGGACTCCCACAACCGCGCGACCTGGTTCCTGTAGGCCGTCACGTCCGGCTCAGAGGTCACCGCCTCAAGTGCGATGACCAGATCGGCTTGAAGGGAGAAATCGGCGAGTCGGCCCTGCAAGAACGTGCCGTCAGGGCGGCCGATCCGAGCTCGGCCAAGCGCGTCGGGAGAACCGTCGATCCCGGTGTAGTCCTTCATCGCCAATCCTCGCGTGGCCCTCCCGTCACCACATCCCACCTCGAGGACCGACGATGGCGCCACAGCATCGAGGACCTCAATGAGGAGATCGTGTACCGAGGAATGGGAGACGCCGCCGTTCCTCGCAGAAGGCCCCAGTTCGGGCCCGGTGAGCGTGCGCCACTGGCGGAACGTGGCAGTCGGTGCGGCCTCCAGCCACAGTCGACCAATGGACTCGTTCGCTCGCTCGACCTGCTGGTCGATGGAAGGAAACCCGGTCAAGCGGATGCAGCCCTCACGATCAATCTCCTGGTGGTAGTGGATGACGGCCGGGGCTTGCGCGTCCCGAGGAATCCTTCTCAGATCGTGAATCGGAGTATTCCATCGGACGTCGAGCTCTTCGCTGGCGATCCCCTGTGCCGTCAGCGCCAGCACCATGGCCACTTGATCAAGGTGAAACGTCCAGTCGAGCAACAATTCTCGGCGATCGAGCAACCAATGGGCCCACGTCTCCCAAGCCGGTGCGAGAATCGGCAGGACCGGCGCCGGGATCAGATACAGCCCGCCGTTGCTGTTCCCGGCAACCGTGACCTGGTTCTGCCCCCAGGGCAACGACGTGGTGGGCGGCGGCGCCAAACCGGCGGCAGCGAAGATGTCGTGGAGCACCTCAAGGGGTGGGACCGGCGTGTCGACCACTTTTCCGGCGATCGATCCCGGCGGAATGTCGATGGTCCTCGGATCTTCGAGCACCACGATGTCGGTGTCGCAGAGCACCACCGGTCGACCGAGACCCTCCCTGGCCAGTCTGAGAGCGCCGGCCACCTTGTTGCAGTGAGGGGATCTGGGATCGAACGCCTCCACCGCGCGCACCGTGACGCCCCGAGAGCGCAGGTAGGTCAGGGCATCGGAGCCATCGGTCCCGACAACGTGGATGACGAGGTCACGAGGGTCGACGCCCGCGATCGTCGTGAGGGAGGCGAACCATCGGAGTGCGTCGAGATGGAAACGTGGGTGCTCGTCGACGACACAGGAAAAGATGGCCCCAGCCAGTCTGTTGTCGTTGGCGACGGAACCTTTGCTTGGAGTCGAGTGCGGCCCCGGCGGAACGGTCACCGCCGACCGATCCCATGCCGTCGCGGGCGGCGTCGTGACATCGTCGATCAGCTCCCGCGTTGGAGGCTTCGACACAGGCTGAGGCTGGCGTCGATCGGCTCTTTCGCCACGGTGACCTCTGGAAGGTGCCCATCAGGCTGCTTCGGGGTGACATGGACGACCGGCGTGGCAGACCCTGCGATGAAGTGTGCAATGAAGTACGTCCCGAACCAAAGGATCTTGATCTGGTGCAGGTTCGGATCCGTGACCACCTGGAACTGGAAGGGCTCATGGAGGATGGAGATCGGCTTCCGGGCCGAGTCGGTATAGGGCCACTTGATCGGCGTGCCCGAGTGGAGGACCTCGAGACGGAAGTAGCCCTTCCCTGCCGGTTTCATGATGACGCTGGCAGCGCCATAGGTCAGAAGGGTCAGCGGCTTGGTGTAGTACTTCCCTGGGTGATTGAAGGTGATCGAGAACGCACGCGTGTAGGCAGGGCTCTGTTCGACAGGAATCCATGAGTAGTGGTCGGCCAGCAGGCCGGGTACGTCCGCTTCCGTGATGCCTGACGACAGGTAGAGGCCGGAGCAGTCGCCGACCATGTACAGCTCGCCGAACGGTGCCCAATCGGGCAGCGCGGACACGTGATGGACGCTGGCGGCGAGTGAGCCAATGCTGAGAGATTGCTGGGTGGAGACAAAGTCCTGAACCTGCGACGTCGTGAACTGCTCCGAGGGCGCCACGGCAATGGCCGTGTTGACGAACACGGAGTAAACGGTGACAACGGACACAATGCCCAGCAGCACTCCTCTGGCCTTGATGGACCGGCCTTCGAAGCGCCGCCATATCTCAATCAGACCGATCCCGGCAGCCACGATGAGAAGCGGCATGAAGTCGGCGAGGTACCGCTCGGAGATGTATCCCCACAGCAGAACGCCAGCCGTGCCGGCGGCGCACGTGAGGAGCGCGATGCGCGTCAACCGAAAGGGCACCAGAGCCTTCGGTCGGAAGGCACTGATGGCACCCCAGCAGCTCAAAAGGAAGAGCAACGGCATGGTGGGCGGAGCGCTCGCCGTCGGGTACGTCTGATCCAATACGGCCCCGATCATTGCGGCGGGAGCGGTCGGGGTGGTTACGAAGGGGAAGAGGGACGTAAAGCGAATTCCAAAGGGCTGCAGGTACGCAGTCAGGGTGCTGGGTAGGAAGCCGAAACTGAACGCCTTGCCGCCGTTCGCAGCCAAAAAGTAGCGACGGTCCGCGTTGATCTTCGCCCAGACCTGATCGGCCATCGGAAGCCCGATCGGAGTTCCGAACTTTGCGTAGGTAACGGCGCACGTGGCGGCGAAGCCCACCAACCCAACGCCGAACATCGCCCAACCCCAGCGCCGATTGGAGTCCCCGCCTCGGCCGAAGACAAACCACAGTCCGACCAGTCCAGCTCCGATCACGCAGGCGTACCCGGTGGGAGTGCGGTTGAGATTGGCAAGAAGGATCAGGATGCCGCTTGCCCAGACGCGACCGGTCGATGGACGCTCCATGACACCGAGCAAGGCGAACACGCTGCCAACCGTGAGTGGAATACTCCAGGCGAAGTCTTCGTTGTAGACGAACGGTGTTGCGTTCAGATAGATGATGACCGACCCGCCCAGGATGGCGGCGATCAACATGCCGTAGGACGCGGCCTCAGCTCGCCCGAGTATGGCTCTCCCACCGCGTAATGATGCGAAGCCTCCACAGCATCAACGAGCTGAACAGAGCGGTCATGATCCAAGCCAGCAACATTGAAGGGGCCGTGAGGGCACCGTCGAACCTGCTCGTGATCAGAAGGACCGGCATTCTGAGAATGGACGGAAAGATTCCGAAATACCGCGTAGGTCTTATCGTTGTGCAGGAATCCCTCGATCCCGAGACTCCCGTTCCGCACGTTCAAGTGGCCGTGGAACATGGCGAGCGCCTGGTAGTCGTAAAAGTAGTCGTTCGGCGCACCCCGGAAGGGATCGGCCGAGCTCGACCAGAGGTCCCACAACACCCACAGCAGGATCATGCCCGTGACGGCGATCCCGATGAGCGCAGCAACGGTGAAGTAACGACGGCCCCGCAGAAACACGGCCTCGTCCGAGAGTCTCGTCTCGTGCTCGACCGCGCGATCCACCTTCACCTCGGGGGCGAGGGTGACGGTGTCAGACACGACCACGCTGCCCCCCGCCCTCCCGCATCAATGGGGACATACCCGTGCTCCGATGATGAGGTCCTTGCTCGTTCTCCACGTGCCGGGACCGGTACCGCCAGACATCGATGGCCTCCAATCGGGGCGGAACCGACATGAAGTGGGCAAGCGCGCGGCACCGCGATGCGCCGCGATGCTCGTCGCCCGTTACACCGGTCATGCCGACTCGAGCCCTGTGTGGCCGCCGTCCCGAATGTCGTGCGAGGTCGGGGCGAAATCATCAGGAACTCCTCTGGTGCGGAAGATTATCTCATCTGTCTTTGACGCAGCCACGTCACGAACAACCTGCTCAATGGTGCTCTTCGCAACAGACCATTCGTATCGTTCCAGGTAACGATGTTCGGCAGCATCGACCAATCGACGAGCCAGCGCCCGGTCCTCGATGATTCGTCGGCAGGCCCGTGCGAACTCTTCTGGACGATCTGCCAGAAGCAGGTGCACGCCGTCCTCGACGTCGAGCCCATCTGCTCCGACCGTGGTCGACACCACCGGGATGCGGTGCGCGAACGATTCGAGAATTTTGAGTCGTGTTCCACTGCCGATGCGAAGGGGAACCACGGCGATGTCGGCCCGGGCGAGCTCGGGTTCAATGTCGGGAACCCTCCCGGCGACCACGACCGCGGGAGGCCGATGCCTGCCCTCCACACCTGGTGACGTCGTCCCCACCAGCCGGATTTGCGCGCCCGGCAACTGCTCGAACAGGTGGGGGGCCACCTCGTCGATGAGCCAGTCGACGGCGTCGATGTTGGGGCCATAGTGGAGGCTTCCCTGGAAGAGAATGGTGGGTGGCATCGCCAGCTCGTGACGTCCAAGGCTCCGTGCCGGACGACCGTATGTGTTGGGTACTGCGACGGCGTTATGGATGTCCGAGCGCCGGACGTCCTCGTCGCTGCACAGAATCACACGATCAACCTGACGAGCGACGGAACGTTGGAACACTCTCCAGTCAAAGGCGTTCATCCGGTTTACGACTGCGAGAGATTTCAAAACGGCGTTGCCCTTGACCCCACCTCCCGATCGTTCCCTCCACAGCAATGCCGCCTTCTGCCGAGCCTTGACATCTTCGAGGTCCATGAGATCGACGATGGTTGGACCGAGCCGGGGTCGTCCCAACCAGGCGAAGAGCGCTGCCGTACTGAACCACACAAGGTCGTACTCATGTGCCGTAAAGGCATCGAAGGAGTATTTCGGCGAGCGGTCGTACCCCCTCATGAAGACCTCTTTGGGCGTGCCCCTGCGCAGCAACCACCAGCGCCACCAGTGAGGATTCACGGCGTCGGGATACTCGGCGACCTCCATTCTCTTCACGTCCAGCGACGGCGGCAGAGCCGGTGAGGTTCGTGCGGGGTCGTAGAGCGAGAAGAGATCGGTCTCCCCCATGGCGGAAACGGTCTCGACCATTTTGGCCAATCTGATCAACCCCCCGCCCAGGGACGGCCACGGGAAGTCCTCGGCAACCATCAGAATTTTTCACGAGATCGCCGCCGCCTCCTCCCGCATGACAGGCGTATCCAGACCGACCCAGGATGGTAACAGGGCCGATTGCGAGTCTTCGGGCGCCCCATTTGCATTCGAAGGCATTGCCGCCATCAGGACCCCGGCGCGGTAGGCGGCCGAGGATCCATTTCTTAACCCTCACTGAGAGCAACGAATTGATGAAGCGCTCCTTCTCGTCGAATGCATCCACGAGACTCCGGAAGGCGACATCCGATTCGTCGATGACGGACTCTAAGCGTGACACCTCGCTCTCGAGATACGCAATGTATTCGCCCTGCATGCGGGCTTCAGCCGCCACGAAATCGCCATCAAGCCACGTCGCGTTCTCGGCTGGGGCCCGTAGCGGGACCTGAGGCGCCCCGTCTGCGTGACCTTCGCGTCGGTCCAGCCTGCTGCTGGGCAACCGACCACCGCGGCGGGCCGCCGCATCGACGGCCGCCGCATCCACCACATCGGGGCGGTCGGGAAAGCTCTGGAGCAACGCCTCCCATTTGGCTACCAGTTGGGCACGATTTCGCACGAGGAGAAAGCTGCGGAATGGCGCCGACGTGCTCTGGCTCTCCAAATGTCTCAGCTCGGCCTCAGGTTCGTACACGACGCGGTAGCCATGGTCCAACAGGGCGAGACACAGATCGACATCCTCGTAGTAAGCCGGAAAATAGCGCTCATCGAGACCGCCGACCTTGTCCCAGGCCTGGCGCTCGACCAACAGACCATTCGCCGATGCGTAGTCGACGTCGCGCCGATGACTGTACGTCGGCGAGTCGGCCGAATGACCGGCTCCCACGTGAGCAACCCAACCATCTCTCCACAAAACGGAGCCGGCCTCTTGCAGCGTGCCGTCGGCCGAAAGAATCTTTCCGACGGCGGCCGCTACTGCGGGCTCCTCCTCCAGGACGCGCAGCAGTCGATCAACATAACCGGCCTCTACGAGGCTGTCGTCATTGAGGAGCAACAGGTAACGGCCTCGGGCGAACCGGGCGGCGAGATTGTTGCCACCCGAGAACCCGGTGTTCACGGCGGAGGAGATCAGGATGATGTCGTCTCGGTTGCGGAGTGCAGTCAAACCGCCGTCTGCCAGCCCGTTGGCTACGACCACCACCTCCGTATCGACCGACGGGCGACTGTCGACGAGCGAGTCAAGGCAGCGTTCAATGAGACCGTGAGTCGGACACCACGGGAATGCATACAGACACAACCGGGGCAGACGGAACACGTTTGCCCTTCCATACCTGGACCTCGTCGGAGTCATTCACCGTCAATGGCCGCGCACCATCGCTGGAGCCATCCAATCATCCCACCGGCGCTCGGAACGTCACGAGTTGGGCCATCTGCGGATACTGCGTCGAGACGGCAAATTCCTCGAGCCGCGACAGAATCCTCTCCGTCGAGAACTCTGGGTAGCCGCACAACTCGCTTCGATCCCCGGAAACCATCGGGTAGCCCACGAGCTCTTCGATCCATGCGATGGAGACGTTGCTACCCCACTCGTTCGCCTTCCGGTCACAGAATGGTTCAAGGTTCATGAACAAGTCGACGGTGAGGACGAGCAGTCCGCCGGGGGTGAGGATCTCCTTGGCTCGGGCCAACGTCGCGGCCACGTCCGGTTCCGAAAGGTGCTCAATGGTCGATATGCACAGAACGGCTGCGAACTTCCCGGTCAGGTTCGCCTCGGGCAGTGTGGTCCGGTGCAGGACCACGTTGGTCCTGAAGCTCCGATTTAGCGCGGCATGTTCGGTGATGGGATCGACGTCGTATTGCCCCTCTTCCCCCTCGCCGTAGTCGAAGAAGGGATCGACGTTGTGGACTTCATGCCCGCTCTGGGCCAGAACGAACTGCAGCCCGGAGAGCGCACCTCCGACTTCCAGGATCCTTGAGGGGCCAAGCCCAGCGATCTCGTGAGAGGCCCACGGGTACTCGTACCGTCTCGTTGAGGTATTTGACTGGAAGGCGAACGGACCTCGGAGCCGGTTCATGTGGGGGCTTCGAAGTACCTCCGCCCGCAACCTCCATGGGAGGCGCTCAACGTAGTCGAGCAGTTTCTCGCTGCGGCCCCAATCGAAAGGGCTGACAAGTGCCCGACGCCCCCACGGAGCACCCCATTTGGCATTCCAGACTTCGTACTCCGCCGGCAACTCTCGTCGGGCGAGCATCGGCACATTTTAGGCATTCGTGCACAGGCCCGAATTTGAGCCTCGTGACGACGCTTTGGTCCACATCCGGGGCTCGACACTGCCCCCTTCGTGTCACACGTCGGGACGCTGCCTGGCTCGTGGCATCCCGGGGAGCTCGGCGAACGCTTGGCGGCGTCATGGCCGTCTTGACGGGGCCACGGTCGCTTTCGTCGGCCAAGCACGGTCGATAAGGTGGAGAGGGCAAAAGCGGGGCCTGGAGGGTGAGCGTGGACGGGGTCAAGGGGTCAATCAAGAAGAAGAGGATCGGGGTTCTCGTCGTGGCTTACAACGCGGCGTCGACCCTGGCCAAGGTGCTCGATCGCATTCCGCCGGAGATCAGGCCCGAGATCGAAGAGGTGATCGTCAGCGACGATCACAGCCAGGATTCCACCTATCTGGTGGGGCTGGGTTACCAGCAGCAGTCTGACCTTCCGATCACCCTCATCAGACAGCCCGTCAACCTCGGTTACGGAGGAAACCAGAAGGAAGGCTACAAGCTGGCCATCGAGCATGGCCTGGACATCGTCGTCATGTTGCACGGAGACGGCCAGTACGCGCCCGAGTCACTCCCCGACATCCTGACACCGCTGCTGAACGAGGAGGCCGATGCGGTCTTCGGTTCGCGCACCATGGTCAAGGGTGCTGCGCGAAAGGGCGGGATGCCGCTCTACAAGTTCGCCGGGAACCGGATCCTCTCCCGCTTCGAGAATGCAACCCTTGGCACCAACCTCTCAGAATTCCACTCCGGCTACCGAGCCTATTCAGTAGCAGCGTTGAAGCAATTGCCCTTCGAGAAGAACTCGAATGGTTTCAACTTCGACACGCAGATCATCATCCAGATGCACGATGCCGGCATGCGCATAGCCGAAGTTCCAATCCCCACCTACTACGGAGACGAAATCTGCTACGTCGACGGCATGGGGTATGCCGCAGATGTCACCAAGGACGTCATCACCTATCGACTGCAAAAGGCAGGATTTGGCGACGGTAGCCGTATCGCTCTGAGCGAGGAGTACCAGCTCAAACCGAGCGACGACAGTTCCCATGGACGAATCTCGAAACTGATGCAATGTCGGCCTCCAAGCCGAATACTCGACCTGGGCTGCTCGAGTGGTCTCCTTTCCGACCGCTTGCGGCGGATGGGTCATTACGTCGTCGGTGTCGACGTAAGTGAGATCGAAGGGGTGAGGGAACGGACTGATGAGTTCTTCAAGGCCGATCTAAATGATGGAATTCCTTCGGCTGTCGGAAAGAATTTCGACATCGTTCTGGCGGCGGACGTACTCGAGCACGTGGTGAACCCCGGGAATCTGATTCAACAAGCGAGGGAGGCCTTGGCTCCTACCGGGTCCGCAGTGTTCTGCGTGCCGAACATCGCCCACTGGTACCCAAGAATCCGCTCGACCCTGGGAATGTTCGACTATGACCAGCGGGGCATTCTCGACTCGACCCATCTCAGGTTCTTCACCCGACGCAGCCTGGTCAAGCTCGTGGAACGGCGGGGATTCGCGATCACGCGCATCGAGCCCGTTGGCCTACCCCTCGACGCACTCGGCGTTGACAGCACGAGGGCGCGCGCGCGGTTCGCCTGGCAGACCGTCTGCTTTCGGTCCTATGGCCAACCATGTTCGGCTACCAGTTCATCATCGAGTCGACACCCGTCAGAAGCTGACGACGCTCCCCGCAGCTCTGGTGCGCTCCCTGCACCCGGATCCGCTCGAAACTGCGCTCGGGAATGCGTGGGGAACGTCCCGCGTGCACGCGGGCGAGCGTCGGTGCCGGACCCTGGAATTGTGAAAGACGGACCCTGGAATTGTGAAACAATTGATGATTCAACTATTCGCCGAGGGTCCTCCGTCGCCCACACCCTGGGCCGCAGTACCTGTCGAGGTTGGACCGGCGACGGACCCCGCAGACGCGGAGCGTCGGGTCGTCATCCCGAGATAGAACGCGATGGCCAAAAGCACGACCCCGATGACACCCGTGATGAAGGCCCGCTTGTGATAGTGGCCTGTGGTGGCCTTTTTGCCAGGGACGAACCCGGGCAGCGAATGGATGGGCACGGCCAGGTAGATCACGGCGTAAATCAGGGCAATGACGCCCAGGACAGCGCAGACGGCAGCAATAATCCATTTCGCAGTACTCGACACGTGTCTCCCTCCGTTCGACCCAATTTCCCCCGCTGGGTCTCCGACCACCGAAAACACTCGGATGGTAGCCCCAGATTGTTCGACGCGCCATCACCAAGGACTGTGCGCCACCAGCAGTTCTCGACACCCGGCGAGAACTACCATTCGCCTTCGTCCTACCAACAGCGACCGGGGTGACTGCCACCGGAGGCTTTCGGAGGAGACCGCGGAGGCGATGAATTCGGACACAGAAAACGGCTTGCTGCTTCGATACGGAACCCTGGATGACGCCGGTGCAGCCGCCGCTTTGCACGCCGACCAGATCAGCGACGGATTCCTGTCCATGCTTGGCCCCTCGTTTCTCACGAGGCTCTACCGACGGGTCGTCCGCTCCCCCGGTTCCTTTCTGCTCATTGCCCAGGAGGGACCGGAAATTGCCGGATTTCTCGCCGGGTCCTCTGATGTCAGCGGCCTGTATCGGTCCTTCCTCCTTCGCGATGGTGCCGTCGCTGCCCTCACGTGCGCCGGTCGCCTCCTCCGTTCCTGGCGCCGGGTGGTGGAGACGCTTCGCCACGGTGCCACCAGCGCGGCCGACAGCGCCGAACTACTCGCCGTAGCGGTGCACCCGGCTCTGCGGGGACGTGGGGCGGGAACTCTCCTGGTGAACGGCTTCCTGCGGGAGGTGACGCAGCAGAGGCAGGATACCGCTCACGTCGTGGTGGCGGCAGACAACGAGATCGCCATCACCCTCTATACGCAGGCGGGATTCGGCGTGGCGGAGACGTTCGAGCTGCATGAGGGCACCGAGTCTCTTCTGATGTCTTGGCCCGCCATGCAGGCGACCTCACCACCGTGAATACAACGGCCGTCGTCGCTGCCGGCTCGATCGTCATCACGGCTGTTGCGGTCCCAGGCTGCATTGTCATGGCCCATCGCTTCGGCGTCATCGATCGACCTGGACCGCTCAAGCCGCACGAGGCGCCTGTCCCCTACTTGGGCGGCGTCGCGGTCTTTGCTGGCCTCGTGGTCGGCGTGCTGGCCGGAAGGCCCATCACCCTGATCCCTCTGGCAGCGGCCACGGCCCTCGGGGTCGCGGACGACCGATTCGGTCTTCCAGCACCTTGGCGACTGGCGGTCCAGCTTGGAGTGGGCGTTGCCATTGCTCTGACGGTCCCGATGCATGTCGCTGGATGGATCGGTATACCGCTCGTCGTTCTCGCGACCGTCGTGTTGATCAATGGCTTCAACCTGCTTGACGGCCTCGACATGCTGGCGGCCGGCGTCGGTGCCGCAGCTGCGGTCGGCTTCGCAGTCATCACACATGGGCCCGCCCGTCTCATGGCTGCCTCCTTGGCTGGTGCACTGGTGGCTTTCTTGTGGTCCAATCGCCCACCTGCCCGGATCTATCTCGGGGATGGAGGTTCCTACCTCCTCGGTGCGGCGTTGAGCGTGCTGCTCGCGTTCAGCTGGGGCGTTGGCGTCGCAGTTCCGACTGGGGTGATCGCACTGGCCCTGCTGGCCGTCCCGGTCGCCGAAGTCGCCTGTGCCATCGTCCGACGTCGCCGCGGCAACCAATCACTCTTCGCCGGCGACCGTGCGCATCCCTACGATCTTCTTGTTGCGAAGGGGTGGACCCGCTTGGCGGCGAGCGGGTCCTACATCGTCCTTGAAGTCTTGATTGTCGCGGTGGTCAGCATTGTGGTCGGAGCAGGTGTCTCCTCCGTACCCGTGGCCCTCGGCATTGACGTTGCTGCTGCTGTGGTGGTCCTGGGCACCGCAGGCCTCGTCGGCGGTTTCAATTCTACTGCCGGGTCAGTGGCATGACGCGAGTCTTCTTGTCTCCTCCCGACGTGGGGGAGGACGAACGTCAGATGCTCCTCGAGGCATTCGATTCCAACTGGATCGCGCCGACGGGACCGGACATCGACGCCTTTGAAGGCGAAGTGGCGACGAGAGTCGGCGTCGCCCACGCCGTCGCTCTGTCCAGCGGGACGGCAGCACTGCACCTCGCGCTGTTGTTGGCAGGCGTCGAGCGTGGCGACGAGGTGCTTGTTCCATCATTCACCTTCATCGCGAGCGCCGCAGCCGTCGCATATGTTGGTGCAAAGCCTGTGTTCGTTGACTGTTCGGCTGACAGCTGGAACATCGACGCGACTCTGGTCGAGGAAGTTTTGACCGAGAGGGCCGCGCTCGGTCGGCGGCCGTCTGCTGTGATTGCCGTCGACCTCTACGGAGAGGCCGCCGACTACGCGGCCTTGGAGTCGGTGTGCGACAGGTTCGAAGTACCGCTTGTTGAGGACTCCGCCGAAGCCCTCGGCGCCACCTATCGTGGTAAGGCAGCCGGATCGTTTGGTGTTGCCGGAATCTTCTCGTTCAACGGCAACAAGATCATCACGACGAGTGGTGGCGGCATGCTCGTCACCGACTCGTCACAGCTGGCCGCGCAAACCCGTCATTTGGCGACCCAAGCCCGAGAGCCGGTCCCCCACTACGAACACATCACTGTTGGTTACAACTACCGACTTTCCAACCTTCTGGCCGCGCTCGGACGAGCACAGCTCCGCAAGCTCGACAGCCACATGGGGCGCAGGCAGCGAATCGATGCGGGCTACGCAGAAGGACTCTCCGGGCTGCAGGGGATTTCTTTCATGCCAAGGACCGAAGGTGGGACCTCAAACTTCTGGCTGACCTGTGTCACGATCGACCCCGAGGCGTTCGGGGCGGACCGAGAAGCCATACGGTTGGCGCTCGAGACCCACGATATTGAGTCGCGACCGACATGGAAGCCCCTCCACCTCCAACCGGCCTTCTCGGGGATCGGACTGATTGGGACTGGGCACTGCGCCAAGGTCTTCGACCGAGGCCTGTGTCTGCCCACGGGGTCGGCGCTCTCACCGGCGGACCAGTCCCGCATCATTGAGATCGTCACCGCTCAGGGCCAAATCTGACCGACGGAGTGCCGGACCACATGAGAATCCTCATCGTCGCCTCCGATTTTCCCTGGCCGCCGATCCAGGGTGGCCACCTGCGCCTCGCGACCTCCATCGAGGCCCTCGCGACCATTGGCGGGACAGATCTCTTTTCCTTCTGCGACGATCGCCGGGGGTCGCCCACCGTTCCCGCACCGATTCGCGTCGAACGGCTCAAGACAGCAGTTCACCCCGAGAGCCGCCACCCGCTCCGCTGGCGGATCGACTGGCTCAGCCAGCGAGGCATTCCCCTCGAGGTCAGGATGCAACGCACCCACAGTTCCTCCCGCCTCGCATTTGAGTCGTGGGTCACGCCCAGCTACGACCTGGTCTGGTTCGACAGGGCCGCCACGTACGAGCTGATGGGTCGTCCGCATCTCGGGCCGACCATCGTCGATCTCCATGACCTCGAGGACGTCAAGGCACGATCAAGAGTAGGCATCATCAGGGCAGGGCTCTCGCCGCACAAAGGTCATCTCACAGTTCGCCAGACCATGGCGGTGACCCAGGCTCGATTGAATGCCCGTGACTGGTCCCGGTTCCAGCGCTCGGTGGCCGGTGAGGTCGACCGCGTTGTTCTCTGCAGCGACGAGGACGCCCATCGCTCCGGTCTGGCGAATGTCGTCGTTGTCCCCAACACCTATGAGAAGCCCCCGCAACCCGCCGGCCACGTCGAGGTGGGTCGACCGGCTGTCGTCCTCTTCCAGGCAACTTTCGACTACGCCCCGAACGTGGACGCAGCCGAATGGTTGGTGAGCGAAGTGGCGCCCCGACTCCGAGCCCGGATACCCGATGTCGAAATCAGACTCGTGGGAACACCGGTGCCAGGAGTGCAGCGCCAGCATCGACCGCCTGCCGTCACCGTGGTGGGCACGGTCCCGGCCATGGAACCGGAAATGGCGCGCGCCGACATCGCAGTGGTCCCCATTCGCTATGGCAGTGGCACCAGGTTCAAGATCCTCGAGTCGTTCGCTCATCGAGTCCCAGTGGTCTCCACGACGATTGGGGCAGAAGGACTAGATGTCGTGGACGGCGTCCATCTCCTGCTGGCTGATGACCCCGAGGCCTTCGCCGTAGCCTGCGAGCGACTTCTCACCGAGCCCGATCTCCGCGCCGCGCTGGTCGTCGCGGCAGAAAGCCTCTACCGTGAGCGCTTTGAGCGTTCGGTGGCGCGCGACCGCATTCAGGCTCTCGCACGAGACGTCATTCGCAACGACCGAGCACAGCGTTGACCATGAACTTCACCATGAGGTGTGGCCCCCGAGCTGTACTTTCGTTCAGTCGTTGGGCGTTGTCCTGGCCGCACGGAGCCTCTGCCTCACATGGCAAATGGCGCGTGCGAAGATCAAGCTCCTTGAGGCACGATATTGCCCCATTTGGTCAGGAGCTGCGCTGGCGCACACTGCCGGGTGCGATGTGAGCTGGTGTACTCAGGGGAGACCCTCAAATGCCCGATGATTTCGACGTGCAACCCGATGAAGAGCGGGTTCGCGTCGTCGCGTTCTATCTCCCGCAGTTTCATCCGATTCCAGAAAACGATCAGTGGTGGGAACCTGGCTTCACCGAGTGGACAAATGTCACCCGCGCCAAGAAGCTTTTCCCGGGGCACTACCAGCCTCGCCTTCCCGGTGAGCTCGGCTTCTACGATCTCCGCGTTCCCGAGACGTGGGAGGCCCAGGCGGTCCTGGCCGCTCAGTACGGGGTTACGGCATTCTGCTATTGGCACTACTGGTTCGGTGGTGGTCGGCGACTCCTGGATCGCCCGTTCGATGAGGTTCTCCGATCAGGACACCCCGACTTTCCGTTCTGCCTCGGATGGGCGAACCAGACCTGGTCAGGCATATGGCACGGAGTACCAAACAGAGTTTTGATTGAGCAGACCTATCGGGACGCTGCAGGACAAGACGACTACCGAGCCCACTTTGAGGCGGTTCTTCCTGCCTTCTTGGACAAGCGGTATGTCTGCATTGATGGGCGACCGCTCTTCCTCGTCTACGACCCGAGCGATCTTCCCGAGCCGCAACGCTTTCTCGACTTGTGGCGGACCTGGGCCACCGACGCGGGTTTGCCCGGGATCTTCTTCGTCGGCCGCACCGAGACGGCGGGACGCTCGAGCGCAGCAGACTTCGACGCGTTCACTTCAGAGCGAGTTCCGTCGCGCCTCATCGCCCGCTCCGACTGGCCCCGTCGCATTGCGAGGAAACTCGGAATCCCTCCGTTGCGTTCCTATCGCCGCTTCTCCGAAAGGACACCGCTCGGGATCGAAGACGGGGCCAGCTTCCCAACCGTGATTACGGACTTCGACAACACACCCAGGAGTGGAGCAGGTGGAGTTGTACTCCACGGCTCCGATCCTTCCATCTTCGAGTCCCAAGTTGCCCGTGCAGTTGCCCACGTCACGAAAGCAGAGCCGGTGGGACGACGGTTGATCTTCGTCAAGTCGTGGAACGAATGGGCCGAAGGCAACTATTTGGAGCCGGATCGACGATACGGTCGGGCGTACCTGGAAGCATTGTCCAAAGGAATTGAGCGGGGATCGGCGATATAGAACTGCTCAATTTTGCAAGCCGGGCCCCCAACACTCCTGTGCTTTGGAATGAACCAACCATCGCGAGGTTCGGCGTGGAGTTTGTCCATACCTCCAAGTACGATTTGGCCAGTGCGACGCGTCGGCAATCTCAGGGCGCTTCGTCGTCGCATCGACACAGACCTGGCCTCATGAACGGGGGAACGGCCACTCGCTTCGACTCCAAGCAGCTCTCCAAGCTCTCGGTCATTTCCGTGGGTTCCCTGGCTGCCTTCACGCTTTTGGCGTTCATTGTGGCGAACGGCAACGGTCCGTACGGACTCGAGGACCCTGTCTTCAGGTGGGCGGGAGTTCCCTTCCGCACGCCGACCTGGGCCAACTTATCGGAGCGCCTGGCCACGCCAGCAATAGGTGTTGCCCTCGTCGTCTGCGGCGTCATTGGCATTGCCAGACGAAGCTTCTTTCGCGTCGTCGTCTACGCGGCCATGGCCGCCATCGCCTTCCTCATTGGCGAGCACGTCGCCAAACCTCTGGTGCACCGCAGTTACTACGAAGAGCTCACCTTTCCGTCCGGTAGCGTCACCGCTGTGAGTGCGGTGACGCTGGCCATGTGGCTGGCGCTCTCTCCGGTGATTGGTCGGCCAGCACGCCGGATAGGCCTCGTGATCGGTTGCGCCTGGACCCTGTTGACTGCTTTCGCGGTGGTTGGCGCGCTTTGGCACACGCCACTGGACGCCCTCGGTTCAATACTGCTGTCCATCGGTATCGTCACTGGTGGAGTCGCAATCTACGAGCACCTGACGCCACAAATCCGTCCGGAGGCGGGTAACGCATAGGTTGCACACAGCCGCAGGGCGCCGACCGGTCCGTCAGTCCCGACGTGTGCTCGGCATTCGAGGATGAGTCGACTCGTCCTCCGTCATCGGCCAGTAGAGCTCGACACCCTTGTTCCACACGTAGCGGAGCTCGCCCCCCAAGAGTCTCCTCTGACTGTCGTAGGCATCAATCGCCGCTGCTTTCGTCCCTGCGCACTGAGGAGCTCGGAACAGCAAGGGGCGTTGTCGCACCAGGGTGGAGATCGATCCAAGCAGTAGCGAAGCTAGCGCCCGCAGGCCTACTCGGGACGGACGGCCATGGGGCCACACTCCCTCTCCGGGGTAGACACGATACGTGAAGACTCGCGGCCGCATGCCGACGCCATTGAAATTGGAACGATCCGTCGTTGGCTTTATGGAGCCTTCGGAGTCGTACTCGTAAACCTGGCGCACTGCCCGACCGACGGCCCGTGCCAAGGTGCGGTGGTCGACGTGAGGGTCTCCGGGCCTTGGCGCGAAAATCAACGACGGGCGCACGCTTCGGAGCAGGTCACAGAGTCTCTCAGTCAACTCGACTTCATGATCGTCCAATCCACCATCTGGGAACTTGAACTCGAATCGATTGGCTTGCAGGATTCCTATCGCATCGAGGGCTCGATGCCATTCAGCGTGGCGAATCTCGACGATTTCGTCGGGACTCGGTCGCGGGGCAACCGAGTGCCAGCCTGCATTCCCGTCGGTGGCGACGACAACTGCAACCGGAAACCCCCGATGTACCTTCTCGGCCATGACGAGACCGCATCCGATCGTCTCGTCATCTTGGTGCGGGGACACAATCAACGCCCCGCCTGGGAGCAGTTCGGACGTGGCACTTCGTCCCACCATGGTTTGTGCCCAGCCCCAGAGCGCCCCGATCGGCGGTCGAGATAGGCCGGCGCGATGACGTGTCATTGCGCTCGTAACCGGTCGGAACGAAAACCCAGGCACTCCCGGCTCAAGAAGGCCACAGCGAACCGCGCGGCACGGCTCATGGCCTATCGGCACATCCGCCGCGCACCGAAGTCCTGGTCAGGCGGCTGGTCCCTCGCCATAGTCGCGTCCCAGGCGACCCGCCACCCGAAGGACGCCTTGGACCTATTTCTTAGACGCCGCATCCAGGACGATCTTGTAGATCAGGTTCACCGTGTTTTGCAGGCTGTCGACTTGATGGTGCAAGTGGTTGATCTGATATGCGGCTATGGCAGCGCCCACGACGAAGAGGGCCCCAAGAATTGCAACCGCAATCCACACCGAACGATGAGCGTATGGTGCGCGTGGCTTCTTCATCGGTGTCTCCTCGGTGGCTCGTGAAACAGGCGGAGAATAACGCCCGTCGCGCCCGACCGGCCAGACGACATGGCTCCCCACTGCACGCCCGCGCGGAACGATATGGATGCTAACATGCGCGTTGGTTTACAAGGCTCTGGGTTGTCCCCACCTGTTGGCACGCGGCGATGGCCACTCGGCTCCGAGGCATTGCAGATCGCGAGTCGCGAGGATGGACCCTGGTGGTACCTGCGAAGCGTACGATCGTGATCGTCGTCGCACATCGACGGCGTGCCCTCATACTGTCTCCCCCCAACCTCACGTCCGAACCCGATCGATAGAGCGCGCGAGCGATTCGAACCGTGCCCTTCTCCCCGCGAGCCTTGTCCTCGATATTCCGATTGGGGCTCGTTATGAACGGAAGGGCCCGGGCCGGTATCACAACAACCGCACAATTATACCTTGACACAGCCTTCGGTTCAGCCTGCATGACGCAGCGTAGAGCGACTGCACTGTCTGCGTTGGTCGGGTGCACCGCTGGAGCTCACCTCCGAGCGGGCAGCCACCGGTCGAGCCATGACTGCAAGACCAACACGTCCCAAAGCTCATAGCCCATGTCCCGCCGCCCCGTTCGGTGAAGATTCCAGGCCCGCCGAATCGGATCCGGGTCCAACAACCCTTGGTCTCGGAGCCGGTGCTCGTCCAAGAGGTGGTCTGCCCAGGGTGCAAGCACACCGCGCAGCCACTGCCCGATCGGCAACCCGAAACCCATCTTGGGCCGCTCAACCAACGCTGCGGGCACGTAGCGCCCCAGGACCTGGCGTAACACCCACTTGGTTTGCCCTCCGCGCAGTTTTGCGTCGAGAGGCAACCTCCAGGCCAGATCGAGGATTTCGCGGTCGAGGAACGGGACTCGTGTCTCGAGAGATACGGCCATCGCCGCTCGATCGACCTTGGCCAGAATATCGTCGGGAAGGTACCCGACGAGGTCGGACCAGAGCATCTGCTCGGTGATGCCGCCGTCGGAGACGGGCGAGTCACCGTGAACCTCCATGTTGTCCCCATGGTCACTTCCAAGCACCAACAAATTCGCATCATCCCAGTGCGTCGTGAGTGCCCGATAGGAGTCTTCGGGGTCAGAGGCGACAAGGACCCGTGCCAGCTTGGCGAGCTTGGTCGACGGATTTCGAACCTGCCATCCGGCTGGAAGGTGGCGGGTCGCGCGGCCGGCCCTGTCGACCACCCCAGGCGGGATGCGACCGAGCGCCGAACCTGCAGTCCGGCGCGCGCCAGCCGGGACAACGGCGACCCTCCCCCACACGCGGTCGAGCCAGGCATGGCGGTTGTACCCCGCAAAAAGCTCGTCACCCCCGTCTCCGGAGAGTGAGACGGTCACGTCGTGGCGCGCCACTCTGCTCACCAGATACGTCGGGATTTGGGAAACATCGGCGAAAGGCTCGTCCCATATATCAGCAATATGAGGGATGACCTCGAGGGCCTCAGCATCGCCCACATGGACTGCAGTGTGCTCCGTTCCGAGGTGCGCCGCGACCGCTGCCGCCTCAGATGACTCGTCAAACGAACGATCAGCGAATCCCACCGTAAACGTTCGCACCTTCGCAGAAGCGTGCCGCTGCATGAGCGCCACAATGGTGCTCGAATCTATCCCGCCCGAGAGGAAGGCCCCTACGGGCACGTCGGCAACCATCCTGGCCGCCACTGCTTTGGACAGTGCGTTCTCGACCTGATCAGTCATCTCCGAGTCCGAACCAGTCAAAGGATCCTGTCGAGCCCTTGCTACCGCGTCCGCAGCCGACCAATAGCAGTCTTGCTCAGGGAGAACGCCGATGTTCGGCGACTGCAACGTCACACGATGGCCGGGCAGCAGTTTGCTCAGACCTTGCCAAATGGTGTGCGGGGCGGGGATGCAATTGTGGCGCAGGTAGAGCACAACGGCTTGACGATTGAGCTCAGCACGGAAATCCGGCATCGCAGACAACGCCTTCAACTCTGAACCGAATGCAAAGAGCTTTCCGATCCAGCCGTAGTAGAGCGGCTTCTCCCCAAAGCGGTCGCGTATCAGGTGCAATGCCCGGTCCCGTTTGTCCCAGAGGGCAAGGGCGAACATCCCCTCACAGACTTCGAGGGCGCGATCGATTCCCCAACGATCGATGGCAGCCACCAGGACCTCTGTATCAGAGGTACTTCGGAAAACCGAGCCGACCTGTTCCAACCGGCGTCGAATCTCAAGATAGTTGTAGATCTCGCCGTTGTACGCCATGACCCACCGGCCACTCGAAGAGATCATCGGCTGGGAGCCGCCGTACCCGAGGTCTACAACGGCAAGCCGCTGGTGACCGAATGCAACTCCCGCATCGGCATCAACCCAGACCCCACTGTCATCGGGCCCACGATGCACAAGTGTCGACGCCATCTTCGCAGCCAAGGTCCCGAGCCGTTCGGAACCGGTCGACGCCGTTGGGTCGATGATGCCGGCTATCCCACACATCTCCGGTCAACTCTGCTCTGGGCTCAAGGTGCAGGGATTCCTCGCAGACCAAGGATTAGACATCCGGAGATCCGGGATGCTCGTCTTCCTCGGTGAGTTCTCCCACAGTCCGCCCATAATCGGGATTCTCCCCGAAGCGACCCCGAATGCCATCCTGGAGGCCGCGCAAAATTGCCTTGCGCTCTGCATTCCCAGTCGCCTTTTGCAGGTGGCGCGCCAGGTAGGCGATATGCCACATGTGCCACGAGGGGCGTCCGTGTCGCCTGGCCATCAGGATGGAGTTCCGAGCGTGGTAGTACGAACGCCACGTTTCCCGTGCATCGGTCGGTCTGTGGCGCGCAAGCGCGCCAACTCGCCCGGCTGACGTCTGTTGTTCAGCCACCGCACGGGCAGACACGGCGTCGACCAGCACCTCGAATCCACCCTGCCGGACGCGACAGTAGAAGTCGAAGTCCTCGAGCCCGAAGAACCAGACTTGGTCGGGCAAAATACCGGCATCGAACACGCGCCGTGATAACAAGGTCGCCCCCCAACTGGCTACGTCGACCGGTACGAGTTGGCACTCGCCAGAATCCGCCATCGAGGGGACGAAGTTCTCAGTATGGGCTCCGCGCCCTACGAATTGCCGCCCGAAGGCGGCGACCGCTCCCACGGGCCTTCCGGGCAATCCGTCAAGACATTCAGCCCGTCCCACAACATCGGCCAGCCTCGGAGTGGGAAGGTCGAAGAGCTCGATATCGTCCTCGCAAAGGTAGGCCCAGTCCACCGAGGTGTCCGCAAAAACGTCCTCCATTCCAGCCCTGAATCCTCCTGCTGGTCCGAGGTTGTAGGGCAGGCGGATCAAGCGGATGCTGGACTCCAATGTTGCATCGTCAAGACCCCCGGACCCGTTTACCACCACGACGACTCGATCGGGCGAGAATCCTTCTCGTTCAATAAGACCGCGCACAACGGTGGTGGCGAGTCGGGGTCTTCGATGCGTGAGCACAACGGCAGAGACCGACGGCGGCGCCGGACGTGAAGGGACAATTGCCTCGGGGAGCTGTCCGGGGCGCACGGGTTCCGTCATACCGTCTCCATGCCGACAGGGTAACAACGGTCAGAATTGCTGTGTTACCGGTTGGTTGAACGAGCCAAGCCATCGGGAGGTACGAAATCGAGAATGGTCCGTGCGTCCACCCTCGCTACGTGCCGAGAATGCCACGAGATCCCGGGGGCGATGAGAGCGTGGCACTGACTCGTTGCACTCCTCATGCAGGTCCAACGTTCCAATGTCGTGAGGAGGTCCATACGGTCGCGATCCGATCGGGACGGCTACAGGTGCACCCCCCGCACAGGTTCGTTACCAAGTCAGGAAACACCGTCCTGTCCGCCGGCGTTGGAGTGTGAGCCGAAGCGTCGAATCGGAGCCAGCGGGTGACACGCACACATTCAGTCGGCGTCCCTACTGGACGTCCCACGTGGTGCCGACGTGAAGCGGGGTCGCAACCATCACCCCTTCGGGTGGTTCGAGGATGTCGGGCCCGAAAGCATCGAATGAGACGGCGGGCTTCCACGGCATGAGAGGGGTCTCGGCCCACTTGCCGAAGCTGGTCATCGCCGTCCAGACGGAGTACCGACCCTTAGGAAGAGGGACGTTGTGCAGACGGCACTTGACCTCGAAGTCGCCTGCGGGGAAAACGCCATGGAGCTTTGTGATGAACATCGGAAATGCCGTCCCAAGAGAGACACCAATGAAGAAGTCGGCCTCGACCGACTCGGGCGAGTTGAGGGTGAGATGCACCTCTGCGTCCTCAAGCGAAATGACCTGCCCCCCGTCAGGGCCTGTGATGCTTGACTTGAGCATACGGACGACACCGTCGTTCGACGTAGCCACCGACGCATCGTGTTCGACGGACTTCCTATAGAGGGCGGCCACTTCCCTGGTGGGACCCGCTGCTTGAACGACCGCATCTGCCAGCCACAAGGACTGCGCACAAGTCGCCTCAACCGACGGGAGGTCGTGCGACACGTAGACGAGCGTTGTGCCAAGGCGTACGATCTCTTCGATCCGTCGAAGGCATTTCGTTTGAAAATTGGCGTCGCCGACTGACAGCACCTCGTCGACAAGCAGAATGTCGGGCTCCAAAAACGCTGCGATGGAGAAGCCCAACCTCATCTGCATCCCGAGCGAGAAGTACTTGACTTGGCGGTCGATGGCATCCTCCAGTCCGGCGAACTCGACGATCTCGTCGAATCGTGCCCGAGAAAGTTTGCGGCGCATGCCGAGTACGGCGCCGTAGAGGAAGACGTTCTCTCGCCCAGTCAGATCGGGATGGATGCCGCTGGTCACGCTGAGAAGGGCGCCAAGGCGCCCCTCAGCGCTGCACGTACCCGCTGATTGGTAGGTGGTCCCGCTGATGATCTTGAGGAGGGTTGTTTTCCCGGACCCGTTGATGCCAATCAGACCCAGCGTACCGCCCGGTTCGACGTTCACGCTGACGTCCTTCAACACCCATCGGTATGACCTTTGGCCACCTTTTGTGAGCGATCGGCGTGCCCGCAGGATCTGGTCGTAAAAGAGTGGTGCCGTCCGGTCGGCGCGAAACTTCTTCCACACATGCTCGACATGGATTGACCCCTTAGGCAATGTCGGCAAAGTTCACCTCAAACCGCTTGAAGAGCCGATAGCCAACAACGAGATAGAACACGGTTCCTGCAATGGCTGCCAACAAAGGTCCGGGGACCGGGTTTTGGCCGAGCAGCATGGCGCGGCGGGTGTCGTCGATCACTGGACCCAGCGGATTGAAGAAGCCGTAGACAATGCGCAGCTTCGCCGGGATGAGGGAGAACTCCCAGATCACCGGCGTGACAAACAACCCCAGCTGGATGATGATCGGCAACACCTCCGCGAGGTCACGCATCTGGATAATCAGGGCCGATACACCGAGCGTGAGTCCGATGGTGAAGAGCACCTCGATCACGATGAACAGCGGTACCCACACGGTCTGGACGTGTGGAACAAAGCGATAGACGACGAAGAGAATTACCAGAGGTATCCACGCCAAGACCGCATTCACTGCGTTGACCAGTATCGTCTCCAGAGGAAAGCACTCTCGCGGGAACTGCGTCTTGCTCATCAGATCGTGGTTCGTCAGGAGCGCGGTTCCTCCGGTGCCCAACGCCTGTGCGAAGAAGGTCCACGCCAGGATTCCGATGAAGGCGAAAATCGGGTATGGGACCCCGGGCGGAATCCCCAATGCCTTCGTTCGCGAGAAGATAATGGTGAAGATGCCGAGCATCGCTATAGGCGCAATGAGGGCCCAGAGCACGCCCAGAGTCGCTTGCTTGTACTGGGCGCGAATATCCCGCTCTGCCAGCGTGTAGATGATGTCGCGGCTCGCCCACAGATCGCTCAGCGATTTTCTCACCCGGGCTTCGTGCCGATAAATCAGGTGGCTGGGCGGCTCGGGTGGCAAGGCCGAGCTATCGCCTATCTGCAATTTGCCCGAGGCCAACGGTGCGCTCCCTTCTGCGGGAGTCGACAAGGCCATCGCATCCATCACCCTCTCCACCCGCGACCGCAGGCCATCCCTCAGACCGACATTGAAGAGTGACAGTATCGCGCAGCCGCCACTACCGACCCATAGCACCGCCCCCTACGGCGGCCCAGGACGCGTAGGACCGATACTATCGCCTGGTGGGCGTCGGAGAGGGCTGGCCAGGCCGGGCGCCCCAGCAACCCCTGAGAGTCCTGCTTGTCATCAAGTGCCTGGGTTACGGGGGCGCCGAACGGCTGTTGGCGGACATGGTGGCGACCGTGGATGCTTCCCGCTTCGAATACGAAGTGGCCTACGTCCTACAGGAGCAGGATGCTCTGGTACCCGGTATCCGCGCCGGGGGGACGCCGGTCTACGGCCTCGGTGCCATCCACAACGCCGACCTGCGATGGATGGCGAAACTCCGGCGATACCTGGTATCGCGGCGCTACGACATCGTCCACTTCCACCTCCCGTATGCCGCCGCATTCGGGCAGCTGGTTGTGGCCTCGCTCCCGCGCTCGACGCGCCCCGGTGTCGTGTACACCGAACACAGCCTCTGGGATCGTTCGAAGCTCGTGAACCGCCTACTCCTGCGAGCCTCGATGGCTCATGGGGAGCGGTTGGTCACGGTCTCACCCGCCTCGTTCGACGCCCTCCCGAGCTCTCTGCAGAAGCGGGCCACGACGGTCGTCCATGGCGTCGACCTTTCGCAATCGGACTCCCTGATCGAGCGCCGTGCCGAAATTCGTACCCTCGTGCGAAACGAACTGGGACTGAACGACGAGGAACTACTCGTCATGACCGTCGCCAACCTGCGGATCGAGAAGGGCTACGACGTATTGCTCGATGCAGCGACGTTCGTTGCAGGCAGCAATCTTCCGATCAGAATCGCCGCTGTGGGGCGTGGTCCGTTGCGCGACACACTCTCGGCGAAGCACGACCAGCTTGGTCTCGGAAACCGATTTATGTTCCTGGGCCAGCGCACGGACGTCCTCACACTGCTTGCGGGTGCCGATGCCTTCGTATTGGCGTCTCGCCATGAGGGGCTTCCCGTCGCGCTCGATGGAGGCGACGAGCGTTGGCCTGCCGATCGTTGCTTCACGGGTCGGTGGGATTCCCCAGGTCCTCGAGGATGAGGTCGACGCCATTCTGGTACCGCCGGGAGAACCGGCCACTTTGGCTGAGGCCATCAAGCGATTGGCGCTCGATCCGGCCCTTCGCGATCGCCTCGGCCGACAGGCCAAACTGCGTAGTTCCATGTTTGATATCGCCGAAGCCAACCGAGCGGTCGGTGACATCTATATGCAGATGGTCAGCTCACGTTGAGCACGCTGGCGGGAAAGAGACTCATTCACGTCACCACCGTCGATATGAGCCTGGTGCTCCTCTTGGGCCCACAGCTCCGAGCCTTTGCCGACGCAGGAATGGAGGTGATCGGAGTGTCCGCTCCCGGACCCTTCGTGTCCGAGTTGGAGACCTGGGAATTCGTCACGTGCCACTCCGCCATGCGACGCGGTCCGTTGCGGCCGGCCAGGACATGTTGGCCCTTGTCGAACTGTGGCGACTCTTCCGTCGACTCAAGCCCGACATTGTCCACACCCACAACCCGAAACCAGGGATCTACGGAAGAGTTGCCGCCCGGACCGCTGGGGTACCTGGCGTCGTCAACACCGTGCACGGACTGTACGCGAGCCCCGAGGATCGCCTTGCCCGGAAGGCAGTCGTGTACACCCTCGAACGCGCCGCCTCCCTCTGTTCAGGGGCCGAGCTGATCCAGAACCCCGATGATCTTGCTGTGCTGGCTCGACTTGGCGTGCCGCGTCGGAAGCTCGTGCTGTTAGGGAACGGCGTCGAGCTGGAGCGTTTCCATCCTGGACAAGACGGACGTCGGCACCGAACCAGGGCGGACCTTGCGCTCGACCAGGATGCACTCGTCGTCGGAGTCGTGGCTCGGCTCGTGTGGCAGAAGGGCTTCCGCGAGCTCTTTGCCGCGGCCGAAACGCTGCGTGAGCGGCACCCGGAGGTCGTCTTCGTTGTCGTCGGAGGTTCGGATCCCGACAAGGCAGATGCGATTCCACCCGCCGAGCTCTCTGCGCTTGAGGGCCGCGGGCAGTTCGTTTTCGCTGGTGAGAGGGACCACATGGAAGATGTCTACCCAGCCTTTGATCTCTTCGTGCTTCCGTCATACCGGGAGGGCTTTCCCCGGTCCGCCATGGAAGCAGCGGCCAGCGGTCTGCCGGTCATCGCGACCGACATCCGCGGCTGCCGCCAGGCGGTGTCAGACGGACAGACCGGGCTCCTGGTCCCCGTCCATGACGAGGCACGACTGGCAGCGGCCATTGAGGAACTGCTTGTCGATCCGGAGCTCCGTCATCGCATGGGTGCCGCCGGCCGTCGCAAGGCTGAGGCGGAATTCGACGACCGAGCGGTCGTTGCCAAGACGATGGATGCCTACGAGCGCGTGCTCCGACTCGCCACCTCTTCGACGAGGCGCCGGACGCCCTGATCGGCGATACGCCCGTCATAGCGGTCCAGGTACCGCCTGTGAGCCTCGTCGGCCAGACGGACACGGAGCTCCGAATCGCCCAGCAACCGAACTGTGGCCGCGGCAAGCCCCTCCGCATCGTCAGCGAGCAGCAAATGAACCCCGTCCTCGACATCCAACCCCTCCGCGCCAAGGGTGGTCGACACCACGGGGATCCGGTGTGCAAAGGACTCGAGGATCTTCACCCTTGTCCCGCTGCCGTAGCGGAGTGGGACAATGGCCACCGTGGTCCGAGCCAGCTCATCATCCATGGATGGCACCTCACCGACCACTGTGACCACGCCAGGTTGATGGAGCCTGGTGACATTCTCCCCTGGACGGCCCACGAGTCGCACTTCCGTCTCGGGGACTGCCGCCCGGATGAGTGGAGCAACGGATGCAGACAGCCACTGCGCCGCGTCGATGTTTGGCGGATATCCGAGATAACCTTGGAAGAGAACGCGGGGCGGCTTGCTGGCGGCCGGTTCTCCACGCGGCGTTGCGGGTCGCGGGTACGTGTTTGGAATCACAACGACGTTTGCTAGCCCGGATCTGGCGGCATCGAGGTCGCTGGCAATGACCACCTTGTCGACCTGACCCGCGACCGACCTCTGGAATCGGCGCCAATCGCTGCCGTTAAGTCGGACCTGATGCAACGCCAGACGGTTCCGCACAGAGGCTCTCCAGCTCGAGGATCTCATCTGATCCCTCAGCAGTGCTGCCCGAAGCCGACACTTCTCGTCTTCGAGGTTGTCCAAGTCGACGATGGTTGGACCCATCGCCGGCCGACCCAACCACTCGTATGAGCGCGCCGTCGAGAACCACACGACGTCATAGGGGGGCCGGGCCCACTCGTGCAGCGCCGACCGAGGCGCCCGGTCGGCCCGGGGCATGACGACCTCGATCGGAAGGCCCCCTCGGACGGCCCATTCCAGTCGCCATCGAAGCCGGGCAGAGGTGCGCGGGTTCTGCACGCCCTTGGAGCGCACGATGGGAATGGTCTCGGGTATGACGACCTTCGACTGGCTCTGGTTGTGAAGGACGAAGAGGTCGACGTCCGAGACCGAGGCCACGGCCTCGACGATCTGGGCCAAGCGCACGAGCGCGCCACCGAGGGGCGGCCACGGGACGTTGTCTGCGACCAACAGCGATCTCACCAGGCAGCTCCACGCAACATAACGCCCGCATGGCATACCAGGGCATCTCGATCGGATCGCCGCAGATTCGTCAAAGCTGAAAGATGGCTGAACGGCTGACCGTATCCGGCCACAAATATTCGACGGCGACCATCATGATTCACGTGCACATCCCGGGGACTCGGCATCGGGGGACAATAGGCCGCGCTGCCGTCCCATTCCCCCAAGGACCCGTAATGGTAGCGAACAGGCCGCCCGATCGTGACCCGCGATCGGCGCTGCTACGGTGCGATCGCCATCGCAGAGAACCAGGGGGAAGGACGCTCGCGGATGACGACGCATCTCGGAAACGATGAGGCGACTCCGCTGACCGTGCATATCATCCCCTCGCCGCGCGCCCGAGGTGCGCAGCTCGCGGCGCGCCTTCTGGTCGATCGACTCGACGAGCCTGGACGTGAACACCACCGGCTCCTCGGACTCTTCGACGGACCGCGGGAGGTCGAAATTGACTTGGAGCTGGGATTTGCGGCAAGCAGCCATACCGCCGAGGGCTTCCAACCGCGCGTGGCGCTGCGACTGCGCCAGGTCCTTGCCCGACTCAATCCGGCGGGCGTGGTGGCCCACGGAGGTGATGCGATGAAATACGCCCTCCCCGGCGTCATTGGCACGGGTCGCCCGCTGGCGTATTACGTCATTGGGACCTATACGGGACGAACGACGGCGTTTCACCGGTGGCTCTGGAGGCGCATCATGGCCCAGGCGAAGCTGGTCGTCGCGGTCGGCAACGAGGTCCTCGACGAGTGCACCGGTCAATTCCGAGTCGCCCCCCAGCGGGCCGTGGTGATACCAAATGGACGAGACCCGGAGAAGTTTCATCCCCGGACATCTTGGGATCGTTCCCACGAACCCACTCTCATTTTCGTGGGAGCGCTGACATCCCAAAAGCAGCCCGACCGGTTCATACAGGTCGTTCGCGATCTTCGTGCCGAGGGACGCCAGTTCCGCGCCGTCATGGTCGGCGACGGGCCCCTCGCGGAGAGCCTTGTCCCGCTTGCCGCCACCCATGGGGTCGATCTGCTCGGACCGCGTTCTGATGTGCCAGAGCTCCTACGCACCTCGGAGATCTTTGTATTCACCAGCCTCCCCACCGGCGAGGGCATGCCCGGCGTGCTGATTGAGGCGGGGCTGAGCGGCCTTCCGGCCGTCTCGACACCCGTACCCGGGGCCGACACGGTAGTCAGTGATGGCACGACCGGGGTCATCGTCGACTACTCGGTCCCGACGATGGTTACGGCTATCGGAGTGCTTTTGGAGAGTCATAGCCTGCGTGTCGCCATGGGCCAGTCGGCCCGCGCTCGGTGCGAATCGGAATTCAATCTGGATTTGATGGCCGACCGCTGGCGAGCGACCTTGCACTCAATGACGGGCAGCTAGCGAATACTGCCCGTCAGAAGGCTGGCCGTCCCTGTGCCATCGCTCTTTTGCGCGCTGCTCGCTGCCTGCGCGTGAGCTCCCAGATGTAGCGGGGTGGGCCGTGGCGTCGGCCGCGTGGGATACACAAGAGTACGAGATAGAGCGGCACCATCACTGTCGCCTCCCGTGCGATCAACCCGAGGTTGCCCAATGACGCGAAGAAATAGCAGAAGCTGATCACATAGACGACGCACATGATCAAATACGGGCGGGCCAATGACGCTCGAGGCAAGATGCGCAAACTGCGAAGTCCCAGGAACAGCACCACAATGAGCACCGTGTTCTGCAATGCCTGGAACATCTCTCCGCCGCCGTGGGCGCTGAAGGGCAACGGATCGAACAGTACGACATACACGTCCCGTGGAAAATAGAGGGGGCTCCCTGAGTACGCGACGCCGCTACTGCCGAACCCCGCCCCGGGGCCCTGGTTGTTCTTGTTGATCGACGAAAGATTGACGGAGCCGTGGAGACCAGGAAGAAAATGGAGCGTCACGAACATGACGACACCCACCAGCACGGCGAGCAGTAATAGTGATGTCGTCCGACGAGCTGGCTCGAATTTGATTGAAGCCGGGGTGGGGCGAAAGATCATTGCAATGGCGAATCCGCCCAAGACGAGCAGCATCTCATTCGGGCGGATGAACAGAGACCCTGCGCAGGATCCCAGGATCAACAGCCATGGACCAAAACCGCCCTGACGGGCCAGGACCTTCGCACAACCGTAGGTCAGCACCCCAATGAGGAACATCATGATTCCCTCTTTGCTGACGTCCGCGGTCCAGAAGATCAAGCTTGGAAGGAAGAAGATCAGATACCCGTAGCGGCGGTTGCCGGCCCCACCGAACGTGAGGGTGAAGGCTCGGTAGAAACACGTGATCCCGATGAATGAGAGGAAGCTCATAATTAGGAACGCAGCGGTCTGGTTGATTCCGACCAGAGCAAACAGAACCGCTGCGACAATGCTGATAGAGCCGTTGTCCACAATTCCTCCGAGCCCTGGAGGCAGGGTGAAGTTGAAATGGCGGAAGGAGCTCGCCATGGCGGCACCCCGGTAGATGTAGCGCGTGAAGTCGGCGACCCCCCCGTAGAGGTGATTCACAGTCCAGATCTGTAGCGGTGCCGCAACGAGGTGGAGCACGAGGCAGACCGTCAGAGCTTTGGCCAACCACGGATCCCCGCCCTCGGCCGCCACGATCCGGCGGTTGATGCGTCGGCCCAGCACGAACAGCGCGATCGCAAGGACGACCACGACAATCGGGTTTGAGGGGATCGTGCCGGTGTATGGGGCGTCATTCATGGGTAGAAACTGACGACTTCACGCTCATCCGTCGGAATTGAGCTGGAAAGACTGTGAAACCCTCCCAGACGGGCACCCTAGCCCGGTAGAGCCACTTGATAAGAGTTGCACCGACAAGCGAGGAATTGTTGGCACATTGCTCAATTCGCTAGCGGTGCCCCCCAAGGGGGGATGGCCCTTCGATACGCCGGTCGAGATCCCACGGTGCGACCATCACCAGAACATTGGGACATGCATCGTCGGTTGCCGTCAGCACTGCCGCCCATGCACGCTCAGTGATGCGCTGCTCGCTGTCGCCTCGGGGGGCGCCATGGCTCGGCCCTTAGGCAGTCGAGTGGGGCGCGGTCGCAGAGATTGGCGGGGCATGGCTGCGCCAGAGCGGACTCCGTCGAATTGCGACGATCAGGGCTCCCAACAGAACGAGTGATCCGACAACGCTTGCCAGCAGGCCCTTGGCGCCGAACTCCCTGAGGGCCACCTGCCAAATCGCCAGATATCGACGAGAATCCCCCGCGGTGACCCGAAGGTGGTCGACGGTATATCGGGTCACCGAGGGAACGAGTTGGTACTGACGCACGGCGCTGGGTCCGATCGGCGGCACTGGGTGATCGAGTTGCTGGGCCCGAGTGGAGATCAAGATCGTCGACGCCGAGATGACGAATCCAGCGACCAGGAGGGCCACACCCACTCGACGTTCCCTCCGGCTAAGGAGTGAGAGCAGCAACATTGTCGGAATCACGCCCGGCAAAAGTAGGCGCGGACCCCAACTCCAACCCCCCTGCCACGAGTGCCAGATCGCCGAGAGCACGAAGAAGACCAAGAAGTTCGCGACGGTGAGAACGACGACAAATTGCTTTTCGGCTGCCCAGAGACGCATTGAGCCCAAAGCGACGAGGAATACGAATGGAGCGAAGAGGAGCAGGCTCTTCACCGGGGAGAAGAGCAATCCACTCGCACCGTGAAGAAACGGAGTCGTGAACCCTTCGCTGCCATAGCCACTCCTTATGACACTGCCGAACCGGTACTGGTCGTACACCGCATCGACAATCGCGCCGATGGCTGCGACCGCGCCGTAGACCAAGGATTGACGAAACCCCCGAAAGACCCAGACGACCATCGGCAGGACGGCGGCCAACACGACCGACTCGGGTCGCGTTGTGATGGCAACGGCGAGAGCGACTCCTGCCAGCGCAAATCGGTCGTTGACCAGGAGTTCGATCGACAAGACGATGGCTAGCGTCGTCAACGGCTCAGCAAAGAAGTCCTTGCCGTAGGGCAGGGCGTACGTCCCGAACACACATCCGACTGCGAGTACAGCGGACCAGCGGGAACCGGCCCCCAGCTTGCGCGCCGTTCGGAACAGCGATGCCGCGAGCAACCCCATGAGTAATGGAACCAAAGAAGCCGCGAAGAACGCCTCGAGCTTGGGCTGATTGCCGGCTACAACACTGACGAGGTCACCCAGCGCGATAAACGGAACCGCGACGAGGCTCAATCCGATGCCGTATTTTGCGAAATAGTGCCCGCCGCGTCCCATGACCCCGAATTGCGGGCTCACCGCCACACTCCCGTGATGAACGATGGACTGGGAGACGGCGAGCATGTCCGTGCCGTCCGAAACCGTTACCTGACCCTGCTGTATAAGCAAAAGACCCAGCGACACCACCGCTCCGACATAGAACGCAGCATGCCTCTCGCTTCCTAATGGCTGACGCGACTCGAGCGCTAGATCCTCAAGCCCGGATCTGGTTTCGAAGGAGTCTCCTGAATCGAGGGTCAAGATGGGTCTCATACCTCACGGGTCAATCCGCCAGGACGGCGCTGCTTTAGGAGTGCGAGTTCGTCTATCTCAAGGGTCGCCACTGCAGTGGATGGTACCGCCATGATTCGCAATGATCGTTTCGTCGTTCGAGCTTCGTTGCTCCTCCCGGCACAGCGAAAGAGGACGCTGAGCGGCGCGGCAGATGCGGCTCGGCATCAGGCAGTTGACGTGGAACTCATTTGCCGCTCTTGCCCGTTCTAGGTAGCTTCGCCGCCAGCTTGCTCAGACATCTCGCGGCGCATGCTCGACGACGGACAGCGAGTCGAGTGGTGGCAGGGCAACGTCACCATGGGGCTCGGAGATCGGAATCTGCTGCGTCGGTTCCCGCTCGTCCTCCGCCAGACCGTGTCCTGGTTGGAGTTCGGCATCGGCCCGGCCCCAGTCGTATATCTCGAGCCCCCCGTCGGTGAGAGCCATGCCGACCACCGGTGCGTTCAAGCGCCTCAGCACTGCGCTCAAGCGGCGCATATCAGCGGTAGTCGTCGTCTCGCGCTCCGCCACGACGAGCACTACGTCGGCGAGCGGCGTCAGTCCCTCGCCGTGATGTATCGACAGATAAGAGGGTACTTCGAGAAACACCACATCGACGATCTCACGCAGAGCGGCGAGCACCTCTGGGACGCGAATCACCACTTGGGTGGGATGCCCGACGAAGTACCGCAAATCCAAGCGCGAGACGCCGGGGATGCCTGTCTCCCCCAAAAGGTTCTCCACATCCGTCGGATCCAACGGCCCGCTCAGAAGGCTGTTCCTCTCCCCTTCTGACGTGAAGGCCGCGCCGTTTCCGGGCGAGGGCCATTGCCTCCACCACAACGGGGTCTGCGGCAAATCAGAACCAGCTTCGATGGAGGCCAGGCCAGCGGTGCTGACCAGCGCCACACGCTGGCCGACCTCTGAACACACGCTGGCAAGGTTGGTGACTACGTCGGCCAGACTGGGCTCCACCTCCCCGGAAACGACCATGACCACCCGCCGCTCGCCGAGTGCGGCGAAGCCCCGTCCGACCGAGTTCGGCGGGACCGATTGGCTCACGTTCTACCCGCCTGTCCTGGCCTGCTCCCGGCCCCATGCTCCAACACGGGATCCTCGCCGTCGTACAGCGCCACACTTTGCTCAGCGGGTGGCAGCGGGAGGGGCTCGCGGAAGATGGAGAGCCAGAGCATGCGGTACGCCTCTGTGGAGTCGCTGGACTCATATGGAATCTCGGCGACCACCGGGTAGCCGAGGGCAACCTGGGCCCGCTTGGTCGTCTTGAGTCGCTTGTCGAGGAGCCACAGCCCGATCGCCGCCAGCAGGCCCAAGACCAGGCCGACCGCCAAACCGGCAACCGCTCGCACAGTCTTGTTTTGAATGACGGTGGGAGTGCCCGTGACCACCGCGACCGTGGAAGCAGCTGATGGGGCTTGGACAATCTGGAGCCCTGAGCTCGGTTGCTGAATGACGAGACTCGCCAAATAGGACTGGAGGGCAGTCACCTGAACCTGCAGGGCCTGAGCGTTGAGCCCCGGGGCGAAATTGTTGTTGGCGATGTCGGTCAGGACCGTATAGAGCGTCGCCTCCGTCTGCTTTTCCGATCCAAGGAGATTGCTTTTCGCCGTTTGGAAGGTGTAGTCGTTGAGAGCCTGGACGAAAGCTTTGTCGAGTGCGAGCGCCTCCGCAGCCGTTGCCGCGCTGGCGGTGACGTTGACCACCCCGTTTTGGTTGTTGAGATCGCCGCCGGAGTTGCCGGCCTGGGCCGGCGCGACCACCGACACCTGACTCCGGATCACCGGCAACGTCTCGTTGAGACCGGAGAGCCTCTGGGCCTCGGTTGCCACGCCGTCACTCGACGCGTAGTACAAGATCTGGCCGATGGTGATGCCCCCGCCGATCAGGCTTGGCGAATTGTCCGAGGAGGGGGGCGATCCGATGACGGCAGTGGACCGATAGGACGTCGAAATATGACCCTTGGGAGGGGAGGCCACAAGGAAACCGGCGGCCAGCCCGATGAGACCGAAGACCACGGGCAGCCACCAACCTCGGACGATCGCATCCCAATAGTCCCTGAGCTCCATGATCCTCCCACTTCACCCGTCACTGCAGAATGCAGCCCGGCCGCCTAAAAGTACCAGGCTGGCCCCCATCTGAAACGGCGGCAGCCACGTTTTAAACAGGCGTTGCAATAACCCGAGAAGTTCCAGCGCCTCCCGGAATCCCGAGGTGCATCGTGGCAAAACCGCCGCCCTCGAAATAGAGCCAACCGAACCGAACCATCACTACGTTCAGACAATTGCCCCTCCCCGGCTCAGCGAGCTTGGGCCGGTTCATTGGTTCCAGGCACCTCACAAGGGACGGGACGGGTCGCACCCGTCCCCAAGGCCTTTCCCCCATTTTGCTCGGGGAAACGGGGCTCCTCTTCTTCTCTATTCATATCGGTGCGCTTCCGGACCCAAGGAATCGCGTCAGGCCCAGGTGACGAAATTACGGACTGTGAGGCACTGGGGTAGATTGCTCACGGTGGATGGGGGCTTGTCGAGGGGGCCCAAGCACCCGTTTCTGCAACGGCAACTTCGGGAAGCAGGAGAGGTTGGGGCCATCATGTGGACGGAGGGTGACGCTTTGGCGCGACGAAGCCGTTTTGCTCGACGACGTCGCCCGGAGGCGGCTCAGTGACTGACTCAACCCGCGACCGCGACGTGCCGAAGCGTTCGACAGAAGGCGCGCGATCGGCCGGAATTTCGGGCGGCCTGTCGCGACGGATCCCCGTTCTGGCCAGCCGGGTGCGCGCCCAGCTTCTCTTCATGGTGCTCGATGCCGCCTGCGTCGTGGCGGGGTACGGCGCAGCCGAAGTCTTCTTCTGGCGCAACGTCGCGCCAACCACCTACGGCTGGCACTTCGCGCTCTTCGTTCTGATCGTGATGGTCGTGACGCTCGTCTGCAATCAGATCTACGGTCTGTACGGCCGTATGTGGCGACACGCTGGGCTCGAAGAAGCCCGCCAGATCATCCTCTCGAGCGGAACGGTGGCCGTCTTCTTGCTCGTGATCTATACGGCCGTTCAGATCGCCGGTTATCAAGTTGTCCATGCCGAAGTGGTCATCATCGGGTTGATCCTCACGACCCTCGGCATGAGTCTGATTCGCTTCCAATCCAGAATCTTTGCCTGGCAACGCGGCGATCGCGGCAGCGGTCTACGGGTCGCGATCGTTGGAAGTCGCGATGCCGCGGCGTCTGCTGTTCGTGAAATGATCCGCCACCCCGACGCCGGACTCGTCCCCGTCGCTGTGTTCGACGACGACACGTCGGTGCATGGAATGTCGCTCATCGGAGTTCCGATTGTTGGTGGTATTCGCGACATTCCGGCCGCGACCAGCAGATACAAACTTCAAGAGGTTCTGCTCGCCATCCCCGACGCCTCACCCGAGACGATCGCTGATGTGCTTCACACGACGGAGGCTGCGGGCATCACCATGAAGGTCCTGCCCACGGTGCACGACGTCGTCACTGGCCGCACCGGCATGCTGGCGATCCGGCGAGCACGCGAGCCCAGCATCGAGGACCTTTTGGGCCGAACACCTGTCGCAACGGATCTCGAAGGAGTCCGACTCTCGCTCGAAGGTCACCGGGTGCTGGTCACCGGTGCGGGTGGTTCGATCGGCTCGGAGATCTGCCGTCAGGTCGCTGGATTTGCGCCGTCGGAGCTTGTCCTCCTCGACCACGACGAGACCCATCTTCACGACACGGCGTCAACACTGGAAGGACGCTTTGTCCAGGCACTCGTCGACATCAACGACCGTTCGGCACTTGCCGACGCGTTCGAACGGTATCGCCCTGACGTCGTGCTTCACACGGCCGCCCACAAACACGTTCCCGTGCTCGAGGACCATCCAGTCGAGGCGGCTCGCACCAATGTCTTTGGAACGCTCAACGTGATCGAGGCGTCCGCTGCGGTTGGGGTCACCCGGTTCTTGCTCATCTCATCCGACAAGGCGGTGCGGCCGTCGAGCATCATGGGTGCCTCCAAGCGAGCTGCGGAACAGGTGCTGTTGAATCGGTCGCCACAAGGCGGCCTCTACTGTGCCGTCAGGTTCGGCAATGTCTTGGGGAGTCGAGGCAGCGTCATCCCCACGTTCGCCCGCCAGATCCAATCTGGCGGCCCCGTCACCGTTACGGATCCGAGGATGACTCGATTCTTCATGAGCGTCGAGGAAGCGGTTCAATTGGTGCTGCAGGCTTCGTTGCTGTCCGAGGGCCGGGACATCTTCATGCTCGAAATGGGAGAGCCTGTTCCCATCATCGACCTCGCTCGCAGAATGATTCAGTTGTCAGGTGGTCAGGTCGACGTCGACATTGCCATCAAGATCGTCGGAATCCGACCAGGCGAGAAGCTTGCGGAGGACTTGTGTGAGCCCGACGAGGAGATCCAGGTGACGGAGCACCCCTCTATCTCCCGCTTGCTGCCGGTCACGGCGCCGCAGGACTGGTTCGATTCGTGCCTAAGCCAGTTGGGGGATGCCATGTATCGAGGCGACGCGGACAAGGTGCGGCAACTTCTCTTCGCGATCGCTGGCCTCGCCAAGGAAGGTGAGCCATCTGGACCCATCATGCCCGGGACGGTGGCCGAATCGGGCGATTCATTCCAGTCGGCCGACTTTCGATCTGAACCTGCGGGCACCTAATGGCGACACAGCAGATGGATCGCCTGGTTGTCGTCGGCCAGGGCTACGCCGGCCTTCCCGTTGCGATGAGGGCTGTCGAGGTCGGCTTCGACGTCGTCGGCTTCGACGTCGATGAGGTACGGATCAAGCGCCTCGCTGCCGGAGAATCGCACGTCGAAGATGTTACGAGTGACGACATCGCAGGTGCATTGGCGACGGGCCGCTACGAGCCGACAGATGACCCGGCACGGACGCGCGGCTTCCATGTCGCCGTGATTGACGTCCCAACGCCCCTCACCGAAGGGGTGCCGAACCTCTCGCACGTCACGGACTCGGCAAGGATGCTCTCCGCATCCCTCCAGACCGGAGCGACCGTCATCCTTGAGTCAACGACGTACCCAGGGACAACTGAGGACCTGGTGGCGGCGATCCTCGAGGAGGGCTCGGGCCTGGTGGCTGGACGAGATTTTCACCTCGGTTACAGCCCGGAACGGATCGATCCCGGGAATAGAACCTGGAACTTTGTCAACACCCCGAAGATCGTCTCCGGTATCGACAAGGATTCTCTGGACGCAGTTCAGGGATTCTTCGATCGCCTTGTCGACCGAACGGTGGCTGTGTCGGGTACCCGAGAGGCCGAACTCACCAAGCTGCTGGAGAACACGTTTCGGCACGTCAACATTGCGCTGGTGAACGAGCTGGCCATGTTTGCCGAGGCGATGGATATCGACGTGTGGGAGGCCATCGATGCGGCGTCGACCAAGCCTTTCGGCTACCTCCGATTCACGCCCGGTCCAGGGGTGGGAGGGCATTGCCTGCCCATCGACCCCAGTTACCTTTCCTGGAAGGTGCGTAGGAGTGTCGGCCAACCGTTTCGGTTCGTCGAGCTGGCTAACGACATCAACGCGGGCATGCCCAACTATGTCGTCTCGCGGCTCACCCTCGCCCTGAATCGGAAGAAGCGCTCAGTAAATGGCTCCAGGGCGCTGATTCTCGGACTGGCATACAAGCGAAACACGGGGGATATCCGCGAATCTCCAGGCCTGGTCATCGCCCAGGCCCTCTCCGCGCTCGGAGCGGAGGTCAGGGTCGCCGACCCGTATGTTCCACCAGAAAGCACGGCCCTGCATCTGGTCGAGCTGACGGTTGACGAAGTACAGCAAGCAAACATCGTCGTCGTCGTGACCGATCACGACGACTTTGACTACGCCATGATTGGAACACACGCGCAGTACGTTCTCGACACCCGCAACCGGGTCAGCGGGCCACACGTCGAATCACTGTGATGGCATCACGTCAGCCGTGAGGGTGGTGGTTACCGGCGGTGCCGGATTCATCGGTGCCAACCTTTGCCGGATGCTGGCGCGTCAGGATTTCATCGACAAGGTGGTAGCCCTCGACGATTTCTCGACGGGCTCCCCGATGAATCTCATCGACTCCCCCGCCGTCGATCTCATGAAGGGCTCCATTCTGAGCGACGAAGATCTCAATCACGCGATGGCGGGGTCCCAGGCCCTTGTCCATTTGGCCGCCCGCCCATCAGTGCCTCGCTCACTTGCCGACCCCCTGGCGACCCATCACGTCAACGCCACGGGAACCATGATGGTGCTCGAAGCGGCTCGACGGCACGGCGTGGCGTACGTCGTGGTCGCCTCTTCGTCCTCCGTTTACGGCGCCAATCCAGCATTGCCAAAACGCGAGGATATGGCGACAATGCCGGTCAGTCCTTATGCGGCCAGCAAACTCGCGACCGAGGCGTACGCCCTCTCGTATGCTCGTTCATTCGATGTTCCGGTACTGGCGTTTCGATTCTTCAACGTTTTCGGTCCACTGCAGTCGGCGTCACACGCGTACGCTGCCGTGGTTCCAGCTTTCATCTCGTCCGCTCTCGCTGGAAGACCACTCACCATTCATGGCGACGGTGCGCAGACGCGAGATTTCACCTACGTCGGGACCGTCGTTTCAGTACTGACTGAGGCCATTCGCCGCCGCGTCGTTGACCCCGCTCCGGTGAACCTGGCATACGGATCGCAGGTGTCACTTTTGGACGTCATCGCCCTGCTCGAAGAAATCATGGGCCAAAAACTTCAGCGCGAGCATAGAGAGTGTCGCGCAGGAGACGTGCGCCACTCGCAGGCTGACCAGACACGACTGTCTCGGTTGTTCCCGGAGGTCGCGCCGACTTCGCTCCCCGACGGATTGCGAGCCACTGTGGAATGGTTCCGGGAGGCACACTGACGGGGTCCTTGGAGCCGGGCGTTGCCGGCCCGCTCCCCCGTGGCTGCAGGGTAGTGCTGCTCGCCGGCCCCGGCTACAGCACCGACGTGGTCGTCAACTATCTCGAGTCCCGGGTGCCGGATCTCGTAGTGATTGTCGAGGAACCACAGTCACGTCTGCAGATGACCCGGCGGCGGGCCCGACGGGTCGGCTGGTTCCCCGCTGTCGGCCAAGCCCTGTTCGTCGTCGTGCTCCTCCCAGTGCTTCGACGTCGCGGCACTCGTCGGCGGGACGCCATCTATCGCTCGGCCTCAGTCGAAGCAACCCATCGGCCCCCAAACCATCGCGTGACTTCGGTGAATGACGAGAGGACCACGGCGCTTCTCTCCGCTCTTCAGCCGGACGTGGTCGTGGTGCACGGGACTCGGATCATTTCGACGGCGGTGCTGAAGACGATGGCTTGTCCCGTCATCAACATGCACGCCGGGATCACGCTTCGCTACCGGGGAGTCCACGGCGGATACTGGGCGCTCGCAGAGCATCACCCGGAGTGGGTCGGTACCACGGTGCACCTGGTCGACCCCGGCATCGACACCGGCGGGATTCTCGCCCAGACGACATTTGGGGTTTCTGATGAGGACACGATCGCCACCTACCCGGATCTGCACCTGGTGCACGGCCTACCCCTTCTCGGAGCACTGATTGACCAGCTGGTGGCGGGATCAAAGACCGAACCATTGGCGGCAAGCATCGCTCCCGGATCGGGGTTCTACTACCACCCGACGCTCTGGGGCTATCTCTGGCGCCGTTGGCGCCATGGAGTGCGATAAGGAAGTGACTCGTCGCGCCGTCCAGACCTCGGTCAGCACGTCCTCCACTACAATCAGCGTCGCAAACGTGTTGGTGAGGTTGCGCGTGAGCCCAGAAGAGGACTGCCAGCGGCGGTCGGCCCGACGGGTGCAGACGTAGGAGGCGTGAACATGGCAAGGCAGCCCGGAGCCCTGGTGATTTCTTTGGACTTCGAGTTGCACTGGGGAGTCCGGGACCACACGAAGCGCACCGATGCCCTCTACAAACGGCTTCCAGATGCTCGTGGTGCCGTGACGAGCATGCTCGATGTGTTCGTGGCGCGAAGGATCCGTGTCACCTGGGCCACCGTCGGCTTTCTCTTCGGTTCAAGTCGTGACGAAATTGAGGCATTCAGCCCAGGGGAACGACCGGCGTATTCACGCGCCGAGCTGAACCCGTACGTGGAATCCGTAGGACCCGACGAGCGCCGTGACCCCCAGCACCTGGCTGGTTCCCTCGTCGAACAGATCAGTGTCAGCGCCGGCCAGGAGGTCGCCTCGCATACGTTTTCGCACTACTACTGCCTTGAACCAGGGCAGACCGAGGCGACGTTTCGCGCAGATTTGGCAGCAGCGCAGGCAATTGCGTCTCGGCGCGGGCTTGAACTCACCAGCCTCGTCTTGCCCCGCAACCAGTGGAACCCCACATACACGTCCGCAGTTCTCGACCTAGGGTTCCGCTCTATACGCGGCCCTCAGCGTTCATGGAGTCATCGTCCGCGCCCGCAGGCCCACCAGAACATCCTGATCCGGGCAGCCCGACTGAGTGATGCCTATGTCGGCCTCACTCCTCCACCGACCACGGACTGGAAAGACGTTCTGCTCCCGTCGGGTCTCTGCAATGTTCCGGCAAGTGCTTTTCTTCGCCCGTACGACCCCACCCGAAAGCGACTCGAATCTCGCCGGCTCGCTCGCCTGCGTTCGGGTATGCGCCACGCGGCGAAGCATGGCCGAATCTTCCATCTGTGGTGGCACCCGCACAATTTTTCGCAACATCAGCACGAGAACTTCGCAGTGCTCGAGCAGACTCTCGATGAGTTCGACCGACTCGCCAAATCAGAGGGTATGCAATCCCTGAATATGAACGACGTGGCGATGGTGGCAGCACCGGGTCGCGCCGGTAAGTTCGAATGACCTTGCCTGCTTGCGACCCTTCGCCTGGGATCCCACGCCAGAACGTGCAGCCGTCATGACGGTACCTGCCGGAGAGGAGGGACGGCCGTCCCATGAGCGCGGCCTGCGCCGATTCGCCATCCCCGCTTTCACCGCATTGCCATTGTCGGTACGGCAGCCGATTCTCCATGCATTTGGCAGGTACGCGCCATGGGAGGACGGCTTCAATCCGGTACCGCCAGCAGTAGGGAAGCATGAGATGACGGGACCTCCCGACTTTGTGGGTATCGGCGCCCAGAAAGCAGGCACGACCTGGTGGTACGACGCCATCTGTGCCCACCCCGACGTCTACAACCGCGGTGACATCCACAAGGAGCGCCACTTCTTCGGCCGGTATGCCCTCCGCCCGTTCGGTCCCGCAGAATGCTCCCTGTACCACCGTTGGTTCCCGCGACCACAGGGCAATCTGACGGGTGAGTGGACTCCCGACTACGTCCACCACTCATGGGTCCCCGCTCTCCTCGCTCAGGCCGCCCCCAAAGCCCGTCTCCTGATACTCCTCCGTGACCCGATCGAGCGATTCCGTTCCGGTCTTGCACATCAACGCCGTGACCGAGGGGCACTGACGGTCGACGTCTATCAGGACGCTCTCTCCCGAGGGTTCTATTACGACGCTCTTCAACGGTGGAGCGCGTACTTTCCGTCGGGGCAAATCCTCGTCTTGCAATACGAACAATGTGTAGCTGATCCTGGCGTACAGCTCGCTCGGACCTATAGCTTCCTCGGACTGGAACCGATCGTGGTGGACGGGATAGAGCAGCGAATCAACGCCACCACCAAGGCCTTCGATCTGGAAGAAGGCACCCGTCGGAGGCTTGTTGAGGTCTACGAATCAGACGTCCGCGCACTCTCAAGGGACTATCCGCATCTCAACCTGGATCTCTGGCCCAACTTCGCCGACATCGGCATCTCATGAATCCGGTATCGATGTCGCGTATCCCCGGGGTTCGCCTCGGGCCGGTCTCCATTGGATTGCTCGCCGTCGCGAGCCACTGCCCCGACCATCTGCGTGAGAGGCCATGAATTAGGGTTGCCGGCCACAAAGAGAGGATGCTTTGCCTTGACCTCGTTGGCGCGTGACGAGCGCATTCCCACTCCTGGTGATGAGGCGGGTACCGCGCCTGATGACCGACGTTTTCGGCCTGATGTCGAAGGCCTCCGTGCGGTGGCTGTCCTCCTCGTCGTCTTTTACCATGCCAATGTCCCGCGCCTCACTGGTGGCTTCGTCGGCGTCGATGTGTTCTTCGTCATTTCCGGGTTCGTCATCACCGGCCTTCTCCTGAGAGAACGACAGCGAACCGGGGGCACGTCGATCCTGAACTTCTATCCGCGGCGGTTGCGCCGGATTTTGCCGGCGGCAACTTTTGTCATCCTCGTGACGGTGATCGCTTCCTATCTCCTACTCGGATTTGTCTCGGGCAACGCTGTCGCGAACGACGGACGCTGGGCGGCGGTCTTTCTCTCCAACTTCCACTTCGAGGAGGTCGGGACAAATTACTTCACCGCCAAGCTTCCACCGTCTCCGCTACAGAACTTTTGGTCACTCTCCGTCGAGGAGCAGTTCTACTTCGTCTATCCGACCTTCTTCCTCCTCATTGCCAGGTTGAAGGGGCGCCTGTCGCAGCAGACGAAACTGGCGATTGTCCTGGTCGTGGTGATCGCCGTCTCGTACTGGTTCTCTGTGGCGCAGACCGTTGCGCAACCCACAGCAGCGTATTTCTCTCCCTTCACGCGAGCATGGGAACTCGCCCTCGGCGCCCTGGTCGCCGTCGGAACCCCCTGGCTCAAGAACATGGCGACTCTCGGCGCAGCAATGCTTACCTGGGTCGGGTTGGCGGCTATCGCCGTGGGGGCCTTTGCCTTCACCACACAGACGCCGTATCCGGGATCACTGGTGGCGATTCCGGTCTTCGGTGCCGCGCTTGTCATCGCCGGCGGAGTGGCAGCGCCTCGGCTCGGAGCCGAACGCCTTCTTGGGCTTGGACCCTTCCAGTGGTTCGGCAAGCGGTCGTACTCGCTCTACCTGTGGCACTGGCCCATTCTGATCATCGCCGCCGAGCACGCCAGGAAGTCCGCCCTGCCGCTGGCCGACAATCTTCTGTTGATTCTCCTTGCCATCGTGATCTCGATGGCGTCCTACCGAATGGTCGAAAACCCCGTTCGGCACTGGCAGCTGCCGTCGGGCACATCCGTCGCTGCCGGTATCACCACGGTAGTGGCCACCGTTCTGATCCTCTCGTTGGTCATCCATCTGAAATTCAACACCGGGAACGCTCTCCGAACAAAGAGCGGCGCCGAACATCCACGCCGTCTTACGAGAAGTCGACGCAGCCAGGTCGATCACCAAGGTTCCGGACACGTTAAGCCCAGGACTCGCCCAGGCGGCAACCGACTACGGCGGCCTGGACGAAGACTCTTCCTGCGCTGCTGATGAGATGCAGACAACGGAAAGGCTGTGCTTTCTCGGCGATGTACACGCTCGTCGGCTGCTCATCGTCTATGGAGACTCACACGCTGTCATGTGGCTGCCGGCATTCATCTCCATCGCGAAGCATGCACATATGAAGCTCCTGGTGCTCGGAAAACCGTATTGCCCTGCCGCAAACGTCGTCGTGGCGAGTCCTCCGGGAATTGGGGCTCCCGGGAGTCCCTATATTGCGTGCGAAGGCTGGCACAGATGGGCGCTGCACGAGATCAATCGCTTGTCGCCCACCATGTTGATCGTCTCTCAGGACAGCACATATGCAGCACCAGGACCTAAGGGGTTCACAACGCTTGAGTGGCAGAACGGAATTTCGAACCTCTTTAGTGAGATTTCTGATCCACACACGGAAAAGATCTTTCTCGGCAACATTCCGCTGCTCTCGCAATCGGGACCAACCTGTCTGTCAGTCCACCTGAATGACGTCCAAGCATGCTCGACGCCCACTGCTCAGGCGTACCGACGCCTGGACCAAGCTGAGTTTTCGGTCACATCTGCTCTCGGTATTCGCTACATCGATCCGACCCCGTGGTTCTGCTCCAAGGTGTGCACGGCGATCGTCGGTTCGTACTGCGTCTATATGGACCGCTTACACGTGAGCGCGACGTATGCGGCATATCTCACCAAGGCACTGGCTGAAGCGATCTTCAGTTCGACTCCCCTGCCCACTCATTTTCAACAGAATGTCTCAGCACGGGTCGTGGCGCCCTCGGATGGGGCCATCGTCTCGGGTAAGTACGTCCTCTATGGGGGAGGGTCGCTAGGAAACACCCCTGTAACCAAGGTCGATTTCCGACTGTCGGGCCAGGGGCTGGCCAATGTGTTGGCCTGCAGCGGCATCCGCAGCTCGTTTGGATGGCTGTGCAGTTGGGACACGTCGCAGGTGCCTAATGGGCGGTATGTGCTGCACAGCGTCGCATACAGCACGACCGGTGCAAGTGTCAAGAGCAAGGCAGTCTCGTTCTCCGTCCGGAACTGACTCTTGGAGATCCACCACCGCTTGTCGTATCGGCTTTGGCCGTCGGCGGGTTCGATACGATCACGCGCCGCGAAGGTTGCATGATCGAGAGATGGGATAGGTCAGTGGTCTGCTCACGACTTCTTACCGTTGCCGGTGAGCTCAGTGCGGTCGGAGGGATCGAGATCGCCCAGCTGAGGGTCATGGAGGGGCTGGCCTCGTCGGGATGGGACGTCGAGCTGCTGTACGCCCATCAAGGTGATCTTTGGCCACGTTGGGAGGAACTGGCATCGAGCACCCGGATCGTTCAGTACTCGGGCTTACGAGGAGCCACTCCGCTCCGGACCAGCATCGAAGCACTGGGCATCGCCCTTGCCATCATGCGCAGTCATACCCAGGTCGCCTACATGCACAATCCCGGCGATTTGCCGAGCGCCCTCATTGCTTCACGAGCGAGGCGAATACCAGTGGCTGTACATCTCCACCTCCCGCCTCCTTTCCGCCAGCCGGGCTGGATGAACCGGCTGATCCGTCAGACCGATGCAGTGATCACTCCGTCATCTGACACAGCGAACAGATGGATGCGGGAGGCCGGACTCTCGAAAGACCAGGTGTCAGTGATCCCTACCGGGATCGACACCGCACAGTACGTTCCAAGGGCTGCTGTCGATCGTGTCGAGCAACGCCGCGCCCTCAGGATAGACCCTGCCGTCCCCGTGATCCTCTACGCGGGCCGAGTTGATGCAACCAAGGGTGTCGACCACCTCCTCGATGCCTTCCGCCACATGTCGGAGCGCGCCAACCTGGTGGTCTGTGGCGCAGGAACCGAGGCCGCATTTGTCAGCAAGATCAGGCGTGAGTCGTCCGACATGGGGGTCACATGGCTCGAACGGCGGCTGGACATGACGGCTCTGTTGGCAGCTGCTGATCTGGTAGCGGTGCCTAGCCTGGTTTTCGAAACCCAAGGGATGGTGGCAATCGAGGCCATGTCCTGTGGTACGCCAGTCGTCGCGTACGCGGTGGGTGGGCTGCCTGAGACGCTGGCCGCGTTTCCTAACCATCTAGTACCTCCTGGCAATTGGGTGGCATTGGCCGCAACCCTCGACCGGTTGATCGGCTGGCGCCAGCACTCTCCGACATTGGGAGGTGAGTCGCGACGCTGGGTCATGGACCATCTCACTCTGGACAGGACGGTCAGCGCTGTATCCGCGCTCCTGTCCTCGCTCGTGTCCTGACGAACACACGCTCCCGAGTCGCCGTTATGAAACAGCGGCAACGTGGATCGTTTCCGCCCGCTCACGATTCGACCCGTAGTGGTGTTCACTTGAAACCATGCCAGTCGGGCAATGGAAGGCATGTGTCTAGGATTCAGCCGTGATCAGCGTGATCGTCCCGGTACGCAACGGCATGCCATGGCTGGAGGCACAGCTGTGTGCTCTCGCCGAACAGGAATGTGACGAACCCTGGGAGGTTGTCGTTGCGGACAACAACTCGACCGATCAGAGCGGCTCGGTGGCCCGCGAATGGATCAACCGCTTTCACGCGATGAGCGTCATCGACGCGTCGAAGGCGCGCGGTCCGGGTGGCACACGAAATGCCGGTGTCCTTGAGGCTCGCGGCGACATGCTGGCGTTCTGCGATGCCGATGACATTGTCCAGCCAGGGTGGTTGCGTTCTCACGTCGCCGCCTTGGCTGACGCCGACATTTCCGCCGGCGTGTTCGACTATTGGTCGCTCAATGGCCAGCCAGCTCCTTCTCCGGTCACGTACGCCCCGCCACCCGCCATGACCCTTTTCCACTTCCTTCCGGCTGCCGGGAGTGGCAATCTGGCCATTCGCCGGGAGGCCTTTGAGGAGCTCGGCGGGTTTGCTGACGATCTGATGACCGGAGAGGACCTCGACCTGTCCTGGCGTTCGCAACTTTCCGGACGCCACTTCGTGGTGACCCCCAACGCCGTGATCGCCCGGCGCGATCAACAGGGGTTTACGTCCGTGTTCAAGCGCTACTACTCCTACGGGCAATGCGGACCGACGCTCTTTCGTCGATTCCGAGCGCATGGCCTTCAGCGGGAACTCGTCGTCGCGATGAAGACCTGGGCCTGGCTCATCGTCTCATCACCTCGGCTCTTCTGGCCCGAGTACCGGGATCACTGGGCGCGCATAGCCGGAATGAGAGCCGGCCGTCTGACCCAGTCCGCAAAGCTCAGGATTCTCTTTCTCTGAGCGTGCTCCTCAACGGAGCCCTTTTGCGGTGCCTACGTCTAGGTTGGCGTCGGCTAATTGTCGACCTGGATGGTGATCGGAGCACTGTAGCGTTTGCTGTCGGCCCTTGTCGTGACCAGGCCCTGCAGCGAGTAGGAGCCGTTCGGAACAGTCGTGGAGTTCCAGAAAAGCGCTGAACCGATCCTTGTGAACGAAGCCGTGCCGATGACATCTTTGTGGTACGCATTCCCGCTGAGTGCGAACTGGACCTTGACCACCTTCGCTCCATGGCTTGCCACGTATGCAAGAAGTAATGCCCGCCCTCGGACACTGGCCCCATTCGATGGAATGGAGACCGAAATAGTCGGCATCGGAAGTTTGAACAGGGCAATCGATGTCCCATTGAACTGCTCGAAGTCTGTAATCACGTAACCGTCACGGATGAGGGCCCGTTCAAACCGCGGGACGCCCGCTACGCTCCCGTCCGCCACCAGCCACACTCGCCGGGGCAAGCTCCCGGAGGGGTGCATCAAGAGATCCAAACCCTCGACGTAGCGTTGCCGAACCCCAAGCTGGGGCCAGAGTCGCCATTGCGCGACGTTGTTCGTCACGTAGTAGCGAATGACTGAGGTGATCGCGTGATCCGGTAGGGCGATGGCGTCCCCGCTCTGCCAGTGCTCCACTGCGTACTCTGCCGGGCCCTGCAGATCTTCCTGCTGCGCCGAAGCTGATCCGAAATAGCCGATGATCAAGAGGACGACCCCGATAACGCCGAATGACCTAACTGCGCGTCTCTGCGCTCGCATTTGCCTGGTCTTACCCGGGTAGTCCGAAGGACCGAGTGTCCTCGGGAGGACGCGCACACACACGAAGGCTGACAGCAATGCCACCGCGGGAGCGGAAGCAGCGACGTACCGAACCGAAAAGATCGGATGGACGAACGAGACGAGAGACAGAACGATCGTCGGAATCGCAGCCCAGCCCACGGTCAGAGCGAGGATGTCCCGGTCCTTGCTGACGCGATCAATGACGGCAAGGCGCCCGCCACCATTCCAGACAATGGCGACCCTTGTCACCGCGATTACCGCAAGGACGATGAGGATGAAATCGTAGAACTGCCCCACGGCGGGGCCCCGGACTTCGGCGGCAAGGCGAGATCCGGTCGATTCGTTTGCGATCCAATTCACTTGCCCTACTTCCCCGATGCATGCAATCACCCATGCGCAGGAGACGACGGCGAGGACGGCAATGGGAGCGAACAGCAGTCGGACCCGGCGGGCAGTCAGCTCCGGACGAACAACCAGAACGCTCACGAGCATTGCCACTGGAGCAAGCAACGAGAACAGCTGCAAGGCCGTCGCTAGTAAGGCCAGTAGGCTAAATGCCCACAACCAGCGCGTTCGAGAATCCTCGAGCCATCTGAATAGGACCACCGCACAGAGCACGACGACAAATGTGCTGAATTCATAGGGCCGTGCGTTCAGGGATTTTTCGACAAGGATCGCACTGGTTGCCGTGAGAACGGAGGCAATGATGCCGCACCACCTACCCGCGATGCGCAGTCCCATCCAACCAATCGCGATGATGGTTCCAAAGAATGCCAGCAGCGATAACGCCCGCACCCAAGCGATGTTTCCCGAGACGAGCATCCAAAAATGGATGAACACGTAATACGGCAACAAGACGCGGTCAACGTGCTGTGATTGTGCCCAGAGATCGGACCATGAAAGGCGTCCTGAGTAGAGCGTTGCACCTTCGTCGGCAAACATCGATCCTTCGAGCCAAGGCAACACACCCAGCGATGCAACGAGCGCGATGCAGACGACCGCTCTCCGGCCAACTCGGTCGGTGCCGATCGCGTGCAATGGATCCGATCGAGGCCCCACCTCGGAATGGATTTTCACGTCTTGAACCTTGACTCCCAACAGTCCACGCCTGAGACGGTCCTCTTCGCTGCGGTCCAACGTTTACCACACAAGACGCCCAGCCTCTCGGCGGCCCCGAGCCACAGTCGACGCCGGTCCTTGTGCCCGGCGCTCAGACGCCGAGGGCTTTCCGGGGGGGTCGCGGATCGCCAGGGAGGGTACGGCGTCCCTGGGGCGATGAGACCGTCCCTACAGCCGCGACTCTCGGGAGCTCCGGGAGGGTGTCGATTGTTGGCCAAGTGGCGCGAACAGCTGCCCCGCGACATCGGCGAGAGGACACCCGAATGGGTTGACAGAGTTCCACTGACCCGGCGATCGGGCACCCAATCGGCTGGACTTCGAATTCTGTCCGGACGAGCCTGTTTGGTCGCCCAGTGTCAGCCCCATCCCCATCCGGAACCGGAGCGCGAACTCGATTGCGGTGTCATGTCTCCAGGCGGTGGTGTGATCAAGACGTTCTGGAAGGTGCCGTTCAGAGGATTCGAAACGACCACAAACGCGGGAGACCTCTTGGTGGTCCCGGTAGCGCAGCTCGGCTGACAGTCACTCACAGTCAAGGTGCCACTGCCCGATCCTGTGCTCGAGCCCCACGACGACCACGTCACGCCCGAGATTGCGACGTGCCCGTCACAACCGATCTCGATGCTCGTCGGTCGCTCCTGGGGTTTTGCACCGGGTGTACACGCCGCCGCCGTCGGGGCCCGAGGGGCTGTCGCCGAGGACGGCGCTTTCCCTGCTGCGGGTTGAGAGGGCTCCGGAGTCGTCGCCGCATCGGTGACGACTCTGTGGGCCGGCATTGAGAGTGGAGAAGAGCTGATGGACAATCCGACGGCGAAACCTACTCCAAGCGCGGCCAGAACGAGGGCGCCGATCCCTATTCGAAAGACAGTGCTCCGACGAAGCGTGATAACGACCGCCTTATGGTCACCGACGGAGGACGATGCCACTCCTCTGATCCGTCGAGACCTTGCGCTGGCCCGAGGACCTTGAGAGGGCGTCGACGCCGAGACGTAAGCCCTTCTTGCCGGCCCAGGCTTGGGAACACCCGGTCGATACGCGGCGGACCGGCGTCCGCGAGACTTGCGTAGAGAGGTCGTCTTCAATTTCCGCCCCACCCAGTACCAGGTTGTGATGCCGCGACCGGTGCAATACCACCAATCGTGGTCGTGGTCGGAAGGATCGTTGACGTGGTCGTCCCACCTGTCGGCTTAGGAGTGGTCGGAGGCGTCGACGAGACGTCCTTCGTGGGTGTGACCGAGATGTCCTGAAAGATACCGTTCACGACATGGAAGACGACGACAACCGCGGGAGCACTCTCGAATCCTGCGTTGATGGTGCCAGTGCCCTGGCCGCCCGTCTCGGCTCCCCATGTGGTCCACGTGATGGCGGTAACCGTCACTGCTCGTGTCGCGCACCCGACCGTGAGCATCGCGGGTCGTACACTCGGCGTCGGGGCAGGTCCGCAGGACAGAACGGCGGGTACGGAAGTTGTGGTCGTGCTCGTGGGAAGCGATGTGGTGGTCGATGCGGGAACGCTGCTTGTCGAAGCGCCCTGGGCAGTCGATTTCGTCGGCGGTGAGGACTTCGAACCCACGGTCAATCCAATGGCGGCTCCGACACCGAGGGCGGCAAGCACGAGCACCACCACACCAACGCGGACAGCAGTACTCCGCTGCACGGTGATGACTCGGTGATCCCTGCGCGCCACGAATGCCAACGGTAGTTCGCGGCACTCCCGAAACGGCGAATAGCAGTTGATATACGGCAACCGTCATGATCGGCAATTGCTGCAACCTCGCCGTATGTTGGGTGCGATCTCGGTCGTGTCTCTGTTGCGCAGAAGCGACGCAGCATCCCATGCGCCATATGGGCGAACACCCACTCGGGTCAGCACCCGCCGAATGAGGGACCCTGTGAAGCGAGCCCCCGGCCCTGATGGAACCCGTGAGGCTGGTACGCGGCAGCCCGGATCGTCGATCCCCCAGGGGGCGGCTCCGGACAGAAGGCGGAGTCGCAGCGCGGGTAACGCGAGCTCGGGCAGCCGATACGATGCGATGGCCTGGACGACGGGCCAGGCCGAAGATGGGTGAACGCAAGGGGGCTGTTCCACGATGTCAGAGCGTCAGGGACGCCGAATCGTGGCCCTTGTCCTTTCGCACAATGCTCCGCTGTCGCTCGCACGCTGTCTTCACGCGATCAACGCCCAAACGCAAGTGCCCGAGGAAGTTCTTGTGGTTGACAATGCGAGCCAACCAGCCGTCGACGCAACCTCGTTGCCCGAAGTTGACCCTTCCTTGCACATCATCCGATCGGAGCTGAACGGTGGACCGGCGGGCGGCTGGTCGATCGCCCTGCGCTCCTTCTTGTCCAGTGACTTCACCCACGCTTGGGTGATGGACGACGACATCGTGCCCGATCCGACCTGCCTCGAAGCATTGTGGGACGCAGCGAGCGACGATCCTCCTGCGGCATTCGCCTTTCCGATAGCCATTCAGCCCGACGGCGTGATCGGCCGGTGGGGGTCATGGTGCGGCTTTCTCATCTCCAGGGAGATCGTGGAGACCGTTGGGCTCCCACTGGAAGCACTGTTCTGGTGGGCGGAGGACGCCGAATACTGCGAGTGGCGAATCCCTAAGGCGGGTTATCCACGTCGCATCGTCGAGGCGGCGGTGGTTCATCACGATGCCATCCGCCAGGGCGGAGACATTCCCACTTGGAAGTACTATTACGAGTCTCGCAACTCGTTGTACTACCACCTTCACGTCATGCATCGGGTGGGCCGCTATCCGAGGAAGATCGTCACCTTGTTCCTCAGAGCTCTCGTGCGGCAGAAGTCAGATCGGCTCGGATGTATCGCAGCAATTTGCCGAGGGCTCTACGACGGGGCGTTCGGACGTCTCGGGATCCGCTACCAGACAAGCCCGTTGCACGAGCATCATCGCTTGCCATCCACGAACCCACGGGGTATTCGCTGATGTATCGCCTTCCCTCCCCGACCATCGGCGTACGCCTGGCGTGAGAGACGGAACTCAGCACCTGGCTCCCGCGCTTCACCTCATCAGTTTGAAGCCGTCGTGCTCATGACACGCTGCGCGAAACGATGCAGCCCGACGTCCCAGCCTTCGGGTGAGCCCACGGCGTCGCGCATTCCCTCCCAGCCCTCTCCGTGCCGGTCCAGTCGGCGGTGCTCCAATTCGACCCGCGTCCGTCCGGGCTCCTCTGCGATGAATCGCACTTCGACCTCGCTCGTTCGGTCGAGGTCGGCCTCGATTTGCCACTGGAGACTGATGTCCCAACTGAAGACGACACGATCCGGAGGCTCGTACGCAAGCACGCGGGCCCATTGGCATTCGCTCCCGTCGACACCAACGTCATAGATGCGGCCACCTTCTCGGAGTTCGAAGACCATGGAGTCCAGCGCCGACTGTAGAATGTGATGATCCGGCGGCCACCAGCTCGCCATGTCTTGAGTGAAGACGGTGAATGCGACCTCGGCGGGCGCGTTGACCACGATGGACGTGCTGACGGCGCCGGCCTTCTTCTCAGTCATTCACTCTCCCTCTTGCCCTGCTCGACTCGCTTCTTGAACGAGTGCAGTGCGGTGTTCCAGAAACGGTCCAGGTAGTCGCGCAGTTCGACAATCCCGTCGGGATGAAGGCTGTAGATCCGCCGGGTGCCAACCTGCCTGTCCCGCACGAGACCCGCCTCTTTGAGCACCTTGAGGTGCTGCGACACAGCTGGACGGCTGACCGGGACGAGAGCGGCGAGGTCGACGACCGCCAAGGGCCGCTCTCCGAGGTGCTCGAAAATCGTTCGCCTTGTCGGGTCCCCGAGGGCGTTGAAAGATTGGTCAGTAACCACTTACCGTAAGTATGAACTTACTTAGGGGCCAGGTCAAGATCGGGGTGCGGCAGCGGGCGTAAGCTTCTGGTCTTCTCGTTCTCCCCGCGGCGGCGGGCCACCAGCACAGCATCCTGAAACGCGGCAGGGCCGCCATCGGGCGCTGTGACCGTCCTGGATCGAGCTTCGTTGACGACAACATCCCACGAGCTGTCGAGCAGGCCGGCGATGTCGTCTGCCGTATAGAAGCGATCTGGCGTTGCCGGGCGCCGCAGACCGCTCGTCATGTCCGATGGGTGGTGGCCGACGACCAGCAGGAGCCCGCCCGCTCTCGTGGATGCGGCGAGAGCAGCGAAGAGCTGCGTACGCGGCTCCGGCGGGAGCTGCATGAACTGCGCCGACACGAGATCGAACGCCTCGGGTTCGGGTGGGTCAACGAGAAGGTCGACCCTGCGCCACTCGATACGGATGCCCACCTGTGGGTCCACGCTCTCTGCGTGCCGAGTCGCGCGTTCGATCGCCACGGAAGAAATGTCGGTTGCAACTACATTCCAGCCCTGCTGGGAGAGCCAGATGGCGTCGGCCCCTTCCCCGCAACCCGCGTCGAGAGCTCGCCCGGGTTCCACCCCGGTCACCTCGGCCACGAGCTGCGGATTGGGACGGCCGCTCCAGATGTGTTCTGCAACTCGATATCGCTTGTTCCAGGACTCTTCGCCAACCAGATCGTCGTCGATCTGTCCGTGCTCGTGTCCGTGCTCGTGTCCGTGCTCGTGTCCGTGCTCGCCCACGGTGTCAGTATGACGAAGTCCAGCCTCATCCTCTGGCGCCGTACGCTCCGTACGGGGCGGTACGACAAGGAGGTCCGGTGGTAGCAGAGGCGGCGAGGGGGCCCGAGAGCACGGCGGAGAGGGTCGCTCTGTGGCGGGCCTTGCACGTCCTGGTCGACCCCGCCCCGCACGTGCTCGAAGATGTGATCGGTCTCCAGCTCGTCGCTCCCGACGATGATTGGCGTGATCGCCTGGACATGGACCCTGTGAGCACCCAGGGTTTTCGGACCTCCGTCATCTCCCGCGCCCGGTTCATTGAGGATGTGGTCACCGAGGAGGCTCTCGCAGGGGTCGGCCAGTACGTGCTTCTTGGTGCAGGCCTCGACACCTTCGCGCAGCGACGTCCGGACGTTGCTTCAAGAATGCACGTGTTCGAGGTTGATCGAGGAGGTCCGCAAGCGTGGAAGCGGGAGCGACTGGTCGAGCTCGGATTCAGCCTCCCCGAGTGGCTCCATCTCGTCCCGGCGGACTTCGAGGTCAGCGGGTCGTGGTGGCGCGCACTTGCAGCCGGAGGCTTCGACAGCAGCCGACCCGCTGTCATCGCCTCCACCGGCGTGAGTATGTACCTCACGAGGGAGGCCACCATGGACACGCTGCGCCAGCTTGCCGAGCTCGCGGCGGGCTCCACACTGGCGATGACCTTCTTGCTCCCTCCCGAGCTCCTGGACCAGGCCGATCGCGCTGGACTCCACCAGTCCAAGGCAGGGGCACAGCATTCCGGAACACCATTCGTTAGCTTCTACCGCCCCGAAGAGATGCTGGCAATGGTCCGAGAAGCGGGCTTCTCTGGCGCGCGGCACATCGCGGGGTCGACCCTCGGCGAGCGCTACTTTGGGAATCGAGCAGACGGGCTCCGCCCATCGACCGGGGAGGACTTCGTCATCGGCACGACATGATGCTCGACAGCGCTGCCTCACTTCGACTGTGGAGGCTCCGCACTCCCGGCGCGCTCGGAGACGCGCTCTTCCGAATCCTCCAAGATGGCTTCTGCCTGGCCGGTCGGATCCGCGCTCGATCGCTCTTCGGGGGGTCGTCCTTCTGCTCTCGACGCGACTTCGTCGTGGTCGAGACCTGACGCCCCCACCCTGTTCGGCTCGCCGGCAGGCTGGTTGTCCGTCTTCATGAATGCGTCTTCGGGCCGCGTCACGCTCTTGTCCATACCCACGATTCCCGCGGCGAATACCTGTGGTCACGCGCTGGCACGTCCGGCGGTCATCGCGGGCCTGAGACAGCCGGCTAGCCCCTGTGTGGGGTCGCCGAGCTCCGTCGTACAGCCAACTGCTGTTGAGCCGCGCCGAGCGCGGCCAGATGTTCCGGACTCGGTGTCGTGACCTCTTGCTTGGCCGCTCGAATCAGCAATCTCTGCGCCTGAAGCTCGGCTTCTGGGATCTCCTCGGCGGCGGAGGCGGCACTCGTCTCCCCGATGACCGATCCCTTTGAAGAGAAGCCGAGTGCGCCCGACCCGACCACGCTGCTCTCGTAGGCGTCGCTCTGGTTGATCTGCTCGTCGAGGGCTTCGAGAGCGAGCAGGAGTTGATTGCGCAGACCGTCGGATGGATCGCGCAGGTACGCCGAGACAGCCTCCTCGACTGCCGCCAGGTGCGACGCAAGCGCTGCGTCGACAGGGACCTCATCCTGCCCACCGTCGTGACCGAACATCGTGAGGACAACCTCCACCTGATTGCCGTTTGCGCCGATCGGCGCCCCGACTGAGCAGTGTAGAGAGCGCTCCTGCCCTGCGCTCAGAGCCCGGCTCGTGGGCCCCACGGACACCCTATTCTGGCAGGGACCCAAGCTGAGGACTAATAGGGCAGAGCAGGATCTGCCACATAGCACCGGCTATGAGTGGCTCGTCTGCAATGCCTTCGTGATGGCATCGATGGCTGCCTGCTCGGCCTCACTGACCTCGTGGTCATGTTCGCGGTGCGCCGCGGCGACGCGCTGCGACAAGGTGACGATGAATTTGCGATAGTCCTCGACCTCGGCCGGTGTCGCCTTCTTCTCGAGTAGAACGACAGAGGCCTGCAGTAGCTGCAAGCCGTGCTTCCTGAGCTCTTCGGACGAGTGATAACGCGTGTGATCCCGCTCGGGCTTCGCTGCCACAATGGCATCGAGCAGTTCGCTGTTGCCGTGTTGTTGCCGGGCCTCGACGTAGGCCTTGGCCATGGCGATGGTCTCGCGGAAAGCTCCGCCCTTCTGGGCCGTGACCACAATCATTCCGGCACTGGGCGGCGCCTCCAGGATCTCCCTCCATTCGTCCTCACTGAAATCAGACTTCGAGGTCATCGCCCTTCTCCGATCTTCCGCCAGCGCGGAGTCTTCCGTGCCACGCACCGTACCGTCTGGTGAACCGGCCACCGACGGCCGTCGCCCTGTTTGAATGATCGCCATGACTCTCTATGCGTTGGGTGACGAACGACCAAAAATCCATCCGGAGGCCTTTGTGCATCCTGAGGCCATTCTGATCGGCGAGGTCCACGTCGGAGCCGAAGCGAGCATCTGGCCGGGAACCATCGTTCGCGCCGACAACGGGCCCATTGTGATAGGGGCCCGCACCTCCGTTCAGGACGGCGCCGTCATCCATACCCAGCTCGTGAACCAGACGCGTATCGGAACCGATTGTGTAGTCGGCCATCTGGCGCACCTGGAGGGCTGTGTGCTGGAGGACTACGTGCTGATCGGTTCAGGTGCGGTCGTCCTCGAACGCGTGATCTGCCGGTCACCGTCGCTCGTCGGGGCGGGAGCGGTGGTCTCTCCCGGTACGGAGGTCCCCGCCGGGGCAATGGCGCTCGGCGTTCCCGCCAGGATCCGGCCGGGTGCAGTCGACAGTGCGTCGGTACGGACCAACGCCGAGGCATATTCCTCACGACATCTCCCCCAGCACCGAGATGGCAGCCACGAAGTGACGATGGCGGAGTGCCTCGTGCGCTGAGATGAACGGATGCGCAGGCACACGGGGACCTCAGCGGCTCCACTACCTCGGGCGCCGGTAACGAAGGGCTCTGGCGCGGCGGCGCCCGGCGGAGCAGATCGAATCTAGGGCGAGAGTCCGAAGTTCGATCGCGGTGGCGGCCGCCGGTGCCGGACCCTCGACGCAGCGCGACCCGATGTCGGCCTGGATGCGGTGAAGGCGAGTGAGGACACGAGTGGGTCGCCGTCCAACACCGCGACGGTCACGAAAACTCACACCGTCGGGGAGCCGGGACGTCGCATACTGCAGCCCGTCGGGCTTGCTCTCGGCCAGCTCGGCGAACACCTCCCCGACGAGTCGCTCGTTCTCGTCGGCCAGGTCGGGCGTCGTGCGATAGCGGACCACTGTCGTCGTTGTCATCCGTCCTCCTCTCACCTTGTCGGAGCGATCAGGGAGCCCGCACGCTGTTGTCGCGTGCTTCGTCGTCGGTTCGGCAAGGCCAAGCTCCTCGAGCAAGGGCGGGAGGTACACGCCCACGCGGCCCTGGTAGCCCTTGCGCAGTCGATACCACCCATTCCACTGGATGGTCGGGCGCGTCCGCACGCTTCCACCGCCACGAAATGTGGCAGGAGCGTGTCCCACCCGCACGGTTCTCTTCTCGCCAGATATCGGCCTCGTCACCGAGGACCTCCCAGCCGGTGTGCTCTATCTCGACGTGCGTGCGCGCTCGTTGGTGCCCGTCCCCACGAAGGTGATCTCGACTTCGGTGGCCGTGTCCCGTCCGCGGCCGATGTGCCACAGGTACGCCAGGCGGCGTGGCGGCTCCCAGACAGTGGCGTCACCCCATCCGTGCCGTTCGCCCGCAGCGGTTCGCTCGCGAATGCGCCCGCCGGACCCACTCTCTCGAGGACGACTGCTTCGGGATCCCGACTCACGGTGTGGTCGGGCGCCACCAGGGCGCGATCTTGGAGGTCCAGACCGCGAATGCGGGCTGGGGCGGGCAATCGAGTCGAAGCTGATCCGCAATGGGGTCATCATGTCGCCTCGGGTGGCGCGGTGTTCTCCGCCAGGAGTCGGAGGCGCGCCGCCGCCTCGCCCCGCACGCCCTCGAGGTAGTCCTGGACGGCTCGCACGCCTCCGTCCTCCAGGTGGTAAATCCGGCGGTTCCCTTCCGCCCGTTCGGCCACCATGCGGGCGTCCTTCAACCCACGCAGATGGCGGGATAGCGCAGGGCGGTTGACCGGGAGCGCGGCAGCGATTCGTGGACCGGCTTGTCGCCTGCGCTGAGGAGGCGGAGGATCTCGCGGCGGGTCGGGCCGCCGAGCGCATCGAACGGGTCGGCCTGCGGCTCCTCCATCGACTCAGATCAGATCGTCGGAATGGTTACCAATCTGTCACCGCCGCTGACAATCGCCACCCGCGGCCGGACGCCGAGGCCGCGGCACCCGCCGTTCGGGACGAAGCTAGGCCGCGATCACCGGGGCGAGCTTCCTCGAGGCGATCGTCTGACGGACCTTCTCCGCCACCGACGGCGCGGCCTCCAGAATCCGGCGGAACTCCGTCGCCGAGCCGGCGTAGATCTCGGCGTCGGTCACCGCAGTGACGGTGGCGTTCCGCCGCCCGGCGCCATGGGGCTCCAGGAGCGCCATCTCACCGACCAGGTCGCCCCGACCGAGGGTGGCAATGCTCCGGCCGTCGTGGGTCACCTCGGCCATGCCGCTCACCATGATCATGAACTCGTTCCCGAAGCCGCCCTCCCGCACGAGGACCCGCCCGGCCTTCACCTTCAGTCTGGTCAACTGCTTAGCGATGACTGCCATCTCGGATCGGGTCACGTCCGAAAACAGATCCAGCTCCCGCAGGTCTTCCTTGAAGAATCCCATGATCTTCCTTCCGATGCACTCTTCCCAGGGCCAGCGTGACGCCTCGACGGATGATCTGTCAACCAGCTTGGGAAGATTCCTCTTATCTGTCTAAGAGATTACCGGGAGGAGTCATCCGTCGAACCAGCGGTAGCGGGTCCATCCGGCCATGGGCCGGGCCCCGAGGCGCTGGTAGAAGTCCATGGCAGGGACGTTCCACTCGAGAACCTCCCATTCCAAGCGCCCAGTGGTCTCCTGACGCAACCTGGAGAGAAGCTCGGTGGCGTGACCCCGGCGCCGGTGATCGGGCCGGACGTAAATGTCCTCCAGCCAGATCCCGGCCTTGCCCAAGAAGGTCGAGAACGTCCGGTACCAGAGGGCGTGGCCGACCAGGGCCCCAGATTCGTCCTCGACGACCCAGTCGTGAGCCATCGCGTCGGGCCCGAACAGGGTGCGGGCGAGATCGTCCTCGGTAACCGCGACCTGGTCCACGAGGTTCTCGTAGTCGGCCAGCTCGCGGATCATCGCAACGAGCTCGGGGACGTCAGCCTCGACCGCTGGACGGATCACCCGGTACGGGCTCGATTCGCCGCCGAGACCACCGCTCCGAGCGATGCGTCGAGGATGGACGAGTCGCGGCCCACCCCCCACCAGGTCGTGCCGTCGGCGCCGACGCATTCCACGTACGCCACCGCGGACGCACCCGAACCCTCGGTAAGCGCGTGCTCCGAATAGTCCTTCACCTCCAACACGATACCGAGGTCGGCCTTCAAAGCGGAGACCAGAGCGTCGATCGGTCCGTTGCCTTGGCCTCGGACCGTCTGGTGTTGGCCGTCGACGAGCAGCTGCGCCGTCACGCTTGTGTGCCCGCGACCCGTCGAGACTTCACTCGTGATCAGCCGCACGCCCGCGTCCTCGGGCAGGTAAATCTCTTCGAAGACGTCGCGGATCTTGCCCGACGGGATGATCGTGCCGCTCGCCTCAGTGATCTCTTGTACCCGCTTCGAGAATTCGATCTGCAGTCGCCGCGGCAGGTCCAGCCCGTGGTCCGTGTCCATCAGATAGGCCACACCACCCTTGCCCGACTGGCTGTTCACCTGAATGATCGCCTCGTAGGTTCGGCCGGTGTGCTTGGGGTCGATGGGCAGGTAGGGCACTTCCCACTCCGGGTACTCGGGCCCGATCGCCGCCATACCCTTCTTGATCGCGTCCTGGTGCGAGCCTGAGAAGGCCGTGTACACCAGGTCGCCCGCGTACGGGTGGCGGGGATGGACCGGCATCCTCGTGGCGTACTCGGCGACGCGGCGCACCTTCTCAATGTCGCCGAAGTCCAGCGCCGGGTCGATGCCCTGGGAGAACAGGTTCATGGCCAGCGTCACGACGTCGACATTGCCGGTGCGCTCGCCGTTGCCGAAGAGAGTGCCCTCCACCCGGTCGGCACCCGCCAGGACCGCCAGCTCCGCTGCCGCCACCGCGGTGCCCCGGTCGTTGTGCGGGTGCAGGCTGAGCACGACGGACTCGCGGTTCTTGATGGTCCGGCCGAACCACTCGATCACGTCGGCGTAGACGTTAGGGCTGTACATCTCGACGGTGGCCGGAAGGTTGAGGATCATCGGCGCCTGGGGCGTCGGGTCGATCACGTCCATCACGGCCTCGCAGATCTCGAGGGCGAATTCGGGCTCGGTCCCGGTGAAGCTCTCGGGCGAGTATTCGTAGCGGACCGTCGTCCCATCGCTCATCTGGGCCTCGTACTTCTTACAGAGCTCGGCCGCCTTGACAGCAATGTCGACGATGCCCCCCTTGTCGAGGCCGAACACGACGCGTCGTTGCAACTCGGACACCGAGTTGTAGAAGTGCACGATGGCGCGGGGCGCGCCGGCCAGCGATTCGAAGGTCCGCTCAATCAGCTCTGGTCGGCACTGCACCAGGACCTGAACCTCGACGTCGTCGGGAATGAGGTGCTCGTCGATGATGAGACGCTGGAAGTCGAAGTCGGTCTGCGAAGCCGAGGGGAACCCCACCTCGATCTCCTTGAACCCCACATCGACCAGCGTCTGGAACAACGCCAGCTTTCGCTCGGAGTCCATCGGATCGATCAGAGCCTGGTTGCCGTCGCGCAGATCCACGCTGGCCCAGCGCGGCGCCCTGGTGAATTGGCGATCGGCCCACGTGCGATCGTGCAGCACGAACGGCACATGCGAGCGGTACTTCCCGAAAGGCATGGGTGACGGGTCGCAGGGCAGGGCCAGGTGACCCCGCTCCATGTCGTCACCACTCCCTCTCTGTCCCTCAGCCATGGTTCTGCCCTTCTTTCACCCTGTTTGGTCGGATCAAGCCGGTGCCGGCCCAACAAAAAACCCCCTGGCCGCGTGGCGCAGGAGGTTGCGAGCGAACGCGATGTGGCGTTCGCCGTCAGGTAAGCAGCAGGTTCGATACGGTCGGCTCCACTGTCATCAGTGTAATCGTCCCATCGGATGTGGTTGTCGTCAAGGCGTCGGGGCGATCGGAGAGCCGAATCGGAGCAGATTGCCGTCGCCGTCGGTGTGGGCCGCCTCCCAGACGCCGAACCCGGGGTCGAAGAGATCAGACGTCTCCCCCACGCCTGCCGCCCGCCAGTCGGCGTGCAGCGCGTCGGCATCGTCCACTGCGAGGTAGGCAGCGCCCCGTTCGACCGCGGGGCTCAACCCGGGCACCAGTTTGAAGTGGATGCGGATGCCGTCTCGGATGGAGGTGGCATAGCCACCGCCGTGTACGTGCACGGCGAAGCCGAGGGCCTCGTAGTGCACCCGCATGGCCTCCAAATCGCCCGTGGGGAAGATCGGCGTAATGCTCTGGAGGACGGCCATGGCCGCTCACGCTACCGTGGTCGGGTGCGCCGGTTGCTCTCGACACTGTTGCGGGCCGCCCTGATCGTCGGGGCGCTCGCCATCGTGCGCGCCGTCCTCCTCGACCGGGGACCGCGGCGGGAGCTGCACCCCGGTGAGCCGGTCATCGGCAGCCTCGATACGTGGCCCACCGTGCCGCGCAAACCCCAGAGCTAAGCCGAGGGCCGCAGACCCGGCGCTACAGGGTGACGCGGTGAATCTCGAGGATCCCCTGGTCACCACGCAGCTGCTCGACCACGGCGTCGGACGCCGGCGTCGACGTCGAGATCACCATCATGGCGGTGGTCGACTCAGGGCTCGGCCCGACCGCCATGGACGAGATGGAGATGCCCGCCGACCCCAGTGCCGTCCCCACGATCCCGATCACGCCCGGCCGGTCGTCATTGCGCACCACGAGCATGTGGTTCGACGGCGGCACCTCCACCATGTGGTCGTCGACCACCACGATCCGGGGCTCGGTGTGCAGCCCGGCGGTGATCAGAGTACCGGCCACCGAGTGCGAACCTGAACGGAGGGTGATCAGCGACTTGTAGTCGTGCGAGGTGGCGGTCGACGACTCGCGGACCTGCAGGCCGCGCTGCTCGGCCAGCTGGGGTGCATTGACGTAGGACACCGGCTCCTCGGTGGATCCGCCGAAGATGCCCTTGAGCACCGACAGGGTGAGGATGCCCGTGCTCTCCCCCGCCAGCTCGCCCTGGTACTCCATGTCGATGCCATCGGGCAGCCCGTCGTGCTGGCCGACGAAGAAACGGCCGAGCTGCTCGGCCAGACCCATGAACCCGCGCACCATGTCGCTGACGTCGCGTGCCGCAACGTTGACGGCATAGGGCACGAAGTCGCCGGCCAGAGCGAGCAGCACCTGCTCGGCGATCGTCACACCCGCCTTGTCCTGAGCCTCTTCGGTCGAGGCGCCGAGATGCGGCGAGACGACGACCTGGGGCAGTTCGAAGAGGGGCGAATCGGTGCAGGGCTCCTTGGCGAACACGTCGAGACCGGCGCCGGCCACGATGCCATTGCGGATCGCCTCGGCCAGCGCGTCCTCGTCGACGATGCCGCCACGCGCCGTGTTCACGATGCGGATGCCCGGCTTGGCCTTCGCCAGGAGGTCACGCCCGAAGAGCCCGATGGTCTCTGGCGTCTTCGGTGTGTGAATGGAGACGAAGTCCGCCTCGCCCACCAGTTCTTCGATGCTGACCAAGCGCACGCCCATTGCGCGCGCCCGCTCCTGAGACACGAACGGGTCGAAGCCGATGAGCTCCATGCCGAAGGCGTGGGCGCGCTGGGCCACCAGCGAGCCGGCCCGCCCGAGGCCGACCACACCGAGTACCTTTCCGTGCAGCTCGACGCCCTCCCACTTCGAGCGTTCCCAGCGTCCCGCCACCAGCGCGCTGTGCGCCTGCGGGATGTTGCGCGCCTGGGCCAGGAGCAGGGCCATGGCCTGCTCCGCCACCGAGAGGATGTTCGAGGTCGGCGCGTTCACCACCATGACGCCACGCTCGGTCGCCGCGTCGACGTCGACGTTGTCGAGTCCGACACCGGCGCGCCCGACGACGGACAGCGTCGTCCCGGCCGCCAACACCTCGGCCGTGACCTGCGTGGCGGAGCGGATGATGAGCGCTTGGGCGCCCCCGACAGCCTCGAGCAACTCCTCGGGGCTCAGACCCTCTCGCACGTCGACCTCGTGGCCGGCCTCGGCCAGCAGGTCGAGCCCGCTCTGCGCGATCTTCTCCGTTACCAGTACCCGTGCCACCGCGGTGGTCTCCTCACTCCCCCCGCCGATGAAGCGGTCAGTCTTGCGCCTCGCCGAAGAGCGCAGCCAGCCGGCTCACTCCCTCGACGAGATCGTCATCGCCCAACGCATAGGACATGCGAAAGAACCCCGGCGCGCCGAACGCCTCGCCGGGCACGACCGCCACCTTGGCGTCGTTGATGCAAATTTCTGCCAGCTCCGCGCTGCTCGCCGGGCGCTGCCCCCGGAGGCTCTTGCCGAGCAGCCCCTTGACCGAGGGATAGGCGTAGAACGCACCCTCGGGCTCCACGCACACCACGCCCGGGATGTCGTTGAGCATGGTGGTCATGATTTGGCGCCGGCGGTCAAAGGCCGCCCGCATCATGGCGACGTCCTCGAGTCCGCCCGAGACCGCGGCAAGCGCGGCGCGCTGCGACACGTTGGCGACGTTGGAGGTCTCGTGGCTCTGAATGTTGGTCGCCGCAGCGATGGCGTCGGTCGGGCCGATGAGCCACCCCACGCGCCAGCCGGTCATGGCGTAGGTCTTTGCCACGCCGTTGGCGACGAGGCAGCGGTCAGCCAGCTCGGGAACGACCACGGGCATGGAGAAATGCTCGGCCCCGCCGTAGACGAGGTGCTCGTAGATCTCGTCGGTCAGCACCCAGATGCCCTTGTCGACCGCCCAGCGACCGATCGCCTCGATCTCCTCACGGGGATACACGGCCCCGGTCGGGTTGGAGGGCGACACGAAGAGGAGCGCTTTGGTGTTGGGGGTCCAGGCCGATTCGAGGTCGCCCACCGAGGATCGAAATCCGGTCGTCTCGTCGGAGGACACCACGACGGGCGTCCCGCCGGCGAGTGCGATGGCCTCGGGGTAGGTCGTCCAGTACGGCGCCAGCACGAGCACCTCGTCGCCGGGGTCGCACAGGACAGCGAATGCGTTCGCGACCGCCTGCTTCCCGCCGTTGGTGACGAGCACCTGGTTCGCCGCGACGTCGTAGCCCGAGTCGCGCCGCGTCTTCGCCGCGATGGCCTCGCGCAGCGCCGGGATCCCCCCCGTGGGCGTGTAGTGGTGGCTGGCCGGGTCCCGACAGGCGGCCACGGCCGCCTCCACGATGTGCGCCGGAGTTGCGAAGTCGGGCTCCCCCGCGCCGAAACCGATGACGTGCTCCCCCGCCGCCTTGAGCGCCTTGGCCTTCGCATCCACGGCGAGCGTCGCCGAAGGCGCCACTGCCGCAGCCCGGCGAGAGATCCGGCGGAACTCGGTCGGGGATTTCGTGGTCGTCACGGATGCCATGATCTCATACGTGCCAGACGCCCCCGACATCATCATTCCCCCCGGTTTGCTGCCCTCCGACGGCCGTTTCGGATCCGGGCCCTCCAAGGTCCGACCGGCCCAGATGGACGCGCTCGCCGGCATCGCCTCCACGTATATGGGCACCAGCCACCGGCAGAAGACCGTCAAGGCTCAGGTGGGCCGCGTCCGCGCCGGCATGCGCCAGCTCTTCTCCCTTCCCGACGGCTACGAGGTCGTGCTCGGCAACGGGGGGACGACCTGTTTCTGGGACGCCGCCACGTTCGGGTTGATCAGAGAGCAGAGCCAGCACCTGAGTTTCGGCGAGTTCTCGTCCAAATTCGCTGCCTGCGCCAAGGCGGCGCCGCACCTGAAGGACCCGCAGGTGATTCAGTCCGAGGTGGGAACTCACCCCACGCCCGAAGCGAACCCGTCGGTCGATCTGTATGCACTCACGCACAACGAAACCTCCACCGGGGTGGCGATGCCCATCCGGCGGCCCCAAGGTGCCGCCGCCCCCATCGACGGAGGCGGATTGGTGGCGGTGGACGGCACCTCCGGTGCCGGTGGCCTCCGGGTCGACCCCGCCGAGTTCGACGCCTACTACCTCGCTCCCCAGAAGTGCTTCGCCTCCGACGGCGGCCTCTGGATCGCCCTGCTGTCGCCCGACGCCCTCGAGCGAGTGGAGCAGGTCGCGGCGTCGGACCGCTGGATCCCGACCTCCATGGATCTCAAGACGGCGGTCGACAACTCGCGTCTCGACCAGACCTACAACACGCCGGCGCTCGCCACCCTCTTCCTACTGGCGGAGCAGCTCGACTGGATGATCGCCAACGGCGGTCTGGAATGGACCGCGTCGCGCTGCGACCGCTCCGCCGAGATCCTCTACACATGGGCCGAGCAGTCAGGGTACGCCCGGCCCTTCGTCGAGAACCCGGCCGAGCGGAGCCATGTCGTCGGCACCATCGACTTCGTGGACGCGGTCGACGCGGCGGCCGTCGCTGCCGTGTTGCGGGCCAACGGGATCGTCGACACGGAGCCGTATCGCAAGCTCGGACGCAACCAATTGCGGATCGCCATGTTCCCGGCCATCGAGCCCGACGACGTCGCGTCGCTGTGCGCGTGCATCACCCACGTCGTAGGGGCGTTGGCCGACTGACGCCGGAAACGGCACCGCCGCCCACCGCCTGCGGGTCGCCGGCCGCTATCGCACCTCCGACTGGTGCCAGCACCAGCGCGCAGACGGGTGGGAACCCCCTAGCAGCCACTGAGGTGTCCTCGTTATTCTACCGGGTATAGCGCTGCCCGCTCGGGCCGCCACGCACGAACCCGGAGGTCAGAGCCTTGAGCACTGCCATGCTGGCCGATGCACCGCCGACGGATGCAGGGGGCAGCGAGTGGGCAGTCGAGACCCACGGGCTCACGAAGCGATTCGGCGACAACATCGCGGTCAACGACGTGGAGCTGCTCGTCCCTCGCGGCTGCGCCTTCGGGTACCTGGGCCCCAACGGCGCCGGCAAGACCACGCTGATCCGCGTGCTCTTGGGCCTGACCCATGCGGACGCCGGCACCATGTTCCTCCTCGGTCAACGCGTCCCGCGACATCGTGACATCGCGTTGGCACGGGTCGGGGCAATCGTCGACGAGCCCCGCTTCCATGGCCACCTGACCGGACGACAAAACCTGCAGATCCTGGCGGCAGCCCGCGAACCGGCGGCCAAGGGTCGCGTCGACCCCGCTCTCGAGCGCGTCGGCATTCTGCACCGGGGCAACGACAAGGTGTCCAAGTACTCCATGGGCATGCGCCAGCGGCTCGGCGTCGCCGCCTGCCTGCTCGGGGACCCCCAACTGCTCATCCTCGACGAGCCCATGAACGGTCTCGACCCGGCGGGCATGCTCGACATGCGCGACATGATCCTGTCGCTCGTGGCCGAAGGGCGCACGGTGGTGCTGTCGTCCCACTTGCTCGACGAGGTCGAACGCACCTGCGACGCCGTGGCAATCGTCGACCGCGGCACGGTGATCCGCCAGGGCCCGATCTCGCAGCTGTTGGCCGGGTCGTCCTATGAGGTCCAGATCGAGTGCTCGGACCCGAACGGGGCCATCAGCGTGCTCGCGACCACGCCCTTCGGCGCCCATGTCCAACCCGGAACGGACGGGATCACCATCACGCTGCCTGCGGGCACCGAACGCGACGCCATCGCGGAGATCAACCGCCATCTCGTCGAACGCGGCATCTCGGTCTACCGGCTTCAGCACATGCAGGCCTCGCTCGAAACGTGGTTCCTCGAGGTGACCAAGCGCCTGGGGGAGAACGAATGACGACGGTCACCGATCTCGGCACGCCTGGCCAGGCTCCCACGCCGAATCCGGCGGCGACGCGGCGAGATCACCGCGGCTCGTGGGTCCCGACCTGGGGCATGGTCACGACGCGCTGCATGGAGCTGCGCAGGCGGCGCGGACTGATGATCGCCCTCATCGCGGTGAACGTCGGCATCCCCGTCGTCTTCCTCGGAGTGCGGCTCATCTCCCATGCCGTCGCCCCGAAGACGTACGGTCCGGCCGGCGGCTACAGCATCTTCGCCACCCTGGTCCCTGGCTTCATGTACGTGTTCGGCTTCGTCGTCGCCGCCGTGGTCGGCTGTACAGCGGGGTCGATCGATCTCACCGAGGGCATGTTCCGGCACCTGGTCATCACCGGGCGTTCCCGCCTGGCGCTGTACTTCGCACGGATTCCGGCCGGGCTGGCCATCGTCGTCGCCATGGTGGCCGTCGGCTACACGATCGTCTGCGCCGTCTGTGTGTTCGCCGCGCCGACGCAGCTCAGCTACGACGGGGTCAACGTTCCCGCGGGACTCTCACGTCCGGCTCTCGATACCTGGGCTGCATCGCACGCCGACGAGGTCATTTGCGACTTCAATTTCCACGGAGGCGGAGGGCTCAACGGACCGCTCCCGAATGTGACCTGTCCTGGCGGGCAGTCGATAGGACCGCCGCCGGGCACCGTGATCCGGACGAAGGGCGGTGGAACCCTGACCGTGCCCGCGGCCGAGTCGCCGGCCCAGATCCGGGCCTTCGCTGTCGCGGTTGCCAACCAGGACTACGCCGACTACCACGCGAACTTCCTTGTCCCATCGACGACGTTGATGATCCAAGTCGGTTTGTGGATCACGCTCGAGGCGGCGATCGGCTTCGTGGTCGGCCTCGGGCTGTCGTCGCTCATGGGCCAGCGCACGGTGCCGGTGATCCTGCTGATTGTCCTGGAGCTGATCCTCACGCCGCTCTTCAGCCGCCACATTGTGCCCCACCTGCTCAACGTCCAGCGCGGGATCGTCGGTGTGGCCATGGCGCACATTGAGCCCGGCGGATTGCCGACTCCGTTCAGCGGTGGGGGTGGTGGAGGTGGCCCCGGAGCGAATCCGCTCATCCCCGAGTCCACGTTGGCCGCGTCGTTGGTGATCGTCGGATGGATCGTCTTCTGGACCGCCATCGGGGCGTGGCGGATGAAGACACGCGATGCCTGACAGGCCCGGCGACCGGCGTCGGTTGCCCTGAGCTGGGGCGTCAGGCCAATCCGTAACCGGCCGAGGCGAGCAAGCGCTCGCTCTCGTCCCACAGCCGGGCTGCCGCCCCGTCGTCGCGGGCCTGACGACTCATGTGACCCGGCTTGGACCGGACCCAGTACATGCCGGTCTTGCCTGCGACGGCTCGGGACGTCGCCAGGTAGAGCGACGTCTTGGCACCGCGCTTGGGGCTTATCTCGAAGGGCCGGACGAGCCGCATGCCGAAGCCCATGAGGCCATGCAGATCGCCGTCCATCCCGAAGTTGCTGCGGACCGGACCGGGGTGCACGGCGTTGACAGCGACGTCGTCGGCGGCATTGATCCGCTTTGCCAGTTGCCGGGTGAAGAGCACGTTGGCGAGTTTGGAGCGGCAGTACGCTTCCATCGCCTCGTAGTGCCGTTCGCTCTGCAGATCGTCGAAGCGCATCCCCCGCCGTGCCGCATGGTGGCCGACAGAGGTCAGATTGATGATGCGCGATGGCGCGCCGGTCATGAGGCGAGGCAGCAGCAGATTGGTCAGGTAGAAGTGGCCGAGATGGTTGACCCCGAACGTGTACTCGAAACCCTGCGCGGTTTCGTGACGCTCCGACCACGTGCCGCCCGCGTTGTTCACCAGGACGTCGAGCTTGTCCCAACGCGTCAACATGTCGTCGGCCGCCCTCTGTACCGACGACAGATCGGCGAGGTCCAGCGGCACGACGTGCACGTCGTCGTTCCACGTCCGGCTCGTGATCTCGCGGGCAGCTGCCTCCGCCTTGGCCTGGTTGCGCCAGGCGAGCACCGTCGTCGCCCCTTGCGCGGCGAGGCCCGCCGCCGTTTCCAACCCGATGCCGACGTTCGAGCCGGTGACGACGGCGACCTTTCCCTGCATGCTCATTGACGACGTCCAGTCTCGTGACGGGCTGCTGGACACTGCTTAGCCCCGATCAGGCCAGGCAGCCCCGATCAGGCCAGGCCTCCCAGCCCGCCATCGGCCTCTCCCATGATCTGGACGTGGCGCTCCAGGGCGTTCAGCGGACCGGCCCACTGGCGGCGATAGGGCGCCAGCCAGTGGTCGACAGCACGCAATGGCTCGGGGACGACCCGGTAGAGCCGACGCTGGCCCAGCGCGCGGGACTCGACCAGACCGGCGCCACGCAGGGCCTTGAGGTGCCTCGACACCGACGGCTGGCTGAGGGCGACGAGATCGACGAGGTCCCCCACCGGGCGCTCTCCATCCGCCAGCAGGTCGAGGATCCGACGGCGATTCTCATCGGCCAGTGCCTCAAAGATGGCCTTCACACTGCATATATTTGCTTCCCCACATATATCTGGTCAAGGACCTCAGGCTGGGGCGGTCGCTTTCTTCGCTGCGATGCGGCGCAGTGGCGGCAGGGTCGGTGGGGGCTGCTTCCGGGGCGGCAACGCGCCGAGCAGGGCCGAGGACGCCTTCGTGATCTCCGACACGGCGCGCTCGAACGCCTCCTCGGTCGCCGGGGATGTCGACTGCACGCCGCTGATCTTGCGGACGTACTGGCGGGCCGCCGCCTCTATCTCTTCGGGGGTGGCCACGGGCTCGAGCCCGCGCAGGGTGGTGATGTTGCGGCACATGACCCCACCCTAGGCTGCGCTCGAGCGGGCGCTCCCGGCGGCGGAGCACCGACCAGCGCTGATCTCGACGGTGACCCGCGACCCCGTGGAGCTGTTCTGCACCCGGAGGAGATCGCTCCCCCGCGCCGACGTGATCCGGGCGCCCGTGGTGCGCGCGCAGTAGCCGTGGGGGTAGTGCAAGGCGGTCGGTACGAAGACGAGAGTCGGCGCTCGAATGTGGTGGTTGGGCACATAGGTCATGTCGAAGACGTCGGTCGCCGGTGAGAAAGCGAAGCGAATGGGAGTCCCGGCGATCGCCTCCGGATACGCTCGGCTGAGGACGAGGGCCGTCGAGCGCAGACGGCCGTCGGCCATGACGAGCGACTCGGCCGCGCTCCCGGTGGGATCGCCGTAGTACTTCCAGGCCCAGTAGGTCCAGCTGACCTGGCGCGCATCCATAGCGGCCGCGATCGACGCGAGGAGTTGCAGGTCGCTGGTCGCGCCGAACTCGGTGACGAACCATGCCGGCCCGCCGGGTTGGGTGGGAGACGCCATTTCGGGCCGGTCCGAGGCCCGTACGCCGAGCGAGTGCTCGTCCTGCGCGGCGCAGGCGGCGACATTGGTCGGGTTGCCGGTCACCGGGCTGCGGGCGCCGCAGTAGATGTGTACGTTGAAGACGAGATTGGGCAGATTCATCGGTCCGATGTAGGTGGGCAGCCCTCGGCTGGCGTAATTGTCGGGCTCATCGAAAATGAGGTGGTGGGGGTCATTGGCCAGAATGGTCGGGATCACGCCGTTGGCGGGGTCATTGCCCGGACAGTGCAACCGGGGCGCGCCGTGCGACGGGATGCCGATGTGGCCGGTGCCGGTGTAGAAGCACTCGAGCTGGGAATCGAAGTGTTCGTCACCGACGCGGATGAGCGACGTGGAGAACGGCTCGTTGAAGGGGTCGTACCCGAGGACCCAACGATTTCCGCTGAACGCACGCGCGACGTCGCCCCAGATGTCGTCGTACTGGCCCTGCAGGTCCCCCCGCACACTGTTGTCCCAGAAGTGGTGGAAGGCGATGCCGGCGGCCTTGGTGGCGTATTCGAGCGACCAACGTCCTGGCGGATCGACGCTCGGGACGTCGCTCGTGCACACGGCCCAGCGCGGCGCCCCTTCGCCGTCGAACATCTCGTTGTACACGTCCTGGTGCATGTCGAGGATCGTGTAGATGTGGAATCGCCCCAGCAGGTCGACGGTCTTCGTGAGGCGTGCCACGTAGCGGTCGAAGACCGCCCGACTGAACTGCATGGGATCGGTCGGTCGACCATGAGCGCAGATGGCCGGGTCGTTGGCCGGCGCCGTGCCCGGCTCCAGCCCGCTCCACGTCATGCCGAGGCGCACGGCGTTGAAGCCGAGCCGGGCCATGAGCGACGCGTCGGCCGCGGAGAAGTTCCAGGGTTTGCCGGGGTCCGGATAGAGCGCGTACGGCGGATACTTGTAGACGGCGTTGACCCCATGGAAGAAGACGACCCGGCCCTCGTGGTCGTAGAGGTACGGGCCGCCGGGAGCAGAAATCCGGCCCGAGACCGTCGCCGGGCTGGTGCCGGTGTCGCTGGCGGAGATGAACGTCGGCGAGGACAGGTCAGGCAGGCCGACATCCCGTCCCGAGGGGGTGGCCTGGGCCGAGCCGGCACTCAGGCCGAGCACGGTGGCGCTGGCCACGAGCATCCCGGTCACGACGACGTGGACCGAGCGGCGAAGCACAGGCACCAGTCTGTACCCAGCTGATTCCCAGATGGTGGCGCCCCCTCTCTCGCCCCGTCGCCCTGTGCGCCCGAACTGTGCGCCCGAACTGTGCGCCCGACGCCTCCCTGCAGCCAGACTGGCCCGGTGCTGGGCCACATCGGCATCAATGTGCCCGACCTGCCTCGGGCGGCCGACTACGACGGGCCCTTGTTGCCGCTCCTCGGTTACGAGCCCTTCCTCACGGACGAGGACGCATTGGCATTCATGCCCGCCAGTGGAAAGCGCGGGGCGTACCTGTTCTTCTATCTGGCACGTGGCAGGTCGGCGTACACCCGCGAGGCCACCGGCTTGCAGCATGTTGCCTTCATCGTCCCCACCCGCACCGCGGTGCGCGACGTCCACGCACACGTGATCGAAGTCGGCAGCCCGGTGCTCCATGCCCCCCGGGAGTGGCCGCAGTACCCGCCGCCATACTTCGCCACCTTCTGGCTCGATCCGTTCGGCCTCATGCTCGAAGCCGTGTGTCACCACGACCGAGATTGATCCCAAGCCACCCGAGAAGCGTCCGAGAGGCGCAGCCTCACAGATCCGGCTACACGTGCTCGAGCGCCCACCCGATCTCCACGTTGCCCGAGACGTCCGCCGCCGTGGCGCCGTGCGTGAGCCCGCCGAGCCGCACACTGCCTGAGGTCGCCTTAGCCTGCTCGCAGCTGGGGTCGGCGCCGCCCTCGAGGTCACCTGAGACGGTCGAGAACTCGGTCGATCCGACCACGCTGGAGCAGTGCAGGTCATCCGACGCCGTCATGGCCTTGACGATATGAGCACACCGAGCCCGGTCGCTGTAACGTGCCGAGAACATCGATCAGGCACGTGATGTGCCTGCTCGGCTGAGCCCTGGGGGAACGGATGGTGGGACTCGATGTTGGGAGCAGTGCTCGCGGCGCGTGCCGTGTGCGCGTGATTAACGCCGTCGCGGCGAGCGTGTTGGCAGTGGCGTCCGTGGTAGCCCTCACCCAGTTGCCCGGAGCGGCCTCCGCCACCACGACCGGCCCTCCGCCGAGCACCGCGGTGATCGTGCCGTCCACCGGCGCCACCGAGTCGGGCTCCTTCATTCTCGACGCAGTGGCGTCAAGCTCCTCTGGCATTGCGACGGTGACCTTCGAGATCACAGGTGGCGCACTGAGCGACGAGGTGATCTCGACCGCCACGCCGACACTGTTCGGATGGATCGGAAAGTGGAATACGGCCTCGTTTCCCAACGGTGCCTATGCGGTCCAGAGCGTGGCCACGGACGTCAACGGGCAGAGTACGACGAGCGCGGCGATCACGGTGACGGTCTCCAATCCGTTGCCGGCCGCCGCCTTGCAGGGAAACGGCTCCATCGGGCAGGCGCGGCTGACCGGTGCCCAGCCAGGAAACCGGCTCGTCCTGCTTCGCTACTGGTCCTTCGTCTGGAACTCGGCCAACCCGGGCACGGCCGACTCATTCGGATCGCTCATCATCCGTGACCTCCAGCCCGGGCCGGGCTACTGGTGGTGGGACCGTTCCACCGGACAGCGGACGTCCACCTTCTCGGTCTTGGCACCCGGTCAGAACCCACCGACGAATTCGGCCCTGTACGCCAACCAGCCCATGCACCAGGGTTTGAACTACATCACCATGCGTGACGGGGTGTCCTTGGCGGCGACGGTGCGCTATCCCTTTGGCTCCACGTGTACGGCCACAGCGCCCTGCCCGACCGTCATGGAGTACTCGGGGTACGGCGTGGCCGGTCCAACCGATCCGATCCCATCCTTGGTGGACAGCGTCCTGGGGGCGCACTGCACGACCTGCGGCAACTCCAACCTCCTACCGGATTCAGCGACCGACGTCGGCGCCGTCGTCGCCAGGGTCTCGGGCTTCGCCACCGTGAGTCTCCAGATGCGCGGGACCGGGTGCTCGGGGGGTGCCTTCGATCTCTTGGGATACCCGTCGGACTACGACGCCTACGACGCCATTGAGATCATCGCCCACCAGTCCTGGGTCGCCAATGCCAAAATAGGCCTGGTCGGCATCAGCTATTCGGGCTTGTCGCAGTTCCCTGCAGCCGGCACCGATCCTCCCGGGCTCGCAGCCATCGCACCGATGAGCCCGACGGACGATCTGTTCTCGACGGGGTACCCCGGCGGCATCTACAACAATGGCTTTGCCGCCGACTGGACCAATGCGCGCATTGACGATGCCAAGGCTGCCGCCAGCTTCAGCGCAGGCAAGATCGTTCAGAGCGCCACGACCCCTATTTCGGGCACCGGACAGCCCTGGACCTACTACGAGATCGACAGCGAACTCGAGTCGAGCAACGGAGCATCGTCGGCCTGCCTCGCCAACCAGGTATTGCACAACCAGTCTGAGAACCTGGACCAACTCGTCGGTCCCCAGCTGGTCAGTCCGGGCACGGGGCAAGGGCGCGACCCTGCGCTGTTCGATCAACGCTCCATGGTCGACTGGGCGGCGCACGTGAACGTGCCGATCTTCCTCTCGGGAGCACTCCAGGACGAGCAAACCGGCCCACAGTGGACCGCTCTGATCGACGCCGTACCCACGACCACACCCCTCTTCACCAACATGGTCAACGGTGGGCACATTGACTCGGCCGATCCCCAGACGATCAGCCGTTGGCTCGAATTCCTGGACCTCTATGTCGCCGACAAGGTGCCGACCCAGCCCGGTGCGTTGGGTGCCCTCGTGCTCGATGCCTTTGCGTCCATTGCCGCCTCTGTCTCCTCGCAGGTGGCGCTCCCCGCCCTCAGGTTCACCACTGATCCGAATCTCGCCACCGCACGGAGCGACTTCGTCGCCCAGACACCCAGGGTGCACGCGCTCTTCGACAACGGGGCGAGCTCAGCTGGAACAGGCGACATCGGGTCCACGTACAGCGCGGACTTCCCCAGCTGGCCCCCGCCCGGCGCGGTCACCAGCCTCTACCTTGGATCGAATGGGTCGCTGCAGTCCCAACAGGTCACATCGGGCACTGCAAGCCTGACCCTCGACCCGACGGTCAGGCCCACGACCAGCCTGCCGGCGGGAGGCAACGCGTGGGCAGCCAATCCCGGCTGGGATTGGACACCCGTTCCGTCGGCCGACGGCATCGCGTTTCAAACAGAGCCCTTCAGCACGGACACGACGGTGGCCGGCCCGGCAACATTGGCTCTGTGGGTCAAGGCCCCGGTGCAGACGGAGGACCTCCAGGCCACGATCACCGAGGTGCAACCGCAGACGAGCCAGGAGGAATACATCACCTCCGGCTTCCTGCGCAGCTCGAATCAGGTCGATGCGCCCGATTCCACCTCGCTCTTCACGGATCCGACCTACCTGGGCAGCCAGGCACGCAGTCTGTCCGCCTACCACTACTCGCTCGTCAAGATCCCGATCGATCCGATCGTGCACACCTTCCGGGCCGGCACCGAACTACGCGTCGTGCTCTCGGCGCCAGGTGGGGACCGACCAGTCTGGACCTTCGACACCGTCGACAGTGGTCAGCCGGTAACAGTCGGCTTCGGGGGTGTCACGCCCTCGGCGCTCACGGTCAACGTCGTCCCCAGCGTCAGCGCGACCCCAACCCTTCCGCCGTGTGGCTCGCTACGGGGAGAACCCTGCCGTGCGTACCAGCCCGAGGGCAACCAGCAATAGAACTGCGCACCTCATGCGCGGTCCAGCTGCAGCGTCGCCGCCCGAGTCAGGCGCCGAAAGTTCAGGCGCGGCGGTCAGGCAAAGGCACGGTCAGGCGACGACACAGTCAGACAGACACGGTGAGACGAAGGCGCGATCAGCCGGATCTGTCACCTCCGGTCGAATGACGGACCGGGCGCGTCAGCCGCCTGAGGCGTCCTGCACCTTGGTCTTGCCGGCGGAGATGAACGGCATCATGGCGCGCAGCTCCTGCCCCACCGACTCGATCTGGTGGGCCTGGCCCTCCTTGCGCAGGGCCTCGAAGCGCGGCCGTCCCGCCCTGTTCTCGGCGATCCACTCCTCGGCAAAGGCGCCGCTGCGGATCTCGTCGAGGATTGTCTGCATTTCGGCCCGGACGGCCTCGTTGATCACCCGCGGACCACGGGTGAGGTCGCCGTACTCGGCCGTGTCCGAGATGGAGTAACGCATGCCGGCGATCCCCTGCTCGTACATGAGGTCGACGATCAGCTTGAGCTCGTGCAGGCACTCGAAATACGCCGACTCGGGCTGGTAGCCGGCGCCGACCAGCGTTTCGAAACCAGCCGTCACCAGCGCGGTCAGGCCCCCGCACAGCACCACCTGCTCGCCGAAGAGGTCCGTTTCGGTCTCCTCGTCGAAGGTCGTGTCGAGTACGCCGGCCCGGGTGGAGCCGATGGCGTGCGCATAGGACAAGGCGAGCTCACGCGCCTTGCCGGTGGCGTCCTGATGGACGGCGATCAGCGTCGGAACTCCGCCGCCCTCGGTGTAGGTGCGCCGGACGAGGTGACCGGGGCCCTTGGGCGCCACCATGGTGACGTCGACGCCCGGAGGCGGCACGATCTGCCCGAAGCGGATGTTGAAGCCGTGAGCGAACATGAGGCAGTCGCCGTCATTGAGGTGCGGCGCCACGAACTCGTCGTAGGCCGCCTTCTGCTCGGTGTCGGGCAGCAGCATCATGATCACGTCGGCCTCGGCGGCGGCGTCGGCCAGCGACAGCACGCGCAGTCCGGCCTCCTCAGCCTTGCGCTTGCTGCTGCTGCCTGCGCGCAACGCCACCCGGACGTCCACCCCGGACTCACGCAGGTTCTGCGCGTGCGCGTGCCCCTGGGAGCCGTAGCCCAGGATCGCCACCTTGCGGCCGGCGATCAGCGCAGGGTCGGCATCGGATTCGTAGTACATCGTGGCCATGTCGTCTGCTCTTTCTCTCTGTTCTCTCGCTCGGTTCTTTCGCTCGGTCTCTGCGAGGCGGCTTAGTGGCGTTCCAGCTTAGGCAGGGCGACGCGCCCCGTCCGCTGAAGCTCTTCGACGGTGTAGTGCTCGAGCAATCCCTCGAAGTCGTCGATCTTCTCGGGTCGGCCGGCCAACATGACCGTAATGCGGTCGGCACCCACGCTGACCACCTCGCCGCCGAACACCCCCACCAGCTGAATCACCTGGGAGCGCTCGGTCGGGCCCACCGCCACGGTGACCAGGACCAGCTCGCGCTCGACGGCCTCAGCGGGCGACAGCTCGTCGATGGAGACGACGTTGACCAGCTTGTCGAGCTGCATGATGACCTGCTCCAAGGGCGCAGACTCCACATCCACGACAATCGTGATGCGGCTGAAGTGCTCATCCTCGTCGGTCGGTGCCACCGCCAGCGAGTAGATGTTGAAGCCGCGACGGCTGAAGAGCCCGGCCACCCGGGCCAGGACGCCGGCCTTGTTCTCGACGAGCACCGACAAGATGTGGTGGCGCTGGCCCGGGATCGGCGTGGGACGGCCGGGCCGGCCGGTGGCGCCTCGGCCGGTCCCACCCACCGGATAGATCGGGACCGACGTCATCGGGCCGCCAGCTGGTCGGGGTGGACGACGATGTCGTCGTTGGATGCGCCGGCCGGCACCATCGGGAAGACCTTCTCCCGGGCGTCGGTGCGGAAGTCGACCACCACCGGGCGGTCGTCGATGGCGTTCGCCTTTTCGATCGCCGGCCCCACATCCTCGGGCGTCTCGGCCTTGATGCCCACACACCCCATGGCCTCGGCCCACTTGACGTAGTCGGGCAGGTCGGGCGAGAGGTAGACCTCCGAATAGCGCTCCTCGTAGAACATCTCCTGCCACTGACGCACCATGCCGAGATACGCGTTGTTCAAGATCGCGATCTTCACCGGGATCTGCTCCGAGCTGGCGGTGACGAGCTCCTGGGCCGTCATTTGAAAGCAGCCGTCGCCGTCGATGGCCCACACCGTGCGGTCGGGGCGGCCGACCTTGGCCCCAATGGCGGCCGGGACTGCGAAGCCCATGGTGCCCGCACCACCGGAGTTCACCCAGGTGTATGGGTGCTCGAATCGCCAGTATTGCGACGCCCACATTTGATGCTGTCCCACGCCGGCCACGACGACGGTGTCCTCCGACGAGGCGTCGCGCAGCTGTTCGACCACGTTCTGCGGCTTGATCGCGCCGCCCTCGACGTCTTCGTAATACAAGGGAAAGCGCGCCCGCCACTCATCGATCTGACGCCACCACGGCGCCAGATCCTGGACCGTGGGGCGGTCCCCTCCCGCCTGCGCGTCCATGGCGAGCAGCATCTCCTCGATGACCTGGTTGACGTCACCGGCGATGCCCACGTCGGGCACGCGGACCTTGCCGAGCTCGGCGGGATCGATGTCGACGTGAATCACCTTGGCATCGGGGGCAAAGGCGCTGATCTTTCCCGTGACCCGGTCATCGAACCGGGCGCCCAGGCTGATCAGCAGGTCGCTCTTCTGTAGGGCGGTCACCGCGGTGTAGTGGCCGTGCATGCCGGGCATGCCGAGCGCCTGGGGGTGCGAGTCGGGAAAGGCGCCCCGGGCCATCAGCGTGGTGACGACCGGAATCCCCGTGCGCTCGGCCAGCACGCGCAGGGCCTCGGCGGCCCGGGCCTTCAACGCCCCGCCACCGACGTAGAGGACGGGGCGGTGCGCCCGGGAGATGAGCTCGACGGCCTGTCCGATGAGGACAGGGTCGCCGAACGTCACCGGGTGGTAGCCGGGAAGGTCGAGCTCGTCGACCGACGTCGGCCAGTACCACTCCATGGTGGCGTTCGAGATGTCCTTGGGGAGGTCGATCAGCACCGGTCCCGGCCGCCCCGTCGTGGCGACGTGGAAAGCCGCGGCCACCACCCGGGGGATGTCGTCGACATCCTTGATGAGCCAGTTGTGCTTGGTGATGCCCATCGTGACGCCGGTGATGTCGCACTCCTGGAAGGCGTCGGTGCCGATGGAGCCGGTGGCGACCTGGCCGGACACGACGATCAGCGGCGTCGAGTCCATGTAGGCGTTGGCGAGCGGCGTCACGATGTTGGTGGCGCCGGGCCCGCTGGTGACCATGGCGACACCGGGACGCCCGGTTGCCATGGCGTAGCCCTCCGCCATGTGACCGGCGCCCTGCTCGTGACGCACCAGGATGTGACGGATCGACGAGTCGATGATGGGGTCGTACACGGGCAGGATGGCGCCACCGGGCAGGCCGAACATGACGTCGGTTCCTTGCATTTCGAGGCTCTTTATGAGGGCCTGGGCCCCGGTCATCTTCATTTCGCTCCCCTCGTCATGTTCCTGTTCCTGTTCCTGTTCGTGTTGGTGGTCGAGTTGTTCGTGTTCGTAGCGCTGCTCGACCGCGGTGGGAGGTCCGTCTCCCGGTGTGCGGAGTGCTGTCCGGAATTGAAAAGACCCCCCGGTGTCGGGAGGTCGTAGGGCACGCAATCCGATGTGTGGGCGCGTGCCTACGTTACGAGTACCAGAATCTCGGGACGGAGGCTGCGTGCCTGCATGACCCGGTCATTGTGGCATGCCGGGAGGCTCACGACAACCCCATTCCCCCACCGAGCAGGGCGGGCAGTGCCGTGGCTCGCATGCGGGCGAGGACCCGGTCGCCGACCGGTTGCGCATCAGGATGGACGCCACCATTGGCGTCCGCCTCCTTCCGCCAGGCTGCAGCGCGGCGCTCGAGCTCGGCCCGGTCGGCCAGCTGGGGGCAGTCGATGCGGTCCGTGTTGAGGTCGACCACGACGGTGTCGCCATCCTCGACCAGCGCGATGGGCCCGCCGAGCAGCGCCTCCGGCGCCACGTGGCCGATGACGAGCCCGACCGATCCGCCGGAGAACCGGGCGTCGGTCATGAGCGCGATGGTGATGTGGCGGTGGCGGCACAACGCCGTGATCCTTGAGGTGGGATCGAGCAATTCGGGCATGCCCGGGGCGCCCCGGGGCCCCTCGTAGCGGATCACCACCATGTCGTTGTCCTGAAACGAGTCCGGGTGCTCGTCGAGCGCGTCGATCAGTGGCCGCTCGCCGTTGAAGACTCGGGCACGGCCGGTGAAGACGCCGTCCTGCACCCCGCCCTCTATACCGGCCACCTTGAGGATGGCTCCGCCATCGGGGGCGAGGTTGCCGCGCAGGAGCCGCAACCCACCGGTGTCCTTGAACGGCGCGGCGACCGCGTACGTGACGTCCTGGTCGGGCGCCGGCGGAGCCAACCGGGCGACCTGCTCGTCCAGCGTCTCGCCGGTGCAGGTCATGGTTGACCCGTCGAGGAAATCGGCACCGAGCAGTTCCTGGACCACCACCTGCAGGCCGCCCTTGGCGTCCACGTCCACCATCGAGTAGTCGCCGAAGGGACGCATATTGACGAGGACCGGCAGCCGACGGGCCAGGTCGTTGAAATCGTCCTGGCTCATGACGTCGGCCCAGAAGTCGATACCGGCGGCCCGGGCGATCTCGACGCTGTGCAGCAACACATTGGTGGAGCCGCCCATGGCGATGGCGACAGTCATGGCGTTGCGGAGCGAAGCCGGCGTCACGATGTCGCGCGGTCGGATGCCACGCTCGCCCATGGTGAGGAGACAGTCGACGATCTGGTCCGGGAAGTCGCGGAGCCGGCGCGGATCGTCTGACGGCGGCGCCACCATGTGCAGTGGCTCGAGGCCGAGGACGGCGATGAACGTCTGCATGGTGTTGTAGGTGAACATGCCGCCGCAGCTTCCCTGCCCGGGGCACGCGTTGAGGGCGTAGCGGGCGCGGGTCTCGGGATCCTGGTCGGCCACCTGGAAGGCAGAAACGAGGTCGATGCGCTTGCCCGTCTCGGGATCGACGCCCGGCCGGATGGGGCCGTCAGAGAGAATGACGGCCGGCGTGTCGTTTTCCAGTACGGCGGCCACGGTCCCGACCGGAGGCTTGTCGCAGGCGACCACGGCGACGACTCCCGCCACGCCGTTGGCCGCGATGTGCACGTCGGCGATGTCGTGGACCAGCTCGCGCCCGACCAGCGAGAAGCGCATCTGCGGCGTGCCGTTGAGCTGGCCGTCGGACACGCCGAGGGTGAAGACGGGTGGGATGAGCCGGATCGCGAGGTCGTCGTCGGCGATCCGGCGGTGCAGCGCGGCCTGAACCGCTTGCACCTTCTCGGGGACGCCGAGATAGCACTGGCTGTCGCCGAGGTTGCCGATGACGGCCCAGACAGGATCGTGGATCTTGTTGACGTCCTCGCCGAGGAAGCTGGCGGTGCCGACACGTTGGACATCACGCCCAGGGTTGATGGAGACGAGCGTGGCGGAAGGCACCGTGGATTCGTCGGACACGGGTCCAAACTAGCGGGCGGGATCTGCGCCCTGGCTTCCGCATTGCGACCCTCCCGGCGCGACCTCGGTGGATTCACACGCGGCGGACATCCGACGTCGGCGGCAAAACCCGAGACGTTTTGTCCGGAATGGCGGCGAAGCCGGCCGTTTCCTAAGCTGCCTGCTGGCGGCGGAGACGCTCGGCAAAGTCGGATTGCGCACGTGCGTCGTCAATTTCGGGGGTGAGGATTGGTGCAGCACGGGACGGTCGAAGGGGTGGATTCCTCGCAGCATGCACCCCGCGGAGCCGTGCGCCGGCACTCAGGGCCGCGACGTAGCGGGACCAGAGCATGAAGAAAGAACACTCTGGCGAGGTCCACACACCTGAGGGCGTCGGCGCGGAATTCTCACCCGATGAGCGATCCATCGCGCTGAGCGCCCTGTGGGTCTGGCGGGCACAGCTGGGGCGAGTCGGATCCTCTGTTCCCGTCCCTGGCATGGGCACAGAGGAATACCGCGGCGAAGGTGGCTCGCATCGCCCAAAAACTTGGAGGAGATCCGGACGCCTACTTTTTCGGACTCGACCACTGGCAACGCCACTGATCAGGCACCGTGGCACTGACCATCGGGCCACGAGACGTCCGATCGAGTAGCCCCGCGGAAAGCGCACTCCAGGTGTGCATCTCGTCGGTCAACGAACAGCGTCGCGGTTCGTTCTCGCCCTGGCCGTGCTGGTGCTCTTGGGCGTCGGTTTGCGGACTCTGGTTCGCCGTCACGTGGGAAGCCGGGACGACGCTCGTCGGAGACCTGAAATTCTTCCAGGATTCCGCGGCGTCCCTGAGCCAGGGCCACGGATTCGAGGTGGCCTTCTTGGGGAGGGGGGCCGGTTGCGACAGCGCTGCACCCTCCCGCCTGCCCCAGCATTTTGGCGCTTCTCGACCTCGTGAGAGTGCAGTCGGCGGAAGCGCAACGCCTGACCTTGGCATGCATCTCGGCCGACCGAGCAGAACCGGCGTGGCGACGTCGAGCGCACGCGGCGATGGCGCCGGAAGGGCCGGGGGCCGTCGTGACCGGTTTGCCAGCGCGGTGATCGGTGAGATGAGGGTCCCGAGCAACAGCATCGAATTGTCGGGCCCGGCATTGAGGCCAACGGGATAGTTGATCCAGTTCGAGAAGAATGGGTTGAGTCCGTGGGCGAGGGCGTGCGCGGCGAATGCAATCCACCAGACCTGGATGGTCTGATCAGCTCCCCCCGGTCCGGAAACATATGTCGACCCCATGTCGTCGACATGACCAAAAGCGATCATCGACAACGCGGCGTAGCCAACAGCGCAGGCGACGACCGGCCACCATCTCCCCTCGCGCCACGAGTGGGCACTCGTCGCCGGACCCGTCTCACCTGGGAGTCGCTCACCGTGGCCGATCGCGTCGCTATCGGGGGCGGCCACACCAGGCTGGGCATCCACCATCACGGCGCCCACAGAGCTCATTCCGGTGCCGACCTGCCTGGAGCTCGGGGCCAGGCAGGTCGACCCCTGATCCTCAGCGACAGAACCAGCCAACGCCATTCCAGCCCTCCCCACTCGGTCGGTGGCGCGAACCCGACCCAGGCCGACCCTATGCCTTTTCCGTCACCACCGCTGGAGGAGATCGGCCCACGACGACAGCGTGTTTCGCACCGGCAGCAGGATGCCAGGACCCGGGGCCCGCTGCTCGAGCAAGCGCGTCAGCCGCGCCGGGCGCGCAGCTCGGCTGCGACCTCTTTGCCGTTCGCCTTCCCTGCGGTGGCGCCCATGACCGCGCCGATGAAGAACCCTGTCAACCTGTCCTCACCTTCGACGAAGCGTCCCCACTCGTCGGGGTTGGCGGCGATGACCTCGTCGAGGACCGCCCCCAGCGTGTCGGATGCGAGCGCCTCGAAGCCCATTTCCTTGGCCACCGCGGCTGGGTCCCCTCCACCGCGCTCGAGAAGTGCCCCCAGGACGGCCTTCGATTGGGTTGCCGAGAGCTGACCACCCGACTCCATGGCGAGCACCGTCGCGAACGTGGCCGGGTCGAGCGATTGCCCGGCTTCACTCTGGGCCGCAACTTCGTTGGCGGCACGCGCCAGGGCGAGGGTGGCGGATACGCCGCCCGCCGCGGCCGCCGTCACGAGGCCGTCGAGTCCGAGATCGACCACGGCATGAATCTGATCCATCTCGGCCTCGGTCGGCGCGCCACCAAGCGCGGAGGCCAAGGCGCCGCGCCGGTCTGCCGGCAAGGGACCGAGTCCGGAGCGCACCCGCTCCTGCCAGGCTGCGTCGGGTGCCAAGGGCACCAGGTCGGGCTCGGGAAAGTACCGGTAGTCGTTCGCTTCTTCCTTTGAGCGCATCGAATCCGTGCGTCCAGCTGACTCGTCCCAGTGCCGCGTCTCCTGCTGGACGACCTCGCCCGACTCGAGCAGGGCCATCTGACGCGCCGCTTCGTACTCAATCGCCCGACCCAGCGAGCGCAGGGAGTTCAGGTTCTTGATTTCACAGCGGGTGCCGAAGTCGTCGGTGCCGAGCGGACGGACCGAGACATTGGCATCGACCCGCATGGAGCCCTCTTCCATGCGGCCGTCGGATGCGCCGGTGGCCATGAGAATGCCACGCAGCTCGCTCGCGTAGCCCCGTGCCTGGGCCACGGTGCGGATGTCCGGCTCGCTGACGATCTCGACCAGCGGGACACCCGAGCGGTTGTAGTCGACGAGCGCGTGATGGGCCGCATTGATGCGGCCGCTCGCACCGACGTGCGTCAGCTTGCCGGTGTCCTCTTCCATGTGGGCGCGCGTCACGCCGACACGGAACCCATCAGGGAGCTCGAGCCAACCGTCGAGGTTCAGCGGCAGGTCGTACTGGCTGATCTGATAGTCCTTCGCCTGGTCGGGGTAGAAGTAGTTCTTCCGGGCGAATTCGGACGGGCAAATCGCGGAATGCAGAGCCGCCCCAATGCGCATGGCGAGCTCGACGGCCTCCTCGTTGAGGACGGGCAGGGAACCCGGCAAACCGAGGCAGACCGGACAGATGTTCACGTTGGGCTCGTCCCCGAACGCGTTGCGACACCCGCAGAACAGCTTCGTCGCCGTCTTCAGCTCGCAGTGCACCTCGAGCCCGACGACCAATTCCCACTCCGTGCTCACTCGCCCGTCCCCGTCCCCGTCGGGGCGTGGTCTTCCACTGTGCGGGCGACGCGGAACAACAGGACCTCTTCCAAGGCGGGCGCCAGCACCTGCACGCCTACCGGCAACCCGTCGGCGCCCGTTCCGAACGGCACCGAGACGGCCGGGTGCCCCGAGAGATTCGACGGTATGGTGCACACGTCGTTCATGTACATCGCCATCGGGTCGTCCACCTTGGCCCCGAGGTCAAAAGCCGTTGTCGGCGCCGTTGCGCCCAGCAGGACGTCGAACGTCGCGTAGACCCGGTCGAAGGCCTGCATGACCAAGGTGCGGACCCGCTGCGCCTGCGCGTAGTACGCGTCGTAGTAGCCGGCCGACAAGGCGTACGTCCCCAACATGATCCGCCGCTTGACCTCAGGGCCGAAACCCGCCGTGCGCGTCGCCGTGTTCATGGCCGCGGCGTCGTCCCCGTCGATCCGCAGCCCATAGCGCACTCCGTCGTAGCGGGCCAGGTTCGACGAGGCCTCGGCCGGCGCAATCAGGTAGTAGGCCGACAGCCCATACCCGAACTCGGGCACCGAGACGTCCTCGACCTTGGCGCCGGCTGCGGCCAGGGCGTCGGCCGCTTCGTGCACCCGGGCCACCACGTCGGGTGCGCAGCCGTTGACGAGGTCGCGGCAGACCCCCACCTTGATGCCCTCGACGCCGTGGGCGAGCGTCGGCAGTGTCGGCTCCGGGAACGAGGGCAACGAGGTGCTGTCGTACGGATCGTGTCCGGCCAGGACGTCGAACAACAGGGCGGCGTCCTCGACGGTCGCAGCAAAGGGTCCGATCTGATCGAGGGAACTGGCGAAGGCCACCAACCCGTACCGCGACACGCGACCGTAGGTGGGCTTCATCCCGACGACCCCGCACAAGGCGGCCGGCTGGCGGATGGAACCACCGGTGTCCGAACCAAGGCCGAGCGGTGTGAAGCCGGCAGCCACGGCCGCCGCGGAACCACCACTGCTGCCGCCCGGTACCTTGCCGGTGTGACGCGGGTTGCGCGTCGGGCCGAAAGCCGAGTTCTCCGTGGAGCTGCCCATGGCGAACTCGTCCATGTTCGTCTTGCCGAGCACAATTCCTCCGGCACGCCGCAGCGCCTCCACGACGGTGGCGTCATAGGGCGGGCGCCACCCTTCGAGAATGCGGGAGCCGCACGTGGTGATGGCGCCTCGGGTGCACAGGTTGTCCTTGAGGGCCACCGGCACGCCCGCCAATGGGCCCGGATCGCTCCCGGCCGCCACCGTGGCGTCGACAACGTCGGCCGCGGCCCGGGCCTCATCGGTGAGGACGGTGAGGAAGGCCTTGATGTCGTCGTCGCCGGCGGCCACTGCGGCGAGGGCGTCGTCGACCGTGGCGCGGGCCGACCGTTGACCGGAGCGGACGTCGGCCGCCAGGGAGACGGCCGTTGGCGTTGTCATGGCGCGTCGCCGCCGATGCGGGGCACGCGGAAACGGTTGTCCTCCACCGCCGGCGCCGCCGCCAGCACCTCTTCGCGGTCGAGGCTCGGTCGTGGCTCGTCGGCGCGCAGGACGTTTTGGAGGGCGATCGGGTGCGACGACGGTTTCAGGTGCGACAGGTCGAGCGACGCCACGTCGGCGGCGTGGTCGAGCACGCTGCGGAGCTGACCCGTGAACAGGTCGATCTCCTCCTCGCTCAGGTCGAGGCGCGCCAGACGGGCAACGTGGACGACATCGTCCCGGCTCAGGCCGGCGTCGTCCGTCATGACCGCGGCGGAAGGACGGCGCTCGCGAACGCCACCGTGCGGGCCTCGATCTCGTCCTTGTCCCAGTCCAGCGTGGCGACGTGGAAGCTCCGGTCCAGCAGCACCTGCTCGACCGGCCCCTTGGCCTGGGCCACCAGCTTCTGGCTGGAGACCGGGTCCACGACGTGGTCCTGGACGCTCGTGAACACCAGAACCGGACAGGTCACCGACCCGAGCTCCGCTTCGACCTCGGCGGCGGCGGCGAACAGCGACAATGCCGCTTGCAACGGGAGTCCGGGGTAGGCGGCTTCGACGGCGCCGTCCATCGCGATATCGGAGCCGATGCCGGGGGCCACGTCCTCGCCACCGTCGATCATGGCCTGGACGAAGCCGACGGTGTCCGCGTCGGGCGGCGACAGCAGCGGGTTCACGACGGCGATGCCGGCGATCTCGGGGTGGTGCTCGGCGAGCCAGACACTCAGCATCCCTCCCATGGAGAGCCCGACGACCACGACGCCGTCGCTGCGCGCCGCCAACTCGGTGTAGGCCGCCTCGGCCGCAGCCGACCAGTCCTCCCAGCGCGTGGGCAGCATGTCCTCAATCCGTGTCCCGTGTCCGGGAAGGAGCGGCATTTCGACACTGAAGCCGGCGTCGGCCAGCGCACGCGCCAGCCCGCGCATCGACTGCGGGTTGCCGGTGAACCCGTGGAGGACCAACGCACCGCGGGTGTCACCGGTGGCGGAATACGGCTCGGCACCGGGGATGATGGACGTGCTCACGGGTCGGCAGCCTACCGGTGGGACGAGTAGGGTTCCGGCGGCCGACATGCCTCCCGGCGGGGCAAAACGAGGTCGTGCACCAGGACCGAGACGAAGGAGCACCGCGATGGCTGCATACCCGTTCCTCAGTGACGAGTGGCTCGACGAAGCCCGGAGGATACGCGCCGAGTACGAAGGCAAGACCTCCCCGGTCCCCCACGTCGTCCGCATGAACCTCGTCGTCACCGCCGTCCCGTTCTCCGACGAGGACATCCTGGCTCACATGGACACCTCGAGCGGCGAGCTGGTGCTCGATACCGGCCATCTCGAGACACACGATCTCAAGGTGACGGTGGACTACGACACGGCGAAGGCGATCCTCATTGAGGGCAATCCCCAAGCCGGCATGCAGGCCTTCATGGCCGGGAAGGTGCGCGTGGAAGGTGACATGGCCAAACTGATGGCGCTGCAGGCGGCGCCCGCCGCGGCCGACCCCAGCGCGGCCGAGATGGCAGCGAAGTTGCGCGACATCACCGCATAGTTGGCCCGCTCGGCGTCACCCGGCGTCGGCGAGCCGCTGCGCCACGCGCACCTCGCGGGGAAGCGATCGGATGAACAACGCGCACAGGACCGCCAACGCGGCCACGACGGCGCCGACCCAGAACGAGACGCTGAAGCTGTGCAGCAGGGCTGGACTGTGATGCACCGTGCTCAGGCCGGATCGGCGGGCGATCGACTCTTGAATCGTCAGCACCGCCTGAATCCCCGCCACCTCCCCGACCTGCGCTGCCAACAGCTGGGCCGCGCTCATCACCCCGTACTCGGACGCAGCGAGCTCGTTGGACATGGTGGCCGAGGTGGCGGGCATGGACACCCCCATGCCCAGCCCGGAGAGCGCCAAGGCGATCAGGATCACCGCCAGCCCGGCGGTGGGGCGGAGCGTGGCGAAGAGGATCATCGACACCAGTAGCGAGCCGGTGCCGAAGAGTGATGCCGTCCGCTCCCCCGTGCGAACGGTCATGTAGCCCGCGATCGGTGCGCTGATGGCGAAGAGGAGGGGCCGGGCCACAGAAATGAAGCCGACCTGCGACACGCTGTAGCCGTAGACCTGCTCCATGAGGAGCGGGAACAGGAAAAAGCCGCCGAAGTAGGCAAAGCTGGAAAACGCCTTCGTCCCCATGGGGAACATGAAGTTCCGGCGGCCCCAATAGGTCGTCGGGACCAGAGGCGTGGCGAACGTGACCTCGCGCCGGATGAACACGATCGTCAACACGATCGCCAGCACACCGCACGTGATGACCGCCGGCGATGTCCAGCCCGCGATGGGGCCGATGCTCAGGACAAGCATGCCGGCGGTGACGGACCCAGCCAGACTCCAGCTGCCGACCCAGTCCATCCCGTCCCAGATCCGCGTGCGCCCCCGCTCGGACGGCGCGTCAGGGCCGGCGGTCCCGTCATTCGCCGACCCATGCCCGTCCAGGGCGGTGGCGCCGGTCCGGTCGACGTGACGGGACCGTGTCCGGCCATGCGTCGGCAGCAACACCGCGACGACGGCGGAGGCGATCACCAACAGGACGAGCTGGCCCCAGAACAACGTCCGCCATCCGAAGTACTGGATGACCGGAGATCCGATGGTGACGCCGAGCACCGGGCCCCCGGCGCCGACGAGCGACCACCACCCGAGGGCCTTGACGCGGTCCTGGCGTGAGAACAGCTCCAGGATGATCGCCATGGACGCCGTGCCCGTGGCCGCGCCCTGCACGCCATCGAGGGCGCGGGCGAACAGGAGGACCCCGACGTTCGGCGCGGTCGCGGTCAGGATGGCGCTGACCATCGCTCCCAGCAGGCCGAACTGGTAGAGACGGCGGTGGCCGAAGAGGTCGCCGGCCTTGCCGAAGAACGGCGCCGCCACGCCGAAGGCCAGCAAGGGGCCGGTCGAGGCCCAGGCGAGGACGGAGAAGTTGGTGTTGAAGTCCGCCTTGACCGTCGGCAGGGCGACCACGAAGACGGTAAAGGTGATGTTGAGCGAGAGCAGCCCCGCCAACAGGGCGATCAGCGCCCACCACTGATAGCGCGGACTGCGGACGGCGCGGTCCGTGACCCGCCGGTGCAGCAGGAAAAACCAGTTCGTCTCGACGGACCCGTCCGCTCCCAGCGTCCCCATGGCGCCGCCGCCGGGGTCGAACTTGGGGTCGAGGAGGACGTCGGTCTGCTCCTCGCCCGGCTCCTCCACCTGGGACACCCTACGTGCCCGCTTCGAGCTGGCTCACCTCGTCACACGTCTCGACGAGGTGAACCTGAAGGTCGGCGAGGGGAACGGCGGCGCCCGGCCTTGATCAACGCAGGCCGCGCAGGCGGAACCACCAGTTCGGGTCGCGCCCGTGGGCGTGGAAGTGGTTCGGGATCTGCCGCATCACCCGGTCGACGGACCACTCGCCCGCGCCGAAGCGCGCGTCGGCCACTCGGCTCAGCTGCGACAGCATGTGGTCGATATCGGAGTCCGGCGGCGTCGGCCCGTGGTGTTTCCACACCACCATGGGTACGCCGCACACCTCGCAGTCGGCCACCCAGCACACGTCGTCTTCGTGGTGCCACTCGGACAGGCGCGCCGCCTCGCAGAGGTCGCAGGCCGGATCGAACGGGAGCGCCACGGGCCGGAGAGCTAGTGCGTGAAGATCTGTACGGACGAGCCGGTGGGCACGGTCGACCCGACCGACGGCTGGGTGCCGGTCACCGAGCCGCCAGGGTTACCGGACACGCCCGAAACGACGAACCCGGCGCCCTGCAACGCACTGGTCGCCTGCGCCACGGAGTCCGAGATCACGTTGGGGACCGTCGTCGTCGGCGGTCCCGTCGAGACGTTGACCGCCACGGCGGACCCGTAGGGCGCCGACTGGCCGCTCCCCGGCGACGTCGAGATCACCTGGCCCGAGGGCACGGTCGCGCTGGACTCGTTGTTCTGGGTTGCCGTCAGTCCGACCGCCGCCAGGGCGGCCTGGGCCTGATTGAACGTGTAACTGCTCGGGATGTTCGGCACGGTCGCCGGCTCGTGGCCCGCCGAGGGGACCAGGGTGATGGTCGCCCCGTAGGGCGCTTTCGTCGGGTTCTGCGTCGACCCGATGGACCACAGGACCAGGACCTGCGAAGGCACGGTGTTGTTGTAGGTCCCCGGCGCGCACACCGACTGGAAGTGTGCCGACGCCAAGGTCGCCGAGGCCTGGGCGCACGTCATACCGGCCAGCGAGGGGACGGTGACGTCGGGCTTCCCCGAGGACAGCACGACGCTGACGTTCGAGCCTTCCTTCTGTACCACGCCCGGCCTGGGACTCTGCGACACCACGGCGCCCGCCGGCACCGTGATGGAGGTGACCGGCCTGCCCTCCTTCAAAGTCATGTGGACCTTGGCCACCGATGCCCGGGCCTGCGCCACCGGCTGATTGACCACCGACGGCACCGGGTGCGACGGCGTGAAGACCTTCATCTCGAAGGCAGTGAGCAACCCGGCGGCGACGACGGCCACCAGAACGACCGCCCCCACGATCCACCAAGTCCGGTGGCTCTTCTTGCGTACGAACAGCCCCGAGGGCCCACCCGAGTTCTTGCCCCGGTCCTTCTTCGAGCGGCCCTGGTCGGGCTCCTCGTCGAAGATCTCACCCGGACCGGCCTTGGTGCCGACCGGCGCCCCCGCCAGGCCGGGTGCGATGGCGGTCCCGTCCGTCGACGTCGCCGCCCCGCCGGCGAGGGCGGCCGCGCCCGCTGCTCCGAACACGATCCCCGAATCCGTCAGCTCCGAGATCCCCGGTGCCCGGAATCCGTTGATCGGCGCCGAGTCTTCGAGTTTGGGCGTCACCAAGGGCAGGGCCGACGGCGTCGGCAGCGCCGCGGACAGGGCCCCCAGACGCGCCGCCAGCCCGGCCGCGTCCAGGCGCGAGGCCACATCGGGGGCGGCCGCACGGGCGAGCACGTCGTCGAGTGGGCCCAGCAAGTCGTTGTGCGGCAGCGGTTGGCCGATACGGGCCGCCAGTGTGCCCATGGTCGTGTCGGTGACGAAGGGGACCGTCCCCGTCACGGCCTCGTAGAGGACCAGCGCCAGCGAGTACACGTCCGCCCGGCCGTCGACCGGCTTGCCCTCGGCCGCCTCGGGCGAGATGTACCGGGCTGTCCCCACCATCGCCCCCGCCGGTTCGGTCCACGCCGCCTCCGCCAGGGCGCGGGCGACGCCGAAGTCGGCGACCCGCACCCGGCCTTCTTCGTCGAAGAGGAGGTTGGCGGGCTTGATGTCTCTGTGCACGAGCCCGCGCAGGTGTGCGTAGGCGAGTCCCTGCGCCACCTCGGTGCCCAGTTGGGCCGCCTGGGACAGCGACAGGCGCACGCCGCGATCGAGCAGGTCGCGCAACGAGCCCCCGCCGAGATACTCCAACACCAGATACGGCCCGTCCGTGTCTTCGCCCCAGTCGAAGACACGGAGCACGTGCGGGTGGTTCAACGACGCCACCGAGCGGGCCTCGGCCCGGAAGCGCTTCAAGAAGGCCTCGTCGGTCGCCAGCCCGGGTTGGAGGACCTTCACCGCCACGTGGCGTTGCAGCGACACGTCCTCCGCGAGGAAGACGTGTGCTGATGCGCCGGTGCCCAGTGCGGAGAGCAGCCGGTACCGCTTCCCTAGGACCCGGCCGATGGAGTCTGAAATCAGGGGCATCGGGGCGCCCTCAGGCTACCGAGCGCGGACGCTCGTTCGGTGGACACCCCCCTACCTGCAACGGCCGCGCTCACCCCGACAACTCGCCGCTCTCGAGCAGGTCCTGGAAGGAGCCTCCGTCCATCATCGGAATCCCGAGCTCATCAGCCTTCTTGAGTTTGCTGGCACCCGGCGACTCGCCCACCACGAGCACGAACGTCTTCTTCGACACGCTGCCGGGTGACTTGCCGCCCCGGGCCATGATTGCCTCCTCCGCCTCTTCACGGGTGTAATCCGCGATCCCACCGGTGACCACCACCGTCTTGCCCTCGAGTGTCTGTGGGAGGTCCGCCGCGCCCGCCCCGCCCCCCGCCGTTCCGGCGGACCCGGACGGCTCCGACATGGTCACACCGGCCAGGCGCAGACGCTCGATCACGGCCACGTTGGTGTCGGCCGTGACGAACTCCGCCAGGCTGGCCGCGATGATGCCCCCGACACCGTCGACCGCGGCCAGCTCCTCCACCGTGGCGGCCGCGATCGCCTCGAGCGAACCGAACGCCCGCGCCACCGCCCGCGCCCCGGTCGGCCCGACGTGGCGTATCCCCAGCGCGACCAGCAGCCGGCTCAGCGGCTGGGCCCGCGAGGCATCGATCGCGGCCGACCAGGTTGCCGGCCGACACCGCACCGAATCGCTCCAGCGTCACGAGCTGCTCGACGGTCAGGTCGTAGAGGTCGGCCGCGTCATGGAGGAGCCCCGCCGCCACCAACTGCAGCACGCGCTCCTCGCCCAACCCCTCAATGTCCATCGCCGAGCGGGAGGCGTAGTGCGAAATGCGCTGCACGCGCTGGGCCGGGCAATCGATGTTCGTGCAGTACGTGTCGCTTTCCCCGGGAGGCGCACGAGCGGCGCCCCGCAGGACGGGCACGACGCAGGGAACGCCCACTTCGACTTGCGCCGCTTCGGCACGCCGGGCCCGCGCGCACCGGCCCCACCACCTCGGGAATGACGTCGCCCGCCTTGCGCACGATGACCAGGTCGCCCGGCCGGACGTCCTTGGCCGCCACCTGGTCCTCGTTGTGCAGGGTCGCCACGGCGACGGTGGAGCCGCCGACGAAGACCGGTTCGAGCCGCGCGAAGGGCGTGGCCCGACCGGTGCGACCGATGGAGACCATGATGTCGATGAGCCTGGTCGTGCGCTCCTCGGGCGGGAACTTGAAGGCGATGGCCCACCGGGGCGCCCGTGACGTGTTCCCGAACACCTCACGCAGGGCCACCTCGTCGACCTTGGTGACGACGCCGTCGATCTCGTAGGCCAGCTGGTGGCGCTCCTCGGCCAGCGCCTCGCAGCGGGCCACCACCGCCGTCATGCCCTCTATCTGGCGGGCGTCCGGGCTGACCGGGAATCCGGCCTTGCGCAGACTGGGCCAGGGTCTGGGTCTGCGTCGCCGCGGGCCACGTGCTCCGTGCCGGCGCGCCGTCGACCGCGCCGAGGGCGTAGGCCCAGAAATGCAGCGGCCGCTGCGCCGTGACCGCGGGGTCCTTCTGGCGCAACGCTCCCGCCGCGGAGTTCCGCGGGTTGACGAAGAGGCGCTCCCCCAGCTCGGCCTGGCGCTTGTTCATCGCCTCGAACTCGGCGACGGGCATGTAGATCTCGCCGCGGACCTCGAGGACCTCGGGGTAGGGCCCTCCCGCCTTGACCAAGTGCTGTGGGCACGTCGCCGACGGTCCGGACGTTGGCGGTGACGTCCTCGCCGGTGACGCCGTCGCCGCGCGTCGCCGCCTGGACGAACGTCCCGCGTTCGTAGGTCGAGCGACATGGCCACGCCGTCGACCTTGGGCTCGCACGAGAACGCCAGCGACTCGAGGTCGAGCTCGGGTGCCTGGCGCCGCAGCCGCTCGGACCAGGCGCGCAGCTCCTCCTCGCTGAATGCGTTGTCGAGGCTCATCATCGGGACCCGGTGGCGGACCTCTTGGAAGAGCCCCGACGGCGCGGCACCGACGGCCTGCGTCGGCGAGTCGGGCGTGGCCAAGGTCGGGGTAGCTCCGCCTCGAGCTGGCGCAGCTCGACCAGCGAGCAGGTCGTACTCGGCGTCGGGGATCTCGGGCGCGTCGAGCTGGTGGTACAGCTCGTTGTGGTGCAGGATCAGCGCACGCAGCTCCGCCGCGCGTGCAGCGGCCTTCGGCGGCATGGCTCCACCGTCGCTCTTCGTCGCGGCCACGGCTATGCGGCGATCCCCGCACCGACGACGGCGTCGGGATGCAGGGCGTCGTAGAGCGCCACGGTCTGGCCGGGCGCCACGGGCCGCTGCGGGTCGTCGAAGCGAACCTCCAGGTCTGAACCCTCCTGGCCCGCTGCATCCGGCGTGCGCGGCCGTCAGCAGCGTGCAGGGCACGGGCCGCCCGTGCGCGCTGACCTGCGCCACGGCCCGGTCGCCCGGAGCGAGCGGCGCGTCGACCCAGGTCAGCGACGGTCCGGCCAGCACCACCGACGTCCGCAACGCCTCGGCCGCGCTTCCCACGGTAACCCGCCGCGCCGCCACGTCGACGTGCGTCACGTAGCGCCGCTGGCCGTCGCTCCCGTGTCCCATGCCGCGCCGCTGACCGACGGTGACGAGCTCAACCGCGTCGACGGAGCCGGCAGGGCGTCCGTCGCCGTCGACCACCTCGGCGGCGTGCAGTTCCACCCGCTGGGACAAGAAGCCCGCCCGGCCCTCGGCACGTGCCGATGAAGCACACGTCCTGGCTGTCCGGCTTGGCCGCCGTGCGCAGGCCGAGACGGTGGGCGTTGGCCCGGACGTCGTGCCTTGGTCATGTCGCCGACCGGGAAGAGCACGCGGGCGAGCGCCTCCTGTCCGAGCATCGAGAGCACGTAGGACTGGTCCTTGGCCGCGTCGGCACCGCGCCGGAGCGTGTGCCCGCCGCCCAGCTCGCGACGGACCCGCGCGTGATGGCCCGTGGCCAAGCGTTCGAAGCCCAACCGATCCGCCCGGTGCAGCAGGCGGTCGAACTTGAGCGATCGGTTGCACTCGATGCACGGATTGGGCGTCCGTCCCCGCGCATGCTCTCCCACGTAGGGCGCCACGACCTTGCGGTCGAACTCCTCGGTGAGATTGAAGACGTGGTGGGCGATGCCCAGCTGCTGTGCCACCCGTCGGGCATCCTCGACGTCGGCCACCGAACAGCAGCCGGAGTCCGAAGGGCCGCCCCAAAGCTTGAGCGTGGCGCCGACGACCTCGTGGCCCTGCTCGACCAGGAGGGCCGCCGCGACCGAGGAGTCAACGCCTCCCGACATGGCCACGAGCACCCGCATGGGACCAGTGTGCCACCGGGAACACCGGGACCTGCCGCCGCGGCCCCTCACGCATCTCGGCGCAGCGACGACACCACGCCCGGCACGACCGCCAGCGCGTGGTCGACGTCGGCCTCGGTCGTGTCGTAGCCGAGCGTGAAGCGCAACGCGCCCGCGGCCAGCTCGGGCGACACGCCCATGGCAGCGAGGACGTGGCTCGGCTGGAGCGCCCCGCTGGCACACGACGACCCGCCCGAGACGCACACGCCCACTTCCCCGAGCGCGACCAGGAGCTCTTCACGCTCGACGCCGGGCACGCACAGGTGCAGATGCCCAGGCAGGACGGCGACCGCGCCGGCGGGGATGGTGCAGTCCGCGCCGTCCGCCGTGGCCAAGAGCCCGGCGCGCAACCGGTCGCGCAGTGCGGCGACCCTCGGCCCGGCCACGGCACGCTCGGCCGTCACCAGGCGCAGCGCCGTGGCCAGCCCGACCGCGCCGGCCACATCCTGGGTCCCGGACCGCCGCTCACGCTCTTGCCCGCCGCCGTACTGACGGGGTTCGAGCGCCACGCGACTGCTCACGGCCAGCACTCCGATGCCGACCGGGCCCCCGACCTTGTGCGCGCTCAGCGAGACGAGGTCGGCACCCGCCGTGGCCTCGGCCAGATTGAGATACGGCGCCGCCTGCACGGCATCGGTGAAGACGGCGGCCGCGGGTGCCCGCCGGCGCACGACCTCGACGATGTCGTGCAAGGGCTGTATGACCCCTGTCTCGTTGTTCGCCGTCATGACGGCGACGCACCTGACCCTCGATGACAGATTGCGCGCCAGCGCGTCGGGATCGATCAGGCCGCACTGGTCCACCGGCAGCTCGCGCACGTCGATGCCGCGCTTGGCCGCGGCCGTGGCCGACTCGCGCACGGCCGGATGTTCGACGGCCGAGTAGAGGAGGACAGCGTCACCGTTGGCCTGCAGTGCCGCCTCAGCGGATCCCAGTACGGCGAGGTTGGCGGACTCGGTGCCACCGGACGTGAAGACGACGTCTCCGGGGTCGCGCCCGAGAAAGGCGGCCACCTCGTCGCGCGCCTCCTCGAGCAGTCGGCGGGCCCGTTGCGCCGGTGGATGGCTGCCCGTTGGGTTCCCGAGCACGAGTCCGCTCGGATCGGCCCGGACGTCGGCCATGGCGGCCGCCACCTCAGGGCGGAGCGGCGTCGTGGCGGCATGGTCGAGATAGGTCATGGACAGCGCAGTCGGGCGGCCGCGGACTCCTATGCGACGTAGACGGTCTTCGGGTTGGTGAACTCCTTGAGCCCGAGCTCGGAGAGCTCGCGCCCGTACCCCGACCTCTTGATCCCGCCGAAGGGCAACTCGGGCATGGACGCCACCATGGCGTTGACGAAGACGGCGCCCGCCTCAATCCCCTCCACGCACCGCGCCACCTCTGCCTCGTCGGTGGTCCAGACACTCGAACCCAGCCCGAAGGGCGTGTCGTTGGCGGCCGCGATGGCAGCCTCGATGTCGGGCACCCGGATCACCATGGCGACCGGGCCGAAGATTTCGACGCGGGCCACGTCCATGTCGGTCGTGATACCCGAGAGCACGGTCGGCGAGAACCACCAGCCGTCGCCGGCGGGGAGTGGGTTGCCTTCGTGCGCCGTGGCGCCCTGCCGGACGGCTTCTGCGACCTGGCCCACCAGCTCGTCGCGCTGCGCTTCGCTCACGATCGGCCCGATGTCGGTGCCCTGGTCGAACGGATCCCCCACCACCAGCTCCGCCATGGCGTCGATGAACCGTTCTTCGAACGCGTCGGCGATGTCCTCGGTGACGATGAATCGCTTGGCGGCGATGCACGACTGACCGTTGTTCTGCACGCGGGCGGTGACGGCGGTGCGCACCGCCGCCTGAGGTCGGCGCTCCCGAGCACGACGAAGGGGTCGGACCCGCCCAGCTCGAGCACGGTCTTCTTGAGGGCGTCGCCGGCCGCCGCAGCGACGGACATGCCCGCGGGCTCGCTCCCCGTCAAGGTGACGGCGGCGATGCGCGGGTCGTGGATCAACGCCGGCGATGTCCTTCGACGGGACGAACAGGTTGGAGAACGCGCCGTCGGGAAGCCCGGCCCGACGGAAGAGATCCTCGATGGCCAGCGCGGTCTGCGGCACATTGGACGCATGCTTGAGCAGGCCGACGTTGCCCACCATGAGGGCCGGTGCGGCGAAGCGGATCACCTGCCACATCGGGAAGTTCCACGGCATAATGGCCAAGACCGCCCCGAGCGGTTGGTAGTGCACGTACGACCTCGAGCCGGAGGTGACGATGTGCTCGTCGGCCAGCAGTGCCTCGGCGTTGTCAGCGAACCAGCGCAGGCCGACGGCGCACTTCGACACCTCGGCCTTGGCGGCGGCGAAGGTCTTGCCCATTTCGGTGGTGAGGATGCGCGCCAAGTCGGGCACCTCTCCCTCGAGCAATTCGGCCGCCGTGACGAGGTGACGGGCGCGCTCGGCGTACGTCGTCGTCTTGTACTCGGCGAAGGCGGCCATGGCCCGCTCGAGGATGGCCTCGACCTCCTCTGGGGTGTGGGCGGGGAACTCCTTCTCCGTCTTTCCGGTGGCCGGGTTGATGGTGGCGAAAGGCATGGATGGAGTCTTACCCGCTGGCGGGTCTGTCTCAGCCGGGATCGAGGCCGAGATGCTCGGGGACGGCGCGGCGCATGAGTTTGCCGGTCGCCGTGTGGGGGAGGTGCTCGGCGGCGAAATAGGACTTCGGCCGCTTGTACGGGGCGAGGCGGGTCGCGGCGGCGACCCGCAGGCCCGTTTCGGCCTCCTCCCCGGGGGCGGACGGGACGTAGGCGGCGCAGACCCGCTGGCCCCATTCGTTGTCAGGTAGGCCGAAGACGGCCACCTCGGCCACACCGGACGCGTCGGCCAAGGCGTTCTCCACCTCGGCGGGGTAGACGTTGACGCCGCCGCTGATGATGAGGTCGTCGCGCCGGCCGGTCAGGTAGAGGAAGCCGTCGGCTGTGAGGCGTCCGAGGTCACCAACGGTGCACCACGCGCCGCGCCAGGCGGCCGCGGTGGCCACGGGGTCATCCCAGTACGAGAAACGGGCGTGGTCCGGCGTCTCGCACCAGATGGTGCCGTCGGGATCGACGTCGAGCCGGCGCCCGGCGCGGGCCCGGCCGACGGATCCGGGGTGCGCTCGCCAGTCATCGGGTGGGCACACCGTGAACTGGGCCTCGGTGGAGCCGTAGAACTCCCAGACGACGTCGGGGGCGGTGCGCGCCACGGCGGCTCGCTTGACCGCCTCGGGGCAGGGTGCTCCGGCGTGGGCGAGCAGGCGCAGCGAGTCGAAGCGCTCGTCGTCACCAAGGTCGGCCTGCTGCAGCATGCGCTCCATGTGCGTCGGCACCATGAAGGTGGTCGTCGGACGGTGGCGGCGCAGCACGTTGAGCGCGGTCGCGGCGTCGAACCGGCTCAAGATGACGAGCGAACCGCCCGCCAGCAGCGTGTTGCCGGCGAAGCGGATGGACGGCGTGTGGTAGGTCGGCGAGCAGACGAGGTGGAGATCGTCGGGGGCGAAGTGCCAGACGTCGGTCTCGTCCTCGACGACGGCACGGGCCGTCGCGTCGTCCCAGAGCCCCGTCGTCACGCCCTTGGGCTTGCCCGTCGTGCCCGACGTGTAGTGCATGGAGCGGGTGAGCGGGTAGGGGGCGAGGTCGACCGGCGCGCCCTCGTCGACCAGGCGACCCAGCGCGCCCTGCGTGAAGATGCGGACAGTGGGGCGGGCGTCGTTGGCGAGGTCGTCGCGCTCGCGCGGCGTGAGCGTGGCGTTCAAGAGCACCGGGACGAGGCCGACGCGCGCCGCGCCGAGCACGGCACAGATGAGGTCGGCCGACGACCCCAGTGCGAAGGCGACGCGGTCGCCCGTCGTGCAACCCCGAGCCAGGAGGGCGCCGGCGGCTCGACGCTGGCGGTCTTCGGCGTCGGCGGCGCGCAGCAGCTCGATGGTGGGAGCGCTCCTGGTGCTGGCGGCGGCCACGGGCGCAGGATACGCGCCGGCGGCCGTGCCACCATGGGTACCGGATGGACTCGGTGGACGACCTGGTGCGGGCGCGGGCCCTGCTCGAGCAGGCGCGACGCGTCGTGGTGCTGACGGGCGCAGGCATTTCGACTGACTCGGGCATCGCCGACTTCCGCGGCCCGCGGGGCGTCTGGACCAAGAATCCCGAGGCCGAGAAGATGGCGACGCTCCAGGCCTACGTGTCGGACCCCGAGCTGCGGGCACGGGCCTGGCAGAGCCGGCTCGCCTCGCCGATGTGGTCGGCCGAACCGAACGCCGGCCACCGCGCCCTCGTCGACCTGGAGCGCAGCGGCCGGCTGGCGCTGCTCGTCACGCAGAACATCGACGGGCTGCACCAGAACGCGGGCAGCGACCCGGCCCGCATCGTCGAGATCCACGGGACGGCGCTCGAGGTCATGTGCCTGATGTGTGGTGAGCGCCAGCCGGCCGAGCCGGTCCACGATCGGGTCCGCGCCGGTGAGGCGGACCCGGCCTGCACGGCGATAGTCGAGGGGGCGCGCTGTGGCGGGATCCTCAAGTCGGCCACCATCAGCTTCGGCCAGAGCCTCGTCGCCGAGGACCTCGTCCGGGCCGAGGAGGCGGCGGCGTCGTGCGACCTCCTTTTGGCGGTGGGCTCGACCCTGGCCGTCTTCCCCGCCGCCGGCCTGGTGCCGACGGCGGTGCGCCACGGCGCAGTGGCGATCATTTTGAACGGCGAACCGACCGAGATGGACACGCTCGCCGACGTGCGGCTGCGGGGATCCATCAGTGAGTGCCTACCGGCTCTGCTCGAGGGGTTGGGACCTACTCCTTCTCCGTCGTGATCCCGCCGCCCTTGGCCTTGCGGCGGGGCTTGAGCGCGAACCACCAGATGCTGGCGATCGTCCCCAGCGTCACCGCCGCGGCTGCGACCGGCTTGACGACTTTGCGGGCACCGCTACCGCTCTTGGGCATGGCGAGCACCTTACCCGGCGACCACCCGGACGACCCGGGACTGAGACGTCATCAGGGGGTGGGAAAGGACAGAAGGATCGGAAGGGTCGAAGGGTCGGTCAGAGCGTGGCCCGGGCCGACCGTTCTTCCTTGTAGCCCCGCGCCGCCCCCACCAGTGCGTCGAAAGGCCGCCGGTCCATCCCCTCTTCGGGGTGCCACTGGACCGCGAGGACGAAGCGAGCGGAAGGGAGTTCGACTGCCTCCACCACGCCGTCCCGGGCGCGGGCGGTGACGACCAGGCCGCGGCCCAGCTCACGGATCGACTGGTGGTGCGAGCAGCGAACCGTGGTGCCGGCGCCGAAGACGGCGGCCGTCGTCGAACCCTGCTCAGTCGTGACGTCGACGTCGCCGAAGACCATTGGGGCGCTGCGGTGATCCAAGTTTCCCACCACGTCGGGCAGATGCTGGTGCAACGTGCCGCCGAGGAAGACGTTGAGCACCTGACAGCCCCGACAAATGGCCAGGACCGGTAGGTCGACCTCGAGCGCGGCAGCGAGGAGGGCGGTCTCGCTCTCGTCGCGGGTGCGGTCGACGCCGCCCACCTCGGGGCCCGCCTCCTCACCGTATGACATCGGGTCCAGGTCGCCGCCGCCTGTGAGGACGAGGGCATCGAGCACGGCGATGACGTCGGCGGCACCGGCGGCGGGACCGCCCGGGGCGGTGCGCACCGGCGGCACCAGGAGGGGGCGGCCGCCGGCGGCGGCCACCAACTCGAAATACGACTCGGGGAGAACGGCGGCGCGGCGCTCCCACGAGCTCCAGGCCACATCGGCCACGTAGGTCGAAACACCGACGAGCGGGATCACCGGCCCAGCGTAGTGACGGGTTCGGACCCGGTTCGGGAGCGGGTTGCCAAACCTGCCGATCTCTCGCCGTGGGGTAGACAGGGCGCATGCCAGGCCGTCAGCTCATCGACGAGGCCATCGACGACGGTTCCGTCGACACCGTCGTGTTGGCCTTCCCCGACATGCACGGCCGCCCCGTGGGCAAACGGGTCACGGCCGACTTCTTCAAGGCCCATGTGGCCGATCACGGGATTGAGGCGTGCGACTACCTGCTGGCAGTCGACGTCGACATGAATCCCTTGCCCGGCTACCGCTTCACCAACTGGGACGCCGGCTATGGGGATGTCGTCTGCCGGCCCGACTACGACTCGGCGCGCCTCATCCCCTGGCTCGAGGGCACGGCATTCGTCATTTGCGACCTCACCGACGCGGACGGCGCGCCCGTCGAGGTGTCCCCACGCCGGATACTGCGGCGCCAACTGGAGCGGGCGGCCGAGCGCGGCCTGCGGGTGTGCAGCGCCACCGAGCTCGAGTTCTTCCTCTTCAACGAGACCTACGAGGAGGCGGATGCCAAGGGATGGAGGGACCTGACGCCGCACACCTCCACCATTGAGGACTACCAACTGCTGCAGACGGCCCGCGAGGAGTACGTCCTGCGTCGCATCCGCAACGAGATGTGCGCCGCCGACATCCCCGTCGAGTTCTCCAAGGGCGAGGCCGGGCGGGGCCAGCACGAGGTCAACGTCACCTACGCCGAGTCGCTCGTCACGGCGGACCGTCATCTCGTTTTCAAGAACGGCATCAAGGAGATTGCGGCACAGGAGGGACGGGCGGCGACGTTCATGGCCAAGTGGACCATGGACGAGGTCGGGTCCTCGTGCCACGTGCACACGAGCCTGTGGGACGCCAAGACCGGCGAGGCGCTGATGGCGCCGGGGTCCGGAGGCGATCGAGCCAAGGGCGCAGGCAAGAAGGGTGGGGCGACGCATCCGAGCGGACTGTCGACACTCGGCCGGCGGTTCCTGGCCGGCCAACTGCACGCGGCCCGCGAGCTCGCCTGGATGGCCGCCCCGACCGTCAACTCCTACCGGCGCTACGTGCCCGGCAGCTGGGCCCCCACCGCGGCCGTCTACGGCGACGACAACCGCACGTGCGGGTTCCGGCTGGTTGGTCACGGGGCGGGTCGGCGGGTGGAGTCGAGGATCCCGGGGGCGGACGTGAACCCGTATCTGGTGCTGGCGGCGGCCATTGCCGCGGGCCTCTACGGCATCGACCACGAGCTCGAGCCAGGCGACCCCTACCCGGCCAACGCCTACGAGGCGGACGACGTTCCGCGCATCCCTTCGACGTTGGTCGACGCCATCGCCGAGCTGCGCGACTCTTCGGTCGCCCTCGAGGCATTCGGCCCCGACGTGCACCACCACCTGCTCAACACAGCGGAGCAGGAGTGGCTGGCCAGCAACCGTCACGTGACGGACTGGGAGTTGAAGCGCAACTTCGAGCGGATGTAGCCGGCATACCCGTCATGTTGCGTTCCCAACTCTGCTCGGCCGACTCGCTGCGCTCGCCGGCCCTGCGCAAGTGGGCCGAGCGGATACGCCCGATGTGGGCGGCGGCGGGCGAACAGCGCGAGGTCATGCTCCACCGGAAAATGTGGGAATGGCTCTTCATCGCCGAGGCGCTCCGGGAGCGGCACATGTTGGAACCCGGGCACAGCGGGTTGGGGTTCGGCGTCGGGCAGGAGCCGCTGGTCGCACTCTTCGCCGACGCCGGGTGTGCCATTGTCGCGACGGACCAGCCGCACGAGTCCGCCGTCGCAACGGGATGGACGGACTCGGCGGTCGAGTGGGCCGGCGGGCTTGAGGACCTCAACGAGTTCGGCCTGTGCGCGCCCGAGGTGTTCGCCGAGCGGGTGGCCTACCGACCGGTCGACATGACCGACATTCCGGGGGACCTGACCGGGTTCGACTTTGCGTGGTCGTCGTGCGCGCTGGAGCATCTCGGCACGTTGGGTGCCGGGATGGACTTCGTCGAGGCGTCCTTGGCGTGCCTGCGGCCCGGCGGCGTGGCGGTGCACACGACCGAGTACCTCGTGTCGTCCAACGACGCCACGGTGGAGGCCGGAGGCACCGTGTTCTACCGCCGGCGAGATATTGAGGACCTGGCGGCCCGCTTGCGGCGGGAGGGGCACGACATCGACGTGGACTACACGCTGGGTGCGACGCCCGAGGACGAACACGTCGACGTCCCTCCCTACAGCGACGTGCACCTACGCACCGAGCTCGCCGGCCACGTGACGACGTCGCTGGCGTTGATCGTCACGAAGGGATCCGGGTCAGGGAGGCGGCGCCTGTTCCGACGTCGCTAGCGCATGCAGGTCGAGCGCACGTCGAGCTCATCCGCCTCTACCGTGGGCGCCGGCGCGGTCCCCGGACCGGCGCCCGCCAGAGAGGTCAGTCGGAGAGGCTGGCCTCGGTCTCGATCTCGATCACGACCTTGTTGCCGACCACCACGCTGCCGTCGAGCAGCGAGTGGTTGAAGCTGACGCCGAAGTCACGCCGGTCGATGGTGGCGCTGGCCGAGAAGGCCACGACGGTCTTGCCCTCCTGCATGGAGGCGCCCTCGCCCAGGAACTCGAGGTCGAAGTCGACCGACTTGGTGACGCCGCGGACCGTCAGGTCGGCCGTCAGCACCCAGTTCGTACCGTCGACCTGGCGAAGGCCGGTGCTGACGAGGGTCAGGGTCGGGTGGTTGGGAACGTCCAGGAAGTCATTGGTGCGCAGGTGGTCGTCACGCTGCTCCTGGTTCGTGTGGATACTGGCCGCTTGCACGGTGGCCTGGAGGGTCGAGTCCTCGGGGTTCTCGGCCACCGTGAAGGTGCCCTCGACCTCGGTGAAACGGCCGCGCACCTTCGTCCCGATGAGGTGGCGGGCGACGAAGCCGACCTCGGTGTGGGCCGGATCGATCGTGTATGTCCCCACTTTGGGGAGGGTAGAGATGCTGGTGTCGGTGCTCATGTGGTCGTCTCCTTGATGGCCGTATTTGATGGCCGCAGTTTCGTTGCTTGCACTATATCTGACTATTCAGATACTTGTCAATCAGGTATACTATGAATTGCGGTGCGTTTCGGGGGAGACTGAGAGCAGCGACATGGGAACGGCGACCATCCCGGCAAAAGGCGGTGACCAGAACCGGGGAGTAGTGCGTCCCAATGCCGGTGTCAGCGGGGGTGTTGACCGGGGAGTTGACGGTGGTGGCGGTACCTGCGGCGTCCTAGGTCAGATCGACGACGACCGCATCCGTCTCATGGGCCTCATCGTCCGGACGCACCGGCAGTTGACCGACACCTTGGGCCGGGAGCTCGAGCAGAGCGTCGGGATCCCTCTGGTGTTCTTCGACGTCCTCATCCACGTGGGCGGCGCGCCCGAGAGTCGCCTCACCATGAGCCGCCTCAGTGCCGACGTCGCGCTGACGACGGGCGGTGTCACCCGCCTGGTCGATCGCATGGTGGAGGCGGGGTTGGTGGCGCGGGAGAACTGCCCGAACGATCGCCGCAGCATCTATGTCGTGCTGACCCCCGAAGGGCAGGCCGTTCTGGACAAGGCCGTGGCCGCTCACATCGACGGGATCGACCGCCACCTCGTGGCGCACCTGAGCGACCGCGACCGCACCGCGCTCGAAGTGGCGCTGCACAAGGTGCTCGACGCCGGACCCTGATCTCCTTTTTCCAATCAGGAAACGCAGGGTGCTTCGGGATTCGGGAGCCGGCAGTCAGTGGCATCGGTGTGCTGTGCGGCGCCGGTTGTTCGTTTTAACCGTAAACCGGCTTGTGCATAGTTTCTCGGGGCACACCCCGAAGGCCGGTCTGCCGCCCGACGACCGCCCGAGCCCGGCCCGGCCGTCACTCGTCGTGGCCTTCGCTCGACCGTGGCGACGTTCGGAGCCGCCTTGAGGGCGCCGGCGCGGCCCGAGCCATTCCTGTCGAGTGCCGGCGGCGTGGGAGGTCGTTGTTGCGTCTCCTTTCCCGATGCCGGGCCTTCTCATGGTTCCACCCGGGACCCAACTCCGACCGCCGCACCTTCCCGGCACGCAGGCGCACCGCCCTGCTGGTGCAGGCGCAACCTGGACACGCGCCGAGTCGGCGGGAGAATTCACCCATGGATGACATGGCTGGAGGGTTACAGCCACGGTCACTCGCTGACGTCGGATCCCGTCATGCCGCGTCCCGGCACGAGGATGCCGATGTCGGGCGCGACCTGTTAGCGCATCGGGGCGATCGGTTGTTCATCCGGTGCGAGGGTGGACCGTGCATGAGTCGCCTCGAGACCTTCCCACCTCGCTTGGAGATCCCCGAGCAAGGCGGTCTCTACATCCTCGTCGACGACGGCCCGGTTGACGGGTGGACGTACGAGTTCGTACCGACGTTCGGCCGGTCGACCGCATCATGAGCGGGAGCCGGGGGTCGCCTCGCCTCTGGCTCCTTCATGGCGGTGGGGCCGACCCCGGAGCCGGGCGGGCGGTCCAAAGCCGCGTCTCGTAGCGCAGGCTGAGCAACCCCGTCGGGGAATGTCTGCTCAAGGAGTGCACGCAGCCGCGCCAGAAGCTGACGGCGGTCGTCTTCGCCGAGGACTGCGACATTGCTGTGGCTGCGGTGGTCGACGAGCCATGATTCGATCCCGATCTCACGCGTCCACGGAAAGACGGCTGGCGTATCAGGGTCAACGGCGAAGAGCCCACTGTCTGTGAGGTCCTTCGACCAATCGATGTCCCGCTGGGATCTCAGCGTCCCCGGGCAACACGCTTCGATGAGATCCCAGTAGGCGTCGAACCACGCCGCGCCGTCGGCTCGGGCGTGGGACCACCATGCGGCCCATCTTCCCTCGGGACGAAGGACCCGCCGGGCCTCGCCCACCCTGAGCCGCTCGTCCATCCAGTGCCAGGACTGGGCGAAACAGAGGAGATCGACGCACTGATCGGAGATCGGCAATCGTGCGGCGTCAGCCCGGAGCGCCCGCAGACCCGGAGCGCGCACGATCGCTCGTCGCAGCATGTTGGCTCCGACGTCGACACCGATGACCGTCGCGCCGAGCTCCATGAGCCGGCGTGTCGCGAGGCCGGTGCCGCACCCTCCTTCCACCGCGATCAGACCCCCCAGGGGTCCCAGGGCATCGAAGAGAGCCCGAGGGTAGCCGGGGCGGGCGGCGTCGTACTCGTCGACCACGCAGTCGAACAGCGACATCGTCGTAGTATCGCTCCTTCCCCACCGGACCTCGCGGGAATCCGAGCGTCCCGAAACTCCCCTGGCTACGGTGGTCCCCTCATGGGCGATCGACTGCGCGACAAGGTAGCGATCGTCACGGGCGGGGGTGATGGCATCGGGCGCGGCATCACACGCCGTTTCGCCGCCGAGGGCGCCAAGGTGCTGGTGGCCGAAATCGACGACGACAGCGGTTCGGCCGTTGCCGACTCCTGCCGGGATGAGTTCGGGGCCGACGTGCGCTTTCTGCACACCGACGCCAGTGCGAAGGCCGATGTCACGGGCATGGTGGCGACGGCGCTCGACGCGTGGGGCACGGTGGACGTGCTGGTCAACAACGCGTGGGGCGGTGGGACGCTCGGTCGCTTCGAGGCCACCACGGACGAGCAGATGCGCTGGGGCCTCTCCATGGGCCTCCTCGGCCCGTTCTGGGGCATGCAGGCCGTGCTGCCAATCATGAAATCCCGGCGGGACGGGGCCGTCATCAACATGTGCTCGTTGAACGGCGTCAACGCGCACATGGGGACGGCGCAGTACAACATCGCCAAGGAGGCGCTGCGGGCCGCCAGCCGGACAGCCGCCCGCGAGTGGGCGCCTTGGCAGATCCGAGTGAACGTCATCTGCCCCGGAGCCAAGTCGGCGGCGACGCGTGCCGTCTTCGCCGCACACCCCGAGCTCGAGTCGGCCGCCGACGCCTCCAACCCGATGGGACGTCTCGGCGACCCCGAGGAGGACATCGCACCCGTGGCCGTGTTCCTGGCCAGCGGTGACGCTCGTTACGTCACCGGCAACACGCTCTTCGTCGACGGTGGCGGCCACATCAACGGCGTGGCGTGGGCACCTGACCTCGGCGACTGAGCTCGTGACGACCGGTCTCGCAGGAAGGACCGCCATCGTGGCCGGCGCCGGGCCGGGCGTCGGGCGGGCCTGTGCGGCCGCATTCCGCAAGGCCGGCGCCAACGTGGTCGTCGCCGCACGCGACACCGGACGCCTCGCCACCATGGCGACCGAGCTCTCTGCGGAACCGGGCTCCGGGGAGATCAGGGCGATGGCACTCGACCTCGGAAACCTGGCCTCTTGCGCCGCGCTCGTCGAGCAGGTGCGGGCGCACTTCGGGCGGATCGATGTCCTGGTGAACGTGGCCGCATCCGGCGGCGACCAGGCGACGATCGACGAGGTCGAGTCCAATTGGGCGAGCTGGCGCCAGGCCTTCGAGGTGAACGTCCTCGGGACGCTGGAATTGAGTCGCCTGGCGGCTCGGGCCATGAGCCAGGACGGCAGGACAGACGGGGACGGCGGATCCATCGTCCAGATCGGCACCGTCGGAACACACGCGCTCCCGGCGCGTCGGGCTCGCTACACGGCGACGAAACAGGCCATGGTCACCGCCTCGATGACCCTGGCCAAAGAACTGGGACCCGCCGGCATCCGCGTCAACGTCGTGACGCCGGGCTTCATCACGGGGGAGCCGCTCGACGCCATGATGCAGTCGATCGCCACCCGGACGGGCGACTCCGTCGAGACCGTGTCCCGTCACATGGCCGGCAGCGCCGCGCTCCGGCGCCACGTCGACCCTGCCGACGTCGCCGAGGCAGTGCTCTTCTTGGCCGGTCCCGGAGCACGCAACATCACCGGCGTCGAACTCCCGGTGACGGCGGGCCGATGACAGCACGGAGGCAACATCGCGTCCGGTGGCTCTTCCACTCGACGGCGATGGTGGCCGACTACGACCTCGCCGTCCGGAACCTGGGCACCCTGGTCGGCCTCGCGGTCCTGGAGTACAGCGAGTCCACCGAGCCCGGCATCGGTCGTCGCGGCGGCATGGCCTGGGTCGCCGACAACGCCATAGAGATCGGCCAGCCGATCGCCGAGGGCGGCGCGGCCCGCTTCGTCGAGCGCTTCGGCGGAGGCATGCACTCCCTCGCGCTGCAGGTTGAGGACCTCGAGGCGACGATGGCCCACTTGGAGCAACAGGAAATCCACATCGCGGCCCGCCCGCGCCCCGAAATGTGCTTCACCGACCCGCGCGACACCGGCGGCGTGTTCCTGCAGTGGAGCACGTTCGAGCTCCCGGTCGACCCGCGTTTCGGCGGGGCGCTGCCCTCGCCCGCGACGCCGGCGTTGGCACCGGCGGCGCAGCACGCCTTTGTCGGCGCGCTGGTGGACGACCCGCGCGCCCGGGCCGAGCAGTTCGCCGAGATACTCGGCACAGCGGTCACGTTCGAGAACGCTGACGCCCCGCCCGGCCAACCGGTGGCGGGCGTGTCGCTCGTCGATTGCACGCTCGCCCTGTTCCGGCTCGGCGAGGCGGCGGACCCGACGTTGTGGGGCCGCGCCTACGAGCGGGCGTGCACCCACCTCCTCGGCCTGCGCACTGAGGATCTCCCGGCCGCCGCCGTGGCCACCTCGGGTGCCGGCGTCGCCGCAGTGCGGCGGGAAGCCGACCTCGTCGTGCTCGACCCTGCCGCCACCGGAGGCGTCCAGGTGGCTCTCACCGGGTCGTTGCTCACCGGCGACCCGCGCCTCTGACCTTCAGTCCGGATCGACCCGCTCGATCCACACCCGCACGGTCTCGGTCGCCAGGTCGTCGTCGAGCTCGAGCACCGTCCCCTCCCCGGGCCCGGGTCCGACCACGACCTCGACGGCGAGCACCTCGCGGGCGATGAAGTCGAAGAACTCGGCGATGGGCTCGAGGCCGGCGACGTACAGGCGGATGCGGTCGGAGACCGCGAGCCCGCTGGCCTTGCGCAGATCCTGCACCAGCCGCACGACGTCACGGGACAGGCCGCGCTGGCGCAGGCCGATGTCGAGCTCGAGGTCCAGCGCCACGACCTCGCCGCCCTCGCGGGACACGGCGAACCCCTGCTGACCTCGGACGCGCAGCTGCAGGTCGTCGGGCGACAGCTCCACCGACCGGCCGCCCAGAACGACGGTGATGGAGCGCCCCGCCTCGAGCTCGGCCGCCACGGCGACGCTGTCGAGCTTGGCCAGGGCGGGACCGAGCTCCTTGACGAGATCCCTCAAACGCCTGCCGAGGGTCTTGAAGTTGGGAATCAGCTCGAACTCGAGCACATGGCTCAGGTCGTCGGTGGTGTCGATCTCGTCGACGTTGAGCTCGTCCTTGACGATGTCCTCGAGGATCTCGGGCGCGTCGGCGGGCAGGAAGACGAGGGCCCGCCTGAGCGGTTGGCGCACCTTGACCGAGGCCTCGCCCCGGGCGGCCCGCCCCAGCGAGGTCAGCCGGCGGGCCAGGGCCATCTGCGCCTCGAGCCCGGGGTCGGCTGCAACGCCGGACACGTCCGCCGCGGGCCAGTCGGCCAGATGCACCGACCCCCCCTCGGCACCACCCGTCAGGTGCCGCCACATGGTGTCCGAGACAAACGGGCACAAGGGCGCCAGCAGCAGCGACAGGGTGGTCAGCGTCGTGTGCAGCGTCGCCTGCGCGGCCAGGGTGTCGCCAGCGGGCGCGTCGGGATCGGTGCGCCAGAAGCGGCGGCGACTGCGGCGGACGTACCAATTGGAGAGGTCGTCGACGAGGTCGGCCAGCGCCGTGGCCGCTGCGAGCGGCTCGTACGATCCGAGCGCGTCGGTCACCGTGGCCGTCGTGCTGGCCAGCCGCGACAGGATCCAGCGGTCGAGTGGCCCGCGTTCGACCGGCGCCGGCACGGCCGGATCAGCCGGGTCGAATTCGTTCAGCGATGCATAGGTCGTGAAGAAGCTGAAGGTGTTCCACAGCGTGAGCAGCATGTCGCGCAGAGCCGTGTCGATGGCGCCGAGCGTGGCGCGCGTCGGCGTCCACGGCGAGCCCTGGCTGAACATCCACCAGCGCATGGCGTCGGCGCCGCGCGTGTCGAGGATGGACCACGGGTCGATGATGTTGCCGAGGGACTTCGACATTTTGCGCCCGTCCGCGTCGACAATGTGCCCGAGGCACACCACATGGCGGTAGGGGCTCTCCCCGAAGACCAAGGTGTTGATCGCCAGCAGCGAGTAGAACCAGCCCCGGGTCTGGTCGATGGCCTCCGAAATGAAGTCCGCCGGGAAGGTGAACGCCTCGGCCGACCCGGCGACGTGCGGATACCCGACCTGAGCCGCCGGCATGGAGCCCGAGTCGAACCAGGCGTCGATCACCGGCTCGACCCGGCGGCACACCGACAGTTCGTCGACCTCGTCCACCGCCCCGACGTCGCCGGCGCAGGTCCCGCACGTGAAGGTGACGTCGTCGATGGCCGGCCGGTGCGGGTCGATCCCCGTCACGTCGCGCCCGCACAGGTCGGAGAGCTCGGACAGCGAGCCGACGCAGCGGAGGTGGCCGCGGCCGCAGCGCCAGATCGGCAGGGGGGTACCCCAGTAGCGGTCGCGGGACAGGGCCCAGTCGACGTTGTTCTCCAGCCATTCGCCGAAGCGCCCGTCCCGGATGTGGGCCGGGTGCCAGTCAACGGTGTGGTTGGCGGCCAGCAGATCGTCCTTGCGAGTCGACGTGGCGATGTACCAGCTCGGCTTGCCCCAGTAGATCAGGGGTGTGCGGCAGCGCCAGCAGTGCGGGTAGGAGTGGACGTAGGGGTCGCGGCGGATGAGCAGCCCGTCGGACTCGAGCCTGTCGTTGATGTCGCGGTTGGCCTCGCGGACGTCGCGACCCGCCAGCCAGCCCACTGCATCGGTGAACCGCCCGTCCGGGCCGACCGGGTTGAGCGACGGCAGGCCGTTTTCGCGCCCGATCTGGCGGTCGATTTCTCCGAAGGCTGGGGCGAGGTGCACGAGGCCGGTCCCCTCTTCGGTCGTCACGTACGACGCCGGCACGACCCGCCAGCCGTCGGCACCATGAGGCGGCGCGAGATCGTCGAACGGGCGCGCATAGTGCAGCCCGGCGAGCGCGGCGCCGCGCACCCGCGCCGTGATGCGGGCCGAGGCCCCGTCGCCCATGACCGTGTCGACGAGTTCCTCGGCCATCACCATGCCGTCGACCACCGCATAGGTCAGTTCGGGGTTCACCGCCACGCCGGTGTTCGACAGCAATGTCCACGGTGTCGTCGTCCATACCGCCAGCCACTCGGCACCCGCGCCGGCCAAGGCGTCGACCGTCGCCCCGTCGACAATGCGCAGGCGGACGTACGCCGACTCGTCCTCTTCGTCGCGGTAGACGTCGGGCTGGCCGAGCTCATGGCTCGACAGCGCCGTTCCGCAGCGCGGGCAGTAGGGCACCACCTTCAGGTCTTCGTAGAGGAGTCCCTGATCGAAGAGCTGTTGGAGGTGCCACCAGACCGACTCCACGTACGTCGCGTCCAGGGTCCAATAGGCGGCATCCATGTCGACCCAGTAGCCGATGCGCGTTGTCAGCCGGGCGAACTCGTCTACGTACGAGTAGACGGACTCGCGGCAGAGCCGGGTGAACTCGGCGATGCCGACCTGCGCCTCGATCTGCTCCTTGCCGGTGATGCCGAGCTTCTTCTCCACCTCCACCTCGACGGGCAGCCCGTGGGTGTCCCACCCCGCCCGGCGGGCGACGTAAGCCCCGCTCATGGTGCGGAAGCGGCAGAAGAGGTCCTTGTAGACCCGAGCCCAGACATGGTGCAGGCCCGGCATGCCGTTGGCCGTGGGTGGGCCCTCGTAGAAGACCCACGGAGCGGCACCGGCGCGCTGCTCAATGGAGCGCTCGAAGACGCGGTGCTCGGCCCAGCGGGCCAGCTCGTCCTTTTCGAGGGCGACGAAGTCGATGTCGGGGGGTACGGGTCTGAACACGGGAAAGGCAGCCTTTTGCGGCGGGCACAGGGGCCCGGCCACGTGGGAAAGGATAGAGGGTATGCATCGGACGCCTTCCGCCCTTCCGGCGGCTTTCGTGCCGGCCCGGGAGGCGTACGGCGACGATGGCCCCCGGTGGGTGGTGGGGCGAGCCGAAGCGGAGATCGTCCGGCGCGACGGCGAGCTCGACGACGGCGAGTTGGGACTGACCGCAGCCATGTTCGATCCGCCACGAGGGGCCTTTGTGATGGCCCACCGCGGTCATGCCGCCGGACCGCCGATCGGCGGGCTCGGTGTGCGCACCGTCGACCACCATTTCGCCGAGGGTGCACGTCGAGGCGAGATCCGGCGCCTGTGGGTCGACCCCGCCTGGCGGGGCCACGCTGTCGCCCGTCGCCTCATGGACGCGGTGGAGCAGGAGGCCCGCCAGCTGGGCCTGGACGCGCTGCGCCTGATCACGGGCGCGCGTCAAGCTGAAGCGCAGGCGCTCTACGCATCGAGCGGGTGGGATCCCGACCCGGCCAACAGCGCCGCGACCGGATTCCGCTACAGCAAGAGACTGGACGTCGTCGCGTGACGGACGCGCCGTTCGAATTGATCTGCGAAATCGAGCCGGCGACGACGCCGGACCTGACCCGGGTGCGCCACCAGATCGGGGTGCTGAGCCCGGTGGCGACCACGTTCCTCATCCCGGACAACCACATCGGGCGGGCCACCGTCTCCAGCGTCGCCGTGGCCCACGAGGTGCAGCAGATGGGCGGGCGATCCATCGCCTGCCTCAACGCCCGTGACCGCAACCTGCTCGGATTCCGCCGCGACCTGCTGACAGCAGCGGCCTACGACGTCGACCAGTTCTTGTTCGTCTACGGGGACGATCCCCTCGCCGGCACGCGGACGAGCGAGCTCAACGTCCGCACCATGCTCAGCGAGGGACGCCAGTACGCGGCCGGGCTGGGGGGCACCCGGTCGATGCGTTTCGGTGCGGCCACGGGGCTCGGGTCGTTGCCGGCGTGGAAGCGGGCGGCGGACTTCCTCTGCGTCCAGGTGGGGTTCTCACTCGACGACCTGCTCGCCTGGCGGGCGCGACTCGGCGACAGCGTGGGCGCGGCGGCGGGCATGCCCGTCTACGCGGGGGTCATCGTGATCGCCAGTGCGCGGATGGCCCGCCACTTCACGATCCCGGGGCTGACCGTCCCGCCCGAGCTCGTCCGCCGCCTGGAGGCGGATCGCAACGCGGGTGTCGACGCCGCCTGCGATCTCGTCGTGGGCATCCGCGACTCGGGTGCGTTCGAGGGCGTCCACCTCATTGCGGTGGGGCGCTACCGCGAGGTGGCGGCCCGCCTGGAGCGCCGGCTCTAGCGCCAGCCGGCGTGGCACATCGGCACCGGCTCCGGCGGGTGCTGGTCGCGGCGCCGTTCTATTAGTTAGGCAAAGCAACTATGCTGCCGGTGTGCCTCCGTACCCTCCGTCCGCCGTGGTCGACCTCGAGTCAGCGCAGGGCACTGCGGAGGCAGACGACGAGCTGGCCACCCGCCTTCGAGTGGCCGTGACCCGCCTCAACCGCAAACTCCGACAGCAGTCCCTGGCCGGGCTCTCCCCCGCCCAGGCCTCCGCCCTCGGCATGGTCAACAAGCTGGGGAGCCCGACCTTGGGCGAGCTGGCGGCCGCCGAGCAGGTCCAGCCGCCGACCGTGACCCGCCTGGTGACCTCCATGGAGAACGCGGGGTTGCTGGCGAAGGAGACCGATGGCGCCGACCGGCGGGTGGTGCGAGTACGCATCACGGCGGAAGGCCGCCGCACCCTGCAACGGATCCGGACGCTCAAGAACGCATTTCTGGCCCGTCGACTGGCCGCGCTGGACCCGGCCGAGCTGGCGTTGGCCCAGGACCTCACCAGGCTCCTGGAGCACCTGGTGGCAGACGGATGAGCCCCATCACGCGGGCGGCACGGCAGACCTTCATCGCGCTGGAGGTGCGCAACTACCGGCTCTATTTCCTCGGTCAGGTCATCTCGGCCTCGGGCACCTGGATGCACGCGGTCGCCCTCGGTCTCCTGGTGCTGTCCGACCAGCTGCACGGAAACGGCTTCAACGTCGGGGTCGTCACCGCGCTGCAATTCCTGCCCATGTTGCTCCTGGGCAGCTGGGGCGGGCTGATCGTCGACCGCGTCGACAAACGGCGGCTCCTCTACATCACCCAGATCGCGTCGGGCGTCCTGGCGCTCGCGCTCGGCGTGCTCGTGGCGCTCGACACGGTGACCATGTGGGAGGTCTACGTGATCTCCACCCTGTTCGGCGTGGTCAACCTGTTCGACAACCCGGCTCGCCAGACCTTCGTCTCCGAAATGGTCGGCCGCGATCTCATGCCCAATGCGATCAGCCTCAACAGCGTGGTGATGAACTCGGCCCGCGTCATCGGCCCCGCCATCGGCGGCATCCTCATTTACGCCGTCGGCTTGGCCGCCTGCTTCGTGTTCAACGCCGCGTCCTACGTCGCCGTCCTGATCGCCCTGTTCATGATGCGTCCGGCCGAGCTCCACCAGCGGCCGCCGGTGGCCCGCGCGAAGGGGCAAGTCCGCGAGGGCCTTCACTACGTCTGGTCCACCCGCGAGCTCAGGGATCCGCTGCTGGCCATGGCCGTGGTGGGCATCTTCGCCTTCAACTTCACGACCACCCTCCCCCTCCTCGCCACCCGCACGTTCGACGGTGGCGCGGGAACGTACAGCGCGCTCATGGCGGCCATGGGCGCCGGAGCGGTCATCGGTGGCCTGATGGTCGCCCACCGGAGCCGACCGAGCATCGCGCTCCTCAGCCGCATCGGCCTGGCCTTCGGGATCATGCTCTTGGTGGTCGCCGTCGCCCCCGACGAAGTCGTGGCACTCGTGGCGCTCGTGCTCATGGGCGCTTGCAGTATCTCGTTCATCTCGACGGCGAACGCGACCATGCAGATGCAGGCCGACCCGGCCATGCGGGGCCGCGTCATGGCGCTCTACGCGATTGCGTTCCTCGGAAGCACGCCGATCGGTGCCCCCTTGATCGGCTGGATCGCCGACATCACCAACCCCCAGGTCGCCATCATGGTCGGCGGCGTCGCCACATTGGCCGCGTGCGCGCCGCTCGCCCTTCGCTACGGAAGAAGCCAGCTGTCCACGCCCAAGTCCATGGTGGCGTCGGAGGTGCCCGATGCCGAGCCCGGAGAGGTGGTGGACTTCGCTCCCGGACCGGTCGTCGATGCCCGATCCGAGGATCGAGGTCAGATGCGTCGCCTCGGGACCGCGTAGAGGGACTCGCCGGCGCCCGGCGTCACCGGACCCCGGGCGGTGCAGTGGTGAGGGCGCGCTCGAGTTCGCCGAGGGTGGCGGCGGTCACATCGAGGAGCGAGCCGACGACGAGATCGGCCAGCCCGAAGGCGGGATGGTGCCCCTCGCCCGCCTCGGGCACGGCGATGCAGGTCATGGACGATGCCTTCGCCGCCAGTACGCCGGCCGGCGCGTCCTCCCATACCAGACAGCGTTTGCGCGGCGCACCGAGCTTGACCGCCGCGCTGAGGAAGACGGCGGGGTGTGGCTTGCCGTACTCCTCGTCTTCGGCCGAGTGCACCACGGCGAACCTGTCGCGCAGGCCGAAGTGCGACAACGCGGCATCGATGAGCCGGTACTGCGACGACGAAGCCACCGCCAGCGGCAGCCCGCGGTCGTGACACAGATCGATGGCATGCGCCGCGCCCGGCTTGAGCACGCCCTTGGTCACGATGAGCTCAATGACGCGGTCGACGATCTGCACCGCCACCTCGTCCGGTGTCGGTGTGGCGCCCGGCCAGGGGTGCAAGCCGTACCAATGCGCGGTGACCTCTTCCACGAACATGCCTTTGGTCGAGCGGCAGCCTTCGACGGCGAGCGGGACGCCGAGACCACCGAGGATCTCGATCTCGGCCTCGTGCCAGAGGATCTCGGAATCGATGAGGAGCCCGTCCATGTCGAAGATGGACGCGGCGAACCCCGCCGGTACGGGGTGCGGCGGGGTCAAGCGGTCAGCTGCGCCTCGATATCGGACACGATGATCGGGTCCTCCGGCTCCACCTGGGGCCGGTAGCGCGCCACGACGTCGCCCTTGGGCGACACGAGGAACTTCTCGAAGTTCCAGGTGATGTCGCCGGCGTTGCCCTCGGCGTCTTCCTTCTTTTCGAGCTCGGCGTAAATTGGATGGCGGTCGTCGCCGTTGACCTCGATCTTCTCCATGAGCGGGAAGGTGACTCCGTAGGTGGCGGAGCAGAACTGCGCTATCTCCTCGGAGGTGCCCGGCTCCTGGCCCATGAACTGGTTGCAGGGGAAGCCGATGACCGAGAACCCACGACCCTCGTAGGTCTTCTGCAGGCGCTCGAGACCCTCGTATTGCGGGGTCAGACCACACTTGGAGGCCACGTTGACGAGCAACAGGGTCTTGCCCTTGTAGTCGCCCAGCTTGGTGTCGTCGCCCTGGAGGGTGTGGATAGGGATGTCGTAGAGAGCCATGGGGGTGACCCTACCGGGCACCGATGGCCATGTGCCGGGCCCGCGTAGGGTGGCCGGCATGCACGCCGTCGTGATCCGTGAGGGCCAGCTGCACTGGGAGGAGCGGGACGACCCGCTCGTCGGCGACACCGAGCTGCTGGTCGCCGTGCGGGCGGCCGGATTGAACGCGGCGGATCTGGTGCAGCGGGCGGGGTTCTATCCGGCGCCGGCGGGGTGGCCCGCCGACATCCCCGGCATGGAGTTCGCCGGCGAGGTGGTGGCCGTCGGTCGGCAGGTGACGCTCTTCACTCCGGGCGACCGGGTCATGGCCGTTGTCGGCGGCGGTGCACAGGCGACGCTCGCCCTGGTCGACGAGACCCACGCGCTGTGCGTTCCCGACACCTTGTCGTGGACCGAGGCCGGCGGCTTTCCCGAGGTCTTCACCACCGCCTACGACGCGCTGTTCCGCCAGGCCCATCTGCAGATGGGCGAGCGCGTGCTGGTCTCCGGTGCGGCGGGTGGCGTCGGGACGGCCGGCGTGCAGCTCGCCGTCCAGGCGGGCGCCGTGGTGACGGCCACGGTCCGCGATCCCGCCCGCCGTGACGCGGTCGCCGCGCTGGGCGCACACCATGTGCTCGCTCCCGGCGACGAGGAGGTCCGGGCACCCTATGACGTCGTGCTCGAACTGGTCGGCGCGCCCAGCCTGACCAACGTGTTGGCGCACCTCGCCCCCTGGGCACGAGTGGTGGTGATCGGCCTGGGCGGCGGGGGGCGCATGGAGCTCGAGCTCATGACGCTCATGCAGAAGCGCGCCAGCATCGGCGGCTCCACCCTGCGCGCCCGCGGCCGCCACGAGAAGGCCGACGTGGCGGCGGACGTGTCGGCCCACGTGCTACCGGGCCTGGTGGCGGGCCGACTGCAGGTGCCGGTGTGCGAGACCTTCCCCCTTGCCGCGGCACCGCGCGCCTACGACCGTTTCAAGGCAGGGGGCAAGTTCGGCAAGGTCGTCCTCGTCTCCCCTGACGCGTGATTCCGTGATTGAGGCTGTCCTCTTCGACGGGGACCAGACCCTGTGGGACTTCGAGCGCGTCATGCGTACCGCGCTCATGGCCACCGCCGGCGAGCTGCGCGCCGCCCGTCCGGGCCCGTTCGCCGACGCCTTGACGTGGGAGGACCTGCAGGCCGACCGCGCCGCGGTGGCCGCCGAGCGGCCCGACGTGTGGTCGCTGGCCGAACTGCGGATGCACGGTTTCAGCCGCACCCTGGAACGCCGACGGGCTGGCGAGGGTGGCGACGAGGCGGCCGACGACGTCCTGGCCCGCGAGCTGGGCGAGTCGTATTTCATCCACCGCGACCGCGATGCCGCGCTCTTCCCTGACACCGTCCCCGGGCTCGACGCGCTGCGGGACGGCTACCGGCTCGGCCTCTTGTCCAACGGGAGCCGGCTTCCCGAGACGGTCGGGCTGGCCTCGTATTTCGAATCGGTGGTCTTCGCGCAGGACCACCGCGTGGCCAAGCCGGACAAGGGGATCTTCGACGTCGTCGAGCGCCAGCTCGGCGTCGGACCCGAGGCTTGCGTGCTCGTCGGCGATCACCCCGTCAACGACGTCGCCGGCGCGCACGGAGCGGGCTGGCGAGCGGTCTGGATCGACCGCGACGGCACGGTGCCCTTCCCCGACGACGGTCCGCAGCCCGACGCGGTCGTCGCCGCCCTCACTGAGCTGCCCGACGTGCTGCGGCGCCTCGACGACTGAGGGGGGAGGCAGCTACGGCACGGCCACGAGCGGGACCGTGTCGCGGGGAAGTCCGCCATCGAGCTGCGCCGAGGTCCTCGCCACCGCCTGCCCCGCCGCTTCCATGTCCGCGATCACGTACTCGAGCAGCGCGGCGCCGTGGGGTGACGCCACCGCCACGTCATGGCTCCACGCCGTCGCGTTGCGCAGGCATTGCAAACGCAGGACGTCGCCCACCGCCCGGTTGTTGGGAAATATCCCCGAATACGTGAGATTGAGCTCTTCGAGCGCATCGCCCAGGTGGGCCGACTCGGGCCGGTCCAGCGGAAGGTCCACGTAGAGCGCGTCGACACCCTGCCCGAACATCCGCGCCCGCTCGGCGTCGACCCGAGACGTGAGGTCCTCCCCCGCCCGCTGCACCGTCAGGACCGCCACGTTGTCGCCCGCGTCCACCTCGAGGTCGAGGCGCGACGTGGGTACGAGACGAACCGGGCCCGGAGCTTCAGCCAGCCGCGACCGGAAGCCACAAATCTCAATCGTCTGGCGCACGATCTCACGATGACGCTCCGGCGCATAGGCGATCCTGTCGGCCCCCGAGCGCAAGCGCAGGAAGAACAGGGCGGCGGACGTGCGCCCGACCCCGGCCGATGGCGACGCGGCGTTGTTGTCGACCGAATCGGGAATGAAGCCCAGCATGAACCCCGTCTCGTGTCCGCCGAGATCGAGCAGAGCCTTTTGGCTGTACGGATGGGCGGCAGTCGCTTCGCTGTACATGCCGACGAGACCGAGCATCGACACCCAATCGACGAGGTATCGCTTGACCGCGGTGAAGACGTGCCGCCCGCGGGCGGCGGGAAGTGTCAACGCCTGGCCGGCGTGGCCGACGACATCGCCACGAGCATGGAGCGACAGCCCCGAATGGCACAGCAACGCACCGTCGGCTGACTCGGCGATGGCCGCGATGAAGAGGCCGGCCGCTATCCGCCGAGCCACCTCGTCGGGGTCGTACGTCCACTGCACGGGATAGGTCTCCCCGTAGACGGCACGCACGGCTTCACCGAGCCGGGCGCCTTCGGACGGAGCCAGCACGCGCAGACAGAGGTCGTCGACCCAGACCGGGTCCGGTGTCGAGGGTGCGCGGCGCGCTGACACGGGTGCATCCTACGACAGGCAGCCGACGATTTCGGAAGGGCCTCACGTCGAGGCGAGACCTTGCGAGAGGTCCGCGTGGTCAGATCACAACTCGAAGCTGGTCGAACGCGCGCCGAGCGGTTGACCTTCCTGTTCCTGACCCGGTCACCCAGCTGCGGAGCCGAGCTGATGCACGACGACCACAACCGCGACACCAGCGTGCTCGAGGTCGATTGCGGCCGCAGCGGCGCGTCACAACCGGAGATCGCCGATGGGCTGCGGAGTCTGTATGCCGAACGCCACACGCAGATCGGCGCGGTCATGTCCGAGCTGGCCGACCCCGACGCCCCGGCATGGGTCGTGACCGCCCTCACGGCGGGACTCGGTATGTGGGAGTCGACCGGACCACCGCGGCCTGCTGCCGGCCGACTGACCGCAACCATCGTGGCGATGCTCGAAGGGCTGGCCACGCGGGGGTGAGACGGCGCGGCGCGGTCTATTTCGGACGTGGAATCTGGAAGTAGCACGTACCCCGGACGAGCATGGTGCCCTCGTCGTCGAGGATGCGTGCGTCCGCAATGGCCATCGCCCGACCCTTGCGGACGATGTCGCTCAGCACCGTGTAGGTACCGGGGATCCTGACCGCGTGCAGGTACTCGACCTGCAGTGAGACGGTCGGGGCGGACGGCGTCTCGATCAACGGCATCAGAGCTGCACCACAGGACTCGTCGATGAGGGTGGCAATGATGCCGCCGTGCACGCTTCCGAAGGGGTTGGCCATGTCGGGCGTCGGTGTCCACGATGTTTCGGCGTGCCCGTCGCGCGAAAACAGGAACTGCCATCGACCGGGGCTTTCTTCATAGGGCGCTGGCATGTGCGTCTCTCTCTCGTCGTTTCGATGGGCGGAGGTCCGGGGTCCGGGTCCGAGGTGCGAGGGCGGATGGGCAGGCAGAAGTGCGTGCCGACCAGGTCGGTGCAGGGTCAGCGTGTGAGGATGACCACGCCGGCGTTGGCACCACGTCCCACGGTGTGCGACAGCGCCACCTTGGCCCCCTCGACCTGGCGGGGTCCGCCCTCGCCCCGCAGCTGGCGCACGAGCTCGACGACCTGACCGAGGGCCGACGCACCGAGTGGCTCTCCCTTGGAGAGCAACCCTCCGCTCGGGTTGACGGGGAGGCGACCGCCCAATTGGGTGGCACCCGAGTCGAGCAGCGCCGCCGAACCGCCCGGCTCACAGAGGCCCAGCTCCTCGCACGAGCCCAGCTCGCGGGCCGCGTCCGTGTCCTGGCACTCCACGACGTGGAGGTCAGTCGGGCCGAGGCCCGCCTCCTCATAGGCGTCGGTGGCCGCCAGCGTCGTCGGAGCCGGGGCGTCGTCGTCGGCCAGACCGGCCAGCGGGGTCGACTCGCTCAGCACGGAGCCGGGGATGTGCGAGCGCAGGACGGCGGCGGCGAGTTGCACAGCGCTCCCCGCGGACACGAGGTCCGCCCTGCGCAGCACCAGCGCCGCCGCACCCTCGTTGGGCGAGCACAGCATGAAGAGGTGGAGCGGCTCGCACACGACCCTCGACCCCAGTACGGCCTCGACCGTCGTCTCCTTCTGGTACATGGCGTCCGGGTTGGCCGCCCCGTGCCGCCGGTTCTTCACGACCACGCGGGCAAGGTGATCCTTCGTGATGCCCGACGTGAGGCACAGCCGCTGGGCCCGCAGGCCGAAGAAGGCCGGCGTCGAGGCCAACCCGGCCTCCTCCTGCCACGGTTCGAAGAACGACGAGCGGATGATGCCGCGTGGCATCTTCTCGGTCCCGAACACGAGGACCGTGTCGTACTGACCGGCTCGGATGGCGGCTGCGGCCAACATGAGCGCGGCCCCCCCACTGGCACAGCCGGCCTCCACGTCCAGGATCGGCATGCCCGTCATGCCGAGGCGGCTGAGCACCTTGTGCCCGGTTGCCACCCCGCCGTAGGCGGTGCCGCAGAACGCGGCCTGGAAATCGCCCTGGCCGATGCCCGCCTCGCGCAACGCGGCGCGGACGGCCACGACCCCCATGTCCGTCGTCGAGACGCCGTCGAACCGCCCGAAGGGGTGCAGGCCGACGCCGGCCACGGCGACGCCGCTCATGCCGGTGCGAAGGCGTACGTCATGACGTCGTTCCCCTCGTCGTCCGTGTGGAGCAGCACAATGCGCAGCGCCATCATTTGGCCGAAGCGCAGGGCCGCCGGGTCGCTCTCGGTCAACCGGCTGATGACGCGCACGCCCTCGGGTAGTTCCACCACGCCCACGCCGAAGGGCACCGCGCCCAGATAGCCGGGCGGCGGCGCCGTGACGGCGGTCCAGGCCCACAATGTGCCGGGCCGCGACAACTCGATGGGCTCCGGATCCTCGGTAGCGCAGTAGGTGCAGGCGTCGGCCCGCGGGAAGTGCACCGACCCGCAGGCCCCGCAGCGGGTGCCCAACAGCGCCGGCGGGTCGCCCTCCACGAACAGTCCCTGACGGACCTGCACTTCCACGGCCCCGCTCAACTCCCGACTTCCACAACTTCCATGCCTTCGAACTCCCAGAAGGTACGGAGTGCGGCGATTTTGCCGGCGCCGTCGGTCCGGTAGGTGTACACGCCGCGGACGATGGCCTGGTGGGTGCCGCCGGCCAGCGTGATACGGATGATGCCGACCTCGGCCACCTCGTCCCCGCACAGGTAGGACTGGTTCATTTCGAACGCGGTGGCCTCACTGGTGGCGATCACATTGTCGTAGAAGGCGGCGATGGCCGACAGACCGCGGTGGCCCACCCCGTCGGGGTCGAAGGGCGACGGGCCGATGGGGTCCTGGACGACGGCGTCATCGGCGAACAGGCTCAGCCAGGTGTCGCGGTCCTTGGCGGCGACGGCGGCACGCGAGCGAATACCCAGCTCGCGGGCGTTCGGGACTGCGTCGGTCATGTCGCTCCCCTCTCAGCGGACCTTGGCGATGACGTCATCGGCGAAGCGCTTCAGATTGTCGACCTTCGTGGCCAACGTCTCCGTGTCCTGCTCAATGCCGTAGGGCCAGCGGAAGCCGACGATGACGTCGGTGACGCCGAGCTCCTCGAGCTTGCGCACGCCATCGGGCGAGTAGGCATCGAGCGAGATCACATGCACCTCAAAGGGCTTGTCCTCCGTACCGTATTCCTTGCGCAACTGGGCCAGGCGCGCCAACAGACCCGGGAGATCGGCCGGGTCGCCGCCTCCGTGCAGCCAGCCGTCCCCGTCGACGGCGGCCCGCTTCAGAGCGGCCTCGTGATGCCCACCGATCAGGATCGGCACGGGTTGGCTGGGCGTCGGACACATCTTGATGGAAGGCACGTCGAACACCTCGCCGTGGAACTCGAAGAAGCCTCCCGCCATGAGTCCGCGGATGATGGCGATCTCCTCGTCCATCCGCTTGCCCCGCCGCTCCCAGGGTACGCCGCAAATTTCGTAGTCCTCTGGCCACGGGCTGGTGCCCACGCCCAGCAGCAGGCGGTTGTCGGTGAGCACGGCCGTCGAGCTGACCTGCTTCGTGATGAGCACCGGCTGACGGATGGGCAGCTTGATGACGAAGGTCACGAAGCGAAGCTTCTGCGTCAACGCTCCCATGGCGGGGATGAGCGAAAAGGGCTCAAGGAACGGCTTGTCCTCCAAGAACTCCCGGGTCCCGTCCGGGTTGAACGGGTACGTCGTGTCGGAGACCTCGGGGTAGCAGATGCTGTCGGGCACGACCATGGAGTCGTACCCGGCGGCCTCAGCCGCCTGGGCCAACGGAACGTAGAAGGACGGGTCCGTCATCGACTCGGCGTAGGAGAAACGCACAGCACCTCCGGGTGTCCACAGGTTCGGGCGCGCCTACCATGCAGCCCGTGCCCGCTCATCCTGCCAGGACCGCTGCACCGGGGCACAACCCTGTCCCCCTCGTCGATGCGGCACCCCTGGTCACCGACCTGTCACTCGAGGAGCTCGAACGCGAGGCCCGGCACGCCATCGGCGACATGGCCTACGCGTACTACTCGGGAGGCGCCGACGACGAACGGCTTCTCGACGGCAACGTCGAAGCCTGGAGCCACTGGCAACTCCACCCCCATGTCCTGGCCGGCCTGGCTGAGGTCTCGACCGCCAGCACCATGCTCGGCACTCCGGTCAGCTCGCCGGTCGCCATTGCCCCGACGGCGATTCAGGGCCTGGCCCACGCCGAGGGTGAGGTGGCCTGCGCTCGCGGCGCCGCCGCGGCGGGCGCGCTGCTGATCCTGTCCTCGCTGGCCACCTGCCCGCTCGAGGATGTGGCGGCCGCCGCACCCAGCGCCCCGCGCTGGATGCAGATCTACATTTTGCGGGAGCGGGCCCGCACCGAGGAGCTCGTGCGCCGCGCCGCCGAACACGGCTACCGCGCCCTGGTCCTGACGGTCGACGCCCCGGTCTCAGGCCTGCGCCTGCGCGAGTGGCGGACCGGCGTACACCTGCCCGACGACCTGGCCCTGCCCAACCTGGCGGGCGACAGCACCGACAGTGCGCGTGCCGGCGGTTTCATGGCGGTCGTCACCCGCGAGTTCGAGCCGGCGCTCACCCCCGACGACATCGGCTGGCTGGGCGGGCTCAGCGATTTACCCGTCGTCGTCAAGGGCGTCCAGCGCGCCGACGACGCCGCCCGCTGCGTCGAAGCGGGTGCCGCCGCCGTGGTGGTGTCCAACCACGGCGCGCGCCAACTGGCGGATGCACCGGCGACGGCCGACATCCTGACGGACATCGTGGACGCGGTCGGCGCACGGGCCGAGGTCTACGTCGACGGCGGTGTGCGGCGCGCCCCCGACGTGGTCAAAGCCCTCGCGCTCGGGGCGAAGGCCACGCTGGTCGGGCGCCCATCGCTGTGGGCGCTGGCGGCCGGCGGGTCCGACGGCGTGACGGCGCTCCTGCGCTGGTACGAGACGGAGCTCGGGCGGACCATGCATCTGTGCGGCGCGGCAACCGTCGACGAAATCGATCGCACCCTGGTGCGCCGGACCCCGGGATGGGCTCTCTCATGACAACCGTTGCTTCCCTGCTCGTCGCCCGGGTCGATGACGATCGCACCGGAGTCATGGACGGCGACCAACGCTGGACCTGGCGCGAGGCGATCCACGAGGGCGCCACCCGGGGTGCCATCGCCCGCTCCCTCTTCGGCGAGGCCAAGCCGCATGTCGGTGTGCTGCTGCCCAACGGATCCGAATACCTCTTCTGGCTGAACGGCGCCGCCCTCGCCGGCGCCGCCATCGTCGGCATCAACCCCACCCGGCGCGGCGAGGCGCTCGCCGCCGACGTCCGGGCCACGCACTGCGCCATCATCGTGACGGACGACGAGGGGGCGGGCCTTCTGCGCGGCCTGGACCTCGGCGTCGACGGGGAGCACGTCCTCGTCGTCGGCAGCGAGCGCTATGACGCCCTGCTGCAGCGGTTCGCCGGGGGCGTCGAGGCGCGTGACCTCATTGAGAATGCTGACGCCATTGACGAGTCCGCCCTGTACCTCTTGATCTTCACGTCGGGGACGACGGGCGTGCCCAAGGCGGTGCGTTGCACGCAGGGTCGGCTGGCGGGCATCGCCGAGGTGGCCGGTCCGGGGTACGGGTACACGCCCGACGACGTCTGTTACTGCCCCATGCCGCTGTTCCACGGCAATGCGCTCATGGCTTTGTGGGGCCCGTCGGTCCTGATGGGCGCCGCCATCGCCACGCGTCCGCGTTTCAGCGCCTCCGCCTTCATCGACGACGTGCGTCGCTACGGCGCCACGAAGTTCAGCTACGTCGGCAAGGCGATCGCCTACATATTGGCCACCCCCGAGCGGCCCGACGACGGCGAGAACACATTGACGAGCGCATTCGGCACCGAGGCGTCGGTACGCGACCGCGAGCGCTTTCGCAAGCGCTTCGGCTGCTACCTCATTGAGGGCTACGGGGCGAGCGAGGGCGGCGCCGCCATCAACCCGGTCATGGGCATGCCCAAGGGTGCGTTGGGCAAGCCGGTCGACGGCGTCGACCTCGCCGTGATCAGCCCCGAGACAGGCGAGGAATGCCCGCCGGCCGAGTTCGACGCCGAGGGGCGGCTGCTCAACGCCGGGGCCGCCATCGGCGAGTTGGTCAACCGGAGTGGCCGGGGAAGCTTCGAGGGGTACTACGAACGGGCGGACGCCGAGCAGGAACGGCTGCGTCAGGGCTGGTACTGGACGGGCGACCTGGGCTACGTCGACGCCGACGGTTTCTTCTACTTCGCCGGCCGCACCGGCGACTGGCTTCGGGTCGACTCGGAGAATTTCGCCGCCGGCCCGGTCGAAGCGATCATCTCGCGCCATCCCGACCTGGCTGTGGCGGCCGTCTACCCGGTGCCCGACACGGCATCGGGTGCGGGAGACCAGGTCATGGTGGCGGTCGAGACGGTGCCGGGCACGCCCTTTGACGCCGACGCATTCGCGAGCTGGCTGACCGAGCAGCCGGACCTCGGGCCGAAGTGGCTGCCCCGCTACGTCCGGGTCTCGCCGTCGCTCCCCCAGACGGCCACAGGCAAAGTGACCAAGGTCGACCTGCGCACCGAGGCGTGGGTCTGCGAGGACCCGATCTGGTGGCGACCGCTCGACCGCACGGAGTTCCGCTTCACCGTGCTCACCGACGACGACCAGGCCTTCCTCGCGGCAGGCCTGGCCGAGAACGGGCGGCCGCCCGTGGGTCGGCAATCGCCGTAGCGAGCCGGGTGCGACGGACCGCGGGCAGGTCCGTCAGGATGCGGCGCGCAGCTCCTCGACCACCGCGGGCACGCCCGTGAGGTCACCGACCCGTATGTCGCCCGGTTCGAGCGTCGGCGCGAGAAGGCCGCGACGTTCCTCCTCGCGCCACACGTGGACGGCCGTCATGCCCAGACCGCGCGGCCCCCGGACGTCGGGCTCCCAGGAGTCGCCGACGAAGACGACGTCGGCCGGGTCGACGCCGAGCGCCCCCAGCGAGGCGTCATAGATCGCGCGGTGCGGTTTGCGCGCACCGGCCCGAGCCGAGGTGACGCCGACGTCGACCAGCTCCAGCAGATCGACGCGGTCGAGGAACCCGTCGAGCTCCCAGCCCCAGTTGGAACAGACACCGATGGCGAGCCCGGACGCGCGCAGGCTCGACAGCGTCGCCGCTGCCTCGGGGTACGCCACCATGGGCCCGTGGTCCGACGCCCGCAGTGCATCGACGAGTTCGTCAACCTGGGGATCCGGGACGCCGCAGGCTGCCGTGAGGTCGCAGAGGCGAACCCGTACCCAGGCCTCGTACGCCTCCTCGCTCACCGAGTGCTCGACATGTTCGACCCCGTTGTAGCGAGAGAAATAGTCGTCCAGGACGGCCCGTTCCGGCTGGTAGCCGTGGGCGGCCAGGACGGCCTCGTAGTTCGAGACGTCGGCGTCGGCGAACCGAGCGAGGGTGCCGTAGAAGTCGAAGATGACGGCCCTGACCACCAGCCCATACTGCGCGGGCGTGCAGGCCGTGACAGGCGGCACGGCCCGGCACCGTGCGCCAGCCCCCGAGACCGCCGGGTCATACTTCTTCGGACATGGACGGCGATCCGAAGACCGAAGGACCTCGCTCGAGCCTCGACCCGGCCGGGGGCGCCGGTGCCGGAGCCGGCGCCAGCCCTGCCGCCGAGGTCGACCGGGCCGCAGAGGACGAAAGGGAGGACGCCAAGAATGCCGAGGCTCAGCGGGACGAGCAGCACTCCTCGCACCGTTGGCTCATTGAACTCGTGGGCGTGGTGCTGGTCGCCGTTGTGGTCGCGTTCCTGCTCCGCACCTTCGTTGTCGCCACGTATTCCATCCCATCGGGATCGATGGAGCCGACCCTCAAAATCGGCGACCGCATCGTCGTCAACAAGCTCAGCTACGACCTCCACGGTGTCGATCGCAGCAACATCGTTGTCTTCTCCACCCCGCCCACGGAGAACTGCGCCGGGCCACCCGTGTCGGACCTCGTCAAGCGTGTGATCGGCCTGCCAGGAGAGATCATCTCCCTTCACGACGGGCACGTGCTCATCAACGGGCGCATCCTGCCCGAGCCCTACTTGCCGCCGAGTGCCCGTGACGACACGTACCCGGGTCCGGGGAGCGTCGCTTACTCGCTGCACCACGCCTTCCGCATTCCCGCTGACGACGTCTACGTGATGGGCGACAACCGGGCAGAGTCGTGCGACAGCCGGTACTGGGGACCGATCGCGAAATCAACCATCGTGGGCAAGGTCGACATACGGATCTGGCCCCTGATCGCGCCTCGGCTTCTTCTAGTCTCTTCTTCTCCCACCGCGGTCGTGTTCCCGCCTCCCCGAGCGAACCCGCATGGCCAGCCATGTCGTCGCCCTCGGTTGTGCAGACCTTGTGAGTCCAGCCACGCTGTACCGGACGCGCGGTAGAGCACGACCAGCGCTCGTCGACACGTATGACGCACCCGGAGTCCGACGCGTCAATGCGACCGACGCCACCCAAAATCCGCACAGTCGAGGAAGGGTCATGTCGGACTCTCGCCTCGATGCCGCTCGTCGAGCTGGCGGCGGTCGGACGACGAAGGCCCGACCACGTCACGTCGACCTTGCCACGCACTTTGGTGCTCCACCTCAGTCCGAGGGAGATCGCCGATCACCCCGGCCGGCTCTTCGAGCAGCGCCACGGTTGCCCCCTCGGCGATGCCGGCTTCTTGTGCGAGGGCGTCCCGCTGTGGCCGGCGTCAGCCGTTGACCGCCTCGTAGACCCGGAAGGACAGTGGGTACTCATACTCTCCGGCTGCCCACGGCGAACCGCGCCAGGTGATCCTCGAGGGCGGCCGCTGCCTCGCCCACGCGTGCAGGCGCCACACCCATGAACTCGAAGCAGGGCGACGTCACCCACCGCGCTGGCGGGCGCGCGCACGGAGATGTCGAACTCGGCGCACCCGCACCACGGCGAACCCGGCGGCGCCCAGCATGTCGCGGGCGTACTCGTCGTCACCGAGCGCGAATGGTCCCGACCGGGGACTTGCCCGGCGGCGGCGTGCGGGGCGGCGGCACGAAGGACCGCAACGCCGTGCTCGTGTGCCACGGATTCCGCTCGACCCCTTGCCAGCAGGCGAAGACGAACCGGCCACCCGGTGCGACAGGGCCGACGGATGGCGCCGAACGCCGCTGTCGGCTCGTCGAAGAACATGACGCCGAGCTGGCTGACGACCAAATCGAACGGGTCTTGCCCGAGCTCCCCGGTCTGCACGTCCATGACGACGAACTCCACGTTGCCCGCACCTGCTCGGCTCGCCCGCTCCCGCGCCAGGTCGAGCCAGTGGCGCCGAAATGTCCACCCCGACCACTCGACCCTCTAGCCCGACCGCCTCAGCCAATGCGATCGAAAGGAGGCCACCGCCGCATCCGATCTCACACACGCGCTCGCCGGGTTGGGCCGCGGCGGCGTGCAGCAGGTGCGGCGACAGTGCCTCGGTCAGCCGCTCCCGATCAGGCCACGCTGCCACCCAACGGTCGTCATTCCACCGCTTCGATTCCTTCTCGTTGGCCACAGCGACAACGTACCGGTGCCGGCTAGGTTCGGCGGGTGCGTATCGGTCTCGTGATCCTGCCCTCCGACCGCTGGGCCCGCGGCACGGTGGCAGTGGGAGTGGGCCGACCGTTCCGGCTTCCACACGGCGTGGACCTACGACCACATCCGCTGGGGCGGCATGCCCGATGGATCCGTGGCACGCTGCGCTGCCCGTGCTCGCTGCCGCGGCCGCCGTCACCGAGCGGGTGCGCCTCGGAACGCTCGTCACGTCGCCGAACTTCCGCCATCCGGTCACATTGGCGCGCGCGACGCACTCGCGCTCGATGACCTGAGTAGCGGCCGACTCGACCTCGGACTCGGGCCGGGCAGCGAGGGTCCGGATGCGACGGCGCTCGGACAGGCACCGTGGTCCCGGGCCGAGCGCCTGGCGCGCTTCGATGAGTTCCTCCAGGTCCTCCGACCGATTGTCGACGGCGAGCCGGCGGAGCGGACCTCCCTCACGACGACGCACTACCGGGCGGACGAGGCGCCGAGCACGCCGGGAGCGATGCAGCGCCCGCTTCCCCTCACCATCGCCGCCGGCGGTCCGAAGCGGATTGCGGCTCGCCGCCACCTACGGACACGGCCTGGGCCACCATCGGGCCGACCGGTCCCGTCGCCCGCACGCCCGAGACGACGTTGGCCGCCGTGCAGAATACAGCTGCCCTTGCTGGAGGAAGCGTGCCGCTGCTGTCGGCCGTGAGCCCGAAAGCATCGGCAAAGTCCTGTTGTGGACGCCGACCGAGCCGGTCATTACGTCGCTCGATCAGTTCGACGAGCTCGAGCGCGACCTACATGCCGAGCTGGGCTTCGACCAGTTCGTCCTGCACCATCCCGCGCAGACGGGGCCCTACGCAGGCAACGTGGCGGCGTTCGAGCAGATCGCCGCCCGCGCCGCCGACGGAACCGGCGCCACCGACTGAACCAACTCCACCGGCGCCATCGGCTGAACCGGCCGATTGCGTCGACGTCAGCCAGCGGCAAACCCCGCGGCCACACCGGCCTCGAGCTCGGCTCGGGCAGTGGCAGGCTCGACTCGCTCGACCACACATGACGTGCAGCCCACCCACGAGGCCGCTTCCACCAGCGCGGTCGCGACCTGCGTCGCCGCGCCGGCACGAAGCAGCGTCACCTGTTTGGCCACGAGCTGCTGGTTCCGCCGCCCTGGGTCGACCAGCCCGACGATGCGGGTGCCGGCCAGCACGGGCATGGCGAAGTACCCGTAGCAGGCGCTTCTCCTTGGGCGTATAGGCCTCCAGACCGGTGCCGCAGATCGAAGAGTCGTTCGACGCGGTCGCGGTACCACATGAGCGAATCGAAGGGAGAGAGCAGCACCGTGCGCCCGCGCTGGCGGGCACCGAGCGCGCTCGAGCGCGCCGGGGTCGGCATAGCCGACCTGATTTCCACCCTTCCACCTGGACTTTTGTCAGCCCCGACCTCTCCAGCACGACACGGACCAGCCTGCGAGGGACGCCGTGGTACACCGCCAAGTCGGCCTCGGTCGCCACGCCGAGCGAGCGCCCCGCGGCAGCAACGAGCTGAAGGGCACACTGCTCGTCGCTCATGTCGATATCGAGGAATTCGGTCGGGACAGCACGGATGGCGAGGTCGTAGACCCCGCGAAATCCCCGACGCTCACGGCACACGAGCTCGCCGATGTCGAGCAACCATTCCGCCGCGATCTTGACCTCTGACCAGTCCCACCAAGGACCACCCTTCTTGGCGCCCCCGAGCTCGTTGGCGGTGAGTGGTCCCTCCGCCCGTAGTCGAGCCGACACCTCGGCGCAGGTCTTGTCGCGTTCTTCGAGCACATGCCACCTCTTGCCCTTGGCGCGTCGCTCCCGACGCTTGAACGCGTAGGCCGGCCAGTCCTCGAGAGGGACCACGCATGCGGCGTGCGACCAGTACTCGAAGGTGGCGCTCTTCGGCCCCCAGTACGCCTGTTCCACCCGCGCCCGCCCGATCGCTCCCAGGCGGGCGTAGGCCACCAGTTCGTGTGATCGGGCGAGGACGGAGATCGTGTCGAGTTGCACTGCACCCAGGTGGCGCACCATGGCCGGGACACCGCCGACACGACGTGACGGGCCTCGCATCTGCTGGGCGCTGAGGGCTACCCGCCGTGCCTCCTCGATGCTCAGCGCGTCCCCTGTCACGCGTCGGAAGATAGCAATCCCGTCTGACGCAGTAGGGCCCTCAGGCCTGCCTCAGGATGTCGAGTGACTCGGTCCCACCCGACGCATTTGACCGCCGGAAAAGACGCTTGACGGGCGCGGCCTCCTCCACTTAGGGTTCTCGCGTCCTCGCCTGCGGTGATACATACGCTGGCTCGTGGGGGGTTTGTACAGCGGCGAAGAAGTGATCAACCGACACCTGAATAGGGGGAAAGCCATGAAGAATGGGATTCTCGTTCGGGGCATGCTGGCAGTCGCAGCAGCTCTGACACTTTCGACGGCGGGGGTGATCACCTTTGCGGCGAAGCTGGCGCCGCGACGCCATCGATCACGGTGACCCCGAGCTCTGGTCTCCAGCCGACTGGGTCCACAGTCGTCTCCGTTACGGGTTCTGGCTTCCGCCGAGCGGGCTCGGGTGCGCTCTTCGGAGTGCAGTAACTGCCACGACCCATCCGCGGTGGATCGCCCACCGTCGATCATGGTCGCCGGGGTTAATGCAGTACCGGTCTCGTGCAGGAGTCCACTTCGAATTCAATCGTGTCCACGACTGTCCGGGATGCAACCGGCAATCTGCCGGCTACCCGTTCACCGTCATACTGGGACGACCGGCCCCCCTGCGGAGGTAGCAGCGTGGACACCTGTGCAGCTACGGACAGCACGGGCGGCGACCCGGCGGCCGACGCGGCCAAGTATCCTTGCCCGCCCTCTCCGCACAGCAGGCAGCTGGAGCCTCCTGCGTGATTGCCTTTGGTCAGCTTGGCGCTTCCAGCCAGCGAAACGGCGCCGATCTCCTTCGCCGGAGCCCTGTGTCGCTCCGCCCGGTGCGACCGGCTATGACATGGCCGCCTCGGACGGCGGTGTCTTCACCTTCGGGACCCTTCCCTTCTGCGGGTCGGCCGGCAGCCTGAAGCTGAACAAGCCCGTAGTGGGGATCGCCCTCACGCACAACGGCGGCGGCTATTGGCTGGTGGCCACCGACGGCGGCATCTTCAATTACGGCAATGCCAGTTTCTTCGGTTCGACGGGCAGCATGAAGCTCAACCAGCCCATTGTCGGTATGGCCGCAACGCCTGACGGCGCCGGCTACTGGCTGGTCGCCGCGGACGGCGGCATCTTCAACTACGGCGACGCCGCCTTCTTCGGCTCGGCGGGCAGCCTGAAGCTGAACAAGCCGATCGTCGGGATGGCCGCGACCTCCGACGGGAAGGGCTACTGGCTCGTGGCGTCCGACGGTGGCATCTTCAGCTACGGCGACGCCACGTTCTACGGCTCGACCGGAGGCACGAAGCTCAACCAGCCGATCGTCGGCATGGGCACCAGCCCCGACGGGAAGGGCTACTGGCTGGTGGCGTCCGACGGCGGCATCTTCAACTACGGCGACGCCGGCTTCTTCGGCTCGGCGGGCAGCATCAAGCTGAACAAGCCGATCGTCGGTATGGCCGCAACGCCAAACGGCAAGGGCTACTGGCTGACGGCATCCGATGGCGGTGTCTTCAGCTACGGCGACGCCACGTTCATGGGTTCGACCGGCAGCATCAAGCTGAACGCGCCGATCGTGGGCGCGGGAGCAGTCGGAACGGCTGCCACCTGATTCTGAAACCGAGGCAGGCGCGCCCGCTCGATCGCGGGTGCGCCTGCCTCGTTTCGCGTCCGAGGACAGTCGTCGCTGTCCGTAGAGGTTGAGCGAATCGTCAATCGAGGAGGCTGGCTGCGACCGCTTCTTCGAGTGCACGGTCGTTGGCCCACATCATCTGCTGCACCTTGGCGCGGCGGAAGTAGAGCTGAATGTCGAAGTCCAAGGTGAAGCCGATCCCGCCAAAGATCTGCTGGGCCATGGCCGTGATGTCCCGGAATGTCTCGCAGGCGGCAAGCTTCGCCATCGGCGCCATCGAGCGTCAGCGACCGTCCCGTCGCGCCGGCCCACGCCGCTTCGTGCACAAGTTGCTCCGCCCCGTCGAGCCGGGTCACGGCGTCGGCGAGATAGTGCGCAAGCGCCTGGAACGCACCGAGCGGCTTGTCGAATTGCCGGCGGTCCAGCGCGTATTGGGTCGTGATCTCGAGCGCGTAGCGGGCGCCCCCCGTGGCCTGGGCGCCCAACAGGACGAGGGCGGGCTCGAGCACGTCCTGCCACGTGGCCCAGCCGCTCCCGCCCGGACCGATCCTGTCGTCGCCGCCGACCGCGACGCCGTCGAAGGTCACCTCGTACTGGGTGTCTGACGACACGCTGAACTGCTGGTGGAGCGACACACCGGCTGCGTTGGGATCGACCAGGAACAGATCGATGGCCTCGTCGGCGTCCCCCGTTCGGGCCAGGACCACCAATCGGTCTGCGGCCGCGGCGAAGGCGACGTGGCGCTTGCGCCCCGAAAGGCGGAACCCGGCTCCGTCGGGCTCGGCACGAGCCTCGACCCCGCGGGGCGAGAACCCGTTGTCGGGTTCGAGCCAAGCGGGGGTCACGATGGCCTCACCCGAGGCGACCGGTCGCAACCACTGCTCCTTGTGCGATGCACTCGCCACCGCGGCCAGCACGCCGCCGCCGAGGACCGCGCTGACGAAGTGCGGGGTCGGGGCCAGGGCGCGACCCAGCTCCTGGTAGAGCGCGACACCCTCAATCAGGGTCATGCCCGATCCCCCGTACTCCTCGGGGAGCAACAGCCCGATGAGGTCGAGCTCGCCGAGCTGCTCCCACAGTGCGGTGGGGTAGCCGATCGGGTCGTCCTCCATCTGGCGGACGACCTCGAGCGAGCAGTGGTGGGCCAGGAGGTCACGCGCGGTCTGGCGCAGGAGCTCTTGCTCCTGGTCGAAGTCGAGATCAAGCACAAGGTCTCTCTTTCGTGTTGGGGGCTGCAGGCAATGGGGTGATCGTCATGCTGGGGGTGAGGGGCGCCACCGGTCCCCGCCCGGGCCCAGGGGTTGTCATCGGCGGAACGGGGCAGAGCGATGCGGGCCACGCACGTGGTCTTTGTGTCGCCGTCGACGCCCAGGGTGACCGCGACGGTGACGAAGCCGCAACCAACGTCGTCGACGCCGGTCGATTCGACCACGCCGCGGAGCGACATCGTGTCGCCCGGGAACACGGAGCCCAACATGCGGAAGGTGACGCGGCCGAGCCTGCCGTGCGGACCGGTCCAGTCCGTCAGGTAGCGTTCGAACCAGGCGGCCTGGTTGGGGGTGTTCAAGAAGATGTCCTTGGTCCCGTTGCGGTTCACGGCGAAGTCCTTGTCGTGATGCATCGGCCGCCAGTCACGAGTGGCCAGGGCGCCGAGGACCACCGTCGTCGCGCTCACCTCGTAGTCGAGGACGGGGAGCGCATCGCCGACCGCGACATCGCCCAGGAGCAGACGCGGAGTCACGGTGACGCTCACGACGCGCCCCCACGCTTGTAACCGAACCCGGTATAGGACTCCACGGCCACCAGATCGCCATCCTGGTTCTGGTACACCACGTCAATGACCCAGAAGCGGCCCGTCCCGAGCTTGGTCGTCTTCTCGTCGCTGACGGAGCGGAGCACTTGATGAGTCCGGAGCACATCGCCCATGCGCACCGGCGCGTGGAACTCGATCGTGTTGTCGGTCATGACCGCCTCAGGAAGATCGAAGAGCTCCTTCAGGTCGAAGTGCACTTGGAGCGGCAGTGCCTGCTCGGTGCGCCCGGGTGCCCAGTGGTGCGGTCGGAACCAGACCGACACCATGGACGGCGGCGCAATCGGACCCGAAGTGAGCGCGTCGGAGACCTCGACGTCCCAGAAGAGCGGATTGCCGTTCTCGACCGACGCGCACGATGTCCATACGTAGCCGCGCTCGACGGGGAACTCCCCGACCTCGTGATACTGCTCGACGCCGACGAGCGCCCGCGCCCGTTCCAGGGCGTCAGACTCAGCCGTCGTGCTCACGCCACCGCCCCCTCGGCCACCCACGCAGCCACCGTCTCGTCGTCCACGCCGGCCTCCTTCAAGAGTTGTTCGGTGTCGGTGTCGGTCCCGTCTGGAATGTCGTTCGCCGCGCAGCGATCCATGCCGGCGAGCAGCGGCACCAGCTGTCGGAACGCTCCCTTTGTCGGGTGTGTCGCCGTCGTCACGACACCTCGCGCCACGAAGTGAGGATCTGCCGCCACTTCGGACACCTGGAGCACCGGCGCCACGCAGGTGTCCGTTCCGGCCAACACCGCCACCCAGTCGTCGCGCGTCCGAGACGCGAACGCGTCGGTCAGTGCCTTCCGGATCGCGGGTTGCGCGTCGTCGTCATACTGCGCATCGGCGTGCTCGGGACACCCGAGCGCTCGACAAAGGTTGGCGAAGAACTTGCCTTCGATAGCGCCGACGGCGACCGACTTGCCGTCGGCGCATCCGTAGGTCGCATAGCAGGCATAGCGGCCCGAGAGGACATCGTGGCCGGGACCGATGGGGGCGCCCGTCGCGAGCTGTTCGTCGATCGCCAACGACGTCAACCACAAGACCCCTTCGGCCACCGAGACGTCGAGGTACGTGCCCCGACCAGACGCCGCCCGGCCGGCGAGCGCGCTCGTGATGGCGAGCGCAGCGTGCATGCCGCCGGCCGCTGCATCGGCCACGGTTGCGCCGGGCAGCGGCGGCGTGCCGTCCCCCACGGGTGTGCTCATGGCGAGGTACCCACCGACAGCCAGGTAGTCGATGTCGTGACCAGCCCACTGCGCGTGCGGACCGTCCTGCCCGTAGCCGCTGGTCGAACAGTAGATGATGGCCGGGTTGCGCGTTGCCACGGCGTCGTACCCGATCCCCAGGCGCGCCGCCACGCCGGGGCGGAAGCTCTCGATGACGACGTCGGCCGCGGCCGCCAACGACAAGAAGGCCTCACGGCCACCGTCGTCCTTGAGATCAATTCGCACGCGCCGCATACCTCGGTGCGCGCTGTAGGCAAAGAATTGGGGCTCAATGTGCACCGCATCGGCACTTGGAACCGGACCGACCTTGACGACCGACGCGCCGTAGTCGGCCAAGAGTCGCGTGCAGCGCGACGCCGGACCGACGCTGGAGAGGTCGAGGACGGTGACACCGGCGAGGAACCCCGGCGGGTGGGCGTGATCTGTCACTCAGAAGTTCTTCGGGAGGCCGAGTTTGCGGCGGGCGATGATGTTCTTCTGGATCTCCGATGCACCACCTCCGATGGTGTCGATCACCGTGTACCGGTACGTCGATTCCGCTCGACCGTTCATCGGCGCACCCTCCGTCTTGACTCGCAGCTGCGAGCCCGGACCGGCGATGTCCATGGACGCGTTGGCGAGGCGCTTCGAGAGCTCCGTGGCATAGAGCTTGTACTCCGAGGCCTCCGCCGTCGGTGCCGCTCCGCCCTTTGATGACTCGAACACGAACTTGAGGCCCAGGACACGTGCCACCTCGAGCTGTGTTGCGAGCTGGGCCAGGCGTTGGCGGACAGTCGGATCGTCCTTCAACGGCTTGCCGTCGCGCACGGTCGTCTTCACGTATTCGACGAGAAGCTCGAAACGCTGCGCGATCGGTGACAGCGTGAACATCGTGAACCGCTCGAGGTCGAGCGCTTCCGAGATGTACTGAAAGCCCCGCCCTACCTCACCGACCACATAGTCGTCCGGGACGAAGACGTCGTTGAGAAAGACCTCGTTCGTGCGTTCGTCGCCCATGGTCCAAATGGCGTTGACGGTGATGCCGGGCTGATCGATCGGGACCAGGAAGAGGGTGATGCCGGCATGCTTGGACTCGGGGTCCGTGCGCCCGCCGACCCAGTACCACTCGGCGAAATGGGCCGAGGTCGTCCACGTCTTCTGCCCGTTCAGGATCCAACCCCCGTCGTCGCGCGTGGCCTTGAGTTGCATGGACGCGGCATCGGAGCCGGCGTTGGGCTCGGAATAGCCGACGGCAAACTCGACCTCGTTGCGCAGGATCTTGGGCAGGAATTCGGCCTTCAGCCGCTCGTTGCCGTGCCGAATGATCGTCTTGCCGACGATGCCGACGCCTTTTCCAATCTGCGGTCCGCCTCGCCCGGCGAGCTGTTCGTTGAGCAGGTACTCATAGACACCCTCACCTTCTGACCCCCCGTATTCCTTGGGCCAGGTCATGCCGAGCCAGCCGCGCTCCCCCATCGACTTCATGAATGCCCGACGTTTGGGCGTGTCGACGATCTGGGCCATGTTCTCCCGGGTCACGTCGAAGACGTCGGGGTCGTTGTTGGCGTCGAGGAAGGTCTCGACCTCCTTCACGAAGGCCAGTTGCTCAGGCGAGAATTCAAATTCCATCCGCTGCCTCCACGTGCCGGGCGAAATGATCTGACGGCGCGTCAGATGAGCCGACATCATAGGACACGCCCCGCCCTGCGCCCCAAGCCGGATCCGGGGGGAGACGATCGCCCCGCCCGACTGAGAAACAAGTCGAACCCCCAGGTCAGAGGGCGCGATCCCCTTCTTCCGCCCGATGCTGGGCGCGGCCCGAAGCCTGCCGCGCCAGTACTCGGAAATCCGGCACCAGGGCGGTGTCGCTACCACCCGTCACTCTGATCCCTCCCCTTCCGGTCCGACCGACACGGCTGCGTCAGGTGACGTGGTCGACGACACTTTCGGTTCCTTGGTCACGGAACCTCACGGCTTCCTGCGGGTCCCTCAGGGCGTCCCCAGCGCCCGTCGCGAGCGGGAGCGAGCGGCCCGCCGCGGGAGCTGGTCGGCAGGAGAGGCGGGTGGGCTCGAGGGGTCGGTGTGGCGAGCGGCGCAGGCCCGGACGAACGGGCCATGTCGCCGAACACGCTCGAGACTGCGGGTCCTGTTCACAACCTGCTGCGACGTCCCGGCTGTGGGTCTGGGCGGCGCAGGACGGCCGCAGGGTGCGCAGGGCGGAGCGTGGGGCGCGGGCACGAGGCGCCGCGGGTGCTGGACTCAGATTGCTCGCGTCGCGCGAGGCTTCATGCCGTCAGGGCCGGATCTTCCCCAAGATCCCTCGGAGGGTCAGAGGTCGGCCGGAAGCCCCGTCGATGCGAGCGGCGGACCCCGCGAACGGCGGCTCGGTGGAGGTATCCGCGCATCCTTGACCCAGTTGCGCTAGGGGCCAACTCCTGGCCCGTTGCCAACCGCTTGCCCGAGTGGCTCGAGAATCGGCGCCTGCGTTCACCGCCCATGTGGGGATTCCGGCTCGCTGACGTGCTCGTTTCCACCGAGCCCGGGGGCGAGGAGGTTCTCGGCCACCTGACGCCCGCCAGGCGACGTCCTCGTCGACAGGATCTTCGGAAAGACCTCATCCGTCGGACCCACCCGTCGAGATGCCCGGAGGTGTGCTCGAACAGAACCCCCCGGGCGACGAGTGAGTACCTTGACCGTCGCACGACGCAGCCAAGAAGACCTCTCCACCGTGTCCGGCGGTGCGCGCAGAAAACAACGACGCATCGGAGGCGCCTCCGCGTGCCGCGTGCGAGCGACCGTCCGGCCACATTTGCTCGCGACGACCGATGGACACGACGACCGATGGACATGAAGAACCCCTTGCGTTGTGTCCGCCTTCGGACCTGTCGATGGAGGGGTCAGTACATCGGATGCGCAGGGAGCCGTGTCGTCGGCAGAGTGGGCGCCTCTCGAGGTGTGGCGCACCCGGATCGTGACGAAGCTCTCTGAGCGACCATCGAGTGCGCTCTGCGCATCCTCCGACTTCGCACGCGATTACTGCGACCGGTGTTCCTCGTGAAACAATTCCCAATGAATCACCGCCAGAGGTTCAACGTCGTGCGTCGCCGAGAAGGAGTGGTGTTTACACCTACCGCTTAATCACGGAACGCGTTAACACGCAACTCTCGAGGCGTCGCGTCGCGGATCGCCCGCCCAACTCGATGAGGCTGGCTGTCAGAGACAACGCCTCGCGGATGAGCCCGCCCGGCACGGCGGTCGCTGCTCCGAGATCTGGCCATCGGGACGAAGTCCCCGCAGAAGTCGATGCGCTGTTAACACCACTCTGAGCTTCTGGATCTCCCGAGGCGGTTGCGGTGGGCGCCGCCGCCGAACTGACGCTGCCCCCCGTTGCGACCGATGTGGGAACCGATGAACCGAGTTCGGCAATGGCGCGCGAGGCGTCGGCTTGCTCGCCTGCCCGGGCCTCGTCGATCATCCCTTCGAAGAGCCCACGGATGGACACGCCCAGCCGCGCCGCCTCCGCCTCCACCCAGGCGCGGCGGTCATGATCGAGGCGGATCCCAACCACAGTGGACTTGGACGTTGCCATAGCCCGTTAACAGTAACCCTGGGTGTTTACAACGCGGGGCGCAAAACGGTGGCAGCCCGGTGGTTCCCGGACCGGACCGGGTGTTCCGCCGCTGGCAAGTGCGCTCCCTCGAGGGACGAGGCTACGTCTTGTGACCGTATCGAGCCTCGTCCTCCCCCGCCCGGACAGCAATTATCCCTCGCTCATTCGCGCAGCGACTCGCAAGGAGGTCGACTCTGCACTCGTCAGGAGTGTTAACGGCGCGCTGGCCAGGGGTTAACAGTCAGGATCGTCGTCAGGACCTCGATGGGGAGGCGGGGCTGTCCACACGGGTCTGAGGGAGCACGTCCGGCATCTGGGACGGAAGGCCGATGGAACTGGGATCCCACGACCCTCTCGGGCCGGTTCGACGGTGGAGGCTCGGACGTTCCACTTGCCCGCCCGGGAACGCCGTGCGCCGAACCGGCGCGTCTCCTCTTCGACAACAGCCTTCCTCGTTCCCAGGTCGGCACGAGCGCCTACCTCCCTGGGCGGGGGAAGGCCCACGACGGTGGGTCCCGCCCGGGCCATGAGACTCGTTCTGGCGGATCTCAGAGCAGCCGCTCACGCCTCGTCCGCCCACCCGCGTCCTCGGCCGAGCGATTCCAAGCCTGGTTGCGCCAACGTCGACGGTTCATCCATTTGGAGCCGCTGTGCTGCCGGCCCCGCCGCCCGGGTGAATTGCTTCGTGTAGGATCAAGTCCCTGTTCATCTAGGTGTTAACGCCAACCGAGGTGGTCGTTAACACCACTTGGAAGTCGCACGGCAGCGCTTCCCGCACCCGCAACGAACACTGGGACCAACACCCCGGCATAGCCGGTCACACGGTCTCCTGGTTCGGAACCGACCGACACCTCACAGCGTGATCGCCGCCAGGGCCTTCGGGGACTGCGGGGACGCCGCGTTCATCTTCATGGCCAGGGCCGCACGGCCGGGCCGAGAACCCGGGCGATGGCGTCAGCGGGTCCAGGTCAGTGTGGCCGACGGCTGCGCGCGCTCCATCCCCTTCAGGCGGGTCTCCCGATGGCCATCGAAAGTGAATTCACCGGACCCCAGGACGAGCTGTTCTGAAAGTGACGACACGAGGATCTCGCCACCAGTGGCGGCATCGGCCAGGCGGCTGGCCACGATGACGGTGTGTCCGAGGTAGTCGTCACCCTCGTCGAAGGCATCGCCCGTATGGATCCCGATGTGGACGGCAATGCGCTCACCGTCTTTCCGCGGCATCTGCTGATGGAGGGACCTTTGGATGTCGATGGCGCAGCGGAGCGCTCGAGCCACCCCTCCGAAGGCGACCATGAACCCGTCGCCTTGGACGTTGATCTCACGACCGCCGTGCTGGGCCACCGCGGCACGCACGATGCCGTGATGCTCGCGCAGCACATCGCGGGAGGCATGGTCGCCCAGGCGCTCCGTCATGCCGGCGTAATCCACCATGTCGCAGAACAGGATGGTGACGGTACCGTCGGCCGGGCGCCCGGGCTCCTCACCCCGGGGCACGTCATCGCGCCCTCTGTCGAGCTGGCGGCGGACATCCTGCCCGAGCGCACGCAGATCCCCGGGTTCCGGCCCCACGTGCGGGCCGGTGAGCTCTCCGATGCCACGGCTCGCACGTGGCTTGCGGGCACGGTTCGGCCTGCTCTTGACGCCGATGCCACCCATGATGGAGAACCCACGCACGATGATGCGCGGCGAGCCACGCACGATGGGCACATCACGCAGTCGCAACTCTCGTCCGCCCATGAACGAGAAGCCCAGCAGTTCGACGTCGAACCCCTCGGGGACGATGACGTTGATACCGCCCCAGAACGCGACGGCGGTGATCTCGACTTCGGGACCTTCGATTTCGGCCCGTCGCAGGTCCAGGTCGCAGCCACCCATCACGGCCACCGCGTTCGTCTTTCCGTTGATGCGCCAACGACCCTTGGTGCTGTGCCCGCTCATCACCGCCACATGCCAGCGTCGTGTCTTCTTGGTCGGGGGTGATGATGCCAACGGCTGCGGGAGGGTTTGGCTGGCGGAGTGGAGGTCGGGCAGGTCGACCATGACCTCTCCGAGGTCGCCCAACGTGCGAGCCTGCAGTGCCGAGCCGACCCGTTCGGAGAACTCGTCGAGCGTCAGCCGACCCGCGACGACGTGTTCGCGCAGCTGGGTCACTGTGCGGTCGCGATCAGCGTCGGCTGCCCGCTCGGTCAGCTCTCCCGCCGTGCCTGTTCGCGGTGGCGATGGTGGTGGCCGGCCCGGAGTGTCGGGTGCGGGCACGTCCGCCATTTGGACAGTTTGCCCCCTGCGCCTCGTCAATGGGAGATCTGACGACCCGTCAGACCACCGCCGTCCACCCGTTAGGCTCGTGCGCCGTGCGAGGCATCATCAGTGCGGCTGGCTCGGTGCCCTACCGGAGGCTGGCCCGTTCGGACATTGCCGCCTTCATGGGCAGTGGCGGCGGCAGGGGCACACGGGCCGTTGCCTCCCACGACGAGGACACGACGACCCTCGGCGTGGAGGCCGCCCGGGTCGCCCTGCGCTCGGCGCAAGGGCACACACCGGACACCCTCTGGTTCGCAACCTCTCGGCCGGCGTATCTCGACAAGACGAACGCCACCGCGGTCGCAGCCGCCCTCCGACTCCCGGGCGACATCGGGGCCTATGACTTCGGCGGTGCGCTGCGCTCCGGATTTGGCTGTCTCATTGCGGCACTGAAGGGCAGCGGGACCACCCTGGTCGTCGCCGGTGACATGCGAGATGGTCTCCCGACCAGCGGTGACGAGTCTGCGGGCGGTGACGCCGGCGCTGCCACCTTGGTCGGCGACGGTCCCGACGTCGTGGCCGAGCTGGTGGCAAGCGCCTCAGCCACAGACGAATTCACGGACCGTTGGCGGGCTCCGGGTGAGCGCACCTCCAAACTGTGGGAAGAGCGCTTCGGAGAGAATCGCTACCTGGCGCTCGGGCAGGATGCCCTGGCCAGAGCAGTGAAGGCGGCCGGACTCGAGGTCGGCGATGTCGGACACCTGATCGTGACCGGCATGCACGGACGCGCCGTCTCGGGCTTGGTCAAGAAGCTGAAGCTCGATGCGTCCGTCGTCATCGACGACCTGGCGTCGAGCGTGGGCCAGAGTGGCGCGGCACACCCGCTCCTCATCCTCGCCAGCGCCCTCGAATCGATGGCCGCCGCGAGCACGCCGACCGGAACGCACCTCGTGGTCCTGCACCTGGCCGACGGCGCCGATGCCGTCGTCCTGCGCACGACCGAGGCCTTGTCGTTATGGCGACCAGCCCGCCCCGTCGTCGATCAGCTGGCGAGCGGTGCACCTCTCCCCTACGCCAAGTTCCTGGCCTGGCGGGGCCAAATCCAGCCCGAACCTCCGCGCCGCCCGGAGCCGGCCCGAGTCTCGAGCACAGCTGCCTATCGCAACGAGGAGTGGAAGTTCGGCTTCGTCGGGTCCAAGGACCGCAGTTCTGGCGCACTCCATCTACCCCCCTCGCGCGTCTCCATGGAGGGCGGTGCCGTCGACGACATGGAGGCAGTCGCCATGGCCGACGCCATCGGCACCGTGGTCACCTCCACCATCGACCGCCTGGCGTACTCGCCGAGCCCACCGATCGTCTTTGCCGTCGTGGACTTCGACGGTGGTGGCAGGTACCCGGTCGAGCTCACCGATGCCGACCCGGAAGAGATCCGCGCCGGCAGTCGCGTCGAGATGACGTTCCGCCGTCTGTTCAGTGCCGACGGCATCCACGACTACTTCTGGAAGGCGCGCCCGGTGCGCACGGGAGGAGAGAACTGATGGGTTCGCACGGCATCCGCGACAAGGTTGCCATCGTCGGCATGGGTTGCACGAAATTCGCCGAGCTGTGGGACAAGGGACTCGATGACTTGATCGTCGACGCCAGCACCGAGGCGTTCGACTCGGCCGGGGTGTCGAAGGAGGACGTCGACGCCTATTGGTTCGGCACGGCGCAGAGCGGCATGAGTGGCATCACGCTGGCTCGCCCGCTGCAGCTCCGCAACAAGCCCGTCACCCGCGTGGAGAACTATTGCACCACGGGATCGGAGGCCCTGCGCGGCGCGGTATACGCCGTGGCGTCGGGAGCGTACGACGTGGCCATGGCCGTCGGAGCCGAGAAAGTCAAGGACAGCGGGTTCCAGGGCCTCAATGCGATGAACCCGCCCGGCGACGGGACCGCCCGGACGTTGACGGCGGCGGCCATGTTCTCCATGGTCGCCCCCGCGTACGGGCAGAAGTACGGCGTGGACGACGAGACCATGGCCGACGTGCTGGCGTCGATTGCCGTGAAGAACCACCACAACGGCGCCCGCAACCCCAGGGCCCAGTTCCGGCGCGAGATCACCAAGGAACAGGCGCTGGGCTCACCACGGCTGGCAGGAACCCTGGGCGTGTTCGACTGCGCCGGCGTGGCCGATGGGGCGGCCGCCGCCATTGTGGTCCGGGCCGAGGACGCGCTGCGCTACACGGACAAGCCCCTCTTCATCAAGGCACTCTCCTTCGCCGCGGGAAGCGGCTCCGGCCTGATCGACCCCGGCTACGACTACACGCATTTCCCCGAGTGCGAGGCAGCGGCGGCGGACGCCTACGCGCAGGCGGGCATCACCGACCCACGGCGGCAGCTCGCCATGGCAGAGGTGCACGACTGTTTCACACCGACCGAACTGGTGCTGATGGAAGACCTGGGCCTCGCTCCTCGGGGCACTGCGTGGAAGGAAGTCCTCGCCGGAACGTTCGACCTCGACGGCGACCTGCCCATCAACCCCGACGGCGGATTGAAGTCCTTCGGCCATCCGGTTGGCGCCTCAGGCCTGCGCATGTTCTTCGAGTGCTGGCTCCAAATGCGCAAGGAAGCACCGCCAGATCGCCAGATTGCCACGACCGACCGCGGGCTGGCGATGACCCACAACCTCGGGGGCTACCCGGGCGAAATGGTGTCATTCGTGTCGGTGGTCGGCTCGCAGCTGGGCTAGGGAGCTGAGGACTGTCTTCATCGCGTCAGTCCAACAGCTGGGCCAACGGGGTGAAGCCCATGCCGTGGGCGTCGGCCACCGGTTTGTAGACCACCTCACCGGCCACGACGTTGACGCCTTCGGCCAGAGCGGGATCGGATCGCACGGCGCCCTGCCAGCCCTGATTGGCAATACGGAATGTGTAGGGCAAGGTGGCGTTGGCCAGCGCATGCGTCGAGGTGTGCGGCACAGCACCCGGCATGTTGGCCACGCAATAGAAGACCGAGCCGTGAACGTCGAACGTGGGGTGCGAGTGCGTCGTTGGCCGCGTCGACTCGAAACACCCACCCTGGTCCACTGAGATGTCCACGAGCACCGAACCTGGTCGCATCTGCTCGACCAGCGCGTCCGAGACGAGGCGCGGCGCCCGCGCGCCGACGACGAGCACAGCCCCAATGACGATGTCTGCCTCCAGGCAGACCTCCTCAATGGCGTGCTCTGATGAGGCAACGGTCTCGAGTGCACCGCGGAAGTGGTGGTCCACGTCGCGCAGCCGGTCGAGGTTGCGGTCGAGTATGAACACCTCGGAGTGCATTCCGACGGCCATGGTCGCGGCCGCGAAGCCGGCAACGCCGGCGCCGAGAATGACCACGCGGGCGGCGCGCACCCCGGGGACGCCGCAGACCAGCACTCCCCTGCCGCCGCCGGGGCGCATGAGGTGATGGGACCCCATGAGGGGGGCCATCCTTCCAGCGACCTCGCTCATCGGCGCCAGGAGTGGGAGCGAGGTGTCCTCCTGACGGACCGTCTCGTAGGCGATGGCCACGTTCCCCGCCGCCACGAGCGCGTCCGTGCACTCGCGGGAGGCCGCCAGGTGCAGGTAGGTGAAGAGGATCTGATCCTTGCGTGCTCCCAGGAGGGGAAATTCCGGGGCAATCGGCTCTTTCACCTTGCAGATGAGGTCGGCCGACGCCCAGATGTCCTCGGCCGAGTCGAGAATCTTCGCCCCGGTTCGGACGAAGTCCTCGTCGGGCATGGACGAACCGGCACCCGCTCCCTTCTGGACGCAGACCGTGTGCCCGGCCGAGGTGAGCTCCCGGACGCCCGCTGGCGTCAGAGCGACCCGCCACTCGTCGGTCTTCACTTCGCTGGGAACGCCGATGATCATGCGCTACTCCTCGATGTTGCTCATCACGTGCTTGATCCGCGTGTAGTCCTCGAATCCGTAGGCCGAGAGATCCTTGCCATATCCGGACCGCTTAAAGCCACCGTGCGGCATTTCGGCCACGAGCGGGATGTGCGTGTTGATCCAGACACAACCGAAGTCGAGGTCGCGCGCCATGCGCATGGCACGGCCGTGGTCCCTGGTCCAGACCGACGACGCCAGGCCGTACTCGACGCCGTTGGCCCACTGCAGCGCCTCACCTTCGTCGCTGAACTCCTGCACGGTGATGACCGGACCGAACACCTCGGACTGCACGAGCTCGTCGTCCTGACGAAGGCCGGCGACAACCGTCGGCGCGAAGCAGTATCCGCGGTCCCCGACCGCAACTCCCCCGGTGGCGACCGATGCATGCGACGGTGTCCGCTCGAGGAAGCCGCGCACCCGTTCGAGTTGGTTGGCGTTGTTGAGCGGTCCGTAGTCAGCATCCTCGTTGTCGATCCCGCCCACCGTCGTACCCTCTGCCTGCTCAACCAGTGCCGCCAGCAGCGCCTCGTGCACGCGGGGCCCGGCCAACACCCTGGTGGCGGCCGTGCAGTCCTGACCTGCATTGAAGTAGCCGGCTCCTGCAATACCCTCGGCCGCTGCAGCCGGATCCGCGTCGTCGAACACGATGACGGGCGCCTTGCCTCCCAATTCCAGGTGCACGTGCTTGAGCGTCGGTGCGGCGGCGGCGGCGACCTCCATGCCAGCACGGACCGATCCTGTGACCGACACCATGGCAGGGGTCTCGTGCGTCACCAATGCCCGCCCGGTATCACGATCGCCGCACACCACGTTGAACACGCCGGGCGGGAGGTGCTCAGCCATTATCTCGGCCATGAGCAGCGCTGTGACCGGAGTCGTGTCTGACGGCTTGAGCACCATGGTGTTCCCCGCCGCGAGTGCCGGGGCGAACTTCCACACCGCCATCATCATCGGGTAGTTCCACGGCGTCACCGCGCCACAGACGCCGAGTGGCTCACGCCGGACGAACGACGTGTGGCCCTCCAAGTACTCGGCAGCAGCCAGGCCCTGGAGGTGGCGCGCGGCGCCGGCAAAGAACCGGATCTGGTCGACCATCGGTGGGATCTCTTCATCCATGGTCAGCTGGAAGGGCTTGCCCGTGTTCTCACACTCGGCCCGGACGAGATCGTCGGCCCGCGCTTCGAGCGCGTCGGCGATGCGAATGAGAGCCAGACTCCTCTCTGAGGGGGTGGTACGCCGCCACGACGTGAAGGCGTCAGCGGCCACACCGAGGGCGTGGTCCATATCTGCGGGACCTGAGACGGGTGCCTCGGCAAATACCTCGCCCGTGCTGGGGTTGATCAATGGCGCGCTCGGGCCGTCCTCGGCGTCGTGGAAGGCACCTCCGACGAAGTTCTGCAGCTTGCGCATGCGGCTCCTTTCCTCACCCGGCCCAGTGCCTACAGAATCACAGATGATCGACCTCAACAAGCGTTTCCGCAACATCGGGACCCAGAAGTGACGAAATTCTGCTTGACTGGGCCGGGCAAGATGACACAATTCTGCAGAGCAGGTTGGGGACCACGTTGACCAGCGAGGAGAGAGATGCGATGACCGACGGCGACGAGTCGGCGGAAGAGGGCCCCCAGAGCGACCCGGTGCAGAGCGACTCTGTGCAGGCAGCAGGCACCCTGCTCGATCCGCCGAACCGGGCCATCATTGAGGCCCTCCAGCGCGACGGACGCCAGCCCTACGGAGCCATCGCGGAGGCGGTCGGGCTGTCAGAGGCGGCCGTGCGGCGGCGGGTGCAGCGGCTGCGCGAATCGGGGATCATGCAGATCGTCGCGGTCACCGACCCGTTGCAGCTCGGCTTCACCCGCCAGGCCATGATCGGTGTCACCGTCGAAGGGGACGCACGCTTGGTGGCCGAGAAGCTCTCGGCCATGCCGGAGGTCGACTACGTCGTGATGTGCGCCGGATCGTTCGACATCCTGGCTGAAATCGTGTGCGAGGACGACGAGCGGCTCCTCCATGTCCTCAACGACTCGGTGCGCTCCATCCCGGGCGTGCGCTCCACCGAGACCTTCCTCTACCTGAAGCTGGCCAAGCAGACGTACACCTGGGGCACGCGATGAGCAGCCCCTCTGAACCATCGGAGGACCGATGACCGCAAAGAACAGCGCCCACGTCGGTTGGGATGCGGACTCCAACACGAGCGGCGAGCCTCCCGAGGCGACGATCACCGACCAGGAGATGCCGGACCTGAGCGATCACGCAAAGCGGAACCTGTGGATGCACTTCAGCCGAATGGGCTCCTACGCGGATCACGAGGTTCCTGTCATTGTGCGCGGTGAGGGCGCATACGTGTGGGACCAGCACGGAAAGCGCTATCTCGACGGCCTGGCGGGACTGTTCACGTCGCAGCTCGGCCACGGCCGCACCGAGCTCGCCGAGGCCGGCGCAAAGCAAGCGAGCACTCTGGCCTACTTCCCGCTGTGGACGTACGCCCACCCCCGTGCCATTGAGCTGGCCGAGCGTGTCGCTTCCCTCACCCCCGGTGATCTCAACCGCCTCTTCTTCACAACCGGCGGCTCCGAAGCGGTGGAGTCGGCCTGGAAGTTGGCCCGCCAGTACTTCCGCATGATCGGCCAACCGCAGCGAACGAAGGTCATCAGTCGCACCATCGCTTATCACGGCACCTCCATGGGTGCGCTCTCCATCACCGGTATCCCCGAGTTGCGCACACCTTTTGAACCGCTCGTGCCGGGCGCGATCAAAGTGCCCAACACGAACTTCTACCGAGCCGAGCTGTTCGCCGACGACGAGGTGGCCTTCGGCCAGTGGGCTGCCGACGAAATCGAACGGGCCATTGAGCGTGAGGGGGCGGACACCGTTGCCGCAGTCTTCCTCGAGCCGGTGCAGAACGCCGGCGGGTGCTTCCCGCCTCCCCCCGGCTATTTCGCCCGCGTGCGCGAGATCTGCGACCGTCATGGCGTCCTCCTCGTCTCCGACGAGGTCATCTGTGCCTTCGGCCGCCTCGGCGACTGGTTCGGCGCGCTCCGTTACGAGTACCAACCCGACATCATCACGGTGGCCAAGGGTCTGACCTCGGGATATGCCCCGCTGGGAGCGATGATCGCCTCGGACCGGCTCATGGAACCCTTCCTCGGCCCGGGAGCATCCTTCCTGCACGGTTTCACCTTCGCCGGACATCCCGTCAGCTGCGCGGTGGCACTGGCCAACCTTGACGTGTTCGAGGGTGAGCAGATCCTCCAGCACGTGCGCGCCATGGAGCCCGCATTCCGCGAGGCACTCGACGGCCTCATGGATCTGCCCATCGTCGGCAACGTACGCGGTGCCGGCTTCTTCTACGGGATTGAGCTTGTCAAGGACAAGGAGACGCGTCTGTCCTTCGACGACGACGAATCCGAGCGTCTGCTGCGCGGCTTCCTTTCCGGCGCACTGTTTGAGGCAGGCCTCATTTGCCGCGCCGACGACCGCGGTGACCCGGTCGTGCAACTGTCGCCCCCGCTCATCTGCGGCCAGGAAGAGTTCGACTTCATCGCCTCCACGCTGCGCGAGGTGCTCACCGAGGCGTGGCGTCGGCTGTAGCGCCGGGGGCCGCATCGGGCTACCAGCGCCTGTCCCTTTGGTGGGAGGACATCGCGGTCCCGCTGCCGCCGCGGCCCGCGCTCACCGCGGACCTCGACGTCGACGTCTGCATCGTCGGCGCCGGGTTCACGGGCCTGTGGAGTGCGCACTCGCTGGCTCTGGCCGATCCCTCCCTACGGATCGCCGTGCTCGAGCGTGAGGTGGCGGGCTTCGGCGCCTCGGGCCGCAATGGCGGCTGGTGTTCGGCCCTCTTTGCTACGTCGGACGCCGCCCTCGCCCGTCAGCATGGACTTGATGCCATGCGAGCGATGCGCCGGGCCATGCAGGACACGGTCGACGTGGTGGGGGCAACGGCGGCGAGCGAGGGCATCGACTGTCACTTCGCCAAGGGTGGGACGGTGGATCTGGTGCGCAGCGAGGCACAGCGGGCCCGTGCATTGGCCGAGGTCGACGAAGCGCGGTCGCTCGGGTTCGGCGAGAACGACGTGCGCTGGCTCGGGCCCGAAGAGACCGCCGAGGTCATCGGCGCGGTGGGGGCGATCGGTGCCACTTTCACGCCCCACTGCGCGGTGGTACAGCCGGCTCTCCTGGCTCGGGGGTTGGCCGATGCGATCGAGCGCCACGGGGTGTCGATCTACGAGCACACGGGGGTGCTCGACATCCGAGCCGGGGAGGCAGGCGATCGGCCGTCGGTCGTGACTTCCGGAGGAACGGTGCGGGCCGAATTCGTCGTGCGGGCCACCGAGGCCTGGACCACGACGCTGCCCGGACTCGGGCGCGCCATCGTGCCGGTGTACTCCCTCATGGTGGCCACCGAACCCCTGAGCGAGGACTTCTGGGAGCAGGCGGGCCTGGAGAACCGGGCCACCTTCGCCGATCATCGCCACATGATCATTTACGGGCAGCGGACCGCCGATGGACGCATCGCCTTCGGGGGGCGGGGGGCGCCCTACCACTACGGGTCCACCGTGCGGCCCGGCTTCGACAGCGAGCCAGCCGTGCACGCGCTCCTGCGTCAGACGTTGGCGGATCTCTTCCCCGCAGTGGCCGACGCCCGCTTCTCCCACGCCTGGGGCGGGCCGCTGGGCATCCCGCGGGACTGGCACTCTTCGGTCGGTCTCGATCGAGCCACGGGCTTGGCATGGGCCGGCGGATACGTCGGCGACGGGGTCTCCACGACCAACCTGGCCGGGCGCACCCTGGCCGACCTCATCACCGGGGCGGATACACCGCTGACCCGACTCCCGTGGGTGGGACACGTCTCGCCGCGCTGGGAGCCGGAGCCGCTGCGCTGGCTCGGCGTGAACGCAGGCCTCTGGACCATGAAACTGGCCGACCGCAGCGAGACCCGGCGGGGCCGCCCGAGCCGGCTGGCCGGCGCAATGGGGCGACTCCTCGGTCAGTGATCGGTGCCACAATCTCGTCCGTGCACGAGACGGCGTCCGAGGCGATCACCAAGCTGATCTACACCTACGCTGAACGGATCGACGCCGGCGACTTCGCCGGGGTGGCGGAGGTCTTCGGCGATGCCACCCTCACGTTCGAGGGCTTCGCCGACGCCGTGACGGGCCGTGACGCCATTGAGGCGCTCTACACCCGCACGACCAGACGCTATGAGGACGGCACACCACGCACGAAGCACGTCATGACGAACGTCATGGTCGACGTGGCAGAGGAGGGCGCGACCGCGTCGAGCCGGTCCTACTTCACGGTGCTCCAGGCGGTGCCCGGTGCGCTGACGCTGCAACCGGTAATCGCCGGCCGCTACCGCCACACCTACGTCTTCGAGAAACGCTGGAAGGTTGCCACCATGCACGTCACCATCGACCTCGTCGGTGACCTCGGTCACCACATGCTCTTCGACCTGGCGCCATGAAGCTGCAACTCTCCTACAGCTGGGACTGCCAGCCCGAGGCCTTCTGGACCCTGTACTACGACCCCGCATTCACCGTGCGCCTGCACCTCGACCACCTGGGCTCGACGTCGGCCGAGGTGGTGTCGCAGGAAGGCGACGTCACCAGCGGACTGGTACGGACGCTGCGCTACGGGCAGCGTCCCAACATGCCGGGGCCGGTGCGCAAGATCTTCGGCGAGGAGGTCATCACAACCGAGGTGAGCACCTACGACCCGGCGACGACCACCACCACATTCACCATGACGCCGGGCACCATGGCCGACAAGACGCAGATCGAAGGGCGTATCGCGCTCGCCCGCGAGGGCGCCGGTGCGACAGAAACGTTTCTCCTCGACGCCCGGGTCAAGATCTTCGGCGTCGGGCCGATCGTCGAACGCTTCATTGAAGCCCAGGCCCGCGACATGCAGGACAAGGCCGTCGAGTTCATGCGGAGCGAGCTCGGGGGCTGAGCCCTTACCCGGCTCCGGCGGGGATATTCGGGCGACAGCCGTTCACGCGCCGTTCACGGGGCGCCACTTGACGAGAGGCCTGCTGTCACACAGTCTGTGGGCCAACACACCTTCGGTCGCTCGCCAGGGACGCGGGCCGGACCTGACAGGTGGGTGCGTAGACGCGAGACCGAAGGCGGCTGCGGAGGCAGCCAGGGCAGTGCCGCCCGTCCTCCGGTCGCCTTTCGGGGGCGTTGGCGCCCCGGTGGAGGCGACTACGAGGAGGCACTGACGGTGGCGATTGCCGAGGACCTGGCGATCATTCACGAGCCCGACGTCGACGAGGCATTCCACGTCGAGCAACACGGGATCGACTACATCCCCGAGAGCGAGCGCTGGGCCACTCCGAGAGACATCTTCGGCATGTGGGCCGGGGTGAGCGTCCAGATCGAGTACTTCATCTACGGCGCCATCCTCATGACGTTCGGACTGACCTTCGCCCAAGTGGTGATCATCATCGTCCTGGGCAACCTGTCGTACTTCCTGCTCGGGCTGTGTTCACTCCAGGGACCCAACACCGGGACCACCGTCTTCGCCATCAACCGTGCGCCGTTCGGAGCGAACGGATCGAGGCCCATCTCGTTCTTCAACTGGATGACGCAGATCGGCTTTGAGGTGGAGGGCCTGATCCTGATCGTCGGAGTGGGCTTGGTTCTGCTGGTCAAAGCCGGGATCTCACCGGGTGATCCGGCCAAGGTGGCATTGGTCATCGCGGCGGTGCTCGTCCAGGGTGTCCTCCCTTTCCTCGGCCATGCCGCCATCGTCAAGACGCTGCGCTGGCTGGTCGTCCCCTTCGTGATCCTCTTCGCCATCATGCTGGGATTCGCCATCCCGCACGCCAATCTGCACGTCGTCAAGACGAGTGGCGACTGGCAGGGGTTCATGGAGGCCCTGGCCTTCACCATTGCGCTGAGCGGTCTGGGCTGGACCGAGTGCGGTAACGACTACACCCGCTACTGTCCCACCACGACGTCAAAAAAGGGCATCGTCGGCTGGGTCTTCCTGGGCACGGCCGTGCCTGAGATTCTCATCATGACCCTGGGTGCGTTGGTCGGCACGTTTGTCGTCCATATCGGCGGGAAGTCGACATATGGAGCGCTCGAACCCTTTATCCACCAGAGTGCGATCCCATCGTGGTTCGTGGTGGTCTTCCTTCTCTTCGCCGCCGTCCAACTGTTCGGCATCAACAGCCTGGATATGTACTCCTCGGGCGTGACCATGCAGGCCATCGGCGTCCCCGTGAAGCGTTATCAGGCGGTGTTGATCGACTGCGCGATTGCTTTCGCAATCACGATGTACGCAGTGTTCAGCTCGTCGTTTACCACCTACCTCGAGGACTTCGTCGACATCGTCATCGTGTGGATCGCGCCCTGGTGCGCCATCTACCTGGTCGACTGGGTCCTGCGCCGTTACCGCTATGTCCCCGGTGAGCTACAGAAGACCGGGCGAACCTCCCTGTATTGGCGCAAGGGCGGTGTCTTCTGGCCTGCCTTGGTGGCGCAGATCGTGGGCATGTTCGCTGCCATCTCGGCGCTGTCGGCCACGTTCCGCCTCCCGACATGGCTGAATCTCGTGACCTATCACACGCGCGACGCCTACGGCTATGGGGGCGACTTCAGCGTGTTCCTCGGCATGGGGGTGGCGGCCGTCGTTTACTTGATGCTGGCCGGCCGGAGTGTGCGCAAGGAGGCCGAGGCGCAGGACGAGCTGTTGCGGGTCGAGGGGCTCCTGCCGGCGGTGTGAGCCAGGAACCGAGCGGGCCGGCGGCTCAGTCCCAGTCTTCGACCAGGCCCCCGGAGCCGTCGGGATGGAACAGCGGCATGACGCCCAAGGTGCGGACCAGGGCCGCGTCCTCGCCCAGGGCGCGCTTCCACCCACCGCCCTCGGTCATGAGGGTCCCAACGACCACTGGCTCCGCCTGGAGGCGGCGGACCAGGCGCAAGGCCGACGACAGCGAGGCACCTGTCGAGATGACGTCATCCACCACGGCCACCCGGTGGCCGCGCACGGCGTCGGCGCGAGCCGGATCGAGCCGGAGATGCTGCGGCTTGTCGGTCGTGATGGAGAGCACCGGCTCGGCCCAGGTGTCGCCCAGGTGAATCTTGGGGGTCTTGTGCAGGATCACGTAGTCATCCATCCCTAAGGCGCGGCTGGCCTCGATGGCCAGGGGGATGCCCATGGTGGCGACAGAGACGATGATCTCTGGCTCGGCCGGTCGCATCAGCTCGGCAAGTTCCCGGCCCGCCGTCTCCGCGAACGACACGCCCATGTCGACACAGATGAGGAGGGCGATCGTCAACTCGTCGGAGAGCGCGACAAGCGGGAGCTCGACCTTCTGGCTCCCCACGGTGGTCGTGTAGCTACGATCGGCGGCCGTGGACATGACTCCTCCTGAGCATATGTCCCCCGCCGTGCCGCTCGGAGAGGCGCTGGTGCGTGAGATGCTCGCCGTCGCCCTGTCCGAGGCGCGCCACGGGGTCGCCGAGGGAGGGATCCCGATCGGCGCCGCGCTCTTCCATACCGACGGGACGCTGCTCGGGCGTGGTCACAACCGCCGCGTCCAGGACGGGGACCCTTCCATGCACGCCGAGACGGCAGCCTTCCGGGCGGCCGGACGCCGACGTGACTATGCCGACTGCGTCATGGTCACGACGCTCTCACCGTGCTGGTACTGCAGCGGCCTCCTGCGCCAGTTCGGCATCGGCACCGTCGTCATCGGCGAGGCGCGCAACTTCGAGGGCGGGCACTCTTGGGTGGCCGAGCACGGCTGCCGGGTCGTTTTGCTCGACGACCCCGAGTGCATCGCGTTGCTGGGCGACTACATCGCGGCCAGCCCCGAGGTATGGCACGAAGACATCGGCCTGTAGACGACACCGCTCAGCATTCCTCTGCACTGGCCCGCGTCGCGCGTCGCCGAGGCGGCCGAAGGGAACCGCCGTGTCCTGGACCAGGGAACCAGGAATCTCGCTCTCGGCCTCGGTCGGTTGCGCAGTCGCAGGCTGTCGGCGGATGGTCAGTCCGGTAGCCCGAAGAGACGGTCGCCCGCATCTCCGAGTCCGGGGACGATGAACCCGGCCTCGTTCAACTCCGGGTCCACTGCCGCGCAGTAGACGGGCACGCCCGGATGGGCGGCGGTGAAGGCGGTGAGTCCTGGCCGCGAGGCCAGGATGCAGAGGGCGAACACCTGCGACGCACCACGGGCCGCGACCAGGTCGCACACTCGGACGAGCGAGCCGCCCGTCGCCAGCATGGGATCGCACACGATCACCCGCCGACCGTGGAGGTCGCGTGGCAAACGGTTCAGGTAGATCTCGGATTGCAGCGTGGACTCGTCCCGACGCAGACCGACGTGGGCCACCTCGGTCAAGGGAACGATCTCTTGGATCGCCTGCACCATGCCGAGACCAGCGCGCAGGATCGGCACGAGGAGCACGACCTCCGAGACACGAAGCGCCGGCGCGTCGTCGACCACCGGCGTGTCGACCATGACCGCGGTGGTGCCGAGGTCTCGCAGAGCCTCGTACGCCAGGAGCCCCGACACCTCCGAGATCAATTGCCGGAACGTGTCGCTGCTGGTCCGGCGATCCCGCAGCTGAGCCACCCGGTGGGCCAGGACGGGGTGGTCGACGACCGTCAGCCCACTCACCTGCACTCGCCCTCCGCCGCGGCCAGCAGATCAGCCAGAACCCGGCGCAGTTCCAGCGTGGCCCGGTCGGCCCGAGTGTGGACTTCGGCGGTCGGGTCCAGCGGGAGCACCAGCCGGTGGTACGCCTCTTGGACCCGGAGGTCTTCCCGCAACACCGCAACCTCGAACGCGACCGCGTCGGCCATACGCGCCTCATCCCCGTCGAGGTCGTCCCGCCACAGTGTCGTGAACAATCTGCAGGTCTCGTCGGTCTCGGGCTGAATGAAGAAGCCGATGACGTTGGAACCGCCGGCGTCGACGAAGTCGATGCGGAGCCGGAGCTGGAACGGCGCGCTCAAGCGGTAGGTGAGGCGACGGGTCTGGATCAGCGGGCGAATCCCGGCCGCCACCCCGGGGTCCTCCCGGTGCGCGAATGGGTGCTCGTAAGACACGGTGAACGACCACTCGTCGCGGGCCACCGTGAACGGCACGACCTCGGTCGCCTCGTCGGTGCCGAAGGTACCGGCATGGACGAAGGGGAAGTGCGCGATATCGAGGAAGTTGTCCGCCAGCAGTCCCGCCGAGCCCCTCGCCCGAACCGTGGGCAGAAGGCCTTCCATGAATCTGGCGTCCTCGGCCTCGGGGATGGACCCCAACGGGGTGACAGGTGCCTCAGGGGCGAGGAACACCACACCGTGCGCCTCCGTCACTTCGGCGGCGGCAGTCAGGCGGGCGGCGGGCGGCAACGACCCCGCTTTCCCCAATGCCGGAATCTCGATGCAATGGCCCTCACCGTCGAATCGCCACCCGTGATAGGCGCATTGCAGGACGCCACCGTCACAGTGCCCCAGCGTCAGCGGGCAGTGCCGGTGCGGGCAGCGGTCGACGAATGCCCGCACCCGATCTCCCGAGCGATAGAGGACCCAGGGCTCCCCCAGCAACATCACCCCGTGCGGCTGCGCGGCCACGTCGCCGGAGCGAGCCACGGGGTGCCAGCAACGGCGCAGCGCAGGGTCGGTATTGGTCAAAGCGCGGGCCACGACGTCACCCTGATGCGCCCAAGGGCGCGGCGTCAAGAACACCGCCGGCAGCCGGTACGTGCGGTCGGCTCCGTGGCGTAGTAAGGAGAGGGGCACGGTGGATGTATCCGCGCCTGCGACCAAGGAGCACGCCCCGTTCGGTCGGGCCCGGGTACGGCGCGGCGGTCCCCTCGACCCCCGGCTCCTGCGCTACGCGGTGGACGACGCGACGGTTCCTGCTCCTGGCCGTGGCGATCGGCGGCTTCACGGCGCTGCTAGTGATCGGCCAGGCCTGGCTGATCGCCCACGTCGTCGCCGGGGCCTTCCTTGACCATCGGACACCGGCCTCCCTCCGCAGCGCGCTGTTGGCACTTCTGGCCGTGATCGCCGGACGATCCTTGCTCGCCTGGGCCGCCGAACGCGCCGCGGACCGAGCGTCTGCCTCGGCCAAGTCGGAGCTACGCCACGCTGCTGCCGAGCATGTGGCGGCACTCGGCCCGGCCGGACTCGAGCGATCCGAGACCGGCAGACTGAGCACCCTCCTGACCACGGGTATCGACGCGCTCGACGACTACTTCGCGCGTTACCTGCCCCAGCTGTTCCTGGCGGTGATCGTACCCGTGGCCGTGATCGCGGTCGTGGCCGGTGCAGATTGGGTCAGCGCTGTCCTGATTGCGGTCAGCCTGCCGCTGATCCCGATTTTCATGGCGCTCGTCGGTGCCTCCACGAGCGAGCGCACGGCGGCCCGCATGCGCTCACTCCAGAGGCTGGCCGGACATTTCCTCGACGTCGTGGCGGGCCTGCCAACACTCAAGATCTTCGGGAGGGCCACGGTACAGGCGAAATCGATCGCCGACGTCACCGATCGCTATCGCGCCACCACGCTCTCCACCCTTCGTCTCACCTTCTTGTCCTCGTTGATCCTGGAGCTGCTCGCCACTGTGTCGGTCGCCCTCGTCGCCGTCGCCGTCGGGCTGCGGCTGCTCAGCGGGGACATGTCCTTCCACGACGCACTGTTCGTGCTCGTTCTCGCCCCGGAGGCCTACCTTCCCCTGCGCGCGATTGGGCGCCAACTACCACGCCAGCGCCGACGGGATGCAGGCGGCCCAGGACCTGTTCACCTTGTTGGAGGAGCAGGGAGCCGTGCCGGCACGTGGAGCGATGAAGGCAGGCGACACGTCGATCCGCATCAGCGGCCTGGAGCTCACCTACGCCGGCCGGCGCCTGCCCGCCCTCGACGGGGCCGACCTCGTCGTCGCAGCTGGGGAAACCGTGGCCGTGACCGGACCGAGTGGTTGTGGCAAGTCGACGCTCTTGGCCGTCATCCTCGGCCTGCGCGTGCCCGATGCCGGGTCCGTGTCCCTCGGTGGAGTCGCCCTGGCAGACCTCGATCTGACCGACTGGCGCGACCACATCGCCTGGGTGCCACAGCGACCCCACCTCTTCGCACGTTCGGTAGCCGACAACGTTCGACTCGGCCGAGGCGACGCGTCCGATGAGACCGTCTGGGCTGCCCTCGAAGCCGCCGGGCTGACCGAGGTCGTGCGGCGGCTCCCCGACGGCGTGGACACCCTTCTCGGCGAGGGCGGCGCGGGGCTTTCCACCGGCGAGCGACAGCGCGTGTCGCTGGCCCGGGCCTTCGTACGGGACGCACCGCTCCTCTTGCTCGACGAGCCCACGGCCAGCCTCGACGCCGAGACGGAGGCCGATGTGCTGGCCGCGATACGTCACCTCGTCGGCGGCCGGACCGCGGTGATTGTGGCCCACCGTCCCGCCCTGGCCGCGCTCGCCGACCGCGTCGTCGAACTACCCGGGGCAGTCGGGGTGGCGTCGTGACCGAGCGGCGCGCCGGCGTCGCCCGGACCCTCGGCATCGCCCGCAGCGCCCGGAGGCGGCTGGCCCAAGCGTCACTTCTCGGCGCTGGCGCCATCGGTGCATCCATCGCTCTCATGGGCACGTCGGCCTGGCTCATCTCGCGCGCCGCCCAGCACCCGTCGGAGGCGTCACTCACGTTGGCCATCGTCGGCGTCCAGTTCTTCGGGCTCTCGCGGGGGTTCTTCCGCTACGGCGAGCGGCTGGTCGGCCACGACGCCGCTCTCCGGGTCCTAGCAGACCTGCGCGTGCGCGTCTTCCAGCGTCTGGAGCTCGCTGCGCCGGCCGGCCTCCCGGTCTTCCGTCGGGGCGACCTCGTGGCGCGCTTCGTGGACGACGTGGACTCGCTCCAGGACGTGGTGCTGCGCGTGCTCCAGCCGTTCCTGGTGGCGACGCTCGTCGGCGCCGGCACCGTTGCCGTGCTGTGGTGGTTCCTTCCCGAAGCCGGCCTCGTCCTCCTGGTCTCCCTCATCCTCTCGGCCACCGCCGTACCCTGGCTCACAGGACGCCTCGCTCAACGGGAGGAATCCCGGCAGTCCACGGTCCGCGGCGAACTCACGACAGGTGTGGTGGACCTGGTGGAGGGCGCTCCCGAGCTGCTCGTCATGGGCGGGGTCGACGCACAGCTGGGTCGCATCGCGGACGTGGACACCCAACTCCGCCGAGTGGCCCGGAAGGGCGCCGGCACCTCCGGCATCGGCCTTGGCCTCACGACGGCGTTGGCCGGGCTGGCCAGCTGGGGCGCCCTGACCTTCGGCGTCCACGCCACGCATGCCGGCTCGCTCAACGGAGCGCTGCTGGGCGTCGTGGCGCTGGTCCCTCTGGCAGCATTCGAGCTCGCTTCGCCTCTGCCCGCCGCCACCCAGGCGCTGCAACGGTCACGAGTGGCGGCGGCGCGTGTATTCGACGCCATGGATGCCCCGGTCGTCGTCCACGAACCGGCGAGACCGGTTGTTCTGGGGAACGGCCCGCACGTCGTCGTCCTGCGTGATGTCTGGGCCTCCTACCCCGGTGCCGGGCGGGCAGCCTTGCGTGGTGTCGACCTGGAGCTCACGCCGGGTCGTCGCGTGGCCCTGGTCGGACCGAGCGGCGCGGGTAAATCCACGCTGGCTGAGGTGCTGGTGCGCTTCCTGCCCGCCGATGGCGGGGAGGCCACGCTCGACGGGGTGCCGCTCGAACGGCTGGCGGCCAACGACGTGCGACAGGTCATCGGACTGGTCGAACAGAACCCCCATCTCTTCGATACGACTCTCGCCGAGAACCTTCGTGTCGGCCGGCGCAGCGCCACCGATGTCGAACTGGTAAGCGCGCTCACCCGGGTCGGTCTGGGGCCGTGGCTGGAAAGCTTGCCCAACGGTCTGGGCACCACCGTCGGGACGATGGGCAGCCGACTCTCGGGGGGCCAACTTCAGCGGGTTGCCGTCGCACGCGCCCTGCTGGCTGACTTCCCCCTGCTCGTGCTCGACGAACCGGGCGAGCACCTCGATCCCCGCGCTCGCCGACGCGCTCACTGCCGACCTGCTCGCGCTGACCGCTGGCCGCTCCACCCTGCTCATCACACACCGGCTCTCGGGTTTGGAACAGGTCGACGAGATCATCATGCTCGACAGGGGCCGCGTCGTGGAGCGAGGCACCCACGCAGAGCTCCTCGCCGCGGGCAGCCGTTATGCCGGTCTGTGGTGGGAGGAGCGGATGAGCGATCAACCTGATTTTCACGAGCGGTCGTCGCCGGCCTCCGTCCCACAGGGCCGGGAAACGAAGACCATCACCGAAGGGAGCGACACACTGTGAACCTCGACCTCGCGAGATGGCAGTTCGCGATCACGAGCATCTACCACTTCCTCTTTGTCCCCGTCACCATCGGGTTGGCATTCCTGGTGGCGTTGCTCCAGACCTCGTGGTACCGCAACGGCGACGAGACGTACCGGCGACTCGCCCGGTTCTTCGGCGCGCTGCTGCTCATCAACGTGGCCATCGGCGTCGTGACGGGACTGATCCAAGAGTTCGAGTTCGGCATGAACTGGTCGGCGTACTCACGCCTCGTGGGCAACGTCTTCGGAGGGCCCCTGGCCATGGAGGGCCTGGTCGCGTTCTTCTTGGAGTCGACGTTCCTCGGTATCTGGATCTTCGGCTGGAACCGGCTGTCCCGGAAGGCGCACCTGGCCACCATCTGGATGGTGGCTGCCGGCACCATCCTCTCCGCCGCCTTCATCATGGCCGCCAATTCATGGATGCAGCACCCCGTTGGTTACGCGATCAACCATCAGACGGGCCAGCCCCAGCTCACCAACATCTGGGCTCTGTTCACCAATCCCGTCTTCATCTGGAGCTACGTCCACGTGCTGCTGGCGTCGCTTGTCACGGGCGCGGTGATCATGCTCGGCGTCGCCACTTGGCATATTCGTCGCACACAGCAGGTGGACGCGTTTCGGCGTGCCGCCGTGGTCTCGCTTGCCGTGCTGTTGCCCGCGGTGATCCTGACCCTGTTCGTAGGCAGCGAGCTCGGTGTGATCGAAGAGACGTATCAGCCGATGAAGATTGCTGCCGCCGAAGCACAATGGAGCACCTGCCCCAGCCACTGCTCGTTCTCCGCCTTCCAGATCGGCGGCGGGAACAACGACCACACGCCGACGCAGATCATTCAGATTCCGAGCCTGCTGTCGATTCTCGCCACCAACAGCCCGAACGGGCAAGTACTCGGCCTCACCCCGCTCAACGCCCAGTACCAGAAGGAGTACGGGCCTGGAAACTATGTGCCGAACGTCTTCATTCAATACTGGTCGATGCGCGTGATGGCCTACCTGGCAACCCTCGTCTTCGCCTTCGCTGTCTGGGGCGGATGGCTGCTGTACCGCAGGAAGATGGACCATGCCACGTGGTTCCTACGCATAGCCCCATGGGTGGTGATCCTGCCCTTCCTGATCAACACTGCCGGCTGGATGCTCACCGAGAACGGGCGCCAGCCCTGGATCGTGCAGGGTTTGATGAAGACGGCCAACGGCGTGTCGCCGTCGGTCTCGGCAACCGACATCTGGATCTCGCTCGTCGTCTTTGTCCTGATCTTCTTGGTGCTCGGGGTGGTGGACGCCTGGCTCATGGTGCGCTACGGCCGCCGGGAGCTGGGTCACGACCCTCTCGCCAAGCTGGTGTCCCCCACGGATGGCACCGGTCCATCGTCCACGAACCACGAGTCGTCCCCCCCGGACGGCACCGACCCATCGTCCACTGCGCACGAGTCGTCCGATGAGGACGAGTCAGCCCTCGTCTACTAGGAGCCCCGTCATGACATTGGGAGACCTCTGGTTCATCGTCGACGCACTCTTCTGGATCGGCTTTTTCGTCCTGGAAGGGTTCGATTTCGGCGTCGGCATGCTGCACTCGTTCCTCGGTCGTTCGGACACCGAACGGAGGGTGCTGATCAACACCATCGGGCCGGTCTGGGACGGGAACGAGGTCTGGCTGATCGTGGCGGGTGCCGTGATCTTTGCCGCCTTCCCTGGCTGGTACGCCACCATGTTCTCGACCTTCTATCTCGCGCTCGTCGTGCTGCTCGTCGCGCTGATGCTGCGCGGATTGTCGTTCGAGTACCAACGCAAATTCGACGACCCCCGTTGGCGCTCCACCTGGCGTTGGGCGCTCACCATCGGCAGTGCCCTCATTCCGCTCCTCGCGGGAGTGGCATTGGGCGACCTGCTGCATGGACTGCCGATAAACAAGCAGCATCAATTCACCGGCGGCTTCTTCACGCTCCTCACACCGTTCGGACTCTGGACAGGGATCACGCTGCTCGTTCTGTCACTTCTCATGGGTGCCACCTATCTGTCGTTGAAGACGACCGGCGAGCTCCGGCTGCGGGCGCAGAGGGCCGCGACGGTCGTGGGTGTGGTCGCCATCGTCGTGACCTTCGGTTTCATGACATGGGTGCACGTCGGGCTGAGCAACGGCTTCGTGCCGAAGCCGATTGAGGCGTTCGCCCTCATGGCGGTGATCGCAGCGGCCTGGTTGGCCTCTGCCAAAGCCGAGGGGTGGGCTTTTGTGGCGGCCGCCCTTGGCATAGGTGGCACGGTGGGTTCCATATTCCAGGAGCTCTTCCCCCGCGTGATGGTCTCGACGACCAGTGCCGCCTACAACCTGACGGTGAACAACACCGCCAGCCCCCCCTACACGCTCAAGGTCATGACCGTTGTCGCGGTGATCTTCTTCCCGATCGTGCTGGTCTACCAGGCCTGGGGCTACCACATCTTCCGGAAACGCCTGGCGGTGCCGAGGGTGGGAGGCGACGAGACGGCAACCGATTCGCCCGACGTGCCCGCCCAGAGCTGATGGCGGACCCCGGCGCAGTCAGAGGCCGGGGCTGCTCTGCATGATCCCCCCATCGGCAAAGATCGTCGTGGCCGTGATGTAGCTGGCCCCCGGTCCGGCCAGGAAGGCAACGACCGAGGCGATCTCTTCGGGCTCCGCGAGGCGGCCGATCGGGATGGAGCTATTGAGCTTGGCCAAGGCGGCGGGATCGGCCACCGTCTGCGCGTTGATCGGTGTGTCAACCGCGCCGGGTCCGACGCCGACCACACAGATGTTGTGCGGCGCCAGCTCAACGCCCGCCGTCCGGGTCAGCATGCGCATGCCACCCTTCGAGAGGCAGTAAGCCGTGTTGCCTGGCATCGGCCAGTCCTCGTGGACCGAGGTCATGTTGATGATGCGGCCCCCGCCGCCTTGGGCGATCATCTGCTTGGCCGCCAACTGGGTCCCGAAGAAGGCACTCTTGAGATTGACGTCCAACACCTTGTCGTAGTGGTCCTCGGTCGTGTCGAGGACGGAGGTCCGCGTCTCAATCCCGGCATTGTTGACCATGATGTCGAGACGACCGAAGCTCTGGACCGCCGTATCGATCATGCGCTGCAGGTCGTCGATCTTCGAAACGTCTGCCTCAACGCCGACAGAGTCCTCACCGAGGGTATGGAGCTTCTGATCCAGCTCCTCGGTGGCCTGCGGGTTGGTGACGTAGTCGATGACGACCTTGGCACCCTTGGCCGCCAGGGCCAGCACGACAGCCTTGCCGATGCCCGTGTTGCCACCAGTCACGATCGCGACCTTGCCCTGCAGCTCGTCAGCCATGGCGATTCCCTCCGTCCCCGCGCCACCCTGGGTGCGGTCTCAAGTCAGCAGTCTTACGCTACCGACCGGCGTGTATCGCAACGTGGCTTTGGTTGTGCCGAGGTGCGGCTGATGCCCCAGCGACACGACCATGGAGATCTTCGCTCGCCGCAGAGAGTCACGCACAGCCACGCCGACGGGCATTTGTGCCTAGCATCACCAGGGTGATCGACGAGCGTGCAGAAGTAGCTCTGGCGGAGAGCTTTCCCCCCATCGCTGAGTACGGATTCCTCTCGGACTGCGAGCACAACTGCCTCATCGCGCCGGACGGCTCGGTCGAGTGGTTGTGCCTTCCCCGGCCGGACTCACCCAGCATTTTTGGCGCCATCCTCGACCGCACCGCCGGGAACTTCCGATTCGCTCCGATGAACACAAAGGTGCCGCACCAGCGGCGTTACATTCCCGGGACGATGGTCCTCGAGACCACGTGGCACACTCCCAGCGGGTGGCTCCTCGTCCAGGACCTGCTTGTCGTGGAGCCTGTGGCGGACGGCGCTCGGCGCGCCGACTATCGACGTCCACCCGGCGACGCCGCGGCCAGCGGCACACTCCTGCGTTTGGCTACGTGCATCGAGGGCCACGTCGAGGTGGTCATCAACGCGGTGCCTGTCTTCGAGTACGGAGCCCAGACCGGCATGTGGGCTTACGAGGGGGACGGCTACGAAGTCATGACGAGCCGTCCACCGGTCGGTGACCCGGTGGTGACCGTGACGTCATCCCTCCGCCTTGGGGCAGCCGGCTCCCGTTGCTACGGGCGCTCGACGATCGAAAAGGGCCAGAGTGCCTTCGTCTCGCTCTCGTGGTCCGGGGGTCAGCCCGCGAACATCGAGGAGGCGCAGGCTCAACTGACCTCCACCGTGAGCTACTGGAGGGACTGGCTGTCCAACGGCACGTTTCCCGACCATCCGTGGCGCATGTACATGGAGCGGAGCGCACTCACGCTCAAGGGCCTGAGCTACGCCCCCAGTGGGGCGATCATGGCGGCCGCGACGACCTCGCTGCCCGAGACTCCTGGCGGAGCTCGCAACTGGGACTATCGCTATACCTGGATCCGCGATTCCTCTTTCATGCTGCGCTCGCTCTACCGGCTCGGGTTCGACTGGGAGGCGCTCGAATACTTCGCCTTCGTACTCGATGCCGTGGCGGGGGGAAGCGGCGACTTCAGCCTACAGATCATGTACGGCATAGACGGTCGCAAAGATCTCACCGAGTCCACCCTCGACCATCTGTCTGGTTGGCGGAATTCACGCCCGGTACGGGTGGGCAACGGTGCATGGGACCAGCACCAAAACGACGTCTGGGGGATGCTCCTCGATGCCGTCGACATCCACCTTCGTCAGGGTGCGGCGCAAATCGTCAACCCTGTTTGGGAGGGTGTGTCCAAGCTCGTCGACTCCGCCATCATGCATTCGCGCGAACCAGACCAGGGCATTTGGGAGATCCGGGGCGACCCGCAGCCGTTCACCGCTTCCAAGGTCCTGTGTTGGGTGGCCATGGACCGCGGTGCCGACATGGCCCGTACCCGCCAGGACCATGAGCGAGCAGAGAAGTGGCGCGCCGCGGCCGACGAGCTGAAGGCCGAGATCCTCGACCAGGGCGTCGATGCCAACGGTCGGTTCCGCCAGCACTATGGCAACGAAGAGCTCGACGCTTCCCTGCTGTTGATCCCCATCCTGGAGTTCCTGCCGGCGGACGACGAGCGGGTACGAGCCACTGTGCTTGCCATCGCCGACGAGCTCACCGAGGACGGGCTGGTTCTGCGCTACAAGGTGGAATCGACCGACACGGGCTTCGAGGGCAAGGAAGGCACATTCACCATCTGCTCGTTCTGGCTGGTGACGGCGCTCGCCATGATCGGTGAGCAGGATCGTGCCCGCGCCCTATGCAAGAAATTGCTGGCCTTCGCCGGTCCGCTGCATCTCTACGCAGAGGAGATCGACGCAGCGACGGGCGAGCACCTCGGCAACTTCCCCCAAGCATTTACCCATCTGGCGCTCATTGACGCCGTCGGCAGGCTCATTGAGGCCGAGCAAACCACGTGACCATCTGAGAGGGGCGCTCATGACAACGATCCCGCGGCACCGTGTCGTCGTTGTCGGCGGTGGTTTCGGGGGCCTGCCGGCAGTCAGACTGCTCGCTCGCTCCGACTACGACATCACGCTCATCGATCAGCGCAACCACCATCTCTTCCAGCCGCTCCTCTACCAGGTGGCCACGGGGATCCTCTCGCCCGGCTCGATCTCACCCGTGCTGCGCCATACGCTGCGGCGGCGCAAGAACGTCAACGTCGTCCTCTCCAAGGTGACGGGCTTTGACCTTGCACGGAGGGTCGTGCACACCGCCGCCCTCCCGGGCGAGATCAACGAGTTCCCCTACGACAGCCTGATCGTCGCCGCCGGTGCCGGGCAGTCGTATTTCGGCCATGACGAATTCGCCATGACCGCCCCGGGCATGAAGACGATCGACGACGCCATGGAACTGCGGCGACGCGTCTATGGCGCACTGGAGTTGGCCGAGAACCTCAAGGACATCGCGCTGCAGCGGTTCTGGATGACCTTCGTCGTTGTGGGCGCGGGCCCGACGGGCGTCGAATTGGCCGGACAGATCCGTGAGCTCGCCTTCCGAAGCCTCAAGCATGACTTTCGCCACATCGATCCGGCGACAGTCCGGGTCATTGTGGTGGATGGAGGCGAAGAACCACTGGCCAACTTCGGCAGCCATCTCTCAGGACGAGCCCGTGCCGACCTGGAAAAAATGGGTGTCGAGTTGCGCATGGGGCTGCGCGTCGTGGGCGTCGATCCGCTCGGGGTCGATACAGAGGCCGCTGACGGCAACGAGGGCCGCGTCGAGTGTGGGACGGTCATTTGGGCCGCCGGTGTGCAAGCCTCGCCCCTGGCCGGGATGTTGGCCGACGCGACTGGGGCCGAAACCGATCGGGCCGGCCGGATCGCCGTGTTGCCCGACCTCAGCCTTCCGGGCCATCCCGAGGTGTTCGCCATCGGCGACATGGCATCCGTCAACAACCTGCCCGGCGTCTGCGAAGTCGCTATGCAAGGAGGCCTGCACGCGGCCAACACGATCAAGCGGCGCCTGAAAGGCGGTGACAGCGTGCCCTTCAAGTACCGCGACCTCGGAAGCGCCGCAGCCATCGGTCGATTCAAGGCGATCGTGAGCGTCGGTCCCGTCCGCCTGAGCGGGTTTCCCGGCTTCATTGTCTGGATGTTCGTTCATCTGACCTTTCTGAGCGGTTTTGGCCACCGCTTCACGACGTTGTTGCGGTGGGGGCGCGCCATGATCGGCCGGGCCAGACCCGAACGCGTGTTCAGCGTGGGGCACACCGGAGGCGATCTGAGCCTGCCGGACGAGGTGAGGGCCAAGGTGATGCCCAAACCGTTCCCGATCCTGGAGGATCAATTTGGTTGGGCCGACCTCGTGGCCCGCATCGGGACCGCAATCAATGAAGGGGGCGGCGATGGGTCTGGCGACGCCGTCGTCCCCTGAGCCGACGCGCCACCACCGCCCTTGCGGCGCCCTTCGAATCTGCCAGCTACATTCACCCGATGATCCTTGATCGATTCCTCGTCACCGACCAGGTCGCCATCGTCACCGCGAGCGGGCGCGGCATCGGCGCCGCTACTGCGGTGGCCCTCGCCGAGGCAGGCGCCGACGTGGTGTTGGCCGCCCGCACCGAGGAGCAACTACGCGCCGTGGCCAAGCAGGTGGAGGCGACCGGCCGGCGCGCCATTGTCGTACCCGGCGACCTCACCGACTTCGACCTCATCGCCTCGCTGGCCGACACCGCCTTCAACGAATTCGGCCGGCTCGACATCGTGGTGAACAACATGGGCGGCACCATGCCGCGACCGCTGCTCGACACGTCACCCCGGTTTTTGGAGGAAGCCTTCCGCTTCAACGTCTCCGCCGGCCACGCCCTCGTGCGGGCCGCCGTCCCGCGCATGCTCGAGGGAGACCACCCCGGAGGGGCCATCGTCAGCATCTCGTCGGTCATGGGCCACGTGGCCGGCCGGGGTTACGTCGGCTACGGCACGGTCAAGGGCGCACTCGAGCAGTACACGCGACTTGCCTCACGCGACCTGGCGCCGCGCATTCGGGTGAACGCCATCGGCGTTGGCTCCACCGCGACCTCCGCGCTCGACATCGTCATGTCGAGCGATGAGCTGCGCACCGCCATGGAGGACGCCACCCCGTTGAAGCGTCTGGGGCACGTCGACGACATCGCGTCGGCCATCCTCTACCTCGCCTCGCCGGCCGGCGCCTACGTCACCGGCAAGATCATTGAGGTTGACGGCGGTCTCCAGTCGCCCAATCTCGAATTCCCAATCCCCGACCTGTAAAGGAGCGCTCCGTGCCGTACCGCGTCGTGCAGTGGAGCACCGGCAACGTCGGTCGCCACGCGCTGGCTGGCATCCACGCCCACCCCGAGCTCCAGCTCGTCGGGGTCTACGTCTCCAACCCCGACAAGGTGGGCCACGACGCCGGGGAGCTGGCCGGACTCCCTGCGACCTTCGGCGTGGTTGCCACGAGCGACGTTGACGCGCTCCTGGCGCTGAAGCCGGACTGCATCGTGCACACGGCGATGGCCGACGACCGTATCTTCGAGGCCCTGTCCGACCTCGAGCGATTCCTGACCTCGGGCGTCAACGTCGTTTCGTCGAGCCCGGTCATGCTGCAGTATCCCGCACCGGACGACCCGCTGGCGGCGCCCGTCATCGCTGCGGCAGAGAAGGCCGGGGTCTCCATCTTCGTCAATGGCGTCGACCCCGGGTTCGCCAACGACGCACTCCCACTCGTGCTGTCCGGCGTCAGCGAACGCATCGAAGAGGTCCGCTGCTCGGAGATTCTGAACTACAACACCTACAACCAGCCCATGGTGCTCTTCGGCATCATGGGCTTCGGGGGCGCCATGGACGAGGTGCCTTTTCTCCTCACCCCGGGGGTGCTGAGCATGGCCTGGAGCTCGGTAGTGCGCCAGATCGCCGCCGGCCTGGGCGTGACCCTGACCGAGGTGACCGAGTGGTACGAGCGCGAGGCTGCGCCCGAGGACTTCGAGGTCGATGCGGGGACGATCAGGGCAGGGACGGCGGCAGCGTTGCACTTCGAGGTCCGTGGCATGGTCGGCGACCGCGCCGTCGTGGTGCTCGAGCACGTGACGCGCCTGCGCGACGACCTGGGGGCGGGGTGGCCCCAGCCAGCTGGGCAGGGCTGCTACCGCGTCGAGATCAAGGGGGAGCCGAACTACACCCTCGACATGCAGCTCATGGGGACCGACGGCGACCACAACACAGCTGGTCTGAAGGCCACGGCAATGCGACTCGTCAATGCGGTGCCCGCGGTCGTGGCGGCCCCGCCCGGCCTCATCACCGCGCTGGATCTCCCCCTCGTGACTGGTCGGGGGCTCGTCGCCCCTAATGGCGTCGCCTCTAATGGCGTCGCCCCCTGACGGTGCGCCCGTGCGACACGCCAGTGGTGCGACGGAGCAACGTCAACACCGCGGAATCACAACGGTCGTCCAACCCCGCGTTGACAATTCTCGCAACAGTCCGGGGTCGATGCATCAAGCGCACGTGCCATTCGGGCGACATTGATTGCGTGTCCCCGAACGACAACACCGTGCGGCGCCGACCATGGCACTGCCGTCGCGGTGCCCTCGTCTCCGTCATCTCCGTCAACCACGCCCAGGGGATCAGTGGCGTGGTGACACACCACCTGCTCGACGCAGGCGGTGTCCGGGCTGGATGCCACGCACCGGGCGAGCGCCCGGCTGTGTGTGTCCCCGCATCCGACCACCTTGGTGGCGGGGAACCCAGCCGACGTGATGCGCATTCGTCAGGTGCGTGCGCCAGCCCGGGAAGTCTCTATTGCCGTTGCCCCAACGCCAATCGCAGCAGCGCGACCTGACGACCACGCCGACCTCACGGCCGACGCCAGGTCGTCACGCTCCCCCGCGGCACGAATAGCCGATCAGGCCCGCCGGATCGCTGCTGAAGGCGTACCACTCTCCGACGAGATGGCGTGTGCATTCGTCGCTGAAGGTGATCTCTGGCGCGTCGCTGTAGATGAGACCTCGGTAGGGCGACAGCGGTTGATCACCCGAGAGCACCAAGTACTCCACCGTCGAACCAGGTGGGCCGTTGATGGCGCACCGCTGGTACGGCGCCGGGAGTGGCCCGATCGATCCGCGCCGCACGTTCGTACAGACGCTCTTGTCGTCGCCGATCCCGCGCAGAGCCGCCTGCGCTCGTGGGGTCGCGCTCGTGTCCCACTGCAGTGCCGCCGGCAGGGCGAAGGCCCAGGTCCACCAGACAGCGACGGCGCTCAGCACCACCGTGCCGACGGCGAAGACGCGAAAGGCGTTGCGCCTCCCCTTCCTCCAGACGAAGACCCACCCGAGCCCCAAGCCGATGAATCCGATTGCGGTCACGAGGGCGCAGGTCGTGGCCAAGGACGAACCCGGCGCCACGCAGACGAAGCCGACAAGGCCCTCGAATACGCCCAAGAGGACGGCGGCCGCGGCGGCCAGCATCCCCGGCGCGGCAGAGCGCGGTCTGCTGCGGGCAGCGGGCGATTCGACGACGTGCATCTGCACTGTGCGGAGCATAGGGAGTCAAGAGCCCGTGAGCCCGGCCCGGGCGGCTGAACCCCTCGCATACCATTGCCTCCGTGACCCCAGAGGACCTGGCCGATCTGGCGCACCTGCGCCGGGCGCGCGACTACATCGATCGTGCCTATGCGGAGCCTCTGGACGTGCCGACCATGGCGGGTACGGCGTGCATGTCGCCGGCACACTTCTCCCGCAAGTTCCGCGCCGCCTATGGCGAGACTCCGTACAGCTATCTGATGACCCGCCGGATCGAGCGCGCCAAGGCCTTCCTCCGCCAGGGGATGTCGGTCACGGACGCCTGCGTCACGGTCGGCTGTACCTCGCTCGGCTCGTTCAGCTCTCGCTTCACCGAGATAGTCGGCGAAACTCCATCGCAGTACCGCGCGCACGACCACAGCGACAGCGAGGTGGTTCCGGAATGCGTGAGCATGGTGGTCACGCGCCCCCAGCGCAATCAGATCCCGGCCTGAGCACCGGCACGCACCTCTCCGAGACCGAGCAGGATTGAAGAAGCAAACGGCGGATGAGCAATTTTACACTGGTCTCATGCCAGTCACTGTTTCCGCAATGTTCATATCCGTTCACGATCCCGACGAAGCCCTCGGCTTCTACCGCGACGCTCTTGGGCTCGAGGTCCGCAACGACGTCAAGGCGGGTGACTTCCGCTGGGTCACCGTCGGCGCCCCCGGCAACGATCTCGACATCGTCCTGTCGCAGCCGCACGGCGGTCGTTCCCAGACCGAGGGTGACGCGCTCTTGGCATTGGTGACCCAGGGCTCGTTGCAGGCCGCCATCTTCAAGTCGGAGGACCTCGACGCCACCTTCGAGAAGGTACGGGCGTCGGGCGCAGAGGTACTGCAAGAGCCCACATCCCAGCCGTGGGGAGCTCGCGACTGTGCGTTCCGTGATCCGTCGGGCAATCTCGTCCGGATTGCGCAGGCCTGATCATGAAGACCATGACCTGCAAGGAGCTGGGTGGTCCCTGCGACCTCGCGTTGCACGGCGAGACCGCCGACGCGGTCATCAAGGCGCAGGATCGCCACCTGAGAGACGTCGTGGCCGCCGGCGACGACGCGCACAAGGGGGCGCTCAAGGACATGAAGGGGCGCTGGCGTCATCCCTTCTCCGGGATGGCCTGGTACAAGAGGGCGAAGGGCGACTTCGCCGCCCTCCCCGACGACTGATCCCGGGGGGGTCCAGCGGTTGGCCGCCGGGCGTGGTCATGCTGGTCAGCGACTTCTGCAGCTGTCGGAGCGACCCCAGTAGAAAAGGGTGGCGCCCGGCGCGATACTCCGGGCGTGCAGGGAGAAGGGCACCTTTACGGGGACCGGGTGTGGTTTTACGACACCCGGTCCCAGGTCCGCCGCATGGGCGTCTCAGCGCACCCGGTCGACGACACCATGGTGATCTCGCTGTGGCAGGGCGACTTCTGCACCGGCACGTTCCGACTCCCAACGGGCGACGCCGCCCGTCTCATCTCGACGTTGGCCTACGGCATGACCGAGTCCATGGCGCCGACCGGTATCGAGCCCTCGCCACCGCTCGGTCCGTTGCAGCGATGGCGACGGTTCTTCTCGAGCGTGTTCCCGCGCCGGCGGGCGACGACGGACCCGCACCTTCGCCTGCTGCCGTAGCACGCGGCGCGACTGCAGGTCCGATGATCGCCGGTTCTCCCTATGCTGCGGTCTATGGCCACCGTGTTCTTGACCGAACTCGAACGGGCGTACCTGCGGAGCCAGCCGCTCGGGCGCCTCGCCACCGTCGATGCAGACGGTGCACCACAGAACAGCCCGATCGGCGTGTTCCTCGACGAAACGACCGGCGAGGTTCTCGTTGGCGGGGCGGCGATGGGAGCCACCCGGAAGTTCCGCAACGTGCAAGGCAATCCTCACGTGGCCGTCGTCATCGACGACCTCGTGTCGGCCGACCCCTGGACAGTGCGAGGCCTCGAGATCCGCGGCATTGCCGTTGCCCTCACCGACGTCGACCCGCCGATCTCGTTCATGAGCCGTGAGGTGATCAGGATCACCCCGACATGGGTCGCCGCCTGGGGACTCGATCCCGACGACCCGGAGAAGCAGATTCGACGTGGCTGATGTCTTGGGTCAGCCGGTGGTGACGTCACGGTGGAGAAATCGGGCACCGTGGTGCCCGATTTCGGGGATTCCGCACGCACCCCCGTCCCCACGGGGTCGGCGTAGCCGGCAGTGACGCAGGCCTTGGCGAAGACGAGTGCCGCACCGATGGAACTGTCCCCGACCACGTCGGGGACAGTGACTTCATGCGGCGCGCCGGACGGCGTCTCGGTGCACGGAGGAGAGACCGGAGCCTGCGCCGGCGGCGTCAGCGTCACGACAGCGCGATTCGGCGAACGTGTCAGACCTGGCAGCCCGGCAATCGAGAGCTTGGTGGAATACCGCCCGGCGGGGAGCGGCGGCTGGCGCACGTGACCGCCCCATTCTGTGCATCCCGGAGTGAGTGACGGCAGGGATCCGCCGGGGGACGGTTGCGTGCAGCGTGCAAATGACGTGCTGACGGTCACCGGGAACCGGTTCGCCCCCGGGGCTAATCGAACCGTGGGGGGGCACGCAACCTCGAATCCCCCAAACGGATAGGAATCGACTTTGCCCTGCAGTCCCACCCCGAGCCATCCGTCGAGCGCACACGTGTCGACCGTAATGGTCGTGTCGGTCGTATTGGTCAACACGACGGAGCCCCGAATGGGGTCGCCCGCAGCCACGCGATGTGTGCGGAGCGTGAGGCGAACCTTGACGGGCGCGCTCGGTGACACGCTCGCCACAGCACATGGCATCGCCGCGAGCAGGACAAGCCCGGTGACCGCTCCTCCGACCACGTAGGGCAGACGTCTCCTCATTTCGATGAGTATGACGCAGCGACGGCGCCCGGGGTTCGGGCGCGGTTCGACACCGTCGCGTCGAATGACGTGCCGCTACGCAGCAGGTCCGGTGAGGTCCATGTGCAGCCGGGTCAGCGTGGAGGAGGCGATCCTCCACTCGCCGCCGGCCAGCTCGTAGGTCTCGTGGTAGTGCCCGTCTCCCTGGAGTCGGGTGCCGTCCGGCCAGACGATGGTGTCATGGAGCGACCAGATGCCCGTGGCGGTGTCCGGCGACGTCAGGGTGATTTCTGGCATGTGGCCGTGATGCACCGTGACGGCGTCGGCCAACGTTTCCTGCAGGAAGCCGATGAACGCATCGGCGCCGGTGACCACTCCACCACCCGAATCGATCGTGTCCACGACGACGTCATCGGTGAACACCTGGCGCATACCCGCCCAGTCCTTCGTGTCCATCGTCCGGAAGTAACGCGCCTTGAGTTGCTTGATCGCCTCGATATCGTCCATGCGTCCGGTCCGTACCTTCAGGAGTAGCGCGCCGCCCGGTTTCCCGGTCCGTGGAAGACGCCCGGCTCCGCGTCGGGGTTCTCGACGCAGACCTCGCACTCGAGTCCGTCGGGGTCGCGGAAGAAGAGGCTGAGCATCGGCCCGAAGTCCGTGACGAAGTCGTCGGCCAGGCCGCGCGCCATGAGCCGCGCCCGGATCTCGTCGAAGTCCTCGATGGACGCGGCCTGGAGGGCCAGGTGGTCGAGCCGGCCGCGGCCGAACATCGGAGTCTGGCGGTCGGCTTCGGTATTGCCCTCTATCTCGAAGACATTGAGCTCGGCCCAATCGCCGATCTTGATGATGGAGAGGCGGGGGCCCTTCCTGTCGGGCAGGGGCTCTGCCCCATCCCGGACGACCTCGGCGTCGAAGACCTCGCGGTAGAAGTTGTTCAGGCGGGTGGCATCGTTGGTGATGACCGCGACGTGATTCAAACCTTTGAGCAACATGGTGTGTCCCTCCCGGCGGCCGTGGTCAGTCGACGATCTCGCTCGTCTGCAGTACGGGCGTGATCGTCGTGTGGTTGGCGACGTCGGCCAGGATCTCGGCCGTACCCTCGGACGCCATCGCCTGGTGCAGCGCGTCGAGCGACTCGAAGGTGAGGTGCACCGCGGCCACGTTGGGGCCGTCGATGCCCTGGTCGATCTCGGCACTCGAAGGGTGCCAGGTGCGCACGCACAGCGGGGCGTGATTCTCCCGGTAGTAGTCGTGGTCGAACGTCGCGCCCTCGGCCGATGGGTAGGACATGGACACGCGGGATCATCGAGGCCCCCTTGCTCGGTTGCCGGCCAGTCTGCCAGGTCAGCGAAAGTCGCGGCTCGCCGGGACCGCCGTCCCCACGACCAGCGCCTCCACCCGCTCGGCGTCGAAACTGACCGCGCCCTGTCCTCTGCGTACGCGCCCGCGGATCAACAGGACGGGCGTGTGGCGGGCCACGTGCTTCCAGCGGGCCCAGGCCCCCCGGGAGAAGACGACGTTCACGTGCCCCGTCTCGTCCTCCAGGTTGACGAAGACCGCGCCGCGAGCCGTCTCGGGGTGCTGACGGTGGGTCACCACCCCGGCCACCGAGGTCCGCTCGCCGTCGGCGCATGCCTCGAGCGCGAGCGCCGTCCGCACGTCCATGGCTTCCAGGCGCTCGCGGGCAAGATGCATGGCCGTGCGCTCGGGCGCCAGACCCAGCGCCCACAGGTCGTCACCCACCGAGTCATAGAGGCTGGGGACCGGCAGTGGCGGTGCCTCGGCTCCCACCACCACCCCGGGCAGACGGTCGGGCGTGCCTTGCGCCGCCGCCCCGGCCGCCCAGACCAGCCGGCGGCGCGAGGCTGTCGACGCGGGGCCGCCCTCCTCCCCACCGCCCGTTCCCGTGGGCTCCTCGGGATCGAGGGCGCCGGCGGCGGCCAGGGTCTCGAGCTGGGCCTGGGTCACCCCCGCCCGCCGCACCAGGTCCTCGCCGCCGGCCCAGGGCCGCCCGGCCACGATGCGTTCCGCCCGGGCGTCCCCCACCCCGCGCACCGATCCGAGCCCCAGGCGCAGCACCGCCTCACCGGGCTCACCGGGCTCACCGGGCTCGAGCGACGCCCCCACCTCGGAGTGGTTCACGTGCGGGCGGCGCACGCGCACCCCGTGCCGGCGAGCGTCGGCCACCAGCGACTGGGGCGACCAGAACCCCATGGGTTGTGCGTTGAGAAGCCCCGCGGTGAAGGCGGCTGGATAATGCAGTTTCAGCCAGGCCGACGAGTACACCAGATGCGCGAACGAGACCGAGTGTGACTCGGGGAAGCCGAAGTTGGCGAAGGCGGCCAGCGCGTCAAAGACTTGGTCCGCCACAGCGCCCGTGATGTCGCGCGCCGCCATCCCGTTGAAGAGCCGCTCCCGCATCTTCTCCATGCGCGCCGCCGAGCGCTTGGCCGCCATGGCCTGACGCAGCTCGTCGGCATCGGCCGCGCTGAAGCCGGCCACGGCCACCGCCATCTCCATCAGCTGCTCCTGGAAGAGCGGGACCCCGAGGGTGCGCCTGAGGATCGGCTCGAGCAACGGGTGCAGGTAGGTGATCTCCTCCTCGCCCCGTCGCCGCCGGATGTAGGGGTTCACCGCGTGGCCCTGAATGGGGCCGGGCCGGATGAGCGCCACCTCAATGGCGATGTCGTAGAAGGTGCGCGGTGCCACCCGGGGCAGTGTCCCCATCTGGGCCCGGCTCTCGACCTGGAAGACACCGACCGTGTCAGCCCGGCACAACAGGTCGTAGACCTCGGGCTCCTGGGGCAGTTGTCCGAGGTCGACCTCCACCCCGTAGAAGGCGCGCACCAGGTCGACCATGTGATGCAGCGCCTCGAGCATGCCGAGGCCGAGCAGATCGAACTTCACCAGCCCGATGGCGGCGCAGTCGTCCTTGTCCCACTGCAGCACGCTGCGCCCCGGCATGCGTCCCCACTCCACGGGGCACACCTCGACCACCGGCCGGTCGCACAGCACCATGCCGGCCGAGTGGATGCCCAGGTGGCGCGGCCGATCAAGCACCTCGCCCGCCAGCTCGGCCACTAGTGGCGGCATTCCACCCTCCTGGCTGTCGGCCACCTCCTGCACCGCGGCGGCCGAGGACACGCCGCGCCCGCGCCCGACGTCGATGCCCGCCGCCCAGGCGTCCACCTCCTCGGGAGTGAAACCGAAGGCCTTGCCGACGTCGCGCACGGCCGAGCGGGGTCGGTAGGTGATGACGTTGGCGACCTGGGCCGCGTGACGGCGGCCGTAGCGCTCGTACACGTACTGGATGACCTCTTCACGCCGCCCCGATTCAATGTCCACGTCGATGTCGGGTGGCCCGTCACGCGCCGGTGAGAGAAAACGCTCGAAGAGCAGCCCGAGGTCGACAGCGTCGACGTTGGTGACGCCGAGCGCGTAACAGACGGCCGAGTTGGCGGCCGAACCGCGACCCTGGCAGTAGATGTCGAGCCGCCGGCACACCTGCGCGATGTCCCACACCACGAGGAAGTAGCCGGCGAAGCCCAATTGGCCGATCACGGCGAGCTCGTGCTCAATCTGCTTCCACGCGCCGCGCACGCGCTCGCACTCAGGCGGCCCATAACGGGCCGAGGCCCCTTCGATCACCAGTTGGCGCAGATAGCCCTGCTCGTCCATCCCTTCGGGGACGGGGAAGTCGGGCAGCCGCGGCGCCACGAGGCGCAGATCGAAGGCGCACCCCCGGCCGAGTTCGGCGGCGCGCTCGACCACGCCGGGCCAGCGGGCAAAACGCCGGGCCTGCTCGGTGGCGGAGCGCAGGCAGGCTGCCGGGGCGGAGGGGAGCCAGCCCTCCAGCTCGGCCAGCGGGCGGCGCGCCCGCACCGCGGCGAGCGTGGTGGCGAGGCGGAACCCGGCCGGCCTGGCGTAGTGCACGTTGTTGGTGGCCACGGCATCGACGCCCCACTCCACGGCGAGGCGGGCCAGCGCGTCATTGCGCGCCGTGTCGAGCGGGTCCCCGTGGTCCCACAGCTCCAACGCAACGTTGGCCCGCCCGAACGCTTCGACGAGGCGGCCCACTTCGCGGGAGGCCGCCCGCGGCCCGGCCTCCATCAGCGCGGCGGGGATCGCCCCTTTCCGACAGCCGCTCAGCACCAGCCAGCGGTCGCCGGCGGCCCGGGCCAGCGCGTCGAGCGTGAAGACCGGCTTTCCCTTCTCCCCGCCCGCCAGGTGCGCGTCGGCCAGCACGGTCGAGAGCCAGCGCGTACCCCTCGGGATCCCGGGCCAGCAGCACCAGGTGCGTGCCGGTCGGATCGGGCTCGCCGGTACGCGGGCTGGCCGGCGCCAGCGTCACCTCGGTACCGAAGACCGTCGGCAACCCACACCCGCGCGCCGCCTCGGCGAAGCGCACCACGCCGTAGAAGCCGTGATGGTCGGTCAGCGCCAGCGCGGCCAAGCCGAGCCGATCCGCCTCGGCCACCAGTTCCTCGGGGTCGCTGCTGCCGTCGAGGAAGCTGAAACCCGAGTGGGCATGCAGCTCGGCGTAGGCGTCAGTCATAGACGGCCTCCACCCACCACTGCCCCCGCTCCGTGCACAACAGGCGCGCCACCCCCTCCGCGGTGACTACCTGCAAGCGGGCCCGGCGCCGACGTACCGCCCACCACCGTTCGGTCACCGGCCAGGGACCGGCCCACCCCGCCACCGGCTGCCAGGGACCACCCGCGACCGACAGCTGCTCGATCGTCCCCGTGAGCAGCCCCCGCCCGCTCACCTCCACGGCGCGACCGGCGCTGTCGACCACCTCGGCGCGCAACAGGGTCCGCAACACGTCGGTCGGTGCCGGCGGGGGCACGCGGCCCGGCCACGGCGCGTTGCCGGACGCATCCGCCTCCGGGCTGCCCCAGGGCAGCAGGACCGACTGGCCGGCGGGGTCCCGGCCCCCACGCAGGCGGCCCATCAGCACGGCCTCCACCCCCAGGCGCTCCTGCACGCGGACGAAAGAACGGGCAGCCCGGGCGTCCGCTTCCGAGGCGCCACCGAAGAAGCCCGGCTGCGAGGGCGGGGGTGGGACATCGGGACCCCGGTCGGGGTCCTCGCCCCGGGCGACCCGCAGCCGCCGCTCAATGGTGCGGTCGCGCAGCCCGGCCAGCTCCCCGCTCTCCCCGCGCGCCACGGCGTGACAGGCGGCCGCGTCGGCACCGAAGCGGTCCGAGACGTTCGCCGCTGGCAGCGCGGCCAGCTGCGCCAGGGTGGTGACCCCCAACCGCTGCAAGGTGGCGGCCAGGTCGGGACGGCCCAGGGTGGCCACGGACCAGGGGCCGAGGAAGTCCGCCGTCCCTCCGGAGGGGACGATCAGTCCGGAACGGGCCGCCAGCAAGGCGGCGAAGAGGCCGTCGGCCACACCGATGGCAGCCTCCTCACCTGCCTCCTCGACGGTGGCGAGGAGGCGGCCCACCACCGCCTCCTCGCCTCCGAAGAAGCGGGCGGGGCCGCGGGCGGGCAGCACACCGATGCCGAGGCGAACCGGATGGGTCCACGGGCAGAGCTCGCCGGCCCGCGCCAGCACGCGCGCGAACCGCCGGGCCTCCTCCCCGTTCGCCCCTTCCTCCAGGAGGTCGGGGCACCAGATGACGACCAACCGTTCCACTGTGTTTCCTCACCGCTCGTTCAGGCCGCCTCCGGCCCGTCAGGCCTGCACCCCTTTTTGTCCCGGGTCTTTCCGTGGACCTCTTCGCCGGCCTCATCGGGGGTCACCGCCTCTTCCACTGCGCCCGAGCCGGCGGGGAGCCAGAGCGAGCACTCGCTGACCCGCCCGGCGGCCCGGCGCCCGCTGACCCGCACCTCCGCCCGGCGGCCGCGCAGGTGCCCGTGGCCCTGGCCGACGCCCTCCCACTCCCCCGCCCCCACCGAGAGCGCCAGGTCTCCCCCCATCGGCCAGGCGCCGGGACCCTCGAGCAGGACCACCAGGGCGGCCTGGCGCTCGCGAGCGTGGGCCGTGAGGTGACGTGCCGCCGTCAGGCGGGCCCGGCCGGGCGGGCGGATCAGGACGGCGTCGACCCCCGAGAGGAGGTCACCGGCTGCCTCGGCCCACCCGTTGCCGGGGTGCGGCACGAAGACGACGCGGCGCAGATCGAGCCCGAGTCCGGCGGCCGCCACCACGCCGGGATCGGGCAGGCCCACGGCAGCACACCAGCTTCCGGCGGCCGACGCTGCGGCCAGGAGAGCCAGAGCAAGGGTGGTGGCGCCGTGGCCCGGCGACCCCGCCACCGTCGTCGTCGTGCCCCGCCGCAGAGAGCCGGCGGGGAAGAGCGGAGCCAGCGGCGGGGGCACCGGCAGGGTGCGACCGGCGACCGGCGTCGCAGGCCGGATCCGGTCAGCCAGCCCGGCCGGGAGCTCCCGGGAACGGGGGGACGACGGGTCCCCAGCAGAAAAGGCGAACATATGTTCGCACCTTAGCCAGGCCGTGTGCCGTCCGCTCGGGGAACCGAAGATCCAGGTCAGGGGCCGAACGCGGCACGAGAGCCGGAGTGGGCCACAATGCTCCCGCATGTGTGGCCGCTTCGCTCTCTACACACCCCCGGCCCGGATTGCCCGCTACTTCGGAGCCACCCTGGCCGAGAGCGTCGACGACGAACGTGCCCCCAGCTGGAACGTCGCCCCGACCGACCCGGTGCTCGGGGTGCGGGACCGCCCGGCCCGGCCCCCAGGACAGGATCCGCAGCGCCAAGGTCCGGCGGAAGCGGGCGGCGAGCCGGAACGGGTCCTCATGTCGTTGCGCTGGGGCCTCATCCCCTGGTGGTCCAAGGACGCCAAATCGGGGAGCCGCCTCTTCAACGCGCGCGGCGAGACCGTGGCCACCAGGGCTTCTTTCCGCGAGGCGTTCCGTGAGCGGCGCATCATCGTCCCGGCCGACGGCTTCTACGAGTGGCACAAGACCAAGGCCGGCGCCAGGCAGCCGCACTACTTCACGCGTGCCGACGGGCAGCTGTTGGCCTTCGCCGGCCTGGCCGAGCGCTGGCGCGACAAGAACGCCGGGCCGGACGCGCCGGTCATCCGGAGCTGCACGGTGATCACGGCGACCGCCGGTCCCGACATGGCCGGCATCCACGACCGCATGCCGGTGATCCTCGACCCCGCCACGTTCGACGTCTGGCTCGACCCGGCCAACGAGGACGTCGAAGAGCTGCGTGCGTTCCTGCGACCTCCGCCCGCCGGCACGATGGTGCATCACCCCGTCGGCCCGCGAATCGGTAACGTGCGGAACAACGACCCGTCGCTCATCGAGTCCGTGTGAGGGGCGCGTCGGGCGAGGGGACGGGGTCGGTCGGTGCGTGCAGCCATCGCATCACGCCGGTGCAGGGGAACAGGGGCCGGGGGGCCCACGTGAGGAACGACACGTGAAGGAGCAACACATGAGCCTCGATCGCGCGCGCTTCGACCGCCGCACCATGCTCGCTGCCGCGCTGGCGACGGGCGGCGGGGCGATCCTCGCCGCGGCCGGCCGGGACGACCGCGCCGGCGCCGCCATGGCACAGTTCGCCGCACGCACGAAGCCGGCCGGCTCGGACCTCGGCGCCATTGAGCACGTCGTGTTCTTGATGCAGGAAAACCGATCCTTCGACCACTACTACGGCACGTACCCGGGTGTCCGGGGCTTCGACGACCACCCCAAGGGCAAGCTCGGCAACTTCGCCCAGGCCTGGCCGGGCGGGCGCGACAGGACGCTGCTCCCGTTCCACCTCGACACCTCGTCAGGCATCGGCGAGTGCACCAACGACCTCGATCACGGCTGGCCGTCGGAGCACATGAGCTGGGCGAAGGGGACGAACAGGGCCTTCGTCAGCACGCATGTGGAGACCGCGTACCAAGGACCCGAGCACGGCGTCCTCACCATGGGCTACTACCGCCGGCAGGACCTGCCCTTCTACTACACGCTCGCCGACGCTTTCACGATCTGTGACAACTATCACTGCTCGGTGCTGGGACCGACGCACCCGAACCGCCTCATGGCCCTCTCGGGCACTCTCGACCCCTCAGGCGCAGCGGGCGGCCCGGTGCTCATCACCAACGAGTCGTCCGACGCCATCTGGAGCGTGCATTGGGACACCATGCCCGAAGTGCTGGAGGACGCCGGGGTGAGCTGGAAGGTCTACAACCCGGTGGGCACCATTTACGAGCCCGCGTCCTTCGAGAAGTACGGCCTGCTGAGCGACGCCATCCTCCCGTACTTCAGCCAATACCAGAATCCTGCGTCGCCGCTCTACCAGAAGGCGTTCACGCCGCTGTATCCGAACGATTTCGTGAGTGACATTCAGTCGGGGACGCTGCCCGCGGTGAGCTGGATCATCCCGCCGCTCGGCTACGACGAGCACCCTTCGTCGCCGCCCGCCCTCGGCGAGTGGTTCACCAGCCACGTGCTCTCCGCCTTGGTGGCCAACCCCCAGGTGTGGGCCAAGACGGTGCTCTTCCACATGTACGACGAGAATGACGGCTTCTTCGACCACGTGCCGCCGCCGGTGGCACCGAAAGGCACGGCCGGTGAGTACGTCACCGTCTCGCCGCTGCCTGACCACGCCGACGGCATGGCCGGGCCGATCGGCATGGGCTTCCGCGTGCCGATGCTCGTGCTGTCACCGTTCAGCCGCGGTGGTCATGTGGTATCCGAGGTGTTCGACCACACCTCGCAGCTGCGCTTCTTGGAGGAGCGCTTCGGGGTGAAGGCTCCGAACATCTCGTCGTGGCGCCGCCACACGGCGGGCGACCTCACCTCGACACTGCACCCGAAGCGCCGCGACCCGACGGTGCCGAAGCTGCCCAGCACGTCGAAGGACCAGATGGCCAACGTGTTGACCGAGGGGTGCACGAACCTGTCCGTCCTGGAGGCGGCGCCCTCGAGTGCCATGCCGAACTACCCCGTCCCGGTGCACCAGTCGATGCCAAGCCAAGAAACCGTCTGAACGGGCAACGCGGACTCGATGGGGGACCCGGTCCCGGGCCGGAGTCCCGATGTGGATGTCTGTTTTCCGCCAGACGGTCAACCCGACACGGCCCACACTGTCGTCATGACCCGGTCGTGGCGGCGTCCCGATGGAGCGAGGCACGCGCCATGAACCAGCTCGGCTTGTCGCTGGTCCATGCGGTGTCGGCACCGGTCGCGGTCGCACCGGGCGCCATCTGGGTGCCCGGCTGGCTCGACTTGGAGGCCCAGCTCGAACTGGTCGACGCCTTTCGCGTCTGGGCCGCGCCTCCGGCGGGGTTGCGGCGGCCTGCGATGCCAAACGGTGCGCCGTTCTCGACACGCGCCGTCTGCCTCGGGTGGCACTGGTATCCCTACCGCTACAGCCGCACGTGCGACGACGGCGACGGCGCGCTGGTCAAGACGTTCCCGCCGTTGCTGGCCCGACTCGGCCAGGCGGCCTGCGCGGCGACCGGCTTCGAGCCCGTGGCCTACGATGCCGCCATCGTCAATCTCTACGATGCCGGGTCAAAGCTCGGCCTGCACCAGGACAAGATCGAGGGAGCCGAGGTCCTCGCAGCCGGCTCGCCGGTCGTGACGATCAGCGTGGGCGACCGTTGCGTCTTCCGCTTCGGCAACACGCAACGGCCGAGCCGGCCCTACACCGACATAGAGCTGGCCAGCGGCGACCTCTTCGCGTTCGGCGGGCCGTCACGGCTCGCGTTTCACGGCGTGCCCAGGACGTTCCCCGGCACGGCGCACCCCGACCTCGGGCTCGACGGGCGTATCAGCGTGACGATGCGCGAGATCGGGCGGTCCTGGCGGCGCGTCTGAGCCCCGCGTCGGCGACGCCCCTCTCCGCCCTCCTTCTTGTCGACGAGGGCTACGACGCCGGGATGGTGACCTGCTCGGCCTGGGCCAGCAGCGCCGCCTTGTCCGCGCTCAGGATGTAACCCGAGGCGACGGCCTTGTCGAGGCTCTTGGTGTAGGCGGCGATGTAGTTGCTCTTGGTGCCGTAGAGACTGGTGAGCTGGGCGGGAGTGAAGGCCACGGTGGAACCGAAGAGGCCGCAGATGGCGTTGGATCCCGCCGCGGGGGCTCCGCTCAGGGTGGAGACGGGGACGTCGACCGCGGGTGTCCGCACGCCACCGATGACGTTGCCGTGTGCATCGAGCGCCAGCGTTGCCGGGTGGGTGCTCGAGAACGTGAAGGGGTGGGGGCTCGGCGGCGGCGTGCCGTGGTTGACCCACTTGTCGAACGCGGCGAACTCGGCCTGCACCACTTCATGCTGCGGACCACTGTTCACCGGCGTGGTGCAGCCGAGGATGTTGGCGGCAGCGCCGACGAAATAGGCGTCGGCGTGCGACGTGCCCGCGATCTCCCAGGTGCGGATCTTGCTCGTATTGGGCTGTTGTGCCGGGGCATAGCCCAGCTGTATCAAGTCGGTCTGGGTCTCGGACATGAACACCGGAACCTTCAGGTCGGTGCGGATGTGCAGATTGTCGGGGCCACTGCTCTTGGCGATGGACGAACCCGACAACGAGGCGCCCGAGCCACCGCGGCTATGGATGAAGATGCCGTCGAAGACGTTGGTGCGCGGCTGCAAGGCGTCGGCGAACGTGGTGAGGTAGAAGGCGGACTGGGACTCGCCGATGGCCAGGACGTGGTCGGGCTTGAGACCGCCGAGTGCAGCGGGGTGTGGCGCGCGCAAAGCTTGGCCGATCTGGGCGAACATGTCGAGCGCGTACTGATCCCCGGGGTGGTGCAGCGTGCCGTACCGGTCAGGCTCACCCGCGACCAGACCGCCCGACGGTGTCGCGCCGGCCGCGTTGGGCGTGCCGAGGAGTGCCTTTCCCCCGTCCACGCCGAGCGCCTGGGCCGAGACCCCGACGTAGGCATAGCCGTCACGCATCAGCATCGGGTTGAGAAAGTCCCAGTCCGGAGCCGACTCCCCCGCCGACACGTTCATCCACTCCACGATCACCGTGCCGTTGAAATGAGACGGATTGGTGGGCCGGCGGACAAGAATCCTGGTCTTGTAGACGGCGGTCGTCGTCGGCGTGATCGTCCACTTGCCGTTACTCGGCTTGGAATCGGCCTTGAACGCGGTGGCCGTCCCCGACGCGAAATACTCGTGCTCCTCGTAGCCGGTGGGGACGAGGTCGAGCGGATGAGCGGACTCGGGCTCGATGATATGACCCGTCGTGATCGGTCCGGTCAAGGTGGCGGCGGTGTGAAAGGTCACCGCGGCTTCGGCCGCCTGCGCCGGAGCGGCGGCCAGTGCGAGTGGAAGGAGGGCTATGAGCGCCGCCAGCACCGACAGTGTGATGCCACCTTTCGGCATGAGCGAATCGGGCCGTCTCGTCAACGACATGACCATCCCCCTTGCGACGACCCCCTGGCCGCTGCGCCGGTCACTCTAGTGAGGCGACGACGATGACGGACCTCGGTCCGCTGGCCTGGGCCTGCCCACCGGCCAGACCCGGAGCCCGCCGTACGCTCCGGCGATGGCTGCCGCGTCCGCGACCGCCGCCCGCGCGGGGGCGACGCTGGCCTACCTGCGCGAGCCCGACGGGATAAGCGGCGTCACCTTGCTCGGACAAGATGCTGGGCCTGCACGCTGGCGTCGACCTGACGGCGGGCGGGTTCTTCGTCCTCGACGTTACACGTGAGTACCGGCGTCGTGAGTACCGGCGTCGTGAGCACCGGCGTCGCTCAGGCGGCGGGAGCGGGGTGGGCGACGAGCACGTCCGTCTCGCTGGCACCGACGCCCAGCCGGAAGCGCCGGGCCGCCCAGCCGGTGCGGGCGAGCACCGCGTCGAAGTAGACGCAGTCGAATCCGAGCTCAAGCCAGCCGTAGGTCCGGCTCGACCACACGGAGAGCCCGTCGAGCCGTGGACCCCATGCGTAGTCCATGTTCTGAATCGGCTCCGAGGCGAACACCACCACACCATCGGGTCTGACGATGTCGTGCAACCGGTGCAGCATGGCGACATGGTCGGCGCAGTGATGAAAGCTCTCGAAGAACACCGCGGCGTCATAGGTTTCGTCGGTAGCGAACTCAAGCATGTCGCCCTGGGTCACGCTGAGCCGTCCGGGGCCCTGGCAGCGGTGGTCGATGAGCCGGCAGAACTTCTCATCCAATTCGACGGCGGTGACGTCGAGACCCGTGGCGACGAGATCGCACGTCAGATTGCCCCACCCGGGGCCGAACTCGATGACGCGGCGTGGCCGTTCCCGTTGCGGGAGGGACTCGGCCAGGCACGAGAGAACCCGGCCCCGGGCCACGAGGTCGCGACCGACCAGTGCCAGCGACCCGGTCTGGTACGGGAACGGACGTTCACGGGCGGCGGCCAGATCGAACGGTGACGCCTCGTGCTCGGTGTCGTATTGGGACCGGCCGGATACGGCGCGATAGAGGTTCCAGGCCCACTCTCTGTGGGCCTCCGAGAAGGGGTCGGTAGGTGGCGGGGACGGGAGCGCCAGGACGATCCCGTCGAGCACCGCCCGCGCCTCGTCGGGCGCCGACCCCATGAGCGCGGTAGCCCGGCCCAGCACATCGTCCAGCTCGTCCAATCCCACGTGCCGAGGACCGGGTCGCCCGAGGGCGGAGCGCACGGAGCGACGAAGCCGAGGCGGAAGGGCATCGACCGCCTGCGCGCCGAGGCGCAGGACGGCGCGCGGCGATTCGCTCATGCGCTTTGGGTCATGTGGTGGTGGCGGTCATGTGGTGGCGGCGGTCATGTGGTGGCGGCGGTCATAGGGCGAGGGTAGTGGCGCTCTCAGCTCTCGGCGAGCGTGTCGAGGTCGTCCTTGACGAGCGTGCCGCCCTTCGTGATGGCCAACAACCTGGATGTGTCCTGCAGGATGCCGATGTCGGCCAGCGGATCGCCGTCGACCACGAGGAGGTCGGCCAGGTAGTCCTCGCGCACCGAGCCCAGCTCGTGGGCACGCCCCATGAGCTCGGCCCCGTTGCGGGTCGCCCAGCAAATGACGTCGAGCGGCGGGATTCCCGCTTCCTTCACATAGAACGCCAACTCGTCGGCGTAGCGCCCGTGGGGCAGACCGATCGCCCCGTAGTCGTCGCCGCACAGGAGTTTCACTCCGGCCGCGTTTGCTTTGGGCAGCATGGCGAGCGACTGCTCAATGTCCTCTTGCATGGCGTCCGTGAAGCCGAGGCCCCCACCCATCATGGCGGCAAACCGGACCGGAAAGAGCTGGCTCGGAACGAGAAAGGTGCCCAGCTCGACCATCCGCTCAATCCCCAGTGCGTCGAGCCCGTCGCCGTGGTCGACGACATCGATGCCGGCGTCGAGCGCCATATGGAGAGCCTCACGGTTGGCGATGTGCCCGCGTACCAGCGCTCCGCGTTGATGCGCCGCCTCGACCCCAGCCGTGATCTCCTCCGGGGTCATTTCGGTCTGCTCGCTGGGCGCCACGGTGCCGTGACCGCCGGTCACGAACATCTTGATGATCTGCGCGCCCTGCTTGATCTCTTCGCGCACCGCGCGGCGGAACTCGTTGGGCCCGTCGGAGCGATTGATGGCACCGCGAGCACCGACGTCCCAGTACCACGGGAAGCTCTTGTCCCCTGCGTGGCCGGTCGTGCTGACGTCACGGCTGCCCGCCATGAGCCTCGGGCCGGGAAACAGGCCTTCGGCGATGGCGGCCTTCATGGACGCGTCGATGGCGAACGGCGCTCCCGCGCTCACCGCGCCCGTGAAACCGCTGCGCAACAGCAGCTCCAGGTTGTGGGCCGCCCGCACGGCCTGCAATGCCGGCGGGTCCTCCAAGCCGAACGGAGCCGTCTTCGACCCGAGTTCGCAGTAGGTGGCGTGGAAATGGCTGCTCACCATGCCGGGCATGACGGTGCGCCCGTCAAGCTCGACGACCCGGTCTCCGGGCTGACCCTCGACCGACGCGACCTCGCGCACGACGGCGATGCGTCGGCCGTCAATCACCACCTCGCGGCGCGGGCGGGCACCGTCGGCATCGAGCACGTTCGCATTGCGGAGCACGAGCCGCCGTGACGGGGCCGCGTCCTTCCCGTCTCCGGACGAGGGTCCGGTACCGTTCACTGGCACAGGTGGAACGATAGTGACCAGAACCTGACGACGGCTGAGAGGAAGCGTCGGAACCGGCGACCGCCCAACGTGCACAGGTTCCGCAAGTTCCTTCCGACTGACGTGTCGTCGTGCCCCAGGACCCTGTGGTCCGGGTCGATCGAAGCGGCTAGACCATGACGTCATGGCAAAGCCCAACCAAGTCATTTCGCTGTCGCTCATGAGTCCAGAAGAGATGTTCGTGCTGGCACCGGCGGACCTCTTCTCCGAGTACCGCAACTTCATGACGGGGCTCGAGTACTGCATCAGTGTGCTGCGGAGCCGCCACTCCAGTGCGCCGGTCCAGCTCAAGTTGGGCCTTCCCTCCAATCGGATCACCGGAGGAATGGACGATCGGATCGCCCGCACTCTCAACCGCTACTGCGACCACCGCATCGCCTACAACCAGCGAGAGCGTCGAGCCGTTCGACGCGATGGGGCGTTCTCTTTATGGGTGGGACTTCCGATCGTCGTCATCGGGTTCGTCCTCGTCATCATCAAATCCAGCATTGTCGGTGCGACCGGCAACGCGAACCTCGTCGTCGACTCAGGGGGCTGGGTTCTGGTGTGGGTGGGCCTGTGGTTCCCGCTCGACACACTGCTGTTCTCGCCCCTGGCGTACGGCAGGGAGAACCGAGTGCTCAAGCGGCTCCAGTCCGCCGAGGTCGTCCTCGAGCCGCATCCGCTGCTGCACCTCTGACGCAACCGCACGCCGCCCCACGGTGCCGCTGGGCTGTGCCACACCGACGCTACGGAGCGACGACAGTGGCGGCGAGGGCCATCCGATGGTCCTTGGACCACGGCGGTCCAAGCGTGGCCCGCGGACCGCGCAGAACGGCATCGGCCCGGTCTCCGAGGATGCGAGCGGCAGCGTCCTCGATGTCCTTCGGGCTGTAGCGGTGGACAGGCCAGGCTCGTTCCACGGCCACCTGGGACACGACCTGGCAATACATGACCGAGTCCGCCCGGCTTTCGAAGGGGACTCGTCGTTGCGCGGCGACATCATGGGGAAAGTCATCGGGCCAGCACCGAACGGACAACGACACGATGGGTTCGGGCAGCTCCTCCGCCAACTCGTCCAGTTTCGCCGAGGTGGCTCGCACGACAGCAGCTCGCACATCGGCCACCAGTCGCTGCAGCGCGTCATCGTCAAGCGGGTCTCCCCTGCGATGCATCGCGTGCGGGCCGCCTTCATGGTGGATCGGCGCCGTTGGCAAGCCCGCCTCGATCAGCTCGATCCTTCGTCGATCGACGACCGAGTGGTCCGCAGAGGCCGTCACGACCACGGCCCAGCCAAGGTGATGGGCGACGCCGACGCGCATCGGACCATTCTGCCCCTCTGCCTGTACCCGCGCCGTCGCGCAGCCTCATCGGCGTTTCGACGGGTGGCGGCGACCTCTCGCCGTGGCCTGTTACCAGTCTGCGGTCGGGCGGTGGAATTTGGGACGACAGTAGGGTCTTGCCATGGCTCACGAAACAAGCACGGGCTCGTCCCCGATCGTCAGAGGTCTGATGAACAACCTGAGGGAGATCCTCCCCGACGAACAGAAGCAGACACTCGCCGGCTACGAGCAACGGGCAGAGGCCACAACGCCGCGGGGCGACTTTCACCGGGCGCGTCGCTGTCTGCGCTGGGCGGTCATGGTGGCCGAGAGCCCACAGCACTCGCACCTCTCCGGCTTGGCCATCCGGCTCAAGGAGAAGCACAAGGCGTGGCAGGACGTGTGGCTCGGGATGGAGTTCGGCTCCGACGTGAAGCTCGGCACGGGCAACCCGTCGCAGGAGATCAAGGGTGACCAGAAGATCGGCCCGGGCGAGGATGTCGAACTCCTGTGGGTCGAGGAGGCGACGGACGTGGCCAAGCAGGCGGCCGAGCGATCGGGCTGGCAGAGCGTGCCGTGGGAGGCGCTCCTCCAAGAGGTGCTCGAGGTCAGCTGACCTCGCCGATCAGCGAGGGCGACGGCGCAGCGACGGGTCGGCGATGGCGGCTGGGACCCAGCCGACGTCGGTGACGTTGAGGTCGGTGCCAGGCGCCACGATCTCGTCGATGCGGTCCAGCACGTCGGGGCTGAGACGCAGGTCCAACGCCGGCAGCTGTGACTGGAGGTGCTCCATGGTGCGGGGCCCGATGATGGGCGACGTCACGCCGGGATGCTCGAGCACAAAACCCAGAGCAAGCTGAATGAGCGGTATCCCGGCACCATCTGCCAGCTCGGTGAGCTGTGCGACGGCTTCGAGCTTGGCCCGGTTCCCCGGGATCTCCATGTCGTAGTGGTGCGGTAGGAAGCTGGCGCGCCGGCTCGTGTTTACCTTGCCCGGGCCGAACGCGCCCGAGAGCCAACCGCCGGCCAACGGGCTCCAGGACAGCACGCCCATCCCGTACTTCTGGCACATCGGCAGGACGTCCTTCTCAATGCTGCGCACCAGAATGGAGTACGGCGGCTGTTCGGTGACAAAGCGCTCGCGGGCGCGGCGCTCCGCGACCCACTGGGCCTCGACCACCTCGTGGGCCGGGAAGGTGGAGCTGCCGAAATAGCGGATCTTGCCGGCACGGACCAGGTCCGTGAGCGCACCGAGGGTCTCGTCGATGTCTGTCTCGGGCGAAGGTCGGTGGATCTGGTACAGGTCGATGTAGTCGACGCCGAGACGGCGCAGACTGTTGTCGCACGCGGCCATGATCCAGCGGCGCGAGTTCCCCTGCGCGTTGGGGTCCTGACCCATTTGGCCGTGCACCTTCGTGGCGAGAACCACCTTGTGGCGCTTGGTCTGCGCCAGCGCCTTGCCGACGATCTCCTCGGACTCACCGAACGAATACACGTCGGCGGTGTCGATGAAGTTGATGCCGGCATCGATGGCAGCGTTGATGATGCGGATGGAGTCGTCGTGGTCCGTGTTGCCGAAGGAGCCGAACATCATGGCCCCGAGGCACAGGGGGCTGACTTTGAGGCCGGTCCTTCCGAGGGTGCGGTATTCCATTCGGCGAACCTACCAATGTGCCTGCCCGCGCGCGCCGCGGGTTTCGCGGTCAGAGGCGATTGCAGGCGTCCGCAGCGGCCAGCAGGAGCGTGTGCTCACCGGTGCGGGTGAAGGCGCGCTGGGCGGCTTCCGTCAACTTGATGGCGTGCTCGTCGCCCGAAGCCAGAGCAGCGTCTACCAGGGTGTCCGCGCTGGGCGGCGCCTCCTTTGGCTCAGGTGTGACCCGGTCCTCGGCATAGGCGACGTGCAAGGCCGCCGCAGCCTGCCAGACGTAGCCCAGGGCGGCGTCCCGATCCTCTTGCGCCAGCCACGGCAGCACCAGCTCGCACGCGAGTGGCGACGTCACCGCGTGCAGGAGACCGATCGCCCCGCCGCCGTCGGCATTGCGCAGATAGGCCCGCGAGCCGCCTGTGGCCAGTTCGTCGAGCAGCTCCACCGCGCCCCCGGTCCAACCGAGCGACGCCACCGCCTGCTCGAACTCGTCGGCGATGTCCGCCACCGCCGCCACCCGGTCGCTGATGAGCACGGGCCGCGGCGCGTCCTCGGGGAGATACGGCAGGTCGGTCAGCGCCTGGACGACGCCTTCGTGCCCGATCAGGAGCGGCGGTCCCGGAAGTTCCTCGTAGCTCGAAGCCCAAAAGGCCAGGGCGCTCGCGGCCTCGACCCGGCGCGGCGGCGTGTCCACCGCACCGAGCGCGCGCAGCGTGTGCCCGGTGCGGATGAGCCCATGGGTGGCCGCGCCCACGGAACCGGGCAGCAGCCGCGGCACCCACTCCCCCACCACAGCGGCTGGTGGGCGGTCCGCCATCTCCCGCTCGAAGAGCGCCAGCCACTCGGGAAAACGGTCCTCCTGCCCGAGCGCACCGGGCCAGTCCTCCTCGGTGAGCGGCCTCGACGGCGGCGGAGCGTCGTCGAGGCGCTTCTGGTACTGCGCCACCCAGCCCGCGATGGCATCGTGGCGTCCCAGGTGGGCCAGCGCCTCGGCCACCATCGGCCCGTGATTGGCCAGGCCGGCGGAACCGTAGTTGGGCGCCGTGGCCGCGAGCAGCGTCAATGCATCGTCGAGCGCCTCCGATTCCACCGCTCCAGTATGGCCATCTGAGCTGGGAGTGCCCAGGGCGGCGGCCGCTACGATCCGGCATTCGACGAGAGGAGCTGCGATGGCGACCACGCCACCCTTGCACGGATTGAGGATCATCGAGTGCTCGGCACTCGGACCGGCCGCCATCACGACGGCCCTGGTCGACCTCGGGGCCGACGTCATCAAGGTCGAGCCGCCCGCCGGCGACTACATCCGAGAGATGACGTGGCCCATCGTGGAGGGCACCTCACTCATGCACCTGCATCTCAACCGCGGCAAGCGCTCACTCGTGCTCGACCTGCGCACCGATGCCGGCATCGCCATCTTGAAGGAGCTGGCGACGGATGCCGACGTGGTGGTCGAGGCCATGCGACCCGGCGCGCTGGCCCGGCGCGGTGTCGGCTACGAGGACCTCCGGGCGCTCAATCCCAAGATCGTCTTCTGCAGCATCTCGGGGTACGGCATGACCGGTCCCTACCGGGACTACCCGAGCCACGGAGTGGCGTACGACACCTGGGCCGGGATTGTGAACGTCGCCACCGACGAGGAAGGGTTTTCCTACATTCCCGAGCACGTGTCGATCGGCATCAACGCCGGACCACTCTTCGGCGCTCTCGGCATCCTCGCCGCGGTGATCCGCGCCCGGGCGACCGGCGAGAGCTCCTTCATCGACCTGGCCCAGTCCGACGCCGCGGCGGCGATGGACTGGTACCGCTCCGAGAGCTTCCGCGCCTATGAACGGCCCGAGTCCGAGGTGACCGGGAACAAGGCCGACAACTACGAACGCCGGGCACCCGGCACCGCCGGCATGGTCGAGGGCGTGCGCTACCAGGTCTACGAGGCGGCCGACGGGCGCTACGTCCTCTTCATGGCGTCCGAGCAGGCCTTCTGGAAGAACTTCTGCGAGGGCGTGGGCCGAATGGACCTCTTCGAGCGCTGGCCCGGTTCCAAGTACGCCGATCACGCCCGCGGCAACCGCGAGCTCCAGCACGAGCTGCGTGACATCTTCCGCACCAGGTCGGCGCAGGAATGGCTGGAGTTCGGTGGCCGCGTCAACACGCCCATCGCTCCGGTGAACTCCCCCAAAACCCTCTTCGACGACCCGCAGTTCGCCGACAGGTTCCCGCTCCTGCCCGCGTCGGAACTGGGGGCGGACCAGCTCTTCACCCCGCTGCACTTCGTCGGCGAGCAGCTGCCACCGCCCGCCAAGGCGCCCGCGGTGGGCCAGCACACCGAAGCGGTCTTGCGCTCGGTGTTGGGTTATGACGACAATCAGATCTCCATAGCCCGGGACGGGGGCGCATTCGGAACCGGCACGTAGGCGGGGTCGGGCCAAGGGAGGGTCTCATGGACAAGGTCCGACTCGGCGTGCTCGGCGCCGGCAACATCGCGGTCATGAACGTTCGGGGGTACCTGGAGGATCCTCGCTGCGACATCGTCGCCGTGTGCGACACCGATGAGGAGATCGGTCGCCTGGCGGCCAAGGAGTGGGGCGCCGATTCCTATTTCGCCGACCTGAACGACATGCTGGCCGACGACTCCATTGACGCAGTGGAAATCCTGACCCCGACCCATCTGCACCACGACCACGTGATCGCCGCGCTCGAGGCCGGCAAGCACGTGTCGGTGCAGAAGCCAGTGGCCAACTCCGTCGAGGACGCGCTGGAGATGCAGGCCGTGGCGGACAAGGTGGGGCGCACGCTGCGCATCAGCGAGTGCTTCGTCCATTACCCCCCACTCGAGCTGGCCAAGCGGCTCGTCGCCGAGGGCGCCATCGGCAAGCCGACGTCACTGCGCATCCGCACGCTGGTGGGCCAGACCAACTCGGCGTTCCAGGCGTCGTTGCGCCCCGAAGGCTACGGGTGGCGCCTCGACAAGCGCAGCCCGGGCGGCCACCTCTTCGACGACATGGTGCACAAGTACGCGATGGCGCTCTGGCTCTTGGACATGGACATCACCTCCGTGCAGGCCGTCGTGCGCCGACGCGACCTCTTCTTCGAGCCGTGTGCAGTCCTGTTCGAATACGAGGACCCCGACGTGCTCGGCACCATGGAGGTGCAGTACGCGCCCAACTTCTACATGCGTTCCTCCTACTACGGCGCCGACGAATTCTTCGAGATCACCGGCGACGAAGGTCAGCTCTGGGTGACCCGGGCCACCGGCGAGTTGTTGGACCTCGCACCCGTGATGTTGTTCACGGGTACCGCGGAGGAGATCAAGACGACGGAGTTCACCGACCTCGACGCCGACTGGGGCGCAGGGTTCTCGCGCTCGTCGCAGCATTTCATCGACTCGCTCGTGCACGGCACGGCGGCCGCCATGACGGGCGCCCAGGCGACCGATGTCCTCCGGCTCTGCTTCGCCGTCTACGAGGCCGGCGCAACCCGGCTGCCCGTCGACCCCCGCGGCGTGACCGGCACGGTGAGCCCTCCTGGCTGGGGAGAGTGGTAGGTCACCGCCCGAGGACCCCCGTTTCCCATGGCGGCTTCCCGACCTCGATCCGACTGAGCGACGACCGGACCCGTCCAAAACGGCCGTCGTCCTCCGCCCACTGCCGCCGCGCCTCGGACACCTCCTCGCGGCTGCGCCCGACGAAGTTCCACCACATGAGCAGCTGTTCGGGGAACGGCACGCCGCCGAGCAGCAACGCCCGGGCGAACGCCACCACCTCGAACCGGCACTCATCGCGGCCCGGGCCGAGATACGCCAACACGCCAGGCTCCACGGCCATGCCGTCCACCGCGACGCTGCCCTCGAGGACGACGAGCGCGTGCTCGTGTTCGGGGCGAAGCGGCACCACGGCGCCCGGCGTCGGCAGGGTGAGCTCCGCGCCCATGTGATCGGTGTCTCGCCGCGCCGGGGAAGCAACTCCGGCCACGTCACCGACGAGGACGGTCAGCTCGGCGGAACCCAGCAGCACCTTCGGCAACTCGGTGTGGTGCTCGAAGGCGGGGGAGCCGTCGCGGGTGGTGGCGGGCTGAGCGACCCAGAGCTGCACTGCGTGCACGTGCTCGGCCCGAGCGGGATCCTCCTCGGCGTGGGACACGCCATGGCCCGCCGTCATGAGGTTCAGCTGGCCGGGTCGGATGAGCTGCTCCGAACCCAGGCTGTCCAGGTGCACCAGCTCGCCCGCCACCAGCCACGTCACGGTCTGCAGACCCATGTGGGGATGGGGCCCAATGCTGAACGCCCGACCCGGCTGGACCGGGACGGGTCCGGCATGGTCGACGAAGCACCAGGAGCCGACGGTCCGATGCTGGTGTTGCGGGAGCACGTGCCGCACCGGCAGCGAACCCACCTGGGTATGGCGGCCCGGGATGATCTCGACCCGATGATGGGCCTCGACCCCGTCAGGGTCCAGCGGGAGGGCCTCAGGCACGGGCGGCACGTCGTCGTTGGCGAGCGGTCCACTCACAGGCAGCGTTCTACACCCATAGGGTGGCAGCCACGCACGGCAGACCGACCGGGAGGGCAGCCATCCATGACGATCCCCGCCGACGACGCACCGGTCGTCGACGACGCCGCCGACAGCCGCTACGTCCTGCGGGAAGGCGGCGCCGAGGCCGAGCTCGTGTACGTCATTGACGGCGACCGGATGATCCTGGTCCACACGGGCGTCCCCGATGAGTGGGATGGGCACGGTGTCGGTGGTCGCCTTGTCCGCGCTGCGTTGACCCGTGCCGCCGTCAACGAGCTGACCGTCGTGCCGCTCTGTCCGTTCGCCCGGCGCTGGCTGAAGGACCACCTCGACGAGTCGGCCGACGTCGCGGTCGACTGGACGACGCAACGTCTGCCATCGTGACCTCCCCTTGCATGCGCAATTGCCAGGGTGTAGTCCTCTTTATGGTTTATGGGACCTGACACTTTCGAGGGAGAGGGTGCCCCGACGTGAGCGCGAGACCACAGGACGAGTCAGACGACGTGGGGACAGACCCTGACGACTACCTCGACGAGCAGGAGGAAGAGTCGTTCCCCGCCTCAGACCCCCACTCTGACTGGTCGGGACCCCGACCTGACCCCGACTAGCACTCGCTCTTGACGAGACGTCCCGACGGCCCGCTTCCGAGGAGACCGCACGATGGCCGATGACTTCGACACCGCATTTCCGACGCTGACCGACGCCGAAATGGCCGTCCTGGACGAGTTGGGCACGCGACGGACGGTCGCGGCCGGTGACTATCTGTTCCGCGAGGGTGACGTGACGTACGACTTCAATGTCGTCGTGTCTGGTGCGATCGAGATCGTCAGCCACAACGGAACCGAAGAGCAGATCGTGGCTGAGCACGGGCCGGGCAAGTTCATCGGGGAGCTCAACCTGCTCACCGGCATGCGCGTCTTCGTAGCCGCCCGCGCCGTCGCCCCCGGCGAGGTGATCGTGGTGCCACGAGATGCGCTGCGACGGCTCATCGCCACCGCCCCCGGGCTCGGTGACACCATCCTGGTCGCGCTCATGGCCCGGCGGGCGGTCCTCCTGAGCGGCGCGTCGGCCTCGACCCGGATCATCGGATCCCGGTTCTGCCCAGATTGCCGGCGGCTGCGGGAGTTCGTGGCTCGCTGCGGCATCCCCTACGAGTGGCTCGACCCCGACCGCGATCCCGCCGTGGCGACACTCCTGGAGCAATTCGGCATCGACCCCGGCGAACTGCCCGTCGTCATCACCTCGGGAGAGGTCCTGCGGCGACCTACCCCCGGCTCCCTGGCCGAGTACCTGGGCCTCACCATGCAGAACCTGCCTGATCGCTGCTTCGACCTGGTCGTCGTGGGAAGCGGGCCTGCCGGTCTCGCCGCGGCGGTCTACGGCGCCTCCGAAGGGCTGTGCACGCTCGGCCTCGAGAAGTTCGCCGTCGGCGGCCAGGCAGGCGCAAGCTCGCGGATCGAGAACTACCTCGGTTTCCCCACCGGGATTTCGGGGGGCGACCTGACGAGGCGGGCCATGATTCAGGCTGAGAAGTTCGGCGCCTCTCTCACCGCGCCGTGTGAGGCAACATCGCTCAGGGAAGAGGCGGGTCACCTGATCCTCGGGCTCTCGGACGGTACGGAGTTGGCCGCCCGGGCCGTCATCGTCGCCAGCGGGGCGCGTTACCGGCGACTGCCCGTCGACCGGCTCGACGAGTTCGAGGGCACCAGCGTGTACTACGCCGCCACGGAAATGGAGCGTCGCCAGTGCGACGCGGAGCCGGTGATCGTCGTCGGCGGCGGGAACTCGGCCGGGCAGGCGGCGATGTTCCTGTCCGACACGTGCTCCGCGGTGACGATCGTCATCCGTGCCGCCGATCTCGAGAAGAGCATGTCGCGTTACCTCACCGACCGCATCGACCGGCACCCCCGCATCAGCGTGCGGACGGAGGCGCAGATCACCGGACTGGTCGGCGAGCAGAACCTGCACTCGGTCGAGATCACGGACGCGGCCGGGACGACCGAGGTTCCCTGCACCGGGCTCTTCTCCTTCATCGGAGCCGACCCTTCCTCGGATTGGATCTCGGGCTGCGCCGCGCTCGACAGCCGCGGCTTCGTCCTCACCGACCGGGCCCTGAGCGACGAGGACCTCGACGAGCGCTGGGTTGCGCAGAACCGCCTCCCCCTGCCGTTCGAGACGAGCCATCCCGGCCTCTTCGCCGTGGGCGACGTGCGCTCCGGCTCGACCAAGCGGGTGGCGGGCGCGGTGGGCGAGGGCTCGGCCTGCGTCGGCGCCGTGCACCAGTACCTCAGCTTCGGGCACTGACGGCGCGCCATAGGCGGCGCTCAGTGCTGGGCGAAGAACTCGATCAAGTTCGCCGCCACCTCTTCGGCGTGGGTGAGGATGCCGATGTGGCCCGAGCCGGCGATCTCGCGGTAGACGCAGCCGGGGATGGCCTCGGCGGCCAGGCGGGCATAGCGCGGCGGCGAATCGACGTCGTGCTCGAAGGCGAGCACGAGGCACGGCACCCGTACGTCGGGCCACCGGGTCGTGCGCGCCGGGTCGGTCGACCAGGCGAGCGCCGCCTCATACTGGCCGAGTCGCCCCGGATTGGGCCACACCGGGAGGTCGCCCACCATCGACAGCCAGCTGCTGACAACCTCGTTGTCCTGGATGTCGGCGATCGGGAGGTACCGCAAGGTCTCGGTGGCGTAGAAGAGAGGGGGGAGATCGTAGTCGAGGCGGGCGAGGTCGCGCTCCACGGTCGTGATGGCGATCTCCCAGGCGGTCGGCGCGTTGGCGCTGCCGATGAGGGCGGCGGACCGTACCCGCGCCGGCTGGTCGAGCACCAGCGTCTCGGCGATCCACCCGCCCATGGAGTGGCCGGCGACGCGCACGGGTTGGTCCCAGCCGAGATGGTCGAGCAAGGCGACCGTGTCGGCGGCCATCTCATCCACGCTGTAGGGAGCAGGCGGCGATGACGACGGTACCACCCCGCGGTTGTCGAACGTGACGACGCGGTAGCCCGCGTCAACGAGAGCAGGCACCAGCGAGAGGTGCCAGGCGGCGGCGGGCTGGCCACATCCGGCGATGAGGAGCAGGGGCTCGCCGTCGCCCGTCATCTCGTAGTTGAGCCTGGCGCCATTGGCGCTGACGTCAGGGATGAAGCACCTCGGACAGCAGCTTGGGCGCCACGTTGCGACCGGTCAACAACACGACCGTCTGCCTCCCCTTCCCACCGGACGGCACAAGACCGGCACGAATGGCAGCGACGCCGACGGCGCCGGCGCCTTCGAGCACGAGACCCATCTTGGAAGCCGAGTACGCCATGGCGGAACGGATGTCGGCCTCGCTCACGGTGAGCACGCCGACGCCGTGGGACAGCGCGACACCGACCGTCACCGCGCCGGGCTCGAGGTTGCCGGCCAGCCCGTCGGCCACCGTGGGTTCGACCTCAATCGGCACGATCGACCCGGCCGCCAGGGCAGTGCTCATGGAAGGCGACGCCTCGGACTCGACCCCGATGACCCGCACGTCGGTTCCCTCGAGACCGAGGATGACGCCGGCCAACAGTCCGCCACCACCACACGGCACGACCACGGTGCCGAGGTCGGGCACCTGTTCGACCAGCTCACGGGCAAGCGTGGCCTGACCCGCGATGACATCGGGGTCGTTGTAGGGCGACACGTAGCGACCCCCCTCGCTGTCGGCCAGCTCGAGAGCGTGCGTCTCCGCCTCGCGATACCCCTCGCCGTGCAGCACGAGGCGCACGTCGAACTGCTGGAGCGCGGAGACCTTGGCCGCCGAGGCGCCCGTGGGGACGACGACCGTGACGGTCGCCCCGAGCTTGGAGGCGGCGAAGGCCAGACCGAGGCCGTGGTTGCCGGCCGACGACGCCACGACGGTGCGGCCGGGGTCCTGGTCGAGCGTGGCCGACACGGCGGCGAGGCCACCCCGCACTTTGAACGAGCCGGTCGGCTGGAGGGTCTCCACCTTGGCCGAGACGGAGGGCCCGAGTTGGGGCACACCGACGACGGGCGTCACACAGAGAAAGCGGCGTACGACCTTCCACGCCGCCTGCCGGTGCCCGGGTCCGGGCAGCTCCACCTCGCGCACGGGTCCAGTCTGGCCGAGGCGCGCCTGGCATGCTGAAGGAAGTGCGGACCGGGACCAGGAACATTGACGGCGCCAGCGTGCGGGTTCTCACCGATGTCGCCGCCCTGGCTCGCGCCGCGGCAGACGAGGCGGCTTCGGTCCTGCGGGCGGCGGTGCAGGCACGAGGTACGGCGCACGCCATGTTCGCCACCGGCAACTCCCAGCTGGCTTTCGTCGAGACCCTGGTGCACGAGACCGACGGTGTGCCGTGGGCCGACACCGTCGTCTTCCACATGGACGAGTACGTCGGCGTGGGGCCGGACCACCCGGCCGGTTTCCAGCGCTGGATTCGTGAACGCATTGTGGATCCGGCCCGCCCGAAGGCGGCCTACTACGTCGACGGTCTCGGTGACGCCGAGGAAGCGAGCAGGCGTTACACCGAGCTCCTGCTCCAGCACCCGCTCGACGTGTGCTGCCTCGGGATCGGCGAAAACGGGCACCTGGCCTTCAACGATCCGCCGGTAGCCGATTTCGCCGACCCCTGCGATGTCAAGGTGGTCGAACTCGAGAGGGCCTGTCGCCTGCAGCAGGTCAACGAGGGACACTTCGGGACATTGGACGAGGTGCCTGCGTCTGCCATTACCGTCACCATCCCGGCGCTGCTGCGGGCCGGGCGCGTCCTGGCCGTCGTCCCCGAAGCGCGGAAGGCAGAGCCGGTGGCGGCCGCGCTGACAGGACCGATCGCCCCCACATGCCCCGCCTCGGCGCTGCGGACGATCGGCCACGCCACCATCTACCTCGAGCCCGACTCGGCGCGGCTGCTCCCCGACTGAGACCTCCCGCCGCGGTCCTCAGGACACCTGACGCCCGGTGACGTCGAAGAGGTGATTTACCGGGTCGTGGAGCGGGTAGCGGCTGAAGCCCACAATGTCGAGGCGGGCGCCGTCGCTGCGCCGCCCCGTGCGGAGCCACTGCTCAGCGGTCACACCGTCGAAGGCGTCCGCCAGTCGGATCGCGGCATGTGCCAATGGGGCCGAGACCATGGAAGGATCCTGGTCCCCGTAGCGCTCCTCGAAGTCGTCATGGGTCCAGCTCAGACGGTGCGGCGCCGGACCGGCGCCGGGTTCGGCCGGGCGGACACGTTCTACTCCCACGACAGCGGGCACCTGCCCGCCGTCGGCCGCACGACGCCGCGACACGGCGACACCGAATCGAAAGCAACCACATCGAACCCGTCGGGCAACGGGGCGGCAATGGCGACTTCGTAGCTTTCGCGCCGGGGAGCAAGAGTGTGGGGCGGGGTCCGCGGGCGCGCGAAGGGGGCTGGCGACGACGGCGATTGCCTCAGGGGGGTCTGGGCCTCGTGGCCCCGAGGCCCGCGTCGCGCCCCACGCCGCACCGGAAGCTCAAGCGGGTCCTCCTCGCAGCCGGATCCGCACTCGTCGCCTTCATCCTCGTTGTCGGAGGGTGGATCGGCTTCAATCTCTACCGCATCGACCACGCCGTTCACCGCGTGGTCATCCCGGCATCGCTGATGACGAAGGGAAGGAACGATCTGCTGGCGATCGTGACGGGCCCCGACCACAGCGAACAGGTCTTCGTGTTCCACAACGTCGGCGGCCACACCAACGTCTTGCAGATCCCCAAGGTGCTCGGCCTGCCGCTGGCAACGGGTGGAACCGTCCCCTTGGCGTCCATGAGCCTGCACTCGCCGTCGTCCATCATCGCCGGGCTCGGCCGTCTCGGCATTCCCGTGGCGCACTACGTGGGCGTCGACCTCCACGCGGTGAATGCGCACTCGGACCTCGGCCAGTTGGCGACGGGAAAGCTGTCGGTGAGCTCCATGATCTCGAATCCGACCGGCATGAGCTCGCTGCTCGACCAGGTGGCCTCGCACATCTACCTCGGTCCGGGAACGCCGGTCTCGGCCGTCCTCTCCCTCATGAACGTGCCCGCGGCGCATCCGGTCCACGTGCCGGTGAGCAAGGATGTGGACGGCACCGTCGTGGTCGCCGCTGCGTTCGCCAACGTCCTGCGAGCGTTCCTGTAGTGGTCGGGGATCGGGTCCGGCTGATGGGGTCCGGGGTGGCGATCGGCTAGTGGCCGACGGGCGGAGGCGCAGCGGTATCCGGCAACAGAGCTGGCTCCATCCCATCCGCCGCCCTGAGCCCGGAGGGGACGCGGCCGAGGACGAGACAGCCGGCACCGCACACTCATCTGCTTCTGCATCTGCTTCTGCATCTGCTTCTGCATACGGCGCAGCCGAGCAGAGCGACCGGGACGACGAAGACGCAGCCGGGCCGGCCGAGCCATCCGAGCCCGAGCCACGGACTTCCTTGGACGAAGTCCTCCGGCACGCCGCCGTGGCACGAGAGCACCATGGGGAGAGTGATGAGAGCGATGCCAGCGTCGAGGGGGCGCGGTCGGCCGGAAATGCGGGAGGCGCCACACTCGAAGGTCAACCGCCGAGAAGAGGTAGGGGCTGATGAAATCGGTTCCTCGGGCCGGTGTACCATTCGTGTACCTCAATTCGGGTGAAAGCGCCGCCGCTTACGGTGGCAAGAGCGGCAGCACTGTGGCAACCAGATCCACCGGCGGGACCGTCGAGCCGTGGCACATGCTTCGGCTGCATCCGACATCGAGCAGCGACGGGATAGAAGGATCACTGGTTCTGTTGCCTCCGCCTGGTAAGGCTCTGCGCCACGCACTTCCCGTGGTGCTCGAAGGAGTCGTGGGCCCGCTGATCGTGTTCTATCTGCTGTTGGTGTTGACCGACTTTCGAGGAGCGCTTATTGCGGCGCTCGCCTGGTCCTATGTTGCGCTGGGTCGCCGACTGCTCAAGCGGGAACGGGTCTCGATGTTGTTGTTGTTCGGAACGATCCTCCTCACTTTGAGGACGGTCGTTGCCTTCGTCACCGGCAGCGCATTCCTCTACTTCGCGCAGCCAACGGCAGGCACCGTTGCAATTTCTGTGGCCCTGTTGATATCCGCCGTGGTCGGCCGGCCGTTCACGCAACGCTTCGCCCACGACTTCTGCCCGATGGACCCCGCCATCATGAAGCGTCCCCTGGTTCGTCAATTCTTCATCCGGATTTCCGTCCTCTGGGCATCGGTCCTAATGCTGAACGCGGGGCTCGTCTTCTGGTTGCTCGTGTCCTCTTCACTGCGTTCGTTCGTCCTTGAACGCTCGGTCGTCACCTATGGGCTCACGGCAATTGCCATCTTCATCTCAGTTTCCGGGTTCATGGCGATGATGCGTCGTGACGGCATCACCGTCGAGTGGGCGAGCCACCGGACTCCTCGCTTCGAACCGGAACCCTGACGTTGGGAGCCCGCACCGCGCGTCACGGATTTCCTGGAGGGTGACGAGGCCTTCGGCAAACTCCTGACGTCCGTTCTTCAAGAAGTTGAAATCGTCCCTTCGTCACAAGACATCATGGAAGTCGTGAACCTCGAGCAATAGGTCGGATCGGTCAGAATCGATCCTCGACCAGTCCCCGTGAATCGTTCGACGGACGGACGGCTTCTTGCTCAGACCGGCGTGTGACCGAGCCAGCGGTCGAGGAATGGCAGGGCCTGGGTCCCGTGCCATTGATGGCCGCCCTCGAAGACGTCGTGTTCCAGGTGGTCACCCGCGCCCAGTTGGTCATAGACCATGCGTGTGCGCCGCACCGATTCGGTTGCCGTCGCGTACGGAAACAGGTCGTCCTCGGTGCCCGACTCCACCAGCAGCGGGCGCGGCGCCACCAGCGCACCGAGATCCTCGTGCTCGAGCCGGCCGAGCATCCCGGAGACGATCTGCGATCCGCACATGTTCCACGGCATTTTGTGGCTCACAGCCCACGAGGAGAAGTAGCCGCTCACCACCGATGCCGCGACACGGCTGTCAAGAGCCGCCGTGAACAGCGTGACCGTGCCACCGTAGGAGATGCCGACCATGCCGAGCCGGGCGGGATCGACCAATGGATGCTGCCCCAACACATCGAGCGAGCGCCGCAGATCCCAGATGTTCTGCGCCAACGGGTTCCACCCCGCCATTGCCGCGTGGACGAGATTGGTGTCGCAGGCGTAGTGATCCTCGGGATTCCAGTCGAGGCGCTCCCCGAAGCACCGAAGGTCCGGTACCAGCACGACGTAGCCCCGCCGGACGAGCTGGAGGCCGTAGTCGGCGTTGGGCATGTCGGTGTGGTCGATTCCCACCACCTGCGTCTTGCCCGGTCCGTGCCCGTGGCAGGCCAGAACCGCCGCCCCCGGTGGTTGTCCTTCTCGGCCGTCGGGCACGAGGAGATAGGCGGGCACCGACATGGTGTCCTCGGTGTCGTAGACGATCTTGTCGCGGCGATAGCCGTCACATGCCTCGGACTCGAGCGTCTCGAGGCGGAGCGGGACGAGGTCCGGCTCGGACCCGAGCAGATCGATCAGGCGCTCCCGGCGGCGCCCCAACCATGCCGGCACGGCTGCGAGGTCGTGCTCGGGGAGCGGGTCCTCATGGGTCGTGGCGGCGAGCCGGATCATCCACTGGTACCAGGGCGAGTAATTGCGGGCCGGCGGCACGAGCACCATCCCTCCGGTGTCAGCGTTCATACCCATCCCCCTCCAGGACCCTGCACCGTCCCCGCGTCATCCGAGTCGATTGCTCGCTCATAGAAGCGCCAATGTAGGCCGGACGGTGTGAAGGTGGCCCGGCCGGCCGCGATTGAGGGCCTGCGCCACCTCGGGCACAATTGCTCCGTGACCCTCGCCACCTCCGTCAACGTGCGTCCGATCTCCCCCACCATCGGGGCCGAGATCTCCGGCGTGGACATCGCCCGTCCCCTGGCGCCCGACGTGGTGGCCGCGGTGCGCCAGGCCCTGAACACGCACCACGTCGTCTTCTTCCGAGACCAGTCGATGACGGCCGAGCAACAGGCCGCGTTCGGCCGCCAATTCGGTGTCGTCACCGAGGCGCACCCCGTCCTTCCCTCCATCGAGGAGAGCCCCGAGGTGCTGGCCATCGATGGCAAGGTCGACCGGGCCAACTGGTGGCACACCGATGTGACCTTCTTGGGGACACCGGCCATGGGCTCCATCCTCCACATGCTCGAAGCACCCGAGGTCGGGGGTGACACCATGTGGGCGAGCCTGCAGGACGCCTACGACGGACTCGCCGCGCCGGTGCGCGCCATGTGCGATCAGCTGATCGCCATCCACCACGACCCGTGGTTCGCCGCTGATGTCGCCGATCGGGGCGGCTACGAATGGGACGGCACCTGGCGCGAGAAGCTGCTCCCCGCCCTGCACCCTGTCGTGCGCACACATCCCGAGACAGGACGCAACGGGCTCTTCGTCAACCGGCAGTTCACCCGCACTCTCTTCGGCTTGTCGGACAATGAGAGCAACGCCATCCTCGAGATGCTCTACCACCACTGCGTGAAACCCGAGTACACGTGCCGCTTCCGCTGGCGGGCTGGCTCGGTGGCGTTCTGGGACAACCGGGCGACCCTGCACTACGCGCTCGACGACTACGGGGTCGCTGCCCGCTATGCACACCGGGTGACCCTGCGGGGCGACAAGCCCTTCGGGCCGGCGATGCCGCTGCCCGCGAGCTGACGGCCGCGTTGCCAGCCGGCCTGGGGGCCGACCTCGGCGTCGCCGCGGCGGCGTTCGTCGGGACCAACGTCGACAACTGTCTCGTGACCATGGCCATGGTGGCCGCCGCGCCACTCGAACGCGCGCACCGCATCGCGGCGGGCCAGGTCTTTGGCTTTGCCGTGCTGGTGGCGGTCTCGGCCGCGGCGGCGGCCGTGCTCTTCGAGTTCTCGAACGCAGTCGTCGGACTACTCGGGCTGGTGCCGCTGGCCATGGGGCTGGGGGGCTTGATCGGACTCCTCCGCGCTCACCCGACGACGAAGGCTGCGTCGGCGCAAGGGACCGTTGCAGAGACGTCGTTGCCGTCACCGGGCAGCGGCGAACTGCGGCGCTGGTTCCGCCGCGGCACTTCGTCCACGGAGCAGCGCGCCGTGGGCCGCAGTTTCACCGCGGCGACGCTCGTCACCATCGCGGCGGGAGGCGACAACCTCGCCGTCTACATCCCGCTCTTCCGAGTCGGCGGGGCCACACACGTGGGCGTCGTCGTCGCCGTCTTCGTGGTCGCCGAGGCGCTCGTGACCTCGGTCATTCTGAGCGGGGGGAGGCACCCCAGGGCTCGAGCGGTCCTGATCCGTCTCGGGCACCTTGCCGTGCCCATCCTGCTGTGCAGCATCGGGCTCTTGGTCATGGTGCAGGCGGGAACGTTCTCGCTGCTGTGATCCCCGGCGCGACAATGTCGTCGTGCTCCCTGCGGACGACACCGTCGGTGCCCTGATCCTCGATCTGCTCGAGTGGGTCGGCCCGCACCCACGCCCCTACGACGAGGTCATGGAGGTGTGGCGCACCTCCTGCCCCCGCCTGCCGGTCTGGGAGGACGCCAACGACCGTGGATTCATCGCGCGGCATCGCGAGCCCGGGCGAGGCCAGCTGATTTCGGTCTCCCCGACCGGCGCCACCCACCTGCGCCTGTATCGCACCACCGTCCCGGCCTGACGACACGGGTTCGATCCTGTCCCCTGGCCAATCGGCCAGGTCAGGCGGCCATCTGGACGAGCCCGGGGACCGGGCGGGAGCGGGACGGGTCGACTCGATGCGACGGGCTGCGGTGGTCTCGGGCACGCGTTGGTTTGCCGTTCCGAAAACGGGGGTAGATGGCCAGCACACGCACGGGACAGGGCCGTACGAAGACAGCGGTCTGGGAATCGGGGGAAACGATGTTTCGAATTCGCTTTGTCAGAGTGATGCTCACTGCATCGATACTGATGGTCGGAATCGGAGGAGCCGCTCTCCTCGTCGCCGCACCTCCCGGAGGTGTGGCGACGGCCGCAGCGAGCACGGGTCCGCAATGCACCTTCAACGGCAGCTCCCTTCCGTTGCTGACCGGAGTGTCGAAGGGCAGCAAGATAGCGGTCAAGTGCACGGGACTGCCGGCGTTGCACCCCTACATGTTGGTGGGCACGAGCCTTGTGCTGCCCCTCGATCCGGCGGCTGCTCCTCTGTTCTCGGGTCAGGTCGCCTCGCTGGCCGGACTGATGTCACTGCTGGCGGCATTGAAGGAGATTGATCTTGCGTCGGCCGCAACGACGACCTCGGACGCCACCGGCGTCCTGAGTACGACCTGGACGGTCCCGACCTTTCAGGCGCTCGACCCCAATGCCTCCTGTCCTCCGACCCAGGAGGAGTTCAACTCGGGACTGCTCGGATGCGCCTTGGCGATGATCGATCTCAGTAGCTTTACTCCGGTGAGTGCAGGGAGCGCACTGTTCGAGTACGCAGGATTCCCAACGTTCCCACCGAATCCGACCGTCGCACTCTCCGCGACGACAGCGACGCCGGGACAATCTGTCTCGATTGCCGACGCAGCCGGTGCGACGACTTACTGGTGGCTGTCGACCTTGAACGTCTTGCAGGGCGCGCTCGGGGGGAGTAGCGGTTCAGCGGGCGTTGCGGTTGCCGTCGTGGACTCGAAGGGCAGATCGGTCCCCGCTGCCTCCAACGCGCAGGTCGTGCCGGCGGCGTACGACAACGGGGTCTTCACCCCGCCGGCGCTGTCGGGGAATTTCTCCGTTCCGTCGACAGTGACCGGTCCGGTGACGGTCCATGTCACGCTGACCGCGCCGCTCGAAGGGATCCCTCTCACCAACACCGCGACGGCGCCTCTCTTCGTGAACAACCCGCCCACCACGAGCGTGATTCTTCCCGCGAATGGCGCCTCCCTCGCAGGGTCGACCTATCTGGACGCCCTGGCGGCTGACTACGGCACGTTGACAAAGGTCGAGTTCCACCTCACCGGCGGGGCCTTGCATGCAGCACTCATCACCCCTGCGACGCCGAGCATCTTCGGCTACCTCGCACTGTGGGACACGAGGTCGGTACCGAACGGGACGTACATGTTGCAGAGTGAGGCATTTGACGCGGCCGGACTCAGCGCCTTCAGCAGTGGCGTCACGGTGACGGTGAACAACCCGCCACCGAGCACGGCGGTGTCGGCTCCTTCGGACGGCTCTACCGTCAAGGGGAATGCGGTGGTGCTCGACGCCGGCGCAACCTCGGGCGTGAGCCACGTCACCTTCGAGCTCACGGGAGGTTCGCTGACGAACACCGTCATCGCCACAGCGACGCCGACCGTGTACGGGTGGCTGGCACAGTGGAACTCGCTGAGCGTCCCGGACGGCACCTACACGCTGCAGAGCGTGGCCTCCTATGCAGGTGGCGTGTCGGGCACGAGCCCGGGCATCACGGTCACGCTGGCCAACTGATGGACCTCCTGGAGGCCGGCCGCGGCAGCGATCGCCACGTGGTCGAAGATCGGATCGCCACCCCGAACTGAACACGCATCTCCCGGCTGCTGGCCGCGCTGGTCACGCCGTGGTTGACTCGTCGCCGGAAACAGGATCGACGAGCACGGGAGGGCCGATGGAAGATCTGCAGGGCAAGGTGGCCGTGATCACCGGCGGCGCCAGCGGCATCGGGCGCGCCGTGGCGACGCGCGCCGCCGCCGACGGCATGAAGATCGTGCTGGGCGACATTGAAGAAGGCCCGCTCAAAGGGGCGGTCGAGGAGCTGACGAGTGAGGGTGCCGAAGCGATCGGCGTGACGACCGACGTCGCCGACCTGGCTTCGGTGCAGGACCTGCGTGACCGGGCACTCGACCGCTTCGGCGCCGTCCACCTCGTGCACAACAACGCCGGCATTGGCCTGGGCGGCCCGATCTGGGAGGTGCGCGAGGAGGACTGGCGCTGGATCCTGGGCGTCAACCTGTGGGGCGTCATCCACGGCGTCGCCGCCTTCGTACCCCACCTGATCGAACAAGGAGAGGGCCATGTGGTGAACACGGCGTCGATTGCCGGTCTCATCGCGGCACCGTTCCTCGGCCCCTACAACGCCACCAAGCAGGCCGTGGTTGCGATCTCAGAGACGCTGTTCAAGGACCTCCAGGCCGTCGGCGCGCCGGTCGGGGTCTCTGTTCTCTGCCCTGGCTTTGTACAGACTCGCATTGCCGAGTCCGAGCGCAACCGCCCGCAGTGGGCGCCCCAACGCGACATTGCTGGGGCGGCCGAGCTGCGCGGCGCCGTGCAGGACATGGTCGATGGCGGCATCGCGCCCACCGCAGTGGCCGACCGCGTCATCGACGCCGTGCGCACCAACACCTTTTACATCCTCACCCACCCCGAGCTCGACGCCGCCATCGCCACGCGCTTTGACGACATCACGCGAAGGCGGCCGCCCAGCCCGACGATGATCGCCTGAACCGGCCGACCGGCGGGTTCAACGACGGTTCAGCCAGAGGTGCTGACCGGAAGTGGCTTGAATGGCTGCACCGTTACCCAGCAGGTGCCCTGGGCGATGCCGCTCTTGGGCATTTTGCAGAGGGCGGACTTCGGCTTGTTGGTGTGCACCTTGACGACCTGATACTGCGTCGGGCCGTAGAACTTGTCCGGCCCGAAGCTCCACACCGGCGACAGCGTGCCTGGGTAGTTGGTGATCTTCGACATGGCCGTCACGAATGTGCGTCGATTGAGGTTCTTGCCGGCGTCCTTGGCCGCCGTGGCGAACAGACGGATGACGCCGCACCAGGCCTGAATCGGACCCTGCTCTTCGATGTAGTGATAGAGCGTGCCCGGAATCGGCTTCGGGTGGTAGGCGTGCCACTTGGTGTAGCAGGAGCGCACCCCGGGGTCATAGCCGCCCTGGACTTGCGGGCGGTCGTCGTCGATGCCGCCCAGAGTTTCGGTGGTCACCCCCTCCTGTCCGTTGAGCGCCTTGTTGTACGGCACCGGGATGAGCCCCAGTGCCACCTCAATCGTGGACTGGTAGTCGCTCAAGAGCAGTTGCGGGTACCACTGCTGGGAGTTCTCGGCCCCAACGTATGGGAAGAAGGCGTTCTCGGGCAGCAGGGGGATCACCGACTGCACGCCCGCCGCCTTGAACTTCTCCACCGCCAACTGCGCGTCGGAGTTGGTGGTCGCGGTTGCGGTTGCGCTCCCGGCCACCGTCTGCACCATAGGCGTGATGCCCGCCTTCTTCAGGTCGGGCAGCAGGAAGCCATTGAGCGCGTCCTGATCGGCCGCCTGGTCGGAGACGACCACTCCGACCTTCTTCCCGTGACCGAGCCGACCCGAGCTCACGCCCCACTGCACGACGGCCGAAAGCACCGGAGCCATGTCCGGGCCGGTCCACCACAGGTAGGGCGAGGCGAGGTTGGTCCAATTGGTCGTCGTCGACCAGGCGCTGAGCAGCGGGGTCTGCCCCTGTTGGGCGACACAGAGTTGGTTGTCCTGCTCCCATGTGCCGATGCCGTCGAGGACGGCGAAGACGGCCGGACTCCCCTGGGTCCACTGACGGCAGAGCGACTGCATGTTGGCGTTGTTGGTCGGGTCGAACTGGACGATGATCGGGTTGATCTTCCGGCCGTTGATACCCCCGCTCTTGTTGATCTGGTTCACGTAGAGGTGGATCGCCGAGAGCTGCTCGTTGAATTCCTTGTCCGCGGCGAAGCCCTCCTTCCCCGCCAGGCTGTTGATGGCCACCACCGGGAACACCACATTGATGGTCGTGGCGGTGACACCACGGGTACTCGTGCTCGCGTGGCTGGGCGGGCTGGCTGTCGTGCTCGACGCCACCTCCGCTGCACCGGCGGTCCCTGAGCCGCCGGGCGTCCCCGCCGGGGCCAAGACGAGCCAGGCGATGAGCCCCACGACGATGGCGATAATGATCAGCGCTGTGCGTATCTGCGTGGGGCGTGGCCGCCGGCGCAGACGTCGCCAGGATCGTCCCAATGCCGCCAAGGGATGTGCTGCGCCCCCCCGGTGCGCAGTGACGTCCATGCTCGCTTCCATCTTCACCCTCCTCCGCGACGGTCTGCGCCGCCGCCCTCCCCACGCGGGCCCGAGGCCATCAGGGCCTCGTCGCTGGCACCAAGGTAGGCGGCCAGCGCCTTGGAGTCAGCGCGGATCACCTCGGGCGGTCCGGCGGCCACCACGCGACCCATCTCCATCACGACCACGGTGGAGCAGAGCTCGAAGACCAGCGGCACATCGTGCTCGACCAGGACGATGGTGGTATCGGCCACCTCGTGAATGCGGCGCAGCAACGGAATGAACGCCTCGGCCTCGCGCTGGGCGATGCCAGCCGTCGGCTCGTCGAGCAGGAGGAGGCGGGGCCTGGCCAGCACGATGGAGGCAAGGTCGACCACCCGCCGAGTACCGGTGGACAGCTCGGCCGTGCGGTGGTGCCGGAACCGTTCGAGTCCGAAGGCGGCAATGATCTGGTCCACCGCCTCGAGCTTGCGCCGTTCCGCTCGCCGCGCCCATGGCAGGCGCAAAGTGGTGGACAGCACCGCCACCTCCTTGCGGGCGTCCTCGCTCAACAGCAACACGTCGAGGACCGTCAACTCCGGGAACAGGCGGCAATCCTGGAATGACCGAACCATGCCGATGCTCAGTCGTTCCTCAGGCAGGTACTCGGCAAGGTCGATGCCATCGAGACGGACCGAGCCAGCCTGTGGTGCGACCATTCCAGAGATCACGTCGAGCGTGGTCGTCTTGCCCGAGCCGTTGGCTCCGATCAATCCGACGATGGAGCCGGGTTCAGCCTCGAACGTCACCCCGTTGAGCGCGTGCACGCCCCCGAAGCGCACCGTGAGATCCTCGACGTGCAGCCGAGCCGGGTGCGCGGTAGGCGGCGCCTGGGCGACCGTCGTCACTGCTCAGCCCCGTCGGTCACGAGTGCCGGCGTGACCGGTGGACCGGCCTGCCGGGAGCTCAAGCGCTCGTGCGCGGCCCGGATGGCAACCGTCACGACATCTCCCGTACGGTGCAGCAGGTCGGCCAGTCCGCCGGGTAGATAGAGGATGAACAGGATCAGGCCCAGGCCACTGGTGATGAACTGGATCGTCTGGTTGGAGCCGAACAGGGCGGGCAAACCTTCGAGATAGATGGCACCGAGGATGGCGCCGGGAATGGATCCCAGCCCCCCGATGACGACCATGGAGATGATGACGAACGACGTCGTGGGATCGAAGGTGATGTCGGTGTTGTTGAGTTGCTGGGTGGCGAAGGCGAAGCAGACTCCCGCGTAGCCCGCCATGAAACCCGAGAGGCCGAAGGCCAACAACTTCGTGCGGAGGATCGGTATCCCCATGGCCGCCGCGGTCAGCTCGTTGTCACGCACGGCGACCAGGCGGCGCGCCACACCCTTGTCACGCCAGATCCGGACCATGAAGATCGACAGCAGCAGCACGCCGAGCGAGAACCAGGCGAACGACTGCTGCGAGGCCAGGCTGATCCCGAACAGCGATGGGCGCCCGACGAAGGTGTATCCAGGGTCGGGGAGCCCGGTACACAGCGTCTTGTCGATACCGGGCACGGTGATGCAGGGCGTCGCCAGCACCGCGCTCTGCATGAAGATGGCGAAGGCCAGGGTGGTGACGGCCAGGAAGAGCCCCGGCATCCGTAACGCCGGCAGGCCGATGATGATGGCGACCAGTGCGGTCACCGCACCGCCGTACAACATCACGATGGGCAGCGGCAACGAGGTACCGAGGTGCACGGCCACCAGCGCGCCCACCGCAACAAGGCCGAATTGCCCGAGCGAGACCTGGCCGGCCCACCCCGTGAGCATGGTGAGGCTCAGGGCAATGACCGAGAAGATGCAGATCTGGCTGAAGAGAACGTTGTTGCCGACGGAGAGCAGGGCGGGCAACAGGACGGCCAGCCCGATGGCGAGGCAGATCCCAGCGACCGAGACCCGCCGGCGCAGCTGATCCACCCCGGACCGCAAGGTCGTGGCCGCCCCGTGCTGCCAGGTGCTCCGCTCCCCCGTGCGAGCGCCCTTGCGCAGCGCACCGACCCGCACCAGCAAGACCACCATCACGATCACGAAGATGATGAGCTGCTGCTTGGCCGGGGACGGCACGTTCCATTCGAGCACCTCGAGGAAGACGCCCATCCCGATCCCGGCTATGAACGCAACCGTCAAGTTGACCATTGCCCCGATGAGCGCAGCGGTGAGCGCGTACAGGAGCAGGTCGGGCGACAGCGCCTGTGTGAGTGCACTGGTCTGATTGGGGGCGTTGAGTATGGCGGTGAAGGCCGACAGCGCGCCGGCCACGGTCCACGTGAGCGTGGAGGTGCGGCGGATCCACACCCCGGAGAGTCGGGCAGAATCCGCGTTCTCCGACATGGCCCGCATGGCCAGACCCCACGAGGTAAAACGCACCGCCAGGACCAGCACGACGGTCACGATCGGCGCCACAATCAACGTGAGCACCTCGGTGGGCGTGATGATGAAGGGCCCGAGAGAGAACGACAGATCGAACGGCACCGGCACCGGCTTGTAGAGGTTGGACGGACGGATGAACGGCAAGGCGGTCAGCGCCAGGAGCACGTAGCTGAGCCCGATGGTGGCCACCATCACGAGGACGCGGGGCGGCTGAACAATCGGCGCAGGACGAGTTCGGACAGCGCCCCGACGAAGGCCGCCAGGCCAATGGAGAGCACCAGCGCGAACCAATAGTTGAAGTGGAAGTCCGCCGTCAGCTTGACGAGGAATACCGCGGCAATGACGCCGATCTGCCCTTGGGCGAAGTTCAGGACACGGTTCGTCCGGTAGACGAGGACCAGTCCCAAGGCGAGGAGCCCGAAACCGAGCCCGTAGAACACGCCCTGAACGAGGACGAAGTTCGGGGCGGAGAGTGCGAACACGACGATCTACGACAGACCGGCGGCCGCAGTGCCGAGGAAGACGGGGCGAAGCAGGTCGTCGCGTGCCATCAGCTCAGCCGTCGGGCCGTCGAACCGGATTTCGCCTCGCTCCATGAAGAAGCAACGCTCGGCCAGGCTGAGGGCGCGGTTCAGGCTCTGCTCAACCAGGATCACCGTGGTCCCCGCGTCGTTGATACGCCGCACCATACTCATCAACCGCTCCACCGTCATGGGTGCCAGACCCAACGCGAGCTCGTCGATCATCAGCAGCCGCGGGCTTGTCATCATCACCCGCGACAACGCAAGCATCTGCTGCTCCCCACCTGAGAGCGTGCCGGCGGGCTGGTCCAGCCGGTCCACCAACTCTGGGAAGGCGGCAAGCGCTTCGTCGTGCGCCTTCTGCGCCCTGGCGCGATCACGCCGCAGAGTGTGGCCCCCAACCCGCAGGTTGTCGCGGACGCTCAAGCCGGGGAACGTCATTTTCCCGCCCACCAGCAGAGCCACCCCCTGATCGATGATCTGCTCGGGTTCGAGATATGTCGCGTTCATGCCGAACAGGCGGACCACTCCGCGGTGGGGGTGGGACAGTCCCGAGATGGCGCGCAGCAGCGTGGACTTGCCGGCACCGTTCGTTCCGAGCAGGGCGACCATCTCCCCCTCTTCGATCTCGAGGTTCACGTCGAAGAGGACCTGGTTGGTGTCGTAGAAGAAATCGAGGTTGTGCACCTGGACTGCCGGGATGTCCCCACCGGCCTGGCGCCGCTTGCCCTCGGTGTAGCGCTCGATGACGTCCTCAATGACCAGGGTGATGTCGCGGCGCACGCTGCGCGAGCCGATGATGAGGAGAAGTCCGCCGATGGCGCACACCGGGAAGATGATGGAGAGCGCCACGACAATGCCGTGCAGACCACCGATGGCGTCGGACACCGCTCCGAGGACGACCGACCCCGTGAACCCGCCGAAGACGAGCGAGTAGACGCCGAACATGGCGAAGCAGATGGTCCGCATTTCGGGCGGCGCGGTCGCCGCCAGAGTGAGGAAGATGCAGATGGCCAGCGGCGAGACCGCCGCTGCGGCCAGGAATTGGAGCGTCACGCACATCCAGAGATCAGGCATGTACAGCGACAGTGTGAAGAGCCCGCCGTAGGCGGTGATGCAGATGCCGGCGATGACAAGGGGCCGCTGCGGAGCCCGGCGGAAGTAGCGGTCGCCGAACACGTACGCCAACGGCAGCCCGAGGAAGGCGGCGAGGCCGATGATGGCGTACACCTCACTACGCGTGGCAGTGTCGAGGTGGAACTTGTCGATGAAGAAGAGGTTGCCGAAGAGGGGGGCACCGGTCCCGGCAAAGCCGAGGATGGCCACCGCCACCAATTCGAAGTACAGCGAGCGGACTCGCAACAGCCTGGTCACGGCCGAGCCCAGGAGCACCCGGGGTGCCTTCTCCTGCTGCGACTGCAGGTCCATGCCCGATGCCTTCAGGATGTGACTGGCCTCGTTGGCCCCTTTTTCGGGTTCCCGCAGCGTGAACAGGGCGAAACCGAGCGGAATGCCGGCCAGTGCGACCAGCAAGCCGTAGCGCCAGTTGCCCGAGACGGTGACGACGTAGCCGAAGATCAGGATCCCGATCGTCTGCGACAACGGGTCCGACAGGTTGTGCCAGCTGAAGATCCGGCCCCGCGACTCGGTCGGGTAGGCATCAGACAGGTACGAGTTGTGCACCGTGTTGTTCACCCCGGTGCCGACCGAGGCGGCGAGATACAAGAAGGCGAACCACCAGACATTGGGCGAGATGGCCATCAAGCTGCCGAAGACGGCAAAGATCAAGAGGGCGACGCCGGCCACCAGTTTGCGGCTCCCCCGGTCAGCCCACACCGCCAGCGGGACCGCCCAGAGGAGCTGGGACACCTGAGCAATGAAGGCCACCGCACCGAGCGAGGCGTTCGACATGTGGAACGAGGTCTCGAGGTTCTTCCCAATGAGGGCGATACCGTTGCCGAAGGTGCCTGGCACCAAGGCCGCCGCCGTCATGAGGACCAGCGGTGCATAGCCGGAACTGTGCAAGATGCCGATCAGCGCCGGCGGTTTACCCTCGCCGGTTCCCGGCATGACCTCCAGGTCAGCCACGACCTCGGCGTCCTCGACCTGCGAGACCGCCTCACGAAGCAGATCCTCGGGAACTGCGAAGTCGAACAGCGGATCATCGGGCACCGGCTGGGGACTCTATCTCTGACACCGGCGTCAGGGAAGGTGGGCGGCGGGCCGCGGTAGCTCCGCGGCTCCGGCGCTGCGGCGAGAGGCCCCGGCTCAGTCGTAGGTCACGACGACATGGTCGTCGACGAACTGCTGCAGCGCTCGCATGTCCTCGTAGCGAGACACCGAACCGAGGACCGAGAAGACGTATTCATGGCTGCCCTTGCGCCAGTCGACCTCGTCGCCCGGCTGTCGACTGAGCGACACGGCGTCCACGCCCGGGTAGGCCGCCAGCTCGTCGAGGCCCACGATCGACCGGACCCTGTGCACCCCGATCGGTGGTTGCCGCACGACCACGTACCCGATCTGCTCGGTCGGCACCGGGTCGTCCCAGACCAGACGTTCCCCGAGGGCCACCCGCTGCGAAATTTCGAACAGGTTCACCGAAGGTGCGGCGAGCTGCAGCACCTGCGGCACGAATCCACCGAGACGCCCGTTGACCTCAATGACGCGCGGCCCCTTGTCGGTGATCTTGATCTCCGTGTGGAAGCATCCGGTGCGCACGCCCATCGCCTGCAGAGCAGTCGTGGCGATGCCCAGCACCTCCTCCACCAAGGGCGGCGCGAAATCGGTCGGGATGATGAGGCCGGTTTCACGGAACGGTTCCACCTGGGGCAGGCGGCCCGTTACCGCCAGGTGACTGAGCACGTCGTCGGCCACCACGCTCTCGACCGAGAGGTAGTCGCTGAACTGCGCACTGGGTGGCGGTGTGGCACCCACCATGTACTCCTCGACGACCATCGTCGGCTCGCCCTCCGAGGGCGGCTGCTCGGCGACGAGGTCGCGCAGGCGTCCGCCGTCACCGACGAGATGGGTATCCCGGCTGGCCGCCCCATGCCGGGGTTTGAGCACCACGGGGAAGGTGATGTTGGCCACGAGTGCGTCCATGGCGTCCGGCGTGGGATCGGCCGGGACGACTTCGCAGGCCGGGACCGGGAGGCCGCCGGCACGCAGCGCTTTGCGCTGCGTGACCTTGTCCAGCAACTTCTCTGCCACCATCGGCTCGTGGTAGTCGAGGCCGAGTCGGTCGGCCAGGGCCGATGCGGTGGCCATGTGGGCATCGGCGTACGCCACAATGCCGTCCGGCCGCAACGTGCGCAGCGCCTCTGCTGCCTCGTCCACGGACATTCCGGCGATGTCGAGGATCTGGCCCAGCTTGCGCAGCAGCCGAAGCAGCAGCTTGTCGTCGAGCTCGTTCGAGTCGACGACCCAGACGATGTCGCACAGCCGGGAGGCCGACTCGGAGAGCGCAAAGGGCGACGAGGAGAGAACGCCGTAGACGATGGCCAGCACCGGTCGGGATTTGTCCGTCAGGACGGACACCGCCGTATCGCCTCTCGCCTTTGTCGACCCGGTCCGCCAGCTCATCCCCACCTCGTTGTTCGCCACCTCGTTGTTCGCGCCGGCACCTCACCCACCGGATGACTCCAGCCTCCTACCAAAACAGCCCGTCGGCGCCGCTGAAAAGCGATGCTGGGAGCGGCGGCCGTTCCGCCCGCGGCACGAGGTAGGTGGCCACGTCGAAGAGGTCCTTGAATGGCGTGTACTTCTTCGCCGTCTCGTCGAGGTACGAATAGCCACTTCCCGCCGAGCCGGTGATCCGGCCCAGCATCCGGTGGGCCATCAGCGCGTGCCGCTGCCTCCAGAGGGTCAAGATCTCGTCGATGTCAATCAGGGTTTCAAGGATCTGGAACGGAACCTGGAGAAGGGGTTCCTCGCGGTAGAGGTTGATGAAGAGGGCGGCCATGAATGCCTCGTGGGAGAATCGCCTTCCTCCCCCTTTGACATCCTGCGCCCAACTGTCCTTGTCGAAGACCACATCGAAACGGCGCACGCTGCCCTCGAAGGCGTCGAGCTGCTTGCGTCGGGCGTCATCGTTGAGGCTGGGATGGTTCTCGATCTTGGCGCGGCCGATCGCATGCATCTCCGACACGGCCTTCTCGTACTCGGACGCGAAGTCGTAGTCCGGGGTGTGCACGAAGGGCAGTCGCGCCAACCAGGCCTCGACATGGTCGAAGACCGACGGTGACTGCTCGGACTCAATGACCATTTGGCCGTGGTCCGCCCGCAACGTGGCCACGTAATTGTGGCCTTCGATGTGCAAGCGGTCGCGCTCTAGGAGCCCGAACTTGTTTTCAATCAGACGGAACTGCACACTCTGGAATCCAGAGGCGGGCAGGAGCAGTGCCCGGAAGTCGAGGAAATCCAGTGGCGTCATCGTCTCGAGCACGTCCATCTGCGAGACCATCAGCCGCTGAATCTGATTGACCCGGCGCAACCTCGAAAGGACGGTGCCGAGCTCGCGCCCGGGAATGACCTCCTGCGCCATGATCGACATCACCGAGTCGAGCTCGACGAGAATCTGCTTGAACCAGAGCTCGTAGGTCTGGTGGACGACTATGAAGAAGTACTCGTCGTGGACGAGCTCACCCGCCTCTTCGCTCTTGGGTGTCTGCGCGTTCAGCAGATAGTCGAGGTGGAGGTAGTCCCAGTAGTAGACGGTGTCGCCCGGCATTTCATCGGGCGACGCCATCACCGGGCATCCACCGTCCGCCACCAAATCGTTGAGGGGGACCGTCACCACGTTGTCGTTCTTTGCGCTGTCTGCCGCCTGAGACATTTTCTGTACTTTACCTGTGAGTTGAGAAATCCGCCCGGAAAATACCTTTGCACGTTTGTCTGAGATATTGCTCAAGAAAGCGCAACTGCTGTCGAGGATGCGGATTTTCCTCGTGTGTGTCGCGCCGTCGGGACCAGTTAGTCCATCACTACCCCTTCGTCAGTTGTCGCATGCCAATTGATCGCTTTCTCGTGGATTTTCGAGACCTGGCGCCCCTTTTGGCTGGTCCCGGCCCGGCCAGACGCGTGCGCTCAACTCCGGTCTCGCACCGTTGCCACGGTGAGGGGACCCTCGGGCAGGACCGCCACCCGCGCCCGCGGACCGAGGCGCGCCATTGCCTCGGCCACAGCTGCATTGAGGTCCGGTGCGGCGCGGAGCAACCCTTCAGGGAGCGATCGATCGTGGAGGCCGTCGGCATGGAGGAGCACGTCGGCCCGAGCCAACACGCGCCCGAGCACCTGGGCCTGCCACCGGTCGAGCTCGGGCGCGTCCGATGCCCCGATGAGGTCGTCCGGCCTGTCGGCCTCGGCGAGGATGCGGGCGAAGGCACCGTCACCGGGGATCCCGTCCTCGCAGGCGGCCGCCATCACGATGATCCCGCCCGGGCGCACAATTCGTTCGGCGGCAGCCATCCCCTTGACGGCCTGGTACAGGTTCCGGTCGAGGGGGTAGCCGCCGTTCGTAGACACGACCAGATCGAACGGCGCCTCGACCTCACGCATGGCCGAGCGCTGCACATGGGCGCAGGCGGCGTCGTGCCCGCCGGGTAACGGGCCGGCGAACGCCGCGGTGACCTGGCGCGCCCGATTGATGGCGACATCGAGCGACAGGTGGGGCGGGGCCAGTGCCGTGGCAGCGCGGACGAAGTCGTGCACCGGGTTGCCTGCCCTGGTGACGAAGGTCGCCCTGTTGTCCGCGATCCGGCGGGGATGGTGGGCCTCGAGGATCGTGCTCACGGCGGCCAGACCGGGACACACGGCCTTGGGCCCACCGCTGAAGCCAGCGAAGAAATGGGGCTCGACGAACCCGGTGACGATGCGCACGTCGGCATCGACGTAGTCGCGCTGCAACAAGACGGGCGTGCCGTCCACTGCGCCGACCCACCGGTGCGCGCCTTCATCAGCGGCATCGTGGTCGATGATGGCGTAGTCCGACGCGATGTCACCCCCGACGAGTTCCGCCATCTCCGCCGCCGTGGCTTGGCGATGCGTCCCGGTGGCGCAGAGGAGCCTCACGGCACTGCTCGGCACCCCGGCCTGTGCCAGCTCCTGGAGGAGCGGCGGCAGCACGGTACGGTTGGGCATGGGTCGCGTGAGATCAGGAAAGACGACGGCCACACGGTGCGCTCCGGCGACCAATTCGCGCAGAGGCAGCCCGCTCAGCGGGTGACAGAGGGCATCGGCGATCCCCGCCGCCTCGTCAGCCAGGCCCGCCTCGTCCACCGGGACGACCACCTCGGCGCCGTCGGGAACCTCGACCGAAGTCCCGTTGCGGCCGTAGGCGAGCTCGACGCGCATGGATCAGTGCGTCGGCGGATCAGGCTCTGATTGCGACTCCGTGACGGACAACACGGACGCGGCCACGTGGTCGATCCGCTGCCGCATGCCGCGGTAGAAGTCGACCACCGCCGGAGATGGCTCGATGACGGCCTCGACAGGGTCGATCTGGTCCAAAGTGAGGCCCATGCCCAACGCCTTGCCGGCGAGGAGTGCGGCCCCGGCCGACGCCGCCTCGCCCGAGCGGTGACGCAGCGCAGGCATGCCGAGCACGGACGTGAGGACCTCGACCCAGACGGGGAGCCCCGATCCGGCGCCGCCGAGCGTCACGCCCTCCGCCGTCGACCCGCCGAGACGGCCGACCGTGACCACCTCCATCACCCGCAGCACGTCCCAGGCGACCGACTCGACCACGGCTCTCGCCATGTCGGCCGCACCGTGCGCCGCGCCCAGACCGACGAAACCAGCTCGTGCGTCGTCGCGCCACCAAGGGGCGCGGGCACCGTCGAGCCAAGGCACCGCCACCACTCCGCGCGCACCGGGCCCGCTCTCCGCGGCCAACCGGCCCAGCTCTTCGGTGGAGCGGTCGAGGAGTCGGCTGAGCCACGCCAGGAACGAACCGGCAGCGGAGAGGCCGCCCTCGAGCAGCCAGCCACCGTCCGCGGCCCTGGTGACGACCGCACCGGCGGGCGACGGCACCGGGCGCTCCTGCACCGGCACCGACACGTTGCCGGTGGTCCCCCAGCTCACCATCGGGTGGTGCTCCGAGGCGCCCGAGCCGAGTACTTCACACTGGCGGTCACCGGCGCCGATGACGACGGGAACCCCCGGCCGCAGCCCGAGCTCGGCGCCGGGTACCGGCTTGAGGTGGCCGACGACCGTGTCGGATGGCACGACGCTTGGGAGCTTGCCCAACGCCGGCCCGGCGAGTTCGCGCACCGCGTTGCCGTCGAAGTCGTAGAGACCGCTACGCGAAGCGAAGGTGGCGTCTGTCACCATCTGGTCGGTCATGCGGTACACGACGAAGTCGCGCGGCGACAGAATGATGTCTGCGGCCTCCATGCGCTCGGGCTGGTGCATCGCCAGCCAGGCCAACTTGGCTGCCACCGCCCCGGCATCGAGCGGGATCCCGGTCCGGGCGCGGTTGATGTCGTCACCACCCATGCGATCCGCCAGGACCCGGGCCTCCGCCGCGGCGCGGTGGTCCGACCAGAGGATGCCCTTGCCGATCGGGTCACCGTGCGCACTGACCGGGACGAAGGTCTGGCGCACGCCCGAGCACGCCACCACGTCGACCTCGCCGAACACGCTCGGAGCCATCGCCCGCACCTCGGCGCACGCAATGACCACCGTGGTCCACCAGCGCAGCGGGTCTTGCTCGGTCCATCCCACCTGCGGGTAGGTCGTCGTGAGCTCCGAGCGGCCGAGCGCGACCAATCCGTCGCCGCCCCACAGGCCGACCTTGGTGACGCTGGTGCCGAAGTCAATGGTGAGGATCATCGGCCGTGCACCACCGCACGTACCATGCCGGCGGCCTCCGCCGGATCGGGGTCCTGATAGATGGTGCGACCCATAGCCATGCCGGCTCCTCCGCCTTCCATCACGTCCCGCACCTCGTCCAGCACGTGGTCGCGGCCGGCCGCCGTGACCGGCCCTCCGAGGAACAGGACGGGCACGCTCACACTGGCCACCACGCGGGCGACAGCGCGTTGGCGCTCGGTGCCCGGCGCCATGGCCGGCACGGGAACCTTGATCACGGGCGCGCCCATGTCGTGGGCGACGACCGACGCCATCACGATGGCATCGGTATCACGGCGGACACGACCGCGATGCCACACCAGCGGTTCGATCAGCGCCTCCAGTCCGGATTGGCGCGACTGCTCGAGGACCTGGCCCAGGAGCTCGAGGGCGGATGCCGTGATCGGATCCTCCATGTCGATGCGGGTCATGTGCTTGACACCCGACCAACCATCGGCCGCAGCCCGCGGCACGGTGGCGACCAGGCGGTCGTCGAGCTCGAACGCCGAGCCGGCGAGACCGGTGCGATTGATGGACAGGTACGTGCGGTGCAGCGCGGTCAGATGACCCGCTTCGGCCAGCCCCATCAGGGGCTGCGCCGTCGCCAGGATCCCGTCACACGAGGGCAGCGCCTGGACCAGGGCACCGAAGAACTCCGACCAGTTCTCGGTGGTGAGCACTGCTCGAGCGCGGTGGTCTGCGGCCAGAATCAGTGCCGGTGTCGGCAATGGCGACGGGCTCATCACTGGCCGCCTGCGAGGCGGAGCACGACCTTGGCCAAGGCAGAGAAGTCCTCGCGCCCGTACCCAGCGGCGCTGGCGGCGGTGAGCAACTGGCGCGCCGTCGCCGTCGTCGGCACCGGGACACCGCGCCGCACCGCGTACGCCATGGCGAGGTCGAGGTCCTTTGCCATGAGATCGGTCATGAAACCCGGCTGCCACTCATTCGACGCAGGGCTCTCGGGGATCACGCCGGGCACCGGCAGGCGTGTGCGTACCGCGACGCAGTCACCGGTGGCGTGCGTGAGGACTTCGAGGAGCTTCTCCATGTCGACGCCCGAGCGGACGGCCATCGCCGTCGCCTCGGCCGTGGCCGTCATCTGCGCCGCGTAGATCACCTGATTGCAGAGCTTGACGACCTGACCCATCCCCGGGCCTCCGACGTGCACCACGAGCCCGGCGAACGGAGCAAGCGCGGGTTCCATGTCGGCCAAGGTGGCCGCGTCGCCGCCCACCATCAGGGTCAGTGTCCCCTTCTGCGCACCGGCCGTGCCGCCCGAGATCGGCGCGTCGAGATACTGCGCACCGGTCTCGGTTACCTTGGCGTGCTGGTCCCGCTCCGCCTCGGGATCGATGGTGGAACAGTCGATGACCGTCTTGCCCACGCCGAGTACCGGCAGCATGTCGTCCACGACCTGCGCCACCTCGGGCGAGTTGGGGACGCACAGGATGATGACGTCGGAAGCCTCGGCGACGCCTCGCGGCGAGCCGCCGTCGACGGCACCTCTGGCCACCGCGGCCTCAATCGGCCCGCGGCCGCGCGAGGAGACCGTGACCTCATGGCCGGCGGTGACGAGATGGCCCGCCATGGGGAGACCCATGGCACCGAGGCCGATAAATCCGATGCGCATGCGTGGTCCTCCTGTGGGCCCGGTCAGCGTCTGGCGAACTGGGGTAGCCACTCCGCAGTGCCGGAGAGGAGCTCGTCGACCATGGCGTCGGTGGTGCGCAGGTCCCCGCGGCCCGCTAGCGGGTCGAGGGCGAACGCCTCCCCCGCCAGCGTCCGGTCGCCCCGGAGTGCCGCCTCCACCGTGAGCTCCTGTGTGGCCACGTGACGCCGGACGATTTCGTCGTAGGGCGTCGGCAAGGCGCTCCGGTCGCGGCCGCGGATGCCATCACTGTCGATGACGCAGATGGACTCGATCACTGCGTCGGCCGGCATCCCGATCGCCTGGCCCGTGTTCGGGATGTTCACCGGTGCCTCGAATGGGTCGCCGGTGAGCATGGCCTGGATCATGGGCGACGGCAGCTCGCCTGACTGCCACGTCTGCAGGTCCTTCGTGCCGGCGAGCCAGGCGTCGACGTCTGCGACGTAGCCGGCCTGGTGTGCCTCGCGCCGCTCAATCGGGCTCAGCTCGATGTTGTAGGCGGCTCCCCACTGCGACTCCGGCGTCAGAGCGAACGACACGAACTCGGCAATGTGCCGGTCCCCGGCAGCGGGGAACGTGCCCCAGCGCTCCAGCAGGGTCAGCTTGAACAGGTGGCGTTCGGCGAAGTCGAGCTTGGAGAACTTGTCGGCCTCGGGGCGGCCGGGGTACGGGGCCAGGGCACCGAGCCCGCCGACCTCGTCGATCAGGCTGCGGAGGGCGTCGAAGCCGTCGGCACCGTCGACCTCGAGCGCGGTGAGCACCGGGAAGTGATTGACCCCGGTCACCGAGGCCGAGACCGCTTCGAAGGGCCGGCCGAGGGCGATGGCGAGGTCCATGCAGAAGTTGCCCACCTCGTGGCAGAGCCCGACCGTCTTGATGCTCGTCTCCCGGCACACGGCACGGGTCAGCGCCGTCATGGGGTTGGTGATGTTGAAGAGCCATGCCTCGGGGCACCGCTCCTCCATCGCCTTGCCGATGCCGACGAGCACCGGGACGTTGCGCAGGGCACGATTGATGCCGCCCGGCCCGACGGTGTCGCCCACGGTCTGAGTGATGCCGTGGCCGGCGGGTACGTCGAGGTCCACGGCCATGGAGCGGAAACCACCCGTCGAGATGCAGACGATGACGAAGTCGGCACCGTCGAGCGATGCATGGAGGTCTGTGGTCGTGGCGATCGTCGCCTTGGCGCCCATGGCCTCGTTCAGCTTGTGGGCCAGCGCCCCCATCTTCGGGAGCGGCGCCGGATCGATGTCTTCGAGCACGAGGTGCATGCCGGCCAGCGCCGGCGTTCCGAAGAGGTCGGCCATCAGCTCGGGGCCCCACTGATAGCTCCCGCCGCCAACAATCGTCACTTGGGTAGGCACGCCGCCACAGTACAGTCCCCATCGTGGTTCGCCGCCGGGGTCGCGCTTCCCTCGCACTGGCTGCCCTCTTCGCCGGCAGTGGGGTCGTACACCTGGTGCACCCGCAGGCCTTTGCGTCGATCATGCCGCGTGCCATCCCCGAGGAGCACCACGCCAACCTCACTTGCGCCAGTGGGGTCGTCGAGCTCGTCTGCGCGGCTGGGCTGGTCCGGCGCACGCGCTGGGCGAGCGCCGCCAGTCTCGCCACCCTGGCGGCGGTCTTCCCGGCCAACGTCCAGATGGCGCTCGATGCCGGGAGCGGCCGCAACAGCGGCCCCTCGGACAGCCGCATCGTCGCCTGGGGCCGGCTGCCCCTGCAGCTGGTGATGGCTTGGGCCGCCCTGCGGGCTCGCCCCGAACGCGACTGAGGATGGAGTTCCGTGTCCGCCGCCACGGTGACCACGAACTCGTGGCGGCGGCCTCCCATCTGTTCGACAAGGCGGCGGAGCCGGCCGCGCTCGGCCTCTGGAGGCACCGGCGCGCCCGAGGCGGCTCAGGTCGTCGAGGTATGGACCTTCTGAGTGGCTGATCCCATGGCCTGTCGCTCAGGATCCCGGCGGTGCGGCGGGTCTCGGGCGATGGGGCCAGAGCCAGAGCGCGGCGACGGCAATGGCCGAACCGATCAGATTGTCGACGACCCGGTTCACCAACGCCGTGCGCGCCGGCAGCCCGCCGAAGGCGGTGAGCAGGACGAAGATGCACGTCACGAATACGATGTAGAGGCCGAAGTTCACCCGCTGCACCGAGAAGGCGATGCCACTGGCAACGACCGCGAGAACGGCGAGGAGCGTCGGGCCCGGGCGGAAGGCCAGGAGCAGCAATGTCGTCAACGCTGCGCCCACCACGCTCCCCATCACCCGCAGCACCGCTCGGCGCTTGGTCAGTGCGGCGTCAGGTCGCATGATGAAGAGCGCGGCCTCCGGGATCCAGAACCCGTCCTCGGGGTTGGTGATCCGATAGAGCAGCGTACCGACGAGGGCAGCCGCCGCCAGGCGGAGTGCGTGCCAGAACCCGACAGAGCGGAGGCGCGTGGCCTTCCTGAGCGTTCCGGCCGCCTCACAGAGCCAGGCCCACCCCGTTGCGCCAGCGTGGCGCGACGGGTCGGCGTACCGGGCCAGACGGCGCCGGGCCACGAGCGCCAGGAGCGCGGTGAACAGCCCGCTGGCCAGGGAGACGGCGCCGACGATGAGCGCCTGCGTCGGTGAGATGTCGAACGAGGCGGAGAAGACCAATGATGTGGCCGACGACACACCGATCAATGCCGCCTGCGGCCCCAACTCGACCAGCAGCCCGGCACCGAACGTCCACATGACGACCAGTGGAAAAATGGCGACGCCGCGGATGCCGCAGAGTGCGCCCAAAAACGCCGCCAGCGCAACGAGCACCGCGGCACCCGTGACGATCCGGGCCCTGAATCGGTGCCCGGGCTGGAATACGGCCATGTCAGTGAAGAACGCGCCGACCGCCCCCCAGCCGCCGACGCGCGGATAGCCACTTGCGATGCCGATGGCCAGCGGCACGCCGATGGACACTGCGCAGATGAAGCCGATGAACGGCGACGACATCGACCGCTCCATGTGGACTGTCCACGCCCATCGCTCGCGCAACGATGCCCCGACACCGTCGTGCGGCCCCGCGCCACCATCGAGCCGTTCCATCATCTCCCATTGTCTCCGGCACACCTGAAGCAGCAGTGGACAGGGGCGCCCCGAATGGCCACAGTGTTGCTCAGGTCAGCGCCTTGTGCCCCCAGAAGCAGGCAAACGGGTTGTTGTTGTAGGCCGGCACCTCCACGTAGCCCGCGCCACGGTAGAGCCGCTGCGCATGAAGCTGTTTCGGCCCGGTGTCGAGGCGGACCGACGTGTAGCCGAGCGAACGCGCCGCATCTTCGAGCGTCCGGAGCAGTGCCGCCGCCACACCGCGAGCGAGCGTGTGGACAGACGTACATCCGCTTGATTTCGGCGAGCCCGCGGCCCAGGCGGCGCACCCCTCCACCCGCCACCGCGTCGATCCCTTCGTACCCGACGTAGTAGCCGCCCCTGGGCGGGCGGAGCTCTGCGGGGGCCAACGGTGGGTTGTCCAGTCGGTCGAACGTCTCGTACACCTCGTTGAGCTCCGCCCGCATGGCGGCCAGCAAGTCGGCGGCCGGCGGCTCCTCGGGGTCGCACCGCACAAACCGCAGCGCCGGGATGTGTGCGTTCGGCTCGCTCACTCCACGCGGTCGGGATGCAACGCCTTGGCCATGCGGTGCATCCCTTCCCGCCACGGGACTCTCGTCTGCCCGGCGAGCTCATGCATCCGCGTGGTGTCGATAGCCACGCTGTCGATGGTGTTCACCGTGGGCTCGAACCGTGCCTCGGTTCCCGCCAAACCGGCGAGGTACGTGCACCACTCTTCAATGCTGACCGGCTCGCTCCCGCCCCAGTTGACCGTCACTGCCGGGGTGGATGCGGCGTCAAGCAGCCGAGGCACCATGGCCAAGATGTCGTCCGCGTGCAGCGGGTGGTACACGCTCGGCGCATCGACGTGCACGGGGATGGCATGGCCGGACAACATCATGTGCAGGTGGATCGCGGGCCAGCCGCCGTTGTCGCCATAGGGCACCGACAACCGGGCAATCGTTGTCGGGAGGCTGAACCGCTCCGCCGCCCAGCGCGCCGTCCCTTCGGCCGCGATCTTGCAGATGCTGTAGGTACGGAGAAAGGGCCACACGCCGTGGTTGTCGCCCAGCGGGCCGTCCTCGTCGAAGATGCGATGACCTTCCGGCTTGTAGACCGCCGTCGACGAGCAGTGAAGGAAGGCCGCCGCGTGCTGGTGATGCTCCATCAGGGCGGCCAGGCCACCGCTGTTCGCCGCCAAGTCCTTCTCCCAGTCGTTCGTCTTGGCCACGGCGAAGTGGAGCACATAATCGGCGTCCGCAGGCAACCCGGCGACATCGCCGGCCACCAGATCCACAGGTACGCACGTAATGCCTGCCTCCTCGAGCTCGGCCCGTGCCGCCCCGTCGGAGAACCGGGCTGCCCCGATGACATGGTTGTCGGGCGCCAGGGCCTTGGCCAGCGGGCGCGCCACCTGTCCCGTGACACCCGTGACGACGATAGTGCTTCCCTGCAATCTGTCTGGACTCATGGACCCCTTTCGTACTCGCTACGCTGCCCGCGTGCACCTCTTCGCAGCCTTCCTGGGCGGCGAGCTCCGCTCAGGCCGGATGGGTGAAGACCACGAGGTCGTCTTCGTGGTGGCCGAGGACATGGAGGCGGCCCGCTGGGCGGCCAAGACGAAATGGGGCGGCGACGGGCGGGCCCACGTCGATGCTCTCACCCGCTTGGACATGATCGACGGCTTCGCCGTCGGGCTCGAGCGGGCCGGTGCGGGCGACGCGACGGAGACGAAGGGCTACAACGAGGGATCAGACGGAAGGTGACAGACCCCCGTCGAGGTTGATCGCCGTCCCCGTGAGGTACGAGGCACGGGTTGACAAGAGGAAACAGCCGAGGTCCGCGAACTCGGAGGCGCGGCCGAAGCGGCCCAGCGGAATGCCGGCATTTTCGGCGAAGCGGTCATAGAAGGCACCCATCGTCATGCCGGAACCCTCGGCAATGCGGGCCCATTGGCCGCTCTCGATGAGCCCGATGAGGATCGCATTGACACGGATGCCGGCAGGAGCGAGCTCCTTTGACAGCGCTTTCATGAGCGCCATGCCGGCGGCACGGGTAACCGAGCTCGGCTCACTCGATGCGCCCGGCGCCTTGGCGGCCATGGCCAGGGTGAAGAGCACCGCACCATGGCTGGCGCGCAGATGCGGGAGCGCGAGCCGGGTCAACCGCACGGCTGCCATCAACTTCAACTGGATATCCGACTCCCAGGTGGCGTCGTCGATGAACTCGATGGCGCCGGCCGACGCCCGTCCTGCGTTGTGCACCACGGCGTCGATACGCCCCCACCGCGACACCGCTGCATCGACGAAAGCTGCGAGATCCGCTGGTGTCGACACGTCAGCGCGTTGCGCCAGGACGTCACCACCCATCGCCTCGATGACCCCTTGGGCTGTTCGCAAACGCTCCTCGTCGCGCCCGCACACCGCGACTGCGGCACCTTCAGTCGCCAATTCGGTGGCGAGTGCCAGCCCGAGCCCGTCGGTACCTCCCGTGATCAGCACGATCTTGCCGCCCAGCTCGAGATCCATTCGTGGCTCCTCCCTACAAACCCTGGGGCGCCGCGGTCCCGCTCTGGCCAGGAATGCATCGGCGTCCCTCTGTGAGCGCAGGCGGACGAAGCGCAGCCGGTCCCGCCGTGGGTCGTGGCCGGGCTCGGCGTCGCGTTGACGCGAGGGCGGCGCCGGGTGGCCGACCAGAAAATGATCGACAGCTCGGCGTCGCACGAGCGCTGATTGGACCAGTGCTCCGGCGTGTGGTTCCTCCGATCCTCATGAGTGACCGGGCGCCATACAGAACGCGCCATGACAGGGAACATGACGACGCCAACGGGCAGTTCGACCAGACGACGGTGTGGGCCCTGTTCCAGATGATGTCGTGCACCGTCGAAGAGTCTCCGTCAACACCAAACCCTCAGACGCCCAGGGCATCGGTGGCGCGATCCCGGAAGGTCGCGTCACGGAATGATCCCCCCGGGGGGGGCTTGCCCGATCTGAGCATCCGACGACCGCGACCCGTTTGATCTCAGCGCTCCTGTTCGGTGGGTCTGATCAGGATTTCGTTGACAGCGACCCGGCGCGGCTGCGTGACGGCGTAGCGGATGCTCGCCGCGATGTCCTCGGCCTGCATGATCTCAATTTCCTCCGAAGGTCTGGACCATCCCTTCGAGGATCTCACGGCGGTTGTGCGAGGCGAGCTCAGTCGCGACGGCGCCGGGCTCAATGAGGGTCACCCGGACGTGGCGGCTGGTGACCTCCTGTCGCAGCGACTCGCTGAAGGCTCCGACCCCATGTTTCGTGGCGTTATAGACGCCGCTGTTCAGCCGTGCCACCCTGCCGGCCACCGAGCTCACATTCACGACGTCGGCCACCGAGCGCGGTTCGCCCTCGGCCGCGGTCAGGAGATGGGGCAGGGCCGCGTGCGTGCAGTAGAGGAGGCCCAACAGGTTCAGGTGCACCATCCTCTGCCATTCTTCGATCGGGGCCCCCACGATCGGCCCCAGCAACATGACGCCCGCGTTGTTGACCAGGGTGTCGAGCCGGCCCAGCTCGGACACGGTGGTCGCCACCGCCGCCTCTGCCTGTGCCGGGTCGGTGATGTCGGCTTCAATCACCAGCGCAGCGTCCTGGCCGCCCACCCGCTCGGCGAGCGCCTCGAGCCGATCACGCCGGCGGGCCACAAGGGCCACCGTCGCTCCCTCCTCAGCCAGCGCAACTGCGGTCGCCTCACCGATGCCACTGCTGGCGCCGGTGACAAGCGTGACCGTCCCTTCCAACTTCTTGGTCATGAGCTCCACCTTCGTCCTCGCGCCCGGGCCCGGGCTGACCCCGGTCTACCGGAATGAGCGAAGGGCTGCGCTCGGTCTCATGTCGGGGACCCGGTGGGCTCGTTCTTGGCGTGACTGTCTGCGTCGGCGAACGGCTCTATCCCGAACAAGCCGACGGGCACACCGATGTCCTCGGGCACCCGGGTCGGTGTGTCGCGGTTCAGGGTCTTGCCCAAGAAGAAATCGGGCCGGACGAAGCGGTAGACGACGAGCAAGACGACGCCGAGGAGCACCGAGGCAACGATCAGGACGAAGACTCCGCCGATCACCCGATGCGTCCCCGGGAAGGTCCAAGTCGTGTAGCTGTTGCTTGGAGTCGTCCAGTTGTACCAAACGAACCAGACCATGCAGAACCACAGGATGAGTCCGCCGAGGAGCGGGAGGATGCCGCGCAGCCAGAAGCTGCGGGCGCTCTCCGTGAGGCTTTGGCGGTAGTACCAAACACAGGCAAAGCCGGTGAGGCCGTAGTAGAAGGCGATCATGGCCCCGAGGGCGGACACGGAGTCACCGATCACGCTGCTTCCGCTCGACAGGTAGTTCATGGCGACGTAGAGCGCGATGGAGACGGCGCCCATGGCCACGGTCGAGGTCGTCGGGGTCAAGAAGCGCTTGTGCACCTTGCCGAAGGTGTCAGGGATCGCCTTGTAGGCGGCCATTGACAGCGTCGTGCGCGCCGTCGGCAGGATTGTCGTCTGTGTCGATGCCGCTGCCGAGCTGAGCACCATCAGCAACAGCAGTTTGATCATGAACCAGCCGATCCCGCTGCTCCCGAACACCGATGCTCCGAGCGAATTGATCACGTCGCCGGAGTTCGCCGAGTTGCCGAGCCCGATGCCCTTGGTGCCGACGCCGGCGTAGGACTGCGAGGCCACGATCACGAGGGCATAGGTGGCCAGGAGGATCAGGGTGGAGATCACCGCCGCCCGCCCGGGTGTGCGTGTCGAGTCCTTGGTCTCCTCATTGACCGAGACCGCGGTGTCCCAGCCCCAGTAGATGAACAACATGAGAGTGAACCCGATCATGAAGCTGGTGAAGCCCAGGTGGTGGAACGGGTTGAACCATTCCGCGCTCGGTGTCAGGTGGCCGGCCGGCGCCTTGCCCGCCCCAACCTTGATGAGCGCGACGGCCGAGAAGATCAGCAGCACCGTCAGCTCGATCCCGAGCAAGGCCTTCTGCATGTTGGCGGAGATCTCGACACCCACGTAACAGATTGCGGTCATCACCACGATCCACAGGACGCCGACGAGGAGCACCCACGTGCTCGACGGGTCGGTCCCGATGCCGTTGGCGCCGAAGAGGAGGAACACGTACTGCCCGGCGATCTGGGCCAGGCTCGCCATCACGAGGATGTCAGCTGCCACGACTCCCCAGCCGCCGAACCATCCCGATTTCGGTCCGAAGGCCCGCGTGGCCCACGTAAAGGTCGTGCCGCAGTCGGGATCGGCGTTGTTCAGCTCCTTGTACGCATAGGAGACGAACAACATCGGTACGAACGCCAGGATGGAGATGATGGGCGCCTGCAGCCCGTTGATCGCAATGACAACGAATCCGAGTGTCGCCGCAAGGCTGTAGGCCGGCGCGGTCGACGCCACACCGACCACGACCGAGGAGAACAGCCCGAGCGCCCCGCCCTTCAGACCCTTGTCACCAAGGTCCTTTTCTTTGGCCAGTGCTGCGTCGAGATGGACCATGAGCGCTCCGTTCGTTCCAGGACTGGTGCGTCGTTCCAACAGGGCTGGCCTGCACCATACTCATGACAGGCAGAATTTCTCCAGACTTTCCGGAGAATCCACTCTTCTCAGGCCCGGAGGTCACTGTCAACCGCTCATTTCGTGCCTCAACTGCGTATCGGTGCCCAATATCGTCAGCAGGCCCGTACCGTCAGCGGGCCTCCATCTTCAGCCGGTCAGCGTCGGCCGGCCTCGGTCTGGCCGATCCCGTCCCGCAGCTTCTGCAGGCTCGACGAGAGGAGCCGCGACACGTGCATCTGGCTGACACCGACCGCCGCCGCGATCTCCGACTGCGTGAGGCCGTCGACGAAGCGCATTCTCAGGATGGATTGTTCGCGCTCGGGCAGCGAGGCCAGCGCAGGTCCCAGGAGAGCCCGGTCCTCGACGGAATCGAAATTGCCGTCCCGCTCCCCGAGCCGAGCCGACATGGGATCGTCCTCGCTCTCGGACGCATCGATCGACGCCGCCCGGTAGCCCTGGCCGGCCTCGATCGCTTCGATGACCGCTTCCTCGCTCGCCCCGGTGGCTTCGGCCAGCTCCGCCACGGTCGGATTGCGGCCAAGCTGCTGCACCAGTGTGCCCGTGGCATGACCGAGCTCGAGGTAGAGCTCTTGCACCCGGCGGCTGGCGCGTACAGCCCAGCCCTTGTCTCGGAAGTGGCGCTTGAGCTCGCCGATGATGGTCCGGGTGGCGAACGCAGCGAAGTCCACCCCGCGGGCCGGATCGAAGCGATCGACCGACTTCACGAGTGCGACAGAGGCCACCTGCACGAGGTCGTCCAACGGTTCCCCCCGGTGCAGGAAGCGCCGCGCCAGCTGATGGGCCAAACCCAGGTTTGCGGTGATCAACTCCTCGCGCGCGACCGGATCGAGGGCGGGACGGTCAGATGCGACGTCCGACGGCGGCCCGGGATCGTGTTCCCGGCCGTCTGTCACCCTGCATGCCCCCCCCGGCGCTTGCGCAGCCAGGCACGCACCGAGCCGTCCTGGACGTCCCGGCCATGGTCGTCCACGAGCGCATCGAGGATCTGCACACTCAGCTCCGCGACCTCGTCCCCGTCGGGAGTGGACACGCCTGCCACACCCGCCCGCTCGAGCGTGCAGGTGACGCCGATGGCGTCGCCCAGCACGGAGAGCTCCAGGCGCAGGTCACCGTGTTGTTCGTCGCTGCCCTGCAGCGTCAGGAGGCACAGCTCCCCCACGGCGAGCCGCAGGTCTTCGAGTTCTTCGATATCGAACCCGGCCCGGGCGGAGATCGCACTGGTGACGAGCCGGGCGAGAACGATCAGGTCGCCTCGCGCCGGGAACTTCAGTTCGATGCGGTCGCCAGTCTCCAGTCGATCAGCGGTCTCGGTCACGCCGCCCCCGCCGATTCCAGCGAGTCGGCAATGGTGAAGATACTCGTGAGGCCCGTGATCTCGAAGATCTTGACAATGCGCGGATCCGCCACCACGACCTGCAGATCGCCGCCCAGCTCGCGACACCGCTTCAGGGCGCCGACCAGGACGCCGAGCGCGGTGGAATCCAAGAACGTGACCCCGAGGAGGTCCAGAATGACCGTCGCGTCACCCCCTGCGATGACGCCGTGCAGGCACTCTCGCAACTGCGGAGCAGTGGCGACGTCGATCTCCCCGCTGACCGCGATCACTGGTGGCGACGACCCTGGCTGCTGCTCGATGTAAAATTCCTGCTCCACTCCGCCCTCCTGTCGCTTCCGTCCCGGGCCGGACCCAGCACGCGCTGCAATGCCGATTGGCAGTCGGAGTATTGCCCCTGGACGACAAAGCTAAACCTCCTGGGAGCCAACTGGGTTTCGCCGCGCCTCCACTCGGGTAGGAAGGTCACGCACAACCCCGGTGAATGGCGGGCGTTGACCCTGGTCACGTGCCAGGGGGAATAGCGTTTGAGGTCGAGCCCGCCAACCCGGGGAGAGCACGTGGCCGAACCAGGCGAGGAACAGCTTCCGGCCACGCCCCGGACCGTCCGCGGTGATCGGACCGAGGCCATAGGGACGCTGGTGGCGCTGGCGTGGACGTCCACGATGGCCATCGTCTTCGCCGTCTCCGGGGGAAACGTCTCCCTCGTCGGACTGCTCGCGCTCTCCCCCTTCATCGCCGCTCCGTTTGCCCGCCCCTCGCGGGTCGCGCTCGTCGGCATTCTGACTGCGTTCTTCGCACTCATCATCAGCACGCCGCCGCACAGTTACGGCCAGCTCAACCACACGCTGCGCGTCGTCACGATGCTGGCGGCAACCGCTGTGGCCATGTGGATCTCCTACCTGCGCGGCCAGCGCAACGCCCAATTGTGGACGGCGAAGTCCGAGACAAGGAACGAGCGACGCCGACGGGTGGCGGCCGAGACGGCACAGCGTATGCAGACCATGGCTCGCGCCCTGACGACAGCCGCCGACCCAGCGCAGGTGGCCGACGCGGTCTTCGCCGCCATGCGTGACGAGCTGCGGGTCGACGCAGCCACCTTCGCCCTCCTCGACGAGCGGGGCGTCCTCCACACGCTCCGGCGCTTCGGCTACGAACCCGACGACCCTTCCGACGGCGTGCTCGATTCGCTCCAGTTGGATGGCCCGGTCCTGGGTCTCCGCGTGGCGTTCTTCGCTGAGACCGTGGACGACCTGCGACGCGAACGGTCCGACATCTACGAATCCCTCGATTCCAAGCGGTTCGGGTCGAAGCGGCTCGGGGCTGTCGCCATCATCCCCCTGGTCGTCTCCGACCGCACCATCGGCACCGTCGTCGTCCACTGGGACGAGGAGCGCGGGATTTCCGAGCCCGACCGGACCTTCCTCTTCACGATCACGGGTGCCGCTGCGCAGGCGGTCGAGCGCGCCCGGTTGACGCTGACCGAGTTCGTCAATCTGGAACGCAGTCAGCATCTCCACCAGCTCAGCTCGGCGTTGGCGGCCGCCACGACGCCCGGCGACGTGGCCCATGCGGCCATCGCCGGCGGTCGGCGCGCACTCGGCGCACACTCGGCGGTCGTGCGCGTCCCTGCGATCGCCGAACGCGGCCTGGTCTGCCTGGCCAGCAGCGGCCACCCGGCACTGCTCTCTCGCACCGTGGTGCCCGTGGAGGGAAGTCACGCCGGCAGCTGTCTTGTCCGAGGCCGGACGGTCCTCACTGCGATCGCAGACAACGATGCCGTCGGCGCGGAGGTGGCAGACGAGCTCGTGCTGCGGATCCTCCACGAGCTCCCCAAACCGGTCACCATCGTCAGCGAGCCCCTGATCGGCAGCGTCGGTCCCCTCGGCGTCCTGTCCCTCGCCTTCACGGCCCAACCAGAGCTGAGCGATCCCGACTTGCGGTTCCTTTCAACCCTGGCCGGGCTCACCGCGCAAGCCCTGGAGCGGGCGCAGGTGTTCGAACACGAACGGGAAGCGCTGCGCGACGCGGAAGCCGGCCGCGAGCGCCTGTCCATCCTCTCGGAGGTGACGCGGCTGTTGAGCTCGAGCCTCGAGCCGACCGTCGTGATCCGACGCACCATGAGCCTGGTGGAAGGAAGGGTGGCCGACTCCTGTTCGGTCCAGGTCCCCGGAGACAACGGCCTCGTCCGACTCGATGAGCGCGACTCGACGCCTGGCCCGTCGACACGCGGTGCAACGGGGGCAACCGGGGCGACCGACGTCCTCCCCTTCGACTCCGACATGCCGGCGGCGGTCGCCTTCCGCACCGGCCGCACGCAATTGGCCCCCCTGCTCGATGACAGCGGAAGCACGGACCCGACCGGCGCGGCAACGGCGCTGGCCGTACCCCTGACCGCCAACGGCGAGGTCATCGGAGTGATGACCTTCGTGGACGGGCCGGGCAGGCTGTTCGAAACCGACGACGTCTCGCTGGCCACCGAAGTGGCGAGCCGAGCAGGCGTCGCCCTCTCCAACGCCACCAGATTCCAGCGGGAGCATGTCGTGGCCGATGTGCTGCAGCGAGCCGTCTTGCCCGACTCGCTCCCCGAGGTCCGGGGCCTGCTCCTCGACGCGGAGTACCGCGCCGGCGTGGCGGGCACATACGCCGGCGGTGACTGGTACGACGTCTTCGAGCTCGACGATGACGCCGTCTTCTTCAGCGTGGGCGACGTGATGGGCAAGGGCGCTCCCGCGGCGGCGTTGATGGGCCAGGTGCGCAGCGCCATCCGCGCCTATGCCGTCTCTGGCCTTTCACCCACCGAGGTCCTGTCGTCGTTGGACCAGCTCTTCGACACGCTCATCGAGGACCGGGTGGTCACGGCGGTGGTCGGGACGATCACGCCGTCGACGGGTCGGGTCGTCCTGAGCAACGCCGGCCATCCGCCGCCCCTGGTGGTCCGCGCCGACGGCAGCGTGACGTTCTGCCCCATGCAACGCACCCTCCTCATTGCCGCCGGACTGAGTGGCTCCCCACGCCCGCGCGACGAGCTCGTGCTCGACCGGGGCGACTCCCTCATCATGTACTCCGACGGACTGATTGAGCGCCGCGGCGAGGTGATCACCAGTGGCATGGAGCGGCTGGCCAACACGGCAGTTGTCGTGGCGCGAGCAGGCTGGCCGGACCGCCCTGCGGTGACCTTCGCCTCGATGCTGAGCGTCGAGGAGCGAACCGACGACGTCGTGGTGCTCTGCCTCGGCTACAGCGGTGTCTCCGAGGAGCGCTTAACAGATCCCCCCGTGGGTACGGCACGGGATGGCATGTCAACGCTTCATCTCGAACCGGTGGTCGAAAGTACGCCCGTGGCGCGTCACTGGGTGGCGGCGCACCTGCGCGACCTGCCGGCCGAGGTGACGGGCTGCGCCGCCCTGTTGACCTCGGAACTCGTCACCAATGCGGTGCTGCACGCCGCGACTCCGCTGTGCATCACGTTGCACATCTTGCCCGGTCGCATCCGAGTGGACGTCGCCGATGGCAACCCGTCGTTCCCGTCCATCAAGGAATACGCAACGGACGCCGCGACAGGCCGGGGTCTCACCTTGTTCAACACGCTGGCCTCCAATTGGGGGGTTCAGGCGGTCGACGGAGGGAAGATCGTGTGGTTCGAGCTCCCGGTCGACTTCCCGGTACCTCCCACCAGCCTTTCGGACGGTAGCTTCCGGTTCGACCTGGCCGGCATCACCCACACGAACGTGCACGGCGAGTCCGACGATTCACCCGACGTCTCCATCAGGGTCCTCGGGATTCCGGTTGCGCTGCTCCAGAAGGCGAGCGAGGAGTACGAGGCCTTGTTCCGCGAGTTGCGGTTGATGAAGGAGCGGTCGGACACGGCACCGGACGCGCCGCACCTGCCCGAACGCCTGTCGGTCCTCGTCTCCCAGATCGGCACTCGCTTCAACGGCCTCGGGCCGGGCATGGACGACATGTGGCAACAAGCGGTGGACAACGAGATCGAATCCTTCGACTGGACACTGGACCTTCCGCAGTCGGCCGTGTCCACCGTCGAGTTCTACGACGCCATGCTCGACGAGGCCGACGAGTTCGGCCACACGCAGCGGCTGCTGACGCTTCCGGCGTCGGAGACGAGCATTGCGGTGCGCCGATGGTTCTTGTCAGAGCTGACCGGCCAGCTGCGCGGCAAGGCGCCCACCGCCTGGGGCGACAGCCGCTTCCACGCCGAGCTCCAACAGATGTCCGCCCGCTGAGGCGGCCCGGTCAGCGGTACGAGGCGGTGGCCTTCTTCAGCACCTTGCCGTAGTGCTCAAGGCCCTCGGGCGAGAGCGCGGCGGCGGGGCCGGCGGCAATGGACACTCGTTCGGGGATGATGCCCCACACGGGCACCTTGAGCTCGGTCCACCATTCGATGGTGGCCTCGAGGTCGTTGGTGCCCAGGCGGGCCGAGCTGATGACGACGCCGGCGGGCACGTTGCTCGGCGTCATCTCCAACGTCGTGACGACGCGGTTCGGCTCGACGCCACCGGCCCTCGTCGGAATGATGACGGCGTCGGCCCGGCCCAGCGCAGCCTGGACGACGTTGCCCTCACCCGGCGGGGTGTCGACTACCACGATGCCGCCGTCGTTGTTCATGGCCTTGGTGACCGTCCGTACTGAAGGCCCCTCCACCAGGTCGACCCCTTCGAGGGGCTCGACCTCGTACCACTCCGCCGACGAGCCCTGCGGGTCGGCATCGACCAGCAGGACGGGACCGCGGCCCCGTCGAGCCGCGACCGCGGCCAGGTAGATGGCGGTGGTGGTCTTGCCGACCCCACCCTTGACGTTGCTGACGACGATGTTCATTCGGTTCGGTCCTCTGGCGATGGCGAAAATCGGCCCTTACGGTACCGGCCGCCCGGACGGACGGTGACGACAGGAGAGACGGTTACGGCAGGAGGAGGGCTCCGAGTCGTCGCCTGGTGATGACGACACCGACCACGGCCATTGCCACCAGATAGGCGATGTGGGCCAGCAGCGTCCAGGCCCAGATGCCGAGGTCGGCCGCCCGCACCAGCACCACCCCTTGATACAGCGGGGTCACCCGGATGACGGCCTGGAGCCAGCCCGGGTACACGGTGAGCGGGTAGAAGGTGGCCGAGAACAAGAAGAGCGGGATGAAGGCGAGCGACACCATGTCGAAGTCCTGCCAGGTCCGCATGTAGGTCGTACCGGCCATGCCGGCCGAGGCGAAGGCCAGGCTGATCAGCACCGCCGCCGGCCAGCAGAGGATGGCCCACGGCGAGACGATGTACCCCAGGATCGCCATGATGGCCAGGAAGGCGCCCGAGTAGAGCGTCCCGCGCAGGACGCACCAACTGAGCTCGCCCAAGGCCACATCGGTCACGCCCAGAGGTGTCGACAACATGGCGTCGTAGGTCTTGGCGATCTTCAGCTTGAAGAAGACGAGGAAGGTCGAATCGAGCATGGCGCCGTTCATGGCGGACGAAGCCAGCAGCCCGGGCGCCACGAAAGCCGTGTACGGGATTTCGCGTCCGTCGACGTTGATCGGGCCGACCAGATGCGACAGCCCGACGCCGATGGAGAGCAGGTAGAACAGCGGCTCGAAGAAGCCCGACACGATGAACACCCACGAGCGGCGATAGACGAGGATGTTGCGCTCGAGCACACGGCTGGCGTGGCGTCCGCCCAGCAGCGCGAGGGGGGTGATCCGCGCCGCGACGCCCGGAGAGCGCTGGTCGAGCGGGGAACGGGCGGAGGTGGTCGTCATCGCCTCACACCACCAGTCGCCGGGAGAAGGTCCGGCGACCCACGGCGTAGCCGACGGCGACCAACCCGCACAGGTAGGCGGCGTGGCCGAAATCGGCCCAGCTCACCTGGCCCAACGTCAGGTCGCGGCACAGCGCGACCCCGTGGTAGAGCGGCGTCACGTAGGCCACCACCTCGAGCCACGTCGGCAGCTGTGAAATGGGAAAGAACGTCCCGGAGAAGAGGAACATAGGGATGATGGCAAAGCGGTACAGCGTGGAGAAGGACGAATCCTTGTCCTGGGTCGCGGCGAACGCACTGACCGGTGCAGCGAAGGCCATCCCGGTGAGTACCGCCGCCGGCAGGGCGAGGATCGCCCACGGCGAGTACACGACGCCGAAGACCGCCATCACGGCGAGGTAGATCGACGTGACGATGGCGAGCCGTGCCGCGATCCAGGCCAGATGACCGAGCAGGACGTCGTAGACGCTGAGAGGGCCCGCCAACTGGGCCATGTAGGTCCGGACCCATTTGATCGCCCCCATCACGGGGTAGGTGGCGTCGTTGGTGCCGATCTGCATGCAGGTGCCGGCCAGGAGACCGGGGGCCAAGAAGGCGACGTACGTGACACCGTCGACACCGTGCGAGTGCTTGTCGATGAGCGAGCCCAGCGCGATGCCCATGGCAGCCAGGTAGAGCACCGGGATCAGGAAGCTGGTGGCGACCGAGCTGCGCCAGGTTCGCTTGTACTGGTAACCCCAGTAGCGGGCTGCTCGCAGCCACATGGGGGTGGCGAAACGCCGGGGCGCGGCTGTCACCGCGCGCCCGAAGGACCCCGGCTGCCCCGACGCCCCCGCGCCGCTCACTGCGGTCATCGACTCAGTCGACCAGGGTACGGCCGGTGAGGCGGAGGAAGACGTCTTCGAGCGTGGACCGGCGCACCAGTGTGGCGCGGGCAACGTGGCCCATGCGAGCGACCTCGGCCAGGGCGGTGTCGCCGTCGTCGGTATAGAGGAGGATGCGGTCGGGCAGCACTTCGGTACGCTGCGCCAGTGCCGTGAGGGAGGGCGCCACCTCTTCGTGCTCGCCGGGAGCGAATCGCAGCTCCACCACCTCTTTGGTCGAGTGCTCTGCAATCAGCTGCCGCGGCGACCCCTCGGCGGCGAAGCGGCCCTTGTCCATGACGACGAGGCGATCGCACAGCTGCTCTGCCTCGTCCATGTAGTGCGTGGTGATCACGAGGGTCACGCCGTCCTGCTTCAGGCGGTAGAGCCGGTCCCAGAGCAGGTGACGGGCCTGCGGGTCGAGCCCGGTGGTGGGTTCGTCGAGGATGAGCAGGTCCGGGTCGGAGATGAGCGCACGCGCGATGGTGAGACGCCGCTTCATACCTCCCGACAGCGGGTCGACCCGATCGTTGGCCCGCTCGGTCAGCTGTGCGAAGTCCAGAAGCTGTTCGGCACGCTCGCGGATGACCTTCTTCGGCATGTCGAAGTAGCGGCCGTAGATCATGAGGTTGTCAAGGACGGTGAGCTCCAGGTCCAACGAGTCCTCCTGGGGCACGAGCCCCATGCGCGAACGGATCCGCGGACCGTCCTTGGAGGGGTCCATACCCAGCACGCGCAGCGAGCCCCCGCTGAGAGGGCTGATGCACGAGATCATGCGCATGGTCGACGTCTTGCCGGCTCCGTTGGGGCCGAGGAAGCCGAATGACTCGCCCTTGGCGATACTGAAGTCGACCCCGTCTACGGCAACGAACTCCCCGAAGCGCTTGGTGAGTCCATGGGCCTCCACCATCGGGGCCGGAACAGTGTCCCCCGCCCCCTGCCTCGCTCCCGCCTGCTCCGAATCGGGGACGTCAGTCGTCGGTGTTGAATATGACGCCATTGTCAGGAAACGATACCTTGCCCTTCGAGAGCCGACGACACGACGGAGGACGCGCCGATGATTCGGGAAGGACTGGGGCCCGCCTTCCCCATTGGGTTCACATGGGGTACGGCGACGGCGGCCCACCAGATTGAAGGGGGCAACATCAACAACGACTGGTGGGCCTTCGAACACACGCCCGGCTCTGGGTGCACCGAGCCGTCCGGTGACGCTTGCGACTCGTGGCACCGTTGGGAGGAGGACGCCGACCTTGTCGCCGCCCTGGGGTTCGACAACTACCGCTTCTCGGTCGAGTGGAGCCGCATAGAGCCCGCGGAGGGAGAGGTCTCGCACGCCGCGCTGGCCCACTATCGCCGCATCTGCGTCGCGCTGCGTCAGCGCGGCGTGGATCCCGTGGTGACGTTCCACCACTTCACCACCCCGCAATGGCTGACCGCCCAGGGTGGCTGGGAGACAGATGCTGCCGTCGAGCGCTTCGGGCAATTCTGCGGAGTCGTGACCGATGCACTCGGCGACGTCATGGGCCGGGCCTGCACACTCAACGAGCCGAACATCGTGGCCACCATGGGCTGGCATGCCGGGATGTTCCCGCCGGGGAAGAACGACCTCGCCCTGTCGCGCACGGTGGCGCGTCGCCTGGCCGAGGCACACCGCGTCGCCGTCGAGACGATCCGGGCCGGAGCCCCGGGGGTGCCCGTCGGCCTGACCCTCTCCATGACCGACTACCAGCTGGCTCCAGGGGGCGAGGACAAGCTCGACAGCATCCGCCATCATGCTGAAGACGTGTTCCTCGATGTCATCGAGGGCGACGACTTCCTCGGCGTGCAGACTTACACGCGCATGGTGATCGGCCCGAACGGCTGGGCCGGCTACGAGGACGGCGTGCCCATCCTCGACATGGGCTACGAGTTCTACCCGGCCTCACTCGGGAATTGCCTGCGGCGCGCCTGGGACTACACCGACGGATCCATTCCGCTGCTCGTCACCGAGAACGGGATCGGCACCAGCGACGACGAGCAGCGCATCGACTATGTCCGACAAGCACTCACGGGCGTGCTGGAGGCCATTGCCGACGGTGTCGACGTGCGGGGCTACACCTACTGGTCGCTGCTCGACAACTTCGAGTGGGCGCTGGGCTACAAGCCGAAGTTCGGCATCGTCGAGGTCGACCGCACGACCTTTGCCCGGACGCCCAAGGAGAGCGCGGCATGGCTGGCCGCGGTCGCGGCGGCCAACGCGCTCGACTCCTGAGCAGTCCGACTCCCTGAGAAGTCCGACTCCTGAGAAGTCAGACTCCTCAGACGGCCGCCAGCTCCGTGTTCGCCACGATGGCGTCGATCACGGTGTCCCACAACGCTTCGGGTAGGTCATGGCCCATGCCCGGGATGGTGAGCAGCTTGGCGCCGGGCACTGCGGCCGCCGTTGCGTCGCCGCCGCTCGGAGTGACGAGCGGATCAGCCTCGCCATGGACGACGAGAAAAGGGAGGCGCACCCCGCGCAGCCCGTCCGTCCGGTCCGGCGAGCCGAGGATGGCGCCGAGCTGGCGCGCCGTGCCTTCGGGGCAGTACGAGCGGTCGTAGGCCCGACCGGCGCGGGTGCGCAGCAGGCGCTCCTCGGTCGGATACGCCGGCGATCCGATGACGAGGCTGCCCTCGACGCTCGCTTGGATCGCCTCCTCGCGGTTCGTGGCCACCGGACGCAGCAGTGCCGTCATCGCCTCGCCGGTCGGCGCACCGACGGCGCGGTCGCCCGTGGTCGACATGATGGACGTGGCGCTGAGGAAGAGCTCCGGGTGGTTGATGACCAGGGCCTGAGTGATCATGCCGCCCATGGACGCGCCGACGACGTGTGCCTTTGCGATATCGAGCGCACCAAGCAGTGCAGCGGCGTCGTCTGCCATGTCCTCAATCCGATACGACGCCGAGGAGAGGTCGGTGCCGGTGAACAATGCCGCCATGTCGGGCAATCCCTCGAACTTCGTGGACAGGCCGCTGTCGCGGTTGTCGAAGCGAATGAGGTAGAAGCCCCGCCGGCGCAGTTCGTCCACGAAGCCCTCCGGCCAGGCGATCAGTTGCGCGCCCAGGCCCATTACCAAAAGGAGTGGCGGATCAGAGGAATCTCCGTCGGTGACGTACTCGATGTCGATTCCGTTGACGTGGACCTGAGGCACGGATTGCTCCCTTCAATGGCGCTGCCCTGCGCCTTCCTACCAGGCAGCCGGACTCAGTGCGCCACTTCTTCGGTGGGGGATGACCCCTCAACGCGCGACCGCCGACGAATCTGGCGGAACCGCGGCCCGGGCTCCAGGCCCACGAGGATCGACTGCACCGTCGCCATGCACGCCACGAAGAGCGGAAAAGCCACGACGTCGAAGATCCACTGGTCGACCGTGAGCAGGACCACGACCATGCTGATGAGCGCCCCGATGTATGTGTGGACCGTCTCGGTCTCGGGATGGGTCCAGCTCTTCATCAGGGTCGGCATCCCGGCCAGGAAGTCGGCTGCGATGGCAGCGGAGACTGCCAGCACGCCGTTGCTGGTGAAGAGCCAGATGATGGTGCCGACCACCGACACCGCGCCGCAGGCGTAGTCCACCCGGCGCACCTTCCACACAGAGGCCGAATTGTGAAAGGAGGCGATGAAGATCAGGAGCGGCATGAAGCCCACCATGAAGGTCGGCAGGGCGCGCAACCCGGCGCCGGCGTTGAGGGCGACAGCAGCGGCGAGCAAGGGAGCGACGGCCCACAGGAGCCAGGTCACCCGGTTCGGCTTGGTCGTCCCACGAATGGTGTCACGCAGATAGACGGCGGCGCCGGCGGCGCCGACCGCGGTCCCCAGGTAAATCCAATACTCGCTGATCACCGTTGGACAGTCTGCAATGCCCCAGCCCTGCCGTCATCTCGGAGGGGCGATGCCTCTCCCTCCAGGCTGACCGCTAGCTTCGACGACACATGCTCGACGAAGGAGGCGCACCCGTGCCCGCTGACGGAACGCAAAGGAGCGACCCTCATGGGTGAACTTCTCGTCGTTGCGTTCCTCGGAGGCCTGATCACCGGGCTCTCCCCCTGCATCGTCCCCGTCATCCCGGTCGTCATAGCCGGTGGCTCCTCCGGAGGCGGCCGGTGGCGCCCCTACATCATCATCGCCGGACTTGTCGTGAGCTTCAGCATCTCCGTGCTGTTCGCCAGCTCCCTTCTCGGATTTCTCCACCTGCCCCAGGACCTCTTGTTCTGGCTCGGCGTGGCGCTACTGGGCCTGCTGTCGATCGGCCTTCTGGTTCCCAAAATCGGCGAGGCGATTGAGCGGCCCTTCGCCAGGCTCGGTGCCTCCCGCTACGCCAACCAGGGCGGCGGCTTCGTCCTGGGATTGAGCCTCGGCCTCGTCTTCGTGCCCTGCGCGGGACCCGTGCTCACCGCCATCTCGGTTGCGGCGGCGCACCATCACGTGGGTGGGACTTCCCTGCTGGTCACCTTGTTCTATGCGTGCGGCGTGACGGTGCCACTGCTCATCCTTGCCGTTGTGGCCCAACGGGCGACGACGTCGTGGTCCTCGTTGCGCAGCCACCTGCCCGCTGTGCGAAAAATCGCCGGCGTGGTCCTGGGCGTTGCCACGCTGGCCATCGCATTCAATTGGCTCGGCGCCTTGCAGCGCGACGTGCCGGGTTACACGAGCGCCCTCGAGGACCACATTGAGTCGACCGGGTCCGCCTGCAGGCAGCTCCAGCATCTCAGCGGCGAACACCAGAATCAGTTCGCCGCCGCCAATGCCCGGCTGGAGGGCAAGAAGGCGACGTGCGCGGCGACAGATCAGGGCAACTCCCACAGCGGCCATCTGGTCGCCGGGGCGACCACCACGACGACAACCATTCCGACGTCAACGCTGCCCACATCCTCACCCACTTCATCGTCCTCGTCCTCGTCCTCGACGACTTCGACGACGCCGCAGAAGCGCTCCGTGTTCATGGCCAACAAGACGAATCTGCCGAACCTGGGCAGGGCACCCAACTTCACCGGGATCACGGCCTGGTTCAACACACCGGGCGACAGACCGCTGGCGCTCAGCCAGCTACGGGGCAAGGTCGTGCTGGTCGATTTCTGGACGTACTCGTGCATCAACTGCCAACGCGCACTCCCCCACGTTGAGGGTTGGTACAACGACTACAAGGACGACGGACTGGTCGTGGTCGGGGTGTCGGCACCCGAGTTCGCCTTCGAACACGTGGTTTCCAACGTCCAACACGCCGCGGGCAACCTCGGCATCGACTACCCCGTGGCGGTCGACGACAACCTGGCCACCTGGGACGCCTACAACAACGAGTACTGGCCGGCGGACTACCTGATCGACCCGAACGGCACCGTCCGTGCCTACAACTTCGGCGAGAGCGGGTATGCCTCCATGGAGGACAACATTCGGATGTTGCTCACCGCCAACGGCGTCACGGACCTCCCGGCGCGCACCGACGTCCCCGACAAGACGCCGACCAACGAGATCACGCCCGAGAGCTATGTGGGCGACGCGCGCCTCAACAACGCAGTCGGCACGGCCGTGGTGCCGAACAAGGCGATCGTGTACCACCCGCCGGCCACCATTCCGTCGAACAGCCTGGCTTTCGGCGGCACCTGGACCGTGCACAACGAGGAGGCCACGGCCGGGAGCGACGCGACGCTCCAGTTGCGATTCACCGCAGACGACGTCTACCTCGTCATGAGCGGTGAAGGGTCCGTCGCCGTGTCATACAACGGACGTCATGTGGCGACGGTGCCGATCTCGGGCATTCCGAAGCTCTACACGTTGCTCTCGGGCAGCGTGCTGCAGACCGGCCAACTCACGTTGGCATTCTCACCCGGCGTCGAGGCCTACGACTTCACCTTCGGGTAGCACCGATTGGCGTACTGCTGGGTTCGTTCTAGGCCATCCGGGTATGGACCGAAGACGACGAACGAAGGGAAGACGCACGATGGCGCTCGAAGACAAGGCGAAGAACAAGGCACAGACGGCACGAGGCAAGGTCAAGGACGCGGTGGGCCGGGCGACAGGTGACGAGTCTATGGAGACCGAGGGCAAGGCCGATCAGGTGGTCGGCCACCTCAAGGACGCCGGAGAAAAGGTGAAGGACGCGGTACGCAGCGGCACGTCGGACACGAAGAAGTAGGACACGAAGCCGACCTCCGCAGCATCACCTGAAAAGCGCACGCCGACGGGGGCGTGTGCTTTTTCAATTGCGGATCTTCCTCGTTTGCCGTTCTTCAATTGATGGAACGGTCCAGGCCGGTCCAGTAGGGAGCACGCAGCTCGCGCTTCAAGATCTTGCCGGACGGGTTGCGCGGCAGGGCATCCGTGGCCTCTACCGAAGTCGGGCACTTGTAGTGCGCCAGAACCCGGCGGCAATGCTCGATCACCCCGGCTTCGTCCAGCACCTCTTCCGGACCGAGCACGACGATTGCCTTGACAGTCTCGCCCCACTTGGCGTCTGGGACACCGATCACCGCTGCGTCGACGATGGAGGGGTGCGACAGCAAGACGTTCTCGACCTCCGCCGGATAGACGTTCTCGCCCCCGCTCACCACCATGTCCTTGATGCGATCGTGGAGGTACAGGTAGCCATCGGCATCGAAGTATCCGGCGTCACCCGTGCGGAGCCAGCCCTCGGTGTCAATTGTTGCCGACGTTTCGTCGGGCTTTCGCCAGTAGCCCGCCATGTTGTAGGGCGAGCGAGTCCACACTTCTCCCACCGCGCCACGTTCGACGTCGCGGCCGCTATCGGGGTCGACGATCCGCAACCCGACCGACGCGTGCGGCTTTCCCGCCGAGCGCAGGAGCCCTCGCCGCGGCCCGTCGGGGTCGTGGTCCTCGTACCGGAGGGCCGTGATGGCCCCGGTCGTCTCGGTCATCCCGTAGACCTGGCAGAAGGCGCAACCAAAGGATGTCATGCACTTGACCAGGACATCCTCGGCGATAGGCGACGCGCCATAGAAGATGAGGCGCAGGCTCGAGAGGTCGGTGTGCTCGAGGGCGGGCGTCGCCAGCAGAAGCATGAGGACGGCAGGGACGACGAACATCTCGGTGATTCGCTCGGTGGCGATCAACTCGAGGAGAAGGGACGGGTCGACATCACGCAAGATGATGGAGCGGCCGCCTCGGGACATGGCGCACAGAGCCCACCCTGACCCCCCGATGTGGAAGAGGGGCATTGCCACGAGGCTCACGGTGTCATGGTCGATGGAGAACGTGACACCGGCCTCGGAGATCGCTGTGGACAGGTTGGCGTTGGTCAGCATCACGCCCTTGGGGAGGCCGGTCGTCCCCGATGTGTAGAGCTGCATGCTGATGTCATGGGGCTCGCCGACATGACCCGGGTCGTCCGCTACGGTGCCTTCGATCCACTCGTCGAACATCTGCGCGCGTGGGTCGGCGCACATCGCCGTGCCGTCTCCAACGACCACGATCCGCCGAACAGCGGGCAGCCCGCTCTTCATGTCCGCCAGAGACGGCAGGTAGTCGGAATGGAGCGCAAGGAGCGGCGCGCCGGAGTCATCGATGATGGCGGCCATCTCCGCCGGCGCCAGTCGCCAGTTGACAGCGACATTGACGGCACCCATGAGCGCCCCACCGAAAAGAAAGTCGAAGTACGGAATACCGTTGCGGTCGAGAAAGGCGAGGCGGTCACCGGCGCCAAGCCCGTCGCGCTGCGCCGCCTGTGCCACACGACACGCGACATGGAGCTCCTCGGACCAGGTCCGGCGCGCCGCGCCCTGGACCAGCATCTCGTCATCTGGGCGGTGACGCGCGTGATGTCGGAGCAGTCCGGCCACCGTATAGCGGTCCTTCTCGGTGACGATGACGCTCGATGCCACGAGTGACCTCCTGTCGCGACTGTGTGGAACGGGACCCTAACCCGCGGCACCGCGCCGCAATGGGCCCTGCACGGCCCACAAGGGCAATCTGAGCGTCTTCGGCGATGAGCGTTACTACTGGTCAGGCGCCATTTCTGGAAAATAAAGGGAAATTTACGTGTGTTATTGGCCTAAATGCGGTTCTCTCACCAGGGAGTTTGTGAATCACGTCACAAAGCTCTCCAATGAAAGTGCAGGTCAAGAGGCTGATGACACCATCGAACACGGGTTCGCACCCGCATCCTGTAGATTGCGTCTCGCAAATCCGATTCGGCCTTTCTGATGCAAGCTTCCGAGAAGAGTTCGAGCTGCATACGGTAAGCAAAAGTCCAGATCGGGTCATTCAGACTGAAGAATATCCCGGCGCGCCCGCCTGCGGGTCAGCCGGGTCTGTGAATTGAGGAAGACACCCAGGATCAATCCAGGGGCTGTACACAACCGGCCGCACACCCTGCGGCGACAAGCCAGAACGGACGATGCCTCCCTGCTCTCCGTTCGGGGCGCGAATGCAATGGCCGGAGCCCGCCTACACCGAGCAGAGCCAGGCGCGCGTCACCACGCGCCCGACGAAGGGAGGTGCCGTGCGGATCCGCATTGCACTCGCGGCGACAGTCGCCGCCATCGCCGTACCCGCGATCTTTTTCGCGTTCTTCAGCAGTACCTCAGCAGACTCGGCGCGCCTGACGCGCCACGAGGCGATCATTCACCACCGGGCAACCGTACGGATCAACGACACACTGATGTCGTACTCACAGGCCCGCAGGGTGGCCACCATGGTCAACTACGCCAACGCGGTCGAACTCGGACAGGAAGAGAACTACCTCACCGAAATCGCCTTCTTGAAGGCAGTTGCACTCCAGCGTCAAGAACAAGTCGCGCAGGCGGCCGCGGCAAACGCGGTGGCGGCCCAGGCCCCGGTTGCCGTCGTGGCAGCGGCGACACCTGTCACTGCGAGTGGGGCCTCTGACGCCACCAGCACGAACACGGGCGACTGGGCCTGCATCCGTCAGCACGAATCCGGCGGCGACTACTCCGTCGGCAACGGCGGCGCCTACCAGTTCGAACTGGGCACGTGGACGTCACTGACGGGACTGCCTTCGCCAGCACAGGACTACCCGCCAGCCGTGCAGGACGCGGCCGCACTCAAGCTCTACTCCCAGCGTGGCTGGGAGCCGTGGACCACCCGCTTCACGTGCGGGCTGTAAGGACCGAATTGTCGAGGTTCCGGGCGACCAGAACCGTGAATTGAGGACGACACCGAACACCACAGACCCAAGGGCTGTACACAACCGGCCGCACACCCTGCGGCGACAAGCCAGAACGGACGATGCCTCCCTGCTCTCCGTTCGGGGCGCGAATGCAATGGCCGGAGCCCGCCTACACCGAGCAGAGCCAGGCGCGCGTCACCACGCGCCCGACGAAGGGAGGTGCCGTGCGGATCCGCATTGCACTCACGACGGCAGTCGCCGTCATTGCTGTTGCCGTACCAGCTGTACTCACGTCGCTGTTCAGCAGCGACACCGCCTGGGCCCAGGCGACACGCCACCAGGAGGTCAGTTCGCACGATGGTGCCGGCGTGCACCGTGCCGTGCGCATCAACGACACGTTGATGTCGTATTCCCAGGCAGAGCAGATCGCACAGGTCGCGACCTACGCCACCGCGGTCGAGGCGGCCCAATTGGCCACCTTCTACAACGCCATCACCTTCTACAAGGACCTGGCCTACTTCCAGGCCATTGCCGCCCAGCAGCAGACGATTCCGGCTGCATGGATGGCGACGGCAATCTGCGAAGAAGGCGGTCGCAACGACCCGCGTGCCGGCTACTTCGGGATCCTCGAGTGGAACGGGTTCGATGGCTACCCGAGCGCCGGCAGTGCGCCGCTGTCCGTGCAACTCGCTTGGGAGGCCGCGCACGGCCAGGGCCCGCCCGATACACCCGGGCGGTGTCACAGCTACTAAGCCTTCGCTACCCCGCTTCGAACATGGCTGTCACCTGGGCCATGTCGAAATAGTCCCGCCATGCGGTGATCTTCCCGTCCACGACGTGGAAGGCGCCCATGACGGGCAGGGGGGCGGCCTTGCCCTTGATGGTAAAGACGTCGGTTCTCTCGGTGAGCACGGTTGCACCATCGCTTGCCAGATGGTGGACCTGGAATTCCAGGGCCTCGCACATACCGACGAACATGTCGATCACTGCCATGGTCGCCTCGATCCCCTCCGCCGGCGCCATTGGGATGTTGTGGTACACGATGTCGTCGGCGAAGAAACCACGGAGAACCACTGGATCGCGCGTACTGGCGGCAGCACAGAAATCTCTCACCACCTGTTCGGCACTGGGCATCGGCACTCCTCTCCTTACGGGCCCCGCCCACGCTAGCGAACGATCGGCCATGATGATGGAGTGACTGGGACGACGAAGCGGGTGGCGGTGCTTGCCCCGATGCAACCCGAACTCAAGGCGATTGTGAAGTCCTTCGGACTCCAGCCAACGTCCGGAGACGACGTGTTCTCGCATACCGGGACAGTCGGCACATGGTGGGCCGGCACTTTGGTGACGGGGATGGGACCGGCGCTGGCCCGCCAGGCCACACGCCACGCACTCTCGACCGGCCCGATCGACCACGTCATGGTGATCGGGATCGCCGGTGGGCTCGACCCGGCACTCCCGGTGGGCACGCTCATGGTGCCCGAACGGGTGCAGCTGTACCCCGACGGGCCCGTGTTCACCTCCCATCCGGTCGCACCGCGGAAGGCCTGCGGCGCGCTCATGACCACCGACGGACTCTTCGACGACGACGACATCTGGCGGCCGATCTTCGAGCGCGGCTTCGGCGCCGTGGACATGGAGGCGGCCGGCGTGGCCGAGGTGTGTGAGGAAGCCGGCGTCGACTGGTCGGTCTACCGGGGCATCAGCGACCGTCCCGACGAGCACATCGTGGACCAGGCCGTCTTCGCATTGAGCAAACCGGACGGGTCAGCGGATCCTCTCGCAGTGGCCAAGTACCTTGCGCGCGACCCCCGTCGGGCCAAGGCACTGGCGCACGTGAACCGCTGCATGCAGCAGGCAGCGAGCACCGCCGCTGACGCCGCGTACGCCGATCTGTCCGCGAGCTAACCGCCGTCGTCATCGGCCGCTGGGCGCTCTTTGGCGTCCTCGCGGCGGGCGATCACATGCAGGTCGATGTCGTTCTCGGACGCCATCCTCAATATCTGCTGCAGGACTGAGCTGCGGGTCAGGGACTGCCAGCGCGTGAGTCGCGACGTTCCCACGACGATCTGGGTGATCTGCTGCTCGACTGCGGCAGAGAAGATGGTCCTTGCCACGTCGTCACCCTCCACGCTCTGCCACGTGCCGCCGACGGCCGCCACCAGATTCTCGAGCTCGGCCGTGCTCGCGCTGTTGGCGTCGGCATCGCCCGCAATGACGTGGATGGCGATCAGCGGGGCTTTCACCCGGGCCGCGATGCGTGCCGCCCGACGGACCACGGCGGCGTTTCCGGGCGCGCCGGTTACCGCCACCATGATCCGCTCCGTCGTTTCCCACAACTCTCCTGCCGCCCCTTTGGACCGGAGGTAGTCGAGAATCTCCTCTTCGGTCTCGTCGGCGACGAAACGAAGAGACAGCTCGCGGAGTGCCGCGAGGTTCTCGGGCCGGAAGAACCCGTTCAGGGCGGCAGGGACCTTGTGCTGCGGGTAGATGTTCCCGTGCAGCATGCGCCGGCGGAGCTGGTCGGCTGACGAATCGATCAACTCGATCTGGTCGGCGCGGCGCACCACCCAGTCGGGAACCCGTTCGCGCACGCCGACACCCGTGATCCGCTCGACGGCGTCGGCCAGCGACTCGATGTGCTGGATGTTCACGGTGGTGATCACGGCGATACCCGCCTCGAGGATCTCGAGCACGTCCTCCCAACGCTTCTCGTGGCGGCCCGACCCCGGCACGTTCGTGTGGGCAAGCTCGTCGATCAACACCACTTCGGGCCGCCGGCCGAGGACGGCAGCGACATCCATCTCCTCCCAGTCCGCGTCGCGATAGCGAACCTTCTTCCGCGGCACGACCGGAAGCTCTCGAATCTGCTCCACGGTATATGGGCGCTTGTGAGTCTCGACGAAACCGATGACGACGTCGGCACCCCGCTGAAAGCGTCGCCAGCCTTCATCGAGCATGGCGCAGGTCTTGCCCACCCCCGCCGCCGCACCGAGGTAGACCCGGAACTTGCCAGTCGGCCGAACGCCCTCCTCCTCGCCAGTGCCCAGATTCACGGCCACCTCGCTTCGCTGGGCCCCATGACGGCGTCGGTACACTCCAAAGACGCTCCGAAGGACGGATAGTTGTGACGTACGTCAGACCAAGCGGGCCGGTTACCAGGGGAACGTACCAGCGCACCGCGCTGGGCGTCGTCGCCACGCTGGCCAGTCTGGGTGCTCTGTTGGCGCTGCTGCTCTCCTTGCGGGACCACCTGAGCACCACCATCCCGGCTCTGGCCTTCGTCCTGCCCGTCCTGATCGGCGTCGTCATCGGCGGCCTCCTCCCCGGCATCGTCGGTGCGCTCGGAGGCTTCCTCCTCTACGACTTCTTCTTTCTTCCTCCTTACAACACGCTGACTGTCCGTTCGCCCCAGAACTGGATTGCGCTTGGCGTCTACGCGGTGGTCGTCCTGGTCGTGTCCCAGGTCGTCGCCAAGTTGCGCAGCGCGCGAGAAGAAGCGGAACAACGGACACAGGAGTCCGAACGACTGTACGAATTGTCGCAAGCGCTGATCGGGGATCTGACGCTGTCTGAACTCTTGGCGCACATGGTCACCACCGTGCAGTCCGTGTTCGCCCCACGCTGGACCGCCTTGATCCTCCCGGGTCGCGACGTCGGCGAAGCCGGACCCACGTCGGGGTCCGGCTTGGAGGTGGCAGCCACCGCCGGGCACGCGCTGACCGACGAGGAGGTCGGCTCGCTGACATCGGGCGGAGGCCAGGCGCGGTCCCTCGGGCTGCTCGACGACATGGGTCCACGACGGGTCTCGGTCGCGCTCGTCGTCAACCATCGACCGGTCGGCATGTTGGTACTCCAAGACGTCCAACTCGTGGAACACGAGCGCAGCCTGCTCGGTACGTTCGCCAACCAGGCCGCGCTGGCGGTCGACCGGGCCCAGCTCAGCGAGCAGGCCCTGCGGGCCCGCCTGCTCGAGGAGATCGACCGTTGGCGGCGCGCCCTGATGGGCGCAGCCTCGCACGATCTGCGCACGCCACTGGCCTCCATCAAGGCCGCCGTGTCCAGCCTGCGCCAGGTCGATGCGCAACTGAGCCCCCGCGACAAGGCGGAGCTCTTGGAGTTGATTGAGCTGCAGTCCGACCGCCTGGCGAGGCTCGTGACCAATCTCCTCGACATGACCCGTTTGGAGGCGGGGGCGCTCGAGCTCCGTCCGACGACGGTCGACTTCCGAGACCTGGTCGACGAGGCACTGGGCCAGCTCGGCGTCATCGTCCCGGCGGGACGCGTCCAGGTCGACGCGGCGGCGGACCTCCCGCTCCTGCACATCGACCACCTCCTCATGAGCCAGGTTCTGGCCAATGTCCTCGAGAACGCCGAACGCATCTCCCCCGCGGGAAGCGTCATCCGGGTGACTGGGCGACGCGCGCCCGGACACGCGCCGCTCGTCGAGATAGCCGTCAGCGACGACGGGCCCGGCATCGCCCGAGAAGATCGCGAGAGCGTCTTCGAGATGTTCAGCCAGAATGGCGGTGGCGGCCGGGCCGGCCTGGGCTTGGCCATCGCCAAGGCCTTCGTCGAGGCACATGGGGGGCTGATCTGGATCGACACGGAGGTGGCCCACGGGGCGCGGATCGTCTTCACCGTCCCGACGGAGACGCGCGTTGCGGCGACGGCCTGAGGGGATGCCATGACCAAGGTGCTCGTCGTCGACGACGACCCGTCGCTGCTCAAGGCTTTGCGGATCGGCCTCACGGCCCGTGGGGACGAGGTGCTCGTCGCGCACTCCGGCGCGGAGGCGATCAGCCAGGTCGCGCTGGCCGGCCCGGACCTCGTCATCCTCGACCTCGGGCTGCCCGACGTCGACGGTCTGGATGTCTGCCGCCGGATCCGCCAGTTCTCGGATGTGCCCATTGTGGTGCTCTCGGCCTACGGCGACGAGCGCCGCAAGGTAGAGGCACTCGACAGCGGGGCGGACGACTTCGTCACGAAGCCCTTCGGCATGGCCGAGCTCGAGGCTCGACTCCGCGTGGCGCTGCGCCACGCTGCCGCCCGGAATGACGCGAGCGAGAAATCCACGACCATTGCGTTGGGTGAGCTCAACGTGGATCTGGTGCACCATATGGCGACCTTTTCGGGTGTGCCACTGCAGCTCACGGCGAAGGAGTTCGAACTCCTGGCCTACCTCGCCCGCCACGCCGGCAAGGTATGCACCCATCACATGATCCTCAAGGACGTGTGGGGTCCCGGCTATGGCGCCGAGTCCAACTACGTCCGCGTCTACGCCCACCGGCTGCGCAAGAAGATGGGCGACGACGAGGGCAGGATGCTCAAGACAATTCCGGGCGTCGGCTATCAGCTGGTCGCCGACGCTCAATGGGGGACGGCCGAGGAATAGAGCGGATTGCGCATCGAGAGTACGCCGCGCTCGAGCGTCGGCATGCCTTCGGCGACGAGATGCCCTCCGGCGGCGATGCCGGGCACACCGCACGGCTGAGGGAACACAGCACCAGCGTTCCGGTTCCGTCAACGAGGACGGCGTCCGTGCGGACCAGGGTCGCTCGTGGGTGGTGACCGATTGCGCGTCGCCGGCTCCTGGCGAGCTTCGCCGGGGCACCAGCGCCGCGATGGCGGTGGTGATGCACCTCATGTCTTGAGCTTGGCCAAGGCCTCATTGAGCTGGAGCACGTTGACATAGGGCGAGCCCAAGAAGCCCAGCTGCATACCGTTGGTCAGTTGGCTGATCAGCTGCAGCAGGGTCGCCGCCGAAAGCCCGGTCGCACGCGACACCATCGGGATCTGTGCCTGCGCGTCCTGGGGGGTGATGTCGGGGTCGATGCCGCTGGCCGACGTGGTGACCAGGTCGGAGGTCGGCTGGACGCCGCGCCGGTGCCAGTACGCAATGAGGTCCTTCGTGGAGTCAAGCAGCTCCTGCGAGCGGGGGCCCAGGTTGGTGGCCCCGGACTCGCCGGCTGCCCCGTTGGCGACGAGCGGGTCGTCACCGGGATGGCCCGCCGGATTGTCACCGCTGTACTTTCCGGTGTCGGAATATGGGCCGAGGCTGTCCGGGCGCCCCTGGAACACGCAGCTGCCCGGCAAGTGGCCGGGGCACTTGGTGTGTGACCAGTCCTGGCCGATCAGGGTGGAGCCATTGCCCGTGATGGAGCCGTCCGCCTGGTGCTTGAAGAAGAGCTGCGACAGCCCGACACCGAGCAGAGGGAAGACCAGCCCGAACAGGACCAGGCAGACAAGACAGAAGAGGGCGCCGCGACGAAGTTGAGTGAGCATGGTCAGGTCCCTAGTAGGCGTGCAACGCAGTGATGACGAGGTCGATCAATTTGATGAAGATGAAAGGTGTGATGATCCCGCCGACGCCATAGATGAAGACGTTGCGGCGCAGAATGGAGGCGGCGCCGGACGGCCGCCACTTCACGCCACGCAGGGCCAGTGGGATCAGTGCGACGATCACCAGCGCGTTGAAGATGACTGCCGAGAGAACCGCCGAGGTCTGGCTGTGCAGATGCATGATGTTCAGCGCCCCGAGCGCGTTCCCACCCCATGCACCGGCGAACATCACAGGGATGATGGCGAAATACTTGGCCACGTCGTTGGCAATGGAGAACGTCGTCAGCGATCCCCGGGTGATGAGCAGCTGCTTGCCGATCTCGACGACGTCAATGAGCTTGGTGGGGTTCGAGTCGAGGTCGACCATGTTGCCGGCCTCCTTGGCGGCCGTCGTCCCGGTGTTCATGGCCACTCCGACATCGGCCTGAGCCAGCGCAGGTGCGTCGTTGGTGCCGTCCCCCGTCATGGCGACGAGCTTGCCGCCCTCCTGCTCGGCCCTGATCAGCTCCATCTTGTTCTCCGGCGTGGCCTCGGCGAGGAAGTCATCCACACCCGCTTCCTGCGCGATGGCAGCCGCCGTGAGCGGGTTGTCCCCCGTGATCATCACCGTGCGGATGCCAGCGGCCCGAAGCTCCGCGAAGCGCTCCTTGATCCCTGACTTCACGACGTCCTTGAGCTCGATGACTCCGAGGATGGTGTCGTCCTCGGCCACGACCAGCGGGGTGGATCCGGACCGCGCGATGCGGTCCACGATCTCCTGCAGCTCCCCCGGCGTGGTGCCACCCTGGTCGATCACCCACTGACGGACGGCTTCCGTCGCCCCCTTGCGGATCCGCCGCCCGTCGACGTTCAAGCCTGACATGCGGGTGGTGGCCGAGAAAGGCACGAATTCGTGCGGGCCCGAGAGCTCACGCTCACGGATACCGAAGCGATCCTTGGCGAGCACCACGATGGACCGACCCTCGGGAGTCTCGTCGGCCAACGAGGCCAGTTGGGCCGCGCTCGCGACATCCTCTTCGGTGTGGCCGTGGGCTGGAAAGAAGCCCGAGGCCATGCGGTTCCCCAGGGTGATGGTGCCGGTCTTGTCCAACAGCAGCGTCTGCACGTCCCCCGCCGCCTCCACGGCCCGGCCACTCATGGCCAGCACGTTGCGCTGAACAAGGCGGTCCATGCCCGCGATGCCGATGGCCGACAACAAGGCGCCGATGGTGGTCGGGATCAGACACACCAACAACGCGACGAGGATGACCACGGAGACCGTCGCTCCGGCGTAGTCCCCCAAAGGCTGTAGCACGACCACGACTGGCAGGAAGACGATGGTGAGCGCAGCCAAGAGGATCGTGAGTGCGATCTCGTTCGGTGTCTTCTGCCGATTGGCTCCCTCGACAAGCGCGATCATCCGGTCCAAGAACGTGTGACCCGCCTCTGCCGTGATCCGCACCACGATTCGGTCGGAGAGCACCGTGGTCCCACCGGTCACCGCCGAGCGGTCACCGCCGGATTCGCGGATGACCGGTGCTGATTCACCCGTGATGGCCGACTCGTCAACGGAGGCCACGCCTTCGATGATCTCGCCGTCTGAAGGAATGTGGTCTCCCGCCTCACACACAACCAGGTCGCCCTTGGCCAACGTGGCGGCCGGAACCAGCTCCTCGGTGCCGTCAGCCGACAGACGGCGCGCCATGGTCTCTGAGCGCATCCTGCGCAAGGCCACGGCCTGCGCCTTGCCCCGGCCCTCTGCCATGGCCTCGGCGAAATTGGCGAACAGCACGGTGAGGAAGAGCCAGATGGTGATGGACCAGTTGAAGACGTCGGAGTGTGCCAGTGACTCGATGAGCGTGATCACGGATCCAATGAGCACGACGAACATCACCGGGTTCGTGATCTGCACGCGCGGATCGAGCTTCGTGGCGGATCCGAGGAGAGCCTCACCGAGAACCTCGCGGTCGAAGAGACCGCGGGACTCCGCTACACCGTGCGGTGTCGCGCCAGAAGAGGGAAGAGGGTCGGTTGCGGTGACGGTCATTTAGAAGAACTTTCCGTGACTGAGCTGCTCGACGATCGGGCCGAGTGATACAGCGGGGAAGAAGGTCAGCCCGCCGACGATGACGATCACACCGATCAGAAGGCCGACGAACATGGGGGTATCGGTTCGGAACGTGCCCGCGCCGGCTGGCACCAGGTTCTTCGCCGCCAGGACTCCGCCCAGAGCAATGGCGGGGATCAGGATCCCGAAGCGGCCGATGAGCATGTCGATGCCGCCGAGGATGTTGTAGAAGGGCGTGTTGCCCGTGAGCCCACCGAAGGCGGACCCGTTGTTGTTTCCCTGCGAGGTGAGGGCATAGAGGATCTCTGAGAAGCCGTGTGGCCCCGCGTTGAGGGGGCCGGCCCGGCCCGCATGGAGCGACACGGCCAGCGCAGTGACGACGAGCACGGTGACCGGCATCACGAGGGTACCGAGGCCGGCGAGCTTCACCTCGGTGGCCTGGATCTTCTTCCCGAGGTACTCCGGCGTCCTGCCCACCATCAGTCCGCCCAGAAAGACCGCGATGATGGCGTAGATCAGGATTGTGTACATGCCGCTGCCCACGCCGCCCGGTGTGACCTCGCCCAGCATCATCCCGGTCAAGTTCATGCCGCCACCGATGGGGGTGAAGGAGTCGTAGGCCGAGTCGGCTGATCCGGTCGAGGTCGAGGTCGAGGACACGCCGAAGAGCGCCGAGCTCGGCACGCCGAAGCGGACCTCTTTGCCCGTCGTGTTCCCGGTGGGCTGGTGGATGAGCCCCGCAGCCTGCACCGCAGGGTTGGCCCGGTGCTCCGAGACGGAGGAGATTGCCACCCAGGCGCCGAAAATGATGAACATTGCGGCGAGGACAGCGACGCCCTGCCGGACTGCCCCCACCATCTTGCCGAAGACGTAGGTCAACGCAACCGGGATGCACAGCAGTAGCACCATGGACAGCAGGTTCGTCAGGCCCGTCGGATTCTCGAACGGATGGGCCGAGTTGCTGTTGAAATACCCGCCACCGTTTGTCCCGAGTTGCTTGATGGCTTCCATGAAACCGACCGGCCCGCGGGCGATGGTCTGCGAGACGCCGTTCAGCGAGTTGTGGATGGTGACCGGTCCACCCAAGGTGTCGATCGCACCCTGACTCACGAAGATCAGTCCACCGACGATGGCGATTGGTGCAAGTACGTAGAGCAACGCCCGAGTCACGTCCACCCAGAAGTTGCCGACGGTGGGCGATCCCTTCTTGGAAAAGCCACGGATGATGACGAGGGCGGCGCCGATGCCCACAGCAGGGGTGACGAACTGCTGCACCGTCAACGAGCACATCTGAGACAGGTACGAGAGGGTCGTCTCGCCGCCGTAGTTCTGCCAGTTGGTATTGGTCACGAAGGATGTGGCCGTGTTCCACGCCAACGGGGAACCAACGGCCCCGAAGTGCTGCGGGTTCCAAGGCAATGAGCCCTGGAGACGAAAGATGGCGTAGGTGATGCCGATGGAGAGACCGGAGAACACGACGACAGAGCCGGCGTAGCGCTTCCAGGCCTGCTCCTTCTCGGGGCTGGTGCCGAGCAATGCGTAGATCGGGCGCTCGATGAAGCGCAGAAAGCGCACGCGTCCTTCGAAGACGGCGACCATGTACGCGCCGAGGAACCTCCAGGCCAGCCCCAAGAGGATGACAAGGACGACAATGGTCCAGAAGTAGCCCATTCAGATCAGAACCATTCAGGCTTGAACATGGCGATCCCCAGATAGATGAAAACAAGCGCGGAGACGCCGAGGAGGAGGCCCTGGACGACGGTCATACCCGCTCCAGACACCAGATGAGGCCCATAAACACCGCAATGAACGCGGCGACACTCATAGCTGCGAGAACGTCTGCCATGGCTCCATGCTGGGGGCGGATCCGTGAACCGGATGTGAACGCGCTGGCTCCGGGCATTAACAATGTGTCAATAGTGGTCAGGCCCCGCGTGTGCCTAAGGTGACAACCGTTTCGAACGGAAGTGAAAGTGGGGTGGACGATGGCGTTGGACCTGCAGGGGTGCCGCACACTGGTGACCGGGGGGTCGTCAGGGATCGGGGCCGGGCTGGCCGAAGCGCTGGCCGAACGGGGGGCCGTGGTCGGCATCTGTGCCCGCCGGGGTGACCGGCTCTCCGAGGTGTTGGAGCGCTGCATGAAGCACTCCCCCGACAGCCGCATGTGGGTGACCAACCTGGCCGACCCCGACGCGGTTGACAAGCTGGCGGTCGACGTGCTGGATGCCTTCGGCGGGGTCGACCTCCTCGTCAACAACGCCGGGATCCCAAAGAGACGGCATACGACGGCGCTGGACATCGACACCATCACCGCGGTGATGCACATCAACTACCTGTCACCGATGCGTCTGACTTACGACCTCCTCCCCCAGATGTTGTCCCGTGGCTCGGGCACCATTGTCAACGTGTCGTCGATCGCCGCCAAGCTGAGTGCTCCCGGCGAGGCCGCCTACGACGCCTCGAAGGCGGCGCTGACCGCTTTTTCGGAGGCCATGGCCGTCGACCTGTGGGACAGCGGTGTCAAGGTGATGGTGGTCTACCCGGGTGTCATCGACACCGAACTCTTCAGCTTGCCGGACAACGACGTGCCGGACCTCCCGGTTGCGGCAGAGCCGGTCTCGGTTGCCGTTGACGCCATCCTCGCCGGACTCGAATCGGGTGCCGCACAGGTCTACGTACCCGAATGGTTCCATGGCGTGGCGGCCAACAAGGAGAAGGACGTGGCCGCGTTCTTGGAGGGGACGGCGGCGTACCTGCGCGACCAGAAGCAGAAGAAGGAAGCGGAGCACAAGCCGTAACGGCAGGAGACGCGATCGTACGGTGGGAAGGGATGCGGGTGAAGATCGAACCTGAGGCAGCCGGGATGAGCGAGGTGCGCCTGGAGCGCATCACCGAGCATTTCAGCACCACATATGTCCAGCCCGAGAAGATCGCTGGATGCCAGATCGCGGTGGTGCGGGGCGGTCATGTCGCCTATCACCGCTCCCTCGGGCTCATGGACCGCGAACAGCAGAAACGTATGGCCGATGACGCCATCTTCCGGATCTACTCCATGACCAAGCCCATCGCCTCGGTGGCGCTCATGCAGTTGTACGAGAAGGGCCTGTTCCAGCTCCTCGACCCCGTCCACCGCTACATCCCCGAGTGGCGGACCCTGCAAGTGGGTGTGGTTGCCGACGACGGCTCCGTGACCCTGGAGAAGCCCCAACGCCCCATGAACATGCGCGACGTGCTGATGCACACGACCGGGCTGCCGGGTGGCCTGATGCCGGGCAACCCGATTGACGCCGCGTTCAACGAGGCCCAGGCCGCGCAGGCAGGCCCGCGCACCCTCGAGAGCGTCACGAGGCTCCTGGCCGAGCACCCATTGAAATTCCACCCTGGGACGCACTGGAACTACGGGATCTCGACCGACATCGTGGGCCGGCTCGTCGAGATCCTCGCTGGAATGCCTCTGGACACCTACCTCCAGTGCGAGCTCTTCGATCCGCTCGGCATGGTCGACACGGGATTCTTCGTGCCCGAGGACGACCTGCCGCGACTGGCCGCCTGCTATCAGTACCGCCCGGCCAACTCGCCCCGCCTCATGGAGGGTCCCTTCGCCAACGCGATAAAGCGACCCCGTTCCTATCTCTCAGGTGCCGGCGGGTTGGTCTCGACCACACGCGATTACGTTGCCTTCTGCCAGATGCTGGCGAACGGCGGCCAGCTCGACGGCCGGCGCATCCTGGGGCGCAAGACATTGGAACTCATGACGGTCAATCACTTCGCGGGCGGGGCCACCCTGCAGGACATGGCTGTCGGAGGTTTCGGCGAGGCGAATTTCGAGGGCGTCGGCTTCGGCTTGGGCTTTGCGGTCGGACTTGGGCCAGCTGCAACCGCCATGGCCGGTTCGGGCGGCGAGTTCTACTGGGGCGGGGCAGCGAGCACCGCCTTCTGGGTCGACCCGGCCGAGGACCTCTTCGCCGTCTTCATGACCCAGCTCTTCCCCTCCGCGGCCTACCCGTTCCGTGCGCAGTTGCGCGCGCTGGTGTACCAGGCCATCGACGACTGATGGCCGAGACCGACGCCCCGAGGCCCACCGGTCCTGCCGATGCCAGCTTGGTCCCGCGCTTCGCCGGCCTGACCACCTTTGCCCGGCTGCCCAGAGCCGACGAGGTGGAGAGTTGGGACATCGCACTCGCCGGCATCCCGTTCGACGGCGGCACCAGCTACCGGCCCGGTGCTCGCTTCGGGCCCGCTGCTGTGCGCCAAGGCTCGCGACTCCTCCGTCCGTACCACCCGGCCCTCGAGGCGCTGCCCTTCGAGCTGACCCAGGTGGTCGACGCCGGCGACATCGCATGCACCCCTTTCAGCCCCGAAGAGGCGGTCGCCCAAATAGAGGAATCGGCGGACGCGCTCTTGCGCGACGGCGGGCGCCTCGTGGCTATCGGCGGCGACCACACCATCGCGCTGCCGTTGCTGCGCGCCGCCGCGCGCCGCCACGGTGCACTCGCCCTCGTGCACTTCGACGCGCATCTCGACACGTGGGATACCTATTTCGGCCAGCGTTTCACCCACGGGACGCCCTTCCGCCGCGCCTGGGAAGAGGGGCTGCTCCTCCGCGAGCGCAGCGTCCACGTCGGTCTGCGGGGCCCCCTCTACTCCGCGGCCGATCTCTCCGAGGACGCGTCCATGGGGTTCGGGCAGATCACGACGGACGACGTGGCGACGCTGGGGGTGGCCGATGTGGTGCGCCGGTTGCTGAACCGGGTCGGCGACGCACCGGTGTACGTGTCGGTCGACATCGACGTGCTCGACCCGGCCCACGCGCCCGGAACCGGCACGCCGGAAGCGGGTGGCCTGACCAGCCGTGAACTGCTCGCCCTCGTGCGAGGGCTGCGCCCGGCGGCGGTGGTGGGTGGCGACGTGGTCGAGGTCTCCCCCGCGTACGACCACGCCGAGGTCACGGCGATCGCCGCTGCGCACGTCCTCTACGACCTCATCACGATCATGGCTTCCCCCGGGTCCGGTTGAGCTGACGAGCCGCTCTGGTGGGCGTCCTGCTTGACTTGTAACAGTGCATTCACGCAGGGGAAACCGGGCGCGAACTTTGCCTCCGTAGGTTGGGCGTCACAGCGCAGTGCAAAGGTGGAAAATCCAGGTACCCGACGTGAAGCGAGATCTTCTGGTCGGTGTGGCCCAATGGCTGGCCACACCAGGGGAGCCACGCCACAACATGCGTGTGGCTCTCGGCATGATGGATGAGGCGGCGTCGCGCGGCGTCGAGCTCCTGCTGTTCCCGGAGCTCTGGTCGTGCGGCTATGACCCCGAGACGCTGGCCCGTGACGTCATGGCCGATGCGGAGCCCCGCCAAGGGCCGCGGTCTGCGGAACTGGGGGCGGCAGCGCGGCAGCGTGAGATGTGGCTCGCTGCGGGCACCGTGCCCGAGCTGGGCGACGACGGCCGCATCTACGACACCGCGCTCGTCTTCAACCCGCTTGGCGAACTGGTGGCCTGGCACCGCAAGGCACATCTCTACCCGCCGACCTTGGAACCCTCCGTCTTGACACCCGGCGATCGGCTGACCACCTTCGACCACCCTGCCCTGGGCCGTGTCGGGCTGGTGGTCTCCTTCGATGGCGACTTTCCCGAGGTGGCCCGGACGCTGGCGCTGCGCGGGGCACGCCTCGTTCTGGCCCCAGCCGCCTACGGGGTCGAGAGCGCAAATGCCTGGGACCTCCTCTATCCCGCGGTCGCCCTGACCAACAGCCAATGGTGGGTGCAGGCCAACCAGGCCGGCTCGCACTTCACTTCTACCCTGCTCGGCGCCAGCCGGATTGTGGCGCCGACCGGCACCGTCGTGGCGGAGGCAAGCCGGGCCGTGCCGGGCTCGCCCAGCCGAGCCGAGCTGCTGGTGCACCGCATCGATCTCCATCTCGCCTATGCCCGCGAGGGAATCTCGGGTCTCTTGGAGGACGAGCGCCATCCGGACCTCTACTTCGACCGCCAACCGGCGCAGTCCACCACCTAGGCGTCCGTCGCTGCCGCGGGGATGATGCGTCTGGCGAGCGCACCGGCGGGGCCACTCTCAATGCCGTTTGTGATGTTCGGCCGTGCCGACATGGGTGCCCTGTGCTGCCTGTGCTACGTGAGGTGGGTGCGCGGGACTCGCTTGTGGCTCTTGGCAGCACGTTTCCTCCGGCGTCGCGACATGGCGGTCAGGCCCGCCACGACCAACAACATTGCCGTCAAGCTGAAGATGAACTCTCGAACAGGGCCCAGTGAACCACGGTGTGCACCCGCCACCAATGCAGCGCCGGGTCAGCCCAACTCCGCGTGGCTACGCTGTGCTCCTTCCACCGGCCCGACCACCCAACCGAGAGGACGAAACCATCACTCTTCTGCCGCGAGCTCTGCTACTCGGCGCGTTGGCCGTGCTCAGCGCAGCCAATGCCCTGACCCCGGGTGGCTCGGCCGGCACGTCGTCATCGTCACCCGCCTTGTCGTTCTCCGGTCACGGTTCGATCGGACAGGCCTACGTCACCGGCGCACCACCCGGTATCCGCCTGTCGGTCGTGAGCGCCCGCGGCGCCACGGTGGGGTCGGGTGTGGTGGACCGACTCGGAAGCCTGATTGTGCGCAATCTGGCCGCAGGAAGCGGTTACCGCTTCGAAGAGGGGGAGGGCTCAACGGCACGTCGTAGCGCACCCTTTTCCGTGCTGTCGACGACATCGAATGCCGGCTCGTCGCTGTATGCATCGCAGACGCTCCACGCCGGCCTCAACTACGTCCGCATGCGCGACGGCATTCTGCTCGCCGCAACCGTCCGCCTGCCGCCGGGCAAGACTCTCGCCGACGGGCCGTTCCCGACGGTCATTGAGTATTCGGGGTACGGCGTCGCCGGACCCCACAGCCTGATTGACGCGCTGGAAGGGCACGCCTCGTCGAGTGATCCCCTGCTTCCCGACACAGCCACCATCGTCGGCTCGGTAGTCGCACCGCTGCTCGGCTTCGTCACGGTGAGCGTCCAGATGCGAGGGAGCGGCTGTTCGGGCGGGGCCTTCGACCTCTTCGGTCTGCCCTCCGACTACGACGGGTACGACGTCGTCCAGACGGTGGGCGCACAACCCTGGGTCCTGCATCACAAGGTCGGCATGGTCGGGATCTCCTACTCAGGCTTCTCCCAATTGGTGGTGGCCGGCACAGACCCGCCCGATTTGGCAGCGATCACACCCCTCAGTCCGACCGACGACCTGTACTCGACCGGCTATCCCGGCGGGATCTACAACAACGGGTTCGCCGCCAGTTGGATCGCCGACCGTGTGCATGACGCCGAGCCCGCCCCCCAGGGAGGGCAGGCCTGGGCGACCGCCGAGATCGCCACTGGTGACAAGACCTGCCTGGCCAATCAACGGCTTCACCTCCAAGCCCAGAGCCTCGAATCGCTCGTGAGCCCCAAGCTGGGACGGACGCCTGCGCTGTTCGACCAACGCTCGCCCACCACCTGGGCGGCGCACATCACCGTGCCGGTGTTCCTGGTCGGCGCGCTCCAAGATGAGCAGGTCGGACCCCAATGGCCCGCACTCATTGACGCCTTGCGCGGCGACAAGAACGTCTACGTCACCATGATGAACGGCACGCACACGGAGTCGCTCGGTCCCGACACGATGTCGCGCTGGCTCGAGTTCCTTGACCTGTACGTCGCTGGACGCATTCCAACCGCCTCGCCCACTCTGCGCGCGCTGGCACCCACGTTGTACTCGGCACTGACGGGCGGAGCGGCCTCGGCACCGGTTCCCGCCGTCCGCTTCACCGACGAGCCCTCCGTCGCCAAGGCCAGGGCTGCCTTCACCGCGGCAGACCCACGGGTGAGGATTCTCTTCGACAACGGTGGAGGCAGTCTCGGCCCGGGCGCGTTGCAGCCGACCTACGAGGCCGGCTTCTCCGAGTGGCCGCCAGCTGGGACAGTCGTGCACTTCGGGCTCGGGGCGGGCGGCACGCTGTCGAGGACGCCGGCGCACACGTCCTCGACCACCTCCTTCCGTCCCGATCCCGCTGTCCGCCCGGCGGACGACCTCGCCGCTTCGGCCAACGCGTGGGCAGCCCAGCCGCCGTACCACTGGACCACTGTGCCTGCCCGCAACGGGGTCGCCTTCGAAACCCACGCGTTCACAGAGGCGACGACGATCGTTGGGCCGGCCAGCCTCAACCTCATGCTGCGGTCGACCGCGCCGGTCACCGACCTCCAGGTCACGGTGACCGAGGTCCGCCCCGGCCAGACGCAGGAGGAATACGTGACCTCGGGCTATCTGCGCAGCAGCGATCGGACCATGTCAGCGTCATCGACCGCGCTCGACCCCGAGCCCACGTATCTCACCTCGGATCGCCGCAACATGCCGCGTGGCCGGTTCACCTCGGTCCGGGTGCCGATCGACCCCATCGCGCACACCTTCCGAGCGGGCACCCGCCTCCGCATCGTCATCTCCGCGCCCGGAGGGGACCGCCCGTCATGGACTTTCGACACACCGGCCACGCACGGCGCCGTGGTCGACACGATCGCGCTCGGAGGGGCGAAGGGCTCCACGCTCGTCGTCAACGAGGTGCGCGGCGTGGTCCCGGCCGCCGCCATGCCGTCCTGTGGCGCGCTGCGGGGCGAGCCCTGCCGCGCCGACGCCCCGATGGGCAACGAGAACAACCAGAACAACTAGGCAGCAGGAGCCGAGCGGAGGTTGGGGAATCAGAGCGGACGCCTTGGGACGGCGCCCGGCGTAGGCCGACGGTGCGACCGGGAAGATGGCGGAGCCACCGTTCGCGCCCGGATAGGCGACGTCCTCCATGCCGACGGCGGCCGCACCATGGAGGAGCACCTGGGGCGCCCCGCCGCGTCGGCCAGATAGGGCGTGAGGTCCGGCCCTGTCGTGGGCGTGACGACGTGGAGGAAGGTCAGGGTTGCAGCGCCAGCGGTGGAGCTCGCGGCGGCTCCGCTCGGGTCCGATGGGACGACGAGCACCGACGCGCCGATCGTGGTCACGAGCAGTGCGGCCATGCGAAGGGGCGGGTTCATCCTGGTCGCGGCGGCGCAACCGAGCGCACCGTGCCGCCGAGGCTGCTGCGTCCGAGTCCGGGAACCAGGCGGTCTAGAGCGCCGTCGTTGCTAGGGTCGCCCTCGTGCCGGGGATGCCAGGCGAACGACCGGACGAGGTCTCGCTCTACGAGGGGCTGCTCACCACTCGGGCCATTCGGCGCTACACCGCTGAGCCCGTGCCCGACGAGGCGTTGCGCGACATCCTCTTTGCCGCCACTCGGGCCCCGAGCGGTTCGAACCGCCAGCCCTTCCGCTTCATCGTCCTCACCGACGGGCCGGTGGCCCGAGAGGCCAAGCACCTCATCGGCGACGGAGCACGCCAGTTCTGGGCGGCCAAGCGCAAAGCGGACGGCTACGACTCCGGATCCGGAGCACAGGCCGATTCCCCCAAGGCTCGCATGGCCCGCACCATGCAGCACTACGTCGACACCTACGAGTCTGTGCCCGTCCTGGTGTTGGCTTGCTTTCAGCGGTACCGTCACGCGGCCGCCTACACCGACGGTGCATCGGTGTATCCGGCCTGTCAGAACCTGCTGCTGGCTGCCCGCTCCCTCGGGTACGGCGGCGTCATGACGGGTTGGCAATTCGCCGCCGACGCCGAGCTGCGTTCGCTGTTGCAGGTGCCCGACGAGGTCGAGATCATGGCGACCATCACGCTGGGCCGACCGCAGGGGCGTCACGGCCCAGTGCGACGGCGGCCGATGGCCGAGCTCGTCTACGGCGAGCGCTGGGGCGAGGCCCCCGTCTGGGCGGTCGACCCGGCGGGGTCGGCCCACACCTCGGCAGGGCCACCAACCCGCGCCCAATAGAGTCTGCGTTGTTGCGCACGCTCGCGGAAGGCTGACCATGCACGCTGTCGACACGCCCGTCTTCGACGCTGACAACCACTACTACGAGGCGCTCGACGCGTTCACCCGCCATCTGGACCCCAAGCTCGGGCCGCGAGTGATCGAGTGGGTCGAGGTCGGTGGCCGTCGCTACCACACGCTGGGGGGCCGGGTCAGCCGGGCGGTCACAAACCCGACCTTCAATCCCATCGCCCCTGCCGGGGCCCTCGTCGACTACTTCCGGGGTAACCCCGACGGACGGCCAATGCATGAGCTCATGGGGCAACCAGAGCCCATCCGGCCCGAGTACCGCGACCGCGAGGCACGCCTCGCCACCATGGACGCCCAGGGCCTGTCCAAGGTCTGGCTCTTCCCAACGCTCGGCATGCTCTACGAGGAGTCCCTCAAACACGACCCGGGCGCCGTCGTCCTCCTGTTCCGGGCCTTCAACCGCTGGCTCGCGGAGGACTGGGGCATGGCGTATCAGGACCGCATCTTCGCCGCCCCCTACATCACCCTCGCCGACGTCGACGAAGCGGTGCGCGAGCTCGAATGGGCGCTCGACCAAGATGCGCGGGCCATCGTCATGCGGGCTGCGGCCCCGATCACGGCCAGCGGACCGCTCTCGCCTGCCGCCGATGCGTTCGACCCGTTCTGGGCACGGGTCAACGAGGCCGGAATCACCGTGGTGGTGCACGCCGGTGACGCCGGCCTCTCCTCGAACGGCTACGCCGTCGATGGCTTCTCCGCATCGTTTCGTGCCGGCGGTGGCCGGCCGAGCATCAAGATGTTCGCCATTGAACGCGCCGCGCACGACTGGCTGGCCACGCTGATCCTTGAGAGGCTGTTCGACCGCTTTCCCAATGTGCGCATCGCATCGGTCGAGAACGGTTCCGAGTTCCTCGCTCCCCTCTTCGCCAAGATGCGCACGACCAACCGGCGCATGCCGGGCTACTTCTCCGAGGATCCGGTCCTCACCTTCCGCCGCAATGTCTGGATCAACCCGTTCTGGGAGGACGACGTCGGCGAGATCGTCGACCTGATGGGCGACGATCGCGTCATCTTCGGGTCAGACTGGCCCCACATTGAGGGTCTGCCGGAGCCGACCGATTGGGTCACCGAGTTGCAGAAGCTGCCGGGCGAATCGGTACCGAAGATCATGGGGGGCAACGTATCCGAACTCAACGAGCGGAGGCCCACATGACCGAGGTCGTCGACCAGAGCGAGACGGTGGACGCGGCAATCCCGAGCAACCAGATTGCACCGCACGTCATCATCCTGTTCGGCGCCACGGGCGATCTGGCCGCGCGCAAGTTGCTCCCCGGCCTGCTGCATCTCGCCATGACCGGGATGATGCCCGACTACCGGATTGTCGGTAGCTCTACGAGCACGCTGACCGACGAGGAGTTCCGTCATTTGGCCCGCCACGCCTGCGATCAGTTCTCGACGGACCGAATCTCGCTCCTGCAGTGGGCGAACTTCGAGAAGCGGCTGACCTTCTGCTCCACCTCGGCCGGGCCCGAGGCACTGGCGGACGCAGTCGCCAAGGCCGAGGCTGAGATCGGCGGCGAACCGCGCCGTCTCCACTACTTGAGCGTCCCGCCCGCCGCCGACCGCTCGGTGATCCAGATGTTGTCCGACGCCAAGCTGGTCGAACGGTCACGGGTCGTGATGGAAAAGCCGTTCGGCACTGATCTGGCCAGCGCCGTGGCGCTCAACGACATGCTCCATGAGGTCTTCGACGAGGAGCAGATCTTCCGCATCGACCACTTCCTCGGCAAGGAAGGCGTGCTCAACATTCTGGCCTTCCGCTTCGCCAACGGTCTCTTCGAGCCGATTTGGAACCGCGATCACATCGACCACGTCCAGATCGACGTGCCCGAGACGCTCGGGGTCGACGACCGCGTCGCGTTCTACGAGGCGACCGGCGCCTTCAAGGACATGGTGGTCACCCACCTCTTCCAGATACTGGGCTTCGTGGCCATGGAACCTCCCACGGCGCTCGAACCCGATGCCATCGGCGAGGAGAAGAACAAGGTCTTCCGGTCACTGCGTCCGCTCGATGTGACCGAGGTCGTGCGGGGTCAGTACGACGGCTATCGAGACATCCCCGGGGTTGCCGCCGACTCCGACACGGAAACCTTCGTGGCGCTGAAGGTCGAGATCGACAACTGGCGCTGGGCGGGCGTGCCCTTCTACCTGCGTACGGGCAAGAAGCTCGGTAGCGGGGAGCGCATCATCTCCATCGCCTTCCGTGAGCCGCCCAAGTCAATGTTCCCCGACGGCTCGGGCGTGGGCGCGTCGGGTCCGGACCACCTGACCTTCGACCTCGCCGACTCGTCGAAGCTGTCGCTGTCGTTCTATGGGAAGAAGCCGGGACCCGGTATGGCGCTGGAGAAGCTGAGTCTGCAATTCGCACTGCACGAGACGGGCCAGGACGCCGACGTGCTCGAGGCCTACGAGCGCCTCATCCATGACGCCATGCTGGGTGACCACACGTTGTTCAACTCGGCCCAAAGCATTGAGCGCCTCTGGGAGGTGTCGACGCCGTTGCTGGAGAAACCCGAGCCGGTGCAGCCCTATCCGCAGGGAGGCTGGGGCCCACCTGCCATCAACGAGCTGATCGCGCCGCGTACGTGGCGCCTGCCCTTCGAGCGCCGCTGGCGCGGGAACTCCGCCACCTGACTCAGGGGCGGCGGCCGGTGTAGGCCACCAGCTGCTCCATCGGGTCGGCATCGGCGCCGAGCACGACCTCGTCGGCAAAGTTGTCGCCGTCGCGCAGCGCTGGCTGGATGAGCCCGTCCTTGGCCAGGCCGAGGACATAGGCACTCAGTCCGTCGTTGGTGGGCAGCACCTGACCGGTGGCACGGGCAAAGTCCCACGCGTGCACGAGAAACTCCATGGACAAGATCCGCGAGGCGACCTCGGCCGGGATCTCGCCCCGGCCCAGTGTCACGGTGCCTTCGATGCCGCGCCGGCGCCACGCTTCGAGCACGGGCTGGGCCAGGTCGGCGATCCGCACCTCGCGCGTGGCGGACTCGTCCGGCGTGACTTCCACCCCCGCACAACCGCCGAGGCCGACCAGTGAACCGGCCAGGTGATCGGTCAATTGGTCCACGTCGTACCTCGCGCAGGGTGTCTGCGCCTTCCCGTCGCCCGGTCCCATGGCGCGCAGGACGAACGTGCACATGGCGAGCGACGCCTCGGCCGCACTGAGCTGGTCCCAGGCGTCGGCCGGGCGGATCGCCCATGGCTCCAACCCGGCGTCGCCCGCGCGCCCGGCCACCACCAGGCGCTCCATGAAGTGGTCCCATCCTTCGTGATGCTGCGCCTCCTGCTCGGGCGTCAATCCCTCGTGCACGAGCCGCACCGTCGTCCCGCCCTCGGCGGGCTCGAGCGTGACGGTGACGGTCGACGTGCCGGGTGGCTGCGCCTCGTCGCCCTCCCAACCCCACGTGTAGACCACGCGTCTGCCGGGCTCGACTTCGACGACGGTGCCGCCCGCGCTGGCGCCGGGGGCCACGGTCCAGCGGAAGTCGCCGCCGGCGCGCAGGTCGACGTGTGCCGAGATCGCCTGCCAGCGCCGCAGCCGCTCAGGCTCGGTCACGAGCGCGAAAGTCTGGTCGGCGGTCAGGGGGACGAGGACCGACTTCTCAATCGTCATGGGGAATTCCTTTCGTTGGGGGCTCGGCAACTACGAGTTGCTCGAGCTCGGATGTCCAGAAGGCGTCGAGGGTGCTCCGCAGCGCCGCCATGCCGTCGGGATTGAGCCGGTAATGGCGGAACCGACCGTCCTGCCGGACCTCCACCAGCCCGGCGGCGGCGAGCACGCCGAGGTGCTGCGAAATGGCCGGCCGGGTCACCGAGAACTCCGCCGCCAGCGCGGTCACCGTGCGCTCTCCCCGCGCAGCAGCTCCAGGAGCCGCCGGCGATTGGGCTCGGCGAGGACGGCCAGCAGATCCGGCGCCCCGGGCGGGGCCTTCTGCGTGGTCCTCTCCCTTTCGCGCACCGGATAACATGTTAGTGAAGACTAACATGTTATGGATGGATGGCAAGCGGTCGTGACCTGGGGTGGAACGTGCACGTCGTGCGGCACCGGCCAGCCAAGGCCCGCGCCCGGGGTTCAGCGGGGGCCGTGCCCGTTCGTCCGAGGTGCACCGAGCACCGTTGGACCTCGTGGAGCGAGCGGGTCGACGGGTTGCGCGGCCGCATCTGGCGCGGGCGCGGGCAGGACGCGCTCGTCGAGCACTCTGGTGGACGTCAAGAAGTCCCACGGCGCCGTGCGGGGCTGGCGCAACAGGCCATCTGGCGGCGACGCCCCCATGGCGAAACAGAAGCCGACGAAGGCCCCGATGAGGACGGTCGGTACGACAAGCAGCGGACAGACGATGCCGCTGCGCAAGAGGGACCGCCCGAGGCCTGCGGGCTGCGCATCGGAGAGGCGCACGACGCGCAGCCCGAGGAGCCGGTAGCTGGGTGTGCGGCCGTGTCGCCACTCGGCAACGCTCCAGACCAACCAACCGACGACGAGGGTCCCGGCCAGGAGGAGCACGGTCAGGCCCAGGGCCACGATCCGCCGGCCGAGGCTTGCGCCACGATCCGCTGCGACCATCACCAGATGGTAGTGACAGGGCACGAGGACCAGCAGGGCTCGGACGACGACACCGACGGACGCCATGGCGCCGGCGGCCGGACGGCGCCCTGCTACGAGACCGAGGCCGGGTCCACGCCGATACCGCCCGCTTCACTGCTGGCGTAGACGGCGAGCGCGAACCGGAGAACGTCCATGGCCTCCTCCCCACTCCACAGCATCGGCCCCTCTCCCGTGTGGAGCCAGCGCAGCCAGTGACGGCCCGAATCACGAAAGCTGCTTCCCCAGTCATCGTCGAGTGCGTGATATGACCGCATTTCGCCGTCGAGATAGACCTCGAGGCTCGGCTGTTGGATGCCCCGACCGGTGCACCGGTTGACTCGCCCGTAGCCGGCCCTGCCCGTGATCTCCCACCGCTCGTCGTTCGTGTAGTAGTCGGAACGCAGATACATGTCGGGAGCGAGGGTGATGTCCCACACGCCGCGGATGCCGTTGTCGTGCTGCCACGCGATGGTCGTGGGCGCGTCAACCTCAATCCCCGGGAACACTTCGGTGCCTCCCACCCAGGCGCGTACCTCTTTGATGGGGCCGAAGAGCCAGATGGCCGTCGCCAGCTTGTGCCACCCATCGTCGAACACGAGGATGCCGCGGCCCTGCTTCATCTGTTGGATCTGGTAGTGGTAGCTGCTCGACGGCACGTCCCAGCCGCCGCGGCCGCTGCCCACCATCTTCATGTGGTAGCCGCTGATGTCGCCCAGGTCACCCGACCTGGCGAGGGCCTTCAGCTTCACCAGGGGCTCATAGAAGATGTAGTTCTCCATCACACGCAGCATCCTGTCGTTGGCGATTGCGGCGTCGACCATGCGCTGGGCGGAGGCAAGGTCGTTGGCCATCGGCTTCTGCAGGTTGACATGCCAGCCGTAGCCGAGGAGCTCGATGACGCCCTCTTCGTGGAAGGGGATCGGGAGGAGCGCTTCCACGGTATCGACCTCCGGGCCACTTGCAGCGAGCTCGGCGGCGGAGCCGAAGGTCTGCACGCCCGGCCAGCCCGCCGCGCGCTGAACCCGACGCTCCTCACTCGGGTCGACGAGAGCGACCACCTCGACGTCGGGATTGTCGAGGTAGGCGCGCACGTTCAGGTCGTAGATGCGGCCGAGGCCGACGAAGGCGGCGCGGACAGGCCGGTCGTAGGGGGTGAAGCTCATGGGAAGGCACCTCGTTGTACAGGGTCAGCAGGAGCGGCACATTGTGGCCCGGATCTGCAACGCTCGTCGGAGGGCGCCACCGTTTCCCACCGGGAAAGACTTCGGTCTGCGCCGTTGTGACCTCGTTCGGCTGCGCTAAAGTTCTCCACGTGCCAGCGGTCCTCGAGGCCGTCCTGATCGGGCTGGTCACCTCCCAAATCGCCTTCGTCGTCACCACGGTGTACTTGCACCGGGCGTTGGCCCACAAGGCGATCACCATGAGGCGGCCGGTTGCTTTTGCGTGCCGCTTCATCATCTGGATGTCGACGGGCACCCGGCCGCGGCAATGGGTGGCGGTGCATCGCAAGCATCACGCACACACGGACAAGGAGGGCGACCCGCATTCGCCCGTGATCTTCGGGTACTCCCTGGTCCAATTCGGCAACGCCGTCCTCTACCGCAGGGTTTCCAAGAACCGCCAGCAGGTGGCCCGTTACGCCAAGGACCTCCCCGAGGACGGATGGGACAAGGTGCTGTTCAACCACGCCATCCTCGGCCTGGCGCTGGGCATCGGACTCTTGATCGCCCTCTTCGGATGGGAGGTCGCGCTGATCGCCTCAGCGGTCCACGCCACCATCTATCTGCTGGGCGGAGGCGCCATCAACGGGATCGGGCACAAATGGGGCAAGCGACCTCACGACAACCTGGCCACGAACAACCAGTGGTTGGCCTGGTTCGTTGCGGGTGAGGGGCTCCACAACAACCATCACGCCGTCACCACGTCGAGCCGGCTCTCCATGGCCAAGGGGGAGATCGACCCCGGCTGGTGGGCCATCCGTGTTCTCGTGGCCATGCGCTGGGCCACGTTGCGCCACGAGAAGCTTGCCGCCAAGCCGACCCGGGTCTGACAGCGCTGGGCGTATCGGTCCGACTCGTACCGGGCGGTCCCCAGCCAGCGGGGACATCGCTCGGAAGCGGGGACATCGCTCGGAAAACTATAAACGTATCCATTTATAGTTTTTGACGACAACTGAGGCGGAACCTCCAGGCACGTCGGGCACCCCGCAGGAGGACGGCGAGGACCGGGCTGCCGGTGGCAGTCAGGCAAGCTGATGGAATGACCGACGGCGCCCCGACGGAGAGCGAAGGACGGTCGGGGCGTCAAGAGCTCTGCGATCCGCAGTCGCCCGACGCCGCAGATCGTCCCGAGCTGATCCGCTATGCCACGGGCCTCGGTGCGAACCAGGCGGATATTGATGCGTCCTCCAATCTTGGCGAACTCGCTCTCGACCTGACCCTCAGACCGCGTGGATCACGGACGCTTCGCGAGGTTGCGAGCGCGGCGGGCATCGATTGGCCAACAACGCTGCGATTGATGACAGCGGTCGGCCTCCCGACCGATCCCGACTACCACGTGACGGAGGACGAGGCAGCGACCGTGCAGTTGCTGGCCGGCGCGCACAACGACCTTCTCGGGGAAGAAGCAACGCTGCAGTTGGCCCGGGTCGCCGGGAACACGATGGCGAGGCTGGCCGAGACCGTCGTTGGCGTCTTCCGCCTGCAGGTTGAGCTTCCCCGTCGTGGTGCCGGCGTCCGTTACGTCGACGTAGTGAAGGAGTACTCCGAGCTGACCAAGACGTTGCTTCCGAGCTTCGTCTCGACGCTCGACGCAGTGCTCCGCCGCCAGATCGTGGCGGTGGCAGAGCGGATGTGGTCGACGGACGCAGAGCAGTCGATCGTGACCGTGCGGCGGACCGTCGGATTCGTCGACTTGGTGGGCTACACGTCGGCCGCCGCCTCGCTGTCATTGCGCGAGCTCACGAACGTCCTCATTGCGTTCGACCTGCACACGTCGGAGGTGGTGGCAGCACACAATGGACAAATCGTCAAGATGATCGGCGATGAGGCGATGTTCGTGACGGAGGATGTCGACGACGCCTGCCGGATCGCCCTCGATCTGATCACTGCCACCGACGACTCGCTCCCTCCGGTGCGGGTGGGAATGGCCTGCGGGGAGATGGCCTCGGTGTTCGGCGACCTCTACGGCCCGGACGTCAACCTTGCCTCGCGGCTCGTCGACGTGGCTGAACCGTCGACGGTGGTGGTGTCCGAGCGCGTGCGCGACGGATGCCGTGGGCACTTCTTGTTCGAGGAATTGTCTCCGCTACGACTCAAGGGATTCGCCGGCCTGACGATCGCCTACAGAATCAAACCCTGAAATGACAGGGTCCGCGCCGTTTACAACGGCGCAGTCGGCTCCTCATCCCTGACCGGGGAACGGTGCCCAATTCTGCTTCACGACCCAGCAGACGCCCGCCGCCGGCGCCGGAGCTGGCCCTCGTTTGCACTGGGTCGTCGGCGGGTGGTTGTCGTGCACTGCGACCACTCGGTATTGCGTCGGCCCGGAGAATTTGTCCGGCCCGTAGCTCAAGACGGGTGAGTAGCCACCTGGAAAGTTCGTGATGTGCGACATCGCTTCGACGAATGTACGTCGATTGAGATCCTTCCCGGCCATGGTGGCTGCCTTGGCAAAGAGCCGGATCTCCTGGCACCACCCCTGTACCGGTCCCTGTTCTTCGATGTCGTCGTTGAGGTTTCCCTTCGGCGTCTGCGGATATGCCTTGTGCCAGACGGTCCAACAGCTCCGCACCCCAGGGTCGTAGCCGCCCTGCGCCTCGGGCCTCGGCAGGTCGATGCCACCGAGTGTTTCCGCCGTGACACCTTCCTGGTTATTCAACGCCTTCTCGTATGGAATGGGAATGAGACCAAGGGCGATTTCGATCTCGGATTGATAGTCGCTCAGCAAGAGCTTCGGGAAGTAGTTCTGGGAGGTCTCCGCACCGATGTAGGGGGTGAAGGCATTCTCCGGCAACAGAGGGATGACTGACTGGACGCCCGACGCCTTGAGTCGCTCCACGGCCAAGGTGGCATCCGAGTCAGTGCTGGCGGTCTCACCCACGTCCGAAGTGATCGTGACCACCTGGGGAACAACACCGACCTTCTTCAGGTCAGGCAACAGGTAACCATGGAGGGCGTCCTGATCGCTCACCTCGTCGGAGACGACAACCCCGACCTTGGTGCTGTGACCGAGGCGGCCGGAGTGACGGCCCCATTTGACGGTGGCCGCGAGGATCTGGGCGTCGTCGGCACCTGTCCACCACAGGTACGGCGCACCCAGGTCTGTCCAGTTAGTGGTCGTCGACCATTGAGCGAGCATCGGTGTATGCCCCTCCTTGGTGACACAGAGCTCGTTGACCCCCTCCCATGTGCCGAGTCCATCCAGGACTGCGAAGACCGGCGGGCTGCCCTGCGTCCACTGCTTGCACAGTGATCGCTGCTCGTTCGGGTTCGTGGGGTCAAAGGCCACGATCATGGCGCTGATCTTCCGGCCAGCGATGCCACCCGCGTTGTTGATCTGATCGACGAATAGGTGAATGGCCTTCGTTTGCTCCCCAAATTCGGCGTCCGACTTGATCTCGTACTCGCCTTCAATACTGCTGAAGGAGATGATCGGGAAGACGACGTTGATGGCGTCGGCCGAGACACCCCGGCTGCTCGTGCTCGCCTGGTTGACCGAGGTCGAAGGCGATGCCGCGGCGCCCGCCGGCAGCTGCGACACGGCAGATGCCACCACACCACCGAGGACCGCCGCTGCCCCGGCCGTCCGCAGCAGTCGTCGACCGACTTCCGGCCATCCCATGCGTCGCACCACTGAAACCCCCACTCCTACTCGCCGGCCTTCCGGCGCGCAGGGCCTGAGGCTATGGCACGAGAGGCGGTCTGGGTGGGCGCGGGTAGGCGGCCGGCAGAGCGGGCGTTCCTCACCCGTGCTCGCACCTCAGGCGAAGAGCGCCTCCCGGCGTCGCAACAAGGCGCAGAGGGTCTCGTTGTACGGCGCCTGGAGCCCGAGCGCCCGGCTCAGGTCGACCACCTGCCCGTTGATCGCGTCGACTTCGGATCGCCGCCCGGCGAGGTGGTCAAGGCGCATCGACGGACTGGCGTTGGGAATGGTCGCTGCGAAATCACTCACGTACCGCAGTGGGTCATCGAAGGGGAACTGGACGCCCTTGGCCAGGCCGAGACGGTAGGCCTCCGCCGTGCAGCCAAGCGCAACGTTCCACGCATCGGCATCCGCCATGAGCTCCCCGACGGTGACATCGAAGGTCGCGCATGGTGCGCTCAGGGTGACGTTGCAGAGGAACTTCTCCCAGATCATCACCGTTACATCGGCGAAGGCGCGCACGTTGAAGCCGGCTTCTCGGAACGCCTCCTCAATACGCTGGACGCGCGGCGTCAGTCCGCCGCGCATCTCGCCGATACGGATCAGGCGCATCCCTTCGTGGTGTACATGGCCTGGCTCGGGAATGGAGGACCCGAAGCCCTCAGCGATCCCGATGACGACGTGCTCCTCCGGGACATGGCGGGCGACCCTCTCGCCAGCACTGAGTCCGTTCTGGAAGGCCATGACGATGTCGTACGGCTGGAGCAGCGGGGCGATGTCGGCCGCGGCCGCGTCGACGTCCACCGCCTTGGTGGCGATCACCCAGATGTCACATGTGCCGGCGTCGCGGGCGAACTGCCCGACATGGAGGTTGTCGACGACGAAGCTCCCACTGGCGCCGGAGACGCTCAAACCGGAAGCAGCGATGGCGTCGGTGTGCTCCTGCCACGTGTCGATGGCCCAGACTTCGTGGCCTGCCTTCCCGAGAAGGCTGGCATAGACGGAGCCCATCGCTCCCGTTCCGACGATTCCGATCTTCATCTCATCCTTTGCCAAGGCCTCGACCTCCGACGGCCGGCTGCAGATCCTATGAGATGGACGGACGGGGGCCGAAGCACGTCGGCGACGAGGCGGAAGGCGATGGCTGGTAGACGATCGAAACCGCCCGGCGATCAGGGGATGAGCAGGACCCGGCCGAAGGCCTGCCGGCTCTCAATGTAGGCGTGGGCGCCCGCGGCATCCGAGAGCGGAAAGGTCCGGTCGATGACGACCTTGAGATCCCCGCGGCCGATGTCCTCGAGGTGTCGAGCGATCATGGCGTGCGGGCGCGGAAACAACAGCAGCTCGGCTCCGAGGAAGTAGCCCGACAGCGTCTGGTTGTTCCCGCGCATGGCCGAGATGTCCACCTGCTCCGCGGCCGATCGCCCGGCATCGCCGACGGTCACACACCGGCCGCGGTACGCGAGGACGTTGATGCTCCCCTGCAGCGTCACGCCACCAACGGAGTCCACCACCACGTCCACACCCCTTCCGTCGGTGAGGCGGCGCGCCTCGGTGACGAAGTCGTGTGTGACGTAGTTGATCCCCTCGTCGAGACCCAGGTCTTTCAGGCGCTCGAGGCGGTCCTCGCTCGAAGCCGTCGACAGGACGCGGGCGCCGGCGCGCTTGGCCATCTGGATCGCGGCGACGCCAACCCCGCCCGCACCTGCGTGGATGAGAGCCGTCTCACCGGCCTGCAGGCGGCCGAACTCGAAGAGGCAGTCGTCCGCCGTGCCGAACGGCACCGGCACGCAAGCGGCGTCATCGGTGGTCACGTTGTCGGCGATCTTCCAGGCGAAACCCGCCGCCGCGGCCCGGCGCTCGGCGTGCGAGCCGTCGACGCCGACCGTCACCGCCCGATCCCCCACCGCGAAGCTGTCGACATCAGCACCCACCTCCGCGACCGTGCCGGCGCACTGGTACCCGACGATGTGGGGCGTGCTCGTGAGGTCACCGCCGAGGCGATTCAGTGTGTCGCCACCTTCGATGCTGATCGCCTCGACGTTGATCAGGATCTCGCCGGGACCGACCGTCGGATCGGGCACGTCCTCGTACCGGAACACCTCTGGGGCGCCCGTTTCGTAATACACCGCAGCCTTCATGACCGGACATACTCCCGCATCCGGGACTGCTTCGCCCCTCTCCTCCACACGGTGGAGGCGAGCCCCTCGTGAAGATCTCGGTCCGGGCCGGCCAGCGCGGGTTCTCGTGTCCCCCGGGGTCCGGCGCCGCAGGACGGGTACGGTCTGGCCCGGCGAAACAGAAGGGAGTGCGATGAGCGAGGAGGGCGGGCCGCTGGCCCTGGTGATCGGCGGCGGTTCGGGCATCGGCGCCGCACTGGCCGACGCCCACCGGGCCCGGGGCACGACGACGGTGACCTGGGACATCGCCGGCCCCCACGACGTGACCTGCGACGTGACCGACGCCGACGCAATCGCCGACGCCGTCGGCGTGACCCGGATGCGCTGGGGCGTCCCGACGTTCGTGACGGTCACAGCGGGCGTGGGACACTCGGGTCTGCTCACCGAAGACGACGCCGACGCCTTCGACCGGGTCATGCGCGTCAATGCCCGCGGTCCGTGGCTCTGTATGCGGGCCTGGGTCGGCGCCATGCAAGAGAAGCGGGCGGCGGGCTCCTTCGTGGCTGTCTCGAGCGTGAGTGCACGCCTCGTCGACCGGTCCATGGGGATCTACTGCGCGTCCAAAGCCGCACTGTCGATGCTGGTCCGGGTGGCCGCTGCGGAGTGGGGCACGTTCGGCATACGCGTCAACGCGGTGGCGCCTGGCGTGACGCGCACGCCGATGCTCGGACGTGGGCCCGCCATCAGTGTGCAGGGGTCGCCCTGGCTGGCCGGAGTGGCCGAGCGCACCGCCCTCGGGCGTCTGGGCGAGGCGGACGACATCGCGCCGGCCATCCTGGCCCTGCATGCGATGGAGTGGGTCACCGGCCAGATCCTCGAATGCGACGGCGGCCTGGCCTTGCACTCGCCCGCCGATCCCTACGGCGCCATGGTGCGAGCGCGCAAATAACTGCTTCCGACTCCGGCGGATGCAGTTAGCGGGAAGCGGGAGGGTCTTGGGCTCGCAGCCCGTCGCACACGATCGCCATCAGTTCGCCGGCCGGCGCGGCCCCCGCATGCGCCGTCGCCTGGCAGGTCGCACCGACGAGGGAGACGACCGCGTTGGGGGTCACGTCGGCGCGCACCGCTCCGGCCTCCTGCGCCCGTTGCAACAAGACGCCGACAGCATCTCGCAGGCCGTCCTTCACCGCCACGGACGACTCCTCGAATTCGAGACCCGCGCCCATGACGGCAACCATCAGGTCGCGTTTGGCCGCGCCCTCTTCGACCACATGTGCGAGGAAGTCGAAGAACGCGCTCGCCGGGTCGTCGGCGTCGGCCAGCGCTTGGGCATCGAGCGTCAATGCCGCCAACCGGTCGAGCAGGACGGCCTCGCACAGTTTCTCCTTGGTCGGAAAGTGCCGGTACAGGGTCCCCACTCCGACACCGGCCTTTTCGGCGATGAGGTCGACTGGGACCTCGATCCCCTCGACCGCGAAGACGGTCTCGGCGGCTTCCAAAATCCGCGCCCGGTTTCGCTGGGCGTCCGCCCGTAGAGGTCGAGCCGCGACGGCACCGGGCTCGTCACACCCCACCTCTACTTTGGGTCTCTCTTCCAAAGAAATACTCCTCCCCCGGTTGACAAACGGAACCTTGGTTCCGTATAGTCTAAGTGGAACCAGAACTCCGCTTCCGATTGTAAGCCATTCGAGCCGAGAAAACCAGACCCTTCCAGGTCAGGGCGGCGGGACGGGCAGGCGGGAGCGAACCTCTTTGGACACGGAGATCACCATGACAGCCATCCTCGACCGCCCCGATCAGACCACAGGGCAGGAGCTCGACCTCGATCCCAAGCGCTTCCGGGCCCTGGCCATCATCGCGGTGGCCCAGCTCATGGTGGTGCTCGACGCCTCGGTGGTCATCATCGCCCTGCCCTCGGCCCAGCGGGCGCTGCACATCTCGACGGCAAACCGCCAGTGGATGCTGACGGCCTACACCCTGTCCTTCGCCGGCCTGCTCCTCCTGGGTGGGCGGATCGCCGACTACTTCGGACGCAAGCGGATGTTCGTGATCAGCCTGGTCGGGTTCGCTGCCGCCTCGGCGCTGGGCGGCCTGGCCCAGAACTCCGCCATGTTGTTCAGCGCGCGTGCGCTGCAGGGCGCCTTCGCCGCGATCATGGCGCCCGCCGCACTCTCCCTCCTCACGGTGGCCTTCACCGAGCCGAGGGAGCGGGCCCGGGCCTTCGCTGTCTACGGCGGCATCGCCGGCGGGGGCGCGGCCATCGGCCTCATCCTGGGCGGGTTCCTGACCGAGTTCGCCTCGTGGCGCTGGACCCTGCTCATCAACGTGCCCATCGCCATCGTGGCGGCCGTGGCGGCCTTCCGTTACGTCACCGAGAGCCGGGCCTCGTCGAACCACGGCTACGACCTTCCCGGAGCCATCACCGTGACCGGAGGCCTCCTCGCCCTCGTCTACGGATTCACCAAGGCGGGCACCGACGGCTGGGGCGCGTCCGTGACGGTCACCTTGTTCGCCGTTGCGGCGGTGCTTCTCGTCGCCTTCGTGGTCATCGAGCAGCGGGTCGCCCACCCGTTGCTTCCTCTCCGGGTGGTGCTCGACCGCAACCGCGGCGGCTCGTTCCTGGCCTCGTTACTGGTGGGCACGGCCCTCCTCGGCACCTTCCTGTCGCTGACCTATTACTTCCAGGGCACGCTGCACTACTCCGCCCTCAAGTCTGGGTTCGCCTTCGTGCCCTTCTCGGCCGGCATCATCACCGGCGCCACCCTGGCCAGCCGCCTGCTCCCCCGCTTCGGCCCGCGCCTCGTCATGAGCGGAGGGTTGCTGTTGGGCATGGCCGGCCTCATCCTCTTCAGCACCCTGGACGTCCATTCGGCCTACCTGACCACCGTGCTGCCCGCCGAGGTCATCGTGAGCCTGGGCATGGGACTGTCGTTCGTGGCGATGAGCAGCACGGCACTGATCGGCGTGAGCCCCGAAGATGCCGGGGTGGCCAGCGCGCTGGTCAACGCAACCCAGCAGACGGGGGGGACCATGGGTGCCGCCCTCATCAACACCATCGCCACCAGCGCCACGGTGTCCTACGTCGCCGCGCACGGGAAGTCCGCCGCCTCGGTGGCCGCTGGGTCCATCCACGGCTACACGACGGCCTTCACCTTCAGTGCCATCGTGCTAGCGGTGGCCGGAGTGAGTGCTTTCGCCCTCATCAGGCGGGGTCGCCCCGACGCTGCCGACGCCGTCACGGACGAGGAGCCGGTGCTCGCGCTGGCCGGCGTCTGAGTCAGCCCTCGCACCCCCGCTCCGGGCTGGGCGTGCCGACCGGCACGCCGGTTCGGGCGGGGTGAGCTACTCGCTGATGATCTCGATGGCGTACTCGGGACAGTTGGCCACGGCGAGCCGGGCCTTCTCCTCGAGCTCGGGCGGGATCTCGTCCAGAATCACCGAGGCCTGCCCGTAGTCGTCGACGTCGAAGATCTCGGGCGCGAGGCCGTAGCAGCGGGCATGGCCTTGGCACTTCTCAGAGTCGACGCGGATCTTCATGGGAATACCACGGGAAGGATACGCGGCCCACGGACCTGTCCGCCCGCCCAGGCGATCTCCTCGCCTTCGGCCAGCGTGAACTCCGGGATCCGCGCTATCCACTCTTCGAGGGCCACCTGGAGTTCCATGCGGGCCAGGTTCGAGCCAGCGCAGCGGTGGATTCCGGAGCCGAATGCCACGTGGCGGTTCACGGCCCGGTCGAGCTGGACGACCTCGGGGTCCTCGAACGCCTCAGGGTCCCGGTTGGCGGCCGGGAAGTTCATCAGCACCTTGTCGCCGGCCTTCATGGGGCACCCGGCATACTCGATGTCCTCGGTCACCTCGCGGGCCATGGTCACCGGTGAGTAGGCCCGCAGCAACTCTTCGACGGCGGTCGGCATCAGCTCGGGTTCTGCGGCCAGTCGCTTGCGGTCTTCGGCGTGGGTGGCCAGGTGCCACAGCGACGACCCGATCGCGCTCCAAGTGGTGTCCACCCCGGCAATGAGAACGAGGGCGGCCATGCCGAGCACGATGCCGTCGTCCACCGGTTTCCCCTCGACCTCTGTCGTCAGCAACTCACTCAACAGGTCGTCCCCCGGGTTCTGGCGCCGGTCCTCGAGCTGGGCCAAGAAGTAGTTGAGAAGTCCTTCGGCTCCGTGCTGACGTCGTTCGGGGTCGTCGGCGAACTCGAGCACATCGCGCACCCAACCGGTGAACGTGTCGGACAGGTCGGTGGACACGCCCAGGATCCGGGCGATCACCCGGACGGGAATCTGTTGGGCGTAGTCCCTCGCCGCATCGCCGTGGCCCTGGTCGGCGAAATTGTCGAGCAGCCCTCGGCACAACTCCCGGGTCAGCGGCACGTAGCTGTCGACGCGAGTGTGCGAGAACCACGGCAGCAAGAGCCGACGGGTCCACGTGTGCAGAGGCGGGTCGGCCGAAATCGGCGGCAAGCCGTACTGCAGGTCAGGCCCATCGAAGTCCGCGTTCGGGTCCTCGTCCTCGTCACCGGGGATGACGGCAACCTTCAGCGAGCTGAAGTGCGCAATGTCGTGGGCGATGGCAGTGACGTCGTCGTAGCGCGTCGGCAGCCAGCTGCTCTTGCGGCGGTTGGTGTGCGCGATCGGGCAGCTCTGACGCAATTCGTCCCAAATGCTGAATGGGTCGTGCACGTAGCGTGGGTCGAGCACGTCGAAGTCGGTCGCCCAGTCCTGCACGGGCGCTGTGTGAGGCATGGGACCCCCTTACTGCTATCTGCTGGTGTCAGGTCTCTCGGATACCTCACCCTACAGCCACTCTTGGGGACCCCCGCGGCGGGCGCGATCCTGACCGGAGCCTCAGGTGCGGCGCAGCGCGGGCACACGTCCGTCCCGCACGCTGCTCGTAGGGCAGCTCGCCAGGGAGCGCCAGAGCACAGAGCAGGAGCGCACGCATGACCGGCACAACAGCACAGCAGTACGGCCGAGACGAAACGCCCGGCCTCCCCCGGCCCCATCGGGACTCCCGGTGGCGTTGGTCCCGGCGTGGTCAGGCCGTGGTCGCGGGTGGGGCGCTGGCCGCCGTTCTCGGGCTCGGCGTTGGCACGGGCGCGGCCGCCGCGGCCGGCGCCAGCGCGACATCGGGCAACAGTGGCGGCGCCACTCGGGATCGGGCGCCGGCAGGCATGGCCCGGCCGACGGTCGCCGGCACGGTCACCGCGCTGAGCGGGAACACCGTGACGGTCGAGACCCACGCCGGGCGTTCGTTCACCGTCGTCACCTCGTCGAGCACAACCTACAAGACCAACTCCGGGCCGGGCGGAAGCACCACGTCGGATGCGTCCGCCCTCAAGGTCGGCGCCGTCATCGGCGTGCAAGGCACGAAGCACACGGGCGGGACCGTCACTGCGACCACCGTCGTCATCGGCCGACCGCCACAGATACGCAGGGGTCCTGCGTGGCGCGCTACGGGTAGCGGCGCTGGCGCAGGCGCTGGCGCTGGTGCTGGCTGCTCCGGCGGCCGGCGCCTCTAGCGAGTGATGCGTTCGCCGCGACGCAGCACCTCGTACTGACGACCCGCCGCGGTGGCCGGGACGCGCCGCGCCGGACCACGTGACTCCGGCTGGACCACTTCCGCTCCGTCGGGCGCGTACTGCACGATGTAGGCCTTGCGGACGGCGTTTGTTCGGTTGGGGCCGGTCGAGTGCGGCGTCAAAGACGAGAACACCACGATGCCTCCGGCGCGGACCGGTACCGCCACGGCGCCGACCGGTTCGCGCAGGCAGACGAAGCCGATGTCGGAGTACTCATGGGCCAGAGTGCCGCGGCGGTGAAGCCCTGGTACCACCCATGGGCAGCCGTTCTCTTCGGTGGCGTCGGTCAGGGCAACCCAGCAGGTGAGGTACTGCTGCGGCTCCACGAAGGCGTACCCGTTGTCCTGGTGCCAGGGAAAGGGGGAGTCGGTTCCCGGCTTCTTGTAGACCGCCTGATCCCAGTAGAGGCGGACGTGGGGTCCGATGAGGTCGGCGCACAGGTCGGTGAGAACCGCGCTCCGCGTGAAGTCCCGCAGCACCGGCGAGTGCAGCACCAAGTGCGTCGTAAAGGTGATTTCGTCGGCCCGGGCGATGAAGAAGCGCCCTCCTTCGAGCTCGCGCAGCGCGTCCGCTCCACGCGCCTCAAGGGGGTCGATGGCTTCGACGAGCGCCCCGACCGTGTCGCGGTCCAGCGCGTTCTCCAGCACGAAGTAGCCCCGCTCGTCGTAGTGCCGCGCCTGCTCCGCGGTAATGGTACGGAACGGACCGTTGTGCTCGTGCCACGTGAAAGACGTGTTCAGCTCGTGAGAGGCTGGCTCCTGCATACCTACAGCCCGCGGAAGAGCGGGTCGCGTCGCTCCGCCGTGGCGCGCACCCCTTCAGCGAAGTCGGCCGTGTCGCGCAGGCGCTCCTGCTCGGCGAACTCGTGCTCCATGGCCTGGCGCACCTCCTCGACCAGCCCGGTGCGGAGCGTGGCACGGATGGAGCGCACGGCCAGCGGGCCCGACGCCGCCAGTTCGGAGGCGTAGGCAATCGCCTGCGCGAGGAGGTCGTCCTCCTTGGCCAGTCGGTCGCACAGGCCAAGTGCGAGCGCCTCCTCACCACCGACGCGCCGGCCCGTCAGAAGAAGGTCCGCCGCCGCCTGGCGGCCGACCACGGCAGGCAAGGTCACGGTCAGGGCAAAGCCGTGGTGGAAGGCGAGGCGGGCGAAGTTGGCACTGAGGCGGCTCCGCGGCGTCGCCACACGGAAATCGGCCGAGAGTGCGAAGCCGAACCCGCCGCCGATGGCGGCACCCTGCACGGCGGCCACGACGGGCAGCGGGGCTGCGAACAGGCGCAAGGCAGCCGCGTACAGTGCGGCGATGTCCTGCCCCGCGTTACGGGCGAAGTCCAACCCCGCGCAGAAGTGGCGGCCCTCGGAAGCCAATACGATGGCCCGGCACCAGCCCGACCGGTCTAGCTCCTCGTAGGCTCCGCCCACGTCCGAAATCAGCTCCGTGTCGAAGTAATTGTTCGGCGGTCGGCGCAGGCACACGACCGCGACGTGGTCGCCCTGCTGCTCCACCGTGACGTCATCGCTCACGCCCCGGCCCCTCCCACTCGACATCGTTGAGGCTGCGCCAATAGATGATTGCATCCTCCCCTTCGACCGCAGCAGGGATCTTCCCCACTTCCTTGAAGCCGAGCTGCTCGTACATGGCGCGGACCGGGTTGGATTCGAAAACGAGGTTGAACACCATGGCGTCGAAGCCGAGCCGGCGCGCCTCGCGCAACGAGTGCTCCACCAGTGCCCGTCCAACGCCCGTACCCCGGTAGGGAGCGAGGACGAAGTATCCCGCGTTGGCGATGTGTGCCGCCCGTCCCTCGTAGTTCGGCTTGATGTACGAAGCCCCGATCAGGTACCCGCCGAAACGGGCGACGGACACGGCCGACGAGTGACGGATCCAGTACTCGTCGAAGTCCTCCCGGGTCACCGGTGGCACCTGTGGGAACCCCTCCCCGGCACCCACAATCCGGCTGAACGCGGTGTACAGCTCGTCGTAGTCGTCGATCGCCGCCGCGCGGATGTCTACGGGCACGGTCCCACGGTAGTGGCGCCCGCCTGAGAATCGACTGATCGCACACCGGGTGCAATCGAAAGCTCGCAGGGTCCAGCTAGTTGGACAGCTAGCTGGACCCGAACCCCGACATGCCGGTTCCGGGCCGGACCGCCTCAATCGGATCGCGCAAGTCGTCGATGTAACCCAGCGCGTACGCACCGCGGTCGTACCCCATGACGCGGAGCAGATCGACCGGCAGCGTCTCGGCCACTTCCCGCGGCACGGAGAGGTACTGGTTCTCCTCCTGGCGCAGCCAGCCCACGTTGTAGGTGATATTCAACCCGATCCGCGTGCCAGCAGAATTGTTTGCTCCGCCGCCGTGGTACACGCTCCCCGAATAGAACAGCACCGAACCGCTGGTCATGGTCGCCGGCTCCGTGTCGTCAGGGCCGAACGAGAGGCGGTCCTCACGAAGGTTGCTGCCCAGCACGATCCGGGTTGCTCCGTTCTCCTCGGTGAAGTCGGTCAGCGCCCAGATGGTGTTGCACTGGACCTCGTAGCCGGCCGGGAAGGGAAAGAAGTCGAAGGCCCACTGATCGCGGTGGATCGGCTGGGGCGTCTCGCCCGGGCCAATGGCGATGGCTTGGGTCAGATGCAGTTGCAGCGTGGTGGCATGACCGAGGAACGAGCGTGCGGTTTCGAGTGCCAGGGGATGCATCACCAGCTCACGACAGCCGGGCGAGCGCGCAATCAGCGAACCCGTCCGTCGAGTGTGGCCGCCGCTGAAATCGTCCGGCCCGGTGGGCGTTGCGTCGAGATAGGGTCGCAACTCGGACTCGATCTGCTGCAGCAGCTCGACAGGAGCGACGGCATCGACGATGACCGCGCCATCGCTCGCGATCGCCGCCGCCACCGATTCGGGAATCGCCTCGCTCGACAGGTGCGTGATCGGCACGCCCCATCCTCCCCAAACGATCAGGTGCGCGGCAACTCGGAGCTCGATTCGAACACCAATCCCAACTCCGCCAGCTTGCTCAGCGTGCGGCGCACATCCTCGCCGATGGCCTCGGCGCTCGACCCCTCGGCCCGGTGGGCGGCGACGAGTTCGTGCACCATGTCGTCCACGGTCGTGGTGCCGTCGCAGCATTCCCACACGGCAGCCGCGCTCGAGTTGAGCATGATCAGAAGCTGGCCGACGTCGTCGTAGAGCGCCACGTTGTCGTCCAGCTCCACTGCGGCGGCACCCTCCCGGCGCCGGGGCCGCGATCCCCCGTCGGGCCAGTCAGGACGCACGCTCGGCACCCCCCAAGACGGCCGGGACTCCCGCTGTCGGAGCCGACACGGCGGCGGTGAGCAGACGGCACGCCTGGTCGAGGTCCGACATGGTCAGAGAGAAACACCGGCACCCCTTGGCGATCTGGCCCAGGACGCGGGTGCCGTCGGATCCGTGAGGGATGAGGTTGACGGCGTGCAGGGCCAGCGCGAAGAACGCATCGGTGTCCGAGAGGGGGGTCAGCGCCGTCTCAGCGCTGGCGTCGTAGCGGGGCAGCACGACGAAACCGGGTAGGCAGGCCGTTCCTATTCGCCGTCCCACGACGTCGCCCACGGCCACCTGCCACTCCTGGCCCGCCCACGGGCGATGTCCGGACACCGAGCCGCGGTCGGGATCCATGTCGGCGAGCACGCCGAAGCTCCCAGCTTTCACCGTGATCGGCTTCGGATACGGCACCAGCTGTCCGTTTCCCAAGTGCACGGCGACCAGCTCATCGGTGAGGTAACCCAAACCGTGGCGGACCAGCCCCGCCACCAGCGTCGACTTGCCCGACCCCGACGCACCGGGAAGCAGGATGCCCACGCCGTCGGCTTCGATCGCTCCGGCGTGGAACAAGAGATGTTCGCCGCCGGCCTCCGCCGCGGACCGATTGACATCCCACACGACCCAACCAACGGCGTCGCCCCACGGCAGGCCGAGGGCCAACACCTCGCCGTCGCGCCCGACGTCAACCGTGCCGACGGGCGCCGGCGGGTCGGCCACGGTCAGCGTGTACACATGGTCGACGGGTGCCGCCGCGAGAGGACCTCGCAGCCCCCCCAGCAAACCGTCGACCTGGCGGCCGAGCCATGCATCGTCCGTGCACACCGCGAAGGTGGAGGACAGCGCACACAGGCTCGGAGTGCGATGCGCCCACCCGCGCTCGATACCCATCGTTCAGGTGTCGCCCGGCTACGGCTGTGGCGGCGGCGAGAGCCGGCTGGCCCAGTGGTGGAGGGCCCATCCGCCCGCGATCAGTGCCGCTCCCGTCACCGTCTCATTGGTGAGATCGATCCCCGTGGACGCCAGGGAGCTCGGCTTGGTGGTCGGACCCTTCGTCGCCGGCCCGAAGGTGGGCCCCGATGCGGGCTCGACGGTGGACGCGCCGGTGACCGGTCCCGACAGCGTGGCCCCACCCGCAGGTCGGGCGGTGAGAATCTCAGGCACGACCCAGGCTGCCGCGCCTGCCGTGGCGAAGGCCGACATGCGGCCCATGGCCTGGCGCCTGGAGTACCGCGCCCCACCTACTGGTTCGCTCTCCGACGCCCCGCGAGATGCCGCCGCATCCCCGTCTCTCTCTTCGTTCTGCATTATTACCGCCATCGCCGTCGCTCACCCGCTCGAGTGAGTCGTGACAGTTTACCTTGGAATTCAGGTTCATTACCTTGAACGCGCCTTTCAAACAAGATCGGGGCCTCAACGGCCGGAGCACAACGGTCGTTGCGGGTAATGCCGGGTCAGACCTCCCCTTGTCGGTGGTCACCGAGCTTCCGGCCAACAGGCGGTGGCCCCGACCTGGGAGCGACGCCGCCGAAGAATGTGGCTCGCGCCGAAGGGAGGGCAATGATGAACCCATGAGCGAGGACGGAGCCCACGCGGCCGCCGTGACCGACTGCACGGCAGCGCTGCTCTGGGAAGCCTGCCGCCGGGTTCCGGATCCGGCCTCGGTGCGGCGTGCACTCGCCGGCGGAGCGGACCTTGCGCGGTCCGTGCGCGTCGCCTCGGACCAGCGCGTGAGCGCGCTGTTGTGGCGGGCGCTCGGTGCGTCGGACGCGCGCGCCGCGCTCGGGCCCGAAGAGGCCCTGTTGGGCGGCGAAGCCGACGCCTTGAGGATGGAAGCTCTGCTCCTGCTCCCGCGCGCCGTCGCACTCGCGGTGCGACCGCTGACCGACGCGGGACTCGAACCGGTCGTCTTCAAGGGCCCCGCGGTGGCCGCCCGCTATCCCGAACCCGGTCTGCGCCCCATGGATGACATCGACCTCCTCCTCCCGCGGGCCGACCACGGACGCGCCGTGGAGGCGCTTGGCCAGGCCGGGTGGCGGGTGGCCCGAGCCAGTGGCGGTGACCACTACGACACCGTGTTGACCCATGACGAGGTTCCATCCCTGGTTCTCGAGGTGCATTTCGGCCTTGAAGCCGGTGCGGAACGGGTGACGGCACTCGATCCCGAGGCATTGTGGTCTCGGCGCCGACCGCTCGAGTGCGCCGGCACCCCGGCGTTCGGACTCCCCCCGGCCGAGGAAGTGGTGGTGCTCGCCGCACACGCCGGCAAGCCACACCATCGGTTCGTACGGCTCGTGTGGATGGCCGACCTGGCGATGATTGTCGGGCACGATCCCACCATCGACTGGGACCGCGTGCATACCGTCGCCCGCGAAGCACGATGCGTGACCGTGGTCGGAGCCGCCCTAGAGATGGCCCGCCGCGCGGGCGTGGAGGCGCCCGTCGGGCTGTTCGACCTGCCGACCCGGGGTGACCGCGGCAATACCATGCGCCAGCTGTTGTCGCTCACCTGGCCCCTGACACAGAACCAACTTCCGGCCTACCGGTTCAACTACGCGCTGACCGACAGCAGGGCCCGTCGCGCCAAGATGCGCGTCGCGCACGTCGTGCTCGGGCATGGGCTCCGTGCTCGAACACGCCACGCGGTGGGTCTCCCTCCGCGTGCGCCCTCCCGCGCCGCGCGCCACTAGCCCGCCGCGTCGACTGCCTTGGGGCCGCGGCTGGCCCAGTGCTGCATGGCCCAGCCCCCGGCAACCAGTGCTGCGCCGATTTCGGCATCCCGCTGGATGTTGAGACCGGTGAAGGCGAGGGACGTCGGTGCGCCAGCGCGCGCCGCCGTGGTCACGCCCTCGGGCCCGGCGTCGACAGCGCCATCCGCGCCGACACCCGTGTCCGCACTCACGCCTGGCGTACCGGAGCTCGAGGGGCTGGTGGACACGCCGACCGAGCCGCTCGACGAGACGTTGCCCGAAAGCGTGGCGCCGGCCGCTGGCTTGGCGACGAGGATCTCGGGCACGACCCAGGCCACGACGCCGGCGCCGGCCACGGCCGAGAAACGCCCCATGGCTTGGCGTCGTGACATGGTGGGCCGCCCTGGTGCCTCCTCACCCTTTGTCACATCCCGCTGTTGCTTGTCGTTGTCCATGCGGTCGTCCGTTCTCTGTCCGTGCTCCGATAACGCAGGGACCCGGCGTTTCTCACCGTCAACCGACGGCGACGTCGGCAACCGCCGTGAGAAGGGACGAGGGGTTCGCACCGCATGCAGTGGGCTGAACAGCCGTTCCCCCGTCGTCATGACTGTGGCGGCGACGAGACCATCGGAGCCGGGCGATTCGGCCTCGCTCACCACGACCAGCACCGAAGCGACGGCACGGTTGCTCTGGGAGGCCTGCCGCCCTGATCCCGATCCGGCCTCCGTCCAGCGTGCCCTTGCCGGCGGGGCGGACCTCGACCGAGCCGTCGGCGCCGCCACGGCCCATCGGATCGGCCCCTTGCTCTGGCGCGCGCTCGACGCTGCCGGTGCGTGCGACGAACTCGGTCCTCGTCGCGCCGTTCTCGGCTGCATGACTGAAGCGTTTCGCATGGAGGCGCTCCTGCTCATTCCCCGGGCGGTGGATCTGGCGGTGCGTCCCTTGACCGAAGTCGGACTCGAACCCGTCATCTTCAAGGGCCCGGCGGTGGCGGCCCGCTACCCGCTCCCTGGCCTGCGCCCTATGGAGGACATCGATCTCCTTCTCCCTCGATGCGATCACGCGCGCGCCCTGCAGACCTTGGGCGGTGCCGGGTGGCGCGTGGTTCGTCCCGGCGGCCGTGACCGTTACGACACACTCCTCGCCCATGACGAGGCGCCGTCCCTCTTCCTCGAGCTGCACTACGGCCTGGAGGGGACATCGCAGCGAGTGACCGCACTCGATCCCGGCGTGCTCTGGTCGCGGCGCCGTCCTCTCGACCTCGCGGGCACACGTGCCTTCGGCCTCCCGCTCACCGACGAGCTCGTCGTGCTGGCCGCGCACGCCGGCAAACCCCACCACGGCTTCGTACGTCTGGGGTGGATTGCCGACTTGGCGAGGTGCTCGTCAACGACGCCACTGAGCGAGGTGAACCCGTCGACTGGGTGGGAGTTCGCACCGCGGCTGAGGACGGGTGCTGCCTCACAGTCGTGGCGGCCGCGCTGGGGCTCGCCCGTCATGCCGGAGTCGACGCGCCAGCTGACCTCTTTCCGTTGCCGACGAGGGGCTGGCGCGGCCAGGCCATCCGCCGTCTGCAGTCCGTCACCTGGCCGTTGACCCACCTGGAGCTGCCCGGCTACCACCTCAACTACGCCCTGACCGACCGCCGGGCGAAGCGGCTCAAGATCCTGCTTGTCCTTCTCGCATCGGGCCACGGCATCGGCACGGGGGCGCGCCGACTCGCCACGCTCCCCCGCCGAGCACGCGCCCGCGCTGCTGCCCTCGCGGTCTAGGGACCGGGGAACATCGTGCGCAATGCGGCCAACAAGTCGGGGGCGCCGGCGAAACGAGGCCTCTCCCGAGGTGGCGGAGGTGGCCGACCGAATTGCGCGGTGCGCCGAGGGGGGTCGTCCATGCAAGCGGTCTACCCGTCCGGCCGGGCGCCACCGGCAGGACTGCTCGCCAGCGCCCAGACTGGAGGACGGCGAGCCGTGGAGATTATTTAACTTGACAGTTAACTAACCGGAGGGTTAAATACAAGCCGTGGTCATCGCAGCTTCCGACACTCTCGATGCCGCCTTCGCCGCCCTGGCCGACCCGACCCGGCGCGCCATCGTGAGCCGGCTGGCCCATGGTGACGCCACCGTGACCGAACTGGCCGATCCCTTCAGCATCTCTCTACCGGCAATCTCCAAGCACCTCAAGGTATTGGAGCGCAGTGGGCTGGTCTCGCGCCGGCGCGATGCCCAGTTCCGTCCTTGCCACCTGGAGGCTGGGGCACTCGACGGAGCACTGGATTGGATCACGACGAACCGGCGGATCTGGGACCAGCGGTTCGAGAAGCTCGACGGGCTCCTGGCCGAACTGCAGGCCTCGGACTCCACGGCGCCCAAGCGCTCGGGGCGTTCCCATGGCTGAGCACTCACGCCAGACAGGCCGCGCGGGCGAGCTGCGCTTCTCTCGGGTGTTCGACGCGCCACGCGCCCTCGTCTTCCGCTGCATGATCGATCCCGACCACCTCGCGCACTTTTGGGGACCGGCTGGGGTCAGCGCCCCACGAGACCGCATCCGGGTCGAGGCGCGGTCCGGCGGTGTGTTCGAGACTGTCATGGTCAACGATGCGGACGGGAGCGAGTATCCGACGCGAGCCGTCTTCGACGAGGTCTGCGCGCCCGCACTCTTGGTGTGGACCGAATCGCACTCGGGCATGCGGGTACGCGCCGACTTCACGGAACTCGGCCCGCACCGCACCGAGGTCCGGATCCATCAAACCTACGTGCCCGAGGCCTTCCTCGGCCCCGAAGCCCAAGCCGGGTTCCTGTCCTCGCTCGACCGCTTTGCCGCGCATCTGGCCGGCCTCACCGGTGGAAGGCGCGGCGATGCTGACCGGACCCCCGGACATCGTCCGTCATGACGGCCGATGTCGCCGCGACATACCTCGCCTTGGCCGACGTGTTGTCAGCGGCCAGCCCAGGCGTGTGGGACGCGCCATCCCTCTGCGAGGGCTGGCGCGTCCGGGAGGTCGTGGCGCACGTCACCATGCCGGTCCGCTATACCGAGAGGGAGTTCATGGTGGCCCTCGAAGCGGTGGACGGAGACTTCACGACACTGTCGAACACGGTGGCCGCACGCGACGGCGCCCTGCCGAGTGACGCCTTGCTGGCCGATCTCCGTTCCGATGTGCTGCACCAGTGGCAACCCCCCGGCGGTGGTCCTGCCGGCGCGCTCACGCACTGCGTGATCCACTCGCTCGACATTGTCGAAGCTGTGCCGTTGGCTTTCCACATCCCTGAGGGGCCGCTGCGCGTGGTGCTCGACCTCGTCGGTGCCGAGGGCGCGCCGAATCTGTTCGGGACCGATCTTGCGGAGATCGAGCTGCGAGCGGACGACCTCGATTGGTCTTGCGGCTCGGGCATGCTCGTCAGCGGCCCTGCACAAGCACTCGCGCTCGTCGCATGTGGTCGCCTGCTGCCCGCGGGCCGTCTCAGCGGTCGCGCTGCGTCACACTTCACGCAGCCCTGAACGGCTGCACCAGCTGCCTCGCCATCAGGCGGACGGGTGGGGGACGCCCGCTCTGGGCACCGACCTGCTCGACCACCACGGGTCGGTCGGCCAACCCTGTGGCGCAGGGTGCGGCACCCTTGCCCGGGAATTGCGCCGTGTGGGCAAGCACGTCCCACACGGTGAGCACGACGCCGAGGTTCGCGTCTTGGTGTCCGTCGACGGCGTGGTGCAACCGGTGATAGCCCGGGCTCACGAGAATGCGGCCGAGCGGGCCGTAGGTCCACCGAACATTGGTGTGCGGCAGCGTGCCCAGGCACACGTAGACCGTGATGAGGACGGGAGCGAGCGGGTGGGCGCCCGTCAGCAACAGAACTGGAACGGTGGCCAGCAGGAACCCGTTGGTGTGCATGAGTGGATGGGCGCGGAACGACGTCAGCACGCTCAACTCCTCCTGCGAGTGATGCAGGGCATGCACGCGCCAGAGCATGCCGATACGGTGATCGCTCCAGTGGGCGAGCCAGTTGCAGAGGTCCATCGCCAGCAGCGTGGCGAGAACAACGCTCCAACGGGGCCACTGCGCCGTCCAATTTGCGTGGAGCCACGCGGCGTGGCCGCGTAGAACGACCGCGCTCCCCACACTCAGCAGCGTCATGAACGGGGCGATCGCCAGCACGTACAACAGGAAGTAGGTCGCGTCCTGCACGTGGCCGCGTGCGAGGAGGGGACGGCGTTCCGCGGGCCAGATCCGCTCGCAGACCACGGCGGCGATGACCAGCGCCACGAAACCGGGTGCGACGAGCTGGGCCCAACCTGCCGCCAGTGTCGGTCGTAGACCATGGGAGCCGAGCAGCGCGTCGAGTGCCCTGAAGAGGACCAGGCCGGTCGCGGCGGCGATCCCGAGTGTGCCGGGCGACACGAGCGCGCACCGACGCGGCGCCGCCGCGGACTCAGCGCTGTTCGTCAACTCGGCCGTGATGATCGTCACGCGTGCTCCATCGCCCGCTCTGCTCGTCCTCTGACGCGGGGCCCGTCAGGGTCGGGATCGTCCAAGGGGTGTACGAGCGGCGACGCCTGCGGGATTCCCACCCAATGGGGCGAGGAGGTCAGAAGGGGCTGGCGACGGACGAGTCCTGGCGCCAACGCCGCCAGCCCTTGTAGCCGCCGTCGAGGTCGCCGGCCTGCCGGAAGCCCAGGTCCACGAGGGAGGCTGCGGCCAGGCTGGAGGCGTAACCCTCGGAGCACACCACGACAACCGGCTGGTCGTATCCGGTCACCTCGGGCAAGGCGTGGGCCCCCCGCAGGTCGAAGCGCCATTCGAGGACATTGCGCTCCACAATGAGGCCGAATCCCAGTTCACCCTCACTGGCCCGCTGCGCCGCAGGACGGATGTCGACGATGAGTCCTCCGGCGTCCTGAACTGTTTCGAGTTCGTCGGGCTCGAACCGCCGGATACGGTTCCGCGCCAGTACGAGGAGGTCGTCGGCGCTCTGCGCGCTCATCGGGAGGCGGCTTCGACCTCGACGGGATCGACCGGCAGCTCCACTCCGGCCTCGCCGCAGCCGTCGTCAGCCCACCCGACCCCGCGTACCACCAATCGTTCGCCGTCCACGTCGTAGAAGGTGATGGACGTCAGAGCCGGGCTGGAGACGTGCAGACTCAGCGTGTGCCGCTCGGTTTCGTTCACGACGTCGTGCACATGGCCCACACTGAAGTCCGAGGTGGCGCCTACGCACAGATCATGGCGCACCAGAGCGAGGCGCCCGGCGTCGTTGCGCCACGGGACCGACGCATCGAGGGATCCGCTGACCACGCTCAGCACGCCCGTGGAGTTGTCATGATCATGGAGCTCCACTTTCGCACCACTCGGCCAAACGATCAGCCGCGCGTCGAAGTCAGGCGTGCGAGCGATGAGCCGCCGGGTACGGCGCGGCGTATCCCCCGCCCAGCACACGGCCGGCGCGAGGCGGCCCGCCACCTCCCGCTGATCGACGCCGGCCGCGCGCCGGATTCCCTCCACCTGTGGACCGCTGTCAGAGGAGGTGTCCGATGCGCCGGACCAGCAGGAACCATGCGGCAGAGGCCCCCGCCATATTTGACTAATTCAATCGTATTTCGAGAGTTAAGCCCAGCTCCGGTCGAAGGACCGCAGCGGACAAGATTGCGGCGATGCTCGCACCCCGACCAGCGCCTTCTCCGGCGCATCATCGAGAATGAGTGCGCTGGCGTGAAGGTCATGAGAACGACCCACGGTGCCGACACGGGGGTGATGGCCACTCCTGGAGAGGTCAGCCACACGCCATGGAGCCAACGGATCCGCTCGCTCCTCCTCGGCCCGCGCGGAGGGGGCACCACGCGCCGGCGTGCATCGGACGCCGTCCGGATCGGACTCGCCACCGTGCTGGTGGTGATCTGCGTCCCGCTGGCCCAGGCCAACACCTCGGTGGAGATCCACGTCACCGAGCTCGTCACCCCTCCGCCCGCCGGCATCCAGTGGCTCATCACCACGATCTGGCTCCTGGGTTCCGTCGGCGTGATCATCGCTCTCCTCCTCGTCGGCCTGCTGGTCCCGCGGCTGACCGCAGTGCGTCAGATGGGAGTGGCCGGTCTGGTCGCGCTAGGGGTCTGCCTGGTCCTCCATGCAGTCTTGGGCCCTGCCGCCGGGCGGCCCCCCGCGCCTGACCTCGCCGGCTTCGACCCGCGGTTCCCCGTCGTGCAGCTGGCCATCGCCACCGCGGTGGCGCTGGCAGGACTGCCCTATCTCAGCCGACCGATGCACCGTGTCGTGTTCGCCGGCATCTCTCTGTCGGCGCTGTGCGCTGTCGTCGGCTCGTACGGGCTGCCGCTTGGCGTCATTGCCGCCCTCTTCGTGGGGTGGGGGGCCGCAGCCGCCTGCCACCTGGCCCTGGGCGCACCCAACGGTCTCCCCTCTGCCGCAGAGGTGACGGCGGCCGTCCGCGACCTTCACGTCGACGTCCGGGGGCTGACGTCTGGGCCACGTCAGGAGTGGGGCGTGGCCGCCTTCTCCGGTACTGATGTCGACGGGCACCCGGTCGAGCTGGCCGTCTACGGCCGTGACGCCGCCGACGCGCAGTGGCTGCGCAAGGTCTGGCGCTTCTGCATTTACCGAGACTCAGGACCCACGTTGGTGATCAACCGTCTGCAACAGGTGGAACACGAGGCGTACCTGACGTTCCTGGCGGCGCACGCAGGCGTCGCCGTCCCTGAGATCGTGGCGGCGGGACGGTGCGGACCTGCGCGCGACGCCGCCCTCGTCACGCGGCTGCCTGAGGGGCGACGGTTCGCCGCACTGTCGCCGGGCGCCGTCAGCGACGAGGATCTCGACGGCTTCTTGCGGTCGGTCCTCTCGTTGCGCAGAGCCGGCATTGCGCATGGTGCGCTCAGTCCCGAAACCGTCCTCACGACGCGGGAGGGGCCGCTGCTCCGCGATTTTCGGCGAGCCTCGTCTTCTGCTCCCGCCATGCGGACGGACAGTGACCTGGCGGCGGCGGTGGCCGCCGCCGCTGTCGTCGCCGGCGTCGACCGTGCCGTCGCCGCCGCCTGTCGGGTGCTCGACACGGCCACCATCGGGACGATCCTCACCCGTCTCCAGCGCTCGACGCTCGATCCCGAGACCGAGCGCATGGCCCGCGGCCAAAAGGGATTCCTCAAGAACCTCCGGGAGTCGCTCGCCACCGCCGCCGCCGTCGAGGTTCCGAAGCTGGTCGAGGCCAAACGCATCAGTTGGGCCAATCTCTTGATGGTCGTCGGCAGCCTCGTGGGCCTGTGGCTGATCATCGGAGTGCTCACGGAGGCGTCCGGTTCGCTGGCCGTCATACGCGGTGCATCCATCCCGTGGGTGGCGGCGGCCTTCGTTTTTGGGCAGCTCCCGGTCGTGACCGGTGCCTGGGCGCTCACCGGCGCCGTCGTCGGGCCGCTCCCCTTCGGTCGTTGCATCGCGTTGGAGACTTCAAACCTCTTCACGTCCTTTGTCGGCGGCGACGCCGCCGTCTTCGGCGTGCGGGTGCGCTTCTTCCAACGCCAGGGCCTCGACGCACCCGCGGCAATCAGTTCGGGCGCCATCGCGGGCAGCGCCAGCTGGGTGGTCAAAGGCATTCTGTTCATTGTCTGCTTCCCCTTCGCCGTCGGCGACTTCCACAAGCCGTCAACCTCCCAGAGCGGAGGGCACCAGAATCTCGTTTGGATCGTCCTCATCTGCGTACTCGCCATCGCGATCGTCCTCGCCGTCGTGACGTTCGTGCCACGGGTCCGCCGGCTGGCGAGTGAGAAGGCCAAGCCGCACCTCGTGACCATCTGGCAAGACATCAAGGCCATTGCCGTCGAGCCGCGCAAGATCGCCTACGTCCTCGGGGGGTCGCTCGGCAGCCAGGTCCTCATCGCCTTCTGTCTCGGCGCCTCGCTCCACTCCGTGGGCGAACACGCCAGCTTCGCCACCCTGATCGTCGTCTTGACCCTGGCGGCCATGATCGGCGGCGCTGTGCCTGTTCCGGGTGGGGCGGGCGTGATCGAGGTCGGCTTGATCGCCGGCCTCACGGCGGCGGGCATACCCCAGAATCAAGCCGTGGCCGCCGTCTTCATCGAACGCTTCTGCACCGCGTACCTGCCCCCCATCTGGGGCTGGGCCACGCTCGTCTGGCTACGCCGAAGCGACTACGTCTGATCGGTCCGATCGGTCCACCGCGGCACGGGGCGGTGTCATCAGCTCGTCCAGCCGTCAGTGGCGGGGCTCGTCGTGGCCGTCCCTGTGCCTCCACCGGAGGCGGTGATGCCCGTCAAGGCCGGCATGGCGAAGTACGTGTTGGCGCAGGCGAGCGGGGCCGTCAGGCTATCGGCCGTGCATACGCATCTGTTCACCCGAACTCGACTACAGACCCACAACCGCACCCCGATCTGTGGTCCTGCGCAGACACCTGCACCAGCGCGTCCGGCCGTCGCCCTGCAGCTCAAGACGTGCCTCGACGGCTATCTCAGGCGGCGAAGGGGATCTTCATGGCTTCGGCGAGATTGCCACCCATGACCAAGGCCATCTCGTCGTGCGACAAACCTTCGAGCTCGTTCACGTACGACAAGGGCTGGGACATCCCTTCAATGTGCGGGTAGTCGGAACCGAAGACGACCCGGTCGACCCCGACGAGATCGATCAGACCGCGCGGGTCCTCCTCGTGGAACGGGTGGATCCAGATGTTGCGCTTGAGCACCATGAGGGGATCCTCGTCGTAGAGCGCTGGCTCGTGGGCGTAGGACTGTCCGATCGCCTCAATGAACGGCCGCACCCATCCCGAGCCGTTCTCCACGGGCAGGATGCGCAGGGTCGGAAAGCGCGAGAGCAAACCGTGCCCAATGAGCGACGCGACGGTGTCGAAGATGCCGCGTCCCTGGGTGTGCATGATGTTGATGAAGGCGGACTGTCCGGCAAATGGCAGGTGCTCACCGTCGGGCTTGCCCTCCCACTGGTTGTAGTACTTGGTGAGGCCGTCGTCCGATGCGTGCAGGCCCACCGTGATGTCGAGCTCGGTAACGCGCTGCCAGAAGGGATCGAACTCGGGCAGGGCGAACGACCGGGTGCCCTCGAATCCGGGCACAGGCGCCGGTCGGATCAGAATGATTTTGGCACCTCGCTCGTAGACCCACTCAAGCTCCTTGATGGCCTCGCTGACGATCGGAAGCGTGATCACCGGTGTCGGGAAGATGCGCCCCTCGTAATTGAAGGTCCAGTGTTCGTGCATCCACTGGTTGAGCGCGTGCACGACCACGTGCGTCGCCCTGGGGTCCGTTGCCAGCCGCTCCTCGAGCAGGCTGGCGAGCGTGGGCCACATGAGCGCCCGGTCGATGCCCAGTTCGTCCATCAGTGTGAGCCGCGGTTCCGGCGAGAAGAAGGCTTCAGGCGACCGGATGGGCTCGCCCATCAGCTCGCGGCGCGTCTTTCCCTCGGGGTTGCCGTGCTTGAACAGCTCCTCAGACGCTCCCGGTCGACCGACGACGCTGAACGTCGGGTTGGGAATGTAATCCGAGATCACGTTGCGCACGGCGATCTTCGTCCGCCCGTTCACCTCGACGTACTTGATCAATCCGGCGTACTCGGGCGGAAGGAACTTGGTGAACGCATCCGTCTTCTCGTACATGTGATTGTCGGCGTCGAAGACAGGAAAGTCGACGATGGGCTGTGGCATGACCAACCTCCAGAAGACGGACCGCTTTGGCGTTGCGCCCCGAGCGGCTTATTTTCAACTTCGACGTCAATATTACAGGCACGGGAGAATGACGGCCACTCGTGCTGCCCGACGGGTCCTGGCACAGGGCTTCCTGCTCTGCAAAGCTTTGCATGACGTATGCATCCAGACCGCCTCTTCCCGCCCGATCCGGGAACCAGATCGATCGCTCGCTCTCTTTACGAGCAGACGTGTGGGCTGCCGATCGTCAGCCCACACGGCCATTGCGATGCGGGCATCCTCGCCGAGAACACCTCGTTCGGCGACCCCGCGACGGAGCTCGTCACCCACGACCACTACGTCCTTCGATTGCTCTACAGCCAAGGTGTCCCGCTCGAGACGCTCGGAGTGCGGCCCCGCGACGGCATGTGCGAGACCGACCCCAGGGAGGTGTGGCGCCAGTTCGCCTCTCGCTACCACCTCTTCCGAGGGACTCCCTCGAGGCTCTGGCTCGACTTCACGCTTGAGGTGGTTTTCGGGGTGGCGACGCCACTCGGGGCCGATACGGCGGACGTCGTGTACGACGAGCTTTCAGCGCGGCTGGAGGAACCTGAACTCGCCCCGCGTGCGCATTTCGAACGGTTCGACGTGGAGTTCTTGGCCACCACGGAGGGTGCACTCGACCGCCTGGAGCCCCACAGCCGGCTCAGGGAATCCGGCTGGTCCGGACGCGTCGTTCCCACGTTCCGCCCCGACGACGTGGTGGATCCCGATCGGGCCGCCTTTCTGGCGCATGTGGTCGAACTCGGTGAGCTCACCGGGTGCGACACCACGACGTGGCAGGGCTACCTCGATGCGCTGCGCAACCGGAGGGCGTCCTTCGTCACGGCAGGGGCAACCGCCTCCGACCACGGGCACCCCACTCCCTGCACGGCTGATCTGACCCCGCGTGAAGCGCAGGACCTCTTCATGAGACTGATCGGCGGGCGAGGACAGCCGGGTGATGCTGAGATATTCCGTGGCCAGATGCTCGTCGAGATGGCGGCCATGAGCTTGGAAGATGGTCTCGTGCTGCAAGTCCACGCTGGTGCGTGGCGCGATCACAACCCCACCCTGGCGGCGCGCTTCGGACCCGACAAGGGAGCGGACATTCCGCGCCCGGTCGACTTCGTCGGTGGGCTCAAGCCGTTGTTGGACCGGTTCGGGAACGAGCCGCGTTTGACCGTCGTCGTGTACACGCTGGACGAGACGACCTATAGCCGTGAGCTTGCACCCCTCGCCGGGCACTATCCGGCGCTGCGCCTCGGACCTCCTTGGTGGTTCTACGACAGCCCTGAAGGGATCAGACGTTTCTACCAATCTGTGATCGAGACGGCGGGGTACGCCAACACCGTGGGCTTCAACGACGATGCTCGCTCCTTGTTGACCATTCCGGCTCGCCACGACGTGGCGCGTCGGCTGAACGCCGGCTACCTGGCCGGTCTGGTCGCCGAGGACCGCCTCACCCACGAGGATGCCGCTGCCGTCGCCGAAGACCTTGCCTACAACCTGGCCCGCGGCGCGTTCGGGGTCGATCAATGATGCAGGTGGTGCTCGTTGGTCTGATGGGTTCTGGAAAATCGACGATCGGCGCGCTCGTTCGCGCCAGCGGACGGGACGCACCTTCGTCGACGTCGACGTCGTCATTGCGCAGGAGACCGGGAAGACGGTCCGTCAACTCTGGGAGGAGGGCGGTGAGGCTGCCTACAGGCAACTCGAGTCAGATGCCGTGCTGCGTGTGCTCCGAAGTTCGACGCCTTCGGTGCTGGCCGCGCCTGCCGGGGTGATCCTCGATCCCGCCGTCCGAACGTCACTGTCCGATTCGATCGTGGTCTGGCTCCGGGCCGATCCGGCCACGCTGGCCGGGCGGGTTCGAGCGGGTGATCACCGCCCGCTTCTCGAGGGCAGACCCCTTGCGACCCTGACGGCCATGGCGGAGGCCCGTTCCGGCCTGTACCAACAGGTGGCGACCGCCATCTTTGACACCGACGACGCCAGCCCCGATGCCGTCGCGGACGCCATCGTCGGCCTCGTGACGAACAACGCCGCGTACGGCTGACCACCGGACCAGGAGGAGCCAATGCTTCGACCGCAGGACAGCAGCACACGCGAGACCAAACGCCTCGACGGCATCTGGCACTTTGCTCTCGACGCGGCCGGGGTCGGTCGGGAGGAGGGTTGGTGGCGCGGCCCGCTGCGCGATGCGCACCCGATGCCCGTACCCAGCAGCTTCAACGACGTCCTGGTCGATCCGCTGATCCATGACCACGTCGGCGACGCCTGGTACCAACGAACTGTCTTCATCCCCCGAGGCTGGGCCGGGCAGCGCGTCGTCCTTCGTTTCGATGCTGCGACGCACAGGGCCGAGGTCTGGCTCAATGCGGTCAAGGTGCTCGAACACGAGGGCGGCTACACCCCGTTCGAAGGCGACATGACCGCCCTCGTCCATCACCGCCCTCGTCCGGCCCGCCAGGAGCCCCGACTGACGGTTGTCGTCAACAACGAGCTCTGTTGGGAGTCGATCCCGCCAGGGGTCGTGGAGGTGATGCCCGGACGGAACCCGGCGGCAACGCCCGTACCACGACTTCTTCAACTATGCCGGCCTGCACCGCAACGTCTGACTCTTCACGACGCCCATCGCGCACATTGCCGACGTGACCGTGGTCACTGAGATCGATGACGGCCACGGTGCGGTCCGGTGTCGCACCGCCGTCGACGGTGACGGGCAGGGGCACACTTGGCTCCGGGACGTCGACGGTGTGGTCGTTGCGTCGGCCGAGGGCGCCGAGGGCGAACTCCGCGTTGCGGAGCCGGAACTGTGGGGACCAGGGCGCGGCCATCTCTACGACCTCGACGTCGAACTGAAGAAGGATGGCGACCTCGTCGACCGCTACACATTGCCGGTCGGTATCCGCACCGTGCGAGTCGAAGGGACGCGGTTCCTCATCGACGGTCAGCTGTTCTACTTCCGAGGATTCGGAAAGCACGGGGATCTCAACGTTCATGGACGGGGGCACGACGACGTCGCCACGGTGCACGACTTCTCCCTCCTCTCCTGGCTCGGCGCGAGCTCATTTCGCACCACCCACTTCCCCTACGCGGAGGAGGTGCTGGCCTACGCCGACCGCGCGGGCAGGGTGGTCATTGACGAGACGGCGGCCGTGGGCCCCAACCTCGGTGTGGGAGGGGGGCTCTTCCTCGGGGGTCCCAAAACGACATATTCCGAAGAGACGATTGGCGGCGAGCACGTCTGGGATTTCGCCGATTTCGCCACCGGACCGTTGTTTCTGCGCGTCGATGGCAACAAGAAGGGTGTGTTCACCGGCGATCGGCGACCGAAGTTGGCCGCCCACGACCTGCGACGGCGCTGGCTCGGTGCCCCCTAGCGCGCGCGGTCGTGCGACGAAGGACGAGCTCGCCAACGAACTCCTCCGTCGAAGGGCCCTGGGCGAGCATGGCGACGGCCGCCGGTCCCACCTCGTTGACGGGCAGGCGAATGGTCGTCAGGGGAGGCGCCACCATGGCTGCCATCGGTACGTCGTCGAAGCCGACGAGACTGATGTCTTCGGGGACCGCGATGCCACGATCGGACAGGCCGGCCAAGATCCCGAGGGCCATCTGGTCATTGAAGGCAAGGACCGAAGAAACACCGCTCTCGACGATCTGCGGCAGGATTGCGGCACTGGCCTCGAAGGTGGGCTCCACCGCCGACAGCTCGACCACGTGCAGCCCACCAGCAGCCCGGCTGGCACGCCGAATGGCGGTCAGGCGCTCTCCGGCCGCCCACGAGCCACTCGGGCCTCCGAGATACGCCAGGTCTTTATGCCCGAGGTCGACCAGAAGGCGAACGGCCTCGTGCACGGCCGGTGCTGTTCGCAGCAGGATGGAGCCGTGCTCGCGCACGGGTCGGTTCACGAATACCGCTGGCGTGGCTCCGAGGACATCCTGCACGCGGTGCAGACGACGGGGCGAGACGACGATGAATCCGTCGACATCGCGAGACAACGAGCGCACCGCTCTCAGCTCCTCGTCGGCATGTTCACCGGTGTCAACCAGCAACACCTGCAAGTCGGCCTGTCGCGCCGAACGTTCGACGGATCGCACCAGGGACGCAAAGTGCGGGTTGGTGATATCCGGCACGATGACCGCCACGTTGCCCGTTCGTCCAGTGATCAGTCCCCGCGCGGCGCGGTTCGGCACGAAGCCGAGATCCCGGACCGCTGCCTCCACCCGAAGGCGGGTCTCGGGAGCGACCTTCTCTGGGACATTGATGGTGCGCGACACCGTTGCGGCGTGCACGCCGGCGCGCGCCGCAACGTCGAGAATCGTCACCCGCTGCGCACGCCGCACAGCGCGCGACCCTACTCGGAGCCTCCAGAATGGCGCGGCGGCCGGTGAGGGGAGCCGAGCGACCGCGGTTGAGCAGGGCCACGCTCTCCCAGGCGCGACGTTCGTCACTCCCCGACTACGACCGCACCGCGGGGCCCGTCATTGCCCACATCGGCTTCGGATCGTTCGCCCGGGCGCACCTGTCCGTGTACGCGGACGACCTTCTGCGACGAGGGATGCCGGCACTGATCAGAGGCGTCTCCATCCGGAGTCATTGCGCCCAGGACCAGCTAGCGCCTCAGGACGGCCTGTTCACGGTGGCCGAACGCGCACCCGGCGCCGATGTCACATTGCGAGTTGTCGGCGCGCTCGCCTCCATCGAAACCGGACCAGCCGCCGCCGTCGACGCCGTGGCCACGCCGACCATACAGCTCGTGACCCTGACCATCACGGAGAAGGGCTACGACGCGCTGCCCGATCTACCCGATCTACCCGGTCCCCCCCTCCGAGCGACATCGGCACCTGCTCTCGTTGCTCGCGGGCTGGCTCGGCGCCGCAACGATGGGTCGGCTCCTCCGGTCGTCGCCTCACTCGACAACCTTCTGGACAACGGCAACGTCTTGCGCACCCGCGTCCTGGAGGCCGCCGACGCCCTGGAGCCCCCCCTCGCCGACTGGATCGCGCGGGAGGTGGCCTTCCCCAACTCCGTGGTCGATCGCATGGTGCCAGCCCCAACCGAGGACGACCTGGCGGAAATCGCCGATGCCCTCGGTCTGATCGACCGGGCTGCCGTCGTGACCGAGCGCCACCGCTCGTGGATCCTGCAGTCGGTCGATGCCTTGACTCCGCTGCCTGGAGTGGGCGTGCACCTGGTCGACGATGTCGCTCCCTACGAGCGGCGCAAACTCTGGCTCCTCAACGGGCCGCATTCCGCTGTGGCCTATTGCGGCCTTCTGGCTGGGCACACGACCATCGCCGCCGCAGTGACCGATCCGACCATCGCCCGATTCGTGCGACGGCGGGTCGCCGACACCCTGGAGGTGGCGGCGTTTCCCGATGTCGTGCACGCGCCAGCCTTCGCCGACGAAGCGCTGACGCGCTTCGCCAACCCGACCCTCGGACACACCTGTGCACAAGTCGGTGCAGATGGGTCCAGGAAGCTCCCCCAGCGCCTGCTTCCCGTCGTCCGCGCCCGCCGGCGCGTGGGCCTCGGAACCGAGGGCTTCGCCGTTGTCGCTGCTATCTGGATCGCCGCCACCGCTGGTATCGAGATCCGTGGAGCCCGCCTGCCCCGGTTGTCAGATCCCATGGCAGGAACCCTGCGCACCGCGGCGTCCCGTGGCGGAAGCTTGCACCGGTTGAGTGCGTTGCCGTTCGGCGACGGAGAGAACGTTTCGTTCGTCGCCGAGGTGGCCTCGGCGCTGAAGCAGTTGACATCCAGAGGTCTCGACGTGCTGGCGGCAACACCATGACGGCCATCCTGGGTGCCGCCGGACAGGCGCTGAACGAGCAGGATGTCCGCGCCTTCGTGCGCGCACAGGTCGCCGGGATCAATTTGTCCGGGCGCTCGCTGTGCGTGGTCATACCCGACGGCACCCGAAAGTGCCCGCTCCCTCTGCTCCTTCAGGCGGTAGAGGAGGGCATTGGTGGCAGAGCCCGTTCGGCCACGGCGGTGGTCGCACTCGGGACCCACGCGCCAATGACCGACGACTCCATGCGCGCACTCGTTGGGCGGGTGTCGATGCCGATGCGCAACCACGCGTGGTGGGAGGACTCCACGTTTGTGAACGTGGGCCGCCTCTCCACTCCGCTCGTCGAGCAGCTCTCGGGAGGGAGACTGCACGACGCCATCGACGTCCGCGTCAACCGCCTGGTGGTCGAGAGCGACGTGACCCTCATTGTGGGCCCGGTGCTCCCCCATGAGGTGATCGGGATCTCCGGCGGGAACAAGTACCTGTTCCCCGGGTTGTCGGGGCAGGAGATGATCGATGTGACGCATTGGCTCGGGGCGCTGATCACCAGTAGCGAGATCATCGGGAGGCGGGGAACAACGCCGGTGCGGGCTCTGGTCGATGCGGCGGCCGAGCTGGTACCAGGCGAACGCCACGCGCTGTGCGTCGTGGTCGACCCTGCCTCCGGCGAGCTCGAGTCACTCGCCTTCGGCAGTCCCGAAGGCGCTTGGGCGGCGGCGGCCGACGTCGCAGCGGCCACACACGTGACGTACCTCGACCGCCCAGTCCGCCGCGTGCTCTCCGTGATTCCTCGCCGCTACCCCGACCTCTGGACCGGGGCGAAGGGGTTCTACAAGGTTGAGCCCGTCGTGGCGGATGGGGGCGAGGTCGTGCTGTTGGCACCCCACATCACCGAGGTCGCTGCCATGCATCCTCGCCTGCTGGAAATCGGCTACCACTGCCGAGATTTCTTCCTGGCCCACTGGGACCACTACGCCACCATCCCGGCGGGCGACCTGGCCCACGCCACTCATCTGTTCGGAGCCGGCACCTATGACCCGGCGTCCGGCGAGCACCAGCGAGTCCGGGTGACGCTCGCCACCGGCATCCCCGAGGCGATCGCCCGACAGGTCAACCTCGGCTACCTCGCTCTTGAGGCTGTCGACCCCGCTGCCTGGGCGGCAGATCCGGACGCGTTGGTGGTCCCGGACGCCGGCGAGGTGCTCTACCGGCTCCGTTGAGCCATCGTCTCATCCCTCATTCACCCGGGTACACGACACCAAGCTCGGCCCGAATGGTATCGAGCGTTGTCGCCAGCGCGACTGACTCGTCGAGAGTGATCGACGGGCTCTCGATGCGTCCGTCGGTGAGGCACCGGTGCACCTCCTCGATTTCGAAGCGAAGTCCATTGCCCTCATACGACGCGTCGATCTCTTCGCTTCCACCCAAGCCGGTTACCGTGAGCGAGTCGGGGCAGTGCATCATCGCCGGAAGAGTGATGACCCCATCGGTCCCCGCGATTCGCGCTGTGCACGTCATGCTGACCCTGAGAGCGGCCTTGACAATCCCCAACCCGCCCGCAGAATGGTGCAGCACCGCCGCCACCACTTCGTCGACGCCAGTCGCCCCGACGACGCCGTCGGCGACGACGCGCGCGAGAGGCCCAAGGACCAGGGTGCACAGCTGCACCGGATAGATGCCGAGGTCGAGCAGTGCTCCCCCGCCGAGTTCAGCCGCGAAGTGTCGGTGCTCTGGTTCGATCGGACGGCGAAACCCGAAGTCGGCCTCAACCATCAAGGGATCCCCGATTCGACCCGCCCCGATGACGTCCGTCAGAATTTTGTAGGCGGGAAGGAACCTGCTCCAGATCGCCTCCATGAGGAACAGGCCGTTCTGGCGCGCCTCTGCTGCCATACGTGCGGCCTGCCGCGCGTTCAGCGCGAGGGGCTTCTCGCACAGGACGTGCTTCCCGGCGCGGAGGAAGTCGAGCGTGTCCTTCTCGTGACGGGAATGCGGCGTCGCCACATAGACGACATCGACCTCAGGGTCAGCCGCCAGCGACTCGTAGTCGCCGTAGCGCGTCGGGATGTCGAACCGGTCACCGAACGCCTCGGCTCGTGCGGCCGAACGCGAGGCCACGGCCGTGATGCTGCCTCCGTCCACGAGCTGCATCCCGTCGGCGAAGCCAGTGGCGATGGTGCCTGGACCGATGACGCCCCATCGGATCATCGTCCGGGTCCCATCCCTCGGGCAGACGTGGGGCATTTGGCCTTGCGACGACGGAGCATGAATCCCTTTCACAGCCGAGCGACGTGTGCAACTGATAACGCTATCATTGGGCTCTGCCTGGGACAACGTACAGTGCCGTCGCAGTCGCCCCCGGTAGACCACGACAGGAGGACCATGAGCGATCCCTTCACTCCACGACCAGAGCACCACTTCACGTTCGGCCTGTGGACGGTGGGAAATCCCGGTCGTGACCCCTTCGGCACCGAGGTCCGCGCGCCACTCGACCCCGTGGACTCCGTGCTCCGGCTCGCTGAGCTCGGTGCCTATGGCGTCAGTTTTCACGACAACGATCTCGTGCCCTTCGGCTCGTCCGCCGAAGAGCGCGATGGCATTCTGAAGCGATTCCGGCGGGCCCTCGATGCGACGGGGATGCACGTGCCCATGGTCACGACGAATCTGTTCTGGCGGCCTGTGTTCAAGGAGGGCGCCTTCACGGCCAATGACCCGCAAGTGCGCAGGCTCTCGGTCAAGAAGGCCTGTGAGGCAACCGAACTCGGCGCCGAGGTCGGCGCGAAGGTCTTCGTGCTCTGGGGTGGGCGCGAGGGAATGGAAGCGGAAGCCGCCAAGGATGTCCGGCTCGCTCTCGATCGCTACAAGGAAGCGATCGATCTCGTCTGCGAGCACATCGAGGCGCGTGGCCTCGGGCTCCGTATTGCACTGGAGCCCAAGCCGAACGAGCCGCGGGGTGACATCTTGCTTCCCACAGTCGGCCACGCACTTGCATTTATCGGAACGCTCGAACGCCCCCATATGGTCGGGCTGAACCCGGAGTTCGCACACGAGACAATGAGTGGTCTGTCCTTCTCCCAGGCGGTCGCGCAGGCGCTGTGGCAGGGAAAGCTCTTCCACATCGACCTGAACGCCCAGCGCATTGGCAAGTTCGACCAAGACTTCCGCTTTGGCTCCGAGGGGGTCCGTGACGCGTTCTACGTGGTCAAACTGCTGGAGGACTCCGGCTGGGACGGCATGCGGCACTTCGACGCCCATCCTTATCGCACCGAGGATGCCGATGGCGTCTGGGACTTCGCCCAGGGCTGCATGCGCACCTATCTGATGCTGGCCGACAAGGCGCGCCGATTCCACGAAGATCCCGAGATCCAAGAGGCGTTCCGCGCGGCGAAGGTGGCGGAACTGGCCGAACCCACCGCCCCGCCGCGGCCTCGACGCACTCTTGTCGGCAGCGTACGACGAGGACGGGCTGGCCGCGCAAGGGTACGGCCACGAGCGTCTCGACCAACTCGTCACGGAATTGCTTCTCGGGGCCCGCTAGTGCCCGTCGTGGTCGGGGTGGACTCGTCCACCACGGCGTGCAAAGTGCAGGTCCGCGACGTCGACACCGGTGCGGTCGTCGCATCCGGCCGTGCCGAGCACCCGACCACGTCGCCGCCACGCAGCGAACAACACCCACGTGCCTGGGAAGCTGCGTTCGCGGCCGCGTGTGCCCAGGCCGGGGTCCCCGATCAGTACGCGCCCGCCGCCGTTGCGGTCGCCGCCCAGCAGCATGGCCTCGTCGTCCTCGGCGACGACAACGAGGCCCTGCGTCCCGCCAAGCTCTGGAACGACACCGAGTCCGCGCCCGACACGGAGATCCTCCTGGCCGCACTGCCCGGCGGTCAGCGCGAATGGGCGTCCGCGTGTGGGAGCGTCCCCCTCCCGAGCTTCACCATCGCCAAGCTCCACTGGCTCCACCGGTGCGAACCCGAGACGTTCGCGCGCATCGCATCGGTGCTCTTGCCGCACGACTGGCTCACCTTTCGGCTCACCGGACGCAGGACGACCGACCGCGGTGATGCCTCAGGCACCGGGTACTGGTCCCCGCGCGAAGGCCGGTACCGCGTCGACATCCTGCGCCTGGTGAGTGGCGACGTCGACTGGCAGTCCGCCCTGCCCGAGGTGCTCGCGCCGACCGCAGTTGCTGGGGAGTGGCACTCGACGGGAGCGCAGGTGGCCGCGGGCACCGGCGACAACATGGCGGCCGCGCTGGGGCTGGGCCTTCGAACGGGTGACCTGGCGCTGAGCCTCGGGACCAGTGGCACCGCCTACACGGTGGCCGAGGAACCTACGGCCGACCCCACCGGCACCGTGGCCGGGTTCGCCGACGCGACCGGTCGCTTTCTCCCGTTGGTCTGCACCATGAATGCGACGAAGGTCACCGACACCATGGCGCGGCTCTTGGGGGTCGACCACACGCAGTTCGACGCGCTCGCGCTCGAAGCACCAGCCGGAGCGGCCGGATTGGTACTCGTGCCGCACCTCGACGGTGAGCGGACGCCGAACCGGCCGGATGCCACCGGCACGCTGACCGGCCTGCGCTCCGATGTGACGCCCGCCCTGCTGGCCCGGGCGGCGGTCGAGGGTGTGGTCTGCAACCTCCTCGCGGGAGCCGAGGCGCTGGACACCGGGATCGGCGCCGGCGCCGTCTTCCTCGTCGGGGGTGCAGCGCGTAGCGCGGCCTACCGGCGGGTGGTCGCTGACCTGACCGGGCGCACCGTGCAGGTGCCCGCCGACGACGAGCTCGTGGCGGGCGGCGCCGCGGTCCAGGCCGCGGCCATCCATCACGGTTGCGACCTCACCGACCTCGCCGGCGCCTGGGGCCTGGGCCGCGGCGAGACCCTCGAGCCGGACGACAGAGTCGACCGCATCGCCATCCGGGCCGCCTATGCCGACGCGGTCGGGAGAGCTGTCACATGACCTACCAGAACCCCGTTCTGCCCGGCCTCTATCCAGATCCGAGCGTGTGTCGGGTGGGTCGCGGGTACTACCTGGTGGCGTCCTCCTTCATCTACTGCCCAGCTGTCCCCGTCTTTGGTTCGAAGAATCTGGTGGACTGGACGCGGATCGGGCACCCCGCGGGGCCCGGGTCCGATCCCGTCGTGGTGCCGATCGCCGGCATCGACCCCGATTTGGCGTGGGACGACGAGGGAGGTTGCTGGCTCCACTACTCGGGCGGTGGCGGCATCGCCCGCTGTCGCCTCGACCCCGCCACCGGCGAACTGCTCAGCCAATCTGAACGCACGTGGTCCAGCACCGGCCCGCAGTACCCGGAAGCGTCCCACCTCCTCGAACGCAATGGGACGTGGTATCTCCTCATCGCCGAAGGCGGGGCGCAGAGTGATCACTGCATCTCCATCGCCAGCGGCCCTTCACCGGTCGGACCTTGGGAGGGCGCGCCGACGAACCCCATCCTCAGCCATCGCAGCACCGATGCACCCATTCAGAACACGGGGCACGGCGACATGGTCGAGGCAGTGGACGGGACGTGGTGGATCGTCCTGCTCGGAGTTCGCCCGCGGGGACTGTCGCCGGGCTTCCACAGGCTGGAGCGGGAGACCTTTCTCACGTCTGTGCAGTGGGTCGACGGATGGCCGGTGCCGGGCCCCTTGCTGTCGGAGATGGCAACGGCGCCCGGTCCCGAACCACACCCATCCATCAACCGGGAGACGTTCGACGGTCCGTCGCTACCACCCCACTGGGTCGACGTCCGTGCGTTGCCGGCCACGCTGAGCTCGTTGACGGATCGACCGGGCTGGCTCACGCTGCCCGGGGGGGAGGCAACGCTGGACTCACCGGAGCCGATATTCGTGGGCCGGCGTCAGCAGCACCACCATTGCCGGGTGCGGACCTGCGTGGAGCCGGGAACGACCACCGATTCGGGCGTGAGTTTGTACCTGGACGAGACCGCGCACTACGACGCCGCCGTCAGCGGTGATCGTGTGGTGGGCCACGCGCGCGCCGGCCCGTTCGAAGCGGTCATGGCAGACGCCCCCCGTCCCGCCGGCTCCGTCGTCCTGACCGTCGGCACCGTTCCGCACGCCCACGGACCCGACACGGTGTCTCTCGGCTACGAGGACGAGCGCGGCAGGCCACACACCTTGGCCGCGCTCGATGGTCGCTACGTCTCGACCGAAGTGACCGGCGGGTTCCTCGGACGCATGATCGGGCTGTACGCGGTCAGGGGCGACGCCACCTTCGAGTGGTTCGACGACGGCGAGACATGACGGTCGCCGAACAACCACGCCGGGCCGTCATGGCCGATGTCGCCAGCCAGGCCGGCGTGTCCGTCATGACCGTGTCGCGGGTGCTCAACGGCTTCCCGGGCGTCGCCGAGGAGACGCGGCTCCGGGTCGAAGAGGCGGTGGCCGCCCTCGGGTACCACGCCAACACCGCGGCGCGTGTGCTCGCCGGAGGGCGCTCCCGCACCCTCGGCGTCATGGCCGTCGAGACCGAGCAGTTCGGCCCCTCACACCTGCTCTTCGGCATTGAGGCCGCGGCCCGCGACGCGGGCCACCTGCTCAGTTTCGTCACGCTCAGTCGGAGCGGCAACGACATGGCCGCCACGCTGGAGCGACTACGGGGATCGCACGTCCAGGGCGTCATCGTGGTCGCGCCGCTGCGGAGGATCGTCGAAGCTGTCACGCGGACTGGACGGCGAGATGCCCTTGGTGGTCGTCGGCGGCCCGCCCGGCCTGGGCGCACCGACCGTGACCATCGACCAGTTCGAGGGTGCGCGCATCGCCACCCGGCACCTCCTCGACCTGGGCCACCGCACGGTCCATCATGTCGCCGGGCCCCAGAGCTGGATCGACGCCACCAGCCGCACGCGGGGTTGGGCCGACGCGCTGCGCACCGCTCGGGCGCGGGGTGGACGCTCTGTCGCCGGCGACTGGAGTGCCGCCAAGGGCTATGCCGCCGGCCTGCAGCTCGGCCGCGACCCGAGCGTGACTGCCATCTTCGCCGCCAACGACCAGACGGCGCTCGGTGTGATCCGGGGGTTGCACGATGCGGGTCGGAGGGTGCCTGAGGACGTGAGCGTGGTCGGCTTCGACGACACCCCCGAATCGGGGTACTTCCTGCCGCCGCTCACCACCATTCGTCAGGACTTCAACGAGGTGGGGCGACGCAGCGTCGAGCAGCTGCTTGCGGTCGCCCATGGTGCGCCGGCAGAGCGCCACGTCAACGTTCCGGCGGAGCTCGTCGTACGCTCCAGCACGGCGCCCGCCGACTGAAACCATCTGAGCTCAGCGAATCAACACCGCCACGTCGTCGAGCGCACCCGCCGCGCAGGCGATGACGATCGTCCCGCCGCACCCTCCGCCGCTCGAGCGGGCACCGTCGACACTTGGGCGAGCCAGCGCTTCCTCCACGAGGTGCGTCGCGGCCGGGTGGCCCAGGCCCATGGCGTCATGACCGGCATGGCTGGCCGCCATCAGTGGCCCGAGGCGCTGCGGCGTACGGTCGGACAACGCCGCCAGCGCCTCCATCGCACGCACGTGTTCCTCGATGCCAAACACTGTCGCCGGCCGGACCGGATAGGTCACGTCAGGGCGGACCGCCATGACCTCGTCACTCCTTGCTCCCCACCCCTTCAGGAACGTCGCGCCGTCGAGCAGGTCCGGCAACTCGCTCGCGGCCTGATGCGGACGTTCGCTTACCCAGGGCCACGTGCGCGCCATCGCATCCTCGACCAGCCGCTTTTCCATGAAAGGAGCCGTCCGGGCTCGCTCGTAAGGCAGCCCGCCGACGTCGTGCGACGTCCCGGTCGGCCAACCGACGACCTCGAGCCCGGGGGGCAGTGGCACCGGTGCGGTCGCAGAGGCGGGCCGGCACAGGATCGGCAGCAGCTCCCCTCTGCTCCAGGCCGCGCGGTGTTACCTTGCTGGCCGGTAACCACGAATGCTCCGGTGGACGAGGAGGGCAGATGGCGACCTATGTCCTCGTGCACGGCGGCGGGCACGGCGGCGGGCACGGCGGCTGGTGCTACCAGCGGGTAGCCCGCATTTTGCGAGCACACGGCCACGATGTCCACACGCCGACGATGACGGGCCTCGGCGAGCGAGCTCATCTGTTGAACGCCCAGGTCGATCTCGACCGCCATATAGAGGACATCGCCGCGGTGCTGCAATGGGAGGATCTGCACGAGGTGATCCTGGTCGGACACAGCTACGGCGGGATGGTAATCACGGGCACCGCCGACCGCGTAAGGGGGCGTGTGGGCGTGTCGGCCGCCTCGTCTTCCTCGATGCCGCCACACCGGTCAACGGCCAATCCCTCTACGACGTGGCCGGACCCGTCATTGGGGCTGTGCGTCCCTTCGGCGAGGTCGTCGACGGCCTCGAACTGGTCCTGCTGCCTGCGCCTGATGCCGGACTGCTCTACGGGGTGACCGATCCCGACGACCTGGCCTGGATGGCCGAGCGCCTCACCGCGCACCCTTGGCAGTGCTTCGAGCAACCGCTGGACCTCAGGAACGAGCCGGCTCTGTGGGCTATTCCGCAGTACCACATCGTCTGCACGTCAACCCTGGCGAGCAGGGATCCCGACCTGATGGACAAGGCCCGCTCGGAGGGCCGGCTCTGGGACATCGACACGGGCCACGACCTGATGATCACCGAACCGGAGAAGGTGGCGGACGCATTGCTCCAGGTCGCGGGGGCCTGACTCACACTGGTGACGCCTGTTCGTGTATGCCTTAGGGCCGGTAAGGGGCCAGCCGGCTCTGTTTTGGGAGGGACTGCACATGAGAATTGCGTCGGCACGGTATCGAGGCAGATTGGGCCTGGCGGCACTCGCGCTCACCGCAGGCGTCGGCCTCACCAGCCTCTCGGGTGGGACCGCAGGCGCAGCGGCGTCCCGTTCGCCGTACACCATCGTCATGATCACGTCGCTGACCGGTCAGGGGGCTTCCGAGTTCAGCACCGCTCCGGCAGGATTCAATGCCCGGATCGCGCTGCAGAACGCCCAAGGCGGCGTGAACGGCCACAAGCTCAAGGGCATCGTCCTCGATGACCAGACCAGCCCGACCGAGATAGCAACCGCCGTTCAGGACGCTCTTTCCAAGGGGGCTGTGGGCATCGTATCGACGAGCCCTCTCTTCTTCCTGGCTGCCAAGTACCCGCAGCAGGCGGGTATGCCCGTCACCGGCGGCTTCTTCGACGGGCCGGAGTGGGGCCAGCAGCCCTACACGAACATGTTCGCGGCTGACGTCGGCAGCGTCGACGACAAGTACCCCGTCAACACGGCCATCGGTGCCTTCATGAAGGCCCACGGGGGGACCGTCGTCTGCTCGTACGGCTACGGGATCTCGCCTTCGTCGAGTCGGTCCGCCATCGGCACGAACCTGTCATTCCAGCACGCGGGCGGGAAGGTCGGCGTCCTCGACACCTCCATTCCGTTTGGCTCCGTGGCCATGACGACACCGGCGCTCACGGCCAAGCAGAAGGGCTGCAACGCCTACTACGCGGGGCTCGACAACAACTCGAACGACGCCCTCGCCACCGCATTGCAGCAAGAGGGCGTCAAGCCCAAGGTCATGGTCTTCCCCACCGGGTACGAGCCGGGTGTCATCGGCACCCCCGCCTGGAAGGCTGTACAGGGCGGCTACTTTGAGACGGAATTCCGTCCCTTCTCGCTGCCCAACGCCGGCACCGAGCAGATGCAGTCGGCGCTCCGGAAGTACGCGCATTTTTCGAGCAAAGACTTCCCCAATTTCAGCCAGTACGAGTCGTGGCTGGGCGCTGACCTCATGATCAAGGGCTTGCAGCTGGCGGGACCGAACGCCACGCATGCCAGCGTCATTTCAGCGTTGCGCAACCTCAAGAAGTACAACGGCAACGGTCTGCTGCCGGAGACAATCAACTACTCGACGACCTTCGGGCATGACCTGGCGAAGTCCTGTGGCTGGTACATGAAGGCCGAGAAGTCGGGCTTCGTGGCCGTCTCGAGCAAACCCTGGTGCGGCACGGACCTGCCGGGCACCACCACCGTGAAGTCGTAGCGGGAGCGGCGCGGCCAGCCGATCGGCTCAGTCGACGATCGGCTCAGTCGATGATCGAGATGGCGTTCTTCGGACACGTCCGAACGGCCGCTTTGACCTTCTCACGCAGTTCCTCGGGAGGGTTGTCGTCGAGCACATAGAGAAGATCGTCGTCGCGCACCTCGAAGACCTCGGGCGCCAGGCCCATGCAGAGGGCGTTGCTCTCGCACAGATCGAAGTCAACGACGACACGCATCGGCCCTACCTCCAGCTCTCCTGAGATTCGATGGCCAGGAGGTTACGCGACCGACCGCGGCCAGCACGGGAGCCCGTCGCCCGTCGAGCGCAGCCCGGACGGTCACCCTCTCTCAACGTAGGGATAGATACGCGTGAAGTCGGCTCCCGGTTCGTCCTGGGCGAAGCTCTCCCACACCGCCTCCGTCTCCCTCCCGAGCACGGAGGGCGTCTCTCGCTCCGCCACCGCTGCTCGGTACAGCTTGAGATCCTTGGCCATCAAGGTGTTGGCGAATCCGGACGCGTAACGGCCGGTCAGCACGTGGGCGGGGAATTTGTCGCTGGTGGCGGCACTCTGACCGCTCGAGGAATTGATGACCTCGAGCATGACCGCCATGTCGAGGCCGACGGACACGCCAAACGCCATCGCCTCGCTGGCCGCGGCCAGGGCGCTGGCAGACAGGAAGTTGTTCGCAAGCTTGAGCGCCTGGGCCATGCCAGGCGTGTCACCGACCCGGCGGCGGCGGTCGCTCAGCCCAGCCAGCACAGGCTCTGCCGCCTCGCACGCGTGCGGCGATCCGGCGTACATGACCGACAGCGTCCGAGCCCGCGCCCCGGCCACACCGCCCGACACCGGCGCATCGATGTAGTCCATCTCCCCGGTGGTCACGAGCTCGCCGATGGCGCGGGCGGCGTACAGTCCAATCGTTGAGGTCTCGACGATCTGTGAGACACGTCGCCCTCTCGTACGCACGATGGAGCGCGCAACAGATCCTGATGCGCTCCCGTCCGGGAGGCTCAGAACGACGGTGTCGACCACAGCAGCCAGCTCAGCGACGTCGTCCATGAACACCGCGCCATCCGGGCTCCGCCCAGGACCGGCCACGTCATGGCTGATGACGTCATGGCCCGCAGCGACAAGGTTCGCCGCCAACACACTGCCCATGTTGCCCAGGCCGACGAACCCAACAGTGCCCACAGTCAACTGTCCTCGTGTGCGGCAGCGCGCTCGGCCAACACGGCTCTTCTGGCCGAGACGCCCGCGGGCGCCCCGCAGTAGGCGGCGATCTGGAACAACAGCTCGTCCAGCTCCGCATCGGACACTCCGGTCCGGGACCGGGCACTGACGTGCAGTCGGAACTCATCCATGCGGCCGAGCGCCGCCGTCATCGCCAACACCACTAGGCTCCGGTCCCGGGTGCTGAGCGCGCCACCCCGAGTCCAGACGCCCCATGCCACGGTGGTGAGGTAGTCAGAGAACTCCCGCAGGACCGGATTGGGGTCGTTCGTCTGCGGGTCGACATAGGCGTCGCCGAGTATGGCTCTGCGCATCCTCGAAGTTCTCGTGGTGGGTCATGGTGGTCCCCCTGTTCAGTGCGATTGCAGGCGTCCCGCCGGAGGTAGAGCGCCGAGGGCGGCAGAGCCGCCGGAACCCGCATCACCCCTGATCGCGGGAGAGAATCTCACCCTACAGAGCGGAGAACCACCCGTACATTCTTGAACCAGTTGCATGTCGCGCTTGCACGACGTCACACCGATCCGCGCACAGGCGCCGCCATCACCTCGAGCCTGCCGGCGCCGTCAGGCGACGTGGCGCTCGACATAACTCCCGAAGACCGACTCGAGCGCCTGCATCGCCTCCCCCACGCTCACGCGGTGACGGGACGACTCAATGAGCGCAGGCATCAGGTTTACCTCGGGATCCGAGGCATCCTTTGCAATGCGGGCCAATGACCGTCGGACAGCGTCATCGTCGCGCGCCTGTTTGACCGCTGCGAGCCGATCCAACTGCTCCCGTTCGACATCGGCACCGATTGAAAGCGTGGACGGCGCGACGCCGTCATCCTCGACATAGCCGTTGACTCCGACCATCGTCCATTCCCCGTTGGCGATCTTGGATTGGAAAGCATAGGCCGCATCGGCAATCTCGCCGACGAACCAACCATTGTCGATGCAGGCGAAGACTCCTTCGAGCACCGAACCCGATCCGGCTTCCTCGAGGTGCGCGAACACCTCCTCAGCCTGCCGCTCAAGCTCGTCGGTCAGCTCTTCGACGAACCACGAGCCACCCAGAGGATCGGCCACGTGGACGACACCGGTCTCCTCGGCAATGACCTGTTGCGTGCGGAGAGCCAGGCGGGCGGCATGTTCGGTCGGGAGGGCCAGCGCCTCGTCGAAGGCATCGGTGTGGAGACTCTGGGTCCCACCGAGCACGCTCGCCAGTGCCTCGATCGCCACACGGACCAGGTTGACTTCAGGTTGTTGGGCGGTGAGAGACACACCGGCGGTCTGCGTGTGGAACCGGAGCTGACAAGAGCGGCCATCGGACGCCCCGTAACGTTCACGCATCCAACGCGCCCAGATACGACGTGCCGCACGATACTTCGCGATCTCCTCGAAGAAGTCGCTTTGGGCATTGAAGAAGAAGCTCAATCGCGGGGCGAAGTCATCCACCGCCATGCCAGTGGCCATGGCGGCCTCGACATAGGCGAAGCCGTTGGCGAGCGTGAAGGCCAGCTCCTGAGCGGCCGTCGATCCCGTCTCTCGGATGTGGTAGCCCGAGACAGAAACAGGATGCCAACGAGGGAGCTCCGCCGCGCAGAACTTCATGACATCGGTCACGAGGCGCACAGACGGGCGAGGTGGAAAGACATATTCCTTTTGCGCCTGATACTCCTTCAAAATGTCGTTCTGGAGCGTGCCGGAGAGCGCAGCCCGAGCGACGCCTGTCCGATCAGCGACACCCACGTACATGGCCAGAACCGGCGCCGCGGGCGAGTTGATGGTCATCGACGTGGAGACCTGCCCAAGATCGATTCCGGAGAAGAGGGTCTCCATGTCGTCTTGGGTGTCGATTGCCACGCCTGCTCGACCGACCTCACCCCTCGCCCACGGGTCATCGGAGTCACGACCGAGAAGTGTCGGCATGTCGAATGCAGTGGACAGGCCGTCACCACCGGCTCGGAGCAGTTCTTTGAATCGTCCGTTGGTGTCGGCGGCCGTGCCGAAGCCGGCGAACTGACGCATCGTCCACAATCGAGAGCGGTACATGGAGGCGTAGGGCCCACGCGTGTAGGGATACTGACCGGGCAGTTCCGCACCCTCGGGCCCATACACGGCGTCGACCGGCACGCCGGACATCGTCTCGAATCGCGCCTCGCGTCGGGGCGAGCGCTCGAACTGCTCCTTCCAGGTTTCCCAATCTGCCACCGCGTCAGATTACTTCAACGTCAAACTACCTTCCATCGGAAGGGCGCTCACTCGAAGTCCCCCGCGGCCCTTCTGAGCTCAGCGAGCTGGTGGAACAGCTGCTCGACCGTGCTCGGCGCCACGCCGAGATCGTCGAAGACCTGCTCGTTCATGACCGCGGTGGCCTGTGCCGCCCGTCGCCTGCCGGCCGGCGTCAGCCGGGCCAACGTTCCCCGCCCGTCGTCGGGATTGGACCGGCGAGCGACCAGACCCTCGCTCTCCAGTCGATTCACCGCATTGGTGACACTGGCCGCATTCACCTGGAGCCGCTCGCCGATCTTGCCTAGTGGCAGCACGCCCCGTCGGGAAAACGACAACAGCATCAGAACCTCGTAGCGAGCGAAGGTGAGCCCGAACGGGCGGAGCGCCGCGTCGGCGCGACCGAGGAAGATCTGCTGCAGGCGCATGATGGAGGTCACGACCGCCATGCGGGACGCCTGCTCGGGCCACCCGTGGACGCCCCATTGGCGTTCAGCCTCGGCGATCGGATCAAAGGTCAGCCGGCGCGATTCGGCCACAGTCGCACGCTACACGCTCATGCGATTGGCTCCCCTCGAAGCGTCGCTTGCGTGAAGGGTGTGGCCCGATCCGCCAGAGCGGCGTGCGTCGAGGGCAGGCGACGGGCGAGTACAGGGAGCACGCGCAGTGCAAAGCATTTCATAGGCCATTTACGCGTGCGAGACTGCCGCCACAGTGCATCAGATTCCTGATGCAGACGGCGATATTGGCGTCGTCGGTGAGACGGAGACAGGATTGCGATGGCTGAATTTCCGCAGCGATTCCTCTGGGGCGCGGCGACAGCCCGCCACCAGGTCGAGGGCGGCAACACCAACTGACGGGAGTGATGTGCGCGGGTACATCCACTGGACCCTGTCCGGCAATTTCGAGTGGAACGCCGGCTTCTCGAAGACCTTCGGCTTGGTTGCGTTCGACCACGACACGTTCGAGCGAATGGTCAAGCCCTCGGCTCGTTGGCTCGGGCAGGTGGCACGGCGCAACGACCTGGAAATGATCAGTCCTGATCGATCCTGATGGTCAAAGCGCCGAACTAGAGAAGGTCGTCGGTGTCCGCTCCATCGATCTCGAATCCGACGCGCTCGATATGAGGCCCCAGACGCTTCAGGTCAAAGCCGCAGACACCCGCTGCGTTCTCGCACAGGACCTTGCGAGCGACCTCAGGGGTGATGCTCGGGTGTTGCACGAGCGCATCGACACAGCGGCGCGTGTCGGGGAACACCGACTCGAAGTGGGGATAGTCCACTCCGAACATGGCGTTGTCGCAGCGATGGCGAAGGGCTGGTGCTCGGCGCTTGGGCGGTCCAATTCGTCCAGCGGGACCTGGTCTTCGGTGAAGGGCGAAATGCCGGCATAGCGATGGCGGACCAATACCCCCTTTCAGCGAGCGCCGTGGCGCCCAGGCCGGTGCTAACGATTGCCCGAGGTCGGGACCAGGACCATTTCGTCGCCGCGCCGCGCCGACCTGGGCCTGTCCGCCCAGAAGGCCTTCCTCGGCCGCGACCTGCTCAAACACTGTCTAACATCAGCGTCATCAGGTCTGAGGAGGACTATGCGAACGGTTGTCGTAGGGGCGTCGAGCGGGCTCGGCCGCTGTATCGGTATCGGGCTGGCCCAGCGTGGAGCGAAAACGGCGCTGCTGGCACGCCGCCAGCAGCGGCTGGAGGCAGCCGCGGCAGAAGCAGGCCCAGGGACCGTGGCGATTACCTGCGACGTGACCTCCACCGAGTCCTGCCGGTCGGCAATCACGCAGGCGGCCGAAGATCTCGGGGGTATCGACGCTCTGGTCTATGCGCCGGGAGTCGGCCCCCTCGTGCGACTCGCCGACATGGACGCGGAGACATGGAGGCACGTCTTCGACACCAACGTGATCGGCGCGTCACTGGTGACCGCGGCGGCCATGCCCTACCTCGTGGAGTCCGCCGGGACTGCCGTCTACCTGTCCTCGGTGAGCGCATCGCTCACTCCCCCATGGCCAGGCCTGGGCGCCTACGCCGTCAGTAAGGCGGCTCTCGACAAGCTCGTTGAGGCGTGGAGGGGAGAGCACCCGACGGTGGGATTCACAAGGGTCGTCGTCGGCGAGTGCATGGGCGGCGACGGAGACTCCATGCCCGAGTTCGCGACCGGGTGGGATCAAGAGCTCGCAGCGGAGGTCATGCCCGTGTGGTTGGCGCGGAACTACATGAGTGGCGCCTTCGTGGGTGTCGAAGACCTCATCACCATTGTGGATTCGACCCTGCGGCAGGGCGCCGTCGCCATCCCTTCCGTCACGGTCGCCGCCCGCATTCCTGGGAACGCCTGAGGCCGCCGCCGAGCGCATATGAAGATCACGCCATACCCCTACCGAGCGAGCGTCAGTTGGGACGGGCATGTCGTGGCGGAATCCGACTCGTGTCTGTGCGTCGAGGAGCTGGGCATTCCTCCGGTCCTCTACTTCCCGCTAGAAGATATCGACCTCGAACGATTCAAGGATCTCGGGGTCCAGCATGCAGACGACGAGTCGGAGCGGCGGAGGTGGGGCACGACCGATGGCGCATCGTCCTGCGGTCGCGACATCCTTACGGTCCCGACCACATCCTTGGCTCCTCTCGACCAGCTGTCGGGATTCGGTTCCTTCGACCAGGACCGGGTACGAATAGAAATATCCGACGGGCGAAATGGTGACGACGCACGCGACATTACGGTCAAGTCGTTCCCGACGTGGGGGGACGCTGCAGACCTGATCGACGTCATGGACGTGCGGCCCGATGGTCCGCTCCGATTCGTGGGTCCCGCCCGAAGTGACGGGCAGCGGCCTGTCGTCGAGGGCAGCCAGATGCTCGGCCAATCGATCGTTGCCGCAACTCGACATGCGCCCGAGCGCAGGGTGGTGTCGGCAAGCATGATCTTCCTCCGCTCCGCCGATGCATGTCAGCCTCTCGAATTCGTCCTGACGGAACTGAGCGCGGGCCGGACCTTTACCGGATTGGCGATCCAGGTCCTGCAGCGCGAGCGCTGCTGCGCCGCGGGCAACGTGCTGCTCGAGGTGCCATCGGACGACCTCATCCGCCATGCGGTGGAACGGCCCGCTGTCCCTGGGCCCTACGAGTGTCCTCCCTACGACATGGGGGTCACCGGCCGCGATCTCAGGGTGGCAGATGGCGCCTACAGCAACGACGCGGATGAGCCCGTCGGGCCGCCGAACATCGATGCCTGGGTCCGTTTCCGCTCCGTTCCCGCCGACTCAGCGCTGCACGCCGGACTCCTGGCGCAGTTCTCCGGCCACATGTCGATTGCCGCAGCCCTACGGCCCCATGCCGGCATCGGCCAGGCGCAGGCACACCGGACGCTTTCCATGGGCATCAATGCCATCAGCCTGTCGTTCCACCGCGATGTCCGTGCCGATGAATGGATGCTCTACCGCCATCACTCGACCTTCGCCGGAGATGGGATGACTCATGCTGAGTGCCGCGTGCACGACATCGAAGGCGATCTGCTCGCCTCGTTCAGCGTCGAGGCGATGGTCAGACATTTCCCGCCCGGTACCGGAGCGGTCGACGACCGGACGGCACTATGAGCCTCTCGACGGGACGCGGCCCCCTCAGCGCACGACCGGCGGGGCGGTTTTCCACGCCGATCCCCCCTTCGGTGACCTACCTCGAACCGCACCGCCGTCGGGTGCGCGGCGTGAAGGATGGGGTGACCGTCGTCGATAGCGAGGGCACCCTGCTCGTGCATCGCCAGGGGCACCCGCCGGCCTATGCGTTCCCCGCTCGTGATGTCGACGTCGTCACGGCCAATCCCGAGCACGATGCCCCGGGCTACGTCGCGGTTCCGTGGGACGCCGTGGACGCATGGTTCGAAGAGGACGAACAGGTCCTCGGACACCCCCGCAATCCGTACCACCGCGTTGACTGCCTGCGCTCTGGGCGGAGCCTTCGCGTTGAAGCTGCCGGCATCACGCTCGTCGACACGACCGAGACCTTGGCCGTCTACGAGACGGCACTGGATCCATGCCTCTATGTCGACCCTCGCCACGTCCGCATGGAGCATCTGCACCGGAGCGCGACCGAGACCTACTGCACCTACAAGGGAACGGCCACGTACTGGAGCGCCCGCATCGGCGATGTCAACCTTGCCGACATCGCGTGGAGCTACGAGTCTCCCCATTCGGAGTCTGCACCGCTGCAACGCCTCATGAGCTTCAATGACAGCAAGGTGAGCGTCGTGCACAACCTGCCTTCGCTTGGTTGAGCTGCACGCTGGAGCCCGACGACGAGGCCGGTAATCTGACAAGCTCCGCTTCGACAAGTGGAAAACGGGAGTCTCGGATGGATGCTTATGAGAAGTTGCTCTACGACGAGAACGACGGCGTCGCGGTCGTCACCCTCAACCGCCCTGAGGTTCACAACGCCTTCGACCTCCAGATGCAGATGGAGATGCGGGCGATGTGGCAGGCAGTGCGTCGCAACAAGGACGTGCGGGCCATCGTCCTCACGGGTGCCGGAGAGGAGGCATTCTGCTCTGGTATCGATCGCGCTGAGTCGATAGAGAGGGACTATCTCCTCGACGAGGAACGCCGGCGCAAGCTCGATAACACGATCGGCTTCGTCTCAAGTCCGTTCCAGTACAACGACCCAGGAATCAACATCAACCCGAAGGAGAACGACGTCTGGAAACCGGTGATCGCTGCAGTCAACGGCATGGCGTGCGCCGGCGCGCTCTACCTTCTTGGCGAGGCGGACATCATCATCGCGGCGGAGCACGCGACCTTCTTCGATCCCCACGTGACGTACGGGATGGTGGCCGGCTTCGAATCGATGCATCTCATGCAAAAGCTCCCGTTCGGCGAGACCATGCGCTTGGTCCTGCTCGGCGCGCTCGAGCGCATGTCGGCCGCACGCGCCTGCCAGATGGGTCTGGTTTCCGAAGTCGTGCCTCTCTGCGAACTCATGGAGCGGGCCATGTGGTTGGCTCGGGCCATTGCGTCAGCTCCGCCCTCCGCCATCCAAGGCACGTTGCGCGCCGCGTGGATGGCACACGAGCTCTCCCGTCGTGACGCTCGGGCCCAGGTGTATTCGTTCGTGTCGATGGGCACCAAATTCGAGAACATCGTCGAGGGACAAGAGACGTTTCACGCCCCCCGAGCCGATTGGCGTCTCCGCTGAGATCCTGACCCCGGGACCGGGCGTCGAAGAGCGGCTGTCCTAGGAGCTGGCGGTCGACGTACCGGGTAGGTCGGTGCCACATGACGGTTGCGCGGAAATCGCCGTGAACCCCTTCGGTCCGGCCTTCATGATCCAGGCGCAGGTCTTCGGCGGGTTGTGTCCGAAGTTGGTGGCATAGTCGAGATTGACAGGCAGCAGGCCGTTGACGTTGTAGGACTTGATGCTGCGCAGATCCTTGATCACCGCGGCCCGCGTCGGGTTGCGGCCCGCCATCTGCAAACCCTTGATCATGAGGTCCGCCCCTGCCCAAGACTCGTACTGGGAAAAGTTCGGGAACTGGGTCTTGGTGAAGTGTGCGTACTTCTCCATGGCCGCCTGCATATGCTTGGTTCCCGCGTTGGGGAGCGACCAGGGGCGGAACAGAGACAGGAAATACCCACCCTGCAGCGTCTTCCAGGCCGGGGAGTTGATCACGTCCGGCTGATATCCGGTGGCGTAGATCGCCGCCTTGATTTTGACACCGGCCTGCTTCAAGGCCGTCGCCAATGCGTAGTTGGAGTTGGCGTCCATGGCTGGCGACAGCGCGTTCACGTGATCCTGCTTGGCGACGAGCGCCATGCTGGTGAAATTGACGCTGCCGAAGGGCACGGTGGTGTCGAGCACACCGACCTTGCCACCGGCGTGCTTGAAGGATTCGGCCGTGCCGGCGGCCGCCCGGCTGGACGAGGGCGAAATGCCGTAGCCATAGGCCCCGAGCACGGTCCCGCCGAGCTTCTTGAACAGATCGCCCAATTGGGTGTTGACCGGGTACTTGGGATCGACGCTGCCGTTGTCGGCTGCGAACATGTTCGTGTACGGCTGCTGGCCCCATTCCGGCCCGTCGTCGTAGGTACCGGTCACCGGCATGCCGGCTTGCTGGGGGTACTTGGCCGCCAGGAACATCAGCGGACTCTGGGACACGATGCCGAAGGCGCCCCTGGAGATGGCGCTCTGGACGGCAGTGGCGATCTCGCTGGGGTTCGTCTGGTCGTCGATGACGAGTGGCACGAGCTTGTGTCCGTGGACGCCGCCTTGGGCGTTCTGCAGAGCCAACCGGGCCTCGAATCCCGCAGGCGACGTCGAGTTCTGGGAGCCGCCTTCACCGGTGAGGTCGGTGATGTAGGCGATGGTGATCGGCGCCGGCGACGCCGATGCCTCGGCCGCGGTCGTGCCGACGAAGAGGAGAGGCAGCCCGGCCAGCATCGCGAGCGCCACCGGCACCTTCACCCGACGCTGGCGTACCCCTCTGCGTTTCGAAGCCATGAGCGTATCCATGTGTGCAACGACCTCCCCGGATCCCCGGCACGGCGATCCTCCGCTCCCTGTCCGCCGGGCGGCGAGCACCCGGTTGGACTGACCGGTCGTTACTGTAACCCGCCGGCTGCCGCCGCGGGGGTCGCGGGCTCCGCATCGCCCAGATACCGGTCTATGACTTCTTGTCCGGCCTGGGCGGCGGGCCCGAACCAGCCCACCTGGCCCCGCATCAGGATCACACAGTTGTCCGCCATCGCGAGCGCGCGGTGGACGAACTGCTCGGTCAGGATGATCGTGATGCCGGACCGGCGGGCGTCATCGAGACCTTGGAAGACCGACTCGGTCACGATGGGCGCCAGGCCGAGCGACATCTCGTCGGCGATCACCAACTTCGGCGACACGGCCAGAGCCCTGGCCAGCGCCAGCATCTGCTGCTCTCCACCCGAGAGGCTGCCGGCTCGTTGTGAGCGGCGTTGCCCCAGGACGGGAAAGCGATCGATGGCTCGGTCGATGGCGGCGGCACGGGCATGCCGCTTCTCCTGGCCGACGGCCATGCGCAGATTGTCGACGACCGAGAGTCCGGGGAAGATCCCACGGCCCTCGGGGATGTAGGTCAGCCCGAGTTTTCGGATGCGATAGGCGGGCATGCCGGTGATGTCCCGCCCACCGAAGGTCACGCGCCCGGCCGTCGGCGGCACCAGGCCTGAGACCGCCCGCGCCAGGGTGCTCTTGCCGGCGCCGTTGGCTCCGAGCACGGCCAAGACAGTCCCCGCCTCGACATCCAAGGACACGTCGAAGAGGGCACGCGAGGATCCGTAGCGGACGTCAAAGTTCTCGACACTGAGCAATGGCTGGGTCATGCCGGGGCTCCCGACGGCGGTTGGGCCGGCGGCTCGTGTCCGGGCGGAGCTTGCTGCGGCTCGGTGTCCCCGAGGTAGGCCGCGCGCACCGCGGGGTCGCTGCGAATCTGCTCGGGTGGCCCCACTGCGATGCGCTCGCCGAAGTCGAGCACGAACACGATGTCCGACAGAGCGAGGACCGCCGCCACATCGTGTTCCACCATGATGAGCGAGAGCTGGTGCTCCGGTTGGTCCACAATTTGCTTGAAGACGGTGAGCAGGTTCTCCGACGCCTTGATGTCGAGTCCCGAAAGAGGCTCGTCCAACAAGAGCACCTGAGGATCGGAGGCCAGGGCACGACCAACTTCGACGAGTCGGAGAATGCCGAGAGGAAGGGCCGCGACCGGAGCCTTCTCCACTCGGGTCAGCCGGAGAAGCTCGAGCAATTGGTCGACACGCTCGTTCTCGTCCTGGCCGGGTGGCAGCAGTGAGCGGGGATCGAGCATGTCTCGCCACAGTCGCCGCGGCGCGACGCGCGCTCGGTGGGCCAGCATCAGATGCTCGCGCACGGTGAGTCCCATGAAGAGCTCGGGCTGTTGGAACGTGCGGGCCAGACCCTTGCTTGCCCTCGACCGGCACGATGCGTTGGTGATGTCGTGACCGTGCAGCTGGACCCGGCCGGAGTTCGCCCGCAGAAGGCCGGACAGCACCGCCAGGAGGGTCGACTTTCCCGCACCATTCGGGCCGACCAGGCCCGCGATCTGGCCCGGTTGCACCTCGATGCTCACCGACGAGAGGGCCGTCAGTCCGCCGAAGCGGACCGTGATGTCACTTGCCGCCAATGCGGGCGACGCGTGGATGGCGATCGCGCTGCCCGCAGCGGCGTCTTCCAGAGCAGCCATCACGAGATGTGCTCCGCCACCCGCGCTGCGGACACCGGTCCGGCATCGGCCGCCGAATCCTCGCCCAACATGTCGCCGGCGCGCTTGGGTGAAAGGTGGATGAGCAGCCGCCTCGCTCGACGTCCCTGTTCGGCGAGCACCCCGTCCGGGTACTTGGCCGCCGAAATTGCGCCGAGGCCGAACAGCACCGGCAGGACGTTGCCCGTCCATGCCGGAAGGTAGGCCTGGGCGAGCGCCGGCAGCATGACGAAACTCACCCCCGCAATGAGCGCAGCGGCATTCGAGCGGACTCCGATGGTCACCAGAACGGCCAGCCAGACCACGCCGGCAAACGTGGCGAACTCGCTGGGCTGGAACGACGTCTGCGCCAAGGCCAGGAAGCCCCCGCCGACACCAGCGATCAGCGCAGCCAGCGCCCCGGCAATCACCTTCATCTGCACCACGCTGATTCCCGACGTCTTGGCGCCGGCCTCGCTCCAGCGGGCCGCATTGAGCGCCAATCCTGTCGTCGATCGTCGGAAATTGACGATGAAGAGCGCGACGATCACGAATGCGACCAGGCTGAGGTAGGCGAAGGTTCGATCCGATGTTGCGAAGCTTGGCCGATTGAGCGTGAGCCCCAGCCCTTCATTCACGAAGCTCGGCAGCGTGAAGACGAGGTTCTCCATCAGGAGCCCAAATGTCAGCGTGACCAGCGCGACGTAGAGATCCCCGAGTCGGATGCTGAGCAGTCCGACGATCACGCCCAAGACCAGCGCGATCAGACCCCCCACAACCACCGCCCCGAGCACGGGCCAGCCGTAATGGTTCGCCAGCTGCGCGGTGGTCAGCGCGCCCACGCCCGCGAAGGTGATCTGGCAGAGCCAGAGCATGCCCCCCTCGCCGGTGACGAGTGTCCAGGAGAGAAAGATGATTCCGTAGGCGAAGGCCTGCGCCATCAACCCAACCCAGTAGCCCTGCACGATAAGAGGCACCATCGACACGACGGCGATCAGCACTATCGGACCGGCGTAGCGGCCGACCACGTTGAGGGACGCCGACTCCACGACGTTCTCCGTGGATCCCGCCAGGCGACTCTCCCCCTGCGGCGTGATAGCCCGGTCAAGCGCGCCCCCCAGCCGTCGGTCTCCCCCACCCGGCCCCGGCGGATCAGCTCGTAGACCAGTACCACCGCAATCACAATGAACGGCACCGCGTCGATGATCTCGGTGGTCCAGGAGCTGGCCGGCGGCAAGTAGCGCTGGATCAGGGAGGTGGCGATCCCCATGAGCAGGCCAACCGCGACGGCCACCGGGAGGTTGCGCAACCTCGCCGCCACAACGGCGGCGAATGACGCCGCAATGAGCAGCGTGAAGTTGACGGGGTCGAGCCCGATGATCGGGGCCGCCAGCACGCCAGCCAGTCCGGCGAAGAACGTGCTCACCGCCCACACGCCGACCGATACCGCCGTGGGATTGGTGCCCGACAAGTCGGTCATCGCCGGGGAGTCGACCATGGCTCGCACCTTGAGGCCGACATCGGTGTAGCGCAGGATGACTGCACCCGCGACCACGGTCACGACGACACAGATGTAGACGATGACCTGGTCCAGCGTCACGGGGACGCCGAGGAATTGATAGACGGCGACCGGCTGAGGCGCTAACCCAGGAGCCGCATTGATGGCTTCGTTCCCGAAGATCAAGGTCGCCAGTGAGGGAATCGCTACCAGGAGGCCGATGGTGGCGACCACCTTGATCATCGGGGACGAAAGGCGCAGGTGTCGGAAGAGGATGACGTACAGCAGTACGCCGAGGGCCGGCGCCGCGACCCCAATGGACAGGATCGCCGCTGGGAGGATTGACCAGCCGTGTTGCGTATTGAGGTAGTAGTAAAAGCGAGCGATGAAGAATGCGATCGCACCGAAGGCGAAGTTCAGAATGCCCGAGGCCGTGTAGGTGATGACCAGGCCGGCGGAGGCGATCGCATAGATCCCTCCCAGCACAAGTCCGGCGATCACGAATTGGAGCATTCCTGCGGACCCCTTCTCACCGGCCGGCTCCGCCGGGGCGTTTCTGACATCGACGTCGATTCAGATACTAACGACGTGGACGCCCTCGTGCACAACCGCAGAAATGGTGGTTGAGCTGGGACCAAGGATCGTCACCGCTTCTCCTGCGACCCCTGGCGCGCGGCGCCGAAGGGACGTTGACCCAGGACCCCCCGCCGGATGATGTCGGCCGCTGCATCGACTGTCGGACCCGACATCGGTTGGGCGCCGAACGCACCGAGAAGTGCCACCATCACCACAGCCTCGACATCGATGTCACCGCAACCGCGTGCAGCCAGGATGCGGACCATCCGCCGGCGTCCCCAATCGAGCGAGGACGCCGAGACTGAACGGAGGCGGGCATCTTCCAGAGCAGCGTCGACCCAGACGCGGATCATGGCGGCCTCACCCGCCTGCGCGGCGTTGTACCGCCGCAGCCATCGCCGGAGATCAGTTGCGTCGTCCGTCGTGAGGTCGGGAATGTCGACGAAAGCATCGGCCACGACCCGCATCGCCTGCACCGTGAGGACGATCGCCAGCTGATCCTTGTTCTCGAAGTAGCGGTAGAAGACACCGTGCGAGACGCCGGCCGCGTCGGCCAAGTCGTCGACGCGGGTGGCGTGATAACCGCGGCGAACGAACACCGCACGGCCATGTTCCATCAACGCCTTGAGGGCGGGGGGTTGCTCGGCGTTGGATCGGATCGCTTCTTCCTTTGCCAACATTTCCCGCGTGACCGGTCCGAAATCCAAGCGTGGCGGATGGGGCCGGTCGACAACGTGCACATTGACCGCATTGAGTCCGAAGAGCGCCCGGTGCATCACGTCAGTGAAGGCAACCTCAACCCGCTCTCTCGAATAGTCCGATGGTGCGAACAACCGCAGGACGGCTGCATTGTCGAGCGTCCGCCGGAGACAGGCCAGGAGCAGTGAGAGCAAGGCATTGAGATTGCGCACCGGTTGGTCACCAAAAGACAACCTCGAGCGCAGCCTGTCCACGGTTTCGTCCCGGAGCCGCACCGCAGCGGCGATGGTCTTGTGGTCTTCGGCAAGAGCTGCGGGCAGTGCCTGGAAGATGGGCCCATAGTGCTCGTGAATGTCCCCGTACCGGCCGACCCAGGCCCGCAGGGCGTCCCACCCGCCGGGTTCTGGCGAGAGCGGCTCGATCGCCTCCGTGGATGCACTGATAGCACGCGCAACCTGGCCCGCCAAGCTGGCGAACACGTCGTCTTTGCTGGAGAAGTACTGGTAGAAGGCGACGCGTGAGCATGTGGCCTGCTCACTGATACGGGCCACGCTTGTCTGGTGATACCCCTCGTCACCGAAGAGAAGGAGCGCCGCATCGATGATCCGCTGCCGGGTTCGCTGCCCTCGCGCGCCGACGAGCGGGTTGTCCGAGAATGGTGCCCGCCGCGTCACCGGTTCGACACGGTCTTCAGCCGACTCGGCCGTCGAGGCATTGGCGTCCCGCGCCATCAGTCCCGCGCCATCACGTGTGCGCCCGCAGTCCGGGCAGCCGCGGGCCACCCCTCCCGGGTGTCACCGGTGACGCGCTCGCCCTCCGGTCAGGAGTCCGCCCGGACCTTGTCCTTCACCGCCGGCACAATCGGCGGCGCGTTCTTCCAGTTCGGTAGGCCACTGTCTTCCTTGGCGACTGGGTACCCGTCGTCGTTGACCTGGGCCCAATGGGAGTGATTCAACTCGTGCAAGGTGAAGCAGGCATTGAGTGCGTTGTAGAACCCCATGTTGTCGACGCTCTGATTCACGGCCTCCTTCACGAGTAACGACGTGACGGACGGCAGCACGGCGATCCGCTCGGCGAATTCCTGGGTCCTCTGCGTCAGCTCGTCGGCGGGAAAGATCTTGCTGACCATGCCCAGGCCGTGTGCCTCCTCGGCGTCGATGGAGTCTCCCGTGAGAAGGAGTTCCTTCGCCTTGCGAGGACCGAACTCCCACGGGTGCGCGAAGTACTCGGTCCCGCACATGCCCAGACGGGTACCAACGACGTCAGCAAAGCGGGTTCCCTCGGCGCAGACGATCAGATCGCAGGCCCAAAGCAGCATGAGCCCCGCGGCGTAGACGTCTCCGTGTGCCTGCCCGATGGTGATCTTGCGCAGATTCCGCCAACGTCGAGTGTTCTCGAAGTAGTAGTGCCACTCCTGCAGCATCAGGCTCTCGGCACCCTTACGCGTCGCACCGTTGATCTTCCGGGTGTAGTGCTGATTGGGTCCGGGCATCCCCTCCTCCATGGACACCTTGGACCCCATGTCGTGGCCGGATGAGAACATCGGGCCCATTCCACCGAGGATGACGACCCGGACCTCGTCGTCGGCCTCAGCCTCGAGGAACGCGTCGTTGAGCTCGACGAGCAGGCCGCGGTTCTGCGCGTTGCGCGCCTCGGGACGATTGAGCATGATGCGCGCCACCTTGCCCGAGTCCAGCGTCTCGTACTGCACGAACTTGTAGTCAGTCATACGACGGCTCCTTGACGAGTGATCCGGGGATGACCCTAGTGTTAGAAGCCGCTCCGACGCATGTTGGCGGCGGATACGGCCGGGAAAGCTGCCGCCCGATCAGACAGCAGCCGCTAACTGCTCGACGCGCATGATCCGTGCCAGGTTGCCGCCCATGATGTTGCGGACCTCCTGGTCGGACAGACCGTCGGGAAGGTGGTCCACATAGCTGCAGGGCTCGGCCAGCCCCTCGGGGTGCGGCCAATCGGATCCGAACAACACGTGGTCCGCGCCGATGACATCGATGATCTCTCCCAGGTCATCCTCGTGGAACGGGCTCACGTAGACATTGTGCTTGAACTGCGCAACGGGGTCACCGTCGAAGGCGTGGGGCATCTTCTTGTAGGTGTCACCGAGGTGGTTGACGAATCCCCTGATCCATTCGCCCCCTGCCTCAATTGAGGCAATCCGGAGGTCGGGGAAGCGGGCGAACACGCCGTGGCAGAGAAACGCCGCCATGGTGTCCTGGATCGGCCGGTGGCCACCAGTCATGTAGGTGAACGCATCCAACCTGAAGGGCAGCATCTCGCTCGGACCCGTCCAGTCGCTGGTGTACCGGGCGTAGCCGCTGTCAGAGGAATGCATCGACACAAGGATGTCGGCGTCCACCACTGCCTTCCAGAACGGGTCGAACTCGGGATAGCCGAATGAACGGGAGCCTCGGTACCCCGGCGCGGGAGCGGGACGGATGAGCACGGTCTTGGCGCCGCGCTCGACACACCACTCCAATTCCTCGATCGCCTTCTCGACGATAGGGAGGGTGATGACCGGCGTTGCGAAGATCCGATCCTCGTAATTGAATTGCCATTCCTCGTACATCCACTCGTTCAGCGAGTGGATCGCCGCATGGGTCAGCTCCGGATCGTCGCGCATGCGCTCTTCGAGCAGGCTGGCGAGTGTCGGGAACATGAGCGACCTGTCGACGCCGAGCTCGTCCATGACCTCGATCCGGGGCCCGGGGTGCTGGAAGGCCGGAATGCTCCGCATGGGCTCCCCGATGATTTCACGGTATGTCTTCCCCTCGGGATTGCCGTTGCGGAAGTACTCCTCTTGGGCGCCGGGCCTGGCCACGACCTCGAAGGTCGGATTCGGGATGTACTCGCTGACGGTCCCCCGGATCATGATCTTCGTCCGGCCGTGCAGCTCGACGTAATCGATGGCGTTCTTGTACCGATCGGGCAGGTGTCTCGTGAACGAGTCCCTGGTCTCGTAGAAGTGGTTGTCGGCGTCGAAGACTGGGAAATCGCAAACTTTCGGCATGCCATCAGCATACGCAATTTTGACTATGACATCAATGTCATAGATCTCTACCGAGCGACCCGTCACCCCAATGGGGGCCACCCGGCCACCTGGCGGCCCAGTGCAAGGGGAATTTCACCACGCCGCGGAGCACGATGCCAGTGGGCCGGGCCGTCGCCCGCGGGGTGGCTCTGGTCAGCGGTTGGTCGGGAAGCGCAGATCCACGGCGCTCGGACCGGTCTCGGGCCAACGCGACGTCACCACCTTCGGACGCGTGTAAAAACGGATCCCGTCGGGACCGTAGATGGACGAGTCACCGAAGATCGACGCCTTCCAGCCGCCGAAAGAGTGCGACGCCACAGGAACCGGTACCGGGACATTGATGCCGACCATCCCTACCTGGACCTCTCGCTCAAAACGTCGGGCCATGCCGCCGTCCCGGGTGAAGAGTGCCGTACCGTTGCCGTAAGGGTTCTCGTTCACCAGTGTCACGGCCTCATCGAACGTCGGGACCCGGACCACGCTGAGCACCGGCCCGAAGATCTCGTCGTCATAGGCGCGCATGCCTGGCTTGACGTCGTCGAGGAGCGAGCAACCAATGAAGAAACCGGGGCTGTCCACGGCGATCGAACCGTCAACGACGACCTTCGCTCCCTCGTCTGCGGCGCGCTCGACGTAGGACCGTACGCGGTCACGATGCTCCAAGGTGATGAGCGGTCCCATCATGGAACTCTCGTCGTCACCGGCACCGACCACCACGTCGGGAATCCGTCTTGCAATAGCCTCGATCAGCGGGTCGGCCGACGCACCGACGGCGACGACGACGGAGATGGACATGCAGCGCTCGCCAGCGGATCCGTACGCGGCCGAGATGGCAGCGTCAGCGGCCGCCTCGGTATCGGCGTCAGGCAGCACGACCATGTGATTCTTTGCCCCGCCGAGCGCTTGCACCCGTTTGCCGTTTCGCGTCCCTGTCTCGTAGATGTGGCGCGCCACCGGCGTGCTTCCCACGAACGAGATCGCGGCCACGTCGGGGTGGGCCAACAGGGACTCCACCGCCTCATGGTCACCTTGCACGACGTTGACTACACCGTCGGGAAAACCCGCTTGCTGAACCATGTCGGCCAGGATCAGCGAGGCAGACGGATCCTTCTCCGACGGCTTCAGAACGAAGCAGTTGCCGCAGGCAATGGCGTTGGCCATCATCCACAGCGGCACCATCACGGGAAAGTTGAACGGGGTGATCCCCGCCACAACCCCCATGGGCTCCAGGATCGTGCGGATGTCAATGCCCGTGGACACCTCAGAATTTGGAGGGGCCCTTGAGGAGGTTCGGGATGCCGCAGGCGAACTCGACGTTCTCAATGCCGCGGGCAACCTCGCCGAGCGCGTCCTCGCGTACCTTGCCGTGCTCCCTGGTCACGACGGCGGCGAGTTGGTCGCGGTTGGCGTCGAGGAGCTCACGCAGTCGGAAGAGCAGGCTGGTACGCCGCGTCAGAGACGAGAACCGCCAACTGTGCGATGCCTCGACCGCCGACGCGACCACTCTGTCGACCTCGACTGATGATGCCAAGGCGACCTGAGAGACCTGCCGCCCGATAGCAGGGTCATAGACAGGTGCCGTGCGACCGGAGTCACCCGGCACGGCGCGCCCCGCAATCCAATGTCCAATCTGTCGCATGCCGGAGCCGGCCGACTCAGAGTCTGTAGAGGGTGCGCGCATTCTCGCCAAAGATCTTACGGCGAACGTCGTGTGACAGCGTTTGCATCTTTGCCTCGACGCTCTCGAGAGGGCTCGGATAGAGGCACGTCGGATGCGGGAAGTCCGTCTCGAAGAGAATGTTGTCCTCTCCGACCGCTTCGATCAGGTCAGGGAGCTTGTTTCTGTTGTTCTCAAACCAAAAGGTTGCGTACAGGTTGCTCCGAAAGTATTCGGATGGCATTTTGCTCATGGCGGCGAGCTCGGGTGGGGCGTTCTCTGACATCTCGTAGTCGAGCGCCTCAAGGATGAACGGGATCCAACCGACGCCGCTCTCCACCGAGACGGCCTTGAGGGTGGGGTGGCGGTCGAAGATCCCGGCCAGGATCAGATTTGTGACGACGCGGGCGTTGCCGATGAAGAGCAGTGTTCCGCCGATCGCCAATTTCGTGTTGTCGGCGTGCGACTCCCACGGATACTTGCCGTAGAACGTCATGCCCGTCACGCTGGCGCCGATGTGAAAGTGCACCGGCAACTGTCGGTCCGCGCACACTTCCCAAAAGGGGTCCCAGGCTCGGTTGGCCAGGTCCGGCGCGCCCAGGTCCTGCGGGTCAGACGTCATGTTCACGCCACGGGCTCCGAGCCCGGCGACCCGGTTTGCCTCTTGCACGCACTCGTCCACGTTCCACGCTGGCATGATCGGCATCGGGAGCAAGCGGTTTCCCGAATCCGCCTGGATCTCGGCCATGCCGTCGTTGTAGATCTCGATGGCGAGCCGGCGCAGCGCAGGATCGTCCACCATGCCGAGGTCCTGCCCGCCCAGGCCGATGGTGCTCGGGAAGATGACCTGGGCGTCAATGCCGCACTCGTCGAGGACGCCCAATCGCACCTGTGGGTCATAGGCGCCGACGTGGATCTCGTAGAAATCCCACTCCATCAGCGCCCGATGTGCACTCTCCTTGGTGCCATCGCGTCCGATAACGCCTCCGGCGCTGAACCGGCCCATCGGATGGCCGTCGAAGACCCAGGTCTGCTGGCCGTCAACCTCTTCGACGCGGGGGACCCTGTCCTTGAATTCGGCCGGCGCACGACTCGTGAAGAGGTCGGGAGGTTCGGACCAGTGGGAATCGGCGTCGACCACGAGCATATCCTTCAACATTGACGTCAATATTAGGGCCAGGGCGTCTTCTCGCACAATCAGGATTCGAAGCGAGTGGACATCCGGGGGTGGGTTCGGCTCCGGCACCAACCCCGGTAGGTTCGCATCGAGCCCCTCCCGGCCAGCCAGAACGAGACCCGCGGCCCGGATGCGTATCATGACAGCCGATGTTCGATTACGACGTCGATGTCAATACTCGGTGCGGGAGAGCGGGAGGGTGACGCGACCGCTCCCGGAGCTGTCTCCAGCCAACGAGTGGTTCTGGACTTCCGGTGCCGACGACACGCTGCGTGTGCAGGGCTGTGATGACTGTGGCCAGCTGGTGCACCCACCGGTGCCCATCTGCCCCTACTGCCGGAGCCGGTCCTCGAAGCCGATCGCAGTGTCGGGCCGCGGCACCATCGTCGGGCTCACGGTCAACGCCCATCAATGGCTGCCTGGCTTGGTTCCGCCCTACGTCATCGCCAATGTCGCCTTGGCGGAAGATCCTCGCGTCCATCTGACGACCAACATCGTCGACTGCGAGCCGTCCGATGTCGCGATCGGCCACGAGGTGGCGGTCAGGTTCGACCACCACGAGGACGTGTGGCTTCCCCTTTTCGCGCTGACAGGCAGGGTCGACCCGGTCGACCGGGTCAAAGAGCCGGTGCGGCCGCTCCCCCGGGCTCCGTTGAGCGACGACCGCTTCGAACATCGGGCCGTTCTCAGCGGTATTGGACGCTCGCGGTTCGGCCGCCGTCTCATGGTCGATCCCCTGTCTCTCGCCGTCGACGCCTGCCTGGAGGCGATCGCCGACGCCGGGCTGACGATCGACGACATCGACGGGCTGTCCACCTACCCCGGAGCGAGCGCCGGCGGTATGAGTGAAGGTGGCGCCAGCGCCGTGGAGGAGGCCCTGCGCATCCATCCAACCTGGATAAACGGTGGAGGCGACCTGCCCGGGCCCGGTGGTTCGATCATCGCTGCGGCGTTGGCGGTTGCCTCTGGACTGTGCCGGCACGTCCTGTGCTTTCGCACGGTCTGGGAGTCCACCTTTGCCACGCTTGCCGCGCGGGCGCCCCGCGGCGGCGAGCGTGCCGAACGCGTCTCGGGCCCGTTTTGGGAGTGGCGTGCGCCGTTCGGCGCCATGTCCGCCGCTAACTGGATCGCCATGAACGCCAACCAGTACCTGCACCGCTACGGCGCCCCCCGAGAGATGCTGGGCCTCATCGCGCTGAACGGCCGTCGAAACGCCGAGCGCAACCCTCGTGCAATCTACCGCGACCCCATGACGATGGACGACTATCTGTCCGCTCGGCCCATCACCACTCCCTTCGGCCTGTTCGACTGCGACGTGCCCTGCGACGGATCGATCGCCGTGATTGTGTCGGCGGCGTCGGTCGCCGACGACCTTCCTCGTCCTGCCGTCCGCATTGAGGCTGTGGGGACGCAGATCTTGGAGCGTGTGTCATGGGATCAGGACACGCTCACCCACGAGCCACAGGTCATCGGGCAGGCGGCGCACCTCTGGACCCGTACGAGCGTGCGGCCCTCCGAAGTGGATTTGGCGCTCGTCTATGACGGCTTCACCTTCAACGCCATCTCGTGGATCGAGGGCCTCGGCTTCTGTGGATTCGGCGAGGCCTACGACTGGCTCGACGGCGGGCGACGGATCGCCCTCGACGGGGAACTGCCGGTGAACCCACACGGAGGGCAGCTCTCCGAGGGACGCACGCACGGCTTCGGGTTTCTCTACGAAGCAGTGAGCCAACTCCGCCACGACGCTGGTGAGCGCCAGGTCCAGGACGCCCGGACCGCCGTCGTCACCTCCGGTGGCGGTACGCCCTCGGGCGTGATGCTCTTGCAGCGGATGGGTGCGTGACACCATGACGGCCGCAGCGCGCGTCCCCCAATGGCGTTCGGAATGGACGGTACATTGATGCCGCCGTCACAGGAGCCCGCACGGAAGGAGAAGGTCGTGTCGACGACTCCACCGCTCACCGGCGACAAGCCGAGTGGACCACGCTCTCGAAAAGGAATTGAGACCCGAGCGCGACTCATTGCGGCGGCCAAGGAGGTGTTCGAGCGCGACGGATTCCTTGACGCACGGATCTCCGACATCGCCGAGCATGCCGGCCTGTCGCACGGATCCTTCTATCACTACTTCGAGTCGAAAGAGGAAGTCTTCCGCGAGGTGGCGGCGGGAGTGGAAGAGCGACTGCGCGAGCCGCTCTATAGCGTCATCCTCGACTCATCGTCGACGGCGCCCCCCTTCGAGCGCATCCACGAGGGCATCCGGCGCAACCTCGAGGCCTACCGAGACGAGGCGCGCATCATGGGCGTCATTGAGCAGGTATCGCGCTTCGACGACGACCTCCGCACATCGCGCAACGAGCGACATCACGTGTCATCCACGCAGATCGCCGACTCCATCCGCCGGCTCCAGCGTCACGGCCTGGCCGACCCGCAACTCGATCCTGTCATTGCAGCTGCAGGGTTGGGCGCCATGACCTACCGCTTCCCTGAGATGTGGTTCGTCCAAGGCCTGCTCGACTGCGATTTCGACGAAGGGGTGGAGCAGCTCACACGCTTGTTCGTCAATGCCCTTGGTTTGCCGGAGGCCTCTACCTCGACGACTCGAGCTTCCTGACCGCCCATCCGCCGCGCCCGGCACTCCCGACGACGTGCTGCCTGCGGCAGTTGTCAGCCCAGTACGTCGGCCTGCCACTCCATGAGCTGCGGCGCCAGCCGTGGCCAATGGGCGAAGAGCCCTTCCTCCCTGGCGCCCTGCCGATCGATCCACTCCCGGTCGCCCCAGGGCGGCTCGACCAGTCGCCCCTGGGGCAACAACGCCGCAAGAGCCTCTGATGTTGCGCGCGTGTGGTGGGCGTCGCTCTCCCCGCTGCGAAAGACGAGGGCAGGGATCTCAAGGGCACGGGCATCGGCATCGGGCAGACCCGGCACGTGCTCACCGTCGCGAGGGCAATAGGCCAGCATCCAGGTCTCCATGGTGGAGATGAACGTCGCTCGATCCTGGTTCAAGAACCGCTCACGATTCGAAGGATTCAACTCCTGAACCTCCGCCCATTCGGGCAGATCGGCCACCGCCTCCATCCCGTGGCTCCATGCCGCGCCGACGGACCCGCCGCAGTAGTGCGTCGCCAGTGAGAGCAGACCGTAGACGCCTCCGCTGATCCACCAGATCGCCAGGCCGGCCGCCGACTCGGGATGGCGCGCCGCCGTGAGGAGCGAAACCCGGGCGCCGCCGGAGCCGCCAGCGATGACGGCGTGGTTCATGTCGAGGTGTGCCAACAGCCCGGCGAGCGCCTCCGCCTGCATCGCCGATTCCGACGAACCTTCGAAGCAGACGTCCGAGGCGCCACAATTGGGCCTGTCCCAAATGAGGACTTTGTTTCCATGCTCTGCCAGCGCTTGGGCGAGCTCGCGCACGCCTGGCGATTCCTTCGTGAAGCGCCCACCGGGCGTGATGGCCCAGGGGCGGCCTTCACCGATGGTTTCGTAGGCGAGCGACAGACCGTTGATCTTTGCGGTGGCCACTGATGACTCCTCCGAACTTGACGTCAGGTGCGCGAGCGCCCCGGTTTGGCGGTGGGAAAAGGCTTACGGACTCGACGCGGTGCCGTCGGCGCGGCCACGGGGCACATCGCGGAAGGGTACGTCCTTGTCGAGCCGGCGTTCCCGCGGCATGGCGAGGACTCGCTCACTGATCACGTTGCGTGCCATCTCTGTCGTGCCACCACCGATCGTTCCGCCTTGGCGCATTAAGAAGTTCATCGCCGCCTGAGACGCCGCCGACTCGTCGGTCCAGGCAGCCCCCTCCGGGCCAGCCGCTTCGAACGCCAGTGTCACGATCCGGTTCTGGGCGATGCCCTTGAAGAGACGCACGAGGGCAGCCGCCTGATCGTTCAGCCGTCCGGCGACGATGCTGTCACTGACGTAAGTCGACATCTCCTTGGTCACCAGCTCGAGCATCCTGGCCTCGCCCACCCGGTCGCGCACCGACGAATCTTTCAATCGGCCATTCTGCGCGGCAATGGCGTGGACGACCCCCGCATCCATGTGCCCATGTGTGAGGCCGATGGGCTCGGTGACATACGGCGAGTTGTACAACATGCGTTCGTGGAACATCCAGCGCGTCACCACGGTCCAGCCGTCGTCGACGTCACCGATGCGCTCTGTGTCAGGGACGATGACGTCGGTCATGAACTCCTGACAGAACTCACGCGAGCCGTTCAGCATCTCGATCCGGTGCACCTCTATGTTCGGCTGGTGGATGGGCAGCATGAACACCGTGAGCCCGCGGTGTTTAGGAACATCCCAGTTGGTCCGGGCCAGGCAGAGTCCCCAGTCCGACCACCAGGCTCCAGTGGTCCACACCTTGGATCCGTTCAACACCCACTGGTCGCCGTCGCGCACGGCGGTCGTGAGCGCACCCGCGGCGTCGGAACCGCCACTGGGCTCCGAGAGGAACTGCATCCAAAGTGCCTCGCCCTTCAATATGGCAGGCAGGTGGCGCAGCTTCTGCTCTTCCGTCCCGTACTCGAGGATGACCGTGGCGCAGGGCGAGAGATTCGGCACCTGCATGCGCAGGGGATACTCGTAGCCGACCAGCTCCTCGTTGAGAACGTTCTGGTGCTCCGGCGTGAGGCCCTGTCCGCCGTAGGCCCGGGGGAAGCAGATCCCCGCCAGTCCCGCGTCGTAGAGCATCCGCTGCAACTCCCGGTCGCGAGCCACGGCGGCGAGCTCCATCTCCTCGCTGAGCCCATTCCAACCGAGTCGCAGCTCCTCGGGCGAGACCTGCCGGAGATTGGACCGGATGAAGGCCCGGGCCCGGTGGCGAAAGCTCTCGAGGTCTTCCATGTCGTCTGCCCCGTCCGCCTGCTCCACTCGTAGCACGCTCACGCCGCCAACCCTTCTCGTTCCGTCACCATGGCGGCGATCCGTTGACGGTGGTCCGCCGGCGTCCCGGCCAGTGCGCTGTCGACGATGAGGCGGCGGAGGTACAGATGCAGGTCATGCTCGAACGTCACCCCGATGCCTCCATGCATCTGCACGCAGTCGTGCAAAAGCTCGGCGCCGTACTGTCCGATATAGGCCTTGGCCGCGCTCGCCATCTCGGGCGCATCGTCCGTTTCTTTCTGAACAGCGGCGGTGGCGGCCGCGCTGATGGCGTGCGATGCCTGGAGCCAGCTCATCATGTCAGCGAACCGGTGCTTCAACGCCTGGTACGAGGCCAGCGGACGCCCGAAGGAGTAGCGATCGAAGGCCCACTCCACCGTCATGTCGAATCCCGTCTGCATGGCTCCGACCGACTCGGCATTGAGCATGGAGAGGAAAACCAGGAATTGACGATCGACGTCTGCCGCCGCCTCCCCCGCCGTTCCGACCACTGCGTCGACGGGCACGCGGACGTCGTCGAAGGTGACGGTGGAGAAGCGGCGAGTCAGGTCGATCGTCTGCATCGGCACCATACGTAAGCCGCTCGCTGTCGTGGGTACCAGGACCTGCGTGGTCGTGCCGCCGCCAGCATCACAGGTCACGAGCAGGTGGTCCGCCACAGCTGCAGCCTCGACCGAACGTGTGGCACCTTGCAGGACCACTTCGTCACCCTCGGTCGTCACGTCGACTGTGGCGCGCCACCCGTCTGGCCCGGAAACCGGGGCGCACCAGCTGGCGATTCCCTCGCCCGAGAGCAAAGATGCCAGGACGTCGGACCCCGCGCCACACGCGCTGAGCGCGGAGGCGACGACGTTGGTCCCCGCGAGCGGCCCAGGGGCCGCGTGCCGCCCGAAGGCATAGGCCACCAGGCTCAGGTCGATCAGTCCGGCGCCGCTGATGGTGCCGCCACCGTGCTCTTCGCTGACCAAGAGCGACGTCCATCCCAGCTCGGCGCCGCGGCGCCAATAGGCGCGGTCGAAGCCAGTCTCGTCGTGGCGCAACGCCCGGACTGCATCGGGCGGTGCGAGCTCGTTCAGGAAACGATCCGTCGTCTCGCGGAAGAACTCCTGGTCCTCGGTCAGATGCAGGAGCATTGGGCTCCCTCGTGTGTGTTCACGTGCGTCTCTTCAATCCTTTCAGGCGCGTCGCACCTGTTACGTCGTCACTTTGCGGTATCGGTTGACGGATCTGGCGAGGTTAGACGGCGCTCACAATCCCGACGCCGGCGGCCTCGTTGCGCTTACGCCACTCGTGACGGGACATGCGGGTGACGTCGACATCGCGTGCGACGCCGCGGCAGGGCAGCCACCGTCGCCTGCTCCTTGGTCGTGTGCGCAAAGGGGTCCCAGCCGTAAAAGCGACAAGCATTTTCCCAGGTGATCTTGTGAATCTCGTCGTCGCGACATCCGGCGTCCTGGAATTCCTTCCAGGCGAACTCCGGCGATTCGGGCCAGGTGGTGTCGGTGTGCGGGTAATCGCACTCCCAGGCGATGTTGTCAATGCCGATCCGGTCTCGCAGCAGCAGCCCGGACGGATCGGTGATGAAACAGGCCAGGATGTGATCGCGGAACACCTCTGAGGGCAGCTTCCCACCGAAGTCGCTGTGCAGCCACTCCTGGTTCGCGTAGTGGCGATCGATACGGTCGAAGTAAAAGGGGATCCACCCAATTCCACCCTCGGAGAGCGCCACCTTCAGGTCGGGAAAACGTCGCAGGGTCGGTCCGAAGAGCAGATCCTGGGCGGTGATAGCGCTGATCTGGCAGGCCAGAACCATGAGATGGTCGACCGGTGCCTCCTCGGCTCGCTGGATCACGGCGAACCCGGCACCGATGTGCAAGGAAAGCACCATGTTCTCCTCACTCAGCGCCTTGAGCATCGGATCCCAGTACCCCGAGAGGAAACTCGGGAAGCCCTGCACGTGCGGCGTCTCGAGGAAGCTGATCGACCGGCAACCTTTCTTGGCGATACGACGGACTTCGGCAATAGCCGCGTCGACGTCCCACATCGGCACGATGCCGAGCGGTATGAACCGACCGGGGTACGCGCCACACCATTCGTCGATGGCCCAGTCGTTATAGGCCTGCAGCATGACGAGCGCAATTTCCTTGTCTCGTGACTCGGCGAAGGTACGCGCGTTCCAGCCGGCCATGGTGGGGAAGCACATGGAACCGAGCACGCCATTGGCGTTCATGTCGCGCACGCGTTCATGGACGTCGAAACACCCCGGCCGCAGCTCTGTGTAGGTGCCGGGATTGAAGCCCCACTCCTCCGACGGCCAACCGACCGTGGCGGCCATGCCGAACGAGGTGCTCGTCTTCTCTCCCTGGAATTCCCAGCGGTCGATGCCGTCCTCGTGGACGACCTTCGGAGCATCGTCGAGCCACTTCTGGGGCACGTGGTTCTCGAACATCGTGGGCGGCTCAATCATGTGGTCGTCGATGCTGACCAGGATCATGTCGTCGAGATTCATGGTCTGCTCCTCTCCTGCGTGATCGTCACGCCGTGCGCACCGGCAACGTCTCCCAGCCCCGCACCGTCGACGTCCGGGCGCGGTGCGCCGCGTCGTAATCGACCTCCCATTGCGGGAACCGCGTCAGGACCTCGTCGAGAGCCACCCGACCCTCGAGGCGTGCCAGCGCGGCGCCGAGGCAGAGATGGATGCCGTAGCCGAAAGCCTGGTGGCGGCCGATGGTGCGATGGATGTCGAAGCTGTCACCGTCGGGGAAATGGCGGTCGTCGCGATTGGCCGAGCCGTTCAGCATCACCATCACGCTGCCTTCGGGCACCGTCATTCCGTGGATGTCGACGTCACGAGTCACATAGCGCGACTGCACGGGCGAGGGGGACTCGTAGCGCAACAACTCCTCAATCGCGTTGGGGATGAGCGTGCGATCTGCCACCAACTCGGCGCGCTGGTCAGGGTGGCGGCCGAGCACTTCACCGGTGAAGCCGATCAGCCGGGTCGTCGTTTCGTTCCCGGCCCCTGCCAGCAGACCCACGTAATTCAGGACCTCCTGATGGGTGAGTGTCCTGATCGTCCCGGTATCATCCTCGAACTCGGCATTGAGCAACTCGGTCATCAGGTCGTCGGAGGGGTGCTCGGCCCGCCAGGTGATGTACTCCGAGAAGACGTCGGACTGCGCGTTGGGGTCGTAGTCGGTTCGGGGGGCCTCGCCCTCTTCGAGTCGGAGGCTCTCATCGAGCCTGTCCCGGATCGCCACCTGGTCCTGCTCAGGGATGCCGAGCAGCATGCCGATCACCCGCATCGGCATGAATTTGCCCAGGTCTTCGATAAAATCGAATCGACCCGAACCAACGAGGGGGTCGAGTACCTGAGCGCAGAAGGCGCGGACCTCCGGTTCGAGCGTGTGCATCTTCTTCGGGGTGAAGACTCGGGAGAGGAGCGAGCGATGCATGTCGTGTGCGGGAGGATCCTCGAACAGGATGGAGCCCGGGGGAATCTCCATGCCGGCCTTGATGATTTCGAGCACCGACCCGCGGCCCGAAATGTAGGTCTGCCAGTCGAGCATGGCAGCGTCGACATCGTCCCAGCGGCTGAGGGCGAAGAACTCATACTTCTCGTTCCAGTAGAGCGGCGCCTCGTCGCGGATTCTCTTCCACAGCGGATAAGGATCGGCGTCGATGTCGAAGTCGTAGGGGTCGTAGTAGATGCCCTGGCTCTGGTTGCTGGTGACCGTCACGGCGATTTCTATCTCTTGCTCGGGTCTCGGGCTCAGGCGGCAGGCCACGCCAGCGACTTGACCTCCAGGTACTGCTCGAATCCGGCGACCCCGTTCTGGCGACCGATGCCGCTGTGCTTGTAACCGCCGAACGGCAAGTCGGGCCCGTAGGGAGCACCGCCGTTGATGCTGAGGCCGCCGGTTCGGACGCGCCGAGCCACGGCCAGAGATTTCTCCACCGAACTGGAGAACACGCCGCCCGAGAGCCCGTACTTGGAGTCGTTGGCGATACGGACGGCGTCGTCCTCGTCCTCGAACGGGATGACGACCAGAACTGGGCCGAAGATCTCCTGTTGGGCGATGGTCATCGCATTGTCGACATCAGTGAAGAGGGTTGGCTCGACCCACCAGCCCTTGGCGAACTCGTCGCCCGAAGGCCTGCCACCGCCCACCGCGAGCGTTGCGCCCTCGGCCTTCCCCTTCTCAATCAGGCCGAGGACGCGCTCACGCTGCTTGGCCGAGATGACCGGTCCCATGATCACGTCGGGTCGCTGCGGGTCGCCATAGGGCACCGCGGCGAAAAGTCCCTTCAGCATCTCGACCCCTTCCTCGTAGCGCGACCCGCGGCAGCAGCATGCGGGTCTGAATGGCACACCCCTGCCCGGCGTGGAAGCAGGCACCCATCCCCATCAGGGTGGCGAAGCCGAGGTCGGCGTCCTCCAACACGATGGTGGCCGACTTGCCGCCCAGTTCGAGGAACGTGCGCTTCATGGTGGCAGCGCCCTTCTCCATGATCCGCTGGCCCACCGCAGTGGAACCCGTGAACGAGATCATGTCGACTTTGGGCGAGAGCGTCAGTTCCTCGCCGATCATGTGGTCCGACGACGTCACGACGCTCACCACGCCCGGTGGGATGTCGGTCTGTTCGGCAATGATCCGTCCGAGCAACGTGGCGTTCCACGGCGTGTCCGGGGCGGGCTTCAGAACCACCGTATTGCCGGTCGCCAGCGCCTGGCCGAGCTTGTGCGAGGTCACCTCGTAGGGAAAGTTCCAAGGCACGATGGCGCCGACCACTCCCACGGGTTCGCGCCAGATCCGCCTCGAGTCGACCGACCCTTGAATATTGGTGGCATCGGGGAGCACCTTTTCCCACTCGAACTCGTCGATCATCTGGGCTGGATAGGCCAGGGCATCCGAGATCGGCGCATCGAGTTGCGGGCCCTGCGTCGTCATACGCGGGCAACCGACCTCGAGGATCAGTTGTTCGCGCAGCTCCTCCTTCTCCGCCTCCATCGCTGCGTGCAGTTGCTGGAGGCATTGCTTGCGCAAAGCATGGTTCGTCGACCAGTCGGTCTCGTCGAAGGCCCGGCGGGCACCGTCGATGGCCCGCTGCATTTCGGCCGATGTCGCGTCCGCGACCTGACCGATGACTTCCTCGGTCGCCGGGTTCACATTGTCGAAGGTCTTGCCGGAGTCGGCGTCGACGAGCTTGCCGTCGATCAACATCCGCTGTTCGGGGTTGACCTTCACTGATTCAGGCACGGTTGCTCTTCCTCTCGTCGTCCGGGCCCCCCAGGTCACGACGGCGGGCACCGCCCGGCAAGGGCACTGGAATCATGCCTGGGTAGCCTCTGTTCGGAGGGTATCTGACTTTGACGTCGCCGTCAAAAACAACGGTATGATGCCGACGCTCGGCCGCGCCCGCAGCCAGCGATGACACGGTGGTGGGCCCCCAGCCCCTGACGAGAAGCGAGACCCGATGTTCACCATTGCTGCGTTCGTCGATGCCCTTTCGCTCCGAGAGGTCGACACCGACCATTACGTGGCGAACAGCCTGCATTCCACCCACGGGGTTGTCTTCGGCGGGCAGCTGCTGGCCCAATCGATCATGGCGGCGCTGGTCGGGCAGGACGGGAAGTCGGTCAAGACCATCCACACCGTGTTCGCCCGAGGCGCATCGCCAGAAGCACCGCTCGAGATCATGGTCGAACGCATGCACAGCGGGCGCTCCGTGGCCAGCTCGACCGTGACCATCAGCCAGGGAGACACACTGGTCACCCGTTCGCTGGTGCTACTCAGTGCCGACGAACCCGACGTGATCCGCCACGCCGACACACGACGCTCGGACTCCACTCCCGACGACGCGGGCGGCACGGTCCGCGGCGAGGGTGCCTGGGAGATCCTCATTGTGGGCGACGTCGACATCAATGACCCCGAGCTGGTCGGACCGCCCGAGCTCGACGCCTGGGTCCGCTTCGTCGACGCGCCCGACGACCCTGCCACCGATCAAGCGCTGGTCGCGTACTCAACCGACGGCTTCCTCATCGGGACGGCCATGCGCCCGCACGCTGGTGTCGGCCAGGCACAGGCTCATCGCACGCTCTCGACGGGCGTGCTCAGCCACACGCTCACATTCCATGAGCCGTGCCCGGCTGCGCAATGGCATCTGCTGCAACAGCGCAGTACCTACGCCGGGCACGGGCGGAGCTACGGCCAGGGCGACATCTTCCGCCGCGACGGGCAACTGGCCGCATCCTTCGTCCAGGACGCCATGATCCGCGCCCGGTCGCGCGGCGCCGGCGCTCTCTGACCGGCTCCACGCGTGCACCCCCCCGTCGCCGACCATCGTCCTCGTCGTCAGCCGTCGAGCTGGGCCAGCTGGCGGGTCAGCCAGTCGTCCATGCAGTGCATGGCGAGCTGGACGGCGGCCGCGCCGGGCACGAGGAGATAGGCGTGTGGAAGCCCCGCAATGACATGGAGCTCACAGGCCACCCCGGCCTGGTTGAGTCGCTGGGCGTAGTGGATGTCCTCGTCGCGGAAGCCGTCGATGGAGCCGACGACCACGCAGGTCGGCGGAAGCCCCGCCAGGTCTGCAGCACGCGCCGCCGCGGCGTAGGGCGGCACGTCGTCTGAGCCCGAGAGAGCACCCAGGTAGGAGCGCCAGCCGAACTCGTTGGACCCCGCTCCCCAGACGTAGAGCCCGTCGGCATTGAGGGAAGGCGTGCGCTGGCGGTCGTCGATCATGGGGCAGTCGAGGAGGACGAACGCAACCGGGACCTCGCCCCGATCGCGGGCGAGAAGCGCCAACCCCGCCGCCAGCCCACCTCCGGCGCTGAGCCCATACAGGCCGATGCGCGCCCGGTCGATGCCGAGCTCGTCCGCGTTGTCGTGCGTCCAGCGCAGGGCGGCATAACAGTCCTCAAGGGGTCCCGGATAGCTGGTTTCGGGCGCGAGGCGGTACTCGACCGACACGCCGACCACCCCGAGGTTGGGGCACCAGCGGTCGAGGAGCGGGCTGTCCATGTCGTAGGACCCGATCACATAGCCGCCGCCGTGGATAGTGAGGATGGCGGGCAACAGCCCTTCGGCATCGTTGGCCCGATGCACGCGCACAGGCACCGGCGGGTCGCCGGGAACCTGATGGTCGGTCCGCCGCACCGCCTCGGAGAGGCCGAGGGAGGCGAACGACGCCCCCCGCATCGCCGCAACGCCTTCGGCGTCGATCGTCGGCAGCTCGAACGACTGCAGCACCGGCTGGAGCTCCGGATCGAGCAGGTCCTTGACGTTCACGGCGTCACTCATGTCAGCGCCAGTCCCCCGCCACGGAGCGCAGCCACCACGCCGCCATCCACGGGAAGATCGACTCCCGAAATGAAGCTCGCCTCATCCGAAAGGAGGAAAGCCGCTCCGGCGGCCACTTCCTCGGCCGTGCCCTCCCGCTTGATGGCGGCCATCTGCACGAGCATGTCGTTGGTATCTCTGGCCGCCGCCTCCTGGCGTCCCATCGGCGTGTCGATGATGCCCGGTGTGACCGAACAGATGCGCGCGCCGGCCTGGCCGAACGGGACGGCCTTTCGCCGGACGAGCCGGTGCACACCGCGCTTCGACCACGTGTAGGCCATCCCCGGGTCCTCCACCTCCGGCACCGCGGCGCGGATCCTCTCGAGGAAGTCCGCGGCCAGCGGATCGTCGAGCACGGCATCGGCGGGCACGTCGGCTGGGCCGAGCGCGAGAAGCGGCGCCACCGAGCCAAAGCAGACGACGGCGGTCCCCTCCACCGCCAGCGGTTCGCATGCCTGCACGAGGCGGGCGGTGCCGATGAGGTTGATCGCCAGGATCTCCCGCCAGTCCGCCATGGTGGGCGAGACACCGGCGGCATGGGCAACGGCGCGGAGTGGGCCCAGCTCGGAGGCCCTCGCTACCAGGCGCGCGATGCCGTCGCCGTCTTTGACGTCAAGAACGAAGGGCTCGACGTCGGCCCGCGTGTTCGCTCGTGCGAGGTCATCGGTTTGCGCCGCCAGCGGCGCTTCATTCCGATCCACCAGCAACAAGACATCGACCATGTTGGCAACCCGCGCCGCACAGGCGGCGCCCATGCCTCGGGCCGCACCGGTGACGATTCCGACGGTCATGCCGTGCCTGCGTCCGTCGTCGCCGCCAGGCCTACCTGCGGCGACCCGAGGGCGCCGGGGGGCGGCCCACCGCTCCGGTTGATGGCGCGCTCATCGGTGCCGAGGTAGCTGGCGATCACCCGGGGATTGTCGCGCACGTCCGCAGGCGTCCCCTCGCAAATGACGCTCCCGGCTTCCAGGCCGTACACCCGGTCGCTGCGCCATTGGGGCCGTCTGTGACGTGGACCTTGGGAATGCCCAGGCGGTCGACCGCAGGAGTGGACCACGCGGCCTCTCCCAAATATGAGAGCAATCTTCTCTTTGAACGTCAACGTGTGAACTAATGCTTTGACATTGGCCATTACGTCATCTCCGTATCATCACTCTCGCATGACGAGAATGTGACTTCTGAGACCCCTAAGAAATATCCGGCCGGCTTGCAAGCGTACCGACCGGTCCAGTCAAACTCTGTCGGACCCCTGAACATGGGGCCCGGAGCGGTCACACGCCCGCGCTTCGCCACAACGCCCGATGAGCCGTTGGTAAGGAGGCCTCTATGACTTTGACGCCGAACGCGGAGTCCGCGTCCAACGAGCCGATGGCTGGTCCTCGCGAGAGCGAACAGGCGTACCGGCGCGTCCTGCGCACGAGCCGCGTCCGGTACGGCGAGCCCGCCGGAGCCGACGAGCGCACGCGCCAACCGCGGGGCGACCTCCGGCGCCAGCAGATCATCGACGCGGCCGTGGAGCTCGTTGCATCGAAGGGCTCCCGCGGCACCGGTGTTGCCGCCCTCGCGGAGCGGGTCGGCACGACGGCGACGGGGCTCCTGTGCGACGGGGCTCCTGTATTGCTTCGGCACGAAAGAGCGGCTGCTCTGGGAGGTGGTTGCCGAGCGGGACCGGATGGATGCGATCGATCCCGATCACGGCTTCCCGCCCGGCGTTGACGCTGTCGAGCCTGCGGGAGCTCGCGCCTCTACCTCGTGCTCGAAGCGGAAAGCCTCGACGATGACGATCCGCTCCACGATTTCTTCGTCGAGCGCTACGAGGTGGCGCGCGACTTTGTCCGCGAGCTGCTCAACGACGAGAACGCACAAGGCCGCGTCCGAGACGATGTCGACGTCGGCGGCGCGCTCGAGGTCATCGCGGTGATGAGCCTCGAGTACCAGTGGGTGACCGACCCGGCACAGGTCGACTTCGGCCAGGCGATGGAGACCTACATCGACGGGCTCATCGAACCGCTGGCACCCGGCCCAGGTCGCCTTGCGCAGCGGCGATAGTGTCCGACACGACCGACGCTCAAGGAGGATCGCGTGTCTGAAGAACTCGGGGCGGCAGGGTTGCGTTTCGAGCGGGATGGGGCCGTCGCCTGGTGTTTCATCGACCGGCCCCAGGCCAGGAACGCCTTCACGCCGGCGATGTACTTCGGGATCAAGCGCGCGGTGAACATCGTCAACGACGACCCGAACCTGGCCGCCCTCATCATCACCGGCACCGGAGATGTCTTCGCCCCGGGTGGCGACCTGGGAGGGCGTTCGGACCCCGGTGACGAGCCCACCCCCGACATCGGACACGACATCCTCCCCTTCCTCACCATCCGGGACAGCCGCGCGCCGGTCGTCGCCGCCGTCAACGGCATCTGTCAGGCGGGCGGCCTGCTCATCGCCATGCTGGCCGACATTGCCGTCGCCAGCGACCGCGCCACCTTCCGGGTGCCCGAGTTGCTGCGCGGTATTCCCGATGCCACCTATGCCGCGGTGCTCCCCGCGCACGTCGGCCTCGCGGTGGCGCGCGACCTCTTGTTGTCGGCGCGGCGCTTCGACGCCGCTGAGGCACAACGCCTGGGCGTGATCTCCCGTCTCGTTCCCCACGACGAACTCCTGGACGCGGCGCGCCGGGCCGTCGGTGAAATCCTGCAGACGCCGCCGATGGCGCGCATGCACGTCAAGCGGATGCTCAACGAGCGCTATGGGCTTATCGACTACCAGACGATGTTCTGGGCCCTCGCCGAGTCGACCGAGCCGCGCGAAGGAATGCAGGCCTTCATGGAGAAGCGAGCGCCCAGTTGGGTCCCCGAGGAGTTCGCCTAAGCGGTCGCCGCCTTGAGGCAGAACGACGTGACCCGCTCCACCTCGGTCCGCATGGGCTGGACCTGCCGCCACAAGCAGTCCGAGAGCAGTCCCAAGGTGGCGTGCGCGGCGAGCGCGGCGTCAAGCTCGGGAGCCGTGCTCCCCAGCGCGGCGAAGGGCTCGTGCAGCAAGGAGGAGAGGGGTGCGGCGGCGAAGTGCCGCCCGGCCGCCGGGCCGCCACCGAGCGCACTGGCGTTCCAGAGCACGGCCAGCGTCGTCGCCGCGATGTCCTCGTCGGCTTGCGCCAGGACACCCCGGACCCAGCGCCGCACCTGGCCCTCGGGCGTCGACTCCTTGGCCAGCTGGTGATCCAGATAGCTGCGCAGACGCTCGCCCCCGTCTTCCAAAATGGCCGTGACCAGGGCGTCTTTCGAACGGAAGTGCCGGTAGAAGGCCTCGTTGGAGAGTCCTGCCTCGGCCACGATGTCAGCCACCCGGGGCCGCGATGAGGTCCCACAGCGACGGATGACCTCCAACGCGGCATCGAGCAGGCGGCGCACCTCGCTGGCGTAGTGGTCCTCGCGCTTCGCCAGCGTCTGGCGCACGATGCGGCCGGCCACGTCATCGGAGGCAGAAGGGCGACTCGGGGTTGGTATTGCATTCTTAATAGACAGAATCATATTCTGACTCCCGAGCGAGGGAGGGCTGCACGTGGCGTGGGACTTCGAAACTGATCCCGAATACCAAGAGAAGCTGGACTGGGCCGATGCCTTCGTCCGCGAGGAGATCGAGCCGCTCGATCTCGTGTTCCCCCACCTGCAGTTCACGCCGCTGGAGGGCAAGCGCCGCGAGGCCATCGATCCTCTCAAAGAAGAGGTACGGCGCCAGGGGCTGTGGGCGACGCATCTCGGGGCCGACCTCGGTGGTCAGGGCTTCGGGCAGCTGAAGCTCGCGCTGCTCAACGAGATCCTCGGGCGCACGCAATGGGCCTCCATCGTGTTCGGCTGCCAGGCCCCTGACACCGGCAACGCCGAGATCATCGCCCACTACGGGACCGACGCGCAGAAGGAGCGTTACTTGCAGCCACTCCTCGACGGGGAGTGCTTCTCGAGCTACTCCATGACGGAGCCGCACGCCGGCGCCGACCCGACGCTCTTCACGACCCGGGCGGTCAAGGACGGTGGCGAATGGGTCATCAACGGGTGGAAGTACTTCTCGTCCAACGCCAAGACGGCGTCGTTCCTCATCGTGATGGCGGTCACCAACCCCGACATCAGCCCGTACAAGGGGATGTCCATGTTCTTGGTGCCGACGGACACGCCCGGCGTGAACATCGTCCGCAACGTGGGCCTCTACGGCGAAGCCGTCAACGAGGGCTCCCATGCCCTGATCCACTACGAGGACGTCCGTGTGCCCGAAGAAGCGCTCCTTGGCGGCGAGGGTCAGGCATTCGTCATCGCCCAGACCCGTCTCGGCGGCGGCCGGATCCACCACGCCATGCGGACCATCGGCATGGCCCAGAAAGCGATCGACATGATGTGCGAGCGCGCGTTGAGCCGCGAGACCGCAGGCAGCAAATTGGCAGACAAGCAGTTCGTGCAGGGATACATCGCCGACTCCTACGCCCAGCTGATCCAGTTCAGGCTCTTCGTGCTCTACACGGCGTGGGAGATCGACAAGTACAACGACTACAAGCGGGTGCGCAAGGACATCGCCACAGCCAAGGTCGTCATGCCGACCGTGTTGCACGACATCGCCTGGCGCGCCATGCAGATCCACGGTGCGCTGGGGACCACCAATGAGATGCCCTTCTTTGGCATGATCCACGGCGCCGGGGTGATGGGCCTCGCCGACGGACCCACCGAGGTGCACAAGGTCACTGTGGCCCGCCAGGTACTGCGCGACTACAAGGAGAGCGACGACATCTGGCCGACACAGTGGCTTCCAAAGCGGCAGGAGGCAGCCAAGGCGAAGTACGCCAAGTACCTGGAACTGGAGGTAGGGAACCTGTGAGTGCCGCCGAGGAGACCGCAACGACGTTCGAGGGGGATACGCCGTCGATCGCCGACGTGGATAATCTGGCGGCCTGGCTCGACACGCAGGGTCTGGGCGTCGGCCAGCCGCTCGAGCACAGCTACATCTCGGGTGGCAGTCAGAACGAGATCTACGAACTGCGGCGCGGTGACCTCCACTGCGCCATGCGCATCCCTCCGGTGTCGGCTCCCGCGTCGCGCGACGACGGCATCGTGCGCGAGTGGCGGATCATCGAAGCGCTCAGCGGCACCAACGTGCCGCACACCGAGGCCATCGCCGTGTGCACCGACCAGTCCGTGCTGGGCCGGACCTTCTATCTCATGGGGTTCGTCGACGGCTGGTCCCCGATGTCCACCCGGCGCCTGTGGCCGGCACCATTCGACACCGACCTCGAGGCCCGGCGCGGGCTGGCCTTCCAGCTCGTCGAGGGCATCGCCCTGCTGGGCAACGTGGACTGGCGGGCCAAGGGCCTCCAGGACCTGGGGCGGCCTGAAGGATTCCACGAGCGCCAGGTGGACCGCTGGACCGCCTTCTTGGAGCGCATCAAGGGGCGCGAGCTCCCGGGCTTCGAGGAAGCGGCCGCGTGGCTGCGGGCGCACCGGCCGATCGACTACATCCCCGGCCTCATGCACGGCGACTACCAATTCGCCAACGTCATGTTCAAGCACGGCGCTCCCGCCCGGCTCGCCGCCATCGTCGACTGGGAGATGGGGACCGTGGGCGATCCCAAGCTCGACCTGGGATGGGTGGTGCACTCGTGGCCCGACGACACGACGGCGGACGAAGACCGGGCGGGTGGCTACGTCGACATGACAGGGATGCCCCCGCGCGACGAGGTCCTGGCTCGCTACGCCGCCACGTCGGGTCGGCAGGTGGACGACATCGACTACTACTGCGTGTTGGCCAAGTGGAAACTGGCTGTTGTGCTCGAGCAGGGTTACCAGCGTGCGGGCGACGACGAGAAGCTCCAGGCCTTCGGACCTGTCGTGCTCGATGCCATGCAGTCGGCGGCCGACCTCGCCGAGTCGACGGAGTACGCCGTCCTTGCCTGAATCCGGCGTACGACGCACGGTCAGTGTGGGTTCGTCCGGAGTGCTGCGCTGATATGCGCGCCGCGCTGTGCACCACCTACGGCGGTCCCGAGGTCGTGACCGTTACCGACATCCCGACCCCCGAACCGGGTGCCGGGGAGGTGCGCGTCGCCGTGCACGTCGGGGCGATCAACTTCCCTGATCTGCTCGTGATCGCCAACACGTACCAGATGTCCGCTCCCCTTCCGTTCGTCACCGGCAGCGAATTCGCGGGCGTCGTCACCGCCGTCGGGGACAGTGTCGAACGGTTCGCCGTGGGCGACCGCGTCTTCGGCTCGTGTTTCGTGGGCGCCTTCGCCGACGAGCTGGTCGTCGGGGCCGGCGCCCTCACACCCATCCCTCCGGACGTCGACGACCGTGTGGCGGCAGCCTTCGGGGTTGCCTACAAGACGGCGTACCACGTGCTGCGTTCAGTGGCGGCCCTGCGGCCGGGCGAGGAGCTCGTTGTCCTCGGTGCCGGAGGTGGGGTGGGTTCCGCCGCCGTGCAGCTGGGGGTGGCGTTGGGTGCCACTGTCACCGCCGTCGCCTCGTCTCCCGAGAAGCTGGAAGCGGCGAAGGCATGCGGCGCCACGAGGCTCGTCGACCACCGCGCCGGCGATCTCCGCCAGGCCCTGAAGGACGCACTGCCCAGCGGGGCCGATGTCGTCGTCGATCCTGTCGGTGGCGACCTGGCCGAGCCCGCCCTGCGGTCGTTGCACTACGGCGGCCGCTTCGTGACCGTGGGCTATGCCGGAGGCGCCATCCCCCGCATTCCCCTCAACCTGGTGCTGCTCAAGGGCATCCACATCCTCGGCTTCCAGTTCCGCGATTTCGCCATGCACGAACCGGACGACATGGTTCGCAACGACGGCGAGCTGCTCGGGCTCCTGGCCCAGGGCCGCGCCGCCCCGCTCATCGGCGCCGAGTTCGCCCTGGCCGACGTGGTGGCGGCGCTGCGCCACGTGGCCGACGGCAAGGCGGTGGGCAAGGTCCTGGTGCAGGTGGCCCCTCCGGACTGAGCCCGGCGGAAACGAGGAGGCGACCCCGCCAGGCACAGGACTATTGTCGACATCGATGTCAGAATTGGAATTCGTCGTCGCCGCCGGGCTCAGAACAGCCGGATGAAGCGGATAGAGGGAGGAGAGCAGTGACCGCAGTGATGGAGGGTGTGCGCGTCCTCGAAGTGGCCGAGCACACGTTCGTGCCCGCCGCCTCGGCGCTCCTGGCCGACTGGGGTGCCGACGTGATCAAGATCGAGCCGATTGAGCGGGGCGATGCCATGCGCGGCCTGGCGGCCACCGGCGTGGTCTCCATCGGTGGCGACGTCCACGCCCTCCTCGAGCACTCGAACCGCGGGAAGCGCAGCCTGGCCCTCGACCTCACCACGCCCGAGGGCCTCGACGTCCTCTACAAGCTGGTGGCGACGGCGGACGTGTTCCTGATTAACAAGCTGCCGCGGGTGCGCAAGAAGCTGAGCATCGAGCTCGAGGACATCCGCCGCCACAATCCGAACATCATTTACGTCGCCGGCACGGGGCAGGGTGAACGCGGCCCCGACGCTGACAAGGGGTCCTACGACTCGCTGTCGTTCTGGTTCCGCGCCGGCGTCTCACTCGGCGCCACGCCGACGGACCAGGATCGGCTCGTCGGTCCTCCCGGGCCCGGCTTCGGCGACTCCATCGGAGCCATGACCATCGCCGGCGGCATCATGGGCGCGCTCTTCCACCGCGAGCGCACCGGTGAGGCGACGACGGTCGACGTCTCGCTCCTCGGAACCGGCATGTGGGCCATGGGTCAGGCGTTCGCGCTGTCGCTCGTGAGCGGCACGCCGTGGGGTGGTCCGCCGTCCAATGCGCCACGTCTGAACCCGCTGGTGCGCAACTACGAGACCAAGGACGAGCGCTCCCTCTCCTTCTGCTGCCTCCAGGCCAGCCGCTACTGGGCCGAGCTGTGCGTCGCCGTCGGGCGGCCCGAGCTCGGGACCGATCCGCGCTTCGCCGACCACGCCGGACTGGTGGAGAACAGCCTGGAGGCGCAGGCACTCATGGAACAGGCCTTCGCTGAGCACACGGTGGCCGAGTGGCGCGAACGTCTGGCCGACTTCACGGGGCAGTGGTGCGTCGTGCAGGACACGCTCGAGTGCGCGGCCGATCCGCAGGCTGTCGCCAACGGGTACATGCAGGACTGCGAGACCGCGAGCGGCACGCCCTTCAAGATGGTGGCCGCGCCGGTGCAGTTCGGCGGGGAGCCGTCGCCGGTGCGGCGCGCGCCCGAATTCAACGAGCACGGCGATGCCATCCTCGAAGAGGTCGGCATCGACTGGGATACCATCGTGGACCTCAAGGTCCGCTCCGTCGTCGGCTAGGACACATTCATTCACGCGCTGCGGCGCGCTTCAGGAGGGAAGAGCTATGGGATTGTTCGATGCATTTCGCTACGACGGGAAGCGGGTCCTCGTCGTCGGGGGCGCCACCGGCATGGGCGCCGCCGCGGCCGAGCTGGTGCAGGATGCCGGTGCCGAAGTAGTGGTCATGGACTTCGCCGAAGTGAAGCTCGCCGGCGCCAAGGCCATTCACGTGAACCTCGCCGAGAAGGACTCCATCGACAAGGCCGTCGACGAGTGCGGCGGTCCCATCCACGCCCTGTTCTCGTGTGCCGGCGTGGCCGACGGCACGCCCGGGATCGAGAAGATCAACTTCGTGGGCCACCGCCACCTGATCAACCGCATGCTCGACGGCGGCATGCTGCCCCGCGGCTCGGCCATCGGGTTCATTTCGTCGGCGGCCGGACTCGGCTGGGAAGCCAGCTTGAGCGAGATCAAGGAGTACCTCGACACCCCCGACTTCGACTCCGGTGCGGCCTGGGCCCAAGAGCACGGCTACGCCGACTACTTCCACTCCAAGCAGGCGGTGTGCGCCTATGTCGCCCGCGAGGCTTTCCCCCTCCTCAAGCAGGGCATCCGCATCAACGCCATCTGCCCCGGACCGACCGACACGCCGCTGGCCCAGGCCAACGCCGACATGTGGCTCGGCTTCGGCGCCGACTTCCGCGAGGAGACGGGCATCGAGGCGTCCACGCCGCTCGAGCAGGCCTACCCGCTGGTGTTCCTGTGCAGCGACGCCGCAGCCGCCATCTCGGGGATCACGCTGATCAGCGATGTCGGCTACGTGAGCTCCGGGATCACGAACTCGTTCCCGCCGGCCAACGCCGCCGCCGGGTTCCTGCTCGCCCGTAGCTGGGACTGAGCACCAGAGCGATCAGACGCCTCCGGCCCGCTCAGGGGTTGTCGGTCGTGGCCGGTTTCTCCGGGCGCCAGTAGGCGGCGAGGAGACCAGCCGCACCGAGGCCTCCGGCACCGACCGCGATGCCGAAGCCGGGCCAGCCCCACAGATGTTGGAGCGCGCTGATGTGCCCGTCGATGCTCCACTGACCGGGCCCGATTGTGCCGATGGCGACCGCGACGAGGGTCAAGGTCATGACGTACTCGTAGCCCTCGCCGGGCCGGAAGATGAAGAACCCGTTCTTCATGTGATTCGTGATGAAGGCCACCAGCATCACTCCGACCACGCCGGCGGCGGCGATCGGCGTGAAGAGGCCGAGGACCAGGGCCGCCCCGGCCGCTACCTCGACCAGACTGGCCATCCAGGCATGCAGGATGCCGGGCTTCATGCCGAGCGACTCGAACCAGCGCGCGGTACCGGCAATCTTGCCCCCGCCGTAAATGTGGTTGATGCCGTGGGCCAGGAAGACGGCGCCGACGGTCACCCGTAGGATGAGCAGAGCCATGTTGAGGGAGGACTCGCTCAAGTCCCCCAGGATGAAGTGCGTCACGCTCGAACCTTCCTTACTGACCGGTCGCCCAGACCAGATCTGCTTCGCGGGCGGGCCTCGCCCCCCGCAGGATCTTCGGCGACAATGCCCCTCTCTATCAACTCCGGCGCCGTGGCGGGGCGATCTGCGTGTGATCAGGTGCCCTTGTAGACCTGTCCATCCTTCATGACGAAGCGGACATCCTTGGTCACCGTGATGTCCTCGGACGGGTCCCCAGGCACGGCGATGACGTCGGCCAGGTAGCCCGCAGCGAGCCGGCCCAGATCGTGCGAGCGCTCGACGAGGTCCGCGCTCGTGAGCGTGGCCGCCTGCAGGGCCTGCATCGGCGTCATGCCCCGGTCCACCATGGCGATGAGCTCGTCGGCCTGCGTGCCGTGCGGGATCGCCGGTGCATCGGAGCCGCAGGCGATCTTGACGCCGGCAGCGAGCGCCTTGGCGAACATCTGACGGGCCTGCGGGAAGATCTGTGCCGCCTTCTTCTGCAGGATCGGATGGATGCGGTCGATGGCCATGTGGTCGGCCAGCGCGGTCGTGCCGACCAGGAAGGTCCCGGACTTCGCCATGAGCGCGATGGTGTCGTCACTGGCGAGCGAGCCGTGCTCGATGCAATCGACCCCGGCGCGGATGCAGGCGCGGATGCCGGCATCACCGTGGGCGTGGGCGGCGACGCGCAGTCCGTTGCGGTGGGCCTCGTCCACGATTGCCTCGAGCTCCTCGTCGGAGTACTGCTGGGCCCCGGCCGCAGAGCTGAAGGACATGACGCCGCCCGAGGCCGAGATCTTGATGAGCTTCGCCCCGTGCTTCATCTGGTAGCGCACCGACTTTCGGACCTCGGACACGCCGTTGGCGATGCCCGACTCCACATTCTGCGGCATGATGCCCGGGGCGAGCCCTTGGAACATCGTGGGGTCGAGGTGGCCGCCGGTCGGCGTGATGGCGTGACCGGCGGGGAAGATGCGCGGCCCGGGGAACCAGCCGTTGTCCACCGCCTTGGCCAGGTCCACGTCCAGCAAGAAGCCGCCCGTGTACACCATGAGACCGAGGTTCCGTACCGTTGTGAAACCCGCCAGCAGCGTCGTGCGGCAATTCACCACGCCCCGCAGCGTCCGGTACACCGGCGAGTCCTTCACCCCGTGCATCGGGTCCGGCAGCCCGTCGGGGCCACCGGGGCCACCGATGAGCATGTTGAGCTCCATGTCCATGAGCCCGGGCAGCAATGTCACGTCGCCGAGGTCGATCTCAGTGGCGGGGCTGGGGAGCTCGGAGGGGTTCACGGCGACGATCTCGTTGCCGTCCACGACGAGCATGGCCGGGGAGCGCACCTCACCCGCCCCGACGTCGACCCAGCGGTCGGCGCGCAGAATCGTCACGTCACTCATCGGCTTCTCCTAACGGATCGGCTCGTCGCCGCTCATGGTGGTGCGGTGCATCTCGCGGCCCGAGGCGGGGTCATAGGGGTGCACCCGATGCATGACGCCGGTGTTGTCCCAGATGACCAGGTCACCGACCTGCCACTCGTGCCGGTACACGCGCTCGGGCGCGGTCGACCGTTCGAGCAGGTCGTCGAGGAGCGCCTTGCCCTCGGCCCGGTCCATGCCGACCACGTGGGAGGCCGACGCACCGAGCACCAGGGAGCGCCGACCCGACCGGTGCCGCCAGACCAAGGGGTGGTCCCTGTCGGGTTTGGAACGCCACGCGGCCAGCTGCTCGGGGTTGGGGTCGGGGAAGACCAAGCGCTGGGAGGCCTCCAGGGAGTGCACGACCCGCAGGTCGTCGTACTGCTTCTTCTCGGCCTCGGTGAGATCGTCGTAGGCCGCGTACGTGCTGGCGAATTCCGTCTCACCCCCTTCTTTGGAGATCACGTGCGCGCTGAGGGTGGTCGCCTTGCTCGGGACGTCGTCCTGCGCGCCGTCGATGTGCCAGTAGACAGTTCCCCGGAGGTAGGCCGCGGTGGAGCTCTTGGTCGGATCGAGCGTGACGTTGAAGATCCGCGGCGGCGCGGCAGGCTCGACCTTGCCGACGTCGTCGAGCCGCTTCGAAAAGGCGACCTGGGTGTCGTCATCGATGTGCAGGGCGCGAAACACCAGGACCCCGCTCTCCTCGAGCGCCTCCATGCACGCCTTGGGCAACGTGGCATCCGAGAGCAATTGCTCGGCATCGACCCCGAGCACCTCGGCGCCCACGTTCGCCCCGAGCTTCTTTGTCGTCAACGTGGCCATAGTGCTTCTCTCATAGGTACCAGCCGCCGTTCACGTTGATCTGCTGACCGGTGATGTAGCCCGCCTCGTCGGAGCACAGGAAGGCGCATGCGACCGCGATGTCGTCGGGCGTGCCGGCGCGTCCGAGCGGGGCCCGCGCCAGCACCTGCTCCATGCTGGCCATGGCTCCTGACTCCATGGGTCGTCGCATCATGGGCGTGTCGATGACACCGGGCGGGATGGTGTTCACCGTGATCCCATACGGCGCCAAGTCGAGCGCCAACGCCTTGGTCAGCGCGATGACGCCGCCCTTTGACGCGACGTAGTGCGACATGCGTCGCGTGCCCGACTGCGCCGAGGACGAGGAGATTGTGACGATCCTCCCCCACTTCTCCTCCATCATGTCGGGAACCGCGGCCTGCAGGCAGTGGAAGGTGCCCGTCAGGTTCACGGCCAGCATGCGGTCCCATGTCGCCGCCTCGATCTCGAGGAAGTCCTCGAAGCCCTCGATGCCGGCGCTGGTCACCATGATTGCGATCGGCCCGAAGGCGGACCGGACCCCGTCCAGCGCGGCGTCGATGGCGGCGCGGTCGCTCACGTCGACCCGGGCTCCGCGTGCGCTCCCGCCCTCGGCCTCCACCTCTTTGGCGACCTCGCCGGCGGCGTCGCCGTTGATGTCGAGCACCGCCACCCGGCGTCCCTGTCGCGCCAGGTGGTGGCAGATGGCCCGCCCCATGCCGGACCCACCTCCGGTGACCACCGCGACCCGGCTCACCGACGAGTCCCGCTTTCCATACCGGCCTCCCCTTCGTTCAGCCTTCCTTCGCCCGGCCCCGCCCGCGCGAATTGGTGCCGGTAGAGTGAGCGGATGTTATTGACAGTGCAAAATCTTGTCAAGCGTCCCTAGCAGTTGAAGATAGCACCATGTACTGTTACTGAGAACGTCATTTCCGGACGGAGAGGAGGCTCCCGTGCGCATCGGACTTCAGGTGAGCGCCGACCGGGGTCGGTATGCCACCAAGGTGGAGAAGCTCCAGGCCGACGCCCGCTGGGCCGACCAGGCCGGCCTGGACTCGGTGTGGACGCCGCAGATCCCCGACGAGTTCGACGTCATGACGGCAGCCACGCTCATCGGCATGGCGACTTCGCGCATCGAGGTCGGTACAGCCATCGTCCCGCTGCAGCCGCGGCACCCGATCGTGTTGGCCCAGCAGGCGCTCTCCAACCAGGCCGTGTGCGAGGGGCGTTTCACCCTCGGCCTTGGCGTGTCGCACCACTGGATCATCCAAGAGATGCTGGGACTGCCCTACGAGCGGCAGGCCACGACGATGCGCTGCTATCTCGACGTCCTCGACCAAGCGCTGCGCGGCCCAGGCCGCGTCGAGGTCGAGAACGATCTCTTCACCATCAACAACCCGCTCGACATCACCGACATTGCACCGACGCCCGTCATGATTGCGGCGTTGGGGCCCGTGATGTTGCGGCTGGCGGGAGAGCGCGCTGCGGGTACCACCCTCTGGCTCGCCGACGAGCGCACTATCGCGTCGCACGTCGTGCCGACCATCACCAGAGCCGCCGAAGCGGCGGGCCGCCCGGCTCCCCGCGTCTTGGCCGGCGTCCCGGTGTGCCTGTGTCGTGACGACGAGGTCGACGCCGCCGTCGAGCGCACCAACCGCACCCTGAGCGAGGTCGAGGCGTCGCCGAACTACGTGCGGCTCATGGAGCACGGCGACGCCAAGAACATCGGTGACGTCCTGGTCTGCGGGAGCGAGGCCACCATGGAGAAGCGTTTGCGCAGCTTCGCCGACGCCGGCCTCACCGATTTCAACGCCCGCGTGGTGCCACTGGGTGAAGGGCGGGACGCCATCAAGGCTTCGGCGGAGCGGACCCGCGAGTTCCTCGCGGCGGTCGCGCCCTCACTGCGCCACTGAGATCGAGGATCCGGCGGGTCAGCCGGGCCGACGGGTCAGCAGGCCGGCCGACAGGAAGTCCCAGAGCTGCGTGGCCGCGTGGTCGCCATCGGGGGGCTCCTCGCTGCCACTGATGGTGTGCGCATAGGCCGCGTTGAACATGATCGTCGACAGGATGACGCCCGCCACCTCGGCATGGCGCAAGCCCGGCGGCACGTCCCCCGATGCCGCGGCGTCGTCGAGCACGGACTCCAAGAGGGTGACCAGCGGGACGAACGCCCGCGACGCCTCGGTCTGGTGCGCCGTGAGCAACTGATGGCAGAACTCGGCCATGACGGGTGTGGGATTGTTCTTCGACGTCCGACCCTTGGGTGCCGGCAGGCACATGCGGTAGTACTCGATCACGAAGCAATGGAGCCGCTCGAGGGGCGAGCTCTGCTGGTTCAGCTGCTCCTCCAGCCGGTCCGCGGTCGACAGGATCGCCTCGTCGAAGAGGGCGAGGAGCAGTTCGTGCTTGCCGGCGAAGTACTGATAGAAGCTCCGAAGCGACTGACCCGAGCGGTCCACCACCTCCTGGACGGTGAATTCCTTGCCCGATTCGGCCCGGGCCAGCAACTCGAAGCCGGCGTCGAGGAAGCGCTGCACCCGCCCCTCACTCCGGAGCCGGGCCGAGTCCAGGGACCGGGCCACGGCCAGATCACGCCGCCGGACTGGTTCGGTGGCTGCAGCCCCTGCCGAAGGGTCGTCAACTGACATCCCGTCAGCTTAACGCCTGTTTCCCCTATTTGAGAGTACGACTCTCCCCAGTCCCGCCGCCATGGCGACGAAAATCTGCAAATGCGCTTCCGCGGGCCGCAGGCCTGCCCGGTCGCCTTGTCGAACCCGTTCAATCCCAGCTACACAGGCAATTGCAGTTTATGAGAATGCTGTTATCGTGACCGCGGCGTACCGGGCGGGGCACCTGCACAGGCAGGAGAGGACCAAGGAGAGCGTGGCGCATGGACCAGTTCGAGATCGCTGACATCACCGAGGTCGAACAGCTGCTGGCCCGCTATGCCATCGCCATGACACGCGACGACGTCGACGCGGTCATTGAGGTCTTCACCCCCGACGGCACCTACAGCGCATTTGGCGACACCTACGCCTTGGGCGACTTCCCCGCGCTCGGTGCGGGCGGCGCCCAAGGGCCTCTTCCTCACCGGCACGCCGGTCTTGCAGTTCGACGGCGACACCGGCTCGGGCCAACAGACACTGTGCTTCGTCGACCAGACCACCCACGACATGCGCATCGGCTACTACACAGACACCTACCGGCGGACGCCCCAGGGGTGGCGCCTGCACACGCGCGCCATGACCTTCCTCCGCCGCAGCGGCGCACGCGACTCGGGAAAGCCCCACGACCCCACCCGCCCGGCGCCCTCGGCGGACGCGGCCGGCTGACGGCGGACGGCTGACGGCGGACGCAGTGGAGCTCGACGCCTTCAAGATCGCCGTCAACGAGTGGCTGGACGCGCACGCCGGCGAGCTTGCCCCCTCCTTCGAGGGGATCGGGACACTGGACGACCAGATGGCGCAGCTGCGGAAGGTGATGCGGCTCTCCTACGACGCAGGATTCATGCGCATGGGCTGGCCCGAGCGCGTCGGCGGCCTGGGAGGCTCCAACCTGCTGCGCGCCTACCTCGGAGAGATCCTCACAGGCCGCGATCTCGTCGAGCCGGGCATCTACTCCATGCCCGAGGTGTTGGCCCCGACCATGATCGACTACGCACCAGCACCTTTGGCCGCAGCAATGGTGCCGCGCCTGCTGCGGGGTGAGGAGATCTGGTGCCAGGGCTTCTCCGAACCGGGGACCGGCTCCAACTTGGCGTCGCTCGCCTGCTGCGCCACCCGAGATGGTGACGCCTGGAGGATCAACGGCCAAAAGGTCTGGACGAGCTTGGCGCAGTATGCACAGCGGTGCGTGCTGCTGACGCGCACCGGGACGGCGGAGTCAGCACACCGGGGGATCACCGCGCTGTTCGTTGACATGGACAGCGCCGGCATCACCGTCCGGCCGATTGAGACGATGCACGGGGCACGTGAATTCTGCGAGGTCTTCTTCGACGACGTGCTGGTGCCGGGCGATCGCGTCCTGGGCGAGGTCGACCAGGGCTGGTCCATCGCCATGGACCTGCTGCCCTACGAGCGCAGCACGGCGTTGTGGCATCGGGCCTCGTACCTGCAGCGACGACTGCACCAGCTTCTCGCCCTGGCCCCCGCCGGCACACTCGACCCCGCCGCGGTGGGCGAAGCCACCCAGCTGTTGTGGGCGTTCCGCGCCCGGTCCAGGGGGACGCAACGGAGGCTGGCTGCCGGCGAGACCCTCGGGGCCGAGACCTCCATCGACAAGGTGCTCGTGGCGACAGCCGAGCAGACAGTGTTCGACCTCGTGGCCGAAGGGCTCGGCGCCGACATCGCGCTGGGCGACGACCCGGTCAGCCGACGCTGGCGGGCCGAGTTCCTCTACTCCCGCGCTGCGACCATCTACGGCGGCAGCGCCGAGGTGCAACGCAATATCATCGCCCGCCGCCTCCTCGACCTCGGCGCCGACCGGTGATGGAAGCCAACGAACGCGTGCTCTTCTCGAACAGCGTGCGGCACGCCACCGAGTCGCAAGACGACGTCGCGCTCGATGCAGCGCTCGAGGATCTCGGTTGGGACGACGCACTCGACGCCGACCCCGCCACCGCTGTCTGCGTGCTCTTCGAATGTCTCGGCTCTGCGCATGCCACGTCAGGCGCATTGGACCGGCTACTCGCCGACGCGCTCGGACGCCGCGGTGGCGCCATCGCCGTCGTCCTGCCCGCGCTGCGGGGCTGTGACCCACCGGGGCGGTGCAGCGCCGACCGGTGGGATATCCGGGGAGTGGGCACCGGCGCATTCGGGCGTTCCGAGGAGGCACTCGTGGTGGCACGCACAGGCGTCGGCGTCGACGCCACGGCGTGCCTCGTCGCACGGTCCTCGCTGCAGCACCGGGCCGTACAGGGCCTCGACCCCGCGCTGGGCCTCGTGGAGGTGACGGGCGCAATCGACGTCGCCGCCACGACCGGAGCGTGGCCGGTCGACTGGAACAGCGCCGTGGTCCTGGGCCAGTTGGCCCTCGGCTCCGAGCTTGTCGGCGCGGCACGCGCCACGCTCGAACTGGCGCGGGTGCACGCACTGGAGCGCATTCAGTTCGGGCGCCCGATCGCAACCTTCCAGGCCGTGCGTCACCGACTGGCCGAGGCCCTCGTCGCCATTGAGGCCGCCGCCGCCCTGCTCGACGCAACCTGGGACGACCCCTCCCCCGTCACAGCCGGCATGGCCAAGGCGTTCGCCGGTCGTTCGGCCCGCAGCGCAGCGCGCCATTGCCAGCAGGTGTTGGCGGGCATCGGCTTCACGACGGAGCACCCGCTGCACCTCTACATCCGTCGCATGCTGGTGCTGGACCAGCTGCTCGGAGCGGGAAGCCTCCTGACCCGCCAGCTGGGCACGAACATCCTGGACAGCGGCGCGTTGCCGCCCACGTTCCCTCTGTGAGGGAGTCGGCAAGGCGGTCGGACGGCCGCTCGATTATGCTGATCACGCTTTTTGATAATTGGGTTTTCACTCCGTGAGAAACCACTGAGAGACAGGGGTCGGGATGACGGCAGCAGGGACCCACGAACAGCGGATGCTCGTGGACGGCGAGCTGGTGGAGTCCGACACGGGCCAGACCTTCGACAACGTCAACCCCGCGACCGAGTTGGTCATCGGGCAAGTGGCCGACGGCTCGAAGGCGGACATGCACCGGGCCATCGACAGTGCCCGGCGCGCCTTCGACGAGACCACGTGGTCGACCGACCGCGCACTGCGCAAGCGCTGCCTCTCCCAACTGCAAGAGGCGCTCGAGAAGGACCGCGAGGCCCTACGCGAGGAGCTCATCCTCGAGGTGGGTTGCCCGCGCATGACCACCCATGCCAACCAGCTGGACATCCCGCTCGACGGCGCTCTCCGGTACCCGATCAAGCTCATTGACGAGTTCCCCTGGCGGACCGACCTGAGCGAGATCGTCGACCGGCGCGGCACGGCGAACACCCGTCAGATCTGGAAGGAGCCGATCGGCGTCGTCGGGGCGATCGTGCCGTGGAACTTCCCGCTCGAAGTCACGTTGAACAAGCTCGGTCAGGCCCTGGCCACCGGCAACACCGTCATCCTCAAGCCCGCACCCGACACGCCCTGGAACGCCACCCGTATCGGCCGCCTCGTCGCCGAGCAGACCGACTTCCCCGCCGGTGTCCTCAATGTCGTGCCCTCCGCCGACCACCTCGTCGGCGAGGAGCTCACCCTCTCCCCGAAAGTCGACCTGATTTCGTTCACCGGCTCGACCGCGGTGGGCAAGCGCATCATGGAGAAGGGTGGCGCCACCTTGAAGCGGACGTTCCTGGAGCTCGGGGGGAAGTCGGCGACCATCGTGCTCGACGATGCCGACTTCGCAACCTCCGTGCCGTCGGGCATCGCCGTCTGCTTCCACGGCGGCCAAGGTTGCGCCATTCAGACGCGCATGCTGCTCCCACGCTCGCGCTACGAGGAAGGCGTGGAGATTCTGCGCGCCACGCTGTCATCGGTGACCTACGGGGACCCCCAGCGGCCTGACGTCCTGATGGGCCCGCTGATCTCGGCCAAACAGCGCGACCGGGTACTCGGATACATCGAGAAGGGTGTCACCGAGGGGGCCACCCTTGCCCTCGGCGGTGGCCGGCCCGCCGACCTGCCCACGGGTTGGTACGTGGAGCCCACCCTCTTCACCGACGTCGACAACGCCATGACGATCGCGCAGGAAGAGATCTTCGGCCCGGTCCTCGTGGTCATCCCCTTCGACGACGACGCGGACGCCGTGCGGATCGCCAATGACAGCGTCTACGGGCTCTCGGGCGGCGTTTTCTCCGGCTCGCTCGAACGGTCGCTGCGCGTGGCCGAGCGCATCCGGACCGGGACCTTCGCCGTCAACGGAGGCATGCCGATCGGACAGGCCGACATGCCCTTTGGTGGGTACAAGCACAGTGGGATCGGCCGGCAGAACGGGCTCGCGGGTTTCGACCAGTACCTCGAGATCAAATCCGTGGCGTGGCCGACGCCCCAGTAAACGCGGTCACTGTGCGGTGAGCGACCACCATCCCGTCCTCCGGCAACACGGCTACCACTCGCTGCGCGTCGCCCGGGTCGTCACCGAGACGCACGACGCCAGCTCGTTCGTCCTTGACGTGCCGCCGGAACTCCGCGAGACATTCCGCTACCGGCCGGGCCAGTTCTGCACCTTTCGGGTGCAGATCGACGGCGACGAGCAGCTGCGCTCGTACTCCATGTCGAGTGCGCCGGCGGCGGACCGCGACCTGACCGTGACCGTGAAGCGGGTGGCGGGCGGACTGGTGTCGAACTGGTTCCTCGACAACGTGGCGGAAGGCGACACCATTGAGCTCACGAAGCCGGCGGGCGTCTTCTGCCCGCAGGAGTCGGAGCGACCGGTCCTGGGATTCTGCGGGGGCAGCGGCATCACCCCGGTGATGTCGATCACCAAGCACGTGTTGGCGACGACGCGGCGACGGGTCCGGCTCCTCTACGCCAACCGGGATCCCGGGTCTGTGATCTTCCACGACACCTTCGCCCGACTCGGCACCGAGCACCCGGACCGGCTGGACGTGCAGCACCACTTCGACACCGACGGCGGGTTCCTCACCCCCGAGTCCATCGTCGCCTTCGTGGGCAACGACCACGGCGGCGACTTTTACATCTGCGGACCCGGTCCCTTCATGGACCTGGTGGAGTCGACGCTGGGGAGCGCCGGCGTCGCGGCGGAGTGCATCTTCACGGAACGCTTCCTGGTCGAACCGGCCGAGAAGACCGACGCGCTGATCGTGGACGGCACCGACGCTGGCGACGATGCGCCTGGGGTGCCCGACGAGGTGACGGTCCTGCTCGGCGGCAAGAAGGCGGTGGTCCGCTACCAACCGGGCGACACCCTCCTCGAGACAGCGCGCCGCGGCGGCCTGCGTCCTCCGTTCTCGTGTGAGGCCGGCAACTGCGCCACCTGCATGGCTTTCTTGAAGGAGGGTTCCGCCCGCATGCGGGCGAACAACGCGCTGACCCCCGAAGAGGTGGAGGAGGGCTGGGTCCTCACCTGCCAGAGCCTGCCGCTGGGTTCCGCGGTGACGGTGGAATACGAGGCGATGTGACCCAGACTCAGGGCCCGGGCTCGACCAGGAGGTCGAGGTAGGCGGCACCGGAGTCAGGCACCCGCGGCTGGCCCCAGCACTCGACGGGGAACGACACCATGATCATGGAGTAGAGCAGGTGGAGCAGGTTGACTCCGTCCTCGGGCAGGTCGTCGAGCGGATACTGGTCCAGATACGTCATGGCGGCGTCCGCCCTCGGCATGGCGGCGTCGTAGAGTGCCTGCATCTCGTCCATGCTGCTCGCCAGTCGCGTGTCGTAGCGCTCCCGCTCGGTCGGCAGGCACCACTTGGCGGCGAACGGCTCCAGGTCCGAAAATTCGCTCGGCAACAAGGTCGCGTCCACGTCGGTCATACCTCCACGTCCTGCTTCTTCTTGTAGTCGTCCACCCACTCCTGCGCCACCTTGTGCATGTGACGGCAGAGCACCTCTTGGTCCATCAGTGGGAAGCGCTCGATGACGCGGGACTCGAGCATCGTCTGCGTCGCCTCGAGCGTGTTGGCGTCCTGGAGCCCGAATTCCTTGAAGGTGACGGCCGCGTTCTCGTGAGCCACCCGCTCCCTGGCGTTCTTGGCCGGGACGAAGTACAGCGTCCCTTCGAACACGTGCTCGTCGGGCGCAACGGGCCAGTAGTGATACGTGAGATACCAGCTCTGCTGCCATACGAGAATGGTGAAGTTCGGCCACAGTTGGAACGAGTCGAGGCCCCATGGGTCGCAACCGGCCGGGTTGATGCCGGCGTCCCTTTGGTCGTAACCGAGATCAGGTCCGTCCCAGGGTCCGAAGAGCCCGCTGCGGGTCAGCGTGTCGACGGGCTTGACCATGTTCTCAGGCAAGTTCCACGGGTGGATGCCGGCCGTGCTCACGAGCCGGTGCGGCCCGTCGATTTTGTAGGCGGGCGCCTCGAATCCTGCCTGCGCCGCCGCCGCCGACCAGTCGGGCGGTGACTGCTTCGCGTGGAGAATTGGTGCGTGGTAGAACTCCTGGAAGGCATCCATGTAGAGCTTCCAGTTGCTCTTGACGTTGGCGCGGTAGAAGAACCGCTCGCTCTGCAGTTCGAACGGGTAGTTCTCCAACTTGGTCACCATCGGTCCGAGGAAATCGCGTAGTGACTGCTCGGGCTCCTTGGCCAGATTGATGAAGATGAAACCCGCCCAGACGTCGCAGTGCACCGGAACGAGGCCGTAGTCCGCCTTGTCGAGGTCGAAGAACTCCTGCTCTTGTTGCACGAACGAGCATGCCCCGTCGAGGTCGTAGCGCCAGGCGTGGTACTTGCAGACGAACTGGCGCGTGGTGCCGCTCGTCTCTTCCTTCGGGTAGTCATTCCACACGAGCTTGTTCCCGCGGTGGCGGCACATGTTGTAGAAGGCACGGATCTCGCCGTCCTTGCCCTTCACCACCACGATCGAGGTCTTCGCGACGGCGAGCTCCTTGGTGAAGTAGCTGCCGGTACGCGGCACCTGCTCGACGCGGCCTACGTTGAGCCAGGCCCGCTTGAAGACCGCTTCGCGCTCGAGCTCGAAGAACTCCTGCGAAATGGAGTCCTCGTAATTCAGCGGCTCGGTCCCCAGGTCGAAGTGCTCCGTCCAGCTGCCTTCGGGTGGCTTGGGCCAACGTGGCATGAGTTGGGTCCTCCCCGCTTCGCGTTCGTTGCCGCGACGATGGTAGCACTGCTCTCAGCAAGTGAGAAGAGCGTTTTCAGATGAGAGGGTGGGCGTCCCGCTGAGGACCGTCCGGCCGGGTCCCCTCCTCGTTGACCACCCGGAACATTTGATGTCATAGTGCTGACATCAAATAGGACCTGGAGGCAGGGAGACGCCCATGACGACGGCCGGCACCAGCGACGTCTATTACGACACCTATGACGTCGGCATCAACGCCGACCCCTACCCGGTCTATCGACGCCTCCGTGAAGAGGCGCCGGTCTATTACAACGAGACGCACGACTTCTTCGCCGTGAGCCAATTCGCCGACGTCGAGAAGGGCCTGCTCGACGCCCAGACCTACATCTCGGGCAAAGGCGGCATCATCGAGCTGATCAAGGCGGACATCGAGATGCCGCCCGGCGTCATCATCTTCGAGGACCCCCCGACCCACACCATTCACCGACGCCTGCTCTCCCGGGCCTTCACGCCACGCCGCGTCGCTGAGCTCGAACCGAAGATCCGGGAGTTCTGCAAGCTGAGCCTCGACCCGCTGATCGGCACGGACCACTTCGACTTCATCGCCGATCTCGGCGCCCAGATGCCGATGCGGGTGATCAGCATGCTCCTCGGCATCCCCGAGAGCGACCAGGAGGCGGTGCGCGACCACGTGGACGCCAGCCTCCGCACCAAGGAGGGGGAACCGATGCAGGTGTCGGAGAACTTCGTCACCGGCGCCATGTTCGCCGACTACGTCGACTGGCGCGCCGAGCATCCCTCCGACGACATCATGACCGAGCTGTTGAACGTCGAGTTCAAGGACGAGACGGACACGGTGCGCAAACTCACCCGCAATGAGTTGTTGACCTATCTGGAGGTGCTCGCCGGCGCCGGCAACGAGACCACCACCCGCCTGATCGGCTGGAGCGCGAAGGTTCTGGCCGACCATCCCGAGCAGCGAGCTGAGCTCGTCGCCGACCCTTCGCTGATCCCGAACGCCGTTGAGGAGATCCTTCGCTACGAATCGCCGGCGCCGCACGTCGGGCGATGCGTCGCCCGCCAGGACCTCGTGGTGCATGGGACCGACGTCCCGGCCGGGAGCGTGATGCTCTTCCTCCTCGGCTCGGCGAACCGGGATGATCGCCGCTTCCCCAACGGGGACAGCTTCGACATCCACCGCAATGACGGCCGGCACCTCACGTTCGGCAACGGCATCCACCTGTGCATGGGCGCCGCGCTCGCTCGCATGGAGGGGATCATCGCGCTCGAGGAGGTGCTGGCCCGCTTTCCCCAGTGGGACGTCGACGTGGAGCACGCACGTCTCTCCCCCACCTCGACGGTGCGTGGCTGGGAGACACTCCCGGTGTTCACGAAGTAGAACGCCGACAACACGTGGGACGTGTCATGACGCGACGAGGAGCACGCTAATGGGCATTCTGGACGGGAAGGTCGCAGTGATCACTGGTGCCGGCTCGGGCATGGGCAAGGCGTCGGTCGGGGTCTTCGTCCGCGAAGGTGCGTGCGTCGTGGCGGCGGACATCAGCGGGGCAGAGGAGGCCACGGCCGCCGAGGTCGGATCGGGGGTGCTCCCTATGCGGTGCGACGTGACCAAGGAGGCTGACGTCGAAAGGCTCATGGCCGCTGCCGAAGCCGAGTTCAAGCGGGTCGACGTGGTGCTCAACGTGGCGGGGATCGCCGACGGCGGCATGCTGGCCGACCTCGACATGGAGCTCTACGACCGACTCATGGACGTCGACCTGCGCGGCGTGATGCTCGGCATGAAGCACGGCATCCGCTCGCTCCTCAAGTCCGGCGGGGGCTCCATCGTCAACTGGTCCTCGGTGGGCGGCCTCAACGGTGCGGCGGGGACCAGCGTGTACTCGGCCGCCAAGCACGGCGTCATCGGTGCGACCAAGGCCGCCGCCATTGAGTACGGCACGCAGGGCATACGCGTCAACGTCATCTGCCCCGGCTTCATCCTCACGGAGATCATGGCCCAGGGAGCCGAGGAATTCATCCCCGACATCGCCGCCAAAGCGGCCCTCAACCGGCCCGGAGAGTCGTCCGAGGTGGCCGAGGTCGGGGCCTTTCTGGCGTCGGACCGGGCGTCGTTCGTCACCGGTGCGGTCATCCCGGTCGACGGGGGTTGGTCGGCCAAGCTGGCCTGACGTCATGCCCGCGCCCTGGTCCGCCGAGAACGTCACCGCCACAACCACGGCACCGGTCCGACCCCGTCGCCCGTACGACAGCTCGTTGCGTCGCCAACGCGCCGCCGAGACCCGGCAGCGCATCGTCGACGCCGGGTCCGCCCTGCTGCGCGGCTCGTCGGTGCGGGACTGGCAGGGACTGACCATCAGGGCGGTGGCCGAGCGAGCCGGCGTCAACGAGCGGACCGTCTACCGTCACTTCGCCAACGAGCAAGGATTGCACGACGCAGTCATGCACCGCCTGGAGGTGGAGGCCGGGATCGAACTCCAGGGCATGCGCCTCGAGGATCTCGCCGGCGTGACGGCCCGCATCTTCGAGCACATCGCCACCTTTCCCACCGATACCCGCCCACCGCTCGACCCGACACTCATGGAGGCGAAGCGGCGCCAACACGAGGCCCTCCTGTCGGCTGTCGCCGCACACACCGGGTCCTGGTCCGCCACCGAGCGCAAGCTGGTGGCAGCCATCTTCGACATCCTCTGGAGCGTGGCTGGTTATGAGCGCCTGGTCGTTGACTGGGAGATCGATCCCGCCGATGCAACGCGCGGCATCGCCTGGGTGATCGGTCTGCTGCGCCAAGCCATCTCCATGTCTCCCGACGGCCTGCCTTCGCCCTAACGGTCCGACCCGCCGGTCTCGCCGGCGCGTGCCGCTTTGTGCAACGTGTTGGCGGCCAGTCGCATGTGCGCGGCGTCGACCAGCTTTCCGTCACGGCCGATCGCCCCGACGCCGCCGGCCTCGGCTTCTTGGTAGCTCGCCATGGACGCACGAGCGTCCGCCACTTCCTCGGGCGTCGGGGAGAAGACGTCGTGCGCGATCGGGATCTGGCTCGGGTGGATGGCCCACTTGCCGTCGAAGCCGAGCGCACTCGCCTCCAACGCGGCGCGCCGATAGCCATCAGGATCCTGATAGGCGGGGTAGGGGGCGTCGATCGCATCGACCATGGCGGCCCGGGCTGCCGTCAGCACCTGCACCCGCGCGAAGTGCCAGAAGTCACCCGGATAGGGCACGACGGGGTCGAAGTTGCCGTCCACCCGTGCGTGGAGGGACGCCGACAGGTCGCCGGCACCGAAGATCAGTGCCTCGAGCCGCTCGCTGGCCTGCGCGATCTCGAGCGCGTTGGCCAGCCCCTCTGCTTCCTCAATGAGGACCTCCAGCCCGATCGGATGGGCGAAGCCGAGCGTGCTCTCGAGCTGTGTCAGAAGGACGTCGACCCACCACACGTCCCGGGCCCGGCGCACCTTGGGGATGATGAGCACGTCGACGGCGTCGCGTGCTCCCGTCACAACCTCGATGATGTCGCCGTGGCACCACGGCGTGTCGATCCCATTGACGCGCACGGCCCGCACCGTCGAGCCCCAGTCCTGTCCCGTCAGCGCGCCGACTGCGATGGCGCGAGCGGACTCCTTCGCCGAGGGCGCACAGGCGTCCTCCAGGTCGAGAAAGACGAGATCGGCCCCCGACGATGCGGCCTTCTCACACATCCGCTCGCTGCTCGCCGGCGTGGCCAGCTCGACACGTCGTGCTCGTGGTGCGCGCATGATCTGTTCCCTTCTTGCTCGTGGACTCAGATGACCCCGGTGTTTCGCAGCGCCGCGATCCGCTCGGCGTCGAGGCCGAGGAGGTCGCCGTAGACGGCGTCGTTGTCGGCCCCGACCGCCCGGCCGAGATGCTCGACCCGGCCCGGCGTCTCGCTCAACAGGGCCACGGGCGCCTGCACCGTCATGGAACCGAGGTCGGGGTCGTCCACCTGGAGGAACGTGCCACGGGCCCGCAGGTGTTCGTCGGCGAGCAGCTGCTCGGCGTCGTAGACCGGCGCGGCCGCCACGTCGGCGGCTTCGAACACCTCCATGACGTCGTCGAGCGCTCGGACCCGGATCCACTCCGCCACGATGGCGTCGATCTCGTCACCGTGGGCCTGACGACGGACGGGGTCGACGTAGTCCTCGTCCTCGGCCAGGTCCGGCCGGCCGACGGCGCGATAGAGGCGCATCACGATGTTGCGCGACGCACTCGACAGCGCGATCCAACGGCCGTCCGCTGTCAGGTAGGCGTTGCGCGGCGCACTGGCGTCCAGCCGATTCCCCGTGCGACCCATCACCACCCCGAGGTGGCTGTAGGCCAGCGTGGACGTCTCGATGAGGCGGGCGAGGGGCTCCACGAGGTTCACGTCGATGTGCTGACCCGAGCCCCCGTGCAGGTCGCGGTGATAGAGCGCCATCATTACGGCGAAGGTCGCTGACTGTGCCGCGATGCCGTCGGCCAGGAAGAACGGGGGCAGGGTCGGCGGTCCGTCGAGCTGGCCGGTGACGTGGGCGAACCCGCTCATGGCCTCGGCCAGCGTGCCGAAGCCGGGACGGTCGCTCGCCGGGCCGCCGCCGCCGTAGCCACTGACGTGGAGCATGACGAGTTGGGGGTGCGCCCGGTGCACCGACTCGTAGTCGAGGCCCCAGCGGGTCAAGGCGCTGGGGCGGTTGTTCACCACGAGCACGTCGCTGACATGGAGCAACCGGTGGAAGAGCTCTTGTCCTTCGGCGTGGTGCAGGTCAAGGGTGACGCATTGCTTGTTGCGCCCGACGCTCTTCCAGAACAGTCCGATCCCGTCCTTCTGGTAGCCCCAGGTCCGCAGCGGATCGCCCGCGCCCGGCTGCTCCACCTTGATGACCTCGGCGCCGAATTCCCCCAGGGCCGTCGCCACCATGGGCCCGGCCGCCAACGTGGCGGCGTCCACCACGCGCAGGCCCTCGAGCGGGCGCACCGTGTCAGGCACCGAGCACGGACGCGGGGCGCTCGAGGCCGAGATGCCCCCGCAGGGTCGAACTGGTATAGCGATCGCGAAAGACGCCCCGGCGCTGGAGCTCGGGCACCACCAGGCGGACGACGTCCTCGTAGGCGCCCGGCGAGTGCGTGGCGGCGATGACGAAACCGTCGCAGGCGCCGCTGTGGAACCACGCCTCCATCTGGTCGGCGATGTCCGGCCCGGTGCCGACGAAGCGCGGCCCCTGCAGGAGCGTGGCGCGGTGCCCGGCCAGGTCGGCCAGGGTCACCGTGTCACCCCCGATGTGCGCCTTGATGTTCTGCACCAGACCCCGGATGCCCGAGACGGACTCGATGAGCTCGTCGGTTATGGGCGCCTCGAGCGCCAGTCCGGAGAAGTCGTAGTTCATGAGTTCGGACAGGAGCGTCAGGGAAGCCATCGGGTCGACGAGGTCGTTGAGGAAGAGCTGTTCGCGCTCCTCGGCGTGGGCCTTGGACTCTCCGACCACCGTGTACGCCATCGGGAGCATTTTGATGACCCCGGGGTCGCGGCCCTGCTCGCCGATCTTCTCCTTCTGGTCCTTGTAGTGCGCCCGCGCGATGTCGATGCCGGGATCACCGGTGAAGATCAGCTCCGCCCACTTGGCCGCGAACTCGCGACCACGGCCCGACGACCCCGCTTGCATGAGGACGGGCCGCCCCTGGGGCGTCCGGGGCACGGTCAAGGGGCCGCGCACGTCGAACCACTCCCCCTCGTGGTTCAGCTCGTGCACCTTGTCGGGGTGGGCGAAGAGCGGTGTCTCGCGGTCGAGCACCAGCGCGTCGTCGTCCCAGCTGTCCCACAGACCGGTGGTCGCCTCGAGGAACTCGTCGGCCCGGTCGTAGCGCGCGTCATGGGCCAGGTGCTCCTTGAGGCCGTAGTTCTGCGCCTCGCCGTCGTTCACCGACGTCACCACGTTCCAGGCGGCCCTCCCGCCCGACAGGTGGTCGAGCGTGGCGAACGTCCGCGCCACATGGAAGGGCGAGTAGTACGTCGTCGAGTACGTCGCTCCCAGGCCGATGCTACGCGTCGCCGCGGCCAGGATACCGAGCACGATGCTGAGGTCCAGCTTCACCGGCCGGGCGCCGGTGCGCACGGCCTCGGCGACCGACCCGCCGTAGATGCCGGGCATGGCCAGTCGGTCGTCGAAGAACATGAGGTCGAAACATCCGTCTTCGAGGGTCCGGCCGAGCTTCTCGTAGTACCCCGCCGTGAGGAAGCCGTGCTCGGTGGCGGGGTGGCGCCAGGAGCCGGCGTAGACCGTGGCGTTCCCGGCCTGCATGAACCCCACCAGTGCCATCTGCCGCTTGGTCTCGGCCATTCGCTCCCCCTTTCGGGCAAGTACCGAACTTAATATGTAATATTTCAGATATCAAACTTGTCACGACCACCGTCCGAGCCCAGGCCGCCAACGAGCTGCGCGACCGGATCCTCACCGGGCGGCTCCGACCCGGCGACCGCCTGGACCTCGACCAGCTGACGGCCGAATTCGGCATCAGCCGGACCCCTATCCGGGAGGCCCTGCTCGAGCTGTCCTACGAGGGCCTGGTCGAGATCACGCCGCGCAGCGGCATGGCAGTCGTCGGCATCACCCCCGAGGACGCCGTCGACAACTTCGCGGTCCTGGCCGCGCTGGTCGGCAAGGCGGCCGAGATGGCGACCACCCGCGTCACGCCGTTGGAGCTCGCCAAGCTGCACGAACTGGCCGCCGCCATTGAGGGCGCCAACGACGTGGTGGCGGCCAACCGCCACTTCCACCGGGACCTAAACCTGGCGGCCCGCTCCCCGCGCCTGCTCACCTACCTGCGCCAGGCCGTGCGCGTGGTGCCGGGCAATTACTTCGAGCTCTTTCCCGAAGCGGAACAACGCAGCAAAGAGGAGCACGCCGCGCTGCTCGCCGCCATGACGCGCGGCGATGCACCGGCCGCCCGCGCCATCGCCGAAGCGCACGTGTTGTCGGCGGGCGAGGCACTCGGCGACTGGCTCGCGGAGCGGGCGGCGCAGCACCGGGGCCGCGGCACTGCTCCCGGCGCCTGACGGGCGGAGTCAGCTTTTGCTCTCCTTGGCGCGCTGCGGTGCAAGCATCCGGTCCAGATTGGCCCGCAGCTCGGGCGTCGTGAAGGACCGGTCCTCTGCGCTCAAGGCGAAGTCGAGCGCGGCGAGGACGGCGCGCTCGAGCTGGATGTTGATGATCCGCTTGGTGTCTTCCACTGCGCCCTTGGGAAGGGAGGCGATGCGTTGTGCACAGGCCATGGCCTGATGCAGCACCTCGTCGTCGGCGCACACGTGGTTGACCAGGCCGATGGCGGCGGCGCGTTCCGCCGGGATGCGCTCCCCCGTCAGTGCGTACTCCTTGGCCAACTGCAGGCTCGTGAGCAGCGGCCACACCACTGGCCCGCCGTCGGCCGCCACCAGGCCGAGCAGGACGTGGGGGTCGGCCAGGTGCGCGCTCTGCGCCATGAACACGATGTCGGACAGTGCGACCAGGCTGCAACCGAGCCCGACCGCCGGGCCGTTCACGGCGGCGATGATCGGGAGCCGGCACGCCACCATGCCGGTCACGATCCGCCGGCCGTCGGTGAGGGTGGCGTGCCGCAGGTCGGCGTCCTTCGTCAATGCGTCGAGATAGTCGAAGTCCCCGCCGGCGGAGAAGGCTCGGCCGGCACCGGTGATGACCGCCACCCGGGCCTCGGTGTCGGCATCGAGCTGCGGGAACACTGCGGCGAGAGCAGCGTGGAGGACGTGGTTCGTGGCATTGAGGTCGCCCGGCCGGTTGAGCGTGACGACGCGAACGGGACCCTCAGCGCGGACCTGTAGCTCGTCGGGAAGGTCGTAGGTGCTCATGAGGTCGGTAGCTCCAGGATTCGTCCGGCGATGAGGTTGCGCTGTATCTGCGAGGTGCCACCCATGACGCTCTGGGCGCGACTGTAGAGGTAGACCTTGAGCCAGGTGTCGTCCCCGTCCACGTGCACAGCACCCCCGACCGAGAGCGCGGCGTGGCCTACCGCCTGCTCGGCGGCGGTCATGAGCAACTTGTCGACCGAGCCCTCCGGCCCGTGCGAGAGCCCACCGAGGCGGTCGGAGAGCCGTCGGCTCACGTGGCAGCGCAGCATCTCGGTCTCCACCAGGGCCCAGGCCAGGTCGCGGCGCGTCTCGGCACCGAACCGCGACGGATCCTCTGCCACCACGTGCGCCAGCTCGTTGACGAGCTTGCCGTAGCGCGCCACGTAGCCGAGCTCGCCAGGTTCGCGCTCGTGGCTGACCACCGTCATGGCGAGGCGCCAGCCCTCGCCGGGCTCGCCGACCATGTTCGCCGCGTCGACGCGGGCGCCGTCGAAGAGCACCTCGCCGAACTCCCGCGTGATGCCGTTGATCATCTGGAGCGGTCGCTGCTCAATGGCGCGCTGTCCCATCGGCACGACGAAGGCAGAGATCCCCTTGTGGGTCGGCACGTCGGGATCGGTCCGGGCCAGAACCAGGCACCAGTCGGCGGTGTCGGAGTAACTCGTCCACACCTTGTGGCCGGTGATGACGTACTCCTCGCCGTCGCGCACCGCCCGCGTGCGCAGCGACGCCAGGTCGGACCCCGCGTCGGGCTCGCTGAAGCCCTGGCACCAGCGCTCGCGACCGTTGACGAGCCCGGGCAGGAAGCGGCGCTGGACGTCCTCGTTGCCGTGACGCAGGAGCCCTTGGACCAGGTAGCCCACGCTCGGGCGCGGGGGGGCGCCGGCGGTGATCAGCTCCTCGTCGAGGATCACCTCGTACACGCTGGGCAGGCCGTACCCACCGATCGCCGTCGGCCAGGACAGGCCGAAGAAGCCGGCGTCGTAGAGCATCTGGTGCCAGGCGGCCTGCCCGGCCCAGTACTCGTCGGCCGTGGACGAGGCGGGCAGGCCCGGGTTGTTCTCGCTGAGCCAGCGGCGCAGCCGGAGGCGGAAGTCGAGCTCGTCGGGTGCGTCAGCGAAGTCCATGGTCAGCTGGCGAGGGCGCGGGCGGAGAGCACCCGGTCCAGGTTGGGCCCGACGCCACCGAGGACGTCGGTCGAGAGCAGGGCGCGGCGTAAGAAGACGTGCGCCAGGCACTCCCACGTGTTGCCGATGCCGCCGTGCACCTGAATGGCCGTCTCGCACACCGAACGCGCCGCTCGGGCGCAGTAGGCCTTGGCGGCCGCGCCCGCCGCCAGCGCCTCTGGTGCCGGTAGGGCGTCGACGGCCCACGCCGCGTGCAGCGCGATGCTACGCGAGCCTTCCATGGCCACGAGGGCGTCGGCCAGCAGGTGCTGCACCGCCTGGAACGATCCGATGGCGGCGCCGTACTGCCGGCGCGCACGGGCGTAGTCGGTGGCCAGCGCCAGCGCCCCTCGCATCACCCCGACGAGATCCGCGCTGGTCAGAGCCAAGCCGAGGCCCTGCCATGCCACCACGTCTTCGGGGGCGAGCGGGCGCGTCTGCCCACCGAGTGCCGTAACCGTCCCCGGGGGGCGGGCACCGGCCACGGGTCGGGTGAGATCAACATGACGTGTGGGCGACCCGAGGGCGACCGAGCCCAGCGTGCAGCCGTCGGCGCCGTTGACGAGCAGCAGCGCCGCGCCGGCGTCGAACGCGTCCACCGCCACAGCGTCGGGCGACACCGAGCCCGCGTCCGCCGCGCCGACCTGCACCGCGCCGACCCGCGCCACGCCGAGCTGCGCCAGATCGGAGCCGAGAAGCACGGTCTCGGGGCCGTGGGCGGCCGGGGCACCGGCTCGGCGCCGCAGTTCCGCGGCCAGTGTGGCACCCAGGAAGCCGGTGTCGCCCAGACCGCGGCCGAGCTCCTCGGCGACGAGGGCGACCTCGACGGCGGAGGCCCATGGCGTGCCGTCGTCCGTCGAGGTCCGCAGTTCGCGCCAGCCCGAGGCGTCGACGGCGGCGTCGAGCTTGGCAGTGCGCTCGGCGTCCTCAAGCTCCGCCACCGCATGCACTCCCAGGCGATCGACCACCTGCGTCGCCGCGTCGCGCAGCGCGACCTGCTCGGGAGAGAGGCGGACGTCCATCAGTCGGCTGCCTCGGCAAACGACGGCGCCCATGCATCGCGCAGGGTTCGCCGCAGCACCTTCCCCGACGGGGTGCGCGGGACGGCCTCCACCAGGATCACCCGGTGCACGCGCTTGTAGGTGGCCAGCGTGTCCGCCACGACTGCCTCCAGTTCCTCCGCCGTGACGGCGGAACCCGGCTGCAGTTGGACCGCGGCGACCGGGACTTCACCGGCGCGCGCATCGGGCACGCCGAACACGGCGCAGTCGACGACCTCGGGGTGGCCGTGCAGCACGGCCTCGATCTCCGCCGGTGCGACTTGGAAGCCGCTCACCTTGATCATCTCCTTGCAGCGGTCGGTGAGGTGGACCCAACCCTCCGGCTCGAGCCAGCCGACGTCACCCGTGCGATACCACCCATCGTCGAACGCCCCTGCTGTGGCCTCGTCGGGGAGGTAGCCGGCCATGGCCGATGCGCTGCGCACCTGCACCTCGCCGACACCGCCCGGAGGGAGGACCTCGCCGCTTTCGAGGTCGACGACGCGCAGCGAGACACCGTCCACGGGGAGTCCGGCGGAATCGAGGCGCCACCTGTCGGGGTCGGCGACCGGGTTGGCGGCGATCACGGGCACCTCGCTCGTCCCATAGGCAGGCAACCAACGCACGCCGGTCCGCGCCGTCACGCGTTCGGCCACGCTGGGTGTGATCGGCGTGGCCCCCCACATCACATAGCGAAGAGAGGAGAGGTCGTAGGACTCCAGGTCCGGGTGGTTCGCCATGGCCAACGCAATCGGTGCGACCGCCATCTCCAGCGTCATCCGGTCGTCTTGGATGCAGCGGAGCTCCTCGTCCAAGTCGAAACGACGGTGTACGCGGACGGTGGCGCCCGCCACCGCGGCCGCGAGCAGGTTCAACAGGCCGAGGATGTGCGACGGCGGCGTCGCCACCTGGAAGCGGTCGGCCTCGGTCAGCCCCAACGCCGCGACCCAGTGCGCCGTACCGAGGTCGATGGAGCGGTGCGTATGGCGCACCGCCTTGGGCCGGTCGGTGGTGCCGGAGCTGAAGACGAACGCGGCGTCGTCGCTCGGCTGGACCGCAACCCCCGGGGGCGCGACGCGGCTGGCGCGGTCGATCACCGTGGCAGCGAGCGCTGCATCGAGGTCCAGGACGCCGCGCGCATCGAGGTGCTCGGCCAAGAGGCCGACACCGGGCCCGTCGGCGACGCCGTAGTGCGGCCCGGTCAGGCCGAGCGCGGTGCCGACCTCGAGGGACTTCCAGGACGAGTTGAGCATGACGGGCGCCGCCCCGACCTTGCTGGTGGCATGGACCGTGACCACGAACTCCGGACGATTCGACGTCATCACCGCCACGCGGTCGCCGCGTCCGATGCCGCGCTCGGCGAGGTGGTGCGCCAGCGCATTCGCGGCGCGGTCGAGCTCGCCGTAGGTCCAGCAATCGTCGCCGGCCAGCACCGCCGGATGGTCAGGGAACCGCTCCGCCGCCGACTCGAGCCCGCGATGCATGAGGCTCGTCGCCATTGGGAAACATTCTTCTCGCAATTGAGATTCAGCGTCAACACCTGGGAAGTGTAGGGTTATCGCCGTGAGGAATTCAGGGCGGGACCAGGTCACCGGGGCGGCGTGACCAACCCCGATACGGTCGCCACCGACGAGGACGTCCGCTCCGAGATCGTCGCCACCGTCCGCCGTTTCGTCGAGCGCGAGGTCATTCCAGCCGCCTCCGAGCTCGAGCGGTCGGACACGTTTCCCGAGCGGATCGTCGCGCAGATGCGCGAGCTCGGACTCTTCGGCGTCACCATCCCCGAGGCGTACGGCGGGCTCGGCCTCGACCTGCTCACCTACATCGGCATCATTGAGGAGCTGGCGTACGGCTGGATGAGCCTGACCGGCATCGTCAACACGCACACCATGGCGGCGACGCTGATCATGACCCACGGGACCGAGAAACAGAAGCAGCGCTGGCTGCCGTCCATGGCGTCAGGCGAGCGGAGGGGCTGCCTGTCGCTCTCCGAGCCCGATGCCGGCAGCGACACGCGCAACATCTCGTGCCGCGCCGTGCGCGACGGGGACGAGTACGTCGTCAACGGCAGCAAGGCCTGGGTCACCAACGGCGAGCGCGCCGCCATCGTGGCGCTGGCCGCCCGCACCGAGGAGGGGATCACCGCCTTCATCGTCGAGAAGGAGCCGGGCCCGCGCTTCGAGGGCATCGCCGTGAGCAAGCACGTCGGCAAGCTCGGCTACCGCGGCGTCGAAACGGTCGAGATGGCGTACACCGACCACCGCATCCCGGCGACCAACGTCATCGGCGAGCTCGGGCGCGGGTTGCCGCAGATCCTCGGCGTGCTCGAAGTGGGTCGCATCAACATCGCGGCACGGGCGGTCGGCGTGGCCCGGGCCGCCTTCGATGCTGCGCTGGCCTACAGCATGCAGCGCGAGACCATGGGCAAGGTCATCGGTGAGCACCAGGCGATCCAACTCAAGCTGGCCGACATGGCGACCCGGCTGGAGGCAGCACGACTCCTCACCCGCAATGCGGCCGAACGTCGATCCAAGGGCCTGCGCTGCGACGTCGAGGCCGGCATGGCGAAGCTCTTCGCCAGCGAAACCGCCCTCGACCTGGCCACCGAGGCCATGCGGATTCACGGCGGGGTGGGCTACACCACCGAGTTCCCGATCGAGCGCTACTACCGCGACGCGCCGCTGATGATCATCGGCGAGGGGACCAACGAGATTCAGCGCATCGTCATCGCCCGCGGCCTCCTGGCCCGCGCCCCGCACCCGCACCCAGGACTGAGCAACTCCGGGTCTCCTCGGCTCCCGTTCAGTCTGGCGAGCGGCGAGCGGCGAGCTCGGCCAGGACCTCGTCGGTGTGTTCGCCCAGCAACGGCGCCGGCGCGGCCGGGCCCACCGGGAGATCCGAGAAGCTCACCGGGCCGTTGATCGACCGCCGGGTCGTCCCGTCGGTGTCGTTCTGGAGTACGAGAAACCCGTCGTTGGCGGCAAGTTGCGGGTCTTCGAGGACGTCCGCCGGACCCTGGGCCGGCGCCCACCACACGCCGAGTGCATCGAAGCGCTCGGCCCATTCGGCGAGGGCGCGCTCGGCCACGATGTCGTCGAGGACGGCAATCACCTCGGCCCGATTGGAACGAAGCGAGCGGGCATCGGCAAAGCGGGGGTCGTCCAGCAGATCCGGCCGGTCGAGGGCGCGGCAGACGCGGTCGATGTGGCGGTCTGCCTCCAGTCCGGTGAAGAAGAGCCAGCGCCCGTCCTTGGTCCGGTACGAGTTCATCAACGGCGTCTGGTTGTTGTGACGCGCCTCGGACTTGGCAACCTTGCCCACGGTCTCTTGCAGACTGAGGTCCCACCCGAGCACATAGGTCCCCGTCCTCAGGAGCGATACCTCGACGACACGTCCGCGCCCCGTCTGGCGCTGGTCGAGCACGGCGGCCAGCAGGCCGGCGAGGGCGGCCAACCCGCTGATGTGGTCCCCGATGCCGCCGCGCGCGTTGAGCGGCACGCCGTCGCTGTTGGCCAGCTGTACGGAGAGTCCCGATCGGGCCCAGAAGGCGCCGATGTCGTAGGCCGGACGGTTGCGGTCAGCGCCACGCAGGCCGTACCCGCTGACACTGCAATAGACGAGCCGGGGATGACGGGCCACCGTCGCGGTCGGTTCGAGCCCGAGACCATCGAGCGCGTCCGGGCGCAGGTTGGTGAGGAAGACGTCGGCGGTCGCCAACAGCACTTCCAACTGCTCACGCGCTGCGGGGTCGCGCAGGTCGAGGACGATGCTGCGTTTCCCCCGGTTGTCCTGCGCGAATGCCGGGTTGGGGAAGTCCTTGCCGATCCCGAGCGAACCGAAGGCGCTGCGCATCGGGTCGCCGTTGGGCGGCTCAACCTTGATGACGTCCGCCCCCCAGTCGGCCAGGAGCGCGCCCGCCGACGGCGCCGCGACCCAGACGCCCATCTCAACGACACGCAAACCGGTCAGGGCCGTCAGGCCCGCGGGGGTCGGTTCGGTCGGTTCGGTCGGTTCGGTCGTCATCGGGACCCGCTTCCCGTGCCCCCGGCGGCCTGTTCCCGGAGCGTCTCCTTCATCACCTTCCCGGTCGCGTTCAGTGGCAGGGCGTCCACGATCTCAACAACGCGGGGCACCTTGTAATTGGCCATTTCGTTGCGGCTCCATTCGATGATGTCGTTCCCCGAGACGTCCCCGGACACGACGACGAACGCCATGCCGACCTCCCCGAGCCGTTGGTCGGGGACGCCTATCACCGCGGCCTGTTGCACCGCGGGGTGCCCCAAGAGCGCGTTCTCGATCTCGGCCGGGTAGGCGTTGAACCCGCCGACGATGAACATGTCCTTGACGCGGCCCACGATGCGCAGGCGGCCGGCCTCGTCCACTACGCCGAGATCCCCGGTCCGGAGCCAACCCCCGGCGTCGAGGACCTTCGCCGTTTCGGCGGGGTCGTCCAGGTAACCGACCATGATGCTGCCGCCGCGCAGCAGCACCTCACCCGCCTCGCCGTCCGCGACGTCGCGGCCACCCTCGCCGACGATGCGAACCTCGAAGCCCGGACGGGGCCGCCCGACGGTCGTGGCGATCGCCTCGGCGTCGTCGTCGGCCGACGTGGCGCACGCGGTGCCGCCCTCGGTCAGTCCGTACCCGGTGACGATCTCGGAAAATGGCAATTCGTCATGCACCCGGCGGATGAGCTCAACGGGGATGTCGGCGGCGCCGGTGACGGCAACGCGCAGCGAAGAGAGGTCGTGCCCGGCGCGGTCGGGGTGCTCAAGGATGGATTGGTACAGCGTAGGCGGCCCGGGCAGGACGGTGACCCTGTCCTCGGCGACGCGGGCCAGCACACGGTCGACGTCGAAGACCGGCTCGGGGAGCATGGTGGCGCCGCTGGCCACGCTGGCCAGGATGCCGGCCTTGAGTCCGAACATGTGGAAGTACGGGTTCACCTGCAGGTAGACGTCGCCGGCGCGCAGCCCGGTCATGGCCACCCAGTCGGTGGCCACCGTCAGCGTGCGCCCGTGGGTCATGACGACACCCTTCGGGACACCCGTCGTGCCGGAGGTGAAGAGGATGTCAGAGGGATCGTCCGGACCGAGGGCGGCGCTGCGGCACCCGACCTCGGCCAGCGACGCCGGCGCTGCCGTACCCATGAAGTCAGTCCATGCCACGGTGGACCCAGCGGCCGGGCCCCGGGCAATCACGACGGTCTCGAGTGCCGGGAGGTCGGCCCCTGCTCCCTGCAGCATCGCCACATAGTCGGTGCCGAGGAAGTCGGTCACGGTGACGAGGACCCGTGCCCGACTCCGCGACAGGATGACCGCGGCCTCGGCCCCCTTGAAGCGCGTGTTCACCGGGACGAGAACGGCTCCCGCGGCGAACAGGCCGAGGGCCGCGGTGATCCACTCGGCGCAATTGCCGCACCAGATCGCCACGCGATCGCCCGGTTCCACACCCGCCTCGACCAGAGCAGCGCCGAAGCGTTGCGCCGCGTCGGCCAACGCTCCATAGGAGAGGTTGGCGGCCCCGTCGCGCACGGCTACCAGATCGGCGAACCGACCGGCAGTGCTCTCGAGCATCGCCGGGATGGACGGCCAGGCCGATGCGCTCACAGGCACGCCTTTGAGAATGGTCCTCTTTCCATACAATAATGATACTTTCGACGGAGGACCTCACAAGGTGGGGTGCCCGGGCTCGACGGAGCCGCAGAAGGGAGAGCACATGACCACGACTGCGCCCGCGCCGTACTACGACCCGTACGACTTCGATATCGACGCCGATCCGTACCCGGTCTGGAAGCGCCTGCGCGACGAGGCCCCGCTCTATTACAACGAGAAGTACGACTTCTTTGCCATCAGCCGCTACGAGGACGTCGAACGCGCTCTCGTCGAGTGGCAGACCTACAGCTCGGCCAAGGGGTCCGTGCTCGAAATCATCAAGGCGGAGATGCAGATGCCGCCCGGCATGTTCATCTTTGAGGACCCGCCGGATCACGACCTGCACCGCGGCATCATGAGCCGCGTCTTCACCCCACGTCGCATGGCCGCCATAGAGCCCCAGGTCCGGGCCTACGCCGCGCGCACGCTCGACCCGCTCGTCGACGCCGGTGGTTTCGATTTCATCTCCGACCTCGGCACCGAGATCCCGATGCGAACCATCGGCATGCTGCTCGGGATCCCCGAGGAGGACCAGCAGGCGATCCGCGACCACATCGACGAGGGCCTGCGCCTGGACGAGGGTGTCATGCCCGATGTCGACTTCTCGGCACAAGGTCGGACCGACGCGGACTATGGCGCCTACATCGATTGGCGGGCCGAGCACCCCTCTGACGACCTCATGACCGAGTTGCTGACGGCGGAATTCACCGACGAAACGGGAACCATGCGCACGCTGACGCGCGACGAGATTCTCGGATACATCGGTCTCCTGTCCGGCGCCGGCAACGAGACCACGACCCGCCTGATCGGTTGGGCGGCCAAGCTCCTCGCCGAGCATCCCGACCAGCGGGCCGAGCTTGTACGGGACCCTGCACTGATCCCCGCCGCCATTGAGGAGTGCCTCCGTTACGAGCCTCCCTCTCCCGTGCAGGCGCGCTGGGTCACGACCGACGTCGTCCACCACGGCCGGACCGTCCCGGCCGGGAGCATCATGGTCGTGCTCAACGCCTCGGCCAACCGTGACGAGCGCCAGTTCCCCGACCCCGACCGGTTCGACATCCACCGCAAGGCGCAGCGCCACCTGAGCTTCGGCTACGGGCTGCACTTCTGCCTAGGCGCGCACCTCGCCCGGCTCGAGGCGCGAGTCGCACTCGAAGAAGTGCTCAAGCGGTTCCCGGAATGGGAGATCGACACGGCCAACGCCGTGCAAGCACGCACGTCGACCGTGCGCGGCTGGGAGAAGCTCCCGGTGCACACCCGGTGATGCCGGAGCAGCCGCCGTCGCTGCGGCACGGTCATGGGTGACGCTGTCGTCACCTCGCGCGAGGGGGCCGTCCTGGTCATCACCCTCAATCGGCCCGAGGTCAGAAACGCCATCGACTCGGACCTGTCGTTGGGCGTCCTGGCCGCGCTGACCGAGTTGGACGGCGACGACGACCTGCGCGTCGGCGTGCTGACCGGAGCCGGCGGCACCTTCTGTGCGGGTATGGACCTCAAGGCGTTCGCCCGCGACGGGTTGCCCGAGCGCGTCGACGACATCTTCCGCCTCGGCTGCAGCAAACCCCTCCTCGCGGCCATTGAAGGTGCCGCCGTCGGGGGCGGGCTAGAGCTGGCGCTCATCGCCGACCTCTTGGTGGCGGCGCGCGACGCCCGCTTCGGCTCGCCGGAGGTGACCTTCGGACTCTTCCCCGGTGGCGGCGCGCTCCTCCGGCTGCCTCGCTGCCTGCCCCAGTCCGTCGTCACCGAAATGGCACTCACCGGGGAGCCGCTCTCCGCCGAACTGGCGCTCCAACACGGCCTCATCGTGCGGATGTGCGAAGCGGGCGAGACCCTCGACGCCGCCCGCACCCTGGCGGCCCGCATCGCCCGCAACGCGCCGCTCGGGCTCCAGGCAGTCAAATGCATGGTGCGGCTCGCGCCGGGCAGATCGGAAGAGGAGCTGTGGCCGCTGCAGCGCCAACTCGTGGAGACTGTCTTCCATTCCGAGGATGCGCGAGAGGGCGCCCGCTCCTTCACCGAGAAGCGCCCCGCCCGGTGGACCGGGCACTGATGACGGCGTGTGGGTGCCCGCTCCCGGGCAAAGACCCAGGAGGAATGTGACCGATATGAGCGACGAGCGCTACAGGGTTGTCCAGTGGGCAACAGGGAACATCGGCTCGCACTCCCTGCGGGCGGTCATCGACCACCCGAACCTCGACCTCGTGGGCCTCTACGTCTATTCGGAGGACAAGGAGGGCCGCGATGCCGGCGAGCTGAGCGGAAGAGCGCTCACCGGCGTACGGGCGACGCGCGACACGGCGGACATCGTCGCCCTGCGGCCTGACTGCGTCCTCTACATGGGCGACCGAGTCGACGTCGATGCGCTCTGCCAGCTGCTCGGCGCCGGTATCAACGTCGTCTCGACACGGAGCGAGTTCCACAACCCCGACCGACTCCAACCCGAGACGCGTGAACGGTTGGAGGCCGCCTGCGCACAGGGCCAGGCATCGCTCCACAGCACGGGCTCGAGCCCGGGGTTCATCACCGAGGCCTTGCCGATCGTCCTGACTTCGCTGCAACGGCGCCTGGAGCACCTCCTCATTGAGGAGTTCGCCGACATGTCGTCGCGCAACTCGCCCGAGATGATCTTCGACCTCATGGGCTTCGGCCGCGATCCGGCGCGTTTCGACCCCAGCGGGGTGGAGGCGCATGGCGGCGCCTCCTTCGCCGGTTCGCTCGAAGTGCTGGCCGAGGCACTGTCACTCCCACTCGACTCTGTCACCGCGAGCGGCCAGGTCGCCACGGCAAAGCACGACGTCGAGATCGCCGCCGGGGTCGTGAAGGCCGGCACCATTGCGGCGCAGCGCATGCAGGTCCACGGCAATCGCGCTGGCCGGCCGCTCCTCACGTTCAACGCAAACTGGTACCTCACAACCGACGTCGAGCCGGCATGGGACCTGCGCGAGACCGGTTGGCACGTGCTGGTCCAGGGCGACACCCCTTTGGATATCGACGTCCGTTTCCCCGTACCACCCGACGAATGGGCGGCGACCTCGCCCGGCCTGACGGCCCATCGACCCGTGAATGCCATTCCCTACGTCTGCGCGGCGGAGCCGGGAATTCGGACCATCGTGGACCTGCCGCAGGTCATCGCTACATTGGGCTGATGCCGTCCCGCCGCCTGCACGAACCGGTTCGTACATGAGCGCCGTTGGCCTCATCGTCGGGAACCCCAAGGCGCATTCACGGACGCTCGAACTCGGCGAAGCGGTCGTGGCCGCGGCAGCCGACGCGGCCGGGCTCGACGGCCAGGACCGCTTGACCGTCGACCTCGCGGACTACGGTCCGCAGCTCTTCGACTGGTCCTCATCCCACGTGAAGGAGCTGGCCGAAGGGATCCGCGGCTGCGCGTTGGTCGTGGTCGCGTCGCCGACCTACAAGGCGAGCTACACGGGCCTGCTCAAGTCGTTCCTCGACTGGTTCAGCACCACCGATCTCTTGGGGGTCACGGCCGTGCCGGTCATGACCGGTGCCGGTGCCCACCATGCCCTGGCGGTGGAGGTGCATCTGCGACCGGTTCTCGTCGAGCTGGGGGCGACGCTCCCCACTCGCGGGCTCTATGTCACCGAAGGTGAACTGGCCGCTGCCGACGACATCATCGTCGAGTGGCTCCTGGCGGCAGGACCACAACTGCGACAGTCCGTGGCCGCATCGGGATGACGTCCTCGGACGAACCCCGCCTCGTCCCACTCCCCTTCGCCGAGTGGGACGAGGCGACCCGTGCGACGTTGCTGCAGTTCCTGCGCCGCCCCGAGCTCTACCTTTCAGGGGCGCCGGACGCACCGCCGATGCCCATCGTCCTCGAGATGTTCGCGCGCCACCTCCCGTTGAGCGCATCATGGCTGCCCTTCACCGAGATGCTGGCCAGCGACGATGCGAAGCTACGGCCACCTCATCGCGAGCTCCTCATTCTCCGCGTCGCCTGGCGCACCCGCTCGGGTTACGAATGGAACCAGCACTGCCGCATGGGCGCGGACGCCGGCCTCACAGCAGCCCAGATCGAGGCGGTGCCCGATGGGGCTTCCGCCGCGGTGTGGACGTCGCTGGAGCGGGCGATGATGGCAGCGGTCGACGAGATCATCGACGATCATGAGGTCGGCGACGCCACGTGGCGTTCGCTGGCGTCGCACCTCGAACCCGCCGAGATCTTCGAGCTGCTCTTTCTCGTCGGCGGCTACCTCTGTCTGGCCGGGGTCCTCAACAGCATCGGGCTCCAGTCGGCGATGCCGCCAGACCGCTCGGACGCTCGTGCACGCGAGGGCGGAACGTCGTAGGAAGCGATTGGACCTGCCGCACACACGAGCGGTGGCACCGCGTCTGCGGCAGTCAGGCCGGGAACGGCTCTTCGAGCAACGACACGCCATGCTGGAGAGCAGCCAGCGAGAACCTGGCCCTCCGGTAGTCCTCCGTCACGCGCCGCGGCGGCATTGTTCGCACTCCATACAGCCGTAGATGGCCTCGACCACCACAGGCGTGCCGTCAGCCCGCACTCCAGCGAGCTCGTGGCCCAGAATGTTCCGACTCCCAAATCGGATGTAGCTCAAGTCGGAACTGAGATGCTCGTCGAGCGCACGTCGAGCACTTCACCGACGCCGGGGGCCCGTCGACGTCGACCACGGCCACACCGCCTTCGATGCTGCGAACAGCCTTCATCGTCCCTCCTCGTCAGCCAGCGCGTCAGTTGTTGCCGGTGGGATCACCATAGATATCCTCTGACTTCGTGTCATGGGGGTGCGGTGCCAGCAATCTGCATCCCGCTCGCAACGAACGCTGACGAGGAGTCTCACCGGTGGCTACCGCGCTCGAATACTGGGTCTTCCTTCCGCAGATGCGGCTGACCATGAACCAGATGGTGGAACGTGCCCGCGCCGCGGAAGCGGCAGGCTTCGTCGGCATGGCCGGTATGGACCACCTGGCGCCCCCCGGGGCGGAGGGATCGCCGATGTTCGACGCGATGCTGACCAACTCTTGGCTCGCCGCTCGAACCGAGCACCTTCGCGTCGGATCATTGGTCCTCTGCGACTCGTTCCGGCATCCAGCAGTGCTGGCACGAGAAGCTGTCACGCTCGACCACGCCTCCGGGGGCCGCTTTGAGCTCGGCATCGGCTGGGGCTCGGTCGTCGACGAGATGCGGACCTACGGAATCGGCGCGCTGGAATCAAAGGAGAGGCTGAGCCGCCTCGGCGAATCGCTCGAAATCATAAGAGCGCTCTGGGCCGGCGAGACGCTCGATTACCAGGGCCAGCATTTTCACCTACGCGGTGCACAGCAACGGCCCGGGCCACTCGGAAAGATCCCGATCGTCATCGGCGGGGCGGGCAAGGGCACCATGCGGTTGGTAGCCGCCCATGCGGACTGGTGGAATGTGCACACGGGCATTGTCGACCGCCTGAACGAGATGCTGCCGTTCTCGGGGGCGGCGCGGTGCTCGCTACAGGTGCAGGTGGCCTTCGTTCCGCCCACCGGCTCGCGGGAGGAGATCGAGGCGACGGCACGTCGACGTTTCGGTCCCGGGCCGGTCGTGGGCACCGGCCCCGAGCTCGTCGACTATTTCGGATCGTTGCAGGCCCGCGGGGTCGAGCGCGCCTACGTGTGGTTCTGCGACTTTGCGCCACCCGACACATTGGCTGCATTTGGTGACGCCGTTATCCGACCGGCAACCCCGACTGGCACCAATTCGTCCGCCTCGTCGGCAAAGCCGACGGCCGACAGCTGACAGTCGCCCGCGGCATTGCGCGACGCCGCGGGGGTCTAGAATCTCGGGCGTACCCTGAGAAGTGTTGCCCCAGTCCCGGTAGCACCCGACACAGAATGCGGGAGGCACAACCGTGGAAGCGGCAACCATCGAAACAACAGCGGATTTCGGAGTTCTCGCGGCGCGCGTGCGCGAGGCTGGCTTGCTCAACCGCCGCTTTGGTTACTACGGCATCATGATCCCGCTCACCGTTGCCGCCTTCGGATTGGGGTTCGCCGGATTGATCCTCATCGGGAGTTCGTGGTGGGCACTCGGCATCGCAGCCTTCTTGGGCCTGGCCTTCACCCAACTCGGATTCGTCGGCCACGACGCGGGTCATCACGGGGTCTTTCGCTCGCGCCGATGGAACCGGTACCTCGGTCTCGCCGTGGGCAACGTGCTGATCGGGATGAGCTTTGGCTGGTGGGTTCCCAAGCACAGCGCACACCATGCGCATCCCAACGAGGTGGGCCGCGATCCCGATGTCGGCGACGGCGGTATCTCCGTGCCGGGCGCAGACGGGCAGCTCCCGACTGCCAACCGGCTATCCCGCTTCATGACGAAATGGCAGGCCCCGTTGTTCTTTCCCCTGATGGTGCTGCGCAGTACGGGGATCTACGTACTCGGGATCCAACGGTTGATCCGCCAGCGCAACAGGACAGCCCTTCTTGAGGGCGCGCTCCTCGGCATGCACGCTGCCCTCTATCTGGCCGTGATCTTCTGGGTCCTGTCCCCCCTGAAGGCGGTGATCTTCATCCTCATTCAGCAGGTTGTGTTCTCCGTCTATCTCGGGTGCAGCTTCGCCCCCAATCACAAGGGGATGCCACTCATCGATCCGGACCTCCCGCTGAGCTTCGTCCGACGGCAGGTCATTTCCTCGCGCAATGTGGCCGGAGGCTGGTTCACCAATGTCGCCCTGGGCGGTCTCAACTTCCAGATTGAGCATCACCTCTTCCCGAGCATGCCCAGGCCAAATCTGTCCCGAGCCCAGAGCATTGTCAGGACGTTCTGCCTCGACAACGGCTTGACGTACTGCGAGGACAGCCTCACGGGTTCGTACCGTCAGACCATCCGTCATCTGCGAGCGGGCGCGCTCGCTGCCAATCAGCCCCGGCTGCGCCTGGCGCAGGCCGGCCGCTAGGCGCGCCCGCGCACCACACGCACCAAGAACAACGGGGCCACCCGCACCGCCTGTCGCAGGTGCCGTTGACGCGCCTCGACGCCGAATGCTAAGCAACCGTACAGCAAATGCTGAGCGACCGCTCAGCTTCGGGGACGGGAGCGACCGCATGACCGACTACGACACGGTGGATTTCTTCGCCGACGCATCCTTGCTGGAGGACCCTTATCCGTACTTCGACCATCTGCGCTCGAAGTGCCCGGTCCTGTCGACCCCCCACCACGGCGTCGTGGCGGTCTCGGGCTACGAGGAAGCAGCGGAGATCTATCTCAACCCCGACGAGTTCTCCTCGTGCAACTCGGTGATTGGCCCGTTCGCCGCCTTTCCCGTGCCGCTGGAGGGAGACGACGTGGGGGACATCATCGACACCTACCGCGACCAGCTTCCGATGTTCGAGCACATGGTGACCATGGACCAGCCGATGCACACGCGTGAGCGCTCCCTCATCATGCGGCTCCTGACGCCGAAACGGCTGCGCGAAAACGAGGCGTTCATGCGGCGACTGGCCGATCAGCAGATCAACGAGTTCGTCGCCCAGGGCACGTGTGAGTTCATCAGTGCGTACTCGCAACCTTTCGCCATGCTGGTCGTCGCCGACGTTCTGGGTGTGCCCGAGGAGGACCACGAGCGCTTTCGCGCTGGTTTCGGGATGAGCACCGGGCCGGGACCAATTGGGGGGGAGGGTGAAGGTATGGGCGCCAATGCGCTCGGTTGGCTGGACGAGGAATTTGCCCGCTACATCGAGGACCGTCGACGCGACCCCCGGGGCGATGTGCTGACGGACCTGGCCCAGGCCACCTATCCCGACGGGTCGACGCCCGATGTGACGTCGGTCGTGCGAACGTCGACGTTCCTGTTCGCGGCGGGACAGGAGACGACGAGCGCGCCTCTTGGCCATGGCGCTCAAGTACCTGTGTGAATACCCGGAGCTACAAGACGAGCTGCGCGCCCACAAGGACCGCATCCCTGGGTTCATCGAAGAGGCGCTGCGGATCGAGAGCCCGGTGAAGGCGGACTTCCGCCTGGCCCGGCGGAACACGACCGTGGCCGGGGTCGACATCGCCGCCGGCACCCCCGTCATGCTCCTCAACGGGGCGGCCAACCGCGACCCCCGGCTGTTCGAATGCCCGAACGAGTTCCGGGTCGACCGTCCCAATGCGAAGGTGCACCTGGCCTTCGGACGTGGTCCGCATGCCTGCCCGGGAGGCCCCCTGGCCCGGGTCGAAGGCCGAGTAAGCGTGGAGCGCATCCTCGATCGCATGCACGACATCCGCCTCTCCGAGGAGCATCATGGCCCGCCCTCGGAGCGCCGCTACCACTACGAGCCGACCTGGATCTTCCGCGGCCTGCACACGCTCCACATCGAGTTCACACCGGCCGAGGTGTCGGCATGAGCGGCCGGGTCGCCGTCGTCACCGGGGCCGCATCGGGTATCGGCCTCGGCGTCGCTCGTCGGCTCGCCGAGGACGGGCACGCTGTCGCGTTGCTCGATCTGGACGGTGACGGTGTTCGTCGGGCCGTCAACAACCTTGCGGCACAGGCCAAGCGCGTCACCGGTCACGCGGTCGACGTGGCCGATAGGGCGGCGCTCGAGCAAGTCTACGTATCGGTGCGTGACGAACTCGGGCCCGTGACGATCGTCGTCACCAGTGCAGGGATGGAGGCCTTCGACCCCGTGCTGGAGATCTCACCCGAGAAGTGGGATCGCTTGATTGCGGTGAACCTGACCGGCACATTCAGCTGCCTCCAGCTGGCGATCGCGGACATGGTGGCCGCCGGGTGGGGCCGGATCGTCACCATCTCGTCGTCGAGCGCACAGTCGGGTGCCCCGAACATGGCGCACTACGTGGCGTCGAAGGGGGGAGTGATCGGGCTCACCAAGGCGTTGGCACGAGAGCTGGCACACAGCGGCATCACGGCGAACACCATCCCTCCTACCATCGTCGACACACCGATGGCTCGGAAGGGAGAGGCGCACGGTGATGTGCCGCCTATTGAGACCATGGCCAGAATGGTGCCCCTCGGCCGGGCTGGGACGCCCGACGACATTGCGTCAGCGTGTTCCTACCTCTGCACCGAGGAGGCCGGGTACATCACAGGTCAGATCATCGGGGTCAATGGAGGGATGTACATCTGAGCGCGAGCGCACACGTCAAAGAATCCGTCCAGGGGACTCCGTCGAAGAGCAGCCGTCGCATTGGCACTGAGGGCTCAAAGACGAGGGCGGCCCTGCTGGACGCGGCAGAGCGCGTCATGCTCGACGAAGGCTACGCCGCCGTCACCTCGCGCCACATTGCCTCCGAGGCGGGTCTGAAGCCACAACTGGTCCACTACTACTTCCGCACCATGGACGATTTGTTCCTGGCGCTGTACCGGCGCCGGGCCGAGCAAGGCCTTGAGCGCCGCGCCCAAGCATTTCTGTCGGACCAACCGCTGTGGGCGCTGTGGGGCCTCAGCCGAGCGCCCCGAGGGACTGCGCTGACCATGGAATTCGTTGCGCTGAGCAAACGCAGTAAGGCGATACGGGCCGAGATCCTGTCATCGGCGGAGCGATTTCGCTCCGACCAGCTCAGAGCCATCCGCACCCTGTTCGAACGCTACGAGATCGATCAGGAGCGCTACCCGCCGATGGTCTGCACCGTGCTCATCACGGCGATCTCACAGTTTCTGGTCATTGAGGAAGAAATGCTGGGGATGTCCACCGGCCACGCCGACACCGTCGCCTTCGTCGAAGAGTTCCTCACCGCCGTAGAAGGGCCGCAACGCTGAACGGACACCCCAGACAGCAACCGCCATTCGCCCCCGGTACTATGTCGAAGCGTTGCAGCGTGTGCCCTTCGCCGGCACGACACCATGGAGGAAATAGGACGTCACCACGTTGTCCATGCAGTCGTTCGTCGACCCGTTCAGCAACCAGGTGTGCCCGTAACCGACGTACGTGACCAGTCGACCCCCGACCGCGGCTGCCAGCTGAGGGGCGATGACGTACGGGGTGTTGGGGTCGAAGACGTTCCCGATCACGAGTGGCGTCGGCGTTCCGTTGGGCGAGAGGTGGGCGATCGGCTTGGCCGAGCGGGGCCAACCAGGGCATGCGATGAGGTTGTTGGCCACCGCTTCGGCACCGCCGAGCGGGAACTGCGCCGCCAGTGAACGTGCCAGTGCTGCCGTCGCTCTCGCGGAGGGGTGGATGGCGGCATCGCCGCACATGATCGTCCAGAGCGGACCCACGAGCGACGCTCCGTTGAGGTCGTCCTCCAACCCCAGCGCGACGGAGCGGAGGGGCTCGCCGTTGCCAGCCGCGGCCGCGGCCAGCGCCGGAAAGTACCCGGGCGTGAAGTTCGGTGCAGACAGGTACAGCAACGAGGCCGTGGACAGATCGCCCGCTGTGACCGGTGTCGTGTCGCCCCCGCCGGGTGCCGGCAGCGGTGCCGCCAGCAGACGCTGCTGGAGGTTCCGGTAGAAGCTCACGGGATCCGCCCCCAACGGGCAACCCGGCGTGGCGGGACAGCTCTGCAGCGCGTGCAGCAGGGCGGTCTGTATTGCGGGCGCTTCAGCCGTGGCGGCGGCGACCAGGCTGAGATTCGCGTCGACCGCCCCGTCGAGGACCATGGAGCGGATGTGGCTCGGGAAGAGATGCGCATAGACGGATCCGAGTGCCGTGCCATAGGACATGCCGTAGTAGTCGATGCGCGCGACGCCGAGCCCTATGCGCAGCTGTTCCATGTCGCGTGCCGACGTCGTCGTGTTCACTGTCGGAAACAATGCCGGCGCCGAGGACAGACATGCATCAGCCAGCCCGGAGAACGTTAGGGTCGCGGCGGCCGTTCCGGCAATGGCACTACTCGCCGCAGCGGCAGAGGGCCCACAGAGCAGCGGTTCGCTCGACCCGGTACCGCGCTCGTCGAAGCTGACAAGGGTGAAATGCTCCTTGACAGCACTTGGCACGAGTGAGGCCAATATCGGCAGAATCGATACGCCGCTCTCCCCGGGACCGCCGGGATTGAAGACGATGACACCTCTACTCTGTGCAACGGGGTGTTCGATGACCGCGAGCCGCACCGAACCCCGTGCCGGGTGGTGATAGTCCAGCGGGACTGCCAACGTGCCACACTGGAACCCTGCGACCTTAGGGCAGGGCGACCAGTCGATGTGCGTGCTCACAACGCTCACAACGGGAGCCGCAGCGGCAGGCAGAGGTGGAGCTGCCGCCTCAGCCGCTCCAGCGCTGACCGTGGCACCGGCGCCGGCCGTGACCACCAGCGTCATCAGAAAGCCGGCGCCGATCATTGACCGGAGCTGTCTCCGGTGCTTCGTACCGCTCCGCAACGTGACGCCCACGATCTCTCCACCCTCCACCGCAACGGTCCGACGATGCATACCTTCGCCGTTCCCGAAGGAGCGCAGGCTAGCGCTGAAGAAGCGTGTTGTTGAGGCAGGCGGCGGCTTTCGCATTCCGCCCACAAAGGCGTCCCTGTCTCCAGCGCCGGGGTGCGAGAGTATGCCCCTGTGCGCCCGTCATCGCACCCCTTTGCCGGCGTCGCAATCGCCGGGGTGCACAACACGGTGCAGGCGCGCGCTCTTCCCGGTCACGACTCGGTGTCGATTGCACTCGTCGGAGCCCTCGGCGCGTTGGCCGACGCCGGCGTCGGACCCCATGAGGTGGACGGTGTCGTCGGGACCGACTGCGCGCAGATCGCCCTTGAGCTGGGCCTCGGCCCATGCACCAGGCGGCCCAGCTCCATGGGTATCCCCTCCCTGCTCGATGCGGCGGCGCTCATCGTCACCGGTCAGTGCGAGGTGGTCCTGATCGCCGGCGGTGGCGCCGGCGTCCATTCCGATCGATCCTCCACCGCCCCGTGGACCCGGCCCGCCAACGAGCTCGTCGTCGGCTATGGGATGTTCACCGCAGCGGAGTTCGCGCTCATGGCTCGTCGCCACATGCTCACCTATGGCACCACTCCCGAGCAGATGGCGACGGCTGCCGCCGTCATCAGAACCAACGGGCATATGAATCCCGACGCGGTTTACACGGGCCGCGGACCGTTCAGTGCCGACGACATCCTGGCGTCACGCATGGTGGCCGATCCGTTCCACCTCCTCGACTGCGCCACCACTTCGGAGGGCGGCTGCGCCATCGTTCTGGTGAAAGCTGAGCGGGCGGGCGACTGCGAGGCGCCGGTGTGGATTCACGGGGGCGCCAGCGACTCTTTCGGCCCCGCCTACGTCGTGGCGCCGGTCTGGGATTTCCGATCACGGCCGGACGCGGCACCGTTCGGGCTCGTCGGCCGCGCGGGCAGCTGCAGCCGCGTTCTCCATGGCCGGTATCGGACCCAGCGACGTGGACGTGGCGGAGCTCTATGACCCGTTCTCCTTCGAGATCATACGGCAACTCGAGGCGTTCGGCTTCTGCCTCCCCGGCGAGGGCGGACCGTTCATCATGGACGGGAACATCGCACCGGACTCGACACTGCCAGTCACGACGGATGGTGGGACGATGTCGTTCAGCCATCCCGGGATCAATGCGCAGCAGCTCCAGCGGATCGTCAGAGCCACCCAACAGCTCCGAGGCTCGTGCGTGAGCGCCCAGGTCGAGGGCACGGGAAATTGCCCTGTGCTCCAATGGGGGTTCGGGCGCGCTCTTCTGCGACGTCCTGCTCCTAGGACGTGAGCGGCCGTGACTGCGCTCCTTCCGCAGCCTCAGGGCACTCCTGCTCCGCGGCCGAGTCTCCGAACCGCGGCGTACTGGGAAGGGTGCCGGCAGCACGAACTGCGCTATCAGCGCTGCGTCGCCTGCTCCTACCGTGGCCTCGGCGCGTTCGCCGTCTGCGCGCAGTGCCACGCGAGCGAGCCGGTGTGGGAGTCGAGCGCCGGCAAAGGTTGGCTCTACAGCTGGACCGTGGTTTGGCGACCGCCTGAGCCATCATTCCGGGTTCCGTACGCGCCGGCCGTGGTCCGTCTCGATGAAGGATTCTGGATGTTGAGCGCCGTCGTCGGGTGCGAGCCTGAAGCGCTCTGCGAGGGTCTCCGACTGGCAGTGGAGTTCCACGCTGCGTCCGACGAGATCATGCTGCCGTATTTCGCACCTGCATAGCCCTGTCCGCAGGGCTGGATCGCGGCCGTACCGTCGTCCCCCGTCGATCTGGCCGTAGGATGAAACTGTGCCGTCAGACCGCGTCCCGGCGACATTTCCCACATTCGACAACCCCGAGGACGAGCGCCGGCACCGCAAGGAGCGCCTCGCTGCCGCGTTCCGGCTCTTCGGGCATTTCGGGTTCGACGAGGGCATTGCCGGCCACATCACCGCACACGATCCCGAGCTTGCGGGTCATTTCTGGGTCAACCCGCTCGGCATGAACTTCAAACTGATCCGAGTCAAGGACCTGATTCTGGTTAACGAGCGGGGCGAGGTCGTCGACGGCACCTGGCCGGTCAACGCCGCCGCCTTCGCCATCCATTCACAGATTCACGCCGCGCGCCCAGATGTCGTGGCCGCGGCCCACGCCCACTCCGTGTACGGCAAGGCATGGTCGTCGCTGCGCCGCCTGCTCGATCCACTCACGCAGGACGCCTGCGCGTTCTACGGCGATCACGCGCTGTTCGACGACTACACCGGCGCCGTGCTCGATGTCGAAGAGGGCAAACGCCTGGCCCATGCACTCGGCGGCAACAAAGCCGTCATTTTGTCGAACCACGGGCTCTTGACCGTGGCAACCACGTCTGTCGACGAAGCGGCCTGGTGGTTCATCACGATGGAGCGGTCCTGCCAGGCGCAGCTCCTGGCCGAGGCCGCAGGCGATCCCGTCCTGATCGACGCCGCGCATGCCGCGAAGACTGCCGGCCAGGTGGGACCGCCGATGGCGGGCTGGCGGGCCTTCCAGCCGCTCTACGACTGGATCGTGACAGTACAGCCCGACCTGCTGCAGGACTGAGCGCTCCCCCGGGTTCAGGACCCTTCGCTCACCTGACCCCAGCCCTCTCCGGGTGTGTCGACATGGATGATTTCGGGCGCGGCCGCGAGCAAGCGGGGCATCTCCGCCATGGCGGCCTTGAAATGGTCGGATGCCACATGCGCCTCTCCTGCCTCTGCGTCGCGGAATCCTTCAATGAGGAACCACAGGTTCGGGTCGTCCGCACTCCGGCACCAGTCGAAAAACAGATTGCCCGGCTCGGCCCGGGAGGCCGCGATGTAGTCCGCGATCAGCGACGCGAAGTCGTCCGCGTACTTCGCCCGCACCGGCTGCCTGACCACGTTGAAGATCACGAGTTCCTCCTCTGTCCTGCTTCCAGTCGTTCTTCGGGTTCACCTGGTCGTTCTTCGTCTCCGACGTCCGAAGACGGGGCCTGCGTCACCCGATGCCGTCCGCCGCATCGAACTCGAGGTGGAGCCGGGTCAAGCCCCGCAGGATGTACGTCGGCATGTACTGGTAGCGCCGAGCCCCAGGTGGGCCGTGGTGCTCCCCGGATATCCGGATGTCGGTGGTGCGGTCGAGCAGGCGTTCGATGCTGACCCGCGTCTCCAACCGGGCCAGCGGACCGCCGGGGCAGCTGTGCACCCCCCGGCCGAAGGCGAGGTGCTCTCGGGCGTTTCCTCGCTCGACACGGAATGCACCCGGGTCGTCGAAGTGGCGGGGGTCCCGGTTGGCCGCTCCGTTGAGCACCATCACCGTCGCTCCCGCCGGAATGTCGACGCCGCCGACGGTGGCCGGACACCGCGACAGCCGGAAGTCACCCTTGACCGGCGCCTCCATGCGCAACGTCTCCTCCACGAAGTCGGGGATGAGGTCGCGCCGCTCGCGCAGCAACTGCTGGAGGTCCGGTCGTTCGGCAATCAACTGCAGGGAGGTGCCGAGCAGGCGCACCGTGGTCTCCTGCCCGGCAGCAAAAACGTTGGTGGCCACCCGGACGACGTCAATGACCTCGGGCAGCTCCCCGTTTGGAAAGGTCGTCGTCGCCAAGGCGGTGAGCACGTCGTCGCGTGGTGTGCGGCGGCGATCCTCGATGTAGCGGCTGAAGCGGTCGTACAACCACTCCAGCGGGCTGTGCGACATCTCGGTCTTCGTGCTGCCGACGCCGCCGCTGCCTGGTTGGCGGGTCAGAGCATCGCGAAATTCCTGGTGGTCCTTCTCGGGCACGCCCAAGAGGTCGGCGATGACGAAGAGCGCGAACGGGTTGGCGTACCCGCTGATCACCTCACACGCGCCCTGTGCGATGAAGGCGTCGATCTGGCGATCGGCCAACCGCCAGACGAAGTCCTCGTTCTCCTTGAGTCGCTTCGGTGTGAGCTGCCGCATGAGCAGGTGCCGGTGGTCGCGATGCTCGGGCGGGTCCATGGTGATGATCTGGTCGCTGAACGGCAATTCGGCGCGGTGCTCCTCAAGCAACGCCGGTACGTCGTCACTCCCCTCGAGTGGAACCGGGAAACCCGGGAAGGGCCCGGTGACGGAGTTACAAGACGAGAAGGTCTCGTTGTCCGTGTAGACCGCGAAGGCCTCGTCGTAGCCAGTAACCATGTACACGCCGTACTGGGAATCCCGTCGCACCGGACACTGCTCGCGTAACCAGTCGAAATAGGGATACGGATCCTCAATGGTCTCCGTCCCACGGAAGAAGTCGATGGTGTCGAAGTCAGTGGTGTTGTCCGTCATGCCGTCTTCTTGTCTCGCTGCTCGGTGGTGAACGTGGCGGCACGATGATGGAACCGCCACGATGCGCCGTCACGGTGCAGAACGTCGCTGTACCGGCCAACCAGTTTGATGTCCCACCCCTCGTTGCCGAGGAGGATGAAGACCACATCGCTGACTGCGGTGGCCTCGTCGTCGTTCCAGGTCCCGATCACGGTGTTGAGCACAAGGTGGCGCTGTGGCCGCCGCGGCACCCACTTCGTGTACGCGGCGCGTAACGCGTCGTGACCTGTGTGAGACCCCATGCCAGGGAGCTCAATGGCACCGTCCGGGCAGAAGGTCGCCACCACATCGTCGGTACGCCCGTCGTCGAGGGCCTGGGTGTAGGTGGCCAGCGCCGCCCGTACCCCCTCGGCGACTGCGGCATACGTCCGCTCACTCATGAAGCCTTCCCATCTGTCTTCCTTTCATTCGTACACCCGGCCTCCACCGCCGTTCAGTCTTCTTCCGGCCGGAGGTCGGCCAGCGATTGCTGCGAGCGGAGATCGTCGTCCAGCGGTACGCCGAAGGTGCGCAGTGCCATGGCCAGGACGTCGTAGGCGCCGACCGTGAAGACGACATCCATCAATTGCTGTTCCTCGAGCGCACCGGCGAGCTCTGACCACGTCTCGTCGGCGATCAGGGCATCGCGCAGCAGCTCATCGGTTGCCCGTAGCAACGCGCGCTCGACGTCGGACCAGCCGGACGCATCCGGCCCCACAGCGACGCGGCGCACCTCGTCCGGTTCGACGTTATTGTCGCCGGCACTGGCGACGTGCTGGCGCCACTGATACTCCGTGTTCCGCAGCGCAGCTACACGTAGGACGAGTAGCTCACGGTGTCGCCCGGACAACGTCGACCCGTACATGATCTGGCCGCTGAAGGTGTTGTAGGCGCGCGAGAGCTCGGGGTACCTGGCCAACACGCCGAGCGCATTGAGGCCCTTGGGGCGGCCTTCGCCCTGGGGCCGACCGGCCGGCGGGAGCAGCGGCGCCAACGCCTCGCCCGCCGCCTTCGACCACTCTCTCGGCTGCAGCGGCGCCAGGCGTGGCGACTCAGGTGTTGCGGCCACCGTTGACCCCCAGGACCTGGCCGGTGATGTAGCTCGCCTCATCGCGAACGAGGAACGAGCAGAGCGCGGCGACGTCGTCCGGACGGCCGATCCGCCGCACCGGTGTCAGCTTCTCGTGGTGCCCGACTCCCTCGCCGAGGAGGCCCTTGCTCTCCTGGCGGCGCAGCATCGGCGTGTCGATGAACCCCGGGGGGATCGTGTTGACCGTGATCCCCTTTGGACCGAGCTCGAGCGCGAGTGACTTCGTGAACCCGATGACTCCGGCCTTTGCCGCCACGTAGTGAGTCATGTATTGCTGCCCGCTGTGGGCGCTCGATGACGAGATGTTCACGATCCTTCCCCAGCCCGCGTCGATCATGTCGGGCACCACGGCCTGGCAGCAATTGAACGTTCCGGACAGATTCACTTCCAGCAGACGATGCCACTTCTCGGCAGTGATGGAGAGGAAGGGATCGACGGCATGGATGCCCGCGTTGTTGACCAGGACCGTCGGCGCCCCGACCTGCTCTCGCACGCGGGTAACGCCCGCTCGAATCTCCTCGGGCACGGTGACGTCGACGGCGATTGCCAGTGCCGACCCTCTGCCGGCCGAGATCGCTTTCGCCGCCGCGTCGCCTGCCTCGGCGTCGCGGTCGAACACCGCCACCGCCATGCCGTCGGCCGCCAGCCGCTCGCTCACCGCGAGGCCGATGCCGGATCCTCCGCCGGTGACGATGGCCACACGCGCCGTGGCGTCCGCAGCAGGGGCGCTCATGAACGGTGGCGTCCACGGCCGGCCCTGTCGGGTCGCGCACGCTCGATGGCGTGCACTCTGGTCGTCGGGACTGCCATACCGGGCCTCCTCGTGCCTGGGACAGGCACCTTCGGCAAGATAGACTAACCGGTCGGTACAATCCGCATTGTGGGTGCTGCGCCGCCCAGTGCGCCCGCCCGTACCCTCGTCGCGCCCGCAACGGCTCGCTGCCGCGGAGACCAATGACATCCACCCAACTCCCATCCGAGACGACGCCGAGCCACCCTGTTGCGCCGATCGACGTGCTCGTCGTGGGCGCCGGTATTACCGGGATCTATCAGCTCTACCGGGCCCGCGAAGTCGGTTTCTCCACGCTGCTGCTCGAGGCCGGTGACGGCGTCGGCGGGACCTGGTACTGGAACCGCTACCCGGGGGCGCGCTTCGACTCGGAGAGCTACACGTACGCCTACCTGTTCTCGCGCGAGCTCTTCGACGAGTGGCAGTGGCAGGAGCACTTCGCCGAGCAACCGGAGATAGAGCGCTATCTCAACCACGTGGTCGACCGGTTCGACCTCAGGCGCCACATGCGCTTCGACACCAGAATCACCGCGGCCGTGTGGGACGAGCGCTGCGGCCTCTGGACGGTCACCGACAGCACCGGCAGCGAGGTCCGGGCCCGACACATCGTGGCGGCGACTGGGGTCCTGTCGGTGCCGCACTTCCCCGAAGTGCCGGGTCGCCAGGTCTTTCGCGGCCAGTCATACCACACGGGATTGTGGCCGTCGGCGCCCATCGACTTCACGGGCAAGCGGGTCGCCGTCATCGGCACCGGGTCCAGCGGGGTGCAGATCATCCCCGTCATTGCCGCCACGGCCGCTTCGCTGACGGTGTACCAGCGCTCCCCCAACTGGTGCACCCCGCTCAACAACGCGCTGATCACTGCCGCCGAGCAGGCGCAACTGAGGGCTGACTTCGAGACCATTCGCCAGACACTGAACACGTCTCCCAGCGGCTTCCTCCATCCGGCCAACGAGCGCGCCGCATTCGACGACTCAGAGGACGAGCGCAAGGCCTTCTTCGAGGAAATGTGGCAGAGCCGTGGGTTCTCCAAGCTCACCAGCAATTACAGCGACCTTCTCTTCGACCAAGCCGCCAATGACGCCTGGTGCGACTTCCTGGCCGCCAAGATCCGCTCCATCGTCGACGATCCGGCGACTGCTGAAACGCTGATACCGAAGGACCACCGCTTCGGAGAGAAGCGCCCCCCGTTCGTGACCGCCTACTTCGAGGTCTACAACGAACCGCACGTGGATATCGTCGACCTCCGGGAGACGCCGATGGAGCGCGTGACCGAGACCGGCATTGCGACCACCGACGCCTTCCGGGAGTTCGACCTCATCGTCTGGGCGACGGGGTTCGACTTCGGGACGGGAGCGCTCCTACGCATGGGTGTCGTGGGCCGCAACGGTGTTGCGCTCGACGACCACTGGGCCGACGGTCCGAAGACGTTCCTTGGGGTGCAGACCACGCACTTCCCGAATTTCTTCTTTCCGGGCGGACCGCACGCAGCGGCCGGGAACAATCCTCGTTACAACGGCGACCAGGTGGACTTCGTAACCGAGATCCTCCTCCACCTACGGGCGGTCGGCGCCGACGTGGTCGAGGTGAAGCCCGAGGCCGAGGAGAAATGGACGGCCATGGTCGATCGCTGGGCGACCAAGGCACCCTCCTTCGGCGAGAGCAGCTACTACTTCGGCACGAACATCCCCGGGAAGCCGCGCAAGTACCTGCTCAATTCCGCCGGCCGGCCGAAGCTGCTCGCCGAGATAGCCAAGGTCTACGAGACCAACTTCTCGGCGTTCCGGCTCGAGCAGTCGGCGGAAGCCGTTCGGTCCGGGGCCTCCTCCGACTGAGCCCCCAACGGCATCCGGCGTCAGGTCTCGACCTCCCCCCGACCTCGCTCCGCGAGCTGGCGGAACTCCTCGGGCACCCGGTCGCTGCCCGACAGCACGTTCGCGGCGTAGCCGACGGCGGCCCGGCCGAACCGGTTTCTGATCGCATCGACCGATCGGTCAACGCCCCAGCGGGCGGCTTCGCGGGCCGATCCTGGCCGGGGGCTCGCGGTGGCCGGCAGGTCGGCGAACGCCCCTGGCAGCTCGAGCTGCAAGGAATGTTCTGGCTGGAGGTTGGAGACCGCGACCGCGAGCAACGTGATCTCGCGTTCGTCTTCGTTCTCGACGAGGGCTGCGTGGGCAAGTCTCTCGGCCACCTCGCCCAGCGTGAGCGTCGTCGAGATGGCGACGGGGAGCGTGACGGAGCGGGTCACCGAGCGCAGACGGGGAAAGCGGACCCTGACCGTGACGGTCCGTCCGGCCACGTGCGCTTCTCGCAGGCGGCTGGCGACCCGGTCGGCCAGGTAACCCAGCGTCTCGCGAACGAGCTCTGAGGTCACGGCGCGCCGTCCGAGTGCAGCCTGTGCACCCATTGACTTGGATCGGGCCGGTCTCTCGACGGCGCGTTCGTCGACGTTGACCGAGAGCGCGGCCAGCTTTGACCCGACAGCCTCGCCGAGCAGTCCCGCCAGGATGGGACTGCCGGTCCTGGCCAGTTGGCCGATGGTGTTGATCCCCGCTTCGTGGAGGCGCCGTTCCGTCGTTGCCCCGACGCCCCAGATCAGCCTGATGGGAAGCGGGTCGAGAAAGTCCCGCTCGGCGGCGGGGTCCACCACGACCAGACCGTCCGGCTTGGCCACCTGCGACGCCACCTTGGCCAAATGCTTGGTGCGGGCGACGCCCACCGACAACGCAAGCCCGATCTCCTCACGCACGCGTCGCCTGATGGCAGCGGCGATGTCAGACGGCGCGCCGAAGAGACGCAGGGCGCCGGCGACATCGAGGAAGGCCTCGTCGATGGAAACCCGCTCGACTCTGGGCGTGAAGTCGTGGAACACCGACACGACATCGTCACCGAACCGTTGGTAGCGGCCGAAATGGCCCCCGACAAACAGGAGATCAGCGCAGAGCTGACGGGCCCGCCACCCCGGCATGCCGCCGCGAACGCCGTAGCTCCTGGCTTCGTACGATGCGGCCAGTACCACGCTGCCCCCCACGGCGATGGGCCGGTTCCGCAGCGACGGGTCCAAGAGTTGCTCGACCGAGGCGTAGAACGCGTCCAGGTCGGCATGCAGGATCGTCGCCTGTTGCCTCGGCCCTTCCACGCGGGCAACTTAGTCGAACATATGTTCGCTTTCTAGGGGGTGGCCCGACGCCGGCTCTTTTTCGGGTTCGCTCCGGCCTGGCCCGACGCCGCTGCCTGGGGCGCCGACCCCTCCCCGACGCTCGGGCTCAGACGGTGGCGACCGGCGTCAACGGCGAACCCACGACGCCGGGCAGGCGCAGCGGCGGCGCCGTGAGCAGGAACCGGCTCCGGGCGTGCGCGCGCAGCCACGATGCGAGCTCGTGCAGGTACCACATCTCGCCCAGCGGAACACCCAACTTGAAGAGGCAGAGGTTGTGGATCGGCAGGAACGAGTGCCGGCTCTCGTCGCGATCCTTGCCGACCATGCCCTCCACCGCGTAGTTGTCCGCCACCAGTGCCGAGATCTGCGAGTCGACGATCCACTCGAGCAACGACTCGTCGCGGGCGTCGAGGTAGGTGCACAGCGTGTGGATCTTCACGGGATCGGGGTTGCGGTTCCACTTCAGGACTTCGGTGGCGAAGCCGGTGTGCAACAGGAGCATGTCGCCGGGCTCGACCACGACGTTGTCAGCCGCCATGATCTCCTCGAGCGTCGCGCGATTCACACCGCGCCACTCGTGGCCCAAATGATGGGCCAGGTCGATGAGCACGCCCCGCCCCTGCACGCCGGTGGCAGCCATGTGCTCCAGGCCCAGATGCCGGGCGAAGCAACGGTGGCCCCCGCCGTCGCCGGCGGCATCGGCTTTGGGTCCGACCAGGTCTTCACCGGCGCGGTAGCCGTTGTAGTACACGGCCTCGTCGACCCCGTCGCCGTCGGCATCGAACTCGGCGCCGACGTGCGCCAGCGAATCCCACTGCGTGGAGTACTGCAGGGAGAGGGTCACGACGTCGTCGGCCCACACGTCGACGTACTTGGGGTCCCCGAACTTCTCCATGCTGCTCATGGCGACGTTGTAGAAGGTGCCGGGATTGCCGTTCATGTCCTCGGTCGGCGCGATCACCGGCGGGGAGCGCCGCTGGTTCAACGACGTTCCACCGGGGTAGTCGAGCGGCAGGCTGAGGCAGAAGCTGATGCCGGCTTCCACCTCCCGCACGCCCTGGCGGACCTTGTCCGGTGTGAGCAGGTTGATCCGGCCGAGCTCGTCGTCGTCGCCCCAGTCGCCCCACGTCGAGCCAGGTGGGCGTTGCTTCCACCGCTTGCTCATCGCCTCTTCTCCTTCTGGTCCCGAAGCTGGCCGCAAGGGCCCGCGCTCGTCGCGAGGACCTCCGGCCGGCCTCGTCGCACGTTGTCTGTACCGACCGGTTGGTCTAGAATCTCGGGCAGAGTACCGCGTTCGCGCGCGCGCTCATTGACTGAGATCTTGCGCCTGGGCGCGCGGGAAGGGCATATCCATGACAGAGCAGCACCTCGTGATCTCGGCCGACGGGCACATCTTGGAGCCCACGGATCTCTTCGTCACCCGGCTGCCGAAGAACCTGCGCGACCGCGGGGTGTGGGAGGACGACTTCGAGATTGAGCCGCTCGTCGAGGGCGGGGCCCGCATCTTCCGCCGGCTGCACACGCCCGGCTTCGAAGGCTGGACGATCTCGCGCTACCGCCAGACAGGGGGGCGGATGCCCGAGGGCGATCCCGAAATGATCATTGAGGATCTCTCCTTCGACGGCGTCGACGTCGGGGTCATGCACCCGAACCTGTCGCTCTTCGGCCTCTACTCCGACGACCACGAGCTCTCCATTGCTCACGCCCGCGTCTACAACGATTACGTCGTCGAGCGCTTCGGGCCCTACTTCTCGCGCCTCGCCCCCACCGCGCCCATCCCACTGACCGACGTCGACGACGCCGTGGTCGAGATCGAGCGGGCCGCGGGGAACGGCTTCCGGGCCATTCTCCTGCCGGCGACGCCGCCCAAGCCCTACCATTCGCGGGACTTCGACCCCGTCTGGGCCGCCGCGCAGGCCAACGGGGTGCACGCGTTCTTCCACACCCAGACCGGCGGAATCAAGGTCAACGACCCGTCCTCCACCACCCTCAAGGTCGTCATGGAGAACGCGGCTCAGGTGAACCAGCCGGTCACCGAGAAGTCGGCCGCCAAGCGCATGGTGACCCAGGCGATCTACAGCACCATCGTCCCGCAGCAACTCATGTGCGAGCTCATCGGCGGTGGTGTGCCCGAGCGCTACCCCGATCTGCATTTCGCCTTGATCGAGTTCAACGCGCACTGGCTGGCGTCGCTCGTCGGCAGCATGGACAAGTGCTGGATCACGGGCATCGGGCAGGACCCCGACTGGTGGCTGGGCGTGTGGGACGACGAGCTCCCGCCCGCTGAGCAGACCGGCATCGCCCGACTGTTCCGGCTGAACGAAAAGTGGCCCTACCCGCTCATGCCGAGCGAGTACGTCAAGCGCCAGTTCCACGTTTCGTTCCAAGACGACCCGGTCGCTGTCGCCTGCCGGCACATCACCGGCCTCTCGAGCATTGTGTGGGGCAACGACTACCCGCACGCCGAGGGCACCTTCCGGGGCAGCCGGCAGCTCATGGACCAGCTCTTCGAGGGTGTCCCGGCGGACGAGAAGGCGGCCATGGTCGGTGGCACGCTCGGCGATCTGCTCGGCTTCCACGCTCCACTGGCCGCCACCGCCTCCCGGAACTAGATCACTCCCGTCGCGAGCAGCAGCGCTGAGGGGAGTCGAGGGGGACCGAGTGGAGACGTACACCTTCGAAGATCGTGTCGCGATCGTCACGGGCGCCGGTCGCGGCATCGGTCGGGCCTACGCACTGCTGCTGGCCCAACGCGGTGCCAGCGTCGTCGTCAATGATCTCGGCAGTTCGATGCAGGGGGTGGGCGTCGACGGCTCGGTGGCGGCGTCGGTGGCGGAGGAAATCGTCGCAGCCGGCGGGACCGCCGTCCCCGACGAGCACGACGTGTCGTCGGCCGACGGCGCGCGCGCAGGCTCATCGCGGCAGCGATCGAACGCTTCGGGCGTCTCGACGTCCTCATCAACAACGCCGGCATCATCAAGTGGGCCGGCCTGCCCGACGCCGACATCGACAACCTGCAGCGCCACCTCTCCGTGCACGTCCTGGGGTCGTTCAACACCACGCGAGCCGCCTGGCCGCACATGGTCGAACAGGGTTACGGCCGCATTGTGATGACGACATCGTCGGGGATCTTCGGACTGCCTCAGAATCTCTCCTACGCCACCGCCAAGGCGGCGGTCATCGGGATGACGCGCAGCATCGCCACCGTCAGCGAGGCGCACGGGATCAAGGTCAACCTGATCGCACCGGCCGCGTTCACCCGCATGGCCGGGCAGGCCGACGCCGTGGGCGACGGGGCGGCCGACCGAGCAGGTGGCGCGGACACGCCGATGTCACCGGACCTGGTCGCTCCGATGGCGGCGTTCCTGGCCCACGAGGCCTGTCCCGTCAACGGAGAGCTGTACGAAGCCGGCGCCGGACGGTTCTCGCGCATCTTCATCGCCTCGACGCCGGGCTTCGTCTCGCCCCACGCCACCATGGAGGACGTGGCCGCACACTGGGGGGCGATCAACGACGAGCAGGGCTACACCGTGCCGACCGACCTTCCCGACTGGTCAGCCGCCTTCCTGGCCCATCTACAGCGTGAGGCCTGAACAGCGCATGGACTTCTCGCTCGGCGAACGCGAACGGGACCTGGTCGAACTCTGCCGTGACTACGCCACGCGCGAGATCGCGACCCGTGCGCCGCTGGCGTGGGAGGAGGCCCGCTGTCCAACCGACCTGCTGCGGGAGATGGGCGCGCTCGGACTCCTCGGCATCCTCATCCCCGAGGAGTGGGGCGGGATCGGCATGTCGACGATCGGGTTCGTCGCCGCCATGGAGCAGCTCGGCCACGCCGACCAGTCCGTGGCCGCCGCCTGGCAGGCCCATGCCACCATCGGCTCGCTGCCGCTCTACCTCTTCGGGAACGACGCGCAGCGCGACCGCTGGCTGCGGCCGCTGGCCGAGGGCAGAGCGCTCGGCGCGTTCGGGCTGACCGAGCCGGACGCCGGCTCCGACGCACGCGGCATCCGCACGCCGCGCCGAGCGCCGCGACGGCGGCTGGCTCATCAACGGCCATAAGACGTTCATCTCCAACGCCGGGACCGATCTGTCGTTCGGGTTGACCCTGCTGGCGCGCACCGAGCCCGAGGCCGGCCAGGAGGCGGGTTTCGCCAGCCTCGTCGTCGAGAAGGACACGCCCGGCTTCACGATGGGCCCCAAGATGCGCGGCATCGGCTGGCGCGCGCTCGACACCCGCGAACTCTTCTTCGACGACGTCTGGGTGCCCGACGAGCATCTCCTGGGCGACCCCAGCCTCGGCCTCGGCCAATTCCTGCGCACCCTCGAGGTCGGCCGCATCTCCATTGCGGCGCTCTCACTGAGCCTGACCCAGGCCGTCCTCGACCTGGCCACGGCCTACGCGCAGGAACGCCGGCAGTTCGGCCGGCCGATCGCCAAATTCCAAGCGGTGCAGTTCAAGTTGGCCGACATCGCCACCGAGCTGGAAGCGGCGCGTTGGCTCACCTACCGCGCCGCTTTCCTGCGTGACACCGGCCAACACTTCCAAAAGGAGGCGGCGATGGCGAAACTGAAGGCGAGCCGGGTGGCGGCCTGGGCCGCGTCAGAGGCGGTCCAGATCCACGGCGGCCTCGGCTACATGCTCGAGACGCCCGTCGCCCGCTTCTACTGTGATGCCAAGGTGCTGGAAATCGGCGAGGGCACCAACGAGATCCAGCACCTCGTCATCGCCCGCCAACTGGGCTGCTGATCCGACGGCACTAGACCGCAGCAAGGCGGCGGATGGCCGCCGTGATGTCGTCGCGGTCGGGCAGCCACGCCTGCTCGAGGTCGGGCGAGTAGGGGGCGGGGGTCGGCGCCGCGCCGATGCGCTCGATCGGCGCGTCGAGATCCCAGAAGCCCTCGCGGGCCACGGTGGCCGCGATCTCGGCGCCGATGCCGAAGGGCACCACGGCCTCGTGCGCAATGAGCAGTCGGCTCGTCTTCCGCACCGACGCCAGGATCGACTCCATGTCCAACGGCGCCACGGTCCTGAGGTCGATCACCTCGACCGAGATGCCTTCTGCGGCGAGCCGTCCGGCGGCCGCCACCGCCTCGTGCACCATGCGCGAGACCGACACGACGGTCACATCCGTGCCGGGCCGGACCACGGCGGCACGGCCGATGGGCAGGACGTAGTCGGGCGGGGGCTGTGGCCCTTTCATGCCGTAGAGCAGCCGGTTCTCAATGAACACGACGGGGTTGGGGTCCTCGATGGCGGCGCGCAACAACCCGTAGGTGTCCGCCGGCGTCGAGGGCATGACCACGGTCAACCCCGGGACGTGCGCCAGCAACGCTTCGAGGCTCTGGGAGTGCTGGCTCCCCGACGAGCGGCCGGCACCGAATTGGGTCCGCACCGTGAGCGCCATCTCGGCCGCGCCCCCGGTCATGAACGGCAGCTTGGCCGCCTGGTTGAGCAGCTGGTCGAAGCAGACACCGATGAAGTCGAGGTACATGAGCTCGACCACGGGGCGCATCCCGGCCATGGCGGCGCCGACCCCGAGACCAACCACGGCCGTCTCGGAGATCGGTGTGTCGCGCACGCGGTCGCCGAAGGCATCGGCCAGGCCGCGCGTCAGTCCGAAGACGTTGCCACCGGCGCCGACGTCGACGCCGGCGAGGAACACGTGCTCGTCCTCGGTGAGCTCGATCTCGAGCGCGGACCGGATGGCGTCCATGGTGCGGAACACCGGCGCGTCGTCGGCCGGCGCCGCCGGCTCAGGCCGCACGGGGCGGGGGCGCACGACGAAGTCGGTGAGCGTCACAGCGGCCGGCCGGCCCAGCCGCCGGGCGGCCTCGACCGCGCTGTCGAGTACCTCGGCCGTCGACCCGTCGAGCGCCTTGATCTGATCGTCGGAAACGCCGGACGCGCGCAGCACCGCCTCGTGCACCAACAGGGGGTCACGCGACCGCCACTCCTCGACCTCGTCCGGCGACCGGTACCGCTCGGGGTCACCCTCGTAGTGACCGTGCCAGCGATACGTGACCGCTTCGACGACGGCCGGGCCGCGCCGATCGCGCGCCGCCGCGACGAGATCCTCCATGGCGGACGCGGTGGCCACGACGTCGTTCCCGTCCACCGCCGTGTACGGGATCCCGTAGCCGGCCGCCCGGAGTTCGAGTGAGGCCGCATGTTGGGTGGAAGCCGGGGAGAACTCGGCATACCCGTTGTTCTCGCAGAAGAAGATGACCGGCAGCTTCCAGACGGCGGCGAGATTCACCGCTTCGTGGAATGCGCCCTGGGCCACCGCCCCGTCACCGAAGAAGGCCACGGTGACGCTCCCGTCCCCGCGCAGCTGCGCCGCCGTCGCGGCGCCGGCGGCGATCGGGACCCCGGCGGCCACGATGCCGTTGGCGCCGAAGATCCCGAGCCTCGGGTCCGCGATGTGCATGGAGCCGCCGCGGCCGCGGTTCGTGCCCTGGTCCTTGCCCATCAGCTCGGCGAACATCCCGGCCGGGTCGAGCCCCTTGGCCAGGCAGTGGCCGTGGCCGCGGTGGGTTGACGTGATCACGTCGGCCGGGCCGAGCGACCAGCAGGCGCCGACCGCCGTCGCCTCCTGCCCGGTCGAGAGATGGACGAAGCCGGGGACCTCGCCGTCGCGGTACAGGGCGGCCACCCGTTCCTCGAAGCCACGGATGAGCAGCATGCGCCGCTGCATCTCGACCAGGTCGACCACGGAGAAGCCGGCGGGAGCAGAGTGGTCGACTGTCATCGGGTGTGTATTGTACTGGTCGGTACAACATGGGAAAAGCGGCGCCGTCACGACGATGATCGATCACATCGACATACCCGAGTCCTTCCCGGGCCCTGGCGCCGTCTCGGGCAAGCGGGTGGTGATCACCGGTGCCAGCCGCGGCCTCGGCGCCCTGCTCGCCCACGCCTTCTCCGACGCCGGCGCCGCCGTGGCCCTGGTCGCCCGCACCGAGCGCGACCTCAAGACGGTGGCCGCCGCGCTCCCCGGGTCGTCGCTCGTGCTCAGCGGCGACGTGACCGACGAAGATTTCAACGAGGCGGTGGCCGACGCCGCGCTGGCCGAATGGGGCGCGGTCGACGCCTGGATCTGCAACGCCGGCATTTCGCCGATCGTGGCCGGGCCGCGCGAGACCTCCCTGTCGGTGTGGCGCCAGGTGATGGACGTCAACCTGACGGGGGCCTTCCTCGGTGCGCGGGCCGCGGCACGGGTCATGAGCGAGGGCGGGCGGTTGATCTTCACCGGTTCCGTGCTCGGCGAGCGGCCGCGCAGGGGGCTCGCGGCGTACAGCGCGTCCAAGGCGGGACTGGTCGGCGTGGCAAAGGGGCTGGCGCTCGATCTCGCGCCCGCCGGCATCACGGTCAACGTGGTCGCGCCGGGCTGGTTCGAGTCGCCGCTGGCCGACGCCTGGCTGCAGAACCCCGAAATGTCCGCCGCCATCACCGGCCACACGGCGCAGCGCCGCTGGGGGACATCGAGCGATCTGGCGGCCGCCTACCAGTTCCTCGCCTCGGATGCCTCCGCCTTCATCACCGGCACCGTGCTCACCGTCGACGGCGGCTACCTGCTCGTATGACCTCGACGCGGCGGGTCGTGACGATCATCGGCGCCGGCGGCGCCCTCGGTGGTGCCGTGGCGCACCAACTCGCCGGCGAGCCCGCCACCGATCTGGTGTTGAGCGACGTCAGCGCGTCCTCGTTGGCGGCGACCGTCGACAGGCTGCCCCCCACGGACGGCGGCGTTCTGACCGCGCTGGCGGATGTGAGCGACGAGGACCAGGTCGAGTCGGTCGTCACGCAGGCGGTCGATCGCTTCGGCCGGCTCGACGTCCTCGTCTCCAACGCCGGCGTCCTGTCGCCCAACGGCCGCATCCACAACCTGACGACCGAGGACTGGGAGCGCGCCTTTCGCGTCAACGTCCTCGGCGCGGTGAACGGCATCAAGGCCGCGGTGGGGGTGATGCGGCCGCAGCACTCGGGCTCCATCATCGTGACGGCGTCGGTCTCGGGCCTGACGGCGTGGTCGCACGCGGCCCCGTACTGCGCCACCAAGGCCGCCGTGATGCAGCTCGCCAAGGTCGCCGCTGTCGAGTACGCCCGCGACGGCATCCGCGTCAACTGCGTGTGCCCCGGGACGTTCCGCTCGGCCATCCACGACGGACTGCCGCCCGAGGCGCTCGACGCCATCGCCGACAAGCACCCGCTCGGCCTCGGGACGGCCGGCGACCTGGTCGGGGCCTACTCCTACCTGGCCAGCGAGGCCTCACGCTGGACGACCGGATCGGCCCTCGTCGTCGACGGCGGCTACTCGGCGCCTTGAGCGGTCGCCCTCAGGTCTTCGTGGCCGGATTCGCAGCCGGGTTCGTGATCCCCCGCATGAAGATGTCGGCAAAGGGCTTGGCCACGTCACGGGCGGACAGCTCGCCGCCCGCCTTGAGCCAGAGGTAGGTGTAGTTGTGCATGCCGAGCCAGGCCAGGGCCGTGAGCCGAGGGTCGAGCTCACGGAACTCGCCGGTTCCGACTCCCGCCTCGAGGACACCCTCGACCCGGCGCTCGTACAGGCGCCGGCGCTTGCGGAACTGCTCCGCCCGCTCGCCGGTCAGTGCCGGGAACTCGTGCAGGAAGACCCAGACGTGGTCGGGGTAGCGGTGGATCACGTCGAGCAATTCGTCGCCCAGCATGGCCAGCTGCTCGGACGGCGTCCCGCCGGCTTCGGCCACGCGATCCGCGCCGGCCATCACCTCGTCCATGACGCGGTCGTGGATGGCAGCGAGCAGGTCCTCCTTGGAGCCGATGTAGTGGTACAGCGCACCCTTGCCGAGATCGTTGGCGACACACAGCTCCGTGATGCCCGTGGCGTGGTACCCACCGCGGGCGAAGACACCTGCCGATGTGTCGATGATGGCCTGGTAGCGCGCCTCCCAGTTCGCCTTGCGGCGAGAATCACCGCTCGACTCCACCCGTGCCATTGCCAGCGAGACTAGCGGGCCGGCACCCGAGGACGGGTGTGGGCCGGGCGGCGTGTGTGGAGCGTGACACCGGTTTCCGCGCGCGTCCACAGGTAGGCTCGCCCTGCGGGAACAGCGCTCTCGTCGGGTCGCACAAAGCGCGGAAGGAGTCGGTGACCGTGCAGCGAATCTGCTTCGTCGGCGTGCGCCGGGTGCCGCGCACCGTCGGGTCGATCCGATGACGACGTCGCCTCAGTCACCGATGGCCGCCGCGGACCTGAACTGGTACGGCGTGCTCGCCCACCACGCGGAGCGCTCCCCGGACGCTGTCATGACCGTCTTCGAGGGCGAGTCCACCACGTACGCGGCGATGGCGGCCCGGGTGGCCGCACTCGCCGCTGGCTTGGCCGCGCGCGGCATTGCCGCCGGCGACGTGGTGGCCCTGCTCTCGTACAACTGCCCGGAATTCTTGGAGGCGCTCTTCGCCGCCAATTACGTGGGCGCCATCGCCATGCCGATCAACTGGCGGCTGGCGGCGCCGGAGGTGCGCTACATCCTGGAGCACTCGGGCGCCGGCGCGCTCGTCTGCGACCAGCCGCTGGTGGCACTGGCCGACGAGGCCACGGCGGGCCTGGACGGCGAGCTCGTGCGCGTGCTGATCGGGGACGCGGCAGAGGAGGGCTGGACGACCCTGGCCGATGCCCGAACGGAGTCGCCCGTGGTGGCGCCCGTGCCGGTGGCGGGCGACGACGTGCACCGCTTGATGTACACCTCGGGCACGACCGGTCGTCCGAAGGGCGTCATGCTCACGCACGCCAACCTGGCCTGGAAGAACCTGGCGCACACGCTGGAGTTCGGTTTCACGAGCGCAGAGCTCGGGCTGGCGTGCGGTCCGCTCTACCACGTCGGCGCGCTCGATCTCACGACCACGTCGCTCGTCGCAGCCGGTGCCACCATGATCATCCACCGTGCCTTTGATGCCGCCGCCGTGGTCGACGAGATCGAGCGATCACGGGTCACCACCGTCTGGCTGGCGCCGGCGATGGTCAATGCCATCATGGCGCTGGCCGATATTGAGCGGCGCGACCTCTCGTCGGTGCGCGTCATCATCAACGGCGGCGAGAAGATGCCGATCCCCCTCATTCAGCGAATTCAGCGCGCCTTCCCCTCCGCCTGGTTCGCCGATGCCTACGGCATGACCGAGACGGTCTCAGGCGACACCTTCCTCGACCGCGCCAGCATCGTGACCAAGCTCGGCTCGGTGGGGCGCCCCTGCCTCTACCTCGACCTCGACGTGTGGGACGAGGACGGCAACACCGTGCCGGCCGGTGAGCAGGGCGAGATCGTCATGCGGGGCCCCAAGGTCTTCAAGGGTTACTGGCGCGACCCCGACGCCACGGAGGCCGCCTTCACCGGCGGGTGGTTCCACAGCGGGGACATCGGCGTGCGCGACGGAGACGGCTACCTCTTCATCGTCGACCGGCTCAAGGACATGATCGTCTCGGGGGGCGAGAACATCGCCAGCTCGGAGATAGAGCGCGTCCTCTACGAGCACGACGCCGTGCTCGAGGCCGCCGTGGTCGGCCGGCCAGACGAGCGCTGGGGCGAGGTCCCGGTGGCATTCGTCGCCCTGCGCGAGGGCACAGAGGCGACATCGGACGAACTACTCGCACACTGCCAGGGGCAACTGGCCCGTTTCAAGGTCCCCAAGGCCGTGACGTTCATTGACGCGCTGCCGCGTAACCCGTCGGGAAAGGTCCTCAAGCGCGAACTGCGCGACACCGCAGTGCCGGGTACCTGATGGGGGTGTCGGTGTGAACGTCGACGGACCGATCAGCGGTGGTAGCAAGGGCTGGGCGTTCGGCGACCCGACCGCCGACCTCGCTGCGCTGGGATACCGCCAGGACGAGTACTTCTTGGAGGGGGAGGCCGCCCGCTACGGCCCGTGGAGGGCACGGACATCGGACGAGACGGCCGGTGGGAGGTCGAACGGGTCGAGAGCGCGCCGTTCGCCACCCGCCTGGTCGTGCAGCCGCGCATCGACTTCGCGGGCGAGCCGGCACAGATCGTCCGCGACGACAACGGCATCGCGCGTGGCGGCCTCCGGCTGCCTCAGGTCGCGGTGCCGCTGGCGCACAACAGCGCACTGCAGCAGTCGCCGACGTTCGCCCGGCCGCCCGGCTTCCATGAGGACTTCCCCATCGAGAAGGCACACGCGCTCTACGAGGACCGCGCCGACTACCTCGCCCGTGACGCGGCGGCAACCCAGGCCGCGGTGACGTCCGGCGTCGTCCTCCCCCGCGACCTCGAGCCGCTGCTGGCCGAGGCGGAGGACGCCTACCCCCGCCTAGTTCGCGGCGGGGCATGGCGCCTCCCGTGCGAGATCGCCGAGCCAGGCTTGCGACGGTTCGGTGCCGTCACCTGCGACGGTAACGTGACCCGATGTCGCAGGGACAGGGGGCCGTGTCACCGGACCACGGCGCCGTCGATGGCTCCGAAAGGAGCGGTGACCTCTTCGTGGTGGAGAGCGGCCCCCTCGCCGCACCACCGATCATTCTGGTCCACGGTGCGCCGGACCGCTCCGGCGTCTTCCGGCGGGTGCTCGCCCACCTGCAGGACCGCCACATCATCGTCTACGACCGGCGCGGCTACGGGCGATCACTCCACCTGCCAAGCGCGCGCACGATGGTCGAGCACGCCGAGGACCTGCTCGGACTGGCCGCACGCTGCAGCGAGCCGCCCGCCGTCATCGCCCACAGCTTCGGTTCGAATCCCACAATGCTCGCTGCGTCGCTCCGACCGGCCGCCTTCCGGGTCCTCGGCCTGTGGGAACCACCGATGCCCTGGGTTGACTGGTGGTCGCAGACGACCAAGGCATACAACGCCGCCGTGGCCGCCTCGGACGACCCGGCTCGCGAGATCGAAGAGATGTACCGCCGGCTCCTCGGTGACGAGGCCTGGGCGGGCCTGCCCGCCGAGCGACGGGCGGTACGCCGGGCTGAGGGCCCGGCGTACCAGGCCGACATGGCCTCGGAGCTCCACACCCCCTTCGCCTTCGGCGCCGTGACGACGCCGGCCGTCGTCGGCTACGGCACCGAGACGTCCGAGGAGCACGACTTCGGCGCGCGCTGGCTGGCGGACATGCTGCCCAACGCCCACAGTGAGAAATTCGTCGGCACGGGACACTTCGCACCGACCACGCACCCCGAGGCGTTCGCGGCCTTCGTCGTCTCCGTGGCCGAGCGCCGCGCGCTCGCCCGCGGCTGAGTCGGTGGACGGACCCGACCGCGCCCCGGCCACGGTCCTGCTCATTTCGGGCAGCCTCCGCCACGGATCGACGAACACGGCGCTGCTCCGCACCGCGACACGCCTCACGGTGCCGGGCATCGCCACCGTGCTCTACGAGGAGATGGGTGCGCTCCCGCACTTCAACCCCGACCTCGACTCGGCGCCGCTGCCCGCCGCCGTCGACCGCCTGCGGTCGGCCATCCACTCGTCGGTGGCCGTCCTCTTCTCCACGCCCGAATACGCCGGCGCCCTGCCGGGGTCGTTCAAGAACCTGCTCGATTGGACCATCGGTGACGACGCCGCCGGATCCATTTACCAGAAGCGGGTCGCCTTCATCAACGCGTCGGCCGCCCCCAACGGAGCGGCCGACGCGCACGACTCACTGCGCAAAGTCCTCGGCTACGCGCACGCGGCGCTGCTCGAGGACGCCTGCACCGCCATCCCCGTGCCGCGCACCGCCGTACAGGACGGGCAGATCGGCGACCCGGCCATCCGCCACGCCATCACCCTGTCCCTGCAGCGGCTGGTCGGCGACGCAGACCGGATTTGATCAGCCGACGTGACGCGCCGGACCTGATCAGTCGAACTGGCCCGCCACGTAGTCGCCCGCGGGCTGGCGAACGATCACGTTCAGGCGGTTGAACATGTTGATGATGGCAACGAGCGAGACCAGCGCACCGAGCTGCTCCTCGTCGTAATACTTCTCGGCCCGCGCCCAGACCTCGTCGGAGACGCCCTCGGACGCGTCGGCAATGCGGGTGCCCTGCTCGGCGAGCTCGAGCGCGGCGCGCTCGGCCTCGGTGAAGACGGTCGCCTCGCGCCAGGCGGCCACCAGGTTGAGTCGAACCTGGCTCTCCCCGGCGTGGAGGGCTTCTTTGGTGTGCATGTCGGTGCAGAAACCACAGCCGTTGATCTGGCTGGCGCGCAGCTTGACCAGCTCCTGGGTCAAGGCGGGCAGCGTCGACTTCGTCACGACGCCGCCGGCGGCGACGATGTGATGGACGAACTTCGTCGCCACGGGGTTCTCATAGAGGTTCAGGCGGGCATCCATTGGTGGTCCTTTCATCGGTGTGGCCATCGGTCCATGGCCCTCACCCAGAGAGACACACCGGGACGTCCGTCTGTGACAGGGCCGCAAGAGATGGTCCCGTTGCAGGCGTACTGCGTCACCCGGCTCGGCCTCGGTCAGTCCAACCCCTCGCGGAAACCTTGCCGCCACGACGGGTAGCGCAACACCCACCCGAGCTCGCGCTTGGCTTTGGCGTTGGAGAACCCACGCCCTTCGGTCATCATCGCGACCGCGACCGGACCCGCCACCAGCCGGGCCAACCACGCCGGGACCTTCCTCGGCGGTTTGGCGCCCGCGCACTCGGCCAGGAAGGGCAGCCACTCGTGCGCCGGTGCGGGCTCGTCATCGACGATGTTGAACACACCCTTCGCCTGTTGCTCCAGCGCGAGGACGGTGGCGCTGGCGGCGTCGTCGACGTGTACCCACGAGCTGTAGCCGTTGCCCTTGCCCACCAGCGGGAACTGCCGCTTGCGGATCAGCTCGACCTGATCGTCAGTGGCGCCGGGCCCATAGAGGCCGCCGTAGCGCAGCACGGCACCGCCGGCGCGCCCGACCACCTCTTCCACGTGGGCGATGGCCGCCATGACCGGCTGCGCCGTCGTCCCGTCCAACGGGTCGAGAGGGTCTTCTTCTGTCTTGACCCAGCCGCCGTGGCGGATCCCGTTCCAGTTGGCGTAGCTCTGCGCCACGACGTTCGCCACGCCGGCGGCCTTGGCCGCGCCCAGCAGATGATCCGTGCCCTCGGTGCGCAGCCGGTTGGTGAGGGCGAACCAACGGTCCATGTGCTTGATGTCGGGCTTGCCGATCGCGGTCATCTCGTGAGCCACCGCCTCCGGTTGGGCACGCGCCACCGCCTCGCCCACCGATACCGCGTCGAGCCCGTCCATCACGACCGCCTCGGCGCCGAGCCGCTGGAGCACACCGAGCTTGTCGGTACTCGTCGTGGTGGCGGTGACCGCATGGCCTCGGGCCACGAGTTGGGGAACCAGCCGCCGCCCGATGACCCCGGTCCCACCAGCGACGAACACGCGGATAGCCACCACCTACTCCAATCCGACCCTCCGTCTACTCTCTCAGACGGGCCAGCCCGCTCGATTGTGACGAGCGGCGGGACATCACGTCGCCCGCCTCACCGCTGGCGGTAGTAGTGCTCCTCGTCGAGATCCTCCAGCAACGTCGGGCCAGTGGGCTCCCAGCCCAGCATCTCGCGCGTGATGGCGGCGGTGGCCGGGCTGTCCAGCCCGGCGAAGTGGCCGAGCGGACCGAAGTGCTCCGGGGCGTCGGCCGGGTCGATCGACTGGGCAGGGAGGTCGAGATGCCGCCCCAGCATCTCCGCGAGGGAGCGGAGGGCGACACCCTCGTCCCCCACGGCATGCAGCACCGAACCGGCCGGCGCGGCCTCGACGGCCAGGCGGGTCAGGCGCGCCGCATCGGAGCGATGGACGGCAGGCCAGCGGTTGGCGCCGTCACCCACGTAGGCGGACACGCCGTGCTGGCGGGCGATGTCGACGAAGGTGGCCACGAAGCCGTGGTCGCCGGCGCCGTGCACCGTCGGCGGGAAGCGCAACACAGACGAGCGCACGCCCACCCCACGCAGCGACAGCGTGAGCAGCGCGGTGGCGACCCGGAGGCCGGCGGGGATGGCCCGGACGGCCGGGCCGGGCACCAGGCCGTCGTCCTCGGTGGCCGGCCGGCCCAGACTCAGGCCGACCATCCCCGAGGCGAGCACGAAGGGACGGTCGGAGCCGGCCAGGACCGAACCCATCGCCTCGACAGCGCGCCGGTCGGCTGCCGCGGCGGCGGCGAAGTTGCCGCCGGCGAAGGCGATCTCGTGCTGGAAGGCCAGGTGGATCACGCCGTCCGCGTCGGCGGCCGCCTTGGCCAGGCCCTCTGGATCGTCGAGGTCGCCCCTGTGCACGGCGCAGCTGGCTGCCTCGAGTGCCTGCGCCGAGACATCCGAACGGGCCAGGCCGACCACGTCGTGGCCGGCTCCGAGCAACTCGGGGACGACGGCCGAGCCGATCCAACCCGATGCGCCGGTGACGAAGATCTTCATGGTGGGTCCTCCGAATGGTTATGTCAGTAACTGACATAACCATAGGCCTGATGTCAGTGACTGTCAACGGTAGGATCCGTGGCATGGGTCGATGGGAGCCGGACAGCCGGGGTCGCCTGCAAGAGGCAGCCCTCGCCCTCTACTCAGAACGTGGATTCGACCAGACCACGGCCGCCCAGATCGCCGAGGAGGCGGGGCTGACCGAGCGCACCTTCTTCCGCCACTTCGCCGACAAGCGCGAGGTCCTTTTCGGCGGATCCGCCATCCTCAAGGAGCGGATCGTCGACGGCGTGGCCGGGGCGCCCCCCGGTGCCGGGCCGCTCGACGCGGTGGCCGCCGGCCTCCAGGCCGCCGCTGTCATGCTCGGTAAGTCACGCCGGGACCTGACCCGCCAGCGCCAGGCCGTCATTGCCGCCAACCCTGAGCTGCACGAGCGCGAGCTGGCCAAATTGTCCGACTACGCCGCCGCCGTGGTCGATGCCCTGCATCAGCGCGGCGTGACGGAACCGCAAGCGACCCTGGCCGCCGACGCCGGCATGACCCTGCTGCGCGTGGCCATGCAGCGCTGGGTCGCCGACGGTGACGAGGAAACGGACCTCGCCGTGATCATGCGCGAGTCGGTCGACGAGCTCCGGGCGATCGCCACCGGCGCCTGAGGCAACGGCAGCGGGCTCCCGCCATCTCCAAACCCGCATCCGGACTGGGCGGTGCCTGTGCAACCTGATTACAACCTCCGTTGAGGCCGAATTGTCCGACAGAAAAGGGTTGGCTGGGACGAAATGAGAGAGCCGGGCGGCGAGGGGGTGGGTCAACTGCGACGACGGGTGCAACGGAAGCCCGAAACCGGGCGCGGGAAAAGGCCTGTGGTTCCCACCGCCGGCGGCTCGTCCGACGGACCGCCTTCGCACGAGGACGTGGCCTCCATGGCCAGCGCGCTGCTCAAGCTTCCCGACAGTGTCGTCATCGTCGACGAAGAGGGCAACGTTGCCTGGGGCAACGCGTCCGCGCTGCGCCTTTTCGGCCTGACCATGTCCGACGGTGTCGGCATCTCGGGCCTCAGCCTCGTACATCCCGACGACCACGAACTCGTGCTCCGCTCGCTCACCAGCATCCAGAGCAAGGATGTCGGCGACCCTATTGAGATCCGCGTCAAGTCAGTCACCGGCTGGCGCCTGGTCGAAATCGTCGGCACGCCGCTCCAACTCTCCGGTCGACAATTCGCCCTCCTGTGTCTGCGCGATCTCACCAATCGCCGGCGCTTCGAGTTGGCCAGCGGCCGTGAAGCGCGCTTCCGGTCCCTTGTGCACAACGCGGGTTCGGTCATCATGCTGGTCTCGGCCACCGGGCTGCTCGAGTCCGCCTCGGGTGCCATCACGCGGCTGCTCGGCCACGACCCCGAGCTCATTGAGATGCGGCCCCTCACCGACATCGTCGCCGAGCCCGACCGCCCCCAGGTCATGGCCGCGCTGGCCGAGGCCGGACGGGGCGCCACGGCCACGCACCCGGTCACGATCCGGGTCCGGTTGCTGCGCCACGACGGCGTCGTCACGGTGCCGTTCGAACTCAGCATCGTGGACCTGATCGACGACCCGACAGTCGAAGGCTTCGTGATCTCCGCGCACGACGCGTCAGCCCAGCACAAGGCCGAGCACCAGTTGAGCGACGCCCTCTCCCTCCTCACCGCCACCCTGGACTCCACCGCCGACGGGGTGCTCGTCATCAACATGGACGGCGTCATCACCGGCTTCAACCGGCGTTTCTCCGACATGTGGAACATCTCGACCGAATATGTCTCCATCGGCGACGAGGCCGCCAAGCTCGCGTACGTGTTGGACCAGCTGATCAATCCGCAGGTCTTCACGACGCGCTGGCGGGATCTCCAGCTGAACCCGGACAACGAGAGTTTCGAGACGCTCGAATTCAAGGACGGCCGCGCCCTCGAGCTGACCTCGAAGCCGCAGACGGTGGCCGGACAGATCGTCGGTCGGGTGTGGAGTTTCCGTGACATCACCGATCGCATCAGGCTGGAAGACGAGCTCGAGTACCGGGCCTTCCATGACTCGTTGACCGGTTTGGCCAACAAGGCCCTGTTCCAGGACCGGCTCGAGCATGCGTTGGCGCGCATCGGGCACACCGGATCCCACCTCGCCGTCCTGTTCATCGACCTCGACGACTTCAAGACGGTGAACGACAGCCTGGGCCACGGCGAGGGGGACCAGCTGCTGAAGCGGGTGGCGACGAAGCTCGCCGAGTGCCTCCGACCCCTCGACACCGCGGCGAGGCTCGGCGGCGATGAGTTCGCCGTCCTCATTGAGGACGTCTGGTCTCGCGACGACGTGACGCAGCTGGCGGGGCGCATTGTCGAATCCCTCCGTCTCGACGTCCCGAGAGAGTCCCGACCGGCCACCTCGACCGGCAGCATCGGGATCGCCTTCGACGAGCCCGGCATCACGAGCGAACAGCTGCTGCGGAACGCCGACATCGCCATGTACAGGGCGAAGGAGGGCGGCAAGAACGGCTTCGAGACCTACCGCAACGAGATGCACGCGGCGGTGCTGGCTCGCATCGAACAGGAGCGCGAACTGCGGGCGGCCATCCGCGACGGTGACCTGCTCGCCCACTACCAGCCAATCGTCGACCTCGACTCGGGCCGCGTCATCGGCTTCGAGGCGCTCGTCCGATGGAGCCACCCGATCGGCGGCCTGGTCGACCCCCGCCTCTTCGTGCCGCTGGCCGAGGAGCTGGGACTGATCGGCGCGATCGACTCGTTCGTGTTGCGCTCCGCCTGCACCCAGGCGCGCCAGTGGAACCAGATGGGCCTGGCGAGCTCCGGGCTGGTCATGAGCGTCAACCTCTCACCGGGTCAGCTCGTCGACCCCGACCTGGGGCAGCGGATCACGGCGGAGATCGAGGCCTGCCGGTTCGACCCCCGCTGCCTCATCCTCGAAATCACCGAGAGCGCGGCGCTCGCCGACAACGAGACGACGGTACGCAACCTGGTGGAGCTGCGCACCCTCGGCGTGCGCATTGCACTCGACGACTTCGGGACCGGCTACTCATCCATGTCCCATCTCGACCGGTTACAGGTCGACATCGTCAAGATCGACAAGTCGTTCGTGCAGAGCCTGGGCTTTGGCGACGACTCCCACAGCCTGGCCGCGGCCATGGTTCAACTGGCGCAGACGCTCGGCTACGAGACCATCGGCGAAGGCGTGGAGAACCCCGCCCAGGAAAGTGCCCTGCGTGCCCTGGGCTGCCGGTTCGCGCAGGGCTTCCACCTCGGCCGGCCGCTCAACACCGAGTGCACAGAGCAGCTCCTCTCCTCCCACGAACCGCTCGACCCGGTCGCCGGGGCTCTGCTGGCGGAATGAACCGCTCGACCGACGCCCCCGCGGGAGGCGCCTAAACGCTCAGACCCGCGTCGCTCCCGCCGCACCGGCGAGGACCTCGGCGCGTGCAGCCAACTCCACGAGCACGGCCACGACGTCGCGTACGACGCCGTCCTGGCGGGGCACGACACCCTCGCCGAGGTCGCCGATGCCACGCAGGCCAGGTGGCAGCTCGACCTGGACCCCGTGGGCCGCCGGCAGATTGACCGGGTTGTCGCGGTGGAACCCGAGCCGGACGCGCTCGTCGGCGACGTGATAGCCCGGGAAACGGTCCCGAAACAGCTGGCGCGCCGCGTCGAGCAGCTCCGCATTGCAACCACCGAGAATGACCCCGCGCAACGGCCCGGTCTGGCGCCCCTTGTGCGCGGGCCCGTAGGGCTCGAGAACGAGCCCGCGATCGGGATCGACCCAGAACACGAACCCGTCGCGCCCGAACCCGTGCACCGAGATGGCGATGTCGACATGGGCCAAGAAGTCCTGCAAACGCGGCGAGTGGGCCGGGTCGTGCAGCCGCGACGTCAGATGGACGCGCAACCCCGGTGGTTGCACGATGGCGTAGAAGGATGCGCCCGCTTCCCCGGCGGCGCGGCGGGCGATCTCCTCGGTCCCCCGATCCTGCGAGCCCCCGTGAAGGGCCAGGAAGCCGACACGGGATCGGAGCATGCTCTCCTCTCGCACGCCCGGCAGGGCCAAGAGTTCGGCGAGGTCCATCCCTTCAGGCTTGCACGCCGTGGCGTCAGAAGCCGAGGTCGGCCACCGGGCTCTCCAGCGGGTTCACGTTCACGGCCCGCAGCGCCTGGAACAGCTTTTCATAGGGCAGGCCGGCAAGGAAGCCGTCGACCGTCCGCTCGAAATTCGAGAGACCGCCCTCCACCTGTTCGGAGAGCCGCATGTACTCGAACCCCTTGTTGTGCAGACCCTTCTGTTGACGCGGCAGGTTGGAGAAGTCCTGGGTGGGGATGGGCGGCCACCGGGCGTCGTCGCACTCCCACACCTCGGGCGGGTTCGGCTTGCCCGGCTCCTCCCCTTCTGGATACCGGGTCAGCGACCAGATCTCCATCAGCGTCTCTTCGGGGCCGAGCGGGCGGAAGCGATAGGAGGTCGCGCTCGAGTACATCGGCAACATGAAGTAGTGCGGGAAGCAGTAGTCCATCGACTCGTTGATGCCGCGCGCTTCCAACTCGTTCAGGTCGGGCATCGGACTGCCCTGCTCGCGGTGCCAGCGGGTCACAGCATCGTTCAGGTTCCGGTGCCAGGTGTCGACGGCCTGCAAAGGGTCGGTGGGCAGCTCCACGTCGCGCAGACCTTCGGCGAGGCGAACGTCCTTGGCATGCACCATCCCGGCCATGCCCTCGCTCATCACGCGCAGATAGTGGAGCTCCGCCTCGACGAACGCTCTGGGATCGATCTCCCTCGCCTTGGGCGAGGGGAACCGGTCGGGGATGACGAGCTCGGGGTGCGTCTCGATCACGTGGTACTGCTCCATGAACGCCTCTTCGGCGAGCTTCCAATTCACAGGGAGGCGCGCCGCCTGCCACCACTCGGTGCGGTACGACGCGGCCAGCCACTCGTCCTGCGTGCTGGCGAAGGGCTCGATGCACTCGCGCAGCGGCGGCGCCGCGTCATAGAGGTTGATCCAGGCACAGCCGCCCCACATCTCGCAACGTACGGGGGTGAGGTTCAGGTCCTGTGGTTGCAGATTGTGTTCAGAGAACGTCTTGGAACGCGTCACGAAGGAGTTCGTGCCGTCGGGGCCGTAACACCAGCCGTGGAAAGGACAGACAAAGCCGGTCTCGCACGTACCCCGGCCCTCGGCGACCTTCACCCCGCGGTGCCGGCAGGTGTTCTGGAACGCCCGCACACCGAGGTCCGGCGTGCGCACCACCACGATCGACTGGTCGAGGATCTCGTACTCGACGAAGTCGTTGGGCTCGGGGATCTCCTCGAGCCGACAGGCCATCTGCCAGACGCGCGACCACAGCTGGTCGACCTCCATCTGGAAGAAGTCCGGGTCGTAGTAGCGCTCCTTGGGGGCGCGGTCGGGGTACTCCATGGCGTAGGGCACCGGGAGTGCCGCCCATTTCCGATCCGTGATCGCCATACGATCCTCTCCACTTGTCCCTATGCGACTTCGAAGCGGTTCTTGCGCCCGTTGCGCGTGGTACCTCCGCTCTTGCGAGCCTGCCGGGTCTCGACTTGCTCAATGACCTCACCCGAGCGGTCAACGTCGAACTCGTTCCCGCTCACGCGGAGGACGGCCAGGAGGTCGAGTAGCCGGCTCCGCTGCGGCTCGGATAACCCGATCTGCTCGTAGACCGTGGCGTTGAGGTCCTGGGTCGCCTCCATGGCGACTCGCTTGCCCCTCGGCGTGATCACGGCCAGCGTGGTCCGGGCGTCGGAGGGGTGGGCCACGCGCCGCACGAGCTTTTCGTCCTCCAACCGGTCGATGATGTTGGTCACCGTGGCCGGCGGGATCCGGAGCGTCTTGCTGATCCAGCTGAGGGTGAGCGACGACTCCGGGTCGGTCGCCAGCCAGGTGAGCACCTCGTAGCGGGCGAACGACAGGTCGTGGCTCTTCATCACGTTGGTGACCTGATCGTTGAGCAGTTGGTACGAGCGCAGGATGGCGGTGAACACGGCCATCCCCGAGGCGGCTTCGGGGTCCCAGCGCTCGAGCCAGACGCGACGCGAAGCCTCGACGACGTCGAACGGAGCGGCCTCGAATCCCATCCCAGAAGGATAGGGCGCTGGCGCCCGGCCCTTAGCCGGCTTGGAGGAGGGTGTCACCGATGATCCCATCTGTGGCGAGTGCGTCGATCTCGGACCGGGTCAGTCCGAGTTCGGCGAGCAGTTGCTCGTTGTGCTCGCCGAGGAGGGGGGCGTGACGATGGTGGACCGGACCGGTGTCACGCGAGAACTGCATCGGCAGGGTGCTGTAGCGGGACCGGCCGATCACCGGGTGGTCCAGCTCCTCGAAGAACCCGCGTGCCGCGAGCTGCGCCAACTCCGGCTGCCGGTGCGGCTGCATCACCTTCGCCACCGGGACGCCGGCCTCCCACAGGAGCGCCACGATGTCATCGGCCGTCCGGGCCCGGCACCACTCCTGGAGGAACGAATCGATGCGATCGTGCCCCGCCCGGCGACCTGTCGCCGTGGACAGGTCTGGATCCATCGCCCACTCGGGACTGCCGAGGGCAGCCTGCAGCGACACCCACTGCGCGTCGGTAGCCACGGCGAGCGCGACCCACGAGTCATCGCGGCCGTCGTCGTCGGGTGCCGCGGCGCGGTAGAGGTTCTGCGGCGCCGCTGTCGGACCGCGATTCCCGGCGCGGGCCAGCAGTGCGCCATAGGCGGAGGACTCGATGACCTGTTCGGCCGCGACATTCAACGCGGCGTCGACCATCGCCGCTTCGACGAGGCAGCTTTCGCCCGTCCTGTCCCGGTGCTCGAGCGCGACCAGCAACCCGAACAGCGCATGGAGCCCGGCGTTGGGGTCGCCGATGGTGTAGGGCTCGAAGGGCAAGAGATCGGGGTGTCCGGTGAGCCAGGTGAGGCCCGACGCGTCCTCAATCACGAAAGCGAAGGCCGAGAGGTCCCGCCACGGCCCGTCGAGCCCGAAGCCGGGCATCCGCAGCATGACGAGATCGGGCCGATCGGCCTTGAGCGCTTCGAAATCGAGTCCCATCTGGTCCAGCACCCGCGGCGTGTAGTTCTCGACGACCACGTCACAGGTCGCCGCCAGGCGGTGCACCAGGTCGACACCGCGCCGATCGCTGAAGTCGATCGTCATGCTCTTCTTGTTGGTGTTCAGCGCGGCGAAGATCGGGCCACGCTCCCAGAAGCGATCTTCGGTCTGGGGCACGCCACCGACCAGCCGGGCACCGTCCGGGCGGGACGCCGATTCGACGTGGATGACCTCGGCCCCCAGCAGAGCCAGAAGGTGACCCGTGAGCGGACCGGCCCAGAAGGCCGTCATGTCGAGGACCCGCAACCCCGCGAGCGGTAGCGCGGCCGACGGTCTCCCGGGGCTCGTGCGGGCGGGAATTGTCCGCGCAGCCACGTCGTCGAGGACGTGTTCGCCGAGTCGAGGGGCCGGCGTGGGAGGTGCCAGTCGGACGGAACTGAGCCGGAAGGGCGGTCGCGGGTTCGTAGCACTGTCCCGCGGGTTTTCGACAAAGGTCTTCCGTTCGCGGAAGTGTTCGACCGACGCGACGTTGGCGCCGTTGGCGATCGGTGCATTGGGGATCCTGAAGGCCGAGGCCAGGTCCAAAATCTCCTCGACGCTGTGGTCGGCGATCCACCCGTTGATGTCCGGCGTCAGCGCAGTGCGGTCCAAGAAGAGCGTGGGGTCGTCCATCCACTCCGGGTGCTCCACCATGGCGCAGAAGTCGAGCCACTGCTGTCCGGTCCCCACCCCGAGGCCGACGAGCCCGTCTCTGGCCGCGGCGACCCCCGGCGTCGGCACGAAGCGCTTGCGGCGCATCGGCCGCCCGAGCTGATCGTTGAAGGTCACCGGGTAATAGGTGAGCGTCAGGGCCGACGCCTCGAGCATGGAAACGTCGACCAGCTCGCCACCCGCCTCACCACGCCGTGCCGCGGCGAGGGTGCCGATGGCGCCGAAGACACCGGAGACCCACTCCCCGACCTGACCCCCGACGAAGACGGGCGCGCGATCGGGCAGGCCGCGGGCGAGCCCGACGATCCCGCCGGACCACGCCTGCAGTGTGAACTCGGTGGCCGGCTTGTCGCTCCACGGGCCCTCCAGGCCGAACGGCGTGATCGCGGTGACGATCAAGTGCGGGTGCCTCCCGAGGAGGGCGCGCGGCGTCAGCGTCGGGTGCGCCGCCACCGCCGAACCCCGGGTCCACACGACGGCATCGGCCGATGCCAAGAGTGCTTCCAGCGAGGCCAGGCTCTCCGGCTGGTCCACCTCGGCGACCACACCCAGCTTCGACGCGCTCAAGAAGTTGAACAGCGCACCGTCGTCGCCCGGTGCGATTGCGGCCCCTGACGCCGACCATCGCCGCAACGGGTCCCCGTCGGGCGACTCCACCTTGATGACCTCCGCACCGCCGTCCGCCAACAGCTTCGTGCAGTAGGCGCCGGCGATCCAGGTCGAGAGATCGACCACGCGCAGTCTGTTCAGGGGTGCCGGTGTGGGCGTGCCCGGTGTGGGCGCGGTGCCCTCGCTGCCTTCCGCCGCGCCGTTGTGCGAAGGGGGCACCGTCAGTCGACGTCGGGGCGCCGACGGCCCGAGCCACTGAGTCGCCAGTCAGCGGGGAACCTGCTGTCGTTGTCCTTGACCGCGAGGTTGAGGCCGGCGTCCATCGTCTCCTTGCTGAGCGTCGCCTTCTTCCCGTCGACGTCCTCCCGCAACATGCCGCCCATCGATTCGAGCCAGGCGCTGAGCAGGCTACCCATGTACTCTCCCTGCTGCTGCTTCATGACCTCGAAGAAGACCTTCTGCATGAAGACGGTGTCCGTCGGGCGGGTGCGGGCACAGGCGAGGGCGTACTTGTGAGTCTCGGCCTCCAGCTCATCGCGTGGCACGACGCTGTTGACGAAGTTGCAGTCGTACATCTGTTCCGCGGTGAACGGGCGACCCGTGAACACCATCTCTTGGAACTTGCGCAGTCCCATCATCATCGCCCACTGCCACATCCGGGGCGCGTAGCCCACGTAGCGGAAGGCTGGGTGTCCGAAGAGCGCGTCGTCCGACGAGATGATGAGGTCGGCGTCGGCCGCTTGATAGAAGTGCCAGCCATAGCAGTAGCCCTTGACCTCGAGGATGCTGATCTTCTTGAAGTCCTGCAGGCTCCGGCAGCCGGACCTGGTGTTGCCGTACCAATGGAGCAGCGAGGCACCGGCCCGGTACGAGCGCGGCGGGGGCATGGTCACGTCGTCGTCCTCGTCGATGCCGAACTCCTCGTGCAGCGCGGTGCCGGCGGCCCGCTTGGCCATCAACTCGTCGAGATCGGCTCCCGACCCCAGGTGATCGCCGATGCCGCGCACGACCAGCACCTTGACGTCGTCGTCGATGCTGGCCTTGAAGATGAGATCGGCGTAGCGCCGGCGCGCCGCGATGGTCGGGATGTTCAGCTGGTCGGGACGGTTCAGGGTGATCGTCGCGATACGCGTCTCGGGATCCTTGTCGTAGAGGATGATTTCCTCCGGCGGCGGAATGTCGTCTTCGGTCACGTGCGGATGCTCCTTACGTCGCGAAAGGGTGTGCTCGACAGCGGCTCGGGTCCCGCCACGGTCACGACCACGGGCTCCTGGGCGTAGGCGGCACCGGTGCCCTGCTCCCAGACGAAGGCGCTGAGCGCCAGCACCATGCCGGCCTCGAGCACCTGCTCTCCGGCCGTGAGCGGGAGTGCCGCCGTGACGAGAGGAAGGTCGTACCCGAGGCCCAGCCCCCGCGCCACTGGCATCGGAGGCAGCGGGACACCGGCAGCTTCATAGGCAGCCAGGAAGTCACCCACCGGCGCGCCGACTTGGCAGGCGGCCAGCAGTCGGTCCGCCAGCTCGTCGCAACGTTGTGCCAGCGGCCCGTCGATGGCTCCGTCTCCGCCGACCGCGTGCGTACGACCAAGCTCGCCGACGTACCCGCCGAGGAGTACGCCGGCCTCGAACGCCACCAGGTCGCCCGGCCCCACCGGCGTGTCGCGGCTGGTGCGGCGCCACGGGTCGTGGCGCGACGTGATCCAGGCGACGTCCTGGTGGGCCGGGGTGGTGACGCCGGACGATGCCATGGCCTCCATGAACACGCCGGTCAGCTGCCGCTCCGTCACCCCGAACGTCAACGCGCCTGCCGCCTCGTCCAGCGCCTGCTCGGCGATGCGGACCGACGCGCGGATGGCCTCGACCTCCTCGGGCGTCTTGACCCGGCGGGCGCGGCGCAGGAGCGGCTCCCCGTCGATCAGCTCGGCCGATGGGAACGCCTTGGGAAGGAGTCGCGCCGCCGAGGGCGTCATGGCGTCGGTGGCGACCGTGCGCACCGTGGTGGCGCTCTCGATCCCCTGCAAGACCTTCAGGAATGTACCTGCGTTGAACGAGATCCCGTAGAGGTTCTCGTGCGGGATCTCCTCGGGAATCCCTTCGTCCCACGTGCTCAAGAGGTGCACCGACCCGGACGCGCGCACGAAGACGCAGCCGGGGCCGAACGCCCGCGAGCCGGCGGTCCAGAGCCGCGGGGCGCCGGAGACGTAGCGAGCGTTGCCCTCCCGACCGACCACGAGCACGTCGACGCCGGCCTCTTCCATTTCGGCGAGCACGCGCGACCGGCGGGCCAGTCGCAACGTGCGATCGTCGGGCAGTATCTCGGTGCTCGTCACAGCCCTAGAACGGGTCGTAGGGATAGTCGGTCATGGCGTCCCAGCCGTCCTCGGTGATGTGCAGGACCTCCTCGGCGCGGTAGCCCGCCGCTCCTTCGTCCCAGACGATCGGTTCGATCACCAGGACCATCCCGGCCGCCAGCACGAGCGACGCGTCGAACGCCTCCCCAATGTCGCTCCCGACGTAGGGCGACTCGGCGCTGTCGATGCCGAGGCCGTGACCGAGGTAGAAGTGCGGCATCCACGGCTTGATCCCGCCGGCCGCCTCGATCGCCGCCGCCGTCAGGTCCGCCGCGGTGGCGCCGGCACGGGTGACGTCGAGCACGGCGTCCCGGATGGTGATCCACCGCTCGAACTGCGCCCGCTGCCGGGCATCCGGCTCGCGTCCGACGACCCAGGTCCGGCCGAAGTCGGAGTGGAACCCGGCGTAGCTGATCCCGAGGTCGACCCACAGCACGTCGCCTTCGACCAGTTCGCGCTCGGTCGACAGCAACGGGCAGGCGAGGTCGCCGGTCGTCGTCCAGGGCCCGTCCGCCATGTGGGCGGGCATGACCTGCCAGATAGGGTCGAGAATGTTGGCGTCCGCGCCTTCCTCGAAGATCGTGCGGAGAAACGCGGCGGTCAGGTCCGTCTGCCGAACGCCGGGTGCCAGGCGAGCTTGGACGGCTGCAATGCCGCGCTCGGTGATCCGCAGCCCCTCGCGCATGAGCGAGAGCTCGTCCGGCGTCTTGACCGCCTTGGCGCCGCTGATGATCCGGCCTCCGTCGAGCGGAGCATCCGAGGCGAACAGGAGGGAGCGTTCGCGGCGCAGCGCATTGGTCCATTCGTCGATGGCGAACACGGCCGAGTCGGGCACGATGCCGGCCAGGTCCGACGCGAACAGCTCCACACCCTCGTCGAAGTCCAGATAGACCGGGCCGTGGAGGTGATCGGACGGAAGGTCCACGTGCGGCCTGTCCTCCTCGCGCATGGGGGAGAAGAGGTGCGGCCAGGCGTCGTCGACGGTGACGACCGCCACGGGCTGCTCGAAGTTCGCCCGGCCCGAGTCGGCCAGCGGCCAGATGGCCCCGGTGGCGTAGACGACATTCGTGTTCCCGAGAAGGATCAGAACGTCGAGACCCTGCGCGCGCATGAGACCACGGATCCGTTCCATCCGTTCTCGCTGCATGCGCCGAACGTTCGCCTCCGCGGGGATCTGCGTCGGCGGTGCCGAGGCCATCAGCCCGGCCGGCATCAGTCGTCCAGCCCGAGGTAGCGCTTGATGTTGCCGCTGACCACGGCCACGGCAGCATCGGGGCCCACCGCTTCGACGACCGTCTCGAGCGACCGGTTGCTGTAGCCGTACGTGCCCTCGTTGTGGGGGAAGTCCGTGGACCACATCACCTTGTCGACACCGATGCGGGGAAGCAGCGCCAGCCCGAGCGGATCGACCATGAAGGAGGCGCACATGTGGTTGTCCCAGTAGTACGTCGGATCGTGATGGATCTCGTAGTCGACCATGTGCCGGAACGAGGCTGCAATGTGCTCAGCGTCCTGCAGGGCGGACGGCACCCAGTTGATTCCGCCCTCGAAGTAGCCGATCTGCAGGCCAGGATGGCGGTCAAGGATGCCGCCGAAGATGTACTTGCCGAACGTGTCGCGGAATGATGCGACGGACTGGAGCATGCCGATGCTCAGCGCGTTGAACTGGTTCGGCGAGTTGGGAATGCTCTCGCCGATGTGGTGCGACACGGGGATCTGCGACTCTTCGATGGCCTCCCACACGCCGTCCATTGCCATGCTGGCGTAGTCGATGGGGTTCTTCTCGAGGTCCTTCCCGGGCGAGAGCGGCATGAGGAAGGTCTTCAGCCCGAGCGCTTTCAGCTCGGCAAGCGTCCGGCGCGCCCCCTCCGCATCCCACCAGTTGATGAGGCCGACGCCGTAAATGCGGTGCTTCGATCGTTCCTGGATCTCGGCGATGTGCTCGTTGTAGATCCGGAAACACAATTCGCGCACCTCACGATCGGGCCAACCGAACAGGGCAAGGATGGAGTTCGGGAAGGCGAGCTCCCGCGTCACGCCTTCCGCATCGAGTGCCGCCAGGCGGGCCTCGACGTCACCGGTGTGCGAACCAGGAACGGGGTCGTACTGCGTGAGAACGTCAATGAACTCCTTCACCAGCACGGACTTGCCCCCCATGCCGATGACCCACCCGCCGTCCACGTTCATGACGCGGGGCGCCTGCTCCTTCATGGTGTCAGGGAAGCGCTCGTAGAAGATGTCGACGGCCAGGGAGATGTGGTCGTCGGCGGAGAAGACCTCGGTCCCGGCGGGGAGGCCGACGTCGCCGGCGGGTCCGGGGTGACGATCCTTGGGTGCACCCCACCCTGCCGACGGATACACCAGCGTCCTGGAATTGGCCATCTCCCCCGCTTCCCTCGTGGACGGTTCGCTGCAGATTACTTCGGACTCGTAGCAATCGTCAACGGATCCTGCTAGCTTCCTCCCCGCCAGGAGGACCTCGGGAGGTCGGAGAGCGTGACATGACGACGTGGGACACCGACGTCGACCTCGTGATTATCGGATCCGGTGGTGGCGGCATGGTCGCTGCGTTGACCGCGGTCGACGCTGGCGCGACCGCGCTGGTGCTCGAGAAGCAGGAGCTGGTCGGGGGTTCGACGTGCATGTCGGGTGGGATCCTCTGGGTGCCGAACAACCCGGTCATGCGGGCCGATGGCATCAAGGACTCCTACGAGGACGCCATGGCCCACTTCGAGGCGGTCGTCGGTGACGTCGGTCCCGCCTCCTCGACCGAACGGCGCCACGCCTTTTTGACGGCCGGACCGGAGATGGTGACGTTCCTGCAGCAATCCGGCGTGCGCTTCGCCTTCTGTCCGGGCTACAGCGACTACTACTCCAACGCCAAGGGAGGACTCGACATCGGTCGCGGGATCGAGCCGGTCCCCTTCGACGGCAACGTCCTCGGTGAATGGCTGGGCAAGCTGCAGCCCGGCCTGGCGCAGAGTCTCGGCCTTGCGGTGATGACGAACGAGGCACGGTCGCTGTCCAACTACAACCGCAGCCTCGGAGCGTTCGCTGTCTCGGCGCGGGTCGTCATCCGGACCTACACCGCCCGTCTTCGGCGCCAGGCGCTGTTGACCAACGGAGCATCGCTCATCGCACAACTGCTGCGCATCGCCCTCGACAAGGCGATCCCGGTGTGGACCGGGACGCCATTGGAGGACCTGGTCTTTGAGGACGGTCGGGTCGTCGGCGTCCGCACGGTGCGCGATGGCGTCCCCGTCTTCGTCCGGGCCCGCCTGGGGGTGGTGCTGGCCTCCGGCGGGTTCGCGCACAACCCGGCCATGCGCGAGGAGTTCGGAGGTGATCAGCCCAATCGGGCTCGGTGGTCGATCTCGAACCCCGGCGATACCGGCGAGGTGATTCAGATCGCTATGCGCCACGGCGCGAAGACCGACTTCATGGACGAAGCCTGGTGGTTGCCCTCGCCTCGGACCGGGCGGTTCGGACAATCGACCTTGGACCAGGCGCGCCAGCGTCCCCGCACCATCTACGTCGATGCCGCCGGGAGGCGTTTCGTGAACGAGTCCAACTCGTACATGGAGGTCGGCAAGGCGATGTACGCCCGCGACAAGACGAGCAAGGCGGTCCCGTGCTGGCTGATCTTCGACGATCGCTATCGCAAACGCTACGCCCATCAGCGCTCGAGCCCTGGTCGCTTCCCCCGCAAGCTGCTCGAGAGCGGCATGCTCAAGCAGGCCTGGACGCTTGAGGACCTCGCTGCCATGTGCGGCATCGATCCCACGGGTCTGGTCGAGACGGTCGAGCGGTTCAACGAGCATGCTGCCCAAGGGGTCGACCCCGACTACGGGCGCGGCGCATCCGCCTACAACCGAGCCCTCGGCGACCCGAACCGAAAAGTGCACCCCTGTCTCGGACCGATCGACGAGCCCCCGTACTACGGCGTGCAAGTGGTCCCGGGCGACATCGGGACGTGCGGCGGCATGCTCACCAACGCCGAAGCCCAGGTCGTCGGGCAGGACGACCGTCCGATTGTGGGTCTCTACGCCACGGGAAACGGCACAGCCACGGTGATGGGTCGGCACTACCTCGGGCCCGGGGCCAGCATTGCCAACACGATGGTCTTCGGCTACGTCGCGGCACGCCACGCGACGGCGTCGGCGCACCCGCCGCCCGCGTGATACCCCGTCGGGGCGGCGTCGCACCATTCGCCCGAGCCCAGGTACACATTCGGAAAGAGGCACACATGAGCGAGTTCGAGAGCGTCAACTTCTTCACAGACCGGGCAGTCCAGGACGACCCGTACCCGTACTTCGACTGGGTACGGAGCCAGAGTCCGGTCTGGCGGGAACCGAACTACGGGATGTTCATCATCACGGGCCACCAGGAGGCGATGGCCGTCTACAGCGACCCGGCCACGTTCCCTGAGAACGAACCGGCGTCGGGGACATTCTCGTCCTGCAACGTCGTGTGCGGATCCTTCGTCAAACTCTCCCTGCCGTTCGAGGGCGACGACGTCACCGACATCATTTCGAAGTGCCGCAGCGAGCTCCCCTTCAGCGACCAGCTCCCATCGTTCGACCCGCCGAACCATACGGCGCATCGCCATCTCCTGATGCGGCTCATCACGCCAAAGGGATTGAAGGAAAACGAGGCCTTCATGTGGGAGTTCGCCGACCATCTCCTCGACGGGTTCCTCGACCAGGGATCATGCGAGATGGTGCGCGACTACGCCGAGCCCTTCACCCTCACCGTGATCGCAGACCTCGAGGGTGTGCCTCAATCCGACCACGCCCTCTTCCGGGAGCGACTGTCCACCGTGCACGAGCAGGAGGTGGCGCACAAGCCGCTCGAATTTCTCTACGACCGCTTCACGGAGTACATCGAGGACCGGCGCCGGGAGCCAGGGAACGACGTCCTGTCTGGTCTGGCGACGGCGGCGTTCCCTGACGGTTCGACCCCGGAGGTGAAGGATGCGGCGCTGATCGCGGCCAACCTTTTCGCCGGCGGCCAGGAGACGACGGTGCGCCTCTTGTCCTTCGCCCTGCGGACGCTCGGCGAGCGGCCCGACCTGCAACAACTCGTACGGGAAGACCGCGACCGAATTCCGAATTTCATTGAGGAGATGCTCCGGCTCGAGAGCCCCCTGCGCACGCAGTTCCGCATGACCAGGGTCCCCGTCACCGTGGGCGGCGTCGAAATCCCCGCCGGCGCATCACTCATGCTCGTGCCGGGCGCCTGTAACCGCGATCCTCGCATGTTCGACAATCCCTACGAGTTCGACATCGACCGGGCGAACGCGCGCCAACACGTCGCTTTTGGTTTCGGTATCCACACGTGTGCGGGCGCACCACTCGCCCGGGCCGAAGGTCGGGTCACGCTGAACCGCTTCCTCGATCGCACGAGCGACATCGCGATCTCTGAGGAGTTCCACGGTCCGGCAGGAGCCCGGCACTACGAGTACCTGCCGACCTTCTTCCTGCGGGGGCTCAAGCAACTGCACCTCGAGCTGTCCGCGGCAAGCTAACCCGAGCACCCGGGCCCGTCGGTCACGAACCGGCGGTCGGCGCCTCCCCTGCCGGCTTCAACGTGGACATGATGAGCTTGGTCTGGGCGTAGGGGGGCCCTGCCGTCGTACCACCGTCGATGGGCAGCACGACGCCGGTGATCTGGGCCGCACGGTCACTGGAGAGGAACACCACCGCGTTAGCCACGTCCTCGGGTTGGGCCTCTCGCTCGAGTGGCTGCATGTACTTGAGGACCGGTCCCATCTCGTAGGTCGTGATGCCGGTGCGGATGTGGGCGGGCGTGAGGCAGTTGACACGGATGTTGTACGGCGCCAGGTCGATGGCCATGCATTTGGAGGCGTGAGCGATGGCGGCCTTCGACGCCCGGTAGGAGATCATGCCGGTGCCGGCGTTGATGGCCGCAATGGAGGCGTTGTTGATGATGGAGCCGCCGCCGTGGTCCTTCATGTAGCGAGCGGCGCGCTGCGAGCCGGCGATGACCCCGAACAGGTTGACGTTCATGATGCGGGAGAAATCCTCGAGATCGTCAGGGAGGAATCGCTTCAGTGGGCTGCCGATGCCGGCGTTGTTGAACATAATGTCCAGGCCGCCGAAGCGTTCGACTGCGAAATCGACGAGTGCTTGGACTTGCTCGAGTTCGCTGACGTCGGTCTGTTTGAACGCGGCGGCATCGCCGATCTGTGACGCGAGATCCTCTCCAGCACCCGCTTCGACGTCTCCGATGACGACGCTTGCCCCCTCGGACACAAGCAGCTCGGCAGTCGCCCGACCGATACCACCAGCCCCACCCGTCACGACTGCAACCTTTCCGGCCAGCTGTTTCGATTCCATGCCTCGATACTACGGGTGCGAAGCATTCAGCGCATGAGGCCGGGAGAAGGGTCGGTGTGGATCGCCGGTCGCTCTGATGCAGTGGGCCGCCGACCCTGTGCCAACTCGCTCTCAACCTCAGCTGGCCATGCGATGAGGCAGCCAAGCCTCGCGATGCGAGATTTCTGCTCTCTGAGATCGACCAAACCGGTCAACTCGGAGTCTCTCTCCGTCGTGCTTTCTGGGTTCCTCTGCAAGCTCACGCGACTGTTCGAGGCGTTGCCCGCGTGTCCACACCGTGCATTGCAGGATGTCGTCGAGCGGGTACTGGCACCCCCCAACCCGAGCCAAGACAGTACTTACATTGTTCCTACACAGGCGGGTGGGTGGGATCGCGGGTCATGGACCACGAAGCCACTCGGGCAAGTAGACGGCACGCACGGCCAAGGCAACCCTTCTGGGAGTCGTTGACTCGCCTCCCCCGTCTGGCCGGAGCCGCCGGGACCGTCCACGTTCGACGATTGACATCGGCTTTCCTGGGAAGCGATCTCAAGATGCCACCAAGCGCGACGGACCAAAAGGATCGGGCAATCACCACCACCCGGGTTCAGCTGCGACGCAACGATGGAGGTGGCTCTCGCAAGCGACGTGTCGGTGTCCATCGCTCGGCCGTGCTGGTGGTGCTGTGCGGCACACTGCTCATCATCAGCCTGGACAACACCATTTTGAACGTTGCACTCCCGACGATCATTCGCAGCCTCGGAGCAACCTCTTCCGAGTTGCAGTGGGCAATCGACATCTACGCGCTCGTCTTCGCCGGGTTGCTCCTGACCCTGGGCGCACTGGGCGACAGACTCGGAAGAAAGTGGATCTTCATGGCCGGACTCGGGATCTTCGGTGCCGGATCAGCCTTCGCGGCCTGGTCGGCCACCCCGATGATGCTCATCGTGGCCAGAGGGGTGATGGGGCTCGGCGCGGCCGCCCTGATGCCCGGAACCCTCTCCATCCTCACGAACGTGTTCCCCGAGCCGGGCGAGCGCATGCGGGCCATCGGTATCTGGTCCGGAACAACTGGGCTCGGAGTGGCGCTCGGCCCGATCCTCGGAGGCCTGCTCCTCGAACGCTTCTGGTGGGGCTCCGTCTTTCTCGTCAACGTCCCCATCGCCGCTCTCGCGCTTGGTTTTGCGGCTGTCATCGTGCCGAACTCGAAGACACCCGAGTACCGGAAGCCCGATCCGATTGGCGTGCTCCTTTCGATCGTTGCCCTGGCGGCGCTCGTCTGGTCGGTGGTGGAAGCGCCAAATCGAGGCTGGGCATCACCGTGGATCATCGCCGCGCTGACGATTGGCCTGGCGGGAGGCGTGGCGTTCGTGACCTGGGAGCGGCGTAGCGATCACCCGATGCTCCCGATGAGATTCTTCTCCCGGCGCAGGTACACCATGTCCATCGGCGTGCTGTGCGTCGTCATGTTCGCCATGATGGGTCTGTTCTTCCTGTTGACGCAGTATCTCCAGTTCTCACTGGGCTACTCGGCCCTCGGAGCGGGGCTTCGGGTGGCGCCGATCGCCGCAAGCGTGCTCATCGTGGCCCCGCTGGCGGTCTTCGCTGCTCGTCGGATCGGCACGAAAGCGGTGGTCGTCTGTGGGCTGACCCTGGTGACCACCGGCCTGGGACTGTTCGCTCTGACGGCTCCGAGCTCGACGTACCGAGATGGTCTTCCCTCCTTCTTGCTTCTTGGGATCGGCGTGGCGATGACCATGTCTCCGTGCACGGCATCCCTCATGAGCACGGTGCCCCCGCATGACGCGGGAGTTGGCTCTGCGACGAATGACACTGCGATGCAGATCGGGGGAGCCCTTGGTGTCGGCCTGCTCGGCACGGCGCTCAACTTCCGGTACCAGAGCCAGCTGAGCGAGGCCCTCCATCACGCCGGCACTCCGGTGCCCGCCGGTATCGAACGAGTGATCTTGGGTTCGTTGGGCGGCGCGCTCACGGTGGCGCACCATCTGTCGCCGGCAGAGAGCAAAGCTCTGGGTGATGCGGCCCGGAGCGCGTTTGTATCAGGAATGGACCTAGCCGCCCTTGTGGCAATGACTGTCCTCATCGCTGCCACCCTCGCTGCATTGGCTCTACTGCCGAATCACCCTGTGACCCGCGACCCCACCACATCGCCGGAGCCGACGCCCGGTTCGCCCCGTATCGACGGGAACACAGCCTCGGCACGCTGACCTCTCAGTTCGCGGGCCTCGACTCGCCACGTGTGCCAGCCATCGATTCCTCCCCGTCGAAGATCTTCCTAAGAAGTCGGCGTGGATCTCCAAGCTCGTCTCGCAACAGGGTAAAGGCATACCACCGGCAATCAGGTCCGGCGAGGTGACAGGGATCGGGGAGCTCGGATGAACGAGAAGGTGCGGCGCTGGCTATTCGAAGGTCTGGCGCTACTGGGAGCGAGCGTCGTGACCACCGTCTTGGTGATCCCGGTCGGAGCGGCCGGAGCAGAGTCGTCGAACACCGCGCAGGGGGTCACCGCCTCGTCGATAACAGTCGGGACCATCTCAACTCAAACCGGCACGCTCGCCGCCAATGCGTCAGGCCTCATTTACGGTGAGCGGGCCTACTTCAAGTACGTCAACGCGCACGGCGGCGTGAATGGCCGAAAGATCGACTACAAGTACGCGCTCGATGACGGAGGGAATCCCACCACGTTCAACCAGCTCGCGAATACGCTCATCAATCAGGACCACGTGTTCGCTGTCACGGGCATCGCCTCGATCTTCTTCTCCCCCAACTACTTCGTCGAGTCGGGCATCCCGACCTACGGCTACAACGTCACCGGCAACTGGGCGGGACACCCGAACCTGTTCGCTGCCGGAGGATCGGCGCAGTACTACCCGGCTGGAGCGACCGAGTTCGCGTACGTTGCTCGAAAGGCTGAGCGGAGGCCGTCCATCGCCATCCTGGCCTACGGGGTGGCCGCGTCGGCGAACGTGTGCCGGGCGACCGAAAACGCATTGAAGAGGGGCCACTACCGGGTGAGCTACGTCGATCTGAAAATCAACTACCCCGGTTCCACGGTGGCGACAGACGTGGAGAGAATGAAGCAATCGGGCTCGAACTTCGTCGTGAGCTGTATGGACGTGCAGGGAAACGTGAGCATGGCTCGCGCAATTCAGCAGTACGGACTACAAGCGAAGCAGCTTTGGTTGAACGGCAATGACGAGTCAACACTGCGTGCGAACAAGAGCCTGATGCAAGGTGTGTACTTCGCCACCTATCACGTGCCTTTCACGGCGCCAATTCGCACCTACCCAGGCCTCAAACTGTACCTGAAGGAGATGAAGAGGTACGAGCCGAAGTATGTCAACGATGAGGTTGCGATTCAGGGCTGGGAATCCGCGGCCCTCTTCGTCCAAGGCGTCAAAGCGGCCAGGAACGACTTGACATGGGACAACGTGGTCAAGCAGACCAATGCCGTTACGTCGTTCACCGCTGGCGGACTGACTGCTCCGGTCGACTGGGCCGTGGGAGGACATCACGGACACGCGCCTCCGTACTGCGTGGCCTACATCGTGGCCAAGGGCACGAAGTATGTGCCGGTCTTCAATCGGGGTCGAAACGTCTTCAACTGCTTCGGGACAGCAAATGTCAGAGCTAATCCCGAGTTCCCTCTACCCCCCGGCACACCGGTACCACGGTGAGCCGGGTATGCCCTCTTCGCATCGCGAGTCGAGCCCTGATCGAACGAGCGCAGCTCGCCCGAAGTGTCGACCGAAGCTCCGACTGGAGTTTCCGACAGCGTCAGTGCTCGGATGGATCGAGCATCGCGGGAGGTCTGACCCTGACCGCTGGGCTGAGGTCACCGGCTTATGGCCCACTCGCACTTTTCAAAGGCTGCCCTGACCGGCAACCACGTCCATCGCAACACGGCTTCAGAATTGCGGGACAGCCTTCACATTTGTGCGCCGAAAATGGGAACCTTCGTCCCTCCCCGGTTGCGAGCACACCGCGCATGCCGGCGACCTCACCTGACATGGGTGTGGACAAAAGAGCTGTCAGCGACATCCCCAACCCGCGAGGTTGCCCAGCTTTTCGGTGGTGCCACAAGAGCGTATGAAACAACCAGAGAGAATGCTCCGGAGGGTCGACCGTTTCCAACAGAGCCATCTCGTCCTGGCTGTTCCGTGGGCAGTTGTCCAGAAGTTCGGCAATGATCGTGCTGGTGCATTCGCTACCCGAATCGCGTACCGGGGATTGTTCTCCGTCTTCCCGCTCTTGCTGTTATTTGCGGCGATTCTCGGATTCGTTCTCACATCCCATCCGACATTCAAACGTGAGATCTTCCATTCCGCAATCAGTCAATTCCCGATCATTGGCGCGCAGCTAAAGCCGCATGGCCATTTGCTCCATGGGAGTGGGCTCGCGCTGATCATCGGACTCGTGGGGACGGTGTGGGGAACCCTCGGAGTCACAAATGCGGCGGAGTCGGCAATGAATACGGTCTGGAACATCCCGTACGTCAAATGGCCGAGCTTTCTATTGCGTAAGGCTCGCTCAGCTTCTGTACTTGTCGCTCTGGGTATCGCCGCACTTGTCTCCGCTGCATTGGAAACCTTTGCCACGGCCTACGTCCACGGTGCCGGCAGGCCGTTGTCCTTCTTGGGGTCCGTTCTGATAACCCTCGCGGTTTTCACCACTGCATTCATGGTGCTCACGGCGGAACCACTTCGTCTGCGCGACGTATGGGTTGGAGCCATCCTCGCTACCCTCTTTTGGCAAGCCCTTCAAGCGGCGGGTGGCTGGTACGTAGCCCGGGAACTCCGAGGCGCAAGTGAGACGTATGGCTTTTTCGCTGTCGTAATCGCTCTACTTTCTTGGATGTTTCTCGCCGCTCAACTGACACTGCTCGCCGCAGAGGTGAACGTGGTACTCAAATACCGGCTTTGGCCGAGATCAATGACGCAACCTCCCCTCACTGAAGGAGACCGTCGAACGTTCCGTCGCCTTGCTCGTTTCGAAACGAGGCGACCGGAATATGCCGTCGACATTTCGTTCAAACCGGAGGCTAGTGCCGATCCTCTCTTCTCGAAGGACCCGTCGAGAAGAGGCTCCACGGCGGACACGACCCACCAACGCGAAAGGTCCGCGTAGCTTCGATCATTCTGAGACTGCAACGACCCATTGCCACAGCCGCTATTGCGGATTCCGGGCATACACCAGACCACCGCCGGATCCATCGTCGCGGCCTACCGAAATGCCGGGATCATCGACACCGATAGGAAGATTGTCACATTGCCAGAGATCCAGAAGGGCGGCCGAGTGAGGGCTTCCATGCGCAGCTTCCCGATGCCTTGTCGTCGGATCAGAAGCAGGAGGTCTCGAACGAGATGCTCGCCACGATCGACGAGCATCAGTTCAATGCCGAGTTCAAGATGCAGAACGCTGACTTCTTCGATGCTCACCGTCGAACCTGAGAGTTCGACGAAAACAAACATCAATGGCGCGCACAGGGTCAGGCAGCACCTAGGATGAGGCGGTCAGTACGACACGACCGAGAGCTTGTCCGATTGACAGGGGGACCTCTGGAACCGCGTCGACGATTCGGCGGGGGACGCCCATTTCCAGTCGTTGCTGGATCGGCCCGCACGCAGGACCCTGTTCGGTCCTCGCATGGCCACGCATGACATCACCTCCGTCCGGGCTTACATCGGGTGACTGCGCTACTACAACTCCCACGAGCAGCCACCCGGCGTCACGTAGCCGAGCTCTATGACCGACAATGAGACCAATCTCGTCTCCACTGGGCAGGGTAAGCAGCTTCACCACGCGCTTACGTCCACAAGGCGTTCCGGCGCTTCACCATGGCCGAGGGGTCCGAGGGTCATTGTGAACGCTTGGCACCAACGATCTTCTGGCCGCTGCCTTCGACTGGCTGGACGAGACGCGCTTGTGACCTGACCGCGTGCGCATCGGCGGGTTCTGCTCAGTGGGCCGACACCTGTTCCCTCTCGATGCCGCGGCTCTCTCGGGGCGCTGGATGTCGACGAACCCCGAACCATGCCCTGGCGAACGAGCTACGGGGCCGCGAGCCCGACGACTGGTGCCACCAACCGGCTGCCATAGGGGGCGCCGAGAAAGTCCGCGTCTCCGTATGCGTAGACCGCGCCGGTAGTTCCAGCCAGCCAGTAGCCGGCGCCGCTCGGTGTGGCAGTGATACCGACTACCGGTGGTTGACCAGAGATCCCTTGACCCAAGACCGATCCGAAGAATCCGGCGCTGCCGTAGGAAAAGACGCCTCCGTCGCCCGCGACGAGCCAGTAGCCGCGGCCGTCCGGTGTCGCCGTCATGCCCGTCACGGGAGCGGCGAGCCGCAAGCCTCCTGCGGAGCCCAAGAAGCGGGCGGCGCCGAAGGAAAACACGCCACCATCTGACGCCACAAGGTCATACCCTTCCTGACTTGTGCCAGTCATGGCGACGACTGAAGCGTTGAGGTGGACACCGCCCATGGAGCCGCGAAAATCGGCGTCGCCGAAGGCAAAGACCCCGCCGTCGCTGGCGACGAGCCAATAGCCTTGGCCATCTACGGTTGCCGCCATACCCACGATGGGCGCGTTGAGGCGCCGGCTACCCATGGACCCCAAGAACGTTGCGTCACCGAAGGCGAACACGCCACCGTCGGCACCCACCAACCAGTAGCCCCTACCATTCGGAGTCGGCGCGACGCCCACGATTGGGGCGTTGAGGTGCCGCCCGCCCATGGAGCCAACGAACGCAGCGGTCCCGTAAGCGAACACCCCGCCGTCACGCGCTGAGAGCAAGAGTCCCTGGTTCGAGGCGGGTGGGAACGTCAGCTGTTCGATGAACGGTCGGAATCCCGGGTCGTTGCCGCCGGGACTGGTCAGCGTGCTCCCGCCGGTGATGCAGCCGACGCTCGGCACGCAGCCGATGCTGTCGAGGAAGCTCAGCGCGGACACCTGCGGTGTCGGTTCGACCGACCAGCTCGAGCCGTTCCAGAACTCGACCAGGCTCTGCACCTGCGGCCCGCTGCTTCCGTTGTTGAACGATCCGGTGGAGCCCGCCGCCCAACACTGGTTCGCGCTGACGCACGAGACGCTCGAGAGGATGCCGGGCGCGGACGAACCGGCCACGGAGGTCGACGCATCGGTCCAAGTCGAACCGTCCCAGTGCTCGACCACGATCCCCGACGACGCACCGCTGGAGTCGGTCACCGATCCCGTAGTCCAGCAATCGGTCGCGACTACACAGGTGATAGCACTGAGGTAGATTCCGTTGGGCGGGGGCTCGCCAACGCTCGGCACGATCGACCAGCCCACACCGTTCCAATGCTCGACCAGCCCCGCGTTGTCGGCGGCACCAGGAAAGATGGGCAGGAAGTCCGACATCTGCTGCGCCGGTCCCGCATTGCCCACGGCCCAGCAGTCGGTGGCGCCGAGGCAGTCGATCCCTTTCAGCTGATCGAAGGCCTGTCCCGTGTCGGCACCAGGAACGATGCTCCACACCGATCCATTCCATTGCTCGATGACGTCGAAGAGGTTGTTCCCGTTCACGTCCGTCGTATAGCCGACCGCCAAGCAATTGGTGGCGGACGTGCAATCAACGCTGTTCAAGATGGCGCCTGTGACACCGGATCCGGTCGGTGTCGGGCTCGCGACCGGTGTCCACGCTGCGCCGTCCCAGTGCTCGGTCAGAGTGCCCGTAGGATTAGCGGCACCCGGCGCCACCATGGCGCCGACGGCCCAACAGTCGGCACCGTTCACGCAGGTGATCCCAAAGAAGCCGCCGCCCTGGCCCGCAGGTAGTGCCGGTGTGATCAACGACCAGGTCGTCCCGTTCCAGGACTCGACGAGAGGATTGACGGTCGACGGACCGTTCCCAGAGAGGTTCGACAGACTGACGCCTACCGTCCAGCACTCCAGCGCATTGGCGCAGGTCGTGGCCAGCGGCACATCGTCGACGCCGGTACCGGGCACTGTGGCCACGTACCATCCGGAGACGGCGGCCGTCGCGGCCGGTGCTGCCACGAGGACTTGCCCAGCAACGAATGCAACCGCAGTGAGGATCGGCACAACCATGTGCCGGGTGATTCGTCGCGGGCGTTGAGCGAAGGCGTGTGGGAACTGGAATTTCATTACAACAATCGTTGCAGTAATCAGACGGGCGGCTGGGGATGGTCGGGACGACACGCTGAACACTTTGGACCCTGCTCAAGGTCGGGATTGCCAATACCAACCGTTCTTCTCTCACAGACGATCGCCTCACCGTTTTCCGGCGCGTCGCGTCGCCCCGTGGTCATCGTTGCGAAGCCACCTACTACCGTCAGGCACCGCCCGCCTATGAGGCGGGTACCCAAACAAGTGAGTAGTCACGAAGCCCGGGACGGTTCACGTAGCAGCGTTAGCTGCTCTGAAGTCACCCGGTGTGGCGGAGTGCCACCGGGTGACGCCCCGGCCTCGTGCTTGATTTCACATGTTCTCAGCTGATTCCGAGATGTCGTTACCCTATTGACATATTTCTGTCATATTTGTAATAACTGAGAGAGTGGCAAACGAACGGCACAGATGGACGGAGCTCCCTGACTGCGACATAACCGTTGTCGCCCGGCTGAGCTGAGCCATGGCCACCGTCCGGCACGGCCGACGTCCGATTGGTCGAAACCCAGACCCTCTGCCTCGCCATCCCTGGAGGATCCCGATTGCTCTTTGGATAGTTGCCCTCGCTATACCCCTTGCAGTTGTCATGTTCTTCCTGCTCGGCTTCCTCTTGTTTGCCCAGGCATTAGGCAACGGGTTCAACTCATTCGGCCGGGGCTTAGAGCAAGCTCTTAAAGCGGACCAGGCAGCGGGCACTGCGGCCAATGACGCTGCGGCTGCCGTGGGTCCGCAGTTTGCCTCTTTGAGCCCATCAGTGCTGAATATGAGACTGCCCAATTACCAGTGGGTCGTCGGTACGACGAACGTGTCCTATTCGGCAAAGCGCCCCATCGTCGGCATGGTCGCCAATGGGACACATATCGAGACCGCTGTCAAAGGCATAGATGGCTCTTGCTCCTTTGGCCTCACCGTCACCTCAAGCACAGACCCCTTGACCACCCAAGACCATGTCCTGGGTCTTGGTAAGTACTACCGCCTTGTGAGTCCTGGCAGTTACTACCAGTCCGTATATGACGCACCTCAATGCGCTGCTGACCAGACGCCAACCTCAGGGTGGATTCCTTTGGTATTGACCCGCTCCAGCGTGTCAATACCATTCTTATGAAAGAGAAGGTGGTGTGGTGAGCGGCAAGTTCAAAGGAGAACCCGGTCGAGGGTCGCATCTAAGCCTGGTCGTTGCCCCGAGCAGAATAGCCAGAGCCAAACCGTGGGTTGCTTTGATCGTTCCTGATCTTCTGATTATTGCCTTCTGCTATGTCGTCATGCTGTTCGTATTAAACGGGGTGCAGTCGTTCGGCAACGGCCTCACTGGCATTGGGAAGGGCTTCGAAGTATTGGGGCAATCGTTGGTGATCGGTGGCACAGCCGCCGACGTTGCGCAAAGCGCCGCGGCTTCACATACATCTGTCCCTCTCAATGTCTTCGAACTAAACGCTGAACTCCCTAGATACAAATGGATTGACGGTGCGACGCCTGTTCCGTCTTCCTCGCTGAAGCGTCCCATCGTCGGGGTGAACGTCGTTGGGACCGATATCGAGACGATGGTTCAACGTGGTCCTAGCCTCTGTTCGTATGGCCTGAGCGTGACCTCAAGATCTGACGCCTTGATTTCGCAGGCCCATCTTCCAGGTCCGGGGACGTATTACCAGTTCCAAAGCAATCCATGCGTAGCTGATCAACTGCCGACCTCATCGTGGATGACGTATTTGGGGATCCCTTGAGCCGCATCTAATCAGGCTCTGCACGTCGCTCAACGCTATTGCCGCCGCGGTAACTGATGAAGGCGGGCCGACTTGACCGAGTCCCCGTGAACTGATCCACCCGCTGGGCGAGTCCGATGCCTCAAGATGGGGCAAGGAAGACGGCATAGATGAAGAACCGCCGGCACACGCCGGAGCAGGTGATCCGAAAGCTCGCCGAGGGCGGCGGGCTCTTGGCACGGGGCAAGACCGTCGAGGAGGTGGCCCGCCACCTCGAGATCTCCGAGCAGACCTTCCACCGCTGGCGCAATCAGTACGGGGGCATGAAGGCCGACGACGCCCAGGAGCTGCGCGAACTGCGCAAAGAGAACGCCCAGTTGAAGAAGCTGCTGGCCGAGGCCGGGCTGGATGAGGCGATGCTCAAGGAGTTGGCCGAGGAAACTTCTGACCCCGAACCAGCGCAGGGCGGCGGTGATGCGGCTCGAAGTTGGCTTCGGGGTCTCCGAACGCCGCGCCTGTCGAGTGGTCGGCCAGGCACGTTCCACCCAGCGGCTTGCGCCGCCGGTTCCGCCCGACGAAGAGCTCGCCCTCCGAGCGTTCCTGCGCGACCTCTCGCGCCCGTGTCCGCGCTGGGGCTGGAGACGGGCGGCCACCGCGGCACGCCAGGCCGGCTGGGCCGTCAACTACAAGCGGATCTGAGGGGAACCCGATAGTTCACCGAGGACAACTCCTACGTCACGCCAGCAGAGTTCGAAGCCACCCACTACCGTCAGGCAGCACCCGCCTTCGAGGCGGTTACCCAAACAAGCAGAGTAGTCACGAAACTCGGGGCGGTTCATATGGGGAATAGAGGCCAAGTTGCAGCCCCAACAGGATTCGAACCCGTGTCGCCACCTTGAGAGATCGGCCAGGAATGTCCAGCATGTGCGCTCCCGTACAATCCTCCCTGTTCATTGGCCTAAATGCGTCCAGGAATTCTGCCCGTGTCCGGCCAATCCCATGAAATGGATGGGCAGATGGATGGGCAGTGGGTTCCCGAAATCCTCTCCGTCCTAGGGGCGGAGCTCTGGTGAATCTGCCGTCTTCACCTTGCTCTGGCGTTGTGCCGTCTTGTCGACGGGAAAACCCAGCGAGGCATAGGCCGGGAGACGTTTCGCCTGCATCCGAGCCAGCACGGGAACATTCATATCGACATAGTCGTGCACCTCGACTCGCGATTTTCCGGGCATAGGCCGAAGCACTCGTCCCACGTACTGAACGATGCGGCCCTTGAATGCCAAGGGAAACGCGAGGAACAACGTGTCGAGCTGGGGTAGGTCGAATCCCTCCCCCAGAAAGCTTCCAGTCGCCAGTAGTGCGAGGCCTCCAGCAGAGGCCTGCGCCTCCATCTGGGCCGAGGCGCTCGCCCGCGCATTCTTACCCATTCCGCCTCGCATCACGATCGCTTCGATCCCGAGACGTTGGAGTTCCCCCGAGAGCGCTTCGAGGTGCTCCGTCCACTGCGTGAGCACGAGACAGTTCCGCCCGGCCTCAACGGCTGCAGCGATGTCACCGCAGATCTGCCGCGAACGCTCCTCATCTTCGACGAGAGCCCGGAATACGGTTTGAATGCCCACCTCCTCGTCGTCGGGCTGTTCATGGCCGGTGGTGTGCGTGACAAGAACCCGCTCAACCCGGAGGTGCTCGTCGTGGTCCGGCGCCATCCGATATCGCTCCGCTCCGCAATACATCGTGATGAGCTTTTCGAGATGATCTCGCCGGTAGGGAGTCGCTGTCAGGCCGAGCCAATGACGTACTGGCATTTCACGCACGACGCGCTCAAAAGTCACCGCCGGGACGTGATGACACTCGTCGACGATGACGAGGCCATACACCTTCGCGATTTCGCCAAGATCCTCCCGACGGGCGAGGCTCTGCGCCATCGCGATGTCGACGGTCCCCTTTGCCTTGTTGCGGCCGCCACCAAGCTGACCGATCTCCTTGGCGCCGATTCCGAGATGCTCTCCAAGGCGCTCTCGCCACTGCTCGACCAGGGGCTGCCGATCGACGATTATGAGCGTTGGGAGCCGGCGGTGGGCGATGACTCCACAGGCGATGACGGTCTTGCCCGAACCGGGAGGTGCCACGAGTACACCCAGATGATGTGGAACGAGAGCATCAAGTGCGGTCTGCTGACGTTCCGAAAGATCGGCCCGTAGTGAGATGTCGATGGAATTGGGCGACGAGCATGCGTCGGAGACTTCGAGCTTGCTGCCGGCCTCTCCGACCATGCGGGCTGCATGGTCTGCAATTCCCGCGTGGGAGCAGGAGCTGATCGGTGGTCTCTCCGTAGCACCGCAGGAACCGAGGCGTATTCCACGTTGAGAAGCGGAGCCGTTCCTTTTCGTAGTACTCCGGATTGTGCAACGAGGCCAGATGCTTGAGCCGTGCTATCAGAGATGGCGGCACACCGATGCGGTCAATGGCCAACATGGCGCCTGAGACGGCCCGGATCGCTTCCGGCGGCTTCTGATGTGCGACGTGCGCCAGTGGCCGTCGGCACATCGCATCATCCGGCCCGGCGGCGACGGGCGCCAGCGTCTTCTCAAGTGCCGCCACGGCTTCGGGAGACATACATGGAATCGACGCCACGAATGCCCACTGGTCCTCGTAGGGCTCAAGCGTGGCCGGGTCGAGAAAGACGGTATTCCCTTGCCGCCGGCACGCTCCTTGAAGGGGCAGAGCGATAAGGTTCCCGAAGGACCCCTTCGGGACAAAGTCCTGGGTGGGGAAAAGGCGGTCGTAACTCGACAGATCGATCTCGGCTCGGATCTCCATTGCCTGGCGGAGGATGTGCACTCCCAGGCGTCGAGCCGAAGCAGCCGGAACGGGTCCGGAAAAGAAGGTCCAGGTGTGCGCTCCTTCACCCGAGCGTGATCGCTCGAGCGCGACGGGAACGCCGATCGCGGCAGCAGCGTCGAGATAAGCCAGCGCATCGAGCACCCACCCAGTTCCATCGAAATCACAGGCCAAGAGTCGACATTCGTCGCCGCGACGCAGCGGGTAGAGCCCGAGGTGACTCTCGCCAGCGAGGTGCGATTCCACGACTCCGTCGTCAAGTGGTCGGTACGCACGACCAGGCTTCTTCGCGTTCGCCCAGCCACCCACGACGGCGGGGCTCCAGCCCTTCTTGCCCGTCCTCGCGCTCTCCCAGCGAAGGGCGTACACATCGTCGCGTCCCGCGAATAGCGAGCGGAAGAACGCGATCTTGGCCTCAGCCGGAGAGTCCCCGTTGATGTCGCTCGCGAGGTCCCTCGGATCCGACTCGGCGAAAAGCGTCGGTTCCCAGGGTTGGGTGACTTTGTGCCGGCTCGCCTGGTCAAGGCCCAGCAGCGATCTCAGGCGCTCGTTCTCAGTTCGGAGCGCATGGACCTCGTCGACAAGTGCCTCAATTTCCGAGGGTTCGTTGTTGCTCATCGATACCTACTCGGGGTCGCTTTCATCTGGGCTATCGACCCAGCCACCGGAATGTGGATCCCAGTGACCGGACTCGACTGATCCGCCAGCGAGCGGATCAAAGAACGCCGCGACCAGATTGATGGCATCGAGGTAGGTGCTCGGTACAAGCTCCTCAAGTCCAGCCCCGGTGACGAAGGTGAACCAAGCCTGCTGGCGCTCGTCCCCCAGACCGCCGAGGAGAGGGGCGAGCGGACGTAGAGGAACTTGTCTGTGCTCCGCGGTCGCATTCACAGCCGCCAGAAGCTCGGATGGCTGAATCTGATAGCGCCGAGAGAGGACCACGACGTCTGCGAAATCGCGCTCACGCGTCCGTCGCAGCCCCTCGCTCGATCATCGTGACTAGCTTCTCCGCGAGAACGGTGGCCAGCGGGTACCCGAGCAAATGGAATGGTTGGTCAAGAAGAGCCGGGTACTTGACGTCGACCGGATCCGGCGTCACCGGATCTCCGACGTTGACATCGAGGCGTAGAACCACTTTGGCTCTATCGATTCGGGAAGGAACGCTGATGCGCACCCCGGAATAGAGCGCAGCATCGCGAATTACCTCTGTGCCCATGGCGTCAGCCTCAAAGCTGACGCCATCGTCGACCTTTGACCGACAACACCGTGCGAACGACATCTGCGATGGCTCCCACATCGTTATCGATGGCACGGGCCAAGAGGTCGATGTCACCGGTGGGCCGGCGGCTGCCGAGTACCGCCAGCAGCATTCCGCCCTTAAGAATCAACCGGTCACGATAAGCGGACCTCGACAGCCGAAACAGGAACCGCTCGAGGACGTATGTCAGCAACAGCTCTTGGGTCGGTCGACCACCCTGCAGTGCCATCTGCTGGAGGTCAAGGTAGGCGCGCCCGGCAGTCGAGTCTCGTTTGACCGGGCTCACTCCTGCAACATCCGCATGGCTTCGAGGATCGGCGTGCGAACTCTCAGCTCCTCGGCCAGTTCGAGGACGCGACCTGGTTGAGCTCGCGGGCGGCGAAGGTATTTGCGCAGACCAACGACCGCGAGGTCGGCCCCAAGGCGATGTCGCTGTCGGAAACAGTCGACGACGGTCCGTTCGGGGTCAGTGATACGAAAGGCGAGGTCCAGGCCCACCGGCACCTCGATCCGGCCTAGTCCGAAGTTGCTCGCTCCAAAGACGTGGACGCGGGTGGGCGGATGGTCGATGCTCGGGCGGTGACTCCCTGCCGGAACGGCTAAGTCCACCCGGGTCGGGGTTTCGTCACTCAGGTCCCAATACGCGAGTGCAGAACCCAAGCAGACCATGCCCTGAGGGGAGCGGGCACACACGACCACGAAGTCGATCTGGTCGATCCCGGCCGCCTCTCGTAGCTGGAAGAGCCCGCGGGACACCTCGATGAGGAGGCCCGAGTCGCGGCACTTGATAGAGATCACGCCACGAGATCCCCTGCTCGATGGCGTCGCGGGCGCGAAAGATCGCTCCGAGGGGCCGGAGTCTGTCGATGACCGCGACATCGGTCGGCATACGTATGAAATCCTGCCATGGAAGGTATGACCTATGTAGATATTCATACGACCCGGTGCAACCAGGACTGAGCCGTGGCGGCCGTGGCTGGTGCGGTTCGTGGTCCATCGAGCCGAAGTCATTCCAGTGTCGCCACTGTTTATCGGTGGAGACCCCCCGGATCTGCACGGCCAGTTTCATCAGCCATGCCGCGAGCACTCTGCCCATCGATTCCACGGCACGGTGGGCAAATGGATGGACGCTGAGGAATCGAGTTGCGAATCACAACTCTCTGACCACGAAGAGTGAAGCAGCCCCAACGGGATTCGAACCCGTGTCGCCACCTTGAGAGGGTGGTGTCCTAGGCCTCTAGACGATGGGGCCGAGCGGTGATCTCCACGACACGTGTGGAGGACGCCGGTGCTCGGGGGGAAGGACTCGAACCCTCAATAACTGGACCAGAACCAGTCGTGTTGCCGATTACACCACCCCCGAATGGATGGGCGTTCAGATTAGCCGAGGGACCCAGGACCCGAATTCGCCCTCCTGACCAGGTCAGAGGGCGCGTTGTTTCCCGACAGACCCGCTGCAACAATGCCCATCCCGGGGCACCCCGGAGCTGCACCCGGGTTGGGAGGTTCTCTGCATGCATCGGCGGTCTCGAGGCGTCGCCCCGGTCGTCCTGGGCGGAATCATCAGCGCTGCCGTCTTGGTCGTGCCAGCCCCGGCCACGGCCCCGGCCCAAGCCAAGACCGGCACCCCCGGCATGGTGATCAAGGTGAGCCCCAACCGGGACCTCAAATCAGGTCAGACCGTCACCGTCACCGGTCATGGCCTCCCCAAAGAGGCCGGCACCGGCCAGGGGACCTGGTTCGTCACTGAGTGCACCACCGCCGTCCGGGGCCACGTCAATCCCGACACCGACACCCCTCACTGCGGCATCTCGGACGCCCGGGCCCTGAAGGTCGGCACGAGCGGCACGTTCAAAGCGCGCTACCGCCTGACCGCCGGCATCATCGGCGATGGCTACTGCGGGACCGCGGGACATGCGAGCTGCGTCATCGGCGTCGGAACAGCGAAGGGGCTCGGCACGGTGGTGCGGATCACCTTCAAGGTGCCGCCGTCAACGCCGACGTCGTCGAAGCCGCCGGCCGACAGCACTGGGGAGGGAACCGCCGTCGCCTCCACCACGACGACCGCACCCGGCTAGAACAACCCGCCTCCCAGGCTCAAGCCTCGTGCAACCACTCCAAGTGGTTGTACCCGATGATCCTGCCGAACCCCACCCCGACCGCCTCTTTCAGGAAGTAGGGGAACGCCGACCAGCCCGTGATCGGTGACGTCTGGGTCGGGGTCGGCGACGGTGTCAGCCCCAGCCTCGAGGCGATCGCCATGGAGCGGTCCTCGTGGAAGGGGTCGGTGGTGACGAGCACGACCGTGGCCCCATGAACCTTCAAGGTCGGGACGGCATCCGCGATGTTCCGGTAGCTGTCGTTCCCACCCGCCTCCAAAATGGCGGAGCCGGGAACGCCCTTCACCTTCTCGAGATACGTCGCGCCCGATTGCGCTTCGGTACAGGCGTCGCCCGGCTGCTTGCTGCCCGTCACCATGATCAGGTGGGCGTAGCCCTGGTGATAGAGGATGGCGGCCTGGTCCAGGCGCGCCGCCAGGTCCTTGGTCGGCACGCAGTTGTCCTGCGCCGCGCCCATGACGAGGATGGCGCCTGCCGGGTGCGGGTCGTACTGCCGCGAGGTCAGCCAGACCTGCACGAGCGTGATGCCGAAGTAGAGGACGATCGCCGTCATCACGAGGAGCACGATGCGCATCGCCCACCGCAGCGGTGCGAACAGCATCAGGGGACAGGCGAGGCGCTGACGCGGGCAAGGGCTGCGGCCAGCCGGCGACGGGTCTCGTGGCGGCCCAGCACTGCCAGCGAGTCGAACAGCGGGAGGCCGCGGGTGCGTCCCATGACCGCCACGCGGATCGGCGCCTGCGCCTTGCCCAGCTTGCGTCCGGCGGCGTCGGCGATCCCGAGCGTCACCTCGTGCAGCGTGTCTTTGTCCCAGGCGCAGCCCTCGTAGGCGGCCAGCGCGTCGCGGCAGGATCTGCGGCGCGCCTTCGTCGCCGGCGATGGCCTTGGCGAAGCTCTCGGGGTCGTCCGGCGCGTCCTCCAAAAAGAGGAAGTCGATCAGCTCGGGTACCTCACCCAGCACGGTGACCCGCTCCTGGGTGACCTCGGCCAGCGCAGCGAACACCGCGGCGTCGAAGCGTTCGGGCGCCCAGGGCGGCGGTGCCACGGCGGGCAATCCGGTGTCGGGGTCGAGCCATCTTCCCGGCTGCCACTCCCCCGCCACGGGGTCGACCCACGGGCGGCACGCCGCCACGAAGCGCTCCACCGAGAGGTCGCGGATGGAGACGCCGTTGATGTGGGTCAGCTTCTTGACGTCGAAGAAGGCCGGCGAGCGCTGCACGTCTTCCAGGCGGAAGCGCGCCAGGATGATGTCGATCGGCACGATCTCCTCGTCGCCCGGGCTCCAACCCAGCAGGGCGAGATAGTTGCGGAACGCCTCGGGCAGATACCCCTGTTCGCGGTACATCTCCACCGCCACCGGGTCGCGGCGCTTGGAGAGCTTCTTGCCGCGCTCGTTGACCAGCAGCGGCAGGTGGGCGTAGGCGGGCAGCGGCAGGTCGACGCCCTCGGCCCGGTTGAGCGCGCCCCACAGCATGATCTGGCGTGGCGTCGTCGGCAGCTGGTCCTCGCCCCGGATCACGTGGGTGATCGCCATGGTGCGGTCGTCCACCGCGTTGGCCAGCACGAAGAGCGGCTTGCCGTTTCCCTTGACGCAGATGAAGTCCTCGAGCGCCCGCTGCGGGAACTCGACGTCCCCGCGGACGAGGTCGTGCACCTCCACCACACCCTCGTCGGGTGTCCTGAAGCGCAGCGCGCGCCCGTCGCCCCGCTCAAGCCCGCGGTCGCGGCAGAAGCCGTCGTACCCGGGTGTCGGATCGCCGGCCGCCGCCCGCTGCGTGGTCCGCTCGTCGATCTCCTCGCGCGTACACGCGCAGGCATACAACGCGCCGCTTTCCCACAGCGCCTCGATCGCCGCCTGGTGTGCCGGCTCGGCCGCCGACTGGAAGAAGGGTCCCTCGTCGGGCGCCATGCCGAGCCAGTCCAGGGCGCTGATGATCCCGTCGGTCCACTCGGGCTTGTTGCGGGCCTCGTCGGTGTCCTCAATGCGCAGGATGAACGTCCCCGCCTGCTGGCGCACGAAGAGCCAGTTGAACAGCGCGGCCCGCGCGCTGCCGACGTGGAAGTAGCCGGTCGGCGACGGGGCGAAGCGCGCCCGGGGCGAGGTGGTCGGAGCGGTCATGCGGTGGGCCGGCGCACCCCGGGCACCGGGGCGCAGAGGGTGAGGCGGTGCGTCAGTCTTCCTCTATGGAGATGGCGCCCGTCGGGCAGCCATTGACCGCCTCGCGCAGGCGCTCGCGCAGCTCCTCGGGCGGGTGTTCGTTGAGCACGTAGAGGTACCCGTCGTCCCGCACCTCGAAGACCTCGGGCAGGATGCCCATGCAGACGGCGTTGCTGGCACACTCGTCGAAGTCCACGACGACCTTCACGGAGACCTCCTGGTCAGGGCCGGCTGGTCAGAGCCGGCTGGTTAGAGCTGCATCGGTCCGCCGAGCATACCGGCGGGACTGTCGCCTCAGGGTTTGTCGGCGCTGACGACCCACATGGCGAAGAACTGCGAGCCCCCACCGTAGGCCTGGCCGAGGGCCCGGCGTGCGTCGGCCACCTGGTGCTCGCCGGCCATGCCGCGCACCTGTAAGGCGGTCTCGAGGAACCGCAGCATGCCCGAGGCTCCGATCGGGTTGGACGACAGCACGCCCCCCGAGCAGTTCCACGGGATGTCCCCGCCCTCGATCATCGACGTTGCACCGGCCTGGGTGAGCTTCCAGCCGTCGCCCTCGGGGCAGAAGCCGAGATTCTCGAGCCACATCGGCTCGTACCAGCTGAAGGGCACGTAGACCTCGGCCATGTCGAAGTCTTCGCGTGGGTTGGTGATGCCAGCCTGGCGGTAGAGGTCGGCCGCGGAGTCGCGACCGGCCTGGGGGTTCACCTGGTCGCGGCCGGCGAACATGGTGGGCTCCGAGCGCATGGCCATGCCGTGGATCCAAGCGGGTGGCCGCCCGGTCTCCGCCGTCGACGCCCCGGCGGCCTTCTCCGATCCGATGATCATGGCGGCTGCGCCGTCGGACGACGGGCACGACTCGAGATAGTGCAGCGGGTCCCACAGCATGATCGACTCCTCCACCATCTGCATGGAGATGTCGGGCAGCTGCAGGTGCGCGTACGGGTTCTTCAGCGCGTGCAGGCGGTCCTTGACCGCCACCATCATGCCGATGTCGCGCGGCGCGCCCGAGCGGTACATGTAGGCCCGGATGATCGGAGCGAAGTAGCCGCCGGCGCCGGCGAGCAGCGGGGCGGAGAAGGGCTGGGGCACCGAGAGGGCCCACATGGCGTCCGAGTCGCTCTGCTTCTCGAAGGCCACGGTGAGGACGCGCTCGTGGATGCCCGACGCCACGAGGTGCGACGCCACAATGGCGGTCGACCCGCCCACCGAACCGGCGGTGTGGACACGGAACATGGGCTTGCCGACGGCGCCGAGCGCCGGGGCGAGATACAGCTCGGGCATCATGACGCCCTCGAACATGTCGGGGGCCTTGCCGACGACGACGGCATCGATGTCGGCGAAGGTCAGGCCGGCGTCTTCGAGGGCCGCCACGGCGGCCTCACGCACCAACCCGGCGATCGAGACGTCTTCGCGCTTGGACTTGGCCACCGTCTGGCCCACGCCGATGACTGCGCAGCGCTCTGCCATTTACACACCCTCCAGGACACAGACCAGGTTCTGTTGCAGGCACGGGCCCGACGTGGCGTGCGCCACGGCCCGGTCGGCGTCTCCCGACCAGATGCGCTGGGCCGACTCGCCGATGCGGATCAGCCCGGCCGACATCATGGGATTCGCCGCCAGCGCGCCGCCCGAGGGGTTGACGTCGACGCCGTCCCCGAGCCCGAGCGCCTCGGCCAAGATCAGCTCCTGGTGGGCGTAGGGCGCGTGCAGCTCGGCGATGTCCACCTTCTTCGTCCCCACCCCGGCCTTCTCGCCGGCCAGTTTCGTCGACGGCGACACGGTGAGGTCGCGCGCACCAACGGCATGGGTCTCAATGCGGTGGTCGATGCCGGTGATGAAAGCCGGCCGCTCGCACAGCTCGTAGGCCCGGTCGCCGGCGGCCAGCACGATGGCGGCGCACCCGTCGGTGAGCGGCGGCACGGCGTGGCGACGCAGGGGCGCCACCTCGTAGGCCTCGGCCAGCAACTCCTCGGGCGAGCGGTCGTAGGCGACCTGGGCCTTGGGGTTCGAAAGCGCGGAGCGCCGGGACCGGCTGGCCACGGCGGCGAAGTCGGCCTCGCCGGCCAGCCCCCTGTCGATCATCGCCTGCGCCTGCAGCGCGGCGAGCGACGTCGGGTCGGGCCAGAGCGGCGCCAGGTAGTAGGGGTCGAGCTGGACGGCCAGCACCTCGCCCAGGTGGCCCATGGACGAGCGGCCGAAGGCGTAGACGAGCGCGGCGTCGATCTCGCCCTCTTGGAGCAGCACCCACGCCTCGTAGAGAGCCCAGGCACCGTCCATCTCGACGTGCGACTCGGCCCGCGGCGGCCACACGCCGACGGCGTCGAGGGCCGCCACGAAGGAGAACGGGCCGCCGATCAGGTAGTCGGTCGAGCCGGAGCAGATGAAGCCGACGTCGTCCTTGGTGATGCCGATGTTGCCGAACACCTCGGCGACGACCGGCATGAGCATCTCGACCTCGTTGCGGTTGTCCTCGCGGCGCACGTTGTCGTACTGCGCGAAGGACACCACGCCCACGGGCCGCGAGCCCGATGTCAGATCGGGGAAGCCGCTCACAGGTACTCCTTGTACGTCTCGTAGTCGGCGTCGGGCTCATCGGTGGGACGGAAGTACTTGACCGAGGCCAGCGTCGGACCCCACTCCTCGGGCGGGACCCACACCGCCTCGACCCGCATGCCCATGCGGACCTCGTCGATCGGGATCTCTTGAATGAGGCCCATGAAGGAGAGGTTCGCCCCGTCCAGCAGGATCTGGCCGCAGATGTAGGGGATCTCGATCGACTGGCCGGCGAAGGGCACGTTGACCACGCAGTAGGTGGTCATGGTGCCCGTGTTGGGCAGCTCCACCACCTCGTCGGTCGGCAGGCCGTCGGTCGGGCACGAGCCCCGCGACGGCACGTAGACCTTCTTGCACTTGGGGCAGCGCTGGCCGATGAACTTGCCCTGCTCGTACCCGCGCAGGTTCTTGCTCATGGCCACGCCGGCCGTGAACTCGTAGTCGAGGCGGGTGGTCGCCGCCATCATCGTCACGGGCTCGCGCTCGCTCACGCCGCACCTCCGGCCGCCACGAAGTGGCTGATGTCCTTGACGTGCCCGACGCGCTCGTCTTCGGGGGCGAATTGTGGCCGCACCCGCATGCCGGTCGAGACCTCGTCGGGGCTCGCGGCCGGGAGCACGTGGAGGAACGAGGTGTCGGCGCCGTCGAATTGCACGAGCACCCAGGCGAAGGGCTCCTGCAGGGGGTGCTTGGGCTGGGGGTGGCCCACCCAGGACCACGTGGTCACCGTGCCCTCGGGCCCGACGTCGACGATGCCCTCGGTCTCTTCCCCCGTCTCGGGGTCGTACTCGGTCGGCGGGACGATGACGCGCCCGCCCGAGCCGCGGATCCCGACGACCCTGCCGTCGCGCAGCCCGGTGAGAAACGCCCCCACGACCGGCCCCACGGAGCGCACGTAGGGGTACTCCAAGACGTGGTCGGAGCGGTAGATCACCGCGTCCTCTGCCATGTCACCTCCCCGGTCCACGGGCCTCCAGCGGGCCCGTGGTGAAACTAGAACAGATTCCAGTTTCGTGCCAGGTCCGCGCCGCCCACCGTCAGTCCAGTTCGGACAGGTCCACGCCGGCCAGGAGCTGTTCGATGAAGGCCCGGTCGTTGAGGATCGGCACCTCCGAGACGAACATCCGGCCGTAGCGCTCGAAGTACATGAGCTGCTTGGCCAGGAGGAACATGCCGCGGTCGAAGTCCGACATGAGGCCGCCCGACTGGTCGGCCATCCGCCGCACTCTGCGTTGCGTGCGCAGCCGCCGCACGATCGCCCGCACGCTGCGCTGGTGCGCCTCCACCCCCTGGGCCTTGGCCATCTGCAGCTGAATGGTCTGCATGATCCCGGCCAGGGAGACCTCCCCGAAGGGGCGAGTCAGTGCCGGCTCCATGATGGAGCGCACGAACGCGGTCAGCTCCTCGTCGGAAAGGCCGACGGCTACGCCGATCGCGGGGCCGTAGACGTCGGTGATGTGCTTGGTCACGACCGGCCAGGCGGTCTCGTCACCCATGGCGGCCGAGAGCAGCGAAATGAAGAAGCGGTGCGTCGACGGATCGAGCCGACCCACGATCCCCCAGTCGATGACGCCGATGCGCCCGTCGCGCAGCAGCATCATGTTGCCGGCGTGCACGTCGCCGTGGAAGGCGCCCCAGCGCACCGTGGTCAAGAAGAAGGCGCGCATCACCTCCTGGACCAGCGGGGTGGGATCGAAGCCGAGGTCGGCCACCTGGGCCAGGTCGTCGATGGGGACACCGTCGAAGAACTCCATGGTGAGCACGTTGCGCCCCGACAGCGCGGCGTAGGGCTCAGGCACCGCCATGAGCGTGAGGTCGAACTCGTTCTGCAACCGTCGGAAGTGGGCCAGCGAGCGCGCCTCGTTGCGCAGGTCCATCTCCTCGCCGATCTGCACCCGGAAACCGTCGAGCAGCTGCAGGGTGGAGCCGGCCATCTGGTCGCCGGTCTGGCGCACCAGGATTTCGAGCAGGGGTTGCATGAGGTCGAGGTCGGTGGCCACGACGTGCTCGATATCGGGCCGCAGCACCTTGACCGCCACCGTGCGGCCATCGAGGAGCCGGGCCCGGTGCACGACCGCAATGGAGGCGGTCCCGATCGGGTCGGGCTCGAACTCGGCGAAGGCGTCGCGCAGCGACATGCCGAGGTCCTCCTCCACCCGCTGGCGCACGTCGGGGAACGGCACGGGCGGGCCGGTGTCGAGGCAGGCGCGGAACTCGTCGGCTACGTCGTCGCCGAACATGCCGGGTGACGAGGCGATGATCTGGCCGAACTTCATGAAGGTCCCGCCGAGGTCCTGGAAGCTCTTGCGCAGGGGCCGGGCCAGCTGGGCTGCGGGCAGCGGACCCTGGCGGATGGCGCGCAACTGGCGGAAGGCGGTCGGCGTGAAGTGGACGGCCACGACCTTGGCGATCGTCCGGCTCCGGCGCAGCAGGGCGCGGCGCGTCGGTTCGGGCAGGCGCCGCGGGTAGATGCGCGGCACGTCCTCGGACAACGGACCCGGCACCGGACCCGAGGCCCGTCGTGCACCCCGTGCGCCCCGTGCCTGCACCGGGGGTGTCGTGCCCAGCGGTGCGTCCGCCGCCCCATTGGTCACGCCGTCAGGGTAGGCGAGCGGCCGGTGGCGCACCCACGCCCGGGTGCAACCGTCAGGAGAAGGTGCTCTCCAGCGAGGCCAGCGCGCCCTTGTAGGTGTCGCCGAAGATCGGTGCCATTTCGTCGGGGCGCACGTCGTAGGCCCAGATCACCTTGGAGCCCTCGCCGGCGGGCTCGACCGAGATGGTGGCGGTGTGGCTCTCTATCGGGACGCCGTCGATCACCGAATAGGTCAACACCCGGTTCACCTCGTCGCGGGCGACCAGCCGCTCGCGGATCTCCATGCCGAACATGCCGATGATGCGGTCGTCGCCCTCCGTGCGGAAGGACTCGAGCGTCGGGAACAACGCATCGATCCCCCCGAAGTCGCCCACCTTGGCCCAGACCTCGTCGGGTGTGGCTGCGATCGTCACGTCAACTGCGCCTGCTGCCATTGCGGCCTCCTGTCACTGTCCGGTTCCGCAACCAGAAGTCGCCGGTACAGTACTGCCGGTCCGGACCACCCGCAGGAAACCGGACGTCGTCAGGAGGGGATGCCCGTGGAGACACGCAGGATCGGCTCGCTGGAGGTCAGCGTCGTCGGGTTGGGCTGCAACAACTTCGGCCGCCGCCTCGACCGTGCCCAGACGGCCTCTGTCGTCCACGCCGCACTCGACGCCGGCATCAACCTCTTCGATACGGCCGACATGTACAGCGACGGGGAGAGCGAGTCGTATCTCGGCGCCGCGCTGGCCGACCGGCGCCACGACGTGGTGGTGGCCACCAAATTCGGCGCCCCCTACACCGGGCATGACGGCGGAGCCTCGGCCGCCTACATCCGCGCGGCGGTCGAGGAGAGCCTGACCCGGCTCGGCACCGACCGCATCGACCTCTATCAGCTCCACATGCCGGACAAGAAGACCCCGATCGCCGAGACCCTCGGCGCCCTCGGCGAGCTGGTGGCCGAGGGCAAGCTGCGCGAGTTCGGTTGTTCCAACTTCAGCGTCGACCAGCTGGCGGAGGCGGCCGCGGCAGTCCAAACAGGCCAGCCCGGGTTCGTCAGCGTACAGAACCAGTACAACATGTTGTACCGCGAACCCGAGGACGGCGTCCTCGACTGGTGCGACCGCACCGGCACCGCGTTCTTGCCCTTCTTCCCTTTGGCGAGCGGGTTGCTGAGTGGCAAGTACCGGCCCGGCCAGCCGCACCCCGAAGGGACACGCATCGTGGCCATGGGCGAGCGGGCGGCAAGCCAGTTGTCCGATGAGCGCCTCGCCGCCGTCGCCGCGCTGGACGACCTGGCCCAGGGCGACGGCCACGGCGTGCTCGACCTTGCCTTCGGTTGGCTTTTGTCCCGTCCGGCCGTGGCCTCGGTCATCGCCGGCGCCATGAACCCCGCTCAGGTCGCGGGCAACGTGGCTGCGGGCGCCTGGCGTCCGAGCGCCGAGATCATCGCGGCCGTCGACGCCATCGCGCCGCGTGCTGATCGCCGGCGCTGATCGCCGGCGCTGATCAGTCCCGCGTTGCCCGGGCTGCGGGCTGTCGGCGCACCGGTGCAAGGTTGACCAACAGGTTGTAGGTGATCACCGCAATAGCGAGGTGCATCAGCATGAGGACGGCGACCGCCTGCATGGGCTGCCCCTGGTGCCAGATGTACACGTCGGGTAACAGCAGTACGACCGTCACCGCGATGGCGAGGCGGAAGAACAGCCACCGCGGGTCCGAGCTCAGACGTGCCACGACGGGCCAGGCGGCACAGGCGATCAGCACGCCGATGACAGTCAGCTTGGCGTAGTCGGAGAAGACGAAGTGCACGTAGCCCTTCGTCGAGGGGAGCAGGCGGACCGCCACGAACACGAGCGCCGCGTCGGCCGCCAGGGAGAGAACGACGGACAACACGGTGGCGAGCGCCACCCGTCCCCACGCTGGCGGACGATGCTCGGGTTTGGGATCCACCCGGGCCCATGTGAGGAGCCGCTGCGTCACGTCGGGAGCGGCCGCCATGCCTCTAAGGCTACGAACGAGGACGGGCCAGGTACATCAGCCGCGAGGTGGATTTCCGCCGCACTGTCTCATCCTTGCGATGCAACCGCGGTGCCGTTCAATTTCATGATCGCCGCCTCCACCGTCTGAATGTCCGGGGGCTGAATGGCGAGCGGTCCACCCGCCACCGGGACCTGCCACACCAAAGACACGTACGGCGTCGGCCGCACGATCGAGCCGCTCGGGCAGGGCGGGAAACCGGAGATGTCGAAGGGCATGTCCGGCGACGGCGTGGACGGCCCGCAGACCTGCGTGCGCCGATGCCACTGCACGAGGGCGCCATACGGCATCGGCACCGTGGTCACGGTCGAGGGCAAGATGTACATGGCGGCCACCAGGACGTCGGTCCCCGACGGCGTCGTGGCGTAGACGAGGCCGTCGACATGGTGCGGGTCCAGGGTGCGCTTGGCTGCCGCATTGGCGGCCACCACGGTCGGGTTGACGTAGGCGACGACCGGGTAGTCCGTCGGCGATGCGGGCTCGTACCCGGCGGCGATCGCCGCCGACGGTTCCGCAAACGGTGTGATCGCCGAGCTCGTCGCCTGCACGTACTGGGTGGCACCGATGTTCTCGGCCGCTGTCAGGCTCGGCGCGCACCCACTCACCGCCATCTCGATGTCGCTCGGCGCGTTGCGCCCGTCGCTCAGCAGCGCGTTCGCCTCGGCCTGCGGAATGGTCGGACCGCTGTAGTGCCAGTTCGGCGTCGTCGTGTTGTAGCCCGCCGCCGCGCTGGCGTCGGACCCGTTCATGTTCATGACGTTGCCACCACCCATGACCATTGTCGGCGAATTGTTCAGGTCCAGACCCGAGATCTTGAAGCCTTTCTGGTGCGGGACGCACGTAGTGGTGCTGGCCGACGGTGACCCCGACCCCGAGCCGCTGCCTGAACCCGCCTGGCTGCTCCCGCTCATCACCATGCCCGCCATGGCGTGGTCCGACGACTCCGCCGCCACAGAGGGATAACTCGCGCTCAATGCGAGCGAGGCCGCCAGGGCGGCAATGCCGAGGACGGCCACCGCGGGGCTCCGCCGCACGGCTTCGGCGGCGGGCGAGCGCCAGTCCTGCTTCGACGCGATGAAGGTGGGCGCCATGGCGGCCGCCAGCAACATCACGAGCGGTCCGGTGTTGGGGTCGGTGTCCGAGCCGCTGAAGACATTGCCGACGAGGCCCTGGGCGGCAATCCACATCAAGAAGGCGAACAGTGCGCCTGCAGCCAGGAACCAGCCGGGTCGGCGGGCCACCAATGGGCCGAGGGCGATCGTGACCGACATGGCGGCGAGGATCCAGGCGGTCAGGGTGCCCGACGTCGAGAACAGGTTGCCGAGGTGCGTCAAGAAGCTGGCGTACCAGCCGGGTTGGCCGTCGGCCATGCCCACGATGGCGCTCTGCGTGGAGGTGACCGTGCGGTTGTCCGGCAGCAGGAAGAGGACGGCGGCCAACGACCAGTACCCGGCCCACACGGCGAGTGGCGTGATAGAGCGCCCGATGCCCTGGCCCGCGGCGGACGATGCCACGCCGGCCGGGCGGTCGGTCCATCCCACCCATCGACGCGGTGGACGCGGCCACGCCATGAGCCCGAGGAGCCCGTAGAGGACGACGGAGCCCGGCGCACCGGTGAGTGCGCTGGCCGATCCGGTGAGGAGCATGCCAAGGCCTTCGCCGATGGTCCACACGCCGAGCACCCAGACGAACGACACGGCGAGCGCGGGGCGCACCCAGCGGCGGAAGAGCAACCCGACGCCGATGAATAGCTGAAGGAGCGCGAAGAAGGAGTTCCACACCGCCACGTCGGGCGACAGGAAGTTGCCGATGTGCGTGATGAAGTCGCTCAGGACGAAGGGTTGTCCCGCCGCGTTGGCCAGGATGTTGTCCTCGACGAAGCCACGACCGAACATGAACGGCTGGAACTGAAGGGCGGCGTCGAGGATCCAGAAGAGTCCAAGGGCGATTTGCAGCACCCGCTGTGAGCGGACGGCGAACGGGAAACGGCCGTGCGCCTCCGCCCCTTCGTCCTGCGTGCCCCGGTCGCCCTGCATGCTCGGACGTACGCTACCGGCGCCCCGCCGGATGGCCGGGTCGGCCTCGCGGATGGCCACCTCGACCCTGCGTGATGCCGCGTCAGGAGGGCTGGAAGTCTTGGGCGATGCAGTTCGTCATCGTCACGGCCTCGGCGACGTCCTCGCCGTTCACGTCGACGCACACGTGCAGCGCGGCACTGTTGAGACACGAATAGCCGGCTCGTTGGTCTGGAAGTCGGTGAGCGTGCCCGACGGCAGCACGCCGAGGACCCCACTGGGCGAAGCTTGTGAGCCAGCTCCATCCCCCCAGAACGGATCAGGCCCTCGGAAACTCACCGTTGCAGGTCCGGACGACCGGCCGGGAGATGGCTGCCGAGAAGCGGTCCGCGTGCGAGGGGCGACCGACACCCCTCTCACAAAAACTATAAACAGCCTTTGGCATAGTTTTGGAGAGAACACCCCGACCCGCTTCACCCAGGCTCAACGCTCGACGGCAACGGGCCGACCCCCGGTGCCGGCACGGGGATCGGGTCAGGCGTCGCCGACTGCGGTCACCAGCTTCTGCAGGGTGTCCTTGGCATCCCCGAAGAGCATCGTCGTCTTCGGGTCGTAGAGCAGGTCGTTGTCGATGCCGGCGAACCCGGGCCGCATGGAGCGCTTCAAGAAGATGATGTTCTCGGCCTCGTCGGCGTGGATGATCGGCATGCCGTAGATGGGGCTGCCCGGTGTCGACTTGGCCGCCGGGTTGACCGTGTCGTTCGCCCCGACCACAAGCGCCACGTCGGCGGTGGCCATCTCGGGATTGGCTTCGTCCATCTCCTTGAGTTCGTCGTAGGGAACGTTCGCCTCTGCGAGCAACACGTTCATGTGGCCGGGCATGCGGCCGGCCACCGGGTGGATAGCGAAGAACGTCTCCACGCCGCGCTCGCTCAGCGCGTCGGCCAGCTCGCGCACGGTGTGCTGCGCCTGGGCGACGGCCAGGCCGTAGCCGGGAATGATGACGACCTTGCGGGCATAGGCCAAGAGCACCCCGACGTCCTCGGGCGTGCCGGCTCGTACGGGGCGGGCGGCGTCGCCCTCGTCGCCGCCGGTGGCGGTGATGACCGAACCGAACGCGCTGAAGAGGATGTTCGGCAGCGAACGGCCCATGGCGCTGCTCATGAGGCGGGTCAGGATGATGCCCGAGGCCCCGACCAGGGTGCCCGCGACGATGAGCAGGTTGCTGTCGAGCACGAAACCCGAGGCCGCCACAGCCAGGCCGGTGAACGAGTTCAGCAGCGAAATCAAGACCGGCACGTCGGCGCCGCCGATGGGCAGGACGAAGATCACGCCGAGCACCAGGGCGAGCCCGAGGATGATCCAGACGTAGACGATGCTCCCGGTGACGAGCGCCAGGATCACCATCACGCCGATGGCGAGGCCCACCAACGCGTTGATGACCTGCTGACCGGGATAGGTGATGGGCCGCCCGGTGATGAGCTCCTGCAACTTGATGAAGGCGATCGCGCTCCCCGAGAAGGACACCGATCCGATCAGCACACCCAAGAGCACCTCGGCGGTGACGTAGACGGCCGGAGAGAGCCCGAGCGAGTGCAGGTGCAACAGCTCGACGATGGAGATCAGGGCCGCCGCACCGCCGCCGACGCCGTTGAAGATGGCCACCAGCTGTGGCATCGCCGTCATCTTGACGAAGCGGGCCACCGGCACGGCGATGACGGCGCCGAGCACCATGGCGATGAGCGCCAGCCAAAGGTTCCAGCCCGAGTTGCGCAGGCTCGGCAGTGTGAAGGTCATGCCGACGGCGAGCGTGGCGGCGGCCGCGCCGACCAGGTTGCCCATCCGGGCGTGGCGGGGCGAACTCAGTCCCTTGAGGGCGAAGATGAAGCCGGCGATGGCGACGAGGTAGGCCAGGTCGCGCGCGGTCGTGAGCGTGAAGGAGACGGCAACCATCAGGCCGCGCCCCCGCTGGACTCGGACGGTGACGGTGACGGTGACGGAGTGGAGCCAGGTGCAGTCGACCCGGCCGATGCGTCCTCCGCCTTGGCCGCCTGGGCCTGGGCACGGCCCCGGTCACCGGGTTTGGCCTTGAACATCTCGAGCATGCGGTCGGTGACCACGAAGCCGCCCACCACGTTCAACGTCGCCAGGAAGACGGCCAAGAAGCCGAGGGCGACTTCGGCCGTGCCGTGGGCCTCGCCCATGATCGTCAACGCGCCCACCAACACGATGCCGTGGATGGCGTTGGAGCCCGACATCAGTGGGGTGTGCAGAATGCTGGGCACCTTCGACACGACCTCGATCCCCACGAAGGCCGCCAGGACGAAGATCGTCAGGTACTCGACGATCCCGGTGGTCGAGCCACCCGTCGGCGTCGACTCCAACAGCAAATGGATCACGACGGTGCTCCTTGTGTCCCGCTCGGTCCCCCGCTCGGTGAACCGCCCAGCAACTCCACCGCCGCCGGCGCCATCGGGGCGCCCTCGCGCAGCACGCACATGCCCGAAACGATCTCGTCGTCCCAGTCCGGCGTCAGCGAGCCCTCGGGCCCCATGAGCCCCAGCACGTTGGCCACGTTGCGGGCGAAGAGGAAGCTGGCGTGCGTCGGCATGCCCGAGGGCGGGTTGGCCAGGCCCACCACGTGGACGCCGTTGTGGTTCACGATCTCGCCCGCTTTCGTGAGCTCGCAGTTGCCGCCCTGGTCCGCCGCCATGTCGACCACGACGGCACCTTCGGACATGCCCTCGACCATCGATGCGGTCAGGAGCACCGGCGCCTTGCGCCCCGGCACGGCGGCGGTCGTGATGACGACGTCAGACCGCCCGACCTCCTCGGCCAGCGCCGCACGCTGGCGGTCGAGCTCCTCGGGCGTGAGCTCTCGCGCGTACCCGCCGGAGCCCTCGGCCGAGACGCCGGTGTCGAGGAAGGTGGCGCCGAGGCTCTCGGCCTCTTCCTTGGCGGCGGCCCGCACGTCGTAGGCCTTGACCACTGCACCCAAGCGACGCGCCGTGGCGATGGACTGCAGTCCGGCGACACCGACACCCATCACGAGCACCTTGGCTGGCGGCACGGTGCCGGCCGCCGTCATGAACATGGGGAAGAATTTGGCGAGATGCTCCGCTGCCGCCAGACCGGCCCGGTAGCCCGACACCGTCGCCTGCGAGCTCAACGCGTCCATGCTCTGGGCGCGGCTGATGCGCGGCAGCAGGTCGAAGCTGAACACCGTCGCCTTCTTCGCCGCCAGGGTGCGCACGGCGTCTTCGGCCTGGGCCACACCGAAGAAACTCAACGTCGCGGCGCCGTCAGGCACCGCCGCTGCATCGGCCGTGCTGGGCGGGTTCACCCGCACGATCAACCCGGCGCCCGAGAGCGTCGACGCGGCGTCAGGCGCCACGGTCGCACCGGCGTCGGTGTAGGCGCTGTCGTTGAACGCTGCCTCGGTGCCGGCACCGGCCTGCACGCAGACCTCCCAACCGGTGCTGACGAGCTTCTTGACCACGTCGGGGACGAGCGCCACACGGCGCTCTCCTGGACGGGTCTCGGTGGGGACCGCCAATTTCACGGTCGCTGTTTAGCAGCTGACGCCCCGTCTGGCCCTAATCGGGCCGGCCAGGCACACTCATCACGTCGTTTAGGTTTGGGCCACGGCGCCGAGATAGACCGGAGGCTCGCCACCACCGTGGACCACCAGATTGGCACCCGAGATGTAGGAAGCCGCTTCGCTCGAGAGAAACAGGCAGGCCTCGGCGACGTCCGCCGGCGTGCCCATCCGGCCGACGGGCACGGTAGCGGCCGCCCGCTTCATGCCCTCGGGTCCTCCATAGAAGTCGTCGTCAGCGCCGTTATCAAGCAATCCCGCTGTGACGCAGTTCACCCGGACTCGGGGAGCCCACTCGACCGCGAGCGTCGACGTCAGGTTGATGAGGCCTGCCTTGGCCGCACCGTACGCCGACGCGCCGGGCGAAGGGCGCATGCCCGAGACGCTGGACACGTTGACGATGGAGCCTCCGTCCTCTTGGACGGCCATCACCTTGTGAGCAGATTGGGCGCACCACAGCGGCGCAAGCAGGTTGAGACCGACGATCGCCTCGACGAAGCGGGGCGACGCATCGGCGGCCATCACGTGCGGTGAACCCCCAGCATTGTTGATGAGAACGTCGAGTCGGCCGAAGTGCGCCACCGCCTTGGCAATCACGCGTTCGGCGTCGGGCGGTTTGCGGACATCCGCCACGACGAACACGGCCCCTTCGACGTTCGCTTCCTTGCGTCCGCACGCCACGACGTGTGCCCCCGCTCCGACGAAGGCGGCCACAATCCCCGCCCCGACGCCGCGGGAGCCGCCCGTGACCACCACAACCCGCTCTGAGAAGTCGTACGTCGGCTGCGTCACGGGAGCAGACGATAGATGCCCCCCGCAGCCGGCGTACGGATCGTCTCAGGCCGATGCGACGACGGGCCTAAGGGATTATCCAATAGCCGCTGCGACAGCGGACCACGCGGCCTTGGCGCTGCCGTCGGCGTTGAGGAGGCCGAACCAGTCTTCGTCAGTACTGGGGTTCCCGCCACTGTCCTCATAGGTGTAGAGGTACATGGCGCCGATCCAACTCGAGGACTTTGCGTTGTCGATCGCCTGGGTGAGCTCTTCAGCCTGGGCCGCTGTCCCGACCGAGTCCGGGCCGCCGGTGGGAGCCCCGACTTCTGTCACCCAGATCGGCTTGCTGCCGTCTCCGTTGGCGGCCATCGTGCTCTCGAGCGAAGTCGGAGTGACGGCCATCTGCGACCAGCCAGACCACGCTTCGTAGGTGTCGGGCAGAGCCGGATAGCTGTACGGGTGGTCTCCGACGGCGTTGAAGTACCCCTTGGCGCCGTCTGCGTACATGTCCTGAAGAAAGGTCACTTCGTTGATGTTGCCGTTCTGGGTGGCTTCGGGCGCCAGGCCGGCCGTGATGACGAAGGCACCGGGATCGACAGCCTTGATGTCCGTATACGCCGCCTGAAGGATTTGCACATACGCGGCAGGATTCGGAGCCGGCTGCCAGAAGACGGTGTTGTTCGGTTCGTTCCAGATCTCGAAGTCCTGGACGCCCTGCGGTGCATACCGCTGCGCGACGGCTGCCGCGAACTGACCGAATGAGCTCGGGTTCGCGGGTTGGGCGACATCGTTCCCCGCTTCGCCGGACACGGCGGCCCACGCCGGCGTCCCCATGATGACCATGTCCATGCTCATGCCAGCGGCGCGGACGGAGGCCACCTCTTGGTCGAGTTGGGTCCAGTCGTATGTGCCTTGCCCGGCGTAGGAGATCCAAGCCCAATTCGCTCCAATGCGAACTGAGGTGATCCCGATCGATTTCAGGTTGGCCAGCTGCGCCGCCTGGATGGCCGGCGCCTCCGTGAGGAGGGAGGGCATGCTGATGCCGATGACCGGCCGGTTGCTCGCGGGCACGGTAGTCGTCGTGACCGGCGGATACGAGGTCGTGGTGGTGGGCGCGGCGACAGACCTCGGGGCGTTCCCGCTCAGTGTCCCTGCCGTTGCTCTGGGCTTCCTGTTAACGCCCCCAGCGCCTGCCCTTTTGTTCGCCGAATTCGATACTGCCTGACCGGTGGCTGGGACCGATGCCTTGGCCGACGGGGTTGTCGCTGCGACAGAGTGAGTGTCTGGGTGGGAGGATTGTGCGCTCGCCGGCTGCTCGGTGACCGTCGTTGCGCGCGTGAGCGTGACGACGGCTACGGCGAGGCCTGCGGCGGTCACCAGGACTGGTTTAATCCTCAGGAACTGCAAAAGGCCTCCTCGTCTTCGGGCGGAATGGTCGGCCCGCAGGCGAGCTTGGCCGACTCGCCACTGAGCTGTCAGGTGATCGTGCCCCTTGCCACCAGTTGGCAACGTCGGCACAACCGTTCGCCTCCTTGAGCGAATGGGGCTCGACCAGGACGTGAACGAAAGTTCGACGGCATAACCGGCAAAGTGGTGCGGCCAATCCGCCCGGCCACGGGTGGCTGGTCACGACCCATGCTCGTGGCTTCCGTGCCTCAAGCCAAATCTTTCCATCAGGCCTGGTCACGTAACATCTTGGACTCAGTCCGCAGCCCGTTCGGAGGGGCGCACGCATGTCCTCGGCTATCGATAGCGACTCGGCCCCCCAAAGGGGGAAGCACGTCCGGGCCGATCACGTACCCGAGGAGCTTCTCTGGGTCGTTGATGTGCCGGGCGAACACGTCCGGATCGAGGGCGTGCGCGGGAAGCACGTCCGGGTCGAGGATGTGGCGGAGGAGCCCGCCTCCACCGAACCCGCGCTCCTGGCCGAGGTCCGTCCCTCATGGGCGACCCGCTGGCGGCAGAACCACCTCGTGAGCAACTCGGTCTACCTGATGCTCAACTCGGGGTTGCAGGCAGCGGCCGGGTTCGCGTTCTGGATCATCAGTGCGCGCCTCTTCTCCGTCACTGACGTCGGCCTGGCCACGTCGCTGTTCTCCGTTCTCGGCGTGACCTCCTTCGCCGCCCTGCTCGGCCTCAACAGCACGGTGGTCCGCTATCTGCCCAAGTCGTCCAAGCCCAACGTCCTCATGACGGCGTCCATGGTGATCGTGGCGGGTTTCGGAGCCGTCCTCACGTTGGGCTATCTCGCCGTGTTGCCGTTGGTATCCCCCAAGTTGACCTTTGTCGTCCACAGCGCAGCAACGGCCGCCGGGGTCGTCATTCTCGGCGGCATCTTCGGACCGCTCAACCTCATCACGGATTCGATCTTCATCGGCTTGCGACAGGCAAAATTCAACGCGCTCGTCGACGGCGGTATCGGCGGCATCGTCAAGATCGGGGCTGCCGTGGCCGTCGCCGGCGCGGGGGCCTACGGACTGTTCGTCGCCTCGGCCATCGGCTACGCCGCCGCGGCGGCCGCCAGCCTGCTCCTACTCGTCACCGTCAACCACTTCCGCCCGAGCCTGCGCGGCTCTCGGGCGGTGCTGCGTCCGCTTTGGCGGTTCTCCGGCGCTAACTATGCGGGGAACCTGCTGACCCTGCTGCCGACTTTCGTGATTCCGCTCATCGTGCTGGACCGGATAGGCGTCCATGAGGCGGCGTACTACTACATCGCCTACTTGCTGGTCAGCCTGCTCTTCGCCGGAGTGTTCGCGGTGGAACAAGCGTTTCTGTCGGAGGGCAGCCACGAGGACCAGGACCTGCGAATCGTCATGCGCCGAAGCTGGCGACTGCTGGCGCTGTTCTGCATCCCCGCCACCGTCGTGCTCATGTTGGCGGCTCGTTGGCTGCTCCTGCTCTTCGGCCACGATTACAGCGAGCATGGCACGGATGTGCTGATTGTGATGTCCACCGCCGTGATCCCGTTCGCGGCATTCAATTGGCTCTTGACCGTCCTCCGGCTCGTCGGGCGGCTTCGAGCGATCGTGCTGGGCAATGTGGTGTACGCGCTGGTCACCTGCGCGCTGGCATGGGTGCTGGCGCCCCGGGGTCTGACGATTCTCTCGGTGGCATGGCCCGTCGGACTGACGGTCGCTTCGGCTGCTGTGGCCGTGCCGGTCTGGCGCTGGGTTCGGCACCCAAGCGCCCCCCTCGATGCGGAGAGGGACCACACGCGGGAGCATCGCGTTGCGCCGAAGCGGGTGAAGACGCATCGGCGACTCTGGCCGGTCGTGGCGCCGCTCGCCGTCGCGGCTGTTGCGGTCAGCCTCGTGTTGCCGGGCAGTCGACATCAGTGGGTGGAATCGATCATTCAGCAGCCCGAGCCGTATTCGGCCGTGTCGTTCGTTGCCCCGAACAAGCTCCCCACCACCGTCGCCTCCGGACAAGCGCTTCAATTCACCTTCACGGCGGAGAATCACGAATCCAAGACGATCAGGTATCCCTACTTCCTGATTGCGTCGCCGTCGAACAACACGGCCGGCATCGTCGGTGGTGGATCCGTTGTCGTCCCTGCGGGCGAATCGCGCAACGTCACTGTGTCAGTCGACCCCAAATGCACGGGATCCCCGTGCCAGCTCTCGGTCGGCCTGGCCGGCTACGGGGTGGCAGTCGACTTCAACTTCATCGTCACGGGTCTCGCAACCAAGACAGAGCCGACCGGATGACCACCGCACCGGCCAGCACGCGACCCAACACGCTTCTCCTCCCTGATGAGCCGAAGGAGAAGGGACGCGACCCGGTCATACCGATCATCGTCGGAGCGGCCTTTGCCGTGGCCAACGACTCAGCCCTGACCGGGGGCCACCTTCGGTTCGTGGGACCCGCACTCGTTTTCTGGCTCATGCTCTTGTTTCCGGCCTACCTGCTGGCGACAACCGAACTATGGGGGAAGAGTTCCGTCGCCGAACGACTGAGCCTCGGTCTGGTGGGCACGCTCCTCCTCCTCCTCGTGGGCGGACTGGCCATCAACACCGTCCTGCCGCTTCTCGGCGTGGCGCGTCCGTTGTCCACGGTGCCCGTCCTCCTCCTCGTCGATGTCATCGACGTCGGTCTCTGGTTCATGCGGCGCCGACGGCCGGCACCATTTGAGGTGCGGATCGCGCCGGGCGTCCTGGGCGCTCTCGAGGCCCGCGTGCTCACAGCGTGCGGGGCCTGCGTACTGCTCATGGTGTTCGGTGCCAACCGCCTCAACAACGGCAACGGGGACGCGCTCAGCATGGCGGGACTGGGGGTGGCCCTCCTTGCCCTCGCGCTCCTGCTGCTGTGGGCCGACCGGCTCCGGACCGGGGTCATGAGCCTTGCCGTCTACCTGTTATCGGCCGCCCTACTCTTGATGACCTCTTTGCGGGGTTGGTCGGTCACCGGTCACGACATCCAGCTCGAATACCGCGTCTTCGAGCTCACGGCGGCGCAGGGCAAGTGGGACATGTCCACGTTTCGTGACCCCTACAACGCCTGTCTGAGCATCACGCTCCTTCCCACACAGATCTCGTCCCTCCTGCACGTGGACGACCCCTACATCTACAAGGTCTTCTTCCAACTGCTGTTCGCCGCCTGTCCCGTCATGGTCTTCACGTTGGCCCGCCGCTACTTCTCGGACCGGGTCGCCATCTTGGGGGTGGCCTATTTCATTGGTTTTCCGACGTTCTTCACCGACCTGCCGTTCCTCAATCGCCAGGAAATGGCCTTGCTGTTCGTGGCCGCTGCCTTCCTCGCCATGACCAATCCCCTGTGGCGGAAGCGCCGGCGGCAATTCGTGCTCGTCGCGGCGGCGGTTGGGGCCGAGCTCTGCCACTACTCCTCGAGCTACGTCCTCTTCGCGACCCTGGCCATTGCGTGGTTCGGGCAGACGATGTTCGCCCGGGGCTGGCCACCCGCCTGGACGCGTTCGGACCCCCCGGACGCGCCTGAGGGACGCTGGTCTACGGCCACAACCCGCACGCTCGGGCTGGGATGTCTCGCCTCCATCCTGGTCGTCATCGTGGCCTGGGGTGGGCTGGCGACGAAGACGGCCAACGGCGTGACCAGCGAATTCAATTCCGCCGTATCAACCTTCCTCCATCACGGTGGGGGGGCTAAGTCCGCGAGCGTCAATTACGGACTCTTCTCCGGCGGCGGATCGAACAACCGGTCCCAGCTGAATCAGAGCGTGAGCAACAACACACTCCTCGATCAGTACCGCAATGAGACCCTGGCGCAACGAGCCAAGGCGGACCCCGGCACATTTATCCCACTATCGGTGGTGGACCGTTACGAGACCCCGACCGTGCCCCAGCCCAACCTGCCGGTCACCCGCGCCGGGCGGGCGCTGTCGCGCGCCGGGATCTCACCCACGACCGTGAACGACGTCATGCGTAGCCTGGCGGCCAAAGGGGAACAGATCTTCCTCCTGATCGGGATGCTCGGTCTGCTGCTGTCGAAGCGGCGGTGGGGCAGGGTGGGGCGGGAGTACTACTACCTCTGCGCAGCCGCCATCGCGGTGCTCGTCGCCGTGACTGTCCTCCCTGATCTCTCGGTCGAGTACGGCGTGCTCCGCGTCTTCCAGCAGGCGCTCATCCTCGTTGCCCCGGTGATCGTCGTGGGCTCGCTCACCCTGTTCCAGCCCCTGGGAAGGTGGTGGCGCCGGGCCCTGACCGGCACTCTGGGACTTGCCTTCTTCGCTTCCACCACGGGGCTGATCCCACAAGCGATCGGCGGTTACCCGGCGCAGCTCAACCTCAACGACAGTGGGCAGTACTACGACCTTTACTACATGACCCCACAACAAGAAGCTGCCGTGAACTGGTTGGCCGGAAAGCCGGGCACGCTCCCCGGCGGGGTGCAATCGGACTTCACCTCCCAGCGGTTCGCCTTCAACTCGCCGTCTTCGGTCACGGGTCGGCAATACCTCACCGATCTCTTCCCCACCTTCGTGGAGAAGGGATCCTGGGTCATTGCCGACTCGTCGATGCTGGCGACCGGAACCGCATCCGTCTTCGTCAACGGCAACATCGTCACGTACCGCTACCCGTTCGGGTTACTCAAGACGCAGAAAAACGTCGTCTTCGATGACGGCAAGGCAAAGGTCTACCAGTGACCGAGCGGAACACCGGCCTGGCCGCGGGGGCCGTCGTAGAGAGCGTCGCCACCGGCCTCGCTCTGGCGGCCGCGCTGGTCTGGTTCGGTTCTTGCCTCGTGGGAAGCTTTCATCCTGATGGTCTGGCCCGCCCCTACTGGCCCAAGATGGCCGGACTGCGTACTGACAGCGCGGGAGTGGGGGCGTTTGCTTTGCTCGTCGCCACCGTGACCCTCAGTGAGACGCTGCGGGTGTGCAGGCGTCGTCGTGCTGCGCCGGTCGAAGTCGGCGAAAGGGTCCCGATATCACCGCTCGCTGCAATGGCCACCGGCGTCGCCGTTGCGACCCTCGTTGGCGGCATCGGCCTGGTGATCTATCTCTCAGTGAACGCGTTGACCCATCCGGCCACATTGGCCATTCAGGCGACTCACTTCGCTACGTGGCCGACCGAAGGGACGCTACGGGTGATTGCGTTGGCGGTGACCGTGCTCAGCGCGGCATGGCTTCGTCTCGTTACCATCCTGCATCCGGGGGCGTGGATCGGGTCTTGACCCTTTGCTTGAGCAATTGGTACCTTGCGCACTGCGACGTCCACGGTGGGAGGCGGCATGAGCGGGCGCTGGCATAGCTCCGGATCGAGCGCGGAAACCCGGATCGGGGGCGGCATTCGGTCTTGGGCCGGTCGCTACCGGCATCTGCTCCCCGCCTCGAGGGCGGACAAATTTGATCCCGCGCTCGTATGGACGTTCATCACCCATGTGTCGATCGTGCGGTCGCTTGTGTTGAGCGCGCGCTACCGCGGTTGGTTCCTGATTTCGCGGGGAACCAGGATCAAGATCGGGCCGCGCTCCAAGGTCGTCATCAGTCCCGGCGGGTTTTTCTTCGTGGGCTTCGTCCACTTCGGCGCGACTCCGGTGGCGATTCATCTCGGCCGGGGAGCCACCATGTCCGTCGAGGGGACCGTCCTGATCAGAAACGGAGTCCGGCTCCACGTCAACGACGGCGCACATCTCGAATGGCATGCGGGCTCGGGCGTCGGAGACTTTACAACGGTGACGTGCTTCGACCACATCATTTTCGAAGCGGGCTCGGGGACCTCGTGGTACGGCAATGTGCTCGACACGAACGGCCACGTAGTCGTCGTCAATGGCGATCGCAAACCTGTGTCGGCGCCCGTGGTGTTCCGTGCGAATGCACTTGTCGGTTCCTTCTGCACCGTTCTCCCCGGAGTCACCCTCGGCGAGGGCTGTCTGGTCGCTGCCGGCAGCGTGGTGACCAAGGACGTCCCTCCCCACTCCCTCGCCGGAGGCAACCCGGCGCGGGTGCTCAGCGAGGACGTCGAATGGTCCGACTGAGCTGAGCACGCTCAGTCCTCGTGCGGGACGGAAGCAGGAACGGATTCGTCAGCTTCGAATCGGTCGATGACGGTCCCCGCTGCGGCGAGATCACCGGCCGCTAGCGGGCCATCGGGAGCGTCGGTGTCCTGGTACAAGGACTTCAACTGGACCGCGTTCGCCCCCCAATCGAAGCGTTCGACGGCGACACGCCGCGCCGCGGCCTGCATGCGAGCCAACCGCGGCAGAATCAGCGAGCAGGCTCTGGAGGGCCGCCTTCAGGCTGGCGGTGTCCGCCGGGACGAGCGCGATGTCGTCAGGACCGAACCGGTACGCCGAGTAGTCGGGCTCCTCTGTGGCGACAACTGGGAGCCCGCAGGCCATGGCTTCCTGCATGACGAGGGTCAGCATTTCGCCGACCGCGGGAAAGGCGAACAGATCAGCGGCGCGGTAGAGGTCGCGCAGTTCGTGTCTCTCGAGCGCCCCCAGGCAGGTGACACCCTCTGGAAGGGTCGGAGCCGTGCCGGATCCGACGAGCGCGATGTGGTACCCGGACCCACGGGCGGCAATGAGCCGGTCCACGCCTTTCTTCGGCACAAGCCTGCCTGCAAACAACACGACGGGTATCTCCAAGGGAAGGCCGTACCGGCTGCGCACGCGATGGCGTTCCGAGCCGTCGCCGGGGCTGAAGTATGCGGTGTCGACCCCGTTGTAGACGAGGCGGACCTTCCGGGCATCGACCCCGTACCCCACGAGGAACCGTCGGACGATTGGGTTGTACACGACGATCTCCCTGGCCCAGCGCCAGACCAGACGACCCCAGGTACCGTAGACGGCCCGCTGGACCATTTCGACCACACCCTTGTCATGCGCAACCACCGCGACGTGCTGGGTGACAATCAGGGGACGGCCGGCGAGCCGTGAAAAGATCGCCGCGCTCAGGGAGGAGAGGTACGTGACGTCGTGCACGTGCACGACGTCACTCTCCCGAACGAGGCGGAACAGCCGGGCATAGGCACCGGCCCTCCATACGGGATAGGGGATTCCCCGATGTTCCAAGCCGTTCCAGGCCCGGTTGCGGACGACGCGATGGGGGGGCGCAGGGTCTCGGAAACCGACTGATCGGTCTTGGGAGCCAACTGATCCCTGGACCCGGGATCCGCTCAGGTCGCTGGTCACGACCGTGACGTCGAACCCCTCCTCGGCCAGCGACGCCGCCTGCTGCTCGACGATGACCTCGACACCACCGACATGAGGGAGAACGAAGGCCGAGACGATGAGGACCCGGCGGGGGCGGGTCTCTCCATCGTGGCGCGCCATGCCGGCGGCGCCCGAAGGCGGTCGTGACCGATCAGCCGAGTGCCAGCGCCTGAACCACCCAATCCTCTTGGCGAATTGTCCCGTTGTTCGAGCTCTTCGTTCCGTGTCCCCGCTCCGTTCCGCCGAGACCCCATTCTGGAGGGGTTTCGCTATGCCCGCCATTGCGGCGGACCCTTGGTGCCACAACTTGTTTCACAATTTTTGCACAACACGTTCTATCGAAGGCGCCGAGTCAATCGCTGCCAGAGACCTCCCCGCCGGGGCCCTCGGCTGTCTTGCCCTGCTCGAAGCGGGGCAAGGCCGGGGCGGGCCGGGGCAGACCGGGGCAGCGGGTCCAAGAGCACCTGTACGCATTTAACCGTCCCGCAACATGGAGCACTTTCTCTCTGCGCTTACACCTGGCATGCTGAGTACCAGCCGCTTCTGGAGGGGGAGCTCGGCGAGCTGAGTGGCGCAGCTCGAGAACACGAAAGCGAGGCGGTCCCCCCAATGGCGGAAGTGGTGAGCGAGCGGCAGCGCCGGTTCGACGTTCCGAATTTCGTTGCTCCGAATGGAGCGCTCGCGGGAGACAGGCGGATCGGCTCCCCCGATCGACGACGGAACCTTCCCGACCGACGGGTCGGTGGCCGGGACCGGCGCAGGTCAGGTGCTGGCCGGGCCGAGACGCACGAGGCCGTTGCCCAGGATGAGAGCGTGGAGATCAGTGTCGTCATGCCGTGCCTCAACGAAGAGGCGAGCGTCGGCATCTGCGTGCAGAAGGCCTGGGACGGACTCGGGCGCACGGGCCGGATCGGCGAAGTGATCGTCTGCGACAACGGCTCGACGGACAGGTCAGTGGAAGTCGCTCTGGCGGCGGGAGCTCGGGTCGTCCACGAGTCCGAGCTTGGCTACGGCAACGCCTACCTGGCTGGTTTCGACGCAGCACGTGGTTCGATCATTGTGATGGGTGACTCAGACAATTCGTACGACTTCTCAGTGTTGGCGACCCTCGTCGCACCCATAGTCGACGAGGGCCGGGACTACGTACTCGGGTCGAGGCTCGAGGGCCAAATCGAACGTGGGGCGATGCCCTGGTCGCACCGCTATATCGGCAATCCGGTGCTCACCGCGTTTCTCAACGCACTCTTCAAGCTCCGCGTCAGCGATGCCCACAGCGGCTTCCGGGTGTTCACGCGGGACGTGCTCGCGAGGATGGACCTGCAGTGTGGGGGCATGGAGCTGGCGTCGGAAATCGTGGTGAAGGCGGCGGGCGCCAACCTCAACATCGCGGAGGTCCCCATCACATATCACCCCCGGGTGGGTGAGTCGAAGCTCAACTCCATCCGGGACGCGTGCCGTCACATCCGCTTCTTGCTGCTCTCGTCGCCTGTGTTTCTCTTTTTGATACCCGGCTTCCTGCTCGTGCTGGCGGGCCTGGTCCAGCTCGCGCTCTTCGGGGTGTCGGGGGGAGTGACGACCATGGTGGCCAAGTCCGTCTTGGCCTTCGCCCTGTTCGTGGGCGTGCAATTGCTCGTGCTTGGTGCGGCGGCGACGGCGAGCACCGATCAACTCCTGCTCGGCCGGGCGAGGCGAGTCTCGACCTGGGTGTCAACGGGAAACGCCGCCAAGCAGGCCTTTGTGGCCGGTTTCGCTTTCACCGCGATCGGCACGGCACTCTTGATCTACGGTTCGGTGGCGGGATGGCCCGCCCTCGACACGTCCGGACCGTCCGCGTCGGCCCTCATCGTGTCCATCCTGTTCGCCGCCCTCGGCCTCACGCTGTGGTTCGACGCCTTTTTCCTCAGCCTGTTCGAGGCGACGTGGCGACGCCGCTCCCAGTCGGTGGACAGGACGCGGGCCGAGCGGAGCGTCGCCGACCGGGTGCGGGAAGACGCTATGAAAGAAGCTCTGTCGTTCCAGCCCTGAGCGCCGCGGGTGATGCGACCGGAGAGCTTCCGCTGCCGGCGCTTTCGGTCGTTGTTCTGACGTATGACAGCGCCGCCACCATCGCGACGTGTCTCGACTCGCTCGTGACCCAGGACCACGCCGCATTCGAGACGGTCATCGTCGACGACGGTTCGACCGACGGCACGCTTGACCTTGTGCGGGGCTACGAGGACCGACTTCAGCTGCGCATAGTCCATAACGGGGCCCGCAACATCCCCCGGGGTCGCAACCTGGGACTGCGTGCCAGCCGCAACCGCTACGTCGCCTTCTTGGACTCGGACGACTGGGCCGCGCCAACATGGACCCGGACGATCGCCGCCACCTTCCGGGACATGTCGGACGTGGCGCTGATAGCCGGGGGTTTTGTCCCCGACTTCCGGACACGTTCCGCTGAGGCAATCGCCCTGTGCGACCGCACGATCCACGAACTCACCGGTCAGGGGCTCCTCCAGTTCTTCGCCGGCAACTCGGCGCTCGATACTGAGCGGCTCACCGGCGACGTCTTCGACGAGAGCTTCGTAGCCGCCGAGGACCTCGATCTCTTGACCCGGGTGCAGGACCATCACCGTTACGAGTTCGTTCCCGACATGGTCGTGCATCGCAGCAGCCGCGACACGTTCGGACAGTACACGCGCCAGATGTACACCTACGGAGCCATGAAGATCCACTTTGGGTACGCTGAACGATCGCATCGATGGCTCGATTTCGTTCCCCTGGGCGTGATCGTCGCCTCGATCGCGGCCGCCATCCGCTTCCGACGTCCTTCGCTCGCTCTGGCCATCGTGCCCTTCTCGTTGGCAGAGGCCATCTATGTCGTAGTCGCCAAAAGACCGCGGCCGGTGATTGCTGCGCTCACGGTCCCGTCCTGGTTGACCAAGAACGTCGCCTGGAGCATCGGGCTGCTGGTGGGTGCCACGAAATTGGCCGCCGATCCCGAGACCCGGCGGCGGCTGCGCGCCTCCCGCGCCCGCACCTAACGGTTCCGATGCCGTCGCCGATACGTGTGGTCCACGTGACTCCGCGATATCCGCCTTCGCTCGGGGGGCTGGAAAAGGTCGTCGCGTCATTGGCTGATATCAGGATGGCCCGTGGCTTCGCGGTCGATGTTCTGACCAGTCGCGACCGGAGCGCCCGCGGGCCGGACAGCTCGGGAATGGAGGATCCTCCCTTCGTGCGGCGGCTGGCGGCGGTGGAAGTGGCGCACACGGTCGTCATGCCCGAGCTCCCCCTCCGACTGCTCCGGCTCGAGCGGGACACCGTCGTTCACCTCCACATCGCGCAGGCATTCGCTCCCGAGTCGGTCTGGGCCGCCCACCGATTGCGGGGTGTTCCTTATGTCGCCCATCTTCACCTCGACGCCGGGGCTTCGGGACTCGCCGGCGGGTTGCTGAAGCTCTACAAACCGACGGTGCTGCGCCGGGTCCTGCTCGATGCTGGCGTCGTCGTTGTGTTCACAGCAGAGCAAGCCGAGTCGGTCGTCACAACCTACGGGGTGGAACCCTCGAAAATGCGGGTCGTGCCAAACGGCGTGGACGCCTCGTTCTTCCACCCACCCCGCCAGCTGCCGATGGAACGTCGGCCACGCCTCCTCTTCGTTGGACGCCTCTCGGTGCAGAAGAACCTGCCCCAGCTGCTTGACGCGCTCGAGGGCGTCTCCGAGAAGTTCGATACCGTGCTGGTGGGGGCCGGCGAGCTCGAAACGGAACTACGGACCCGTGTTGCTCAGCTCGGGCTGGTCAACGTCACCTTCGCCGGACGAGCCGACGGTGAGGCACTCCGGTCCCGCTACGCAGAGGCCGACGTGTTCGTCCTGCCATCCGAGCGAGAAGGGATGCCACTCGTGCTCCTCGAGGCCCTGGCCATGGCCTTGCCCACGGTCGCCACGGACATCCCCGGTACCCGTGATGTCGTCGACGACTTGCTCGGGACCCTGGTGCCGCTCGGAGACGCCGCAGCCCTTCGGGCCGCCTTGATAGAGATCTCCTCCGACCCGGCGGCCTACGCGCGTATGAGCACAGCGGCCCGGGCCCGATCGGAGACCTACTCATGGGAGACGGTCGCCGATCAGTTCGAGCTCCTCTACGCGGAGGTGGTGGCGGCGCAGGCCTGATCGCATGGTCGATGCGGTGACAGCCATGCGATCAGCGGCGGTGTGGTTGGCCCGGCCCGGCGAGCTGGCCTAAGTTCGGGCCGGCTTTCTGACGCGGCGTCAGAGACCAGAGCGAGGAGAAACCGGCGCCCCATGCCGATCGATGTGATCCAGGAGCACGACGGGATCGCCGAAGTCGTGATCGACCATCCCCCGGTCAACGCGCTCGACGTGGCCGGCTGGTTCGAACTGGCCGACGCCCTCATCGCAGCCGGGCGGGTGCCCACCAACCGGGTCGTGATCCTGCGCGCCACCGGGCGCGGCTTCTGCGCCGGCGTCGACATCAAGGAGATCAACGCCAACGGTGACGAGGCGCTCGTCGGGGTCAACCGGGGCTGTGCCGCGGCCTTCGCCGCCGTCTACGACTGCGAGGTGCCCGTCATCGCCGCCGTGCAGGGCTTCTGCCTCGGCGGCGGCATCGGCCTCGCCGGCAACGCCGACATGGTCGTCGCCTCCGAGGACGCCACCTTCGGTCTGCCGGAGGTGGACCGGGGCGCGCTGGGTGCGGCCACCCACCTGGCCCGGCTGGTCCCCCAGCACGCCATGCGCAAGATGGTCTACACGGCCAAGGCCATCAGCGCGACCGAGCTGGCGTCCTACGGTTCGGTCGCCGCCGTCGTAGCGCCGGACGCCCTACAGGCGGCCGCGCTCGAACTTGCCGCCGACATCGCCACCAAGAGCCCCACCATCATCCGCCGGGCCAAGGAGTCGCTCAACGGCATCGATCCCGTCGACGTCAAGCGCAGCTACCGCTACGAGCAGGGCTTCACCTATGAGCTGCACGTACGCGGCGTGGCCGACGAGCAGCGGGCCGCCTTCGTCGAGAAGCGCGACGCCGATACCTCCCAGTGAGCGTCCAGTGAGCGACAAGTGCACCAGCATCGACGACATCGTCGGCGAGCTCCGGTCGGGCATGACGATCGGCATCGGTGGCTGGGGCTCGCGGCGCAAGCCCATGGCCGTCGTGCGCGCCATCTGCCGCTCCGACCTGAGCGATCTCACCGTCGTCGCCTACGGCGGACCTGATGTCGGGCTCCTCTGCGCCACCGGCAAGGTGCGCAAGGTCGTATGCGGCTTCGTCACCCTCGACTCCATCGCGCTCGATCCGCACTGGCACGCCGCGCGCCAGCAGGGACGGGTCGGGGTCATGGAAGTCGACGAGGGGATGTTCTTCCTCGGCCTCCAAGCTGCCTCGTGGCGCGTCCCCTTCCTGCCCACCCGGGCCGGGCTGGGTTCCGACGTCCTCACCATCAACCCCGATCTCCGCCTGGTGCGCTCGCCCTACGGCGCGGACAGCCCGTACCTGGCCGACCCGGCCGACGCCGACGTGGAGCTCGTCGCCATGCCGGCCCTGCACCTCGATGCCGCCATCGTCCACACCAACCGGGCCGACGCGGCGGGCAACGGGCAGATCCTGAGCCCCGACCCGTTCTTCGATCCGCTCTTCCTCGGCGCCGCCGAGAAGCGCTTCATGACCACCGAGACGCTGGTGACCAACGGCGCGCTGGCTGACTCGGCACACCCGCTCTCGAGCGTGTCGATCCACCGCATGCTGGTGGACGGCGTCGCCGTCGCTCCAGGTGGCGCGCACTTCACGGCCAACCCGCCCGACTACGGACGGGACGAGAAGTTCCAGAAGGAGTACGCCGCGTCGGCGGCCGACCCCGCCGAGTGGGATGCCTTCGCCAAGCGCTACGTCTTCGTCGACGACGACGAGTACCGGGCCAACGTGGCCGAGCGCGCACGGTGAGCGACCCGTTCTCGGTGGGCGATCCGGGCGTCACGCGCGCCGAGTCCTGTGTGATTGCCTGCGCGGATGTCTGGCGCGAGGCGGGCGAGGTCATGGTCAGCCCGTTCGGCACCATCCCGGCTCTGGGCGCGCGGCTGGCCAAGCTGACCTTTTCCCCCGATATCGTGCTCACCGACGGTGAGGCCGCACTCATGGTCGGTGCGCCACCGATCGCCGCCAAGCCCGGCGAGCTGCTGCGCGAAGCGGCCATGCCGTATCGCAGCGTGTTCGACGTCGTGTGGTCGGGACGGCGCAACATGATGATGATGGCGAGCCAGATCGACCGCACCGGCAACCAGAACATTTCGGCCATCGGTCCGCACGACAAGCCCAAGGTGCAGCTCGTCGGCGTGCGCGGCGCCCCGGGCAACTCGGTCAACCACCCCACCAGCTACTGGGTGCCGGATCACACCGTGCGCACCTTCGTGGAGCAGGTCGACGTCGTCAGCGGTGTCGGCTACTCCCGGGCCGCCGCGGCCGGCGCAGGGGCGACGAGGTTCCACGATGTCCCGCGCGTCGTGTCGAACCTCGGCGTGTTCGACTTCGAGACGCCGGACCGCACCATGCGCCTGCGCTCGTACCACCCCGGCGTGGCCGTCGACGACATCATCGCCGCCACCGCCTTCGCGCTCACCGTCCCCGACGACGTACCCGAGACGCGCCTCCCGTCGCCCGGGGAGCTCGACCTCATCCGCAACGTGTTGGATCCCCGGTCGGCGCGCGACCGCGAGGTGCGGACCTGAGCGCGGACGCGGTGGGCCCGGAGCCGGCGGCGCTGCATCCCGCCCTCCGCACCGAGCTGTGCGCGCGCGTCGGCGTGCGCTACCCGGTTGTGCAGACCGGCATGGGCTGGGTGGCCGGCCCCCGGCTGGTGGCCGCCACCACCGAGGCGGGCGGCCTCGGCATCCTCGCCTCGGCCACCATGAGCCTCGACGAGCTGGCTACCGCCATCGCCGAGGTGCGCCAGCGCACCCGCGGCCCCTTCGGCGTCAACCTGCGCACGGACGTCGCCGACGTGCACGAACGCATCGCGCTCATGATTGAGACCGGCGCAAGCGTGGCCAGCTTCGCCCAGGCGCCCAACCCGGCCCTCGTCACGCGCTGCAAGGAGGCCGGGCTCTTCGTCATGCCGACGGTGGGAGCCCGCCGCCACGCCGAGAAGGTGGCCGAGTGGGGCGTGGACGCCGTCATCGCCCAGGGCGGCGAGGGCGGGGGGCACACCGGCGCCGTGCCCACGACGCTGCTCCTCCCCCAGGTCGTCGAGGCCGTGGGCGACCGCGTGCTCGTTGTCGGCGCCGGGGGCTTCCACAGCGGACGCGGCCTTGTGGCCGCCCTCGCCTACGGTGCCGCCGGCATCGCCATGGGGACGCGCTTCTTGCTCTCGGCCGAGAGCCGCGTCCCCGACGCCGTCAAGAGCCTGTATCTCGGCACGCCCGTCACCGGCACCGTTGTCACGACCAAGGTCGACGGCGCGCCCCAGCGCGTGGTCCGCACCGACCTGGTGGACCATCTGGAGTCGCAGTCGTGGCTGCGCTCGTTGCCGCGGGCGCTGCGCAGCGCCTACCGATTCCGTCAGGAGACGGGCACGTCCATGGCGTCACTGCTCCGTGAGGGCCGCGCCATGAAAGAGGGCAACGAGCTCACCTGGGCGCAGGTCGTGATGGCGGCCAACGCGCCGGTCATGACCAAGGCCGCCCTGGTCGAAGGGCACACCGACGTCGGCGTGCTGCCGACGGGTCAGGTCGTGGGCGTGATCGACTCGCTGCCCACCGTGGCTGACATTGTGTCCGCCGTCATGACGGAAGCGGACGCCGTGTTGCGCGGCTGGAGCACCGAGGGCTCGGCGCGGAAGGAACGCTGAACGCCACAGGCGAATGTCCCTGTCACGGCCCGTCGCTGCCGGCGGGCGTCGCCATTACGCGATGTCGCCGTTGGCCGCCGCGGCCGCGTTGCCCTGGGCGACGCGGCGCAGCAGGTTCGACACCCGTTGGTGCGTGACGCCGAAGAGGTGAGCGATGCTCGGGATGCTCTGGCCCTCGGCGCGCAGCGCGACCACCAGGGACCGGCGCAGGTAGCCGCTGGCCTCAGACTGGCGGCGCAAAATGGTGCTCACCAGCTGCACGGTGCCGGGCTCGTCCTCGTCGCCGAGGATCGCCTTCCACTCGCGCCCGTTCTGGCGGGCGAGCCGGACCTCGGCAATACGCTTGGCGAGCAACCGCTCGCTCTCTGCGTTCTGCCGCAGGACGCCTTCGAGCTCGTCGAGGGCCTTGAGCACCTCGTCTGTTCCACTCGCGTTCCGTTCGTCCGTTTGTTCGGGCATTGCGCTCTCGGCTCCTCTTCGCTGCGCTTCAGGCTGACGCAGCTCGGTCGCATCAGTGGCCAACATGCAGTGGTTTCCTCCAATCAGGGGGCCATCCGCTCCAGCCCCGAAATCACTGACGACTGACACGATTGCAGCCTTTCCAGCCCCGCCCGCATCCGGCGTCGACCAGCCCATACCCCAAACCTTCTGGCTCACACACGATGCGGGGCCAACGACCCGAACTTCCCCGCTACCAGGGTGTCAGCGGCTCAAAAGCACCGAGGAGCCGTGCCCGAACAGCCCTTGGTTGGCCGTCACCGCAACCCGGGCTCCCTCGACCTGATGGCCCGTGGCCGTCCCCCGGAGTTGCCACACGCACTCGCACACCTGGGCGATCGCCTGGGCCGGGATGGCCTCGCCGAAGCACGAGAGGCCGCCGGAGGGGTTGACCGGCACCCGGCCGCCCAGGGCGGTGGCCCCGTCGCGCAGGAGCTTCTCCGCTTCGCCCTCGCCGCAGAGACCGATGTCCTCGTACCAGTCGAGCTCGAGGGCCGACGAGAGGTCGTAGACCTCGGCCAGGTCGACGTCCTCGGGACCGATCCCGGCCTCGGCGTAGGCCGCCGTGGCGATGGAAGGCCGGAAGCCCGCGGCGGCCCCTGCCGCCTCTGCCCCGGCCCCGCCTGCCGCCGCGGCCGAGTCCGTCGAGAAGTTCGGCATCTCGATCACGGTGTTGGGGAACGTCGGCGTGACGGTCGAAACGGCGTCGATCGTGACGAGCGGCTCGGCACCGCCGGCATGGCGCCGGGCGAACTCCATGGACGTGAGAACGAGCGCCGCCCCGCCGTCGGAGGTGGCGCAGATCTCGAGCAGGCGCAGCGGGTCGGCCACCATGGGCGAGGCGAGGACCTCGTCGACGGTCACCTCCTTGCGGTAGCGCGCGTAGGGGTTGGCGAGCCCGTGGCGCGCGTTCTTCACCTTGACCTGTGCGAAATCCTCCTCGGTGGCGCCGAAGCGGTCCATGCGGCGGCGCGCGTAGAGGCCGAAGTAGGTCGGGTTGGTGGCACCCATCAAGTGGAAGCGCAACCAGTCCGGGTCGTTCTTGCGGTCGCCGCCGCCCACAGGGGCGAAGAAGCCCTTTGGAGTGGTGTCGGCGCCGACGACGAGCGCCACGTCGCAGAGGCCGGCCAGGATTTGTCCGCGGGCGTTGGCGATGGCCACCGCTCCGGACGCACACGCCGCGTAGACACTTGAGACCCGCGCCCCGGTCCACCCCAACGCCTGCGCGAACGTGGCGCCGGACACGAAGCCCGGATAGCCGTTGCGGATGGTGTCGGCACCCGAGACGAACTGCATGTCGCGCCACTCCAGGCCGGCGTCGGCCATGGCGTCGCGGGCGGCGGCCACTCCGTATTCCACGAACGGCCGCCCCCACTTGCCCCACTCGTGCATGCCAGCACCCAGCACGGCCACCTTCCTTGCGTCGAGCGCGTGAGGCATGGCGTCGGGCGTCGTGTCGGGCGTGGTGTCGGACATGCTCAGGCCTCCCCGGCGCCCACCGGGCGCCATTTCCACACGAGGTAGTCGGTGCCGTCCTCGGAGTACAAGGTGTCGATCACCAGCTCGACCTCGTCGCCCACCGTGAGGTCGTCCACGGTCACCCCGGGCACCACCTGACCCATGACGACCAGCTTCTCGGCCGCCAGCTCGACGGCGGCGATGCAGAACGGCACGTACGGGTCGGCCGCCACATAGGGCGCCGGGGGCTGGTAGCGGGCGTCGGTGTAGGACCAGATGCGGCCCCGCCGCGACAGCTCGACCGTCTCGAACGTGGTGGAGCCACAGGCCGGATTGCCGCAGGAGCGCGACTCGGCCGGGAAGGCGTACGTCCCGCACCCGGTGCAGCGCGAGCCGAGCAGCGCCGGCGCAGCGCCGTCAGCACCGGTCGTGAACCACCCCTCGACAGCGGGAACGCCCGTCTCGGTCGAGGCGCTCATCAGCGCAGCCGCTCGATGATGGTGGCGTTCGCCTGTCCGCCGCCCTCGCACATCGTCTGCAGGCCGTAGCGCGCACCCGTGCGCTCCATCTCGTTAAGCAGTGTCGCCATGAGGCGCGCGCCCGAGCAGCCGGTGGGATGGCCGATGGCGATGGCGCCGCCGTTGGGGTTCACCTTGGCCATGTCCGGCCCATACTCGCGCTCCCAGGCGAGCACGACCGAGGCGAAGGCCTCGTTGATCTCCACCACATCGATGTCGTCGAGCTTCAGCTTGGCCTTGCTCAACACCAGCTCGGTCGCCGGGATCACGGCCGTGAGCATGATCTGGGGGTCGTTGGCCGCCACGGCGAAGGTGTGAAAGCGCGCCCGGGGCCGCAAGCCCAACGACGAGGCGCGCTCCTCGCTCATGATCAGCACGGCGGCGGCGCCATCGGAGATCTGCGACGAGGTCCCCGCCGTCACCGTGCCCGTCTCGGAGAACGCCGGCTTCAGCTTCGCCAGCTTCTCCGGCGAGGTGTCGCGCCGCACACCCTCGTCAGCGCTGAAGAGTCCGCTCACCTCGGCCGCACCCGGGACGTCGGGATGCACGCGCGCCTCGAGTGGCACGATCTCGCCGGAGAAGCGACCCTCGTCCTGCGCCCGTGCGGCGCGCTGGTGCGAGCGGAGGGCGAAGGCATCCATGTCGTCGCGCGTGATGTTCCAGCGCCGGGCGATCTCCTCGGCGCACTCCCCCTGATGGATGAGCTCGAAGCGCTCCTTGTAGAGCGGCCCGTAGGCCTCGCCGGGACCCGGTTCGGTCGTCGACCCAATAGGCACGCGGCTCATCGACTCGATCCCGGCCCCGATGGCGACGTCCATGGCCCCCGCCATGACGGCCTGGGCGGCGAAGTGGATGGCCTGCTGCGCCGAGCCGCACTGGCGGTCGACCGTGGTGCCGGGCACCGATTCGGGGAACCCGGCCGCCAGCGCGGCGTTGCGGGCGATGTTCATGGCCTGCTCCCCGACCGTCATGGTGCAGCCCATGACCACGTCCTCCACCAGGGAGGGATCCAGGTCGTTGCGAGAGAGCAGGGCGGCCAGCGGCTGCGCCGCCAGGTCGGTGGCGTGCCATCCGGAGAGGCGGCCGCCGCGGCGGCCCACCGGGGTGCGAACGGCATCGACGATCACGGCGTTGGGCATAAGGGGGCCAATTCTGACTCCGAATCAGGTCCGGTGCCAGACGTGGGGCCGCGGAGGGGTGCCGGACGTCGTGCGGGGGTACGGGCGGGCACGAGCCTGGGCGCGGCACGGGGGTGCGGCCGCACTGGGGTCCCCATGGACCAACATTGGCGATCATGCGCAGGCGCTGGGCGTACGTGGCGGTCGTCGGGCTCGTGATCGGGCTCGGGCTCGGGCTCGCGCTGCTGGCGACCACCGCACCCGGCACGGCGCCGCGCCGCGTGGTGTCGCCCGTCGAGGCGTCGCCTCTCCGACAGGCCCTCCCCGCCGGCCAGCAGGCCACCATCGACTATTGCAACCACCAGAAGGCACAGATCACCGAGCCGGCCGCGCCGCACGGTCCGGCGCCGGCGGTCGTCTACGTCCACGGCGGCTCGTGGGTATCGGGCGACTACGACACCGGCGGCTTCATCATCAACCGCATCGGCCCGGCACTGGCGGCGCGCGGGTTCGTGGTGGTGAGCGTGAACTACCGGCTCGGACCCCGCCGGCACTGGCCGGACCAGATCGTGGACGTGAAGTGCGCCATCCGGTATCTGCGCGCCAACGCGCACTACTTGAACATCGACCCCACCGAGATCGGCGCCTGGGGGCAGAGTGCGGGTGGCCAGCTCGTCGCCCTCCTCGGCACGGCCGGTCCGACCGCAGGGTGGGACATCGGCGCCTACGGAAACGAGTCGAGCCAGGTGCAGGCGGTGGTCGACATGGCGGGACCGAGCGACCTGCTCACCCTGGGCAACCACGGCGCCGCCGTCCTCGTGACCAAGAGCTTCCTGTCGCTGCTGGGCAGGGTGCCGAACAGCCAGCTGGGCGCCGACCTCAAGGCGGCCAGCCCCGTCTCGTACGTCAGGCCCGGCGACCCGCCGTTCTTGCTCTTCGTCTCGAACAACGACGAGATCGTCAACCCCAAGCAGTCGAAGGAGCTGGCGTGGTATCTCGGCGTGGCGGCCGTGCCGCACCAACTGGTGGTCGTGAAGAAGGGCGGGCACGGGTTCAACGCCCGCAACGAGGTGCCCTCCGAATCGGCCATCGTCACCGATGTCGTCGACTTCTTCGTGCGCACGCTCGTGGCACACCAGCCCACGGCCCAGGGCGCCTGAGCAGCCCGGGGTCTCGGCCATCAGCAGGTGACCGACGGGCGGGCGGCGGGGCGGGCGATCGGCCGACCTTGGCAAGGCCGGGGGCACTGTGGAAGATTCCCCTGCGTCATGGACCTGACCTTCAGCGGCGAGCACGAGACCTTCCGCGCCGAGGCCCGGGCCTGGCTGGCGGCCCACGTCCCTGCCGACCCACTCCCCTCCCTCGATACCGCAGAGGGTTTCGAGGCGCACCGCGCCTGGGAGCGCACCATGTTCGACGACCGTTGGTCCGTGGTCAGCTGGCCGACCCAGTACGGCGGGCGCGATGTCGGCATCTTCGAATGGCTGGTGTTCGAGGAGGAGTACTACCGCGCCCGTGCCCCGAAGCGCGTCAGCCAGAACGGCATCTTCCTGCTGGCGCCGACCATGCTCGAGTACGGGACGGCGGAGCAGAAGGCACGCTTCTTGCCCCCGATGGCGGCGGGCGACGAGATCTGGTGCCAGGGATGGTCCGAACCAGATGCGGGCAGCGACCTGGCGGGCATCCGCTCGCGGGCCAGCCGCACGGCGGACGGCCGGGGCTGGGTGCTCAACGGGCAGAAGACGTGGGCCAGCCGCGGCGCCTTCGCCGAATGGTGCTTCGGCATCTTCCGCACCGACCCCGAGGCGGAGCGCCACCGCGGCCTCACCTACTTCCTCATCGCCATGGACACGCCGGGCGTCACGGTGCGCCCGATCCCCCAGATCGACGGCGAGACGGGCTTCGCCGAGATCTTCTTCGACAACGTCGAGGTGCCCGAGGACCAGGTGCTCGGCGAGGTCGGTGCGGGCTGGTCGGTCGCCATGGCCACGGCCGGCTCCGAGCGCGGGCTCTCGCTGCGCAGCCCGGCACGCTACACCGAGGCAGCCGACCGTCTCGTCCAGCTCTTCGGTCAGCGCGGGGGCCCGGCCCCCTCCGCCGACGCCGTGGCGCAGGCCCACATGGACGCCGAGGCCTACAAGCTGCACACCTACTGGACGGCGTCGCGCCTGGCGCGCGGCCACGCGGTCGGGCCCGAGGCGAGCTGCAACAAGATCTTCTGGTCCGAGACCGACGTGGCCATCCACACCGCCGCGCTCGACCTCCTCGGCCCCGAGGCCGAACTGCTCGAGGCGGGCGCGCCCGGCGAGTGGCTCGACGGCTACCTCTTCTCGCTGGCGGGCCCCATATACGCCGGCACCAACGAGATTCAGCGCAACGTGGTGGCCGAGCGCCTGCTCGGGCTGCCCCGGGGCTGAGGGACGGACGTCCTCCGTGGACTTTGCCTTCACCGACGAACAGGAGGCACTGCGCGCGGGCGTGCGCACCGTGCTCGACACCGAGTGCACCCCCGATGCCTTGCGCGCCTTCGAGCTGGCCGACGAGGATGGGCGCGCCTCGCTGTCGGCGAATCGATGGTCCGTGCTGGCCGAACTCGGCGCGCCGGCGCTCGTCGTGCCCGAGGCGGCCGACGGGTTGGGGTTGAGCGACGTCGACCTCGTCGGCGTGCTCGAAGAGGCGGGGCGGGCGGGACTGCCCGAACCCCTGCTCGAGACGGCGGCGCTGGCTGCACCGACCCTGGCCGCGCTCCTCCCCGACCCCGCCGCGGGCGCCGCGCTCGCCGCGCTCGTGCGCGACGACGTCAGCTTCGCCGTCGGCGGTGTCGACGTCACGGCGGACGGGTTGGTGTCGCCCACCGAGGTCGCGGCCGACGGCACGCTGCGCACGCCGCGCGTCGTGGGGGCCCGGCATGCCGGCTTCCTGCTGCTCGCCGTCCGCGACGTCGAGTCCGGTTGGCAGCTCCACGCCGTGCCCGCGGCGTCGGTCACCGCATCGGCCGCGCCGGCGCTCAGCGCGGCGCGGGACCTGGCCACCGTGCACTGGCCGCTGGGTTCGGACACCCTCATTGCCTACGGCGTGGCGGCCGAGGCGGCCGTGGCGCTGTTGGCGGACCGGGCCGCCGCCGGGACCGCCGCACTGCTCATCGGCCTGGCCGAGCGGATGCTCACCGTCACCGCCGCCTACGCCAAGGAGCGCCACCAGTTCGGCAAACCGATCGGCAGCTTCCAGGCCGTCAAGCACCTGCTCGCCAACGTGCGGGTCGCCCTCGAGTTCGCCCGGCCGGCCACGTATCGTGCCGCCTGGTCACTGGCGACGGCGCAGCCCACGCTCTCCCACGATGCCTCCATGGCCAAGGCGATGGCGTCCGATGCCGCCGACCTGGCGGCCACGGTGGCGCTCCAGGTGCACGGGGCAATCGGCTACACGTGGGAGTGCGACCTCCACTTCTCCTTGAAGCAGACGTGGGCGCTCTCGCGAGCCTGGGGCGACGCCGCCACGCACCGGCGCTTGGTGCTGGCTCAGCTGCTCACCGCCTGAATCCGCTTGCTCGGTCACTCGAAGAGTCGCTCTTCGTCACTCCGAGAGTCGCTCTTCGAGTCCTTTCACCCGTGTGCGCAGGGCACTGACCTCGCTCAGCAAGGCGCCGACCAGCTCGTCATTGGTGAGCTGATACGTCTTGCCGTTCTCCCACTCGTCCCAGTCGAAGACCTCAGGTTCGGGCATGGGGACACCCTACGTTCGGGCCACGAGGACTGCTCGACGCCAATGTCCGATTCCCGCCAGTAACGGGCACCACCTCATGGCAGGCTGGCACCCGTGATGGAGGACCCGGACCGCTGCTATCAAGCGGCGCAGAGCAAGGACGCGCGCTTCGACGGGCAGTTCTTCTGTGCCGTCACCTCCACCGGGATCTACTGCCGGCCCAGCTGCCCAGCACGCACACCCAAACGCGAGAACATGCGCTTCTACGCCACCGCGGCGGCCGCTCAACAGGCCGGGTTCAGGGCTTGTCTGCGCTGCCGGCCCGACGCCACGCCGGGCTCCCCCGCGTGGAACCTGCGCGCCGATGTCGTCGGCCGGGCCATGCGGTTGATCCGCGACGGCGTCGTCGACCGCGAAGGCGTCGAGGGCCTGGCCGGCCGCCTCGGCTACAGCACACGTCAGCTCAACCGGCTGATCACCGCCGAGGTCGGTACCGGGCCGCTCGCCCTCGCCCGGGCGCAGCGCAGCCAGACTGCACGCATCCTCCTGGAATCGACCGATCTCCCCGTCGCCCACGTCGCCTTCGCCGCCGGCTTTGCCAGCGTGCGTCAGTGCAACGACACGGTGCGCCAGACCTTTGCCGATACGCCGACCGGACTCCGGGTGCGGGCGGCCCGTAACGCACAAGGCAGGCGCGCCCGCCGGGAACCCGCCACCGGGGCAATCCGTCTCCGGCTGCCTTGCCGCCGTCCGTTCAACCCCGCCTCGGTCCTCGACTTCTTGGGCCTGCGCGCGCTGCCCGGCGTGGAGTCGCTCGACCGTGCTGCCTACACGCGCAGCCTGCGCCTCCCCCATGGGCACGGCATCGTCACGTTGCGCACCCCGGACGCACACGGGGACGAGGGGCCCGCCTACGTGGAAGGCGAACTCGTGCTTTCTGACCTGCGCGACCTGCACACCGCCGTGGCCCGCTGCCGCCAGCTGCTCGATCTCGACGCCGACCCCGTCGCCATTTGGGAAGCCCTGCGCGACGATGCCCTCGTCGGCGCATTCGTGCGGAACGATCCGGGCCGCCGGGTGCCCGGCGCCGCCGACGGATTCGAACTCGCCGTGCGCGCCGTCATCGGGCAACAGGTCTCCGTCACCGGGGCGTGCACGGTCGCGGGGAGATTGGTCGTCGCCGCCGGCGACCTTCTCCCGGCGCCGGTCGGCACCCTCACGCACCTCTTCCCCACGCCGGCGGCGCTCCTCGCGTTGGCCGAGCGCGACCCGGGTGCCTTCGCCATGCCGGCCGGCCGGCGGCGCGCGCTCGTCGCCTTGGCCCAGGCGGTCGATGCCGGCGACGTCGTGATCGACCCGGGGGCGGATCCCGCCGAACTGCGCTCCTCGCTGGTAGCGCTCCCCGGTATCGGACCGTGGACGGCCGAGTACGTCGCCATGCGCGCGCTGCGCGACCCCGACGCGTTCATGCCGACGGACCTCGGCATCCGACGGGCCGTCGTCGCGCTCGGCCTCCCGGACGACCCGGTGCATCTGCATCAGCTCACCGAACGCTGGCGGCCCTGGCGCAGCTATGCCATGGCCCACCTCTGGTCGCTGCCCGCGGCGGCCGCTCCGCAACTCTCTACCCGACGGATGAAAGGGCGTGCCGCATGACCACCATCTCGAGCCTCACCGCCACCATGCCCCTCGACACCCCGATCGGGCGGATCGTCTTGGAAGCCGACGGGGACGTCCTCATCGGCCTCCGGCTCCCGAACGCCACCGGCCTCGGGCGGCGGGACGAGGAGACGCCCATTTTGAAGGAGGCGGCCACCCAGCTCGAGGAGTACTTCGCCGGCGAGCGCACCGAGTTCGATCTGCGCATGGAGCTCGACGGCACGCCGTTCCAGCGCGACGTGTGGACCGAGCTGTCGCTGATCCCCTACGGCGAGACCATCAGTTACGGCGAGCTGGCCCGCCGCGTCGGTCGGCCCAAGGGTCCTCGCGCCGTCGGTCAGGCCAACGGCAGGAACCCGATCGCCATCATCGTGCCGTGCCACCGGGTGCTGGCCAGCAACGGCATCGGTGGTTATGGCGGTGGCCTCCCTTGCAAGCGCGCGCTGCTCGCGGTGGAGGGTGTCACGGCCTAGGGTGCGCCGATGGAAACCGCCCAGAGTGTGCACGCTGCGTTCGATCTGACGGGCCGGGTGGCCCTCGTGACCGGGGCCGGCAGCGGCATCGGTCGCACGACCGCCGAGGTCCTCGCCGGCGCTGGCGCCACCGTCGTCTGCGCCGACATCAACGCGGCGTCGGCGGCCGAGACCGCGACCGCGATCCTGAGTCAGGGCGGCCGGGCCGAGAACGCCGAGCTCGACGTGGCGGTGCGTGGGGCGACCGAGACCCTCGTCAACCAGGTAGCGGCGCGCCACGGCGGGCTGCACGTGATGTGCAACATCGCCGGGATCATGATCGACAGCTCGGTCATCGACGTCGACCCCGACGAGTTCGACCGCATTCTGGGGGTCAACCTCAAGGGCGTTCTCTACGGCTGTCAGGCTGCAGGAAAGGTGATGGTGTCGCAGCGTGGCGGTTCCATCATCAACATGGCCTCGGCGGCGGTGCTGTCGCCCGCGCCTGGCATCGGGCCCTACGCCATCTGCAAAGCGGGCGTGGCACAGCTGACCAAGTCCATGGCGGTCGAAGTGGGCAAGCACGGCGTGCGGGTCAACTCCGTCGCGCCCGGCTTCATCCCGACCAACATGACGGCGCGCTACTACACGAACCCCGACGGCACCACGAACGAGGAGTCGAAGGCCGCTGCGCTTGCGCCCATGGCGAAGTTCGCCCCGCTGCGCCGGGTGGGCGAGACCAACGACGTCGCCTATTGCGTGTTGTATCTCGCCTCTGACGCCAGCAGCTTCGTCACCGGCCAGCTGCTCAGCCCCAACGGCGGCGTCTCCATGTCGTACTGAGCTCGGTCACTCGGCTTCAGGAGCCGACCGAGCGTCGAGCGTGAGCTGGAGCAGGACGAGATCCAACCAGCGTCCGAACTTGGCCCCCACCTGGGGTAGATGCGCCACCTTGGTGAACCCCATGCGCTCGTGGAAGCGAATCGACGGATCGTTCGTGCTGTCGACGGCAGCGATCATCGTGTGCTTGCCCGTCTGTCGAGCTCGTTCGATAAGGGCACGCATGAGCATGTTGCCGACGCCCCGCCCCCACATGTCCTCCCGTACGTGGACTGTGTTCTCAACCGTGAACCGGTAGCCGGGCCACTTCTCCACATCACGAAACCATCCGAACGCGGCCACACCAATGACCAACCCGTCGTCTTCGGCGACGAGGACCACCTCGTGTTGGCGTTGCCAGGCGAGCACCTCGTCCAGCGTTCGCGGGGTCACGGTCCACTCGATCGGCGTCGTCGCGAGGAGCGCGTTCAAGAGCAAGGCGATGTCGTCGGCGTCGGCCGCGGTGGCGCCCCGGATCAACACGGCGTCAGTCGTTCGACGTCCCGGTCCTTCGGTGTGTGATGCCGATGAGGGACCATCACTGTTCTGCAACTACAAACACGTTGATTGACAGTTGCGGCGAGGCCACCGAGCCAGGCCACCGAGCCACGCCCACGCCCACGCCCACGCCACCCGTCCCGCCCACTCCACCCGTCCCGGCGGCCGCGGGTCCGCGTCCTCACGAGAGGCGCACCAGGTCGAACTGACCCGTGGCGGTGTCCGACACAATCACCGCCGGCCCGGGACCGAGCAGCGTGACGGCGGCACCGACCCCCACGGCGTCGGTGGCCGAACCCTGCGGCGTGATGCGGAAGACGCACGCGGTCGGCGTGCTCGGCGACGCTTGCGGGCAGGCCGCAGAGGTGCCGGCCTGCGCCAACTCGAGCGCCCCTACCGCGGAGTCGACCACGGTGTTCGAGACGGAGCCGTTGTACGAGCCCAGCGTGTGGAGCGTGGCGACGTCGTAGGTCGTGTAGCTCGCATCGAGCCCCTGGCCGGCGGGCTCACTGACCCAGACGGCACCCCCGGCGACGACGTCGATGTACTGCACGCCGCCGCCCAGCCCGTTGGGCTTGTCGGCCAGGGTCGGGCCGAGCGCGGTCGTGCCGTTGGGACGGAGCGCGGCCAACGTGTGATCGGCCCGCTCGTAGAAGACGGATCCGTCGGACCCGATGGCGTCGCCCAGCCCGTGCACCACCAGGTGCGGCGCGGCCGCCGACCCTGGGTTGAGCTGGTACACGCTGACCGTGTTGCCCCGGGTGACCGAAATGAAGACGGATCCTGCTGCCGCAGCCAGCGCGACGAGATCGTTGTCCGAGCTGGTGGCGGTCGGGACCGCCGGCATGGTCCACTGCCCGTCTGGGTTGCCGCTGGCCCGGCTGTACGCGTACACCGTGGCGTAGGTGGCCACATAGAAGTTGGCACCGTCAGCCGCGATGGCGGCGATCCCCGTCGGGACGTGCTCGGCGATCTGTGCCGGGCCGTTGCCGTCGACGACCCACGCCACCGCCGGTGAGGGGCTGGTCGGGTCCTGCGGGGCGGCGAACACGGCACCGTCGGGACTCTCCGCCGCCGTGACGCGACCAGCCGAGAAGGGCAGGGTGATCGCCGTGCCCGGCGTCAACGGCCCCGAGGTCGACACCGGTGGCAGCGTGGAGCCGGGCGTACCGGTCGTGACGGTGGTCGACGCGCCGGAGGCCGCCGTTGTCGTCGTCGTGCCGTGCCGAGGAGACGTCGGCGTGGGTGACCCCGAACCGCAGGCGGCCAACAACAGAGGGGTCGCGACCGCCGTCATGGTCGCCACCAATCCCAATTGCCGTGGCCGACCAGGGTCTCCGCGCATGGACCAGTATGGCGTGCAACGGGTGGGCGATACGGTGCACCGCATGGCCACCACGCGCGACATCACCTACGAAGCCGACGGACGCACCATGATCGGTACCCTCGCCGTGCCCGACGGCACGGACCAACGTCCGGGCGTTCTCGTCTGCCACGAGGGCCCCGGGCTCGACGACCATGCCCGGTCCCGGGCGGTGCGCCTGGCCGACGAGCTCGGCTACGTCGCCTTCGCCCTCGACTATCACGGCGAGGGTAAGCCGATCGCCGATCGGGAACAGATGATGGGCCGCATCGGCGAACTGCGATCCGACCCGCCTCGGGCCTTCGCCGTCGGCACCGCCGGCCTCGAGATCCTTGGGGCCGAGTCGCGCACCGACACCGCTCGCCTGGCCGCCATCGGCTACTGCTTCGGGGGCACGCTGTCACTGGAGCTCGCCCGAGGTGGCGCCGACCTCAAGGCCGTGGTCGGCTTCCACTCCGGACTCTCGACGGTGCACCCCGAGGATGCCGCCAACATCACCGGCAAGGTACTGGCACTCATCGGTGCCGACGACCCGATCGTCAACAACGAGGAGCGGCGCACGTTCGAAGAGGAGATGCGGGCCGGCGGGGTCGACTGGCAACTCGTCGTCTACGGCGGGGCCGTGCACTCCTTCACCAACCCGCTCGCCTCGCCCGACACCTTCCCGGGCATCGCCTACGACGAGACCACGGACCGCCGCTCCTGGCAGGCCATGGTCGACCTGTTCGCCGAGGTCTTCTGACTCGACCACCGGCCCCCAAACCGCATCTGACGCCCCGTCAGGTGCGGGCTACGCTCGATACCCATGCCTGAGCCCCTGCCGATGATCATCTCGGTCGACGATCACGTGGTCGAGCCGCCCAACGTGTGGCAGGACCGCCTCCCTTCCAAGTACGCCGAGGTCGGGCCACGCATCGTGCGCGCGCCCATGCCCGAAGTGGAGTACCGGGGTGGCTCGCTCAAGGTCAAGCCGGGCTCAGAGGGTGTCCCGGTCGACTGGTGGTACTACGAGGACCTCAAGCGGCCACTCCTGCGCGTGGATTCCGCCGTCGGTGTGCCGCGCGACGAGGTGACCATGAAGGGCGTCACCTATGAGGACATGCGCCCGGGCTCCTACGAGGTGAAGCCGCGGCTCGAGGACATGGACGCCAACCACATTCAGGCGGCCCTGTGCTTTCCCACCTTCCCGCGCTTCTGCGGCCAGACGTTCACCGAGGCCAAGGACCACGAGCTCGGCCTGCTCTGCATTCAGGCCTACAACGACTGGATGGTCGAGGAGTGGTGCGGTGACTCGGGCGGCCGGCTGATCCCGTTGTGCCTCATCCCATTGTGGGACGCGGAGCTGGCGGCCGCCGAGGTGCGGCGCAACGCCGAGCGCGGCGTGCGCGCCGTCTGCTTCAGTGAGATCCCGCCCTTTCTGGGGCTGCCCAGTGTGCATGATCCCGACCACTACTGGGACCCGTTCTTCCGGGCCTGTGCCGAGACACAGACGATCGTCAACATGCACATCGGCAGCTCGTCCAAGATGCCGTCCACGTCGTCGGATGCGCCGCCCGCCGTCGGCTCGACGCTGACGCACACTAACGCGACCTTCTCCCTCGTCGACTACCTCTTCAGCGGAGTCTTCGTCCGGATCCCGGACCTGAAGGTGGCGTACTCGGAGGGGCAGATCGGTTGGATCCCTTACATTTTGGAGCGGGCCGACCGGGTCTGGGAGGACAACCGCGGCTGGGGCGGCGTGGCCGACATCGTTCCGGAGAAGCCGTCCAGCTATTTCAAGGACCACGTCTGGGGATGCTTCTTCGATGACCCGCACGGGCTGCGCTCGGTAGACGAGATCGGCGAGGACAACATCACCTACGAGTCGGACTACCCCCACTCGGACTCAACGTGGCCCCGCACCCGCGAGATCGCCGAAGAGCAGATGGTCGACCTCACCGACGCGCAGCGGCGCAAGATCGTGCGCGGCAACGCGATCAAGCTGTTCGGCCTCGACTTCGACGCCTGATTCGCGCGCACCGCAGCGCCCGACACATGGATCTCCGCTACACCGCGCCGGAACAGGCCTTTCGCCAGGACCTGCGCGCCTGGCTGGCCGCCACGCTGCCGGACGTCGGAGACCCGCCGCCCCAGGACGACTGGCCGGCCCGACGCGCCTACGACCTGCGTTGGCAGCAGGTGCTCTTCGAGGCCGGTTACGCCGGAGTGGACTGGCCCGCCGAGGGTGGTGGACGGGGGTCGTCACCCGTGGAGCAGCTCATCTTCAAGGAGGAATGTGAGCGTGCGGGCGCACCCTACGTCGGGGTGAACTTCGTCGGCCTCTTGCACGCCGGGCCGACGATCATCGCCGAGGGGACAGCGGCCCAGAAGGAGCGCTATCTCCCGGCCATTCTGCGCGGCCAGGAGGTCTGGTGCCAGGGGTTCAGTGAGCCCGACGCCGGAAGCGACCTGGCCTCGCTGCGCACGCGGGCCGTGCGCGACGGCGACGACTATGTGGTGACCGGCTCGAAGATCTGGACGTCACACGCCGAGGTAGCCGATTTCTGCGAGCTGCTGGTGCGCACCGGGGAGGAACGCAATCGCGGCATCACGTGGCTGATCATGCCGATGGACTCGCCCGGCATTGAGATCCGCCCCTTGCGCACCATCGCCGGCACGACCGAGTTCGCCGAGCTGTTCCTCAACGAGGTCCGCGTCCCGGTGGCCAACCGCGTCGGCGACGAGAACGACGGCTGGCGCGTGACGATGGTCACCCTGTCGTTCGAACGGGGCACCGCCTTCGTGGGCGAGCTGCTCGAATGCATGCGCCTCCTGGGCGAGCTGGCGCGCGTGGCCGCCCGGACCGGCGCGATGGACGACAACGACGTGGCCCGGCGCATCGGCCATCTGGTGGCCGCCTTCGACGCCTTGTGGGCCCTGACCAAGCGCAACGTCTCGGAGGCGGCGCAGACCGGGATCCCGGGCATCGGCGGATCGGTCTTCAAGCTGTCCTTCTCCGAGCACGCCCAGGCACTGGGCGACCTCGCCATGGAGATCCTCGACCGCGCCGCCCTTGCCGCCGACCCCCTGGCGGGGCCCGACGGCGCGCCCCTCGGGAACGCCGAGCAGGTGGCGGCGTGGTTCAAGTCCATCTCCCTCACGATCGCCGCCGGCACCTCGCAGGTACAGCGCAACATCGTGGCCGAGCGCATCCTCGGCCTACCCAAGGCGCGGCGCTGATGGACTTCCGCGTCGGAGAAGACCAGCGCGAGCTGGCCGACGGCATCCGGACCATGGTGGCGGGGCGGCTGCCCCTCGAGCACCTGCGCGCCCGCGAAGGGCAAGAACGCGCCATCGGCGCGGACGACTGGTTGGCTCTGGGCGAGACGGGCGTGTTCGCGTTGACTCTGCCCGAGCCCGCCGGTACCGGCCTCACCATGGCCGAGGCCGTCGTCGTCTTCGAAGAGCTCGGGCGCGCATTGGTGCCCGGACCACTGGTGGGCACCTTCTTGGCGGCGCGCGCCGGACTGGTCGACGGGGCGGCGGACGGGCGGTCCCAGGTCGGGGTGCACTGCGTCGGCGCCGGGCCGGTGCTCATTGAGCACCTGGTGTCGCTCCGAGCCCTGCTCGTGTTCGCCGGGCCGCACGGCAGATCCGCCGAGCTGCTCGCACCGGCGCCGGGCGCCGGCGCGCGACGCATGCATGCACCGCTCGATCCGTTGACGCCGCTTTGGCGCGTGGAGGCGATGCCTCTGGGCGCACCGGTTCCGGGCGACGACGGCTCCCTCTGGCGCGATGGCGCACTGCTCGGCGCGGCCCTGCAGGTCGGCCACGCCGCAGCAGCGCTGGACCTGGCCGTGGCGTACGCCAAGGAACGCCAGCAGTTCGGCACACCCATCGGCAGTTTCCAGGCGATCAAGCACATGTGCGCCGACATGCTCGTGCGAGCCGAGGTAGCCCGCGCCGCCGTGCATGCCGCCGCCTGCTTCGCTGACGCGCCAGACGTCGTCCGCTCTGAAGCCGCAGTGGCCGCATGCACTCCGGACCAGCTGGTCGACCGCTCCGTCGGGGGCGCCAAGTTGCTGGCCGATGAGGCGGCCGTCGGCAACGCCCGCTCGGCCATCCAGGTCCATGGCGGCATGGGGTTCACCTGGGAGGTGCCCCTGCACCTGCACCTCAAGCGGGCGCGGGTGCTTTCAACCTCCTTCGCCACGCCGGCCGCGCACGCCATTGCCTTGGCCGCCTACGCCGGAGCGACGCAATGATCCCCCTCTGCTGATCGGAGTTCTGCCCATGACCGACCTCGACCTCATTCCCGCCGACGTGGTGCACGCCGTCCCCGAGGGGAAGGTCGTCTACGGCATGCAGCTCCCTATTCAGTCGCAGTCCACGCTCTACGTGGCCGATTGGGAGAAGGAGGCCGGACCGGTTGAGCTGGCCCGGATCGCCCGCGTGGCCGACGAGGCCGGCTTCTTCTACCTGGGCGTGTGCGACCACACGGCGATTCCGCGCCGGCTGGCCGATGCCATGGGCACCATCTGGTACGACACGACGGCCACCCTCGGCTGGCTGGCCGCGGTGACGACGCAGACCCACCTGCTCTCGCACGTGCTGATCCTCGCCCAGCGCCACCCGTTGCGTGCCGCCAAGGAGCTCTCGACGATCGACCACCTGTCGGGAGGCCGTCTCATCGTCGGCGTGGGCGCCGGACACGTTCCCGAGGAGTACGAACTCCTCACCGGAGACTTCGACGCCCGCGGCCGCCACACCGACGAGGCCGTCTCGGCACTTGCCCGCGCCTTCACCGACGAATTTCCCGAGCTGCCCGGACCGCGTTTCCCACGCGCGTGACATGGGCGTCGCGCCCCGCCCGGCGCGCCAACCCCGCCCACCGATCTGGATCGGCGGCTCCTCACCGGCGGCCATCCGCCGCACAGCCGCCTTCGGCGACGGCTGGCTCCCCCAGGGCACGCGGCGGCGGGACCTGCCGGGCCAGATCGCCCGGTTGCGGGCGCTACGCGAGGAGTATCGGGGGGGCGCCCCGATCGACGTCGGCACCATCGTGGAACCCATCCACCTCACGTCGGGTGGCTCGGGCTGGGACCTGCCCAACTGGGTGCTCTCGGGAGGCGCGGACGAGGTGGCGGCGTCGTTGCGCGAGCTCGTCGACATGGGCGTCAACGCCCTGCAGGTGCGCTTCATGGCCCGTAGCGCCGAAGAGTTCTCCGAGCAAACGGCTCGTTTCGGCGTGGAAGTGGGCCCCCTGCTGAACCATTGAGCCAGGGGCGGCCATAGGCTCGGAGGGCGATGTCGTTCTTCTCCTACGCACTGGGGACTCTGATCCTCATCCTGGTGCTGCTGCGCCAAGTCAGGGTGCGCCCGGTCCCGCGGGTCTTCCAACCTCGCCTCCCCGTCGTCATCGGCGTCATCGGCCTCTTCGAGATGTTCTCCTACGCCGGCAACCACCACGTGTCGTCGGCAGCCTGGCTCTGGGTGGTCGGCACCCTCGTCGTCGGTGCGCTCGGCTTCGGCATTCTCCGCGGCCTCTCCATGCGGGTGTGGTCGGGCAACGGCTGGGTCCTGCGCCAGGGCAACGCCGTCACCATGGCGCTCTGGCTGGTGTCGCTGCTCGTGCATTTCGTGGGTGACAGCGGGCAGAGCCACGCCGGGGCGGCGAGCCTCGAGGGGGCGAGCTTCCTGCTGTACCTGGGCGTGACCCTGGGCGTGCAGTACTACGTCGTCTACCGGCGGGCGCTCCCGCTGTGGGCCCAGCTGGGGCCCGACGCCGGTCAACCGCTGCGGATCCAGTTCTCCCAGGCGCCGGGGGCATTCTTCGCCACCTTCGGCGGCGGCGCGTCACCGGGAGCAGACAGCTGGCGGCCACCGCCCGGCGCGGCCTACGACGGCGACGTGATCGACGCCGAAGTGGTCGACGACGACGGGCCTCCCGAGTTGCAGCCACCGCGCTGAACCTTCCCTACACTCTGCGGCCGTGACCGCGCCCCGCAGCTTCAGCCAGCGCCCCTATGTGGGACCGCCGGGCTCGACCGAGCTGTGGTTCGTCCGGCACGGGGCATCGGCGGACTCAGTGGAGGGCGAGACGTTCGAGTTGGTGGAAGGCCAGGGCGACCCGCCGTTGTCCGAGGCGGGACGACACCAGGCCGAACAGGTGGGACTGCGCCTGGCCCACGAGCCGTTCGACGCGCTCTACGTCAGCACCTTGCAGCGCACCGCGCAGACAGCGGCGCCACTCGTGGCGCGGTCGGGCCTGACCCCCGTGGTCGATGCCGACCTCCGCGAGGTGTTCCTCGGGGAGTGGGAGGGCGGCACCCTGCGGCGGAAGGCGGTCGACCGCGATCCGCTCTTCGAACAGGTCATGGCCGAACAGCGTTGGGACGTGATCCCCGGGGCGGAGTCACGCGCCGTGTTCGGCGGCCGGCTGCGCGCCGCCGTCGAGCGCATCACCGCCGCCCACGCCGGAGGGAGGGTCGTCGTGTTCAGCCACGGTGCGGCCATCGGCGAGCTGCTGTCCCAGGCCACCGGCTCGGCCCCCTTCGCCTTCGTCGGGCCGGACAACGCCTCCATCTCACGGATCGTCGTCTCCGCCGAGACCTGGATCATCCGCGGCTACAACGACACCGCACATCTGGTGGGCTGAGGACGGTGGCACGCATCGTCATCGTCCACGGGGCCTTCAACGAGCTCTGGGGTCCGAACGAGCTCAAGGCCCGCTGGTTGCCGGCCGTCCGCGACGGACTGTGGCACCACGGCGTGGAGGTCGAAGCCGACGACGTCGACGTCTGCTTCTACGGCGATCTCTTCCGGCACCATCCCGGCAGCGAGGAGGACCGGCAGCTCCTGGCGTCTCGGGCCGGCGTCGCCGACATGCTGACTGACATGGGCGGCGACGCCATCGCCGCGCTGTGCGAGGCGGCGGGCGAGGCGACGTTCGACCGCACAGTCGACATGGCCACGGTCATGCTCACCGAGCCCGATCTGCGCGACAGGCTCCGGGCCCGCATCGAATCGGAGATCGCCGCGGACACCCGGGTGCTGGTGGCGCACTCGTTGGGCACCGTGCTGTCCTACGGAGCATTGGCCGCACACGACGAATGGCCCGTGCACACATTCGTCACGTTGGGCTCGCCGCTCGCCACACCGATGGTCTTCGGCATGCTCGATCCGGCTCCCGTCGACGGTCAGGGCATCTGGCCTGGCTCGGTCCAACGCTGGGTCAACGTACGCGCCGTCGGCGACAAAGCATGTGAGCTCTCGCTCGCCGAGAAGTTCGGGTCACGTGTCGAGGAGGTCATCGTCGACAACGGGCACCGGGCCCACGCGCCCGAGCCCTACCTCAATGCCTCCCACACCGGCGCGGCGATCGCGGACGCCCTCGCCTAGGACACCGTGGCGCCAGGGACCACCAAGCCGCCAAGGTCGCGATTGAGGGCAGCTCCGGTGGCGGTACCGAATTGAGCCGCCAGCCCGAGGAGTACCGTGGACGTGAGGCCTCATCGTCTCAGTCGACTCATCGAGGAGCAGCCGATGGCAAGGGTATTGATGGTCGTGCAGCACCCCGTGCAGGATTTTGACGCCTGGCGGATCGAGTACGACAGGGCGCAACCGATCCGTGACAAGCACGGCGTCACGGACGCCACGGTGTCACGCAATACCGACGATCCAAACGAGGTCACGGGATTGCACTGGTTTGCCTCGGTCGACGAGGCTCACGCCTTTGCCGACGACCCCGACTTGAAAGACGCCATGGCTCGAGCGGGTGTGATCGGACCACCTCGCATCGAAATCAGCGTCGAGGTGTAGCACCGACCGGGCCGCCAGGTGGTCTCATGCCCGTCAGGAGGGTGCTACCTGGTTCAATGCCAACCGAGTGCCGTCGATGCAGCTTGCTCAGGAACTGTCGATTGCGCCTTCGCTACGACAGTCACGCTGCTGGAACACCCACGTCTTTGTGACGGTCCGTCGAGAAGTGCCGATTTGCTCTACGAGGTGCATCCCCACGAGCCGGTCACATGGACCTTGCCCTTTCCCGGCTTGCCCCTGAACGAGCTGTAGGGCCCCAATGTGATCTTCACTCTCCCGGAGGTCTTCGTGGTTGTGATCGTCCCGTTCTTGGTGGAGGACGTCCAGTTCCAGTTGGTGGTCCCGTTGGACGTGGCGCCGATCAGCGAGACGTTCGGACCCTCTCCGTTCTCCTGGCCGAAGTTCTTCGCCGTTCCAGCTTTCGGGGTGTAGAGCTGGAGCGTCCACTGGGTGGCCGGCGAGCCTTTCAGCGTTCCGGTCAGCATGAAGGTTGCGCCTTTCGCCGTGACGATCTGCTCGCTGCACGGCGTGTTCGGCGTAGTCAACGTCCCCCGCACCGTGCCGGAGAACGTGAACGACGTCTCACGCGGGGTTCCCGAAGCCCCTGCGCTGGCCAGTCCGATGGCCGATGCGAGGAGCCCAGAGGCCACTGCCAGCGCGCCCAGGCGCATTCGTCGATGCGAACGGCCCAGTGGGCTGACGATTGCTGCCGTCGGACTGTCCTTGCTTGACATTGGGCACCTGCCTGCTCGCCTGGACAAGAGCTTAAGTCGAGGCGCCAGCCAGGTCTAGAGCTCGCAAACCGAACATGACACGGCCACCGCGTGCCCGGCCCTCTCCTGGGCAGGTGCGCAATCAGGCGCCGTCTCCGGAGGCCCGGGTCGGGCGGAGTTCGGCGATCACCGCCGGCTCGGGGGCGTGCAGGACCGCTTCGATCACCTCTGTGATTTCCGAACCGACCAGCTCGTCCCGCTCGAGCAATGCGTCGCGCAGCGCTTCGACCACGTCGGGGTGCGTCGAGACGATGGCCTTGGCCGCATCGCAGCTGCCCATGAGCAACGTGTCGAGCTCGGCCCGCGCCGTCTTGTCGCCCAACACCTTGTCGACCAGGCTGCCTTCGAGGAAGCCGTTGCCGGCGGCGGCCACCGAGATCAGCGAGGACCCCATGCCGCAGGCCCCGATCATCTGCGCCCCGATGGCGGTCGCCGCCGCCAGGTCCGAGGCCGGCCCGGTCGAGACCTCGTCGAACCATTGCTCCTCGGCCACCATGCCGCCCATGGCGATCTGGAGCAGCGCGTGCAACTCCTCGCTGCTCTTGGTGAAGCGCTCCTCGGTATCGGAGTGCTGCAAGAGGCCGAGCGAGTCCCGGCGCTTCACGATGGAGAGCACGTCGAGCTGGCGCGTCTGACCAACGAAGTACGCCACGGCGGCGTGGCCGGCCTCGTGTGTGGCGACGCGGTCGCGTTCGTTCGGCGTGTAGATGGTCTCGTCGGTCATGCCGAGCTCGACGAGCATTTTGGCCTCGGCCACGTCGGACATCGTCATGGCCGAACGACCGTGGGTCAGAGCGATGACCAATGCCTCATCCATGAGGCGCTCCAACGCGGCCGGCGAGTAGCCGAAGGTCATGCCGGCCACGATGTCGACGGCGCCATGCTCGTCGAGGTCGGCGGCGTGCGCCTTCATGCCCAGGTAGTAGGCGGTGATGTCGGCGCGAGCGCGTCGGCCCGGGAGCCCGAAGTAGATGGTGCGGTCGAAACGGCCGGGTCGGATGAGGGCCGGGTCGAGATCGTCCTTGCGGTTGGTCGCGCCGACCACCAGCACGTTGGCGGGCACGACCGCCGGCTTGTGCAGCTTGCTCCCATCGGGGAGGTAGCGGTTGACCAGGTCGATCCACGCCCAGGCGATCCGCTGGCCTCTGGTCGGCGTGTCGAAGGACTGCAGCTGCACGAGTAGCTCGTTGACCACGCCCGAGACCCCTTCGGTGCCGCCACTGCCGCCCATGCCTCGTCGCGTGGCACCGATGGCGTCGATCTCCTCGATGAAGCCGATGGCGCCGCCCTCCTTGTGGGCGTGCTTGCGCAGTTGCTTGAAGTAGGTCCGGATTTTGCGGTTGGTCTGGCCGTAGTACATGGACTGAAAGGCCGATGCCGACACGAACAGAAAGGGGACGTTGGCCTCCTTGGCCATCGCCTTGGCAACGAAGGTCTTCCCGGTTCCGGGGGGGCCCTCGAAGAGCACACCGCGCCGCGCCGACCCGCCCATGGCATCACGGAAGGTCTGGTGGGCCAGGAAGAGGTTGATGGAGCGCACGACCTCCGCCTTGATCGGGTCGATGCCCACCAGGTCCTCGAGCCCCACCTGGGTCTCCCCGGGCGAATGAGCGTGTGTGGCGACCGTCCCGCGGCGAGGAGGGGAGCCAGCATCACCACGCCCAGCATGCAGACCACGAGGATGACCGGGATGGCGGTGCCCAACCCGTGCGGCAGGTGGATGGTGGGGAAGATGCCGTGACCCGTGACCCGACGGATGACAACCCAACCGAGCACAAGGGCGGTCACCGCAACCAGGCGGCGGAGGCGGGCGATGCGCCGACGCTCCCGGGCCTGAGCCACGTCGGCGCTGGCGAGGACGGCATCGCCCACGATCCCCGAGATCTTGTGCCCGGCAGCCGCTGTGTGCCCAACGGTCGCCTTGTGCCCGGCGGTCGCTGTCTGCCTGGCGTCCGCTGCGCTTTCCTCGTCGGGACGTGCGGGGGGGAAGGTATTTGCGACCGGTCGACGCATGACCACTCCGTTCACTCCCCCGAGGACGTATTCCACTGTAGAGAATCCCACGGGGAATATGACCTTGCGAAGTGACAAAAGTCATAAATAGCGGTATTGTTCCCGCTCAGTCCGGCGGCCGACCGAGACGATGGCCACGGAGTGACCTGGTGCCTTTGTGCTGGGGCTTTGGCGGACTATCGCCCCGAGGGGGTTGAATGTGACGCGCCGTCAGATCGGCTGGCGGCACCCGAGTCGGGAGCACACATGGCCGAGACCACCCAGCGCAACGAGCATCAGCTCCTGATCGGGGGCAAGTGGGTCGACGCGTCAGACGGGACCTACGAGATCGTCAACCCAGCCACCGAGGAGATCGTCGGTCAGGCACCCAACGCCAGCGCGGACGACGCGCTGGCCGCCGCCGCGGCGGCCAAGGAGGCGCAACCCGCCTGGGCAGCATGGTCCGCCGACGACCGCAGCGCTCTCATGCCGCGAGGCCGCGGCCGCCATACGGGCCAAGTCCTCGGAATTGCTGCCGCTGGTGATCGCCGAGACCGGGGCGACGGCGACCGTCGGCTCGCGCATGCAGGTGCCGGTGGCGGCGGACCGCTTCGAGCGCTACTCCCGCGATCCGCGCGGCGTGCTGCAGACCCCGCTGCTTCCCCAGCCCGCGCAGGCGACGCCGCTGGCGCCGGGGGGATCATCGGCGGCATGGTGAACCGCCAGCCGCTCGGTGTCGTGGCCTGCATCACCTCGTACAACTTTCCCATGGTGAACATGGCGGGCAAGGTGGCTCCCGCCCTGGCGGCCGGCAACACCGTCGTCGTCAAGCCGGCGCCGCAGGACCCGCTGGCGATCGTCGAACTGGTCCGCATCCTCAACGACGTCGGCTTCCCACCCGGCGTGGTCAATCTGATCAACGGCAACGGTCCGGCCTCCGCCGCCACCCTGGTCGATTCCGACGAGGTCGACTGTGTCAGCTTCACCGGCTCCACCCAGGTCGGCGTGAAGATCGGCGAGCAGGCCGCGCGCACCATGAAGCGCACCCTGCTCGAGCTCGGCGGCAAGGGGGCCTGCGTGGTGTTCGAGGACGCCGACGTGAAGGGAGCCATCGGCTGCATCGGCTCGACGTGGTCCTTCCACTCGGGGCAGATCTGCACCGCGCCGACGCGGGCGGTCGTGCACCGCAGCCTCTTCGAACAGGTGCGCGACGGACTGGTACAGATGGCCGGCTACCTCAAGGTGGGCGACCCGACCGACACCGCCACCATCATCGGTCCGGTGATCTCGGCGGCGCAGCGGGGCCGGATTGAGGCCCACATCCAGACGGCGGTCGAGGACGGTGGCGAGATCGTCCTCGGGGGCGAGCGTCCGGCCGACCTGCCCACCGGATTCTACGTGGCACCGACCCTGATCACCGGTGACAACACCATGCGGGTGGCGCGTGAGGAGATCTTCGGCCCGGTCATCACCATGATCCCCTTCGACGACGAGGAGGAGGGCATCGCCATCGCCAACGACTCCGAGTTCGGGCTCTACGACTACGTGTTCTCCAAGGACGGTGCCCGAGCCCTGCGCGTGGCCAAGCGCCTGCAGGCGGGTCACGTTGGCGTCAATACGGCACAGCGCAACCACGACGCGCCCTTCGGCGGCTTCAAGATGTCCGGCATCGGACGGGATGGAGGCGACTACGGTCTGCTGGCCTACACCGAGCCCCAGGCCATCATCTGGAGCTCGTGACCTGGTCACGCCACACGCTCAGCCCATCGTCTTGGCGCCGTCGATCGTCTCGCAGATGATGCCGGCGTGGCCGGCGTGGTGCGCGATCTCCGCGAGGATGTGCCGCGACACGCGCCGCATCGCCCCCGGCGCACCCGGTTCGAACCACGGCGCGGCGGGAAGTGGCTGCGAGACGTCGAGCGACGGCAACGACAGCACCGGCTGGTCGATCGTCCGGGCCGTCTCGGCGTAGAAGTCGAGCAGCCTCGCCGCCGTCTCCCTCACTCGCATGGCGAATCGTGGGTGGAGTAAGAACGGTGCATGGCCACGTTCCCACACACGCCCATGCCCGCGCAGGGTCTTCCCCGCGACGAGGTGATGCAGAAGCTGATCTCCATGAAGCAGGACGACCAGGACTGGCGGGGCGGCCGGGTCTTCAGCTTGGTCTACTCGGCGGGCGACGACATCCATGAGCTGTTGTCGGATGCGCTCGCGCTCTACAGCGCCGAGAACGGACTCAACGTCCTCGCTTTCCCCAGTATCGGCGTCATGCAGCACGACATCGTCTCGAACACCGCCACCCTGCTCGGCGCCGACGACCCGGCTTCCGGCGGCGCGGTGGAGGGCTACCTGACGTCGGGTGGGACGGAGAGCCTGCTGCAAGCGGTCAAGACTGCACGCGACGTCGGTCGAGCCCGCGGCATCGCACGACCGCGTGTCGTGGCGGCCGAGAGTGCACACGCGGCATTCACCAAGGCGGCCGACTATTTCGACGTCGACCTAGTGCGGGTCCCGGTCGGCTCGGACTTCCGGGTAAGCGCCGACGCAGTGGCCGACGCCTGCACGGACGAGACGATCATGGTGGTCGGTTCTGCGCCGACGTATCCCCAGGGCGTGATCGACCCCATCGGCGACATCGCCGCGCACGCGCTCGACCGCGGCATCTTGTGCCACGTCGATGCCTGCATGGGCGGGTTCCTGCTCCCGTTCCTCACCGAGCTCGGCCGCCTCGACGAGCCGTTCGACTTCCGGGTGCCGGGGGTGACGTCCATGTCGGCCGACGTGCACAAGTACGGGTACGCCTCCAAGGGCGTCTCGGTGATCCTCTATCGGACACACGAGCTCGCCCGTATGCAGCTCTTCGTGACGACCGACTGGCTCGGCGGCTTCTACGCCTCGACGGCCATGGCCGGGACACGGCCGGCCGGACCAGTGGCGGCGGCCTGGGCCGCCCTGATGCACATCGGCCACGACGGCTACATCGAGCTCACCCGCACGGCACACGATGCGGCCCGGGAGCTCCGCGCAGGCGTGGAGTCGATCGACGGCCTGGCGGTGCGCGGCGACCCACCGGCGACCGTGCTGGCCTTCGGTGCCGACGACGCCGATGCGCTCGACATCTTCGCCGTGGGCGAGCGGCTCGCCGCGGAAGGCTGGTACCTCGATCGCCAGAACCGACCGGACTCCCTCCACGCGACGGTGCACGCGGGAAGTGCAGCGACGGTACCCGCACTGGTGCGGGATCTGCGGCACACGGTGCACGCGGTCGGGTCCGATCGGGCCGTGTCCCGCGACACGACCTACGGGCAAACCTAGGCGGGCTCCATCATCAGCTCGTCGACGTAGCACCACAGCCAGTCCTCGCCCGGCTGGAACGATTGCACGAGCGGGTGGCCCGAGCCGTGGAAATGCTTCGTGGCGTGCCGGTTGGGCGAGGAGTCGCAGCAGTTGACCTCGCCACAGGAGAGGCAGAGTCGGAGGTGCAGCCAGGTACCGCCGATCTTCATGCACTCGCCGCATCCCGACGGCGTCTGCGGGTCGACATCGCTGATCTGGTCCAGATGGGTGCACTCGGCCATGGGCTGTCCTTTCGGGGCGTTACGAGGTCGTCATGCCACCGTCGACCGGCAAGGTCGCGCCGGTGACACCCGACGAGCTGGGGCCGCACAACCAGGCGATCAACGCGGCTGTCTCCTCTGGATGCAACAAGCGCTGCACCAGCTGCTGGCTGCCGAACTCCTCGGGCGAGGTCAGGCCGTAGACGGCGGCGGACGCATCGAGGATGGGACCACGCGTCGAGCCGGGACACACCGCGTTGGCCGTGATGCCGGTGCCGGCCAGGTCGGCAGCGAGCGAGCGCACGAGTCCGATCACCGCATGTTTGGACGCGCTGTAGGCACCGAGGCGCGGCAAGCCCAAGAGGCCTGCCGTCGAGGCGACGGCCACGACGCGGCCGTGCCGGGGTTCCGGCGCTGCCAGGAGGGCCGGCACGGCGGCGGCGGCCAGGCGGCGGACCCCGTTGACGTTCACGTCGAACTGCACGTCCCACTGGGCGTCGGCCATCTCCCAAACCGGCGGACCGCCGCTGAGGACCCCGGCGGCGGCCACCGCCGCCTGCAGGTCCCCGAAGTGCTGGACCGCCTCGTCCACGGCGGACTGCATGTCCGAGGCACTGCGCACATCGCCGATGACGGAACGCACGGCGGGGCCGTGGCGCTGGGCCACCGCACGGAGGTCGGCCTCCGTCGCCAGGGCGTAGTCCAGGGCCGGGTCGTCGGCGGAGCGGTCCACCGCCACCACCTGCCACCCAGCCGCGACGAGGGCATCAACTGTCGCGGCGCCGATGCCCCGCGCTGCTCCCGTGACGACGGCGGCCGGACTCATGGCGGCGACCAGCGCGACGACACGGCGCCGGCAAGGTCGTCGATGAGATCGTCGAGCAACGACCGCCCCTCTTTTACGTTTGCACCCCGAGGATCTCCCAGCACGCCGCTGGACGATACCGGTCGTACCCCTTCGGCGCGCAGACGGGGCAGCAAGGCGGCGATGGGCTCGGTGCACCCGGCTTCGGCCAAGTGGAGGCGTACGGACTCCGGTGCGATCGCCAGGAGCAACGACGTCTCGGTCCGGCCCGCATGCGCGTCGCCGCCCACTGTCCTGGGCCGCCATACCAGCACCTCGTCGCCCTCGTCGGTGCTGCGGCGTTCGACCGCGGCCAGCGCCACTTGGTTCCCTCCGTGGGCGTTGACGATGACCACACCGCAGAAGGCCCGCCGTGCCGAGCGCACCAACTCAACGAGCAGGTCGGCGAGGATGTCGTGGCCCACGAGCAGTGTGCCGGGGAAGTCAGCGTGCTCGCCACTGGCGCTGTATGCCACAGGAGGCGCCACGGCGACGCCGGCACGACGCGCGGCCAGGCCGGTGGCCAGGGCGACAGCGATCCGGGTATCCGTGTCAAAGGGGAGGTGCGGGCCGTGCTGCTCCAAAGAGCCCAACGGGATCGCGAGCACCATGCGGCCCCCGGTGGCCTCCACCTGAGGCCAGGTGGCGCCGGCGAGCTCCACGGGTCAGGCGCGCGCCGGCGAACGGAAACGGACGGGCGTCGGCACCGGGATCGGCGTGCCGTTACGCGCCACTTTGGAATGGCCGGGTGCCGACTGCGGACGTGCGCCCACGGCGGCCAAGGCGGTCTCGCCATGCCCGTGCACGCACTCGGGGTCGGGGCCGTCGAGGGGCAGGCCGGTGAAGAACTTGGCGGCCATGCAGCCGCCCTGGCAGGCGTCAAAGGAGCCGCAGGACGCGCAGGCGCCGGCGCTCTGTGGCTCGCGCAGCGATGTGAACAGGTCTGACTGGCGCCAGACTGCAGGAAAACCACCGGGACCGCGCACGTTGCCGGCCAGGAATTGGCGGTCGATGACGAAGGGGCAGGCGTAGACGTCTCCGATGGGGTCGATGAGACAGACGACCCGCCCGGCGCCGCACAAGTTCAAGCCGTCGAGCGGCTCGCCCAGAGCAGACAGGTGGAAGAAGGAATCACCGGTGAGCACCCCCGGGCGCTCGACCAGCCAGTGGTAGAGCACACGCTGCTGTGCTGCCGTGGGGTGCAGCGTTTCCCAGGTGTCGACAGCGCGGCCCGAGGGGCGGAGACGCGTCAGGCGAAGTTGCGCGCCGTAGGAGTCGGCGATGGCAGCCAGCGCATCGAGTTCGTCAACGTTCTGGCGAGTGACGACGACGCTGATCTTGAAGGGACCGAAGTCGGCCGCGGCAAGATGCTCCATGGCGGCGCGGGCAGCGGCGAACGAACCCTCACCGCGGACGGCGTCGTTGGTGGCAGCCGTGGCGCCGTCAATGCTGATCTGCACATCGAGGTAGTCAAGCGCGGCGAGTTGCCTCGCCCGCGCCCGCGTGATCCGTGTGCCGTTGGTCGAGAACTTCACACCAACCTTGCGCTCGACCGCATACGACACGAGATCGAAGAAGTCGGGTCGCAACATCGGCTCACCACCGCCGATGTTCACGTAGAAGACCTTCATGTCGACCATATCGTCGACGATGCCGCGGGCTTCAGCCGGCGTGAGCTCGGCCGGGTCGCGGCGACCCGAGGAGCTGAGGCAGTGCACGCAGGCGAGGTTGCAGCCATACGTGAGTTCCCAGGTCAGGCAGATGGGTGCGTCAAGGCCCCGGCTGAATTGGTCTTTCAGCGGTAGGGATCCGGCGTCAGCGGACATCGATCACCTCGGAGGCGGCCAGCCGTGCCAGTGCCCGCCGGTAGGAAGGTTCCTGACCCTTGGGCACGAGCGCGGCGATGGCGTCGATTGCGCTCGGGTACTCGTGGAGCGAGGACACCAGCTCTACGAGCGTGCGCGACTTGAGAAAGACCAGGCGGCGATTGCCGTAGTGGTAGGCGAGCGCCCCGAAGGACTCGTCGCGTAAGGCGACCTGCGGGTTGAGCTGCCAGGCCCGATCAGCTGCGAACGCTGCCCTGGCGGGCCGCGTTTCAGTCACGCTCAATAGACGCCGCACATCCCGTCGATGGAGACCTCTTCCACCAGGAGCTCGTCGACGTCCTCGTCGGACAGCTCTTCGACATCTTGGGTGTCTTGGTCCTCAACCAGCATCCCGACCTCCTCTGGGCACGAGGCCCAGCCTATCGCCGACCCCGGGCTGCCAAGATTGGCCGGTGCCCCCCCACCGCGCACCCCCGATGCCCTCTCCGTTGCGCCCTGCCCCCGCCCGGGCCTCGACGCCGTTGCCCGGCTCCTTCATCCTGAACGAGGACGCCTCGACGCAGGAATTCGACGGGGGGACCGTGCTTCTCGGCGGCAGCCCGTTGCGCCTGTTCCGCATTTCCGATCGAGCGCAACGCATGGTGGAGCGCTGGAAGTCCGGCGGGCCGGTGGGACCGCGGCGTGCGGTGCAACTTCTGGCCCGCCGCCTGGTGTCGGCCGGGGCGTTCACGGCGCGGCCCGTTGCCGCCACTCTCGGACCAGCCAACGTGACCGTGGTTGTCCCGGTGCGCGATCGCCCCGCACAACTCGACCGATTGTTGGTGACGCTGGAGGGTCTGGCCTGTGTCGTCGTCGATGACGAGTCGACCGATGCCGCGGAGACGAAGCAGATCGCCGAGCGGCACGATGCGAGCCTGGTGCGGCTCGCCACCAACGTCGGACCGGCCGGTGCCCGCAACGCAGGACTGGCTGCTGTCCGCACCCCGCTCGTGGCATTCGTGGATTCTGACTGCATGCCGACCGCCGGATGGCTCGACCCCCTCCTGGGCCACTTCGACGACCCGCTCGTCGCCGCGGTGGCACCGCGGATTGTGCAGAAGCCGCGTCGAGGAGGTGCCGGCGGCGGTGCCGTGCCGCGTTCGTCGCTCGACCGGGGTGCTGCACCGGGCCTGGTACGTTCCGGCAGCCGTATCCCCTTCGTCCCGAGCGCGGCGTTGCTCGTCCGGGTGGACGCCGTCGACGGTCCCGGCCTCTTCGATCCGGCCCTCCGCGGCGGCGAGGACGTCGACCTCGTGTGGCGTCTGGGCGAATCCGGTTGGGACGTGCGCTACGAGCCGTCCAGCACCGTGATCCATGACGGTCCGGCGTCCCTGGGAGCGTTCCTGACCCGTCGTGCCTTCTATGGCACGACGGCGGCGCCGCTGGCGAGGCGGCACGGGGATGTGCTGGCACCAGTTCACGTCTCGGGCTGGTCGCTGGCGGTGTGGAGCCTGCTCTTGGCCCGCAAGCCGACGCTGGCGATGGCGGTGCTGGCGGCGTCCATCGCGCTGTTGGCCCGCCGGTTGCGCGGCCTCGTGCGCGACCCCGTCGCGGTGGCGACCCACATCGCGGCGGGTGGCACCACCCGCGCTGCGCTGCCGACGCTCGCGTCGTTGGTCAGGGCATGGTCGCCTGCGCTCGTCCTCGGTCTGGCGTTCCCCCGGACCCGTCGGGTGTCGGCCATGGCCCTGCTCCTCCCCGCACTGGCCGAGGTGTCGACCGACTCCGGAGCGAGCGATCCTGTGCGCGCCCGCGGCCCTGCACGTGGCCGACGATGTCGCCTACGGCACGGGCATCTGGATCGGCTGCGCCCGCGAGCGGATCACTACTCCGCTCATCCCGCGCGTATCGTGGCGCGCCCGCGTGTGGTCGTCCTCGACGCTGCGCGAGGAGCTGCAGCACTAGCCGGACGGTCCCGGATGACAACCCCGCGACCCCTTGACGTAGCGGAGTTGTCCCTCCTGCACGGCCCAATCCGATGCCTCCCAGAAGGCCACGCCATTGATGTTCGAGCCTACGACGATGGCATGAAGCCGGCGAGCACCCAGCTGGGCCAGGTGGTCCTCGGCGGCGCGCAATAACGAGCGCCCGAGGCCCTCGCGCCGGTGCGCGGCGTCGACGGCCAAGCGATAGATGGCACCGCGCCAGCCGTCCCACCCCGCGATGACGGTGCCGATGATGCGACCGTCGCTGACGGCGACGATCAGCGCGTCCGGATCGCGATGCAACAATCCGGCGAGTACCTCGGCGGAATCGGTCGAGGTTGGCTCAGCCGCAAAGTCCCAGAACGCCAGGACGGCCGTGATGTCGTCGACCGTCGCCGATCGGAGGTGCGCCTGCATGAGCTCATGTTACGGACCTGCTCCACCCGCGCCTCAGTCGTGGCGCGCTTTGAAGACCTTGCTCTGTACCCGATGTCGACCGTGACGTCGCCAGACACGCCGAGCGATTCGCGCAGCACCCTGCGAGCGGTGTCGAAGGGACGCGCCCGAGCATCGTCCTCGATCAAGGTCGCTCAGCGGAGGTCCCCAGGAGCCCAATGAGCTCGCCCGCATTCAGTGCCACGTTCCAGGTGATCACCTTTTGCTCGGGCTGGTCGAATGGGGCACCGGGTTGGATCTGCAACTCTCCTGCACGTGCGCATTGCGGTCGTTCGGCGCCGCAGACAGCTCAGCATGGTTCCGCTCGTCGATGTCCGGCGAACCGCCGCCACTGAGCAGCGCCCGCTCCTGGCCGATGAGCCCAGTGTCCGGATCGGGCCGGACCACACGCCAGCCACGGTGCGGCCGGGCACGAGGGACCGCCTCGCCCCGACCTGCGATGGCCCGTGCTCCGGGCACGCGTCGGCGAGCACGGCGCTCGTGCGGTCGTCGGGTTCCACCGCCACCACGCTTTTGGCGCGGTCGACCAGCAGCCGAGTCAGGGCACCGGTGGACCGGAGCGATCGCGCTCGTAATGCGTGGGCGCGCCGCCGAAACTGGCTGCCCGCATGGCCTTTTCTGCCGGGGTCAGCGCGACGAATTCGGGTTCAGGCATGGCGCCGACCATGCGTCGGACCCGGTGCAGCCGTCCGGCTCAGGCTGCCCGGAGCGGCCCACCCCGGCCGGGCGCGTAGAGTTCTCCGGTTGTGACAAACAAGTGGTTCGAGACAGTGGCCGAGGCGCAGCGGCGCGCCAAGAAGCGCCTGCCCAAGTCGGTCTACGGAGCGCTGATCGCCGGATCCGAACGCGGCATCACGTTGGAGGACAACGTCGCCGCTTACGGGGAGCTCGGCTTTGCACCCCACGCGGCCGGCTTTGCCGAGAGCCGCGACCTGACCACCAAGGTCATGGGGCAGGAAATCTCGTTCCCGGTGGTGATCTCCCCCACCGGCGTCCAGGCCGTGCACCCCGGGGGCGAGGTGGCCATGGCCAGTGCGGCAGCTGCGCGCGGGACGGCCATGGGCCTCAGCTCCTTTGCCAGCATGCCCGTGGAGGAGGTTGTGGCCGCCAATCCGCAGACGTTCTTCCAGATCTACTGGATCGGCAACCGTGACGAGATCGCCGCCCGGGTCGAGCGGGCCCGGGCCGCCGGTGCCGTCGGCCTCATCGCGACGCTGGACTGGTCCTTTTCCCATGGTAGGGACTGGGGCAGCCCGTCGATTCCCGAGACGATGAATATGCACGCCATGCTCCGATTCGCCCCCGAGGCGATCGCGCACCCGAGCTGGCTCCTCTCCTTTGCTCGCACCGGCAAGTTCCCAGACCTGACGACGCCGAACATGGTGCCCCGCGGCCAACAGGGACCCACGTTCTTCGGGGCCTACGGCCAGTGGATGGGGACCCCACCGCCGAGCTGGGAGGACGTGGCCTGGCTGCGCGAGCAGTGGGACGGTCCCTTCATGCTCAAAGGCGTCAGTCGCGTCGACGATGCGAAGCGCGCCGTGGATGCCGGCGTCAGCGCGATCTCCGTGTCGAACCATGGCGGCAACAACCTCGACGGGACCCCGGCCACCATCCGACTTCTGCCGGCAGTCGCAGACGCCGTCGGCGACCAAATCGATGTGCTTCTCGACGGGGGCATCCGACGCGGTGGCGATGTCGTCAAGGCCGTGGCGCTGGGCGCCCGCGCCGTCATGATCGGGCGCGCCTCGCTGTGGGGCCTCGCCGCCAACGGACAGGCGGGCGTCGAGAACGTGCTCGACATTCTCCGCAGTGGCATTGAATCAGCTCTGCTCGGGCTCGGGCACTCGTCCCTGGCCCAACTGAGCCCCGACGATCTCGTCATCCCGGAGGGTTTCGCCCGCCACCTCGGTTGAGCCGAAGCAGGCGTGGTGACGCGATTCGACCCCCGAAGGGGGCCCAATCGTCACGGATTCTGTGCTCGTCGAAGCGTACGACACGCGTACAGGTCGAACGATCGCCAGCTCTACCAGCGGTAGAACTTGTGGGTTCCCGCACTCTCACCCCGACCCATCGCGAATCCAACCAGCCACAGGACCAGAAGGACGACGGCCGCAATCCAAAGCAGATGGACGGCAAAGCCTGCTCCGAAGAGAATCAACACAAGTAGCGCTGCAAGTACCAAAACCATGATGCATTACCCCTCTCTCTGACAACGTTTCTCTCAACTGACAACGTTTCTCTCAACTGACAACGTTTCTCTTAACTGCATTACCTCGAGATCTGTAGCGACCTAGTACGTCGAATCGACCCGCCGAGCAACATTCCCCCGCCCGTCTTCGACGACGGTGCGGCGGCGGCGGGTGTTCGCGACGACCATGGCAATGACGGACAACACCGCTCCAACCACCCCGACGATCATCAAGATCACACCGACTTTGTTCAAGTTGAATCCGTGTTGATCAGGATTCACGGTCACGGCGTAGTCGAGAATGGCTCCCACGGCGAACGCGACGATGCTCGCAACAAGTCCACCGGCTCCAACCATTGCATCCCTCCTTCTTCAAGGTGGAAGGCAAATACCCGCGGCCCACGTCAGGAAACGAAAATGGCGTCAGACGACGGAATGCAGCGTTTTGCGAAATGAGGTTTGAAGCCGGGAAGGATGGTTACGGCATGGCGTCGCTGCGCTGTCGCGTTGGTCGGGAATCCGCGATCACCCCGTACGCCTTCAAGAACGCGGCAGCACCTGCCTCGGCCCAGTACACGATCTCCTTCTCGCTGATCGTCGCTTCGGGTTGGAACAGCGCCTTGTCGATCAACGGTCCAAGGATGAGATAGGCGAACTGGTTCGCCGCTGTCCCGAGGTCCTCGATCTGCAGGAGCCCGCGCTCGACTAGTAGGCCCAGCCCCGTCTCGACAGCTTCGAGCCCGACCTGCGGGGCTCGCTCGTAATACGTCTGCGCCAGGTCCGGGAACCGCGCTGCTTCGCACACCACGAGGCGCCGGAGCCGCAGGACATCCGGATGGACCACCGCCAAGGCGTAGCACCGCGCCACGTCGGACAACCCTGTTTCGACGTCGATGATGCCTTCGAACGTCGTTTCCAGCGTGCGCGCAATAGTCCCGGCCCGACCCGCGATGTTGAAGACGATGTCGCTGAGGAGGCGTTGCTTGTCGGTGAAGTGCTTGTAGACCGTTTGCTTGGACACCTTTGCCATTGCTGCGATCTCGTCCATGCTCGTGCTCTGAAAGCCCTGGGCGAGGAACAACGCTGTTGCGGCCTCGGTGATGGCCTGTTTCTTGCGAACCGACTGCGTCACGCCGTGGGCCGTCTCACGCGTCTCACGCGTCTCACGCGTCTCACGCGTCTCACGCGTCTCACCTGGAGGATCCCCGCCACCCACAGGCGGAGTGCCTCGGTCGACCATGCCACACACTCGCGTACTGATACTGGACGGTCCAGTACCGAATGAGTACTGTACGGTCTAGTACTGGATCGGAGAAGGGCTCGGGTGATGGCAAAGAAAGCGGTGCAATCAGTCTCTTTCGACACGACGCTCGAGCAGACGGGCAATAACACCGGCATCGTCGTGCCGGCCGAGCTCATCGCGAAGCTCGGCGCGGGCAAGCGGCCCCCGATCGTGGTGGATCTCGACGGTTACCGCTATCAGACCACCGTCGGCGTGATGGGCGGGAAGCACATGGTCAGCGTCAGCGCCGCCGTCCGCAAGGAGACAGGGCTTGCGGGAAACGATGCCGTGCATGTCACGCTCACGCTTGCCGACGGCCCACAGCCCGTGAAGATTCCCGCCGACCTCAATGCAGCCTTTGCCGCCAACACGTCCGCTCACGCTTTCTTTACGACGCTGCCCAACAGCCTGCAACGATTCCACGTTGACAACATCAACGCAGCAAAGTCCCCTGAGACACGACAACGGCGGATCGACAAGTCGATCAGTCTGTTCCTTGACCGGAAGAAGCGCTGATCGCGCCCTCCCAACTCCTCGTGGTTAGTGGAAGCGGGGATCCCCCGCCGGCACCACGATCTTCTCGACGACGTTGCCGAGGAAGAACGGGAGCTCGGTGATCGACTCCACGCAGGGTGCCACGAGCGGCTTCGCCGGTCGTGGATGCAAAGTACAGAGCGGTAACAGGCCGGTCGTCACCGTGTGACCGTAGAGATCCCTGAACGGCGTCTCCGCCTGGTAACAGACGGCGAACGGAGTGAACCACTTCCCGGCTGCCGTCTTGTTCTTGAAGGTGACGGTGTAGATGATGTTGGCGTTGAGGTTCGTGTCGGTCACGGTCGTGATCTGGGGGGCGTGCCGGAAGGGATCACCGCACGAATAGCCGCCCTGATCGGCCGGGTCCACGGTGGTCAGGATGGTCCCTGAGGTGGACGTCGAACTCAGCGCCAGGGTTTGTTGGGTCGTGGTGACCGACCCGCTGCAACCCGATCCGCTGCACGTGGTTACCGCGTCGGCCACGGAGACCGAGTCGGAGACCGAGGCCGACCCCCCACCGGTTGAGGCGATACTCACGCCCACGGTGTAGGAGCCGTGGGCCGCGTAGGTGTGCGAGGCGCTGACGGCATAGCTCCCGCCGGAACCGGTGACAGAGCCGTTCGAGGGCGCCGTGCCGTCGCCCCACGTAATGCTGGCCGAGAAGCTGCCAGCCGGCGCCGAGGTGTTGCTGTCCGTGAACGTGGCGACCGGTGCGGTGAAGGCCACTCCAGTGGTCTGAGGTGTAATGGTGGCCGGACTCGCCGTGATGGAGTCTGGCACCGGGGTCAATGAGATGTTGTCGAGCGTCGGGCCCTGGTTCGCGTCACTCGGCACGGTGGTGTCGTCGAATTCGATCCGGGTCGTCGACGAGGTAGCCACGATGTTCGACGAGTGCAGCACCCAGGCGATTGGCTCGCCCACGCCGGCTGCCGTGATGGTGACGGGGCTCTGTCCCGTGACGTTGACGGTCACCGTGTGGTTCGTGCCGGGAGCCTGGTCGCCGTTGACCGCCGTCCAGTACGAGAAGGTGTACGTCGCCCCCACGACAGTCGGGACGTCCTGCACGAGGCCACCGGGCGCTTGCGTCGAGCCGGCGAGGTCAACGGAGTAGTGCCCGTCCTCTGCATTCCAATTCGACCCCGGCACCGTTGAGTACGTGTCCGACACGATGTCCACGCTGCCGGGGTTGGGTCCGCCGTACGTGGAGGGTGTGACAACGGTCCACCCCGGAATCGTGGTCGATCCACCGGCCGTCACCGTCTGGTATTGCGATCCGGGCAGTGTCGTGCCCGCCGGGAGCGTCTCAAAACTCCCGTTCGTCACCAGGTTGGCCGGGAGAGCACCCGCCGGAGCTGATCCGACAGCAGTGCCGGCCACGCCGGTCAGGGTCGTCATGCCGATGAGGGCGAGCACGGCCGCCGCCGTGACTCGCGATCTGATCGCTCGCTCAGTTCGCCGCATGGCGGCACGCTAACACTGCAAGGCCCATTTCCACACCCGGGTTGTGGCGGCGACGTGCCGCCCAGGTCACTCTCAGGCCGGGGCCAGCTGCGCCATCCGATGCACCATCCGGTGCGGCGGTCGAATCAGCTGTCGAATTTCACGACGCCGCGCACGATGGTCCCCGCCGCCTGGTCCTCGTAGCCCTGCTGCACCTGGTCGAGCGTGTACTCCTGCGTGATGAGCTCGTCGATCTTGAGTGCACCGGACTCGTAGAGGTTGAGCAGGTTCGGTACCTGCACCCGCGGGCTCTGCGATCCAAAGACCGTCCCGAGCAGCGCCTGGTTGAACATGGCCAGATTGAACAGGTTCAGCTGCACATCCATCTGGTCGAACGGCGCGATCGCCGTCACGACGATGCGGGCGTCCTTGGAGCCACACGAGCAGGCCGCGGCAATGAGCTCGCCCTTGAGCACGCTCGGCGTCAGGATGACCACGTCGGCGTTGCGACCCATGGTCAGCTCGGGCAGCATCATCTGCGCGTCCAGCAGCGTCGCCGCCGTGTGGGTCGCGCCGATCTCCATCGCCCGCTCGAGCTTGAAGGGCACCGGGTCGACGACGACGACGTTGCGCGCCCCCGCGATGCGGGAGCCCTGAATGGCGCCCGAGCCGACACCGCCGGCGCCCGCCACCACGACCGTCTCGCCCGGCTTGACCTTGGCCCGATCGACCGCCGAGCCGAAACCGGTCGAGATACCACAGCTGATCAGCGCGGCCGCCTTCATGTTGTCCCAGGGGTTCAGCCGTACCAGCGAGTTCTCGTGGACGACCATCTCGTCGGCGAACGTGCCGAGCTGCGCCATGCGGTTCAGATCCTCACCCGCCAGGTGGTAGCGATAGGTACCGTCGCTGATCATGCCGCCGGCTAGCGTCATCATGCCGAGGTCACAGAGATTCTGACGGCCTGACGCGCACCAGTGGCAGGTGCCGCACGACGGGATGAAGGACACGGCCACGTGGTCGCCCTCCGCCACCTGCGTGACATTCTCGCCGACCTCCGTGACGATGCCGGAGCCCTCGTGGCCGCCCACCACGGGGAACATGGACTTGACGCCCATCATGGCCAACACCTCGGGCGTCTGGCTGATGTCCCCAGTGCGCAAGTGCTCGTCTGAGTGGCACATCCCTGCCCACACCATCTTCACCTTGACCTCTCGGTTCCCCGGAGGGTCGATCTCGATCTCCTCGGTCTTCCAGGGCTCGTTGAGTCCCGAGCACACCGCGGCACGCGTCTTCATTGGCAATCCCTCCCTGAGGTTTCAGCGAATCAATTCGCATCTTCAGTATCGTCCCCCGCCCGGTTGGGGACAACCGAGCCCCGGGTTAAGGTGCGCGCGTGCCCGTCCCCCCCGTGTTCACCGACACTGCGGCCCGGGTTCGCAACTGGGGGCGATGGGGACCCGACGACGAAATCGGCACCTTGAACCTGATCGACGAGGCGGCGCGGCGCCGGGGGGCGGCGGCCGTCGTGTCCGGCAAGGCCTTCGCTCTAGGCCTGCCCCTCTCGGAGTCGGAGGGGATTCAGCTCGGTTTCGTGGAGGGCCGCGTCAACCCGAGCAGGGTCATGGTGCAGGTGAACCAACCGGTCAACGCCGACCAACCCGACTGGGTCTGCTTCAGCGAGGACGTCGTGTCGCTGGCCACACAATGCGCCACCCATTGGGATGCGCTGGCCCACAGCAGCTACGGCGGTGTGATCTACAACGGCTACCCGGCGTCGTCCGTGACCGCCGAGGGCGCCGCCCGTTGCGGTATCCATCGCCTCGGTGCGGTGGTCAGCCGCGGCGTGCTGCTCGACGTGGCACGCGCCCTCGGGCGCGACGTGCTCGAGCCCGGCTATCCCATCAGCCCCGCCGACCTCGATGCGGCGCGTGAGGTGGCGCAAGTGCCGATTGAGCCGGGTGACATCGTGTTGGTGCGCACCGGCCAGATGGTGCACCTCGCGCCCGAACGACGCGACCTCGTCGCGTACACCTGGCCGTCGCCGGGACTCACCATCGAGACGGCGGAGTGGTTCCACCGCAACGACGTCGCCGCCGTGGCGACCGACACGCTGGTCTTCGAGGTGTACCCGAGCCAGCACGAGGATGCATACCTTCCAGTCCACCTTCTCCACCTGGTGGAGATGGGTCTGACTCAGGGGCAGAACTGGGTGCTCGACGCACTGGCGGAGGACTGTGCCGTCGACGGGCGCTACACCTTTCTGCTCGACGCCACTCCGTTGCCGCTGACTCAGGGACTCGGCACGCCCCTCAACCCGGTCGCGCTCAAGTAGGTGGAGGGCCGCGGCGCGCCGTGGCACCGCCGAGCACGGGCCCCGTCCGCGGCCGCGTACTCTCACGGCGGGGCGTCTCTGGAGGGGGCGCAGGGCGACCGGTCACCGCCCAGTGCAATATGCGCGCCTGGGTGTCGATCAGGTTCCGGGTGCGGATCCCCCAGAACTCGAAGCCGTAGCGGTGTGCCGACACGCTGGCGAACATGGCGACGAGCGTGCCTGCCACGGCCATCGGTTCGGCGCCGGCGGGCGAGCAGCTGGCTCCCGCCGCTCCCCCTTCCGGCGACGGTGAGGCGGTGGCGATCACCTGGGCCAGGGCTACGGTGACGGCGTTGAGCGCCCGCACCCGGATGCCGCGCAATTGGCCGTCCCCCTCCTCGGTGGCCAAGTCCACGACCCGGAAGATGGCACGGTTGTCCTCCCAGTACGCGAGAAAACCTTCGGTGACCCGGACGGCCGTGTCCCAGCTGGTCTCCGTGGACCAGTCACCTCCGACCAGGTCGGCCAGCTGGCCCGCTTGGTCGACCATGCCCTCGGCCAGCACCTGAATCGCCTGCTCCACGTTGGCGAAGTACTGGTAGAAGGTCGCCGGCGAGGTCTGCGCCTGCCGGGCGATGTCGGTGACCTTGACGGAACGGAACGAGGTGGTCGCCAACAACTCGACCGTGGCCGCCAGCAGGCGCTGGCGGGTCTGACGCCCCCGCTCGCCCGGCACCCGCCCGTCGGTGGTCGCCACCTGTTGGGCATAGGCGTCGAGATCGACGACCGTGGCCTCCCGCCCGGGGCTTCGTCCTGGCATGGCGACCCAGCGTACCGGCCCCACCCCCGAAGACCCAGGTAACACTGCGGATACGCTGTCCGGATGGAGCAGACGGTCACCCGCCCGCTCACCCGCGCCCAGCAGGCCAGGCGCCGAGCGCGTGATCGACGCCGCCATGGCTCTGGGTCTCGAGGGGGGCTACGAAGCGGTACAGATGCGCGACGTCGCCGCCCGGGCCGACGTCGCCATGGGCACGGTGTATCGGTACTTCACCAGCAAGGACCATCTGCTGGCTGCCACCCTCGTGCACTGGGTCGAGATGCTCGACACCCGGATCGGCCAGCACCCCCCACGCGAAGAGCATCCCGCCGACAGGGTGCTCGACGTCCTCGACCGCGCCCTGCGTGCCATGAATCGCCAGCCCAAGCTCGTCACCGCCGTCTTCACGTCTCTCTCCTCGCCCGACCCGGCCGCCGTCGGGTGCCAGCAGCAGATCACGCTGCTCATGGAGGGCATCATCTCGCGAGCGATGGGCGAGCGTGACGTGCCTGACATGTCCGACCGGGCCCGCATGATCGGCCACGTCTGGTACTCCGCGCTGGTCGGATGGGTCAACGGCTGGTCCACCATGGCCCGGGTCTACGACGAGTTGGCAGTTTCGGTACGCCTGTTGCTCCCGGACCAACTCGTCGAGCGCCGCACGCCCGCCTGACCTGCATCTTCCACCACCACCACGCCCCCGCGGCGCAACCATGCCGGCCGCGGCCGAGGCAGTAGGGTCGCCTCGATGACAGCTCCCTCGACGACCCGAGGGCTGCCCATTGAGATCCGGGGACTCTCCAAGTACTTCGGAACGGTCCGGGCCGTCGATGACCTGTCCTTCACCGTCGAGCCGGGGCGGGTGACCGGCTTCCTCGGTCCCAATGGCTCGGGCAAGACGACGACGTTGCGCATGCTGCTCGGGCTCGTCCACCCATCGGCCGGAACGGCCACCATCGCCGGGCACTCGTATCAGGACCTCGACAACCCGACCTCGACCGTCGGCGCGGTGCTGGAGGCGACGAGCTTCCATCCGGCTCGGCGTGCCCGCACCCATCTGCGCATGGCGGCCCGCGCCGGCGGCCACCCTGACGCCCGCGCCGACGAGGTCCTCGCCCTGGTCGGCCTCGCCGGTGACGCCAAACGGAAGATCGGCGGTTTCTCAATGGGCATGCGTCAACGCCTTGAGCTGGCCACCGCGCTGATCGGCGACCCGGACATCCTCATCCTCGACGAGCCGTCCAACGGCCTCGACCCCCAGGGCATCGCCTGGCTCCGCGACTTCATGCGCTACCTCGCCGGCGAGGGCCGCACGGTGCTCGTGTCGTCACACTTGCTCTCCGAGATGGCCCAGACCATCGACGACGCCGTCATCGTGTCGTTTGGACAGTTGAAGGCACAGGGCCCGCTGGCCGATATCACTGCCGGCATCACCGGGACGGTCATGCGCGCCCGCACGCCCGAGGCCGACCGCTTGGCCGACGTGCTCACCTCCGCCGGCATCTCGTTTCGCCGTCTCGGTCACGACGAGGTCGCCATGGACGGCGTGACACCCCAGCAGATGGGTCCGATTCTGGCCTCGAACCAGATCATCCTCTACGAGCTCATGCAAGAGGGCGGCGACCTCGAGTCCGTGTTTCTCACCTTGACGTCCGGTCTCGGATTCGGCGACGTGGCGGCGCACCCGTGATCAACGCCATTCGCGCCGAGCTGCTCAAAATGCGCACCATGCCCGGCGTGTGGGTCTGCTTCGGGCTCGCGTTCCCGCTGACTGTGTTGCTCATCCTGGCGGTGTTCGCCCAGGCGGGCGGCACGCCGGGCCACACGTTCCTGTTCGTCTCCTCGCTGCGGCTGCGGCGCGAGCTGCTCGGTGCGGGCTACTTCGGGATTGAGGTCCTGGCGCCGATCGTCGGGGTGCTCTGCATCACCGGCGAGTACCGCCACAAGACCATCACGACGTCGCTCGTGCTCGTCCCGATCCGCAGCCACGTCCTGGCGGCCAAGGTGGTGGCAGTCGCCGTGTGGTCGCTGCTGCTCGCGCTGTTGTCGCTGGTCGCCGTGGCAGCTGTGGGCCTGCCCTGGAACGACGCCCTCGGCGGCGCCACGTCACAGGTGACGGACCAGGTTGGCGCCGTGATCCCCGGCCTCCTCGCCTCGACCGTGCTGCTCGGCCTCTTCGGCCTGGGCTTCGGGACGCTGGTCAAGAACCAGGTGGCCGCCATTCTGCTGACGATCGGCGGCACCTTGATCCTCGAAGGCATCCTGGTCGCACTGGCCCGCGCCATCTTCCATTACGACCTCAACTGGCTCCCCAACGCGGCTGGCGCCGCGCTGGCCGGGGACATCGCGCGCAACATCGGCGGCGGCGGCGGTGGTGGCGGTGGTGGCTTCGGGAACCGGCTCCTGACATGGTGGCAGGGCGGCCTGGCCATGTTGGCCTGGGGCCTGGTGCCCCTGACTATCGGCTATTTCACGACGTTCCGCCGCGACGTCACCTAGCGGATCTCGCGGTTCTCGCGGGCCTCGCGGGTCTCAGGTGCGCAGCACGACCCCGGGGCGGGCGTCGAGGCCATCGCCGGCCGGCGCGCCATCGACCCGGATCGGCACCCCGTTCACCAACGTGTGGGTCATGCCCACTGGTGCGTCGGCGGTCAGGCGCTCGCCGTTGGCCGGGAAGTCACGCACGCGGCGGAGCGGGCCCGGGCCTACGGTCGCCGGGTCGAAGACGCACAGATCGGCCGCCTTGCCTACCTCGACCGTCCCCCTGTCACCCAGGCCGTAGACACCGGCCGGCTCGCCGGTCAGCTTGTGGATGGCCCGCTCGAGGGGCATCACGTTTCGGTCACGCACCCAATTGCCCAACAGGTCGGTCGAAAAGCAGGCGTCACAGAGCTGCGAGACGTGCGCGCCCGAGTCGGCGAGGCCGAGGAGCACGTTGTCCCGTGGCAAGAGCCACGCGATGGCATCAGGGTCGTCGTTGGCGAGAACCGACCAGAAACGCGATTCAAGGTCATCGTCGAGCGACACGTCGAGCATCACGTCGAGGGGCGTGCAGCCCCGCTCCTCGGCCACGACGGCGACAGGATGGTCGGCCAGCTCGGGATGTGAGCGGGATTCGGCGACCGAAATTGCAGACCAGTTGAGCGGGAATCCGCCCGCCTTTCCACTCACGTCGTCCCACGCCGTTGCGCGCCAGGACGGGTCGCGGTAGGCGGCAACGCGATCGGCCTTGGACTTGCCCATCAATGCGGCGAATGTCGGACGCATGTTGAGCGTGAAGGGCTCGGAGAGGTTCATCTGGAAGACCAGGGGCCGGCACGACACCTGGGGCCACACCTCTACCCCGTCGGCCCAGGCCGCGTCGTGCTCGGCCACGACCTTCTCGTGGTACGGGTAGCCCTTCACGGTGAGCAATGCCGTCCACGTGAACGGACGCCCGACCTCGCGCTGGAGCCGGAACACCTCCTCGTTGGGGAAGACGCCGCCGGGGAGGAGGGCCACCACGCCACGCCCGCTCTGCTTGACGGGCTCGAGCAGCGCGCGGAGCTCGGCCAGGTCACCCACCCGCGACGGGACCGGCCGTCCGCTGTCGCCGTTGTGGGTCGGCGACGCGCTCGAGGCGAACCCCGCAGCGCCGCCCGCCATGGCGTCGGCCACGACCGTCTGCATGAGGGCGATCTCGTCCGCGGTTGCCGGGCGCTCGTAGGCGTCCTCGCCCATCACGTAGAGCCGCACCGCGGTGTGGCCCACGTAGCAGCCGAAGTTCAAGGCTGTCCCGCGTGCCTCCACCGCGTTGAGATACTGCGGGAACGTCTCGAACTCGCCCCAGGGCACACCGGCGGCCAGGGTGTCGAAACTCATGTCCTCGACGTGCTGCAAGGTGCGCGCCAGGAGCGCAACGCCCTCGGAACGAATGGGAGCGATGGAGAAGCCGCAATTTCCGGCGATGACCGACGTCACGCCGTGGAACGAGGACGGCGTGAGGTTCGGGTCCCAGAACACCTGCGCGTCGTAGTGGGTGTGGATGTCGATGAACCCGGGGCTGACGACCTGGCCCGAGGCGTCGAGCGTACGGTCGCCCCGCAGCTTGGCACCGATGTCGCTGATGTGGCCCCCCGAGATACCGACGTCGGCGCTGGTTCCGGGGGCGCCGGTCCCGTCCACGACGGTTCCCCCCCGGATGACGATGTCATTGTGCATGACCCCCATCGTCGCAGCCTGCACGCCTCGGTGCACGCGTGACGGCGGCCTCCCAGACGGGTTCGGATACCGTTACGGCCTGCAGGCCCGGCAGAATTACGGGTAGGGGTGGTAGAACGCGTGAAGGTGAGCGCGGGAGACGGAGGGCGCATGGCGGTTCGGTTCTTCAGGTCCAGGGGGACCCCGCCGCGCGACGACTCCCTCCAGATTTCCGGCGCCATCGTCGCCCCCTCCGACGGCCCATCCCCCGTCGAGCTGGTCGACGCCGGGCGGGCCCCCCATGGCCTCGGCGTCGTCCGAGACCAGTACGTCCGCAAGATCCGCAAGAGCCCCACCATCCGGATGGTCCCCAGTTCCATGATGGTTGAGGGCCGACGTCTTCACTTCGCCGTCTCCGACAACGTCGATGCCCACGGGCCCGACGGTCCCGGGTCGCCGCCGGTGTGGGCCGTCAACATCCATGGTTACTTCGCCGGCGGCGGCATGTATTGGCGCGAGAGCGCCCGCCTCGCCGAGCAGCTGGGCTGGCGGGTGATCAACCCAAGTCTCCCCGGCTTCGGCGGCAGCGACCCGCTCGATTGGCAGGACGTCTCCATGGAAAACCTGGCCAATCAGGTGATGGCCATCGTGCACAAGGTCGACGCCGGTCCCGCCGTCCTCCTCGGCCACTCAATGGGTGGCGCAGTGGCCGTACAGTTCGCGCACGACCACCCGCGGCGGACGCTCGGCGTCATCTACCGCGACGGCGTGAGCACGCCTGCCTGGAAGGAGCGCCGCGGCTTCCTCCCGACGCTTCTCGCCCCGATCCTCCCGGACGTGGCACCCATGGTCGACCTCGTTGCCGCCGTCGTCCTCGACCTGCCCGATCTCTTCATCGGCCGCATGTACTCCACGGTCCGCGCCGTCCTCCCCGACATGCGCCAGAACATCCGTACCATGTCCCAGACACTGCCGGTTGGCAGCATGCTCATGGGCGTGGACCAGCGGAGCGAGGTCCGCCACCTCGTGGCTCAGCAGATCCCCATTCTCAACGAGTGGGGCTGCTTCGACCGCATCACCCCGGGAGGGACCGCACTCGAGTTCGCCTCCATTGCGCGCTCGCCGGTGCTCTGGGTCCCGGGCGGCCACAGCTGGATGCTGGCGCGTCCGCAGGGACAGGCCGACATCCTCACGCATCTCGTCCAGGGCGGGGACTTCATGGCGCGGGTCGAGGACCGCTGGCGCCAACTGACCCCGCGCGAGTACACACTGCGCGCCGTCAACTGACGAGCAGCGCGCGGTGATCAACCGCCTGCTCCAACCGCTGCTGTCGCTGCACGGATGGCCGGCCTACGTATTGGTGGGACTGCTCGTCTTCGCCGAGGCGGCCGTCATGCTCGGCTTTGTCTTCCCGGGGGAGACGGCCGCCATCCTCGGTGGTGTCCTCGCGTCCAAGGGCGGAGTCGACCCGACGATCATCGTCACTGTCGTCGTAGTGTCTGCCATCATCGGCGACTCCGTCGGCTATGCCGTCGGCGAACGCTGGGGCCGTCAACTGTTGCAGCTCGGACCGCTACGCAAGCGGCAGAAGGGTCTCGACACCGCGCTGGACCAGTTGAACCGCCGCGGTCCGGTAGCAGTCTTCGTTGCCCGCTTCTCCGCCTTTCTGCGCGCCGTGGTCCCGGGCCTGGCGGGCATGTCCGACATGCACTACCGCACCTTCTTCGCGGCGAATGCCGTCGGCGGCCTGTGCTGGGGCGTCCTCTTCACCCTGCTCGGCTACTTCGTGGGCCAGCGTGTGGAGAAGGCCACCGGCATCGCGTCGGACATCCTCCTCGGCTTCATCCTCGTGGTCATCGTGGTGCTGGTCGTGCGGCACCATTTCAAGAGCAAAAGGGAGATTGAGGGGCCATCGGAGGGTGAGGCCCCGGAGGGCGACGCTGCCGCCTGAGCCGGCGCCTGCGCCACTACCGGCGCCGCCATCTGCACGCTGGTCCGATGGCGGAGAAGGGCAGCAGCCCTCAGCCGGGGCCGCCCAACACCGAGCGATCTCCGGCACGCAATCCGGCTACGACCCGTGCGAACTCGCCCGCAGCGTCGTTTCCCTGCGCGTCGGTGTCCATAAATCGCACGGCATCAGGGTCGCTGCGATCGATCCCGAAGAGTCCATAGCGCGGTTCGTAAGAGCCCCACTCGTAGTTGTCCATGAGCGACCAGTGGAAGTACGCCTGAACGGGAACCCCCGACGCCACCGTGTCGACCATCGCAGCGAGGTGTTCACGCACGTAACGGGGCCGATCCATGCCGTCATCGCGCGGTATCGCCACGCCGTCGCGCACCCGCGTCGCCATGCCGTTCTCCACTACCCACAGCGGGAGTCCCGGTCGAAGCGCCGACTCGGTGACGCACCAATTGCGCAGCGCGGCGGGGTGCGACTCGACGTCCCAATAGGCGCGGCCGAATGACCAGTCGCGTGCGCCCGACGCCGCGCGGCGACCTGGAACGCGCATGGCATGGCTGGCCACCGGGTCGTACCAGTCGAAGCCAACGGCATCGAGGCCGCTCCGCCGGGTCGCGGCGTGCACCGCGCTCACCACGCGGCGTGGCGCCGGGCGACGCGTCACGCCGCGGCAGGCGCGTCCAGCCGGCACCGCGCCCGGGCTCGCGCACCGCGCCGTAGGGACACACCGAGGCGAAGAACCGACGGATCACGGCCTCCGCGGCGTGGCGCGGGGGAAAGGCGGCATCGTGCACGGTGCGGCGCTCGTCCACGTATCGGTCCACGTCCTCAGGGCCGACATCGGCCTCCCGCAGCTGCAACAGGTCGACGAGCATCCGGTCGTGCTCGTACACCGACGACGAACTCGTGTTCATGGTGACCTCTGCCTCGGACTGCACGCCCGACACGACGTCGGCCGCCAGCACGTGTGCGGTCAGGAGGTTGTCCAACGCGCAGAAGGCGTCGGCGACGGCCATACGACGGCCCGGCGGGCACGCGCCCTCGATCCAGCCCATCAGCGTCACGATGTTGGGCTCGTTGATGGTGACCCAGCGCCGGCAGTACGGCGTCAACGCCGGCACGATCCGCTCCACGTGGCGGGCGAAGATGTCGGGCGAACCGGGCCGCAGCCAGAATTCCTCGCCCAGCCACCACGGGTGGGTGAAGTGGTGCAGCGTCACGATGGGTTCGAGGCCGCGCGCCGTGCACAGGGAAAGAATCTCGGCGTAGCGCTCCAGTGCACCGTCGTCGAAGACCCCGCGCCGGGGCTCCAGGCGCGCCCACTCCACGGACAACCGGAAGGCGTTGGAACCGATCGCCGCGGCGCGGTCGAGCGCCTCTTCGGGATGGCGCCAGAAGTCGCAGGCAAGACCCGAGCGCGCAGCCCGGCCGACACCCTCCCAGTCGGACCAGTTGTTCTGCGGCTCGCCGTCGCCGTTGAAGCCACCCTCGATCTGGAAGCCCGACGTCGCTACCCCGACGGCAAAGTGCTCGCCGAGAAGGCTTGCGCCCTCGGTGGCGCGGATGCGATTCCTCGCGTGCGCTGGCAGGCGCGAGGAGGATGGCTGGGGGTCGGGCATCACGTCAGCTTGGCAGCCGGGAAGGGCGACCGCCGGAGTCGGCGACCGCCGGAGCGTGCGGGTGCCGGAGCGTGCGGGTGCCGGTCCCGGCGGGTGCTCAGTGCGGCTTGGCCACAGAGCGCATGGACGCCAAGGCGCTCGAGACGATGTCGACCTCGTCGCGCGCATGACGGACAAGGGAGCGCACCTGGGGCTCGGAGGCGTCGCTGCCGGCGCGCACGGCCGCAGCTTGTATGTCGCGGGCGGCTTCGATCACCTCGGCCACCTGGCGGCGCACGTCGGCCCGGTTCGCCCCTTGAGGCAACCGGCGCTCGAGTCGGAGCAGCGAGTCGAGTCGGTCGGCCACGCCGCGCAGCGAACGGCACACCGACGGCAGCTCGGCCACCGGGGCGTCCTGCGACTCGGCATGCCCGACCGCGATCTCGGCGTCCTCAACCGCCACCCACATGCGGCGACGGACCCGGGAGGCAGCGCCGCGGCTGAGGTCCTCGGGCGTCGCCCGCCCGACGTAGCGCTCGCGCCCAGCGGAGAAGAGCGCCAGCGTGGCGAGGATGCCGCGCACGAAGGTGTGGCCGTGCAGCAGCCGCCAGTGACGTCGCACATAGCTGCGCCCGATCAGGAACGCGGCCACGAGGCCCAGAGCGACCGCCAGCGCTGCAACGAGGAGGAACTCCACCAGATGGGCCAGGAAGGTCACGGTGCAATGCTACGCGGGGGAATCCGGAATGTCCGGCAGTACCCTTGCAGCATGGAACCGGATGGACCGGAGGGCGCCGACAGGGCGCTCGCTCCACCCCCCTCGGCGGTGACCTGGCAACCGGGGATCCCCTCTCTGCGCGAGCACCTGCCCAGCGTAATTTTCGGCGCCGCGCTTCCCATCGGGGTCTATTTCCTGGTCAGAAGGCATGTGAACACCGACGCTCAGGCCCTGATCATCGCCGGCTGCTTCTCCGTGGCCTGGATCCTCCTGCAGTTCGTCCGCCAGCGCACCGTCGACATCGTCGGGGTCGCCGTTCTCGTCGGCTTCGCCGCCGGCGTCCTCGCCTCCACGCTGCTGGGCGGCAACGCCTACGTGCTCAAGGTGCGCGACGGGTTCTTCACCCTGCTCTTCGGCCTGGTCCTGATCGTGACGCTGTACACCCACGACCGCCCGGCCTTCTTCTATGTGAACCGCTATCTCTCGGCCGGCAAGGACCCCGTGAAGGTGACCGCCTTCGACCGGCTGCACGATCTGCCGGTCGGGCGCCACACCTTCCGCACCTTGTCGGTCGTCTGGGGGATCGGGCTGGTCGTTGAGGCCACGTTGCGCCTCGCCCTGGCCGAGCTGCTTCCCACCGGGACCTTCCTCGCCGTCTCGCCGTTCATCACCGCCAGCCTCATCGGCGGCCTCTTCGCCTTCACAACCGCCTACATGAAGCGGACCCAGATCGAGTCGGCTGCATTGATGGCGCGCCTGGTGGGCGAGGTTGCTGACGCCGGCGACCATCCCCCTGCATCCCCACCGGCATCCCAATCCCCCAGAGAACCCGACACCGGCTCGACCGGGTGAGGGCAGGGAGCGATTTATCCCACCGGGTACGCCCACGCCCGCTGAGCCCGCCATCTCTCCCGCAGAACTATCAACGAGTGAGTTTATAGTTTCCGACAGGCACCGCCTCGACGACGCTCGCAGACAAACTTCGTCTTGACCGCGCAGCAAGGCAGATCCCGTCGTGATGCAGACCAGACACCGACACCGGGACCGAACAATCCGGCTGCAATCCTCGACCAGTCCACGCCGAACCCGCCAACGGCATTCAGTAGCTTCAGTAGCCTCGGCGGCGCACGGCGCCGGCGGATGGCCACATCGCCAGCGATAAGCGAGCGAAGGGAGCACCATGGCAGACGAAGTGCTGCGTGAACGCCGGGGTCACGTCGAGATCCTCACCATCAACCGACCCGAGGCGCGCAACGCCATCAACGGTGCCGTCAGCATGGCGATGTCTGCGGCCATGGACGAGCTGACCGACGACCCAGGGTGCTGGGTGGTCGTCGTCACCGGCGGCGGGGACAAAGCCTTCAGCGCAGGCATGGACCTGAAGGCCTTCAGCAGCGGTGAGGGTGGAGACATCATGGGCGCGAGCGGCGGCTTCGGAGGGCTCACGCAGCGCGACTTCCCCAAACCGATCATCGCCGCGGTCAACGGGTCGGCCCTGGCCGGCGGTTTCGAGATCATGCTCTCGTGCGACCTCGTGGTCGCCGCCGAGCACGCCACCTTCGGCATCCCTGAGGCCAAGCGCGGCCTGATCGCCGGTGCCGGCGGCCTCATCCGCATGCCGAAGCGACTGCCGATGGCCGTGGCGCTCGAGCTCGCCATGACGGGCGACGCCATCAGCGCCGGGCGTGCCTTCGAGCTCGGCCTCGTCAACAAGGTCGTGCCGGCCGACGACCTGCTCTCAGAGGCCATCGCGCTGGCCGAGCGCATCGCAGCCAACGCGCCGTTGGCCGTGCGCTACTCCAAAAGCGTCATGAAGCGCGCCGCCGAGGTCCCGGAGGCCGACGGCTGGAAGATCAATGGTGAGGCCGTGGGCGTCGTCTTCAGCTCGGCCGACGCCATGGAAGGGCCCATCGCCTTCGCCGAGAAACGCCCCCCGAACTGGCAAGGCAAGTAGGGCGGTGCTCGCTCCCGCCCTCGATACCATCCGGCTGACCCTCCACGTCCTGGCCGCCGCGGTCTGGGTCGGCGGCCAGATCGTGATGGTGGGACTGGTCGGCCCCGCCCGGGGGCTGGGCGCAGACGCCCCCAAGACCCTGGCACGCGCCTTCGCCCGGCTGGCCTGGCCCGCCTACGTCGTCTTGCTGGTCACGGGCATCTGGAACGTGACCGCTGTGCACTACGCCGACCAGGGCTCGGCCTGGAAGGCGGTCCTTTGGGCCAAGATCGCTGTCGTGGTCCTGGCCGGCGTGGGCGTCCTGCTCCACCAGCGGGCCAGTTCCCGGCGCCAGCTGGCCCTGTGGGGGTCCGTCGGTGGCCTGGCCAGCGTGGCCGCACTGGTGATGGGCATCCTTTTGGCCGGCTGACTCCGGATACCTCTCGGTGACGGGCCGGTGAACACCTGCGCTTCTCGGCGTGAAGGAATTGTGGGGCGGAAATGGGTCTAACCTGGAAGACAGTTCACCGACCTTTGGACTCAGGTGAAGGAGAACACCATGCTCGCTGAAATTTTCGGTCCCGATCTGCTCATCGTGGCCATTGTCCTCGTTGTGCTCCTCTTCGGCGGCGCTGCCATCCCGAAGCTGGCCCGCAATCTCGGCTCGGCCAAGAACCAGTTCGAGAAGGGCATGGAAGAAGGCAAGTCGGCGGGGACCACGGCAGCCGCGACCGACACGCCGGCAGCCACCGAGGAGAAGGCGCCGGGCGCCTGATGCTGCGGCCGTTCCCGGCCGCCCATCCGACCGAGGGGGGCCATGCCGTCTGACGTGCTCGATGTCGCCGACCGCCTCTGGCGGGGCGAGGTCTCGACAGCAACGTTTCATCCGGTGGACCACATCGGTGGCTTCGTCGAGATCACCGACGGCGTCGGCTTCTGCCCCTCCTTCGCCAACGTTTCGTCGTTCGCGACCGACGACGGCCTCGTCCTCGTCGATACGGGCAGCGCGCCGCTGGCCAAGGTCGTTCACGACGACATCCGCACCTGGAGTCCGGCGCCGCTGCACACCGCCGTCTACTCGCACGGGCACATCGACCACGTCTTCGGCGTCCCTGTGTGGGAGGAGGAGGCAGCCGCCGAGGGCTGGGCCGCCCCCCAGGTCATCGCGCACCACGCGCTGCCCGCCCGGTTCGATCGCTACATCTTCACGGCCGGGTACAACACGATCATCAACCGCCGGCAGTTCGGCTTCGGAGACCTGAACTGGCCCACGGAGTACCGCTATCCGGATCGCACCTACCACGACACGTTGGACCTTTCGGTCGGGGGCCTCGAATTCGCGCTGCGCCACGAGAAGGGCGAGACCGACGACCACACGGTCACGTGGCAACCCGACAAGAGGGTGCTGTGCTGCGGTGACCTCTTCATCTGGGCCTCCCCGAACGCAGGCAACCCGCAGAAGGTGCAGCGCTACCCGCGGGAATGGGCCGCCGCCCTCCGCCGCATGCTGCTCTTGGAGGCGGAATTCCTCCTGCCCGGCCACGGCTTCCCCGTCATGGGGGCCGACCGGGTCCGCCAGGCCCTGACCGACACGGCGGACCTCCTCGATTCGCTGGTCGACCAGACCCTGGCCGTCATGAACGCGGGCGGGCGACTCGATGACGCCATCCACGCCGTGAAGGTCCCCTCGGCACTCCAGGCGCGGCCCTTCCTCCAGCCCGTCTACGACGAACCCGAATTCATCGTCCACACCGTGTGGCGCCAGTACGGCGGTTGGTGGGACGGCAACCCCGCCACCTTGCAGCCCGCACCCGAACGGGCCGTGGCTGCCGAACTGGCGGCGCTCGCCGGTGGGCCGGGTGTTCTGGCCGACCGCGCCCTCGAGCTCGTCGCCCTGGCCGCCGACGCCCCCCCGGCCGAAGCGGAGGCGGCAGAAGGGGCGTTGCGGCTCGCCGGCCACCTGGCCGAGCACGCCTGGCTGGCCCAACCCGACGACGACGGCGTGCAGCGGGCGCGTCAGCAGGTCTTCGCAGCCCGGGCGGGGCGGGCCACTTCCACCATGGCGCGGGGCGTCTTCACCTGGGCCGCCAACGAATCGGTGGCGCCCCCGCACTCCCATTCGCACTGATCACCGCCACCGCGCGCTGCCGCCCGGGGCCGTATGGCTGCGATTTCCAATTTTTTTGCCGGGTTCGCTAGTGTCGGCGCGTGGACTCGTCGCTGACCAGCCCGGCTTCCGACACACCCGAAACTCCAGCTCCGAGCGCCAAGCGTCCACGCCGCCGGCTGGCTGTCGTGGCGGTCGCCCTCGGCGCCCTCCTGCTCACCGGTTGCCAGCTTCCGACGTTCGGCGGCTACAAGGGCGCCACCACTCAGGGGCGCTCGACATTCCACCTCTGGCAGGGCTTCTTCATCGCCGGCATCATCGTCGGCGGGTTCACACTCATCCTGATTCTTTGGGCCGTGTTCCGCTACCGCCGTCGCTCCGACGACCTGCCGAAGCAGACGCAATACCACACGCTCACCGAGATCATCTACACCACCACGCCCATACTGATCGTCCTCGGCCTCTTCTGGGCCACGGTCGTGGTGGAGAACCAAGTGACCGCGGTGGAGCCGAAGCCGGCGGCCGTCATCCACGTCTACGCCTTCCAGTGGGGCTGGGAGTTCGAGTACCCCAACGGGGTCAAAGTGATCGGCCAGACCACCGACGCCCCCACCATGGTGATGCCGACCGGGGAGACGACACGCATCTACCTGCGGTCCTACGACGTGCTGCACGGCTTCTACGTGCCCGAGTTCAACTTCAGCCGCTACGCCAGCCCCGGGTACTGGACCAGCTTCGACCTCAACGTGCTGCACAACGGGGTCTACCGCGGCCAATGCACCCAGCTGTGCGGGCTGTACCACTCCCTCATGTTCTTCAACGTGCGGACTGTCTCCCCGACTGCCTATGCCGTTTGGCTGCGGACCGAGCGCGCCTTCCAGACTGCTCACCCCTCGTCCATCGGTCAGCTCCCGGCGTCCCTGCATGCCAACCAGAACGGAACCGTGCCCAGCTACTCTGGCAATTCCGGTAACTCTGGCAGCGGAAACACCGGCAATACAGGAGGTGTGCTCTACGGTGACTGACGTCATCGCCCCACCGGGCGTCCAGGAGCACGAGGTCCACCTGCCGCCGTCGGCCCCCGGTGACGGTCATGAGCCCCATCACGGCGGACACGACGAGCACGGCCCCTCTGGCCTCCTCAAGTGGCTGACGTCGACTGACCACAAGGTGATCGGGATCAGCTACATGATCACCGCCATCGCCATCTTCTACCTGTCGGGGATCATGGCGATGCTCATGCGGCTGCAGCTGAGCTCGCCGCACGCCTCGCTCCTGAACTTCTCGCAGTACAACGCGCTGTTCACTATGCACGGCAGCCTCATGCTGTACTTGTTCGCCGGCCCGTTCGCCTTCGGTGGCCTGGCCAACTACGTGGTGCCGCTGCAGATCGGCGCGCCCGACATGGCCTTCCCCCGCCTGAACGCGCTGAGCTACTGGCTCTACCTGACCGGGTCCATCACCATGCTGATGACGTTCTTCGTGGCGGGCGGCGCGGCGCAGTTTGGCTGGGTGGCCTACGCGCCCCTCTCGAGTGCCACCAGCTCCCCCGGAGCCGGGCCGGACCTGTGGATCATGGCATTGGCCCTGACCGGGTTCTCCGCCATCTTCACCGGCGTCAACCTCTGCGGCACCGTCTTCTACCTGCGTGCCCCGGGCATGACCATGTTCCGCATGCCGATCTTCACCTGGAACATGCTTGTGACCGGGATCCTGATCCTTATCGCTTTCCCCGTCCTCACGGCGGCGCTCATCATGCTCTTCGCCGACCGGCACTTCGGCACGCACATCTATTCGGCGGTGGGGTGTCACTTCGTGAACGGCGCGCCGATGGCTTCGTGCGGCTCACCGTTGTTGTGGCAGAACCTCTTCTGGTTCTTCGGCCATCCGGAGGTCTACATCTTGGCGCTGCCGTTCTTCGGCATCGTGACCGAGATCTTCCCAGTCTTCTCACGCAAGCCGGTCTTCGGTTACAAGGGCATGGTCTTCGCCACCATGGCCATCGCCGCGCTGTCCACCGGCGTGTGGGCGCACCACATGTTTACGACCGGTGCCGTGCTGCTGCCGTTCTTCTCCTTCCTGAGCCTGCTCATCGCCGTGCCGACCGGCATCAAATTCTTCAACTGGATCGGCACCATGTGGCACGGCCAGCTGACTTTCACCACGCCCATGCTGTTCTCCATCGGGTTCCTCTTCGGGTTCTTGATGGGCGGCGTTACGGGCATCATGCTGGCCTCACCGCCGATCGACTTCGCCACCCACGACACGTACTTCGTGGTGGCCCACTTCCACCAGGTGCTCTTCGGGACGGCCGTGTTCGGTGGGTTCGCCGGCGTGTACTACTGGTATCCCAAGATGTTCGGCCGCATGCTCCGGGAGAGCCTGGGCAAGTGGCACTTCTGGCTGATGTTCATCGGCTTCTGGATCACGTTCATGCCGCAGTACGTGGTGGGCCTCCTCGGCATGCCGCGCCGTGTGGCGAGCTACCCCTCGAACCTGGGTTGGCAGAGCTACAACGTCGTCTCGACTGTCGGCGCCTTCATGATCGCGGTTTCGTTCGCCTTCCTGCTGTGGAATTTCGTCGTCTCATGGCGCCGTCCGATCCCGGCCGGGAACAACCCCTGGGACGCCCAAACGCTCGAGTGGTACACCACGTCACCGCCACCGCACCACAACTACACCCACCTCCCCCCGATCCGCTCGGAGCGCCCGACGTGGGACACGAACCACCCCGACGCGTTGACGGTGCCGCACGGTCGTGGCACGCACACCAACGGAAACGGGAAGGTCAACGGAAAGGTGAAGACCGGCGTATGAAGATCGAGTCGCTGTTCCTGATCTTCCTCGGCGCCTTCTTCGGTGTGATCGGCCTCATCTACTGGTTCTGGGGCTACGAGGACGGCGGCGGTGTCATGCTGCTGGGCGCCACCTTGCTCGGCTTCTTGCCCGGCCTCTACTACTTCTTCTGGCACCGGCGTTTCCACGGCCACAAGTACTTCTTCTGGGGCAGGGTGCGCGCCGCTGGCGAGCGGCCGTCCGACCGGGAGGACGCGAACCTGGCCGACGGAGCCGGAACTGTCGACTCGTTCCCGGGTTCCTCCATCTGGCCCTTCGTGCTCGGCATGGGCGCCTTCGTGACGGTGCTCGCATTGGTGTTCGGCAGCTGGCTGGCCTTCATCGGTGTCCCCCTCATCCTGACCGCCCTGACCGGTGTGACCGCCGAGAGTCGACGGGGCGGCACGATCTAGCTCAGCTGGGTCAGCCAAGGTGGGTCACCACTAGCCTCATCTGGGTGACCGAGTCGACGTCGGGTGTGCCGGATGCGACGGGTCCGACGGGTCCGCTCCCTCGGAGCCTCGTGGTCCTCATCGCCGTGGCCACCGGCGCCGTGGTGGCCAACCTCTATTACGCGCAGCCCGTGCTGCACGAGGTGTCGCGCACCTTCCACAGCGGGCCGGGGCCGACTTCGGCCATCATCACCGCCACCCAGATCGGGTATGCCGCCGGGCTGCTGCTCGTCGTCCCGCTCGGCGACCTCCACCCCCGCCGCGGCCTGGTCACCCGTCTCTTCTGCTTGAGCGCCGTGGCGTTGGTCTGCTGCGCATTCGCTCCGAACCTCTGGGTGTTTGCCGCGGCCTCCGTCCTTGTCGGCGGGGCGTCGGTGGCCGGGCAGGTCATGATCCCCTTCGCCGCCGACCTGGCACCCGAGGAGCGGCGGGGCCGCGTGGTGGCGCGCATCATGACAGGGCTGCTGTTGGGCATCCTCCTCGCCCGCACGGTGTCGGGGCTCGTAGCCCAGGCCGCCGGTTGGCGTGCCATCTACTGGCTCTCGGCCGCGCTCATGGTCGTCTTTGCGGTCGTGCTCTGGAGGGCGCTGCCCGCCGAGGGCCCGCGCCCGCACCGTAGCTACCCCGAGCTCGTCGGGTCGTCGCTCCTCCTCCTGGTGACCGAGCCCGTGTTGCGCCGACGCGCCTGGCACGGTGCCTGCGCCTTCGCCTGCTTCAGCGTCCTCTGGACGACGCTGGCCTTCCTGCTCTCGGGGAGCCCCTACCGCTACTCCAACGCGGTCATCGGACTCTTCGGCCTCGTCGGGGCGGGTGGGATCGTGGCGGCGAACCTCGCCGGGAAGTTGGCCGATTCCGCCCGAAGCACGGTGACCACCGTTGCCGCGGGAATCCTGTTGACCGGCTCGTTCATGCTGCTGTGGGCCGGGCGCACGTCCCTCGCCGCGGTCATCGCCGGAATCGTCGTGCTCGACATCGGCACCCAAGGGATGCAGATCACCAACCAGGCGATCATCTACGCGCTGCGTCCCGACGCCCGGAGTCGCATCAACAGCGCCTACATGGTCTGCTACTTCGTCGGCGGCGCCATCGGCTCCGTCGTCGCCGGGGCCCTCTACGCCTCTCGCGGATGGGGCGGCGTCTGCCTTGCCGGCGCGGGATTCGGCGTCCTCACGCTCAGCCTGTCGGTGTTCGATCGCCTGCGGCCGGCCGCAGCTGGGCGCCTTCAGCCCTCGACGATCTCGAGCCCGTTGCCGTCCTGATCACGGAAGGCGAACATCGGCGGGACGCCCGGCCACCGCAGTACATCGTCAGCGTCCACGCCAGCGGCACACAGGGACGTGTGTGTGCTCTCAACGTCCGGCGTGATGAGCCGGATGCCCGTCTCCGCGCCTGCCGGGTGCCCGGGCCGGGCGACTTCGAGCGCGAGGGTCACCGTCGCATCGGGCGGCGCCACCTCGATCCAGCGCGCACCCTCCCCCAAGGGCACGTCCCGGCGAGTCTCGAGCCCGAGGGCGCCGTAGAAGTCCAACGCAGCCTGCTGGTCGGTCACCGGGATGCCGATCGTGTGCACACCGGTGATGACGGGGACTGATCTCTCGACGGTCATTGTCCGCCCTCCCTCTCTGCCTCGCAGCTGAGCATGACGACGCCTGGTGGTGATCTGTTCCAGATCGGTCAGACGAAGACAGTCATGGACGATGAACTGTCGCATCGTCTGTCGCATCGTCCGCTCCGCCCCTCAGGAGTATCTGATGGAACCGGGCGTGGTGAGCAGTTCGCCCGATTCGAGCCAGGTCTTCAGCCCCGAGAGAATCATCGGCCAGCCGCCGTAGATCTGCGCGTCGGCGCCCTCGCGCATCTGGTCGTGCGTCAGGGTGAGGTGGCACGAGTCATCGCCCACCTGCTCGATCTCCCACGTCACGCGGGAGATTCCCTCCGCCTTGACCTCGTCGTCCCACAGCGCGGCCATGGTGTGGACCAGCCGGCGGGGTGGGTCGACTTCGAGCACCTCGCCCTCGCCCAGATGCACGCCGTGCGCGTCGACGTCGACGCTGATGGGCGCTCCGACTTTCCAGTCCGAGTGCACCGCGGCCCCGAAGTTGTACTTGGCCCGGATCTCCGGGTCGACGATTGCCTCCCACAACCGCTCCGGCGTGGTCTTGATGAAGATCTCGTACACCTTTTCCATTTGGCTCTCCAGCCTCTCTTTGATCTCACTGAGCCCTGCCACCCAGGGCTCGGCGTACTTGCTGACCCAGCGGTCGTGAATGAGCCGGATCGGGACCGGATTGAGGAAATGGAGCTTCTCGCGGCCCCGTCGCCTCGTCACCACCAGCCCGGCTGCCTCAAGCACCTTGAGGTGTTTCATGACGCCGAAGCGGGTCATGGCGAACCGCTCCTCCAGCATGCCCAGGCTCTGCCCGTCCTCCCGGAACAGCTCGTCGAGCAGTTCGCGCCGGGTGGGATCGGCCAGGGCCTTGAAGACCTCATCCACCCCTGCATATTATGTGACCTTTTAGTCACATGTCAATCCTGCTTCTCATTTTTCACTCGAGATGGGGCTGGGGGGGCGAGCCTGCGTTGCAAACTATCAACCAATCTCTTTATAGTTTGTGGACACGACGTGGGGCGGTGGATGCCGAACTGTCGGTGAGTCGTCATGGACTGCGAGACGACTGCCCCCATCGAGGCGGCACGGCCTCGCGCCGAGGCGGGCAACCTCCGGCTAGGAAGAAGCCCATGGAGAATCGTGTGACGGTCGTCACGCTCGGCGTGGCAGACGTGACCCGGGCCCGCACCTTCTACGAGGCCATGGGGTGGTCGGGCGACTCACCGGACGGCGACGTTGCCTTCTTTCAAGCGGGTGGCATGGTCCTCGCTCTGTGGGGACGGGACAAGCTCGCCGAGGACAGCGCCGTCGAGGACTCCGGGGGGTGGGGTGGCGTGACGCTGGCGTACAACGTCGGCTCGCCGGTCGAGGTCGACTCCGTCCTCGATGATGCGCGGAAGGCCGGCGCCGTCATCGGTCGGCCGGGAGCAGCCACGTTCTGGGGTGGGTATTCGGGAGTCTTCATCGACCCCGATGGTCATCCGTGGGAAGTGGCACACAACCCGGGGTGGATCCTGGCGGACGACGGCAGTGTGCATCTCCCGGACTGAGCGGGCGGCAATGGTGTCGGCGGACGCGAGGACGGGCGCGACGTGTGTGCCCCCTCAGCCGCGCGCGTTCGCCGGTGCCCCAGGGCGCACCGTCCCCGGGTGCGGGCGTCGGCTCAGCAGTTGCAATCCCAGAAGCTTCTCGGACTCGGGTGGCTCCCATGACACGGCACAGTTCCTTCCCGAGTGCTTCGCGGCATAGAGCGCCTCATCCGCCCGCTGCAGGAGCTGCTCGGGTTCGTCGTTCGGGCCGAGCCATGTGCTCACGCCGATGGAGGCCGTGACCCAGTCTGAGCCAGTCACGTCGTGCAGCGAGCCTTGCAGCCGGGCGGCCATGGCCAGGGCCGCCTCCTTCCCTGTCTCGTGAAGGAGGAGCGCGAACTCGTCGCCGCCCAGCCGCCCGACCACGTCGGTCTGGCGCGCCGCCTGGCGCAGCACGCTGGCGAGCAGCCTCAGGGCACGGTCCCCGCAATGGTGCCCGCTCGAGTCGTTGAGGGCCTTGAGGTTGTCGAGGTCCGCCACAATGACGCTGAACGTGGAGTAGTGACGTTCCGCCAGCAGCGACTCGTGCACCAGGCGCTCTTGGAACGCCCCACGGCTGAGACACCCCGTCAGTGCGTCAAGACTGGCCGCGGCCACCAGCTGGCGCATGAGGCGATCGCGGTTGGTCGCCGCCATCGCAGTGAGCACGCCGGCAATGACGATCCCGACCGCCAGGAAGGCGGACGTGGACCAGCTGCGGCCGGGCGTCAGCAGGCTGACGGCCATGGAGGTGACCACGCCGAAGCCCGCCAGGAACGTCACCATGCCGGCCGAGTACGCCAGGCCGGCGAAGAGCATCGGGAGGATCAAGAAGTAGGAAATAGGGCTACGCACGCCACCATCGAGCGTGGCCCCGACACCGATGAAGACAAAGGTGAGCGCGGCCCAAGATGAGAAGTACAGCGTGTTCCAGCGTGTCGCGACCAGGCGCAGGCCGATGATCCGGAAGGGCACCACCGACACGAGGAGGCTGAGGCCGCTCACGATGGCCAGGGCCTCGCGATGAGGCCCCGCCGTCGTGAGAGCCAGAATGAGGACGGCCAGCGCGCCCAGGCTGTAGGTGACCACGCCGACGTAGACGTAGCTCCGCCAGAACGTGGCCACGTTGGACGACGTGTCCGGTGCTGACGTCTGTCGCATGAGGTTGGTTCCCTGATCGACCCGAGTGTCCTTTTGGTATCGGTCCGCCGGGGGTCGATGTTGAGGGCGAAATAAGGGTGCAGCGCCGTTGCCGTCGCCGCCGGGAGGTGTCGCCGTCGCTCAGACGGCGAGTGAACGCGAGGGCCGGCGCCGCCACGTGTCGACGCACCCTGGAGAACAGAACAGCACCACGGAACCGCGTACGTCATGGGCGATCTCCTCGGCGTTGTCCTGGGTGAGGGGGAGCCCGCAGATCGGGTCACGGGAGCCGTCGCTGCCTCCTCCGGCCATGCGGATGCTCGAAGCCGGGACGGGCTTTTCCACCCCCCGGAGCTCCACGTGCGTCTCGGACACCAGCTCGCCCCAATGGGGCAGGTGGGTCATGACCGCCGGGGCAGCCAACGCCTCACCCGCCGCGGCCAGATCGCACAGTCGCGCCGCAACGTTCACGCAATGGCCGATGTAGTCGTCGCCCTCCATCAGGATGACCTCGCCGCAGGTGATGCCCGAGCGGATGGACACGGTCTCGACTGCTCCCACCTCGTTCACGACGTAGTGCAATTCCAGGATCGTCTCCATGAGTGGCCGCGTATCGACGCACACCAGCATGACGCCATCACCCAACCACTTGGCGATCCGTACGCCGCGGCGGGCGCAGATGTCGCGCAGCAGGGAGCGGAACGCCGTCAACACCTCTACGGCGCGCTCGTCCCCCTCGAGCTCCGTCAACGCGGTGAAGCCCGAGACATCGACGAAGCCGAAGCTGCGATGCACCCGCACCTCTCGATGCTCCCATGCAGGTGCTCCCGCGGCCCAATCCGTCCGCCTTCCCGAGCGGGGTTTCACGGCGGCGGCGCACTCTCGATGGTGGCGACGTCAGCACACTCCTACGATGGCCGCATGGTGTCGGAGGGGGGACAGCTCGACGGCAAGATTGTCCTGGTCAGCGGGGGTGCGTCCGACATCGGGCGGGCCACGGCGCTGCGGCTGGCCGCCGAGGGCGCTGCGGTCGTCGTGGGCGACGTCTCGACCGACGGCGCCGAGGCGGTGGCGGCCGCGGTCGAGGTGGCGGGCGGTCGTGCCGTGGGCCTGCACTGCGACGTTCGCCGGGAGGAGTCGATCGCCGGCTTCGTCGAGCGTGCCGTGGCTGCGTTCGGGCGGGTTGACGCGGTCGACCACAACGCGGCCTGGAGCCACCCGCGGCTCGACACCGACGCCGTCGATGTGGATCTCGGCGTGTGGGAACGTGCGCTCGACATCACGACGCGGGGCGCGCTCCTGCTGGCGCGCCATGCCATTCCCGTGATGGCGGCCGGCGGCGGAGGATCGATCGTCACCATTTCGTCGGGGACGAGCACCATCGGCGAGTCCACCCGGGTGTCCTACGGCGTGGCCAAGGCTGCACTGAACCAACTGACGCGGCATCTCGCTGTTCGTTACGGGCGCGACGGTATCCGTGCCAACGCCGTCGCACCGGGATTCATCCTCACTGAGACGGCATCGACCCAGGTGCCCCTCGACGTGCAAACGCGCCTGGCCAAGGCCAATCCCACCCGGCGCCTCGGTCGGCCCGACGACATCGCCCGCGTCGTGGCGTTCTTGTGCAGCGATGCCTCGGCCTACGTCAACGGTCAGGTGCTCCACGTCGACGGTGGTCATCAGATCGCCGGGATGATGTAGGTGCGCGGTGGCTGAGGCTCGACGCGTCGCACTCGTCACCGGGGCCAGCCGGGGCATCGGCCGCTGTGCCGCCGTGGCGCTGGCTCGGCGCGGCTTCGACGTGGTGATCACGGCCCGGACGGTCCACGAGGGCGACGGTCGCGCCCACGCCTCGAGCACGCTGGTGCGCGACGACCCGCTCCCCATTGCCGGGAGCCTCGACACCACGGCAGCGGAGATCGAGGCGCTTGGCCGGACCTGTCTGCCCGTGCCGATGGACCTCTTGGACCGCGCCTCGGTCGAGCGGGTCCCCGAGGTGGCACTGGCCGAGTTGGGACGCGTCGACGTGCTGGTGAACAACGCCATCTACCAGGGGCCGGGCACCATGGACCGCCTCTTGGACCTTCCGCTCGAGCTGGCCGAACGCTGCCTGGTCGGCGACTACCTCCATCCCTTGCTCCTGACCCAGCTGCTCCTGCCCGGCATGCTCGAGCGCGGTGAGGGCCGGCTCGTCAACATGCTCTCCGAAGCTGCCTTCACCACGCCGCCCGCTCCCGCCGGCTCCGGCGGCTGGGGCGTGGCCTACGCCGCGGCCAAGGCCGCCTTCCACCGCGTCACGGACATGTGCCACGTGGAGTTCGCCGCCCGGGGCATCGCGGCCTTCTCCATCGCGCCGGGTCTGACCCTGACCGAGTCCATGCGGGCGTCGGGCATGGACGAGGTGCTGGTTGGGGCGGGTCACGTCCCCGCGCCGCCCGACGTCGCCGGCGAGGTGGCCGCCTGGTTGGCCGATGACCCGGACGCCCTGTCCTACGCCGGCCAGATGGTGTCGTCGCGCAAACTCTGCAAGGAGCTCGGGCTGGTTCCGGGCTGGCCTCCGCCCCGCACCTCGCCCGGCACCGCGCCCGCACGCTAGGGACGCGGCAACCCCATCGGATTGGGGAACGGCACGAGCCCCGAGGCCACGACGTCGGCCGCGCAAGCCGACAGGACACCGTGCAGCTCCTCGAGCGCCTGGTCGCTCAGCCCGGCAGTGGCCGGCTCGGCCAACTCGTCGGTCAGCTCTTCGACCTCGCCATGCAGGGTACGGCCGGCGTCGGTGGCCCGTCCGTCGGTGTGCAGCAGGCCGCCGGCCGCGAGCTGCGCCGTGGCACGGTCCCATGCTTCCTCACTCCAGCCACGGTTGTCCCGCAACAGCTCCACGGGAATGGCTTTCGTGCCGGCCGCGAGCACGTGCGCCTCCAACCCACCGACGCCGTGGACGACGAGCGCCGCCACGTGCCCGTCCCCGCGGTGCTCGCGCAACGTGGTGCAGCCCTGCCAGGCCTCCCCCAGCCCACCCGTCCCGAGCGCGGTGGCGATGCGCGGCCAGAGCGCCCGGTTGGCGCCCGCCATCACCCTGCCCGCGCCGTCGCACCCCGCCACGGCCTTGCGCAGGAGCGGCAGCGCGGCCAGCAGCGCTGACCGGGACCGGACGTCGCAGACCTCGCCGAGCGTGTCAGCCGCCGCGATCGCCCGCACCCGGCAGAGAACCTCTGGCGCCACCACGTCCCAGCAGCCCGGGACCGCCCTGGCGACCATGGACGGGTGAAAATTGTAGAAGGCAGCACCAACCGGGCCGGCCCCGACCGCTCCGAGCGGGGCAGCCCGCGCCGCGAAGTAACCCGACCAGAAGCCCCGCAGGCCCGCCTCGCGCAGCGCGCTGCGGCAAGCAGGTGCGAAGTAGGTGACGGCGTGAATGGATTCGACGGCGACCCACAGGGCGCGGGCGGTCGGCCGGACCCGCCCTCGGTTCAGCGGCTGACCTGGCGAGCACCCGTGGGCGAGCTCGCCGGCTCGCGGATGCCACCGTTGTTCAACGGCTCGATGTCGATACGCACCGGCACGGGCTCGGGGTCGAGCTCGGTCACCTCGTCGCCGGGGCGAGGCGGAGTCGGCGCTGTCGAGTACTCGCCCTGGGCGGAGCGACTCACGATGACGGCGCGCTTGCGCTTGCCGATGCCGTGAACGCCCTGCATTTCGCGGCACAGCTGGTAGGCGACCAACCCGCTGATGATCGGGATGATGATCACCGCGAACCGGAAGAACCACAGCACCACGTTGAGGGAGATGTGGAAGAAGTTGGCCAGGACATCGGTCGAGCTCGCTGCGAACAGCGTGAAGAGCAAGGCGAAAATCGCCACGCCAGCCGCCGTTCGCCTGGGCCTGTCTCGGGGGCGGTCCAACAGGTTGTGCAGGTCCGTGTCGCCCGTCACCTTGACCTCGAGCGCCGGCCAGAGCATGCACAGCGTGAAGATGAGGCCGGGGAACACCACCGCGGGGAGGAAGACCTCGAGCGGGACGGTGTGCCCCCAGAAGGCCAGTTCCCACGACGGCATGATGCGCAGCGCGCCGTCGAGCCAGCCCATGTACCAGTCGGGTTGGACGGCGTAGGAGATCTTGGACGCGTCGTAGGAGCCGAACTGCCAGATCGGGTTGATCTGGGCGAAGGCCCCGAGCAGCGCCGTGGCCGCGGTCACCATGAAGAGGAAGCCGGTGGTCTTGGCCATGAAGGTCGGGAACATCGGGGAACCGACCACGTTGTCCTCGGTCCGGCCCTCACCCTTGAACTGCGTGTGCTTCTGGCGCACCAGCAGGCCGAGGTGGGCCGAGAGCAATCCGATCAAGACGAGCGGGATGATCAGCACGTGGATGATGAAGAACCGCGGGATGATGATGCCCGTGCCCGGGAACTGGCCGCCCCACAGGAACGTCACCAGGTAGCTGCCCACGAACGGGATCGACTCCGCGATGGAGTACCCGATGCGCAGGCCGGTGCCCGAGATCAAGTCGTCAGGGAGCGAGTAGCCGATGAAACCCTCGAGGATGGCGAGGATCAGCATGGTGATGCCGATCAGCCAGTTGAGCTCGCGGGGCTTGCGGAACGCACCGGTGAAGAAGATGCGCGCCATGTGCACGACGATGGAGCCGGTGAAGATGTCGGCCGCCCAGTGGTGCATCTGGCGGACGAGCAGGCCGCCGCGTACGTCGAAGGAGATCCCGACCGTCGACCGGTAGGCCTCCGAGACGAATTGGCCGTTCAGCGGCTTGTAGCTGCCGTGGTAGATGACCTGCTGGGTAGAGGGGACGAAATAGAGGGACAGGAAGACACCGGTGGCCAGGAGCACCACGAACGAGTAGAGCGAGATCTCGCCCAGCATGAAGGACCAGTGGTCCGGGAAGATCTTGTCGAGGAAGACGCGGCCGCCCTTGGCAACGCCGAGCCGGTCGTCGAGTTCGCCGACGACCTTGCCCACGTGCCCGTAGGGGCCCATGGCCGCCCGGGTGCTGCGCTTTGTCTTGGGGGCGCTGTCGCTCATGAGTTCCGCTCCCAGAAGCCCGGCCCGACCGCCTGATCATAGGGTGCCATTGCGATGAGATAGCCGTCTTGGTTGTAGCCCAGGTGCATCTGCGGCAGCGGCCGCGGGGCCGGACCGAACTGTGGCTCCGCGCCGTTGCGCACGTTGAACATCGACTGGTGGCACGGGCAGACCAGGAGTTCGAGCTGCTGCTCATAGAGGCCGACCGGGCACCCCAGGTGCGTGCAGAGCTTCGAGTAGGCCACGTAGCCATCGGGGGTCCAGGTCTCGCGTCCTGGCTCGGTGGTGAAGGGCTGATCGGAGACCCTGATCAGCACGGTCTGGTCGACCGCCTGCCCCTCGTCGGTGATGAAGCCGGTCCGTGGGCTCACCGTGTCCCTGGGATAGACGGTCATGATGCCGCCGACCACCAGGGTGTCCTTGCGCACCGGGCGGCCGTTGGAGTCGACCAGGATCGACCCCTTGCGCCAGCCGGTCACCTCCAGCGAATCGCCCGGCACCGGGCCGAGCGAGCGGATGAGCGGGAAGGCGGCGACGATGCCGAAGATGCCGGCGCCCACGGCGAACAGGCCGCCCAACATGCGGCGTCGCTTGACGACAACCGCGGAACGCTCGACGAGAGCCGCTGACATGGCGTCGCGCTCGTCCGAGGTCGAGGCGAGGCGGTGCCGTTCCTCGACGAAGGGTCCCTGGGGCATGAGGTATTTGCCCCAGGCGGTGAGGCCGAATCCCAAGGCGAACAGGCCGGCGCCCAGCGCGCCGCCGAAGGTCCAGGGGCTCCAGTTCTGCCAGTAGGCCGCGCCGGCGACACCGAAGCAGACGACGCCCACGATGAGGATCAGGGCGATGATCGTCTCGGTGCGGTCCGGGTTCCGCGCCGCGTCGCCCATGTGCGGGTCGCTCAGGGCGGCGACCGGCATGGGGACCCGGGTGCGCGAGGGCTGGTGGTCGGCGTCGCTCACGCGTGCTCCAGCGAGCCATGCCCGCTCTGGGCCGACACCGTCTCCGGCTGCCCCGTGTCGCCGTCACCATCCCCCTCATCACCGTCCGCGTCGTCCTCTTCGTCGGGGCCTGCACGCTCTCCGATCCAGAAGCAGATGAGCGCGAGGCCGCCGACGCCGATCAGCAAGGCCACAAAGCCCTCGGCGACCGGGCCGACGCCACCGAGCGAGAAGCCACCGGGGTTCTGCGGGTGCTGCAGGCGGCCGGTGACATACGAGGTGATGTCCGCCACCTGGGCGTCGGTGAGGTTGCCCGAGAAGCGGGGCATGTTGGCGGGCCCCGTGCGGATCGCCTCGGCCACCTGCTGCGCCGTCACCTCGCGGTTCTGCAGGGAGGGTGCGTTGGTGCTGAAGGCCAGGGCGTCACCCGTTCCCTCAATGGTGTGGCAGGCGGCGCAGTTGAGCGAAAAGAGGTTCATGCCGGCCGACTGGTTCGCGCCCGTCAGGTGCGGGTTGGGCACGGCGGGCACGGCCGGGTCGAGCGAGTTCACCCAGGCCGCCAACTCCAGCGCCTGGACCGGCGTCAGCCGGGAAGGCTTGCGCTCGGCCTGGACCGCCTTTGGGTCCGCGGCGGGCATGCGGCCCGTACTCACCCAGAAGTCGACCGTGGCGGCCCCGACTCCCTGCAGGTTCGGCCCGATGGTCGCCTGGCCGTCGGGACCGACGCCGTTGGCCTCGTTGCCGTGGCAGCTCGAGCAGGTCTGGGCGAAGAGAAGCCGTCCGGCCGAAATGAACGACCGTGGCGGGTTGGCGTAGGTGATGGCCGTGTTGCCGTAGGAAATGAGGTGGCCGTTGAGGCAGAACTTCGACGTGCTGTTGAAGGGGTTGCCGGCATTGCGCACCGTTCCCGTGACACCCTTGACGTTCACGGTGCCGCACGAACGCGTCGTCACATGCACCGGGTTCACCGACACCTGCGACGCGTCCTCATGCCCGCTCGCGCCGGCGTTGGTTCCCGGGAAGACCATGGCCAGCGCGGCCAGTGCGGCCACCGACAAGAGGCCTGCCGGGAGGAGAAAACGGCTCGTGATCGTCTTCTTGAACTGGACGCGCACGCCTCGCATGCCTACGTGGGCTCGCATGCCTACTTGAGGAGGAACAGGCAACTGTAGAGCCCGACCCAGACAATGTCGACGAAGTGCCAGTAGTACGACACCCCCTGAACAGCGGAGAGCTCGCCGGGGTCCCCGCCGACCTGGCCGCGCAGGCGACCGAGCAGGAAGACCATGGCGAGCAAACCGATGAAGACGTGCAGGCCGTGCAGGCCCGACATGATGTAGAAGAGCGATCCGTACGCATTGGTGTACCAGCGCGTCGGGCTGAAGAGCCACTCGTAGACCTGGTTCCCCAAGAAGGCGACGCCGAGGACGATCGTCATGACGATCCAGATCCGGGCCGACTGCCGCTTGCGCCACTCCAGCTGGAAGACGGCCCGCTGCATGGTGAAGCTCGACAGGACCAGGATCACGGTGAAGGCGCCGGCCCGCAGGGTGTCGAGCTCGGTCCCCGCTGGAGGCCAGGGCCCGATGGTGTTGGCCCGGATGGTGAAGAAGGCGGCGAAGAGGCCGCTGAAGAACATCAGCTCGGAGCCGAGCCAGATCATGACGCCGATGGCCAGCATCGGTGGCCGGTCGTGGATGATCTTTCCCTGAGGCGCGGGGACCTCCGCCGAGACAGCCTGGGTCACAGGTGAATTTCTAGTCGACCCGAAGGCGAACACGCCAACTAGGAGGCGGAGCCGACGCAGACGACCTGCCGGCCGAGAACGCCCAGGTCAGTGCAGTTCGACCGGGAGCGGCTCGGCGTGCAGCACGGTGAGCCGCCGCGTCGGTCTCGTCGAGCGCGACGTAGAGGGTCCGCAAGCCCCGTGTCGTGGGCGTCAGCGGCCCCTCACCGGCCAGCTCCTCTCCCACCGCGGCCACCAACAGTGGCTCCACCACGATCACCGAGTCGAACTCGAGGCCGTTCGTCTCGTCCGCCGGCAGGACCACCAGGCCGGCGGCCAGGCCGTCTCCGGAGGGGTCCCGCGGATCGATCGGGTCCAGGCCCGCCTCGTCGAGGGCCCCGGTCAGCTCGGGCAGCATCACGGCCGGACCCAGCACGGCGACCCGACCGGGCGCCACGGCCGCCACCTCTTCGCGGGCCAGGTCTGCCAGCGAATCAGCGAGGCCAAACCGGCTCGTGGCCACCACCCGGGGTGGGACGCCGGACTGGCGCACCGGGCGTGGCGGGGTGATGCCGGGCGCGGCCACTGCGAGGACCTGGGCCGCCAGCGCCACGACCTCGGCCGGGGTCCGGTAGCTGACCGTCAACTCCACCAACCGGGGCGGCCGCTGCGGGCTCAAGTGGCGCGTGATGTCGTCCCACCCAGTCGGTGCCCACGGTCCGGTGGCCTGGGCAATATCGCCGACGACGGTCATTGAGCCCGAGAGCGAGCGGCGGGCGAGCATGCGTAACTGCATGGGCGAGAGGTCCTGCACCTCGTCCACCACAATGTGCCCGAAGGCGCGGATGTCCTCATCGGATACAGCCGTCGTCGTTGCGGGTTCCGGTGAGGCCGCCAGTCCCTGCGGCCAGAATCCGACGTCCGAGGCCGAGCCCTCGTCGGCGCGCTTGGGCCGCACGCGGGCGGGGCGGCCGCGGCGCGGCCCGAGCAGTGTGCGGGCCTCGTCGACGAGCGCGGCGTCGCCTGCCGTCCAGGGCACCTCCTCTAGAGATGTGCTGCGGGGCCGGTACAGCCGCTGTACCTCCTGAGGGCTCAAGATCCCCTTGCCGGCGCTGGACAGCAGCGCACGGGCCCCGAGGAGATCGTGCAGGAATTCGTGTGGGGACAGGCGCGGCCACATCCGGTCAAGGGCGTTGCTCACCTCGGGAACCCGGCGCAGCCGCTGGGCCAGATCCTTCTGCTCGTCGGCCGTCGGCACCTCGTCGACCCCGTCGACTCCGCTCCGCCCCAGCCGGGCCCGGTATTCGTCAGTCAGGACCCGCAGCACTTGGGACTCCACGAACCGCCGGCGCGCGTTGTGCGTGCCAGGACGGCGCCGAGCCATCCCCACGATGTCCGCGGTCACTCCCGACCGGAGGCGCAGCACACTCGCGCCGAACGGGACCTCGACATCGTGACGAAGCGGGCGCTGGCGCGTCCGCACGGCACGGGTCAGCACCTTGACCATGCGCACGTCGCCCTTCATCTTCGCCACGCCGGGGTCGTCGACAGCGCGCACGCGTACTTCGGGCACGAGACCCGAGACGGTCGACAGGCTGACCCCCGTTTCACCGAGCGAGGGCAAGACCTGCTCGATGTAGCGCAGGAACAGCGGATTCGGGCCCACCACGAGCACACCCTGACGCTCAAGTGGGAAGCGGTGCGTGTAGAGCAGGTACGCGGCGCGGTGGAGCGCGACAGCCGTCTTCCCCGTGCCGGGTCCGCCCTGCACGACGAGGACACCTGGCAGCGGCGAGCGGATGATCTCGTCCTGCTCGCGTTGGATGGTCCCGATGATGTCGCCCATCTGACCGGTCCGTGCCTGTCCGAGCGCGGAAAGCAGCGCGCCCGGACCACCGAGGACAAGCCCATCGGCCAACAGCCGCTCCCCTCCGTGTCGCGCCGTTGCCCCGCTGCCATCGGGTGACGAGGCGCCGCCGGGCTGGTCGGGGTCGACGAAGTACTCGTCCTCGAGTCCGGTGACGACCCTTCCCCGCACGGCGAGATGGCGCCGCCGGGCCAGACCCTGGGGGTCGAGGCCGGTGGCCCGGTAGAAAGGCTCGGCCACCGGTGCGCGCCAGTCGACGACAAGTGGCTCGTGATCGGGGCCGGAAACGGCCAGCCGCCCGATGTGGAAGGACTCGCCGAGAAGGGGGTTGGCCGGATCTGCATCCTCGCCGGGTTCTCGCACGCGGTCGATGCGCCCGAAATAGAGCGCCTGGTCCCCGATGTCGAGCTGTTCGAGGCGAGCGAGGCTCGTGCGCACCACGATGTCCCGCTCGGTGCGCGACTGGAAGGTGCCTCCCCGCCCGAGGTCGAGAACGCCTTGCAACATGTGGCGTGCCTCGCCGCGCATGAATTCCAGACCGTCGTAGGCACGGTTGAGGAACTCCTGTTCATCCTGCAGATCGGGATGTTCGGGCACCTCTCCCCTTCCTCACCCCGCCCACGGGGAAACGGTTCAGTTTAGACGCCTCGCGACGCCCGGGAGGCCGGGGTGCAGACGCGTACGATGAGCCGGACCGAAAGGATTGCCATGCTGATTTCGACCATGAACGACGTGCCCGGTTACAAGGTGACCTCGGTCCTCGGCGAGGTGTTCGGCCTCACCGTCCGTTCACGCAACGTCGGCTCGCAGTTCGGTGCCGCCTTCAAGTCGCTGGCCGGAGGCGAGCTCAAGGGGATGACGAAGAACCTGCAGCTCAGCCGCGAAGACGTGGTCAATCGCATGGTGGAAGAAGCCGAGGCTCGCGGAGGTAACGCTGTCCTCGCCATGCGCTTTGACACGTCGGAGATGGGTGGGAACTGGACGGAGATCTGTGCCTACGGGACGGCGGTCGTCATAGAGCCGATCGGGTGAGCCTCGCCGCCGATGTTCGCACGGACCTCGTGCGCGCCTGCCTGCGCGAGCCCGTGTCGCGCACTCCAGTCTGGTTCATGCGCCAGGCGGGTCGCTCGCTCCCCGAGTATCGGTCGGCCCGAGGCACCGGGTCGATCCTCTCCGCCATCGGTGACGCCTCCCTCTCGGCTGAGCTGACCTTGCAGCCGGTCCGGCGCTACGGCGTGGACGCCGCCATTCTGTTCTCCGACATCGTCGTGCCGCTCTACGCCGTGGGTTTCGGGGTGGACGTGGAGCAGGGCCGCGGCCCTGTCGTGGCCGAGCCATTCCGCAGCGAGGCCGACCTGGCGCGCCTACGCCCGTTCGACCCGGCAGCCGACGCTCCCTACGTCGCGGAGACGGTCCGACTGGTCCGGCGGGAACTCACGGACACCGGGGTGGCGCTCATCGGTTTCGCCGGCGCACCGTTCACCGTGGCCAGCTACGCCGTGGAGGGCGGCCCCTCCCGGAGCTTCGCCAAGGTCAAGGCTCTCATGCACGGCGATCCCGGGCTGTGGGACCGGCTGACCGAGCGGCTCGCCGCCATGGCGGTCGCCTCACTGCGCGCCCAAATCGAGGCCGGCGCCCAGGCCGTGCAGCTCTTCGACAGCTGGGCCGGATCGCTCTCCCCCAGCGAGTACGCCCGGTTCGCCCTGCCGGCCACCCGCGCCGTCCTGGCCGGCATTGCGGACCTCGCTGTTCCCACAATCCTCTTCGGCGTCGGCACCGGCGAGCTCCTCCAGCTGATGGGTACGGCGGGAAGCGATGTGGTCGGCGTCGACTGGCGCGTCCCCCTCGACGAGGCGCGTCGGCGGATCGGTGCCGACCGCGCGGTGCAGGGAAATCTCGACCCCGCGCTCTGCGCGGCGCCATGGCCCGTTGTGGCCGAGGCCACCCGGACCGTGTTGGCCGCGGGCGCCGACGGGAGTGGGACGGGCCATGTCTTCAACTTGGGCCACGGCGTCCTCCCCGAATCGGACCCGGGCATCCTGGGGGCCGTCGTCGAGTTGGTCCACGCGGAGACTGCACGAGCATGACCGTCGGCGTCCTGCTCATGGCGCACGGCACCCCGGCGAGCGCGACCGAGATCGAGTCTTTCTACACGCGCATCAGACGCGGTCGCCCTCCGACCCCCGAACAACTGGCCGACCTGGAGCGGCGCTACGCCGCCATCGGCGGCGCCTCACCGCTGAACATCCGCACGACCGCGCAGGTCGACGCCGTGCGCGACGTGCTCGGGACGCGCGCACCCGGTCGTTACACGGTGTCGTTCGGGGCCAAGCACACGGAACCCCTCATTGAGCAGTCCGCCGCCCGACTGACCACCGCCGGTCTGCAACGGGTCATCGGCCTCGTTCTCACGCCGCACGGCTCCTCGCTCGGCTCCCAGGAATACCTGGACCGCGCCGCGGCCGCGCTGGGCGACCTGCCGTTCGTGCCCGTCGCGCCGTGGTATGCCGAGCCGTCGTTCGTCGCACTGCAGGCGGCGCGCGTCCAAGATGCGCTGGGCGGCGCCGCCGGCCGGACCAAGGTGCTCTTCACCGCGCACTCACTGCCCGAGCGCATCCGCGACACCGGCGACACCTACCCCGAACAGTTGGCCGAGTCCGCTCGACTGGTTGCCGCAGCCGCCGGACTCGACCAGTGGCTCGTGGCATGGCAGAGCGCGGGTCGAACTCCCGAGCCATGGCTCGGCCCCGACGTCCGCGACGTCGTGCGACAGCTCGGCAACGGAGGCAGCGTCGACACCATCGTTGTCTGTCCGATCGGCTTCGTGGCCGATCACCTCGAAGTACTCTACGACCTCGATGTCGAGCTCGCGGGCGTCGCGGCGGAGCATGGCCTGGCCTTCACGCGGACCGCGTCGTTGAACGACGATCCAGCGTTCATCAGCGTGCTGGCCGATGTGATCATGGCCGCCGACCGGGCGCTCTGACATGGAACGTCACGTTGTCGTTGTCGGTGGCGGCATCAGTGGTCTCACCGCCGCTTGGGAGTTGACCGGGGGTGCCTCACCGCGTGCCGATGCACCCATCGTGACGCTGCTGGAGGCATCGTCCCGCCTGGGCGGCCCACTGCAGAGCGCGGACATCGGCGGGAGGCTCGTCGATATCGGTCCGGACGGATTTCTCGGACGCCGGTCCGAGGCGATCGACCTTTGCCGCGAGGTCGGGCTCGCTGATCTACTGGTGCCGATCGCGGCCCGCGGCGCATCGGTCTGGGCCCGCGGACGGCTCCGCCGTCTGCCCGAGGGTCACGCACTGGGCGTCCCGACGCGGTTTTGGCCCACCGCGCGCTCGGGCATTGTCGGCGTGCGCGGGGCCGCCGGTCTGGCTCGCGACGCGCTCTTGCCCCGCCCCGACACCCGCGGACCCATTGGTGACCGGGCCATCGGCCCCCTGGTGGCCCACAAGCTCGGTTCTCGCGTCGTCGACATGATGGTTGACCCACTCGTCGGCGGCATCCACGCCGGCTCGGTCGACGACATGTCGGCCGCGGCGACGTTCCCACCCCTGTTGGCCGCGGCGCAGCGCCGAGGCGGCCTCATGCGGGCGCTGCGCGCCGAGGTCCCTCCACCCGATCCCGACGGGCCCCCGCTGTTCTGGGCGCTCGGCGGTGGCATGGCGTCGTTGGTGGACGCGCTCGTCGTTGGACTCCGCGCGCGAGGGGTGGGCGTGCGGGTTTCGACACCGGTCGAGCGCCTCGCCCGCCATGGTGGTGGATGGGACGTGGCGGCAGAGGGCCAGCTGCTCGAGGCGGACGCGGTGGTCCTGGCGACCCCGGCACCGGCCACGGCGGCACTCTTGCGTCCCCACGACGACGAGGTGGCGGGTCTGCTCGACGCCATCGACTACGCCTCGGTGGCGCTTGTAACGTTCCGGATTCGCTCCGACCAGTTGGCTGGCGCGCTCGACGGCACCGGGTTCCTCGTCCCGCGACGCAGACGCGCACAGAGGACGCGAACCGTGGGCGGTCACGGCCTGCACCTATCTCGACCGCAAATGGCCACATCTGGGGCGAGACGGAGAGGTGCTCCTACGTGCATCCCTCGGGCGCATCGACGACACGCGGTCCTCCGCGTGGAGGGAGGACGAAGTCGCGGCACGGGCCTGGGACGAGCTGGGTGCGCTCATGGGCGTCGGGGGCGAGCCCGCCGACGCCGTGGTGCGGCGCTACCCCAACGCCTTCCCGCAGTACCGGGTGCATCACCTGCTGCGGACGGCAGGTGTCGAGGTGGCACTCGCCCGCCTGGGCGGCATTGCCGCGGCCGGGTCGGCGTACCACGGGGTCGGCATCCCCGCCTGCATCGCCAGCGGCCGGGCGGCCGCGCGCTCCCTCTTGTGAGCGTACAGCCACGCCGGGGACGCCTGGCCGTCCCCTCGGTCGCGGCGGGCGTCCTGCTCGCGCTCTCGCTGCCTCCCTGGGGATGGTGGCCCCTTGGGTTGGCGGGCGCGGCCCTGCTCTACTGGCGCCTGGCGGGTCTCCCTCTGCGCGCCCGCAGCTGGTGCGGGTGGCTGGCCGGCCTCGGCTGCGACGTCATCGGGCTCGCCTGGGCCCGCGCCTTCAATTGGTACGGCGCGGTCGTGCTCGTCCTCCTCGAGGCCCTCTTCTTCGCCGCGGCCGCAGCCGCCACACCCCCCGCCCGCGGGCGGGCGCCGGCATTCGTCGGCGCGTGCACCCTGGCCGAGGCCGTCCGCATGTCGTGGCCTTTCGGCGGGCTGCCCCTGGGAGGGGTGTTCCTCGGACAGGCCCGTGGCCCGCTCGTCGAGCTGGCCCGATTGGGTGGCCCGCTGCTCATCACAGCCGGCATCTGGGCCGGCGGCGTCGCGGTGGCCACGCTGTGCTCCGCCCTGTGGACGCGTCGCTGCCACAGGCGCGGCCCCTCGGTCGTCGGTGTCGCCGCCATCACAGCTGGAATCGTCGTCCTGGCCGTCGCCGGCGCTGTCGTCCCCGACGGAGGAGCCCCCGTGCGGACCGTGCGGGTCGCATTGGTCCAAGGAGGCGGGCAGCGTGGCCTCAGCAAGCACGAGGTCCCACCCGCCTCGGTGCTCGCAGCTCAGGTCGCGGCCACGTCCCTCGTGGCTACCGCCAACCCCGCCCCGCAGCTGGTCCTGTGGCCCGAAGACGTGGTGGCCCTGAACCGTCCGCTGGCTGGCTCCCCCCAGGCCGCACTCCTGGGACGACTCGCCCGCCAGCTGCGGGCCACGCTCCTGGTCGGCGTCACCGAACCGGCGTCATCGACTTCCTTCCGCAACGAAATCGTGGCCTGGGCACCTACCGGTCAGATCGTCGGCGTGTTCGAGAAGGTCCACCGGGTTCCCTTCGGTGAGTACGTGCCGTTGCGCTCGTTCTTCTCGCACTTCGCCGACCTTTCCGGCGTGCCGGTCGATGCCGTCCCGGGGCACGGAAGTGGGCTCATGCGCACGCCGAGCGGTCCGCTGGGGCTCCTCGTGTCCTTCGAGATCTTCTATGCGGGCCGCAGCCATCAATCCGTGCGCGCCGGCGCCGAGTTGCTCGCCGCTCCCACCAACACGTCCTCCTACGGCACGTCGCAGGTGCCCGCTCAGGAGATGGCAGCCGCGATCGTGCAATCCGTCGAGTCGGGACGCGACCTCGTCCAGGCCGCGCCGACCGGTTTCAGTGCCGTGGTCACCCAGCGCGGTGTCGTCACCGAGCGCAGCACCCTGGGCCGGCGCCAGGTCCTCGTCGCCGCCGTCGCCCTCCGGCGTGGCTTCACCCCTTACGACCACTGGGGGGACCTTCCCGTGCTCGTCCTCGCTGTGCTGGCCCTCGCGGCCGGGTGGGCGCGCCAGCTGCGCTATTCGTAGTAACCCGAGTGGATGTAGACGCAGGGCACGCCGGCCGCCACGTACATGGCGTGATTGGACGGGTCGTCCTCGAAGGCCAGACGCAGGTCGAATCCATGGGCCCGCAGATCCTCCACCGCCGCCTCCTTGAACTCCGTCACCTGCGCGTAGTCCCCGCGCGAACGCATCACCAGGAGGTCCCACCGCAGTCCGTAGCGTTTGAGCCAGGCCAGCGTCTGCGGTTGGACCCGGTGGGGACGACCGGTCAGCAAAATGACCGCGAGCGACGGATCGAGAAGCTCGAGCAGGCGAGCGATCTCCTCGACCACCGGGTCGTCGCCGCACACCTCGAAGAACGAGGTCCAATCCCGGCGCCCTTGATCGAGGAAGTGCTGGCGGCCCGCCGCGTCAGACAGCACGCCGTCGATGTCGAAGACGACCGCAGGACCCCTCGGGTGCGGCCCGTCGTCCCCTTCGCGCCACACCCAGTTGATCCGCTCGCTTCCTGTCCTGGTCACGGGCATAAGGGTCCAGCCTAACGGCGCTCCCCTCCATCCCCCGGCCGGCGCATTTCATCCGGATTGAGGAGGGGCCCGGACGAGCAAAGGTGACACCATGGAGAGGACATGGGGGCTGACGTCGACACCGGAATGGGTACCGCCCCGGGCACGGCGGCCGTCGTAGACCGCTCGGTGGCGGTCGGCCTCGGCCGGAGGGTCGAGGTCATCGGCGACCTCCTGCTCCCCCACGAGCCAACCGACAGCTCTCGCGCCGCCTGTCGCGACATCGCCCGCCGGCTGGCCGAATGGCAGGGGCCCGGCATCGTGGTCCTGTGTGGGCGACTGGCTGCGCCGGGGTGCCACGACGATGCCGCCGGCGCGGTGGGCAACCACGCCGAGCTGATCGACACACTCTCGACCTTCGCCGCCCGGGCCGACTCCCAGGTGATCGTCGTCTTGACGCCGTCCGAACGCGATCCCGCCTTGGCGCAGGATCTCGAGCGCCGTGGGATCTCAGTGCGCGACGGAGTCGACCTCGCGTGCGAGACGGGCGCGGGAACGAGGACAGTGCTCGTCCGCACCGGCACGTTGCGCCCGGACCGCAACCACCCGGTCGAGGCCGCACCGACCGACGATCGGCCCTGGCTCGCCGGCATCGACCGGCTCGACGATCCGATGTTGGCCCGGCGATTCGTCACGTCCCGCGTGCTCTACCGGAGATTGCGTCGCTACCTCTGGGCGCCTCCGCTCGTGCTGACCGTCATCGCGCTCTTGCTGCGGTTCGAGTTCGTCGTCGACGGGCTCGGGCGCATCTTCCGCACGCCGCGCCAGCAGACGGCGCTCCAGGAGGCCTACAGCGCCACGTGGGCCTCTCGCCTCGTCGTCACCATCGTGATCGCCCTGGTCCTGCTCGCCGTCCTCGCCGTCGTGGTCGCCATCACGTCGCGCGGCATCTGGCGGGCGCTGGGCGGTGACGGGCTACCCGCGCCCTGGGCTGGAAGCCCCTCGGGTGCTCGGCCCATCGCACATGACCAGTTGGAGTTGGACGGGCACCACGCGCTCGACGCGGCGCGTAGCGCCGTCGAGGCCGGCGCCTCAGGCGTGATCCTCGGTGGGTCTCTCGTGCCCGAGCTCACCCACCTCGACGTCGGCTTCTTCGCCAGCCCGGGTGCCACCGCCGAGGTGGTCCACGAACACCGGGGTCGCCTGGGGCTCCCGCCGACGTTCCTGCACCACCGCCAGGAGTCCACACTCGAGATCGAAACGGGGGCGGAGCTGCACGTGCGCCTGCTCCTCGCCGAAGCCGATCTCCCGATGGCCACCATGGGCGAACGGCTGATCACCGCCGACACCGTGGTCAAGGGCCGATCCAAGGCGGCTGACGTCCATGCCGAACTCGCTGCGAGCTGGCCGGGTGGCGCCTCGTGGCCGCCCGCGCCCGGGGTGGCGGCCGATCACATCCGAGTGCGGCGCATCCGGCGGCTCGCCGCCGTGTTGCTGTTCTTGGCCGGGGCCATCGACCTTTTGGCCTCGGTCACCGCCCCCCTGCGCCATCACCTCCACCTCATTGCGCAATACCTGCCGGTGACCGTCGTCCAGGCGGCGGGCGCCCTGACGGCCATTGCCGGTATCGGCATGATCATGCTGTCGCGCGGCATTTTGCGCGGGCAGCGTCGCTCGTGGCTCGTCGCCGTGGCGTTGCTCGTGGCGACACTTTCCCTCCACCTGCTGCACGCCTCCGACATCATCACCCTGATCGTCTGCGCGGCCGTCCTCACGCTCCTGATCGTCGAGCGCGAGCGCTTCCGGGCCCAGACTGAACGGGCCACCATCGTCACGGCTTTCGCCATCCTCGCCGTCGGCGGCCTCGCGGCGACCCTCGGCGGCTTCGTCGCCGTGGAAATCGCCGGCCGAGTCCATCATCACTCGCTTCCTTCCTGGCCCGACGTGATGCTCGGATCAGCGGAGCGGCTTGTCGGTGTGAACTGGGTCAAGTTTCCCACCACCATCGACCGCTTCGCCTCCGTCAGCCTGCTCGCCGTCGGCATCAGCCTGATCCTCGTGGCGCTGTATCTCTTGACCAGACCGGTGGTCGACCGGAGGCTGTCGTCGGGACGCGCTGCGATTGGGCGGCGGGCCGCCGAACTCCGGCGCGCGACATTGTGCGGCGGCACGGAACCGGCACCCTCGACTACTTCGCCCTGCGCGACGACAAGCAATGGTTCTTCCACCGCGACTCGGTCGTCGCCTACGCCGTCTTCGGTGGGGTGTGCCTTGTCTCCCCCGATCCCATCGGGCCATTCTCCGAGCGCGCACACGTCTGGGACTCGTTCCGCCGCTACGTCGACCGCAACGGTTGGGGGCTCGGCGTCATGGGCGCAGGTGAGGAATGGCTCCCGACCTATCAGGCTTCGGGCATGCGCTTCCTCTATATCGGGGACGAGGCCGTGGTGGACCCTCGCGAGTTCTCGCTGCAGGGCGGCAAAATGAAAGGGCTGCGCCAGGCGGTCAACCGCGTCGCCCGCTACGGCTATACCGTCCGCTTCCTCGACCCGGCCCGTCTCGACCCGGCCGACGCGGCGCGCATGGCCGAGCTCATGGCCAAGAGCCGCCGGGGCGAAGAGGAGCGCGGGTTCTCCATGATGCTGGGTCGGCTCTTCGACCGCCGCGACACGGGGCTCCTGCTCACGCTGGTCGAAGGTCCCGACGGGGCTCCGGTCGCTATGTGCCAGTTCGTACCGTCCCCCGCCATCGGTGGCTACTCCTTGGACCTCATGCGCCGGGATCCGGGCGAGCACCCCAACGGCCTGCTCGACTTCGCGCTCTGCTCAACCATCGACCACCTCAAGGAGATGGGCATGGAGGGACTCAGCCTCAACTTTGCCGCCCTCCGTTCGGTGCTCGAGGGTGAGACGGGCGACGGGGTCACCCAGCGCGTCGAGCGCTGGGCTCTCCGGCGTCTCTCGGGGGCCCTGCAGATCGAAACGCTGTGGCGTTTCAACGCCAAGTACGAGCCGCGGTGGCTGCCGCGCTACATCGTCTTCGACTCTGCGGAGCAGTTCGTCCCCGTCGTGGTGCAGATCATGCGGGCCGAGTCCCTCACCGAGATCCCGGTCATCGGCCGCCTCATGATGACGTCGACGGCGAGGCGTGCGGGCCCGGCGCTGCCCGACGAGGTACTCGCCGCACAGGGTCACAACGGCGAGGCCACATCGAACGACACATCGAACGACACATCGACCCGACACGAGGCCGGGGCAACCGGCCCCCGACCATGAACGAGGCCACGTGCCCGCGCTGCGGCCATCCCGGTGTGCATCACGGCCGCGACGGTGGTCGGTGCGAGGACTGCGACCGCTGCTGGTCTGACGAGCAGCGCCGCGAGCGACCGCCGCACCACGTCGTTCGACTGGCTGCGCGGCGGGTGCCGGCGAGCCTCGGCGTGCCCGACCTTGGGTCGGGGGCCCTACGCAGGGTGCCGGGCGGCCCGTGGCTGCACTGTCCTCCGGCCCGGCGCTCAACCCCCCTCGCGTTCCGGTCGATCCATTCCTGAAGCCCGAACGGGCGCCAGGTCGAAGGGACGACGTCCCCAGACCTGGGTAAAGATGGTGCCGATCGGGGGATCAGGGAGGGAGGATCGCCGTGAGCAGGACCACCAGTGCGGCGACATCGAGCGTTGCTACACCGGTGGCGGCCAGGCACGACCTCGCCGCCACCGCGGCCGAGCGCCGCGAGATCGGTCGGCAGGCACGCGTGCTGGCGCCGCGCGCCGACCTGGGCGGGTGGGACGAGAAGGCGCGCGGCCACGATCCAATCGACACCATCCTGGCCCAGAACGACATCCGACTGCCCGAGCTCATCCCTCTTCGCCACAAGCGGATGTCGCTCTCGCCGTGGAACTTCTACCGCGGCGCGGCGGCGGTGATGGCCGCCGACCTCGCCTCGCGGGCGCACAGTCGCATTGAGGTCCAGCTCTGCGGTGACGCCCACGTCCTGAATTTCGGACTGTGGGCCACACCGGAGCGAAATCTCAACTTCGATCTGCGCGACTTCGACGAGACGTTGCCCGGACCGTTCGAGTGGGACGTTGCCCGCCTCGCCGCCAGCCTGGTCGTGGCGGCCCGCGAGAACGGAGTCAAGCAGAGCAAGTCGGATGCCGCCGTGACCGCAGCCGTCGACGCCTACCGGAACCGCATGCGTTACTACGCCAACCTGCCCCTGCTCGACATCTGGTACGAGGGCACGCGCTTCGACCAGTTCATCGACTACTTCGAGCCGGCCGACCGCGGCCAGGTCAAGGTGCAGTTCGAGAAGAACAAGGACGCCCGGACAAGCCGGGGCGCGTTCGAGAAGCTCACCACCGAGCGTCGCGGACGTCCCCGCATCACGCCCCAGCCGCCCCTGCGTGTCACCCTCGACGACCACGAGCAGGGCGACATCGTCGAAGGCCTGCTCGAGGAGTACCGCCTCACCCTCCAAGAGGACCGGCGACGGCTGTTCGACCGCTTCACCCCGGTAGACGTGGTCCGCCAGGTGGTCGGCGTCGGCAGCGTCGGTATGGTGGTCTACCTCGTGCTCCTCGAGGGAAGCACCACCGGCGACCCGCTCTTCTTGCAATGCAAGCAGGCCGGCCCTTCCGTCTACGAGAACTACACGTATTCGAGTGGGCACGACCACCACGGCGCCCGGGTCATCGCCGGCAAGCGCATGGTGCAGAGCGCCACCGACATCTTCGTGGGCTGGGGCTCGCTCGGCCAGCGCGACTTCTACGTCCGCCAGTTCCGCGACATGAAGCTGATCCCCACGACCGACCTCATTGCGCCGGTCCTGGTCGAGTTCGCCATCGCCTGCGGCAACACGCTGGCCCGGGCGCACGCGCGCTCGGGCGACCCTGAGGCCATTGATGCCTACATGGGCAAGAGCGACGTGTTCACCAAATCCATGCGCAAGTTCGCCCGCCGCTACGCCGACCAGAACGAGCGGGACCACGGGGCGCTGGTCGCGGCCATCCGGCGCGGCAAGGCCGAGAGCATCCTCGACTGAGGTCCGCCATACGCCGGAAACGGCCTACTTGGGCAGGAACAGCAGCGTGGCGTGGTTGGCGAAGTCGATGAGCGGCTGTGGCCACACGCCGAAGAGCACCGTGACGGACGTACACAGGGCAATGGCCAACCCGCTCAACGCGGGAACGGGCACGGCCGCCGCCACGGCGTCGTCGTGGACCGCACCGGCTTCTTCGGTCGTCGTGTCCGTGGCCGGCACCTGGTCGACCGCCTGGTCGCCCACACCGCCGGCCACCTCCCCCGCCAGGAGGATCTGCTCGTTGATGGTGGTGACCGACGCGGCCGTCGAAGCCGGGGTGGCCCAGGCCAGCCCGCTCGCCCGGCCGGCTCCCGCACCCTCAGCCGCGGTGCTGCCCGCGCCTGCCGCCGCAATGGTGCCCCCACCGGTCATATCGTCCCCGGCCCCGAGGGCGGCCGAGCCGCCCGCGCCGTTCTCCGGCTCACCCGAGCCACCGCCGGCGTACATGAGCACGGCCACCCGCAGGTAGAAGTAGGCCGCCACGACCGCCGTGACCATGGCGATGACGCCGAGCGGGACCTCTCCCGCGCTCACCGCGGCGAAGACGACCTGCAGCTTGGCCCACAGTCCGGTGGTGAACGGCGCGCCCGCCTGCGCCAGCAGCAGGACGGCGAGGGCCAGCGCCAGCACCGGCTGGCGCCCGGCCAGGCCCCGGTAGCGCGACAGGTCGTGGTCGGTATCGCCGTCGCGCCCGAGCACGGTCACGATGGCGAAGCTGCCCACGGTCATGAACATGTAGGCGAAGAGGTAGTACAGCGAGGCGCTGGCGCCCCGGGCGGTGCCGGCGCTCACCCCGAGGAGGATGAACCCGGCGTGGTTGATGGACGAGTACGCCAACATCCGCTTCACGTCGCGCTGGCGCAGCGCCACGAAGGCGCCGAGCACCAGCGAGAGCACCGCCAAGCCGTAGACGATGGGCCGCCAGTCGGTCTCGACGACGCCGAACGAGGAGAACAGCACCCGCAGCATGGCGGCGAACGCGCCGGCCTTGGCCACGGCGGCCATGAAACCGGTGACGGGCGAGGGTGCCCCCTGGTACACGTCGGGCGTCCACATGTGGAACGGCACCGCCGCCACCTTGAAGGCGAAGCCGACCAGCATGAGGGCCAGCCCGGCCAACAGCAGACCATTGGACAGCACGGCGTTCTTGGACAAGAAGTCGGAGATCTGGGTGAGATTGGTCGAGCCGGTCGCCCCGTAGGTGAGCGCGATCCCGTAGATGAAGATCGCAGACGAGAACCCGCCGAGGATGAAGTACTTGAGGGCCGCCTCGCCCGATGCCGCCCGCTTGTAATTGAAGGCGGTCAGCACGTAGAGGGCGATGGAGAGGATCTCGAGGCCGAGGAAGACGATGATGAGGTCGTTGGCCATGCCCATCAACATGGCGCCGGAGGCCGACACCATGGCCAGGACGTGGAACTCCGCTCCTTCCGTGCCCTCGCGTCGCAGGTATCCATCGGCCACCAGCGCGCTGAGCAGCATGGCGATGGCGACCAGCACGGTGATCAGCACACTGAAGCCGTCCATCACCACGGCCTGCTTCACGTAGGTGTGCGCCCCGTGCTGCTGCACGTCGGCCCACTGCCAGAGGGCGACCCCCAGCGCGCCGCCGGAGATGATCACCGTGGCGATGGTGCTCACCCGGACACGCAGCGGCTTGCGCACCAGTGAGGCGAGCCCCAGCAGCACGACGGCGCCGCCGATCATGATGATCGGGGGCAGTATGGCGAGCCACCGGATGGATGGCACCGTCAAGGTGTCCGACGCCGCACGGGCCGCGGCGTGGGTGGCCAGCTGGGCGACGATCACTTGACGCCCTCCACGCCCTTGACCGTGACGGGAGGTTCGGCGTGGCCGGTCTTGGCCTCCACGTGCGCGATGAGCTGGTTGACCGACGGGTTGATGCGGTCGAGCACTGGCTTGGGATACACACCCAGGAACACGATCAAGATGATGAGCGGCGCCATGATCAGGCGCTCAATCAGGACGAGGTCGCGCGTCTTCTCGTCGGCTTCCCGGGGGTCGCCGTGGAACACCTGCTGGTAGGCCCAGAGCAGGTAGATGGCGGCCACGATCACCCCGAGCATGGCGACCACGGCCCACCAGCGGTGGGTGATGAAGGTGCCCGCCAGGACGAGGAACTCGCTCACGAAGCCGTTGAGGCCGGGCACGCCGATGGAGGCCAGCATGGCCACGGTGAAGACGGCCGCCAGTACGGGCGCCGCCTTCTGCAAGCCCCGCATCTCGGTCGTCTGCCACGTGCCCCGTCGCTGGAACAAGAAGCCGATGAGGATGAAGAGGGCCGCCACGATGATCCCGTGGTTGAGCATCTGCAGCACGGCGCCCGACAGGCCCTGTGTGCTCAGCGAGAAGGTACCCAGCGCGATGAAGCCGATGCCGGCCAGCGAGGAGTACGAGACCAGGCGCTTCATGTCGCGCTGGGCGCAGGCCACGATCGCCCCGTAGACGATGCCGATGACGGCCAGCGTCAAGAGGAGCGGTGCCAGCGTGCGCGTGGCCTGCGGGAACAGGTTGAGGTCGAAGCGGATGATGCCGTAGGTGCCCAGCTTGGCCAAGATGCCGGCGAGGAGCACCGAACCCTCTTCGGGGGCTTCGGTGTAAGCGTCGGGTGACCAGGTGTGCAGGGGGAACAGCGGCGCCTTGACGGCGAAGGCAGACGTGAAGGCGAGGAACAGCAAGATCCCGGTCGTCGACGAGAGATGCGTCTGCATGAGCGGCCCGAGCTCGAAGGTCAAGTAGTGGTACTGCGACTGGTGGATGAAGGCGAGCGCCAGGATCCCCACCAGCAAGAAGGCCGAGCCGAGGAACGTGTAGAGGAAGAACTTGATTGCCGCGTAGGCCCGCCGCTGGTGGCCCCAGCCCGCGATGATGAAGTAGGACGGCACCAACGTCAGCTCGAACATGAAGAAGAAGACGATGAGGTCGAGCGACAGGAAGCTCCCCATCACTGCCGCCTCGAGCAGCAGGATCCAGGCGAAGTAGGCCCGGGTGTGCTGGCGGTTGCGCCCGAGGATGAGGGCCAACGGGATCAGCAGCGCCGTCAACAGGACCAAGAAGACGGAGATGCCGTCGATCCCGAGATACCAGCGCACGCCCAGGCTCGTCCCGGTGTACTCGTGGTTGGAGACGAGCTGGAAACCGCCGTCGTGCACCTTCATGGTGATGAAGGCCAGGACGGCGATGACGGCCGTGGCGAGCGAGAAGAGTAACGCCACCACGTAGGGGATCTCGCGCTGCAGCGATTTGGCGAGGCTCAGCAGGCCGAGCGCGGCGGCCCCGATGGCGGGCAGCAGGATCAGGAGCGTCAGGAATGGGACGGAATGCGTCATCCCCACCACGTCCGGCTCAACAAGAAGGCGATGATGAGGGCCATACCGATGGCGATGCCCAGGGCGTAATTGCGGGCGTAGCCGGTCTGCAGCTTGCGGGCGGCGGTGCCCGTCACCTTCGCCAGGTGCGCTGTGCCGGTGACGGCGCCGTCAATGATGCGGGTGTCGACCACCCAGGCCAAGAAGGTGGCCAGTCGCTGGCCCGGCCGCCCGAGGATGGTGTCGTAGAAGTCGTCCCAGTACCAGACCCGTTGCAAGAAGGCGGGCTCCAGCCGGGGCTTGAAGACCTCGTCGCCGCGCCAGATCCACCAGCCGACGATGACGCCGATGAGCGCTGCCGCAATGTCGGCCAGCGCCAGCTCCCACTCGGGTCCCGCACTCAGGTGGTCGTTGTAGAGCGTGCCGGCGAACACGGGGGCCAAGAAGCTCGACAGGTTGTCGGTGTGGACCCAGGGCAGGTCGAGCGCCCCGGCGAAGAAGGCGAAGAAGGCGAGGACGACCAGCGGCAGGCGCATGACCCATGGCGACTCGTGCGGCGCGTGCAAGGGTGGCTCCCCGTTGGGGCCGACCTTGTCGAAGCGCTCGTTGCCGCCGAAGGCCAACGTCTCCAGGCGGCTCATGTAGTAGGCGGTGAGCACGGCGGTGACGAGCCCGACGACCCAGAGCGGCTTGAAGTGGGCGAAGGTGTTGTCGAGGACGTCGCCCTTGGCCCAGAAGCCCGAGAGCGGTGGGATGCCCGCGATGGCCAGGAACCCGATGGTGAAGGTGACGGTGGTCCACTTCATGTACTTGCGCAGCGCGCCCATCCGTTTGAGGTCCTGCTCGTCCTCGAGCCCGTGGATCACCGAGCCCGCGCCCAAGAAGAGAAGGCCCTTGAAGAAGGCGTGTGCCACCATGAGGAACACGGCGGCGATGTAGGCGCCCGTGCCCACGGCGAGGATCATGTAGCCGATCTGCGACACGGTCGAGAAGGCCAGCACCTTCTTGATGTCCTGCTGCGCGCAGGCGATGGTGGCGGCCACGAACGCGGTCACGGCCCCGATGATGGCGATGATCTCGGACCCGGTGGCCGTCACGTGAAGCAACGGGTTCATGCGACAGAGCAGGTAGACGCCCGCCGTCACCATGGTGGCGGCGTGAATGAGCGCCGACACCGGCGTCGGGCCCTCCATGGCGTCCGGCAGCCAGTTGAACAGCGGGATCTGGGCCGACTTCCCGGCGGCGGCCAGGAACAACAACAGCACCGCCGCCAGGCCGTAGCCCCCGCTGAGATGCGACAGCTGGCCGAAGATGCCGCCACCAGGACCGCTCTCGTACTGGACGGTGCCGGTGCGCTCAAAGATCAAGAAGATCGCCAGCAAGAAGCCGACGTCACCGACGCGGTTGTAGATGAAGGCCTTCTTGCCGGCCGAGGCGGCCGACTCACGCTGGAACCAGAACGACACGAGCCAGTAGGAGCAGACCCCGACGCCTTCCCAGCCCACGAACGTCAGCAGGAGGTTGTCCGAGAGCACCAGGAGCAACATGGAGAAGACGAAGAGGTTCAGGTAGATGAAGAACTTCGAATAGTCCCGGTCGCCCTTCATGTACCCGATGGAGTACAGGTGGATGAAGGCGCTGACGAACGTGACGAACATGCACATCGTCATCGACAGCGGGTCCACCAGGGTGCCGACGGGGACCGACAGGGCACCCGAGCTGAACCAGGTGAAGTAGTTGTCCACCACCACTCGGCCGTTGTCGGGCAGCCCGAGGAGGCCGGCCAGCACCACACAGGCGACCACGAAGGCGCCGCCCACGGCGACGGTCCCGATGACGCCGGCCACCGGGTCGCCCATGCGGCGACCGGCGATGAGCAGGACGAGGAAGCCCGCGAGAGGCAGCAGCAACATGAGGTACGCGAGATGGACCACCGGTCAGCCCTTCAGAGAGTCCAGGTCGTCTGCCACCGTTGTCTCGCGACGGCGGAAGTTGGTCACCACGATGCCCAGGCCGACGACGACCTCGGCCGCGGCCACCACGAGCACGAAGAAGACGATGGCCTGGCCGCCGATGTCGTTGAGCATGCGGGCGAAGGTGACGAAGGTCAGGTTGGCCGCGTTGAGCATCAGCTCAATGCACATGAACATGATCAGGACGTTGCGTCGGACGAGCAGGCCGATGGCGCCGATGGTGAAGACGATGGCGGCCAGGCCGATGTACCAGGCTCCCGAGAGGCTCACGCCGGCAGCTCGCTCTCATTGCTGTCCTCGGGCTCGGCGTGGACGGTGGGCGGGCGCCGAGCCAGCACCACGGCTCCCACGACCGCGATGACCAGCAGGGCGGCCGTGGCCTCGAAGGCGAACAGGTACGTCGTGAAGAGCTGGCGGCCGAGCTGGGCCGGCTCGCCCGCCGGCGAGGTCGGACCGGCGACGTGGCCCTGGATCGGCCCCACCACCTGCTTGGCGCCGGTGACCCAGTGCGCCGTGGCGGCCATGGCCAGCACGCCGGCCAGGGTGATGAGCGAGGCGATGACGGCCAAGGGACGCTGGCCCGCCAGCGGCTCCACCGAGGTGTCCTCGGCGCGGTCGACCCCGAGGAACATGATCACGAAGAGGAAGAGGACCACGATGGCGCCGGCGTAGACGATGATCTGCACGGCGGCGAGGAAGTCGGCCTCCTGCTCAATGAAGAGGACGGCCACGCCGAAGAGCGTCATGACCAGGCTGAGGGCGGCGTGCACCGGGTTGCGCGACGTGACCACGCCCACCGCGCCGACCAGGATCACCGCCGCCGACGCGGCGAAGACCAGGATGTCGGGCCACGTGGCGCGCGTGGCAGCCAGGAGCGGCACGGCGTGGAGCATGGGTCAGTCGCTCCCCTCGACGCTGCCGGTGGCCGTCGTGTCGGCGGTCGCGCGAGCCGTGGCGGCCGCGTCGGCGGCGGCCCCTTCTTCGCCCTGGCGTCGGCCTTGGCTGCCTTGCGCGTCGCCCGAAGCTCCTTCATGCGGGCCCGCGCCGCCTCCATCTTCTTGCGGTTGGCTGCCGCCCCTTCCTTGGCCCGCCACAGGCGGCCCTGCATGCCGCGGTGGCCCAAGGGGATGTCCTCGTCGAGCAGGTGGGCCTCGAGCACCTGGCGCAGCGGCTTGGTCCCGGTCGCCTCGTCGTCGCGCCCGGCCGACTGGCCGCCCTCGGGGGCGCGCACCCCGTAGCCGAGCTCGCCCGACCACTGGACCTCGCCCTCGTACGCGGCACTGCCCGACGGCGACGTGGCGCGCATCCAGCCCGAGGTCATGGCGTCATCGCCCTCGCGCCAGTCTTCCCAGGGAAGCCGCTTGGGCGTCCCGTCGTCGTTCACCACCAGCTCTTCTTTGGTGTAGATGGCATCGGAGCGGTTGGTGAAGGAGAACTCGAACAGCTTGGACTCGGTGATGGCCTCGGTGGGGCAGGCCTCCACACACATGTCGCAATGGATGCAGCGCAGGTAGTTGATTTCGTACACGAAGCCGTAGCGCTCGCCGGGCGACACCGGGTGGTCCGGCGGGTTGTCCAGGCCGCGGACGTAGATGCAGTCGGCCGGGCACACACCGGCGCACAACTCGCAGCCGATGCACTTCTCCATGCCGTCCTCGTAGCGGTTGAGCACGTGGCGGCCGTGCTGACGCGGCTGCTTGGGCTTCTTCTCGTCGGGATACTTCGTCGTGACTCGCGGACGGGTCAGGTGCTGGAACGTCAGTTTGAAGCCGCCCAGGAACGAGAGCTGGTCCTTCACCTCGTCGCCGACGCCCATTACGCCTTCCCTCCCGTTCCGGGATCGGGCACGGGCGACAGGCGCGGGGCGCGGGTCACCCTGCTCCCGATCACCGGGATGATGATGTCCTCGTCACTCCTGCCGGCCCCGAGCTTGTTCGCCCGCATCAGGAGGAACGAGGCGAGGAGCACGACGGGGACGAGGATCAGGCCGGCCCAACCCCAGGCGATGATGGCGGCCACCAGGAGGAGCCAGCCCAGCGTCATCGGGATGAGGCGCTTCCAGCCGAGGTCCATGAGCTGGTCGTAGCGCAGGCGGGGCAGGGCGGCGCGGAACCAGACGTAAATGAAGCAGAAGGCCACCGTCTTGAGCACGAAGTAGATGATCGGCATGTAGATGGTCGCCCCGGGGATGTGGAAGATATAGCCGTTGGGGCCGCCGAAGAAGAGGGTGACCACGATCGCCGACATGGTGATGGTGTTCATGAACTCGGCCAGGAAGAACAGCCCGAAGCGGATGGACGAGTACTCGGTGTGAAAGCCGCCCACCAGTTCCTGCTCGGCCTCGGTCAGGTCGAAGGGCGGGCGGGTCAGCTCCGCCGTGATGGCGATCATGAAGAAGATGAAGGGCAGGAAGCCCAGCCGGATGAGGTTCCAGTTCCAGAACCCGTCGGCCTGCGAGGCCACGATGGCCCTGGTCGAGAGCGAGTGGCTCACCAACACGACCATGACCGTGGTCATGCCGAGTGCGGCCTCGTAGGAGATCACCTGCGCCGACGCCCGCACCGAGCCGAGCAGCGGGTACTTCGACCCCGAGGACCAACCGGCGAGCATGACGCCGTAGACCGCGATGCCCGACATGGCGAGCACAAGCAGGATCCCCATGGGCGGGTCGGCCACTTGCAGTTCGAACGTGTGGCTCCCGATGGTGATGACGCCGCCGACGGGGACGACGGTGAAGATCAGCACGGCCGGGATGACGGACAGGTACGGGGCGAGCTTGAAGACGAAGGAGTCGGCCCGGTCGGGCAGCAGGTCCTCCTTGAAGACGAGCTTCGTCCCGTCGGCCAGCGTCTGCAGCAGTCCCCACGGTCCGGCCCGGTTCGGCCCGACTCGGCTCTGCATGTCTGAGATCACCTTGCGCTCGAACCAGATCATCAGCGCGGTGGCTACCAGCAGCGCCACGAAGGCCACCAGGCACTTGATGATGACGATGAGCCAGACCTCCCAGTTGAGGCCGAAAGCAAAGAGTGGGTCACCGTTGCCGCTGTCCGCGCTGTGGGTGAGCAACGGGGCGGAGCTGGAGAGGAGCGAGTCGAGGGCGATCACACCGACTCCATCCGCACGTCGGTCACCAGCTGGCGGCTGTCGATCAGCGCGGCCACGGCGTTGGGCGGTGCGCTCTCGCCACCGGGCACGTTGAAGTCGATGGCGACGACGCCGCGGGCGATGCCCTCGTCGGACTCGGCGGCCAGGATCAGCTCGCCCCGCGCCGATCGCACCTTCACCCGGTCACCCGTCTCGGCGCCGAGGCGGTCGAGGTCGTAGGGGTTGGTGCGCGCCACGAGTGTGGGCACGAGCGGCGTGAGCGACGGCGAGCCGGTCACCGAGCTGCCGGCGTCGTAGAGGCGGCGACCCGACGTGAGGCGCAGGCCGTAGCCGTCAGGCTTGGGGATCTGCAGCGGCTCGGTGCCGCCGGTACCGGTCCCGGCCAGCAGGGGCGGCGGGCTGCCCAACTCGGCGGGGGGCGCCAGGGCGGGACTGCCGGTGCCGGTGCCGGTGCCGACGCGCGGTGGGGCACCCTGGCGCTCCACCGACTCCACGCCGGGCAGAGCGACGGGGTCGATCGGGCTCACGTCGTCGCGGTGGTCCTCGCTGCCGGTGAGCGGGACGAGGATCCCGTCGTGCGCCACGTCGGAGTGCAGCACCTCTTGGGTCAGCCCGGCGTAGGCCGGTGCGGTGCGTGCCAGTTCGTCGGAGAGCTCGTTGTCGCTAGCGAGGCCGAGGTCGGACCCGAGGGCCGCGGCCAGCTCGGCGGCGATCATCCAGTCGGGCCAGGCGAAGCCGGGCGCCGACAGCTTGGGACCGAGGCGGCTGACGCGGCCCTCGATGTTGGTCGTGGTACCCGCCCGCTCGTGCGTCACCGCGCACGGCAGCACGACGTCGGCGTGCGCGTCGACCGACTCGGACGGGTGGCCGGTGACGGCGACCACGAAGTGACCCGCACCGAGCGCCTTCGCGGCGACGGCGCGGTCGGGGAAGTCATCGAGCGGGTCAGCCCCCAGCAACACGAGGGCACGTACGCCGGTGTGTCCCTCGGCGCCATCGCCCGTGGCCGCTCCAGCGGCCTCGCCCGCCATGGAGGCCAAGATGCCGGCCGTGTCGAGTCCGGCGGCGGTGGGCACCGAGCCCCAGGCGGCGGTGAAGCGCCGGCGACCCGCATCGAGGCTGACGCGGCCCGGGAGGATCCCCGGCGCCAGCCCCATGTCGAGCGCACCGAAGATGTTGCCGCGGCGCAGGGCGGGCAGGAATCTCGCTTTGGGCAGTGCGGCCGCCAGGACGCGCACCGCTTCGGCCGCGACCTCGCCCGACTCGGCGTACGACGAGCGGCCGGCCACGATCACGACGCCCTCGCCCTCTGGGTGCGCCGCGAGCATGCTGCCGGCGCGCTCGAGCTGATCCGGCGTGATGGCGGCGCCCTCAGGGTGTGTGCCGAGCGCGTTCGCCGCCGCGGCATCACCCGTCAACGCACGGGCCGCGAGCGGTGCGTCGCCCGGCCGGATGCGCAGCGTCGCGGTGGCCAGCGCGCTGAGGGCGGTCGGTGCGGCGGCGATCTCGAGCAGCTGCGTGTCCCCGGCCACCACGGCCTCGCGCACGCGGAGGAACAGGACCGGCAGCTCCTCGCGCAGATCGCCGGCCAGCGTCACCAGGACCGGGGCGGCGCAGGTCTCGTCGATGGTGGCCCGGGGCAGCCCGAGCACCAGGTCGGCGGGAAGCCCGTCGCCGAGCTGGGCGTCGACCGAGTCGGTCCCGATGACGCCCTTGGCCAGCTTGGCCCAGGCGTAGGCGGACTCGTTGGTGAGGCGGGCGCCACCGATGAGGGCCACCGCGCCCGCCCCGCCGGCGTCCTTGGCGGCGGCCAGACCGGCTGCCGCGGCGGCCAGGGCCTCGCCCCAGCTGACGGCAACCAGTTCGCCGTTCTTGCGGATGCGCGGCTCCACCAGGCGGCCGTGCTCGAAGCGGCCCGTCTCGCGGGCTTCGCCCAGGAACTGGCCGCGGCTGGCGCCGAGGCTGACCACCTGGGAGGCCGTGGCCGGGACCACGTCGACGGACTCGTCGGCCAGCTCGCTCGCCACCGGACCGTTGTCGACCTCGTCGCCGTTGACCGACTCGAACGCGAAACGCCCCTTGTCGCACAGCCATCCGTGGTTGACCGGCTCGGAGTCGATGCCGAGCAGACGGGTCAGGCGGTTCTGCGAGGACTGCACGGCGACCCGGCAACCGACGGAGCATGCGGTGCAGGTGGATTCGACCTGGTCGAGGTCCCACGGCCGGGCGGTGAAGCGGTAGGGCGTGGCGGTGAGCGCGCCGACCGGGCAGATCTGCACCGTGTTGCCGCTGAAGTACGAGGAAAAGGGCTCGGTCGGAAAGGTCGCCACCTCGACCGCCTCGCCCCGGCCGGCGAAGTCGATCTGCGCCTCGCCCGCGACCTCAGAGGCGAAGCGGGTGCAGCGCGCGCACTGAATGCACCGCTCGCGGTCGAGCAGCACGAGGTCCGAGATGGCGATCGGCTTCTCGAAGTGCCGCTTCTCTTCGACGAAGCGGCTCTCCCCCGGTCCGTAGGCCAGCGTCTGGTCCTGCAGCGGGCACTCCCCGCCCTTGTCGCACACAGGGCAGTCGAGCGGGTGGTTCGCCAGCAGGAACTCGAGCACGCCGTCCTGAGCTTTCTTGACCTTCTCCGACGTGGTGTCGACGACCATGCCCTCGCCCGCCTCGATGAAGCAGGCCGGCTGCAAGGTGGCGCCGCGTGGACCCTCGACTTCGACCAGGCACATGCGGCACATGCCGACGGGCTCCATGCGCGGGTGGTAGCAGAAACGCGGGATGTAGGTGCCGGCGCGCTCGGCCGCCGCGATCAGCAGCTCGCCCTTGCGGGCCCTCACCTCGCGCCCGTCGAGCGTGAAGGTGTGCGTGCCGTCCTCGGGTGAGTCCGAGGCGAGCGCCTCCGTCGGCGCCTTCGTCTTGGCCGTGTCAGTCAAAGGGACACCCCCCTTCCTTCACGTGCACCAGGAACTCGTCGCGGAACATGCGGATGCCCGACGCGATGGACGACGGGATCGACGGGCCGAGCACGCAGATGGTCGTCTGCTGTGGCGGCCAGGCCACGCCCGGGGAGATGTTGTCGCACAGATCCATGAGGAGGTCCAGATCTTCCTCGCGCCCGGCGCCGTTCTCAATTCGGAACATGATGCGCTCCAGCCATCCCGAGCCCTCGCGGCACGGTGTGCACTGGCCGCACGACTCGCGGGAGAAGAACTTGGTGATGCGCCAGGCGGCGCGCACCATGCACGTGGCCGAGTCCATGACGACGACCGAGCCCGAGCCGAGCATGGAGCCGGCGTCGCCGACCTCGTCCTGGCCGAGCGGGAGGTCGACCTGGTCCGGAGCGAACCACGGCGCGGACACACCGCCGGGGATGAACGCCTTGAGCGTGTTCGAGCCGCGGATACCGCCCCCGAGCACGGGGTTGTAGATGAGGTCGCGGAACGTGGTCTTGACCATCTCGAGCTCGTAGTTGCCCGGCTTGCGCACGTGACCCGCCAGGGCGAACAGACGCGTCCCGGTGGAGCGGCCGGCACCCAGGGCGGCAAAGGCCGCTCCCCCGTTGTTGACGATCCAGGGGATGTTGGCCATCGTCTCGACGTTGTTGACCACCGTAGGCTCGCCGTAGAGGCCGATGGCGGCCGGGAAGAACGGCGGCTTGATGCGCGGGAAGCCTCGCTTGCCCTCGAGCGACTCGAGCAGCGCCGTCTCCTCGCCGCAGATGTAGGCGCCGGCACCGGGATGCACCACGACGTCGAGCGAGAAGCCCGAGTCGAAGATGTTGCTGCCTACGGCGCCGTGGGCGTAGGCCTCGTTCAGCGCCGTCTGCAGGCGCTCGAGGCCGAGGGCGAACTCGCCGCGCAGGTAGATGAAAGCCTGGCTGACCTGGAGCGCGTAGGCGGAGATGAGGACGCCCTCGAGGATCTGGTGCGGGTCCCCCTCAATGAGCATGTGGTCCTTGAAGGTGGCGGGCTCCGATTCGTCGCCGTTGATCACCAGGTAGGTGAGCGGGTTCTTGCGCAGCATCGACCACTTGCGCCCGGCCGGGAACCCGGCGCCGCCCCGTCCCAGCAGGCTGGCGGCGTCGACCTCGGCCGCCACCGCCTCGGGCGTCATGGTCAGGGCCTTGCGCAGCCCGCTGTAGCCGCCGGTGGCCAGGTAGCGCTCCAGCGTGAAGGAGTCGCCGTCGCCGAGGCGCGACGTGATGATCTTCGGGGCGTCGGTGATTGCCATCAGGCCTTCTTCTCCCCAGCGGCCTTCTCTCCGGTGGCCCGGGCCGCCTGCGCCTGAGCCATGGCGGCCCGTTCGGTCTTGATGGCGGCGCGATCGGCCTGCAGGCCGACACTCCTTCGCACCCGCACCAACGTCCCGTGGCTCGGCACCGTGTCGGCGAGCCGGCCGGCCCGCAAATCATCGACGAGGGTGTCGAAGCTCTCGGGCGTCTGCGCGCCGACGTAGCGGTGGTTGACCTGCACGCACGGTGTCTTGTCACAGTCGGCCAGGCACTCGGCCTCGTGCAGCGTGAACACGCCGTCGGGCGTCGTGCCCCCGGCGCGCACCCCGAGGGTGGACTCGGCGTGCTCCAGCAGCTCGAGCGCGCCGCCCAGCATGCAGGCGATGTTGGTGCAGACTGCCACGGCGTAGGTCCCCACGGGCTCGATGTGCAACATGTCGTAGAAGGTGGCGGTGCCCTGCACCTCGGCCGCGGTGACACCGCAGAGATCTGCGATCTCGCTCACGGCCTCGGGACGCAGCCAGCCGTCCTGTTCCTGGGCGAGGTGGCACAGCGGGATGAGCGCGGACCGCCGTTCGGGATAGAGCGCCACCAGCTGCTCAGCCCGGTTCCGGATGTCGGCGTTGAGGTGGCTCACCGGTCCACCTCGCCCATGACGGGGTCCACCGACGAGATGACAGCCACGGCATCTGCCATCAGGCCACCGCGGAGCAGGAGCGGCAACGCCTGCAGGTTGACGAAGCTCGGCCCCCGGATGTGCATGCGGTAAGGCTTGGATGTCCCATCGGAGACCATGTAGCACCCGAGCTCGCCCCGCGGCGACTCGATCGCCACGTAGACCTCGCCCTCGGGCACGCGGAAACCCTCGGTGAAGATCTTGAAGTGGTGGATGAGCGCTTCCATGCTCTCGTCGATACGGGCGCGCGGCGGCGGTGTGACCTTGCGGTCCTGCACGCGATAGTCCCCCGGCGGCATCATCTCGGTGATCTGGCGGATCATCTTGATGGACTCACGGATCTCGTTGAGGCGCACCGAGTAGCGGTCGAAGTTGTCCCCGTAGCTGCCGACGATCACGTCGAAGTCGAGCTTGTCGTAGGCCAGGTAGGGCATCGTCCGGCGCAGGTCCCACGGGACCCCGGTCGAGCGCAGGATCGGGCCCGTCACCGACAGGGCGAGGGCCTCCTCGGCCGAGATGTTGCCTACCGCCTCGGTGCGCTCCCGGAAGATGGGTTGGCCCGTCAGCAGCTCGTCGTACTCGTAGCTGCGGGCGAGGATGGTGTCGCAGAGGATCTCCATGTCGTCCTGCCAGCCGTCGGGCAGATCGGCCGCCACGCCGCCGGGGCGGATGTAGTTCGTGTTCATGCGCAGGCCGGTGGTCTTCTCGAAGAAGGCAAGGACCATTTCGCGCTCACGGAAGCCGTAGATCATCATGGAGGTGGAACCGAGGTCCATGCCGTTGGTCGCCATCCACATGAGATGCGACGACACGCGGTTCAGCTCGGCCATCAGCATCCGGATCCAGGTGGCGCGGGGCGGGAGCTCGACGTCGAGCAGCGCCTCGGTGGCCAACGAGAACACCAACTCGTTGTGGAGCGGCGACAGGTAGTCCATCCGGGTCACGTTGGTGGAACCTTGGACGTAGGTGAGCTCCTCCCCCTGCTTCTCCATACCGGTGTGCAGGTAGCCGATGATGGGCTTGGTCCGCAGCACGGTCTCACCGTCCAGCTCGAGCATGAGCCGCAGGACGCCGTGGGTCGACGGGTGCTGGGGACCCATGTTGATGATCATCGTCTGGTCGTCACGACGCTCAATGTCGATATCGCCCGGGTTGACGAAGCCGCCCTCGGGGAGGCGCAGGACCGCACCCACCTCCTGGCGGAGCTCGCCGGCGGAGGTGGTGTCTCGTGGCAGCAGCTCCTGGGCGCCCTCGGACGTCTCCGCCACCAGGGCTCGCTCTTCTGCCTCGTGACGGGCCTCCCACTCCTCGTCGTGATTGTGGCCGTGTTCGTGATCGTGGCCGTCGTCGTGCGTGTTCCCGTGATCCGTCATCGGGGCCCCGGCGCTTCCTTGAACTGCACTGGAACCCGGCCCACGCCGTAGTCCTTGCGCAGCGGGTGGCCCTCCCACTCCTCGGGCATGAGGATCCGTGTCATGTCGGGGTGGCCGGCGAAGAGGATGCCGACCATGTCATAGGCCTCGCGCTCCATGGCGTCCGTGCCCGGGAAGACGTCCGTGAGGCTGTCGACCGTGGGGTCCGACTCGGGCACCTGCACCCGGATACGCACGCGCTGGCGTGTCGACAATGACAAGAGGTTGACGACCACTTCGAAGCGCTCGGCCGTCACCCCTTCGGGCAGCGATCGCCCGGGGTGTGTCAGATAGTCGACCGCGCACAGGTCGGCGCACATTTCGAAGCCGGCGTCCCGGAAGGCGGCCACCATCTCCTTGTAGGTCTCACGCTGCGGGAAGGCCAGTTGGTCGACCAGCCGGTCGGGCAGGCGCGGCACGTCGGGCAGGATGCCCGCAGGCGACGCCGCCGGGGCGCTGGTGGAGCTCGTGCTGCTCACCGCGGCGTTGCCACGTGCACGGCGTCGGGCACGCTGGGCACCCAGCCACCGGTCGCCTGCTCGCCCGCTGGGACCGAGCTCCCCGGGCGTCGGGCGATCTCGCCGGTGCGGATCTTCTCGTGCAAGGTGAGGATGGCGTGCAGCAGTGTCTCGGGCGAAGGGGGGCAGCCCGGCGCGTAGACGTCGACCGGCACGATCTGATCGACTCCCTGCACGATGGCGTAGTTGTTGAACATCCCACCGGTCGAGGCACACACGCCCATGGAGATGACCCATTTGGGCTCCATCATTTGGTCGTAGACCTGGCGCAGGACCGGCGCCATCTTCTGGGAGACGCGCCCGGCCACAATCATGAGGTCGGCCTGGCGCGGGGAAGCACGGAAGACCTCCATGCCGAGCCGGCTGATGTCGTAGTCGGCCGCCCCGACCGACATCATCTCAATGGCGCAGCACGCCAGACCGAAGGTGGCGGGCCACACGCTGTTGCGCCGGGCCCACTTGACCAGATCCTCGATCCGGCCGGTCAAGAAGTTGTGCTGGAGGTCCTCGAACCCCATCGATCAGGCCGCCTCACCGGGTGTGCGCGACGCACTGATCCGCGTGATGGTCGACTCCGAAGTCCGGCTCGGCATACCGGACTGCAACGTCTTGGGCGGACCCCAGGTGAGGGCCCCATTGGAGATCAGGTAGAGGAACGACACGAAGACCACGGCGGCGAACACGATGACCTCGATGAGGCCGAAGGTCTTGATCTGCCCGAAGACAACCGCCCACGGGTAGAGGAACACGATCTCGATGTCGAAGATGATGAAGATCATCGACACCAGGTAGAAGCGCACCGGGAAGCGCTGAGGCGGTTCCAGGTTCGGGACGATGCCGCACTCGTAGGGTGCGAGCTTCGCCGCGGTCGGCTTCTTGCGCGGCGCGAGCATCGCTGAGGACACCAGCGAGAAGACGGTGAACGCGAGGGCGAGCACGCCCAGGATGAGGATCGGGAGGTACTGGTCCACTGCGTTCGTTTCTACCATGGGACCCCTTCGCCGGGCACATCCGCGCCGCTGGTCAGAGGCCTCGCCGGGGGGCCTACGATGCCCTGGTGACCGCTCCCGACGAGACCCCCGGTTCTGACGCCCCCAAGAAGGCGGCGGCACCGGCGAAGGGCCCCGCGAAAAGGCCCGCGAAGAGGCAGGCGGCGACCAAGAAAGCGGCGGCGAGCAAGGCTGCGTCCAAGAAGCGGGCAACCCCCGCGACAGCTCGCGCCACCACCAGGACCGCCAAGACCGCCAAGTCCCCGCGGCGCGCTCCGGCCTCCGCCGCAACGCCTGGCCCGGCCCGCGAACACGTCCACGACGTGGTGGTGGTCGGGGCGGGCCCCTCGGGGTCGGCCTGTGCCTACTGGCTGGCGGCCGCCGGCTGGGACGTCGTGGTGGTGGAGAAGAAGGAGTTCCCCCGGGAGAAGACCTGTGGCGACGGCCTCACGCCCCGGGCGGTCCGGCAGCTGGCCGACATGGGCCTCGAGGGCGCACTCGCCGGTTCCCACCGCTACCGCGGGCTGCGCGCTTTCGGCTTCGGCCGCTCCATCGACATGCGCTGGCCACAACACCCAAATTTCCCCGACTACGGCTACACCATCACCCGCTACGACCTTGACGGCTTGGTGGCACGCCATGCCGAGAACGTGGAGCGACCTTGCTCCAGGGCACCGAGGTCACGGCCCCCGTGATCGACGAGCGAGCTCCCCTGGCCGGCGTGCTCCCGACCCTGACCGGGGTGACGGTCAAGGAGAAGGGCGCCGACAGCACCGGGGTCATCAAGGCTCGCTACGTCGTCGTCGCAGACGGCTCGAACTCGCGGGTGGGCCGGATGCTCGGCACGTCCCGGCGCAGGGACATGCCCATGGGCATGGCGTTGCGCGGCTACTACCGATCAGAGCGCCACGACGATCCCTTCATTGAGTCACATCTCGACATCCGTGATGCGGCGGGCGACGTGGTTCCCGGCTACGGCTGGATCTTCCCCATGGGCGACGGCAGGGTGAACGTCGGCGTGGGTTTGCTCTCGACCGACCAGCGCTGGAAGGGCCTCAACACGAGCCACCTCATGGACGCCTTCGTGGACTTCGCGCCCGTGTCGTGGGGCATCCGTCCCGAGACGAGCCTCGGACCGCCGACGGGCGGCAAACTCCCCATGGGGCTCTCGGTCGGTCCCCGTGCCGGCGGCAACGTCCTGATCACCGGCGACGTGGGCGGCGCCATCAACCCCTTCAACGGCGAGGGCATCGCCTATGGCTACGAGACGGGGCGCCTGGCGGCGGCGGCGCTCGGCCGTGCCATGACCGGCGAAGGCGACCGGGCCCTGACCGAGTACGACCACCAGCTGACGGCGGCCTATGGCCCCTACTACAAGGTGGCGCGGGCCTTCGTGCACCTGATTTCGAACCCCGACGCCATGCGCCTGTGCGTCGGGCTCGGCATGCGCTCCGAACTGCTCATGACCCAGCTGCTGCGGATCATGGCCAATCTCATGCGCCCCGACGCCGTCGGACCCGCCGAGCTCGGCTTCCGGGCCATGGAGCTCGTGTCGAGGTTCCTGCCCGACACAGAGGATCTCGAGATCCCCGCCGCCTGAGCCGGGCCGCCCGAGCACCCGCCGCCCGCGCCGCCTGTTCAGACGAACAACCGCTCCTGGCCGGCCGCCACCCCCAGCAGCCACGCCCGCTCCGCGCCCTCGAACCCCTCGCCCACCCGCGCTGCGGCGAGGACGCGCACCCAGGCGTCGAGGACGTCGTCGGCGAGGCCCCGCCGTTGCCTCCCCTCGCGTCGGACGGCGCGCAAGAAGGCACCGAACGGGTTCATCGTCCGCTGTCCACACAGGACCAAGGTGCGCGCCAGATCGGCGGCTGATGGGCCGACAGCCACCGTGAGCCAGTCGATGACGACCCATCCGTCGGGACCAATCAAGACGTTCGAAGGGTGGAAATCGAAGTGGCAGACACCGTTGCCGGATGGGCCCGCGTCAGCGTCGCCCTCGGCGAGGGTGTCGAGCTCGGCGAGCACTGCGACGAGCTCCGTCCGGAGCACTGCATCGGTGATACTCGACTCGAGCTCTGTGCGCAGACGGGGAACCAGCGCCGGCAGGCCGCGCACACTCGTGGCGTTGCACAGCAGCTGCAACGCCACGAATGGTCCGACCAGTCGCTCCACCTCGCGCGGACTCGATTCGGTGATCACCTGCAGCAGCGACGGACCATCGACGCGATCGAGGATCACGCCTCCCCGCCCATCCACCGTGACGGTGCCATGGGCGCGGGCGACGGGGAGGCCGGCGGCAGCGAGCTGGTCCAGCACAGTGGCCTCGAAGGCCGAGAGGCCGTTCCACTCGGGCCGGTCGAGCTTGAGCACGCGCCCGGCGCCGTAGGCGAACACCTCCGCGGTGCGTCCCGAGGCCACGAGCTCCACGGCGATCGTCCCGTCAGCCTTCGAGGCGCGCGCGCAGTGCCGCAGCGGTCGCCGCCAGCTCCTTCACGTCGAGTGCCGCCGTAGCGGCCACGTCGAACGCCTCGGCTTGAACGGGGCCACCGGCTCGGATGTCATCATGCGGTCGGGGAACGAGATGGACGTGCAGGTGCGGCACACCGTTGCCCAAGCTGAGCCAATTCTTCTTCACCGGGCGGAACTCGTCGTCCACGGCGCCGGCCACGCGAGCCACCTCGGACCAGAAACCCGCGGCCTCCTCGGCCGACAACTCCGTCGGTTCGGCAACGTGGCGGCCCTTCCAGATGACATAGGCATAGCCGGGGCGTACCGGATAGCGGCCGATATAGCCGTCGGCCCAACGCCCCTCGAAGACGCGGAGTCCGCGCGGAGTCTCATCGGTTCCGGGCCCGCACATCGGACACCCGTCGCCACGGTGGAGCGCAGGAAAGTCGGGGGGCCAGACGTTCTCGGACATGGTCCTCAGTCTGCCTGCCGCAAGGTCCCACGGCAGCATCTCCCCGTCCGACCCAGGAGCGCCGTGCTCGTCGCGTGCATGTCCGAGCTGGACTGGCTGAAGCCGCTCTGCACCCCGTGATCCGTGATCGTGATGGACCCCAACTCGGTCATCCGCACCTTCTGGGCGGCGACCTCAGCTGACCTCCGCCGCCGCCTCCCCTGCGACCTCGACAACGCGGTCGAGCACAACCTCGTCGTGGGCCATGCCGGGGAACATGACCTCGTAGGCGCCAGGGGCCAGCGCCACGCCGCGGCGCAGCATGGCGTGAAAGAACCGCGCGTAGGTGTCGCCGCCGGCCAGGGCGCGAGCCTCTTCGTAGTTCGACGGTGCCGTCAGTGGGCCCGCCGCGGCGTCCGCCACGAACAAACCGACCAGCGGCCCGACCGTCGGTGCCACGACCGCGAGGCCGCCCGCAGCGACGGCCGCTTCGAGCTCCTTGGCGAACACGCCGACGCGTGCCGTGAGGCCCTCATAGTCGGCCGGACCCACGTGCTCGAGCACGGCGAGGCCCGCCGCCGTGGCCAGCGGGTTTCCCGACAGAGTCCCGGCTTGGTACACCGGGCCACCCGGCGCCAACTCGGACAAGAGCGCTCGGCTGCCTCCGAAGGCGCCCACGGGCAGGCCCCCGCCGATGACCTTGCCGAAGCACCAGAGGTCGGGCGTCACGCCGGACCAACCGGTCGCACCCTGCGGCCCGAGGCGGAAGCCGCTGATGACCTCGTCGAAGATGAGGAGGGCCCCGCTGGCGTCGCATGCGGCGCGGAGGTCCTCGAGGAAGCCCGGCGCGGGGGCGACGAGGTTCATGTTGGCTGCCACCGGCTCGACGATGACACAGGCCACGCGGGTATCGAGCTCGGGCACGACGTTGTAGGGCACGACCTCCGTGTCCGCCACGGCGCCGGCGGAGACACCGACCGAACCGGGCAGGCCGAGCATGGCGATGCCGCTCCCCCCGCCGGCGAGCATTCCGTCGGAGTGTCCGTGGTAACAGCCGTCGAACTTGACCACCCGGTCGCGCCCCGTGGCGCCGCGGGCCAGGCGCACGGCGCTCATGGCGGCCTCGGTCCCCGACGTGACGAGCCGCACCTGCTCGCAGGCCGGCACCCGCGCACAGATCGCCTCGGCCAAGAGGACCTCGCCCGGTGTCGGTGCGCCGAACGTCGTACCGCGGGCGGCCGCCTCCGCCACCGCAGAAGTGACCACCGGATGCGCGTGCCCGAGCAGCACGGCCCCGTAGGACTGGACCATGTCGATGTAACGGGTCCCCTCGGCGTCGAGCACGGTCGCGCCGTCACCCGAGACGACGGTGTAGGGCGTCCCTCCGACGGAGGCGAAGGAGCGGACCGGCGAGTCGACACCGCCCGGGATGACCCGACGGGCGCGCTCGAACCACGCGGCGTTCGACGCCGGTGCAGATTCAGCCACCGAGCACCTCGGCCACCTCCGCGGCGAAGTAGGTCAAGATGAAGTCCGCTCCGGCGCGCTTGAGCACGATGAGCTGTTCGAGCGCCACGGCGGTTCCGTCGATGTAGCCCGCCGCCGCGGCGGCCTTGACCATGGCGAACTCACCGCTCACGTGGTACGCCGCCAGCGGCACTGGGACCTTGTCCCGCACTGCAGCCAGCACGTCGAGCGACGTCATGGCGGGCTTGACCATGATCATGTCGGCGCCCTCCGCCACGTCCTGCGCGATTTCGGCCACGGCCTCCCGACCATTGCGGGGGTCCTGTTGGTAGGCGCGGCGGTCACCACCGCCGGCGATCGTGACGTCGACCGCCTCGCGGAAGGGGCCATAGAGCGCGGAGGAGTACTTTGAGGCGTAGGCGAGGATGGCGACGTCATGATGACCGCCTTCCTCGAGCGCAGCGCGGATGGCCGCCACCTGCCCGTCCATCATGCCGCTGGGCGCCACGACGTCCGCGCCGGCCTCGGCCTGGGCCACGGCGATGCGCTGGTAGAGCCCGAGCGTCGGATCGTTGAGGACCTCGCCACTCGGGCCGAGGATGCCGCAGTGTCCGTGATCGGTGTACTCATCGAGGCAGAGGTCCGCCATGAGGACGAGCTCGTCACCGACGGCGTTGCGCACGGCACGCAGCGCGACCTGCACGACGCCTTGGGGATCCCAGGCGCTACTCCCCTCGGGGTCCTTGCGGGATGGCACGCCGAAGAGAATCAGGCCCGGCACCCCCAGCGAGACCAACCGCTTTGCCTCGACGACGAGTGAGTCCACCGAGTGCTGCACCTCGCCGGGCATGGAGGCGATGGGGATCGGTCCGTCGGATCCCTCGCGGACGAACAGCGGGGCGACGAGATCGTCGACGCCGAGGCGTGCCTCGGCCACCAGGCGCCGCAACGCCGGGGTACGACGCAGGCGGCGGAGGCGGCGGGTGGGAAAGCCACCCGGAGTGCGCGCAGACATCACCTCGGCCATCCGTCCAGCCTACGGCCCGTCGCCCCCGTCAGATCCCCAGCCGTCGGATCCCACACCGGCGATCAGCTCGTCGACGATCCCCCGAGCCGATGGAGCCGAAGCCTCGTGCACGCCGCCGAGCCCGGCGGCGCGGGCAGCCGCGGCCGTCGTGGGCCCGATGCACACGACGTACGGAGGCGGCGTGACCGGCTCGCCGATCGGGTTGCGCAACCCTACGAATGCGTGCACCGCGGACGCGGCAGCGAACGTCACCGCGTCGGCGGTACCGATCTGCCGCAGCAGCGCGGCCCCGGGCGCCGGGCGTGGCACCGTGCGATACGCCTCCACACGCCGCACCGCCCAGCCCTTCTCGCCGAGGCCCTCGGCGATGGTGGGGGGCGCCAGGTCGCCACAGGGAAAGAGGACCCACCCGGACCCCGCAGCGGGCCGGCCGGGGAATGCGTCCACCAGCCCCTGCGCGTTGTGCGCGGCCGGAACCAGATCGGGCTCGACGCCGGCCCGTCGCAACGCGCTGGCCGTCGCGGGCCCGACCGCGGCGACCGCGACGCCACCCAGGTCCCGCGCATCGCGCAGCGCACCCATCAACCGCTCCGCTGCGTTGACCGATGTCAGGACGACCCAGGCGTTCTCACGCACCCGCACCGCGGCCGCCCGCAAGGCGTCACCGCCGTCCGTCGCGTCCACCTGGTGTGTCAACGGCAGTGAAAGCACGGTGGCGCCGGCTCGCTCGAGCGCATCGGTCAGCTCGGTGGCGCGCTCGCCCGCGCGCGTCACCACGACCGTGCGCCCGGCGAGGGGGCGGGCGGCACCGGCGCGCGAGTCGTGCCTCCCCAGCGCGGCGACCGGGCCAACAACGATGACGGCGGGCGGACCCAGCTCGACGTCCGCCAGCGCATGGAGCGTCGTGCGGGCCACCTGCTGCGACGACGTCGTCCCACGCGCGATCACGGCCACCGGCGTGTCGGGTGCCCTCCCGCCCTCCATCAGGGCGGTGGCGATGGCGCGGCGCATCGTCATGCCCATGAGGATGACCAGCGTCCCTCCCGCTCGGGCCAGCGCAGCCCAGTCGTGATCCCCCGTCCCGTCCGGTTCGCCAACACGGCCCGTGACGACCGTGACGGACGCCGCGAGGCCGCGCTGGGTCACGGGGATGCCGGCGGCGGCAGGGACGCCGAAGGCGGACGTGACACCCGGAACGACCTCCCACTCGATGCCGGCCCGGGCCAGCGCCTCCACCTCCTCCCCGCCTCGGCCGAAGAGGAAGGGGTCGCCGCCCTTGAGACGAACCACGACGGCAGCGCGCCGGGCGTGGTCGACGAGCAGACGGGCGATCTCCTCCTGGCGGCCCGCACCACCAGTCGGCGTGTCCGGGTCCTTGCCCACGTCGAGCACCAATGCCGACGGCGGCACCAGCTCGAGCACGGCGGGGCTGACGAGGCGGTCGTGCAAGACGACATCCGCCCGAGCCAGTAGGTCGGCGCCGCGCCGGGTCAACAACCCAGGGTCGCCGGGACCCGCGCCCACCAGGTAGACGGTCATGGCGCAGCGCCCGCCGGTGCGCCGAAATCCTCAAGGGCGGCGGCCCCCCCCACGATCAGCGCGCGCGCCACCTCGTCACCCACGGTCTCGGGATGGTCGCCCCGGCGGGAGAGCCGGATCACGGTGTGCCCGTCCCCGCTCGCCACGAGCCCGGCCACACGTAGTGCCGTCGTTCCATCCGGCTCGGCGAAGGCGCCCACGGGCACCGTGCAGCTCCCACCAAGGGCGGCGAGAACGGCACGCTCGGCGCGGAGGGCCCGCTGGCTCGGTTCGTGGTCGACGGCAGCGAGGAGACCCCGGGTGCCCTGGTCATCCGCTCTGCACTGCACGGCGATGGCGCCCTGGCCCGCCTGGGGCAGCATGTCGATGGGGTCGAGCACATCGCTGAGCCGGTTCGCCCAACCGAGGCGGTCGAGAGCGGCGACCGCCACCACGACGGCCGAGACGTCCCCTTCGTCGACAACGGCCACACGCCGCGCCATGTTGCCGCGTAGATCGGTGAAGACGAGGTCCGGGCGCAGCGCGGCAAGTTGGGCCCGTCGCCGCGCCGATCCCGTGGCGACCAGGCCACCCGCCGGGAGGCCGGCCAGCGTGCTCCCTACCAGTCCGTCGCGCGGATCCGCCCGGGGCGGCACAGCTGCCAGCACGAGGGATTCCGGCATGGTCGACGGCATGTCCTTGGCGGAGTGGATGGCCGCGTCGGCGCGCCCGTCGCTCACCGCCGCTTCCACCTCTGTCACGAAGACACCCTGGCCGCCGATCTGACCGAGCGACGCCGTCGTGTCACGGTCACCTCGCGTCCGCACGATGACCGGCTCGACCTGCAGGTCCGGGTGCGCTTGTCGCAATAGTTCGGAGACCATCTCGGTCTGGCGCAGGGCCAACGGCGAGCCGCGTGTGGCCAGGCGGATGATTCCCATGACCCGCGCCTACAGGTCGAACAGAATGCGCAGGGCCTCGACGAGACGCTCGCCACGAGGTGTCCCCGCCGTCTCCTTCAAGAGCATGGTGGGCTCGTGCAGCATTTTGGCCAGGGCGGCCCGCGTGGCGGCGTCGACGTGGTCCCATTCCTCCTCGCTGAGGTCCGCCAGCTGGGCCCGGTGCCGCTCCAGCTCGGCGACCCGCAGCGTCTCGAGACGGGAGCGCAACGACGCAATGATCGGGGCGGCACCACGCTGGCGGCTGGCGCTGCGATACCGATCGACCTCGGCGGCGACGATGGCCCGGGCGGCCACTGACTCCTCCTGGCGATCACCCAGGGCACGGGACACAGAGACGCTGAGCGTGTCCATGTCGAGCAGCGTCACACCGTCGAGCGCCGCCACTGCGGCATCCACGTTGCGTGGAACGCCGAGGTCGATCACGAGCAGCGGCCCCGTCACCCCGGCGAAGTCGCCGACACTCAGAATGTGGGACTCGGCGGCGACTGCGGTCAGGACGACATCGGCCTCGGCCAGCTCGCCGGCCACCTCGTCGAGCGGGGCCGCCCGCATGGTGAAGGATCCGGCGGCCGCCTGGCGCACTAGGTCCTTCGCCCGCGCCTCGGAGCGGTTCACCACGACGACGCGCTGGGGTGCGTCGCCGGGCGCGATGTCGGAGAGGGCGCGGCACACGCCGAGGCCCATGTCGCCGGCACCGACCACCACGACGCGCGCCTGGCGCAGCCCGGCGAGGCCGGCACCGCGGGCGACCGTGACGGCGGCGTAGGCAAACGATGTCGTGCCCTGGCTGATGGCGGTCTCGGTGCGCACCCGCTTCCCCGTCTGCAGCGTGTGGCGGAAGAGCGCCGAGAGGACGGGCCCCGACGTGCCCTCCTCCTGCGCCCTTTCAAAGGCGCGGCGTACCTGACCCACGACCTCGGACTCGCCGGTCACCACGGACTCGAGTCCCGAGGTCACCGAGAAGAGATGGGACGTGACGTCGTCGTCGAAGCGCACCATGGCGTGCTCCGACAGTTCCTGGACGGAGCGGCCCGAGTGCTCGGAGAGAACCTCGTAGATTTCCGCCACGGCGTCGTGGAACCGGTCGACCACGGCATAGACCTCGGTGCGCAGGCAGGTCGAGAGCACGACAGCCTCCTGCACGTTGCGGCGATGGCTGAGCTCGCTCAGCGTCTTGTGCAGGTCGGCGTCAGACACGGCTACCGCCTCGAGGAGCGGCAGCGGGGCCTGCGTGTGCTGGAGCCCTATGACGACGACGGACACTCGGTTCCTTCCTGGGTCGGCCCACAATTGTGCCGGTCCCGGGCTACAGCCTGCCAGTCGCCGCCTGGTCGTCGGGCCGTCAGGCCAATTCCGGACCCTGCGAGAGCCCCACCGAACGCACCAGGGAGGCGCGGCCGGCTTCGGGCGTCGATTCCTCTCCACGGGCCCGGTAGAAACCGAGGACCTGGAGCTCAATGGAGAGGTCCACATAGCGGAGATGGACCGTGGGCGGGACGATCAGGACCCGGGGGGCGAAGTTGAGGAGAGAGGTGACCCCCGCCCGCACGAGCAGGTCGGCCACGCCCTGGGCTGCCCACCCCGGCGTGGTGATCACTCCGATATCAGGACGTTCGGCGGCGCGCAGAGAGGCGATCTCGTCCATGTGCCGCACCCGCATGCCCCGGATGACCTCACCCACCACGGCCGGGTCGACGTCGTAGAGCGACGTCACCTGGCAGCCCCGCGAGGCGAAGCCGGCGGAGTTGGTGAGGGCGCGACCCAGATTGCCGATCCCGACCATGGCGACCGACCAGTTCTCGTCGACCCCGAGGGCGCGGTCGATCTGTGCGATCAGGAACTCGGGGTCGTAGCCCGAGCCCCGGGTCCCGAACGAGCCCAGCAGTGACAGGTCCTTGCGCACCTTGGGGGCATTGACCCGGGCCAGGTCGGCCAACTGCTCCGACGAGACCGTCCGGGCGCCGGCTCGGACGAGCTCACCCAATATTCGCTGGTAGATGGGCAGGCGCAGAACGGTCGCCTCGGGGATCCGCCGGGGCGGGGCGGTCAGGTCGGGGCGGTGCTGCTCGTCGCTCACTGCTTCGGATGGTACCGAGGAGGCTCTCGGCGACACCAAACCGGCGGGGACCCGGCTCACCAGGCCAGCACGAGCAGCTCCCCGGCCGCGACATTGAGCCATCCAGCTGCCGAGGCCTCGCCGGCCACGACGGCCAAATGGCCGTTGGCGTCGACGAGGAGGCCGAACTCTCCTCGTTGCAGGTCGCCGAATGCATCGACGCAGCGCAGCTGCACGCCGTCGGGGACGAGCGCCTGCGGCAGCCCGTCCGGGTGCGGCCGGCCCGACTCGACACGGGCCGCCAACTCGACGGAGCCTGACGGCGGAATCCCCGCCACCCGGGCATCGGCCACGGTCGCCGCCAGTTGCAGGTTGCCGAAGTGGTCCACCCAGGTGACCTCGGTGCGCAGGCAGACGCGTCCGTCGCGCAGGCGGCCCTCCTCCACGACCCCACCGACGAGGCGCACCAGCGAGAGCGGATCGATCTCTTCCCCGAGCTCTTCCAGCGCGCTGCCCGCGCACAACGAGGCCGCGGCGGGGCCGAACAGGTCTCGCCCGTCGAAGGTGGCCCCGCGCTCGGGTGATGATGCCTGCTGGCGTACCAACTCGACCACGTGCGATACCGGCGCCTCGGCAGCTGCTTCCGCCGCTGCCACGAGTAACCCGTTGTCGGGCCCGACGAACGACAAGGACCCTCCGGACGGCAGCGCGACGCGCAGGCCGATGCCGCGACGCCGGGTGCCGACCCCGGGGTCGACAACGGCGAGCACCACGCCGGGACCGAGGTACGACACGGCCCGTTCGAGGGTGTGGCTACCGGCGCGCACGTCGAACGCCGGGATGTGATGCGTCAGGTCGATGACGGTGGTCCCGGGGGCAAGCCGCGCAATGACCGCATGCACCACCCCGACGAACTCGTCCTCGGTACCGAAGTCCGAGAGGAAGAAGACGGTGCGCGGGGGCTTGCTCGTCATGACTCGATACTCGGCACTCGTTTCTCAGCGCTGCAGGTTGCGTGATCGTTCCGTGGCGGCCGCCACCGCCTCCATGAAGGCCGAGCGCACGGCGCGCGCCTCCAGCGTCCTGATGCCGGCGGCCGTCGTCCCCGCCGGTGACGTCACCATGGCGCGCAGGGCCTCGGGGTCGCGGCCCGTCTCCTGCAAGAGGGCGGCCGAGCCGCGCATGGTCTCGACCACGAGGGTCCGGCTCACTTCACGCGGGAGTCCCATCTGGACACCCGCCTCCAGCAGGGCCTCGGCGACGAGGAAGAAGTAGGCGGGGCCGGATCCCGAGAGCCCTGTCACCGGATCGAGCAGGCGCTCGGGCAAGCGCACGACGGTGCCGACCGCGGCGAGCACATCCTCGGCCCACGCCAGGTCGCCGGCGGTGGCGAAGGACCCTCCCGAGATGGCGGTGACCCCGGCACCGACGAGCGCCGGCGTGTTGGGCATGGCACGCACCACGGTGGGCTCGCCGCCGAGCGCAGCCTCCAGGCGCGCGGACGGGACGCCCGCCACGATGGAGAGCACCCGAGTCACCCCGGTGGCAGCGAGGGCGCGGGAGGCACCCTCCGCCACATCGGGCTTGACCGCGAGCACCGCTCCGCTCACCCGCTCGCCGCCCTGGCGCAAGATGCCCGCTTCGGGAGCGGCCAGGGTCTGCACACCGGGGAACTCGACCGCCAGCTCCTTGCGGCGTTCGGGCGAGGGCTCAACGACGGTGACATCGGCCGCCTGGGCCCAGCCGGAGCGGATCAGACCGCCCAGAAGGGCGCTCCCCATTTTGCCGCCACCGACAATGAGGAGGTTGGACACGAGCGCGACGATACCGACTGCAGTGGCGGGGCGCGCCCTTTGCCCCCGCCCCGCGGGCGGGACCTGTGCCTAGCGGCGGGGGCGGCGCCGATAGGTCGACGGGTGGGCGAGGGTCATGGCGGTCGGGAAGTGCTCGTCGGTGTAGAGGACGGACGAACCGGCAATGCGATCCAGCTCGTCGTCATCGACCAGGCGGGCCGGCACGCGGCCCATGAGGTAGACGGCATCCTCGGGCCCGAGCGAGAACCACATGCCGAAGAGATGGGCGTTGCGACGCAGGAGATACGTGAAGACCTCGGCCTGGTTGGTCTCGGGCGCCGGCATGAACTGTGCCTCGAAGTGCAGTGTCCGCTGCTTGAGCGTGAACCACACAGTGATGAAGTCCTTCTCCTCGCCCTTGAAGCGCAGATACCAGCGGAACGACGCGGTGCGGTCGGCGACTTCCTGACGCTCAGCCGCGACCAGGAAGCCGCCGGCGTCGAGCTCCCGCGCCGCCCAATTGCTCGATGCACGCCACGGCAGCGGCCATCTCCTCGTCAGCGGGAAGATCGACGATGGGCACGGTGGCTGATCCGGGCGTCGGGGCCGGTGCGCTCAGCTGCACTCAACGAGGCGGCCCGCGGCCAGCTCGTCGTGTAGCTCGACCAACGTGCGGGCGGCGGCACGCCACGTGTACCGACGGGCGCGCAACACGGAGGCCGTGGAGAGGCGCTCGGCCGCCAGCGGCTCGTCGAAGACCGTGTGCACGGCCTCGGCGTACGCCACCGGATCGGGATCGTCGACGAGGTAGCCCGTGTGCCCGTGGTCGACCAGCGTCGTGAGCCCGCCGACGGCCGAGGCCACGACGGGCGTCCCGCAGGCGGCGGCTTCCAGGGCGACCAGTCCGAACGACTCGGAGCGGCTGGGGACGATGCACACATCGGCGGCCCGGTAGTACGAGGAGAGCAGCTCGTGGGGCTGGGGCGCGATGAAGTGGACGTGGTGGCGCACGCCCCGGGCGTCCCCCACGTCGTACAGGTTTCGCAGCGCCTTCTCACCGTGCGGGCCACTCGGGCCACCTACGACTACGAGGCGGTAGGGCTCGCCGCCTCCGGCGCGCAACTCGGCCAGCGTCTCGATCGCCACGTCGGCGCACTTGAGGGGCTGGATCCGCCCGACGAAGAGGAGCAGCCGACCGTCGAGCGGCAGGCCCAGGGCACGGCGCGCCTGGGGCCGGTGGCCCGGGCCGAAGAACGCATGGTCGACACCGGGAGGCACGATGTGGATCCTCCCCGGCTCGCCGCCGTACAGCGATGCGATCTGTTCGGCCTCGACGGTGCATGAGGCCAGGACGGCGTCGGAGCAGTCGATGATGGAGGCCTCGGCCTCCGCCCGCCGGTGCGGCATGTCGGCCTCGACCTCTTCGGGCATGGTCTCCGCCTTCACCCGGTCGAGCGTGTGGAAGGTGCAGACGAGCGGCAGATTGAGCTCGTGTTTGATCACGTGCCCCGAGAGGCCCGAGAGCCAGTAGTTGGCGTGCACGGAGGTATAGGGCAACCCGCCGGCCGCGGGCGCAACCGCCATGCGGTCGAGCACGCCTGCCGTGAACTCATCGACCACCGCGGGGAGCGACTCCTTCGGCAGGGCCCGGAGGGGCCCGGCGGGAACATGGTGCACCCGCAGCCCCGGCTCGACGTCGACCACGGAGGGCAGGTCGGGCGACCAGGCTCTCGTGAACACGTCGCACGCCACGTCGGAGCGCGCCAGCGCCGAGGTCAGCTCGCGGACGTAGACGTTCATGCCGCCCCCGTCCCCGGTGCCCGGCTGAGCCAGGGGGGACGTGTGGAGAGAGAGGACCGCGAGCCGGCGCATGTCGCTCAGAGCCTACCGGCGGCCGGGAAAGTCGCTCCGGCCTGGCCTTGGGGTCCGACGATCAGGCCGTCGTCAGGTGCTCGGCCGACCCCGAGGCGTGTGCCTTCGTGGACCCAACCGGCGGCGGCGTGACACCACTGTGGCGCCGACGCTCTTCTTCGTGGTCGCGCCGAAAGGAGAGATAGATCCGCACGAGGGCTTGCTTTTGCTCCTCGCTGATGGACGGGTCGGACATGATCGCCCGGGTCAGGTCGGGTGTCCCGGACGGCGCCTCGAGAATGCCGGCTTGGACATAGAGCGTCTCGGCGGAAATGCGCAGCGCCTTGGCGATCTGCTGCAGGATCTCGGCCGAGGGGCGTCGGAGGCCACGCTCGATCTGACTCAAGTACGGATTCGAGATCCCGGCCAGCTCCGACAGTCTCCGCAACGAGAGTCGCGCCGATCCCCGCTGCTCGCGGATGAATGTCCCGAGATCGAGCCAGCGGTCCGTCGGGTCGGTGCTCACTGTTGCAAGCGTACCGCCGGCGCCGTGGGCGTTGGGCCCCCGACCTGGGTGCGACGCCGTCGCACCCAGGTCGTACGGCGGTTGGGTGCTCGGTTGGGATCCCGCCCCCTTCGGGTATGGTCCTGCACGCAGCAGCCCGACGACAAACGTCTGACAACGTCCGACAACCACCGAGGAGATCCGCCATGGCCGAGTACAGCCTCCCCGACCTGCCCTATGACTACGCCGCGCTGGAGCCCCACGTGTCGGCCCAGATCATGGAGCTGCATCACGACAAGCACCACGCTGCCTACGTGACGGGTGCCAACCAGACGCTCGAGAAGCTGGCTGCCGCCCGCGACAAGGACGACTTCGGCGCCATCGTGGGACTGGAGAAGACGCTGGCCTTCCACGTCTCGGGCCACGTCCTGCACTCCATCTTCTGGCAGAACCAGAGTCCCGACGGGGGCGACAAGCCCGACGGCGCGCTCGGCTCGGCCATCGACGAGAACTTCGGCTCCTTCGACAAGTTCAAGGCGCACTTCACCCAGGCCACCTCGACCATTCAGGGATCTGGCTGGGGTGTGCTGGCCTACGAGCCCCTCGCCGGGCGTCTCATTGTGGAGCAGGTCTACGACCACCAGGGCAACGTCGGCAACGGCTCTGTGCCGCTCCTCGTCTTCGACGCCTGGGAGCACGCTTTCTACCTGCAGTACAAGAACGTGAAGGCCGACTTCTTCGCCGCCCTCTGGAACGTCGTCAACTGGCCCAACGTGGCGGCCCGGCTCGACGCGGCAAAGAAGCTCTCCGTCGCCGGCTGACCAGCCAGCCGCTTCAAGGAGCCCGTACGGCCCACAGGGCAGGCCGTACCTCGTCCGAAAACTGTAAATCTAATCGTTTACAGTTTTCGGACAAGGGCGGCGTATCGCCTACTCAGGCCAGCGACAGGTGGTCCTCGCACAGATGACGTATGGGGTCGGCTTCGAGCTGATCGTCGCGGATCGGCGCGCCGCACGTCTCGCACTGCCCATAGCTGCCGTCGCTCAAGCGTTCGAGCGCCCTGTCCACCCCGTCAAGGACGGTCGCCGCCCGTGTCAGCTCCGATTCGTAGCGCTCCTCCATGGAGGAGCAGGGTACCGCCCGTGCGGCCCCAGGCGGCCCTGCGTGACGTGTACCCCGGAATCCCAGCGTGTTTCGGGGTTGCGGGGCTCGGGCAGAGGTACGGCAACCGGTATGGAAGACCCGGGTCCTTTCGGGGGGAGCCCACGGTGGGAACGAGCGAAATCGAGACGATGACGTCCGCCGCCGCACGCCGGTTCCCGGCCACACCGGCCTCGGTCGGCCTGGCCCGGGGCTTCGCTGCGGCCGCCCTGCCTCACTTCAGCCCCGACGAGGCGGACGACCTCGTACTCCTTGTCTCCGAGCTGGCCACCAACGCGGTGCAGCACGCAGCCACCGAGTTCGAAGTCGCCGTGTTCATGGCCCTCGACGGGCGGTCCGTGCGCGTCGAGGTCAGCGACGGTGACCCCGGGTACCCGGTCCCACAGAGGCAGGCCGCCGACGCGCCGCACGGGCGGGGCCTCCACATCGTGCACGCCATGGCTGACGCCTGGGGCGTAGCGATGCATCGTGACCGGCCCGGCAAGACCGTGTGGTTCACGCTGGCGTTGTCAGGTGACCACCCGGCGCCCGGGGGTGGGCGTGGCCAGGTGCGCCGCAACGACGCTGGCCCGGCTGAAGAACCTCTCGCGGCTGCGACCGGTGCCGACGCGCCCACGACCGATGCCGTCGCACCCAGGACCGACGCCGTCGCATCCGGCGCAGCATTGGGCGACGGAAGCGAGCCGGCATGGCCCGTCAAGGGCGTGCGGATCGTGCTCGACGGACTGCGCGACGCGGTTGTGGCAACCGACGACCGGGGCGTGATCCGTTACGTGAACACCGCGGCCGAGGAGCTCCTGGGTTGGCCCTCGGGATCGCTCGTGGGCCGGAGTGTCTACGACCTCGTGCCCGAGTCGCTGACAGCCGCCATGGGGCAGGACTACGGCGCGTTCATCCGCTCCCAAGCCCGTGACTACGTCGGGCGCAGGCTCGATGCGACGATCAAGCGGGCCGACGGGACGAACGTTGACACGGAGCTGGTCATCAGCATCTTCGACCACCCGCTCGCCGGGCCTGTCGTCGTCGGCATCCTGCGGGCCCGCGACGAGAAGAGACTGCAGCGCTGGTCGGAGCTGACGAGCGAACTGCTCGAGATCCTCGCCGAAGCCCCGATCGGCGAGCCACCGGCCGAGCGTCTGCTCTCCACCCTCGGCCGCCAGCTCGACTGGGACGTGACCACACTCTGGACCCTCTCACCCCATCACGAGTTGGTGTGCCGCCACGTCTGGACCCGCACGCCGACCGTTGCGCCCGCCTTCGCCCGCGAGAAGGACGTCGATCCCACCAGCGGGAGCGAGGGCCTGCCGCAATGGGTCATGGAGCACGGCGACGGGCTGTGGGTGTCCGACCTCACAGTCGATGGCCGCTTCGTCACTGATGCACTGAGGAGGGACGGGCTGCGCAGTGCCTACGCCTTTCCCGTCCGCTACCGCGGCGCATGCGTCGGCATCGTCAAGATGCTCAGTCGCCACCCGCGCGACCGCGACTCCTCTGTCGTCGAGCTCATGAACGCGGTCGGCGGGCACCTGGGCGAGCTCCTCCATGCCTCCGCCCTGGCGACCGAGCGCGAGCATCTCGTCGAGGAGCTCCTCGAGAGCCGGCGCCGCAACGAGTTCCTGCTGCTGGCGACGCAGGTCCTCTCCGAGGTCGTCGACTTCGGAGAGATGGTCGAACGCCTGGCCCAGGTGGCGGTCCCTGTCATGGCCGACCTCTGCGTCATCGACATCGAGGACGAGGACGGCCAGATGCGGCGCATGGCGGCCTGGCACGCCGACCCCGAGAAGCGCGCCCTGACCGAGGGAATTCCGCGCCTCGTACCCGCCAAATCCCGAGAGCGACCATCCCACCATGGAGGTGATCCGCGGCGGCCGGTCGATGTGGAGCGCGCACATGTCAGACGACTTCTTGCGCTCTTCGAGCCGGGACGAGCGGCATTTCCGCATCCTCAAGGCCCTCGGGTTCGAGTCGTACATGACGGTGCCCCTCCGGCTGCGCGACGAACAGGTCCTCGGCACCGTGACCCTCGTCTCTGCCGGCTCGGGTCGACGCTTCTCCGAGCGAGACCTCGGACTGGCCGAACAACTGGCCCACCAGGTCAGCTCCGTCGTCATTCGAGCCCGCGCCTACGACCGGGAGCGGCGCATTTCGCACGAGCTGCAACGACACCTCCTCCCCGACGCCATCCCGCCCATCGACGGGTGGGAGGTTGCAGCGCGCTACCAACCGGCCGGCGTCGGCGTCGAGGTCGGTGGTGACTGGTACGACGTCGTCCCGATCGACGAGCATGTCGTCGCGCTCGTAGTCGGCGACGTGGAGGGCCACGACCTCGGTGCAGCGAGAACGATGAGCCGGCTGCGCCACACGCTGAGCCTGCTCGTGCTGGAGGAGCGGGCTCCGGGCAAGGCACTCCAGCGCCTCAATCGAGTCGCCCTGTCGGGGTCGGCGGGACGACTCACCACCACACTCGTCGGTGTCCTCGACACCCGGACCGGAATCATCACGCTTTCTTCGGCCGGCCACCCGTCCCCCGTACGGGTCGAGCCGGGCCAGGCCGTCGAGCTCTCGATCCCCCCGGGACCGCCGCTCGGCGTCCACGATTGCGACTACAAGGACTACGAGTTCTTCCTCGAGGGGGGCTGCCTGGTCATGTTCACCGACGGGCTCGTCGAGCGGCGCGGCAGCCACATTGACGTCCGCCTCAACGAACTGGAATGCGCACTGCGCTCCGCGCCGAGCAGCGACCCGGGGCGGGTCGCCGATTTCGTCATTGACGCCATGACGGCCGGCACGCCGCGCTCCGACGACATCGTCGTGCTGACGGTCCGGAAGGAGCTCGGCGAGCTGGGCTGATCACCGATCTGGCGCCCCGGTACCCGTGCTGACCCGCCAGTTCGTAGTGTGACGACGTGCACCGTGAAGACGCCGTCGCGCCGCTGGTAGGGGCCCACATTCCCGTTCCGTGCCTCGACGGCACCGAACGCCCGTACCGCGACCTCGACTGCGCCGCGTCCACGCCGGCGCTGCAATCGGTCGCCGACCGGGTGAACGAATTCCTGCCCTGGTACTCGAGCGTGCACCGTGGCGCCGGCTTCAAGTCGCGTCAGGCCACCGCCGCGTACGAAGGAGCACGCGACAGCGTGCACCGGTTCGCCGGCCGGCCCGTCGGTGGCGAGGATGTCGTGATCCTGGTGCGCAACACGACCGAAGCCATCAACCTTCTGGCTTACCGCCTCGGGCTCGGTCCCGACGACGTCGTGGCGACCACCGTGGTCGAACACCACGCCAATCTGCTGCCCTGGGCGAGAGTGGCCAGACGGCGCTGGGTGGAGTGCGGCACCGCAGGCACCTTCGACACGTCCGACGTCGTCCGCGTGCTCGATGACGGGCGCCCGCCCGCATTGCTCGCGTTGACGGGCGCCTCCAACGTCACGGGCTGGCTGCCGCCCGTCGAGGAGATCTGCGCCGAGGCGCACGCGCGGGGCATCCCCGTCCTGCTCGACGCAGCGCAGCTGGCCCCGCACCGCCCGCTGCCGGCGGGTCCGGACTTCGTCGCCTTCAGTGGGCACAAGCTGTACGCGCCCTTCGGTGCCGGAGCGCTGATCGGCCCGCGGGAGGTTTTCGCGCACGGCGATCCCTTCCTCGCCGGCGGGGGCGCGGTCGACCTCGTCGACCTCGACGAAGTGATCTGGACCGAACCCCCCGAGCGGGAGGAAGCCGGATCGCCCAACGTCGTCGGCGCCGTCGCCTTCGGTACCGCCTTGGACGAGTTGGAGCGGATCGGTTGGGACACCATCGTGGGTCACGAGGCGGCACTGGCCGCACGGCTGTACGACGGACTGCGCTCCATCGAGGGCGTGCGCGTGCTCGGCCCATGCGCCGAGCACGAGAGCCCCGGCCAGCCCCGCAGGGCGGGCGGGCACGACGGCCTGGCCGTGGCGACGTTCACCGTGGAGGGGATGCACCACGCCCTGGTGGCCGCCCGGCTGAGCGCGGAATTCGGGATCGGCGTGCGCCACGGGTGCTTCTGCGCGCATCCGTATCTCATCCGCCTCCTCGGCGTGGGCCGAGAGGGCGTCGACCGGGCGCGGGCGGCGGTACGCCGCGGTGACCGCAGCGCGATCCCGGGAGCGGTCCGGGCCAGCTGTGGCCTCGGCACCTCCGGCAACGACGTCGACGCGCTGCTCGACGCGCTGAGCTTCTTGGCGCAGGGGGTATCGGCGCCGGTGCCCTATGTGCAAGACGACGTCACGGGGGACTTCTGGCCCGACGGCGGTGGGGCCGGGTGGCGCGCCTCGGACCGCCCGGCGGGTGCCGCGTGCGCGCGCGGATGAGCGCACTCGTGCGTCGTGGCCGCTTCGCCCTCGTAACGCTCGCCGCCCTTGTCCCCGCGCTGGTCGCGTACGCGCCACCGGTCGGCGGCGCGCCAACGGGCAGCGCGTCCGCCCGCGCCGTGGCCTGGGTGGCAACGGGCGCGTCGGTGACGCTGCCCGGCATGGACGTGACGCCCATAGCGCTTTCTCGCCGCCACGTCGGCACGAAGGTGGCGGTCGGCAGCCTTCCCTCGGCACTGGCCTACGCAGGCGCCGCGTCGTTGCTGGTCGTGACGGAGGGGGACGATCAGCTGCACGACATCGACACCTCGACCCATGCCGTGATCCACCAGGTCGGCGTGGGAGTCGAACCGGACGCCGTCGCGGTGGCCCCGGGGGGCACGCGAGGAAGAGGAATTGCGCTGGTGGCGAACCTCGACTCGAACAGCGTGACGCCGGTCGACCTCGGCACCTTTCGAGCCGGCACGCCTATCGCGGTGGGAAGCGAGCCGGTCGCTGTGGCCGTCTCGGTGGGAACGTCGGGCGCCGCCACGGCGTTCGTGGCCAATTTCGGGAGCAACACGGTGACGCCCATTGACGTCGCGACCCTGCAGGCCCGCACCGCCATTCCGGTCGGGACCGGACCCCAGACCGTCGTCGCCGCGCCGGGCGAGGTGCTCGTGGGCAACTTCGGCAACCGCAGCCTGACTTCCATCAACCCGGCGACACTGCGGGCAGGCGGCACGGTCGCACTCCCGTTCAATCCGACGGGCATGGCCCTCGCTCCGTCGGGCGACACCGCCTATGTGTGCGGGGGGGCCGCCGTCGCCGCAGTCGCCGTACTCGGCCTGACCGTCGGCGCGCCGATTGCGCTGCCCGACGTCGCGCAGGGGATCGCCTTGAACGCAGACGGCTCGACGGCGTGGGTGACGCAGCAGGCCGGATCGATCGTTCCCGTGACACTGACAACCGGCCGCGTCGGCGCCCCGCTCCGCCTGGGCGGCCATCCCTCGGCCGTCGTCATCGGCGCCAGCTGACGACGGGCGGCGGAACCGGCCGGGTTCAGACGCTGTAGATCGCTCGGGCCCGAAAGCGCAGCGGCGCCTCGGTCAGCTCCTCCATGTAATGGGCTGCCCACCCGGCGACCCGCGCCACGGCGAAGAGGGTGCGCCCCGTGTCCGGCGGCATGCCGGTCCCCCAGCTCAGCGCGGCAAGGGCCAGGTCGCAGTTCGCCAACGGCACGTCGTGGGCGGCCGCCAGCTCGACCACCTCGCGCACGATGGCCCGCCGCTCCTCACTCAACAACGGCTCGGCCAACGCCCACAGCGCGTCGAAGCGGGCATCGCCGCTCTTGTAGACCGCATGGCCGAACCCCGGCAACCGGCCCTGCTCGCGCAGCGCATCGTTCAGCGCGCGGGGAACGCCGTCGCGCGCCGCCACCACAAGCAACTCATACGCCTGCTGGCTGGCCCCGCCGTGCAGCGGTCCCGCCAAGGTGGCCAGGCCTGCCAGCAACGCGTCATAGGGATCGGCCCGCACCGATGCCGCCACGCGCACGGCGATGGTGGATGTGGCGAGCTCGTGGTCCGCCATGAGGATGAGGGCCGCATTCACGGCGGCGTCCGGCACCGCGACGGTGACCGGGTTGAGGCGCGCCGCAAGGCGTGCCGCGATGGAGGTGTGGGGATCCTCCCCCGGCGGTGGCGGCCCGACCATGTCGGTCAAGGCGGCGGTGACGCGTCGGGCGGCATGGGCAACGGCGGCGGGACGGAGGTCGGACCGCAAGGGGTCGGACGCGCCGCACAGCACCAGCGCCCACCGCATGCGCTCGAGCACGGGGGTCACCGGGCACGGGCCGATGTCGGGGGCGCGCCAGTCCCCCGAGTCGTCGGACTGCCAGAGGAGCTCGGCCACCTCTTCGAAGGCGGCCGTGGACGCCAGCTCGGTGGCGGGGCGACCGCGGTAGATCGGGCCGAGCCCCTGGTCGAGTTGTGTCACCCCCGTCGTGATGGTCGCCAGTCGCGTCGCCGTCTGGCGACCACCGCGGCTGCGGGCTGCTAACGCCTCAACGTCGTGGAGGTCGAAGAGGCTCCCGCGGCGGCTCGGGTCCGGGTACGAAACCAGGCTGCCGCGGCTCACGTAGGCGTAGAGCGTGGGCACCTTGACACCGAGGCGGCGCGCCGCTTCCTCTGTCGTGAGCATCCTGTCCATGGTGGGAGCATACATTGACTTGATCAACGTTTACACACGCAGGGAAAGAGCGTCATAGTGGAGGTTATGGAAACCTTTGTGCGTGATCTCATGACCTCTCCTGCTGTGACGTGCGCCGCCGGCGCAAGCCTGGCCGTGGCGGCGCGGACGATGCAGCAGGCCGAGACGGGCTCGGTGGTCGTCACCGACGACGGCAAGGTCGTCGGCATCCTCACCGAGCGCGACCTGTTGCGTGCGGCAGCGGGACGGGGCGATCCCGAGCGTGAGCACGTCGGCCTCTGGATGACGGCCCGACCCGATGTGCTCGGTCCCGACGAGCGCGCCGACGCCGCGTGGGGCAGCCTCACCTCGCACCACTACCGGCACCTGCCCGTCGTCGAGGGCGGGCGTTGTGTGGGCGTCGTGTCCCTGCGCGACTTGTTGGCGGTGGCCCGCATCCGGCCGGCCACCGAGACGAGTGGGGACGTGCCGGCGGGACTCGAAGGGGTGGTGGTCGCGGAGACCACGATTGGCGACGTGCGGGGACAGGAAGGTTTCTTCCACTACCGCCAGTACTCCGCCGTCGAGCTCGCGGAGAAGCGGTCGCTCGAAGACGTGTGGCACCTCCTCTTCCGCGGCGAGCTCCCCGACGCCGCGGCCAGCCGGGCCTTCGGCAGGGGGGTCAGGGGCCGGCGCTCGCTCCCGCCGGGCCTGCACACGGTGCTGCCGGCCATCAGCCGTCGCGGCGCGCCACTCGACGTGCTGCGCACCGCCGTGTCGCTCCTGGGGGCCGAGCTCGGTTGGCGCCCCACCCACGACATCGACGCCGACGAGTTGTACGAGCAGGCGCTCGGACTGTGCGCGGTGGTACCGACGATCCTGGCGGCGGCCCATCGGCTCCGCCAGGGCGACGAGCCCGTCGAACCGCATCCCACCCTCGGCTTCGCCGCCAACTACCTCTACATGCTGACGGGTGACGAGCCGAGTGCGCGCCACGCCCGGGCCATTGAGCAGTACATGATCCTCACCATCGATCACGGGTTCAACGCGTCGACCTTCACGGCCCGCGTGGTGACGTCGACCGGCGCCGACCTCGGCGCTGGCGTCGTGGCCGCCATCGGCGCGCTGTCGGGTCCGCTGCACGGCGGAGCCCCGAGCCGAGCCCTCGACATGCTCGACGCCATCGGGACACCGGGCCGGGCCGACGCCTACGTCCGCGCCGCGGTCGAGCGCGGCGACCGGATCATGGGTTTCGGCCACCGCGTCTACAAGACGGACGACCCCCGCTCCCTGCTGCTGCGCTCGGTGACCGAACAGCTGGGCGGACCGCTGGTCGAGTTCTCCCGGTCGGTCGAGCGGACGACGGTCGGCGTGCTGGCCGAGCTCAAGCCGGGCCGCCAGCTCTACACCAACGTCGAGTTCTACGCCGGCGTGGTGATGCACACCTGCGGGATCCCGCGCGAGATGTTCACCCCGACCTTCGCCGCCGGCCGCGCCATCGGGTGGAGCACCCATGTGATGGAGCAGGCGGCGCACAATCGCCTCATCCGCCCGGCCGCCCGCTACGTCGGGCCGCCCCCGCCCCAGCCGGTACCTCTGCCCGAGCCTGAAGGGGCCTGGTCGGCGCCCCGACTACCTGACTAATCTGGTCAGGATTAGACGGTTCGGGAAGGAGCGAGGCATGGGTGCCAGCAGGACCACGGCGAGACGACAGGGGCGGGTCCGCGCCCTCTTCTCGTTCCCCAACCCGGTCAATGAGGTTTCGGCGCGGCTGGTCGCGGCTGGCGTGGTGCTCATGTGCGTGCTCACCATCGCCTTCGACCTGCGGTGGGCCACCGCCGTCATCGCCTACGGATTCGTGGCCCGGGTACTGACCGGGCCGAGCCTGAGCCCGCTGGGCCAGTTCGTGACACGGGTCGTGACGCCGCGTCTGTCGATCGCCGAGCGGCCCGTGGCCGGCCCGCCAAAGCGGTTCGCGCAGGGCATGGGCGTCGCCTTCTCGCTCACCGCCCTGATCCTCACCGCCCTGGGCTCCTGGACGGCGGCGGAGGTCGTGCTCGGCCTGCTGGCCACGGCCGCTCTCCTGGAGTCGGCCCTCGGACTGTGCCTCGGGTGCAAGGCCTTCGCCGTCTTGATGCGAGCCGGCATCGTGCCCGAAGAGGTGTGCGAGCGCTGCAACAACATCTGGGCCACGCACGGCGCAGCGGCGTAACTCGGGCGACCGACCGACGCCGTTCGCTGGCGGGTCACCCGCCGGGCATGCGGCGGGTCAGCTGTCGTACATCAGCACGCCCCGGATGTTCTTGCCGTCCCGCATGTCCTGGTAGCCCTGGTTGATGTCGCCGAGCTTGTAGGTGCTGGTGATCATCGAATCGAGGTCCAAGAGCCCGTTGCGGTAGAGCTTGAGCAACTTGGGGATGTCGGAGTGGATGTTGGCCGAGCCGAAGATGGAGCCGACGACCTGCTTCTCGTAGATGGTGAGCATCATGAGGTTCATGCTCACCTCGGTCTCGTTCCACGGGTGGATGTTGGTCACCACCACCCGACCGCGCTTGGCGGCCAGGTTGAGGATCGAATCCATCAACGGTCCTGACCCGACACCCATGGCGCAGATCACCTTGTCGCACATGTGACCCCAGGTCTCCTGCTGAATGAGTCCGGCGGCCTCCTCGATGGAGGACGCGACGTGGGTGGCGCCGAAGGTCGGGGCCAGGTCGCGCTTGAGCTGCACCGGGTCGATGGCGAAGATCATCTCCGCCCCGGCGAGGCGCGCGCCCTGGACGGCCGACGCACCGATGCCGCCGATACCGATCACCGCCACGTTGTCGCCCGGCTGCACATCGGCTGCGTAGACCGAAGAGCCCCAGCCGGTCGTGACACCACACCCGACGAGGCACGCCTTGTCCAACGGGATGTCGTCGAGGATCTTCACGCACGAGGCCTGGTTGACCACCGTGTAGGGGGCGAAGGTGCCGAGGCAGACCATGGTGGCGACATCCTGGCCCCGGGCGTGGTGGCGCACGGTGCCGTCGAGTTGCCGTCCCTGCATCAGGATGCCGCCGACATCGCACAAGTTGGAGTGCCCGGTGGCGCACGGGGGGCACTTCCCGCAGGCGGGGACGAAGCCCAACACGACGTGGTCGCCGGGAGCCAGCCCCGTCACGCCGGGGCCGACCTCTTCGACGACGCCGGCACCCTCGTGTCCGCCGATGATCGGGAGTGGCACGGGCATGTCACCGGTGAGCAGGTGCTCGTCGGAGTGACACATGCCCGAAGCGGCCAGCTTGATGAGGACCTCGCCCTCCTTGGGCGGGTCGAGTTCAATCGGCTCCACGCTCCATGCCTCACGGTCCCACAACACAGCTGCTTCGGTTTGCACGGGTGCCTCCCAGTTCACGGCGCGACAACTGCTCACGCTATCCGGCGGTGCGCAAGGAGCGCCCGATGGAGCGAGAGGCGCCGTTCAGGCCCCGGCCGAACCCGGCACCGGCCGGACGCTCACCAGGGTGAAGCGGCGGCGGGCAATCCTCCATCCGTCGCTCCGCCGGACGAGGACATCGTCGTACGAGCCCGTGGCCCGCGTCCCGCTGGCGTTGTCGGGACCCATCACCACGGCGTCGACGTCGCAGTGGGCGGTGACGTCCTCCCCGTGCGGCGCCACCGTGATGTTGGAGATGTGGTGGCGCGTCGTGCCGCAGGCGGCATGGGTCTCCTCCATCCACGCGGTGATCGCCTCGACGCCGTGCCAGACGCCGATGTCGCCGTAGTCGGCCTCGCAGTCCTCCGTGAAACAGGTGCGAAACAAATCCCACCGCCGACGGTCGATGCCCGTCGCATAGCGCACGAGCACGTCGGCGACCTCGTCACACATGCCGCGAGGGGGCACTGCCGCCATCACTCCCCGTCACCCCCCATCACCGGCCGTCACTCGCTGGAGCAGACGATGGCGCCAGCAGTGCAGCGAGCTCGCGCATGTCGCCAAAGACGACCGCGTCGCCGACGGCGAGCGCTCGGGCGTCGGTGACGCCACCGGCGAAGGCGAAGACGGTCATTCCCGCGGCCAGGCCGGCGAGCACGCCCGACACGCTGTCCTCAACGACGGCGCAACGGCCCGGAGTCACATCCATCTTCGCCGCGGCATGCACGAAGATGTCCGGGGCCGGCTTGCCGGCGGCGACGTCCTCCACGCTGAAGATACGGCCTTCGAACCGGCTCCACAGGCCGGTGAGTCCGAGCGTGAACCGCATTCGCTCGTGGGTACCGCTGGACGCCACGCACACCGGGACGGCAATGCGGCGGAGCACATCGACCACTCCCGCCACGGGAGCGAGCTCCCGCTCGAACACCTCGCGGCACGGGGACTCGAACTCGAGGTCCCAGTCGACGCGACGACCCAGATGGTGCTCGATCTCCCGGTGCATGGCGGCGGCCGACCTTCCGACGAAGCGCTCGACGACCTCTGCTTCGGAGAGCGGCCAGCCGAGGTCCGTCAGGATGCCCGCCTCGGTGCGCACGGCGAGACGCTCGCTGTCGACGAGGACGCCGTCGCAGTCGAAGATCACGAGGTCGAACGCGCCCACGCGCTGAGCCTAGGGCTACTCCTCGGGCCGACCCGGTCGACGCACGCATGAGCCACGCCTTTCGTGACGGTTCGGTGACAGGGACGAACCCCTGTCGACACGGGCGCTGTGGCAATCGAGCACAGCGGCACCTGCCGTTTGTCCCGCTCGCCCGTCGGGTAGGGGGCCCACCGAGGAGGTGTCCCGCACCCAGATGGAGACGTCACGCCCGCGAATCCACGCGCCCGTCGAGGACGCACGAGGCCCCAGCCGCAACGGCGAAGGACCCGTACCCCTTCCTCGGGCATGGCGAAGGCCCGTGGTGCGCGCCGTCCGGCCGCAGGTCGACTGCGGCCGGCGGCCGGCCAAGACCTCGGTCGGCGAAGACCTCATTGTCGAGGCCGACGCCTTCATCGACGGTCATGCCTCCCTGTGGTGCGAGCTCCGGTACCGCCACGAGCTGGGCGTCTCGTGGAGCACGGCCCGCATGCACAAATCGTTCGACGACCGCTGGCACGGCGTGCTCCCTATCACCGAGCCCGGTTCGTACCGGTTCTCGGTCCGGGCGCGGGTCGACGAGTTCGCCACCTGGCGGGATGACCTGGCGGCACGGGTCGCAGCCGGCCAGGACATCGCCGTCGAGCTCCACGTGGGAGCCGTCCTGGTCGATGCCGCGTCCATGCGGGCCCGTGCCACCGAGCGGCGCATGCTGGCGGGGCTGGCCGAGGCGTTGCTCGATGCCCCGCGTGGTCTGGAGAGCGACGTCTCTCGCCAGATGGGTGAATGGGCAATGGGGGCGGCGTGTCCCGACTCTCCATCCCTCGGGGACGTGGTGTTTTCAGAACCCGTCGGACCCCTGCTCGGCACGTTGGCCGATCCGGCCAAGGCCGCCAACACCGCGACGTACGTGGTCGTGGCCGAACGGGCCAAGGCACGTTTCAGCTCCTGGTACGAGATGTTCCCTCGCTCGGCCTCCTCGGATCCCAACCGGCACGGCACGCTCGCCGATGTCCGTCGGCGTCTCGACTACGTCGAAGGGATGGGGTTCGACGTCTTGTACCTCCCCCCCATCCACCCCATCGGCGCGACCGCGAGGAAGGGACGCAACGCGTCCACCTTGGCGGCAGAGGACGATCCCGGCAGCCCGTGGGCGATCGGAGCGTCAACCGGCGGCCACACGGCCCTGCATCCCGAGCTCGGCACGATGGACGACTTCCGCGCACTGATCGCCGATGCCTCGGGACGCGGCATTGACGTCGCCATCGATCTCGCGTTCCAGGCCTCTCCCGACCACCCGTGGGTACGCGAGCACCCCGAGTGGTTCCGCCACCGGCCCGACGGGAGCATCCGTTACGCCGAGAATCCGCCCAAGCGGTACGAGGACATCTATCCCATCGACTTCGAGAGCCAGGATTGGCCGGGGCTGTGGATGGCCCTCCGTGACGTGGTCCTGTTCTGGATACGACAGGGCGTGACGATCTTCCGCGTCGACAATCCCCACACCAAACCCTTCGCCTTCTGGGAATGGCTCCTGGCCAGCGTGCGGACAGACGCACCCGACATCATCTTCTTGTCGGAGGCGTTTACGAGGCCGCGCGTGATGGAGCACCTGGCCCGGATCGGCTTCACGCAGTCCTACACGTACTTCACCTGGCGGACCTCGAAGTGGGAGCTCGAGACCTATCTGAGCGAACTCACTCGTACGGAGACCGCGGCCTACTTCCGTCCGAACCTCTGGCCGAACACGCCCGATATCTTGAGCGAGGAACTGCAGTCGGGTGGCCGCCCCGCCTTTCTCGCCCGATTCGTCCTGGCGGCGACGCTCGGCGCCAGCTACGGCATTTACGGACCGGCGTTCGAGCTCCAGGAGCACCTGCCGCAGAAGGAGGGGTCCGAGGAGTACCTCCGATCGGAGAAATACGAGATTCGCTTCTGGGACCTCGAGAGCCCTGCCAGTCTGGCGCCCTTCATCGCACTGGTGAACCGGATCCGCCGCGAGCACCCCGCCCTGCAGTTCAACGACTCCCTCCGCTTCCACCGCGTCGACAACGACCAGCTCATCTGCTACTCGAAGACGCGGGACACACCGGACGGGTCCGATGTCGTGGTCGTCGTCGTCAACCTCGATCCGTACTATCCCCAGTCGGGCTGGGTGACCCTGGACCTCGCAGGACTGGGGATCCGAGAGGACGAGGCCTACGTGGCACACGACCTCCTCTCCGACGCCCGGTACGTCTGGGAGGGAAGTTCCAATTTCGTCAGGCTCCATCCCTCCGACGTGCCGTGCCACGTTCTCTCTCTGAGTCAGCGCACGGTCCGAGTCGAGCAGTCGACCAGGACATGACGACCACGCAACTCCTCTCCGAACGGCGGGCCACCGACGTCGTCGGTCCCAGCGACCAGCCGACCTGGTACAAGGACGCCGTCATCTACGAGCTCCACGTCCGCGCCTTTCACGACGGCAACGGCGACGGCGTCGGCGACTTCAAGGGGCTGGTCGAGAAGCTGGACTACCTCCAGGGACTCGGCGTGACGGCTATCTGGCTGCTGCCCTTCTACCCCTCGCCGCTGCGCGACGACGGGTACGACATTTCCGACTACCGACAGGTCCACCCGTCCTACGGAAGCCTGCGCGACTTCCGCCTCTTCTTGCGCGAGGCGCACCGGCGCGGGATACGGGTCATCACTGAACTCGTGCTCGCCCACACGTCGGACGAACATCCCTGGTTCCAGCGGGCGCGCCACGCCCGCCCAGGCTCGAACCATCGGGACTTCTACGTGTGGAGCGACACGTCCGACCGGTTCGCCGACGCACGGGTGATCTTCAAGGACTTCGAGTCATCCAACTGGTCCTTCGACCCCGTTGCACAGGCGTATTTCTGGCACCGCTTCTACTCCCATCAGCCCAGCCTCAACTACGACAACCCCGCGGTCCGCCAGGCCATGTTCGACGTGGTCGACTTCTGGCTCTCCATGGGCGTCGACGGACTCCGGCTCGACGCCGTGCCCTACCTCTACGCCCGAGAGGGGACCACCAGCGAGAACCTCCCTGAGACGTTCGACTTCCTCCGCCAGCTGCGGGCCCACATCGACGCCCGCTTCGACGACAGGATGCTGCTCGCCGAGGCAAATCAGTGGCCCGAGGACGCAGTCGAATACATGGGACAGGGCGACATGTGCCACATGGCGTTCCACTTCCCGCTCATGCCGCGCATGTTCATGGCGGCACGGCAGGAGGACAGATTTCCCATCGTTGACATCCTGGCCGAGATCCCCTCCAAGCCGCCCGACTGCCAGTGGGCGCTGTTTCTGCGCAACCATGACGAACTCACGCTCGAGATGGTCACCGACGAAGAGCGGGACTACATGTACCGGGCCTATGCGCAGGACCCCCAGGCCCGTGTCAACGTCGGCATCCGCCGCCGCCTGGCTCCGCTCTTGGGCAACGACCGCAAGCTGATTGAGATGATGAACGGGCTGCTCTTCTCCATGCCGGGAACGCCGATCATCTACTACGGCGACGAGATCGGCGTGGGCGACAACATCTACCTCGGCGATCGCAACTCGGTCCGCACACCGATGCAATGGAACAGCGACCGCAATGCCGGGTTCTCCGAGGCCAACCCGCAACGGCTCTACCTGCCGGTCGTGACCGACCCCGAGTACCACTCGCAGGCCATCAACGTCGAGGCGCAAACCCAGAACCCCAACTCCTTGCTGTGGTGGATGAAGCGGCTCGTCGCCTTGCGTCAGCGCTACAAGGCGTTCGGGCGCGGCACACTCGAGGTCCTCCTCCCGGAGAACCGCAAGGTCTTCGCCTTCATCCGGCACCACGAGGACGAGCACATCCTGTGCATCTTCAACCTCTCCCGGCACGTGCAGTGCGCAGAACTCGATCTGTCCGCGCTCGCGCGGCGCCGTGCCGATTGAACTCTCGGGCAACCAGGAATTTCCACCCGTCGGCGAGCTGCCGTACTTCATCACGCTCGGGCCCCACGGCTTCTACTGGTTCCTGCTCGAACACGAGCCAGACGACCTGCGGCGTGATCGGCCCGCGTTCTCCACGTCCGGGCGATGGGACACGATCTTCGAGGCACCGGGGCGGCGACACTTCGAAACCTGGCTCCCCACCTACGTACGCGAACGCCGCTGGTTCGGCCAGAAGTCGCGCACCATCACCGCGGCCACCATTGTGGACACCGTGCCGATCCCGGCGCCGGCGGGCCCCGGGCGACCGGGCCCGGATCGATCTGCCCCGGTGGCGCATCTCGTCATCGTCCAACTCGAACTCGAGTTTGGCTCGCCCGAGCGTTACGTCGTGCCCCTGGCCTACATGGAGGGCAGCGACGCCGAAGAGATGCGCAAGTGGCACCCCGACGCGATCGTGGCGGACCTGCGGACCGCCTCGGGCGAGGGGCTCCTCGTCGACGCCGTGCATTCGAACAGTTTCGTCACCGCCATGACCGACGTCCTGGCCCGCCGCCGGGTCCTGTCCGGCCGCCACGGGCAGGTCATCGGTGTCCCGTCACCGAATCTGCGGCGACTGAACGGGTGCCTGCAGCCGGGCTGCCCCACGACCCCGATCTCCGGCGAGCAGTCGAACTCTTCGGTGCTGTTGGGCGACGACGCCGTCGTGAAGTTCCAGCGCCGTTTCGAAGAGGGGGTGAACCCGGGCGTCGAACTCGGTCGTTATCTCAACGAGCAGGCCCGGTTCACCCACTCCCCCCGGGTGGGAGGGAGCATCGAATACCGCGGGCGCGGGATCGGGACCGCGCCGGCGACGCTGGCCGTCCTGGAGGAGTTCGTCCCCAACGAGGGTGACGGCTGGCGCTATGTCGTCGACGCCCTCACGCACGGACTCGAGGATGCCCTCGCCACCACCTCCGAGGGCGAGGTGCTCACCGTCCCACCCCACGGCACCGTGCCGGGCGATCCATGGGAACTGGAACCCGCACACCCGCTGGTGGGACCGCACATGGAGTGGGCGTCCCTGCTCGGGAAGCGGACGGCCGAGATGCACGTCGCCTTTGCCGCCGGACAGAGCCCCGACTTCGTCCCCGAACCGCTCACCGCGCTGGACCGCCAAGCCCTGTTCCACGGAGCCCGCAGCCTGACGCGACAGGTGCTGCGGGACGCTGTCTCGAAGGACCTGGCGTCCCCTCTCGTCCGTCAGGTCCTGGCCCGAGAAGAGGAGATCATCGAGCGGCTGCGATCCCTGAGTGCGGCGTCCGTCGAGGCGTTCCGCCTCCGCTGTCACGGCGACTTCCACCTCGGGCAGGTCCTCTGGACCGGGAAGGACTTCTTCATCATCGACTTCGAGGGCGAGCCGAAACGATCGATCGGCTGGCGGCGGCTCAAGCGGCCGGCCCAGTTCGACCTGGCCGGGATGATCCGTTCGCTGCACTATGCGGGGCAGGCCGCGGCGCGACGGCTCAACCTCGAGTTCGGCTCCTCGATGGAGTCGGGGGCCGGCAGGCGCCACGAGGAATGGATCGCGTTCTGGCACCGTTGGGTTTCCGGCTGGTTCCTCGATTCGTACCTCGAGGTCGCGGCCCAGAGCCCGTATCTGCCCTCCGACGGTGCCCATGTCGCCCAACTGCTCGACTTCTTCCGTTTGGAAAAGGCCGTCTACGAACTCAGCTACGAGGTCAACACGCGCCTGTCGTGGGTCGACATTCCCGCCAGGGGCATCCTCGAGATCCTCGGCCCCGAGCAGTGACGGAGCTCGATACCGACGTCGCTGCCCTGAGCGCGCTCCACGGCGTGCAGGCCTCGTACACGGACGGCCTGGGCCAGAACCGCCACGCCGATCAGGATGTGGTGGTTGCCATGCTGCGTGCGCTCGGGGTACCGCTCGACCGCACGAAGGACGCGGCGAAGATTCCGCGCGACCAGCGCATCGCGGCCGTGCGCCGACAGCTGCAACCTGTGGTCACCCACCGCATCGGTCGCAAGAACACGGTGACCGCGACGCTGCCCGCAGAGGCGGAGCCGTCCGACGTGTGGGTGAGCCTCGAGTTCGAAGATGGGACGACGACCCGGGGACGCCTGGACCACGCATCGGCGACCACGCTGCCGGCGTCCGAACTCGAGGTCGAGGGGAGGCGTTTCGTCGAGATCCCGCTCGACTTGGGCACCGTGGCGGGCCGCCCCGTCCCCCCCGGGCGTCACTGGGTCACACTGGAGGGATCGGGCGCCCCGGAGGTTGCGCTCGTCGTGGCTGCTCCCGATTGCCCGCGGGCCACCCACGCGTGGGGCGCCTTCATGGCGCTCCACGCGGTGCGAACCGCGTCGGACTGGGGCATCGGAAGCTACAGCGACCTGCGCCGGCTGGGCGAGTGGGTGGCCTCTCGAGGTGGCTCCATTCTCGGCGGCCTGCCGCTCTATCCGGCCTTCCTCGATCATCCGGCCGACCCCAGCCCGTACCTCCCGGTGAGCCGGCTGGCCTACAACGAGGTCTTCGTCGATCCGTTGACCCTGCCGGAATTCGGCGCCGCCGAGGCGGCACGCGAGCTGGTCTCCTCTGCGGGCTTCGCCGAAAGGATGGACAGCGTGCACCATGCGGCGCTCGTGGACTACGAGGAGGTGGCCCGCCTGAAGAGAGGTGTGCTCGAACCGATGGCGGAGGCCGTCTGCCGGCTCCCGGAGCGCTGGCGGGCACTCGAGGAGTTCAGGCTCGGGCATCCCGAGCTCGTGGCGTACGCCGAGTTCCGCGCCGGCCTCGAAGATCCCGGCCACCGGGGCAGACCCGACACGACGCACGTCCGGTACCACCTGTACGCGCAATGGGTCGCCCAGGAGCAACTCATGCTCGCGGGCGAGACGATCGGCCGCTACGCCGATTTTCCGGTTGGCTCACACCCCCATGGCTTCGACCCGGTCTGGTCGCCCGCTTCGTTCGTGCCCGGCGTGCACGGTGGTTCCCCGCCCGACAAGTTCTTTCCCGGCGGCCAGGACTGGGGCTTTCACCCGCTGCATCCCGAACGCATTCGCGAGGACGGCTACCGCTTCTTCTCGGCCGCCCTGGCGCGCGCCTTTCGCCATGCGGACTGCCTGCGTATCGACCACGTGATGGGTCTGCAGCGCCTCTTCATGGTGCCCGAGGGCTGCGGGGGTCAGGGGGTCTACGTCTCCTATCGGGCCGACGAGATGCACGCCCTGGTGTGCCTGGAGGCATACTGCGCCGGTGCCGTCGTCGTCGGCGAGGACCTGGGCACAGTCCCCGACGGGGTCCGACCGCGGATGGAACGTGACCACATGCTGCGCTCGTGGGTGTTCCAGTTCGAGTCGTCCGCAGCCGCACCCCTCCCCGAGCCGCCGGCTGAGACCCTGGCGACACTCGGGACGCACGACCTCCCGAGGTTCGGCGCTCGCCTGTGGGGAGACGACCTCACCGAAGACGAGGTGAAAGGTCGCCTGACGCAAGATGAGTGCACCGCCGCGCAGCGCAGCCGCGCCCAGTGGCGCACCCATCTCCTCGCCGCACTCGGCGTGCCGACACAGGGTCTGACGGAGGCTCAGGTCACGGTCGCCGCACTCGAAGGCTGCCTGCATGACTTGGCGCGGAGCGACGCAGCCGTCGTCCTCGTCGACCTCGAGGAGCTCTGGGACGAACGACGGCAACAGAACCACCCCGGGACCGGGCCCGGCGGGGCCAACTGGAGGCTTCGCTCCGACCGCTCACTGGAGGAGGTTCAGGAGGACCCGGTCGTCGCCGGCATTCTCGCCGGCATGGAGAGGAGCGCCACATGACACCCCGACGGTCGTCCAGCGTCGTCGACGCCGTGACCGACGACGACGTCTACTGGTTCAACGAAGGAACCCACCGCCAGCTGGCCAACAAGCTGGGCGCACATCCACTTCCCGACGGGGGGGTCCGGTTCGCCGTCTGGGCGCCCAATGCCGTCCGCGTCGACGTCATCGGCGACTTCAACAACTGGGACGGCGGTGCCGACCCGCTCGAGGTGCGTGGCGAGTCAGGCATCTGGGAGGGCATGGTCGGCTCCGCCGAGCCGGGACACGTGTACAAGTTCGCCATCACGACCCGGAAAGGGGACGTGCTCGAGAAGGCCGATCCGCTGGCCCGTTGCACGGAAATCCCGCCCCGCACCGGATCGGTCGTGTGGGATCTCTCCTACTCGTGGGGTGACGCGCCATGGATGGCGTCGCGCGGACCGCAGATGGCGCTCGACGCCCCGATGTCGATTTACGAGGTGCATCTGGGGAGTTGGCGTCGCGAGGACGGACGCTCGCTCAGCTACGCCGCGCTGGCGGACCCTCTCATCAAACACGTCCAGCGATGCGGGTTCACCCACGTCGAATTTCTCCCCCTCATGGAGCACCCGTTCTACGGCTCGTGGGGCTACCAGACCACCGGGTTCTTCGCGCCGACACGCCGATACGGTGACCCACAGGACCTGATGGCGCTCATCGACCGGCTGCATCAGGCCGGCATCGGCGTCATCTTCGACTGGGTCCCCTCGCACTTCCCATCCGATAGCTTCGCGCTGGCGGAGTTCGATGGCACCCACCTGTTCGAACATGCCGATCCTCGTCTTGGCTTTCACCCGGACTGGAAGAGCCTGATCTTCAATTACGGACGCCACGAGGTACGGAGCTTCCTGGCGTCGTCCGCGGAGCACTGGCTCTCGGCGTACCACGTCGACGGCCTCCGAGTCGACGCCGTGGCATCGATGCTCTACCTCGACTACTCCCGACGACCCGGCGAGTGGCTGCCCAATCCCGACGGTGGCCGCGAGAACCTCGAGGCGATCGCCTTCTTGCGCCAGCTCAACACGGGCATCTACCAGGACCACCCCGACGTGCAGGTCTTCGCCGAAGAATCGACGGCCTTCCCGGGGGTATCGAAACCCGTCGACATGGGCGGCATCGGATTCGGGCTCAAGTGGGACATGGGGTGGATGCACGACACGCTCGAGTACTTCTCGCGCCAACCCGTACACCGACGCTTCCACCACGGCGAGCTGACCTTCCGCAGCGTCTACGCCTTCAGCGAGAACTTCACCTTGCCGCTCTCCCACGACGAAGTCGTGCATGGCAAAGGCTCCCTCCTCACCAAGATGCCCGGTGACGACTGGCAGCGGTTCGCCAACCTCAGGCTGCTCTACTGCTATCAGTTTGCGCAGCCCGGCAAGAAGCTGCTCTTCATGGGCGCAGAGATCGCGCAGTGGCACGAATGGCAGCACGAAGGCGAGGTGGACTGGCCGCTCATGCGTGAACCGAGCCACAGCGGGGTGCTCTCCTTGATTGCGGATCTCAACCACCTTCACCGCGAGGTCGCCGCACTGCACGACCTGGACGTCGACCCCCGCGGCTTCGTCTGGACCCAGCCGAACGACGCCGAGACGGGGCTCTTGAGCTTCATCCGGTTCTCTGCACTCGGTGATCCGGTCCTGGTCGTCTGCAACGTCACGCCCGTCGTCCGGCACAATGTGCTCGCCGGCGTGCCGCGGCAGGGGTTCTGGGCCGAGATCCTCAACAGCGACGCAGGCGAGTACGGCGGGAGTGGCGTCGGGAACCTCGGCGGCGTGCGCTCCCGGCCCCTGCCGAACCACGGCATGGACCACACACTCACTTTGACCGTGCCTCCCCTGGCGTGCGTGTATCTCCGGCCGCAATGAATCCCCACGTGGGCGCCCTCCCTGTCGGCGCCGCCGGAACCCGGTTCACGGTCTGGGCGCCCGCCGCCACCACCGTCGAGGTCCACCTGACCGACACCGGCACCCGGGTGCGGCTGCAGGCAATGGGGCGCGGCTTCCACGGTGCGCTGGTGTCCTGCGGGGCGGGAACGCGCTACCGCTATTCCCTCGACGGCGGCAGCGAACGAGCCGACCCCGCGTCGCGTTCGCAGCCCGAGGGCGTCCACGGCCCCTCGGAGGTGGTCGACCTCGAAGCATTCCACTGGAGCGACACGCATTACCGGGCGCCGCCGTGGCGCGACATGGTGCTCTACGAGCTGCATGTAGGCACCTTCACCGACGGCGGGACGTTCGCGTCCGCCGCGGCCGAACTCGACAGCTTGGTGGAGCTCGGCGTCACCGCCATTGAGATCATGCCGGTCGCCCAGTTCCCGGGCACCCGGAACTGGGGCTATGACGGCGTGTTCCCCTTCGCAGTGCAGGAAAGCTACGGAGGCCCGCTGGGCCTGCAGCGCCTGGTGGATGAATGCCACCGCAGGGGCCTGGCTGTCGTCCTCGACGTCGTCTACAACCATCTCGGACCGGAGGGGAACGTACTGCCTACCTACGGCCCCTACCTCACCGAGCGGTACCGGACCCCGTGGGGACCGGCGGTCAACCTGGACGGGGCCGACTCTGATCCTGTCCGCGACTATTTCGTCCAGAACGCACTCCAGTGGTTCGAGTCGTTCCACATCGACGGCCTCCGCCTCGATGCCGTGCATGAGTTGATCGACCGGTCCGCCCGACCCTTCCTGGCGCAGCTGTCCGATGCCGTCGCAGACTCTGCGGAACACTCGAGGCGGGCCAGTTGGTTGATCGCCGAGAGCGCGGACAACGACCCGCGGGTGGTGACGCCGGCCCAACAGGGTGGCTTCGGGCTCGGCGCCCAATGGAACGATGACTTCCATCACGCGGTGCATGCCGCCATCACCGGGGAGGCCGCCGGGTACTACGCCGACTACGCCGGCCCCTCGGACGTCGCCCGAGCCATGGCGCAGGGCTTCATCTATCAGGGTCAGTTCTCCGCCTTTCGGCGCAGGCGGCACGGCGCCCCGTCGACCGCGGTGCAGCCGGGCCAACTCGTGATCTTCGACCAGAACCACGATCAGGTCGGGAACAGGCCTGACGGAGCGAGGCTCAGTGCTCTGGTCACTGAGGAGCAGCTCCGGGTGGGGGTTGCCCTCGTCCTGTTGTCGCCCGGCATCCCCCTCCTGTTCATGGGAGAGGAGTACGCCGAACCAGCGCCCTTTCCGTACTTCGTCGATCATTCCGATCCTGACCTTCTCGAAGCTGTTCGACGCGGGCGCGCGGCCGAACACCCTCCGCTGTGCGGCGACCCGGCCGATCCGGGCGATCCCGAGACGTTCGTCCGAGCCACCCTGCAGCGGCAGCGACGCCTCGGGGGTCTCCATGCTCGCCACTGGGCGCTGTGCCAATCCTTGCTGTCGCTGCGGGCGGCGGAGCCGGCTTTCCGCCGCTGCACCAGGGAGGCTGTCCGGGCGTACGCGGACGGCCCGGTCGTCACACTCCTGCTCGACCATGATGGCGTCGATGTGGCCATGTTCTCCAACCTGTCCACCACGCCGGCCGAAGGCAACCTTCCGGAAGGCGACGGCTGGACCGAATTGCTGACCACTGAGATCTCTGAGCCTGCCAGCGGCACGGTGAAGCTCGACCGTTGGGGCTTCCGCGTCTTTCGACGGTTGCACATGAACACGGAAACGCCCGAATGAGGATTTGGCCAGGCTCGCCATACCCGCTCGGCGCGACCTGGGATGGAGAAGGCGTGAACTTCGCGCTGTTCTCCGAGCACGCCCAGGCGGTCCGCTTGCTCCTGTTCGAAGACGCGCACTCCGGCACGCCGTCGACCGTGATCTCACTGAACGAGACGACGGACCAGGTCTGGCACGTCTACCTGCCCGATGTTCGACCCGGGACGCTCTACGGCTACAAGGTCGACGGCCCCTACGAGCCCGAGCGCGGTCACCGCTTCAACGCCGCCAAACTCCTCATCGATCCCTACGCCAAGGCCGTCAGCGGGCCGATCGACTGGAATGACGATCTGTTCGGCTACACGGTCGGCGACGAGCGCGCCGACCTGTCACGCGACGATCGCGACTCGGCTGCCGCCCTGCCCAAGTCGGTCGTGGTGGACCCGTCATTCACCTGGTTGGACGACCGTCACCCACGCACGCCCTGGAACCGCACGGTCATTTACGAGACGCATGTGCGGGGCATGACGATGCAGCACCCGGGTGTGCCACCACATCAGCGCGGTACCTTCCTCGGGCTTGCCTCGGATCCCATCGTCGACCACCTCGTCAGCCTCGGCGTCACGGCCGTCGAGTTGATGCCTGTCCACCACTTCGTGGCAGACCGCAATCTCGTGAATCGAGACCTGACCAACTACTGGGGGTACAACTCCATCGCCTTCTTCGCTCCACATGTCGGCTACGCGACCGGGTCTTTGGGTGAGCAAGTCAGCGAGTTCAAGTCGATGGTGCGCACGCTGCACCGCGCCGGGATCGAGGTGATCCTCGATGTGGTGTACAACCACACCGGTGAAGGCAATCAACTTGGCCCGACCCTCTCCTTGAAGGGCGTCGACAATGACGTGTACTACCGCCTTTCGCCCGAGGATCCTCGGTACTACGTCGACTACACCGGAACGGGCAACAGCTTGAACGTGCTCCATCCGCGCGCGCTGGGTCTCGTCACTGACAGCTTGCGCTACTGGGTGACCGATATGCACGTCGACGGATTCCGCTTCGACCTGGCTTCAGCGCTGGCGAGAGGCGATGGCGACGGACGGGAGAGTGCATTCTTCGATATCATCCGGCAGGATCCGGTGCTCTCGACGGTCAAGCTCATCGCCGAGCCCTGGGACGCCAGCCCTGAGGGCTACCGCCTCGGCCAGTTCCCTCCCGGCTGGTCGGAATGGAACGGCGCCTTTCGCGATTGCGTCCGCCGCTTCTGGCGCGGCGACCCTGGAGTGGTCCCGGAATTGGCATCTCGACTGACGGGGTCGAGTGACATTTATGCGCCGAGCGGCCGTCGCACCTACGCCAGCGTGAACTTCGTGACGTGTCACGACGGATTTACATTGACCGACCTCGTGACCTACGAGCACAAGCGCAACCAGGAGAACGGCGAGGACAACCGGGACGGCACCAACGAGAACTACAGCCGGAACTGGGGGATGGAGGGTGAGACCGACTCGGTACGTATCCAGCGCTCGCGGGACCGCATGAAGCGGAATTTCCTGGCCACGCTGTTCTTGTCACAGGGCGTGCCGATGCTGCTTGGCGGCGACGAAATCGGACGGACCCAGCGCGGTAACAACAACGCCTACTGCCAGGACAATCCGGTCAGTTGGTTCGACTGGGACGTCGGTGAGACCGGAATCGACCTGTGCAACTTCGTCCGTGAGGTGATCGCCGTCATGCAGGGCAATCCCATCCTCCGACGACGCGCCTTCTTCACGGGAGAACCCCAGTCGGGCATGGAGTCCAAAGACGTGACGTGGATCCGCTCTGACGGGCTCGAGATGGCCGAACAGGACTGGGCCGCTCCCGACCTGCACAGCATCGGCATGCTCCTGCTCGGCCGGGCGACCGACGAGGTCGACGTGCGAGGACGCTCCTATGCAGGCGACTCGTTGTTGATCCTTCTCAACGCCGGCATCCGGTCGCGGTCCTACACCTTGCCCAAGATGGAGCTGGCGGGCAACTGGGTCGAGGTCCTCAACACCGCGCAACCGGGACCCCGGTCGCGCCCCGTGCGGAACGACGCCGTCTCACTCACCGCGCACTCCACGCTGCTGCTGCGCCACGGCGAGCGCGATTTTGGATGAGCGCTGACCCACTCGGCTCCACGTATCGCCTGCAGCTGCATCAGGTGGGTCTGGCCGGGGCGCGGCGGCTGGTGCCCTACCTGGCCGCGCTCGGGGTCGAGACCCTGTACCTCTCGCCCATCCTGGCCGCCGTGCCGGGAAGCTCGCACGGCTACGACGTCGTCGATCCCCAGCGACTGGACCCCGAGATCGGATCTGAACGGGAATTCCACTCGCTCCTCCATGACCTCGACGCCCATGGGATGCGCGTCCTTCTCGACATCGTTCCCAACCACATGGCGGCCCACCCGGCCAACGCCCGGTGGTGGGACGTCCTGCGCTCGGGTCCGTCGTCTCCGTACGCCTCCTTCTTCGATATCGATTGGAGCCAGCATGGCGGAAAGGTGCTCGTACCGACGCTCGGGCGTCCACTCGCCGACGTCGTCGAGACGGGGAGCATCACATCTGACGGACTTCTCGAACTCGACGGTCAGCACTTCCCAATCGCCGAAGGGACGGAGAGCGGAGCACTCGCGACCGTCGTGGCGCGCCAACACTATCGACCGGCCTATTGGCGAACCGGCAACGCCGAGGGTAACTACCGGCGGTTCTTCGACATCGGCGGACTCGTGGGCGTGCGGGTGGAGGACGCGGACGTCTTCAGGCAGACGCATGGCCTGACCCTGGCACTGTGCCGCGACCCGCGCGTCGCCGGCGTACGCGTCGACCATGTCGACGGCCTGTGGGACCCGACCCGCTACCTCGACCGGCTCTGCGGAGCGCTCATCGACGAGGGGAGGCCCGATGCCACCGTCCTGGTGGAGAAGGTGCTCGGTCAGAACGAGGCGCTCGAACGGCGCTGGCCGGTGGCGGGAACCACAGGGTACGAATTCATGGACCACGCCCTGGGTCTCTTCCTCGACGGAGAGGGGTGCCGGCGTTTGGCACAGTTTGGATCGGCGATGACCGGCGAGGCAGCGCACCTCGCGGAGTTGGCCACGGAGGCAAAGCGGGAGACACTGGAACGCTCATTCCCGGCGGACCGGGATCGCCTGGCCCATCTGACCCGGGAGGCACTCGACGTCGACGAGCCGGGTCACGACGTGTCCGAGCTGGACCTGCGGCGAGCGTGGGGCAACCTGACGGTCGGACTCGACGTCTACCGCACGTATCTGGATGGCGATCGGCCCTCCCCGAGTGACCGAGCTCGCCTGGTCCGCGCCGCGTCCGTTCGGACGGCCGACGTCGAAGCCGCAATTGGAGTCCGAGTCGAAGTCGAGCGCGCCACGCACCTCATCGTTGAGGCGTTTCTGAAGCGGACCTCACCGGGGAGCCCCTGGCTCGCCGTTGCCGGCCGCTGGCAACAGCTGAGTGGCGCGGTCATGGCGAAGGGGGTCGAGGACACTGCCGTCTACCGCTACCCCGGCCTGTTGGCACAGGCAGACGTCGGCAGCGATCCCGATCGCCCCAGCGTCGACGCGGCAGCGTTCCATCGACACTGCCGCCGGAGGACCGGGCTCAACGCCACGTCGACGCATGACTCCAAGCGAAGCGAGGACGTCCGCTGTCGGCTGGCGGTCCTTTCAGAGACCAGCGACGCCTGGGGCGCACTGGTTGAGCGCTGGCATCGCAGATTTCTGTCGATCGACGGTCCATTGCCTGCTGCGGCCGAGGAACTGGTCGCCTACCAGTCGGCGCTCGCCCTTTGGCCGGCGGGGGCCGACCGGCTCGTGCCGCAATCGGTGCGTCGGCTCCAGGACTACATGATCAAGGCTGTGCGGGAAGGGAAACGGCGCAGTTCCTGGAGTGATCCCGATCTGGACTACGAGCGCACCGTCCGCGCCTTCGTCGTCCGGATCAATCGGGACGAGCGTTTCCGCCACGAGCTCACCAGCTTCCTGCGCCGGATCGGACCGGCTTCAGTGACAAACGCTCTCGCTCTTCTCGCGCTCAAGGTCTGTGCACCTGGGACCCCTGACTTCTACCAAGGCTCGGAGGTGTTCACGCCGACGCTGACCGACCCTGACAACCGTCAGGTGGTCGATTTTGACAACCACGCCAAGAAGCTGTCGCTGCTACCACCGGTGTCCGGCGCTGCGGCGAAGGATCTTCTGTCTCATTGGGGCGATGGTCGCATCAAGCTCTACACGACCAGAGCTCTCCTGCAGATGCGGCGGAATTCGCGTCCGCTCTTCGGGCAAGGTACGTATCACCCGCTCGCCACGAGCACAGACCACGTCATAGCTTTTGCGCGCCGACGCGGTCCGAATGTCGCGCTCTGCCTCGTCCCTCGCCTGACCTACAGCTGCGGCGGTCCCGGACGCTTTGCCACCGGGAAGAGGGTGTGGGAGTCCGAGACCGTCTCCGTCCCCCCATGGGCCAGCGGAACGTTCGCGGATGTGTTGACAGGGCACGAGATCGGATCCTCCAACGGTGCCTTGGACGTTGGCCAGGCGTTCAGGATCCTTCCGGTCGCGGTCCTCGTGCGGCCTGGCCGGGACGATACGAATCCTCCCTCACGGGAGTAGATCGGCAATGCGAGGCGCCGCCACCGCGAGCACCTCCGCACATATTCGGCGCGTGGCTAGATTCTCGGCAGAACGGGTAGAGGGATTGCATGAGTATTTCTCGGCGCGTTGCCCGCCCGCTCTTGGCTGCCGTCTTCATTGCCGAAGGTCTGGAGGCCATTCGCAATCCACTTCCCTCCGACCAGGCTCCCGGCTCTGCAGACCCGCCAGCAGCCGACGAGCCATCCCTTGGCGCAGAGGCCATCCCTTTGGTGCGAGCGAACGGGATAGTCCAGGTCGGAGGGGGTGTTCTGCTCGCCATCGGAAAATTTCCCCGCTTGGCCTCGCTCGCCCTGATTGCCTCCATCGCCCCGACGACGTACACGGGACATCGGTTCTGGGAGGAGCCTGATGCCGACAAACGGGCGCAGCAGAGGATGCAGCTCCTCAAGAACCTCGGCCTCTTGGGAGGATTGATCCTTTGTGCTGTCGACACCGACGGTGCCCCATCCGTTGGATGGAGAACTCGTCGACGCGTCCACGAGGTCACCAACACCCTGGCGGAGGTGCGGGCACATGCCGACGACCACGCGTCGAGCACTGCGGCGAGAACGGTCGATGCTGGCCGCACTGCCGGACGCCGCGCCAAGCGAGAGGCACGACGGGCAGTACGCCGCGCCACTCCACCGGCAATCGGTGCGGCGCGACAAGCTGGGCAGATCACGACCCACGCTGCCAAAGCTGGGGTGGGACTCGCTGCTCCAGCCATCCGGCAGGCCAATCACGGCGTCGTTGAAGCTGCGGAAGATGCGATTGAAGCAGCTGCGCCTCACATCTCTGCCGGACTCGAGCGTGCCGGCGAATTGGTTGCCCGAGTGCCGCGTCCCTCGACGGCAGACTGACACCGACGGACGGCGGTGGTTCATGGGTTCAGCGCTGGGTCGGAGGCGAACGGTTCTCTCAGTACGTCTTCTTGCTGACGGGTTTACGCGCTTCGCCCGACCTGAGCCTCGAGCGCAGGCTCCGGGGGCAGCTCATGCGTCGCCGCCTCCCACATCCGGGCGGCCGTGCGTATGGCGAGAAGCCTGGCCACCCCGGCGCCGACTCCTGTTGCGATTGCCCAGCTCAGCGCATCCGCCCACGAGGAACGTCGGTCTGCCGGCACAGGGGGGTCCATGCTGCCGCGCACCGCTCGCCAGCCTGCTTCGAGGAGCTTCTGCGCCATGAGGCCGGCGACAGCTCCCGACCCCAGGGCGACCGCCTTCCATCCGTATGTCTTGGAGACCGCCTGACTCACTGTTCTCCACCCGGATGACGGGCGGTCCGCCGCAGTTGGAGGATGCGTGCGGCGGCAACCGCGATAACCACGAGCGCTCCCGCAGCTGCCGCAATGAGCATCACGACGGCTGTGGGAGCTGAACTGTGAAGCCACAGGAAGTTCACCGAAGAGTGCTGCGTGTTTTGCGCAATAAAGATGATCAAGAGCACGAGGACAAAGGCGGCAACCACCACAGCGGTCCAACTTGCGCTGACGCGAGTTCGAGAGACGCGTGTCGCCGTGGCATCCTGATTCTGGGGTTCGACCTGCGACATTTCTAACCATCCCTGTCGGATTCGCTGCCGCACTCGGACCGGCGACACAGGAGTAGTACCCCCTTTCTGGTCACATCAACCCTCAGTGGACCCGCGGTTGGGATTCGTCATCACGAGTCGTGCACAGGTGTCGAACGGTCCCAGATGACGCCCAGGTTGAAAACCACTGCCTTTGGGCATGGCAGAAGGGAGTGACGGAGAGGACGCAACGTGTCAAAAGAGGACAAGGCAAAGAACAGAGCGCAGGAAGTGAAGGGCCGAGCCAAGGAGGCTGTCGGATCGGCGACCAACGACAAGTCGCTGCAGGCCGAAGGCAAAAGCGACAAGGTCGCCGGAAAGCTCAAGCAAGCCGGAGAAGAAGTCAAGGACGCCCTCCGGAAATAGCTGAGACTCGTTCCGCTTGCACCCCGGTTCGAAAAGAGACCGCGATGTCAGCTCCTCCGCCATGCCCACAGTGCCACGGTCTCCGGGTCGATGAATACACGCACTATGCGTGTCCAGAGAATTCCACTCCGGAGTCGCACCGGCATTGGGTGTGCGCTACCTGTGCATTCGAGTTCCTGACGACCATGGCCTGATTGAAGTGTTGCTCGCTCAACAGCGCTTAGCCCTGCTGGGGAAGTGTCGTTTCCAGTTCTGGGGCGTCGGCCCGGGCCGTAGTGGACCTTCTTGCAACATTCGCGTTCGGGGAAAATCTTGCTGACCTCACCGCGCCGAACTCAGGAACGCCGGTTCAGAAGGGCCGGGTGTAGGTGTTCTCCAGCTCATCTTGTAACACCCTGGCCACCGTCTGCGAGGTGTCGACAATCAACTCCTCGTGCAGCACGCGCGATCGAAAGCTCCAACCTGCCGGAAGAGCAAGGCGCTCACGGAGTCCTGAGAGGCTCGCCTGATTGAGCGAGGCGTCGACGCCCGTGCAGTACGCTTGCATGACGTACGGAAGCCCCTGGGGATCGATCAATTCGTAGACCACGGACCCGGCGTCGAAAAACATGGTGACACGCCGATCGACTTCGCGCACCGTATAGGGCACTTGCGCCGGATTCGAACCGAGGTCGAGCACGGCAATGCGCCGCATCAAGAGCCCATTGAATTCACGCAGGATGGGTTCTATCGGTTCGCTCTTTGATCCAAGGCCGTCCAGCATCCAATATCGGGGTCCGTTGAGCTTGACGGCGAGAGCCCCGAGATCCTCGGCAATCGCTTCTGGGACGAGGGTGTTCCAGAGCTCCTCGGGGCAGTCATTGAGAAGCTGCGTGCCGTAGACATGAGCAGTGAACCGCTCTCCGTCGGCAAAGACCACGAGAACCTCGCCATAGCGAGTACCGCGGTGGTTGCTCACGATCCGTGTATGAGTACCAGCCGTCATACTGCACGCGTCTTTCGTTGAGTGACATCTTGACCATGCTCGAGCCGATTGCGCTGCAGTGAGCGCCCCGTTGCCCTCACGTCGCGGTGGCCGAGAGGCCAGCCTGACGGATGATTCCGTCTGCCAACATCGCCAGGATGGAGGCTGCGCCGTCTGCTTCGATCTCCCCAACCTCGACCAGCTCCGCCAGGCTCAGATACGCCGCTGTCATGACCGACACGAGGGCCATGCTCCATCGCTCGTCGAAGCCCAAAGTGCGAAACCAGGTAGACCACCGCGCCGCAACCGCTGTCCGGAATTCGTCTCGGAATCCGACAAGTTCCACAGGGATCGCGCCGGCAATCAGGGCACGGACGACATGCAGGGTCTCAGGTCCCAATGCGAGCACATGATCGAACAGCTGCCGCACCAGAGTGGTGACGTCGCTCACTCCGACCGTGAGCACGTCGTCCAAACCCTGCGCATACAATTGGGCCTGCTCGGCGAAAGCGGCCTCGAAGAGTAGAGGAAGGTCGGGGAAATGGTCGTACACCAACTGGCGACTCACCCCCGCTTCCTTCGCCACCGCCACCATGGTGAGGCCGTTCAGCCCGTCTCGACGGATCACTCGAGATGCCGCTTGCAGAATCAGGGAGCGCCGTTCGCTCGCGGAGAAGTAGTTGCGCGTGGTCACGCTGCCTTTGCTGCCTTCTTTCGCCAACTCGACCGCCAATCCTCATGACGTGATATGTACAGAGTGTACACTTCTAGACGGATTCGGGACCACTCGGGTCAGCAGCGCAGCGCGACCACACGCGTCGGGGCCGACTTTCGGGAACTCGGATCGGAGAGGTATGACCACACACCACCCCAGCGACCCGACCCGTCAGAACCTCGGCCAGCCGCGGAACGCGACGACGCACCGTGAAAGGGTGGCCGGGACGTGAATGCCTCCTCGGTGGACTTCCACTTCGACATCATGTGCCCGTACGCCTACCAGACCTCGCTGTGGATCCGGGACGTGCGCGACCAGCTGGGCCTCGATGTCCGATGGCGTTTCTTTAGCCTCGAAGAAGTCAACCGACGCGCTGGGAAGAAGCACCCTTGGGAGCGGCAGTGGTCCTACGGGTGGTCAATGATGCGGGTGGCCGCGATGCTCCGCCGGATCGATCAATCCCTGGTGGATCAGTGGTACCACGTCGCCGGAGCCGCATTGCACGAACAAGGTCTCAAACCCCATCGTCGGGAGGTCGCTGAGCAATTGGTGGCCGACATGGGTCTGGATCCCTCGCTGGTCACTCAAGCCGTCGGGGACCCCACGACGAACGACGAGGTGAAGGAGGACCATGACCGAGTCGTCGCCTTGGGAGGATGGGGTGTGCCGACACTGGTTTTCGAGAGCGCCCAGGCTGTTTTTGGTCCGGTCCTCATCGATCCACCCACCGGAGCCGCCGCGGTGCGCCTGTGGGAACTCGTCACCTCCTGGCTCGAGTTTCCACACCTCTACGAAATCCAACGCCCAAAGTCGCGGCAGGATCTCCGAGCCATCGAAACAGCATTTCGCCCGTACCTCGAGGCGCGTGACTGGACAAGTATCGAGAATGAGACTCCATGACTGACCTCTCCACTATCCGAACGGCGCTCCTAGAGTCATTCGACGCAATCGAAACGTTGGGACCCAGCCTCACACCGGAGGAGTGGGAGACCCAGTCGTTGTGTCCCGATTGGTCTGTACGAGCTGTCTTCGAGCATCTGGTGGGGATCGAGAATGCCCTTATATCGTGGGTTCCAGACGCAGCCGACACGCCTCCTCCCTTCGCCCGCGCGAGTTCCTTTGCCAAAGAAGTTGCCGGACTCGAGACAGCGGCGTTTCTGGAACGGGTCGATGACGTACTCGCCCGCCGACGTCAGGACCTGCTGGCCATCGGATCCTCTGATCTTGACCGGCCATCGTGGACCCCTGTCGGACCGGGGAGCTATGGCCGGTTCATGGAGATTCGAGTCTTCGACTTCTGGGTGCACGAGCGTGACATCAGCACCCCGCTCCACCGTCCGACGGACGATACGGGAGCCCGAGCGGAGATCGCGCTGGCCGAAGTCGAGCGTTCGTTGGGTTACATCGTCGGCAAGAAGGTCGGCTTACCCGACGGGCGTAGCATCGTGTTCCATCTGAGCGGACCGGTTGTGCGCGACATCGCCGTCGTCGTAGACGGCAGAGCGACAGTGGTCGACCAAGTCGGGCAGGCCGACGTAGAGATCTCGACGGACACGCTCACATTCATACAGCTGGCTTGCGGTCGTATTGATCCCCAGGAGGTCATCGCTGACGGTCGCATCGTCTGGCGCGGCAACTCCGAGTTCGGGGAGCGGGCGGCACGCAATCTGAGATTCACCATGTGAAATGGTGGGCCGGCGTCGTTACAAACGCCGCGAAGTATTCGGGCCCGCGATCAGGGGTCTGTGAAACCTGGTTCTCCCGTGTGCGGCGCATCCTCAGTGGGCACACGTTGGGGACCCGCTGCATGCGTTAGACGGAGTCAATCGATCTGACGGAGCAAATGGAGGCACGGCCCTAGCCCTGTCACCGGGGACGCAACGTCCGCGCCGCCACATTGCGCCAGACGTTGTCCGGGCCCCCGCGGAGTGGAGTCGCTGTCGGCCGTTCTCCGCAGCGCAAATCTCCGCATCGACCACCCGGCTGGATGTGCCGTCCAGGCAAATGTGCCCTCGCCCCGCGAAAGCCGTCCTGCGCGACCGGACCTTATCGGGCCTGTGGGCTCAAAATCGATGAGCGGTGATCTGTCCGACCTGGTCAGCGCCCGCGCTCGTCGTCGTGCCGGGCGACTTGGTCCAGACGCTGGTGGTGCTGTCCTCACCTCACCCGTGGGGCTGGCACCCTGGGTCCTAGGTTGGACGTGAGCAATGATTGTCGAGAACACCCATGAACGAAAGACTTGGCGCAGTCGTGAGGTATCGCGTTCGAGCGACACTGATACGTCGCTGGAAGAGCTGCCTCGTTCTGGCTGTCCTCATCGGGTTCATTGGTGGCACCGCCCTCGCTTCGATTGAGTTCGCGCGTAGCACCCAATCCTCATATCCAGCGTATTTGAAGAGTACAAACGCGTCGGACCTCACAATGTCGACGTACGGTACCGGCGCCAATAGCAGCGCAACCCAGTATTCGCCGGCAACCGAGCGCGCTATCGCCCAACTGCCCTCCGTAGCCCACGTAGAGAGCTGGGTCGGGGTGTTCGCCGTACCAATCCGGCCCAATGGCTCGCCAGAACTGTCGATCACCAACGAGGTCAACTTCGCGGCGAGCAAGACGGGCCTGTATTTCGACCAGGACCGCGTCCATGCGCTCCAGGGAAGAATTGCTGACCCCCGTCGATCTGACGAGTTCATGACGACGCCACTGGGTGCGAAGCTCCTCGGTATCCGACTCGGTCAGGCGATCCCGGTCGGCCTCTACACACAGAGGGAATCGGAATTGCCAGGGTTCGGCTCGGCACGAGTACCGCCTGCCCGGCGCTTCGAGATGCGGCTCGTGGGAATTGTCGAATTCAACAATGAGATCGTCGAAGATGATACCGATCGGCTCCCCACGAACGTGATCTACACGCCGGCATTGACACGGCAGGTCTCCAATGAGGACACAAATGGGACCTGGTACGGGATCCAGTTCAGGAATCATGCCGGGCCGTTGGCCGGCGTCGAGGAGGAATTGCGTCGAGTCCTACCGTCAGGTGCCCAGGCCAACTTCAGCATCGCAGCCCAGAGTGAGGTCAAGGTCCAGCGGGCCGTCAGGCCTGAATCCATTGCCGTGGGTATCTTCGGACTGATTGCAGCGGCGGCCTGCGTTGTCATTGCGCTCCTCGTGATCAGTCGCGAAGCGCAGGCATCAGTCCCAGATCGACAGGTATTGCGTGCTCTAGGGGCATCGTTTTGGATGACTGTCCTTGATTCGCTCGTCGGCGTCCTGATTGCTGTTGCGGCTGGGGCTCTTCTTGCATCCGCCTTAGCGGTCGCCGTGTCGCCCATCGCCCCTTTGGGTCCCATTCACAAGGTCTTCGATCAGGGCATCTCCTACGACTGGACCGTTCTCGGAGGGGGGCTGGCCCTGTTCGGCGGAGTCCTCATGGCGGCAACTCTGACCATTGGTGTGCTGACCGACCCCCATCGAAAGCATCGACGCGAGCAGGCTCGTCGGATAGAGAGATCTCAGTTGGCAGGATTGGCGGCGGGATTCGGGCTTCCAGTTCCGGGAGTCGTCGGACTTCGCTTTGCTCTGGAATCTGGACGCGGCCGCACTGCGGTGCCCGCGCGATCGGTTCTTTTCGGTGCAGTGATCGCCATGACCACGGTCGTCGCGACGCTGACGTTCGGCAACAGTCTCTCTGCGCTCGTGACCCACCCGGATCTCTATGGATGGAACTGGAGTTACGTACTGGCCTCCCAACAGGGAGTTCCGCCCAATGTCCAGACCTGGCTGGACCACGATCGTGACGTTGCTGCATGGTCCGGTTTCAATGAACCCAATCTCCAATTGGATGGACAGACCATGCCAGCTTTGATAACGAACGGAACGCCCTCCGTGGCGCCACCCATCCTCTCGGGTTCCAGTCTCTCCAAGGGCACAGCCGTGCTCGGGTCGTCCACACTCGCCGCTCTCCACACCCACGTTGGTGGGACCATCACTGTCAGCTTTGGCTCACCCAACACCGCGCCGGCGTACTTGCCACCCACCCCCGTTCTTGTCGCCGGGACGGCGACGTTCCCCGCCATTGCCGGGAGTTCGACGTTCTCCCAACATACAGGACTTGGTGTCGGGGCCCTGTTGTCCTCCAGTGCCCTCCCGGCGAAGTTCCTGCACGCCGTACAGTCAGCGGATCCAGTTCTCGCCGGACCTGGACTGGTGTTTGTCCGAATGCGGCCGGGTGTCCCCGCGTCACGTGCAAAGAGCGACATGGAGCATGCCGTGAAGGTCGCCAGCGCTCAGTTCGCAACGGATCCGAATGCAGTCGGGGACGATGTGTCGGTTGTTCCGGTACAGCGACCTGCTGAAATCGTAAACTATCAAGCGACCGGACACACGCCCGAGATTCTCGCCGGCGCGCTCGGGGTCGGTGCTGTTCTTGCTCTCTTGCTGGCGCTCGCTGCAACCGTCCGAACGCGCCGGATCGACCTCGCGGTTCTCCGGACAATGGGGTTCACGAGACGCCAACTTGCGTTCACGCTTGTTTGGCAGGCGACAGCCGTGATTGCGATCGGGATCGTGATCGGAATCCCTCTTGGGATCGTTCTCGGACGCCAGCTATGGGATCTCTTCGCTAGGACCATCGACGTCGTGCCAGCGCCAGCAGTTCCCTGGTCCGTCACACTGGTTGCGCTTGGAGCCCTCCTCCTGGCGGTGCTCGTCGCGCTCCTTCCCGGACGTATGGCGGCTTCCACTCCACCTGGTGTCGTTCTCCATCAGGAGTAATCGACAGTCGTGACATATCGACGGAATGGCGTTGGTATCCGAGCGAACCGTCGCGGTTCGCCTTGGACTTAGCAAGTGCGCCTCGGGTGATGTACGAGAAGAACCGCTGGCGGTATACCGAACTGATTCGTCACTTTCCAGCGAGATGAGGAACGATTACAACCGGAATGCTGGAGTGCTCTACGAGTTCCAAACTCGTACTCCCCAACAGGGTGGCCGAGTGCGCTCCAGACCCGCGAGTTCCGACAACGATCATGTCAACCGAATATGGCTCCTCGGTCATTCGGAGCAACCCTGAGCAGGGGTCCCCATCTATCACGAGCCATTCGACTGCAGACGGATCCATACCAGCACCAAGAGCGACCTCATAGGCCAACTCGCGATGTGGGGCCACATGACGTGAGAGTCCCGCGTGCTCCAAGAGACCCACGGCATGGACGACCTTGAGCTTTGCATGCACCATCACAGAGAGATTGGCGGCCCACTTGAGCGCGGTCTTCGAGTCATCCGAACCGTCGAATCCCACTGCGATTTTGTCAATTCCATTCATCTTCTCACCCCCTTCCTTGGGCTCGGCGTTCCGAGTCTCGGCGGACCGTGCCGACTGCCTCTCGGCCGGGACCTCCAGACGTAGGCGGCTCGAGGCCTATCTCGACATCGAGCAGCGTGCCCAGCACTGCAGCTGTTGATGAACGCAACACTCGGGCGCTGTATCCGCCTTCTAGGAACAACGCGAGGCGACCAGGGCGAGGGCAGAATGTGCGCACGAGTCGAGCAAGTTGTGCAAAGTCTCCCGTCGAAAGCGCAAGCTCACCGAGGGGGTCAGCCCGATGGGCGTCAAACCCACAAGACACCAGGACCCAATCTGGCGCGAATCGATCGATCGCCGGGTGCGCGACTTCCTCGAACGCGGCCTGGACGATGTCCCCGGTTGCACCCCGCGGCAAAGGAATATTTACCGTGAGACCGAGGGCGTTCGGCCCTCCGGCCTCTTCGGCTCTCCCCGTACCCGGGAAGAGCGGCCATTGATGCGTGGAGACGTAGAGAACGCGAGGATCATCCCAAAAGATGGACTGAGTTCCGTTGCCGTGGTGGACGTCCCAGTCGACGATCAGCACCCGGTGGCCCCTCGCGGCCAGCGCCGCCGCGCTCACAGCAACGTTATTCAGAAGGCAGAAGCCCATTGCGCGATCGGCTTCGGCGTGATGGCCGGGGGGTCTAACAGGCACGAAGGCAATTCCCTCACCCAGTACCTCCAAAGCTCTGATCGCTTCAAGGCCGGCCCCGGCGGCTCGTCGGGCCGCCCCGAAAGAGTCGGATCGGGCGTACGTATCGGGATCGATTTCTCCGCCGCCCTGCTCGCAAAAGTCTTCGAGTTCCTTGAGGTATTTGGTCGTGTGGACCCGGCTCAAGGCGTCGCGTTCCGCTTCGGGGGCGCCGACATATGTCATGGCATCTTCAAGGTGGAGGTCACGCACTCCATCCATTACCGAGAAGATTCTGCCCTGCTGTTCAGGGTGGAACGTCCCTCCATCGTGAGCGCTCGCCCCTGATGGGCCAGCGACGATCAACATGTGCCAGGACCCTCAACAGACACGACCAGTGGAAGACGGCTGACGTGTCGATGCTCGTCGCGAGTTGCCAGGGCCGCACGGTACGACTCAGTGAGCTTGATGTCGAAGCGCAACGACACGGTCCCGTACTCCATCTGCGTCGATACGTCGAACCCAGAATGATGGAACACGTCGAGCATCGCCTTGTTGTCGTAGAGGGTTTCGGCCACGAATGTTGTGATGCCCCGCGTCCTGGCCGCCTGGGCTAGCTCGTCGAGCAGCAGCGAGCCGAGCCCGTGGTGCTGGTAGTCATCAGCCACGACGAAGGCGACTTCAGCCTCCGAAGTTCCGACGAGGCGGTCGAACCGGCCCACAGCCATCAGCTGCCCATCCCTCTCCACCACCAGAGCAAGACGGTCCACGTAATCTACGTTGGTGAAGCGCTCGACCTCCGCTGCCGACAGAGTCGGATGCACGGTGAAGAACCTCAAATAGGTCGAGCGCACCGACAGATGTTTGTGAAACTCGATCAGTCCGTCCGCGTCGTCCGGCCGGATCGGACGCACGGTGCAACAGGTACCGTCAGACAAGGTGACGAGAGCTCCGAGTTCGCTTGGATAGTTTGGTGGTGGCGTCACCAAGGATCTCCTTCGGAGCTGCCATTCGAACCGGGCTGGGGCGATCTCTCGTGAAATGTCTCATGGAGGGTTACGCAGGGACGGCCGCGGAGAGGCATACTTCATCGTCTTCGCCCAGAGTCTCTCCGGGTAGGGACGTTTGTCCCTCGCTCCTCAGGTCGAGAGTCCCTTCGTGAATGATCGTTTCCCATGAGAGACAGCCCGACTGGTCCTGCGGATCGGGGCCGTGGACATGGAGCTGGATTTGACCACAGGCAGGACTCTCCGGTCAGGATGTTTTCTTGCATTCACCTTCATCGACGGTGAGCAGGCGAAGGTCAGCCGGCACGAGCGTCCCGACCCTCAGCGCGACCACGTCACCGGGCACCAGCTCCGTGACCGGCACACGACAGGTGGCCGTTCCTTCGAACTTCTGCTTCCCGTCGAATCTGAGTCCGCAGTGCCACCATGGCCATCTCAACTCGGAATTCGTTTAGGAATCCGAGACCGACATGAGTAGGACGATCACCGCCATGATGGCGCGTTGGTGCCACCGCAAGTCAGGCCTGACACGAGCGCAGCGCCAAAATGGAACAGAGGTATCGGGTTCCTGATTTGCCGCACAGAACCGCCGCGGCACGTACACCTCGCACGGCCAGCGCGTTCGAGCCAAACCGCCGTCGTCGTTGCTCTATCTCGTTCGAGGTGAGTCCCTCCGACCTGCTGCCCAGCGCTGCCAGTGTGCCTTCGGGGGACAGCGATGCGGCTCGAACGAGATCGAGTTCGCCGACCGATGGGCGTGTGGCCACAGCCTTCATGTGATGCGCAGGTCTCGAAACTCAGGATCCCACGGCGCCGGGCGACCCTACGGCACGGGCGCCGAGCGCTGCATCGGCCAGGCCTGGACACATCGCCAGTTTGAGCCCGGAAAGTGCCTGATTCCCATGGGACCAAGGTCCCGCTCAGCGTGACCTTCGTCTCTGTGAAGAGCAACTTAGGGACCAATACATTTGACACGGTGCCGACTGACACAGGCCAGAGCAATTATGGGGGGCCGACGAACAGAGGCCCAAATCAAACCGAGGTTCGAGATGTTGAAAGCGTGGTTCGCTGTGGCTGAACCAACGTGATCGTTTCGACTGCGTGAGCTCCAGCCTGCACAGTCCGCCGAGGGTGTGGGAGGCCCAAATGCCGGATTCACCGAAGTGCACGACCGCACCAGGGCACATGGCGGAAACGCACATCTCAATTCTCCTCTTTCTCGGCGACAAGGTCTACAAGATCCACAAGCCCGTTCACTTTGATTTTCTGGACTTCAGGGACCGAAAGGACCGCGCCCGGGACTGCCACCGCGAAGTCGAGCTCAATCGCCGACTGGCTCCCGACGTCTACCTCGGCGTGGCTGACATTGTGATGGATGGCGAACCGATCGACCACATGGTCGTGATGCGTGCTCTTCCGCAAGGCCGGCAATTGGCTTCCCTGCTGCGAAACGAGGACATCGCGACATGGCTTGACCGCGTAGCAGAGGTCCTGTCCTCGTTCCATCGCACCGCGATGCGCTCTCCAGAGATCTCAGCGTCCGCCACCCCTTCGGCACTGATGCTCAAATGGCAGGCCAACTTCGAAGAGGTAGAGCGGCTGGTCGACTCGTTCCTGGACTCGGGGGTTGAATCCGAGATCAGACGCCTGGTGGTTCAGTGGCTCGAGTCCCACCAGCCGCTTCTTGAGGCCAGGATTGCGGATGGACACATCTGTGACGGTCACGGAGACCTCCAAGCATCGGATGTCTATTGCCTTGACGACGGCATTCGCATTCTCGACTGCCTCGAGTTCTCGGACGGCTTGCGCTGGGACGATGTGTGTGCGGACGTTGCATTCTTGGCGATGGACCTAGAGCGCCTGGGTCAACCAGATGCAGCCAAAACCTTCGTCCGAGCCTACGAACTGCATTCGGGACATCGAATCCCGCCGACTCTCCTACATCTTCATATTGCCTTGCGTGCCTACGTGCGGGCCAAAGTCACCTGCCTGCGCGCCGAGCAGAACGATGCAGGTTCGGATTCGGCAAGCGACCTCCAAACCCTGGCCCTGAAGCACCTGCGTAGCGCGCGGTCGGCTCTCGTGATCGTAGGGGGACTACCTGGCACGGGAAAGAGCACACTGGCTGCCGGACTGGCCGCCGAGACGGGGTGGTTCCTGCTCCGTTCAGACGAGATTCGGAAGCATCGATCACCCGGTCCCGATCGCTACGCCCCCGCATCACGTGCTGGCGTCTACGAGGACATGCTCGGGTCGGCTCGCGAACGCATGGAGCGAGGAGAATCGGTGATACTCGACGCTTCATGGACCAGCGCTCAAGAACGTGCTTTGGCGGCCCAGGTTGCCGAGGGCACCGGAGTCGAGCTCCTCGCACTGCGCTGCGTCTGTGACGATTCAGTCGGAGCCGACCGCATCAACGAGCGCCTCGCTCGTGGGAAGGACGTCTCGGAAGCCACGGTCGCCGTCCGAGATCTCTTGGCGACGGGAATGGACCCCTGGCCGTCAGCAATCGTCATCGATACGTCTCATGCAACGGCAGCAGCAAACGTCCAGAGTGCGATCTCCAAGCTGTTTCCTCGGTGACCTCCAGAACGTCACAGGCTTCCTTCCTTCTCGTCGGCTCCTGAAGAAGGACCAAGGTCCTCGGTCCTCAGGGCCTTTCTCTCTAGCCCGGCAATAGGGATTGGGGATCTAATGAAGATGTTGTCAGGCCTCTATGCGAAAGGATGCCGCGATGTCGGAAGCCAGGCGTTTCGAACCCGCCGGACAAGTCCTGGCACGGGACAGCCTTCGTTGAATCCGTTCATCTCGAAAGTCGCCCCCCTCGGTGAGATTCGTCGCGCCCGAAGTGTGTAACACCACACTGCACACTGAGGCACTCGACCGAAAGAGACAGGTCGACCGCTGCGCCGTCCAGATCGACACAGTTCGCCCGCACATCATCCCCGCAACGCAAAAGGAGAAAGAGGAATGTCGAACACCGCAAACAATTCAGGAAGTACCTCCGCGGATGGCACAGTCACGTCAGACGAGACGACCAGGGTCAATGAAGTCATGCAGCGGCTCGATGCCTGGAAGACCCGGATCGACGAGCTCAGAGTCCAAGTGGATCTGGCAAAGCTCGACCTCCGCGAGGAGGCGACGAAGCAGCTCGATCTTGCTCGCAATGTGAACCACGTTGCCGCTTCGAAGCTTCGAGTCGCATACAAGGACGCTGCCGATACCGCTGACACATTGCGCCAAGGCGTGCACGAGTTCTTGCACGACGTGGAAGAGGCCTTCGATGCGGTACAGGCCGTCATCTCGCGAGATTGACGAAACCTGCGTTGACATTGTCGCTCGACCGAAGCGAATGACGCAGTGAGGACTATGCCGAACGTCCGAAGGGGACTACAACAGTGAAGGATGACGAGGGAGCACCAGCAACGACGGAGACTCAAGCGCCCGGCGAATTCGCGCGTTGTCGTTGGGGTAGACGGATCACCTTGCTCGTTGAGAGCGCTGGAATACGCTGGAGACCAAGCCGCCCTCACGGGATCGATTTTGCAGGTCGTCACCGTGTACAACGGTCTTCCGGGATACGGTTTCATGACGGGCCTCGACCAAGAGGGGGCTCAGTCCATCGTTCGTGAAGCCCTCGAGGTCGTCCAGAGGAAGTACCCGACGTTGCTCACGAAGGGCGAGATTGTCTACGGGGTAGCAGGCCAGGTGCTCTCCGACATCAGTGAGGGTGCTTCGACGCTCGTGGTTGGAACCAGAGGGCGTGGACAGCTCACCGGAGCGGTCCTGGGTTCGATCTCGAATTTCGTCGTGCATCACGCGCACTGCACCACCACCGTTGTCCGTTGACGAAGCAGCGGCTCACCACCTCCCGGCCAGCTTCCAAGACTGGCAACGATTGAAGGATGACTGAACGATTTCGTGCGGGCGGCGGAAAATGCAGGACTCCCCTCCCAGGCCCTAGGGACCTTCCTCCCTAGGCGGCGAGAGCGCGAACAGGGACGATGGGAAGGCGTCACCGACAACGACGAGGAGACCGCGATGGAAGCCAGGGACTCAGCAGTTGGCTCCGTAGACGAGCCCTTCATTGTCGTAGGCGTCGATGGATCGGCCTGCGCCTCCCGAGCAGTCGAGTTCGCCGCCAACCTGGCGGCCCAGTACGGCGTGCCGCTCCTCGTCGTGAGTGCATATCACGAGATGCCTGCGGCAGAAGGGTTCGTTGTTCAAGGTGGTCTGATCCACGATTCCGCCGACGCAGTGGTGGTTGATGCGATTCACCAAGTCGAGGAGATCGAGCCCGCTGTCGTCGTCAAGGGCGAGATCGTGCTCGATGCCCCTGGGCCCGCGCTCGCTCGATTGAGCAAGGGAGCGACGGCTCTCGTTGTCGGCACGCGCGGCCACAATGAGGTCGCCGGCATCTTCTTGGGATCTGTGTCCCAGTACGTCCTGCACCATGCTCCGTGCAACACGATCGTCGTGCGATAACAGTTCGCCGCATTTCTCGAACACAGACGATACGGCCAATCGCTCCGACCGCACGAGAGCAGGCGAACACGAAAGGAGGGTACAGTGAAGATCGACCAACGAGGATCGGCAGTACTCGGCGAAGGCGCGTGCCGGCGACACTTAGAACGCGTAGCTGCTGCCAGTGGCATTGGACGGGTCGCGATCAACGGTGATCAGTCGCCTCATGTCATCCCTGTGAACTTCACCGTGGTCAACGGTGGGATTCTCATTCGTCTCGGACCCGGATGGGCCGCCTTCCATCTCGATGGTTCCGCCGTGACCTTCGAGGCCGATCAGGCTAAGGCGTCACAGCACAGTGGTTGGAGCGTGGTGGTCGAAGGAATCGCGCGGATTGTCACTTACGACGAGATTGGACACCTCGGCATCAATCTCCCCGACCCCATAGTCACTGTGCCGGGGGTTCGGGTGTTTGAGATTGTCCCTCTCAAGGTCACGGGTCGGGCCGTCGAGCCTGACCTTCGAGATGAGCCACGCGACCTTGCGATCAACGACAATCCCGAGGAAAAGGAGAGAAGATCGAGCAGCCTGCACCTTACGCCGGAAAGTGCGAACGAACTCGCCTCGGTCCTGCAGTCGGCCCATTGGGACGTTAACTCGAAGATCGCCGACACAGACGATCCGGTCATCCGGGAGGCGCTGTACGAACGGCGCCGTCTGCTTGAGGGTCTGACGGTCCAGTTGACCACACTGCGGGCCTGACGCCTGTTGACCGGAACCTTCTCTCACAATCAACATTGGAGTTCACATGGACACGGTTGGGACGCTTTCGATCTGGCGGGGCATTGCCTCTCTAGCCAATGAGCAAGGGACTCTCCGATGAACGACAGGAAGAACACGGTCGGTCATAAGAGAGGCGCCGCGAGCACGGGTGGCGCCGGGGGCATCTGGCTTCTTGGGTTCATTGGAGCGCTCTTCTACTACTTGCACACTCATTCCGGGACCTTCTGGCTCGTCCTATTGGCCCTGATGAAGTCCCTGGTGTGGCCCGCGTTCGTCGTATACCACGTGCTGTCGCTGCATTAGTCGGATTGACGACCGATTGGTGTTTTTGGAGTGTCGATATTTCCAGCTCGCTCATCCAGGAGTGCAGCGTGACGTTCTGCTGAAAGCGTCTGACGAGCCGGGGACCTTGTTCCCTATCGTTACGGTCCTTCGACCCTTCCTGGCGCGCCTGACCGCTGTCACGATGATGCAATGAGCGCCTCCGTGTCGGTGACGTCCCAGCAGGCGACGGACCCGCACGACGTCAGTGATCCCAGAGAGGATCTGACGCTCTTGTTCCGTGATCTTCGCAGCTCGTCGGAGGGTCTCGGTCAGCCCGAGGCTGAGCGACGCCTCCTAATCTACGGCCGAAACGCTCTGACTCGCCGCTCGGGACGCCGCTGGCCGCGGGAATTGCTCGCTCAGTTCACGCATCCGCTCGCCCTCCTCTTGGCCGCCGCCGCAGTACTCGCCGCGATCAACGGAACACTCACGCTCGCGGAAGCCGTCATCGCTGTCATCGTCATAAACGCGGTGTTTGCCTTCTTTCAAGAAATCCATGCCGAGCACGCCGTTGAAGCACTAGCCGCCTATTTGCCTGACGCCGCAGATGTGATCCGGAGCGGTACGCGGCGTACCGTCGACGCAACCGAGCTCGTGCCGGGCGACGTGCTCGTCATAGAGGAGGGGGCTCGCGTCTGTGCGGACGCCCGAATCATCAGCGGAACGCTCGACGTGGATATGTCAACGCTGACTGGTGAATCCCAACCCGTCACCCGCTCGCCTACCGACACAGCTCCTTCGACCGAGCTCCTGGAAGCGCAAGACATGCTATTTAGCGGAAGTGCCTGCCTGAGTGGCGAAGCTCGAGCCATCGTCACGACGACGGGCATGCGGACCGAAATCGGTCGCATCGCTGCCCTATCCGAACGCGTCGGCGGTGACCCCAGTCCTCTCGAAATACAGGTCCGTCGTGTGGCGAAACTGATCGGCGTCGTGGCTGTCGTCGCGGCCATCGGCTTCCTCCCCCTCGGTGCACTTGCTGGGCTATCCCTCTCCGCTGCACTCAGCTTCTCCATTGGTCTCATCGTCGCCAATGTGCCCGAGGGCCTGCTCCCAACGATCACTCTGGCCCTGGCCGCCGGAGTTCAGAACCTTGCACGGAGGGGCGCTGTCATCAAACGGCTCTCGGCCGTCGAGACCCTCGGATCGACCACGGTGATCTGTACCGACAAGACGGGCACGCTGACGCAGAATCGCATGCAAGTGCAGACGGCCTGGACTATCTCAGGCAGCTGGGACTTCAGCGACGACGCTCCTCGGTCCGATGGTGACGACGGTCTATTTCGGGCTATGGCTGCCGCGGGAGCGACATGCTGCACGGCCGAGATCGGACCGGACACCGATTCGGGGGATCCAACGGAGCTCGCGTTGCTCCGGTGGGCACGTGGCTTTGGTCTCTCGGTGGATACCCGCAGCCGCAACGCGGCGCGACAGCAGCTCTTCCGCTTCGACCCCCGCCTCCGCATCATGTCCACCGTGGACCGCACCGTAACCGGCTCACGGGTCCACACGAAGGGGGCGCCCGAGTCCGTCCTCACTCGTGTCCGCTCAATAGCCACCGCCGCCGATGCTTCGCGGCAAGTGAACGAAGAGGACCGTCAACGACTGGCGGACGTGCTCAATCAATACGGACATCGCGGGTTGCGGGTGCTGGCCATCGCTCGTCGTGACCTGAAAGAATCGGATGCTGAGCCAGTAGAGCGGGAGCTGGCCGAACATGACCTCTGCCTGGTGGGATTGGTGGGCTTGCTCGATCCCGTCCGGCCCGAGATGCCGCTTGCCGTGACACAGGCGCATCGAGCCGGCCTCAAATTCCATGTCGTCACAGGCGACAATGGAGCCACTGCGGCGGAGATCGCGCATCAGGTTGGCATCGGATCACGCGACGAGGCCGAGCGGGTGATCACCGGTCAGGAGCTCGCGGCGATGAGCGACCGTGAACTGACCGCGGTTCTGTCCAGCGGCGATGAGATCGTCTTCGCCCGCAGTTCACCCGAGGCGAAGTTGCGGATCGCCGACGCGCTACGGGCATCTCATCAAGTGGTCGCCATGACGGGTGACGGGGTCAATGACGCGCCGGCATTGCGGGCCGCCGACATCGGCGTTGCGATGGGCCTATCGGGGACGGAGGTGGCACGGCAGGCCGCAACGATGGTCTTGACGGACGACAACGCGGCCACGATCGTTGCGGCAGTAGAAGAAGGGCGACGCGTCTACGACAACGTGCGCAAGTTCATCTTCTACATCTTCACTCATGCCGTGCCGGAGGTCGCGCCCTTCCTGCTCTTCGCTCTCGCCGGAGGCGCTATCCCTCTTCCGCTCACAGTGTTGCAGCTCCTGGCTGTTGACCTGGGGACGGATACCCTCCCGGCCCTTGCCTTGAGCCGAGAGCCAGCTGAGCCAGGGCTCATGGACCGTCCGCCGCGCCCCTCAACCGAGGGGGTCATTCAGAAGTCTCTCTTGTTACGCTCATGGGGATTCCTCGGAATCATCTCCGCCGCGCTTGTCATTGGTGCCTACTTGTTCACCCTGCACTCCGGCGGCTGGCACCCCAACGCCACAACGGGTCCCGGAACCCCCCTCCACCACCTCTACTTGCAGTCCACTACAGTGGCCTGGCTCGGCATTGTGGCATGTCAGGTTGGAACCGCGTTCGCCGCCCGCACAGACCGAGTCTCGTTGTTCACGGTCGGGGTCTTCAGCAACCGGTTGCTGCTTGTCGCCATCGGGCTGGCGCTGTGCTTCGCCGCTCTCGTCGTGTACGTGCCTGCACTGCAGTCAATCTTCGGGACTGCTCCACTCGCTCCCGGGCAGTTGGCTATCCTGATGCCGTTTCCGTTCATCGTCTGGGGGGCCGATGAGGCCCGACGGTGGTGGTTACGCCGCCGGCATCCGCTTGGCCGTTGACTAAGGGGTGCGGTCGGGATCAAAGTCCGGGCCCGGTGACTCGACCCTCAAGGGGAGATCCGTGATGGTTCTTGAGCTACTACGTTTCCCCGCAAACCCGTAAGAGGAGCTATTGGTGGCGGTCGTTTTTGGGGAGGTACTTCCCCTTGCGTTGGTGGTGACCATTTCGCCGATCAACATCATTCCAGTCATCCTCCTACTCTTCACACATCGGCCCCTGTTCAATGCGTCGTGCTTTCTTGTCGGGTTCATTGCGGGCGTCGCTGCCGTGCTCATTGCCTTCGTTGCCCTTGCGGAAGCGGTCAACCTTTCTCTTGGCTCCAAACATTCGACCTGGCTGGCCGCTCTGAAGCTTGCTCTCGGCGGGTATCTGCTTGTCGCGGCCGTCCGGAAGTTCCGCGGTCGTCCCCGATCGGGCGAAGAAGGGTCCTTGCCGACGTGGATGGATGGAATCGCGAGCTTCAACCCCGGAAGGTCCGTGGGTGCGGGTCTCGTGCTTGGTGCAGTCAACCCGAAGAACGTGGTTGTGTCGCTCGCTGCCGCAGCGACCATTGCATCGGCAGCCAACTCACTGGGCCAGCAGATCGGGGTGATCGCCAGCTACGTTGTTGTCGCTTCACTGGGTGTTGCGGCTCCCATCCTGCTGACAATGTTTCTCGGGGTTCGTTCGGCCTCAGTGCTTGATGGATGGAAAGCGTGGCTCGCCCAGAACAACGCGACAGTGATGTCGGTTCTGTTCCTGGTCTTCGGTGTGGTCCTGATTGGCCAGGGCATCGGGGCCGTGTAGACCGCATCCGAAGGTCCCTCCATGAGTCAGGGTGCCACCAACACGCGGTTGTGAACGAGGGCAGGAGTCCGGCACGGCGGAGCCGCCGGGCTACATCGAGACTCCTCGACGATTTCGATGCTGATGCCTTTGCCGTTTGGGATTTGGCCGCACCCAGATCGGCAGTGAACAGCCGGTGTAGACGTCCCTATGGACATCCTCAATCCTCGCCCGCAGGATCGTGGATTTCGACGCTGTGTGACGCAAGCACGGGACGGACAAGGCCGCCAAGACCGCTCAGGAGCCGGACAAGGACATCAGCGTAACTACCTTCACATCGAGGGACGGACCCGGGATGTCCTGATCAAGCCGGATTGGCAGGATCCGTCGGGACAGAGGACGGTACTCGAGGCCTGACCGGGGCGAGGTGTACGAGTGCGTTGTACGTCACCAAGGCAATCGCCAGGTGCATGCACATGAGGACTGCAACGGCCCGAGCGGACTGACCTTGATGCAGGATGTAGAGATCGGGAAGAAGTAGAACGAGTGTGACCAGTATTGCCAATCTGAAGAAGAGCCACCTCGGCGACGATGAGATTCGTGTCACGATAGGCCACGCCATACATGCGATGATGACACCGATGATGGTCAGCTTGGCATAGTCCGCGAACGCGAAGTGCACGTATCCCTTCGTCGAAGGAAAGAGCGCCTCGCCAATCACCACGAGGATGGCGTCAACTACGAGCGAAGCCACCAATGCCACTGCCGTGGCGAGCAGTACGCGTGCGTGTGCCGGCGGCCTGCGGGTGGGAGCAAAGTCAATCCTGACGAAGTCCAACGAGCGGTCAAGGGCTGATCTACTCGGCAATACTTTCCTTTCATCCAACATGGAATTCCGTCTGGAGGCGATGCCACGAAGCCTGAGGCAGAGATGCAAGTGTTGGGAGGCTTTGAGCCACTGCTTCAGGCGTGTAACGCGGAGGAGCGAGATCAAGTTCAATTGACTCTGGACCCAAGCCTGCTCGCGCACTCCTCGTGTGACGAATATCGACGGGAGATTGTTTCCTCTGGACTCTTGGGACCAGCATTACGAACCAACTCCGGCCGACATGGTGATGAAGTCTCGAGCCCACCAGGGCTCGAAATACCGCCCGGGCGACCCGGTCATTCCTGGCAGGAGTTCGGTACCATTCGCCGGGGTTGCCGCGCCTGCGGCGGCCGACGGCTTATAGCTGCTGAAGTTCACCCAGTCGGTATTGATGTCCAGCTCCATGGCGCGCACTGCTCCGGCTCTCTGCAGAATGGTGGCCAGGTCCACGATGTCGAGCCCCGGTCCTCCGACGTAGACCAGAGCGCCGTCAGCAGTGACGCCAAGTCCCGAGCGCCAGACGTAGATGCCGCCGCCAAGGGTGGCACCCCATTGCCTGGAATTGAGGTTGGAAGCGGCCGGGACGACCTGTCCGTTATCGACCAGGAGGTCCAGGTTCTGACGAACCGATGCGATGTCGGGGCCCATGGTGGCGTCGCGCCCCCACTGCCCGACTGTGGAAGAGCCGTTCTTGTAAACGACGAAAGATGCTGCTCCGGTCCGCAAAGGCACCACGGTCTTGTTGTCGGTGTAGTACCCGCCGTTTGCGTCGGACATCAAGAAGCCCGCGTTGAAGGCGGCGACAAGCCGATTCGCATCTGTGGCCGAGATTGGAGCCGAGTGGGTGTACGGACCACCACCAGGGATCTGACTTCCCGAATAGAGGGTGGCCTTCAATAGCTTGGTGTCCATCCACGCGACACCGACGACGTAGCTCGTATGGATTGCGTCAGGGCGGAGCATGGCCTCATAAACCGCCGGAATGCCATCGACGAGTCGCCCGATTGGCGACCACTGACCCTCTCCGGCAACTGGTGGGCTGGCGAGCGGGACAATGGGTGGAGGCGCCGGAAGATGGGGCACCGATACGACCGGCGTCGTGCTCGTGGTCACTTGAGGTTTGCGAATCGTCCCTGCGGCGAGGGCGCCACCGACTTTCGGCTGATGGTGCGAGTACCACTCGTTCTCCGCCCAGACCACGATGGATGCCCCGCCGTGGCCTCGGAACCATTCGGCCGCCCGAGCTCCCACAGAGGTTCCCAGGGTGGGGTTGGTGAGTGCACTGCCGAACGAGATGGCGAACCACATGATGAATACCCCGGTTGCAACCCCGACGACCCCGAGGATCCGGCGGCGGCGGCGATGGACCGGCGACCTCGACCAGTGCCCGTGCCGACCTCGACGGGTCGGCGCTAGATCGGCCGCTGGCGTGCTGAGACGGTCCTCACGGGGTGGGCTCAGCACATCCACCCTGAGGCTCGCCAGCGAACCCGGGACGCGACTGACCGGCCCTGCACCGGATTCGGTTGCCGCGCGGCCATGTGACCACGGTACGCAACAACCCTGACGCCTACATGAAGACGGAAATTCATGCCGTGGATCTGTCGAGTGATTCGTCCTGTTGCGTGAGCTTCCCCTTGCGCATCGGCGCCTTGCGCCACGAGACCTCGAGGCGAGCTCCACCGAGGGTAGCGGTGCCCAGCGTCCATTCGCCGTCGGTGGAGCGGACAACCGCGTCGGCTATGGCAAGGCCGAGGCCAGTTCCTGCAACCGTCACGGTCGCGCGGTGAAACCGGTCGAACACGGCTTCGCGCTCACTCTCGGGAATACCGGGACCAGAGTCGTCAACGCGGAGACACACGCGAGCACCCGATTCCCTCACACTCACCTCCACCCGGCCGCCCCCGCCTGTGAATTTGCACGCATTGTCGATCAGGACCCCCGCAAGACGGTCAATGAGGTCGGGCTCCGCCCGCACCATGAGTGGTCCGGTTCCCGCACGCTCGAAGGAGAGATCAACCGCGAGTGACGCAGCCAAGGCCCTAAAACGCTCGACGCAGCTTTCAACCGCAAGACCGACGTCGGTCACATCGAGGTCACCACTCAACGGTTGCTCGTTGTCGGCTCTGGCCAACCAAAGCAAGTCCTCAACGATCCGTCGCAGTCTACTGCTCTCCCGGCCGACCCGTTGGAGGACCTCTTGATACTCGCCAGGTTCACGCGGCCGGTCGAGCGCGAGCCCTACTTCGGCCTCGATGACCGAGATGGGGGTCCGCAGCTCATGAGAAGCATCAGCCGTGAACTCCGCCTGCCTCCGTCGAACGAGTTCGGACGGCGCTGACGCACGGAGCCCAACGACCGTGGCGCCTCCGAACACGACGACTGCCAGTACTCCACCGAACACGAATTCGGCCAGCAGGAGGGCGGACTGGACGTTCGCGATGGAGGCAGTGCTCTGACCAGCGACCAGCAGTGTGTGGCCCACCCGCAGGGTGTTGAATCGGACGTTTGACGTACCGATGACAAGCGTGACCGGATCCGCGCCCCAATGACGTTGTGGCAGTGGGGGTGCCGTCGAAGTGAGGGCCGTCACCCGGCCTGATGGAGCTATCGACCAAAGAAATTGGGGAGAATCGTCAAGGTCAGTGTCACTATCCCGCGCCGCCGAATCTGACGGCGCGGCCATCTGTTGGCGCGCATCATTGAGCCGGTCCGTCAAGCGATGGTCCGCCGTGCCGATCAGATGGTTGGCGACGATGACGTTCAGGATGATGACGGCTATGACGTAGACCACCAGAACGATCAGCGTGGCCATTCCGGCGACCCGCACCGCGTGCCGGCGGTGTCGTTGCTGCCCCGTCATGTCTCCACCATGCGATAGCCGGTTCCACGCACTGTCTGGATGCGGGCACTGCTGCGACCCAACTTCGCGCTGGAGCCGACCGATATGGACGTCAATGGTGTTCGATCCGACTGCATCCGCCTCGTCGGCCCACACCTGGACGGCAATGCTCTGGCGAGTGAGGACGTTCGGACGTCGACGCAGAAGGAGCTCAACCAGCGAGGACTCGATTGCCGTTAATGCCAACGTTTCTCCAGAAACCGTTGCTTCGCGGGTGGCCGGATCGAAGCGGAGGGTCCCGCATTCAAGCACGGGCCCGATTGCGAGCGGTGGTCGGCGCTGCAAGGCCTGTACGCGGGCAACAAGCTCGGCGAACTCGAAAGGCTTCACGAGATAGTCATCCGCCCCCTCGTTGAGGCCCGCGACACGATCAGCTGGCGTATCGCGTGCAGTGAGCATGAGGATGGGTGTGCGATCACCGCGAGATCTCGCTTGTGCCACGACCTCGATTCCCGTCCGCTCGGGCATGCGCCAGTCGAGCACCGCAACGTCGTAGTCGTAGGCGCGCAAGTATCTGAGCGCCGCCGCTCCGTCCGCGACCGCATCAACGACGTAGCCGTTCTCCCGGAGACCCCGTTCGAGAACAGATCGCAGAGCGGCGTCGTCTTCTGCGACCAGTACCCTCATCGAACTGGCGAACCGGCATGTGACATGGGACTCAGGCTAGGTGTTCTAGTGCCCATATTCGCGTTTTGGCCCCGTCATGGTTCCTTCAGGTTCGCTCCGTAACCTTGCTGGTGCAGTGACGAATCGTCGAGCAACTACGACCCTCAGAAACGGACGAGCGATGGCCAGAATTGTCGCTCCAGTCACCGAAGATCGGACCTTGACCTCGACACCAAGCGACATGGGTCGAGATCGCGAGCTTCACAGACCGCTCACAGAACAGAGGCGGGATAGCTGCGGTTCTCACCGTATGCATGTGGATGCGCTGACCCAGGGTAGTGATGGATGAACTCGGTGCGGCAGTCCCACTCGCCTGAGAGCCGTCGGCGAGCCCATTCGTCCCTGCGTCTCCTGACCCGTGGTGCCACCGTGGCGGCGACCGGAGCCACCATCGTCATCGGCCTCGTCGTGGCGAGAGAGCACCCAGGGGGAACCGCGTCCACGACCGCTGCTCCACCGACACCGACACCGACAACAGTCACCTCGCCGCCCAGTTCTTCGACTACGGCCACCTCGCCACCGACCACGACAGCTTCCTCCGTGAACCAAGGGACGGCTTCCCTCCCGGCAGCCCCGACGACGACTACATCGCCCCCAACGACGACCACGACCACGATGCCACCCACCACGACGACAACTCGACCCGTCGCCACTTCGGGAGGAACACAGCGATGAGCACACCCGTGGTTGCCGAACGGCCTGCCTCCTTTGCGGAACGATCCTTCCGCGCTCTCGGCACGACGGCCTCCGTCGTCGTGACAGCGTCATCGCGTGCCACCGAGGCGGAGCAGATGCTGCGGCTGGAGGCGGAGGCAGTCGATCAGGCGTGTAGTCGCTTCCGCCCCGACTCAGAACTTTCTTCCCTCCATGCCAGCGCGGGACGCAGCCTTGAGGTCTCCCCTTTGCTCTTCGAAGCGCTGGAAGTCGCCTACTCGGTGGCGGAGAGGACGCACGGTGCTGTCGACCCGACAGTGGGGCGCGCCATAGAGGTGCTTGGCTACGACTCCGACTTTGAAGCCATTCAGTCTCGTCGCATCAAGACAGCTGATCTCGGTCCAGCACCTGGGTTTAGGCACCTTCACCTCGACCGAAGGCGGAGGACGGCCCGAATTCCCAGGGACGTTCGTCTTGACCTCGGATCGTCGGCCAAGGCTTTTCTTGCCGATCGGGCTGCCGCGCGTATCGCCGAGCAGTTGGGGTCAGGAGTACTCGTCAGCATCGGGGGAGACATCGCGGTGGCTGGAGAGCCGCCACCCGAGGGATGGGCCATTGGTATCGCGGTGGACTCTGCAGCGGGCCCCGACGACGTCGACCAGACCATCGCGATCCGCCAGGGCGGATTGGCCAGTTCCAGCACCGAGGTTCGTACCTGGGAAATGGGAACCTCGAAGGTGCACCACATCGTCGATCCGGCGACTGGTCGCAGTTCCAACCCGTATTGGCGCTTAGTGTCTGCGGTCGGCGCATGCTGCGTCGATGCCAACGCCCTGTCGACTGCCGCCATCGTCTGGGGTGACCAGGCTCTCGAACGACTCCGACCCTATGACCATGCAGCACGCTTGTTGCGCCACGACGGGATGGTTTTCGTGGTCGGCGGCTGGCCTGCAGTCGAGCAGTCGTGAACTCCACCTACCTCTGGTACGCCACTCGGGCGAGTGGGATCGTCACACTCGTACTTCTGACCCTCACGATGGTTCTGGGCCTTGTGACGACGAGCCGCTCCCGGTCCCGCAACTGGCCCGGGTTCGCCCAACAGGAGCTTCACCGACGCATTTCGGTGTTGGCCGTCGTGTTCTTGGGCATCCACGTGTTGACGAGCATTCTCGATACCTACGTGCATATCGGGTGGTTCGCTGTGGTCATCCCATTCGCGTCTCCCTACAGCCGTTTCTGGGTGGGTCTGGGCACCATCGCCCTCGATCTCATGATTGCCGTCTTCGTCTCGAGCATCCTGCGGGCGCACCTGAAGCCGAGCACCTGGCGGGGCATCCACTGGTTGGCCTACGCGTCGTGGCCCATCGCCCTGGCCCACACCTTTGGGCTCGGTACAGACTCGAGAGAACACTGGGTCATCATCCTTGGAGTGCTGTGCCTGCTCTCTGTCGGCCTCTCCCTGGGTTGGCGCGCATTCGCTGTGACGAAGCTGGCACCCACGATTCCGTCGACGCCTCAGACAGGCGCGCCTCCCCGACTTGTGGCGACGAATGTCCGTAGGGGGCACGATGCCTCCTAACGCCAGCCCGGCCCCCCCGTTGCAGAGGGTGCACCACCTCTTGGGCCATCCGGCCGACCTGCGAGGACACCTTGCAACCCACGGCCCCCTCAACGTGGCGCGCGGTCACAGCATCTCCTGGCGAGACAGTCTGGTAAGCAGCCTGGAAGAGTCGGGCCTCACCGGTCGTGGTGGAGGAGCATTTCCTACCTCCGCCAAGCTGGCTCTCATGCGATCTGCCGGACCCGGCGGCACCATCGTGGTCAATGCGATGGAGGGCGAACCTGCAAGCAACAAGGATCAGCTGCTCTTGATGAAGGGCGCTCATCTGGTGCTGGACGGAGCGCAATACCTCGCCACCCTGTGTGGCAGCGATCGCATCGTGGTCTGCATTCCTATCGGCCGTGTTGCCGTCACTTCGGCTGTACGTCACGCCATGCAGGAACGAAGTGACTATCGCTACGCCCGAGTCCGGGAAGAGATCGTCAACCCACCCGATCGCTTCACTGCGGGCGAGGAGTCGGCACTGGTCAATTGGATCGCGTCGTCGCGGTCGCTCCCTATGTACCGCCCGGACAAGGGCATCCCACTCCGCATCGAGAAGCGCCCGGCTCTCGTGCAGAACACTGAGACGTTGGCTCACATCGCCCTCATTGCTCGCCATGGGCCTGGATCATTTCGGGCTCGCGGGATGCTCGAAGAGCCCGGGACCTGCCTGGTGACGATCAGCGGTGCCGTGTCCCACCCCGGCGTGGTCGAGGTGGACAAGGGCACGACGCTTTGGGAGATCGCCCAGCGGAGCCGGCCGGTCGAGCCCATCCAGGCGCTCCTCGTCGGTGGATACGGAGGCACATGGGTCGGGCCCGCGCATTTTACGACTCCCTATGCCTCCATACCTCTTCGTGCGATCGGCGCCACGGCCGGCGTCGGAGTGATCGTGGCACTTGGAGAGACATCTTGTGGCATCGCCGAGTCAGCCCGCATCGCCCGCTACTTGGCCGAGCAGAGCGCTGGCCAATGCGGTCCATGTGTTTACGGTCTGCCCGCGATCGCCGACGACCTTACGTTGCTGGCCCGTGGCCAAGGGGATAGCCATCTGATGGCGAGACTTAATCGTCGACTCAACGAGGTCAACGGCCGGGGGGCGTGTCGACACCCCGATGGTGCGGTCGGTCTGGTCCGAAGTGCACTGAGCGTGTTCGCGAGCGACGTCGCCGTTCACGCCAGTGGAAACGTTTGTTCCCACTGGCGTAGACCGACCATGCTCAGTTTTCCGCGGCCCGTTGGATTGTGACGTGAGCAAAGTGCGTATCACCATTGACCCGGTGGCCTGTGAAGCCTACGGCTACTGCGCCGAGCTGCTTCCAGAATTCATCTCTCTCGACGAATGGGGTTATCCAATCGTTCAAGAGGGAGCTGTACCGACGCATCTGATGGCCCTTGCAAAACGCGCTGCGCGGGATTGCCCGAGACGCGCTCTCGCCATACGGGGAAAGAGAAGCAGGTAGGGGCGGCTCGCCTCTGTCAGCCCTTGGCTGCCAGCCGCCCAATCCTCGACGTAAGAGGCCCGCTGTCGGACTCATCCCCCTGCTGAGGTCCCCGCCAGCACCTCGATACCAAAGCCACCGGACCACCCTCTGACCCTGGTCTTCCACATTGACGACCCCCTGAAATTTGGGACCTTTCTCCCGGGCGATTCGGGTCAACCTTCCCTGCTCCGACGTGGACAAGACGAGCACAATGCGAAAGAGAGCCGGATGGATTCTCTGCGCAGCAGTCGGAGGTGTCAATGAACAGCGTACGAAGCACGAGCGTCACCTCGCGAAGAGGTTTGCGGAGCCCGACCCCAGCGCGAGCGGACGCACGGCATCACATGGGCTGGGTCTTCGGTCAGAGCGAGATCACCGCCGTCGAGCGCCGGGTCCAGTGGCCCCACTCGCGGGCATCAATGCCGTGACCCCTGCCGTCCCCCGAGCGCGGGATGGCCAAAGGAACTCGGAGCGTCTGGCTCGACGAGCGCTCGGTCGCAGCTCCAGAAGACCTCGATGTCACCGGACATCTCTCCTCATTTGCAGCGGCGTTGCCACGCTCCTCGTCGTGGTCGTGCCGACCTCTCCGACTGCGGCATCCAGGAGCAGACCGGTCAAAATTGGCCTATTTGGTGACTCCCTTGCCGTGCAGGCGAAGCCGTACTTCAACCTCCTGGTTGAAGCGGGCGGCAAGGCGACGGTGCGCGACTTCGCGTATGGCGGCACCGCTGCGTGCGATTGGCTCCCCAAGATGCGCAAGTATGCCCGGACGGAGCACCCGCAGGCCGTGGTCTTCGAATTCGTCGGCAACACGTTTTCGTCATGCATGAAGGGCTGCGTCTTCGGGTCGCCGGCGGCAGTGACGCTGTATTGCCAGGCCATCTCGACAGCGATCAGCGTCTTGCTGGGATTGGGAACGCACGTCTTCCTCATCGGCACACCCATCACCAAGTCGCAGTCCACAGCCCATAACTCCGACTGGAATGCCCTGAACCGAGCGTTCGCGTCGTTGGCGGCCAAGCATCCCTCGCGTGTCACGTATGTCGACGCAGGGCGAGCTGTTGAAGGGCCGGGTCATTCCTTCGTATCGACAAAGCCGTGTCTCTTCTTCGAGGCTTGCACCGGGCCGACGATCGCCGGAGTCAGGACCAACGTGGTTCGTTCGCCTGATGGTGTCCACTTCTGTCCAGATCGAACCGGCAACGCCGTCGGCGTGGCGCCCGGCTGCGATTCCTACAGCTCAGGCGCGTTCCGCTTTGCCGCCGCAATGGCTGGTCCGGTGATCCGAGAGTTCGGTCTCGCTATGACTCGGCAGAATTCGAGCAGCCCGACGCGTCACGCCGAATAGTCTCGTGCCAGTCCCTCTGAGGCTCCAACCGTCCCGGCCGAGGGGCAACAGGACGAGGTTCAGTTCACTCAACGCCGCCGCACCCAATCGGTAACCGACGGATCGTCCTCTCCATGCAGCCGGGTATACGCCCGTGCCTCGAGCCTCGCATCTTGCATCTTTTGCCGGACGTGGGCGGCTCTCTCCGAGAGTCCAGGCACCCGGTCGATGACATCCATGACCAAGTGGAAGCGATCGATGTCGTTCATCATCGCCATGTCAAAGGGCGTTGTAGTGGTGCCTTCCTCTTTGTAGCCGCGTACGTGGAAGTTGTGATGGTTGGTGTGCCGATAGGCCAGCCGATGGATCAGCCAGGGATAGCCGTGGTAGGCGAAGATCACTGGCCGATCCTTCGTGAAGAGGCCGTCGAACTCGACCTCGGGTAATCCATGGGGATGCTCCGTCTCGTGAGACATCCGCATCAGGTCCACGACGTTGACGACCCGGACCTTGAGATCGGGGATCGTCTCGCGCAGGATCGATGCTGCTGCAACGGTCTCGAGCGTCGGGATATCACCAGCGCAGCCAAGTACGACGTCAGGAACCTCGCCGTGGTCGTTGCTCGCCCAATCGAAGATTCCGATTCCCCGTGTGCAGTGGTCGACCGCTTCATCAATGGACAGGTACGTCAGCGCAGGTTGCTTGCCGGCCACGATCAAGTTGACGTAGTCGCGGCTCCGCAGGCAGTGGTCCGCCACTGAGAGGAGCGTGTTGGCGTCCGGCGGGAGGTAGACCCGGACGATGGAGGGCTTCTTGTTCACGAGGTGATCGATGAAGCCCGGGTCCTGGTGGGAGAAACCGTTGTGGTCCTGGCGCCAGACGTGGCTAGACAGGAGGTAATTGAGGGAGGCGATTGGTCGCCGCCACGGGATCTCCTTCGAGGTCTTGAGCCATTTCGCGTGCTGGTTGAGCATCGAATCGACAATGTGGATGAACGCCTCGTAGCAATTGAAGAGCCCGTGACGACCGGTTAAGAGGTACCCCTCAAGCCACCCCTCGCAGAGATGCTCGCTGAGGACCTCCATCACTCGACCGTGCGATGCCAAAAACTCGTCACCCGGCAACGTCTCGGCTTCCCACACCCGATCAGTTGCCTCGAACACCGAGGACAGGCGGTTCGAGATCGTCTCATCGGGACCGACGATGCGAAAGTTTGCAGGATTCGCTCTGATGACATCCCTGAGGAAGTTCCCCAGCACCCTCGTGGGCTCAACGGACGCGACCGCTGGGGTTTCGACCGTCACGGCGTACCGGCGGAAGTCAGGCAGGTCAAGATCCTGCAGCAGCAACCCTCCGTTCGCACGCGGATTGGCGCTCATGCGTTGCGTTCCTGTCGGTGCCAGGGCACGCAGCGGCACTCTCAGAGCACCTGACTCGTCGAACAGTTCTTCCGGGCGATAGCTGTGGAGCCAGTCCTCGAGGATCTTGAGGTGTCCAGCGTTGCCCCGAACATCAGCCACCGGCACCTGGTGGGCGCGGAACGTACCCTCGACCGCCACGCCATCGACTTCTTTGGGACAGGTCCATCCTTTGGGCGTACGGAGCACGATCATCGGCCACGCGGGACGCTTCGTCGCCCTGCCGCCTCGGGCGTTTGCCTGGATGTGGGAAATGTCCGCCAGCGCATCGTCCAATGCGGCGGCGAGCTGCTGATGCACATCTACAGGTTCGTCTCCGCTCACAAAGATGGGGCGGTGACCGTATCCCACCAGCAGGCTCGTGAGCTCGTCGTCACCCAGTCGGGCCAAGACGGTCGGGTTGGCGATCTTGTACCCGTTGAGATGCAGGATAGGCAGGACGGCTCCGTCGCCGACCGGATCGAGAAACTTGTTCGAGTGCCAGCTCGCAGCCAGGGGGCCCGTCTCCGCCTCTCCGTCCCCGATGACGCAAGCGACGACGAGGTCGGGGTTGTCCAACGCTGCACCGTAGGCGTGGACCAGCGAGTAGCCGAGCTCGCCACCCTCGTGGATCGATCCGGGAGTTTGCGGCGCAACGTGACTCGGGATGCCACCGGGGAAGGAGAACTGACGAAAGAGTTTCCGGAGGCCCTCGACATCCTGACCAATGTGGGGATACACCTCGGAATAGGTACCTTCGAGATAGGCATTGGCGACGATACCGGGCCCACCGTGTCCCGGCCCGATTACGTACATCATGTTCAAACCACGTGTCTTGATCACGCGGTTCAGATGGGCATAGACGAGGTTGAGACCAGGCGTAGTCCCGAAATGGCCCAGGAGCCGAGGCTTCACATGAGTCGGGAGCAAGGGCTCCAAGAGGAGAGGGTTGTCCATCAGGTAGATCTGACCAACCGAGCGATAATTGGCCGCCCGCCAGTAGGCATCGATGAGGGCACATTCCTCGTCGCTCAGGGCAGGCTCGGACGTCCCTCGCATTGTTGATCCGCTCGGGGAACGTCGATCCCCATGGGAGTCGGCTCTCGCTATGGCAGGCGAAGCGGCGTCAGGCTGATGTGAGCGCGCGGGCGCCGGCTCAGTCTTCATCAGGCGGGAGGTGGTGCACGATGACACGACCAGTCACGGTGACGGGCGTGATCTTCATCAAGGTGTGCCGATCACCACCCGCCCACGCCTCAAGGTCGAGCGACGAGAGTTCCTCAACTTCATCAGGATCGACAACCTGCTGTACCGGACCGCTCACGAGCACGCTCCAACCCTCGCTGAACGTCTCATCGACACGATCAATCTCGAACCCGATCACGGGGAGTTGCGAGAGGACATCGGCTTTGGCTTGGTCCGTGCTGAAAACGACCCTTCCATCCGTGAACTCGAAATTCACCGGCAGCGCGACCGGACCCCTGTCGGTCGAGAAGACGATCCGTCCCACGCCCCCGGCGCCGAGATGGGCCTCACAGTGCTCCTGCGCCAGGGACTCGAGCGACGGGTGGCGGCCGGCCCGGCCCCTGCCCGGCGCACGCTCAACGTCGCCGCCGGCGAGGGCGACGGGGGTTGTGCCTAGAGCGAGGGCGATGAGATTCAAGGTCCCGGAACTGACTCTGGCGCCAGCATTCCGCTCGAAGTAGTCGAAATAGTTGGGATCGACGCCGACGCGCTTGGCCAGTTCCCCCGAGGTCATCCCCAGCTCCTGTCGCCGGTGGATCACTCTCCGGGCCAGGTCGCTTGGACCTGGGAGATTGGCGGGCGGGACCTGTCGATCGGAGTCCACGCTAGCGATAGGCCCCACTGGCGCTTCGGTGTCGGTGGTCTGCTTCATGACCCTTATTGTGAGCGCCGCCTCGGCGAGCCCATAGAGAGAAAGGTCCTGATGAAGGATGACCTTGGTCTTTGGACCCTTGGCCGCTCGGCCTATCGGACGATCACGATGGGACACCGGGCGTGTCGAGCACAGTAGGTGCCGACCGACCCCAGCACCAAATCTCGGATACCGCTGTGTCCTCGTGACCCCACGACGAGCAAATCGGCTCCTGCACTGAGATCGACGAGCGTCGGTCCAGCCTCCCCTTCTCTTAAGGTGCTTCTGACGACGACGTCAGGGGCGACGTCTGCCACGTACGACACCGACGTGTCGGTGATCCGTTGCACCTGCTGCCGTACCTCGTCTGGGGTCTTGGCGAAGACATAGCCCAGTGCCATGGGAAACATCCACGCCGTCGCGAGGTCGAGCACCGCGGGAGATCGAGTCGCCTCCGCAATGGCCCAGTCGAGCGCCTTGGCGGAGCCTTCGGAGCCATCGATACCGACAACGAAGGTTCGAGTGACGGTCGATTCCTCAAGCTCGGACATGCGATGACCTCCTGATTGCAACGGCCCGGTGAATGGGCTGAGTGTGGCGAGAAGCGACAGCCACCGTCGCTCTCGATCTCATCGTGGCTCGCGGCTCTGCGAAGGACGGCGGCGACCGCCTCGGCCAAAGCCGATGAGGTGAGGTTGCTGACCTCCCAGGGAATGCGGCGTCGGCTGGCACCCTGCCGTTCCACATATCGTCCCACCGACGGTGAACCTCCTACGGGCGACATCGAGGTCCAGCCGGACATGGGGATGGAGAGGCGATCCAGAACCTCGATCCTGCGATCCCACCATCAGCGAGGTGGCTCCTTGGCGTGTCAAAACAAGCACGCGCCCGGGCACCCCGTACCGGACATCGCCCTTGCCCACGACCTCAGGCTCGACCTTCAGGACGCTGGTCAGGGCCTCGTCCCCGACGCCCGCAGTGGTCTTCTGGTCGGTATCAAGGGGGACCACAGGCCAGGCCGCGACGTAGGGGGTCACCTCGTAGACGCTCACGACGTGGAAACCGGCTCTGTCGCAGCGCCTTCTCATGGGCGGCAGAATCGAGCGCGCGCTCGTCGCGCTCGGAACCGTCGACCCTCACGACGACCCGAAGCCCGTCGTGCTTCTGAGCGTCATTTCCGCTCGCCGGCATTGCCACAACCTGATGCTGCCTGGTGAGGACGGCGTCGAGCTAGGGACCTAGGTCCTGGGCACCAGGGAAACGAGTCCTCATGTCCTAAAGGGCTGAAGAGCCCCGCGCATGAGGACCAAAGCCCTTGCGGGCGTCGGACAATGCTCGGTGCGGGAACAAGCGTCGTATCGGGCAACGTCGCAAGCGCAGCGGATGCGATGCCCCTCCGCAACGGCCCAAAGCCTTTTGTGCCACTGACGAGGCGCGGCGACCGCAGAGTTCCATCGACGGCTCTCGGATCGGACCCGCTTCCCCTCGTGCTCCTCCCCCTTCAATCCTCAGCGGGGATCGGTACAACGTGTGACTTGCATCGACGGCTTGAATCACGTCGCGCTTGTAGCCGAGGTCGAAGGCACGCTCATCGCCATGGGCCCGCGACGATCGTCTCTCTATCCACTGGCAAGCGGAGGTCAACCTCGTTGTCGCCGACTCCTGCCGACGCCAGTACATTGCTGCAGAATCGCCTGCCGACTAACCCATGTCGCACGGATGTCGGCGACGATCGATCAGCAGGGCAGCGTCGCGATGACGACGGACATCTCTTGACGCCGTCGCACTCCTCGGTCGCCTAGATGGGCACCCGCCAGGTTGCCTTCGTCCCACCCTCTTCCAGAACTTGAATGTCGAACGTGCCGCCCAGCTTTTCGGCACGGCTCCGGAGATTCGTCAAACCGAGACCCTGCCCTTCAGCGGAAGGAGCAAAACCCACACCGTTGTCGACGACCTCGACGCAGATATCGTTCGCCACAACCAGCAAGACAAGAACACGAGTCGCCCGCGCATGCTTGCCGATATTGGAGAGCATTTCGCGCAATACCGCCAAGAGATGATCGGCCGTCTGTTCGGGAACCGCATTGTCGATGGCACCCTCGAATGTGAGTTCCGGACGGACGCCAACGGTGGGGGCGAGCTCGTCCGCGAGACCAACCACGGCCTGACGGAGTCCTCCGGGCAATGCACTGTCACCGAGCTCGAAGATGGTGGTCCGAATCTCGGTGATGGTGGCGTCGAGGTCGTCGACGACCTTGTCGATCCGCTCGCGGACAAGGTCGAGTTCCGGTAGGCGGGTCGCTCCCTGGAGCGCCATACCCACAGCGAACAGGCGCTGCACCACCTTGTCGTGGAGGTCGCGGCCGATGCGCTCTCGATCGTCGAGGACGCTGATGGTGCGAACGCGGTCATGCAGGCGCGTGTTGTCGATCGCGATACCCGCAGCTAGAGCTAGGGCTTCGGTGAGAGCTTCATCCTCGTCGGTGAACTCGTCCGCCCCGCGCTTGTCGGTGAGGTAGAGGTTGCCGAAGACCTCACCCTTCGCCCGTATCGGCACGCCGAGAAAGGACCTCATCGGCGGATGGTTTGCCGGAAACCCGTAGCTGAGTTCGTGCGCGCCGAGTTCACTCAGACGAAGTGGAGCGGGGTCCGTGATGAGGAGGCCGAGGACGCCGCGACCCGTCGGCCGAGGTCCGATGGCCTGCTCCTCGGGCTCGCTCAGCCCGACGGTCAGGAATTGCTCCAAGCCGGTCCTCGCGCGGTTCAGCACTCCCAGCGCGCCGTAGCGGGCATCAACCAGCGTCCGGGCCTCCTCCACCAGGTGGCCCAACAGGACAGGGAGGTCGATGTCGGCCTCGATCATGAGCACCGCGTCCATCAGTCGACCCAGCTTCTCGGGGTCACGAATTCGATGGTACGGCACAGGTTGATCGTACTCAGGGTCCTTAGGGGAAAACAGGGCTGTGACCGCAAAGTGGACGACCGAGGGGCTGGCGCTGGCACAATGGCGGGATGACAATCCGCGTGTTCCTCCTCGACGACCACGAGCTCGTCCGAGAGGGCATACGGCTGTTGCTCGAGTCCGACGAGGAGATCCAGGTGGTCGGCGAAGCCGGCACCGCTGCCGAGGCCATGGAGCGCATTCCCCTGGCGAAGCCCGACGTCGCCATCCTCGACGTCCGGCTCGAGGGCGGCAGCGGTATCGAGGTCTGCCGGGATGCACGATCACTGATGCCCGACCTGATTTGCCTGATGCTCACCAGCTTCGCCGACGACGAGGCGATATTTGCCAGTGTGATGGCAGGAGCGGCCGGCTACGTGCTCAAGCAGATCAAGGCACGTGATCTCATCAGCGACGTCCACCGTGTCGCGGCCGGGGAGAGTCTGATGGATCCGAGAATTGTGGCCCGGGTCGTGGAGCGCATTTCGAATCCGCCGAACTCCGACCCAGAATTCCAGGCTCTGACCCCCCAGGAGCAGAGGATCCTCGACCTCATTGCCGAAGGCCAGACCAATCGACAGATTGCCGAATCGATGTTTCTCGCCGAGCACACAGTGAAGAACTACATCACGGGTCTGCTGCGGAAGCTCAAAATGTCGAGTCGTACCGAAGCGGCGATTTATGCCACCAAGTTGAAGGTGGCAAAGGACGCGCCGGACAACCGGGCGCCCTAGTCATTCGCCCGGTTCGTCGATGAGGACACGAGGTCGATGCCGATGGCAATGAGCTCGCGTTCGAGCCGGGCCCGCTCCTCTCGAGGTCGAGAGAACCGGCTGGTGGTGGCCTCAATGCCATTGGCTTCGCAAACCTTGATGAGCGCACGGTCGTACGAGATCTCAGCCGCCAGAGCGACGACGCCAGTGGCACGGGAGGATTCGAGCATTTGCGCCCGGCACACCTGCGCGAATTCGATGAGCGGCGGACCGTCTAGCTCATCGACCCAGTCACTGAGGACGCTCGACAGAATGTGGACATACATATCAGAACCACTTCGTCCGGTATCGTTTACGGGCGGAAGTCGAAGACGAGACGGGCATCGACACCGCCCTTCTCGATCTGCTCAAACGATTCGTTGACCTCTTCGAGCCGGCGGGTCTCTCGGATCACGCGGGTGCGTCCCTCCGCGTGAAGTTGAAAGGTCTCCGCGAGGTCGACCCGGGTACCCACGATGGAGCCGGTGACCGTGATGCCCTGAAGGACGGTCTCGAAGATGGGAAGGTGCATGACGTTGTCGGCGGGAAGGGCTACGAATACCAGGGTGCCCCCTCGTTTTAGGCTTCGGAAGGCCTGCTCGCACGCCCGGGGTGAGACGGCCAAGACGATTGCCTGGTCGGCACCGCCAAGGGCCTGAATCGTCTCGACCGGGTCCTGGGTCAGGGCATTAACAGTTGTCTCGGCGCCGAGCTCACGGGCGAGCGCGAGCTTGGAATCGATGAGGTCGACGGCTGCGACCGAAGCGCCGGCGATGCGGGCGTACTGCACGGCCAGGTGCCCGAGACCGCCGATGCCGAAAACGGCGGTGAGGTCAGAGGAACGTGTGCCGGCAACCTTGACAGCCTTGTACGTGGTCACACCGGCACACGTCAGAGGGGCGGCATCGAGAGGATCAAGGCCGGTCGGAACCTTGCCCACGAAGGCAGCATTCGCCACGGCATACTCCGCGTACGCCCCGTCCACGCTGTAGCCGGAATCCGACTGATTGGGACAGAGCGTCTCTCGGCCCGAGGCACAGTACTCGCAAGCACCGCAGGCGTACCCGAGCCAAGGGATTGCCACACGGTCCCCCTCGGTGAGGTTCCGCACTCCCGCACCGAGCTGTGTCACGATGCCCACTCCCTCATGCCCAGGTACAAAGGGTGGTGCAGGCTTCACGGGCCAATCACCATGCGCGGCGTGAATATCCGTGTGACACAAGCCGCAGGTCTCCATCTTGACGAGCACCTGACCGTGTGAGGGAACAGGTACATGCCGGTCCTCGATGCGGAGCGCCTCGTCGAACGCCCTGACAACGGCTGCCTTCATCGCATGACCTCCTTCGTACGTGCGGGACGTGGATTCCGCCAAGACCACGGCAGGCTCGCGTTCGGGATCGTTTCCTGCATCCTCTTGATCACACCATCGACGGTATGGAATGCAGGCCGGAGGAGGTAGGGGCAAATGGTGTTGAGACCTGAGGACCATGGTCCTCATTGCCTGGCAGCCTCCCGCTCAGATCTACCTCAGCGTTCTTCAGGGGGCTATTGAAGAACCGCCAGCGACAGCTTCGTCTTCTCCGCACACTGACCACCAACGTCCCTGCCCCTTGGGACATTGGTCCCTAGAGAAACCGGTCCTGCTGGAACATAGAATGGATTGGAGGCATTGTGGCGCTTTACGGACGGAGTTTCGTCAAGGAGATCGACACTACGAAGGACGAATTCGTGTCGCTCCTCGATCTTGGTTCCTCGTTGCGTGATCAGAAGCGGATCCACTACGAGTTGCAGCGACTCGCCGGGTGAATGTCGCCCTCATTTTCGAAAAGACATCGAGTCGGACTCGGTCCGCTTTCGAGGTTGCTGCTCACGACCAAGGGGCTCACGTCAACTACCTCGGTCCCCGAGAAGCACAGCTGGGCAAGAAGGAAAGCACCCGCGATATCGCGATACAGCGAGGGTGCTCGGGCGCATGTACGACGGAATCGAGTTCAGAGGTTTCGCCCACCAGGACGTCGAGGACCTCGCCCAACACGGTCCGGTTTGGAATGCCCTGACGGATCGATGGCACCCGACGCAAATGCTCGCTGACATGCTCACCATGCGGGACCATTCGCAGAAGCCACTCGAGGCGATTTCCTACTGCTACATCGGCGACGCCCGAAATAACACCGCCAACTCGCTACTCATCACCGGCGCCCTGCTGGGAATGGACGCGAGAATCTGTCGACCACGGGAATTGTGGCCCGACGAAGACATCGTCGCTCTCGCACGCCACCTGGCGAAGGCAAGTGGCGCACGCCTGACGGTTAGCGGCGACCTCGAGGAAGCGGTACCGGGAGCCGACTACCTCTATACGGATGCCTGGGTATCGATGGGAGAACCAACGGAGACCTGGGCGAACCGGATCGAGAAGCTTCGGGCATTTCAGATCTCTTCAAGAATCATGGCACTGACTGGTAATGGCGCGACCAAGTTCATGCATTGTTTGCCGGCCATGCACAATCGCGACACCGAGTTGGGCGAACCGCTCCTCGAGAAGTTCGGACGGGATGCGCTGGAGGTGACCGATGAAGTCTTCGAATCGCCAGCGTCGATCGTCTTGGACCAGGCCGAGAACCGCCTGCGCACGATCAAGGCCGTCATGGTGGCGACACTGGAAAAGCCTCGTGGAGCAGCTCAGTTGTGAGGATCGTGGTCGCCTTGGGAGGCAATGCACTTCTCGAGCGTGGTGAGGTACCGGATGCCGATATCCAAGAACATCATGTGCAGGTTGCAGCCAAGGCCCTGGCGCCGTTCGTCCGGGGGCATGAAGTCGTCATCACCCACGGCAATGGACCGCAAGTAGGCGTCTTGGCGTTGGAAAGCGAGGCGGACACCGCTCTCTCGCGCCCGTACCCATTCGACATCTTGGTGGCAGAGACGCAAGGCCTGATCGGAAACTGGTTGCTGGCGGCGGTTGAGCACGCGGCTCCGGGCCACGAAGCGGTCTGTTTGCTGACGCGGACCTTGGTCGATGCCGCGGACCCGGGCTTCTCGGCACCGACGAAGTTCGTGGGCCCTACTTACACGGCGCTGCAAGCGGGAGAGCTCAGCCGCCAGCACGACTGGTCGATACGACAAGACGGCGTGAATTGGCGCCGGGTTGTCGCGTCTCCTGAACCGTCGGCCATCATTGAACTGGAGGAGATCAGGGCACTGCTCGAAACCGGCAGAACCGTGATCTGCGCAGGCGGCGGAGGCGTTCCGGTCGTGCGTGACGATCACGGGGGCCTTCGAGGCGTGGATGCGGTTGTCGACAAGGACCTCACGACTGCCCTTTTGGCCACGCAGTTACAAGCACATGTGCTCTTGCTGTTGACCGACGTGGCAAACGTGCAGCGGGATTACGGTACTCCGAGCGCACGGGCCCTTGGGAAGGTCTCTGTCACCTCCCTCCGCGGTATGAACTTCGCTGCAGGGTCGATGGGTCCCAAGGTTGAGGCGGCCTGTCGCTTCGTCGAAGGCACCGGTGGCATGGCGGCTATTGGCCGATTGACCGATGCCGTCAAGCTGCTGAAGGCTGAGGCGGGGACAATCGTCTTCCCGGATCCACCACAGACCGAAATGAGGGCCTCCGCATCCCTCTCACATGCCCAGCAGATCTCCCTGTGACAGCTCTAGAAGGCACAGCTATCGCCTCCCCAGCATCGTTGTCGGCACTGACAGCTCCTCGGCAGCGCTCAAAGCGCTCACGTGGCGTGAACGAGGCAACCGCCACGCGCAATCGCGGATCGCAATAATCGCGCTTATAGGTGCCATCACCGCCTTCGTCCTCGCCGGCTTCATGGCGGTCCTCGTGGTGTTCGGCATCGCGCATGCACGAAGAGTCTCAGAGACCGTCGAACCTGGAGGTGCACGCCCACTACGCCACGGCCGGAAACCTGGTCACGGCCTGAACACCTCGGAGTGTCCTCCCTGGCCGCTCCATTCGGTCCCGCACATTTGCGATTGAATGGGGCGGCTTTTGGGATCGCAGCAAGGCGGCCTTCACCGGACCGTGGATCCAACCCCAGCCCTAAACGCTACGTTCCATCTCTACACGTAGTGAGACGCATGAACCGGAGGCGATAGACGATGGCATCGACGCCCACAGAGACCAAGAGTCTGACATAGCGCCACGGTGATTCGATTGCTCTCGACCACCTTGATCTCGAGGCGGCACGGAGGCAAGTGGTCGGGTACCTACCTCGTGCCGAACGGTTTCGGGCAAGTTCTTCTCGGACTCAGCTGAGCGGCCTGCTCTTGGTCGCATTCGGGATCGTACTCATGAGCGGTGTGGCTGCAGGAGCATTCACGTGGCTCGGTGCGGTGAGCCAACACGCAACTGTCAGCTTCAACGCTCATGGCTGGGGTCAATGTGGAGCTGCCTGCCATCATCGTCTTGGGCTTCGGTGTTCTCGTCTTCGTTGTGTGGTGTGGCCACGGCTCACTTCGATCGCAGGGTACGGACTGCTGGGTTGGTCCATCCTGCTGGCGGTCGTCGGTATTGGGGCCCTCAATCACTGGGTGTTGGACAGGTTGGTCTTTCACTACATGGCTTCTGCGCCTGCTTAGCCTCCGAATTTGATCGCTAATGGCATCATGACTGCGGGTCGGGTCGCATGTCCTCTGGTCGGGCGCCTCGGGCTCAGCAGAGGCGACATCCGAAGAGAATTATCGATCGGTAGCAATGGCTTGGTGAAAGGACCCGGCGACCGCATCGGTCTGTGCGAAGTGGAGCCCTGACTGGGTCGGCCCGACATGAATGTGACTACGGTGCGACAGCGCCGGGTGATCGCCCAGCCAGCGACACATGACATTCCCGTACCCCGGCACAGAAGACTTCGGCATCAGGACACGTCACTGGGTCGCTGAGCACACCCAGATTCAGCTGTCCTTCATAAGACATCGCTGCCACCGCCAGACTCTGGTTGCCGACGAGCGGCAGAATGGGAAATGCCTCAATGAGCTTGGCGCCGAGCGCATAGAGCGGAATGGACGGTCCTGGAACATTTGTCACGACCACGTTGAAGAAGGGTTGACAATTCAGGATCCCGACTGCTCTGGCCAGGATGTTCTGGGGCACAGGTTCGAGCAACTGCAGGAGGGTAGCCGCCGCCAGAGCTTGGTGACGACGCTTGTTCTCGCCGACTTCAGCTGAAACCAACCCCAGCACGTCACCGGGGTCCTCGACGCCGACGGGTAACCGCACGAAGAGCGCCGACACGCTGTTGCCGAGTCCGCGGCCTTCCGCGTTGACCTGTCCCACCGGCACAAGCACCTGGAGCTCGCTACTCCCGGTCAACTCTCCCCGGCCAGCCAAGAGCGCACGCAGTCCCCCGGCCACGAGGGTCAGAAGGACATTGTTGATAGTGCTATCAAACGAGCGGGCGACATCGTGCACCTCGTCGAGGGGCAGTCGAACGAACTGCATCGAGCGTGCGCCTGTAACCCGTTCATTCAAGGAAGACTTGGGGGCCAAAATATGGGGGGTCACAATGGTGCCGAAGGAGCGAGTGAGGGTTGCCAACTCCCGACCGCGCCGAATTGGATGAGCAATAGTGCCGAGATACCACTTGACGGCCTGAACTGACAACGCCCCGAGTCGCAAGAGATCCTCTACGGCCCCCCAGGTCGTGGCACGGGCCGACGGGCTCCACGCAGCAGAAGGCTGCTCGGTCGGCGACGGCTCGGGTGAGAGGTCAAAAAGAACCGTCGCCAACTCGGCGGCGGCCAAACCGTCGGCCATCGAGTGATGGAGCCGCTCGATGAGAGCGACACGCCCTTCGGCCATGCCTTCGACGAACGTGAGGTCCCAAAGTGGGCGCGTCCGTGCCAGGGGAACAGCCATGAGATCGGCGCAGAGCTTTCGAAGTTCGACCTCATCAGCAGGAGGTGCAAGTCGGCAGACCCGTACATGATCAGCTATGTCGAATTCGGGATCATCGATCCATGAAGGCGGGGCTTCGCCGAGGAAGCCAGGGCGCGCCCGTTGCCTCAGCTTCGGCACCAGCGCCAACCGGCTGGCGATCAGTTCGCGGATCTCAGCGATGCGGAAACTGCCCTCAGCATCGTAGAGAGCGCTGCCATCGAAGATACCCACTGACCCCATGTGCATCGGGGTTGTTTCGGATTCCGCATGTAGGAAGGAAGCATCAAGAACAGTGAGGGCTCGTGGTTGGGTCATTGTGGCTCACCGCCAGAAGCAAACGACCGGGCTGATGATGCGCGCAGAGGTATTGGACCGTTCGCAGCAGGGCGTTGGGGCGCCGAGATTTCTGGAGCGCGGTTCAGACCTCTCATCTCATCTCCTCCGAGGCCAGTATGAAACCCCGAGTGGACATTGCCGTAGGGACCAAGGTCCCAGACACAAGACCTTGGTCCTTGCCTCCGAGAGACCGGACAGGCATGGGCAAGGCGGCGCAAGACGCTGCTCCACCTTGCTGAGCTTCCTGAGCATTCCGCCACCTCCGGCGAATGGAGACAGGTTGTGGGGCAGGTGTCGGGCGTGGGGTCACCTGAACTACACATGTCTCGGGGGGCCGCCCGGGTACCGGTCCCGGCACCTTGGGATCCAATAGTTGGGACATCTGAAGTTCACCGATGTAGGTAGAGCTCAGCTTGGCGACACTGCATCGTTTAGGCGAGTCCGTGGAAAGACACCGAAGATGATTCCCTGGACCGCAAGATTGGCTTCGGACTCGGCCAGCAGCTCTCCGCGACATGGTTCACCCGCTGTTACCCGCGCGTCTAGCAATCCTTCGATGATTCCCCTGCCCCCCGTGCAGGCATTTACGGTCCAGTGGAAAAGTTCCTGGCAAGTGGTAGCATCAACCTCGGTGCGCCTGTCCAGGGACGTTCTCTCTGCCGCCGCAAATCCTGCTGCGACTGATTTCGCCCAGTTGAAAGCGTGGACCCGCACCCATGATCGGTCCGACGATCGATCGGCGGGCGAGGTATTTGCATGGGCTAAGAGGGCATGGCCGATGCGAACGACGGAGTGGTTTTTGCAGCTCCTCCATGGGCGGCCGTCTCCGACGGAGCAAGCGGATCGCCGATACAACATCCTCACAGTGGAAGCCATGAGACGAGTACTGGGGTCAAACTCCAACTGCATCGACATCGGAGCTGCGACTGGTGAGATCCTCCGATTCATTCAGGTTCTCGCACCCAACGGACAGCATCACGCATTTGAGCCCATTCCGTTCCAGGCCTCTGAGCTGCGCCTGCGATTTCCCAATGTCCAGGTGCACGAGCTGGCACTTTCTGACGAAACCGGGGAAGCTGATTTCTTCGTTGTAAGAGATGATCCCTGGATTAGCGCTCTGCGCGATCCTCAGGAGATCCGAGGCCTGGTTGGTGACACCCGAAGGTCTGACTGGCACGAACAGGTCGAAACTATCCCGGTCATCACGCGTCAGCTCGATGACGTGCTCGACATCAATGAGACCGTCGACTTCATCAAGATGGATGTTGAAGGTGCCGAAGTCTCAGTCTTCCGGGGTGCCCTGCGGACCCTCGCTGCAAGTAGGCCCATCGTCATATTCGAATACGGTGGGGTTGATGTTGAGAGGCTTTATGGTGCCACCAACCTGCTGGAAACACTTCGCGAAGTGGGTTTCTGTGTGTCATCTCTAGAGGGTTGGTTGGCGGGTGACTTGCCGCTCGGAGCTTCGGAGTTCCCAAATATGGACACAGCCAGTGGATTGTGGAACTGGATGTACGTCGCGCACCCACCCCGCTAGCGGCGCCGTGCTCGAGCGACGACGCCTTCACATGACGTCCTCTTTGAGCGATGATCCATGAGCGAAGCGCCCGGATGGTTTCGATGGTTCGCAAGTGCAGCCTTATAGACACCTTGCCGGCGTTGGAGAAAGCGAACTGGTTCATTAAGCTGTGGCCAACGGCGCATCGACCCTTGAACTTGCCTGCGTGACCTCACAACCTTCCCGGGGCTGCTCCAACTGGGACCCCGTTACAGCGGTTGATACATCGACCCGAGTGAGGGACCCGACGACACGCATACCGGGCTTCGGCCCGTAGGACACTCGGCGGAGGAGGAGCGATTTTGGGGCGCCTCTGGCGGTGGTGATGACGCCCTTGTTGCTTGCGCTCGATGGCGAGGACGAGCCACACGAGGTGAACTGAGCGACTAGTACCAACAGGCCCAAGCGTCACATGTTGCGCTGCCGAAGGATCGCCGCCACGATGTCGAAATGGTAACTCGGGAAGGCCCTGTGGGGGCTCGTGATCCCCGTCGGGCCCGTCTCGGTGCCCCACAACGCCGGCTGTGGCAGCACCATCGCGGACGAGCGCTTACCGAGCGCTGATGCTGCGCGATGGGCCGGACCAGCAAATTGCCGTCTAGACCACCCAGTCGTCAACGACTGTCAGGTCGGTGAACTCCGGAGCACCTTCGAAAATCTCCGTCATGACGGCCCTGGCGAGCTGAAGTCCCTCCTGACGTCGCGGGTCGTTCTCGCGCTCACGAGCCTTCTCTTCGCTCTCGAAGACAACGAGGGTGATTATCCGGGTCGGATCATTCGTATCTCGGGTTGTTGTCGTGTGCACGAGACCAGAACCCGGCTGTTCGGCCGCCCGCAATTGAGCAGTCACCTTCAGCAGGTCGTCTTCCCTGCCTGGCTTCAGTCGCATCGTGATCATCTGTGCCCACATTTCGACGACCCTTCTTTGACGGTGATGCGCAGACTATTCCTTCGATCGTATGATTGCTATCGCCTCGCGGCGACAGGCCGAGAGCAGGCCCGCAAATGGTGAGCCATGCTCCAACATGCAAGGTAGACCACGGCATGTGCGAGGGATTGGGGTAATAGGAATCCGGGAACTCGGGTGTGCTGACGTGGTGAGCTATCACGCCGATCCACATACCACTAGTGCCGAGCGCCACCACGGCTCCGAGCACCGTGAAGGCTCGGATTCCAAGGGCCCACCAATCACTATCAGCGTCCCAAATGCAAGTAGGGCAAGTCCGACCGACCTCAAGCAGGATGCGCTGTTGTCCCAGGTAGGCCCTTGTTCGCTGCCAGACCAGGGCGAACTATCCCCGAACGCTCCTGGGACCCGATTCGTCAGTCTCCCGAGATGTCGACGTAAAGCTCAATTTCGTTTCCGTCCGGATCGAGAATGTGCATGCTCCTGGAAAAGCCACGCCGTGCCTCGTACAGAAATGGAGTCCCCGACTCATCGAGCACACTTCGTGTCAGGCCGAACTCCTCCAGTGAGCTTCCCACCTTGAAGGCCACGTGAGCGAGCCCCGTGGCGTCGCCTGCCGGCGCCGGAGCCACGGGACCGAGCTCCATCAGGGCGAAGTCGTGATGGTTCTCTGTGGTTTTGAGGCTCAGGAACGTCATGGGCGGATCAAAGAGCCTCAAGCTGATCCGCATGCCCAAGATTCCCGAGTAGAAATCCTCGGAACGCTGGAGATTCCGCACCTTGAGAACGACGTGGCCGAGCGCTTGCACCTCCACGGCGGTACCTCTCCCTCGATGCGCGACGGCGCCTTAGCCCACGGCACCACGCACGTTGTCACTCTCTTCGATGCTCATGGGCGGTCCAACCGGTTTGAGGTCGTGTGAGGCAGCGATACGCGCGAGTTCTTGCATGGGCGGGAACAACGGCTGGCTCGGAACGATCCGTGCCATTGCAGGGCTACTGAGGTCTCGAATGAGGTCGCGGAAGCTGGCATTGTCATGCACCAGGAGAATCCGAGCTTCTTCTTCGCCGACGACCCGGAAGGTGTGCGGCACGCCTCGGGGCATGGAAACCCAATGCCCGGAGCCGACGACCAGTTCTTCGTCACCACAGCGCACCACCATTTGGCCGTCAAGGATGTACCAGGTGTCGTCCAAGTCGTCGTGGATGTGCAGCGGAGGTGATGAACCGGCCGGCAGGGTCATCTCGAGCACCACGGTGTCCATTCCAGGTGCGCAGCGGTGCTCAACGACCAGAGTGTCGAGGAACCACCATGCTTGCGTCTGCTCGTTCTCGGGAGAGTCAACAACTGCTGTCGTCACCTCGACCACCTCCTGCTCAGAACCTTCCCGTTCAGGCCGTCCGGAATCCTTACGATTTAGATCGTATGGTAACCTTACGATAATGTCAAACAATTCCTCTCACCCCGACGGCCCACGGCCCCCGTACGTCGGCGCCATGCTCGGCGTCGTGTGGCACTGGGTCCGTGTTCAGCTGTATGCGGGAGTCGTTACGGCAGGATTCGACGATCTGAGCGCAGCGCATGTCGCTCTCTGGCGCTATCCCGGCCTCGAAGGAGTACGTCCGAGTCAGCTCGCGGATCGTGTGGGGATCACCAAACAGTCGGTCAACGACCTGCTCGGGCATCTCGAAAGACACGGATACCTCTTGCGCGCCCCAGATTCATTCGACGGTCGGGCCCGCGTCATCCGACTTACCACCAGGGGACGGCGGCTCCAAGAGACCATCTACGCCGCAGCGGGTGCTGCTCAGCAGCAAATTGAAGAGATCCTCGGGCCACGTCGCTTCGCCCAGCTGCATCACTCGCTTGAGCTCCTGACCGAACAACTTGAGGGTTCAGCAGCCATCCCCTAAAGCCGTACATGGGGGGGACTCGGTGTCTTCCCTGGGCACATTCGGGCCCGGCCTTTTGATGCTGGTCTGCCGTGGACATCCTTGGCGGATTGGATCTACTATTGCTAGCCCCATGCTGAAGGTACAGGTAGACTGAACCGAATCCATCCCGCTGCATGATTAAGTCGCGGCAGAGATCCGCCGGGCGATCGCCGAAGGGGAAGCCGGTCCGGGCGATCGCCTGCCCTTGGCCAAAGACCTAGCCGTAGTCCTAGGGGTGAACAAGAACACCGTTCTGCGCGCCCTCCGCATCTTGCGAGATGAGGGACTCCTCACTTTCAGCGGGGACGGGGCATCACGGTGGCGGGTTCAGCCGAGCGAGGAGCGATCGTTCACCGGATTCGAGATCTCATCGAGTACTCCCGCAACCAGAGCTACCACCGGGACGAGGTCAATTCGAATCATCCAGGCCCTTCCGTGACGAGGAACTTCCCATGACCCCTTCTCCTCGCCATGACCTGCCGATCGATGTCGTCTTCGACACTCTGGGCCACGCCTCCATCCGAGCGGCGATGGACGTCGACGGCCACCCGTTCGCGCCGTCGCGGATGCGTGCGGCCGACGCGATACGGCGGGCCTTGTGGATCGACGAGTTGCCCGACGTCGACCCATTGGCTACAGAACTGGCTACACATCTCGTCGAAGGTGATGTCGACAAAGCGTGAACTGGGATGCGGTGGGCCGCCCGGGTCTCGATCCCGGCACCTTGGGATTAAAAGTCCCCTGCTCTTCCGGATGAGCTAGCGGCCCGAGACTGCAAGATAACTGACAATGGAGGTGACGTCGGCGCGTTGATGGTTCAGCCGATGGCAGCCAACCTCGACATGAGGGGACTCCATTGTTCCTCGAGCCACTGCGATGGTCCGGGTCCGGCCGCCCGGATCACGATCGCATGGACGCCGATCTCGCTGAGGGCCTCGGCCTCTCTGAGGATGACGTCTGAGCCGGAGTCCTCGGCGACTCCAATCAGGGCCGTGACCTCGATTTGGTCGAAATCGCGGCCGACGTCGTCGCAGTGACGCCGAAGCACCTCGATTTTGTGCGCGACCGTGTCGACATCTCCAATGATATTGCAGGCATCGGCGTAGGTGGCGACGAGGCGAAGGGTCTTACGTTCGCCGCCACCGCCGATCAGCACCCGAGGACGAGGTGAACTTACTGGCCTGGGTGAGCAGAGAGTCTCAGCCAGTTGATAGTGCGTCCCGTTGTAGGGTCCGTCGTCGCCGCTCCACATTTGGAAGCAGATCTGTAACGTTTCCTCGAGCCGCTCGTAGCGCTCGCCCAGCGGCGGGAACGGGACGCCAAGCCCGAGATGCTCCCGCTCGTACCAGGCGGCTCCCAGTCCCAGCTCAGTCCGACCTCCCGACAAGACGTCCAGCGTCGTGATCGTCTTGGCCAATAGCCCCGGATGACGATAGGTGACGCCTCCGACAAGCATGCGGAAGCGCAGCCGCTCGGTCTTGGCGGCAGCGAAGGAGAGCGCCGTGTACCCCTCGAGCATCGGCTCCTCTGCCGGCCATAGCATTTCCATCTGGAACCAGTGATCCATGACTGAGAGGGTGCGCGCCCCGATCGACTCCGCGGTTTGAGCCAGCGTGGCAAACGTCGGCCCGATCGCTTCCGGACCTCCGGGCCAAGTGAAGCGGGGCACGTGAATATCGAGTTCCATTCGTCCTCCGGTCGCTTGTGGGGAGGGTACCCGTGTAGAACCTGTGTAGACCACGCGTGCTGAGTGAGCCACGCCGCTCGGCGACCGAAGGTGCCGCCACGTCCATAACAGCAGCACCAGAGATCGGGGGGTACGGCGATTAGCGTTGCGGTCTCGTCTCGCAACCGTATTGTGCCGGATGACGGTCCCGGTTCGCCGTATCCGTCGACCATAAGCTGCTGTCATGCATCCGAAGGCTTACATCTGTTCGGCCGCTCTGGCACTCGCATTGACCGGGATCCCCGTCATGCTTGGCGTCTTCTCCCAAAGCGCTGCGGCACAAGACACGACGACCACCACAGCTCTGGTGACGACCACGACAACCGCCGCCCCGACCACCACAACCGTCCCACCGACGACCGCCCCCACGACCACGACAACCGTGCCCGCAACCACAACCACAACCACAACCACGCGAGAGCGTCCCACGACAACCACGTCGAGCTCCACCACGACGACCACGGTCGCCAAGCCGACGTCGAGTTCCAAAACCTGGGGCTGGGTGCTTCTGGCCGTGGTCATCGCCCTCGCCGCTCTTTTGGTGGGACTCCTGATCGCCCGATCCAAGCGTCAGGGCCGTGAGGTCGATTGGGAGCGCTCGGTGCGACCCGCCCTGACCGCGGCCGAGCTGGCGCGTGAGCTTGTCCTCTCGCAGTCGGATACAGACGACACCCAGCGCCGAGCCAACGTCGGTGTGCAGGTCGACGATGCCGTGGATGGCCTCGAACGCGCCGCCGCTTCGGCACCCGATGATGGGCACAGAGCACTGTGCCAGCGCTGCGCGGATAGTCTGCGGGGCCTCGCCTTCGCAGTGGAAGCAGATCACCTGATGCGCTCGGGGGGAGCAACCCCGACGGGTGAACAGCTGGCGAACGCCGATTCGGCAAGAAGGAACCGTTCAGCCGAGTTGCAGGCCGCGCTCGACGACCTCAAGGTGGCGATCGCCCCCAAGGGGTAGTGCTGCGGGCACACCTGGTCTGCTGCCCCTATTCTTCGCGCAGCAGGACAGCCGTTGGCGTGCGGGCCGCAGTCCGTGCCGGCATAGCTGCCACGAGGTTGGCAAGCAGGAGGGTTCCCGCGGCGACCAGCACCACCGATGGGACGGACACCGTGGGGTACGGCACCGCGTCGATCTGTTGCGCGAACAAAACCCAGAGCAATCGCCCGAAGATCAGCCCGAGTGGGATCCCGATCACGATCCCCGCGGCGGCAGCGACAGTCGCCTGCCAGGCCACTGCCGAAGCCAGTTGCCGCCGCACGAAGCCGATCGTCTTCAGCAACGCGAGATCTCGGCGGCGTTGGCGGACAGAGGCCACGAGGGTAAGGGTCAGGGCTGCCACCGCACCCAGTACCAACGCCGCCACAAGGAGCGACGGTGTCAGTCCGATCGTCTTGTAGTTGACGATCTCGGCCGGGCGCTGGACCCCTTGCACGACAAGGGCATTGCCGGCAGATCCACCTGGCAGCGCGGAGAAGGCCCGGTCCGCTGCGGCGATGATCCGATTGAGACCGGCAAGCGCAGTGGCCGACGGGACTCCCGCTCGGATCCGGACCAGGACCAGATTCGGGCCAGCAAGGGCAGGGTCGGGACCGCTGTCGATGGCTGCCACGAACGATTTCGGCAGGTCCTGCGGAGAAAGCAGGAGTCCAGTGCCCATGGACGTATGGTCGGAGACCGTGCTGGCGAACCCGATAGCGGGAAAGGTGGCCGTGCCGACGATGCGAAGACGCGTCGGCGGGATGTAATACGCCCCGTCCGCGGGAGCACCGAAGGAGATGGTGACGTCCTGGCCGAGTCGCTTGTGAAGCTGCGCCATCGTGGCCGCACCCAGTACAACCTCGCGGCTTCCCTGCAGCCCGTGGCCGGAGAGGATGGGCGGCGCGACGGTGGCCTTGTTGTTCTCCAAGAGGAACGGGACCTCTTGACCGTCCATCTGCAAGTTGTTGAAGGACGCTCCGGAGTAAGCGGCGACATCCTTGTCGTGCTTGAGCATCGTCAACGCAACCTTGGGGACCTCGCCCCCACCAGCCCCGACCGGATTGAGGATGTATGTCCAATTCCACCCATAGAGCGACGGTGTCGAGACGAGTCTCCCTAGGCTGTTCCCGAATGTCAGCGTGGTGACGACGAGCGCCACAGCCAGTACCGAACCGAGAACCGCGGAGCGCACGGGCACGGCGGCCCGGCCCTCGCCTGGCTCCAGCGCCATCCGGACTCCGATCACGCCGGGCGCGGAGAGTCCGGCCCGCGCCGCGGAAGTCACGACCCATGCTCCTGCCGTCGCGTGGACGGGGATTCGCCGCGTCATCCGGTGTGGAGCCGCCGCGTGCGCCAACAAGGCGGCGACGGCGCCCAGTGCCACCACGAGGACAAGAAGTCCGAAACCGAGAACTGTCCAGTCGAATGAGAACCCACGTCCTGGGAACACCGAACGCACTGGTCCGAGAGGGGCCAGCGGCGACAACGCGACCGCGACGCCGACCGCCAGGATCGACCCAATTGCGATGGCGGTCTCCAGACCGATCAGACCGTCGAGAAGGGTGTCGGTCGGATCTGCCCCTAGTGACCGCAGGATCTGTAGATCATCACGACTGACGCGAAGGCGGCGAGCGATCAACTGCGTCGCGATGAGGACCGCCGCGAAGAGTGCAATAGTGCCAAAGACTCCCAGCGCGATGGAAATCGGCTTCAGCGCATTGTCCGCCTTGGCGACAACGGGAGCAAGAGCGTGGTCCGTCACCTGGAAGCCGCGGGGGGTCAGGCGGTCGATCTCGCGCTCGACGAGCGGCACCGTCGACGTCCCACCCGTTGTCGTGATGCCGAACGTGAGTGCCCCAGACAAACCCCCGTGTGCCAGCGCCTGGCGAGCGAAGGCCGGTGTCAGCGGGATGAACGTGGGCAGCGTGTCGACGTCGTCTTCGACGATCTCCGAATTCAACGACGCCAGGCCGACGAGCTTCATGTTCACACGGAGCGCCGGTGGAACCGCCTTGGTACCGAACTGAGAAAGCGACTGCTGGGCATTCGAGTAGAACCCGAATGGGATCACCTGGCCGACGTGGAACCCGAGCAACTTGGCCACGACCGGCGCCATGACGATCTCATCTGGGCGTTGGGGAGACGCCAGGCGTCCCTCGTTCACGATCAAGCGGTCCTGGGAGAAGAAGAGCCCGTTGACACTGGCCACCGGAAACGCCAATCCTGTCACCCGGATTCTCGGACTTCCGTCGCGAGTTAGCGGTGCGCCGACCGCAACGAAGGCAGCGGCAACGTGTCTGACCCCGGGCAACTGAGTTATCTCCCGCGTGAGCGCTGCCCGATAACCGATGTTCGTGACTCCGCCCGAGTAGATCGACACCTGCAGGTCCGAAGGGTTGGTCCTGGACAGGAGATCCGTGAACGACGATTGGGTGCGCCGAGCCGCACTAAGGCTGCCGAGGCCCAGCCCACCCACCAGGCCGAGCAAGATGATCAGCGTGAGGTAGCCACCCCAGCTGTGCCGGAGAGTCGAACGGGTCCGATATCGGGCCAGGTCGAAACGCCGCTCCATCACGGCACCGATTCTCCCCCATCGCCTTTCGTCATCATTGTGCAGTGTGCGTGAAAAGACCCGATCACCCAAGGGTGCCACCGCGACCGGTTCCGGGGTGCCACCACCACGGAGACCCTGGTCATCTGGCACCGGCGCGCTACCGTACGCAGGGCATGCCGAGCATCAAGGTGGTTCTGGCGGAGGACAACGCACTCCTCAGGGAGGGCATCGCGCGCATCATCGACGGCGAGCCGGACTTCGATCTCGTCGGCCGGGCCGCCGACCTGCCCGAACTCCTCGAGCTCATTGAGTCCACGTCGCCCCGGGTCGTCGTCACCGACATCCGCATGCCGCCGACCGGGACCGACGAGGGGATTCAGGCGGCCTCATGGCTCCGTGAGCACAAGCCCGATGTCGGTGTTGTCGTTCTCAGCCAGTACAAGACCCCCTCCTACGCGTTGGCGCTCCTCGAGACGGGTTCCGCTGGACGGGGTTACTTGCTGAAAGAACAGGTCGCCGGGGCGGACGAACTCGCCCAAGCCATCCGGACCGTCGCCAGCGGCGGTTCCATCATCGATCCTCAGATTGTCGATGAGCTGATAGAGGCCAAGTCGTCTCGCCGGAAATCGGACCTTTCCTGGCTCACGCCACGGGAGTCCGAGATCCTGGGCGAAATGGCCAAGGGCAAGAACAATGCCGCCATCGCTTCATCCCTGCAGATTTCGGAGCGGGCCGTCGAGAAGCACACGAACTCGATCTTCTCCAAGCTCGGTCTGACCGAGGAGCGCGATATGAACCGGCGGGTCAAGGCCGTGCTGCTCTATCTCAGCGACCCTGGAGGAGGGTGACAGCACACGTCCGGCATGCGTGGCACCACCACGGTCACAGCATCCGGCGTCATGAGACAATGGCCAAATGAGCGATCGGCTCCCCGTTCTGATCGTGGACGACCAGGCACCCTTCCGCGCTGCAATGAGGGCCGTTCTGAAGCGGGCCAGCGAATTCGAGCTGGTGGGTGAGGCGGCCAACGGGAGTGAAGCGGTCTCCCTTGAGGAGGAGCTCAGTCCCGCGCTGGTCCTGATGGACATCAACATGCCGGAGATGAACGGCATTGAGGCAACCCGCAGCATGGTGGCAAGGCACCCCGAGGTCGTCGTGATCCTGTGCTCGACCTATGACGCAGGAGACCTCCCGCCCGAGGTGGCCACAAGCGGTGCTCGTGCCTATCTGAACAAGGAACAGCTCGGCGCCGACACACTTCGGCGGCTCTGGGAAGGGCGACACACCAAGGTGTTCGTCACCGCCTGAACAACAGGCTCCTAGACCAGCGGTACCGACCCGCGCACCTGGGATCCCTTCCCGATCTCCGATTCCCACCGCACGGTTCCGCCGATTGCGCCAAGCCGGTCAGCCATGTTGATGTAGCCGTGACCCCGCTGCGCGGTGTTCGCGTCGAACCCGGGGCCATCGTCCGCGACCGTGAACAACAGGCCGCCGGATTCCTCCCACAGGTGCACCTCGACTCGGGCGTCAGGTGCATGCTTCGCCGCGTTCTGGAGTGCCTCCAAGCAGCAGAAGTAGATCGCGGCCTCCGTCTCCGACTGGTAGCGCCCGATGCCAGCTGCCACGATGTCCACAGGTAGCGGGTTCCGGTTCGCCGCGGCGCGGAGCGCCTCGACGAGCCCGCTGTCGACGAGGAGCGGCGGGTAGATTCCGTGCGCCAGCTCTCGCAGCTCTTGAATCGTCTCTTGCACCTCGCCGGCGAGCTGATCCAGCATCTCCATGCCGGCCTCTTGGTCGTCCACGATGATGTCCTTTGCCAACCGGAGGTTGACGGCCAACGCCACGAGATGTTGTTGCGCCCCGTCGTGCAGGTTGCGCTCGACCCGGCGGCGCTCCGCGTCTCCGCTGGCCACGATCCGTGCCCGGGACTCACGCAACGCGTCCGCCTGTTTGCGGACCTCGTCCAGTGTGGTCTGCAGGGCGGTATCCAACTGGGAGTTGTGCAGCGCCAGTCCGACCTGTCGGGCCAGGTCGGCGAGAACCCGGTCGTCCTCCTCGGAGAAAGCGCTGGCCTGCGACGATCGTTCGACGACAATGAGACCGAGCAACTCGCCCGCGTGGCTCACGGGGGCAACCCGGATCTGTTCCGCCTCCCGCCCCCGCAAGAGTGCAGGGAGCCAGACAGAGGCCCACGCTGTCCCTGAGACCCCGGCCCGCGTCACGACCGGGCGTTCCCGGGACGAGACGACCAGCGAGGCCGGTCCCTGATCAGGCACGGACGCCGTGCGCTCGAGCACTTCACCCGTGCCCGTGTACACCTCGGCGCTCACAAGACTCATGGTCTTGCGTAGGGATTCTGCGAGTTGGAGGAGCAACTCGTCCATGGGAATGGCGCGGGTGAGCCTGCTCCCGAAGGTGCGCAGGACCTCGTCGGGGGCTTCACGTGATCCGTAGACGAACCGGGTGGCCGAGTCGAGGAAACGCGCCCTGACGGGAACAAAGATGAGCGCGGCCACGCCGGAGGCGACCATGGAGAGGGCGAGGACATCCTTGTCGCCGGTCGTCTTCGGTGCGTGTCCGAGTCCGAGGACGACCACAAGGTAGATCGCCGAGACGACGACGACGAATCCGAAAACAGCGAGTACCTGTACCAGGCTCCTGCTGGCGTGCGGTCCCAATTTCTTGTTCTCGGCAGCCAACAGTCCCAACGGGACGAACACTGTCGCTCCCGACGCCACGGCGCCGAGTAGTGCCGGCCAACCCACCAGCAGGTGCAGCACTGTCGCTCCGAGCGCGATCGTGGCCGCAATTGACACTCCAATGCCGAACCATTCCATTCGCTCCCGGCGCGGCCCGATCGATGCGATGTAACGGCTGCGCATCGGAGCGACGGCTAGCAAGCCCGCAACGGCCCAGCTCGTTGCCCCATCGGCCAGACTGAACGGTCGGTGGTCCAAGACGAAGGCAAAGGCGACGGCGATCGCCACCACGTAGCCGGCTACGCCCAGCACACGCCGGCCGGCATCGTGCAGCCGGCCGTCCGGCAGTGCCAGGAGGAAGTGGAATGAGATCGCTGTAACCACGAGCGCCGCCACGGTGGCGATGTCCCGGGCGCCGCCGGAGCTGTGCATCAGATCGGCTTGGCGGCCTGCCGCCAGCGCGGTGGCCGCCACCAGGGCATCGCTGGCGGCGAGCAAGTGGAAGGGTGATGCCTTGCCGACGGGCCGCTCCCGCGCACCGGAGTCCACAACGCCCACGAGGGCCCAGGCAAGGGTGAGACCGAACGCCACCGCGACGGCCGGCTCGAGCCCGCCTGGCACGTCGATGCGCCAACCGATCACGACACCCGCGACCGTCAAGGCGAAAAGAAGCGCCTGGAGCAGTCTGAACGAACCGAAGCGCGCCGAATTCGAAGCGGGCGCCGTCATGACCTGCTCGCTCTCTACGGCCAATTGCACCTCGTCGTGCAGTGTCATCGCATGCAACGCTTACGACGGCGCGGCCACGGGGATCTCCGACTCCTCGTCCGCCGAGATCCTGCCGTCCTTCATACGTACGATACGAGCGGCGGCCGACGCGACATTCGCGTCGTGGGTGACGAGCACGATCGTCTGCCCCCCGGTGTGCAGACGACTCAAGAGTTCAATGACCTCCTGACCTCCTTCGGAATCGAGAGCGCCCGTCGGTTCGTCAGCAAGCAACAATGTAGGTTCGTTGGCCAAGGCACGTGCGATTGCCAACCGTTGTCGCTGACCTCCCGAGAGCATGCCGGGCACCGTCGACGCCTTGTCCCCGATTCCCAACAGATCGAGCAGGTCGCGGGCACGTGTCTCCGCCGGCTTCCGCTTTCGTCCGGCGATCACCGCCGGGAGAGCGACGTTCTCCAGGACGGTCATGCCTTCCAGGAGGTTGAAGAACTGGAAGACGATCCCAATGTGCCGTCGGCGGAGCTGTGACAGCTCGTCCTCCGTGCGGCCAGTAACCCGCTCGCCGGCAACCGTGATCGTCCCTTCGTCCGCCACGTCGAGCCCGGCTATCAAGTTCAGAAGCGTGGATTTGCCGCAGCCGGATGGGCCCATCAGCGCGACGAAGTCTCCAGGCGGCACAACCAGGTTGGCACCCCTCAGCGCACGGACAGGGGCGTTCTCCGCCTCGAAGGTCTTCCGGACTTTTTCGGCAACCAGGGCCTCCATGTCAGCTTCCTTCTCTCGCCAGGACGTCGCCTGTAGGGCGTCCGTCGTCCACCAGTTTGTATGCGATGACGGGTGTCTCGCGTCCCTTGACCAGCTGGGGCGGCAGAGCGACCGTCCGGCGAACCACCGCCCAGGCGTCAACGGTGCCCTGGGAGACCACTGTTTCGCCCGCATCAGCCAGCTGTTGCAGCCGTTGGGACATGTTGACCGTGTCTCCGACGAGGGTGTACTCCAGACGTTCCTCCGACCCCAAGAGGGCGGCGGCGGCCTCCCCGGTCGACAGGCCCAGGCCGAGCCCGAAGGGAGGCAGCCCTTCCTCTTCCCATTGGCGATTGATGGCCGACTGCTTCTGGTGCATGGCGAGCGCCGCAACCACGGCGCGGTCGGCGTGATCCACCTGTTCGAACGGTGCGCCGAACACCGCCATTACCGCGTCACCCACGAATTGCATGACCGTGCCGTTCTCCCCGAGGATCGCATCGTTCATGGCCGCACGGTGGATATTCAGCTGTCCGGCCAGTTGGCTCGGATCAGCGTGCTCGGCGATGGTGGAGTAGGAGCGGATGTCGCTCATGAGTACGGTGACGACGACCCGATCCGTCTCACCGATTTGGCGCCCATCACGTCGGAGCTTCTCGGCAAGGCCGCCGGGGAGGAGCCGCGACAGCGTCTCACCCTGCTCCTCGCGGTCGACGATCGCCTTGTGCAACAGCCGAAGGCGCTGCAGTGCGCCTTCGGTGCCAGCCGATACCCCCTCGGCCAGCTTGACGAACACCGCCTCCACTTCGGCGTCCACGGCTTCGGGCGGTAGCCGTCTGGATGCAGCGATGGCCTTGATCGGCCTGCCCTCGGCCACCATTCCCAAGAGTTCTTCCTCAGGCGGCGTCAGACCACCGTGCGCGGTCATGGGGCGCAGCAACGCGTCGACGATGGCGGGATCGAGCGCGTTTCCACCTGTCGCCACGGAGCGGATGGCGTCCACCAGCTGATCACCCAGGGCGATGTGGTCTTTCAGCAGATAGCCGTAACCGGCTGAACCTTCAGCCAAAAGCGATACGGCGTACTCCGGGTCGTCGTACTGCGAGAGGATGACCACACCCGTACCCGGATGGCGCTTACGCACCTCTTTGGCGGCGTCGATACCTTCGCGGTTGAATGCCGGCGGCATCCTGATATCAGTAACGAGGACCTGCGGCTGCAGCGAGGTGGCGCCCTCGACCACCTCATCGTAGTCCGCTGCCACTCCGACGATCCGCAGGTCCGCGTGCCGTTCAATGAGCGCCTTGACGCCCTCACGGACGATCAGGTTGTCATCGGCCAGGAAGACCGAGATCGTGCCGGAACCGCTCGTTGCTTCGTCCACGTCCGTAGTTCTCACACAGACGGGATGCCCGGGAAAAGGTGGGGACCTTCCCACGCCTAGTGGTGCTAGGCACACCATGCAATATCTGTCACCACACTCGTCAGACGAGCTCCACCGGTAGAGGCTGGAACCATGACCACAGAAGGGCAAACCCGCCATACCGGTCTCGTCACCTCGCTGTCTTGGATACCCACCGAGGCGATCGAGGGGGCACAGCGCCTGGCGTTCGACTCGGGGATCACGCACTATGACGCACCTCCCCCGGCCGAAGGGATGGACGTCGTGGGGTTGCGCGACGAGGACCGGTTCCGCTTCGCCAACGAGCTGCGGGCCTTTGTCAGCGTTGAGAACGGCAGAATCATCGACTGCGGCTATGAGGGCGGGGGGCTCATGGGCACCACACTGGTGAACCTGGGCGCAATGCGCCATCGCTTCCAGGCCGTGCAGTTGCCCGACATCCAGCGGCCGCCCGAGCGCGGCGACGACTGGGTCCGGTTCGTGCAGACCTGCGGGGGGCGCACGGGTGTTCCCGCACCACGAAGGGTACGCCGGCGCCCCTTCGTCCAGTGGCAGGCCCCGCTGGTCTGGACGACGCTGTCATTGACGATCCACGCGGACGGACGAACAGAGCACTCACTCGTCGGCGCCAGCCGGTTCCCACGGCACTGGGTCTACGGCGCCGATCAGAAGCTGTCGCACAAGTCGGGACTGACCGACTTCAAGGACTGGTACCGCAAGTCGTTCGGCAAGCACAGTCCGTGGGGTGACGAGGACTCCGAGGCGCTGGTGTCCGCCGTCGAGACCGCGCTCGAGACGTCGTTGTCGGCGCAGCTCATGCAGGGCGGTGGCAAGCGACGGATCGAGCGCTTCCCGGCCGGGACGATCCTCTTCGGCGAGGGCGAGCCGGGCACCGAGTTGCTCCTGATCCTCGACGGGATCGTTCGGGTGGAGCGAGGTGGCGATCGGCTCGCCGAGTACGGTCCGGGAGCGCTGCTCGGCGAGCGGGCACACCTGGAGGGCGGCATGCGCACGTCGAGCAACATCGCCGTGACACCGTGCCGCGTCGCGCTTTTCGAGGCTGACCTGATTGCACGCGGACATCTGGAGGAGCTGTCAACGGGGCATCGCCGCGAGGACCGGGCGCGAGACTGAGACGTGCGTGTCACCTTCTGCGGGACCCGCGGCTCGACACCCGCACCCGGTCACGACTACATCCGATTCGGCGGTCACACGTCTTGCGTAGCGCTGTCTCCCGACGATGCCGCTGGCGCTCATTGTCCGACGCTGCTACTCGACGCCGGCACGGGGATCCGGCGAATTTCCGGGCTTCTGAGCGACGAGCCATTCCGCGGCACCGTCCTCTTGACCCACTTGCACTGGGATCACGTCCAGGGCCTGCCTTTCTTCCGGGCCGGTGATCGTGACGACGCACGAGTGGACCTGTTTCTTCCGGCCCAAATCGATGGCAGCGGCGCCGAGACATTGCTGGCTCGCATGATGTCGCCGCCCTTCTTTCCTATTGCGCCCTCCGCCCTCCGCGGCCGCTGGCGGTTCAGCCTCCTTCCGGGCGAGAAATTCACGGTCGAGGGGTTCGAGGTGCTCGCTCTCGACGTACCGCACAAGGGTGGGCGAACGGTCGGATTCCGAGTCAGTGACGGACACTCCTCCGTCGCCTACATTCCTGACCATTGCCCGACGGCGCTCGGTCCGGGCCCCAGTGGTATCGGCGAATACCACGAGGCTGCACTCCGGCTGGCGCAGGACGTCGATCTCTTGATCCATGACGCCCACCTCCGCGCCGAGGAGGTTGCCTCCGAAGGTTCGTTCGGGCATGCGGCAGCCGAATACGCCGTGCGCCTCGGCGACCTGGCGGGAGCGCGTCAGGTGGCACTCTTCCATCATCGCCCCGAGCGCAGGGACGCCGAGGTCGAAAGGACCGTCGGCCGCTTCGCAGAGTCCCACGTGCCCGTGATGGGCGCTGCAGAGACACTCAGCGTGCGGGTGTGACCAAGACGTGAGGCAGGCCGACGCCATTGTGGTCGGTGCCGGGCCCAACGGGTTAGTCGCAGCGCTCGCTCTGGCGCGGGAGGGCCTCGCGGTCGATGTCTACGAGGCAGCTGACGAGGCCGGCGGCGGCTGCCGTACCGCGGCACTGACGCTGCCGGGGTTCCATCACGACGTGTGCTCGGCTGTACACCCACTGCTGCTGGCCTCGCCCGCCTTTCGCGGGTTCGAACTGGCCGCCCATGGGGTTCGCCTCTTGACGCCGCCGATCGCGTTCGCCCATCCGCTCGGCGGAGCACGGGCGGTAGCGGTGGGCGCCAACGTGGGGGAGACGGCGTCGTCGCTCGGATCGGACGGACGGACCTACGCTCGTCTCTTTTCCCCCTTGGTCCGTGACCTGGACGACATCCTGCCGGCGTTTCTCGGCTCCATGCGGGACATCCCGGCGCATCCGCTCACCGCAGCCGGATTCGCGTTGCGAGGGCTCTCGTCGGCCCAGCGGCTGGCCCGTCGGTTCCGCACTGACGTAGGTCGGGCGCTCGTTGCCGGCACGGCCGCCCATTCCATGTTGCCATTGACGGCACCGCTGTCCGGCGTCTTTCCCCGGCTCTTCACGGCACTGGCCCACCGCTACGGGTGGCCGGTCGTGGAGGGCGGCAGCAATGCCATCGTGGATGCTCTCGTCGCCGAGCTCACCGCGTTGGGTGGCCGCGTCGAGACCGGGTGTCTGGTGAAACGGCTTGACGAGCTGCCCACTGCACGCGCCGTCGTGCTGGACGTCACCCCGCGCCAGCTCATCGCCTTGGCGGGTGCAGCCCTCCCCTCCCGCTCGGCCCGCGCCCTCAGTCGCTACCGCTACGGCCCAGGGGTCTGCAAGGTCGATTGGGCCTTGGGTGGGCCCGTCCCGTGGAGTGCGGAGAGTTGCCGACAGACGGTCACCGTGCACGTCGGCGGGACGTTCGAGGAAATCGCTCGTAGCGAAGCTGATGTCAACGCCGGCGGCCACCCCGAACGTCCGTTCTGTCTCGTCACCCAGCCCTGTGTGGTCGATCCGGGACGAGCGCCGGCCGGGCGCCACACGTTGTGGGCCTACTGCCATGTTCCCAACGGCTCGTCGGTCGACATGGCAGATCGGATTGAGGCGCAGATCGAGCGATTCGCCCCGGGGTTCCGCGACCTCATCCTCGGGCGCTCGACGTTCTCGGCCATGGCAACCGAAGAACACAACCCGAGCTACGTCGGCGGTGACATCAACGCCGGCGCCGCCACGCTGCGCCAGATGATCCTCCGGCCGGCGGCACAGTGGAACCCGTACCGTACGGCCATTCGTGGCATATACCTCTGCTCCGCCGCCACGCCGCCGGGCGGCGGCGTCCACGGCATGTGTGGGCTGGGCGCTGCCCGGGCGGCGCTGCGCGACTTGGGACTCGCCCCGCCGGCGCTGTGGCGAGGCGACGAGGAAGTCAGCCGGCGAACCGTGCGACCAGCAGCTCGCCGACCTGCCGGACGGTATCCGGCGTCGCCGTCGGCATGTTGAAGACGAAGTACTCGACGCCGGCCGCCGCCAGCTCCTCGACGCGGGCCACGAGCTCGTCGGCCGTGCCGATGTCCGAGGTCGTGGGCTCCTCCCCCGTCACCTGGCGCACGAAGTCCCGGGTCGCCTGCGTCTCAGCGGCGTCGGCGGTGAGCATCAGCGTGCTGAGCCGGCTCACCGTGATCTGGGAGGGGTCACGGCCCACATCCGCGCAGTGCTGGCGCAGGACCCCGACCTTGTGCGCCACGGTGGCGGGATCGCCGAAGAAGTTCGTCATGTCGCCGTAGCGCGCAACCAGCTTCAACGTCCGCTTCTCCCCGCCGCCGCCAATGAGAATTGGCGGACCGCCGGACTGGACCGGCGGCGGCACATTGCGCGCCTCGTGGATCCGGTAATAGCGGCCGTTGAAGCTCGGCGCCTCCTCGGTGAACATGGCCCGACAGATCTGGAGCGCCTCTTCGAGCCGGTCCAGCCGCTCGCCGTCCGGCGGGAAGTCGAAGCCGAGGCCCTCGTGTTCGACGTCGTACCAGGCGGCGCCGATGCCGAGGATGGCCCGCCCGGCGCTGATGATGTCGAGCGTCGTCACGATCTTGGCCAGGTGCGCGGGGTTGCGGTACGTCACCCCGGTGACCATGGTGCCGAGCCGCAGGCTCGACGTCCGTGCCGCCAACGCACCGAGGAGGGTGTAGGAATCGAGCATCGGCTCGCTCGGCCCACCCAGTGGCGGCAGTTGATAGAAGTGGTCCATCACCCACACCGAGTCGAAACCGGTCTCCTCCGCTACGGCTGCCACGGCCACGACGCCCTCGAAGAGGGCGCCGGGTTCGTGACCGACGATGAAGTTGGGGATCTGCAGCCCGAAGCGCATGGAATCGAACCTACGGGGACCTCGCCTCCGGTGTGCTGGCCGTCACCACCCCGTCACACGCCGGAGCCACGCCAGCCCCACGGCACCCTGGGCGGCCTGGAAGGCGCGCAGCGTCGGCAGCCCGGGCGGGGGCGGCTGCAGCGAATGGCGCACCAGGAACCCGCAGAACGCCGCCACCATCACGGCGATGACGTCGCGGTCGACGGCGTAGGCCGGGCGGTGCAGCGCCAGGAGCGCTTCGGGAGCAGGTCCGCCTTCCAGCTCCACCGACGGGGCCCAGGCGACGAGGTCGAGGACAGGGGACCCGACGCAAGCGTGCGGCCAGTCGACGAGTACGACGCCGTCCGTTGTCACCAGGAAATTGTCGGAACGCACATCGCAATGGAGCAGCGTCGACCCCGCTACCACCTCCCGCCACCCCGACTCCAGCTCGGCGAGGCGGTCGAGGTTGCGCACCGTCCATTCGTCGAGTCCCGCCGGATGCCGGTCCCGTGCGGCCAAGTCGGCCCAGCCACCGAAGAGCGCAGCCAGACGGTCAGCTGCGAGATGCAGATGCGCGACAGGGTTGGGCGTGAGTCGCTCATGCAGCTGGCCCAGCGCGCCGGCGGCGGCGTGCAGCTCGGCCGGGTCCCATGGATGGGCCGGCGGACGACCGTCGACCGCGACGAAGGCCAGCGCGACCCAGTCGCCGTCGTCATAGACATCGAGCAACTGCGGCACCTGCGGTAGTGCCGGCAACGATGCCGACACCGCGGCCTCGCGCCGGTGAAATTCAGGGGACTCCGCGTTCAATGCTGCCCCGACTGCCTTGACGAAGATGGAGCGCCCCGGGCACTCGAGCACCGCGGTGGCGCCCGGCGAGAACCCGCCCGCCCTGTCGTGCACCGCGCGCGGCACGCCGCCACCGACCTCGGCCGCCCACGTCCGCACTGCGTCGGGCACCTCGGCCCAGGGTAGGTGGACGCCGGCCGCCGGGCCGGTGGAAGGTGTCACGTCGCGGCGGCCCCCGCAGCGGCCAGCGCCTCATTGATGCTCTCGACGAGGCGGCGTGCCGACGCCGCGCTGAGCTCGACCGCAACGCGGGCACCCGGGCCTCGGGCCGGGTCAGCGAAGTCGATGTTGAGCGTGTGCTCGAAGGGCGCGTGAAACGGATGGTCGAAGTAGACGCTGGCGGAGGTAACCCCGAACCAGCCCTGCGGGCCCTTGGCGCTGCCGGCGATCTCCGTGGCGACGGTGAGGTAGGAGCACATGGTCAGTCCCCCGCCAGGTAGCGGCCGTACCACTCGAAGATCCGCTGCCATCCATGGAGCGCGGCTTCGGGGCGGAAAGCCGGGCGCTCCACCGAGAAGAACGCGTGGCCGGCTCCGTCGTAGCGGTGGAACTCGTACGTCTTGCCCGCCGCTTTGAGAGCGGCCTCCAGCTCGTCCACTTGTTCGGGACTCGGGAACTGGTCGTCGTTACCGAAGAGGCCGAGCAGCGGACACCGCAGGTCCGGCGTCCGGTCGACCAGCGGGGTCACCTTGAGGGGAAAGCCATCGGGCACGGTCCCGGTGACGAAGGCCCCGTAGCAGTCGACGGCCGCATCGACGGGCAGACTCACCGCCGTCAGGAAGGAATGCCGGCCGCCCGAGCAGTACCCGATGACGCCGACTCTGCCGTTCGACGTCGGCAGCGCCCGCAGCACCTTGACCGCGGCATCGGCATCGCCCACGAACTGGGCGTCGGGGATGCCACCCGCCTCCCGGGTGGCGGCGGCGGCATCGTCGGGATCGACATCGAGCCCTTGGCGGGCATACAGATTCGGGCAGATCGCGTTGTAGCCCCTGGCCGCGAAGCGCCGCGTGATCTCCTTGGTCCCCGAGTCCCAGCCGGGAAGATGATGGATGACGAGGACGCCGGGAAAGGGCCCGTCACCGGCGGGCAGGGCCTGGTAGGCGTTGACTTCGGCACCCTCGGAGCCGGTGAACGTGACGTTCCGAGCGCTGAGGGCCTCTTCGGGCGCGGGCACAGCAGCCTCCTTCTTTTCCTTGTCGGCATTTTCCTTGTCCGGACTTTCCTTGTGGGGCGGCGGGGCGAGGCGTCACTCGCTGCGCCGACACTACGGCCTTCGACCGCCGACCGGTCGACCCGCCGCGTTGCTGGGTCTGGCACTGGCAATGCCTCACCCGTGCTCGCCAACGCCGCAACCGGCATGATGTGCGCCATGCGCCGACTGTTCGTGCCCCTGGCTGAAGCCCTGGCTCTGGCTGTGGCTGTGGCCGGGGTGGGATTCGCCTCGCTCGCGGTCGTGCTCGGGGGGGGTGCGGGTGGGATGGGATCCGGCTCCGCCGGCGCGGCAACACCGACCGCTGCGACCGCTGCGACCGTGCGCACCATCCTCGGTTCCGGTGTCGTGGACCACCCGAGCGGGATCGCGCTCGATGCCGCCGGGAACCTCGTGGTAGCAGACACCGGACACTGCCGGGTCCTCGTCGTCCCGTCGCGGAGCGGGAACCTCGACGGTCTGCACCTCCGGGTCGGGCGCGCCACGACACTCGTCGGGGGAAGCTGCAGCGGCAGCCACTCCATCGGCCATCCGTCTGCGGTGGCCGTTGACGGGCACGGTGACATGTTCGTCGCCGAGGCGACCGCGCAACGCGTCCAGGAAGTACGCGCCGGGTCACGTACTGCAGTCACCGTGGCAGGCACGGGCACCGCCGGCTTCAACGGTGACGGCCTGGCCGCCACCGCGAGCGAGCTCGACCAGCCCACTGGAGTGGCTGTTGATGCGGCGGGCGACCTCTTCATTGCCGATACGGCCAACTGTCGGGTGCGGGTGCTCCCGGCAGCAGCCTCCACGCTGTTCGGGCAGGCCGTGACCGAGGGCCACCTGTTCACGGTGACCGGCACGGGCGTCTGCGGCAGCGCCGGCCAGGGTGGCCCTCTGCGCTCGGCGCAGCTGTGGGACCCCGTCGCCCTCGCGGTCGATGTCGCCGGCGATCTCCTGGTTGCCGACAGCGGTGACCAGTCAATCCTCCTGGCGCCGGTGCAGAGCGGGACGTTCTACGGCAGTCCCGTCGGCGCGGGCGACATCGGCGTGGTCGTGGGTGGTACCGGTAGCTACGGGCCATACGTTGCCGACGGGCTCGCCGCCAACGGCCCGACGGCCGAGCTCAACGATCCGCGCGGCCTGGCTGTCGGAGGAAACGGCGCCCTCTTCGTGACGGACGGCTTCCTGCATGCCATCCGAGTGATTCCGTCGACGACCGGCACGTTGCTCGGACGAACGCTGCATGCCGACGATCTCTACACCGTTGCCGGCGCGCTCCCGGTGGCGACGCCGGAGGGCGACAACGATGGCACGCGTTGGGTCCTCACCAGAATGTCGAACCCGGTCGGCGTGGCCGTCTCGCTCACCGGAACGATCTACTACGCCGACGCCGGGCTCAGCATGGTGCGGGCGATCGGGTCGGGAACGGCGTCGTGAGTCGCTTCGGACGCCGTACCTTCTTCGCTTCTTCGGCCGGCGTGGCGGCAGGCGCCGCCGTGGCGGGTACGGCCTGGCCTCTCGGGTCCGACGGGTCCGACGGATTTGGTGCGGGTGCGGCGGTTCGACCCTCAGGAGCATCCGGTGGTGACCTGGCTTCGGCTCACCGCCCGCTCCGGGCGGCCACGCTCACCGTGAACGGGCTCACGGATCCGGTGGGGGTGGATCCTGACGGCTGTTTCTTCGCCTGGACGCTAAAGGGTCCTGGACGCGCCGTGGCCCAAACGGGCTCGCGCCTCGTCGTGCGGCGCACCGACCCGACGCGGAACGGGGTCGCGTGGGACAGCAAGGCCGTTGAGTCGTCTCGCCAGGCCTTCGTGGCCTACGGGGGCTCGCCGCTCGTCGCCGACGCCGCCTACGAGTGGACGGTGCAGCCGCACGGCGCCGCCGGCTGGGGGCCGGTCTCCGCGCCGGCACGATTCACCACCGCGTTGCGCCCGGGCGACTGGCAAGCCCAGTGGCTGCGCCCGGCCGGCGCCTCGACCCAGCCCGACCGCGTGACGTATCTCCGCACCGAGGTCGTGCCTCCCACAGGCACGGTCGCCCGGGCGACCGCGTTCGTTTCCGCTGCCCACACCTACCGACTGTTCGTCGATGGGAAACCGGTGGACGCCTGGCCCAGCTTCTCGTATCCCGATGAGCAGTACGTGCGCGCGGTCGACCTGACCGACGCGATCGTGGGCGGCCGCCGCAGTGCCGTCGGCGTGCTGCACCGCTGGTACGGACCCGGCCAGGGACGACCGACGTCCTCCCCGGGGCTGCTCTTCCAGCTCTCTGTCTGGTACGACGACGGCCGACACGCCGTGTTCGGTTCGGACAACACGTGGCGCGAGCTTCCCGCCGAGTGGCTCCCGTCGCCCCAGCGCAACGCCGACGTCGGCGACTTCGTGGAGTGGGTGGACGGGCGGGGCCAGCCGCAGGGGTGGTCGCACCCTGGCTACGACGCCGGAGCGTGGGCGGCCGTGACCGTACTCGGGCCGGCCGGCACCGCTCCGTTCACCCGGGGCTACGCGCAGCGCACGACGATCCGCGAGGTACCGGCGCATCCGGTGCGCCTGCACACGGTGGCGGGCGGCGCCGTCGTGGCGGACTTCGGCGCCGTCTACGCGGCGAGACCGCACGTGTCCTTTGCCCGGGGTGTGCCGGGGAGCACCGTGACAATCCGAGCGGGCTATCTCCTCGACCCCGACGGCCAGGTCTCGACCCTCCACGGCACGCAGGGCACCAACCTCACCTCCACCTACATCATGCGGGCAGGCAGCCAGGCGTTCGAGGCGTTCACCTACTTCGGGTTCCGCTACCTACAAATCGCCAATGCGGGACAGGCGCTCGGGGTGGACGACATTGTGGCGCTGACCCGGCACGCCGCCATGCCCGACGTCGCCGCAGCGACGTTCACGTCGAATGACCGCATGCTCAACGCTGTCTGGCGCCTGTGCGCCCGATCCTGCCTCTACTGCTGCAACGAGCAATTCGTCGACACACCGACCCGGGAGAAGGGCCCCTTCTTGTGGGACGCCAGCAACGAGTCCGAGGGTGTGATGCGAGCCTACGGCGATCAGAACATGAGCTGGCAGGCGTTGCGCGACGTCGCCCGCGGCCAGGCGCGCTACTGGCCGGAGGGGCAGGTCAACGCCGTCTATCCCAACGGCGACGGCGCGCGCACGTTCGCCACGTCCACGGCGCGCTACGCCGAATGGCTTTGGCGCTATTACGTATCGACGGGCGATCTGGCCACGGTGACGACGCAGTTCCCCTCCGTGGCGCGTGCGGCCGATTGGCTCTGGAGTGCTCGCCAGGCCGGGACCGGGTTGCTCTACGGGCTGGCCGACACCAGCAACGGCGACCCCGTGTACGGCTACGACCTTGCGGTTGTCGCCGACACGGCCAGCAACGTGCTCGCCGTGAACGCCTTCGACCGCGTGAGCCAGTTCGCTGCCCTCGTCGGCGACCCGGCCGCCGAACAGTCCAGCAAGGCCCGGGCCGGTCAGTTGGCGGCGGCCATCAACGCCTCCCTGCGGCGATCGGATGGCACCTATGTCGACGGGCTCACGGCCAGCGGTACCCAGAGCAGCCATGCCTCCCAGGAGGCCAACGCGTTGGCGCTCGCCTACGGCGTGGTCCCGGCGAACGACGTGCACGCGGTCGGCGCGTATGTGGCGAGCCTGGGCATCGACGTCGGCCCCAATCACGGGCTGGAGCTCCTGCGTGCCCTGGCGGCAGCCGATCTGCCCGCAGCCATGGTGCACACGTTGACGGATGCCTCCATGCCCGGCTGGGCACACATCGTTCGGGCCGGGGGCACCTTTACCTGGGAGGTTTGGAAGCCGAGCGACCTCATCGGGGACTCCATGTCGCACGGATGGGGCTCCTCCGCTCTGGTGGCCATGCAGGAGACACTGCTGGGCGTGACCTTGCAGGCACCGGGCCCGGACGGCACGGTTCGCGCCACCGTGCGCCCGCCGACGGCCGGCCTGACCCGCGCCTCGGGTTCGGTGCCGACAGTGGCCGGTCCGTTCCAGGTGTCCTGGCAGCGCCGGGGTGCCGGGCTGACGCTGGCCGTGACGGTGCCGTCCAATGCGACGGCCCTGGTCTCCGTGCCCGCCACCGCGCCGTCGAACGTACGCGAGAGTGGTCGCCCCGTCGACGGCGCGCCGGGCATCACGAGCGTTACGCCGGACAACGGGTCCATCGTCGTGGGGGTGGGAAGCGGCTCCTATCGCTTCACGAGTACGGGTACGCGCTCGAGCACGACCTCGTAGCTTCGGGTTCACCAGACGACCCTGCCGTCACGACGTGCAGCTCGTTCCGGTCGGCGGTGACTGCCCGCTGACGAGGTACGTCTGGACGTCGGCGCGTACACAGGCGCTGTAGAAGTACGCCACGTGCTGGTCGCCCCCGTGCGTGAGCAATACACCGCGGTCGAGCTCCTTGGCCACGTTGACCGCCCAGGCGTAGGGGGTGGCTGGGTCGTCCGTCGTCCCCACAACGAGGATCGGCGGTGCACCCGGAGCGGCGACCGGAGCAACAGTGCGCGTCGGTCGGGCCGGCCACACGGCACAGCCCGCCTCGCCCCACGCCAGGAATGGGCCGAAGACCGGCGCCGTTGCTTGCAACGTCCGCGCCAGTGTGCTGTACGAGGCCAGATTGCGCGACACGGGGTGGTCCAGGCAGTCGATGGCCTGCTCTGCGTCGTCGGCGTTCGTGGACCCGCCCGTGTTGTAGTGCGTGGACAGGGCGACGACTGGCGCGCCGTCTCCGGCAGCGTCCGCTGCGAGCGCCGCACCCAGTTGTGGCCACTTCGACGGGGCATACAGCGCGTCGAGCAACGCGTCGTAGAGCTGCCCCACTCCGGCCACGTTGCCGCCGCCACCCGCCGGCGCCGGAGCGGTCGCGGCCGTGGTGAGCAGAGCCAGCACCGCGGCGGTCGGCTCACCGGCGGGCCGCCAGGTGCACGCACTGCTCGCCGCGCACCAACTGAAGAACGCCTGGAGTATGTGTTCGAACCCGTCGGCCTGCCCAGCTGTCATCTGATCGAAGCTCGAGCGCGGGGTCGATCACGCTGTCGAGCACCATGGCCCTGATGTGCGTGGGGAACAACGAGGCGTAGGTGAGTCCGAGCAGCGTGCCGTAAGACTGTCCCATGTAGGTCAGCCCGCCGTCGCCGAGGGCCTGGCGCAACCGGTCCATGTCACGAGCGACTTCCACCGTCCCGACGTACGGGAGCAGGGTTGGGCTCGCCTTCTCGCAGGCGGCTGCGTATGCCTTGAGCCCGGCGATGGTGGTCGCCCGTTGGCTCGGCGTGGACGGCGCAGGGATGGAGGGCGCGCTGGGGGTGACGGGCCCACAAGTCACAGGATCGCTGCGCTCGACCCCGCGGGGGTCGAAGAGCACAATGTCGAAGTCGTCGAGCAATTGCGGCGTCAGCGAGTCGAGCTCGTTGGTCATGTCGTCGATGCCCGACACTCCGGGCCCCCCCGGATCGATGACGAGCGAGCCGATGCGGGCCGCCGGCACCTCCGCCGGATGGCGCGCCACCGCGATCGGAATGGTCGGGCCGTCGGGGCGCGCATAGTCCAGGGGGACGACGAGCGTGGCGCACTGCAAATTTCCGTTGCACGGTGTCCAGGCCACAGGAGCGACGGGCGGTTGGGTCGACGACGTCGTTGTCGTCGTCGTGCCGTGCGGTGGACCGGCATGCACGGGCATCGCGGGCCCGTGGGCAGACGACGACTTCTGGGTGGCGCAGCCAGCCGTCATCACGACGGCGGCGAGGCAGACGAGGAACAGTGGTGTCGGCCTCGTCGTCACCTGATCAAGCGTTGCACGTCCCTTTCTCGTCAAAGGGTCACCATTCTCCGGTCATACCGAACCGACCGATGACCGATGACCGATGCTCCCGCGGGCGCCCCGGTGCTTCCGCCCGGGCCGAATACGAGCGGCGCCGCGCCAGGGACGATGCCCGGCGACGGGCGGCGTTCGGCCGGTTCGCCCCGCTGGTCCAACTGGTCGTCGGCCCCAAGCGGTCCACGGACAGCTGGGGGCGGGGCGCCGGCGGCGCGGAGCAGGTCGGACACTGACTCCAGAACGTGCTGCGTGGGAGGGCTGTCGTCCTGCACGACCGAGCCGTACCCGGAAAGCGCGCCAACCTCGACCACCTCGTGGTGGTGCCCTCCGGGACCTGGGTCGTCGATACCAAGCATTACCGCGGCACACTGGAGCGCTGTGACGCCGTCGGATGGTTCGTCACCCACCCGCGGCTCTTCGTGGCTGGACGCGACAAGAGCGCGCTGCTCGCGGCGGCCCACCGGCAACAGGCGCTGTCGGCCGAAGCGGTCGGCAGCGGGCCGCCCGTGCGGGCAGTGCTGTGCTTCACCGGCACCGGGCGCGGGCTCTTCACTCGGCCCTTCGTCATGGACGGCATCCTCGTGACCTGGCCGCGGGCGTTCGCCCGCACGCTCGCGGCGCCAGGACCCACCTCGATGGCCGAGTGCCGCACCCTCGCCGATCGCCTTGCCGTGGCCTTCCCGCCCCGTACGCGGGGACGCTCCGGACGCTCCGGACGCCACCAGTCTCGTAAACGCCCGGTCGACGCGCCAACACGTCGACGTCGACACGTCTACGCCCCGGGGGGCACCTCCCACAGACCAACCGGGGCCTGGCCCAGCGGGTAGTGGCCGGGCAGGCGCTCGCCCGACATGGCGCGCTCCATCCGTTGCTGCATGCCCGGCAGCAACGTGCCGTCCTTGATCATCGCCATGAAGGTTGCGCCGGCATTGCCGACATCGAAGAAGTCGCGCTGCCACGACCACTGGAAGTTCCCGGCGTAGCGGAACCAGCTTCCACCGAGACCGGCGATCTCGTAGTTGGTGCCATCCGCCTTCTTGGCGTCGGCGACTTGCTTCCACAAGCCGAGGATCTCTCCCTGTTTCTCGTCGATCAACACCTTCTGGTAGGGGTAGGTCCATCCTTCGAGCCCGGCCATCTCCAGGCCGAGGGCGATCTCGCGGATCTCCTCGCGGCCGACGGCCATGAACTCGTCGTTGCTACCCACGTTCCAGCCGTAGGTGGCGTCCTCGGTGTAGAGGTCGGCCATGTGCTTCCAGTCCTTCTTGGCCTCCCCCGCTCTGTTCACCTCGAGCCAGCGCTCGACCATCTCCTCCAACTCGGCACGCGGATAGGCAGGCATCGTCGTCAGTCCTCCTCTATGGACAGGGCGTGGGTGGGGCAATACTTCACGGCCAGCTCGACGGCGGCGCGCTGGCTCTCGGGCGGTTCGGGCTGCAGGACGGTCAGCTCGCCCTTCTTCGAGACTGAGAACACCTCGGGCGCCTCCCCCTCACAGGCGGCGTGACCCTGGCACAGGTCCCTGTCGACCACGACCCTCACCGGGCCGCCCCCGGACGAACGCGACGCCGGTAACGGACACGGCAGGGTTGCTGCAGCTGCACGACCATTTTGGAGTGGTCGTTGCGGTACGAGTCGAGTGGCTGCGCCGCCTCGAACTCCCACCCCTGGAGCAGGACGGAGAAGATCGCCTTGAGCTGCATCATGGCGAAGGCGGCCCCGACGCAGCGGTGGCGGCCCGCTCCAAACGGGATCCACGTCCAGGGGTTGGCCCGGTCCTCTTCGCGCGGCTCGAGGTCAGCGCGCCGGGACGAAGGCGTCGGGATCGGGGAAATCCTCGGGAATCCGGTTGCAGATTGCCGGGCTGGCTGCCACGAACTTGCCGGCGGCAATCCGGAAGTCGCCGTAGGTCAGGTCCTCCATGGCCACCCGCAACAGCAGAATCAGCGGCGGGTGCAGCCGCAGGGCCTCTTTCAAGGCCGATTCGAGATGCGGGATTTCGCGCAACGCCTGGAAGCTGACCTCCGAGCCGTCAGCGTACAAGGCGTCCAATTCGCTGTTCACCGCATGCAGGTCGTCGGGGTGGCGCAACAGCTCAATGAGCGTCCACGCCGCCGTGCCCGACGTGGTGTGATGACCGGCGAACATCATGGAGATGAACATGCCCGTCACCGTGTCGGCGGAGAACCGCGGCGTTCCGTCCTCCTCCTTGATCGACATCAAAATGTCGAGCAGGTCGGTCTCGCCCTCGGGTGCGGGCGGCCCGGCGGACCGGCGCTCCATGATGTCGCCGACCAACTCGACGAGCGCGACCCGTGCCGCGTCGCGGCGGCGGAAGCTCTCAATGTCGGCATAGGGGTCGACGTAGGCGATCGGGTCCGTCCCCTGCTCGAGGTCGTGGTACAGCCGGGCGAAGCGGCCGTCAAGCTCGCTGCGGAACCGCGGGCCGATGAGGCAGGCCGAGGACGTGTAGATCGTCAGCTCGGCGAACCACTCGAGCAGGTCGATCTCGCCCTCGTCGTCCCATCCCGCCACCATCTGCTCGACCTCGCGGGCGATGGTGGCCGCATGGCCGCGCATGAACTTGTCGCGCAACGCTTGGTTGTGCAGCATCTCGCGTCGGCGTTCGGGGGCGCGTCGAACACGACGCCCTGGCCGAAGATCGGCGTCATGAACGGGTAGGCCTCGGCCTGGTCGAGCTGCTCCTCGGGCGCCCGGAAGTAGAACTCGTTGGCGTCCGCACCCGTCAACAAGACGACGTCGCGCGCCGCCAGGGTGAACTCGCCCACGTCCCCGCACTCGGCCCGCACGCGCGCCATCAGGCCGATGGGATCGCTGCTGAGTTCGTCCAGGTGGCCGTTCTCGCCCTCACCCCCCGAGACCCGCGGTGGCTCCCTCAGTGCCGTCTCCGTTGTCACGGTGCTCCTTCCGTCGTCATGCTCGCCGCCGGCGCCGCGTCCAGCGGCGCCTCCGGCTGGACCTCCACGACGCTCAGGTGCGTGCCGCGGGGTGCGGCCACGGCGTGGGCAATGGCCGACGCCACCCCGTCGGGGCGCAGGAATGCCGAGTGCCGGGCGAGGCCCCAGCGGGTCCACTCGGCCAGCACCTCGCCGGTGACGTCGGGATCCCAGTCCATGCCCATGCCGGTCAACGTCGGGCCCGGCCGCACAATCACGGCCCGCACCCCGGTGCCCTCGAGCTCCATCTGCAGCGCGGTGACGAAGCCCTCGAGCCCCCACTTGGAGGCGACGTAGGCCGCCATGCGCGGCCGTGGGTGCGCCACGACGTCGGACGTCACGAAGATCAGGTCGCCCCGGCAATGCTGAACCATGCCGGTGCCAAAGGCGCGCACGAGCCGCTGTGCGCCGCCGACGTTGACGCGCAGCACCTCTTCGAAGTCCTCGGGGCTCGTCTCGAGCGCCGTCCCGGGCTGGATCTTCGCCGCATTGGACACGAGGATCTCGACCGGGCCGAAGGCCGCACCTGCTTCGTCGGCGAAGCGCGCCACCGAGTCGGGGTCGGCCAGGTCGAGGTGGCAGGCCACCGCCTCACCGCCCTCGTCGCGGATGGACGCGGCGACCTCCTCGCAGACATCGACCCGGCGCGCGCCGAGCACGACCGGGTGACCCGCCCGAGCCAGCGCCCGCGCCGTCTCAGCGCCGATACCCGACGAGGCACCCGTCACCGCCGTCGGCCGCCGTTCGGGATGCGGCGCGAAGCGCGGCATCAGCGCGGCGTCACGGTGGTCGGGAGTGCGGCGAAGCCGCGCACGTTGATGGAGTGCACACGCCGGATGCCGGCCGGGTCCACGTCGTAGTCCTTGACCCTGGCCCGCACCTCGGCCAACGCGACGCGGGCCTCCATGCGGGCCAGGGCGGCACCCATGCAGAAGTGCCGCCCACTGCCGAAGCTCACCAGGTCCTGCGTGCGGCGGTCGAGGTCGTAGATCTCGGGGTCGGCAAAGACGTCCTCGTCCCGGTTGGCCGAGCCGAGGAGCAACAAAATGCGCCGGCCCGCCTCGATGTCGACGCCCTGCACACGCACGGGCTGGCTGGTCACCCGGACCAGCATCTGGGTCGAGGTGTCGTAGCGCAGCGTCTCCTCCACCCAGTCGGCCACCCGGCCCGGGTCGGCCAGGGGCTTGGCGCGCTGGCCCGGGTTGCGCCAGCCCCAGTACCAGGCGTTGCCCAGCAGCTTGGTCGTCGTCTCGTTCCCGGCCACGACCAACAAGAACAGGAAGCCGATCACCTCGTCGTCGGTCAGACGGTCGCCGTCGATCTCGGCCTGCAACAGCGACCAGGTCAGGTCGTCGCGTTCGTTGCGTCGACGGTCGGCCACCATGTCGGCGTAGTAGCCGGCGAGCGTCAGCGCCGCCTCCAGGCCCTCGGGTGGGATGTCGTTCATCCCCTCCTCGCGGTGGACGAGGAGGTCGGCCAAGCGGCGGATCTCGGCGCGGTCTGACGCCGGCACGCCGACCAGCTCGGAGATGACGTCCATCGGCAACCGGCCGGCGAAGTCGGCGATGAAGTCGAACGAGCCCGCCTCGAGCGCAGGAGCCAGGTGCGCCACGGCCAGCGCCCGGATGCCGTCTTCCATGGCCGCGACCCGGCGCGGGGTGAAGCTCTTCCCGACAATGGAGCGCATCCGGGTGTGCCGGGGCGGGTCCATGGCGAGGAACGACATGGCGCGGTGCGCGTCGGGACCGAAGGCGGCGGGGTCGAGGCTGACCCCGTAGGCGTTGGAGTAGTGGTCGACGTCGCGGAAGGCGGCCAGGACGTCGGCATGGCGGGCGTAGGCGAAGAAGTCGAGCTCCTCGTTGTAGAAGACGGGGGCCTCGGCGCGCAGGCGGGCGTACGTCGGATAGGGATCCTCGTGGATGCCGTAGTCGTAGGGGCTGTAGGCGAGCGGCTCCACGGTGGTCATGACTTCGCCCTGCCGCCGCCCGCCATGAGCGCCGTGGCCTCGGCCATCAGGCTCGGCACGGCGTCGAAGGCGAGATGCCCCATGCCGGCGCTGAGGAGCGCACCGGTGTACGTGATCTGCAGCACGTTGCGCACCGCCGGGTCGGCCCCGGTCCCGAGTGCGGCGGCGAGGCGGTGGCCTATCTCGACGCCGAGGCGCGTCCGCACGCGTTTCACGTCCGGACCGTCGCCCAGCAACGCCGTCGTGCACACCGCCACCGCCGGCGACCCCATGGAATCGAAGCCCATGGCGCGCACGGTCTCGGCCACCCGGTCGGGCAGCGGCAGGGTCAGGTCGACCAGGCCGGGCGAGGACTGCATCTGTCGCCACAGGACCTCCGCGAGCAGGTGGTCCTTGCCCGAGAAGTAGGTGTACGCCGTTGCCGGGGCGACGCCCGCCCGCTTGGCGATCGTCCGCACCGAGATCTCCCCGTACGCCCGTTCCGCCGCCTCCTCCGACGCCGCGACGAGTAGCCGCTCCATGACCTCGGCCTGGCGTTCCGAGAGATGGCGCCGGGCCGGCTGGGCCGCTGCGGCATCGGCCGGGTCGGCTTCGAGCGCGCCGAACATGCTCACGCGCCGTCCCCTTTGGGTGGGATGGGCGGCGAGACGGGCACCGGGATGTGCGGGGTGCCGTCCTTCATGTCGGGGAAGGCGAAGGTGGCGGCAGTCGTCATGCGCGTGATCTTGGTGATGTCCTTCTCCGGCAGTGTCTCGGTGTCCTCCTCGATCACGATCTCCCAGCGGCAGTGCGGCACGCGGTCGCCCGGCACGCGCGGCGGGCGGTGCACGTGGCGGATGTGCGCCTTGGGGTTGACCGCCTGGGCGGTGACGTCGAACGTGCCGTCCTCGATGTGATGGCACATGTTGGTGACCATGGCGTCGCCGAAGGGCTCGGCATCCATGAGCGCGCCGCAGTACGCCAGCTCGAAGTACCCGTGGGTCTCATCGACGAGCTCGTAGTGCACGTCCATGTAGTGGTGGGGGAAACCGGGGTCGAGCTGGAGCACCTTGAAGATGGCGGTCACCCCATCCCCCTCGACGTTCATGATCTGGCGCAGGCGGTCGCCGTAGACCGGGCTGGCCCCGGCCCACTCCTCGATGGCCAGCTCCTTGACGGCCTCGGCCCCGTACTTCAAGCCGATGGCGGCGCACATGGAGCGGTCCAGCAGGTGGACGATGAGCCCGTACTCGCGGACCAGCCGCACCAGGGCCTCCTTCGACAGGTCCTCGTAGTCGAAGGCAGGATCGAAGGCGCCCGAGTAGTCGTTGCGCTCGGTCATGCGTTCAAACTATAGTCCAGACACTTGTCTAGAATCTAGTGTCCTTCCCGGAATTCATGATCCGCGGGAGCGACGACCGGGAGGTTCCCGCCAGTGCCCGAGAACGACAGCGGAGCGATACCGAGTGCGGGGGTTATCGGGCTCGGCGACATCGGGCGGGGGCTGGCCTCGTCCCTCCAGGCGGCCGGAGTCGACGTCACGGTGTGCGACGTCCGGGAGGAGGCCACCGCGCCGTTCCGGGAGGGGGGTCGTGTGGCGGACACACCGGCAGCCCTCGCCGCCCGCAGCAGTGTCGTGCTCGTCTCGGTGTTCAACGACGCGCAGGTACGTGCGGTGCTCCAGGGACCCGAAGGCGTGTTCGCCGGCGCAGCGCCGGGCACCTCGGTCGTCATCGTCAGCACGATTCCGAGCGCCACGGTGCTCGAGCTGCGCGCCGAAGCGGCTCCCCAGGGGGTGACGGTGGTCGACTGCGGCGTGAGCGGTGGGCCCGACGCAGCCGCCAGCGGCGAACTGGTCTGCATGATCGGCGGCTCCCCCGAAGAGGTCGACCAGGTCCGCCCGGTCCTCGACGCCATCAGCTGCCTGGTGCTCCACATGGGGCCCCCGGGCGCTGGCCTCGCCGCCAAGCTGGCGCGCAACCTGATCACCTACGGCTCATGGCTGGCCGCCTTCGAGGCCCAGGAGCTCGCCGAGGCGGCCGGGATCGACCTCCTCAAGTTGGGCGAGGCAGCCCGGGAGAGCGACAAGCGCATCGGCGGCGCCACCCGCCTGATGTTCCGCACCACGTCGGCGCCGTGGCCCGAGGACACCGACGCCGGCCTGCTCCAGATGATGCGGGCCGGGTCGGAGGTCACCCACAAGGACCTCGTCTCCATCCTCGCTCTCGGCAAGGAGCTGGGCGTCGACCTGCCGCTGGCCACATTGACCGAACAGCGCAGCGGCCGGATTTACGGCTTCGACGGCAATCCGGAATGACCGGTGCCTCGCTAGGGTCGGGCAACCGAAGGGAGGGCGAGTGAGCGAACCGGACGATCAGCGCGCCGCAGGCATGGCCAAGATGCAAGAGGTCTACGGCTTCACCGTCGACCCCGCCGACCTGCCGGGCCGCTACACCGCCATCACCGTGGACCATCTCTTCGGCAGCGTGTGGACCGACGACACCCTCGACCTGCGCCAGCGCCGGCTCCTCACCATCGGCGTGCTGGCCGCCCAGGACAAGCCGGAGCTGTTGGAGATCCAGTTCGACTCCGCCCTCGAGCGTGGCGAGCTCACGGTCGACGAGGTGCGCGAGGTCGTGGTCCACCTCACCCACTACGTCGGCTGGCCCATCTCCACCGGGATCAGCGGGGCGGCCGAGACCATCATCCGCCGTCGCGCTGCGGCGGCCGGCGCCGGCGCCTAGGGGGCTGATCGCCGGTGGCGCGGGTGGAGATCGAGGAGGCCGCACCCGGCGTCCGCGTGATCGCCTTCAACCGGCCCGAGGTGCGCAACGCCTTCGACACGGCGATGTACCACGAGGTGACGACTGCCCTGCGCGCCGCCGACGCCGACGAGAGCGTGGGGGCGGTCGTCCTCACCGGACGGGGCTCCGCCTTCACCTCGGGACAGGACCTGGCCGAAATGGCGGCCATCGCCACCGGGACCGCCGTCGAGGGAGCGGGGCAGGGCTTCATGGGACTGCTCGACTGCCTTGTCGACCTGTCGGTCCCCCTCCTCGCCGCGGTGAACGGTGTGGCCGTCGGACTCGGCTTCACGCTCCTCCCCCATTGCAGTCTCGTCCTCGTCGATGCCGAGGCTCGCCTGCGCGTGCCCTTCGCCGAACTTGGGGTGCCGCCCGAGGCGGCGAGCAGCGTGCTGTTTCCCGCGGCCATGGGGTGGCAGCGTGCGGCACACGTCCTGCTGACCTCGGACTGGGTGCAGGCGACCGAGCTGGTCGAGATCGGCCTGGCACTCGAGGTGTGCGACGCGGGAACCGTCCTCGACGAGACCGTCGCATTGGCGGCACGGATTGCATCGCATCCCCGCGCCGCCACCCGGGCCAGCATGTCGCTCGTGCGGGCGGCCCGGCGTGACGCCGTCATGGAGGCCAATCGTCGCGAGCAGGCCGCCTTTGCCAGCCTGCTCGGTGCCGCCGTCGGGCGGGGCGCCTTGGCCGAGTTCGCCGGCCGCGCGGCGGAGGACTGACGCACGGTGCGTCTTGGCATCACCGCCGCCCTGACCGACGAAGACCTCGACCCGGCGGTGCTGGCGACCGCGGTCGAAGAACTCGGCTTCGACTCGCTCTACCTGCCCGAGCACACCCATCTCCCGGTGGCCGAGGACACGCCGCCAGCGTTGGTCGGTGGCGTGCGGATCGACGACTACAAACGCTGCCTCGATCCGCTGGTCGCGCTGGCCACGGCGGCCTCGGTCACGACGCGCATCGGATTGGGCACCGGCATCCTCCTGGCGGCGCAGCACGAGCCGATTCTCTTGGCCAAGCAGGTGGCGACGCTCGACCACCTGTGCCACGGGCGCGTCACGCTCGGCGTCGGGTTCGGCTGGAACCGCACGGAGGCCGAGGATCACGGCGTCGACTGGCCGCGCCGCCATGACGTGGTGCGCGAGCACCTCGCCGCCATGGAGGCCATCTGGTCCGCCGACCAGGCCGAGTATCACGGCGAGTTCGTCGACTTCGGCCTGACGTGGTCGTGGCCCAAGCCGGTGCAGCGGCCGAGGGTCCGCACCCTCGTCGGGGGCGGGGCGAACGAGGCCGTCTTCACGCTCATCGTCGAGGGTGCGGACGGGTGGATCCCCATCGGCGGCAGCGGCCTCGGCGCCGCCATCCCACGCCTGCATGCGCTGGCCGAAGACGCCGGGCGCGACCCCGCCGGCCTCAGCGTCGTCCCCTTCGGCACCATCGCAGACGAGGGCAAGCTTGAGCACTATGCCCAGCTCGGGATCACCGAGGTGGTGCTGCGGATCCGCGCCGGTGAAGAGGCGTCGGTGCGGGCAGAGCTCGAGTCCTTGACGCCCCTCATTCCGTTTGCGGCCACACTGGGGTAGCCATGACGGACCTCATTGACGACACCACACCGCGGCTCGGCAGTACGACGCCGCTCCCGAAGATCATCAGCGTCGACGACCACATCGTCGAGCCGCCGCACCTCTGGGATACCTGGCTGCCGGCACGCTACCGGGACCGGGGGCCCACGGCGGAGCGCCGCGGCATCGGCGAGATGGAGCACATCGGCGGGGGCACCTATCGCCAGACGTTCGACCCGGAGGGCCCTCAGGCTGATTGTTGGGTCTACGAGGACCTCGTCTACATCAACAAACGCCACGTGGCGGCCGTCGGCTTCGACCGCGACGACATGACGATGTCCCCTATCACCTACGACGAGATGCGCCCGGGCTGCTACGACCCCAAAGCGCGCGTCGCCGACAACGAGGCGAACTGGGTCGAAGCCAGCTTGTGCTTCCCGACGTTCCCGCGCTTCTGCGGGCAGACCTTCTTGGAGGCGAAGGACAAGGAGCTCGCCGAGGCCTGTGTCATCGCCTACAACGACTTCATGGTCGAAGAGTGGTGCGGGGACAGCGGAGGCCGGCTCCTCCCGCTGTGCCTCATTCCGCTGTGGGACGCCGAGAAGGCGGCGGCGGAGGTCCGCCGCAACGCGTCGCGTGGTGTGCGCGCCGTCTGCTTCAGCGAGATCCCCCCGCACCTCGGTCTGCCCAGCATCCATAGCGGCGCCTGGGACGCGTTCTTCGCCGCCTGCGAGGAGACCGGCACCGTGGTGTGTATGCACATCGGGTCGTCGTCGAAGATGCCGGCCACCTCGGGCGATGCCCCCGTCGCGGTGGCGGCCTCACTGAGTTTCGGCAATGCCATGTCGTCGCTCTGCGACTTTCTCTTCTCGGGCGTGCTCATCCGCTATCCGCGTCTCGTGCTCGCCTACTCGGAAGGGCAGATCGGGTGGCTGCCCTACATCCTCGAGCGCGTGGACGACGTGTGGCGAGAACACCGGGCATGGGGCGGCGTGAAGGACATCGTCCCTGAGCCGCCCTCCACCTACTTCCACCGCCAGGTCTACGGCTGCTTCTTCCGCGACCAACACGGCCTCGACTCCCTCGACGTCATCGGTGCCGACCGCGTCACCTTCGAGACGGACTACCCCCACACCGACTCCACCTGGCCCGACACCCGAGCCGTCGCCGAGAAACTGGTCAAGGACCTCTCCGACGAGGAGGTGTACCGGATCATGCGGGGCAACGCCATTGCGATGCTCGGCCTGGAGGGCCCGTGAAACTCGGTGACGTCGTCAACCCCGGGGCGGCGCACTGGGGCAAGCCGCTCGACGGCGTACGCATCCTTGCCCTCGAACAGATGCAGGCGTTGCCCTACGCCACGCAACTGCTCGGTCGCCTCGGTGCCGATGTGGTCAAGATCGAGTCGCCCGGCACGGGCGACCTCGGACGATCTGCCACTCCGGCCATGATCGACCCCGACGGACGCCCCGTCGGTGCGACGTTCCTGCGCAACAACCTCTCGAAACGCTCCATCGTCGTCGACCTCAAGCAGCCGACCGGGCGGGACCTTGTGCTGCGCATGGCACCGCGCTTCGACGTGGTCGCCGAGAACTTCCGGGCCGGTGCCATCGAACGGCTGGGGCTCGGCTACGACGATGTGGCGACCGCTCACCCCGCGGTGATCTACCTCTCCATTTCGGGCTTTGGACATCCCGTCCCGGCCGGCACGCCCGCATCGCCCTACGCCGATTGGCCCGCGCTGGCCTCCATCGTCGAGGCCATGAGCGGCGCCTACGAGTTCAAGCGGCCGGAAGGGCAGCCGCCGGTGGGCTCACCGATGGGCGGCCTCGGGGATATCGTCACCGCGCTGTTCGCCGTCATCGGGACCCAGGCTGCACTGCGTCAGCGCGACCGCACCGGACAGGGGCAGCGCGTCGACATCGCCATGCTCGACGCCATGGTCGCCGTGCTCGACGTCGTGCCGAACTTCTGGTCCATGGGGATGCCGATGGGGACACCCTGGCCCGGCATTCTGCACGGGTTCCGTGCCGCCGACGGTTGGTTCATGCTGCAGGTGCTGCGACCCCACCAGTGGCCCGACCTGGCCCGCGCCATCGGCAGGCCGGACTGGGCCGATGACCCGCGCTTCGACACCCCGCAGGGCTGGCTGGACCATCTCGACGCCGACATCCGTCCCGCGCTGGAGGCCTGGGCGAGCACGATGACCAAACGGGAGGCCTGCGATGCCCTCAACGCCGCCGGCCTGGTCGCCGGTCCTGTAGCCATCGACGCCGAGGTCATCACGGACCCGCATCTGGAGGGTCGCCACATGCTGGTGGAGCACCCTCGCACCGACGGCGTCGACCAGCCCGTACTGATTCCGGGGTTGCCGGTGAAGTTCGCCGAGGTCACCGAGGGTCCCGAGACGCGGGTTCCCTGGCTCGGCGAGCACACCGACGAGGTGCTGACTGACGAACTCGGGCTCGATGCCGGTGAGCTGGCGGCGCTCCGGGCGGACGGGGTGATCGGTCCGTAAGGATCGTGCCGACCGACGCACGACGTCGCGACGTCGCCTGGGGGCGACCGTTCCCCTCTTGATGTCTTCCACCCGCACCAGCACTGCCGGCAGCGTCGAGATGACCTCGACGCCGACTCGCATGTCGGACAAGCAGCGCAACGAACGTCTCGAAGTGCTTTTCGTTCAGATGGCGGCGGTCGCGGGCGAGATCGTGCTCCTCCTGGGCGAGGTGGAACAGTCCGGGTCATTTCGCGAGGAGGGTGCGACCTCCATCGGGTCCTGGGTCTCCGAACGCTTCGGTGTAGCGAACTCGACGGCACGTTCGTTGGCCCATGTCAGCGACAAGGTCGCCGACCTACCTCACCTGATGGGTGCTCTGTGCGCCGGAGAGGTGTCCTTGGACAAGGTGAAGACGATTGCTGACGTGGCGACTGTCGACAATGATCGTGAGCTGTGCGACGAGGCGCAGCGCTGCAGCGTCAGCGAGCTCACTGCTTTGGCGCAATCGAGGGCCCGTCAAACCAGATCCTCTGCTCTGACCTCCGCCGAGCAATTCGAGCGTCGCTTCGTGCGCTTCAACGACCAGTTTCGCACCGTGACGGCCCAGCTACCGGCCGAGTCCTACGCAGAGGCGAAGACATGTCTCGAAGCTCGTGCCAGGGAGATCCCCACCGACGGGGAGACACCTTGGGACCACCGGCTCTGCGACGCCTACCTTGACGTGCTCCGCGCATCTCGTGGTGACCTCTCGGGCCGGCAGGGCGACGGCCGTCCCTACTTCGTCGTTGTCCACGTACCCCTCGACGCTCTGGTCGACGGCGCCGAGGGTGAGGCGGCCGAGTGCACTGAGCTCGCCGGTGAACTCGAACGCGACGGGCTGATCAGCACCGAGGTAGTACGCGAGATCGCCTGTGACGCCACCATCGCCGTGGCGGTCGACGATGACGTGGGGCACACCATGTACGAGGGCCGGGCCCGGCGGTTCCCGACCGGGGCCCAAAGGCGAGAAGTCCGGCGTCGGGATCGACATTGTCGGTTCCCCGGTTGCACCAACGCGACCTTTGCCGATGTCCACCACGTCGTCCCGTGGAAACACGACGGCGGCACCGATCTGGACAACCTCGCGCTCGTGTGTCGCTATCACCATGGCGTGGTCCATAGGAAAGGTTGGTCCATGACTGGCAACGCCAACGACGAGCTGACCGTCGTCGGCCCGACCGGCCGCGTCATGGTGTCGCGCCCGTCGCCACTGTGGACGAGGGTGTCCGCCCGATCCTGAGCTCCTGAAGGGCAATCGTGCCGGCCGGACGACTCCGCTCAGCGTGGTTCAGTACCTCGGTAGGGCAATGAATGCGACGAGGTAGGCGAACAACCCCGCACCTACCAGGGTGCAGGCATGGAAGACCTCGTGAAATCCGAACACGCGCGGCCACGGGTCAGGGTGTTTGCGCGCGTACACGAGGGCGCCTGCCGTGTACGCGGCGCCTGCCCCCAGCATCAAACCGAAGCCAGCCCATCCGAGGCTCCGCACCAGTTGCGGTGCCACAATGACGGGACACCATCCGACGACCACGTAGGGGACGGCGACGACCCATTGCGGCGCGTCGAGGAAAAACTGCCGCAGCGCGATCCCCACCGCGGCGCCGGCCCAGACCATGGTGAGCACCAGTATTTGGGCCCACCCTCGCAGCGCCAGCCCAGCCACAGCCGTGGAGGTGGCGGCAATACCCACGAAGATCGCGCTGTGGTCGGCGCGCCGCATTCGGCGCCAGGCCGGTGCCGACCAGCGAAAGCGGTGGAAGGCGGCGCTCGTCCCGAACATGACGAGCATGCCCGCCACGTAGACCGCCAACGCGGTCGTCGCCCAGGCGTCGGGCGCGGCAGCAATGAGGAAGGGGCCTCCCACCAGCCAAGCGACGAACGCGCCGGCGTGCAGCCAGCCCCGGAGGAGCGGCCGGTCCCCGCGGTTGTCCGCCGCCCTCCCCTGCTCGCCCTGGGCGAGCGTGGTCACGACGGGCCGTCCCGTTCGAGCCGGTCGGCCAACTCGACCTCGCGGCGCGAGATACCGAGCAGGTAGAGGATGGCGTCGAGGTACGGGACACTGAGAGCGGTGTCCGCTGCCTCGCGCACAACCGGCTTGGCGTTGAAGGCGATGCCGAATCCGGCGGCGGCGAGCATGTCGATGTCGTTGGCCCCATCGCCGACCGCGATGGTGCGCGCGAGCGGAACGCCCGCTGCCTCGGCGAAGAGCACAAGGGCTGCCGCCTTGCCCGCCCGGTCGATAATCGGTCCGTCCAGCTCGCCCGTGACCACGCCCTCCTCGACGCCCAGCACGTTGGCGCTGAGGTGGTCGATACCGAGATCAGCCACGAGAGGGGCGATCACCTGCGTGAAGCCGCCGCTGACCACGGCCAGCTCGTAGCCGAGGCGCTTGAGTGTGCGCACGAGGGTGCGAGCGCCCGGCGTCAAGACGATGCTCTCGCGCACCGCCTCGAGGTCTGCCTCCCGCAGTCCGGCCAGCAGACGTACCCGCTTGCGCAACGCGTCGGTGAAGTCGACCTCACCCGCCATGGCCGCCGCGGTGACGGCGGCCACTTCCGCCCCGCACCCGCCGCGCTCCGCCAGTAGGTCGATCATTTCCCCTTGCACGAGCGTGGAGTCGGCGTCGAAGACGATCAGGTGCTTGGCCCGGCGGTGCAGTCCGGCCGACTGGACCGCGACATCGACCTGGCAACGCGCAGCCGCCTCGGCCAGCGCCCGCCGCAGGCAGTCGACGTCAGCGCCGGCTACCGCCAGCTCGTAGCTGTGCACCGGGTACGACGCCAGGCGTACGATCCGCTCGATGTTGCCGCCGCAGCGCGCAATGGCGCCGGACACCGTCTCCAACGTCGCCGCGTCGACGTCCGGCGCGAGCAACGTGACGAGGTGCCCCTCGACCATCTCCACCTGACGAACGTCCGCTTCCAGCAGTGTGTCGACCATCACGTCGACGCCGGCCTCGCTGAAACGCTGCGTCAGGAGAGCACGCACCGGCTCAACCTCCGCCGGCACCATGTCCGCCTCCACGCACAGGAGGAGCCGGCCGTGCACGCGCACCTGCTCCACGTCGTCCACCTGCACACCGCGCTCAGCCAGCGCGCCGAACAACCGCGCCGAAATGCCGGGGCCGTCCTGCCCGCTCACCGTCACGAGATACGGCGAGGGCGCATCGGTCATGACAGGGAGACGTCGTTCTCGGACACCCAGCCCGCGCCTTCCACCCAGCGCTTGACAATCCGCGCTGGCACCCCGGCCACGACGCAGCGATCCGGGATCTCGCCGCGCACGACAGCGCCGGCAGCGACGACGACGTGCTCGCCGATCTGCGCGCCCGGCAGGATTACCGCGTTGGCCCCCAACCAGCTACCCGAGCCGATGCGCACGGGGGACTCGGTGGGCCATTGGCGCCCGATCGGCTCGACGGGGTCCTCGAAGGTGTGGTTCTGGTCGGTGATGTACACGTAGGGCCCCGTCTGGATGTCGTCGCCGATCACGATTTCCCAGTGGCCCACGATGTGCGAGCCGCGCCCGATGAGGCACCGGCTGCCGATCGACACCACCGGATCGGTCGGCATGATCTGTCCGGGAGCCATGCCCGCCGAGATGGAGGCACCGGGGCCGACGATCGTCTCGGACCCAATGTGAATGAGGTGCTCGTTGTAAAGGGAGCCCTGGGGGAAGAGGAGGCAGGCGCCGGCGCCCATCCGCCCGAAGCGCTGCCCGCGAGGATCGTTCGGGCCGATTGCCCCCAGTTCGGCTGCTCCTTCCCACGCCGCGTGGACGAGACGTGACAGGGGTCGCCGCAGCGGTGCGGGAAGGGAGCGGGCCCAGCTCACGAACGAATGGTAGGTGGTGGCGCGAGCCCCACCGTTACCGAAGCCCGCCCAGGCTGCAACGGGGGCGCGTGGGTACACTGATCCTGTGCAGCCCGTCCCGCCGGATGGTGGCTCCGATCGTGCCCCCACGTCGGCCGGGCGCTCCATCGATCGCCGCCAGTTCCTACAGCTTTCCGCGCTCGGTGCCGCCGGGGTCGCCGGTGCGTCGCGTCTCGACCGACGGCAGAAGCATCGTGTCCCGGCCACGGCCAAGCACCGAAGATCGTCGCGCGCCGCCGTCGTGAACAAGAGGGTGGCGAGCGGCGTCACGGTTCCGACGGCGCCCTGGCTGATCGCAGAGAACGCCAAGACCGGCACCTTGAACTGGATCTGCAATCACAACCAACCCGACCACGCGCTCGAAGGGTTCGCCAGCCAGGTCAGCGCCGTCCCCGGCGACGACGTCGCCGTGTTCGTCAGCACCACGGCGCGCGCCGTCCAGATCCAGGCGTACCGGATGGGCTACTACCAGGGCCTCGGCGGCCGCCTCGTCATGCAGACGGACTTCGTCGCCGCCAAGGTGCAGGCCGCGCCAGAGGTGGCGCCTGGCATCGGCACCGTCACGTGCCCGTGGTCACCCACGCTGACGCTGAACATCACGAAGGCCTGGCCACCCGGCTGCTATCTCCTCAAGCTCGTCGGTGATGGCGGCGAGGAGCAATTCGTCCCGCTCACCGTCCGCGACGACACCTCCCACGCCGCCTACGTCATGCAGAACAGCGTCACGACCTGGCAGGCCTACAACCTGTGGGGCGGAACCAGCTTGTACTACGGACCCGACACATCGGGTCGGGCCACGTTTGCCAACCGCGCTCGCGCCGTGTCCTTCGACCGTCCATACCCGCAGACCTGGGCTTCTGGCGCCGCCGATTTCGTGGGCAACGAACTGCCCTTGATCTTCCACCTCGAAAGCCTGGGCCTGGACATGACCTACTGGACCGACGTCGACCTTCACGCCCGACCGCAGCTCTTGAAGAACCACCACTGCCTGTTCAGCATGGGCCACGACGAGTACTGGTCCCAGCAGATGCGCCAAGGCGCGGCCACGGCCAACATCGGCGGGGTGAATCTCGCCTTCCTGGGCGCCAACGCCTGTTACCGCCAGATCCGTCTCCAATCGACCTCCGTCGGCCCGAACCGCCTGGAGGTCTGCTACAAGGACGCCGCCGAGGACCCGATGGCCCAGCAGCAGCCGGAGCTCACCACCGTCAACTGGGGCCAGGCGCCGGTGAATCAGCCCGAGTCGACCCTCATCGGATCCATGTATCAGTCGGTGGGAGCCAAGGCGGACATGGTCGTGACCGATGCGTCGTCGTGGTTCTTCGACGGGTGCAACCTGACCGACGGCCAGACCTTTCCCACCGTCATCCTCGGTGAGTACGACCGCTACGTGCCCTCGCTCCCCGGCCCGCGCAACGCCGACGTGCTGGCGCACTCGCCGGTCCCGGGCCAATCCAATTGGTCCGACATCACCTACTACACCGCACCCGGGAAGGGTGGCGGCGTGCTCGCCAGCGGATCTGCCAGCTACGTGTCCCTGCTGGGCAACACCGGCGCCATTCCGCCCAACGTCGTCGTCCCAGCCATCCCGGGCGTGACCGAGGTCATTCGCCGCGCCATGGAGAACGTGTACGGCCGCTTCGGGCTCGGTCCCGCCACGTCCTTCGGAAGCTCGACCGGCAACTGGTCCGCCGTCTACACCGGAAGTGCCGCGTCGGCGGGCACGGCGGCGGGCACGCCTGCTGCCTAGCGCTTCCGTACTCTGACCAGGTGCACGGTGCGCGCCGGGTGGGGATGCCACCACTTGCAGGCCCCGCCCCCGTACGATCGACCCCCAGCGATGCCCACAGCAGACACTCACCGTTCCAGGGTGCGGCACCCGCTCGCCTGGAGCGTGCTGGCGACCGCAGGACTCACCGGCTTGCTCTTGAGCGCCTGCTCGTCGGGCCCTCCCCAGCACGAGGCGGCCGCAAAGGTCAAGCCGACCACCACAACGAGTACGGCGCCGCCACCCGCCTGTCCCCTGACGGGCGCACCAGCGCCGAGCGGAACAGTCCCGCAGCGACCAGCCATGGCGGTGAAGATCGACAACTATCCCGCGGGGCGGCCCCAGTCGGGGCTCGACAAGGCCGATGTCATATTCGAGGAGCCCGTCGAGGGCGGCATCACCCGCTACGCCGCCGTGTTCCAGTGCCAGGATGCAGCGCTCATCGGCCCCGTCCGCTCCGCTCGCAACATTGACATCGGCATTTTGGGACAGTTGGGCAACCCGCTGCTGGCCCATGTGGGCGGTATCAACCCCGTGATCGCGAACATCAACGCGTCACCCGTTGTCAACGTCGACATCGGGAGCAGTAACTCGCTGATGATCCACCCGGCCGGCCACGTGTCACCCGACTCGGACTACACCTCGACCGCCATCGTCTACGGCACACACCAGACCATGACGACGCCACCGTCGCCCCTCTTCGCCTATTCGGACACGATCCCGCCCGGGGGCACCGCCGTGTCGAGCGTCAACATCAACTTCTCAAGCACCTCGAATGTCACCTGGAAGTGGAATAAGGCCACCGACACGTTCCTGCGCTTCTACAACGGCACCACGCCGGACATGCTGGCCAACAACGTCCAGAACCAGGCCGCCAACGTCGTGGTGCAGTACGTCCAGATCAGCTACGGCCCCTGGCTCGAGAACAACCAGGGCGGCAAGGAGGTCCAGGCCGACCTGTACCCCGACGCCAGCGGCACGGCCGTCGTCTACCGCAATGGCTTCGCCATCCCGGCCACGTGGCACCGGTCCACGCTCGGCTCACCCACACAGTTCGTCAACGCCTTCGGCGTGCCCATCCCCATGCAACCGGGCCAGACCTGGGTCGAACTGGTACCGAACACCATCATGGCGTCCTCGACGCCTTGAGGCGTCTTCGTCGCGGCCACTTTCCGCCTCCCTGACCTCGCTCGTTCTTATCTCTGCGGCTTTCTCGCCACGACCGCGAGCAAGAGGCACGACTCGACTGCAGCGAACACACCCGGATGCGCGCTGGCCTCGGCCTCGTCGAAGACACCGGCCACCGCGCCGCGTCGCATCAGGTTGAGGCCCTTGCATTCAGTCACCTCGAAACCAGCCCTTTCGAGCTTGGCCACCAGCTCGCCCGCGGCGTACTCGATCTGGTGGTCATGGTTCATCAGCTCTTCGGAGCGCAACCGCCACAATGGCCCGTTCGGTGTGTCGACACAGAACCAGCCGCCGGGAACCAAGACGCGGAAAGCCTCGCGTGCCACCGCGTCGCCGTCTGATGCGCTCACGTGCTCAATCGTCTGCCCGCTGTAGACGAGGTCGAACGACGCGTCCTCGTAGCGGCTGAGGTCGACCATGGAGTGGAACGCGAACTCGACCGGACCGAGCTCAGAGTGCACGGTCTCACCCGTCGAGCCCCCCCGGTAGATGGCGTCGCGTTCGTCAGCCGGAAGGTCGACCACAACCAGGCGCTCGAAGGGGTAGGGATAGCCGAGATGCACCAGGGCGCCGTCGGGCAGCCCCTGGTGGGTCCCGCCGAGGTCCAGAATGCGCGCTGCCGGTGGCAAGCCCGACACGAAGTGACTGCGACTGACGTGCATCGAGAGCAGCACGTCGCCGATTGGCACCCGGCGGCGGAACTCCTCGGAGTGAGCCAAGGCCTCGGCCACGCCGTGGCGGGAAAGCTCGCCGTCCTCGAGCTTCTGGACGTACTCGGCGCCGCCGTCGGCGTCGGGCTCGCGGTCGAGGACGACGTTGAAGGCGAAACGCACAGACTGCTTCGGCGGCAAATAGCGGAACGGAACGGTGGGAACGTAGCGGTCGAGGACCCGATAGGCCCGTTGCTTCCATTCGCTCGGCGACATCAGCCCATTCTGCTCTGGACCACGGCGCGCCGTGGTCCAGACGCGAAGCGCTCCGGACTCTTGCGCCCAGGGAAGAGGGGCGAGTCCGGAGGCTCCGAAGCCGTGTGAGGTGGGTGTTGCTAGGAGTCGAGTGAGATCGGGACGTCGTCCGGATCGATCGCATCGTCGAGTACGAGGTCTTCGTCCTTCGGGGCCAGGCACTCGCGTACCCGGTCGTTGATCTCGGCCATCAGCTGCGGGTTCTCCACCAAGAAGGTCTTGACGTTCTCCCGGCCCTGGCCGAGCTGCTCCCCTTCATAGGTGAACCAGGCGCCCGACTTCTTGACGAACCCGAGGTCGACCGCGACGTCGAGGAGCGACCCCTCGCGGCTGATGCCCTTGCCGTACATAATGTCGAACTCGGCCTGTTTGAACGGTGCCGAGCACTTGTTCTTGACGACCTTCACCCTCGTGCGGTTGCCGACCACGTCGGCCCCGTCCTTGATCGCTTCAATGCGGCGGATGTCCAACCGAACCGACGAGTAGAACTTCAACGCGCGGCCTCCCGGCGTGACCTCGGGGCTGCCGTACATCACACCGATCTTCTCCCGGAGCTGGTTGATGAAGATCGCGATGGTGCTCGACTTCGACAAGGTCCCCGTCAGTTTGCGCAGCGCCTGGGACATAAGCCGCGCCTGGAGACCCACATGGGTGTCACCCATGTCTCCCTCGATCTCGGCCCGTGGTGTCAGGGCCGCCACCGAGTCGATGACCAAGACGTCGAGCGCACCGGAGCGGATCAGCATGTCGGCGATCTCAAGCGCCTGCTCACCGGTGTCCGGCTGTGAAATCAAGAGGTCATCGACGTTGACCCCGATGGCCCGGGCGTAGACCGGGTCCATGGCGTGCTCGGCGTCGACGTAGGCGCAGATGCCGCCGTTGCGCTGTGCTTCGGCCACCGCGTGCATGGCCAGCGTCGACTTTCCAGACGACTCTGGACCGTAGATCTCCACGATGCGACCTCGGGGGAGACCGCCGATGCCCAACGCCAGGTCCAAGGAGAGCGCACCGGTGGGGATGGATTCGATGTTCATCGACAGGTTGTCGCCCATGCGCATGACCGAGCCCTTGCCGAACTGCTTCTCGATCTGGCCCAGTGCGGCGTCCAGCGCCTTCTCCCGTTCCGCTTCTGCCATCCCTCTCTCCTCTGTGAGTGTGTTGCTGCGACTTGTGGTGGGACCCGTCGGACCGTGATCCGTGCGACCCTGTGCCATCTGTGCCCGAGCCTGATCGGCACCGTGTGCTGACCTTACGGCGGGGGTGTGACGACCCCGCCTGCGCTGCCGATGGCAGCATAACGAACATGTGTTCGTAGAGTGTGGACCCTTTCTCTGCGGTGCTCCCCGACCGCCCGGAGGCTCCAGAGAACGGTCGTCCGTCCTCTGGCGCATGGCGCGCCGGCCAGCGAACTATCACCGGATCGGCGACCCGGGCTTGACTGGGTCGGTGACCAGAAGGGCTGCCGCGTCCATGCGAAGCTGACGGCCCCCCGGGCGGGGACGGGACAAAGGGAGGATCGGAAGTGCTCGCGAAGAGGCTGGTGGTCGGCGTGCTGAGAGCAAGTGCCGCCGGCATGGCGATTGCGGGCATGGCGATTGCGGGCATGGCGCTGGAGGTCCCGCCGGCCGGTGCGGCCGCCACCGCCAACGCCGGAGCGAATGCATCCACCCTCTACCACGATGCCCTCGCCACCACCCATGCGTGGTCGGTGCACTACGCGTCGAGGTCGACGGCGTCGAATCAGACACTGGTCGAGAGCGGCGACGCCGGACCGGCGTCGGCGAGCCAGACCGTGACTATGGGCAAGGGCACCATCTCTATCCTCGTCATCGGTGAATTCACCTATGTCAAGGGCAATACCGCAGGCCTGCAGAATCTGGCCGGGCTCAGCTCATCCCAAGCATCGGAAGCGGCGACGCAGTGGATCGAGTTCGCGACGAGCAACACGGCCTTTGCACCCGTGGTGCAAGGCGTTCGGTCCCAGGACATCGCCAGGGAGCTGGCCCTCAGGGCTCCACTCTCACTCCGGCACACCCGCACCATCGACGGGCAGCTGGTCGACGCCATCGAGGGGACGCAGAAGTTCGGGACGACGACGCAGCACGTCGTGCTCTACGTCAGGACGAAGGGGACCCATGTTCCGGTGGAGGAGGATTCGGTCAACGCCCAGGGAAAGCCCACGGCCTCCGAGCACATCGCCTACTCCAAGTGGGGGGAGCGCATCCGCCCCCAGGCGCCCGAGGCCACCATCTCCATCGGCTCCATAAGCGCCGTTTAAGATCACACGTCCCCGCCCCCGACCAGACGCGGGGACGTGGGAAGATGGGTGGCACACACACCCCTGGCCAAGTTGGCACTCGACGTGCCACCGTGCCGGGCCTCCAGGAGAGTGAAGGTCATGCACCCCTTGCGCCAGATCACCGCCCGCACTGCCGCGGTCGCCGCCGGTCTCACCGCCGCGAGCACGTTGGCACTCGTCACCACAGCACCGCCGGCCGGCGCCGCGGCCACCAGCGCGTCAGACGAGTACAACGCAGCCCTCAAGGCCGTTGGCACGCAAGGCGTGCACTTCAACTCGACCGCCAACCAGAACGGGGCCACGCTCGATGTGACCGGCGACGCCGGCTCCAAGTCGGGCTCCCAGACGCTGGTCGTGAAGAGCAAGGGCATCACGGAGCGGATGACCGCTCGCGTCGTGGGCACGAACGGGTACGTGACCGGCAACGCGGCCGCGCTCCAGCAGGTGATCGGCCTGACGAAGGCACAGTCGTCGAAGTACGCCGGCAAGTGGCTGTCTTTCCCGACGTCCAACAAAGAACTCGATCAGCTTGTCGGTGGGCTCCTCTCTGCCGAGGTGGCCAAGGAGCTCGAGATCGGCGGCCCCTACACCTTCGGCAAGTCGGCCACGGTCTCGGGGCATAAGGCGAGGGCCATCGTTGGCTCCGTCGCCACGCAGAGCGGATCCAAGGTGCCCGTCGTGTTGTACATCCCGGCGAGCGGCAAGCCACTCCCGATCAAAGAAGTCACGAATTCCGGCGGCGCCGGGGGTGCGTCCGCCATCCACGGCACCGTGACGTTTTCGAATTGGGGTGAAGACAAGAGCCAGGCGGCGCCGTCCAAAACGGTGTCGCTCCTCAAGCTGATACCCGCCTCCTCGTCGTCAGGCACCGCGGGCTGACCCGAGCAATGGCGGCACTGCTCAAGGCCGTGCAGTGCGACATCACTGCCGAGCAGACCGACGCCGTGGTGAACGCGGCCAACCGGCAGCTGCAGGGCGGGAGTGGCGTCGATGATGCCATCCACCCTGCCGCCGGCGCCGCGGGCCTGCAGGCGGCCTGCCAATCCATCGGTGAGTGCCCGCCGGGTCAGGCCGTCATCACCGACGGGTTCGACCTGCCGGCGCTGCTACATCATCCATACGGTAGGGCCCGTCTGGCAGGGCGGGACGACCGGGAGCGCGAGACACTGGCCGCCTGCTACCGCAATGTGCTCGCCGTCGACACCGTGGGAGCGCGGTCGGTCGCCTTCCCCGCCACTTCGACGGGCGTCTACTGCTATCCGCCCGGACAGGCCGCCGAGATTGCGATCACGACGGTTCGGCGGAAACCGACGTGACCCTCATCCGCTTCGTTGCCTTCGACGGCGCGACGCTGGCGCGCTACCTCGAGTTGCTCGGCTGAATCACCGCGCCGTCCGTCAGGACGCGGCGCCGCCGGCCAGGTTGTAGACCGTCACCCCACCGAGGGTCTCGGAGGTGAAGTGCGCCTCGACCCATGACGTGATCTGGCTGGCGTCGTCTGAGGTTCCGCCACCCGTTCCGCCACCGAAGGCACCGCCAGCGCCAGCGCCAGCGAAACCACCGGCGCTGGCGATGAAGTAGTGGATCTTGCCCTCGGACACGTACTTCTCAAACTGGGCCAGGGTCGGCGCCGGGTCGGTGCCGTTGAAGCCACCGATCGCCATGACCGGCTCGCCGCTTGCCAGCTGGTAGCCGGACGCATTGTTCGAGTTCACCGTGGCCGCCGCCCACGTGTACCTGCTGGCGCCAGCCTGCAGCGCCTTGTTCAAGGTCGGGTTGGACCGGCTCGAATTTGAGGAAACCGGCACCGCCGGCACCAAAGGCAGCTGCGCCTCGACGGAAGCTGCCGCCTGTGCCGAACGACGGCGCACCGGGAAAACGACCAGTGCCCGGCCCGGTTCCAGCGCCGGCACCTGGCAATGCTCCAGTGCCGGGGAACGCACCTCCGCCCGGGAGGGTGCCGCCCTGCGTGCCGCCGGGGAAACCACCACCGGGAAAGGCACGCCGTGCCCCCGCGCCCGGGAAGGCCCCGCCCCCCGCGGCGCCGGGGAATCCGCCGCGTCCCGGGCCGCCGAAACCGCTCGATGCGCTCGGAGTGACCGAGGGGATGGCCCCGTTGTGAGGGGTGGCAGCTGTGGCCACGGTCGAGAAGAGCGGTGCGGCGCACGCGGCGCTCAAACCAAGCGATGCGACCACGATGACGGCGACCTTCGGGACCATGCGCAACAAAGGGAGAGCCAGAATGGCGACGATGCCCAGCGCGCCGACGACAGCGACGAAGGGGCGCAGCGCCGGGAACCAATCTGACGTGCGACCGAGGAGGACGTAGCTCCACACCACTGTCGCAGCGAGTCCGGCTGCGAGGCCGATCCGTCCAATCCATGTGGTGCGCCGCTCCCACAATCCCATGGTGCCGATCCCGACGAGCGCGCCGAGCGGCGGCGCCAGGGCAACGGTGTAGTACGGATGGATGATGCCCTGGGCCAGGCTGATCACAAGGCCGATGCTCACCAGTGAGCCACCCCAGAGGAGCAGCGCAGCGCGCTCACGGTCGGTGCGGCGTGCGCGGATGGTGACGACGAGGAGCACCGCGCCCATCACGAGGGCACCGGGAAGCAGCCACGACATCATGTTGCCGAACTCGGCATTGAACAGACGATCTATGCCGGTCGGACCCCACATGCTGCCGGCGACACGTCCGCCACCCACACTGCCCGACTCGTTTCCCGTGATCCGGCCGAAGCCGTTGTAACCGAAGATCAGGTTCAAGATGCTGTTGTTCTTGGAACCACCGACGTAGGGGCGATCCGCGGCCGGCGTCAGAGCGACGATCGCGACCCACCAGCCCGCAGCAACCACGACGGCGATGCCCATCACAGAGGTCTGCCAGACCCGGCGCCACCAACCTGTGGGCGCGGCGAGCAGGTAGACCACGGCCAGGACGGGCAGGATCAGGAAGGCCTGCATCATCTTGGTGATGAACCCGAATCCCACCAGTGCGCCGGCAAGGACGAGCCACTTGGTCTGTGCCTTCTCCAGCCCGCGCATCGTCGCGTAGGTGGCAGCCGTCAAGAGCAACGCCAGCATGGCGTCCGGGTTGTTGAAGCGGAACATCATGGCGGCCACCGGAGTCAGGGCGACCACCGCACCGCCGAGCAGGGCGGCCTGCGCGCTGAACCATCGGCGCACCGAGAGATAGACAAGGCCAACCGTGGCAACACCTTCAAGTGCCTGCGGCGCCAACATGGTCCACGAATTGAGGCCGAAGATGCGCGCCGAGATCTCCATCGGCCACAGGAAGGCCGGAGGCTTGTCGACAGTGATGAAGTTGGACGAATCCGATGATCCAAAGAACATCGCCTTCCAACTCTCGGTACCGGCTTGCACTGCAGCCGAGTAGAAGGAGTTCGCCCACCCGTTGATCCCAAGATCCCAGAAATAGAGGGCGGCAGTACCGACGAGCAAGAGAAGGAGGGTCGGGCGGACCCAGGCGGCGTCGCTCTCCTTGCCGCGCACGAAGCGGACCGGCCAGCTGCGGCGCCGGCCGGGTGGCCACGCTGCGCCGGCCGGCGCGCCTGGCGCGCCCTGAAGGGCGGATTCGCTCGTCGGAGCTGCGACCGACAAGGGTGGGTCGAGGACTCCTACCGCGGCGTTGGGAGTGGATGGCAGATCGGTCATCGGTTAACCTCCATCGAGCCCGCGTCGGTGCGAGCGCTCGGGCGGAAGATCCACGCTCGCAACACAGCGAACCGGAACACGGCTGCGACCACATTGGCCACGGTGAGAGCAACAACTTCGGCCAACAGGTCCGACGGGGCAACGGCGTGAGCCACGACGAGCCCCAGCGTCGTGAAGCCGACACTGACCAAGTACAGACCGCCTGCCACGGCATAGAGGCGGCCGCGTCGAGCCTGGCCGTCCGTCGAGCGCGAGAGCTCACGATGCACCGCCGTGTTGAAGAGTGTGGTGATGGCCATGGCGACCGCATTGGCCGCGAATGCACCGAGCAGCGGTTGCCAGGCGACGAAGAGGAACAGGTATCCGAGGGTGGAGACGACGCCGACACCCGCGAAGCGCATGAGCTGATCGGCCGTGACCTCATTCGAACGGACACGGCGCAGGCCCCTGGGCCGCCGGACCAACATGCGCCAGACGCCTCGCAGGTCGTCCGTCGCCGTGGACACGATCTGCACCCGTGAGTCCGGGTCGTCGACCCAGTCCACCGGGATCTCACCGATCCGCAAGCCCAGGCGCTCAGCCGTGACGAGCAGCTCCGTGTCGAAGAACCACTCGTTGTCCTCCACGAGCGGGAGGAGCTTCTGCGCGGCGTCGCGCCGCAAAGCCTTGAACCCGCACTGGGCATCGCTGAAGCGGCCGTGCAGCGTGAGCTTGAGCAACAGATTGTACGTGCGCGATATCAGCTCGCGCTTCGGGCCCCGCACGACCTCTGCGCCCGGTGCCAGCCGGGATCCGATCGTGACGTCGCGATGCCCGGAGAGCAGGGGCGCGACCAGCGGTAACAACGCGGGCAAGGAGGTCGAGAGATCCACGTCCATGTAGGCGACCACGGGCGCATCGCTCGTCGACCACGCCGCTCTCAAGGCGTAGCCGCGCCCCTTGCGGGGCAGACGCATGGACGCGACGCCTCGCATTGTCGCAGCGAGCTGTCGGGCCACCCGGTCGGTGTCGTCCGTGCTGGCGTTGTCGACCACGGTGACCAAGGTCCGGAAGGGGAACGATTGGTCGAGGAACGTGCGGAGCGCAGTGATACGTTCCGAGAGCTGTGCCGCCTCGTTGTAGACCGGCACGACGATCTCGACGTCCAGGGGGACGCGGCGGGGATCGACGTCGGCTTCGAATGGCGCCAGGGCTGTCATGGCAGGCATCGTGCAAGTCAGGCCTCGGGACCCCGTGAAGTTCGGCTGTGGACCAGGTGTGAATCACACACCCAACCCTCAATGGCTCCCGCTTTGGCTCGTGGGCTGCGAGAGGTCCGGGGCAGGCATCTGGTCCTCGCCGGGCATCTGGTCCTCGCCGGGCATCTGGTCCTCGCCGGGCATCTGGTCCAGCGGAAGCGCCAGCGGCCCGATCGGAATCATCACGGTGACCACCATGCCTTCACCGGGCGTCGACGCTGCCGAGACCGTCCCGCCGTGGGCTGCCACGATGGCGGCCACGATCGAGAGACCGAGCCCGCTGCCACCCGCGGTCCGGGCCCGGGCCGGGTCGGCCCGGTAGAAACGCTCGAAGACGCGCCGGGCGTCCCCGTCGGGCATGCCAGGACCCGTGTCACGCACCTCTATCTGGGCTTGGTCGCCGCGCTGATCGACATGCACGGTTGCGGTAGTGCCAGGCGGCGTGTGCGCCCGCACGTTGGCCAGAAGGTTGTCGAGGACCTGGCGCAACCGATCCTTGTTGCCGTTGACCTCTAGCGGTCGCGCCGCCCAGAAGCGCACAGGCCATTCCGGACCCACTGCGGTGGCGGTGCGGACTGCTTCGGAGGCCAGTGCCACGAGCTCCACGGGCTCCATCTCCATGGGCACACCCTCATCAAGCCGGGCGAGGGTGAGGAGATCATTGACGAGTCGATCCATGCGGTCCGTCTCCGAGCGGATGCCCGTGAAGATGCGCGGCAGGTCTTCGGAGTGCTCGGAGCCCCCGCGCTCGAAGAGCTCCGCGTAGGCGGAGACCGCGGAGATCGGTGTGCGCAATTCGTGCGACGCATCGGCGACGAACTGGCGCAAGTGCTGCTCGTTCTCGCGCAAACGCGACTCTGAGGCCACGCGGGCGGAAAATGCCGCCTGAATCCGCTCGAGCATGACGTTCAACGCGCGGGCTAACCGGCCCACCTCGGTGGCCTGGTCGGCGCCGGGGACCCTCTGGTCGAGATCTCCGCCTGCGATTGAATCGGCAGTGCGTTCCACGTCTTCGAGGGGCCGGAGGCCGAGCCGGACCAACCACCAGCCGCCGGCCAGTGCGAGCACCAGCGCACCGGCCGTCACGGCGAGTTCGGTGAGGAAGAGCGTGTGCAGCGTGCTGTCCTGGCTTGCCAATGGCTGCGCCTGTACCAGCAGTGCCTGCGTCTGCACGCCATTGGAGGTGATGACCTCGACCTTTTCCGCCCGCACCCGGAACGACGGGCCAGCGGGTTCAACGGAGCCCGTTGTGAAATACCGCGACCTGTTCACCATCCGGCTGCGCTGCGAACCCCGTGATCGTGCTGGGGAGAGAGGGCCGATAGGCGTGCTCACCCACGTACGCCGGACACTCGTTCCCCTCGATGACCGCGCCGCCCTGGCGAACAAGGGCGATGTAACTGATCCCCGACACGTTGGGGTAGCCGCTATTCCCTCCGCCTCCCGATCCGCCCCCGTTTTCGGCCTGCTGTCCGAAGCGGCTCTCCGGCGACGGAGGACAAGAGAACCCGGTGAACTGGTCGCCTGGTAGGCGATGGGGTTGCTGGGCCAGCTCCTGGTCGGCCTGTTGGTACAGCGAAGAACGCAACGCCGAGTACGTGGCGAGGTCGGCCACGACGAGCGCCACGATGGCGATCGCTCCGACCGCGAGGAGGAGTCGGAGCCGCAGTGACACTCAGGCTGCTCCGCTGGCCGATTCGGGTTCCCGGAGGGTGTAGCCGACGAGACGGATGGTGTGGATGAGGGGTGGCCCAAATTTCTCGATCTTCTTGCGCAGATAGCTGACGTAGGTCTCCACGACGTTGCCGTCCCCACCAAAGTCGTAGTGCCACACGTGGTCCAGGATCTGTGACTTGGACAGCACGTGACGCGGGTTGAGCATGAAGTAGCGAAGGAGATTGAACTCGGTCGCCGTCAGGTTGATCGCATGGCCGCCCCTCCGCACCTCGTGCGCGCTCTCGTCGAGCTCGAGGTCCGAGAAGCGCAGCACGCCGTCGTCCTCTGGCTCGTAGCCGGTGCGGCGCAGTATGGCGTGCACCCGGGCGATCACCTCGGCCAGCGCAAACGGCTTGGTCACATAGTCGTCGCCGCCGACAGTGAGACCAGCCAGCTTGTCCTGCAGCGTGTCACGCGCCGTGAGGAAGAGGACGGGCACGCGCAGCCCGTCGGAGCGGAGACGACGCGTCACCTCGAGCCCGTCGAGATCGGGCAGCATGACGTCGAGGATCACCAGGTCAGGCGGATCCTCCTGCGCCTGGGCGAGGGCCTTGCGTCCCGTCATGGCCTCGTCCACCGTGAACCCCTCGTAGCGCAGCGACGTGGCCACCGCGTCCACGATGGAAGGCTCGTCATCGACCACCAGCACCCGCGGTCCGTTGTCAGTCTTCACTTGGCACACCTCCCTGGCGTACAGGGTCACACGTACGCTTCCGCCTCCAGTGTGACCCGACTGTGGGCCTCCTGTGAGCGCGGTCAGCCGGCCGTGCGGGCGTCCAAGGCGCGTCGTAGCAGGTCAAGTGCGGAAATTGCCGCGTACTGACGAACGCGTTCCCTGTCGCCCGGGACCCGCAACTCACGGGTCTGGGTCGGGCCCTCCGGGAGGTGGAGGCCGACGAACACCGCGCCCGGCGCCACGCCCTCCTGGTCGTCGGGTCCGGCGACCCCTGTGATGCCAAGACCCACATCGGACCCCGTCACGCGGGCGGCACCCTCGGCCATGGCCGCCGCGGCCGATTCAGTCACGACCGGCCCGGTCGGCACCCCAAGTACGTCGAATTTGACCTGCGAGTCGTAGGCGACGACGCCGCCGCGGAACCACGACGACGCACCGGGCACGTTCACGAGCCGAGACGCGATGAGGCCGCCGGTGAGTGACTCGGCCACACCGAAGGTCAGGCCCTGGTCGCGCAGGCGCCCCGCCACGGCCACCTCCATCGACTCGTCGTCGACGCCGAAGACGATGTCACCGAGACGCTCCTCGATGGCGCAGCGGACCTCGGCGTCCTCCTTGTCCAGCAGCGCGGTCACCTCCTCGAGCGTGTGGGCGCGTGCCGTGATGCGGACTTTGATCCCCTCGATTCCCGAGGCGAGGAAGGCGAGCGTGACCTCTCCGGCCGCATCGAGCACGTCGATGCGGTCCTGCAACGACTCGGCGAGTCCGGACTCGCTCGCCCCCCACGTGCGCAACACGCGACTGGCGATCACACCGTTCTCCTCCCCCGTCCCGGCCATGCGCGCACGCAGGTCGGGCAGGATGCCGCGCTCGAACATCTCGGCCATTTCGTAGGGGACGCCGGGAACGGCGTACACGACCTTGTTCCCCACCGGGCAGACGAGGCCCGGTGCCGTGCCCGCCACCTGCGGGATGATGGTCGCGCCCTGCGGCACGTCGGCCTGGCGCTCGTTGTTCGCCGTCATGGTGCGGCCGCGGGTATCGAAGAACCCGGCGATGACATCGACGATCGCCTGGTCGCGCACGAGCGGAACACCCATCACTTCGGCGATGGCCTCACGCGTGATGTCGTCCTGGGTCGGGCCGAGCCCGCCGCACATGATGACCCCGTCGCTGCGGGCCAGGGCCGTGCGCAGTGCCAGGGTGATGCGTTCGTGGTTGTCGCCCACGGCCTGGTGGAAATGCGACGCCACCCCATTGGCGGCCAGGTGCTCGCCCAGCCAGGCGGAGTTGGTATCGGCGATCTGGCCGAGGAGCAGCTCTGTGCCGACCGCGACGATCTCGATCCTCATGGGGCGACCTTACGGTGCGGCCGGCCGGCGCAGCATCTTGCGACCGTCGAGCACGTACTCGGCGCCGGTGTACAGCGTGAGCACGCAGGCGAACCAGATCACCGACACCTGCAGCGTGTGCTGGTGTGCCAGCGGCGGGATGATGCAGGTGCCGACCGCGATGTCCTGCACCAGGGTCTTGAGCTTGGCCGACTTCCGCGCCGGGATGGAGACGCCGGCCCGTCCCACCCAGGAGCGGTAGAGCTGCATGCCGACCTCTCGGATGGCGATCAGGATGACCGGGAACCACGGGAGGTGGCCCTGGGCCGAGAGCGTGATGAGAGCGCCGAGCACGACGGCTTTGTCGGCCAGCGGGTCGAGGAACGCACCCGATCGGGTCGTGCCGTGGCGTCGGGCCATGTAGCCATCGAGCCCGTCGCTGCCGGCGAGGATGATGCCGACCACGACGTTGACCCACGACGCACCCCACGCGACCAGCATGAGGACGTAGACCGGCGCGGCCAGCAGCCGGGCCACCGTGACGGCGTTGGCCGGCGTGACCAGCGCGCTCGGGCCGAAGGTGTACTGCGGAGCGACGGGCTCCTGTGCGGCCTCGCTCACGGGGTTCCCGTTCCCGCGATTGCGCCGGCAGCAGCGGTGGAGACGAGACGTTCGTCCGAAAGGACAGCACAGAGGTCGGGCCCCTCTGCTCCGGTGATCGTGACGTCGACGAGGCTGCCGACCGCAAGGTCCATCGGGAGCGACACGATGCCGTCGATCTCGGGTGCCTCGTGCACGGTGCGGCCGCGTCCGGGTGCGTCCACGAGAACCTGGCGGGTGGCGCCGATGAGCGCGTCCCGCTTGGCCGCGGTGATGGCGTCCTGCAACTCGGCGCACTCGCGCAGGCGTTCGAGGGCGAGCTCGGATGGCACCTGGTCACCCAGCCCGGCGGCATGCGTGCCGTCCTCACGGGAGTACGGGAAGAAGCCGGCCCAATCGAGCTGGGCCTCGGCCAGGAATTCGAGCAAGAGATCGTGGTCGCGCTCGGTCTCGCCCGGATAGCCGAGGATGAACGAGGAGCGGAAGGTGGCGCCGGCGTCGGCGCCCCGGATGTCGGCGATCCGGCGCAGGAAGCGGTCCCCGTCACCCCAACGACGCATGCGGGCGAGCAGTGGCCGCGCCACGTGCTGCAGTGAGAGGTCGAAGTACGGCACCCCGGTGGCGAGAACGGTGTCGATCAACTCGTCGGTCAACCCGGAGGGATAGAGGTAGAGCAGCCGGGTGCGCTCGACCCGGGCCGCCACGGCACGCGTCAAGGCGGCAACGGGCGACGGGCCATGGGCAATGCGAGTGCGCCGGCCGGGTCCGGACCGGTCGCGGCCGTACGAGGCAAGGTCCTGCGCGACGAGGACGATTTCGCGCAGGGGCGGCCCACCGGCGTGCGTTCCCACGAGCGCGTCGACCTCGGCCAGCACGTCCTCGACGGAACGAGACCGCTGCTTGCCCCGGAAGGACGGGATGGCACAGAAGCCGCAGATGCGGTCACAGCCTTCGGCCACCTTCACGTAGGCCCACGGCGAGCGTGCCGGCGGACGTGGCAGCTCGAGCAGGTCGAACCCGTTCGTGACCGTGGTCGCGACCGGCGTCTGGGTCGGAGCACGCCGGGAAGCGGCGAGCCTGACCGGGACGCCCGTCGGGTTGGCGGGCCGAGCAAGGGGCTCGGTGAGATCGGCGCCGAAGCCCGCAACGAGATCCACCTCGGGAAGGGCGTCACGCAGCTCGTCCCCGTACCGCTCGGCCATGCAGCCGGTGACGACGAGCCGGGCATCGGGGCGGCGCCGGTCAGCCAGATTCAGAACCGTCTCGATCGACTCCTGGCGGGCGGCATCAATGAAGGCACAGGTGTTGACCACGACGAGGTCCGCCGCCTCCGCATTGTGCGCAGGGCTGTACCCCCGCGCGGCGAGATAACCCTCCAGCTTGTCGGAGTCGACCTGGTTCTTCGGGCACCCCAAGGTCTGCAGCCAGTAGAGGCCCACGACGTCACACACTCCTCGCACCAGTCCGGGAACCGCCGGGGCGACGGCTCTCGGCACACCCGTCGGGACGGGTTGACCATCCGGATCATTCGCCGCGACGCGACGAACCCCCGAGCGGAGAGGGAGGGATTTGAACCCTCGGACCCGGTTACCCAGGTCAACTCATTAGCAGTGAGTCCGATTCGGCCGCTCTCGCACCTCTCCATACCAGCTCAGTACCATCTTCTGTCGATGATGGTACGGGGCCTTGGTCTCAAGTCCTATTCCTGTCCTAATTTTACGCACAGGTGGGCGCGACCACTAGGCCAGGGGGTGGATGTGAGCAGGCAAGCATACGGCAGCGGGTCCATGACGGAACGCGAGCCCGGCGTTTGGCGCCTCCGGGTGATGGTGGAGGGGAAACAACGACAGGAGACGTTCCGAGGCACCGAGGAGGCCGCAAGAAGGCGGCTTCGGAATATGAGACCGGGCGCAGACGGGGCAGGCACTGCCTCGCCCACCGACGAAGGTCGCACGTTCGGCGACCTACTGACGAAGTGGCTCGACCATAGCAAGGCCCGTGGACGGGCCCCGAAGACGATCGACGAAAACCGTCGGGAGGTCGAGTCGAGGATCCGCCCCCGGCTCGGTCACATTGCGATTTCCAAGCTCACCGCCGAGGATCTCGACGGCGCGTACTCAGCGTGGCTCGAAGAGCTGTCCCCCTCCTCGGTCCACCGCCATGCTGCAGTGATCTCCGCTGCCCTGACCCAGGGGGTCAAGTGGGGATGGATTGATACGTCGCCGGCTACCAAGGCGAGGCCGCCATCTCCGACAGCGACCCGGAAGCTCGTCATACCGACGACCAAACAGGTCGCCACCCTGATCAAGGCTGCGCAGTCGGACGATCCGGTCATGGCCGCTGCTATCGCACTTGCCTTCGTGACTGGAGCCCGACGAGGTGAACTTGCGGCGCTCAGATGGTCGGACGTCGACCTCGGTGCCGGGACGGTGCGAATCGAGAGATCGCTCTCACAGGTGGGCACGGTCCTCACGGAAAGGAGTGCCAGGACCAATTGCGGCCGGACTGTGGCGATCGATGCTCGGACGATAGCCGCGCTCGAACGCCATCGGGTCTGGCAGGTCGGTCTGTCACAGCAGGCCAAATCGCCGCTCGTGGCAGACCCCTACCTGCTTAGCGACAACGCGAACGGAGCACGACCGATGCAACCGTCGAAGATCACGGACCGATTCACAGCGTTGCGACAAAGGGTCGCTTTGTCGTCAATCCGGTTCCATGATCTTCGCCACGCCAATGTGTCCGAGCAGCTGGCGGCCGGGATCGATCCCGCCAGCGTCTCGGCCCGGGCAGGACTTGCGAGCACTCGGATGACGCTCGATCGCTACGCCCATGCCTTGCCGGCTGGCGGCGCGGCGGCCGCGGCGGTGATGGGGGCGCGGCTGCCGGGCGAGTAATCGCGAGCTGGGCAAACGCAGCTCAGGTTCTGGCGAATGTTCACCAGCCCTTCGACGTATTCGACGGCGACGCCGACGACATCATCTCGCCCGAGATGCCCAAGCGGGTCGCAGAGGAACTCCCGAACGGCACTGCCCACGTCTGGCCCGATGCTGGGCACTCTGGCTTCGTCGACCGGAAGCGTTGGACAGATTTCTTCTCCGCGGTCGTCTGAGGGGACTCCTATCGGGTCAACCTTCGATTATCTGGCATGGCTCATGCTCAACCGGGCATCGTCGCCGGACGCAGGCGAGTAGCCAGCCCGACGGAGGTGAACCCCAACAGGGTCGTAGGTCTCGGCTGTCAGACCCAGCCACGCCGTCAGATTGATGACCGTTTGAACGAGGACAACCCTGGCGACGACCGTCTACTCGGTGGTGCACCAACGCCGTGATGGTGGCTGTGATCTCGGGCGCGTCGGCCGGCGGTGCCGCCACCACCCCGAGCAAGGCTTCAGAGAGCCCGAATCGCTCGCCCACGCGCTCGAATCGCGAATCGAGGGCCCAACTCGTGCTCAGGCTCACGATTGCTCCAACGAGGAAAGCTGGCCGTTCACACATGTGCTCGGGCAGAGATGGCCCCAGAATTCCGACGGTCGTACACGTCACTTCAGGCATGATGAACCCGATGCGCTACCCATTTCGCAGGGTTCGGATCGGCCTTTCGGCCCTGGCGCTCGTGCTCGTGGCCGGCACCGTGGGATACCTGTTCCTCGGATTCGACCTCCTCAATTCCCTTTACCAGACGGTCACAACTGTCACCACGGTGGGGTTTACTTCCCCGCGTCCGTTGGGGCCGGGCACCAAGACATTCACCATCGCCCTGATCCTTGTCGGCGTGGGTACGGCGTTGTACACGTTCTCGGCCGTGTTAGAAGTCCTTATCGAAGGCCACATGCGAGACCTCGTGAGGAGGCGCAAGATGGAGAGGGACATCGCCCAGATGTCTGGGCATGTGATCGTCTGCGGCTGGGGACGTGTCGGACGTGAAGTCGCCCGGTTCCTCGTGAGCGCCGGTAAGCAGGTCGTGGTGATCGATCGCGACCTCGAACGGCTCGCGGTGGTGCCGTACGCGTCGGTGCACGGCGACGTGACCGATGACGAGATCCTCCGCCAAGGTGGCATCGAGCGGGCGGCCACGCTGGTGGCCGCCCTCGACACTGACGCTGACAACCTCTATGTGACGGTAGCCGCCAAGTCGATGCAACCTGACCTCCAGATTATCGCCCGCGCCCGTAATGAGTCCTCGGAGTCCAAGCTCGTACGGGCTGGTGCCGACCGGGTGGTGAACCCTCAGAAGCTCGGTGGCGACCGTATGGCGTCATTCGTGACGCAGCCTCTCGTGGTGGATTTTGTCGACGTCGTCATGCACGATGGAACCCTCGAGTTCCGGCTGGAAGAGTTGGCGGTCTCGACCACATCGTCGCTGTCGGGTAGCACGTTGCGCTCGGCGCAGCTGCGCGACCGCACCGGCGCCCTGGTGCTGGCCATCCGCCGTCCCGATGGCATGTTCGTCACCAATCCATCGCCCGAGGACGTGATCGAGGCGGGCGATGTCCTGATCAGCGTAGGTACGGCCGAGCAACTCGCGGCTCTTGCCGAGTTTGCTGCCCGCCCCTGAGGCTGCGTGTCGCTCCTCACCGAACAGAGTCGGTGCCGCGCCCCGTACCGATACCGCGTCGTGGTGCGGCGATTGCGAGCGAGTTTCTGAAAACTCCGCTGCTACTAGCGCAAACTGCTGGAAGTCATGTGGCCTGGCGCCACTAACTCGACTGCCCCCAAGCTGCCGGTTGAGGCGGGTTAGCCCGTAGCAGACTCCTTCCTCGGTGGTGCCAGCGCCGGTGCCACGGGGATGAAACACTGATCCCAGGGGGAGCGGGACGGCACTGGGCCATGGGCCATCGGCCGCCGCCATCCCCTCGCTCCAGAGGTTGGAGAGCATTCAGTAAGCCCATGTCTCGTGCGGGAGTCTGTGGCGTGATGTCGGGGCGTGAACCCGCAGTCCTGGGAGCGATAGCCCACATTCTGCTTGGTATGGCGCTCGTTGAATGCCGAGACTTCGGCGAGGATCTTCGAGCGGTGGCGCATGAGGTGTGCTTCTGAAACCTGGAGCTGAGGTCAGTGGAGATCGAGGCGTTCGAACGCTGTCGTGGCCAGAGCGCCCAAGACGACACCGGTGAGCACGAGCACCACCAGTTCGTTCACGCCGAGCCCGGCAGTCAATTGGTTGTCGCCCACCGACCAATAGAAGAGCGAGACGAAACGGGCCGGGCGGATCCAATTCACCACCGGAGCGAGGGAGCTCACCAGGTAGGAAGCCGCGGCCACCGCCGTCGCCACCCCGATGGCCAATCCCCGGTTTCCCGTGGCCGCGCCGACCGCGAGGGCGACGAGTCCGAGGTCGACGCCGAGAAGGAGCACCCCGGCCGAGGCGCCGATCAGGTGGTCCATGCTCACGTCGACGTGGAAGAAGCGACCGATTCCTACGCAGGCGGCCACGACGACCACGATCAGTGCCGCCTGACCGGCCATGGCGAGGACCTTTTGGACCACGATGCGACGTCGACGGATCGGTAGCGTGGTAATGAGGCCGAGGGTGCCCTCTTCGTCCTGACCGGCCAGGCTCGATGCCCCGTAGCCGACGGTCACGAGCAGGACCATCAGTGGGAAGACGTTGGCGTAGAGGTTGACGTTCAGCCACCCCGATGGCGAGGTGAGCGAGCCGACGGCGCCGAACAGCGCGGCCAGTGCGGGGGTGTTCTTGGTCAGGTTGTTGAGACTGCTCGAGTGCTCGAACTCAGGGTAGATCGCCACGATGACCAGGGCGTAGAGCGCCATCCCAAGCGTGTAGCCGAACACGGCTCGACGCCGGGCGAGGAGGTCGATCCGCAGGACTTCAGCGCCCATCGTCGATCGTCTCTTTTGGGTCGTCCCGGTAGAAGGACAAGAAGAGCTCGTCGAGGTCGGCGTGCCGAGACACCAGGTCGAGCGGCTCGAGATCGGCGATGACGCGCAGCGCGGGTGCGACGGCACCGGAGACCTCGACCGTGACCCGGGGGCCATCTGACGACACGACCCGCATGCCGTCGACTTCGAATCGGGAGGGATCCACCGGTGCCGCAAAACGCAACTCGAAGGTCGTTGGGGCGCTGCGGCGCAGGCCTTCGACCGTGTCGGTACGGAGAAGCCGACCGTCCTTGATGATGGCCACCCGGTCGGCAACGCGCTGGACCTCATCGAGCTCGTGGGAGGAGAGAAACACGGTGCCCCCACCTGCGGCGGTCTCGCGGAGCAGATGTTCGAATTCGTCCTTGACGAGAGGGTCAAGCCCCGACGTGGGCTCGTCGAGGATCACGAGTTCAGGACTGTGCATGAAGGCGAGGACGATGCCCACCTTTTGACGGTTACCAGTCGAGAGCTCCTTGAGGGGTCGGTCCAGCGAAAGCCCAAAACGGTCGGCCAGCGCAGCGGCCTGTCCGGTGCCGTCCATGGCTCGGATCCGCGCGAACGACTCGATGTGGTCTCTCGCCGTCATGCGCGGGAACAGGGTGAGCTCGCCGGGGAGATATCCCACTCGACGGTGGATGGCCAGCGAGTCACGGTGAGCGTCGAGCTCGAGCACCCACACGGTTCCCGACGTCGGCCGGTGTAGGTCGAGCAGGGCGCGGATGGTGGTCGACTTCCCCGCGCCGTTGGGGCCGAGGAAGCCGAAGACTTCGCCTGGCTGGACCTCGAGGTCCAGATCCTCGACGGCCCGGGTTGTCCCGAACGTCTTTGTCAGGCCCCTGGCCTCGATCGCCATCTTCATGCCGCGGTCCCGCCCTGTTCCATTGTGCACGTTGTGTCAGCAGTCGTCACCGATCTGTCCGCTCCTGTCACCGCAACGAGACGACCGGAGTTGCCGATCGGGCGGTCATGACCAATTCTCCCGGAGAGAGCTCCTCGACACTCGAGAGCCGTGGACGGCCTTGCCCTGCTCACACCCAGGCGGACCGGTGCTCAGCCTGACGTGCGTCTTCCGATTGGGAGAGCCACCGACACCACAAGGAGATGGCCCGGTCGGCGCCGACGACCATACTGGAGTGCGGGGACCCCACCACCGGTCGAATCGATCTGAGGACGCACGTGTCCTGACGCTGGGCGGTTTGATCGTGGGCTTGGACGGCCAGCCAGCTGGCAGCGCGAGCGACCATGCCCGAGCTAAATCTCGGACGATAGGAGCGAGCGGCCACCCAGGTCGCCTCCTCGTCGATCTCTTGTCGAGCTTCGAGGCGTCGGCCGCCGCGTACCAACCGTCGGGATACATCATCTCAACCGACTCCTTTTGTGGGCGACTTCCGCGCAGGTCGGCGCTCGAAGGCTCGCCTCACCATCTCTAAGACAGCACCGGTGACGGCCTCCACCGTCCCCCCCGGGTCCGGACCGAGATCGAGGCGGTTGCGAGCCAACCAACGGTCAGCGGCTTCGGTCATCGACCAGATCACCTCCGCGCTGAGATCGGCCGGCACGTCGGTTCGCATGGCGCCGCAGCGGCGGCCCTCGGCCACGAGCATTTCGAACCACTTGGGGCCGCGGTCCATCAACCCGTCGTCTACGGTGCCCCGCGGCGACGTTGCGCGCGAGGACAGCCGCCGCGGGGTCCTCGCGGTAGAAGCGACTGACGTCTTCGAAGTGCCGACCAACCTGGCGCCAGAACGCTCTCCCCGAGGTCGCCGGTTCGATCTCCCCCATCACCGCCACCATCCGGTTCACGGACTCATCCACGACGGTGCGGTAGAGGTCTGCCTTGTCGGTGAACCAGTAATAGGTCGCGCCTTTGGAGGCCCCAACCCCCGCCATGATCCGGTTGAACGAGGCGCCTTCGTAGCCGTAACGGCCGAACTCTCGGGCAGCGGCATCCAACACCTCACGTTGGCGGGGTGCAGGAAGCCGCTCGAATCGCGGGCGGGGCATTCGGCCATCATGAGACCGGTCGGTCTGATTGTCAAACCGATCGGTCTCATCGATTCGCCGGTACGGTCTCCGGTCCGCAGCCAAGCTGCGAGAGGCACATCTCACCGATGAGGTGCGAGCAGAGTGACCAGGAGAAGTATGTCTCGCCCGGTGCCAGAAACTGACCGGAGAGTGCGCCCGCAACGACCCGGCCCCATCGGCAGCGACGGACCCTCGGGCTGGCAAGCACCGTGGCGATCGGGATCAGCGGAATGGTCGGTGGCGGCATCTCGCCGTGCTGGGCCTGTCGATCGAGTTGGCCCACGGCGGCGCGCCGATCGCGTTTCTGATCGCCGACGGCATGGCCCTCCTCACTGCCACGTCCTATGCGCGGCTCCCGGTCGCTTGGGTCATAGCCCCCAAGCTCAGGTGTCCGATCGGCCGATCGCCTGTTGCTCGTCGAGGTCTCAAGTTGAAAGCTTAAGACTCAATCGTCCTCGCCGATGGTAGCGAGACGAATCACCCGCTCTCGAGGCGCGCAATTCAACGCGATGGAATTCGAAGCCGTACCCTTGACCCTTCGCTCTTGGGGTGCAGCACAGCACCACGCCGCACCAATGCACACGCACGCAAGCCCTGACCGCCAGCGCGAAGCTTTGTGTGGGTCGGGCCTCGGCCACGACATGCAGCGGTCTCCGCTTCAACGGGTGCCACTTTCATCGGCTCCGAGTCACACGGGGCGACACAGGCGCTGGATCGCCCCACATGTGTGGGAACGAGAGGACATGGTCAAGTACCTGGGCTTCAGCTTCGCGGGACGGTGGGCGAACGCCGAGGCCCGAGCACGGATTGAGAATCCGCGCGACGACGCGCGCTTCATCGGGCCGCGGAGACCAGGCACGTTTAGGTCTGAGTCGGCGATCAGGGACACGGCTGGGGCGACGTGACGCACGGTGGAGCACCCACCGAAAACAAAGGTCTCATCTCGGCGAGAGGCAGCTTTGGCCGATCGCAACAGGCCGTGGTTGGTCCAACTGCCACAATACGGCGACTCACGCTCCTGAAGATGCTTCGCGTACGGTCTCCCGCAAGGTTCGCACATGCTTGCCCACCGAGCGTGGCTGAACTGATCGTATCCCCCAACGTGAAAATGGTTGGATCGCATCGGTTACCTCAAGCTCTGATCCCTCTCGGTACAACATCGGCAGGCCACGACTCTGGACATCCAGCGCAGCTCGATTTTGGGTAAGAATAGGGGTTGCCAGTAGAGCACTCGTACGATTAGTGGAGCACTGACATGCGGAAAATTGCGATCGGATTCCTCCTCGTGACAACAGTCGTCGTGGCCTCCGGGTGTGGGAGCTCGGCGCCTCCTTCTTCGACCGCGACAACGAGTGGATCATCGGCAACACGGAGCGGCGCGAAGGCCACCACAACCACGTCCGAGTCCGGCACCGCCTCGGGAGGGCTCACGCAGGCGAAGTTCAACGCCACGAATGCATGCAACACGCTGACCACCGCTCAAATGACGGCGCTGGTTGGTGGGCCGCTGAGCTCGTCTCCGACCGCCCATTCCGGTCCCGGACCGATCGGGTGCACCTTCGGAGCCAACATCAATGGCGAGAGTTCCGACGGATCGATTCAGATCGCCTACTTCTCCGCCACGAACGGTGAGTCGCCGAAGACGTATATCGATGGCAACGAGCAGGGATACCATCCCCAGCCCGAGAGCGGGCTGGGCGACTACGCGATCTTCGACCCGGCTTTGAAGGAAACGCAGGCGGCAAAGGGCCGGGTTGTCGTCACCGTCTCCGGGAGCCCTCCAGGCTCGACAACGGCTCAAGTGGAGGCAGCGCAAGCGACTGCGGTAACTGCGATCTTCCAGAGTCTCGGGGTCTAACCATTTCCCCTTCGGGTTCGCATTGAAAGCTCCAACAACAGAACCGGTTACGTGACTCAGCGGTGCGTGCAGCGCGCTACGGGATACACCTCCTTGAGCGGCAACTTCGGGACGCCATGGCGTCACCCAGACCGTCCCCAACTGTGCTGCGGCCGCCAGAAGATGATCACGCGCCACGGGATTGATCACCGAACGACCGACCAGGTGGTACCGCGGTCCGCGTCACACCGGCTTACGATCAGCCTGACCCGGGTGGAGGTGACGCGGCTCGAACACTCGGTCTCTACACTGCCGACGTGGCGCTCGACCGCGCAACCGACCCCGGCCTCAGGGAAGATGCCGGACCGCTGGTCGACTCTCAACCGTCGCACTCCCCCTCGGTTCCGAGGTTGGACAGCAATCAGTAAACCCATGCCTCGCAGCGGTGGCCGAATCGTGCCTTCTGGAGTGTAGACCTGAAGTTCAGAGAGCCCAAGGGGTGAGGTCTGCGCCTCGTTCTCTGATGCAGACATGTCTTTCGAGCGCGTCACAGATCTCCGAGCGGCGGAGCGGCATCGGGCTCGTCGGGAAGGTCGCTTTCCGTGTCCTGCTCGGCGCGGGTCTCATGAAGTCCGAGCATCCGGCTGACCGGCACCCCCGAAAGCCCATAGAGAGCGACGGTGCACACGATGACGAGGAACGTCACGGGGAGGAGCTTCTCCGCGCCCACGATCTTGGCGGCCACCAAAGGCGGACCGAACGTGGCCGCCGTCGAGGCTGCGACGATGCCGCGTGGGCCCATCCACCCGATGAAGGCCCGCTCTCGCGTTGAGAGGTGGGTGCGAAAGGTGGAGCACGCCGCCACGAGTGGCCGGACCGCGAGCACGAGCCCGACAACGAGCACGAGCGTCGGGGCGAGTACGGGCTCGAGTCTGGTGGTGGCCACGGTGGCCGAGATCGATATGAACAGAAGCCCGATCACCAGTTGGACCACCGTCTTGAAGAAACGTCGATCCTCGGGGAGGTCGATTTGGCGGAGGTTGGCCAGGGCCACACCCATCACGATGGCGGCGATCAGCCCGGTATCGTCACGGCTCGCGTCGCACAGGGCGGCCACCCCGATGACGGTGGCGACGATGGCCTCCGTAGCGAGCACGCCTCGTAGTTGCACCTTGGTGAGGAGCAGCCACAGGACGATCGTCCCGCCGATACCGCCGACCGCCCCGACACCGAGGCTCCGCAGGAATGCCAAGAGGGCCTCCCCTCGACCAAGCTGCACGTGGTTGATCAGACCCTGGAACACCAGCGCGCCAACGATGGCACCGATCGGGTCGATCGTCACTCCCTCCCAACCAAGTATCAGAGACACCCGTCGACCCGGCCGGGCTGCTTCGAGTATCGGTGTCACCACGGTAGGACCCGAGACGATGAGGATGGCACCGAGCATGATCGCCGCCCAGCCCGAAAGGCCCAACAGGAGCCAACCCAACAACCCTGCACCAGCCCAGGTGATCAGGCTCCCGTAGGTGACGAGCCGGCGCACCACGCGCTGGCTGTGTCCCTCCAGATCGCGGAAGTTGAGCTCGAGCCCGCCGTCGAAGAGGATCAGCGCCACCGCCAAACTCACCAGGGGAGAGAAGGCAGGGCCCAGACTCTTTTCTGGATCGAGCGATCCGATGAGGCGGGCGGCGCAAAACCCCACCGGGAGGAGAACAACGATGGCCGGAATCCGCACGCGCGCCGCCAGAACCTGACATCCGACGGCGAGGATGACGGTGATACCAAGACTTATGAAGATGCTGCTCGTAGTCATCCTGGCGCGCCCCGTCGTACTGGCGGCGCGGAGGGCACACCCCACATGTTGCCATCAGCCCGCGGAGTGATAGGCCTTTTGAGGGCAGCGCAAGACCCGATTGCCCCCTTTCGGGAGGCTCTGGCCGGCAGGCGCTGGGTTGGTTCATCCGAACGGGCAACACCCAGGCCAGCAGATCCTCATCGTCCTTCCGCGCTCGCGTGTTCACGCGGCGACGCGTGATCATGCGGACGAGCACGCCCCAACGTCGTGAATGTGAAGCCTCATCCTTCGATGCGGTCGAACCCGATCGTCGTGCGAGATGTGCACCACGCACCTCGCAAGCCCTTCGGCCATCCCACCGGCGTTCGGATCGAAACCAGCTCCACGGCTGCCTTCACATCAAGAGGTCTTCCTGTCCGTCACCCCGTGCTGGCGTGCTGCGCTCGAGATCACCGATATGTCGAAGGAGCCGACGCGGGGAAGGGTTGACGAACGAGCGTCGCCCGACTCGAACCGTGGGAACGGTCTCGTCACCGCCGGTTACCGACCGCACGAAGGCCGCCCCAGCCGGGTCATCCCAGATGTTGACCTCCTCCGTCCGCACCCCAGCACGCTTCAGCCTTGTACGGAGTCGCCAGCAGTAGGGGCAGCCAGGGCGCCAGAAGACCGTCACTGGTGAGGGCGACAGAGTTGCGCTTGTGGGGTGGCGCCTGATCATTGCTGATCCTTCCCGCCCGGCCGAACGAGGGCACCGGGCCGCGGTGTTCGCTTGAATGTCACACACGGACGTACGGCCGTGACTCAGAGATACCGATGCACGGGACCAAGTCGGGCTTCTCGGTCCAACGCTACGCCGCCGAGTGTGCGAGCGTGTAGACGGCCACGGCAACAAGCAGCACGGCGAACCAACGGATGAGGGTCGAAGACGGTGCCCGGCTGGCTAGGTGGTTCCCGAACTGGGCACCGGCAAGGCCCGCCAGGGTAAATAGCACCGCCACCCGCCAATCGATCCCTGTTGTCGCCAAGCGTGTCGCGAGTGCGGTTCCCGAGTTGATGGCGATGACGAGGAGCGAGGTTCCGACGGCAATGGGCATGTCGAATCGCAGCACGAGGACCAATGCCGGGACGATGATGAACCCGCCGCCGACCCCGAAGAAGCCGGTCATGAAGCCGACCAGGGTCCCCGCCGCGACCACGCCCGCTACGAGCGAGACCGTGTCTCGGGGGCTTCTGGCCGGGGTCATCGACGCTGCCCTGGCGAAGGTCGGATCAGGCCTGATGAAATTGGCCGGCTGCACTGATGCCACACCGCTTGGGCCAGGTGTCGCCGGGGCGCGTTGTTGATTGCGGGCCGAGACCCACATTCGCCAGGCGGCGACCACCATGACGCCGGAGAAGGCGATGAGTAGGACCTGCGGGTCGACGGCCCGGTTGAGGCGCGAGCCCAAGAGCGAACCGCCGACTCCGGCCAGACCGAACCAGAGGCCTGCACCCACCCGTACACGGCCGGCCCGCAGATGCCCGATCATTCCGCCGAGCGCTGTGACGCCGACGATGACGAGCGATGTCGTGACGGCGGGTTTGGGCTCGAGCCCGACGACGTAAACCAAGGCAGGAACGGCGAGGATCGATCCGCCGCCGCCGAGCGCACCGAGGGCTACTCCGATGAGAAGGCCGAGCGGCAGGGTGAGAAGGAGCCTCACACGACGGCCCCCTTCCGACCAACGGCCCCTTCGAGGGGAAGGCCGGCGGTTGCCCAGGCTCGCATCCCACCTTCAACGTTGACGGCGTCGAAGCCGGAGCGCACAAGGAGCGACGTGGCCTGGGACGATCGGTGACCGGAGCGGCACACGACGAGCACCGGTCGGTCGCGGGGAAGGCCGTCGAGCCGATTGGGAAGGTCCCCGAGTGGAACATGACGAGCACCGGGCGCATGGCCGGAATTCCATTCGTCGGGCTCACGCACGTCGATGAGCACGGCGCCACCGCGCTGCAGTTCATGCGCCCGGTCGGCTCCAACACCATTTGACCCACTCGTCATTGTCTGCAGCCAGCCCACAAGACCTCCTCTGGTTCCGGGCGCGATCCGCGCCCTGTTCTGCTATATTGAAATATACCCCCTAGGGTATATCTTCGAACAGGGGTCCGCCAGTCGGATCGGCGACCCTGACAGAGAAAAGGAGAGGGGCCCATGTACCGAGATCTCGAAGCGGCCGAGCTTGCTGCGCGGCTGGGCACAGCGAACGAGCCGTTCGTCGTTGACGTACGAGAACCCACCGAGTTCGCTGCCTGGTCGATCCCGACATCGGTGAACATCCCGCTCGCGGAACTTGAAGCGCGCGCGTCGGAGGCCCCAGACGACCGCGAGGTGGTGACCGTGTGCGCTTCAGGGGGTCGCTCCTCTGTGGGGGCCGAGGTGCTCAGCCGGACGGGACGAGCGGTGGCCAACTTGGCCGGGGGTATGGCTGCCTGGGGCATGGTCTACGACACAGTGACCCTCGACTGGAGGACATGCGCGTCGTCCAGGTGCGACGCCGTGGCAAAGGGTGCCTGTCCTACCTGGTGGGAGCCGGCGACCAGGCTTTCGTCGTGGACCCGTCGGCGGACGTCGACCTCTACATGCGCCTGGCCGAAGAGCATGGCTGGGTCATTTCACGCGTGTTCGAATCACACCTGCACGCCGACCACCTGAGCGGAGCACGGGATCTCTGCGAGCGAACGGGCGCGTCGTTGCACCTCAACCCGGCGGACCCCTTCGGGTTCCCCTTTCTTCCGCTGCATGACGGTGACCGCTTCGAGTTCGCCGAAGGCGTCGGTTTGGAGGTCCGCGCCATGCACACACCGGGACACACCCGTGGATCAACGGTGTTCTTGGTGGGCGGGCGTGTCCTGCTCTCGGGTGACACCCTGTTCATTGAGAGCGTCGGGCGTCCCGACCTGGCCGACCGGGCCGAGGAGTTCGCACATGACCTCTACCATTCACTGCACGATCACGTGCTGGCTCTCCCCGACCACGTTCTCGTGTTTCCCGCCCACTACGGTGACGCTGTGGTCGTGCGGCCCGACCTGCCCGTGGGCGCGACGCTCGGTGACCTCCGTCAAGCCCTCGAACCCCTGACCTACGACGAGGACGCGTTCGTAGCATGGGCATCCGCCCGCTCGCTCGTGCGTCCCCCCCGCTACGTCGAGATCGTCAAGGCGAACATGGGGCAGGCTTCACGACCGTTGGATTCACTCCGGGAGCTCGAAATCGGTCCGAACCGCTGCGCGGTCTCGGCATGAGGAGGAACACGAGTGCAACTACCCGATGACGTCGTCGATGATGTCCGCAAGCGGCTCCGCCGAGTCGCAGGTCAGGTACAGGGCATCGAACGGATGCTCGACGAGGGTCGTGAGTGCCGCGACGTGGTCACCCAGATTTCGGCAGCCACCAAGGCGCTCGAACAGGCAGGATTCCAGCTCGTGGCCGCGGGTCTCACGTACTGCATCGAGCATCCTGAGGACGCGGAGGCGGATGGCTATCCAATCGATGCGGTGCAGAAAATGTTCATGAAGCTGACGTGATTGGAACCTGCCGAGGTCGGTCCGCCTCGGACTCCCCATCACAGGGCCGGGCTCTACCCGATCCTGACACGACGTCAGTACGGCGAGCCGCTCTCCCTCAGGGCGAGTACGACTCCATCTACGCCAGGGTGCCTCGGCTCACCGTCGAGCTCGTCATCGTCTCGTCGGACGGGATCCTCCTCGCTCGTCGCCTGATGGGCCCGTGTGCCGGTCCCTGGCACATACCGGGTGGAACGGTGCGCTTTGGCGAACCGTTGACGGATGCCGTCCATCGGGTCGCGCTCGAAGAACTCGGAGTGGAAGTCCTCATCGACGGATTGCTCGGGTACATCGAGTATCCAAGCCACCTCGCTCTCGGCCTGGACTGGCCCGTGGGCATCGCCTTCGGCCTGCATATGGCGCCGTCGTCCGCTGACCACTTTCACGGCGAAGATGGTCTGGTCTCCTGGTTCACCGCCCTTCCTGATGAGATGCATGACGAGCAGAAGGACTTCCTCCGGGCTCATGGTCTGGTGACCTGAGCGAACGACGACCTCGAACCAGGACGTCGATCGCCGTCGCCTCACCCTCCGACGTGGAGACCGGCCGGCGAACACGCTCCGCACGCTCGATGCCAAGGACTGCCCCGATGTCGCCGACCACGTCATCGGGTCCGTAGAGAACGGCGGGGTCCTGTGGGCCGCCGACCCCTTCAGAGAGGTTCATGAGGTCATGAGCCACCACCAGCATGGTGCCCCCCGGCGCGACTGCCCTCGCCATGCGTGCCAAGACGTCATGACGAAGATCCGCCGGGAGGTGCAGGTACATGACCACGACGAGGTCAAAGGTGCTCGGTGGCTCCCATGTGGTGACGTCGGCCTGCACCCAATCCACCGCCACACCTCGCTGTGTCGCAAACTGACGTGCTTTGTCGAGGCCTCTTGGGGAGAAGTCGACACCGACGACCTGCCAGCCGATGCTGGCCAGCCAGATGGCGTTGCGACCCTCGCCACAGGCCACGTCGACGGCGGTCCCGGGCCGCAAGCCCGCGACCTCATCTGCGAGGAATCTGTTCGGACCTGAGCCCCACACCAGCTCACTGGTCCCATAGCGCTCGTCCCAACTCTTTTGATCCAGTGTGCTCACAGCGCACCTCCTTGGTGTCCGCATACCTAATCAGTGCCCACCACTGGTGTGATACCCCAGGGGGTACCATGCTACAGTGTAGATACCCCCCTAGGTATCTGGCATCGGTCCCCCGGGCGTGGATGCTGGCCTGACAAAGGACGTTTCTCATGACGACGACCAGAGGTGCCGATCCCGAAGCGCTCGACGAGGCGGAGGGCGCGGCCGACCCGTCAGACCCGTCGGTTGGGACCCCAGAGGTCGTCCACGCAGACGACGCCACCGCCCCGACCGGCCCCTTCGCCCGGCTGGGCCGTTGGGCCGCCACCCATTTCCGGCGTGTGCTCATCGCCTGGCTCTTGGTCCTCGTCGGTTTCGGGTTCTTCGCCATCCACGTCGAGAGCGCGCTCGCCGGCGCCGGGTGGCAGGCGTCGAACAGTCAGTCGGTCGCGGCGCGGGCCCTCATCGAGAAGAACTTCTCGGGCCTCGGTGCCACCGGCCTTCAAGTCGTCGTCGTCGACCGGCACGGCCCGATCGCGTCGGATCCGCAGGCGCAGGCCATCGTGGCCAAGGCGACGAACGTGCTCCGCAACGATCCCCGGGTGTCCACCGTGGTCCCGCCCCAAGCCGGTGTCTCGCTGTCACGAGACGGTCGGACGGCGGTCATCACGGCGGGATCTGCCGCTGACTCCAACAAGATGGTGCAGGCGGCCGATACCGTCGCTACGCCTCTGAGCAGACTCTCCACTTCGGCGGTCACCGTCACACTGACCGGGGACAGCGCGCTGTGGGCCAATTTCAACACCGCCAATCGCTCGGCCATGTTGCGTTCCGAGATGCTGTCGTGGCCGGTCACGATCATCATCTTGGTCATTGCCTTCGGAAGCCTGGTGGCCGCCGGCCTGCCCCTGCTCTTGACCATGGCCGGCCTCCTGGTGGCCGCCGGCGCACTGGTCATCACCACGAAGTTCACGCCGGTCTCCATCTGGGCGCTGAACTTCGCCCTGATGTTCGCCTTGGCGTTGGGCATCGATTACGCGCTCTTCTTGGTGATGCGCTTCCGCAGCGCCCTTGAACGGCGGGGTGCGAAGCCCGGAGACCACGAGGCCATCGTCGCTTCGGTGGCCGAGACGGTCGACACCGCCGGCAAGGCCGTGGCGTTCAGTGCGCTCACCGTGCTCGCGTCATTAGCCGCAATTCTGATCGTGCCGAGCCCCGCCTTCCGTTCGATGGCCTTCGGCATCATGTTGTCCGTCGTCGCCGTGCTGGCGGCCACCTTGACACTGCTCCCGGCCGTCCTCGGCAAGCTCGGGACCAACATCAACAAGGGAAAGATTCGGCTGCGTCGCACGCCCCCGGCCCACGGTGATGAAGGTCCCCTCGACCGGGCGCTGCACGCATGGGGCAGGTTCTTGTGGCGTCATCCGTTCCCGGCTGGTGCGGCGGCCCTTGTCTTGTTGATGCTGGCGGCCGCGCCGATCATCGGGATGCGGACCAACATGCCCTCGATCACGATCGTGCCGGCCAGCGACAACGCCCGAGTGGGCTACAACCAGGTGACGAGCGCCTTCGGTCCGGGCGCCCCGGGAACCCTTCAGGTGGTGGTGCCCAAGGGCGACCAGACCCAAGCCCTCGACACCCTCGCGCACGCGGCCGGGGTGGCCGGCGTCGTCCCCGGCCCGACCCACGCCGGATGGACCCTCGACCAGGTTGTCCCGACCACGGGACCCTCGACGAGCACGACCGGCGCGACCATCGACCACCTCCGACAGGTGCTGCCGGCGGGGACGCTGGTCGGCGGGGCGGCGGCCGAGAACCATGACCTCGAGCAGTCCCTGGCCTCGCACACGCCTGTCGTCCTGGCCATCTTGGGCATCTTGGGATTCTTGCTGCTCCTGATCGCCCTCGGTGCCCCGCTGATCGCCGCGCTCGGCGTGGTGATCACGGCGCTGTCGGTGGCCGGAGCCTTCGGCATCGGTCGGCTCATCTTCCAGAACGGCGATCTTTCGGGCTTGCTCAACTTCCAACCCCAGGGCTTCATCGACGCCTGGGCCCCGCTGTTCTTCGGGGCCATGGTCTTCGGCGTTGCCATGGACTACACGCTGTTCATGCTGTCCGCGGCCAAGGAGCGCTACGAGACGCATCCCGACCCCGAGCACGCCATGGTGGGGTCGATGCGCACGTCCGGGCGGGTCGTGCTCTCGGCCGCCGCGGTGATGATCGCCGTGTTCTTGACCTTCGCCTTGTCGGGCCCCCTGGCCCCCAAGGAGATGGGCGTGATCCTGGCCATCGCCGTGGCCCTCGACGCACTGGTGGTTCGCCTCGTGGTGCTGCCCGTCGCGCTGCGGTTGGGCGGGCACGGAGCCTGGCACCAGCCCAAGTGGCTCGGACGGATCCTGCCCAAGGTGAAGTTCTCCCACTGAGCGGGACGGGCTCTTCAGCTGACGAGATCACCGACGAAGACGGGAGAGTGGCAAGGAACGACGCACGAAACGTGCTCGACGATCTTCGCTTGCGACTCAGGCGGGTCGAAGGCCGAGTGCAGGCGGCTAAGACAAGGCCGTTCGAAGGCCGTGTACGCCGCGACATCGTGGCTCAGCGTGGACTCCGCAGCCTCCGAGGGATGCTCGATGCAGTCGGTCAGTCCCCTGGTGATCAGGCAGATCCATCAGGGCCATCGCTGCGGAAAGCCGGCGCTCGCTCGCGTCCCTGCTCAGCCCGTGCCTTCGTAGAAGACGGCCTTGCGTAGCAGCGAAGGACCTGTCCGTTCGACAAGGATGCAGACCATGGATGAGAAGAAGCTCCGGATGTTCTCGTTTCTCGTGTTCACCAAGCTCGAGGGCGCAGTCACCGCGGGGATGATCCACCTCGGCGACAAGCTTGGTCTCTACTCGGCGCTCCGAACGGCTGGGAAGCCGCTGCATTCGAATGAGCTCGCCCAACACGCTGGCCTTCATGAGCGCTGGGTTCGCGAGTGGGCATACAACCAGGCTGCTGCGCACATCATCGACTGCGACGACCAAGAACGCTTCTCTCTGTCGGACGAGGCCGCCGCGGTCCTCGCTACTCCCGACCATCCGTCATACGGGATGGGAATGTTCCATCGCTTTCCCAACACGATGGAAGCCCTTCGAGCGATGCCTGAGAGCTTCCGTACCGGAATCGGCCACGAATACGACAGCCATGGCCCAGAAGCCGCTGTTGGTATCGAGCGTTCGTTCGAGCCGTGGAACCGAGCGCACCTGCGGCCGGTTGTGCTGCCTGAGCTCCACGGTGTCGTCGAGCGGCTCGCCGAGGGTATAACCGCGGCGGACGTCGGCTGTGGCGCAGGAGGGGCGCTGCTGTTGATGGCCAGCGAGTTCCCGAAGAGTCGGTTCTTGGGATATGACATCAGCCGCTTCGCGCTCGCTCGCGCGGAGGAGAAGCGCTCGGAGGCCAAGGTGTCGAACGTGTCATTCCACGACCCGCGAGACGAGCCGCTCCCCGATGACGGATCGATCGGATTCATCACGACATTCGATTGCATTCACGACATGACGCATCCGTTCGAGATGATGCTGGCATTGCGTCGGGCCATTGCCCCCGATGGCACGTGGCTACTCGTCGACATCAAGGCACATGACACCTTCGCGCTGAACGCGTCGGAGAATCCGATGGCATCGTTGATGTACGGAATCAGCGTTCTGTCGTGCATGTCGTCGGCGATGTCGGCGCCTGACGGTGCGGGCCTCGGCACTCTCGGTCTCTCTCCAGCCAAGGCCGAAGCGATGGCACGCGCAGCAGGGTTCAGCCGTTTCCGCCGCCTCGATGTCGACCATCCGGTCAACGCCTTCTACGAGATCCGCCCCTGACCGGTGTTTCGGTTTGTCACTGAGTCGAGCCCGCCGTAAACCCCCCTCGGGCCGTCGTGCTCACACCGCGCTTCGGCGCGATGCCTCCTTCAGGCACTGCGGTTCATCCGAAGTGATTCGAGATCCTCGGCGACGTCACTCTGTTGCTTGCAATGATGGCCGATCCGAGAGAACACCGGAGGGGACGGTCTGGACCGGCGTTCCATCCGACGTCGCTAACGAAGCAAACCCATGCCCTGATCAGCCAGCCGGCTTGGGAGCGGAAGGAGGCGATCTCATGCCAATCACCTCGTTCGATCTCGACAACACAACTCTTCGACAGCGTCCGCGTATTCCACAGCGGGGTAACCGACTTGTGCGCCGTATCCGTTCGATCAGTCGATTGTCGGCCGATTCGGCGAGATCGACTGACGCATTGCAACGAGGAGGACTCCGAAAGAGAGCGAAGGATCGGTTCAGCCTGCAGCAACCAGTGCCGCTCGTTCGTGTCACCCGACGCCGGCGTCACCGACGTTCATGCACAGTGCGACGCGACGGAATGGTGGATTGGCTTCGTGACCAACGCCGCAATGGACGCACTGAATTGAGAAGGCAGATCGGAAGGGCCTTACCGATCTCGTGACGACGTCAGCCTCTCCGGGGGAGATTGGGATGGAACGACCGGACGCACGAACCTTCTACGTTGGTGCTCTTCAGGATCCCGCAATCACATCGCTGAATCATGATCGGGAGCCTTTTGCGCGGCGTCACATTGAAGACGCAGCGGCTTCCTCGGCGATCACATTCGGCTGCGGTGCTGTCCCGCCCACGGGCAGCACGCCGTTCGAGATCACCGGAGCCACTTCGGCGCGTTCTTCGAGGCCAACGAGCGGCGCCATCACCGGATCATCTTCGCCCGAAAGCTCTTCCAAGCTCTTCTGTGCTGGCTCCGGTAGCAACATGGTGAGCGCGAAGCCGAGTACGGCCGCACCTCCGGCGACGAGGAGCATGCCGCGGAGCTGAATGTGGGTTTGCAACTGCGGGACCAGGAACACTCCGATGAACGCTCCGAGCTTGCCGATGCCAGCGGCGGTCCCGTGACCAGTCGTGCGCATATTCACGGGAAACACCTCGGACGGCATGACGAATGTTGTCGTGTTGGGACCGAATTCCACGAAGAAGTAGCTGAGGCCGAAGATCAGCAAGAACGGCGCGACCGTTGTCGTCAAGATAGGAAACGCACCCAGTGCCAAGAAGCAAACCGCCATGACGGTAAACCCGATGAATTGGAGGCGACGATGACCGATCCGGTCCATCTTGGCGATGGCTAAGAGATAGCCCGGCAGTGCGAAGACCACGAAGATGCCAAGGGACCATGCAAGCTTCTGCTCAAGGCTTGCGTTCGGGGACACTTCCTTGAGGATGCTCGGGAGCGAAAGCGTGTTGCCGTAGTAGGCGTAGTCGAAGAGGAACCAGGCCCCGGCGGTCCCGATGATCAATCGGAGCATGCGGGGGTTCGTGAAGAACTCACTGACTCGCATCTGCGTCGCGGTCCCCGCTACTGCGGCTGTGGCATCGATGGCTCCCTCGGAGAAGTCGCCCAGCTGTTGAGCCGCTTCTTGCGTCTGTCCCTTGACTTTGGCCCGGAAACGCGGGGACTCCGGCATCCGGGACCGCAGGTAGACCACTCCGGCGGCTGGCAACGCGCCCAGTCCAAGGAGCAATCTCCACGTGAGGTTGCTGCTGATCCCGGATGACAGCAGGACCAGAGCCACCAAGGGTCCGATGATAAGCCCGACGGCCTGCATGGAGAACACAAGGCCGACGAGCCGGCCCCGGTCCTTGCGGTTCGCATATTCACTCATGAGGACGGCCGAAACTGGATAGTCGCCCCCGATACCGAGACCCAGGACGAAGCGAGCGATGACAAGGAACCAGAACCCAGTCGCCAGGGCCGAAGCCAGAGCTCCGATGATCATGATGACGGCGACAACGACGTAGATGCTCTTGCGCCCGATGACATCCGCGATCCGCCCAAACACCATGGCCCCGAAAAACGCGGCCAAGATGGCCGAGCCCGTGACCCAGCTCGTTTGTGTCGTCGAAAGGTGCCATTGCGTCTTGACGAGCGTCGCGACCGTGGCGATGACGAAGAGGTCATAAGCATCCGTGAAGAAGCCCATGCCCGAAATGAGAACGGCCCTGCGGTGGAACTTGCTCGTCGGCGCCTCGTTCAGGAGGTCAGCAACGGTCGGCCCGGGCGAGGCGAGGCCGCTCTGGGGCACGGCGTGCCCAGCAGAATCGCCGTCTCGCGTTGACGCTTCGACCTCTGCCATGACCACGCCTCCGATCGGGTGGGTGCAATGTGGCAGGTCCGCGTGACGAGAAGGCAAACTTGGGGTATTCCTTAGGTGAACGAACCGCGAACATTAGGTAAACGCAACCCGATGAGCTGCGAATTCTCTCCAAAATGCCCTCGACTTCCGCCCTCGACGACGCCAAACGCCAATGGCTTGATGGCGCGTTGGAGCAGGTCCGACCACTCATTGCTTCGGCCGCCCTGCTTCGCAGTGCGCTCGATCAGGCCCCGACGGCCTCCGTCGGACAGAACGACACGCAGTCCGCGAAGGTCCTCGCCGCTGCCACATCGCTCTTGCGTTGGCTTGAAGCCCCGAGGGCGCCGCGGGGTCTGCGGAAGGCGGAGGCGGAGCTCGGAGCCACTGCCGGCGTCTATCGCAACGCTGCCGTGGCGTTCGCCAGCCTGGCCGATGCGAGACCCGATCAGAAGACGGCGCGGCGTGCTGCCTGCGTGAAGCTCCTCGACCAGGGCGATCATCACGCGGACCTCTTCATGACCATCTTGGACAAGAAGCGGTCGACCCTCTAACCACTACTTGGCCCTTTAACCACCACTTCTGCTCCCGACCTAAGGCTTCCTTCCGTTCACAAGTTGTCATCCTTTCGTTGCTCGTGGCGCGTGCCTCCTTCGATTTCTTGGAACAGCTCCCGACTAGGAGCGCCTCCGGGAACCGGGGCTGGCGTCAGCAGGTTGAACCGGAGCTCGCCCTTCTTCTCTCCGGCTCGATCGTCCTCGAAGGTCAGATTCAGCAGAAGAGTGGCGCGCAGAAGTCTTCTGCTGATCAGTCCGGTTTCGCAGTCGATGACATCCCGACGCTACTAAAGCGTAGAAACACCCGGTGATGTCTCTTGAGTTCGATTGGCAATGTAGATAAAGCTCGGGCCTCGATCACTAGGATCAGAGGACGCCAATTCGCCTTCCCAGACGCGTCGGAATCCCGAAGCCTCGAGCGCTTTCCACGAGGCGACATTGCCTTGCTGCACGGCGACAACAATCCGTTCGGCTGATGGATACCGGTTCCAGGACTCAGCGACGAACCCGGAGATCAATCGGCGTCCGAGACCCTTTCCGACCAGACCCGGCTCCCCGATGAAGTAGTCGATTCCGATGCCGCGCGCTTGACCAATCGCACGACGGATCGTTTCCTGCCAGTTCGGGTTCTCGTCGATGAGGTACCGCTGGACGTAGCCAATAGGTCGGCCACCGAAATGGACGATGAACCCTTCGGTTGTATCAAGCCCTCCAGCGAGCGGACCGTAGTTCTGTTCCACAGAGACGAGATCGAATGGTTCTCGCCACCAGCGTGCGACGTGCGGCCGGGCAAGCCAAATCGAGAGGCCGGGTAAGTCGCTCGAATCCAGGGGTGCGAACTGGAATCCATCCAAGGTTCCATTGTGCTCTCTCTGTGGAGTGGACAATGCCCGTCCTAGAGCTACTCCTCAGGATCACTCGCCCTGGCACTCGACCGCTCCGAAACGCTTCAGGAGCCTTGTCCCCTCCGTCATCCGCTGTCTGGAGTCGTCGCCCTGATCGCAATTTCCCTGCGGCCCGGAGCATCCCGGTTGAGCCCTCGCTACCCGTAAGTGGGTGAATCGCGCCGCCGTAGATCCTTTCGAATCAATGCGACACACGCGCAATGGAAAGGCCAATGTGGGCATCTGCAGAGAGCAGAGGCTCACGGCACAGCGGCACCAACGGACTAGGAACGAAGCGCAGTTATCGGCAGTGGATGCCTTCGTTGGCGCTCGGCTGCGAGGTTGCCAAGCTCCCTATGCAGCGCCAGCCGCTTATCCGTCTCACGAGTTCGATCGAGGTCTGCGCGCAAAGCGTTGTATCGCTCTACGAGCGCTCTGTCGTTCAGACCGGCGACGTCCATGCGTGCAACGCTATGCCGAGTCCGGTTCGTTGTCGCGGATACGGCGGCCCGCGTATCAACGTCGGCGTGTCGAGGCCCAGCCACAACCACTGGTTGACATCGCCCCGCCGGCTCACCGGGGCATACCCGTATCGCTCCAAGGCAGCAGCAATGATCAGATTGCGAGCGTTATGGCGCGAATCCGGCGAGAGAGTACTTCGGGAACCATTGATCTGTCTCGCGGTAAATGATATCCGGCGCGTGGAGTCGTTCCGAGCGTCGGGCAGTTGGATACGCGGCAACGTTGCGTTGCCGATCGGCAGAGAAGTCAACCGCGGCACAATGTTCTTGACTTACACCTGGTTGGTCGTTTAGCCAGGGTGATCGTGATCTCAGAACTCCTGACGGTGAAACCTCCGAGAACGTCGCCGTCGCTGTTGGCTGCGGAGTCGGTGGTCAGGGCCTCGTGAGATAGTGCTGCAGGGAGTCGAGTCGGTCGTCCCAGGCGTTGGCAAGCGCGGCGAGAAACTGTTGGGCGAGTTGCACGGGTGCGGACCGCAACCGGTAGCGCACCCGCCTGCGCTCGCCAGGCTCGGGTGTGACCAGTCCCGCGTCAGCCATCAGGGCGAGGTGTTTTGCGATTGCCTGGCGGCTGATCGGCAACCGAGCAGCGAGATCGGTGGCCGTGGACGGGCCGTCCGTCGCGAGGGCGGCGAGGATCGTGCGGCGAGTCGGGTCAGCGAGCGCGACGAAGACCTGCTCGGCGACAGCCTCGATATCAGGCGCCATCGACGTGCTCCGCCAACTCCGCCAGCTCTCGCAACCAGCCTTCATTGTGCGAGTCGTAGGTCTGGCGTCGGGTATCGGCGGGAAGCTGGGCAAAGCCGGTCTCGACGACGCGGAGCAGAGTGCCGTCGTGGTCGGGTTCTAGCGTGAACTCGACGTACGTGCGGCGGGGGTCGTCCTCAGGCAGGTCGGGTAGTCGCCAGGTGTATGCGAACACCGCGGGTTCCTCGACACGTTCAACCCGCATCTCGACGGTCGTGCCGCCCGCGAACGTCATCGTGGCCGAGCCACCGGGCCGGAGGTCGATGCTCGCCCGCTCGCCGAACCACGCGCTCAGACCTTCTGCCGTGGTGAGCGCCTGCCACACCTCACGCGGCGCGCTGGTCAGTGTCACGGTGCGCTCGATGCGATCAGGGAACGTCATGACCACCTCCTTGAGGAAACGAGTATGGATGATGCCGAGCAACGGTCACCGACGTGGGGCGGCCTGGTGTCAAGCCAGGCCGTGTTCCCCGGGTAAATCAGGCGTTCTCCTCGGCGGCGCGACGGGCGAGATCCCGCGGGCTGCGGTTGGGAGCACCAGGGCCGCCCTCGACCAGCTCGCGCAGACTGGTGCCGACGAAGTGATCCCAGCTCCGGCTGCACATACCCTTGCATTCGAGACTGTCGTTCAGGCCGCGGTGCTCGAAGGTGAGTTCGCAGGAACCGGCGTCGATCGGCCGGATGGTGAACGTTGGCCGGGTGCCAACCCAGTCCTCCATAAAGGAGCACTCGACGACGGTCCAGCGGACGGTTGTCGGGCGAGTGGCCACATCAACGCGGACGAGGAGAGGAGGCTGTTCCGCCACCATCGGGAACCGCAACTCGCCATCGCTCAGGCCCGATCCCGTTGCAGGGCTCCACCAGGCGGTGAGCGCTTCGGTCGTAGTGACGGCGTCGAACACGACGTCCGCAGGGGCGTTGACGTGGATGATCGTGCGGTAGTCGGTGCTGGTTGTCATGGGGTCTCCTTTGAGTGAAGTGGATATCGCAACCTGTTGATTGCTACTTTATAGCAACCATCTAGTTGCGTCAATGCCCTCTGCGGCCGACCGACCGGGGGAGCTGAGGTACCGGGCCGACTTTGCGCGCAGCCGATACATCACGAGGCTGCGCTCACCCTGCGGGGTATATGGGACGTCAGGCGACCTGGCCGGGGCTTTCTGGCCCCGACGCCTTGAGAAGCGCTGTCCACATGGACGATGCCGATGAGAAGTTGGGGACTTGCGGTGGCCAGCGTCGGGCGGCGACGCAGTCCGACCAATTCGGCGTAGTGCGCTCTTCCGGACCAGGCCTACCGCGTCAGACGAGCCAGAAGGAGATGAACACTGCGCTGGGCATCCGGAGGCGCTCAGTTCGGGCCGGCAATCGCTCAGGGAGGGTCGTGCCATAGGTGGCATGAAGTGGATTCGCCGCAGCGAGGTTCGGACGCGCCATCATGTTTCGCCGTCGCCGCCCAGGTGAATGTGTCGGAATCGCGGAAGAGAACTTGCCAGGACAGTCCCCGGCGAATCCATCGAATTCGCCGGGGACAAAGCACCCCGTCTGGTTCAAACTTCACCGTCCTTTCGAAGTCTGGCCAATGATTGGCTCGTATGCCGACGTGGCCCACATGAATCCACCAATCACACCAGCGGTGTCGTTGGGCCGGAACGAGTCGTGTAGCAAGATCCGGGCGATCGGCGTCCCTCCACCCACGCGACGAAAGAGTTCGTGACAGTCTCATTGTCTGGCCTTCGGGGACGGTCCCCGGGACGAGCACGACCGGGTGTGGAGCGGCGAACTTGCCCGAGAAGTGTCTCATCGTTGCACCCCTGGTAGCCGGCGGTAAGAGACCCGCTGATCGACTTACTAGCTCAACAACGGGGGTCCGTGCGTGACAGCCACTCCACGTTGTCGCTCCGCCGCCTTGTCGTTGGCAAGGTCTCGAAGTATCTACGACGACGTCGTATCGGACACCTGTGGCGTGGACGAGCCGTCAGATGCCGTGTGGATTCGGGAGATGGGCCGACGTCCAGGCCAGGCCAATGCACATCTCATCGGTCGAGCCGTCTCCCCAGGTGACGAAGTGCGGTGGGGCCTTACGCAGGATGGGCAACTCCTGCGCAAGAGTCGGGTCGTACGTGCAGGTCACCTGCACAGGCTCACCCGCTGTGACGGCAACGGGACGACTGAGGTTGTAGGACTTCTGATCATGGAAGTTGAAATTGGGTACATTGAGGACGGTTCTTGCCTGTGGTGTGCCCGGATTGAGAACCATCTTGAAGGACTGTCCAAGAAGGTGCATGTGCGCGTACACCCTCACGATGTAGCCGTTCTTGCCGATGTTCGAGGTACATGATGTCGAGTCTCCCTCGGGTGGATTGGCCGGGTCGTTTCGGCAGAGCGCTTCGATGCCATTCACCTCGTCGACCGCGGTTTGGCCGAAGCGCTGGCCCAGGTTGGCTACAGATGCGGCGCGGTTACACAATGGACCGGTTACTCCCGCCGGACAAGGGATGTCAGGAGGTGCGAGCATCAAATTGATGTTGAGAGGAAGGAGCGGTGTCGATTTCGGCATAGTGTGGAGCACCAGCGAGTTCCTAACCGGCCTATCGCCGAGCAACAGCGTGTAGTGGACCTGCATGACAACCAAACTTCCGGCTGGCAGCGGCACACCGGTTCCCTTCGGGAAGTCGTCCACTCCGGCACCCGGAGTCCAGAATGTCAACAGAGGGACTCCGGCGGCCCCTCCTGGGTCCGAGCTGGGCAAGGGCAGCCCAAAGCACGTCCACCCGCGACCCCCTCTGTTTTCCCGCTCTGCCGTCGCGGCGAGGGATGGTGGCAGAAGAAACAGTGCCGCATGGTGCACCTCATCGCTTCCGGTGACAAACTTGCTCGACACGATGTACTCGTTCTGGGTCACGTGAGGGTTAACCAGTGTGCAGTGGTAATCGTCGGACGTCCCCACCGCCGCGACCGGTTTATACGCGTGAGGGGTCATCGAGATTGTTGTGACCGCCGGTTCTGAACCCGAAGCCAGCGACGTCGAAACAGATACAAGCGCTCCGGAGGCCGTTAGCATCGCTGCGGCTAGGAGAATCATGATCCGCCTCCTGGCGAAACTAACAGGTAAGGAAACTGATCATTGGATAGGACTGTGCACTTCTGGTCTCTCCCTTCCGGCAGGCTTCGAGAGGAAGGAGGACTCCCTTCAGCACCCCTTGCCCCCACGGGATCCTGACCCAGCCCTCGGCATTCGGGTCGATGTCCAGATCGACCACCATCCACGTAGAGCCTCGTGATATGGCCCATTCCCCCATGATCGGGCACAGCACCGACAACGACCACCCCGAGGAGCTCCTCACCCAATGCTGCGACATAACCACCGACGTTGACAGTGTGGATTTGCGGAGCCGTCGCTCTCGGTCTCGCGTAAGTTCATCGAGCTTGGGGCGAGGTGCGTCGGATGGAGAGATCGCCGCGTAGGTGAATAGGACTGTACGGAGGTGCGATGCGGCCAGACGGGGCAGTCATCGACACGAGCCTGGCGAAAGCGAACATGAGGGCATCGTGCACCGTATGACCAACGCCCACGTCTGTGTCGGGACAGGCTGTCCAGTCCTTACTCCTCGCCGGAGGATCTCCCCCATGCCGACCGGCCATAGTGCGTGACCCGTTTGACAACATTTCCCAAAGCGCCCACAGGATGACCTCATCTAACCGTCGTCTTCGCGTTCTGCCGATCGTGCTGTCGGCCTTCTGGTCCTCAGCTCGTGGATGACGTCACGAACCGAGAACCGGAGCCAGCATTGCGACCGCGAATCGGTACGCGCCCGACGAGTAGACGTTGCAGACGGCGAGGTATCCCTCGATGGTCGTCTGCCCATTTGGGCAGAAATGAACTCCGTCGGGGGCCCGGACAATGTTCCTTCCCGAAGGACCAATGCACGCCTCATTTGGAAGGCAAGGCAGGTCCCACGTGAAGGCGCCATCATTCATGACGGCCTGACCCGCATCGACGTAGTTGACACCGACGTTCGCCGCGGCGACGGACGCATAAATCTGGTTCAGTGCTGTGACGTTCTGGTTAGCGTCAGCCGACGCGTCGTAGGGGACACCAACGATGAATACCTCTGTCCCATAGGGGCGGAAGATGTTGATCGCCGCCTGGATATCAGCTGCATACTCTTGGTAGTACTGCGCTGTCCCGATAACGCCTGACATGCAATGAGTGAACGCATCGCCGCTGAATTCGAGGACGACCGCTGTCGGTTGCCAGGATGTCGCGTCAACGGTCATGGTCGGCAGCCAATCGCAGACGGCAAGACCGCCGTATGTCCGCACGAGTGTGGAAGCGCCGGCGGCACGAGCTATGTAGGAGAAGTCTGGGCCGGCCTCCATTCCCAGTGAGTCTCCGTAGAGCGCGATCCTGGAGGGTCCGCCCGGGGGCAGACTCGGCACCGATCCCATGTACCCGGCGCCCCCGAACGTGAAGATGCCTCCGTCGGACGCCACTTCCCAGTACCCGTGGCCATCGGGGGTCGCAGCCATGCCCGTAATGGGAGCGTTGAGGTGCTGACCACCCATCGATCCGGCAAAGCCGGCGTTCCCGAAGCTGAAGATGCCTCCGTCGGACGCCACTTCCCAGTACCCGCCACCCTGTGGTTCTGCGGACACGCCGACGATCCCGTATCTCAGGGGTCGGCCGCCCATGGACCCGAAGAAGCTCGCGTCCCCGAAGCCGAAGATGCCTCCGTCGGACGCCACTTCCCAGTACCCGTGGCCATCGGGGGTCGCAGCCATGCCCACGACGGGGGCGTCCAGCGCCTTGCCGCCCATGGACCCGAAGAAGCTCGCGTCCCCGAAGCCGAAGATGCCTCCATCGGACGCCACTTCCCAGTACCCGTGGCCATCGGGGGTCGCAGCCATGCCCACGACGGGGGCGTCCAGCGCCTTGCCGCCCATGGACCCGAAGAAGCTCGCGTCCCCGAAGCCGAAGATGCCTCCATCGGACGCCACTTCCCAGTACCCGTGGCCATCGGGGGTCGCAGCCATGCCCACGACGGGGGCGTCCAGCGCCTTGCCGCCCATGGACCCGAAGAAGCTCGCGTCCCCGAAGCCGAAGATGCCTCCATCGGACGCCACTTCCCAGTACCCGTGGCCATCGGGGGTCGCAGCCATGCCGATTGCAGGTCGATCAAGTGTCCTCGCTGCAGCTACGCCTATCGGGAGAAGGGCACAGACGCCGCCAAGCAAAGCCGTGACTACGAGGCAGACCCAGCGCATAGCAGTCGATTGTCGCAGGCGGACGAGGGACCGGCACGTCCGAGCGCTCGTGTCGCAAGTCTGCGAACTACGTCAGGAGGCAGGTCCCCTGCTCCAGATTGTTGCCAGTACCGACACCAATTTTGGACACTGCCCCTTTCGGACACTGCCCTTTTCGGACACTGCCATTTTGCGTACCTACGATGGATTGGGCGGCACAATGGCGGGATGGCCTGCGGATCGGCTTTCATCGAGCTGAACTGAGGTTCATTCGAGCTCGACCAATCCATTTTTTGGTGCCCCGGAATACGTGAGCGAATGGGACCCACAAGATTCGTGTAACCGACGGTCACGAAGCCGACCTCAAATGAGGCAGTTGCGCCAACGCAAACGTCGATGCCTCTTCTGCCTCAATGAGCTGTGTCTCGGGGGTCAGGTTGACCCCGGCGATGACGAGAGAATCATGTCGGGCGTCTGATGAGCATCCCGCTTACCAGCAGCACCCATCCCGACAAGCCGGGAAGGCGTCCGCCCTGGCGTGCCGAGAAGCTCTCTCTTCCGGTGCTCTGGGCCACTCCAACGCCAGTGCCGGCAATATCCACATATCCTCTGAGGCCGTCACCAGACCAGCCTGGAACCGGGGGCGCTCACGGGTGTCGGCGGGAACGCCCTCGCGACGGCAGCACGTGGCCTGCTCATTGGATCGCGTGTCACGGCCTTAGCGTTGAGGCATGGACGGCAACGACAGCAGGAAACGGACAGGCCCTACCCATGCCCGAAAGCGGGCGCTGCCTCGACAGAACGAGGAGCGCCTCGCTCAAATCGGGAGACAGCTTCCACCACCAACTGAAGAAGAGCTCTCGATCGTCGCCGGGCTGCGCTCCTCACGACGGCGCCGCCGTCTCTTCGCGTGGGGCGCGGCGCTCATCGTGGTGGCGCTCTGCGCTGGTGCCGTCGCACAGTGGGTCCGGCCCCTCCCCCACGCCGTCCTCACCATCCATGAAGTCCGTCTCCCAGGAGCGGCGCCCACCTTCGCGTGGCCGAGCGGAGGAGAGGCAGCGGCGACAGTCGTGGGTCTTGGAAAGGTGGGCGACGTACGTGGATCCCAATCCGTGGCTGTCGCCGGTCTGGCCGAACTCCTTGCGGCCTACGTGGTCTTGTCGGATCACGGGTTGGCGCCGGGAGCCGACGGCCCGACCATCCCGGTCAGCGCCGACGCGCTCGCCGCGTATCAAGCCGGACAAGCGGCGCAAGATTCGGAAGTCCCGGTCACAGCCGGAGAGTCACTCACCGAGCTGCAAGTCCTCGAGGGGCTGCTCGTGGACTCGGGAGCAGACATGGCGACGGTCCTCGCCGACTGGGACGCGGGAAGCGTCAGCGCGTTTGTAGCGAAGATGACTGCCGCAGCGAGCAGGCTCGGCCTCACCTCGACACACATCACCGATCCAAGCGGTCTGGACCCAGCCACGACGAGCACAGCAGATGACCTCGTCCGCCTTGGCGAGGCATCGCTCTCTATTCCGGTCCTCCGACAGATCGTCTCGCTGCCCCAAGCGAGTGTGCCGATGACGACCGTCGTCTACAACCCAAATTTCGACCTAGGCCGGGACGGAATCATCGGCATCAAGACAGCGTCCGACTCAAGCGCGCAAGGCTGCTACCTCGTCGCGGCGCAGCAGAACATCGGTGGCAAGAACCTCACGGTCGTTGGTGCAGTCCTGGGTCAGCCGGGCGGGTCGCTCGGCCCGAACACCGCGGCAGTCGATGCAGGAGACGCGTTGGTCAGAAGTGTCTTCGCTGCGCTGCACACCTTCACCATCTTCGCCCCCGGGCAGACGGTCGCCGAGGTCACAGCGCCCTGGGGTTCGATGGCCCCTGTCACCGTGGCACAGCCCGTCGAGGTGATCGGGTTGCCAGGTCTCGTGGCCGCAGTGACAGTGCGACACCGTTCTCTGGACGGCCCCCTGCCGAAAGGTGCCACCGTCGGCACGTTGCGAGCGGGACTGGGACGCACCTCTACTCAAATGCGATTGCGGACTGCGAGCGCGCTCTCGGTCCCCGGGGTGTGGTGGCGCCTGACCCGTTGAGTAGGGCGGCTCCCACCCGGCTGCTTCGCACGGGCCCAGTTCGAACGCGACCACTTCTTCGTTCTCTTCGTCATGAAGAGGTGTACACGACGCGGAGGCGGGAGTGTGCCATCTTCCTTCGGTGAAGACCCGGGTTGCGCTCGCTCCCGCAATCGACGCCCCGCACCTTCAGCGCATTCCTTTTGAGGACCTCGCGGTTGATCCCCAATATGCTTCTAATAGCCTGCGCTGATGGCAGCAAGGTGGTCCCGACCGAGCAGGCGCAACAAGTATCTCGTCGTCTTTCTCCTGCTGTCGATTGGCCTTGTCGTGTGTTCTGGGTCGCCAGCAGCGCAGACGCTGCAACACCGGCGGACCCGGCCAAAGTCGTCCCCTTGACGTATCCGGGACACTTTCTCAGTGTGGGCGGGACGTGTCGTCTTCATATCCCAGCGTCCATTCGAAGTCGTTCGGTCCGACTGCCCATCTTGGCGAGAGAGAAGCCGTCTGCCCGGCATCGTCCGGTGCGATCGTGCGCATCCCGGCATAACGGGGGTGGCTGTTGGCACAGGGCCGGCACCGTGGACTTGGGCACCTCCAACGTCGCTAGTTGGTACGGACTAAAGACGGAGTGTCGACGGTCTTGGTCGCTTTGGGTTGCCCGAAGCGGCCGAGCGATCGCAATCTGCCTCCCTTCCCGTGCCCCTTCTGCAGCATCGGGTTCTCCACACCCAAGGTGGCGCGCGGTCGACGATGGATGGGAATCGCCGGGAGCTACATTGATGGCAATGTCGAAGGACGGTCGTTCACCGAGATCGAGCGGTCTGTCCACTGGGGCGACGTGGAAGTCAGCTTCACGACGGCCGACGGTTCACTCGCCCGTACGAACGTCCACGAGCTGGAGGGCTACCCAGCTGGTGACTGCGGGTGCCCGCGCCCCTTCTGTCTCTTCGAGGCTCGTATCCGCCGTCCCAGACCTGGCACGGAGCACACACCCTCCCCAAACGAGTCGTCTCTGCTGGCAAGGTCTGCTTGTGTCCAGCGGGTCACGAGTTGATCCGCGCCAGAGCCACCCGCACGGTGGAGCGCAACCCCGCCTCGGCACTGCACGAGTACATGCACGCGGTGCAGAGGTCAGCGCAACGGTGAAGAATACGAGAGGCTCTGATCCCAATGACCTTCATGCCCGCCTCCGGCGGCTAGAAGACGAGTCAGCCATCCATCGCCTCGTCATGTCGCACATTCCGGGAGGTCCACGGTGACGAGTCGGCTTGCCGGGAAAGTTGCAATCATCACCGGCGCCAGTTCTGGCCTCGGCCCCGTGATGGCGACCCGCTTCGTAGACGAAGGCGCGAAGGTTCTGCTCGCTGCTCGCCGCGAACATCTGGTAAGAGATGCGGCAGCCGCGGCCGGCCAGGGTGCCATCGCGATGCACGCCGACGTGACAAAGGAGGACGACGTCATCGCCATGGTCGCTCGAGCGGTCGAGGAATTCGGCCACGTCGATGTGCTCTGCAACAACGCTGCCGCACCTGGTACCGATCGGTACATCTGGGAGCAAACCCTTGAGAATTGGAATGCCACCATGGCCATTGATGTGACCGCGGCAATGCTGTGTACGCGTGAGGTCCTGATGCAATCGATGCTGGAGCGACGAACAGGAGTGATCCTGAACTTCTCGTCCACCGCTGGTTACGGTGGGGTAACCCGCAAGAGTCACTACGTCACCGCCAAGGCAGCGCTTCGGGCTCTGACAAAGGTTGTCGCCCTTGACGTCGGAGAGTTCGGCATTCGCTGCAACTGCATCGTACCAGGCGCTATTGATACGGAACTGTGGAGGAATTGGGTTCGCCGGATCGCTGAAGAGCAAGGAGTGGACTACGAAGCGCACCGGGCGCGACTGCTGCGTGGCACGGCCCTTCACGACATCTCGTCCACCGACGACGTCACCAACCTGGCCCTGTTCCTTGCTAGCGATGAGAGCCGGACGATCACTGGGCAGTCGATCCCGGTGGATGCCGGTGGATTCATGCAGGGCTAGAACGACGGCAGGTTGAAAGGCGACATCCAGCCCTGCGCTCTGGGAGATCACCGGCGACGGGGGCTGCGCGGAGGTATTCAGTAGAGTCCGCGGCGTAGGGGATCGATGGCCCGCTCGATGATCGAAGTCTCGACCTCATCGGGTGATTGTTCCCGCCGAAAGTGGGTTGAGGGCCTACAAAGGCGACACTACGGGCGCGGCGCGAACTCCGATAGGGATATCTCTTGCTCCACCGCGGCGTGCGCCCGCGTTCCCTGTCCTGCTCTTGTGGCAACGCCCGTCAATCGCACCGTGGCACACAGCCCTCCGCCACGACGGGGGGCCAAGCTGAGCGTTCCATCATGTGCCTCAGTGATGCTCTTGACGATGGCCAAGCCAAGGCCAACACCGGCATGATCGTTGTGCATACGTGCGGACCCCTGCTGAAACGGTTCAACCAGCACTGCGAGTGTTTGTGAGCTGATCGTCGCGCCGGTGTTCTCCACCGTGAGCATCACATCGTGGCCCCGGACGCTTGTTGTCACCCGCACGCTGCCCTGGTCAATTGCGAGGCCAGCAACTGCCATCCGGCTGTGCTCTCCCTCGATCGGCGTCTGCAGGGGCTCTTGGTCCAAAAGCGCGGTGGATATGAATCGGTTCCTGTAGACCTGGTCTTTCCCGTCCTGCATGGAACGCACGGCGAGGACGGGGACATCCAGGGTCTGCTGAATCTCTCCGGCCTTCCCTACGTGGGCTGTGACATCCAGGCTTCCGCGGTGTGCATGGACAAAATACGTGGGCAACCAGATCAGGGCACAGTCGGGGCAGCACCGTCGACTTGACGCTCTACGAATTGAGAAGCGGTGACCTGGCGCCGATAAGTGGCGCCATGACCTGATGGATCCGGTCTCGCATCATGGCGCAAGGGGCATCTCGCAACTCGAAGCGAGAAACCGGCGGTACCTGTGTTCGATCATGGAGGACAGCGGCTTCAGCTCCTACGAATGCGAATGCGAATGCGAATGCGAATGGTGGCACGACACGCTCGGACTGGAGCCGTACCCAGACACCTACTTTGACTTTCTCATCGCCTGACTGCTTCTTCTCGTTGCCACGGGTCCTCGGCGACCCCGTGAACGGGCTCCGGATGGATCTTTCACGCAGGGTCGAATTCCGTCGTGAGGTCCGGCGACATCCGCTGTGAGGGTGTGGAAGCAACGGACCTGCGGCCATCAGCGTCCCTTCTGCTGGTACCTTCGGCGAAATCCACTATGCCCACCAATCTCCGATGACCGGCTTCGCAGCGACACGGCGACACATCGGCCGCATCCGCGACACCGTGCTGCTGCTCGCTTCCGTGATCGTCCTGCTCTCGATGACTGTCTCTCTCGCCACGGCGCCAGCCGCCACCGCTGTCTCCAGACGGCTGCTCCCTGCCGGTCGCACGCCCTCGTCGATCTCCAAGATGGTCTGTTCGCGCGAAGCTCAGAAGGACATGGCCGGTACTCTCGGTGTCAACGCAGTTGTCTCGAAGCCAACCTGGGTAAACCATGCCTATGCATGCCAGTTCCGATACCCCAACGGTTTGTTCGCGCTCACCGTGAAAGAGCTCTCGAGCTGGTCGCAGACCTACGCCCACTACGATTCGCTGGCGCGACAGCTGGGTCGGGTGAAGACCATCCGCAACCTCGGTCAGGGGTCGTACCAGACCAGGAATGGCACGGTCATCGTCCGGAAGGACTGGAAGATCCTGACGGTAGACATCTCGGGGCTACCGGCCCAGTTCGGTGATCCGCCCACGAGTAGGAGCGACGTCGCCGTGACGGTCGCTGATGTGATCCTGGCTTGCTGGGCCGGGGACTAATCGGTCCGCGGGTACCCGAAGGCGGCAAGAGGTTCGCACTTTGTTCCGCAGAGAGACCCCATTTGTCAAGATTGGTTGTGGCGCATTCGGCGAATGCGTTCCATAAGATCGTGCGCGCGACACGAGGGGTTGCCCGGGGCGGCCGCGCGCAACATTCCGCTCAATCCGTTGGGTCCCGCGGTGAACATGACCGATTGCAGCTGCAGCGCGGCGTCCATGAGCCACACCGGTGCGAGGAGCAAGCGGATGATCTGTTGCAGATTTCGAAGACGGCGGGGCAGGGCGGGGGGTACCGGCGTCGCTCATGCGCTGCGAATTTGTCCGCGACCCCAGCCCGGTCGGCGATCGTCATCCGCCTACTTCGTCTCGACAGCCTGGCCCCTCCGCTGAGGACGGTCACGTTGCCAGAACGCTGCTCACCACCTCGTACTACGAAGACGCGAGCATGCTGACGACCACGAACGCCGGACCGTGTCGAAGCCCCCTCGTCCGTTCAGTAGCTCTCCTCAGTAGCTCTGCATCGGTTCAGAGATGACCCTGGAGGAACGTCACGGTGGGAGCGAGCTGGTCTGACAGATACCCGAAGCCGTGCGCGCAGGTGCTCGGGCTTGCAGTGGCCACGCTCAACCCCACCCAGGCGGCATGGAGCTGCAGCTCGCTGGCCTGCCGCGGTGGAGTCGTCTCGCATGTCCCTGTCGTCGTGAAGTCGCTCGAATTTGACGGCGAAGAGGGCCGGCCCCGCGCCAAAGGTCCCTCCGAAGGAGTCCGTACCCAACGCGGGCGAGGCGTCCTGGTAGAGGCCGTAACACGCGTTTGCAATTGGATCCCAGCTGGTGGCCACCGGGTTCGAGCACCCAATGTACTCAGCCCAGTTGACGTCGGACTCGGCTGCACCAGCGAGTTGGTATTCGCCCATCGCTTCGAACGCATCGGTGTCGCCCGAATACGACACCACTGCTTGCACAGCCGAGGCGGGAGCGACGAAGGGCGCGTCGAGGCCAGCAAGCAGGGCAATGTTCGCGCCAGCGCCCGCCCCCCACAGCGCTATGCGGGTGGAGTCGATCTTCAGGGGGCCAGCATCGGCCCGCAAGGTAGCAATGCCTTTGAAGACGTCATAGACGGGATTGGGAAAGGTCGCCTGGGAGGGCGTAGCAAGGGGATAGTTCGCGGCGATCACCGCGTAACCGTCCTTGGCCAACTGCACGGCCGTCGCGGCGACGTCAGCATCGCATTTGTCGCCGACGTCGAATCCGCCGTCATGGATCAAGACGACGGCCGGAAGGGCGCCGGTCGCGCCGGAAGGGCGATACATATCGGCGTAGAGCGGCTCATTGAAGTCATGTCCGTAGGACATGTTCGCCGTATAGGTCACCCCGGAGGCTGGCGGAGGCGTGCAGGTCGAGCTGGCCGTGACTACCGTCGGGCCGCTCAGAGGCGCTGGCAACGGGGAGGGCGTCGTCCGCGCACTGGGCGATGGACCGAGCTGCTGCGTCAGAAAGGCAATCAGGTTGTCGATCATGGTGCCCGAAGCCGGAGCGTTGACTTTGCCCTTCCAATACGCCAACGCGTGGGCGCAGGCATTGGTCGTATCGAATACGACCGGCACCCCTCGCGCCTTGAGCGCATTGACCATCTCGACTGAGTTCTCCGGCTCGACGCTTTCGCACCCCGACGTGAAGTCCGTCGAGGAGGCGATGAATGCCGGGGGGTCGTCGTGATTCGCATACGTCAACGGCGACGCGGTGACGATGTCGCCGAAGCACCCTCCGTCGAGGACATTGCTGCATCCGAGATATTCGGTTGCATTGGGGATGTGCGCGCTGCTCTCGGGGTTCCGGTAGTACTCGCCGACGAAGTCGTACGATCCTGACCAGCCCGAGACGGCTTGCACCTTGGCGGCCGGGTCCAGGCGCTGCGCCTCGACCGCTGCGTCAAACGCGATGTCGGCACCCGCTGAGGTCCCCCACAACGCAATCCCGTTCGGATTCACTCCGAACGTTGCTGCGTTGGTGCGCAGCCACTGGACAGCGAGTTCGGTGTCGCTCGGCTGTTCGTACCACGCCGACTGCGAGGCCGTGGCCAGCGGATAGTCGATTGAGAACACTGCGAAGCCGTGTTGGACCAGGTAGGTTGCGGCCCCCTGGGCCGCGCACTTGTTGCCACCGACGTGGCCGCCGCCGTGGACGTAGACAACCGCCGGCACCAACCCGTTGCTCGTGGTCGGAACCATGGCGTCGAGATAGAGGTCCTTGTTGAAGTCGTTGTCGTGTCCATACTTGAGCGATCCGTAGTAGTTCACGCCCGAGGCGGACACCGGAGTGCACTCATTGGGTCCGATGCTTCCTCCGGGGCTCGGGAGCGTCGGTGCTGGTCCGAGTGTTGGCGGCTGGCAGGCTGCGACCACCAGGGCCACACCGCCGAGCAACCCAGCCAAACCCAGGCGCCGGTGCTTTCCCGTAGCAGCCCACTGCCGCAATCCACGCCTCGCCAAAGCCATTGCAGCTCCTCCCCGGATGTGCCCCGCACCAATGTGGAATAGAACCGTGACCGAACGGTTCGAAGGCTAACGTTTCATTAGTTCGTTGTCGAGGGGTATGCATATTCCATGGCCAAGCGGTCCAGCGAGAACGAGACGGGCGGGCAGGTGAGGCGGCCCACACCCGGGGAAGACACCCGCAATGCGTTGATGGATGCTGCCGTAGAAGCGCTGACCGAGCGCGGTGTCCTCGCCGGGCTGAATTTGCGAGAGGTGGCTGATGCCGTTGGCGTGACGCCAGCCAACATCTATCACCTGTTCGGTTCCAGACAAGGCCTCTTACGAGCAGCCCTGCAACGAGAGACGAACGGCCTCGTCGAAGACATCGACGAGGCCAGAAGGCTCTCGTTCGTCGGTCGGCGGCTGCACATGTTCGACGCGATCACCGCGAACCCGCGGTTGGCGCTCACGGCCCTTCTTGCGATCGATCAAGACCCCGAGTATCGACCGTTGCCATTTCTGGACGAGACGAGGGTCGACTACAAGGAGAGCCTCGCCGAGGGTGATATCCCGGCGGATATCGACATCGAGGCGCTGCACCTCCTTTCGCTGACCGTCGCCATCGGAATGGCCGTCTACGGCCAGAGTGCGGCTCGACAAATCGGAGTCGATGTGCGGGATCTGCATGACCGAATGCGCGCGACCTTCCAAGATGCTCTCCTCGCCATGATCAACGGATCTGGGGTGGCGGCTGAACATCATCAACCGTCGACGACGAGCTGACCGTTGGCGTCCACGGCGACCGGAATGGCACTGAGGTCTCGCTGCTCAGGTGGACCGACGACGGCACCGCTGCTCGGATCGAACTCCGACACATGGCAGGGACAGACAATGATGGGCGGTGGCCGAACACGCAACGATGCAGCCTGCACGCGGACGCCAGCGTCGCACGCGACGAATCGCTCCTCGGAGAAGTGAAGGACGAGGCTAGGAGCTCCGGTCTTCGGGTCACGAGAGCTCGCTCCGCCGCCAACCGTTACCTGGCTGGCCAGGCCAACCCGGTTTCCTGCGGGTTCCGCGAGGTGGTGGCGGAGTCCCTACCTGCGTGGAGGGGTCGTGGTGGAGGGCGCCCCTTCGCTCGTCGTGGTGGACGAACCGCACGAGGCAATACCGAGTTGAGGAGGTAGTAGCACGGTCCGGGAGTCAGCTCTTCGCAGCCACGACAACACGGCCGAAACCTGCTGCGGTCGTTGCGGTCAACGCGACGGCTGCATCGGCGAACATTTCTGACGCGAACCCAGCGCGATTTCGTTCGCTTGCGCACTTGCCAGTGCCTGGCAGAGCCTTCATCGAGTACCAGGCTGAGATCGATTGCCTTAGAAGTCCCACGCGTGTACCAACCCGGGTGGGCGCCGGAAGGAGCGAAGTGACGTCAATGCCTAAGTAGTTCTTGAGGATCTCCGCGGCGAGGCCATTGGGCATGATTGCAGGGCTGACGAACGGCCACGCTCCGGTAAGCAATAAAGTGGAACTTGCAGAAGGTTTAATTCCGGCCGTCGCCCGTCCAACTCGACGCGATTTGTGCCTGTTACACGAGCCCGCCTCCGTAAGCAATTTCGACGCCTAGGCCGGCTATTCGATTGTCACCGCCGAATCCAAGTGTCAAATATCGCCCACTCCACATATGGGTCTATGCGGTTCCACCTGTGGACGGCTCCCGTTGCGAAAAGGTTGCAAACCGCAATGTGCAAAACGTCCCCTAAGAAGCAGAAGGTAATGAACGCAGGGTCTGGTCACTTAATGCAACTGGCGTGATCTTGGTTCCGGGTGGAAGCAAACTGCTCGCAGCTTGCGAAATGGCGTCGATCCTTTGACAGAGTTTGTGACAGTGCCGATTGCTGAAATGCAACACCGCTTGACGGCATTCGTATCGTCCAGTAGGAGTGATCTGACAACAGGTGTTGTTCGATCAATAGGTGTTGTCCGACCACTTGGGCAGCAAGAGGACAGAGGCACGGTGCAGTGGCGGCACCACGACGGCCTCGGGGAAGGGGCGTCCGTGCGGTCAAATCGAGGGTTCGTCGCAAGCATTTTGAGTTCGGCACTCATTGACCAGCGGGCAGTCTTCGTGGGTCTGAGTCGTCGTCGAAACGTTCTTGTGGCAAGCCTCAGCCTCGCTGTTATGGCTTGTCTAACTGTTGTGGCGGGACCAGAGGCCAGCCAAGCTGCCGGGTCTCCGCCGAGTGGAGATCTCTACGTCTGGGGATGGAACGGTGCTGCCCTATTGAGCGGATCCGGCTCAATCACCAATCCGGAAAACTCGTCGCTCCCAGTGAAGGTGGCGTCACCTGGAGGCATCAAGTCGGTATCCGTGAGCGAAGGCGGCGGAGCAGGCCTCGCAGTCGGGTCGGATGGCACTATCTATGCAACGGGCAACAACGACTACGGCCAGCTCGGTGATGGAACAACGATCACCACACTTGACGTTGTCACCGTCTCGCTCCCGGGTGAAGTTGCAGCCGAGTCCATAACGACGGACGCCGGCACGACACTGGCGCTCGGCTCGGATGGCAACGTCTACGCCTGGGGAAACAACCACTACGGCCAAATCGGCAACGGCACCACTACCAACTCCTCAGTGCCGGTGGCCGTGTCGCTCCCCGGTGCGGTGACGGCCACTGCGGTCTCCGAAGGCTTGTACACAAGCCTGGCGCTTGGCTCGGATGGCAACGTCTACGCCTGGGGAGACAACCACTACGGCCAAATCGGCAACGGCACCACTACCAACTCCTCAGTGCCGGTGGGCGTGTCGCTCCCCGGTGCGGTGACAGCCACTGCGGTCTCCGAAGGCGCGTACACAAGCCTGGCGCTTGGCTCGGACGGCAACGTCTACGCCTGGGGGCTCAACCAGATTGGCCAGCTCGGCAACGGCACGACCACCAACTCCTCAGTGCCGGTGAAGGTGTCGCTCCCCGGTGCGGTGACGACCACTGCGGTCTCCGAAGGCGCGTACACAAGCCTGGCGCTTGCCTCGGACGGCAGCGTCTACGCCTGGGGAGACAATCAATTTGGCCAGCTCGGCAACGGCACGACCACCAACTCCTCAGTGCCGGTGAAGGTGTCGCTCCCCGGTGCGGTGACGACCACTGCGGTCTCCGAAGGCGCGTACACAAGCCTGGCGCTTGCCTCGGACGGCAGCGTCTACGCCTGGGGAGACAATCAATTTGGCCAGCTCGGCAACGGCACGACCACCAACTCCTCAGTGCCGGTGAAGGTGTCGTTCCCCGATGGCGCAGTTGCCGCCGACATTACTGGCGGAGCGGACGGTACCAGCATGGCCATTGCGACCTCTCAATCTGGAGGATCCAACCCTCAGTTCTACGAGACAAACGCTCCGCTTGAGACGTTGAGTGGTTCGTCATATAGCGCGACATTTAAGGCGGCTGACTACCTCAGTTACAGTCTGGTCAATGCGCCATCCTGGTTGAGCATCACCAACAACGGCGCAGTTGTGGGTACGCCGCCAAGCGGTACAGCGTCGTTTTCCTTCTCCGTCTCTGCGAAGAATGATGCCGGTACAACGGACGTTGGACCATACACAGTCACCGTGGAGCCCTTAGCCGATATCTCCGGAGTGGTCGAAGACAGCAACGGCCTCTCGGTATCCGGTGCGGTCGTCCAGTCCTGTCAGGCGACGACAGGATGGGAATGTCAACGGACAACTTCATCCTCGTCGGGGACCTTTACCCTTCGGACCGCACCAGGATCGTCCGTGATCCTGACAGCCTTTCCCCCTCAAGGCACTTTGGCACCGAGTTCGTCCACGGGTCCCATTCAGATTCCGGCGAACGGCGTACAGGGAGAGGCGCTCACGCTCAAAGTGAAGAAGACCGCGTGGCCCAGCGGGCTCCTCATCAACGGACGGTCCAGCCCCACGCTGTTCTGGCACGCTCCTTCGACTGCGACCTTGTCTGGCTGCCCAAACGGCTTCGGGTTCGTCTCCGTCGTGGGAACGGACCGAAATACCGGACAATCCGACTACAACGTCTATCCACTCTCCGAGAATCCATCTGGATCCGGGCAGTACTCCGGCACGATCCCGCCTCAATATCCTGTCCACGGATCGGTTCAAATTGACGACTCACTGACCTGTCCTCCGCAAAGCCCACTGCTTCCCAGTTCCGGTGCGGCGAGTGGTGGAACGGCCTTGGACATAGCCGGGTCGGGCTTCAGCGGCGTCACAGCGGTGAGCTTCGGCCAGGAGCCGGCCGCGAAGTTCACCGTGGAGGAAGACGATCTGATCGAGGCCGTCGCGCCCCCGGGGACGGGCACCGTGCCGGTGACGGTCACGGCCGAAGGATCGGACCAAGTGGTCGGCCAGTACACCTACGTGAGTATCACATCGGTGTCACCAGCGACCGGTCCGGCCGGGGGAGGGACACAGGTCGACATCAAGGGAACTGGACTCACCTCGGCCATGTACGTCTTCTTCGGCAGCACCGGTGCAGAGTTCCAACAAGTGTCTGATACTGAGATCGTGGCCGTGAGCCCGTCAGGAACGGGAACGGTGGATATCACTGTCGCCACTGCATTTGGTGGGGCAACGCCGAAGACACCCTCTGACCAATTCAGCTATTCGGCAGGCGGCACCGCCTCCGTCGCCTCACGCTCAGCCGATGTGTCCCCATCATCCGCGGCATCGACTAGTTCGACACCGTCGCTCTCTTTGGCCACGCCGAGTACCTTTGCATCGTCGGCAAGTCTGACGACCACTTTGTCCGGCCTAGCCGCGGTGGGGAGTTACGTCGCCGATCAATTCGGACCCTATTTGCTCAATAAGACCTCGGACTATGTACAGTATGTCAAGGATTCGCTTGACGCTGCGAAGGCCGTACTGCATCCGACCTGTGGATCCACTCAAAGCCTTATTGAGGATGGCCTAGGAGCAGCCGTCGGTATCGTCGGCGTCACCGGAGTCCTTGCGTTGATAGCTCCAGAAGCCGCCGCACTCAGCGCGATTGAAGTCGGGCTGACCACTTTCGCCGAGGCGGCTCTTCAGACGGCTTACGAGCAGTACGGCATCGGTGTCGCATTCGCTGCAACAGCCATTTGGTATGACGCCCAAGTGCAGTATCAGATGTATCTAAGCAATTTGATCCATGCTGCTAGCCAGGCCTTCCTCGGCACTTGCCCGGACGCGCCGGCCGGTAACGGTGAGATCGACCCAAGTGGAACGATTCTGGACACTAACGGCAACCCAGTAAGCGGGGCCTCCGTCACGATTTCGCGGTCAGACTCCTCCGGCGGTCCATTTTCGCCCTTCGACCCGGCATCACCGGGGATCTCACCAGCCGTCAATCCGGAAACGACCGGAACCGACGGCGCCTTTCACTGGGATGTCGTTTCCGGATACTACGACGTCGATGCGACCGCAGCAGGTTGTACCGACCCCAAGGATTCCACAAGCTCGAGGGCCACCATAGGACCGTATCCTGTGCCTCCTCCACAGATCGGCCTCGCAATCACGCTGGCATGTGCCAACGAACCTCCACCACCGGTCCCCTCCGTCACACATCTGAGCGAGACGACGGGACCGGCGGACGGTGGCACGCAATTCACCATCACGGGCAACGGCTTCACTCCTTCGAGCTCGGTAACGTTCGGTGACACTTCCGCACAGGTGGCTTATCTCTCACCCGAATCCCTGAACGTCATTTCGCCGCCGGGCACCGGCACGGCCGACGTCGTGGTCCACACCGCAGGTGGCGACAGTGGAGTCTCGACCGCCGCACAGTTCTTCTACGGCGCTACACCCACAGTCAGTGGTCTCAGCGTGGCGAACGGCCCGGTTGCCGGAGGTACCTCGATCACCATTTCGGGTTCGGGCTTTACCGACGCCTTGGGTGTCACCTTCGGCGACCTCCCAGCGGACTCTTTTACTGTGAGTTCGGATGCACAGATCCAAGCGATTTCTCCGAAGCGATCGAGCGGGGTCGTCGATGTCCATGTCGCTACTGCAGCCGGCGTCAGTGCAGCGAGCGGTGCCGACCAGTACTCCTATGTGGGGGTGCCAACCTCAATCTCGTACACGGGAGCGATTTCGGTTTTGGAGGGAGGGACACTGAATGCTTCTGCGAGTCTGGTCGCGGGTGGGAGCGGGCTCTCGACCAAGGCGGTCTCGTTCACGTTGGGCTCTGGTAGCAGCGTTCAGAAGTGCTCCGCCGTGACTGATTCGACCGGAACAGCCAGCTGCGCGATACCAGCGGTTCTCCAGTCCACCGGCACGGTGCCCGTCGTTTCCTCTTTTGAGGGAGACGGATTCAACCAGCCCTCCAGTGATGGTGGTTCGGTTACCGTCGCCGCGTCGCCGTTGACCGTCAGCACGACGACGCTGCCCGACGCTACCGCCGGGAGCGCCTATCCGACGACGATCTTGACCTCATCGGGTGGAGTAGGGCCTGACACCTGGTCCCTGCAACAGGGCTCCTTGCCACCAGGCCTTGCTCTTGACACAGCGAGCGGTGCGATCAGCGGCACGCCCACGACTGGGGGCACCTATGGCTTCACCGTGGGAGTGACTGACTCCGATCAAACCCCGGAGACCGCGACCAGAGCCCTGTCCATTGCCGTGGGGCCTGGTTCAACCGACACCAGCCTCGCCGCCTCGGCCCCTAGCGTGGGGACTGGCCAGCCTGAAACATACACCGCGACCGTCACGTCCCCGCTCGCGCCCACCGGTACGGTCGATTTCGCTGACAACGGCGCATCCGTTTCCAGTTGTCAGAATGTGAGTGTTTCGACGACCGCGCCCTACGCGGCTACTTGCACAATTTCGTACGACTCAGCCAGTCCTCATTCAATTGTGGCGAGCTACGGCGGCGATGCCTCAACTCAGAGCTCGACGTCGCAGCCGATCTTAATCACGGTCGTCAGTGGGACGGGCTCCCCAGTCACCACCGTCCTGCAGCCCACCGCTGGGGCCCAGCTCGTCGGCGGCGGCACCTGGCTCGGTGCGTCAGCCACTGGCCAGCACTCCATCAGCAAGGTCCAGTTTGAGATCTCTGGTGGCTCCGTCTCCGACCAGGTGATTGCCACGGGTGTACCGACTGCCTATGGGTACCTCACAGCCTTCGATTCTTCGAACTTTCCCAACGGGACTTATACGATTCGGAGTGTCGCCACCGATTCGCAAGGCCTTACGGGGACAAGCGCTCCGGTTTCGATCACAATCGCCAATGTCCCGCTGACGACGTCTGTGATTGTCCCAACTGCCGGTGCGACTCTGCGTGACGGGGCAGTGCTCGACGCCACGGCTACCGGGCTTTCGCCGATCAAGTCGGTCACCTTTGAGCTGAGTGGCAACGGCGTCGCTGACCATGTCGTCGGTACTGCCAACTTGACCCTCTACGGCTGGATCGCAAAGCTCGACCTCACCAGCGTCGCTTCGGGCACTTACACCCTCCAAAGCGTTGCCACGGATGGGACTGAGGCTCCGGCAACGAGCGCTGGCGTGAGCGTCGCTGTGGTCAATGCTCCCCCAGTCACCACCGTCCTGCAGCCCACCGCTGGGGCCCAGCTCGTCGGCGGCGGCACCTGGCTCGGTGCGTCAGCCACTGGCCAGCACTCCATCAGCAAGGTCCAGTTTGAGATCTCTGGTGGCTCCGTCTCCGACCAGGTGATTGCCACGGGTGTACCGACTGCCTATGGGTACCTCACAGCCTTCGATTCTTCGAACTTTCCCAACGGGACTTATACGATTCGGAGTGTCGCCACCGATTCGCAAGGCCTTACGGGGACAAGCGCTCCGGTTTCGATCACAATCGCCAATGTCCCGCTGACGACGTCTGTGATTGTCCCAACTGCCGGTGCGACTCTGCGTGACGGGGCAGTGCTCGACGCCACGGCTACCGGGCTTTCGCCGATCAAGTCGGTCACCTTTGAGCTGAGTGGCAACGGCGTCGCTGACCATGTCGTCGGTACTGCCAACTTGACCCTCTACGGCTGGATCGCAAAGCTCGACCTCACCAGCGTCGCTTCGGGCACTTACACCCTCCAAAGCGTTGCCACGGATGGGACTGAGGCTCCGGCAACGAGCGCTGGCGTGAGCGTCTCCGTGGTCGGCGGTTCGTAGCTCAGTTCACACAACCCATGGATCTGTTCAGCCTTGCCTCCGCCCTGGCAGTTGGTGACGGGCTCTTTGAGAACTTGGGAACAATGATCGCGACGCCCTCAAAGAGGATGCCGACAGCCTCGGAGCGTCGAGGAGCTGGCCCCATAAGGGAACAAAGGGCCCGTACGCGCTCACCTGAATGCACTGTTGCGGGGCGTACAGGCGCACAGAAGGCTCCACCCCTAACCGCCTCCAAGCTGATCGAGTGAAGTCTTCCGAGCGCGAACCGACCCCGCCCCGGGCGGAGTTGAGGCGGGATCGGTTCAATGTGCTCAGCCGTCAGGATGGTTTGGTTCCTATCGACATGCGAGTCGCCTGATCCGGAGCGCATGAATGTCGGGTCATCAAGGTGTCAATGTCGGTCTGGGAATCACGATCGACCATAGAACCGACCCAATGACCTAATCGCTGGGTTCGCCTTATCACGGTCGATCTCCCGTGCGGTGGCGTCTCTGTGAACGTTCGACTCAAGGGCGTGATCAAGAATGCGATGGAGTCGTTCGGTTCGCTGCGAGCGGCGTCGAGTTCTTCGCGCTCTCAGAAATCGAACGATCGGATCACGGCCCTACTCAGCGCAATGAGCGATGTATTGATCAAACACTTAAGCCCCCGTCGTCAGGGCGAGAGTATTTCCAGTCCCCACCCCTGGGCGATGAGGGACAGCGACCGCGCCCGAGTTTCATAGGAGTGGGCACGAGTGGAAAGCATGATCTCGTCGGCTCCGGTGCGCTGTTCGAGTTGGCGGAGACCCTCGATCACAGCCTCCGGATCGCCGATGAGATGCGTCGCCATCGCATCCCGGACGACCGCCTGCTCGGCCTCGCTGAACTGGTAGTTCTCCGCTTCTTGGGGGGACGGGAGAGGGCCGAGCCGACCAGACCGCAGTTGCAAGATGCTGAGCGCCGTCGATCCCGAGAGCCAGAGTGCTTCGGCCTCCGTCGGTGCGCAAAGAACAGACACCGCCACCATGGCCCTCGGTTCGGCGTGGAGCACAGAAGGCCGGAAGCTGGATCGGTAGGTCTGCAGTGCGGTGTCGAGCAACGCGGGGGCAAAATGGTAAGCGAATGAAAACGGGAGGCCGAGGATTCCGGCCAGTTGCGCGCTGAAGAGCGACGAACCGAGGAGCCAGACCTCGGGCAGGTAACCACGGCCGGGATTGGCGAATGGGTGACCTGGTGCCCCCTCCGCGGGCAAAAGGTAGTTGACGAGTTCCACGACATCGTCGGGGAAGGTGTCTGCGTGCAGGTCCGGGGTACGGCGAAGTGCCCTCACTGTCACCGGGTCGGTCCCCGGGGCGCGGCCCAGGCCAAGGTCGATCCTGCCCGGGTGCAGCGCCTCAAGCGTGCCAAACTGCTCAGCCACGACAAGGGGAGCGTGGTTTGGCAGCATCACACCGCCGGATCCGACCCGGAGCGTGCTGGTGGCATCGGCCAGGTGCGCGATGAGGACGGCGGGCGCTGAGCTGGCGACAGCCGGCATTCCGTGGTGTTCGGCCACCCACAGGCGGTGATAGCCGAGCTGCTCCACTTCAGCGGCAATATCCACCGTTTCCCTCAGCGCCTGGGCAGGGCTGGATCCCGTTGCCACGGTGGCGAGGTCGAGAACAGACAGTGGGATCACCGTCCGTACAACACAACGCCGTCCCCAAAGCTTCCTGCTCGTCGGTATCGATCTCCACCTCGGCGAGATCACCACGGGCAGGCTGAGTGGCGGCGTGGCCGCGCCTATGGGCGTGCGGGCATGCGACCCCGCCTCAGTCTCCGTGCAGCTGGAGCAGGAGCTCAGAACACGGACTGAGGACGGTTGTGCTGGTACCCGGTATCCGCATTTGAGCCCGGTATCAGCATTGGCGAAGCCAGTCACCGTTACCCAGGTGGAATCCGACCGAGGTCGCAGAGGGTGGCCTTCAGGCTCGACAGGAGTGCGAGCGTCGCCACTCGAGGCGAGTGATGCGCCTCGTTGAGAGACCCCTCGCCGGGAACCTTCCCAAATGGTCCATGGGTCCGACCGTCAGGAGGACGGGGTCCGCGGCCAGATACAAAGGCCCTGTTGTCGCGCACGCGGACCACTCAAAGGGATCTGCATGTCGGCGGCACCACGCTGTGGCGGGCAGAGAGAGGACCATTGCGGCCTATTGCCGTTCGACGCCGCATGGTGAAAAGCATGCCCCTATTCACCGCGCTGTCGTCACCCTACGCTCCCGCCGGGCGAGGGCACCGTTCCGAACCGACCTCCCCGAGCCAGAGATCTGACTGGGGGAGGTCGTGCTCTGAAGCTGCGATGTGCGAGCTATCCGGATCTAGTCGTGCCGATGGAGGACATGCCGACCATCGGCTGGTTCAGCTTGATGCTTCCAGCGGAACCGAAGAACTCTGCGTCGCCGTAGTTGAAGATCCCTCCGTCGGCCGCAGTCATCCAGTAGCCCTTGCCGTCCGGAGAGGCGGAGATGCCGACGATCGGCTGGTTCAGCTTCAAGTTTGCGGCCGATCCGTACGACTGGGCGCTCCCGTAGGCGAACACACCACCGTCGGACGCCACGAGCCAGTAACCCTTACCGTCCGGAGTCGCCGCGATGCCGACCACGGGCTTGTTGAGCTTTATGCCGCCGGCGGAACCGAAGAATCCGGCGTCGCCGTAGTTGAAGACGCCGCCGTCCGACGCGACCAGCCAGTACCCCTTGCCATCAGGGGTGGGCGTCATCCCCACGATCGGCTCGTTGAGCTTTATGCCTCCGGTGGAGCCGAAGAACCCGGCGTCGCCGTAGTTGAAGATCCCGCCGTCCGAAGCCACCAACCAGTAACCGAGCCCAGCTGGGCTCGCCGGGTCGCCGCCGGCACCCGGCACATATGGCGTGGATGCCATGCCGACCACAGGCTTGTTCAGCTTCAGGCTGCCCGTGGACCCGTGGAAGGTGGCATCGCCGAAGCTGAAGACCCCACCATCGGCGGCCACGAGCCAGTAGCCCCCCTGGTCCTGGGTGGGCGTGATGCCGACCACCGGCTTGTTCAGCTTCAGGCTGCCCGTGGAGCCGAAGAAGGACGCGTTTCCATAGTTGAAGACGCCGCCGTCCGACGCGACCTGCCAGTAGCCACTCCCGGGAGCAGGCGTGTTGTAGGTCGGCGCGCCTCCCGGTAGCACGGTGATCGTGTTGGCCGGCGTCGCGGTCACATCCGTCACGCCACTGATCCACAAGCCGTAGAACTGACCAAGGATCGTATTGCTCGCCACCGTCGTGTTGGTGATCGTCGGAGCAATGGCCGGGGGCAGTACGTCAACGCCGAGGATGATGCCGGCTGTGGTGGGCGGACCATTGGTCTGGCCCCAGTTGTTGGCCGGCCCGACGGTGTTACCGGTGATGGTGGTCCCCGTCACCACGTCGTTCGGTGCGTGGGCGTGCACGATGATGCCGCCTTCGAACGAGTCGCTGACGGTGTTCCCGGTCACGGCGACGTTGGTGACAGTGGCTCCGGCCGAGGCGGCCGCCACCACGATGCCTCCGACGTCAGGCCCCGTGGCCTTGAAGACCCCGATGTTGCCCGTGATCGTATTCCCCGAAATCGTTCCACCAGTGATGCTGCCACCCGAGTTGTGCGTGGCGTAGATGATCCCGCAGTTGCCGTAGTTGGCCGTAAGCGTGTTGCCCGTCACGTCGTCGGCGGTCGCGGCAACCGGTGCGTTCGGTCCTGCGTTCGGCGCACCCGGATTGACAGGACCATTGTCGTTGACGAAGACGCCCCCTCCACCGTTGTTCTTGATGGTGTTGTCGCTCACGGTCGAGTTGACCGCTCCGGCCAGAACGACACCGCCGAACGACTCGATGGCGCGGTTGGGGTTGACCCCGTTGTTCTCAATGGTGTTGTTCTGCACCGTGCCCGACGATCCTGCATCGAACAAGACCGCTGTGTCGTTGGCGCCGCTGATGGTGTTTCCGAGGTTCGCGGTGGCTCCACCGATCGTGACACCGGTCACCCCGGGTTCGACGTAGATCGCGAGGTCACAGCCCGTCGCATCGATCGTCTGACTGCTGATCGTCGTGCTTGTCGTGACATCATCCACTGTCGTCAACCCGGTGCTCCCCGCAGCAACGCAGGTCGGGGCCGCTCCGGCAGGGGACTGCGTCAGCAGTGTCGTGGCGGCAGTGCCGCTGATCGCGAGCGCACTGGCGCTCAGGGCTCCCGCACCGAGGAGACGCGGCAAATTTTCTCTCTGGCTTCATACTCCATCCCTATCACACGGCATCAATAGGCGCATGGACAAAGTCGGCCCCGAGCAAGAGCGGGCAGATCGTCGTCTGCCCGCCGGGTGGAGCCGGTCCGCCGGAAGCCCGTCAGCCGAGGGCCGGCCGCTGGAGAAGGAGATAGAGGGACATCATCTGAGGCGGATGATGCAGCTCAGCGCATGTCCCGCTTCGCGTCGCGGCCGGGTTGCGCCCCTGTCACCGTGAACGACCCCGTGGGCGCGCGTCACGGCGCGGCGCACGGTGGAGGGCATCAACCCGAGTACCTCGACGGGCACGGAACGTGACGAAGCCAGATGGCGCTGCCGGACGCGACCGGGCCGCCCGAGACCTGGCAAGCCATGGGCGATCTGGTGCTGGACAACATGCGTCGGCGCGAGGTGAGCGATGCGCCAGGGCTCAGCTTCGCCAAGACCCGCGCCTTGCGCCGGATCGCCAAACAGCCCATGTCGATGCTCAGGCTGGCCTCGTTGCTCTGCGTCGATCCGCGTAACCTGACACCGCTCGCCGACAACCTGGAACAGGCACATCTCGTCGAGCGCACACCGCATCCAACGGATCGTCGGGTGAAGCTCGAGGTGGCCGTGCGCCCCGGGGCGGCATTGGCAAACGCAGGCCGAAGAGATTCTGGCCCGTCCGCCGGCCTCCGTGAGCTCTCGGCGAAGGATCTCAAGGATCTCGTGTTGGATTTTGGCCGAGGTCCGTCGCTCCCGAAGCGCTCTTAGGCGCGAAGGGGACGGGAGCCCGGAATGTCGGACCCGGACGGGCCATGAAGGATGTCCGCCAGTAGCTCCACCCCGTCCACGACACGAGGGCCGGGCCGCGAGAAGTAGGCGTTGGCGTCCACGGCGACAACGCGGCCAAGGTGCGCCGCTTCTGTTCGCGCCAGCAGTGCGGCAGCTTGGGTGACCGCACCAGCCAAGTCGAATCCGCACGGCATGAAGATCGTGATGTCGACCTCTGCGTCCGCAATTTCCTCCCACGTAAGCCGCCGCGACCGTGCTCCGGAAATGGCGAGAACGGGTGTGCCGCCGGCGGCCTCCACCTGATCGGGAACCCAGTGCCCGCCGTTGAAGGGCGGGTCCCCCCATTCGAGGACGAGTATGCGCGGCCACTCGTTGCCTCGGAAACCAGATCGCACGGTGTCGACCCTGGCGCGCAGATCCTCCATGAGCGCGTCCGCAACGGCGCTGGTACCCGTCGCTGCACCGACCGTCCCGACGCAATCGATGACCTCCTGCAGATCCCCCGGATCGAGCGACACCACCTGCGCGTGGCACTCGATGATGGCGAGCGCCTCCTCAACTGCGCCCGACGGCACGGCGCAGACGCGGCAGAGGTCCTGCGCCAGGATCAGATCAGGATCGATGGACCTGATACGCGCATTGTCGAGCGTGTAGATGGACTCCCCTGCTGCCACCCGTGAGCTCACGACCGCGTCAATCTGGGCGGCACTGAGTGATCCATCGGTGGGGAGCGCAGTACCTGAGACGATAGGCACCGTCCGCGCCGATGCTGGATAGTCGCACTCGAAACTGACGCCACACAGTTGTGCGCCGAGACCGAGGGCATAGACGATCTCCGTGGCAGATGGCAGGAGTGAAACGATCTTCATCTGGTTACCCGTCACCCCGGTCACCCCCGACTTGTCGGGGGCGGATGCTCGACGAAATCGACCTGCGGCTCGAACACCGCCCGCCGCGAGGCGCGCCGAAGGGCGGCCAGCACGGGGCGACCCAGCACAAGAATCAAGACCGCGCACGTCGCGGCACGAGTCAGGTTGAAACCCATGGCTGTGCTGAGCTCGAAGAGAAAGAATCGGTGCAGATTGTTCAGGGTTCCCAACCCGGGCAGGTACGAAAAGCTCGTCGTCGACCCGACGAAGGGCCAGAACCAGAAATCGATGATCAACCCGTAGACGAGAGCGGAGAGCACCCCATAGGTCGCCAGTATGAGCCGTTCGGGTCTTCCTCGCATGGCGGGCAGGCACCCGGCTCCGAACCCGACCCAGCCGGCCGCAAGCATCTGGAACGGTAGCCATGGTCCCACGCCGCCCGTGATCAGCGCCGAGGCGAAAAAGGCGACGGCGCCGAGAACGAATCCGAAACCTCTGCCGAAGACGCGAGCCGCCAGAATCAAGAGAAACCATTCGGGTTCGAAACCATTGATGCCAGGGCTCGCGACGCGAAGGGCGGCGAAGCACGCCGCCAAAATGCCGAGCAGCGCGACCGCCTTGGCGTCGATCACCCCTTCCGAAAGCTCAGCCATGATGATGGCCAGGAGGAGCGGGAGGAGGCCGACGAAGATCCACGGCGCATCGCCGCTATGCGCGGTGTTCTGACCCGCCGCCTCGTGAATCAGGAGGGGCCACCCGAAGGCGGCCAGTCCGAAGAGGGTCGTCAGCAAAAGGAGGAGGGTCGAGCGCTTCTCCATGCGGATAGCCGGGGTAAATCTGTGCGCGGGCCGCGCCGGAGGAGAGACTGGAGAGACTGGAGAAACTGGAGGTACGCGCGAGACCGTCATGCCGGCATCGCTTCCTCCAGGGCCTGACGAACCTCGTCGACCGTAAGCCATTCCGCGGGAGCCAGCACCTTGGCCACCTGGGGGGCGAAGATCGGCGAATGACAGACCACCTGCCGTGCGGGGCCGTCGGTGATGACCTGCCCGTCCGCCAGCACCACGGCGCGATCGGCGACCCGCGCCGCGAGCTCCACGTCGTGCGTGGCCAGTACGATGGCGTGCCCGAGCGCTGCCAATTCGCGCAGGACGCGAATGAGTCGCTCCTTACTCGGGTAGTCCAATCCTCTAGTCGGTTCGTCGAGCAGCAGCAGCGGCGGAGACGGCGCCAACACGACCGCGACGGCCAATGCCAGGCGCTGGCCCTCGGAGAGATCACGCGGATGGCGCTCCCGAGGCATCCCTGGCAGGACACGATCGAGCGCAGCCAAGGTCGTCCCATCGGGCAAATCCGACACCTTGTCGGCGATGCGGCACTCGTCCTGCACGCTCTCCCCGTAGAGAAGCACCCCGGGATCTTGGGGCACAAAGCCGACGTAATGGATCAGATCGGCGGCCGAGAACGACGTGGGCTCACGGCCGTCGACCGCGACGCTGCCTCGGGTCGGGCGGCGGACCCCCGAGAGCGAGTGCAACAGGGTTGACTTGCCCGAGCCGTTCCTGCCCATGACCGCCAGCACCTCGGCGGCCCGGATCGAGAGGTCGACGCCGTCGAGTGCCACCACGTGACCGTACGAGACCGCCAATTTGCGGACCGAGGCCGCCTCGTGCGGCAGGTCCACAGACCCGATCGCCGAACGTTCCGGCGGGGTTGTCTGCGCGAGCCTCTCTCGGAGAGGACCCGCCATGCGGCGGGCGTCGCGCACTGACAGCGGGAGTGGTGTCCACCCCGCCAGTCGGCCCAGCTCGACGAGAGGCGGAGCGACCGACGATGACTGCATGACGAATTCTGGAGGACCGACGATCAACGGTGCACCGTCGCCGGGTACCAGAATCACCCTGTCTGCGAACGGTACGACCCGTTCCAGGCGGTGCTCGGCCATGATCACCGTCAGGCCCAAGTCGTGCACCAGGCGGGCCAGGGCGCTCAAGACTTCTTCGGCAGCGGCCGGATCGAGTGCTGAGGTGGGTTCGTCGAGGATCAACAGGCGCGGTGATGCCGTCAGGACCGATCCGATAGCGACCCGCTGCTGCTGACCACCGGAGAGCGCGCGCAACGGTCTGTCGCGTAGGTCCTGGAGACCGAGGAGATCGACCGCGTCCTCCACGCGGCGCCGCATCGCGTCGGCCGGTATCCCGAGATTCTCCATGGTGTACGCCAGTTCGTCCTCGACCGTCTCGGTGACAAAGCTGGCCAGCGGGTTCTGGCCCACGAAGCCAACCACGTCCGCTAAGTCGCGCGGCCGGTTGCCCTTGGTCGTCCTCCCGTCAACCGTGACGGTCCCGGCCAGGGTCCCACCGCTGAAATGAGGGACCAGACCGTTGATCGCCCGCAGGAAGGTCGACTTGCCGGTACCTGTCTCCCCTACGACGACGCAGAGCTCCCCCTCAGGGATCTCGAGGCTGACCCGGTCCAGCGTGGCGCGCGCAGCGCCAGTGTAGGTGAACGAGACCCGGTCGAACGTGATCACGTCGGCACCCTCGAAAGTTCAGATGCGTCCGTGTCAGGTGCGCTGCGCACGACAGTCGCGCGGCGGCCGTCGGAATTCGGTTCGTGTGCGGACACCGCCCGCGATGTCTCTCTGCTCGGATCGGGCGCGGCGAGCGCAGGAAGCAGGGCAACCAAAACACCCGCCACCGGCAGCAGCGGGATGCTCGGAAACGCCAGGGGCGAGAAGGAGACGGTGAGTCCGGGCACGTTGAGCGCCCGCGCGACCGCCATCGTCACCAGCGCGAAGAGCCCAGATGCAGCAACGATCCACTCGGGCATTCGCCATGGGTCGGGCCGATAACGCGACCGCGCGGTCCGGCGACCGCCCACCGCCAGCCCGACGCCGCAGAGCACGGCGGCGACCGCCAGCACCGGGAGTCCGAGTCCGAAGAGCGAACTGCCGTCAATCACGCCGTAGGTCCCGACGGCCATGAGCAACAACCCGCACACGGTGGCTCCGCCGGCCAGTCGCCGCGAGGATCTCCCAACGGCAACACGCCGCCCGTAGCCCCGGGCGTCCATGCTCGTGGCGAGTTGCAACGAGCGGTCGAGCGCGCTCTCCAGCACCGGGACAGCGACCCCTCGCATGCCGCGCAACCCTTTGGTCGCAATGCCACGCTGCCGGCGTGCCTGTCGCACGATCGCAATCGACTGCACGAGCTCCGGCGTAAACGACAGCGCCACCGTGACCGCCACGCCCGTCTCGTACAACACCGCCGGCAAGGACCGCAATAGGCGGTACGGGCTGGCCAACGAGTTCGCCGCGCCGAAACAAACAAGGATGACGGCGATCTGTAGACCGAGCACGAAGGCAGTGAGGATGGACTCCAGTGTCACCGGACCGCCGATGCTCACCGCGGCCGCCCAAGACGGCAAGGGAATCTCCGGCAGGGTGAAGAGCACATGTCCGGGAAGGCCGCGCTGGCCGAAGATGATCTCGATCACAATCCTCACGGCGATGACGAAGAGGCCCAGGCGTAGGAAGAACGTGATCGACCGCGACCACGGTGCGCTGCTTCGGCGCGCGGACACCACGACGCACGCCACGGCGCCGATCAGTGCCAGGAGGAACGGATTGTTCGTTCGCATGGCACTGATCGCCAGCCCGGCCGCCCACAACCACCACGCCACCGGGTGCAGGGTGCGCCGCCGAGGGGCGGCGGACCGTGTCATTCCTCAGCCGGCCGCCGACGCCAACGAACTAAGGCGAAGGCGCCGAGGAGGGCAACCAGCACGGCGACCACCACCACCGGAAGGAGGTCACTCGACGAGCCTCCCCCGGAGCTGTCCCGGGCGGACGCGCTCGCAACGTGTGCCCTATGTGAATCGGATGGCCTCTGAGTCCCGCCTCCTCCAACGGTCGAGCCGGTCGTCGTCAGCGTGGTGCTGGTCTGCCCCGGCGACGACACCGTGGTCGTGGTCGCGCCCGGTCCCTTCGAACGGGCGCCCGTCGTCGTCGGCACGGGCGGTCCCGCGCCGGCACCCGTCTTGTCGGTCGTCGGCATCGCCGACACGCCAGGTGGCGCGGCGGTTGTTGTCGTCGTGGTCGTGGCGACGGCCGGTGCCTGGGTCGGCGGTACTTCGGTGGAGGCGTTGCAGATCTGGGCGTACGAAGGCGAAGCGCCGGGCGGTGGATTGCTCGCATTGTCCGGTTGGTCGAGCTGGAATCTCAGGCCGACCACGTCATTGGCCGGACTCGACACAGACTGCTCCGTCGGACCGTTGTTGCCGTAGATCCACGACCCGGAGGATCCGTGCCAGTACGACCAGTAGTCGTAATTGCCGTTGCCGATGCTCTGTCCACAGTTCTGCACCCCGTTCGCCGGGTAGTTGTCGATGGCACACAACAGCCCCGAGGCGGCATAAGCCACGTTGGACGATCCCACGGCTACGGCCAGGGCATCGGAGTCCCGGGCGTTGGACGCCACCGGGACGCACTTCGACACCGTCGGCCTCCCCGGCGCGTTCGCGAAGTCGACCACGACGGCCACGAAGACGTCGTTGCCGATGGAGTCCGCTGACGCGATCGCCATCTTGAGCGGCACGAGTGCCCCCGGCCCGACAGGTGCAAGCACCGCCGCGGCAGCCCCGACGATGAGCCCCCACATGAGGACCCGGGCGCTCACTCCGGCATTGCGCATGTTACGAGGTGCTGCCTGATCCGCCCACGGCATCGACCGTGCCGAGCGATGCTGCCGATCCCGAGAATTCCGCGTCGCCGTAGTTGAAGATGCCGCCGTCGGAGGCGATGAGCCAGTAGCCGCCGCCGTCACGGGTACCGGCCATGCCGACGATCGGCTTGTTCAAGGCGATCGCGCCGGTCGAGCCCCGGAAGACGGCGTCGCCGTAGCTGAAGATGCCGCCGTCGGAGGCCACCAGCCAGTAGCCGCCCCCGTCAGGGGTGGCCGCCATGCCGACGATGGGCTTGTTGAGCGGCTGCCCGCCGCGGGATCCGAAGAAGGCCGCGTCGCCGTAGCTGAAGATGCCGCCGTCGGAGGCCACCAGCCAGTAGCCGCCCCCGTCAGGGGTGGCCGCCATGCCGACGATCGGCTTGTTGAGCGGCTGCCCGCCGCGGGATCCGAGAAACGCGGCGTCCCCGTAATTGAAGATGCCGCCGTCGGAGGCCACCAGCCAGTAGCCGCCCCCATCAGGGGTGGCCGCCATGCCGACGATCGGCTTGTTGAGCGGCTGCCCGCCGCGGGATCCGAGAAACGCGGCGTCCCCGTAATTGAAGATGCCGCCATCAGAAGCCACCAACCAATAGCCGAGGCCATTGAGCGTCGACGCCATCCCCACCACGGGCTGGTTGAGCGGCCTTCCGGCAGGCGATCCCAGTGGCTGCGCCGAGCCGTAGGCATGCACGGTTCCCGTCGCGGTCGCGACCCAATAGGAATTGGTTGGCCCGAAGCCGTAGGTCAGGCCGGCCAGCACCGGTACGTCTTGACTCGTCGCAGCGAGATTGCCCGAGGAGTTGTCCGTGTAGCCCAGAGCGCCCGCATCGCTGCCGGAAGACACGACGAAGGACAGCAAGGCGCTTACCGGCGAATGACCCGAGTTGGAAAATGGTGCGCTCGTCGGCGAGATGCCGAGAGCGAGCAGGGCCTGGATCACCAATGACGTGGACTGCGAGTCGGTCTGCTGGGGCGAGGCGAGGCTGTTGGATTGGTAACTCCAGCCGCCGTCCGCATCCTGTCCGGTGGTGAAGAACGACAGCGCGCGCTCGCTTTGACGGACGGCGTCAGGACTCCTTGGGCCTCCAGTCCCTGCACGACGACCGAGGTCGTCTGATTGTCAGGCCCCGCACCAGACGAGGGAACTTCGGTACATCCGCCGTTGGCGGCCTGGCTCGGAATGACCCACCCGCCGCTCGGGCACTGCTGGGCCGCGAGCCAATCGGTGGCCGCTGCGTTCGCAGTCTGGCCCGCTGCGTGGAGTGCGATCAGAGCCAACCCTTGGGTGTACGTGCCGGCGAGAAAGGCATTCAGCTGGGCATCCGTCCCGAACAGCCCGGCGTCGGGCCCCGCAGCCTGCTCCGTGGCGAGCAGTCGAGCCACGAGGTTGGTCCCGCCGAAATTGGTCGGATCGACGCCCGTGGCGTGCGCATCGAGGATGAGGAGAGCGAGTTGGCCTGGGCCGTCGGAGCCGGCGGTCGGCGCTGCCGCGATGTAGGCATCCGCGTTGGCCTCCAGGTACGTCAAGGCGGCCTGCGTGCTGGGGGCATCGACGCCGGAGGCGGCCAATGCGAGGAGAGCGTTGGCCGTGAAGGAGAGCGAGCCTCCGATACTGCCGTCAGGAGCCTGTTGGCCGGTGATCCACTTGGCGGCCGCTTGTGCGGCGGCGAACTGCGGAATCTGGGGCGGTGGAGTGGCGGCGCTTGCGGGCGGCGCCCACGACGTCATGGTGGCGGCACTCAGCACGGTGGCCAGGCCGACACCACAAACACCCATCAGGGTGCGGCGGAGGATGTGCACGGGTTCTCGCTTCCCGGACTTCGACCCGGGAACCCCAAGCACGGGGCCTGTCCGAGTCCCAGTCCTTGTGTCTCGACAGATGGGAACTCACCTATCCGTGAGGTATCCCGGCTCATGATGTCGCCTCGGCGGCGCACCATTCACGGTTGCGGACCAGCGCCGGATTTTCACCGGCTTCCCCTCTCGGGCAGTACTGCTTTGGCAAATCGGTTGCCTGCGTACGGTACCACGGCCCGCCGTAAGGGCAACTTCCAACGGCTCGTGGACAACGAGCGGGACGCGTGCGAAAAGCGGCCCGCCTGCGCCAGGGTCGTGGACGGACTCGGCGGTGTGGGATCGTAGGGCCGCTTCGCCACAGCTAGATGGTGGGGAGAACCTGGGCTTCGAACAGCGGGAGCGTGACGGACATGGCCATGGGCAACCGCCCCGAAGTGCAGACGGCGCCGGCGCCGATTGTGGCGCTCGACGTGTCACTGCTGGCGGGCCATTTCGCCACCGCCCTGGCTCGGGTTCCGTTCCGCCGCCCCTTCGCCGGGGGGTCATCGCCACTCTCGAATTTCGGCATCACTGTCACCCGAGAGGTCATCCGCGCCTTCATGGGCTACGCCTCGTCGCTGCGCATTCCCGAGTTCCGGTCGCTCGAGTTGGTGCTCGACGATGTCTGCGGGCGGATCATGCCCCCGATTGTGCGCTCGCTCGACGTCGAGGGTCGGCCCGCCGAGTTCGGCGAAGTCCCTGGCATCCTCTACGTGCCCCGACACCAGACACCCGTCGGCGTGCTGCTCTACCTCCATGGCGGTGGCTACATCGGGACGTCGCCGACCATGTACGCCTTCTTCACGGCGCGGGTGTGCCGCGAAACGGGATGCGCCGTGTTCGTCGCCGACTACCGACTGGCCCCCGAATTCCCCTACCCCGCCGGGGCAGAGGACGCATCCGCCGTCTACCAGGATTGGATCGGTCGCGGCATTCCCGCCACCCGGATCTTCCTTGCCGGTGACTCCGGCGGCGGCGGGCTGGCCAACACTGTGCTTCTCGAGTACGCCGATCGCAGCGTCTGCCCCGCCGGTCTGTTGCTCTTCTCACCCGAGGTCGACCTCCGCCTCGACGAGGACTCGGTCACGGACAATGCCGACCACGACATCTTGCCGTGGAACATCCCGACCGCGGCCTACTTACACGGGTTCGACGTCACCAGCACACCAGTATCACCGCTCAACGCCGATCTCCAGGGCTTCCCTCCGACGTGTGTCACGTGGGGCGGCGACGAGATGTTCCGTGACCCGATTCGGCGGTACGTCGAGCGCCTCCGTGCCGCCGGGGTCCCCACCGATGCACACGAGTTCGAGGGTATGTTCCACGTGTTCCAGATCCTCATGCCGTGGGCCGACGACAGTCGTGAGGTCTCCCGTCACGTGCATCAGTTCATCCGGCGCATCCTCGCTGACGCACCCTCGCGCCACGACATCGACCTGTCGGAAGCGCTGGAGATCTCCAGCTGACCTTCAGGTTCGGTCGAGTGCATCTGCCTCCTTGCGCAACGTCGGGCGGAAGTCCGGGTGGGCGATGTCGACGAGCTGGTGCGCGCGTTCGCGCACGGTGAGCCCGGTCAGTTCCGCCGCGCCAAATTCCGTGATGACGACGCCAGTGTGGTGGCGCGGCGTGGAGACCACCGATCCCTGCGGCGGGCCGCCGACGATTCGGGACACCACCTCGCCGTTCCGCTCGGCCGTGGAACGAAGGCAGATGAGCGAACGGGCGTCGAGATGCAGCTCCGCGCCGGCGACGAAGTCCTCGTGGCCCCCGACTCCCGAAATCTGTCTGCCGTCGATGTTGTCGGCCATGACCTGGCCATAGAGATCGACCGCGAGCGCCCCGTTGATGGAGACAAGGTTGGCGTTCTTGGAGATGACGGTCGGGTCGTTCACGGTCTCTACGGGGAGGAACGCGACGTCATCGTTCCCATCGAGCCATGTGTAGAGGTCGGACACGCCCAGCGCGAAGGTCGTCACCGACACGCCGTCGAACATACCCTTGGCGTCATTGGTGACCTTCCCGGCACGATGCAGGTGCATCAGGCCGGTGGTGAACATCTCCGAATGGACGCCGAACCCACTCAGGGGTCCACGCTGCCAACTCCGCCGCGACGATGTTGGGGATGGCGCCGATACCCGTCTGCAGCGTGGAACCGTCGTGCACGTAGGTGAGGGCGTGGTGCGCAATCGCAGCGTCCACCTCGTCGCTTGGTACATCGACCAGTGCGAACGGCGCGCCGTCCCACTCCACCAGCACATCGATGGCGTCGAGTGGGATGGTGTTGTCAAACGCGGGCGGCAGGCTCTTGGTGCGCGGGAGGTGCGGATTGACCTCGACGATCAGCACTCGGTCAGGGTCTCGGCCGGCTCGGAGCAGCTCGTCGCGGGTGCCGCCCATGTGGAGTGCGAGATTCACCGCACCGTCTTCGTCCGGCGGCGCTGCCTGCGTCACCATGACACGCGGTGCGAACCGAGCCATGATCGGCCCCATCTGACGGAAGCCCCCCGGCACCAACTCGACCTGGTAGCCCATCGCATGGTGCAAGCGCTCGGCCGGCCCGAAGAACCCGCAGCGGTAACGCACGCCGGGTTTGGAGAACACGTCGTAGAGGTTGAGGCACAGCGCGCCGCCGAGCTCCAGGTCTTCCCAGTCATCTCGTGCGCCGAGCGCGGTCATCAGACCGTCGGGAATGGCCGGACCCAGTCCGAAGCCGATGCGATCGACCGGGCGGATCAGCGCCACGGTCTCTTCCATGCTACGGACGGTTGCCATGCACCCCACTCTGGCACTTCGGCGGCGCTCTGACCACGGTGTTCGACCCACCCTTTCGGTCCGGCCCGGGGAATCCATGACTTTCGGCTCTACCCGCACCGGGGGTGCGCAACCACAATGATTGGGACACCTTTCTCTTCCCAGACAACGGTGCTTGGAGAATGGCGGCCACCCCCCTCGGTCGCCATTTTCCAATTCAGGCGGACGCGCCGGTAGTCCTCGCGCGCGAGGTCGCGCGCGTGAGGTCGCCTACGACGTCACCCTGGTCGAACTCGCCGGGGCCATGGGCATCGCCACCGACCTCGAACGTTTTGGCAACCCCGACTCGAACGGACCCGTTTTGTGCGCGCTCCTGGACCGCCGAGTGGCCCTCCGGGGCACCGACGGCGGCACGTCACCCGGTTCACCGCTGTTCTGAACGGCTGGCGACGTGGACCCGTCCGGACGAGCTGGTGATCGTCGGGGAGAAACGCGCCCACACACATGCTCATCTTCCCAATCCGCCCAGACGCTCAGGGCCGGCATCGGCCGTCTCGACCGGGAGCCAGCAGCGCGGGTCTCGCTAAGCTGGCGCCGGTTCGGGACCTTCGTTGCACCTCGCGTCGACATGGCCCAAGACAGCCGAGTCCGCACGACCAGCACGCCCGTCGCTCGACCAGGAGGGTGCAGACCAAATGACCGCGCACGCAGCATCGCACACGGGCAGGATCGTCGTGGGCCATGACGGCTCGGAAGCGTCACTCGAAGCCCTGTCGTGGGCGGCCCGCCAGGCCGTGCTCACCCACAGCACCTTGGAGCTCGTGATGACCTGGGAGTGGCCGACGAGCTACGGCTGGGCGGTGCCAGTCCCCAGTGATTTCGATCCCGAGACCGATGCCCAAAGAGTGCTCGACGGCGCCGTCGCCACCATCGTCGCGGCACACCCCGGGCTGCGCGTCGACCCTCGGCTGATCAGCGGCCATCCGGCGCCCATCCTCGTCGAGGAATCCAGGGGCGCCGATCTCCTCGTGGTCGGCAGCCGCGGTCACGGGGAGTTCGTCGGCATGTTGCTCGGCTCGGTCAGCGAGTACTGCGCAACGAATGCGCACTGTCCGGTGCTGATCCACCGCGCCCCTCGCTGAACAGCCGCCACCGTCGCCACGCCGGCCACAACGGGTTGCTCAGGGCGTCCCCGGTCGGACCTCGTCGATGGCCCGGGCCCGCACGGAACGGTCGTGGCGCAACTGCTCGAGACCCGGACCGCCCGATGTGGTTTCTGCCCTGACCCCGGCCGTCGGGCCGAGCAAGGCGCCGAGTGTCGCCTGGACCGACGATGCCAACGCTGCCGCCCGGTAGCCGCCTTCGAGGAAGAGGGCGAGTCGGCCTGGCCGCGGCGCAACGTCGCGCACGACGCAGGCCAGTTCGGCGAAGTCGCCGCTCGAAAGCCCTAAATCACCGAGCGGATCGTCGCGGTGCGCGTCGAAGCCGCATGAGACGAGGACCCAGTCGGGCGCAAAGTCTGCAATGGTCCTGCCGGCTTCCTCACTGAGGGCGGTGCGTACGACGTCGCCGGTCGCCCCCGGTGGGAGCGGCAGGTTGATCGTCAGCCCGGCTGCCGCCGGACCACCCACTTCGTCGGGACGACCTGTGCCGGGATAGAGCGGGTGCTGGTGGGTCGAGACGTAGAGGACGCCCGGGTCGTTCCAAAAGATGTCCTGGGTGCCGTTCCCATGGTGCACATCCCAGTCGACGATGAGCACCCGCTCACCGAGCGTGGTGCGCGACGCTGCGGCCACCGCGACGTTGTTCACGAGACAGAAGCCCATGGCCCGGTCGGCGCTGGCGTGGTGGCCGGGCGGGCGGACCGGAACGAAAGCGACGCCCTCCCCGCGCCGCTCGAGCTCGCTCAAGGCGGCCAGGCCGGCTCCCGCAGCGCGTCGGGCCGCCATCCACGAGTCCGGGCGCGCATAGGTGTCGGGGTCAACGTCCCCGCCGCCCTCTGCGCAGAACAGGGCGAGCCGGTCGAGATAGTCAGGGTGGTGCACCCGCGCCAGGTCCGCCAGGGATGCCTCGCTGTACTCGGGAACCACCACCTCGTGCTCGGCCGTCACAGCTCGTACGCCCTCCATGACGGCGCTGAGGCGCGAGGGGCGCTCCGGATGACGCGCCCCGCCGTCGTGCTCGGTGAGCCCCGACGGCCCGGCGAGAACGAGGGTCGTCACGAGGGCCCCGGGGGCGGCTCGTGCCCGGTGGCGGGTGAATCCGATGACACGGCGTGCATGCGCTCTCCTCGTCCTTCGAGCATCGTAGGGGAGCTCCTAGGCTGGTGAGCATCGAAGACGTCATGCAGGCATGGGTGGTCGACCGACCCGGGCCGCTCCGTCGCGGGACACATCCGTTACGGCGCGTCGACAGGCCGGTGCCCGAGCCCGGACCGGGCGAAGTGAGGGTGCGGGTCAGCGCCTGTGGGGTGTGCCGCACCGATCTCCACCTGACCGAAGGCGACCTGACGCCACGGCAGCACGGGACGACACCCGGCCACGAGATCGTGGGCGTGGTCGATCGTCTCGGTGCGGGCACCAGGCGGTGGCAGCAGGGTGATCGCATCGGCGTGCCCTGGCTGGCGCACACCTGCGGGGTCTGTCGGTTCTGCGTGTCCGGTCGAGAGAACCTGTGCACGGACCCGCGCTTCACGGGCTGGGATGTCGACGGCGGCTACGCGTCGTATGCCGTGGTCGACGAGGACTACGCCTACGGATTGCCCGAGGAGTTCGACGACGTGGAGGTGGCGCCTCTGCTCTGCGCCGGCATCATCGGGTATCGCGCGCTGCTGCGCGCCAACGTGCCCGACGGAGGTCGCCTGGGCATCTACGGGTTCGGCGGCTCCGCACACCTCACGGCCCAGGTGGCGCTGGCCCGGGGGGCCCGCGTCCATGTCATGACGCGCTCGAAGGCGGCCCAACGCCTTGCGCTCGAGCTCGGCGCGGCCAGCGCCGGTGATGCTGCCGCTGCGCCGCCCGAGCCCCTCGACGCGGCCATCCTGTTCGCTCCGGTAGGCACGCTGGTCCCGCCCGCGCTGGCGGCCCTCGACCGCGGCGGCACGCTGGCCGTCGCCGGGATCCACCTGAGCGAGATCCCTGCGCTCGACTACCAAGAGCATCTTTTCGAGGAGCGGACGCTCCAGAGCGTCACCGCCAACACCAGGCGCGACGGGGAAGAATTCCTGGCCGAGGCGGCCCGCATCCACCTCCGGGTCTCTGCGGTCCCCTATCCGATGGCGCGCGCTGACGAGGCGCTGCTGGATCTCCGGGAAGATCGGGTCGACGGAGCCGCCGTCCTCGTGGCCTGAACGCCCCGCGTGGAGGGCAGAACGCTTTTGAACAGGGAAAACGGCCGGAGAAACGAAAACGCCGACGGTGCCCCAGTCGACTCACGTCGAAACGTTGTCGCAGGGCCCTTGGCGATAGGTCCTGGAGCTTTCGACTGGGGCACACACGCCGGCAGTGCGATCAGGCGGTAGATCGCTGGACCCCATTATTCCCGATCTGCGCGCAGCTAAACACAGAAATTCGGGAAATTTTCGAAGCGTTTAGATGACGGGTTCGACCTGGTCAGCAGCCAGAAGGACAGCGATCAGCTCCGCATCGCGGGGATACGAGAGAAGAATCGTGGCCTGCTCCAGGCTGACCCAACGCAGCTCGTCGACCTCCGCGTTGGGGACGAAAAACCCGCCCTCAGCCGCCATGATCCAGTACGCCACCGCCTTGGGGCGTCCCTTGCGGTCGATGTACTCGGTGTGACCGATGAAGCGGAGGAGCCGGCACACCAAGCCGGTCTCTTCTTCGACTTCGCGCAACGCCGCCATCTCGAAGGTCTCGCCCACCTCGAGCTTTCCCTTGGGAAAGGACCAATCCTGATGCACCGGCCGATGCACGATGGCCACTTGGAGAAAGCCGCCCTGCCGGCGCACCACCAGCCCACCAGCGGCCTGGATCAGATCTGTCGGGGAAGGGAGCTCGGCCGTCATTGCTCGTCGCGCCACTGGCCCGCAGGTTACCGCCGAGCTCGCGCCAGACCGCGGCAATGCGCCGAGATCTCGGAACGAAACGGATGCTCGCTGTAGCCTGACCGCGATGTCCGGCGCCAACGGAGACGGGCCCGCCGGCGGGGGCCCGGTTGAGATCGAATGGCAGTTCGACGCCCTCGACCTGCGGCCGGTCGAGCGGTGGTTAGCCGCCCTCCCCACCCTCGCCATCGAGACCGGCGACGGAGGCACCGTGACCGCGCTCTCCCGCCCGCCCCGCCGACTGGTCGACTCCTATCTCGACACCGACGACTGGCGCATGGCCCGGGCCGGGTTCGTGGTCCGCACGCGGCGGCGCGGCCGTCACGACGAGGTCACCTTGAAGGACAGCCGGCCTGCCGAGCGCAGCGGCCTGCGCCAGCGCCTGGAAGTCACCGAGGTCCTGAACGCCACCGGCTTGGATTCCCTCGGAGCCGAGGGACCGGTCGGCCGCCGCCTGCGCGCCATCGTGGGCTCGCGCCGACTGCACGAGGTCCTCCAGGTCCGCACCCGCCGCCGCCCCTTCGCGCTGCGGGTCGGCGGGTTCGACGTGGCGGAGGTAGCGCTCGACGACACCATGATCGTCGTCGGCACAGGGCAGCGACCCATGCAGCTCCGTCGCGTCGAAGTCGAGGTCCATCCCGACTGGCTCCACGCGCTGGAGCCGATGGTAGAGCAGCTGCGCGTGTCGTGCGGACTTCAGGCGGCCCGGCTCTCGAAGTTCGAGGCGGGACTGCTGGCCCTCGGCGAGGAGATCCCCGGGACGCCCGACCTCGGGTCGACCGAGATCTCAGCCGCGTCCACCATGGGCGAGGTCGCCTTCGCCGTCCTGCGGCGACAACTCGCGGTGGTGTGTGCCAAGGAGCCCGGGACGCGACTCGGGGAGGATCCCGAGGAGCTCCATGACATGCGCGTCGCCACCCGCCGGCTGCGGGCCGCCCTTTCGCTCTTCGATGGCGTGCTGCCCGTCCGCGCCCAGGCGTTCCGGGAAGAGCTCGGGTGGGTGGCCGGCCTCCTGGGGGCGGTGCGCGACCTCGACGTGCAGCTGCTGGACCTGGCGGAGGTGGCGTCCTCCGACTTCACCGACTGCCATCTCGCTCCCGTCGCTCGCGGCCCCGATCCCCTGGCGGACCTGGTTAGGCTGCTCGAACGCGAGCGCGAGGTGGCCCGGGCCGCCATGCTCAGCGGGCTTGACTCGGTCCGCTGGGACCGTCTGGCCAAGGGCTTAACCGCTATGGCGCAGCAGGGTCCGGCGCGGCGCTCTCTCGCCACAAGGGAGCCGGCCGTCATCGGGCTGCCCGGCCTCGTGATCGACCGGCACGACAAGGTGGTGAAGGCGGCCAAGCACGCCAAGCGCTCTGGCGTCGCGGCGGACTTCCATACCCTGCGCATTCGCTGCAAGCGACTGCGGTACGCCCTCGAGTTCAGCAACGACGTCTACGGCGGCCGCACCTCTCGCTACGTGCGCGCCATGGCCGCGCTCCAAGACGAGCTCGGCGCCATGCAGGACGCCGAGGTGGCTTCACGGCAACTGGCGGAGCTGGCCATGGGGGACACGTCGCTGCCTGCAGCCACAATCTTCGTCATGGGCGGCGTCGCCGAACGGCACCGCCGCGAAGTCGGACGGCTTCTCAAACGACTGCCGACCCAGCTGCCGCGCATCCGCGGGCGGGCATGGCGTGAGCTCCGAGAGCTCATGGAACATCGCCGCGCCGAGGCAGAGGCGGCCCGCCCGCCGGTCCGCACGACGTTGCGCGCCCTCCCTCGCCCGCGACCCGAAGCCGAACCGGCGCCGCTGTCGCCATCGTCGCCATCGTCGCTACCCGCGCCGATCCACGTTTCCAATCCCGAGGCCGTGCACCCCGCCGGCGGCCCGGGGCTCACGGCCCTGACCCCTCCCCCCCAGTCAACCCAGGGGGAATGAATCGGCGTCGTCGCCTATGACGAGGCGGGGATGCTCGGTGACGATGAAGTGCAACCGGTCGGTGTCGAGGAAGTTCCCTATGTCCGTCCAGATGTCAGGGAAGTCCGGCTCGGCCATGTGCGCCCGGTACTCGTCCATGCTCTTGAACCACTGCACCGTGACACCGTCAAAGCCGGCATCGTCGTCGCCGTTGTAGTCGTCGAGAGGGCGCGGGTGCTGTTCGTAGCGCAGCACGTGACGCCCGCTCTTGCTCGACGTGATCAGCGGGCCGTGGACCTCCCGCCAGTAGGCGTGGAACTCGGCGGGCGTGAGACCGTCCTTACGACGCAGCAGGCACGTGAGCCTGACCATGGGACCTCCTGTCCGATGCGGGCGTCGGCGCGGTCGACCCGGCCGCGCCTCCCGCAGGCTATCGGCGGTCCCGACTTCCTACACCTAGGGGAGAGTGAGCGTCAGCCCCGAGCCGGATCCTCCGCTGCTCTGTCCCACGACGCCGCCCACCGAGACGGGGGGAACGCTCACCGGCACCGGCACCGGCACCGGCAGGCAGCGGCAGCGGCAGCGGGATCGTCACGGGCATCGTCGTGGTCGTCGTCGTGCTGGTCGTCGTCGTGGTGCCGCTCGTCGACCTGCTGGTGACGCTCGTGGTCGGTGGCGTCGCCGCCGAGCCACCCGACGACGCTCCGGGCAGCCCCGGCACGCTGGTCCCCGCGATGGTCACTCCCCCGACGCCACTGCCGCTTCCACCGCTTCCGACGGGAAGCGCAGTGAGCGACGGTGCGATCGAGCCGGTGGCGCCGCCGAGCAGCGTGGCGACGTCGCCCACGCCCGGTGCGCCCGGTGCGCCCGTGGCCAGGAGCGCGACGAGACCGGGGATCCCGGCGGCCGAGAGGCCGCCGGGAGGAAGCGGCCGGGAGGCGACCGGGAGGAGCGAGCTCAAGTTGGCCAGCTCCCCGCTCATGATGGTGATCATGCCGGCTAACGACGGGTCCGCCGGCAACGAGCCTCTGCCCAGCGTCGTGGTGAGACTGCCCAGAACGCAGCCCAGGCCGAGGTCGGCCGTCGTGGCGATGCAACCCGCACCGACGCCCGATCCCGTCCCGTTCCCGTCGCTCTCCCCGTCCCCCGTCGCACCACCCGGCACGTCGCCGCCCGCTCCGGTGACAGCCGCGAGCGGCCGCGACCCCGAGCCGGCCGTCAGCCATTGCAGTGGTCCGGATCCCTGGCCCTGGGTGAGTGGGCCGGGTAGTGCGGAGTACGACGCGGCCGTGAGGGCCGAAGAACCACTCTCCGTCGACAGTGCGTCATTGACCTGGTTGGTCGCGGCGGCGGTCTGCTCCGGTGCCGGCGAAGACGCCAGCGGGTGGGCCGCGGCGGGATTGACGGTGAAGGAGCCGCCGAGGCCGCCGAGGAAGGCGCCGACCGCCGCGCAGGCAAGTCCGCCGGCTCCCACCATGGCGGCGCTGCGGTACCGCGCCCTTCCTTTGAGACCCGCGACTTTCGCGAGGGGCCGGTCGGCGCGTTCTGCCGGCGGTGGGGATTCAAAGGCCTCGTGAATCGGGGCGGGGGCTCGAGCGTGCGTCGGGGCAACGGTCGCGCCGTCTACACCGTTTGCCCCGCCTGCCCCGCCTGCCCCGCCTGTCTCGCCTGCCTCGGCCTCCGCCACCTGCAGCCCCTGCGAGGCGCCATTCTCGTCGAGAGCGGTCGTCGTCACGACGGCGTGACCCGAGTCGGCGCTGCGCCGGACGTGCTTCCCCCTGGAGCTGAGCTCTGCCTGGAGCAGCTCGTCGTACACGTCGTCCAAGCTCACCCGCATCCGTCCTCCTCCCCGACAGCCCTCACCCGGGTTCTCACATTGGAAACGTGCCTGCGCAGCCGCGCTTGCGGTCGTCGGCGGAGCCCTCGACCGAACCCTCCACCGAGCCCCGCGGAGGCGTCGTCGGGTGTCTCGCGACCGTGCCTACCGGGCTCACGCGACCGTCCAGCTCCCGATGGAGACCACAGCTCCGTGAACAGGGAGAACGACCGTCATGGGGTGTTCCCCCGGGACAGCGCCACCCGAAAGGGTCACGGTGGTACGGAGGACCACCTGCACTGGGGATCCGGCGGCGGAATCGATCTCGACGTCGAGCGGCGCGTCATGGCCGGCGATGACCGCCCCGGCCAACTGGGGCGGCACGGCCACCTGGGGCGCCATGGCCTGCCACCAGGCGGCCTGGCGCTGTGCTGCCGCGTGCAGCCCGCCGAAGTAGGTCTGGAGCGCGGCCGCCTCCAAGGACAGCGGCCCCGGAGACTGGGCGAAGGCCACCGAGGCATTGACGAGCTGCATCGTCCCCATCGGCGCCTCGTTCTGCTGGAGCGTCAGTCCCTGCGCCTGCAGCGCCTGCGGCGCCGAGGTCACGTACTCGGTTGATCGCACCGTCTGGACGAACCGCGCTCGGGCGTGGAGGTCGGCACCTTTCGTGGCCGCGCCCACCTCGGAGGCCCGGACGAGCAGACGGTCAGGTGTGAAGAAGAGGGCGTTGGGCGGCCAGCACGTGTCGAGCACGAGACTCGGATCCGTCGTGTTCGACACGGAGGAGCCAGCGGGGACGACCTGCTGGGACGTCACCTGGAACTGCACCGTGTTGCAGGCCGTCGTATAGGTGATGCGGTCACCCGGCTTGAGCTCGTTCAGGTGGACGAAGTAGCTGACGTCGTGGGCGAGGAGGACGGCGGCGCCGTCGACGCCCGGCCAGACTGACTGCGCGTCGTGCCCGACGGCCACGTTGAGTTCCTGGTCGTCGGTGCCCTCCTCGACGGGTGCCTCCAGATGCAGCGCCCGAATGGAGAGGATGCCCGAGAGCTGGCCGGGTTGGACGCCCGCCACCTGGCAGGATGCGCCGTGGCGCTCAGACGCGATCTTGGCCATGGCGGACCGCTCGCTCCCGAGCAACACACCCTGCGCGACGTGCTGGTGCCCTTGATGGGCCAGCGCGTAGCTGCCGGAGAACACTGCACCGAAGAACAGCACGACGCCGAGGAACGTGACGCCGACCCGTCGCAGGTCTCGGAAGGTCCTCACCGCGCCCCCATGTCGGGCCGCACCTGCTCGGAACGGGGCTCCGCCACCCCGCCCCGAGCAGTTCGCAGCACCGGTTCCCGCTGCATCAGCTACTCCCTCCAGATCCTCCGAAGATCTCTTCTCTGTGTTGTCCTGTCGTCAGCCGGAGGGCCGAAGACTCGGGGACGCGTGCGGTCAGTGCTCGGTCGCCACCCCCCTGGGCCGCCACCGGGCCGGCCCCCGAGACCGGAGGGGGAACGGAGGAGGTCCCGAAGGCCGGGCCCGGTGGCGGTCCGACGGCCGGCCCGCAACGGGGGCACGGTTGCGATGACTCATCTGCCACCTCGGCGGTTGGTCGGGTGGAGCAATCGAGCGAGGGTGGCGACGCGTCGTCGACCGATGAGCAAGAGTCCGGCGACGCCCATGCCCACCATCGCTGCGATGGACAGAGGTCCCGACCAGAACTCACCGGTGTGCACGGTGGTCACGCCGGGAACGGGGGCGACGGCTGCCGGCGTCGCCGGATTGGCGGGCGACGTCGCCACGGCTGGGGTGCCCACCGCGGCGCTGCCGGTGACGCCTACGTCGCCGATGTTGAGGCCGATGCCGCCTTTGAGCGCGCTCGAGCAGTCCGAGGTTGAGGACGCCCACCTTGGCGGCGGCCGTGGTTCCCGGGGCCGACGTGTCACAGGTCAAGAGATTGCCGTCGGGCGTGTAGTCGATGATGCCGGTGAGAAGACTGCCGAGCGCCGACCCGAGGGCGCTCCCGGCACTGGTCTGGGCCAGAATCTGGTTGACCAACGTGGTCAGCTGGCCGATGGTGACAAAGCTCGGCAGCGAGCCGCTGGTCGAGTAGGACACGAGGCCGGCATTGCAGCTGGGGGTGACCGTGCCTGTGCTGCGGTCGAGCGCGACCGAGGCGGTCGTGGGTGCCACCTGCAGATCGGCCAGACCGAAGAGACTGACGTCCACGGCGTGCTGGGTCACCGAGTCGGTGACGACGTTGCCGCTCGTGCTCACGGCAGCGGTCGACCCGCCCAGGTCGATGCTCAGCGGCTGCACGCTCGCCGCGTTGGCGCCTGTCAGGCCGAGCACCTGATTCAGGATGCCGGTGACGATGCCGGTGACGGGCGACGTCCGCCCGGCCGCGTTCAGCTGCGTCAGCAGCCCGCTGAGAACGGAGCACTCACCGCTGATGTCGCTGCCGCCGGCGATGCTCGTCGGGCTCAGCGCGAGATCGGGAGGGAGAATGCCATTGACGGTGCCCAGCAGCGCCGAGACCGGCGCCGACAACGCAGTGGTGTTCGTCCCGGCGGCGGTGCCGGCCGCCGGAACGTTGTCGCACAACGACGTGGCCGACGGGAGCGAGCTGCCGACGAGACTCTGCAGCACGCCGGTGAGGCTGAGGCTGATCGACACGTTGGCCAGGCTGCCGGTGCCGGTTGCGGTCGGATTCCCGTTTCCGTCCTCCGACGCCGAGGCCGAGCCACAGGCCACATTGACGCTGACCAGATCCGTCGTGAGCGGCACCGGGCAGGCGCTCGATCCGGTCGGCGAGGCCGTGGTACCCGAACCCTGGGCCACCGCGTCCTGTGTGCTGCTGAGCGCCGCGCCCGACAGCGAGGACGTCGCGCTCGTGGGGCACGGGTTGGTCGACGCGGCAGACGACAGGCAGGCGCCCGTACCCGATGCCTCCGCCAGCGGAGCGCCGGAGGCGGCGGCCTCAGAGCCCCCGCCGGCGAATTGCAGCGTGTTGAGCAGGTCGAGCGACACGAAGCCTCCGTTGGACTGAACGCTCCAATGGGTGCTCTGCGCGCCAGCAGTCGCGGACACGGTGCACAACGCGGTGAAGGCCAGCAGCCCCACCGCGGCAAACCTGGTTCGACCCCTCATCCGTACCCCTGACCGTCCGCCGAGAACACGGCGGTCTCCTCTGCCTTCGTCAATGAAACGGGGTACCTCAAGGAACCTTGCGCAACACCGTGAATTATGTTGCCGCCGACACTCCCGTGTGAACAGCCTGACATCCGCCGTTCTCGGGGAGACGGTCGTCGGCCCAACCCAGGTCGTCCCGTACTGTTGCCCGGCAATGCCTGCGTCCCACGTCCTGCTGCTGCTCCTGGCCGGGATCGGCGCTGGCATCTTCAATGGGGTCGCCGGCGGAGGCAGCCTGATTTCATTCCCGATCCTGCTGGGACTCGGCTACCCCGCACTTACCGCCAACATCACGAACACCGTCGGTATCTGGCCGGGCTACGTGGCGTCGGCTGCCGGGTTCCGGCGCGAGATCGGCGATCAGGCGCACCGCCTCCTGCGCCTCACACCCGTCGCGCTCGCGGGTGGCATCGCCGGAGCTGTGCTCCTCCTCACCACGTCGGCGGCGACGTTCGACGACGTGGTGCCGTGGCTCGTCCTGGGGGCCGCCGCGCTGTTCGCCGCCCAACCGGCTCTGCGGCGTGCCCTGGACCGGGGCTCGGCACACCCGCGCACCCGGCCGGTGCTGTTGGTGGCGGGCGTGTTCGCCGCCTCGCTCTACGGCGGGTACTTCGGTGCCGCCATGGGCGTGATGTTCCTGGCCGTCCTCGGCCTTGCCCTTCCGGTCTCGCTGGCGCACACCAGCGGGCTCCGAGCCATCCTCTCCATGATCGTGAACGGCATCGCCGCCGTCGTTTTTCTCATCCACGGCGGCCTCGCCTGGGAGGCGGTCGGTCTGCTGGCCGCGGGCAGCCTGGCCGGGGGATACGCCGGGGCGCGTCTCGCCCTGGCTCTGCCGGCCCCCGCCCTTCGTGTCGTGGTCGTGGTGATCGCGGCGGGCACGGCGGTAAAGCTGCTCGTCTGACGTGGTAACGCGCGCCGGGCTCAGTCGACGGCGAGCGGATACGTCCCGACCACCGCCCTCGCCAGCTCCCTCGTCGTCACCGGCCATACCGCGTCGGCGGAGGCGTGATCGATGGGCACGAAGCGCACGCGTGTGCCAGGTGCGCACTGGCCCAGCCGCCCATGGTCGGCGGCGACCACGACCCCAAGCACGGGATAACCACCGAGCGTGGCGTGGTCGGGCAAAAGGATTACGGGGTCGCCGTCGGGTGGCACCTGCACCGCCCCGGTGACGACGCCTTGAGAATCGAGCGCACCCCCGGTGGCGGCGCACCAGGCCGTCGGCACCCCCTCCGCGGTCCGCAACCGCATGCCGACGCGATTGGACGCGGATTGCACTTCGAAGGTGGCGGCGGCGAGCTGCGTCAAGGCGTCGGGTGCGAAGCATTCGGCGTGCGGACCCGGAAGGATGCGCAGCGCCACCGGCGCCGCGCCGTCGAGCACCGTGGCCGAGCCGGCCGACAGGTGGTCGCCCAGCGGTGGCGTCCAGCGACCCGCATGCAGCACGGCGCCCACCCGCAAAGGTCCGGGGCCCAAGCCGGTCAACTCGTCGGTGGCGGCACTCCCGAACCACATGGGCCCGAGGATGCCCCCGGCCACCGAGAGGTACGTGCGGCATCCGCCATGGATCCGGCCGATGTGGAGTTGCTGGCCCGCTCGGAGGGGGAGCAGCCGGCCGTGGTCCTCCGTCGTGCCGTCGATGCGCACGTTGGGCGCGGCACCGACGACACCGACATGACAATCCCTGAGGCAGCGCACGCCCGCGTCTCCACCGGTGACCTCCACAGCTGCGGCGTCGGCATCGTTGCCGACCAGCCTGTTCGCCAGATGGAACGAAACCGGATCGGCCGGTCCGGCACTCGGCACACCGATGCCCGCCACGGCTCGGCGGCCCCCGTCCTGGACGACCGCACGCAGACCCGGCCGGACCATTTCGAGCACGGGACGCGCCTCGGCCGGGAGCGACCATGGCGGCGCGCGCACGGGTTCGGGATCCACGCTCTCGTCAGGGTCGGCGGTCGTGAATTGGACTCGGTCGCCCGGTGCCAGCACGGCGAAGGGAGGTCGGTCCACGTCGAACAGTGGGAAGGCGGTCCGGCCGACCATCTGCCAGCCGCCGGGTGAGGCGGTCGGATACACCGCCGCTTGACCGTTGGCGATCGCCACCGATCCAGCGGGCACCCGGGGACGCGGTCGGGCGCGACGGGGCACCCGATCCAATGGGCGCGGCAGGCCGTCGAGATAGGCGAACCCGGGGGAGAATCCCATGAAGGCAACAGTGAATGGCCGCGCGGTGAGCAACGCCGGCACGTCGGCAACGTCGCAGCCCGCGAGCGCGGCGACGTCATCGAGATCGGGACCGTCAAAACGGCACGGAATGGTGACGAGCCGCGCTGGACCCGGCGCAATGTCACGCCCACCGTGCTGGGCCACCGCGGCGCACGTCTCGTCGACGGTGGCCCGGACTGACGAGATCTCCAAGGTGGGCGCTGCGGCGTGGACCATCACGGTGGCGGAGCCGGCGACGATGTCGACCCCATCGCGAGGAACCTCATGGCGCAAACGTGCCGTCAGTTCGGTCGCCAGCGACCGGCCAGCGGCCGCGTCGGCGACGCCGATCAGGAAGGCGCGGTCACCGAGGCGTCGGATCTCCCCATCGGGTACCGACCGGCTCATGCACGCGCCGGCGCGACCACGTCGATCCTCGCGTCGGACAGGACGCGGCGGACCTCGGTGGCGATGGCGACTGCTCCGGGCGAGTCGCCGTGGATGCACAGTGTGTCCACCCAGAGGGTGAGCACGCAGCCATCATGGGCGACTACGGCACCGCGGGCGAGGCTGAGTGCCTGCGCGCCGGCCGCCGCGGGGTCACCCAGCATGGCGGCCGCCTCCGTGCGGTCGACGAGGCCACCGTCACCGCGGTAGGCGCGGTCACAAAAGCCCTCCTCCCATGCCGACATCCCGTCGCGTAGCGCCATCGCCATGGCCCGGCAGCCCGATGGGAGCACCAAGACCGCGGCCTCCCCCACGTTGGCGCGCACCGCATCGCGGAAGGCTTCGTAGATGGCACCCCCCTTGGCAACCTCTCCGTAGAGGGCCCCGTGTGCCTTCACCGACACGATGGACGTCCCGGCCTTCCGACAGATTTGGTCCAGTGCGCGCAGCTGCTCGGCCAATGAGGCGCCGAGCTCGTCCCGGTCGATGTCCATGGGCGTTCGGCCGAATCCGGCACGGTCCGGGTAGGAAGGATGGGCGCCCACACGCACGCCGAGCTCGAGGGCAGCGGTGACGGTGGCCGCCATGGACTCGTCGTCTCCGGCGTGCCCACCGCAGGCGATGTGGACGGACGTCACCAACCCGAGCAGCGCGCGCTCCACTTCGATCCCGACCGCATCGATCGCCTCGCCGACATCGGCGTTGAGATCGATGCTCCGGATCGGCGCCACGATCAGCCGGCCTCGAGCTGATCCACCACGACGCCGTCGCGGTAGACCACGCGCTGGTTGCGTCGCGTCGGGCACGCGTGCGCCGCCGAGCACCGTGCCCGTCATGTTGAGCGGGTCTGCCCCGGCGACGACCACTTGCTCACCGTCGCTACCACGGCGATGCGTCGCCCGCAGTTCGTCGAACGCCTCGGGCAATGCGTACTGCTCGCCCGACAGCCCCGCCACGAAGCGTCCGCCCAGCACGATGCCGCGGGCCTCTAGACGACGTAGCGCCCACACGACCTCGCGCCAGGGAACCCTGAAGGATTCGCGGCTCCACAACTCCCAGGCCACGATCCCCCACCGCTCCAGGAGCTGGTGGGCCACGGTCTCAGCCAGCGCCTCGTTGCCAGGCAGGAGCACGCCGTCGTCGACGGCCGGCGCGCCGAGGATCTCCGGTCCGGGCAGGAGCGACCAACGACCTTCTCCGATGCCGGTCCCGACTGGGGCTCGGCGCCGCCCCAGTCGGCCCGAGGGGCGACGCACCGCCCGCGTGCGCCAGCGGTCGCTGGCGGAGAGAAGGGCGCGCACGGCGGAGAACGCGTCGGCGGTGACCAGACCGCGCGCCACCAGGTCCCACAGGCCCTCGTCCACCTCGGCGGGGAGCCGACCGGTCAGCGGGGCGAGCTCCGGGCGGAAGCACGCCCCGCGCGTGCGCAGCGCAGCGAGCACGTCTGCCGCGGCACCCACCTCGGGCTCGGGTGCCGCCGAGCCAGCGCGCACGGCGCGCAACATGTCGTCGAGGTCATCGCGCCGCGCGAAGGCGAGCGGCGTCGCCGGCGAGGGCGTTCCCCGTCGTCCGGGCCGCTCGCCACGAGGTGTGAGACGGCCCCAGACGATCTCGCCTGACAGGCACAGCTCGTCGAGCCAGCGGGCGTCGTAGTCCCGGACACGTGCCGGGAGGATCTGCGCCTCCCATTCCGCCGCAGGTGCTTCAATGCCTTGCAACTGCTCGAGGACCTGGAGCAGTCCGGCCCGACCCTCCAGCCGGCTGTCCGGCGTCGCGTGCTGCCAGCGCGTGAGGAAACGGACGAACTCGGCGATGGGGACAGCGTCGATCTGACCGCGTCGCCGGCTGCGGCTCGCCCCGTGCAGGCGGACCAGGAGGTTGCGCGCGCACCAACGTCCGTCCGGGAGCTCAATAGCCGAGCCTCGTGCTTCCAGGAGGGTCAGGGCGGTGCGGGCGCGGGCGGCCGACAGGGGCGCCCCCATCGGCGCCCCCGAAGGGAGGGCGGCGGCGGCCACCAGTTGCTCCACCGTCACGGGACCGGCCAACTGCAGATGACCCGCCACGCAGTCCGCAGCTGCATCATCGTCATCGTCGAGGGCCAGGGCCGCGGTCGCGCGTTCGGTTGCCACCCAGGAGCCGTTGTGCATTCCGGCGCGCCCGTCGGCGGCGAGCGCGCCGTACCACTGCGCCCATTCCGAGAAGGGCCGTGTCGCCACGAGCGACAGCAGCAGGTCGTGCAGTTCATCAGCGTTGCGCAGCCGTGGGCGGACTTGGTCGAGCACGACGGCGACTGCGTCAGGATGGAGCGCGGCGAGTTCTGCGGCCGGAACGGGCAGCCCGTTGGGACTCAGCTCGCCCAGACCCCGTCGCAGCGAGAGGGCGCGCGTCCTGCGCTCCTCAAGCGGTGCGTCGTCCAGGTAGGTGAAGGGGCGCCCGCTCAAAATCGCGTGTGAGAACGGAGATGGCTCCGACGACTCGACCGTGTGCACCTCGATCGCACCTGACTCGATCCGGGCCCACACCTCGACGAGCCCTTCGACGGACAACCCTTCGTGCAGGCAGTCGTACACCGTTTGACGGGCCAACACATGATCGGGGACGCCGACCGGGCCCGGCGGCGCGTTTTCCTGGCAGGCGGCCAGACCCGGCCACACCGCGGCCAAAAGATCATCGGCCTCCATGCGCTGCAGGTGGATGGGCCGGCGCTTGCCGCCGTTCATGCGCGGGAGGACCAGGGCGCGGTTGAGGTTCCAGCGCCAGCGCGCTCCGAGCATGGGATGGGGCAGCACGGCCTGGGTCAATACCTCCGGTGCCCTGGCGCTGCTCAGCATGGACTGCACGCGTGTAAGGGGGAAACTGTGCTGAGGTCCGAGCGAGAGGACCACGGTGTCGTCGTCCGCTGCCGCCTGCAGTTCGAAGTCGAACGAGACGCAGAATCGTTTGCGCAGCGCCAAGCCCAGCGCACGGTTGATCCGCCCACCGAACGGCGCGTGGATGATGAGTTGCGAGCCCTCGCTCTCGTCAAAGCAACGCTCGACGACGATCCGCTTCCCGGTGGGCAGGTGTCCAAGTGCGGCGAGCCCCGCGGCGCAATAGGCGACCACCTGTTGTGCCACCTCGGCCGATACCCCCGCCCGATCCCGGACGAGCCGGCGCGCCCCGTCCCCGTCCTGTACCTCGAGGAGCGGTTCGAGCGCAGCCCGCAGATCGCTCACCGCCGAGGACAGCTCGGCGCTCCGGGCCGGCGCCTCGCCGAGCCAGAACGGAATGGTCGGCGGCAGGTCGCCTGCGTCGTGAACCCGTACCGTCCCGACCTCCACCTTGGCCACTCGCCACGAGTGCGTGCCGAGCAGGAAGATGTCGCCTGCAGTCGCCTCCACGGCGAAGTCCTCGTGAACGGAGCCGACCGTCACCCCGTCAGGGTCGAGCACGACCCGGTAGTCACCGGTCTCGGGTATGGCACCCCCGCCGGTGAGCGCGGCCAGGCGCGCGCCGCGCCGGGCGCGCAACCGGCCGTTGACCGCGTCGAGATGCAGGTGCGCGCCGCGGCGCCCGCGGCCGGTCTCGATACCCCAGCTCGCCAGGGCGACGACCTCGTCGAACTCCTTCCGGGACAGGTCGGCGTAAGGGGCCGCCCGGCGCGTCAGTTCCCACATCGCCTCGACGTCGCGCTCTTCGGTGGAAGCCACCTCGGCCACGAGCTGCTGGGTGAGGACGTCGAGCGGCGCCACGACCGGCTCGAGCAGGTCGAGTCGGCCCTCGCGTATGGCGGCCAGAAGAGCTGTGCATTCCACGAGCTCATCGCGGGTGGTCGGGTACAACCGGCCGGCGGGCGTCCCGTCGCGGTGGTGGTTGGCCCGGCCGACGCGCTGGAGGAACGTGCCGATGGCACGAGGCGAACCGATCTGGCACACGAGCTCGACGGGGCCGACATCGATCCCGAGCTCGAGCGAGGCTGTCGCGACGAGGGCACGCAGGTCACCGGCCCGGAGCCGCGTCTCGACGATCCGCCGACGCGCCGCCGACAGGCTGCCGTGGTGTGCTGCAACCAACAGCGAGGCATCGACGTCGCCGTCGGCACCCTCGGCGTCACCGAGGCGCTCCGCCAACTGATGGGCCACCCGCTCGGCCAGCTTGCGCGTGTTGACGAACACGAGCGTGGTTCGGTGATGGCGCGTGTGCTCCGCGATGCGGTCGAGGATGTCCGACATCTGGCCGCCGCTCATCACCGCTTCGAGCTCGGTGGAGGGCAGCTCGATGGCGACTTCCAGATCGCGGGCGTGGCCGCAGTCGACGATGACGGTCGGAGGGCGGTCGTCGTGCACACCCGAGAGGAGTCGGGCCACGACGTCGAGAGGGCGCTGGGTGGCTGAGAGGCCGATGCGCTGCACATGGCCTCCAGCTTCGGTGACAAGGGCGTCGAGACGCTCGAGGCTCAGTGCCAGATGGCTTCCCCGCTTGTCGCGCGCGAGCGTGTGGACCTCGTCGACGATCACTGTCCGCACGCCGCGCAGGAGCGCACGCGACGACGGCGCAGTCAACAAGAGGTAGAGCGACTCCGGAGTGGTGACGAGCAGGTCCGGCGCCTGCTTCTTCATTGCGGCGCGCTCGGCGGGTGGCGTGTCACCCGTGCGGATGGCGACGCGTAGCCCCGGATCGGCACAGCCGATGCGCGTCGCCTCCTCGCGGATTTCGGACAAAGGGACGTGGAGGTTCTCGTGGACATCGACAGCGAGCGCGCGCAGGGGCGAGATATAGAGGACCTCGGGCGTTCCCCGGGCGGTCGTCCCGACCTCGGCGGCACGGTAGGCAGCATCGATCGCCACCAGGAACCCGGTGAGGGTCTTACCAGAGCCAGTCGGCGAGGCCACCAGGACGTCGCTCCCCGCTGCGATGTGGGGCCAGGCCGCCTGCTGGGGTGGGGTCGGGCCCTGGGGGAACCGCCGGGCAAACCAGCTGGCGACGGCGGGGTGGAAGAGCGACTCGGGCGAGGCGTCGGGCACCCTCCCATTTCACCAGGAAGTAGTGACGCCGACGACCGGGCGCCGGCGACCGCACCGTTCCGGCGGGTAGCGGCGGCCCTACCAGGACCTCGCCCCCGGTCTGCGCTCGGCGTGCGTGGTGTGCCGGGTGTGGGGCGGCTTAGGGGGTGGACGCCCGAACGGCCAGGTCCTGCGAGGTACCGGCGTAGCGGTCGAGGACGGCGGCGACCTCGGCGCGCCCCTCGTCGATGAGGGTCGCGGTGGCCGAGAAATCGCGGTACTGGCCCGAGGGCTCGCCGCCACCACTGAAGACCACTACCTCGACGTCCGGCGGCAGGCTGCTGAGCTCACGGACGAACCGTGCGTGGATGGCGACGAAGAACGCCGTCAGTTGCGCCTCGAGGGGGCGTCGGGGCGGGCGGGGGTGGTAGTGCAGCGGCCCGCACAGGAGCACGAAGATACGGTCGCATCCCGCGGCGATCGCCCGGCTGATCGGCACGTTGTTGACTACGCCGCCGTCGACGAGCAGGTCTCCGTCGATGACGACCGGCGGGAAGATGGACGGGATGGCCGAGGACGCCAGAATGGCCTCCACCGCCGGCCCATGGCCGATCCAGCGCTCGCGACCGTCGGTGAGCGATGTCGTCACCACTTCGATCGGGATGGTGGCGTCCTCGAGATTCTCGAAGTCGACGCCCGCCTCGATGATGGCCCGCAGGCCCGAGTTGGCGTGCACGGACGGTCGCTTCTGCAAGAAGGCCCACGGACCGTCGAAGGTGCCGCGCGGGAAGATGTCCGTGCCCTTGACATCGCGCCAGATGGACGCCATGCGCTCGACGTTCTCCATCGTCGGGCGCCCGGCATAGGACGCGCCATTGATGGCGCCCACCGACGCTCCGAAGACACGATCGGCGCGGATGTCGCGCCGGATCAGCTCCTGGAGCATGCCCACCTGCACGGCACCACGGCTGCCACCGCCGGCGAGAACAAACCCGGTGCGCCGAGGTGCGCGCTGACGCCGATGGTCGGCGCGGTGACGCCGGTCCGCCCACAGGGCGCGCACGCGATCGGTGAGCCTCGGTGCGGGCGCGCCCTCGAAGCGGTTGCCATCGGTATCGGAGCTGTCGTTGGTTTCGGAGCTATCGGTGGTGTCGGTCACGGCGTCGGTCCGGGCGGGCCTGGTGGTGCAGGTGGCCCCCGTCGCATTTGACGTTCGCGCCATGCGGCGCGGCCGGCCATGTCGTGCCGGACGGCCCATACGATGACGATGACCGCCAGTGCCAGCATCGCCACCACGAAGACCCCGAAAATTACGTAGAAGGCGGTGTTGCCGGCGGACGCCAGCGGAAGGGCTCGTGCCATGTCCGTCTCAGGGTAGAGGAGTGTCACACCCCGTGGGCACACTGCGTCGATGGTCCTTGTCGCCCCCCAACCTCTCGTCCGCTCCAACCCACGGAGCGCGGCGGCGGAGCGGGGCACCGGTGGGGAGCTCCTCGCCCTCCTCCGCGGCGACGCAGCCGCCCGGCCCCGCTTCGACCCCGGTTTGGCCGGCGGGCTGCGGGCCTGGCTCGAGGACGCCGCCTACGAGGTAGTGACCGCTCGCGGTGAGCACTCACCGCCGCTCTTCCTCGGCCCGCGTCAGTTGCTCGGCTCGCACGACGAGCGACGCGACGGACGCGGCCAACGACGCGACGACGGCGTCCGTCACGACGACGGCGTCCGTCACGCTCACGTGCTGTCGAGACTTGTCCACGCCCTGGTCCGCCAAGTCGTGCACTCGGGCGACATCGATTCCCCACTGGTCGACGCGCTCGACGCGTTGCGCACCTTCGGGGACGACGAGCACGTGCGTTACGTCGAAGAACTCCCGACGACGTCGCGTGCCGCCCTTGGCGAGATCCTCGGCGTCCACGCCCGCAACCTCACGGCACTGGTCCCCCGGTTCGCACCGGGCTGGATGCCACGGACGGACGACCGCGTGGCCATCCCGCTGGCCGGTGGGCGCGTCGTGATCCACGGGACTTTCGATCTGATCGTCGGCCTGCCGCACCAGAACACTGCGTCGTTGTGCGCGCTTGGGGTGTCGTCCGGCGGCAGCTGGGCTGACGAACGACGCTCACTGCACCTTCTGGCCCTCCTCGAGGCCCTCCGTAGCGGTGCACCGCCCTTTCGGCTGGCCTTATTGGAGTCCGCCTCCGGACGGTACGGCGTCGAGGACGTGCGCGAGGAACACTTGCGTGCCATCACGTCCCATCTGACGGCATGGTTGACCCGAGCGGGTAGCGATCATGGATAGACGGCTAATGGAGGCGTTACTGGCGCCCGTGCCCCCCGTGGACGCCGGAACATGGGCCTCCTCCCTGGCTGATGCCAAGTCGAAGCTGGCCGGCCTGGCCGTGCGACGAGCCGGCACCGTCCGCTTCCGTATCACAGATCACGAAATCCGCACTGCCCTTGCCGGCGACACGTTCGACGCCGGGCCAGGTCAACCGTTCGCCTGGTCGGCGCGCACGGGCCGGCGCGCCATCGGCGTGGCCGCAGTCCGCACCCTGGCGAGCGGCGCGGCGCGCTCCCCGCTCGAAGCCGTGCGCAGCCGCTTGACCGAGTCCTCGCGGTGGGTCGCCGATGGCAGTTCGTCTGCGACGCAGCTCGACCGCTGGATCGACGGACTCACCTTGGCTGGGCGAGCCGCTGTCGGTGCGGAAGCCGTGACGTGGGCGACCCGCTTGTGGTGCGCCTTAGACTGGACCGCCTTCGCGCAAACGCCTGTCATCGGGCGAGACCATTGGTGGGACAGTCCCCACTCCGCCTTGCTGGCGCTGCGGGGACGCGCCGACGTGCGCACCGGCTCGGCCCACCTCGTGGTCCTGTCGGGTCCCCGTCGCGACTCCGTGCGGGCCGAGCTCGCCCTCGTGACACTGGTCGAGTCCCTCCGGGTCCGCAGCGACGATGCACCTGGACGGGTGGTCGGGTGGTGGCCCGACTCGGGCCACCTGGTCCGGGTCGAGCCGGAACCGTCGGTCCTGGCCCTCGGCACGGAGGCGGTCGAACTGGCCCTGGGCGGCGCCGCAACGTCGCTTCGCTCCGCCGCCTGAGGCAGCCCACTGGTCATCTAGCCTTGGTCCCCCCATGGAGACCCGCGCAGACATACGGAACGTGGCCATCGTGGCCCACGTCGACCACGGCAAGACCACTCTGGTGGACGCATTGCTGCGCCAGACGGGCGCTTTCGGGGCCCACCAGGAGCTCACCGATCGCGTCATGGACTCCGGTGACCTCGAGCGGGAGAAGGGCATCACCATCCTGGCCAAGAACACCGCCGTGCGCTGGGGTGGTGTGAAGCTGAACATCGTCGACACGCCGGGACACGCCGACTTCGGCGGCGAGGTCGAGCGCGGGCTGACCATGGTCGACGGCGTGCTGCTGCTCGTTGACGCCTCGGAGGGCCCGCTGCCCCAGACGCGTTTCGTGCTGCGCAAGGCCCTGGAAGCACGGCTCCCGGTCGTGCTGGTCATCAACAAGGTGGACCGGGCCGATGCCCGCATCGCCGAGGTCGTGCATCAGGTGGAGGAGCTGTTCCTCGACCTCGACGCGGATGAGGACCAGATCGACTTTCCGATCCTCTACGCCAACGCCCGCGCCGGTTGGGTCTCCACGGAGCCGGGCGTCGAGGGGGAGAACGTCGAGCCCCTGTTCAGGGCCATTGTGGACCACGTCCCCGCCCCTTCGTTCGACGAGACCGCCGGCACGCAGGCGCTCGTCTGCAACCTATCCGCTTCGCCCTATGTGGGTCGGTTGGCCATCTGTCGTGTCCACAACGGCAACCTGGTCAAGGGAAGCACCGTGGCCTGGTGCCGGCTGGACGGCACGGTCGAGAAGGCAAAGCTCACCGAGATCTATGTCACCGAGGCGCTGGACCAGGTCCCGGCGGAGTCGGCCGGGCCCGGTGAGATCGTCTCCGTGGCCGGGCTGGCGGAGGTCACCATCGGGGAGACCCTGTCGGACCCGAACAACCCTGTTGCGCTGCCGGCCATCACCGTCGACGAGCCGAGCCTGGCCATGACCATCGGCATCAACACCTCGCCCCTCTCCGGCCAGGACGGCACAAAGCTGACCGCCCGCCTCCTCAAGGCGCGGCTGGACGCCGAGCTCGTCGGCAACGTGGCCATCCGCGTGGCGTCGACGGACCGGCCCGACATGTGGGAGGTGCTCGGCCGAGGTGAGCTGCAACTGGCCGTCCTGGTCGAGACGATGCGCCGTGAGGGGTTCGAGCTCACCGTCGGCAAGCCGCAGGTGGTGACCCGCGAAATCGACGGCAGGATGCATGAGCCGGTCGAACGGGTCAGTGTCGACGTGCCCGAGGAGTATCTCGGTGTGGTCACCCAGCTGCTGGCCCTGCGAAAGGGCACCATGCTCGAAATGGTCAACCACGGCACAGGCTGGGTGCGCTTCGACTACCGCGTGCCCGCCCGCGGCCTGATCGGGTTTCGCACCGAATTCCTCACCGAGACCCGAGGAACGGGCATTCTCCACCACGTCTTCGACGGGTGGGAGCCCTGGCATGGCGACCTCCGGACCAGGCGCAACGGGTCGATGGTGGCTGACCGGCGCGGCGTGACGACGACGTTCGCACTCATGAACCTCCAAGAGCGCGGCACCCTGATGATCGGCCCGGCCGAAGAGGTCTACGAGGGCATGATCGTCGGGGAGAACGCACGCGCCGAGGAGATGGACGTCAACCCGACCAAGGAGAAGAAGCTCAACAACATCCGGTCGGCGACGGCTGAGGACTTCGAGCGGCTGACCCCGGCGCTGGCGTTCTCGCTGGAGCACGCCCTCGAATTCATCAGCGAGGACGAGTGCGTCGAAGTCACACCCAAGGCGGTGCGCTTGCGCAAGGTCCTCTTGGACCAGGCGACGCGCGGGCGCCTGCGCAGCCGGGCCCGCGACGCACGGGACCGGGCCACCAAGGGCTGAAGCTGCGCGTTGGAATCGGATTCGAACAAAGGAGCCGCCAGTGGTGTCGCCGCAGACAAAGGGCTTCGATCACATGACGATCGTGGTCACGGACCTGCCGGAAGCGAAGCGCTTCTTTGGTCTGCTGGGCTTCGAGGAGACCATTGCCGTGGTGGCGTCCGGCGAGCGCATTGCCTCGTACATGGGGATCCCGGGGTGGGAATCCGATCACGTGACGCTGGCCCTCAAAGGTGGCGAGTCGCATCAGGAGATTCAACTTCTGCGCTTCCACGAGCCGCCGGTCAAGGTCGACGGAGGGACGAGAGCGCTCGACCGCACCGGCTTCAACCATGTGTGCTTTCGGGTCAACGACATGGACGCCATGCTGAAGCACCTGGCCGCGAACGGCGTCACGCCGCGGAACGAGGTGTTCGACTACCACGACAAGAAGCTCGTCTTCTTCGACGGTCCGGGTGTGGTCGTGGAATTGGCCGAGCTCGCCAGCGGCTGATCCGTCGGATCTCGGGGCGTCCTGCTCTCCTTTCTTTGTCGTTCACGCTGGTCTGGTCCGGCAGCCATCCGGACGTTTCGGAGCCCCTCGGGGTGTGGCCCGAAGACCATGCACAACCCGAAGACCATGCACACCCCGGTTTACAGTTCTCCGGCGAACGGCGGCGGCTGAACCTCTTCGCGTTTTCATTGCCTCCTCATTGCCTCGTCGTCGGTCACGCTGTCACACCCGGTCACGCCGGGCTGGTCCGGCCGGCAGACCACCTTCCACCATGTGGCCGCGAAAACTATGCACACTCCCGTTTATAGTTTCTGGAGACCAACGGCCGCACACAACTGTCGGCGACGCTGACCCAACGGAGGCGGCGAGACGGAGGCGACGAGCACCGCTCGGAGGCCATGACCGGACCGCACCTAGCATGCACACGCTGGAGGGATGGCAGAGCGGACGAATGCACAGCTCTTGAAAAGCTGCGAGGCGCAAGCTTCCGTGGGTTCGAATCCCACTCCCTCCGCTGCAGCGGCCTCATCGGCCCGGGATCCTGGTCGCTGGATGCCTCAAGCTCTGTGGGCCGACGTCCGACACGAAGTGAGGGAAATTCCGGGCCGTTACGAGGAGGAACTGACCGATGGCTTCGACGAACCCGACCGGCAAGGCGATCCTCCGCGCCTCACTGGAGTTGTTCCGGCAAGACCGCCAGATGATCTGGCTCCCGATGATGGCCGCCGTGACTGGCCTCATCGCCTTCGCTGTCGTCGCCGTGCCGCTGGCCCTGGCCATCGGACACACAGGTTTGGCCGTTCTGGTCGCTTTCGCATGCGGGTCGCTCGTCGCCACCGCAGCGACCGTGATCTTCAACGTCGCCCTGGTCTTCGCGGCCAACGATCGCATTGAGGGCCGGACGCCCACGATCGCGTCGTCGCTGGCCCAGGCCTGGACGCGCAAGGGCGTCGTCTTCCGATGGGCCATCCTGGCGGCAATCGTCGGCACGACCATCCGGGCGCTCGAAAGCAGGCTTGGTGTGGTCGGCCGCATCGTCGGGTTCGTGGGCGGGCTCGCGTGGGCAGTTGCGACCTTCCTTGTGATCCCAGTCCTGGCTTTCGAAGACGTCGGGCCAATTGATGCAGTCAAGCGCTCGTCCCGCATTTTGAAGGATCGTTTCGGCACGGTGGCGCGAGGCGGGCTCCGTTTCGGTGTGCTCTTTCTTGGACTGTCCCTCGCCGCGCTCGCCGTCGTCGCGGGCGGCGTGGTGCTGATTGCGAAGCGGTTCTACTTCGCCGGTGTCCCCATCACAGCGGTCGGGGTCTTCGGGATCATCGGTGTCGCCATGTACGCGTCCGCCGCCGGCATGTACATGCGCACGATTCTCTACCGTTTCGCCGTGGGAAAGCCGATCCCGGACCTCGGGGTCAACGTGGCGGGTGCGTTCGGCAATCCCTCACCCTGATCTGAGCGGACACCGGGCTACAGCGAACAAGGGCCGGCGGTAACCTCGCCCCGATCGCCGGACAACCCGGCAGGGGGTGGAGGCATGGCAGACATGAGGGCCCTTCAGGTCACCGAACACGGCTCACCGGGTGACGTTTTGTTGGTTCGAACGGTTGAGCGGCCCGAGCCCGGACCGGGTGAAGTCCGAGTCAAGGTCAGCGCTGCGTCGCTCAACTTCAATGACATCGATCGCTGCCGTGGGAAGCTCGTCTCTGTTCCGACTCCTCCACCGTTCACGTTGGGAATGGATGTCTGCGGCGTCGTCGACGCCGTCGGGGAAGGGGCGGACCGATGGCTCGGTCAGCGTGTCGTCGCCATCACGAAGAACGCGCTGGGCGGCATCGCTGACTACGCCATCGCCGATGGCATCTCGGTGTTCGAGGCGCCTCCGGCGTTCGACGACGTGGAGGCCACCGCATTCCTCCTGTCGTTCCAGACCTCGCACCTGGCACTCTTCAAACGCGGTCGCCTGCAATCGGGTGAGACCTTGGTCGTGCACTCTGCGGCCAGCGGCCTGGGCTCGGCGGGCATCCAGCTCGGCAAGGCGGCCGGCGCCCGCGTGATCGCAGTGGCGGGCGGTCCCGAGAAGGTCGCCTGGTGCTCGGCCCTTGGCGCCGACCTCGTCATCGACCACACGGCAGAGGACTTCGTCGAGGCGGTACTGGTCGCCACTGACGATGCCGGCGCGGACGTCGTCTACGACCTGACCGGCGGAGAATTCACCGAGCGCTCGTGGCGCTGCACGGCCCACGGCGGCCGCTACCTGGCCGTGGGATTTGCCGACGACGACGCCAACGGCATGACGGGCCGGCCGCTGCGGATGGCCTGCATCGGGAACATCGACATCGTGGCCGTCATGGTGGCCTGGGCGGACACGGTGGACCCCGGTATGCGGCGCTTTGGCTTCAACCCGTTCGGCCGGGATGTTGCCGACGAGATTCACGGGGATTTGCTGCGCCTGGCCGCCGCCGGTGCCATCCGCCCCGCCGTCGGGCGCCGCGTCTCAATGGAAGAGGCGGGCGGCGCGCTTGACGACCACGAGGCTCGGCGCTCGGTCGGCCGCACGGTGGTGGAGATCGGGTGAGCACCGTCGAGTACTCATGGCGTGACTCGCAGCTGCGGAGCCGACCCCTCCGCGCGCTCAACTGGACCGGTGCGAGGGTGGGCCGCTTCGGGCACGACTTTCCGTCCCTGTCTCCGAGGTCGGTGACGGCTGCCGCGGTCAAGATGGCCGGGTCCGACGACTTCGGCAACGACTCGTACCGCGAGCCGCTGGAGGTCTACCTGCGGTCCTGCGAGGAGGAGGCCGAGCTGACCACGTTCGGTCGCCTGCTGATCTCCAAGATGCTGGCCGGAGCACTCGCCAACCGCATCGCCCTGCAGGGGTGGACGACATCGCATCCCGAGGTGCGCGAAGAGCGAGTGGGTCGTCCGTGGATCATTGTCGGACTCCCGCGGACCGGCACCAGCCTGCTCTCCAATTTGCTCGGACTCGACCCCGTGGCCCGTCCGCTCCTGCAATGGGAGGCGGCCCACCCCATTCCGCCCACCAGCTTGGCGGAGGCCTCGGAGGACCCGCGCATCGCCAAGACGGCGAAGGATCTCGACGGTCTGATGAAACTCAACCCTCCGCTCAAGGCCATGCACCCGTTCGGGGCCACCCTGGCCGAAGAATGCGTGGCCGTCTTCATGTACGACGTGCGTGCACTCGCGCTCGAGACCCAGGCGCACGTCCCGAGCTACGCCCGCTGGCTCGAGCAGGCCGACATGACCTCGGCTTATGCGCAGCACCTGCTCACCCTCCAGACTCTCCAATCGCGCCAGCCGACCGAGCGCTGGATCCTCAAGACGCCCAATCACCTTTGGCACCTCGACGCCATGCTCGCCGCGTACCCCGACGCCCGAGTCATCTGGACGCACCGGGACCCGGGCCCAGTGGTCACGTCGCTGGCCAGCCTGGCCAATGCCAGCCAGCGCGTCCTGACCAGCCGGACTGACCCGCGGCCGACAGCCGAGGAGTGGAAACGCAAGTGCGGTTTCGCGTTGCGATCAGCCATGGCTTTCGACGAGGCGGCGCCGGACGGTTGGTGCCAGCACATCCACTACGACGAGTTGATCGCCGACCCCGTCGCGACGGTCCGCCGCCTCTACGGTGAGTTCGACGAAGAGGTGGGTTCGCTGCACGCCCGGCGCATGCACGCCTTTCTGGCCGATCGCCCCCAAGACGCTTTTGGCCGACACCGCTACGACCCGGCCGACTTCGGCTGGACGTACGCCGCTCTGGCGACCGAATTCGAGGACTACACAGCTCGCTACGGCATCGCGACGGCAGAACTTTCGTAGCTTGCTGCGGCCCAGCAGCGCTTGGGACTTCTGACTGCCGGGTTGCTAGTGTGCCCAAAAAGGAACGTGTTCTAGAGTCTCAACAGGGATGCGGACCAGACCCCATCGGGTCAGGCTCCGTGGACAGGGGGTTGTGATGATGAAAAGGGTCACCGGTCTGCGGGCCCTGGGGGCGGCACTGATGATCACGTCGCTGACAGCGGCCGGCGTGCTCTTGACTCCGGGTATCGGCAGCGCGGCATCGACCTCCACCACCACCAAGTTCGGCACGCTGCCGTCGCCCTGCGGCAAAGGCCACGCCACCGGCGCCACCGACAAGGGCGTCACGAACACCGCCATCAACATCGCCTACGGCGATGACCGCGGCTTCTCGGGCCTCCCCGGTCTCGACCAGGAGATGGGTGACGCCGTCAAGGACATGATCTCGTGGTGCAACGCGCAAGGTGGCATCGACGGACGCAAACTCGTCGGCCACTACGGAAACGCCGCAGTGACCAACGTCGGTTCGGTTGTGACGCAAGAGTGTAAGCAGGACTTCATGCTGGTCGGCGAGGGCTATGCCCTCGACGGCACCGCTGAGCAGACACGCCTCGGCTGCAACCTTGCCGCCGTGCCTGGGTTCACCGTCGCCCCTGTGGTGGCGAACGCCTACGAGATGTACCAGGCGTCGCCCAACCCGGCCAATGCCAGCCCGGTGTCGAGCGCGTACCAGGCAAAGAAGCTCTTCGGCTCGAAGACCAAGAAGGTCGGCATCTACGGCTCAACGCTTTCGACGCAGCAATCGTCCACCAACAAGGCCGTCCAAGCGTTCACGTCGGCTGGCTGGAAATTCCTCCCCAATTGCACCGCCAACATCGACTACAACGGCGAAGCGAACTACACGCCATTCATGCAGAAGCTCCAGAGCTGCGGCGCACAGATCATCTTCAACGATGCCACTCCGGGTCCGACGCTCTACGGCGCCTTCGAGGCCGAGAGCACCATCGGCTATGACCCGATCTGGGTGATGGACTCCGGCGCCTACACCGCCGCGTTCGCAAAGTGGAACACCGAAGGCCTGGCCAACAAGGCGTACGTGCGCCTCTCCTACGAACCACTGGAGGCGGCCAAGGTCGTCCCTGCTGTCAAGCAGTACATCAATATCGTCAAGAAATACGGGGGCCTCACCTCCCAGCTGGGAGAGCAGGCGACCTCGTCCTTCCTCCTCTGGGCCACCGAGGCGAAGGCATGTGGCTCCACACTGACCCGCCAGTGCATGATCAACCACCTCGCCAAGGTGACCAATTGGACCGGCGGCGGTCTCAACGCATCGGGCAACCCCGCCAAGAACATCCCACCGAACTGCGGCCTGCTGATGAAGCTCGACGGGACGAAGTGGGTACAGGCGTACCCGAAGAAGCTGGGCACGTTCGACTGCTCGCCGAAGTACGTCGTCGCCAACACGGGATCGGTCATCGGCACCCCGTTGAACGCGCAGGGTTATGCGACCCAGTACGCGACGTCTTCCGTCATCAAGCCTCAGGGGTGAGCACCCCGAACGACCGCTCGCCTGCCGCTTGACCTGAGCGACAGGACCTCCGGCGATGCACCTGTTCCTGACTTACACCATCCTCGGGCTGGTCACCGGCGCCGTCTACGGCATCGCGGCCTCGGGCCTCGTCCTCACCTACACCACGTCCGGCATCTTCAACTTCGCCCAGGGCGCCATGGCGATGCTGGCCGCCTTCACCTACTGGCAGTTCCGGTACGGCTGGAACTGGCCGGCGCCCCTCGCGCTCTTCACGGTGCTTGTCGTCCTGGCTCCCCTGCTGGGCATGATCCTCTACGTCGGCATCATGCGGGGGCTGCGCCAGACCGCTGACGTCACCAAAATTGTGGTCACCATCGGCATCATGCTGGGGCTGATCGCGCTGGCGCAGTGGATCTGGAGCCCGGGCGTCCCGCGCACCGACGGCCTCTTCTTCGGCAACGCCGCGAAGTTCAAGGTTCTCGGCGTCTACGTCACCGATCACGAAGCGATCGCGCTGGGGTGCGGCGTGCTCATCGCTGTGGGCATCCGGCTGCTCTTCACCAGCACCCGGACCGGTGTGGCCATGCGCGCCGTCGTCGACAACCCCGCACTGCTGCAGCTCAACGGCGGGAGGCCCGAGCGATTGGCGGCGTTCTCGTGGGCTCTCGGCGGTGCGTTAGCCGCACTGGCAGGCATTCTCATCACACCGATCAGTGGCGGCACGCTCGACGTCCACGTGCTGACCCTGCTTGTCCTGGATTCCATCGCGGCGGCGATGTTCGGCCGTCTCCGGAGCATCTGGCTGACATTCGCCGGCGCCCTCGTCCTCGGCCTGGCGAGCACCTACGTGCTGGGCTACTTCCCGGAATCGTGGTCTTGGGCCTCGAACTTCCGCATCGCGCTGCCCATGATCGTGCTCTTCGTCGTGCTGATCGTGCTGCCCCAGGACAGGCTGCGTGGGGCGACTCTGTTGCGGACGCGTGAGCGCTTCACCGTTCCCACTATGCGCTCGGCGGTCACCTGGGGTGTGATCCTGCTCCTGGTGGTGCTCGCCCTCGAGCAGATCATGGGCTCAAGCGACATGGGTGCACTCACCGTGGGCATCATCTTCGGCATCATCGCGTTGTCATTGACGCTCCTCACCGGCTACGCCGGCGAGATCAACCTGGCGCCCGTGTCCTTCGGTGCCATCGCCACCATCATTGTGTTCCACCTCGGCCTCTCGGGTTCGGGGCTGACGCAGCGGATCACCCCCTGGGGCGTCCTGCTCGGCATCGCCGTCACGGCCGTCGTCGGGGGCCTAATCGCTCTGCCGGCACTCCGACTCCGCGGTCTCTATCTGGCGCTGGCGACATTGGCCTTCGGTGTCTTCGTCTCCGACATGATCATCGCCGACATCGCCCCCCACGTCCTGCCGATCTTTCACCTCAATTACTCCATCTTCCCGAACGGGACGTTACAGATTCCGCCGCTGAAGATCGGCCCCGTCGACCTCAGTTCGGCCAAGTCCTTCCTCACGGTGTCGACCTTGATCTTCGTTGTGATCGGCATCGGCCTCGTGGCCCTGCGCCGCAGCAACTACGGCCGGAGACTGACCGCCATGAAGGACAGCCCCGCTGCTGCCGCGACGTTGGGGCAGAACCTGATCAAGCTGAAGCTCTCGGTGTTCATGATCTCAGCCGCCATCGCCGGCCTCGGTGGCATTCTGCTGTCGTCGGCTTCGGTCAGCGTCAATGCCGACACCTTCATCATCTTCATCAGCCTCGCCCTCGTGATGCTGACCGTCGTGGGCGGGATTGGGAACGTCTCTGGCGCGCTGATGGGCGGCATCCTGGCCGGAACGGCCTTCCAGGCGCTGACGTCGACCTTTTCGAACCTGAGCACCGACGCCGGAGGCGGTGGCTTCTGGAGCGTGATGGCGAACCTCTCCCTGGTCGCACCGGCCCTCATCGGCGTGAGCCTCGGCCGGAACCCGAGCGGCGCCGTGCCCGACATCATCCGGCGCTACAAGCCGCTGTGGCACGCCAAGGGCGTCCTGCTCCTCGGGATCATGGCCGAGATTGTCGCCTACCTGCTCGTGCTCACTAAGGTCATGGGCAACTGGTGGCTGGTCCTGGCGACCGCGGCCATCGCCGTCGCGCTGCCGGCCGTGGGCCAGCTCGTCCAGCCGGAGGCATTCGGGCCGCCGGCGAGCGATCGGTCCATTCGAGAGCAGTCGGCGCCAATGACGGCCGAACCGATGGTCGAAAGCGCGGTCGATGCCCGTCCTTGAAGTCGCCGATGTCTGCGTGGCCTTCGGAGGAGCCCAGGTCCTGAGCGACGTGTCGCTGTCCGTCGCCGAGGGTGGCGTCACCGGGCTCATCGGCCCGAACGGGGCGGGCAAGACCACCCTCTTCAATGTCGTCAGCGGGCTGTTGGCCCCGAAGTCCGGCCGCATCATGATCGACGGGCACGATGTCACCAAGGCCGGCCCGGCCCGCCGCGCCCGTCGTGGCCTCTCGCGCACGTACCAGCGTCTGGAACTTTTCACCTCCCTCACCGTGCGCGACAACATTCAGGTGGCCGGTGAGATCCGCAACACCTGGAACAGGCGCGGCCGCATTGATGTCAGCGCCGAGACGGACCGCGTCCTTGAACTCGTGGGGCTCGGCGACGTGGCCGATCGCGAGGTGAGTGAGCTGCCGACCGGCCGCGCCCGCGTCGTCGAGGTGGCGCGTGCGCTCATGACACAACCAAAGATCCTCCTCCTGGACGAGCCGGCGTCCGGGCAGACAGAACAGGAGACAGCGGCCTTCGGGATCCTGCTGCGACAGCTCGTCGAGGAGCGCGATCTGGCGATCTGCCTGGTCGAGCACGATGTCGGCCTGGTCATGGGGACCTGCGAGCACATTCACGTTCTCGATTACGGCGTCGTCATCGCCAGTGGGCCTCCCGACCAGGTCAAGGACGATCCTGTCGTCGTCAATGCCTACCTCGGGGCCCCGTGACCGCGGCCGCTGTCCCACCGATCCTCGAACTGTGCGACGTTCGCGCCGGGTACGGACCCATTGAGGTCGTCCACGGTGTCAGTTTGGACGTCGCACCCGGATCCGTCATGGCGCTGCTCGGTCCGAACGGGGGGGGTAAGACGACCATGCTCAACGTCTGCGCCGGCACCTTGGCGGCCAGCCGCGGCGAGGTGCGCTTCGAGGGAGCGCCGGTCACGCGGATGTCGGCCGACAACCGCGCCCGCCGCGGTGTCTGCACGGTGCCCGAGGGTCGTGGGATCTTCCCCAACCTCAGCGTTCGGGAGAACCTGCTCATGGCGACCCAGATCGGGATCTCGATGGAGCGCATCGAAGACGTCGCCTTCTCCCAATTTCCCCAATTGAGCAACCGGCGGAAGCAGATGGCGGGGACGCTGTCCGGAGGTGAGCAGCAGATGCTCGCGCTGGCCCGCGCCTTCGCCACCGAACCCAAGATCCTTCTCCTCGACGAGCTCTCCATGGGCCTGGCGCCGATTGTGGTCGGGCAGCTCTACGACAAGGTCCGTCAGCTGGCGGAGGCCGGGCTCTCCATCCTGCTGGTCGAGCAGTTCGCTCGCACCGCACTCCCCATCGCCGACAGCGCCGCAGTGGTCCTGCAGGGCGTGATTGCACACCGGGGAACGCCGGCCGAAATGGAAGAAGCCCTGTCCACCAGTTATCTGGGCTGAAAGGGGGCGCGCCGGGCGAGCCCGGCGGGGGTGTCACAATGCCCACGGGCTCGGCGGCGGTCGCCGGGGCGTGAGGAGGGCACCGAGGCAGCAGCGATGAGGAGCCTGCTCGAAGCCGACCGCCAACCCTTCTCCAACGAGCCGCCCGCACCCGTGCGGCGACCCGCCTGGGTGCGCTGGACTGTGGGGATCGTGGCGGGCGCCCTTTTCCTCGCGACACTGGGATACCTCATTCCGAACCAGCTGCGCGCCCGTGACGACGAGAGCACTGCGCACGCGGCGTTGACCGTGACTGTGAAGCAAACACACACCACCTCGGCCCAGCTGGCAGAGGTCGGCCGGGATCTCGGCGTCCTCCGGACGCAGGTCGGCAGTGACACCACTGCGCTGAACCAGGATTCGGCGCAGCTTCTCGGCGCACAGACCTCTCTGTCCGCAGCGCAGACACATGTCTCCCAGCAGTCGACGCTGATCACCTCGCTGCAGGCGTGCCTGGTCGGAGTCGAACAAGCCCTGAACCAACTCGCCATCGGGAAGCAGGCCAGCGCGATCACTGCGCTGAACGCGGTCTCGAGTAGTTGCGCGAGGGCGGAGGCCTCAAGTGGTTGAATCACGTCGATTGCGCCGGCGCCGCTGGCTCCTGATGGCCTTCATCGCGCTGAGCGTGGGCGTACTCGTGGCCGCCGTCTGGACGGATGTGCACGCGCGGACACGAGCCCGCAACGAAGAGGCCGCGCTGGCCACGGCGAAGACGCACCTTGGCGCGCTGCGCCACCAGCTGGCCCTCACACGCTTCGCCGACGCGGTGACCAAGGCAAAGCGCGACGCGCTGCAGGCGTCGATCGAGACGACAATGAACCAGCTGGCAACGACCGAGGGCTCCCTGGCAAACACCGACGTGCACGCCTACTTGCAGGGACTCGGTATCGACACGCTGCAGACCTGTCTTGGCGGTGTCCGGAGCGCGTTCGGACGCATCGCATCGAACGACAATGCCCAAGCCGCCAAGGACATCACCGCCGTCTCGGGCGCCTGCACCCAGCTGGCGGGTGGCACCAGCACCGGACTCGTCTACCCGTTCGACTTTCCGGACCCCGACGTCATCGCGGTCGGGCAGACGTACTACGCCTACGCCACAAATTCGGTCGCAGGCAACATTCAGATCGTCGACTCCACCGACCTCGCGCACTGGACGGCAGTGGGCAACGCGCTTCCCCGCCTGCCCGCGTGGGCGGCGGCGAACTACACATGGGCACCGTCCGTCGCCAACATCGGCGGTGTCTTCGTTCTCTACTACGCGGTGGACGTTGCCGGTACCAACCAGGAGTGCATTTCGGTTGCGACCGCCGCGCAACCCCAGGGACCGTTCACCGACCGGTCGCAGAGCCCACTCGAGTGCCAGAAACCATTGGGCGGCTCCATCGACCCTTCGTCGTTCCTTGACACGAACGGGACGCCCTACCTCGTGTGGAAGTCAGGTGGCCCTGGTTCATCGAAGATCTGGGCGCAACAACTGACGCCCGCTGGGACGTCGTTCACGCCGGGGACCAATCCCACGGCGCTGTTGGAACCGGACCAGTCGTGGGAAGCCGGCACCGTGGAGGCGCCCGATCTCGTCGTGACGGGTGGCCACTACGACCTCTTCTACTCGGGCAACGACTGGAACAGTGGCAACTACGCCGTCGGCGCGGCCACCTGCACCGGGCCACTCGGTCCGTGCACCGATGCCTCGCCGGACCCGATCCTCAGCAGCGGGCTCGGTGTCGCCGGACCGGGCGGCGAGTCGGTCTTCGCCGACGCTTCGGGCAACTTCTGGATCGCCTTCCACGCCTGGGTGCCCAGCGCCGTGGGATTCCCCAATAGTCGCGACCTCTATCTCCGCCGCGTGAGGTTTTCGGACCCAACGCCGTCCGTGTCCAGCGCCGGGTAGCAGTCACGGGTCGCGCTGCGGTCAGCGCGCAGCGGCCAATGCCTCCGCCCGCTTGGCGATCCCGGGCGCGTCGAGGTCGGCACAGACCTGGGCGAAGTCGCTCGTCGGCCCCTGCCAACGCAGCTCCTCGACCGTCCCCAACAGTGACCGGTCAATACGCAGGGTCGCGAGATCCTTGAAGAGCCGGGCCTCGTCGTGACACTCCTGCAGTGTCGTCGCCAGTTTGGCGGCGCTGCGCACGGTGACATCCCAGTCGCCCGGGTCGACGGGGATGTCCTCGAGGTGGTTCCACCGCGCCAGCACGGTCGAGGCCGACTTGGCACCCCATCCGGCGAGGCCGGGAAAGCCATCTGCACTGTCACCCACGAGGGCCAGGTAATCGGGGATGGATGCCGGCCCCACCCCGAACTTGGCGGCGACGCCACTCTCGTCGATCAGCACGTCCTTGCGCCGGTCCAACTGCACCACGCGCTCGCCGCGCACACACTGCCCGAGATCCTTGTCCGGCGTGCAGATGATGATCTGCTCGACCGCCGGGTCGCCGTCGGCCACGGCTGCGCCAGTGGCGAGCGCGTCGTCTGCCTCGAGCTCGACCATCGGCCAGACGAACACCCCCAGAGCGGTCAGGGCGTCCTCGAGCGGCCAGGCCTGGGACCACAGCTCCGGATCGACGCCGTCACCCGTCTTGTAACCGGGCCACAGGTCGTTGCGGAAGGACTCGATCACGTGGTCGGTCGCCACGCCCACGTGCGTGGCACCTTCCCCGAGGAGCTGCACGACGGAGCTCACGACGCCCCGCACTGCAGCAACTTCGTCGCCGGCGGCATTGCGATGCGGCGGGGCACCGAAGAAATGACGGAACAGCTCGTAGGTACCGTCGACCAGGTGGACCTTCATGCGAAGAGACTGCCACACAAGGGGGTTTTGGCGTTCAGGTCGTACATGGGCACGACGGCCGGGCACAACTGACTGGAGTGCGAACGCACTGTAACTGGGGCGTCTGAGCCGGCGTTTTGGGATCCAGATCGATCCTGCCTGCCAGCATTTCTTCCTGTCACCAAGGCCTCGGCGCGAGGGCACTTCGCCCGGTTTGCCTCTTCGTCGCTATGAAGCCCTGCGTCAGTCGACCATCAGCGTAAAGGACTGAATCGCGTCGGGCCGAATACGGTTGCTCGCCTTGAAGGTCAGTCGGTAGAAGCCCGACCTCCTCGGAGTACCGCTCAGCACGCCAGTGCTGCGGTTGAAGCTGACTCCAGGTGGCAGAGATCCCGAAACCCTCAGTGCGGGTCGCGGTGACCCTGACACCGTCACTGTGAAGGTATTGAAGACGCCGCGGTTGAAAGTCGTCGCGCGGTCGTCCGTAAAGACAGGCGCTTGGTCGTGGGGCGCCGTGGTCGTTGGAGGGGAGCTGGTCGTTGATGTCGTCGTCGGTGGCGCCGTGCTCGTTGTCGTGGGGGGAGCGGAGCTCGAAGTTGTCGTCGGGACCACGTTTGCTCGGTTGGCGGCGCCCCCGCCCAACACGGTCGAGCAATCCTTGGCGGTCTGCGTGGCACCGGCTGGTACGTGACCCGACACGTCGAGGACCTGGACCACTCCGGTTCCGTCGTTGGCCACCCAGATGCCGTAACTACCACCGTGACCCGGTGCTTGCTTGAGCCAAGGGCCCTCATTGTCGTTGCCACCTACATTTGGCAATGTGGCGCCGGAGACCAAGAGCTCGCCACCGGCCCGGACGGCGTTGACTCCACCTGGTGCTGCTCCGGGGGTGAAGGCGGGCGCTGTCGCGAGGTCCGCATCAGTGGCGGTCGCCGAACCGGTACCGTCGGGATAGTTGCCCATTTGGAGCCTGTAGGCGTCAACGGCCTCGGTCGTCGTTGCAAAGTCCGATTGGCACGCTGCGACCGTCGCGGAGCGCCCGACGCCCTGCAGACTGAAGATCACGATCGCCGCCAGGATCCCCAGGACGGCCATCACGATGAGCAATTCGAGAAGTGTGAACCCTGCACTCGTCGCGACACCGACGCGCAACCCGCGACGAGCCAGGGCGCTGAGATCAATGCGGTCTCGCCACCATCCCATTTGCTCTCGTAACAAAGGCATTCGATTGCCCAGCCCCTTCATTCCATGCGCTTGAGTCCGAAGGTGTGATCGCGCATCACTGCCGGTGACCCGAAATCACACCGGTAACGTCGGCTCAACCCGGCTGGAAGTTGAGTCCGAGCCTTGCCTTGATCACGCCCTTCGGTTGGCGTGACGAGGAGAGACACACCCCACAACTGCCGGTGGCGGAGCTCGAATTGGCGATGTGGCGCGCGATGAGTGCCCGACCGAAGTTGGGGTGAGATGGGTTGTCAACTGGGGTTGCCATAGCGGGCGCGAGGGTCCTTCCGTATGGCGAGTCCGCGTTCGGATACTGCTCACCGTCGAGATGCACAGGTGCCCGCGACGACGGGGCGGCCGCCGGGAGAATCTCCGGTTCTTTCGAGGTGGATCCGGGGCCCTGTCGTCCGAGCGTTGGCATATGCGATATCGACCGGGACTGAGCTGTTTCGATCAGCCTCGTCCAGATGCATGGAGAATCTCTCGTCGAAGAGCCACAGGGGGGGTCAGGCAGTAGAACCGTCTGCCGAGTCCGTCACTGCCGGACGCGGTCGGTGATCGTGGCCCGGGCACGGGCGAGGAAGGTCCGTTCAGCGTTGTTGTCGGTGCCGGCCAACGCGGCCTCGTACTCAGCCGCCGCCTCGTCCCGACGGCCCAACCGTCGCAAGAGATCGGCCCGCACGGCGTGGAACAGGTAGTAGGACTCGAGCGGCAGACCGTCGATCGCCGCCAGCCCTGCGGCGGGTCCCTCGACCTCGGCCAACGCGACGCCGCGGTTGAGCTCGACCACCGGTGATGCATCGAGCACACGCAGCTGGTCGTAGAGCGCCACGATCTGCCGCCAGTCCGTGTCCTGCGCACGCGGCGCGTCGCTGTGCACTGCGTTGATCGCTGCCTGCACCTGGTAAGGCCCCGGGTCGTTCCGCCGCAAACAGAGTCGGACCAGCTCTTGACCCTCCTCGACGAGCCCGCAGTCCCAACGGGACCGGTCCTGGTCGTGCAGAGGAACGAGCTCGCCGCCTGCGCCCGTACGGGCCGGCAACCGGGCGGCGATCAGCAGCATCAACGCAACAAGCCCCGCCACCTCGGGCTCGTCGGGCATCAGCTCTCCCAACGTGCGGCCGAGGCGGATTGCCTCCGCGGCAGAGTTCCTCGCGCCCGAGGAGGTCACCTGACGTCGCCGTGTAGCCCTCGTTGAACACGAGATAGATGACGGCCAGGACACCGCGCAGCCGGTCGGGCAGTTCCGCACTGTGGGGAACCCGGTAAGGAATTGCGGCGTCGCGGATTTTGGACTTGGCGCGGACGATGCGCTGCGCCATCGTCGGCTCGGGCACCATGAATGCCCGTGCGATCTCGGGTGTCGAGAGGCCACCGAGCAGGCGAAGGGTGAGCGCGATCTGCGCCGCTGGTGCCAGGGCAGGGTGGCAGCAGGTGAAGATCAACCGGAGGCGGTCGTCGGGCACGGCGGATTCCTCTTCCATGGGGTCGTCGGTGGCGGCGAGCAGCGCCGTCGCTTGCTCCTGGCGGTCCCGGTGTGAGGCCTCCCTGCGGAGCCGGTCGAGGATCCGGCGGCGGGCCGTCGTGATGATCCATCCCGCCGGGCTCGGGGGCAAACCGTCTTCGGGCCACCGTTGCGCGGCGACCATGAAGGCGTCCTGCACCCCGTCCTCGGCTAGGTCGAAGTCGCCGAAGGCCCGGATGAGGACCGAGACCGCTCGCCCGTACTCTCCACGGAAGATGCGCTCGATTTCAGGTCCGCGCACTGGGTCCGCCGAGGTCACAACGGGGGCTCCTCCTGGAAGGGCCGCACTTCAACGGGCTCGCCGCATGCTTGGGTCGCCTTCTTGGCCCAATCCAGCGCGGCGTCGAGGTCCGGAGCGACAATGACCCAGAACCCGCCGATGTGCTCTTTGGATTCGGTGAAGGGTCCGTCCGTGAGCAGGAATTCGTTGCCCTGAGCGCGCACGACCGTGGCCGACGACGCTGGTAGGAGCCCACCCCCGAAGACCCACGCACCGGCTGCCTGCATCTCGTCGTTGAGGCGCGCCGTCTGTTCGAATGCCTGCTGTGCCTCTTCTTCTGAGCGCACCGGCGCGCCATCGATCATGGGCACGCTCAACAGATACTGCTTCATTGCCTCCTCCTTCTCATTCGGTCTTCTCATTCGTTGGTTGCTTCTGGTGTCGATTGGACCGGGCAGCTCTCGTGGTCAGCTGGCCGCCCGGTAGATAAGGATCACGATGCCCTCGCCGATCGTCTGCGTGCTTGTGAGCGCAAGGGTCGGCGGTACCGAAACCTCTCCGAAGAGACGCTTGCCCGAGCCGAGGATGATCGGGAAAACCATGAGTCGGATCTCGTCGACCAATCGGTGCTCCACCAGCGTCTGCACCAGGGCTGCGCTGCCGGCCACCAAAAGGTCCCCGGAGAGCCGCTGCTTGAGGTCTGACAGCTCTCGCACGACGTCGCCCCGGATGATCGTGGAGTTCTCCCAGGTTGCATCGCCGTCGGCCATGGTCGTCGAAACGACGAACTTGGGCATCTGGTTCATTCGGGCGGCGAAGCCCACCTCGTCGGTCATGGTGGGCCAGGCCCGGGCGAAGCCCTGGTACGTCACCCGGCCCAGCAGCTGCGCCTCGACCCTTTGCAGTTCGTCCAGCTTGAACTGGTCCCCCTCTGGGCCCCGGTTGAATCGGAAGGTCCAACCGGCGTGCTTGAAACCCTCGGCCCCGCCCGGGTCTTCCATGACCCCGTCCAGCGAGACGAATTCGGTTACGACGATCTTTCCCATGAGTCTGCCTCCGTCGCTCGGTGACCCCGGCCCAGCGCCGTCGGTCACCGTCCATACGAACGGGGTCAGGCGATATCGACAGCTTCGCGGAAATTTCTCCACCGCCTTCACCACGGCCGTGTCAGCGGATGGAATGCCCGCCCCGGGTCCCAAAGGCGGCCCAGGTCGCTGGGCGAGGACCCTCGTCGCGGCGAGGCCTGTCACACGCGACCGGTAGAACGGGTCGTCCACGTGGAAGGAGATACACATCCGATCCCCGCCCGAAGTCCCGCGTCCACCGTCCGTAGGGCGGGAATAGCCGGCGAACCGGCGGCGTTGGCCACACGGGTGCGGGAACGGCAGATCCCGAGCGCGCACGCTGAGGAGGCTGATGTCCGCAAACCCCCGAGGAACCAACACGATCGAACTCGAACCGGGACGCCACGTGGCGGCCTGGCTGGTGCTGGCGCTCGTGTGCGTCGGCCAATTCATGGTCGTCCTGGACGCGTCGATCGTCAACGTGGCGTTGCCATCCATTCAGCACGACCTGCACTTCGAGCGCGTCCGGCCTCCAGTGGGTCATCAACGCCTACACGCTGACCTTTGCCGGCTTCCTCCTCCTCGGTGGCCGCGCCGCCGACCTGTTCGGACGGAAGAAGATCTTCCTCCTTGGCCTCACCGTGTTCACACTGTCCAGCCTGCTGGGCGGGCTGGCCCAGAGCGAGGCGTGGCTCATCGGCGCCCGCGCACTCCAGGGACTGGGCGCGGCGATCCTGGCCCCCGCCACCTTGACCATCCTGACCGCCACCTTCCCCGAGGGCCCGCGACCGCGCCTGGGCGTTGGGCGCGTGGAGCGCCGTCTCTTCCGCCGGTGCGTCGGCTGGCGCGCTCCTGGGCGGCATTCTCACCGACCTGTTGAGCTGGCGCTGGATCCTCTTCGTCAACGTGCCGGTCGGGATCGTGGCGCTGCTCGCCGCTCGCCGCGACCTGCCGGAGTCGAAGGCCGACATGGTGCACCGGCACCTGGACCTGGGTGGTGCCATCACCGTCACGGCCGGCCTCGTTGCCCTGGTGTACGCCCTCGTGCGCACCGAGACATACTCGTGGGGATCGATGCAGGTGCTCGTTCCGCTGGCCGTGGCCGTCGCCCTGCTGGCGGCCTTCCTCGTGCTCCAGGCCCGGTTCTCCAAGGCGCCCCTCGTCCCGCTCCGCATCTTCCGGTCCCGCTCGGTGGCCGGAGGCAACGTGGTCATGTTCTTGATGTTCGGAGCACTGTTCGGCTCGTGGTACTTCGAGACGCTGTACATGCAGCGCGTGCTCGGCTACAGCCCGTTGCAGGCCGGGCTGGCCTTCCTGCCGCAGACGCTCCTCATTGCAGCGGGCGCGCAGCTCACGGCGCGCCTCGTCCCCAGGTTCGGCCCACGTCCGCTCATCATCCTCGGCACCTTGGTGGCTGGAGGCGGGCTGGCCTGGCTGGCCATGATCTCGACGAGCAGCACGTTCCTGGCCGACCTGTTCGGTCCCTTCGTGCTCATCGGCCTCGGCATGGGCCTGGCCGTCACACCGATTGCCGTGGCCGGGACGGCAGGAGTCGCCCGAGCCGAAGCCGGACTTGCGTCCGGATTGCTGAACACGTCGCGGACCGTCGGCGCCGCCATTGGGCTCGCCGCTCTGGCCACCGTGGCGGCCAACCGTACGACGCGAGTGCTCACCGGGACGACGGCGCTACCCGGCCATGCCGCGGCCGCGCTCACCGACGGCTACGCGTTGTCGTTCGGCGTGGCCGCGGCGCTGCTGGTCGTCACTGCATTCGTCGCGCTGGCCACGCTCCCCGGTCTCCACGACCTCCGCGCGGCCACGTCAAACACTCCGGTGGAGCGTGCTCCCTCGCCCGAGCCCGTGCACCTCGAGCTCGAGCAGGCCTGAACGCTCAGTCCGGTGGGTCCTCGATCTGCTCCATGAATTCGAGGCGTATACCTCCGGGCGCCTCTACGAACGCGATGCGCCGGGTCCCGAACGTGCCGCTCACCGTGCGCGGGCCCCAGAGCACCTCGTGGCGCGCCAGCTCGGCATCGAGATTGTCGACAAAGAGGGCGGGGTGCAAGAACCCCTCGTCGGGCAGCGCACACGCATCCTCGTAGATCGCCTTGGTGAACAGCGTCAGCGCGAGCACGCCGAGCTGCACGTCGGCCCGGCGTCCGTTCTCCCACTCGACCGGCTCGGTCACCGTGGCGCCCGCTTCGGCGAACCAGATGCAGGCCTGCTCGAGGTCCGCGACTTTGACAGCCAGATTGGCCAGTCCGGTGACGGCCATCAATGGAGCGGGGTGCCGTAGAGCGATCCCAGGTCCTCGGCGATGAGCTCGAGCCGAACGCCGTCGGGATCCGAGAAGTAGAGCGAGATCTCACTCTCGATCTGCGTCGGAATGCCCGCCGCTTCTAGCCGGGTGCGCGCCGCGTCCCACTGCGCTCGGTCGACCGAGATGGCGAGGTGATGGAACCCGCCGAGCACCTCTGCGTACGGTCCGAGGCCGAGATCCGGGAAATCAAAGAAGGCGAGGGTGTTGTCGTGGCCAAGGTCGAAAAAGAGGTGGGTCGATCCCTTGTAGTCGCGATTCTCGAAAAGCTCGGCCAAGGGGAAACCGAGCAGCCCTTGGTAGAACTGGATCGTCTGTTCGACGTCAGAGCACAACAGCGCCAGGTGATGCACCCCGCGGGCGGTGGACGCCGGCCTGTCGGCCGGTTCCCGCAGGTACTCGGCACGGAGACGCTCGCGCTCAGCGGCTGCTGCCTCCAAGTCGACGGTCACAGGCCCAACAACCATGCTGCGTTCGCCCCCAACATGTTGGCCCGCGCCGGCTCGGGCAGTCCCGCCACGGCGCGCTCAGCCTGCGCCATCGGATCGGCGACCCCCTCGGCGTGGGGCCAATCGCTGCCGAGCATGAAGGTCTCCTCGCCCACCTTGGGAACGAGGCGATTCGGCATCTCGTAGGGAAGCGCCGCCACGCGGACCTGGCGCAGGAAGTAACTGGACGGGCGATCCGCCAGCTTGTGGAACGGCTCTCCGTGACGCTGGGTGTAGAAGTCCGACGCGCCGTCGATGTGGAGAAGGAAGCTGGGCACCCAGCTCGCCGTCAGCTCGACCACGCCGACGCGCAGGCGCGGGAACCGCTCGAGCACGCCGGTGAGGATCAGGTTGGCGAGGGCGACCGCGGGTGCCAGGTAGAGGAAGATCGAATCGAAGAGCTGTTCGCCCTCCTCGTGCTCTCCGGTTCGCCAGGCCGGGTGCAGCGGACTCTCGAACTCCGAAACGTGGAACACCGGCGCCACGCCTTCGTCGCTGAACGCCGCCCACACCGGATCGAAGTCGACGTGCGAGAGCGGCTTGCCGTCCACGGGCGCCGGGGCGATCATGGCCAGCCGCACGCCCTGTGCCCGCACCCGCCTGATCTCCTCGACGGCCCAGGCGGGATCGTGCAGCAACACATGGGCGACGCCGAAGAGACGATCCTGACCGTCGCCGCACACGTCGCCGGCGAAACGGTTGTAGGCCCGTGCGTTGGCACGCTGCGCAATGCGGTCCGACGCCAGACGCTGCTCCCACAGCAATCCGAAATTCGGGAACATGACCGCGGCATCGAGCCCGAAGGCGTCGAGTGACGCGAGCCGCGCACCGGCCAGACGGTACGAATCGGGGACCAACTCCTCGAACGTCGCCGGCGCGCGTTCACCGCGCAGTCGCTGCTGCCGGGCATCCCCGATGAGCGCCGAGCGTTCGGGGATCGGTACCTCCAGCGGCGTGAGCCTGCTGCCCCGCCAGGCCAGCCACGGCCAGCCGGCTTCGTCGTCAACAATGGACAGTGCATCTGACCGGTGTGCGGGGTCGATGTAGTCGGACCAGGTCGTCCTCGACTCGAACAGGTGCTGATCGACATCGATGGTCTGCAGCGTCACGTCTCCTCCCGGCGCAGAGTACCAGCGGTCCTTCCCCCTAGTCTCGCCGACATGGACGGGGGCGTTCGGGGTGACGGTCTGTGGGCGCCGCACCGGCGCGCCCTGACGTTCGGACTGGTGCTCACGGTGACCTTCGTCGCGTCGGAGGCACTGGCCGTCGTCACCGTGATGCCGTTGGTGGCCCGCGACCTGCACGGCTTGGCGCTCTACGGATGGGTCTTCTCGACCTTCCAGCTCGCCAGCCTCATCGGGATCGTCGCCGCCGGCCGCGACGCCGACCGCCACGGCCCGGCGCGGCCCTATATGGCCGGCCTCGTGCTGTTCGCGGCGGGCCTCCTCGTGGCGGGGCTCGCGCCGTTCATGTGGGTCCTCGTCGCCGGCCGCTGCCTCCAGGGATTGGGCGCCGGCGCCGTCCCGGCCGTCGCCTATGTCGCCATCGGACGGAGCCTGCGCGAGGCTCAACGCGCCCAGATGATGGCGGTGCTCTCGACCGCCTGGGTGGTGCCCGGCATCGTCGGTCCTGGCGTGGCCGCCGCGGTGGCGCACCTGTTCGGATGGCGCTGGGTCTTCCTCGGGCTCATCCCACTCGTCGCCGTCGCCGGCCCGCTCGCCGTCCCTTCTCTGGTCCGTCTCGGACACACCGAAGCTCCCTCGGCGGAAGAGCACCGGATCGCCGACGCGGTCCGGACGGCTGTCGGTGCCGCCTGCATGCTGGCGGCCCTCGGCGCGCACGCGCTCGCCATCGGTCTCGGGCTCGCGGTGGTCGGCGTCATCATCGGTGCGGCGCCCCTGTACCGCCTCCTTCCGGCCGGCACGCTGCGGGCCGCCCACGGTCTGCCCGCCACCATCCTCAGCCGGGGCCTGCTGACCTTTGCCTTCTTCGGCGCGGACGCCTACGTCACCTTGACCATCACGACGGTCCGCGGCCACAGCACGCTGATGGCCGGCGCCGTGATCACCGCCTCGACCCTGGCGTGGACGGCCGGTTCCTGGGTGCAGGCGCGCCTCAACGACCGCTGGGAGGGCGCGCGCATGGTGCGTATCGGCCTGGTCCTGATCCTGCTCGGCACCGCCGGCATGGCCTGGCAGTTGCGTCCCGGCGTCCCCGCCTGGGAGGCCTTCGTGGCGTGGTCGGCCGCGGGCCTGGGCATGGGATTCAGCTACGCGCCGATCTCTCTAATGATGCTCCGCGCCGCCCCTCCAGGCCGTGAGGGCTGGGCGTCGGCCTCGCTGAACCTGGCCGACGTGCTCGGCATTGCCCTCGGTGTCGGCATCGGCGGGGCCGCGGTGGCCGCGGTCTCCCGGGGCACCCGGCCGGTCGCCGGGGGCGTCCTGATCGCGTTCGTCGTCGCCGCCCTCGCCGCCGTCCTCGCGCTCGTCATCTCGAGGCGACTACCCGGCTCACTGGTCCGCGCCGTCGAGGCACCCGCTACCCAATAGCGCGGCGGATGTCGCGCAGCCACGTGTCAGCGGCCTGCCAGGCCGCGTCGGCCTGTCGCCGCTGCTCAGGACCGTGCTCCCCCGCTGCGGGGTACGAGCCGAGGAACTTCACCCCGGCCAGGCTGGCGTGGAGATCGCGCAAGCAGTCCGCCACGACCTCGTCACCCACGTGGCCCGACAGGTCGATGACAAAGCAGTAGTCGCCGAGCGCCTGCTTGGTGGGCCGCGACTCGAGCTTGGTCAGGTTGATGTTGCGCGCGGCGAACTGCCCAAGGATCCCATGCAGGCTGCCCGGGTGGTCAGCGCGCTGGAAGCACACGATGCTCGTCTTGTCGTGTCCCGTCGGCACCGGCACCTTCGTGCGGGCGACCAGGACGAACCGGGTCTGGTTCTCCGGGTGATCCTCGACGTCCTCGGCGACGATTCTCAGGCCGTAGCGCTCCGCCGCCAGCCTCGGTGCGATCGCCGCTTCGGCGGGGGCGCCGGACTCACCGAGCACGCGCGCGGCGTCCGCGGTGGAGTTGGCGGCCCGCTGCTCGGCCTCGGGCAAGGCCCGGGCCAGGTACTTCTGGCACTGAGCTAGCGCGTGGGGGTACGAGGAGACGGTGCGGATGTCGCTCAGTCCGGTGCCCGGGGGCGCCATGAGGTGGAGGTGGATGTCCATCACCACCTCACGCTGTATGTGCAGGTCGACGTCGTGGATCAGCCCGTCGATGGTGGCGCTGACCGTCCCCTCGATGCCGTTCTCAATCGGCACGAAGCCCAGCTCGGACCCGCCCTGAGCCACGGCGTCGAGCACCGCCGTAATGGAGGGGAGGGCCGTCAACGCTGCCGCGGCCAGGTCGGGCTGGGTCAGGAGTGCCTCCTGCGTGAAGGTGGCGGCCGGCCCGAAGTAGGCCAACGAGGTCGCAGGCGGGTTCACAGTTGGGCAGGATAGAGCAGGTCATGGACGCCTCCTCGCTTCGCGCGCTCATCGAAGACGTGGCCGCCGGCCGCTGTACGCCTGACGACGCCGTCCGGCAGGTCCGCCGCCTGCCCTACGCCGACCTCGGCTTCGCCCGGGTGGACCACCATCGGGATCTGCGCCTCGGGATGCCCGAAGCGGTCTACGGGCCCGGCAAGACACCCGAGCACTGCGCCGCCGTGGTCGACGAGCTCCTCTCGGCGACCGAAGGCCCCGTCCTGTTGACCAGGGCCACCGAGGACCAGGTCAAGGCGGTCACCGCCGCAGCCGGAGCGCGGGGCATCAGCCCGGACGGCGTCGCCGAGAGCGGATCCCTCGCGACGGTGGTCTTCCGGCCGGCACCGGCGAGGTCCGGCACGGTCCTTGTCATCACTGCCGGCACGGCCGACCTGCCGGTGGCGGCCGAATGCATGTCGGTGCTGGGCGCGCTCGGCTTCAGTCCAATGCAACGCACCGATTGCGGCGTGGCGGGATTGCACCGCCTCCTCGCCGAGCTCGACACGCTGGCCATGGCCGACGCCGTGGTGGTGATCGCCGGCATGGAGGGCGCGCTGGCCAGCGTGGTGGGCGGCCTCACGCCGGCCCCCGTCGTCGCCGTCCCCACGAGCACGGGCTACGGCGCCGCGCTCGAAGGTGTGACCGCGCTGCTCGCCATGCTCTCAGCCTGCTCGTCGGGTATCACCGTCGTCGGCATCGACAACGGATACGGCGCGGCGTGCGCGATCGCTCGCCTCCTGCCGTGACGGCGGCGGAGGTCGACACCGCGGCGGTGGCATGGTTCCACTGCTTCGCCGGCATCGCGGGTGACATGGCGCTCGGGGCGCTGGTCGACGCCGGGGCGGATGTCGACGAGGTGCGTGCGCTCCTCGACCGCCTGCACCTTCCCGGGTGGTCGCTCGAGTTCGAGGACGGTATTCGGGGAGGCATCGCTTGCACCCGCGCCATCGTCGGCGGCGACGACGTGGTGGTTCGGACCCACGGCGTGATCGCCGCCCTCATTGAAGAGGCCGCCCTGCCGGCCCGCGTGACGGCACGGGCCCAAGCGGTCTTCTCCAAGCTGGCGGTGGTGGAATCCGCGCTGCACCGCCGACCGGTCGATCAGGTCCACTTCCACGAGGTCGGCGGGCACGACGCCATCATTGACGTCGTCGGCACGGCCGCAGCGCTCGAGGTCCTCGGCGTCGACGAGGTGTGCGCCTCCTCCGTGGCGACGGGCATGGGCATGGTGCGCAGCGCGCACGGCCGGCTGCCCAACCCGGCCCCCGCCACGCTGCGACTGCTCGAGGGCATCCCCTCGTACGGCCGCGACGTCTCCATAGAGCTGACGACGCCGACGGGCGCCGCTCTGCTCGCCGCGCTGTGCAGCGAATTCGGCCCCATGCCGGACATGACGGTGGCGGCGTCGGGCTTCGGCGGCGGTGCCGGCGAGATGCCGGATCTGCCCAACTGCACCCAGGTCGTCATCGGGCGACGCGCGCTTCGGCCGGCGGTGGGTCCCGGTCAGCAGGCCCTGCTGCTTGAGACGAATCTTGACGATGTCACCGGAGAGCAGCTCGGCTTGGCGGTGTCGGCCGCGCTCGAGGCCGGTGCACTCGATGCATGGGTGAGCCCGGTGACGATGAAGAAGGGCCGCCCCGGCCACGTCCTCCATGTGCTGACCGACACCCCCCTCGTGGAGGTTCAGCGCCGCGAGATCCAGCGGATCACCGGGACCATGGGTGTCCGCGCCACGGCCGTGCAGCGCTGGCCGGTTGCCCGCGCGCTCGGGCAGGTCACCGTCGACGGCATCGTCATACGGATGAAGGTGATCAGCGGACGCGCCAAGCCCGAGTTCGAAGACGTCGCCCTGGCGGCGGCCAAGACCGGCGCACCACCGCACGAGGTCGCCAGCAGGGCCGAGGAGGCGTGGCGCGCCACGGTATCGACGAACCTCGGACCGGAGAACGCACCCGCCTGATGGCGAGCGACATGTTCCACTACGACGAGGGCATGACGGATCTCATCCTGACCGCGTGCCGCGAGCGTCTGTCCATGGATCCGGTCGCGCTCGACTTCGGCGGCCTTGTCGAGTCGCTCGACGCGGAGTTGGCCGGACTGATGCGACCGGGCGGCACCGACGCGGCGCACGTGCTCGACGTCTTCGTGGAGAAGCTGTCGACCGCCGTCGTCTCGTGCGACAGCCCCCGCTTCTTGTCCTTTATCCCCGCGGCGCCGACCAAGGCTTCCCTGCTCTTCGACATGTTCGTCTCCTGCTCGTCGTTGCACGGCACATCGTGGCTGGAAGCAGCCGGTGTCGTCGTCGCCGAGAACCAGGCCCTCGGCGTGCTGTCGGCGCAGGCCGGCCTGCCCGAGGGGGCCGGGGGCTGCTTCGTGGCCGGGGGTTCCGCCGGCAACCTTTCGGCGCTCATGGTCGCCCGCGACACGGCGGGACACCGTCGGCAGGGGAACGCTCCGGCTCGCCCCCTCGTGGCGCTGAGCGAGGACGCGCACTCGTCGGTCGGCAAGGCACTGCGTGTGCTCGGCGTCGAGGCACTCACCGTTCCGACGCTCGACCACCGTCTCACCGGCGACGCGCTCCGCGCCGCCTTGCGCGTCGACCCGCGGCGTGACGACGTCATCGCCGTCGTCGCCACCGCGGGAACGACGAACGCCGGCATCGTCGACGACCTCGCCGGTGTCGCCGACGTGGCTGCGGACCACTCCCTGTGGTTCCACATCGACGGCGCCTACGGTGGGGCCGCCGCGTTGTTCGCGCCGTCCGTGCGGGACCGGTTCGCTGGCTTCGAACGAGCCGACTCGTTCATCGTCGATCCGCACAAGTGGCTCTTTGCCCCCTTCGACTGCGCCGCCCTGATCTACCGCCGGCCCAACCTGGCCAAAGCGGTGCACACCCAGGACGCCCAGTACCTCGAGGTGCTCCACAGCGAGAACCCCGAGGAGTGGAACCCGAGCGACTATGCCTTCCACCTCACGCGGCGGGCCCGTGGCCTGCCGTTGTGGTTCTCGTTGGCCGTCAACGGGCTCGACGCCTACCGCCACGCCGTGGAGGCGGGCATCGCCATTGCCCAGGAAGCAGCCGAACGGATCACTGCCTCACCCGACGTTGAGCTGGTGCGCGCACCCGGGCTCTCCATCGTGCTGTTCCGGCGCAGGGGATGGGAGAGGCGCGACTACGAGAGCTGGTCCGCCCGGCTGCTCCACGACCAGATCGGCTTCGTCACGCCCACCACCTGGGAGGGCGAGACCGTTGCCCGCTTCGCGTTCTTGCACCCCAACACCACGGTGGAGATGATCGACGAGATCCTCGCTTCAATGGCCGAGACGTGACCAGGCGCGCCCCAGCACCGTGCCGAGCGTCTCGACATCCTGGGCGCCGGGGATCGCCCAGGCGTCAGCGATGAGGAAATACGGCACCCCGGTCACGTCGCGTGCACGCGCCTCCGCTTCGTCGGCGCGCACCTCTGCCGAGCCTGCCCCGCCCGCAAGCACTGTCTCGGTCACGTCATGGGCCAGGCCCGCAGTGCGGGCCACGTCGCGCAGGACATCGGGATCGGAGAGTTGTCGCCCCTCGCTGAAATGCGCGGCGAACAAGCCCTGCACCAGCGCGTCCTCGTGTGCGGTGCCGCGCGCGACCTGGGCCATCCGGTGCGCATCGAATGTGTTGCCCGACCGCACGCGGTCGAAGACGAAGGTGAAGCCCACCTCCGCCCCCGAGCGCGGTCAGCTGTGCATGCCAGGCCCGGACCTGTCCGGGACGGATGCCGTACTTGCGACCCAGGCGCTCCTCCTGGGTGCCCTCGACCCGCGCCGGCGCCGAGCGGTCCAGCTCGAACGCGCGATGCACCACGGTGACCTCGTCGGCGTGATCGAAGTCAGCCAGAGCGGCCTCAAGTCGGGCCAGGCCGAGTGCGCACCACGGGCAGGCGTAGTCGGACCACACATCGATCTGCACGCGCCCCACCCTAGGGGTGACGAAACGGCGCCCCCTACGCCCAGTCCCGTGCCGGCCATCCCTCCGCGGCGGCCATCAGCGTCCAGCACGTCGCGCCGTCGATCGACTCGCGGATGATGTCGGCGTGGCCGGCGTGGCGGGCCGTCTCTTCGATGAGGTGCAGCAGGACCCAGCGCGCCGTCCACACGACGCCACCGGGGATCCACGGCACGACATCGGTGGTCGGCGCCAGGGGCGCGGTCAGGTCGTCGAGGGCACCGACCACGTTCTCGGTCGTGCGCGCCTGGTCCGCCGCCAGGGCGAGCACGTCGTCGAAGGTCTCCCCCTCCGACAGGCGGAACCCGTCGCCCCAGCCCTCCTCGGCGTCCGGGGCGAAGACCGTCGTGTCACCGGTCGTGAGATAGGTCGTCCACGCCCGCTCGACCAGCGCCGCGTGCTTGATGAGGCCGGCGAGGCAGAGACCGCTGACCGTGGGGCGGGCGCCGACCTGCTCGCGGTCGAGGCCGTGGGCGGCGTAGCGCAGGGCGTCGCGCTGCTGGCCCAAGAAGGCCAGGAGCACCTCACGCTCGTCGACGAGGGGGGCAACGAGTCCAGGCATGACGTCATCTCCGTTCCGGACCGGGTCTCCCCGGTCTCGCTCTGTGGTGATGGCATGGTGCACCCATAAAGTGGCCATCCTTTGGCCACTTTGTCTGGCAAGCTGACCCCGTGCGTGCAGACCGTCTCGTGGCCGCCCTCTTGGTCCTGCAAGCCAAGGGACGGATCACCGCGGCCGAGTTGGCCCAAGAGCTCGAGATCAGCGAACGGACGGCTCGGCGCGACCTGGAGGGTCTCGCCCTGGCTGGGATCCCCGTGTACTCCCAGCCCGGCCGCGGCGGCGGGTGGGAGCTGGTCGGCGGCGCGGCGGACCGACCTGAGCGGGCTGACGGCCGACGAGGCCCGCGCCCTCTTCCTGATCGCCGGGCCTTCCGGCGCCACACCCGAGGTCCGCGCCGCACTGCGCAAGCTCGTGCGGGCCCTCCCGGCGACCTTCCGCCAGCACGCCGAGGCCGCCGCCAGTGCGGTGGTCCACGATCCGTCGAGCTGGGACCACACGGCGCCGGCGGCGCCGGACCACCTGGAGGAACTGCAGCGAGCGGTGATCGAAGGGGTCCAGGTCGAGCTGGACTACCGCGGGCGGGACGGTCGCGCCTCGTCGCGCACTGTTCACCCGCTCGGGCTCGTCGTGAAGAACAACACCTGGTACCTCGTGGCCGGCACCGCAGCCGGCGAACGGACCTTCCGGGTGAGCCGGGTGCGCTCGCTGCGCCGCACGAGCGAGCCGGCGCGACGCCCCGACGACTTCGATCTCGCCGAGGCATGGCGCTCCATCGTGACGACCGTCGAGGCACAACGCACGCCGGTGCGTGTGCGCTTGCGGTCCGACGCGCGGACGGCCGACGTCCTCGGTTGGATGTTCGGCGGCCGCGTCGACGTCGGCGCCGTCGGGGCGGACGGGCGAACCGACGTGGAGCTGCGCGCCCAGTCCGAGGAAATGGTGGCCCGCCAGCTGGCGGGCTTCGCCGACGGGATCGAGGTCGTCGCACCGGCAAGGGTGCGCCGCTACCTGGCGGATATCGGTCGCGGCCTCGTGCGCGCCAACACCTGAGGAGGAGGCGCCCGCAGTGCGGCACGGTCACCCCGACGCCACGGCCGCCTCCAGAAGCGACCCCGCGGCCAGCAAGCGCTCCTCGCTGCCGGCCGGCCCGATCAGCTGCACGCTGGCCGGGAACGGTCCGTCCGCCGGCACGGGGAGGGACAGTGCCGGCACCCCCGCCAGGTTGACCGGCAGGGTGCAGCGCGACACGAGGAGGTCGTCTCCGTCCTCGAGGGGCGGCGGGAAGATGCTCAGCGTGGGGGTGATGAGAAGATCGATCTCCGTGAAGAGCCGCTCCACCGTCGCCTTCCAGACCCGCTGGACGCGCCAGGCCGCGGCAACGACGTCCTCGTCGAAGGCGCCACCGAGTTCCAGCCGCGCGCGTACGCCGTCGCTGATGCCGTCCGGGTCCTGCTCGACCAGCGCGGCGTCGCTCTGCCAGGCCTCGACCACCAACAAGAGGCCGGCCTGCACGGTGGCGTCGTCCCATTCCGGAATGGCGAGGTCACGGCACTCCCAGCCGACGAGGTGCACGGCGCGGTCGAGCGCGGCCGTGATCGCCGGGTCGGCGTCAATGGAGAGCCGGCCCACCCGCACGTCTGTTCCGTCAGCGCCCACCACCGTGAAGCCGGGCTCGAGCAGCTCCATCCCCGCGACCAGGCCGGCGACGTTCCGGGCCAGCGGGCCGACCGTGTCGAAGCTCGGGGCCAGCGCAAAGACCCCGTCGAGCGGAACGCGGCCCCACGTCGTCTTGAGCCCGGCGGTGCCGCAGCAGGCCGCCGGGATGCGCACCGAGCCGCCGGTGTCGCTGCCGTAGGCGACATCCGCCTCGCCGGTCGCCACGGCCACCGCCGACCCGCTGGACGAACCTCCGGGGACACGGGTCGGATCGAGCGGGTTCACGGGCGTCCCGTACCACTGGTTCACCCCGGTCACACCGAGCGCCAGCTCGTGCAGGTTGGTCCGGCCCACAATCCGGGCACCCGCTGCTCTGGCCCCGGCCAGGCACGCCGCGTCCCGCGCCGCCGGCACCGCGCGTGTGGCCACGGCGCGGCATCCCGCTGTGGTCAGCTCGCCCTCCATGTCGATGAGATCCTTGACGGCCAGGCGGACACCCGGCCCCGACGTCTCGAAGCGGGTGATGAAGGTGCTCATGCCCACATTGTGTCGGGTGGCGCGAGGCTGCGTCCTGGCTCAGGGTCCTGGCTCAGGGTCCTGGCTCAGGGTCCTGGCTCAGGTCGTTGTCGTGGTGACCGTCGCCCCGGGTGGCAGTTGGAACAACGACGGTGACGGTGAGGACGAGAAGTTCGTGATCTGGAAGCTCGTCGAGTCCGACGCCACCTTGACGTACCCGAGGACTCCCTGGGACGTGCTGCAGATGGTGCTGGTGCCGGTCACGCCCCGGGCCACCAGGTCCACGCAGTTCATGTCGAACCCGTTGAGCGACATGGTCGAGGTCGTCACCTTGTTGCCGCTGAGGCCGGCCACCAGTGAGACCCCCTTGAGGAATGTGGTCCAGTGCGACGGCGTGTAGATGTCGAAGATCTTGCTCTCGGTCGCCGCGTCCGCTTGTCCGAGCTTCTGACACGACCAGGCAGCCGTCGACCCGCTCTGGTTGCACACGTACTCGCCTGACGCGTTCACGATGACCTGCACGTTGGATGCGTTCGCACCAGTCTGGGTCTCGTGGAAGGCGAGCCCTTTGGTTAAGGGGTCGACGGCGTACACGACGGTGGCCGGAGAACTTCCCGTGGTGCTGTAGGTGGCCTCGAACGGTGTGTTGGTGGTCGATTGCAGGTTTTGGGTGAACGAGTCGATGGTGGCCCGGTTGCCCTGCACCGTGTGCACCGTCTGCTTGACCTTGTTCACCACGCCGCAGCCCGTGGCCAGGGCAGCGACAGCCAGCGCCGTCGCCAGCAACGTGGCGGTGCGGCTTCGTTGCGACATGTCTGCCTCCTCCACCTGTCGCCCGACGTGGCGGCAACACCGCTGTGAGATTACGACCTTCAGTTGCCTCCCGCCGGTGCGGGCACGGTGCCGTCTTCGACCGGGGCCACCTCCTGGCGGCCGCGTCGCAAGCCGACGAGTGCGACGAACGCGGCGAACGCCATGATCCCGCACATGGCGTAGAGCACACCCTGGGTGGCGTGCGCGAAGTCGAGCGAGACGAAGTGCGGGATCGACGTCACCGACCCCCGGGTCTGCTGGCCCTGTGCGATCTGACCGGCCTTGGCGGCGGCCTGCGCATTGGTCAGGTGGAACGGGGGCGCTTCGAGCGTCGTCGTCAGGTGCGAGCGGTAGATGGTCAACAAGATGGTGCCGAGGGCCGCCAGGCCGAGGCTGGCGCCGTAGTTCCGGATGGTCTGGGTGATACCGGTGGCCTCTCCGTAGGAGAGATTGCCCGCTCGGTTCACGGCGTCGGTGTTGGCCGGACCGAGCATCATCCCCATGCCGGCCCCAGCAACGATGACCCAGATCTCCTGCTTGCTGAAGCTCAGAACCGTCGCCTTGGAGGCCCAGAAGCCGAACCCGACCGCGGCGATCGCACAGCCGATGACGACCGCACGCTTGGCACCCTCCCGGTCGAGCATGCGACCACCGATCTGTGCCGCGATGACGAAGCCGATGAAGAAATACAACAAGAAGAGGCCGGCCTCCGACGCTGTCTTGTGCAATGCGATCTGGGCGTACTCGCTGGCGAAGAAGAAGACGGGTATGAACGCCATCATGGCGATCAGCAGCACCAGGTTCTCCACGGTGAAGGCCCGGATCCTGAAGATGGCGACCTGCATGAGCGGCGACTCGGTGCGCAGCTCGACCAGGACGAACACGACGAGGATGAGGAGGCCACCGATGATGCAGACCCACGTCAGTGGATTGCTCCAGCCCCATGGCACGGACTGTTGGAGCCCGAAAATGCTGAGACCGATGCCGGCGGCGATGAGGACGGCGCCCCGGTAGTCGATGGGAGCCCGCTGGTACTTGGTCTTCGGCTTCGACGCCGCGATCAGGAGAAGTGCAATGACGGCGACCGGGATGTTCACCCAGAAGATGGCCCGCCACGTCCACTGGGTGAGGTAGCCGCCGAGGATCGGCCCGATGGCCGTCAGGCCGCCGGCGATCCCGAAGAACAGTGCGAGCGCCTTGCCGCGCTCACGTAGCGGGAACACGTTGACCACGATTGCGAGTGCGGCCGGGAACATCAACGCGCCGCCGGCACCTTGGATCACCCGGAACGTGACGATCCAACCTTCGGCGATCGAACCCTTGGGGGTAAGACCGCAGAGCGTCGATGCGCCGACAAAGACGATGATGCCGATCACGCACAACTTCGTGTGGCCGAAGATGTCCGACAGCCGGCCGCCCAGGGCGAACAGTGCAGCGAGGGCGATCAGGTAGCCATTCACCACCCACTGGACGCCGGTTGATGTGAGGCCCAGCTCGCGTTGAATGTTCGGGACGGCGATGGAGACGATCGTCTGGTCGATGAACGTCATGGAGACCGCGAAGATCATCGCGGCGAGCACCCAATTGCGGCCCTGCATCCCGGTCCCGCTCACTGCCCCTGTCCCGCTCATTGCCCCTCCAGCGCGTCGACGGTGCACCGACGATAACGGAAGGCCCCGGGACGGGTCAGTGAACGGTGTCGCTCAGGGCGCTCCCGTGAGCTCGCCCAGCATCTGCTGGAGCGCGGTCTGGTCCGGACCGACGAACGGTTCGGCGCCCGGCACCGCTTCGAGCGACGCGACGAGGCGCGGGAGCGACGATCCGGCGGCAGCCGGCAGGTGACTGCTCAGGACGAGTGTCGGATCGAACGCCCGCAGCGCGTCCAGCTGGTGGGCGAAGGCCGCCGTGTCCGTGCTGTGCAACCATGGCGAGTCGACGGTGGCCCAGAAGATCTGCCCCTGGCGCAGCGCTTCGTCGGCAAGATCCTCGGCGCGCTCGGGCACCTCCTCCAGGAGGGCTCCGAAGCAGTCGGAGCTGAACAGTGCGCCCGACCGGTCGTCGTAGAAGCCGGTTGTGATGGGGTTGTCGAACGTGGGCGGCTTCACCGCCGTCAGTGTGCGATCACCCACGCTGAGCGATTGCCCTGGGTTGAGGAGATGCACACGCTCCATCGGGAGCGGCGCGAAGAGTCCCATGATGCCCACCCCGAGAAAGGACGTGATCACCCGGAGGCGCGGGTTCTCCTCGAGCAGGGGCGCCAGGGCTCCTATGTGGTCGAAGTCCGTATGCGTCAGCCAGATGTAGCGCAGGTCGGCCGGATCGATGACCGACCGCAGCACGGTCATGAACTCGGCACTCTCCACCATGGCACCGGTGTCGACGAGGACCGGTTCGGCCGCGTGCAGGACGAAGGCATTGATCGGGATGAGCCCGAACCCTGGAACGGCGAAGTTCGATGTCAACACATGAATGTCAGGGGCAGCTGCGTAGGTCGTGATCACGACACATCTCCTTGTGAGGTGGCGGATGAGGATGGAGGCACGTCGGGGATGATCTCGAGGCCGTGGCGCCGTGCTGCGGCCATGAGCTGGTCGAGATCCTTGGCCGGCAGGTCGGAGGGTGGCAGGGTGCGCGACGGTGCCGCACACCCGCAGGCACGGGCGAAGTCTTCGAACCCTGCCGGCGTGAGGAGGAGCAAGAAGCGCGCTTCCTCTGACTGCACGCAGAACCGGTGCGCGACGCCGCGGGGCCCGAAAACGAACGTGCCTGGACCGGCACGGTGCTCCTCGTCATTGAGCCAGAACGTCAACTCCCCCTCCATGACGAACCAGGCTTCGTCTTCGTGGACATGACGATGGAGCGGTGATCCGGCGCCGCGGGGTGCGCGTGCCTCGGCGACGGTCAGGACGCCCCCGGTCTGCGCGCCGGTGGCCACGAAGGAGACGAGGGCATCGGAGAACCACAGGGCCTCTCCCTCCGATACGTGGCGCAGGTACGCCGGCTGCAGGTCGAGTGTCACCGCCGGTCCGCCTGGTTCTGGACTCCTTCGACCGCTTTCTTCAGTTGTTCGAGCGTGTGGCGCATGCCGGCGAGCAACTCTTTGTGACGATTGGTGGGGACATCGACGATGCGCGCCCAGGCCGGGAGCCACGTGATGTCGTAGGCCTCAATGACCCGTGTCCCGCCATCGTCGGTCCGCTCGAAGCGGTACTGCCACTTGGTCGACTCGCGACCGCCTTCCTCGGTGATGAAGCTGAAGGTCCGACCGCGCTCGGCCGCCAGGACCCGTCCGTGGCGGGACCACTTCATGAGGCCGGCCGGGCCGCCTCGGTTGTGGCCCACGAAGCGCGCCCCGACCGCTGGTCCCGTGCTGTCACCCTCCCATTCGACCGCCTGACATTCGGGGCTCCACTCCCCCATGCGGGGCAGGTCGGCCACCAGGTCGTAGACGGCCTCGGGGGTGGCCCGGACGATGATCTCCTGGCTGTCCGTCGTCAGCCACCACCGCTGGTTCTTCGGCACTGCGGTCTCCTTCCGTTCTTCGTAGCATAGGTTACTGTCATTAGCTATTGCTGTCAACCCCAGCACTTCGTCTATACTGAGAGCAATGAACGAGGCGGGCGGGGACGACGCAGCCGGTGCCGACGAGAACGCTGGCGTCGCGGCGGACGCGGCGGTGCGGCGGCCCGATCGCCGGGCCAAGCGCCGACAGGAGACCATCGCAGAGATCCTCGCCATCGCCCGCGACGTCATGACCGAGGAGGGCGTGAACGGCCTCAGCCTGGCCGAGGTGGCACGGCGGTTGGGTGTCCAGCCCCCCTCCCTCTACAAGTACTTCCCGTCACTCATGGCGATCTATGACGCCTTGTTCTTGCAGGGCCAGGTCGACAACCTGACCGAAATGCGCCGGGCCATGGCCGACGCCGAGCCCGGACTGGACGCGCTGCGGGCCGGGCTCGAGGCGAGCGGTCGCTGGTCGCTGGCGAACCGGGCCGTGGCCGAGCTCTTGTTCTGGCGGCCCGTCCCCAGCTTCGAGCCCACCGAGGAGGCCTTCGCCGTGAGTGTCGAGATGGTCGAGTTGCAGCGGGGAGCGCTGGCCGACGCCGTCGTGGCCGGGCAACTGGGGCCCGAGGCGAACGACGAGGACGCGATCTTCTTGGTGTCCACGCTCATCACCGGAGTGTTGAGTCAGTCCTTCGCCAACGAGCCGGGCGTCCCCTGGGGCGAGGGGCGCTTCACGATGGTCTTTCCCCGGCTGATGCGGCTGCTGCCCGCCGCGTTTCCCCTTCGGACTTAGACCGTCGACGCAGGACGGCGGGTCCGCTCGCACTCGTGGTTGTCGGACTGGTCGGGCTGGCCCGATGGTCCCGGCCGACAACGTCTGGAACACGCCCATCGCCGGACTGCCCGTCGACGCCCACAGCGCGGCCTGGTTGGCCAGCATGGACGCCAGTGCAGCGCGTCGGAGCTCGACGGCCGGCTCGGGCGCCATCTGGAACCTCAACTCAGGCGCCCCGCCCCCGGCTGGCGCGGCGTCGGCCGACGCGGCGGGCTCTCCCCACCTCCCTGCACTCGTCCGTTACGACGAAGTGCAGTCGGGCACGGCGGACTGGCCCTCGCCACCCGATCGTCGCCATGGGCTGAGGACGGCGCCGCTCAGGATCCGGGCTACTCGAGGGTCCGCCGGTAGACGTTGGTCACGCGCTGCTCGAAGCCGAGCGTCGTGTAGAGCCGGTTGGCGTCCTTACGGTCGGGACGCGACGTCAGATCGACGGTGCGCGCGCCGACGGCCGCCGCGTGCTGGAGCGCGGCGGTGACCGAGCGCGCTGCCCACGCCCTTGCCGCGGGCAGCCGAGTCAGTCACGACGTCTTCGATCCAGGCGCGCCGGCCCGTCGGGATCTCGAAGGCGGCCAGCGTCAGCGAGCCCACGATCACGCCGTCCTCCTCCGCCACGAACAGCGTCGTGGCCGGGTCGGCGACAATGCGCGCCAGCTGCTCGGCCGTCGGCGGCGGAGCCGAGCGGGACAGCTGAGGCACGAGGGCGGTCACCGCCGCCACCAGGCCGGCGTCGACCGACTCGGCGATCCTGACCGAAATCACGACGTTGCCGATTCTCCCCGCCACATCGGTTGTCGCACACTGTCGTAGAGCACCTCGCGGCGCTCCCCGTTGAGAGCGGCGAAGACATGCTCGCCCCAGCGATCGGAACCCACCAGCGGCTGGGGCAACGTCTCGCGGGTGAACCAGCCCACGTCGCGCGTCTCGAGCGGGTGCGGGGCCAGTTCGCCGCCGACGGCGCGGCAGTAGAAGAGGAGCGAGTAGAGCGGCACGCGGGTGAAGCCGAGACGGAGGCCGTCGAGGACGGCGATCAGGCGCACCGGCTCGGCGATGATGCCCGTCTCCTCCTCGACCTCTTTGACCACGACCTCGGCGGCCGAGTAGCCCACGTCACACCAGCCGGTCGGGTACAGCCAGATGCCCGAGTCGGCCCGCTGAATCAGCAGCAGCTCGCCCTCGTCGTTGCCCACGGCGGCGCCGACGGCAACCTTGGGCGTGACGTAGCCCGGCACGCCGGTGCCGACGACGTCCATCCACTCCTGCACCAGGCCGCCCGCGAAGTCGGGGTCCCCGTTGTGGCCGTCCACCTCGCTGCGGATATCGGCCGCCACCTTGAGAATTTCCTCGAAGCGCTCCTTCTCGTAGAGGCTCTGGGTAAAGCCCAGCCCCGTGCGGGCGATGCCCGCGAGGGTCTCACTCCAGCGCAGCAGCGTCTTGAGGGGGACGTCGCGGTCATCACTCGGGTCCACGGGCGCCGACGCTACCGCGGCCCGCCGCCTGGGCCAGAATGGGGCGTGTCCGTCAACGAGGATTGCCGCCACTACGTGATGCGGACCACGCCGCGGGGCGAGCGCCTGGAACGCTGCAAGGTCGACGCCAACGAGCCGCTCCCGTTCGGCTGCCCCGAGGGCTGCGTGTTCTACGAGCCCCGGGGGGTCTCGTCGGCCGGCTGGCACGTCCCCCAGCGGCCCGACGGCTGAGCCGGTCTCCGGCGGGTCAGCACGGTCGGCCCCTCAGCCCTCGAGGACGTCCCCCAGCAGGTCCACCGTGATGCCCTCGCTGCGCAGCCAGTCCAGCGCCGCTTCGACCTGGGTCGCCTGGCCATCCATTTCGCAGACGATCCAGCCTCGGTGCTCCTCCACGTCGGCCCGGCGGATGTCGGGATCCACGTCGAACCGGCGCACGAGGGTGGCGAGCACGGCGCGCCGGACCTCGGACTCGGGGAACGTCAGCTTCACCTTGACCCGGACCCCGCTCATGGCATGGCCTCGTTGACGGTGTCCTCGTTGACGGTGTCCTCGTTGACGGTGTCCTCGTTGACGGTTGTCTCGGGCAGGCCACGGTTCAGGCTTCCGGAACGGAACCCTTCGAGATCCAGCGCGACGAAACGGAAGCCCGCGGCGCGCACGGCGGCCACGACCTCATCGCGCCGCGCCACCACGCCGGCCAACGAATCGGGCTCGACCTCCAGGCGCGCGGCATCACCGTGATGACGCACACGCAATTGCCCGAAGCCGAGTGCGTGCAGCGCAGCCTCGGCCTGCTCGACGGCGGCCAGGCGGCCCAGCGTCACGGGCGTGCCGTAGGGCAGGCGCGAGGCGAGGCAGGCGGCCGCCGGCTTGTCCCAAGTGCGCAGCCCGAGGGCCCGTGACCAGTGCCGGATGTCCTCTTTGGCGAAGCCCGCCTCGACCAGCGGGAAGGCGGCACCGGCGGCGGCGGCGGCGGCTTGGCCCGGGCGGTGGTCACCCAGGTCGCTGACGTTCACGCCGAGCACGACCGTCGCCCCTTCGGCCATGGCCAGCGGGCCGAATGCGTCCATCAACGCGCTCTTGCAGCGGGCGCAACGGTCGGGCCCGTTGGCAACGTAGGCGGCGTCCTGCATCTCGCTCGTAGGCACGCCGACCCAGCGCAGGCCCCACTCGTCGGCCAGGCGGCGGCAGTCGGCCTCTTCTGCGCCGGCGAGCGACGGCGAAATGGCCGTGGCGCACAGGACGGCGTCCCGGCCCAGCGTGTCGTGGGCCACCTTGGCCAGCAGCGACGAGTCCGCCCCGCCGCTGAACGCCACCACGACACGTCCGAGGCGACGCAGCTCGTGGCGCAGGTCGTCGATGGAGGCAGTCGCCGTCGTGACCGCGGCGGCGCTCACGCGCCCAACACCGACAGCACGGCATCGAGCGTTCCCACCATGCCCGCGTAGAACGGGCCGAAGTCCGCGTACAGGGCGGAGGCCTCGTCGAAGCGCATGTCGTAGACGCACTCCTTGAGATCGTCGGGGTGGGTGCCGAAGAGCGTCACGCCCCACTCGTAGTCGTCGAGCCCGGTCGATCCGGTGATGACCTGGAGCACGCGTCCGGCGAAGGTGCGCCCAACCTTGCCATGTCCCATCATCAGCTGCTTGCGCTCCTCGAAACCGAGGGCGTACCAGTTGTGGTGCTCGCCACGGCGCTTGCTCATCGGGTAGAAGCAGAAAGCCTCTTTGCCCTCGGGCGGGAGGTGGGGGAACAGCCGGGCCTGGCGCAGCTCCTCGGGAACGCCGGCGGCGTACTCGGAGACCTCGGTCAGCGAGACGTAGGACTCGGTCGCGACCACACCTGCGGCGATCACCTCGGTCTGCAGACGACGAAGGCGCCAGATATCAGGCCCGAGGGCCATGAGCCCGAGGTCCGCCTTATGTCCGAGCAAGGCGACGGGGACCACCTGGTAGTCGTCCGCCTCGGCCGCGCCGAGCGCCTTGCGCAGGGCCTCGGCGTCGAAATCAGGCGCCAGTCGGCAGAAGAGGTGGAGGACACCCCAGCCGGTCGTCGGGGTCAATGGCACGACGCCAGTGTAGGGAAGTGCGCAACGGGGCCCTGCTTGCCCCGAGAGCCGGGCAAGCTGCGGCACCGGCGGGCATGGCGGGCGCGAGAGGGTCGTGGGCATCCTTGGTGGGATAGCCCGAGCGGGACCCCCCCCGGGGGGGGGAACCACGAGGGGGAAACACGAGGGGAAAACACAGTGCGCCCGACCTTTCGGCCGGGCGCACCGCTACAGCCTCGGTTGGGGGTGAGGCGCTGCCAGTGTCTCCCCTCGCTGTTGCAGCGCTGTGGCAGCGGGGTGACAGCCTCGCCCCGGACCCCTCGCGGGCCGGCTTTGGGCCGGTCCCGTGGGGGGTCGGCGTATCGGTGGACGCTCTAGTAGTCGTCCATCCCGCCCGGCATGGCCGGCGCTTCTTCCTCGGGCTTGTCCACAATGACCGCCTCGGTGGTCAGGAACAGGGCTGCAATGGAGGCGGCGTTCTGCAGGGCCGAACGGGTCACCTTGGCGGCATCGATGACGCCCGTCTTGAACAGGTCCTCGTAGTCGCCGGTGGCGGCGTTGAGGCCGTGCGAGCCCTTGAGGCCGCGCACCTTCTCGATGATGACGCCACCTTCGAGGCCGGCGTTCACCGCGATCTGCTTGAGCGGCTCCTCCACGGCCTTGCCCACGAGTCGAGCCCCGGTGGCCTCGTCACCCTCGAGCTTCTCGGCCGCTTCGAGGATGGCGGTCTGGGCCCGCAGCAGGGCGACGCCGCCGCCGGGAACCACGCCTTCCTCAATGGCGGCCTTGGTCGTCGAGACGGCGTCCTCAATGCGGTGCTTCTTCTCCTTGAGCTCCACCTCGGTGGCGGCCCCGACCTTGATCACGGCCACACCGCCCGACAGCTTGGCCAGGCGCTCCTGGAGCTTCTCCCGGTCGTAGTCCGAGTCCGTGTTCTCAATCTCGGTCTTGATCTGGTTGATGCGGCCCTTGATGTCCGCCTCGGTGCCGGCGCCTTCCACGATGGTGGTCTCGTCCTTGGTGATGACGACCTTGCGGGCGGTGCCCAACAGGTCGAGCGTCACGTTCTCGAGCTTGAGGCCGACCTCTTCGGTGACGACCTGGCCGCCGGTGAGGATGGCGATGTCCTGGAGCATGGCCTTGCGCCGCTCGCCGAACCCCGGCGCCTTGACGGCGACCGAGCGGAAGGTGCCGCGGATCTTGTTGACCACGAGGGTGGCCAGGGCCTCGCCCTCGACGTCCTCGGCGATGATCAGCAGTGGCTTGCCGCTCTGCATGACCTTCTCGAGGACCGGCAGCATGTCGCGCACGGCCGTGATCTTGGAGCCGACGAGCAGCACGTAGGCGTCCTCGAGCGAGGCCTCCATGCGCTCGGGATCGGTCACGAAGTACGGGGCGATGTAGCCCTTGTCGAAGCGCATGCCCTCGACGAGATCCATGTCCATGCCGAAGGTCTGCGACTCCTCGACGGTGATGACACCGTCGCGCCCGACCTTGTCGATGGCCTCGGAGATCATTTCGCCGATTTCGGTGTCGGCGGCCGAAATGGAGGCCACCTGGGCGATCTGGGACTTGGACTCGGTCTCCTTGGCCAGCCCGTGGATGGAGCTCACCGCCGTCTCGACCGCAGCCTCGATGCCCCGCTTGAGCGCCATCGGGTTGGCCCCGGCCGCCACGTTGCGCAGGCCCTCGCGGACCATGGCCCAGGCCAGGACGGTGGCGGTGGTGGTGCCGTCGCCGGCGACGTCGTCAGTCTTCTTGGCGACCTCCTTGACCAGCTCGGCGCCGATCTTCTCGAAGGGGTCCTCCAGGTCGATCTCCTTGGCGATGGACACACCGTCATTGGTGATCGTCGGGGCGCCCCATTTCTTGTCGAGCACCACGTTGCGGCCCTTGGGGCCGAGGGTCACGCGGACGGCGTCCGCCAGCTTGTTCATGCCGGTTTCCAGGCCGCGGCGTGCGTCCTCCTGGAAAGCGATGATCTTGGCCATCTGGTCTCTTCCTCCGTTAGCACTCTCGACTTGTGAGTGCTAACAGGTAACCACCTTCGGGCGGCGCGCGCAAGGGCGGAGCGCCCCACTGTTCCGCCGGCGCCCTCCCCGGGGCCGGACCGGTTCAGCCCCCGGCGACGGCGGGGACGATGGAGAGCGTCTGGCCGGGCGAGACCGGCGTCCCGAGGCCCTCGAGGAAGCGCACGTCCTCGTCGGCCAGGAACACGTTCACGAAACGGCGCAGGTTGCCGGCCTCGTCGAAGAGGCGCTCGGCCAGGCCCGGGTGGGCGGCGTCAAGCGCCTTGAGGGCCTCACCGACCGAGCTCCCCTCGACGTCGACCTCGCCGGCGCCGCCGGTCAGGGTGCGGAGCTGGGTGGGGATGCGGACGGTCACGCTCATCGTGCGATCTCCTTGGTCTGGTGGTCGTCCAACGCGGCGTCGAAGGCGTCCAGAGTGGGGGGGATGGTAGCGGTCGGGCCGCTGCCCTCGGCCCCCGCCAGGGCCTCCACCGTCTTGAGGCCATGCCCGGTGACCAGGGCCACCACACGCTCGTCGGGGCGGATGGCCCCCGAAGCGGCCAGCTTGCACAACGTTGCGATGGTCACCCCGCCGGCGGTCTCGGCGAAGATCCCCTCGGTGCGGGCGAGGAGCCCGATGGCCTCGACGATCTCGGCGTCGGTCACGGCGGCACACGAACCGCCCGAACGCCGCATGGCCTCGAGGGCGTACCAGCCGTCGGCCGGGTTGCCGATGGCGAGCGACTTGGCGATCGTCTTGGGCTTGACCGGGCGGATGGCGTCGGTGCCCGACGAGAAGGCCTGGGCCACCGGCGAGCAGCCCTCCGCCTGGGCGCCCGAGATACGGACGGCGGGCTCGTCGTCGAGGAGGCCCACCTTGCCCAGCTCGGCGAAACCCTTGGCCACCTTGGTGAGCTGGCTGCCAGACCCGATGGGGACGACGACGTGGTCGGGCGCCTGCCAGCCGAGCTGCTCGGCGATTTCGAAGGCCAACGTCTTGGAGCCCTCGGCGTAGTAGGTGCGCACGTTGACGTTCACGAAGGCCCAGCTCGGGCGCTCGCTCGTCAGCTCGGCGCAGAGCCGGTTGACGTCGTCGTAGTTGCCCTCCACGGCGATGACCGTGCCGCCGTAGACGGCGGTCATGGTCACCTTGGCGGCCTCGAGGTCGTGGGGAATGAGGACGACCGAGTCCATCCCGGCCCGTGCCGCGTGGGCGGCCACCGAGTTGGCCAGGTTGCCGGTCGAGGCGCAGGCCGCCACCTTGAAACCGAGCTGGCGCGCCTTGGTGAGCGCCACCGAGACCACGCGGTCCTTGAAGGACCCGGTCGGGTTGGCGGTGTCGTCCTTGATCCACAGCTCCCCGAGCCCGAGCTCGGCCGCCAGGCGATCGGCCCGCACCAGCGGGGTGAAGCCGGCGCCCAGATCGACCGGCGTGTCGTCGTCGACCGGCAGCAGGTCCCGGTAGCGCCAAATGGAGCGGGGCCCGGCCGCAATGGACGCTCGGCTCACCGCGGCGGCGATCCGCTCGTAATCGTAGGCGACCTCCAAGGGCCCGAAGCAGTAGTCGCAGACGTGCAGCGCCTCGGCGGGGAAGGCACGCTGACACTCTCGACAACGCAGCCCAGTGACAAAATCGACCATCTGGTCCTCCTCATCGGTCGGGCATTGGCACCTGGTGCATTGCACTGGTTGCCGCGACGTCGACGGGCCCGTCCCTCAGTCGCTCTGGATGATGGGTTCGATGATAGCCCGCGCGGGGCGGCCGACTCAACGCAGCGCGGCTGCTTGAATCGTGGGGGTGGCCCATACCTATCACCACGGGGACTTCCCCATCGGCCCGGTGCTCGAGGCGAAGGAGCGGACCGGGCGGACGGTCTCGGTCTGCATCCCGGCCCGGGACGAGAGCTCGACCGTGGGCTCGGTCGTCCGGGCCGTCGTGCAGCCCTTCTTGGCCGGGCACGGCGGCAACGGCCTGGTCGACGAGGTCATCGTGCTCAATGACGGGTCGATCGACGACACGGCCGAGCAGGCACGCGACGCCGGCGCCGTCGTGGTGGCCGGTCCCGGCGGCGCCGGCGGCAAGGGCCAGGCGATGGCGGCCGCCCTGGCCGCCTCGACGGGCGACGTCGTCGCCTACCTCGATGCCGACGTGGCCAATACGACGCCCGCCTTCGTCACCGGCTTGCTGGGGCCGCTGCTGGCGACCGACCACGTCGCCCTCGTGAAGGGCTTCTACACCCGTCCGCTTCACGGTCAACCCACGGGCGGCGGACGGGTCACAGAGCTGGTGGCGCGCCCGGTGCTGGAGCTGCTCTATCCCGAGCTCTCGTGGGTGCGCCAGCCGCTCGCCGGAGAGACCGCGGCTCACCGCTGGGTCTTCGAGAAGCTCGGCTTCGCCGACGGCTACGGCGTCGAGCTCGGCTTGCTGATCGACGTGGCCCAACAGCTCGGGACGGATCGCCTGGCCCAGGTCGACCTCGGCGAGCGCATCCACCGGAACCGCCCGCTCGAAGAGCTGCGCCCCCAAGCGGTCGACGTGTTGCGGGCCGCGCTCGAACGCGTCACCTCCTCGACGCTGCCGCGGCCCTCGTGACCGTCGCTGCTGTGACTGCGCCGTCCGCCGCCGACGTGGGCGCGGCGTGAGCGGCACCTTCGTCGTCTCCAACCGCGGGCCGCTCACCTTCCGCGCCGGGAGCGACGGCGCGCTGGTGCCCGTGCCGGCGGCCGGTGGGTTGGCCTCGTCCCTGCACCGGATTCTGGCCGGGAGCGGCACGACGTGGGCCTCGGTGACGATGGGGGCGGCGGACCGCGAGGCGGTCGCCCAGGGCCGTATGGGCGAGGACGGCCTCGACCTCATCCCGGTCGTCATCGACGACGAGACCTATCGCCAGGCCTACGACGTCATCGCCAACACGACGCTGTGGTATTGCCACCACCATCTCTTCGACCTGCCGCACCGGCCCCGCTTCGACCGCCACTGGCGGACGGCCTGGGACGGCTACCGGGCGTACAACCAGGCCATGGCCGACGTGGTCGCCGCGCGGGCGGGAGACGGCGACGCCGTGTACGTGCAGGACTACCACTTCTCGCTGCTCGGGCGGATGCTGGCCGAGGCACGGCCCGACCTGCGTACCGTGCATTTCTTGCACACGCCGTTCGCCGCGCCCGACATGTTGGCGGTGCTGCCCGACGACGTGCGGGTCGAGCTGCTCGACGGCATGGCCGGGTACGCAGCCTGCGGGTTCCACTGCCACCAGTGGGAAGCCGGCTTCACGGCCTGCTACGCCGCGGCGGGGCGCCTCGCCCCGCGGACCTTCGTGGCCCCGCTCGGCCCCGACACCGGTGTCCTCGAGGAGGAGGCGGCGTCGCCCGAGTGCGCGGCGGCGGCAGACGCGCTGCGGGCTGAGGTGGGCGACCGCCGCATCGTGGGGCGGAGCGACCGCATGGAACCGTCGAAGAACATCGTGCGGGGGATGCTCGCCTTCGAGGAACTCCTGTCCGCATACCCCGAGTGGCGCGGGCGCGCCGTGCACGTGGCCTGCGCCTACCCGAGCCGACAGGGCCTGGCCGAGTATCTCGCCTACGCCGCCGACGTGGAGCACACGGCGGAGCGCATCAACCACGCCTTCGGCGCCGGCGCGTCCGGTGGCGACACGGAGGGCTGGACGCCCATCGTGCTCTCGGTCCGCGATGACTACGCCCGCTCGCTCGCCACCCTGACCCTGTCCGACGTTCTGCTCGTCAACCCGGTGCGCGACGGGCTGAACCTCGTGGCCAAGGAAGGCGCTCTGCTCACCACCGTCGACGGGGTGCTCGTGCTCTCCCATCAGGCCGGCGCATGGGAGGAACTTGCGCTCGGTGGCGAGGGCGCGCTCGGCGTCAACCCGTTCGACGTCGCGGGCACGGCCGACGCGCTGCACGCAGCGCTGTCCATGGCCCCGGTCGAGCGCGCCGCGTGCGCCACGGCCCTGCACGACGCGGTGCGCGCACGGACGGCGGCCGATTGGTGGGCCGACCAGCTCGCCGCGGCTCAGGACTGAGCGGCGACCGTCGCGCCGGCCGCCTCGGCGAGGGCACGCAACACCCCCACCGCGCCCGCCGCGCCGGCAACCGCAAAGTCGGCGGCATCGGCCACCGCCACGGGGGTCTCGGCGTCGACAGCCGCCACCCGCACCACGGTGAGCGGGGTGGCACTCGTCGAGCGCGCCGACGCCAGCGCATCGAGCGCGGCGAAGGCGGGCAGGTCGCCGACGTCGTCCCCGAAGGCAGCGGCGGCGCGGAGCGGCGCGGCCTGCGCATCGTGCTCGGTCACGAGGCCGCGCACGACCGTGCCCTTGTCGACGCTGAGCGGCGGCCGGAGCTCGCGCTCGTGCCGGCCCTGCACGACCATGAGATCCCGTTCCTCGTGCTGGCGCTGGGTGAAGGCGAGGACCCAGGCCTGGTGCTCGGGGGCGCGGCGCCAGTGCAACGTCACGGTCAGCCCTTTGGGTTCGACGTAGACACCTTCGGGTGCTGTCGCCGTCGCCTCCGCCACGACGTCATCGATGACCGAGGCCCAAGTGTCGTGGGCCGCACCCTGGAGCGCGCGTTCGAGCCCGTAGAGCCCGGCCAACACGACGCCGGGTGGTTCGCCGAGGGCGTCGGCGAGGAAGGCCGTGGGGCGTCCCGAGATCACCGCCACCAGCGCGAAGGGGTCGGCGAGGTCGGCCAGCAATGCGGGCACGCCGGGGAGCGGCCGCGCGTCCCTCGGGTCCTTGACGATGGCGGCCATCGTCCCGTCGAAGTCCAAGAACAACGCACTGGAACCGGGCTCGGCCGCCAGCGGTCGCAGGAGGGCCGGCAGGTTCGCCGCGGCGTCGCCCGCAGCCGGCAACGTCAGGCGGTGGTCGTCGTGGAAGAAGCGGCCAGGTCGCTACCGATGACCACCACCACGTCGATCCCGGTGACGCCGTTGACCGGCGTGGCCGTGGTGATGGGGAGGACCTGGGCCGCCTTGACGCCGATGGTCGTGGCGATGGACGCCGCCGGTTGCTGCATGCCCGCTGCGTAGTAGACGGCCGAGGCGGCCACGCTGGTGGACGCGTCGATCGGCGTCTTCATGGCCCAGCCGCCGGCGCCGATGACTGTCGAGTAGTGCGCGGCGAGGCCGTTGGTGTTGGTGCCGTTCGCCACCACGACGCTCACCGAGGCTGGCGCGATCGTGGTCGTCGTGGTGCCCGACCCCTTGTGCCCCGCCTTGGTGGTGGTCGTGGCCCCGGTGGTTGTCGTCGTCGAACCCGCCGCGGCGGCCGCCGTCGTCGACGTGGTTCCGCCCGCCGCGGTGGTCGCCGTCGTCGTCGGGGTGGCGGTCGGCGTGCTGCTCACACTTGGCCGCGTCCCGACCGCCACGAGCACCGCCACCGCCACCACGAACAAGATGAGGACCGCCGCCGCCCGGACGATCGAAAGCGAGCCAGAAGACCGAGTCTGTGGCTGGTCGTCATCCATTGAGCGTCCAGCCTGCCCTGCACCCTCGTCCGGTGCAAGCCTTTCCGCTGGTCGAGTGGGGGGCCGCGCCGCGGGCCTGTAGCCTGGGCCGGAGCGCCCGAGTAGCTCAGTTGGTAGAGCACTTCACTTGTAATGAAGATGTCGCGGGTTCGATTCCTGCCTCGGGCTCCCCGATTGCAGCCGCCGCATTGTCACCCGACCCCATGACCGCCTGTCCGGACGTCCGGCTCGCGCTGCTCGGTGCTGCACAGAGTCGGTGCCGGCCGGGACGCGGCCCGGCCGCTCCCGTACGCACCACGTGCACGCGCTGGGCGCGTCAGGTACAGATGACGGCACGAACGTGGGCGCGAGCCCGCCGCGAGCAGGGAGGCCCGGATGCTGTCCGATTTCAAGAAGTTCATTCTGCGTGGCAACATCGTCGACCTGGCGGTTGCCGTCGTCGTCGGCGTCGCCTTCACGGCCATGATCACGGCGCTGGTCGCCGACCTGATCACGCCGCTCATCGCCGCCATCTTCGGCCAGCCCGACTTTTCCCAACTCACGTTCACCGTCAACCACTCGACGTTCAAGTACGGGTCGTTCATCAACGCACTGCTGTCGTTCCTCATTGTGGCGACAGTCGTGTTCTTCGCCGTCGTGGTTCCGCTCACTGCCCTGATGCGTCGCCTCAACCTCCTGCCGACGGAGGAGCCCAAGCCCGAGATGCGTGAGTGCCCGGAGTGTTTGAGCGACATTCCGGTCGCGGCACGCCGCTGCGCCTTCTGCACGACCGAGGTGGGGGCGGCCGCCTAACCGGGTTGACGCGCCGCCCGTTGGCGCGCCACCTCGAAGCAGGCGACCGCGCCGGCCACGCCGACGTTGAGCGACGGGAGGGTACCGTGCTGCGGTATCGCTGCCACCGCATCGCAGCGCCGCCGAACCAGCGGCGCCAGTCCCTTCTCCTCGCTCCCGACCACCAACGCCATCGGGCCGTCGCCGAGCGGCAGGTCGTAGAGGGACTGCTCGGCCTCGCCGGCCAATCCGATCGACCACACCCCGAGGTCGCGCAGCTCGCTGAGCGCCGCGGGCACGCCGCCGACGACTGCGAAGGGCAGGTGCTCGATCGCCCCGGCCGCGGTCTTGGTCACCGTGGGCGACAGCCGGGCCGAGCGGTGGCGGGGCAGGACGACGCCGGTGACGCCGGCGCATTCGGCGCTGCGCAGCAGCGCGCCCAGGTTGCGGGGGTCGGTGATCCCGGCCGCCACCAGGAGGAATGGAGCGTTGCCGTGGCGGTCCGGGGCGGCCAGGTCCTCCAGCGCCACCGACTCGAGCGGGCGGGCCAAGGCCAAGACCCCCTGCGGTGCCTCGGTACGGGCCTGCGCGTCGAGCCGGGGGCGCGGCACCGTCTCGATCGGGACGCGCATTTTGCCCGCCAGCTCCTCAATTCGGTCCAGCTGCGGAGACGGGTCCTGGTCCTCGGCCAACAGGATCCGCCTGACGGTGCGGCGTCCGACCGTGAGCAACTCGAGCACCGCGCGGCGTCCCTCGACCTGGTCACCGCCGAGCTCGCTGCGTGGGCCCGGCCGGCGGTCGGCGGACTGGCCGGCGCCGCGAGCACCGGGGCGAGCACCGCCGCCGTTGCGCTCGCCCTGTCGCGCCCCGGCGCGCCCTGTCGCGCCCCGGCGCGGCGGCGGTCGCCGGCTCACGCCGACTCCATGAGCACGACGGCCAGGCAGGCAATGCCCTCGACGCGGCCCAGCGCGCCCAGTCCCTCGGCCCGCGTGGCCTTGACCGAGACGGGTGCGCCGACCACCGTGCTCAGGCGCTCGACCATGGCCGCGGTGTGCGGGCCCAGCCGCGGCGCGTCGGCGACGATGGTGCAATCGGCGTTGGCGCAGGCGAAGCCGTGCGCGGCCGCCATGGCGATCACCTCGGTCAGGAGCGTCACGCTGTCGGCGCCCTCCCAGACCGGATCGGTGTCGGGGAAATGGCGCCCCAGGTCGCCCAGACCGACCGCGCCGAGCACGGCGTCGGCCAACGCGTGACACACGGCATCGGCGTCGCTGTGGCCGCCGAGTCCGCGCCCGCCTTCGATCACGACGCCGCCGAGAACGAGGGGCCGGTGCGGGTCCTCCGAGAAGCGGTGGACGTCGATGCCCTGGCCGATGCGCATGCTCATGCCCGGCGCTGGCGCTCCGCCAGGAGACGTTCGGCCGTCGCGAGATCCTCGGGCGCGGTGATCTTGAGGTTCCCGGGCTCCCCGGGCACGACCCGCACACGCCCGCCCAGTGTCTCGACCAACATGGCGTCGTCGGTGGCCACCGACGGGGCCCCGGGGTCGTCGTGGGCGCGTCGCAGGACGTCCGCCCGGAAGGCCTGCGGTGTCTGCACGGCGACGAGGGTCGTGCGGTCCAGCGTGGTGATGACGTGCCCGGCTGCGTCCACGGTCTTGATGGTGTCACCCGGCGGAAGCCCGGGCACGGCGCCGTCTGCACCCACCTCGCCCAGGGCCTCGACGACGGCGGCGAACAAGGCTGGTGAGGCGAGCGGCCGCGCCGCATCGTGCACCACGATCACATCGGCCTCGGCGGGGACGGCGGCGAGGCCACAACGCACCGAGGCCGCCCGCGTGGCGCCCCCGGCCACGGCCACGTCGGCGCCGTGGAGGTCCCGCCGCAGGGTGCCGGCAGGCAGCACCAGAACGACGCCGGCCGAAGAGGGGCGGCAGGCCGCGACCGACCGGTCGACCACGGGACGACCGCCCAGCATGGCGAACTGCTTCATCTGGCCGAAGCGCTGGCCGGATCCCCCGGCCACGACGATCGACCACACCTGGGCCACGGTGCGACCCGACCGCGCGATTAGGTCAGCGCCTCGTTGAGGCGTTCTTCGGCCGTTTCCTCGTCCACGTTGAGGGCGAAGGTCAGCTCGGACACCAGGATCTGGCGCGCCCGCTGCAGCATGCGCTTCTCCCCGGCGGACAGCCCCTTGTCCTTGTCGCGGATCGACAGGTTCCGGACCACCTCGGCGACCTGGTAGATGTCACCCGAACGCAGCTTCTCGGAGTGGTTCTTGTAGCGCCGGGACCAGTTCGTCGGCATGCGCGCTTCCTTCTTGCGCAGCACGGCGAACACCTCCTCGACCTCCTCGTCGTTGATGACCTCGCGCAGGCCAACGCCCTCGGTGTTGTCGGCGGGCACGTTGAGGATCAGATCGCCGTAGGCGAGCCGCAGGACCAGGTACTCGCGCTTCTCACCGAAGGCGACCTTGGTCTCGCGCTTCTCTATGACGGCGGCCCCGTGGTGGGGGTAGACGACTTTGTCTCCGACCTTGAAGGACACAGGACTCAGGGCTCCCTTTGGCTCTTGGCTTCGTCGACGGCACCCGCACGGGCACGCAGAGCTGCAGCGATGCTTGTGCGGAGGCAGCCGGGACGGGCGATTGCGACGGCCGTCCGAGGGTGACTGGCTATTTTACCAGACCCGTCCCGTCATTCGTAGCGCTCGAAGATGCTGGCCTCGACCAGCCGGGCCAGGCCATCACGAATGTGGCGGGCCGTGGCGGCACCGATGCCCTCCACCGACTCCAGCTCGGCGGCCGAGGCCGAGAGGATGTCGGGCAGCGAACCGAAGCGCTCCACCAGGCGCTCAATCAATGTCTCCGAGAGCGTCTGGGGCAGCCGGTGCAGCAAGCGGTAGCCGTGCGGGGCCAGCTCGGCGTGGAGCTGGTCGTCGGAAGCGTTGAGATGCAGGGCGGCCACCACCTTGGGCAGGTCCATCAGCGCGTCGGCTGAGAGCGCACGCAGGTGGGCGATCCCGGTGTCGTCGGCGTAGTCGCGCAGGACCAGAGCCAGACTCTCGGGCACGCCGGAACGAAGCTCCTCTGTCTGCAGATGGATGAGGCGGCCGTCGGAGCCGAGCTCGACGAGGTGACCCTCGATCTCCTCTGCGATCCGGCGGACCATTTCGCCCGGCTGGAGCACCGAGACGACGTCGCGGACCGAGACGGAGTCCTCCATTTCGAGCCGGGTCAGCGTCGAAAGGGCGTCGTCGTAACGCGCCCGGAACCGCTGCAGCGTCGAGAGCGCCTGGCTCGAGCGGTCGATGAGCCACCCGGCCGACTGCGTCGTGTGCTTGCGGTCGTTGCGGTACACGGCGATGGTCGCCATGGCCTCGGACACCGCGATCACCGGCACGTCGATGGACCGAGCCACCCGTTCGGCCGTCCGGTGCCGGGTGCCGGTCTCCGAAGTGGGAATGGTCGCCTTGGGCACCAGGTGCACGTTGGCCCGGGCGATGCGCGACGCGTCGGCAGCGAGAATGATGGCGCCATCCATCTTGGCCAGTTCGGACAGGCGCTGCGGCGTGTACTCCGCATCGAGCAGGAAGCCGCCCGTGCAGACGGACAGGACGGCCGGGTCGTCGCCGACCAGGATCAACGCACCGTGCTTCGCCTGCAGTATGCGGTCGAGGCCCTCCCGGAGCCTCGTGCCGGGCGCGATCATCGCCAGCGCGTCGTTCAGAGGCTGGCTGCCGCCCGCACCGTCGGCCACCCGGGCATCGTACCCGGCGCGTCCGGACCTTCGGCCTCCGATTGGGCCAGGCTGAGCGCTTCTCCCAGCGTGCGGACCCCGTGCACGGTGAGCCCGGGTGGGGGGGAGACGGGCGCGCTCGCCATGGATGCGGGCACCAAGGCCCGAGTGAACCCGGCCCGCTGGGCCTCGGCCAGCCGCCGGTCCGCTCCGGGCACCGTCCGAACCTCTCCGGCGAGTCCGAGCTCCCCGAACACCACGACGTCGGGTGGCAGCGGCGTGTCGGTGATGACCGATGCCATCGCCAAGGCGACGGCCAGGTCGGCCGCCGGCTCGGTCACGCTGATGCCCCCGACGGCGGCAGCGAACATCTGCGCCGCGGCCGGGATCTCGACGGCGGTGCGACAAGACAGGACGGCGAGCAGGAGGTTGGCGCGCGCCGCGTCGATACCGAGTGTCTGCGGTCGCAACGGCCCGGCACCGCCGCCGCTTCCCGGACCGAGCAGCGCCTGCACCTCGACCAACAACGGGCGCCGGCCTTGCAGGACGGGGACGACGACGCTGCCGGGGACCCCGGCCATGCGATCGCCCAGCAGGAGGGGGCCCGGGTCAGGAACGGGGCGCAAACCGTCGTCGCGCATTTCGAAGATGCCCACCTCGCCGGCGGGTCCGAAGCGGTGCTTGACCGACGTCAGGACGCGCAGGGCGTGGTGACGGTCGCCATCGAAGGAGAGGACGGTGTCGACCAGGTGCTCGACGGCGCGTGGCCCGGCCGGGTCACCGTCTTTGGTCACGTGGCCCACCAGAAGCAGGGGCGCACCCGTCGCCTTGGCCATGCGGGTGAGGCGCTCGACGCAGGTGCGCACCTGCGCCAGGCTGCCCGCAGGCTGGCCCAGCTCAGGATCGGACACCGACTGGAGGGAGTCGACGACCACCAGGGCCGGGCGGTGACGCTCGACCGCTGCTTCGATCGCTTCGACGTCGGGGCCCTCGAGGGCGAGGAGGTGGCGCGGCACCAGGCCAATGCGCGAGGCACGCCCGCGCACCTGCGCCAGCGATTCCTCGGCTGAGGCCAGCATGACGTCGAGGCCGGTGGCGGCCAACGACGAGAGCACCTGGAAGAGGAGTGTCGACTTGCCGATGCCCGGCGGCCCGAACAGCAGTGTGACCGAACCGGCGACGACACCCCCGCCCATGACGCGGTCGAGCTCGCTGACACCGGTCGCCAGAGGGTGAGTGCCGTCGGCAGAGACATCGGCCAGCGGCAGCGCAGGTGGGCCTTCGCCTGGCGATCGCGTCTTCTTCGTCGCGCCCGGGCGGCGCGCCGGCGCCGGTCCGAGTGTGTTCCACTCGCCGCAGGCGGGACAGCGACCCGTCCAGCGCAGCGAGGTGGCGCTGCAGGCGGAACAGAGGAACGCACCGTCGCCCGCGTCGGCTCGGGGACACGGGCGAGAAACCGAGGCCATGGCGGGCACCCTACGGGCGGGGTGTCACAACGCGGCGGATCCGGGGCAGGCACCTGCGTTCGGTGGCACCGATCCCTTGGCCCTGCCCCCGTGTTCAAAAACTATAAACCGAGCTGCGAATAGTTTTGGCGACAAGTCCCCCCCCCGAAGAGAAGAGCCGACGCCCGCGCCATGGCAGGCTCGTGGCGTGCGAGTGGCCCAGCGGCACCAGCGCTGCCCGTGAGGATCAGCGTCCGCCCCGCCCGTCCGGACGACCACGATGCCATCCTCGACGTGGTCAGCGATGCGTTCTCGTTCGGCGGCACGCGCCATCCAGCGGAGGAGCTCGCCATCGTTCGGGCGACGTGGTCCGCCCAGAAGGACCGCCCGCTCATTGAGCTCGTGGCCGAAACCGACGCGAGTGACGCAGGTGACGCAAGCTCCACGGTCGGCCACCTCCAGGCAGCGCCTGGTCGGCTGCGCGGGCACGCCACATCCGTGGCCGGCGTGGCACCCGTCTGCGTGGCGAGGGCGCACCAGGGCTTCGGCGTCGGTCGCGCACTGATGGGCGCGCTGCTCAGCACCGCGGAGCGGGAATACTGGCCGCTGCTGGTGCTCCTCGGTGACCCGAGCTTCTACGGCCGGTTCGGCTTCGAGCCGGCCGTCCCGCTCGGCCTCAGCTACCCGAGCGTCGGCGCCGCCAACCCACACTTCCAGGCGCGCCGACTCCCCGGCTACAGCGCAGAGCTGCAGGGGGAGTTCAGCTACTGCTGGGAATGACTACTCGGCGTCAGCGCCGGCGCCAGCGAGCTCCAGCGGCGGGGGCTGAATCCCCTCAATCGCCGTGAAGCTGAGCTGGGGCCCCTCGCCGTCGATGGGCGACTCCTCGACGTCGACGACGATGGTCTCGCCGACACGGAACTCCTTCCAGAGGATGCGCTCGGACAAGGGGTCCTCGACCAGCTGCTGAATGGCTCGGCGCAACGGCCGCGCCCCCAGCTGTGGGTCGTAGCCCTTCTCGGCCAGGTGGGCGCGTGCCGCTGGCGTCAGCTCCAGGCCGATGCCCTGGTCCGACAGTTGCTTGACGGTCCGCGACATGAGCAGGTCCACGATCTCGGTGACCTCGGCCCGCGAGAGCTCGTGGAACACGATCACTTCGTCGATGCGGTTGAGGAACTCGGGCCGGAAGTGCGCCTTGAGCGCCTCGTCCACCTTGGCCTTCATCCGCTCGTACGTGACAGCCTCCGACGTCTTGGCGAAACCGATGTTCGCCTTGCGCAGGTCGGCGGTCCCGAGGTTCGACGTCATAATCAGCACCGTGTTCTTGAAGTCGACGGAGCGACCCTGCGCGTCCGTAAGCCGCCCGTCCTCCAGGATCTGCAGCAGCGTGTTGAACACGTCGGGGTGCGCCTTCTCGACCTCGTCGAACAGCACGACGGAGAACGGCTTGCGCCGCACCGCCTCGGTGAGCTGGCCACCCTCTTCGTACCCGACGTAGCCGGGAGGGGAGCCGACCAGTCGGCTGACCGTGTGCTTCTCCATGTACTCCGACATGTCGAGCTGAATGAGCGCGTCCTCGTCGTCGAAGAGGAATTCCGCCAGCGTCTTGGCCAGCTCGGTCTTCCCGACGCCCGTCGGTCCGAGGAAGATGAACGAGCCGCTCGGCCGCTTCGGGTCCTTGAGGCCGGCGCGGGTGCGGCGGATCGCCCGGGACAGCGCCTTCAACGCCTCTTCCTGGCCGATGACACGCTTGTGCAGCTCGTCCTCCATGCGGAGCAGCTTGGCCGTCTCCTCCTCGGTGAGTCGGTACACGGGGATACCCGTCCAGGCGGCCAGCACCTCGGCAATGACCTCTTCGTCGACGACGTCGAACAGGTCGACACCCTCGGCACGCAGCTCGGCCTCCTGGCTCTCCTTGAGGTCCAGGCGCTCCTTCTCCTGCTCGGCCAGCTTCTTGGCCTGCTCGAAGGCACCCTTCTCGATGGCGGCTTCCTTGTCGGCCCGCAGGCGGTTGATCTCCTCGTCGAGCTTCTTGGCGTCCGGCGGCGTGCTCATGCGCCGGATACGCAGGCGGCTGCCCGCCTCGTCGATGAGGTCGATCGCCTTGTCCGGCAGGTAGCGGTCGGCCAGGTAGCGGTCGGCCAGGTTGGCCGCCGCCACGAGGGCCTGGTCGGTGATGCTCACCGCGTGGTGCGACTCGTAGCGGTCGCGCAGCCCCTTGAGGATGTCGATGGTCAACGCCACGGTGGGCTGGTCGACCTTGACCGGCTGGAATCGACGCTCGAGCGCGGCGTCCTTCTCCAGGTGCTTGCGGTATTCGTCGATGGTCGTGGCACCGACGGTCTGCAGCTCGCCGCGGGCCAGCATGGGCTTGAGGATGGAGGCGGCGTCGATCGCACCCTCGGCGGCGCCGGCGCCGACCAGGGTGTGGATCTCGTCGATGAACAACACGATGTCGCCGCGCGTGCGGATCTCCTTGAGAACCTTCTTCAAGCGCTCCTCGAAGTCACCGCGGTAGCGGCTTCCCGCCACGAGCGCGCCGAGGTCGAGCGTGTAGAGCTGCTTGCCCGTGAGTGTCTCGGGCACCTCGTTGGACACGATGCGCTGGGCCAGGCCCTCAACGATGGCGGTCTTGCCGACGCCGGGTTCGCCGATGAGAACAGGGTTGTTCTTCGTGCGCCGCGACAGGACCTGCATGACGCGTTCGATCTCTTTTGCACGTCCGATGACCGGGTCGAGCTTGCCGTCGCGGGCGAGCTGGGTCAGGTTGCGGCCGAACTGGTCGAGGACCGGGGAACCCGAGGGGTTGTCACCCGAGCCCGAGCCCTGGCTGGCGCCGACGGACTCCTTGCCCTGGCTGCCCGACATCAGCTGGATGACCTGCTGGCGCACGCGGCCGAGGTCTGCACCGAGGCTGACGAGAACCGTGGCGGCGACACCCTCTCCCTCGCGCACGAGGCCGAGGAGCATGTGCTCGGTGCCGATGTAGCTGTGGCCGAGCTGCAGTGCCTCGCGCAGCGACAGCTCGAGAACCTTCTTGGCCCGAGGCGTGAACGGCGGTGAGCCGCTCGGTGCGGTGCCGGCCATGCCAATCGTCTCTTCCACCTTCTCGCGCACGGCCTCGAGAGAGATCCCCAGGGACTCCAGGGCCTTGGCGGCAACGCCCTCACCCTCGTGGATCAATCCGAGGAGAATGTGCTCGGTACCGATGAAGCTGTGATTGAGCAGACGCGCTTCTTCCTGCGCCAGCACCAACACCCTCCGGGCCCGGTCGGTGAAACGTTCGAACACCCTGACCGCCTCTCCTTGTTTCCTCTTGCTTCTCGGTTCAGTGTACCTGTGGCCTTAGTCCATCACGCCGCAGCCCACGGGTCCTACATCCAGATCGAAACCCCAGGCCGGCGTGTTTTCCCTCGCCCCCTTCTACCTGGCAGTTGTCAACATTCCGCCATCGTGCCCTAACGTTTGGAGCAGTGAACCCGACAGAGGCTCTCGGCCTGCCCCGCCTGCAAGAGGGACTGCGGCGTCTGGAACCCCTGCTCACCGCCTCTGTTGTCACCGGTGACGGCTTCCTCGACGAGGTGACGACCCACCTCATCGCCGCCGGCGGCAAGCGGCTCCGGCCCTTGCTGGCGCTGGCTGCCGCCACCGGAGGAGCCCACGAGGCCACCGAGGACGACCTGATGGGAGGGGTCGCCGTCGAGCTCGTCCACCTTGCCTCGCTCTACCACGACGACGTGATTGACGAAGCAACCATCCGGCGCAACGTGGAGAGCGTGAACAGCCGTTTCGGGAACCTCGTGGCCATTGTGGCCGGGGACTACCTGCTGGCTCGGAGCGCCGCCATCGCAGCGGGGCTCGGCACCGACATCGCGGAGCTGCTGGCCGACACGCTCGGCCGCTTGTGCCAGGGCCAGGTCACCGAGGTCCGCTCCGCCTTCCAGATCTCCCGCACCCGCGACGACTACATCGCCTCCATCGGCGGCAAGACGGCGGCGCTCACCGCGACGTCGTGCCGGATCGGCGCGCTGACCGGCGGGCTGCCTACCTCGGAGGTCGATGCGCTCACGGAGTTCGGACACTGCTTCGGCATGGTGTTCCAGATTCGCGACGACGTCCTCGACATCACTGCGACCGACGGTCAGCTGCAGAAGCCGGCGGGGCAGGACCTGGCCGAGGGCATTTACACGCTTCCGGCCCTCGTCGCGCTCGATGATCCCGACGCCGGCCCCGACCTGCGTGCGTTGCTGGGCCAACCGCTGGCCCAACCCGAGCGCGACAAGGCGCGCACCATCGTGATGGGGTCGAGCGGCATCACGGTCGCCGTCGACGCGGCTCGTGGCTACGTCGACGAAGCCCAGAAGGCGACGGCGGGCGTCAGTCGGCCCGATCTGCGGGCGGGTCTCGGTCGGCTGGTGGCCGATCTGCTGAACGACCTTCCGAATTAACCCTGACCCGAGCGGATCCCCGCAATGTTCGGCGCGGATCGGGTCGGCGAGCCCGCGGTCAAAGCCACGCGTGCGACCCGTCTGCGTCTGCGTCCTCTGCTCGCCGGGCCGTGGTCCCGGACGCGAAGCGGCCGCCGGCCCGGTTGTTCCGGGTCGACGGCCTCCTCGTCAGAGCGTGCCGGGATCAGCCGGCGCTTGAAGCAGTACCGCAGGATGCCTGCAACTTGGCCAGCCGCGCGTTGACCTTGGTCTCGCGCGTCTGTGCCTTGGTGATCCGCTTCGCGATGTGGTCGGCCAACTTGGTGTGGCCCGCTGCCTTGGCCTTGGCTTCCGCCGCCTGTGCCTTCGGCAACTCCGTGGCGAACTTGGCCTCGGCCTTCTGGACCCGGGCCTGGACTCTCGGGATGAGCGAACACACCGTGGTCGACGGGGTGATCACCGGGCCGCCTGCCCCCGTGTTGCCGGTCGCGCCGGTGGTGCCCGTGGTCGCACCCGCCGCTCCGGCGAGACCGAGTGTCAGCGCACCGGCGACCGCCGTTCCTGCGATGATCTTGCGAAACATGTGTCCTCCTTGGACGTCTGTGCGGTTCGTCCGCATACCTGCCGTCGCTCGACGGCACGCCCCACTGTGAGCCCCAGATGTGATGAACCTGTAAGCGCTGCATGAAGGATCCCGCGGCAACCGGGAACACCGACGGATTGGCTGCTCAGTCCCGGTCGGGTCGGAGCGTAGGGAACGCGATGACCTCGCGGATGTTGGGCACGTCGCCGAGCAACATCAGCAGCCGGTCGACGCCGAGACCGAACCCCGAGGTGGGGGGCAGTCCGTACTCGAGCGCGCGGAGATAGTCCTCATCCACCGCCGCGGACTCCTCGTCGTCGCCGGCGCGGGCCTTCGCCGCCTGCTCCTCGAAGCGGGCGCGCTGCTCGTCGGGGTCGATGAGCTCGGTGAAGCCATTGCCCAGCTCGCGGCCCGCCACCACGGGCTCGTAACGCTCCACGAGCTCGGGTCCGTCGCGGTGGCGTCTGGCCAAAGGCGAGACTTCGGCCGGATAGTCGACGACGAAGACGGGCCCCCAGAGCTCGGGTTCAGTCGTCTTCTCGTAGATCTCGAGCAAGATCTTTCCCGGGCCCCAGGCGTCGTCCACCTCGATACCCACCTCGGCCGCCACCGTGGCCAGCTCGGCGCGCGGTGTACGCACGTCGAGGGTGAAGCCCGTGGCCTCCGCGATCAGCTCGCTCATGGTGGCGCGCCGCCACGGCGTGGTCAGGTCGAGCGCGCGCCCGCCATAGGTGAGCTGAGTCGTCCCGAGCACATCCGACGCCAGACCGGCCACCAGCTCCTCGAAGACGACCATGGTGTCGGCATAGTCGGCGTACGCCTGGTAGAGCTCGAGCGTCGTGAACTCCGGGTTGTGGCGGGGCGAGATCCCTTCGTTGCGAAAGCTGCGGCCGATCTCGAACACCTTGTCGAACCCACCGACCACGAGCCGCTTGAGATAGAGCTCCGGTGCGACGCGCAGATAGAAGTCCGTGTCGAACGTGTTGTGATGCGTGACGAAAGGGCGCGCCGTGGCACCACCGGCAATGGGGTGCAACAGCGGGGTCTCGACCTCGACGAAGCCCTGATCCCACAGGCGCCGGCGCATGTGGCGCACGACGTCACTACGCAGCTGGAGCAGTTGGCGCGTGCGCTCGTTTGCCCACAGGTCGACCTCACGTTGGCGGTAACGCGTCTCGACATCACTGACGCCGTGCCACTTGTCCCCGAAGTTTCGGCGCGCCTGGGCCAGCAACACCCAGTCGCCCACCTTGACCGACAGCTCCCCGCGCCGCGTCCGCACCACCTCGCCCGTGACCCCGACCCAGTCGCCGAGGTTGCGCTTGGTGAACTCGTCGAAACTCGGAGTCTCGGCGGCACGGGCGAACAGCTGGATCGATCCCGAGTTGTCACGGAGCTCGGCGAAGGCGGCCTTGCCCTGGTCGCGCAGCAACATGATGCGACCGGCCACCCCGACTGCCACGCCGGACTCCTCGCCGGGAGCCAGCGACGACCAGGCCTCGACGACCTGGGCCGTCCGATGCGTGCGCACGAAGCGGTAGGGGACGTCCAGCGGCGTCGGCTCGCTCATGAAGGGACGTTGCGCTCGTACACGATGCGCAGGCCGTGCAGGGTCAACCAGGGCTCCACGTGCTCAATGGTGTCCGAATACGGCGCGATGAGCGAACTGAATCCGCCCGTGGCCACGACAGTGGCCGGCCCGAGCTCTTCCATGAAGCGCCGGGCCAGCGAGTCGACGAGACCCGCGAAGCCGTACAGGGTTCCGGATTCGATGGATTCCACGGTCGAGCGACCGATGACGCTGCGGGGTTCGACCAGCTCCACCCGGCGCAGGGCGGCGGCCGACTGGTAGAGGGCGTCGAGGCTCACCCCGACCCCCGGCGTGATGGCGCCGCCCATGTACTCGCCGTTGGCGCTGATGGCCTCGACGGTGGTGGCGGTGCCCATGTCGACAACGACGCAGGGACCGCCGTAGAGGTCGTAGGCCCCGACAGCGTCGGCGATGCGATCGGCGCCGACCTCCTTGGGGTTGTCGTAGAGGATTGGCATCCCGCTTTTGGTCCCGGGTCCGAGTACCACGCTCGGAAGGTCCGCGAACCAACGGGACGCCATCTGGCGGAGTTCCGCCGTCACGTGCGGCACCGAGGAGCAGACGGCGATGCCCGAGACCGAATGGGAGATGTCGAGGCCCTCGAGATCCAACAGCTGGGTCAGCAGGACCGCGTGCTCGTCGGGGGTGCGACTCGGCAGGGTCGAGAGGCGCCAGTGGTGGGTGAGGCCGCGCGGAGCGGTCGGATCGTGCTCGGTCCCGATGCCGACGCCGACGCTCTCCTCGGGGCTTGGGGCGCGCCCGTCCGCGTCCGGCGCGTAGAGGCCGATCACCGTCTCCGTATTGCCGACGTCAATGACCAAGAGCACTGCTCAGCTGCCTCCCGCCTGCATGTCGTCCGTTCCCGCCTTGGTCCAGATCAGATCGAGACCGAGGTCGAGCACCGGAGCCGAGTGCGTCAGCGCACCGACGGAAATCCGATCCGGTCCGGCCGCTGCATAGGCACCGATGGTCGCCAGCGTCACGCCGCCGGACACCTCCGTCAGAATCGGGCCAGACGCGTCCGTGTGCGCGACGGCGATTGCCTCGACGACCGTGCCCGGGTCCATGTTGTCGAGGAGCACCGCATCCGCCCCGGCCCGGGCCGCCTGCGCCACCTGGTCGAGGGCGTCGCACTCGATCTCGACCATCCGGCCCGGCCACAGATCCCGGGCACGACCGACGGCGTCGGCGATGGTGGTGCCGGCCAAGTGGTTGTCCTTCACCAGGACCGCGTCGGACAGGCCCGAACGGTGACTGGTCCCGCCACCGGCCCGCACTGCCGCCTTCTCGAGCACGCGGAGCCCGGGCGTCGTCTTGCGGGTGTCGAGCACGGCCACCGAGGGGTTGTGCTCCTGCGCGGCTGCCACGAACTGTGCCGTCAGGGTGGCGATACCGGAGAGCCGTCCGAGGAAGTTCAGTGCCGTCCGCTCGCCGGTGAGGATCGGTCGCAGCGGTCCGGTCACCTCCAGCGCCGTGTCGCCCGCAGCCAGGGCATCCCCGTCGCCGGCCAGCCAGACCAGTTGCACGTCAGGGCCGACACGCCGGAACGTTTCGGTGACGCAGTCACATCCGGCCAGAACCCCGGCGCGGCGGGTGCGCAGCGCGAAGCGGGCCTGGACGTGATCGGGCACGAGTGCCGACGTCAGGTCCCCCTCGGGTCCGAGGTCTTCGGCCAGGGCACGGTCGACGGCATCGGCCACCACGTCGGCGAACGCCGCCTCGTCGGGCTCAGCCACGTCCACCCTCTCCATGTCTTGCGTCCTTCTGGCTCGTGTCGGCGCGTGCCGCTCCACCCCCGTCTTGGTGGCGCCGCAGCGCGCCATGGACGAGCCGCAGCCGCCACGCCGGATCGGACTCGGGGTACTCACGCCGGGCGTGCGCGCCGCGGCTCTCGGTCCGCGCCGTGGCGGAAGCCAGCAACGCCTCCGCTATGCGCAACAGGTTTGCCAGCTCGCCGGCGGCGACGGACGACTGCGGATCGCCGAGAGAGGCCGCCGCGTCTTCGACCACGGCACCCGCGCCAGCCAGCGACTCGGCGCTGCGGACCACGCCCGCACCGCGCGTCATGGCACGCTGCACCGTGTCGCGCAGCTTGGTCACATCGACGCCCGGCAGCCGATCGCTCTCGCCATCGCTACCCGGTGCTGACGCAGGAATCGGGTGTTCCAGCACACGGCAGCCGATGCCATCGCGCGGGGCCTCGCCGAGCACGGCGCGCAGCGCGCCGCGCGGCTCGGGCCCGGTGACGCCCGACGAAATCCGCTCAGCCAGACGGGCGCCGAAGACCATGCCCTCGAGCAACGAGTTGGACGCCAAGCGGTTTGCACCGTGCACACCGGTGCACGCCACCTCACCGACGGCCCACAGGCCGGGCATGGCCGTGGCGCCCCAAAGGTCGGTGACGACCCCGCCCGACAAGTGGTGGGCGGCCGGCGCGATCGGTAGCCAGTCGCGCTGGGGATCGAGGCCAATGGAAGCCAGCGAAGCTGCAATGGTCGGGAAGCGCGTCGAGAAGCGCTCGAGATCTGTGGCGTCGAGCCAGAGGTGATCGATGCCCTGCTCCGCCATGCGCGCCGCCATGGCCCGGCTCACCACGTCACGCGAAGCCAGCTCGTCAACGAAGCGCTCGCCGTCACGATCGCGCAGCAGCGCCCCGTGGCCGCGCAGGGCCTCAGAGAGCAGCGGCCGGGGCATGGCGGGATGATGCAGTGCGGTGGGATGGAATTGCACGAACTCCACATCGGCCGTGGGCACGCCAGCCCGCAAGGCCATGGCGACGCCGTCACCGGTGGACTCGGGTGGATTTGTGGTGACCGAGAACAACTGCCCGGCCCCGCCGGTGGCCAGCACGACATGATCAGCCCGCACCGCGACCGGGCCCCCGCCGGCGTTGGGCGGCAACGCCAGCACGCCCACGCAACGGCCCCTGTCCACCAAGACGTCGAGCGCGAACCAGCCCTCGAGCACCGCACTGGCCGAACGGTAGGTGGCGTCGACCAGTGCCCGCTCGACCTCGGCACCGGTGGCGGCGCCGCCGGCGTGCACGACGCGGGGGCGAGAATGCCCACCTTCGCGGGCCAGCGCCAGCGATCCTGTGGCCTCACGGTCGAACTCGACCCCGAGCGCGATCAGCTCGTGCACCCGTCCGGGGCCTTCGTCGACGAGGATCCGCACGGCCTCTTCGTCGCAGAGGCCCGCCCCGGCCGCCAGCGTGTCGGCGAGATGCAGATCCGTCGAGTCCTCGTCGGCACCGAGGACCGCCGCCACACCACCCTGCGCCCAGCGCGTCGCCGACTGTGACAGCACCCCCTTGGTCAGCACACCGAGGGACGGGGACGGCGAGGGGCCGCCCGGGTCCGCCAGCCGCACCGCCGCCGACAGCCCGGCGACGCCGCTTCCCAGGACCAGGACGTCGAACGGTCCGGGGCCGGCCCCGGTGGTCACGCCGGTTCGTTCAGCGTGAGCTCGGCATCGAGCCGGGCCGACACCTCGTCGATAACCCGGTTGCGCCCGTCCACGTGTACGACGCGTGGGATGAACGTCTCGAGCTCGGCGCGTTCGTAGTCGGCGTAGGTGATGATGATCACCTTGTCACCGGGCGCCACCAGGCGGGCCGCCGCGCCGTTGAGACAGATCTGCCCCCGCTCCCCCTCAATGGCGTACGTCTCGAAGCGCGCCCCGTTGTCGATGTCGAGGACGGTCACCTGCTCATAGGGAAGGATGTCGGCCAGGGCCAGCAGCTCGGTGTCGATGGACACCGAGCCCACGTAGTGCAGGTTGGCCCCGGTGACCGTGGCCCGGTGGATCTTGGACTTCATCATGCGGCGGCGCATCGGTTCACCCGATCCTTTCGAATTGGCGCACCGAGTCGGTCGCCTCGGTCTGGGCACACACGTGATCAGCGGCCGTGACGGCGGCGCTGTTGTCGATCAACCTCACGGGGCCCACCTGCGCCGCGATGAGCAGGCGCACCGCGCCTGGTTCCGCAACCGACACTGTCTCGCGCAGCGTGTCTGCGTCGACCACGACGGCGTAGTCGAGACGGACCAACGGCTCGGCCGCGACGTCGGCTCGCATCGCCTCGGCGACGGCGGTGCCCGAGCGCTCGCCGCTGGCGAGGGCGTGGCGGCCGGTGGCCAGGGCCCGCGCGAGCACCGTCGCCGCTTTCCGCTCGGCGTCCGAGAGCCTGACATTGCGGCTTGACAGCGCGAGCCCGTCCGGCTCGCGGACGATGGGACAGCCGACCACCTCGACGGGCAGCGACAGCTCGAGTGCCATGCGTCGCACCACCGCGAGCTGTTGGAAGTCCTTGAGGCCGAAGTAGGCCCGGCAGGGGCCGGCAATGGTGAACAGCTTCGCCACTACGGTGGCCACGCCATCGAAGTGACCCGGCCGCGACGCGCCCTCCCAACACTCGCTGACGCCCGAGACCGACACCGTGGTCGACGGGGTTTCCGGCCACGACGGGTACATCTCGCTGACGCTCGGGACGAAGACGACGTCAGCACCGGACTCAGCGCACACGACCAGATCACGCTCGAGGGTCCGCGGATAGTGCGCGATGTCGTCGGCATCGCCGAACTGCAGCGGGTTCACGAAGATGGTGACGACCACCACGTCGCACTCGGCCCGAGCCCGTTCAACCAGCGAGGTGTGGCCTTCGTGCAGCGCGCCCATGGTCGGCACCAGGCCGACCGTCCGGCCCGCGGCCCGCGCCTGGTCGAGCACGGCCCGGCACACACGCACGGTCTCGAGGACGTCCACCGCCCGTTCCTCCTATACCGCTGCCGGTTGCACCGATGCCGGGAAGGCAGGATCGGCGCTGGGCGCGGCGACGTCATCGGCATCCGCATGGGCCAACCGCGTGGCCAGTGCGGCCCCGGCCTGATAGCCGGCACGCTCCGACTCGGGCAGCGCATCGAGATGCCGGCTCAGCGTCGCCCAGTCACCCCGGCGGGCCGGGCCGGTGAGCGCGGGGCCGGCTCCAAGAGCCCCCACGTCGTCGACGGCCGCCCGCGTCAGCGGCAGGAAGGACTCCAGGTCGAGGCCGACCGAGGCGGCCACGCGCTCGACCTGACCCAACAGAGCGACAACGTGGTTGGCCGCGATGCACGCGGCGGCGTGGTAGGCCGCACGGTCGCCGTCGGCGACCTCGACGACCCGGCCCCCGAGGCTGGCCACGACCTCGCGCGCGATGGACGCGCCGGCGACGGCGAACGTCACGCCCGAGCAGAGGCGGGTCGCCCCGACCTCGCCGTTGGGCAACGGCACCAGCGGGTGCACCGCCGCCCGGACCGGGTGCGGCGCCAATGCGTCGAGGCCCAGCGATCCCGACAGATGGGCCACGGTGGTGCCGGCACAGGGCATCACCGTCGCCGCCACGTCGGCCACCGCATCGTCGGGCGTGGCGATGACGAGCAGGTCGACCCCCGCCGCGGCGCGGCCGAGCTCGTCGTGGCGGCCGAGGAAACCGGCGAACTCCCAGCCGCGTGCCGAGAGCGCAGCGGCCAAGGACGTGCCGGCCCGACCGGGACCGATGATCCGGATGGAGTGCATCTGACCTCCTTCGGCGTTCCAGCCCCTTGCGGGTGCCGTTCGCCTACAGACGATCGAAGATAACGACCCCTACAGACTACCCACAGCGACGACCCGCCCACCAGAGGCCTGCAGCTGGGCCGGGGTCACCAGGTCTGGAGCCAGGTCACCCAGGGGCTGCACGACGAACCGCCGCTCCCACAGGCGCGGGTGCGGCACCGTGAGGTCGCTCTCGTCGACCTGCCAGCCTTCGACCCAGAGCACGTCGGCATCGAGCGTGCGGGGGCCCCAGCGCACCGTGCGGACGCGCGCCGCATCCGCTTCGAGAGTCCGGCAGCGCGCCAGGAGCGCCCGTGGCGTGTCGGAGGTCGACAACTCCACCACGAGGTTAAGGAACGGACCCTGCCCCTCCGGGCCGCCTACCGGATCGGTTTCGTAGAGGGGCGACACCCCCCGCACGTCGCCGCCGGCGCGCAGCGACTCGACGGCCCGGCGCAGCTGGGCGCGCCGGTCGCCCAGATTCGACCCCAGCCCGATGAAGGCCCGCCATGGAGGCGAGGCCGGTCCGGCCATCAGCGGGCGCGCCGCACCCGGACACCGGTCGAGCCCACATCGAGCGCCAGCGGAGGGCGCAGCTTGCGTACCGTCACCTCCACCGCCTCGAGGCGGGAGTCGATGAGCAGCAGCGCGCCGGCCAACCGTCCGGCCAGGGCCTCGAGCAGTTGGTAGGAGCGCCCGGCCACGACATCGGCCGCCGCGGCGGCGAGGGCGCCGTAGTCGACGGTGTCGGCCAGGTCGTCGCTCTGTTGAGCCGCCCCCATGTCGACCCAGGCCACGATGTCGACCGAGAAGGGCTGGGCCCGTGCTCGCTCTTCGGGCAGCACGCCATGGACGCCCGTGACGCGCAGGTCACGGATTTCGATCCTGTCGCTCACTGCACCTGGCCGCGGGTGGGCATCCCCTCCAGCTCCGAGAGCAACTGGCGCCCGGGTTCTCCCATGGCGTGGCCGACCATGTGTTCGACCAGCGCCACCGCCTGGGGTTGGTTGCTGATGCGCTCCGACCAGACCAGGTACCCGGCGAGCACCCCCATGACCCGGTCGCCCAGCTCATCCTGGTGCACCAGGATGCGCAGGCCAGAAGCCAGGGAGTCGTCGATGTCCCGGTAACACGCCGACAGCACGGGTCGCGGATCACCGCTGCGCTCCAGCGGGTAGTGGGCCCAGGCGAGCCCTTCCTCGTCGTAGGCGGTCAGGTTGTGTGGAGATGCGAGGAGCGAAATCACACGTCCGAAACCCTGCACGCGCAACCAGATGATCTCCTCTTGACGGCGCACGCGCCGATGGTTCACCGAAAACCCGCCCGGCCGCTCGCTGACGGCCAGGTGATCCGTGATGACCCAGGTGAAGTTGCGCGGCGGAATGCCGGCGGCCCACTTGCCCTTCATGCGGCAGGACCATACAGCCGCGTCATCTGCACCGTCGCCGCCACGTCGTGGACCCGGAGCATGCCGACCCCTGCCACCAGGGCTGCGGCCTCCGTGGCAAGGGAGCCTTCGCCGCGTTCCGCCACCGGCGCCGCATGCTCGCCTCCCGGGCCGGAGGCCAGCAGACCGAGGAAGCGCTTCCGGCTCGTCCCGATCATGACCCCGGCACAGCCGGCGGCCAATGCTCCCCCCACCAGGCCTCCGAGGTGTCGCAGCAGTGCAAGATTGTGGGCGGAGGTCTTGCCGAAACCGATGCCCGGATCGACCCACACCTCCTCCACGCCCGAAGCCAGGGCCCGGCGGGCCCGCTCGAGCACGAAGGCGTGGACCTCGCCGACCACGTTCTCGTACCGCGGGTCCTTTTGCATGGTTCGGGGCTCGCCTCGCATATGCATGGCGACCCAGCCGGCCCCGTGCTCCGCCGCCACCGGCCAGAGTGACGCCGAGATGTCGTTCACCAGGCTCGCTCCGGCCCCCAGCGCAGCGCCCGCCACCTCCGGCTTCACGGTGTCGATGGAGATCCGCACCGGGCGCCCCCCGCGTCCCGCGGCCGCCGCCAGGGCGTCGATCACCGGAAGCACCCGCTCGAGTTCAACGTCGAGGGGGACGGGTTCGGCCCCGGGACGCGATGACTCCCCACCGACATCAATCAGGTCGGCTCCGGCCGCCATCATGGCGAGGCCCTGCGCGACCGCGGCATCGCGCGTCGCGTAGAGGCCGCCGTCGGAAAAGGAGTCCGGCGTGACGTTCAGCACCCCCATGACCAGGGGCTGCCGCCCGGCGGGCGTCACCGATCTCAGTGGCCCCGGATGAACTGCATGGCCTCGGCCCGCGTGGCGACGTCGGAGCGGAACAAACCACGCACCGACGAGGTCACGGTCACGGTGCCCGGCTTCTTGACGCCGCGCATCGACATGCACAGGTGCTCGGCCTCAATCACGACCAGCACCCCCCGGGGTGAGAGGACGGTGGCGATGGCATCGGCGATCTGGGTGGTCATGCGCTCTTGCACCTGCAAGCGACGCGCGAAGCCGTCGACGAGGCGGGCCAGCTTCGACAGGCCGGTGATGCGGCCGTCCTCGGCGGGGATGTAGGCCACATGCGCCTTACCGAGAAACGGCACCAGGTGGTGCTCGCACAGCGACGCGAACGGGATGTCGCGCACCATCACCATTTCGTCGTGCTCGGCGGCAAAGGTGACCTCCAGGTGCCGCGCCGGGTCGTCGTGGAGACCGGAGAAGAGCTCCTCGTACATGGATGCCACTCGCTCGGGTGTCGCCCGCAAGCCGTCGCGGCCCGGGTCCTCGCCGATGGCGGAGAGAATCTCGGCCACCGCGGCCCGCACACGCTCGACGTCGACGCTCACGGTTCTTCTCCCTTATAGAGGTGGATGCCGCGTAGATTCCGGTAGCGCTCGGCCACGTCCAGGCCGTACCCCACCACGAATTCGGGCGGAATGGAGAATCCGATGTAGCGCAGGTCGAGGTCGACCCGTTGCTCACCCTCCTTGACGAGCAGGGCGCAGATCTCCACGCTTTTGGGCTGGCGGGCGTTGAGGTAGCGCCGGAGGTAGTTCAGGGTGAGCCCGCTGTCGATGATGTCTTCGACGACGAGCACGTGCCGACCCTGCAGCTCGGAGTCGAGGTCCTTGACGATGCGCACCACCCCCGACGTCTTGGTGGCGCTGCCGTAGGAGGACACGGCCATGAAGTCGACGTCCACCGGGAGGGCGATGGCCCGGCACAGGTCGCTCATGAAGAGCATGGCCCCCTTGAGCACGGCCACCAGCAGGGGCGGCTCGTCGATGTAGTCAGCCGTGATTTCCGCACCGAGCTCCGCCACCCTGACCGCCACGCGCTCGGCCTCGACCAGCACCGGCCCGACATCGGCTGCAGCCCAGGACGGGACGCCCGCTCCGGACTCGTCGAGGGTCACCGAGGTGACATTACCGGAGCCCAGTGGGGGCTCCACCCGGAGCCGACCGCCTGTCCGGCGCACGCGGCGCCCGCCCGCGATCTCTGTTCCAACCGCGGTGCCAGCGGCGACGGCGAGCGTGCGGTCGACCTCGGCCAGCGACGGTGGGTGCTCACCGGCACCGCTCTCGCGCAACCAGCGCCGCAGGGCCCGGCGTGCCAGCGGTCGTTCCGCCTCGGCCACGGCGCGAGCATCGGCCGGATCGGGCACCACCTGGCGGGCGAGCGCGTCCAAGAACGTGACCTCGTCGCGCAGCACGCCGGCCTGACGGGCCAACAGCGGGACGGGATCGCGCCCGGCCACGTCGGCGCACAGCGCAAGGAGCTCGTGGCGGATGCGGTTACGGACGAAGGCGGGGTCGTCGTTGCTCTCGTCGGACACGGGCACGAGACCAGCGGCGGCGCACAGCGCATGGGTCTCGTGGCGGCGCAGGCCGAGCATCGGATGGCGCGGCCCGGGTTCCATGCCCGCCAGCCCGTCCGCCCCGCGCCGCGCAGCATGTTCACCAGGATCGTCTCCGCCTGGTCGTCCATGGTGTGCCCGGTCGCGACATCGGCCGGCAACACCGCGAAGCGTGCCGCACGGGCCCGCGCCTCAAGGTTCGGACCCGCCGTCACGGTCACTCGGTGTGTCTCGACGCCCGCCCCGAGACGTGTGGCGGCGGCGCGCACAACATCGGCGTCGGATGCCGACGAGACGCGCAGACCGTGGTCAACGTGGATCGCCGTGACGTCGCAGCCGGCCTCCACGGCCAAGACGAGGAGCGCCAACGAGTCGGCGCCGCCCGAGACGGCACACGCCAGCGCGCTCCCGGCCGGCGGGAACGTGCACCGGCTCAGGAGGTCGGCGGCGGCGGCGCCGGGGCTGACGGTGGAGGGAGGGCTCGAGCCCTCCTCAGCCACCGGCTCGGGCCACCCAGGTTGCCGGGGCGCGGATCTCCTCCAACGTCGGGAGCCACTCGGGCCCTTCCCACACGCGGGCCAGCAGGGCCGGCCCTCCGGCCGCTTCCACCGACTCGACGAACCGCTCGCCTTCGGCGTACTGGCGCATTTTGGCGTCGAGGCCCAGCAACTTCGACATCAGTTTCGTCAGCCCTTTCGCCTGGGCCCGGCGCTCGTGGAGGACCTGGGAGAAGTGGGCCGCGCCCGGAACCTCGGCCGCGCCGGCGCGATCCATCGTCACGTCGCCGTGGCCCTCGAGCAGGCTCATCATCCCCGAGATCTTCGACAGGGCGGCGCGCTGCTCGGGCGTGGCCAACATGGCCAGCACACCGCCCTCGTGGACCGGATTGCGACCGGCGCGCACCTCGTCGGCAGTACGTCGAACGAGTTCGGCAAAGCCTGCCGCGTCGCCCGAGAGCGGTCCGAGCAATTCGGTGACCTGCGTGACGAAGTGGTCGCGCAGCCACGGGACCGCCGTGAACTGCAGTCGATGCGTCACTTCGTGCAACGCGAGCCATAAGCGGAACTCGCTCGGCTCGAAGCCGTATTGCGCCTCCACGGCGACGATGTTCGGTCCCACATAGGAGACGAGATCTTGGTCCTCGGGCGCCTCGTCATTGATGAGGAGGTCGTACTGGCCGAGCACGCGCGTCGCCATGTAGGCCAGCATCAGGCCGAGTTGGGTTCCCGCCACCGCTCGGCCCACGGCGAGCGAAGGGCCACCCAGCTTGGAAGCCCGCTTGCGCTGCAGCTCCAACATGGCGGGGCCGACAAGGCGCTCGACGGACCGCACGTTGGCGGCGGCCCAGCCGGCGCGGTCGGTCACCTTGGCGCGAGCCGTCCCGTGCGCGGAGTGCAGACCTGTGGCGGCGCTGACCAACGTCTCGGCCCGCGCCGTCAGCTCGTCGAACTGGCCCTGGAGATCGCGCGAGCGATAGCTCGCGGGCGCCGGCTTGAGGATGAGGGCGCCCGCCGCCACCCGCTGGGCGAGGGCCCAGTCCACCATCGCCGGGCCGTCTGCGACGCCCTCCGGCACCACCGGGAAGAGGTCAGTGCTCGTCGTGGTGCTGACGGCTTTCTTCGTCGATGGCCTCGGCGACGCGTCGGATCAGGCTGTCGGGCACCCGGTCCTTGCACCGGTTCGCGATGACCTTGCGCAACTCGGCCTCGAAGTCCGCCGCCCCGTTGCACGGGCCGCACCAGTCGAGGTGGATGCGAATCTCCTCGCGGCGTTCTTCGGTCAGCTCCCCGTCGAGATAGTGGTAGAGCTCGTGCACTGCTTCTTGGCAGTCGACGGTCGCACCGAAGAGACCTTCTGCGCTCACCGCCTTGTCGTCGCTTTGATCCACGTTCTCGCTCATACCCTCAACCCCCGGGCACACTGCCGACAAGGCCGCGCGCCTCAGCCACATCGTGCAACGCCTTTTGGAGTGCTCTTCTTCCCCGGTGGATCCTGCTCATGACCGTCCCGATCGGAACGTCAGTGATCTCGGAGATCTCCTTGTAGCTGAATCCCTCGACGTCGGCCAGGAGCACCGCCATGCGGAACGTCTCGGGCAACGCCTCGAGCGCGGCCTTCACGTCGTCGTCGGTGAAGCGCTCCAGTGCCTCGTCCTCGGCCGAGCGGCCCGGGTCGCTACCGCCCGAGCCGGCCAGCCGCTTGTAGAGGTACAGGTCCTCGACGTCTTCGACGTCGAGTACCTCAGGGCGGCGCTGGGCGGCTCGGTAGTTGTTGATGTACGTGTTGGTCAGGATCCTGTAGAGCCACGCTCGCAGGTTCGTGCCATCCGTGAACGACCCGAACGAGCGGTACGCCTTCAGGTAGGTCTCCTGGACCAGGTCCTCGGCGTCGGCCCGGTTGCGTGTCATCCGGAGAGCGGCCGAGTAGAGGCCAGGCATGAACTCCATGGCGACGTCGGTGAAGGTCGCCTGATCTGCCATGAGCCAACCCTACCCACCCGGGGATATCGTCTCGGCCGTGACCACGGCACCCGAGGGACTCAGGATCGACCTCATGAGCGGACCCTTCTTCGGCCGGGAACCTCACGACGCCTACGCCTGGATGCGGGCCAATGCCCCCGTCTACTACGACGAGGCCAACGACTTGTGGGGTGTGGCCAGCTACGCGGCGGTGAAGCAGGCCTCTGTCGATACCGAGTCGTTCTCCAACGCCGGGGGCATCCGGCCCAAATTCCCCCCGCTGCCGATGATGATCGACTTCGACGCGCCCGAGCACGTACGGCGGCGGCGCCTCGTCTCGGAGGGGTTCACCCCCAAGCGGGTGCGGGCCATGGAGGACAAGCTCCGCCTGGTGTGCGACTCCCTCATCGACACCGTGTGCGAGCGGGGGAGCTGTGACTTCGTGAAGGAGATCGCGGCGCCGCTGCCGATCATCATGATCGGCGACATGCTGGGCGTTGCTCCCGACGACCGCGACGACCTGCTGCGATGGTCCGACGACATGCTCAAGGGCCAGGGCTCGCCCGACCCCGACGCCATGATCAACGCGGCCAACGCGTTCACCGAATACTCCGAGTACATCCATCCCGTGTTCGAAGACCGACGGGCGAGCGGGAACAGCGACGATCTCGTTGGGGTGCTCTGCCATGCCGAAATCGACGGCGACTCACTCGACGACGGGTCGCTGGTGCACGAGACCCTGCTCATCCTGATCGGGGGCGACGAGACCACGCGTCACGTCATCAGTGGTGGCGTGGAGGAGCTCCTCGCCCATCCGGACCAGGTGGCGCAGCTGGCCGCCGACCCCGCCGCCATGATGCCAGGAGCGGTCGAGGAGATGCTGCGCTGGGTCACGCCAATCAAGAACATGGCCCGCGTCGCCACGCGCGACGTCGAGCTGGCTGGGGAACAGATCAAGGCGGGCCAGGAGCTCATCCTCTTGTACCCGTCGGCCAACCGCGACGAGGACGTCTTCGAGCACGCCGACACCTTCGACATCACCCGCAGCCCCAACCCGCACCTGGCGTTCGGCTTCGGTGCCCACTTCTGTCTGGGCAACCAGTTGGCTCGCCTGGAGCTCAGGGTCATGGTGGAACGGGTGCTGGCCCGGCTTCCCGACCTCCGCCTTGCGGTCGAGCGCGGCGCGCTGCCCCGGCGAGCGGCGAATTTCATCTCCGGCATCGAAGAGATGCCCGTGGCCTTCACACCCACGGATTCCTTGGGTGTCGGGCCCGTCTGATGGCGCCGGCGAACGGAGCGCCGACCGGCATCGCCGGGTGGTCCATCCTCGTCACCGGGGGCGGCAGCGGCATCGGCCTTGCCACCGCTGAGCGGCTCGCCGCCGACGGCGCCCACGTCACCATCTGTGGGCGCACCGAGCAGAAGCTGATCGATGCAACCGCGCGCATCGCCGCCACCGCGACCGGTGGCGCCACTGCGCGCTACGTGATCGCCGACGTCACCGTCGAGAACCAGGTCGCCGCGGCTGTGGCGACCACCGTCGAAGCGACGGGCCGCATCGACGGTCTCTTCGCCTGCGCGGGCGGCTCACTGCATCTCGGCTCGGTGCTCACCGCCGATGTCGAGTCGGTGCGAGCCACCATCGACCTCAACCTGACGGGCTCGGTGATCTGCGTGAAGCAGGGCGGGGCGGCCATGCAGGCCCAGGGCGGCCCGGGCTCCATCGTCTTGATGTCGTCGGGTGCTGGACGCTTCCCCCACCCGCACCTGTGGGCCTATGGCGTGTCGAAGGCCGGTATCTGCTTCCTGGCGGAGACGGCTGCAGAGGAACTCGGCCCGCTCGGCATCCGTGTCAACGCTGTGGCGCCGGGAATCATCGCCGACGAGCTGATGTCGTTCATCACCGCCGGCGGGCCCCTCCTCGACGACTACATCGAACAGATGCCTCTGGGTCGGGTCGGGACCGTCGAGGACGTTGCAAGCGCCGTGCGCTACCTCATCGGTCCTGAATCAGCCTTTGTCACAGGAGAGACCCTCGGCATCGACGGTGGGCACCACCTGCGGCGCGGCGCCGACTACTCGCTCCTCTTCGGCGGCTGAGCCCGCGTCCTCCCTTTTTCGCCGAAGGGCGAGCGCCTGATCTCTCGGCGAACGCTAAACCGGATCGTTGAGAGGTTTGCAAGGCTCCGTCGCCCACCTTCCCGAGCGCGGGCACGGCACGGTGGCGCGGCCGCCGGTAAACCGGCCCATCGGAGTTGGTACGGGCATCGCAGCCGGCGTCCGACCGCCTCGGGCCCGACCCCGGGTGCTACCCGGAGACCGCCTCTTGCTAATCTTATCCGAAATGATTACCGTTACCGTTATGGTCTTCAAGAGATGGCTCCTCCCGGCCCTCGCCGGCGCCATCGCGGCAACCACTCTCGGTCTCGCCGGAACCGGAACCGGCGCGGGTGCCGGCGCGGCGAGCGTCGTGCACGTCGTGGCGGCGGAGAACTTCTGGGGCAACATCGCCAGCCAGCTCGGCGGCCGTGACGTCAGCGTGACTTCGCTGATCACGAACCCCAACGCCGATCCTCACCTCTTCGAGACTGACGCGGCCGATGCGGGCACCCTCGCCGAAGCCCAGGTCGTGATCGAGAACGGTGCAGGGTACGACACGTGGATGCAACAGCTACTCGGTGCGGATGGCGGGAGCCCGCGCGTCGTCGTCGCGGCGAACGTCGTGCATGTGGCGGGAAGCGATCCGAACCCGCACCTCTGGTACGACATCCCCCACGTGCCCGGCGTGGCCGCCGCCATCACCAGGGCCCTCACCAAGGCTGCACCGCAAGATGCCGCCAGGTTCAAGGCCAGGCTGGCGACCTTCGACGCCAGCCTGGCCCCGCTGAACGCAACCCTGGCCAGCATCAAATCCCGTTTCCACAACCTGCCGGTTGCTTACACGGAGCGGGTGCCGGGTTACGCACTTGCGGCCGCCCACCTCGACGTCAAGACACCGACAGGCTTCGCCCGTTCCATTGAGGACGGCACGGACCCCAGCCCCGCGGACACCCTGTCCATGGAGCGCCTGCTCACGAAGCACGACGTCAACGTGCTGGTGTACAACGTGCAGACCGTGACCCCGGTCACCCGTCAGATGCGGAACCTCGCCCGTAGCCATGGCATTCCGGTTGTTGGCGTATCCGAGACCATGCCGGCCAGGGCCACGAGCTATCAGCGGTGGCAGCAGTCACAGTTGACCGCGCTGCTGCATGCACTCGAGACGAGCCGCAACCCATGACCACACCCCGGGTCGAGCTCCGCGGCGCTGCCGTGCGTCTGGGCGTGCGTGACCTCTGGTCGGATCTCGACTTGAGCCTCGCCGAAGGTGAGTTCTTGGCCGTGCTCGGGCCCAACGGTGCGGGCAAGACCACCCTCTTGAAGGTCCTGCTGGGACTGGTCCCGCTGGCCGCCGGCACCGTGCTCGTCAACGGTGCGCCGCCGCGCCTCGGGAACCATGAGCTTGGCTATGTGCCCCAACAACAGGCCTTCGAGCGATCGCTGCCCGTGCGCGGGCGCGACCTCGTGCGCTTCGGTATCGACGGGCACCGGTGGGGCCCGCCTCTCCACCCAAGGGCCATCCGCCAGCGAGTTGATGCTGCCCTCGAGGCGGTCGGCGCCAGCGCCTACGCCGACGCACCTGTCGGCCTGCTCTCGGGCGGCGAGCAGCAGCGGCTCCGCATCGCCCAAGCACTTCTCGGCGACCCCAAGGTGTTGCTCTGCGACGAGCCGTTGCTCGCTCTGGACCTGGCCAGCCAACAGGCGGTGACTCGCCTCCTCGACGAGCGGCGGCACCGGGCCGGCACGCCGGTCGTCTTCGTGACCCACGAAGTCAACCCCGTCCTTCCCTACGTCGACCGCATCCTCTACCTCGTGCGAGGGAAGTGGGCCATCGGGACGCCAGCCGAGATCCTCACCACTGAGCGATTGAGCGCGCTCTACGGCATTGCGGTCGACGTGATCAAGGTCCGCGAGCGCTACCTCGTGGTCAGCGCCGAAGACGAACTTCCGACCGAGCCCGGCGCGCATGCGCACCACGGCCACGGTCCCGGCCACTTCGACACCAGAGCCCACTGATGGGTATCGGGTTCTACCTCCAGTTCGGCTTCGCCCAGCACGCTCTCGAAGCGGCCTTCCTCGTGGCGATCAGCTGCGGCTTGATCGGACCGTTCGTCATCACCCGCACCATGTCCTTCGCCGTACATGGGACGAGTGAGCTCGCATTCACCGGTGCCGTGGCCGGGCTGCTGGTCGCCAACAACCCGCTCGCCGGCGCACTCATCGGCGCACTCATTGTGGCCGGCCTCATCGGCCTGCTCGGCCAGCGGGCCGCCGAGCGCGATTCGACCATCGGCGTGATCCTGGCGGCCGGGCTCGGACTCGGCGTCTTCCTCCTCGGCTACTACCACGGCTACGCCAGCGAGGCCCTGAACATCCTGTTCGGCAACATCTTCGGCATCAGCTCGAGCCAGATCATGTTGCTCGGCATCATCGCGGTGGTTGTGGCTGTCGTCCTGACGGCCATCCGGCGCCCGCTCCTCTTTGCCTCCATCGACCCCGATGTGGCCCGGGCCAGAGGTGTTCCCACCGGGCTCCTCGGCATCGTCTTCCTCTTCGTCCTCGCCATCACGGTGACCGAGGCCGCACAGATCGTCGGCACTCTGCTCGTGCTCAGTCTGGCGATCACCCCTGCCCGCGGCGGCCCAGCGACTGAGCGCCAGTCCGTTCGTCGTCACGGTGCTTTCCGTGGTCATGGCTGTGCTGGCGGCAGACGGCGGTCTGTTGCTCAGCTTCCAATTCCCGACGGTCAAACCCAGCGTCCTCATTGTCGCCATCAGCTTCGGGTTCTACGTCGTGGCCCGCCTCATCGGGCCGCTCATCGTTGCCCGGCGAAGAGATCGGTTGGCCAAGGCAAACCAGGTGAACCTGGCAAAGTTGGGCCATGGCTGAGCACGCAGCGCACCCCGGCCGCCCAGCACGACGGACCCGGCAAGGAGACGCTGTGCTCACTGTCGTGCTGGCTTCGGACAACTTCCGCAGCGCGCAGGACATCCACGCCGCGCTGCGGGCATCGGGCGAGACCGTCGGGTTGACCACCGTCTACCGGCACTTGGCCTTGCTGACGGAAGAGGGCCAGCTCGATGCGCTCCAATCCGCCGATGGTGAGCTCGTCTACCGCCGGTGTCACAGCGACAGCCATCACCATCATGTCGTCTGTCGTCGTTGCGGCCGGGGCACTGAAGTGGAGCTCCCCGACCTGGAGCGGTGGGCCGAGACAACTGCAGCAGACCTCGGCTATAGCGACGTCACACACACCGTCGAGATCTTCGGTGTGTGTGCGGAGTGCCGCGACTGAAGCTGGAGGCTCGAAACGGCTGGATGATCAGCGAGTGGAGAAGAGCCCGGCGTCCATCACTGTCTCTCCACGCTGCGTCGCCGTGCGGAATCGAAAGGCGCCCGGCACGTCGTTGCCGATATCCCACAGGGAGATCGTCAACGTGTCTCCCGGCATCGTCGGCTTTGAAAAGCGGGCGCGCATCGCACCGAAGCGCGCCGGGTCGGATCCGCACGCGGCGTGGAGGAGCGCGCGCCGGTGAAGCCGTACGTGCACAGGCCGTGCAGAATCGGAGCGTCGAACCCTGCCCGCTTCGCAAAGACGGGATCGGAGTGCAAAGGGTTGCGATCGCCGTTCAACCGATAGAGCAAGGCCTGGTCGGCGCGCGTGGCGTAGGTGACCACGTCGTCGGGCTCGCGTGTCGGCAGCGGCTGGGCGGCAATCGCGGTCTCGTCGTCCCCTTCCGGGTTCCTCGGCCCGCCGAAACCGCCCGCCCCGCGAATGAACAGGCTGGTGCGGCTCGTGAACGCGGACTCACCGCTGTCGGCGTGGCGCGACTCGTTCTCGAGGACGACCAGACCTGCGGCACCCTTGTCGTACATACCGGCGACGCGTGTCGTGGTGGAGATCGTCCCCGCAGCGGGAAGCTCGCCGTATAAGCGGATGGATTGCTCACCGTGGACGAGCATGGCCGGGTCGTAGTCGCCGAGAGGGATGGCCCCGCCGCCTTGCCCGATGATGGTGGTGAAGGTCGGGAGGACCCGCTGGATGACGCCGTCTGAGTTCTCAGTGGTGAACTCCAGCTCGAATCCGGTCGGATCCGACGCCCCGGCACCTACACCGAGGGCGTACAAGAGGGCGTCTTTGTGCTGCCACGACCGCTCGACCGGTTCCGAGGTGGCCCCCACCGCACCGAGATTCAGTCCCATCGCCACACCTCTTCCTCTTCGATTGTTCTCTTCGATTACTTACAGGTTTCTATGTTACATGTATATATGTTATGGTTGTCAAGTGGACCATCAGCCGCCGACGCCGCTGACCATCGACGGGCTGGCCGCAGCGGCCGGCACGACGACCCGGCGTATCCGCTCCCTGCAGACGCTCGGCCTCCTCCCCCATCCCGAGCTGCACGGACGCACGGGGGTCTACGACCGTCGGCACCAACACCGGCTGACGGCCATTCTGGTTCTGCAGGAGCGCGGTTTCTCACTCGAGTCGCTCGTGATCCTCTTCGACGCCTTGCAGGCCGGTCGCTCGCTGGCCGACGTCCTCGGAGTTCCCGCGCCGGCCGCGGCGGAGGTGGGCGTCGCCGATGGCGAGGCGGACTCGGCGGAGCTCTACGGGTTCTCCGAACTCCAGCCATCGACCGTGGTGCGGCGCTTGCGACGTCCGCTCCTCTCCGTGATTCCGACCACTGTGTGGGACGAGCGGGCATCGTGACCGGCGTCCCCGCTGAGTAGGGTCACGAAATCGTGGCCAGGATTCAGCCCAGTCCACTCGTGCCCTGGACAGAGGGGGAGTCGCACGGCGTCACCGTCGCCGTGACCACGCGGCACGGAGGCTTCTCCATCGGCCCCTACGAGTCGCTGAACCTCGGCCTGCATGTGGGCGACGAAGCCCAGACAGTGATCCGCAACCGTGCGGTGGCGGCGGACGCGTTCGGTGTGGCGCTCGATTCGTGGGTGGTGGCGCGCCAAGTGCACGGTGTGGCATCCGCCGTAGTCGGCCCAATGCAGCGTGGCCGCGGCACGCGGTCAGAAGACGACGCCATCCCCTCGACGGACATCCTCGTCACCCGGTCGCCCGACGTGACGCTGGCCATCCTCGTTGCCGACTGCGTCCCGCTGGCGCTGGTCGATCCTGAGGCCGGCGTGTTGGCCGCCATCCACGCTGGTTGGCGCGGCACCGCCGCCGGCGCCGTCGGCCGTGCCCTGCGCGTGATGGAGGGGTGCGGCGCCGACCCTGACCGTGCGCACGCCTTCCTCGGGCCGGCCGTCGAGCCCGACCGGTACCAGGTGAGGGGCGAGGTGCGCCGGGCCTTGGCCGAAGCGGTACGGCCGGCAGATCTCGACAGTGCCGTCGCAAGACCCGACGGCGCGGACCACTGGCTCGTCGATCTCATCGCCGCCAACCGCCAACAGCTCGTCGCCCACGGCGTCCCGGACGACCATATCGTCGACAGCGGCACCACCACGGCCCGGGCCGACTTCTTCAGCGATCGTGCCCGGAGGCCGTGCGGGCGCTTTGGCCTGCTGGCCCGCCTCACGGCGTAAACGCCGGACGGAGCCGGCGGCGGCCGTAGCATGGGCAGGCCCGGACGGCCGGGCCACCCCCAACCTGCATGCCTCCACTCGACCGGTTCCGCTACGACGGGTTCGCCATCGACCCGGCGAATTCGACGGTCATCTGCAACTATTCCACTGCCGCCGGCACCTTCACTGAGCGTTTTACCTTTCCGGAGGGTGGCGACTGGACGGATCCGGCGGTCGTGGCCGCCACACGCATCCTGTACCTGCTGGCAGGCATTTCGTACTACAAGACGTCCGCCCCCGACGTCATCGACCTGGGCGACATCGCCACGACCGCGCGAACGCGCCTTCCTTCACACGTACTTCATCGAAGGCCTCGGTGAGTTCGCCTACCGCAACGCCCTCGACCTGCGCCACCTCCGTGTGGAGGGTCCAGAGGCCCCGCCGGCGCCGGCCTTCGTCTTCGAGCCCGGACCGGGCCGCCCCCTCATCCCCTTTGGCGGCGGGATCGACTCGATCGTCACGGTCGAGTCCATGGTGACCGATCATCCCGACGCCGCCTTGTTCGTCGTCGAGCCGCCAGGTGACAGCTTCGCTGCGATTGAAGATGCCGCCGCGGTGTCCGGGCTCCCCGTGACGCGCCTGGCACGCGCCATTGACCCGCTCGTGCGACGCTCGGCCGAACTCGGCTTCCTCAACGGGCACGTGCCCGTCACCGCGATCATCACGGCAGCTGCCGTGGTCGCGGCAGTCCTCGATCGCCGCGACGCCGTCGTGCTGTCGAACGAGTGGTCAGCCTCGGTACCGACGGTCGAGTCCGACGGCCGCGCCATCAACCATCAATGGTCCAAGGGCGAGACGTTCGAACGGGCCTTCGGCGAACTGGTCCTCTCGACACTCGGGCCGCAGATCGCCGTCTTCTCCTATCTCCGTCCACGCAGTGAGCTCTGGGTGTCACAGCAGTTCGCCCACCTGACCAGGTACCACCGCGCCTTCCGCAGCTGCAATCGAGCGTTCCATCAGGACCCGGCGCAGCGACTCGATCACTGGTGCGGCCGCTGCGACAAGTGTTGCTTCATCGACCTCGTCCTGGCGCCGTTCATGCCACCCGATGCGCTGGAAGCGGTCTTCGCTGGCAAGGAGCCGCTGCGTAATCCCGACAACGAGCCGCGGTTCCGCTCGCTGCTCAACCTGGCCGCGGAGACGAAGCCGTTCGAGTGTGTCGGCGACACCGACGAGTGCCGTGGCGCCACACTGCTGGCGGCCCGACGTCCAGATCGCGCGGGCGACGATCTCCTGGCGCGCTTGGTCGCCGAACTGCGCGACCGCGCAACAGCTGACCCGGCCGCCCTGTTACAGCCTCGCGGGGCCCATCGCATTCCGGAGCGCTATGCGCCAGCCGATCTCCTGGTCCGCGCTCGCTGACGCGACCGTCGGCGTCTGGGGTCTCGGCGTCGAGGGTCAGGCGAGCATCCGCCGCCTCCGTTCCATGGGTCGTCGCCCGGTGCTCGTCGACGACGCGCCGTCGGCGCCGTCCACCGACGGACTCGAGATCCTCGCCACGGACAACGGAGGTCTGGCCGCGCTGCGACACTGCGACGTGGTGATCAAGAGCCCGGGCATCAGTCGCTATCGGCCGGAGGTGGCTGAGCTCGAGGGTGCGGGCACCGCGGTTTGCGGTGGCCTCGGCCTCTTCGTGGCTGAGGCCGACCCGACCCGGGTCGCGTGCATCACCGGGACGAAGGGGAAGAGCACCACGACGGCGCTGGCCGTGCATCTCCTCAACGGCCTGGGCCTGCGGGGTCGGGCCGGAGGGAACATCGGAAGGCCGCCCTGGGATCCGACCGACGAGCCGCCGCCGGACTTCTGGATCGTCGAGACGTCGAGCTTCCAGGTACCCGACCTGCACAATGGCCCGCGCTTGGTGGCCGTCACGTCGCTCTCGCCGGACCATCTCGACTGGCACGGCACCGTCGAGCGTTACTACGCCGACAAGCTCGCCCTGTGCACCAAGCCCGGCGTCACGTTGGCCCTGGTCGCCGACGGCGACGCCGCCTTGCGCCGCGCATACCGACATGCTGGGACCGCATGTCCGCTGGGTCGGCGACGACGAAGGGGAGCGAGACCGCTCGTGGTCAGACGGCTTGGGCCTGCATGGGCCCCACAACGCGCGGAATGCAGCCGTCGCCCGTGCCGTGCTCGAAGGACTGGGTGTGGCGGGCGCCGCCGACGACGAGCGGCTGACCGCCGCGGCGCAGGGTTTCGATGGACTGCCCAGCCGCTGTCGCTCGCTCGGGACGGTCGACGCCGTCGAGTTCGTCGACGACGGCCTGTCCACCAACGTGCTGCCGGCCCAGGCGGCGCTCCGCGCCTACGCCGATCGACCGGTGGCGCTTCTCGTCGGCGGCCACGACCGTGGGGTCGACTACGCCCCGCTCGCCGAGACGGTCGCCGGGCGCTCGTGGCCCACGCTGGTTGTCACCATGCCGGACAACGGGCCACGCATCGGCCAAGCCGTCCGCGCGGCAAGCAACGGACGCGTCCAGGTGATCGATGCTGACAGCCTCGAGGCCGCCGTGGACACCGCCGTCGGATGGGCGGAGCCGGGTGCCGTAGTGCTCCTCTCGCCTGCTGCGCCGAGCTTCGGCCGGTTCGCCGATTTCCGGGAGCGCTCAGCGGCCTTCGCCAGGGCGGCGTCCCGCTACGGCACGCTCAGCTGAAGCGCGTCGCTGAAGCGCTCAGCAGGAGGCCCCGGCGGGCGCCAGTTCCTCGCGCTCGCTGAGGAAGAGCCACCATGAGTCGGCGGACACGGTCGCCGCCGCCTGCACGACATCCGGATCGGCACCCAGCGCGGTGAGCGCATCCATGGACCACCCGGCGTGCTCGACCTCCTGGGTCCGGTGGACGTCCCAGAAGCGGGTGCCCTCCTCGTCGAACCCGTAGTGGCGGCGCAGACCGTCGCCCTTCGAGGCCGCGATGTCGGAGGCCTGGACCTCGTAGGCGGCCACCATGGCCAGCGCGGCCACTGGATCGTGCGACGCCGTGGTCCGCACCACGGCCAGGAGCGCCGCCGTCGAGGGCGTGGCCGGCGCACGCGCTGCGGCCCTGAGCAGCGCGCGCGAAGGATTCGAAGAGCAGTGCGTGCGGCTCGGGTGTGCCGAGCTCGTCGGCCAGGTTCGCCTCCACCAGATCCCGGGCCAGACCGGGCGGCAGCGCGTTTGCAATGGCCGCCAGTGTCACCGGGAGCTCCCGCTCAATGTGTCGGTACTGCTCCGCGTAGGCGGCCAGCTCGCCTTCGGTCAGGGTCCCGGCTTCCCAGCGACGGTAAAAAGGATGGGCAAGCAAGTGACGCCCGACAATCGCCTCCGCCAGCACCTCGTCAATCGGTTGAGTGTGCATCGGGGCACCTTATCCGCTCCCACCACAGGGTCAACTGGGACGAGGACCGCCCCGGGAGCGACCACAATCGGGGCGTGCTCACCCTGGTCTGGTTCATTGTGGGCGGGCTGGTGGGGTGGGGCGCCGCACGGGGCGGTCCCGCGGTGCAGCGGGCGTGGCCCGTCTTCCTCCGTGTCCAGATCCTGGTCACGTCAGCCACCTTGTCGTTGGTGGCCGCCTGGCGGCTGACCTCAGTCAGCCAGCTGTTGGGACCCCTGGCGCTCTCTGCGGGCATGTGGTTCCTGCTCGGCGCCACGCTCCTCTCCCGCGGCCGGCGGAGTGCAGGACAGAGTTCGCTCGAGGCGTGGGCCGTGGCCCCCAACGCCAGCTTCTGGGTCGTCCCGACAGCAGCGGCATTCGCCGGATCGATGGGAACGCAGATCGCAGTGCTGGCCAATGTGATCACGACAGCGTGGAATGCCGTGGCGGTTCACCTGATGCGTCGCGATGCCCCGTTTCCCCAGCGCCGCGCCACCACCTGGGTCGCCCAATCCCCCCTCCTGGCGTCGCTGATCGGGCTTCTCCTGCACGCCCTCGGACCGGCGCCGGCGTGGACGGCCGAGGTCCTGACGCTGGCCGGACCACTCCTCGCCTTCTCCGGTGCAGCACTCTTCACCGGTTCGGTCATCCACCCCCACAACGTGGGGGTGCCCCGCCCCGCCCACGCCGTGCGCAGGTGGGGCTGGTTGTCCGTGCTGCGGGTCGTCTACTACGCGGCTGGTGGCCGCGGCGGCCCTGCTCGGCGGTTCGCATGCGCTCGCCGTGGTGGCCGTCCTCACCGCGTTGAGCGCACCGTCGTTCCAGCCCATTCAGCTCTCCGTGCTCTACGGCTACCGCTCCGAGGTGGTCGTGGCCGCGGTCCGGTGGGGTTGGATCCTCGCCCCGGTCGGCCTGGGCGCGGCGGCGCTCGTTCGCTGACCAGCCCGAGTCGATCCGCCCATGCCCGGGGCGGCGGTGCGCACGCCGACTTAGGTCTCCACGCCAGCCGCGGGGGATGCCGATCGACGCGAGCGCAAGCTCCGGTTCTTCATCCGGTTGCCGCAGACGGCCATGTCGCACCAGGCTCCCCGGCTCGCATGCGATCGGTCGTAGTAGGCCCAACGGCAGTCCGGGTTCCGACAGGCCTTCAGCCTCGACCACGTGCCGTCCCGCTGCGCGTCGCGCATGATCACCAGGAGGGTGGCGAGCTGCGCAGCGTCACCCTCTTCGGCCTGCACGTCGACCGTGCCATCGTCTCGAACGACGACGCGCAGCGCGGCGGCCTCGGCGAGCGAGCGCAGCGGCAGCAGGGCGGCTGACGCCAATGGGTCACCCGATCCGTTGCTCACCAGCAAGGCCCGGATGCACTCGCGGACCTCCCGCGCCCGGGCCAGGTCGACCTCGGCGCCGTCGGCCAGGCCGACCTCTCGCAACCAGTGCGGGCCTTCCACGGGGTCGTCGAGGAGGTCGACGTTCGTGTCACCTTCCCAGGTGTTCACAAACGACTGGAGGACCAGGAGCGGCATGGGAGCCGGCTTCGTCTCTTCGTCGCGGACCCAGCTCGGAAGCGCCACCCGTGCATGGTAGCAACTGTGGTGACTGGTAAACCCCCTTGACCGGTCTCGCAGTGACGTCCATAATGGGTTAAGTGGTCACGCAACGCAGATCGGAGTCCCGTCCATGATCGTGGTGCTCGAAGACGGCGCGCACCTGGACCTCCGTCGGGTCCGGTGGCGGGACCGTCTGGCCGTTCGAGCCCGGGCCTCCGCCCTCGATGCCGCATTGGCAGCAGGAACCTCACCGGACTCGAGCATCTCGCTGGCTCTCCACGCCGGGCGCCTCTGCGGGCCGGCACACCGGCGACTGCTCGCGCGCACCCTCGGCCGCATCGTGGCCGCGGCGGAGGCGCCGACCGGGCGACGCCTCACCCCGGTCTGCCGCTCTGCCGTGCAGCAGGTTCGTCCCGAGCTGGCCAGCCTCGCCGGTCGTCTGTCGGCATCAGGGCCGGTGGACGTACGAGGGTTGGCCCGGCTCCGTCTCCTGCTGGAGGATGGGACGGGGCCGCTCTACCCTCCGGCACGACGCGACCAGCTCCGCGCCGAGCTGACGGCCGTGCTTGCCGCGCTCGATTCCTTCGAGTGAGGAAACGCGTCAGCGCGAGAGACCCTTCAGCGCCGGCGCAAAATCCGATCGAGCTGGGCGATGGTGAGGGGGTCCTGCTCGATCGGTGTGGGGCCGGGACGCAGGCCGTCAAGGAGGAGCTCCAAGAAGCGCAACGACGGCTTCGAGGACTTCGTATCGCAGACGTCTGCGATCGACCGCACCGCCATGAGCACGACCACGATGTCCGCCACGGCAACGTCGAGACGTACCGACCCAGCACGCTTGCTCCGCTCCAGGATCTTCTCGAGGAGCGGAGCCGTCTTGCCCAACCCCGTCCCGCTGGAATGCCACGGCGGGGCCGAAATGGTGGCACGCCAGCAGCTGGGCACCGCAATGCAGCGTCGGACGAATTCGAAGACCCCGTCGGCGGGCGCTACCTCCGCGAGTATCTCCTCCGCGATCTGCCGCTTTCGCTCCTGCGCCGCCTCGACCACGGCATTGAGAAGGTCAGCCTTGTTGGGGAACCGTCGATACAGCGTCCCGACACCGACCTCGGCCCGTAACGCAATACCCTCCATGGACGCGTCGTAACCCTCTTCGGCGAACACGTCGCGTGCAGCGACGAGGATCCGGCTCAGATTGACCTCCGCGTCGCGGCGCAGCGGACGTGGCTCCCCGACGGGTGTGGCCACGGGCTCTCGCTGCCGGGTGGAGCCACTTCGCGGCGTCACGCCAGATCCTCGGGTCCGAAGGCGATCGCCCCGACGACAACCTCGGCTTCGGCTGTGAGTGCTCGGTGCGTCTCACGTTCGACGATCGAGTCCGCCGTCCGTTTCGGAATGATCAGGGCGGCGAGCGCGGCGACGACCAACGCCAAACCGCTGAGGGCGAAGGCAAGCATGTAGCCGTGCTCCCGGGGAACCCCGTCGGGCAACAGTCCACTCACGACGAGGCTGGTGGCGATCCCGCTCCCGAGCGCTGCCCCGATGTTGCGGATGTTCGTGTTCATCCCCGTGGCGACGCCGGTCTGCTCGGCTGGCACGGCCTCAATGATGAGGTTCGCCATGCTGGCGAAGCCCATGGCGATGCCGATGCCGAGAAGACCCGTGGCGGCGTAGATCGACCATTGCTGGGTGTGGTCCAGAATCAGAAGGAGGTAGCTCAGGGCGCAGAAGAGCGACCCCGCGACGAGAACCATCTTCGACCCGAATGCCTGCGACAGGCGCCCGGTCATCGGAGCGACGATCACCATGGCGGCCGCGAATGGGGCCAGGTAGAGCCCGGACTGTGTGACCGACGCCCCGAATCCGTAGCCGGCGTGGGTCGGTGTCTCCGTGAACTGCGGCAGGGTGACGAACATGGCAAACATGCCGAACCCGAAGAGCAATGCGGCCAGATTCGTACTCCATACTGCGGGAATCCGCATCATCTTCATGTCGACCAAAGGCGAGTCTGATCTGTTCTCGCAGATCGCCCACACCGCCAGCAGAACCCCGGTGGCGACCAGCAGGCCGAGTACCGACGCATTGCCCCAGCCCCACGTCGGCGCGTAGGAGATCGCGAGGAGGCCCGCGACGAGCCAGGCCGACATCAAGGAGGCGCCGAGCCAATTGATGCGGCCCGGTGCCCGCACGGGCGATTCCGGAACGAAGAGGAACGTGGCGGCGGTCGCCGTGGCCGACATGATCATGGGTATCCAGAAGAGCCAGTGATAGTTCAGGTGGACGAGGATCGGGCCGGCCAGCACGATCCCGGCTCCGGCACCGCCGCCGAGAATGGCCGACAGGACGCCGATGGCTCCTGCCACACGCTCGGCGGGAAACTCGTCGCGGATGATCCCGAACGCCAGCGGGAAGACCGCTCCTCCCGTCCCTTGCATCACTCGGCCGACGAGCATCAGTGGCAGGCTGGTGGCCAGTGCGCTGAGGAGCGATCCCACGGTGAGGGCGATCAGCACCGCAACGATGATCTTCTCCTTGCCGAGCATGTCGCCGACGCGGCCGAGGATCGGCGTGGCGATGGCCGCACTGAGCAGGTAGGCCGTGAGCAACCAGCTGGCGCCGCTCTCCGACGTGTGCAGCGTCTGCTCCAGCTGGGGAATGGCGGGAATGATGAGCGACTGCAGCAATGCGAAGGCGAGCGCTGCGATGCCGAGAACGGCAAAGGTGAGCGCGTAGTTGGTCTGTCTTCTCGCCATGAAGGTCCGATCGCCAGAGACGGAACGTCGAGTTCCGGTTAGGCTAACATAAGCGGAAGGCGCAATTCCGGAACTGCCCCGGCGGCGATCCACGAGGTCCCGAGCGGCGGCGTCCGCACGAGGACCGAGATCTTGGGAACAGGCGTGGCGATGCGGCGAGGAGTGGCGACGTGACCGCAGTCTCCGCCGCGGGCCACTTGCCCGTCAACGAGCGGCACAAGTGGATCGCGTTGTTCGTCACCACGCTCGGCATGCTGATGGCAACCATCGACGCCTCCATCGTCCTCATCGCATTACCAGACATTTTCCGCGGCATCCACCTCGACCCACTCCTCCCCTCGAACACGTTCTTCCTGCTGTGGATGATCCTTGGCTTCCTCGTCGTCACCAGCGTGCTCGTCGTGAGCTTCGGGCGATTGGGCGACTTGTACGGGCGGGTCCGCATGTACAACCTCGGCTTCGCCGTCTTTACCTTCTTCTCGCTCATGTTGAGCATCACCTGGCTGACCGGCACCGCAGGCGGCATCTGGCTGATTGTGATGCGGATCTTCCAAGGCGTTGGCGCCGCCCTCTTGATGGCAAATTCCGCGGCGATTCTGACTGACGCCTTCCCACCGGACCGGCGCGGCTTCGCACTGGGTATCAATCAGGCTGCTGCCATCAGCGGCACGTTCATCGGCTTGCTGCTCGGAGGGCTGCTCGCCCCGATCAACTGGCGACTCATCTTCCTCGTCTCGGTCCCGATTGGGCTCTTCGCCACCATCTGGGGCTACTTCTCACTCCACGAGATCGAGAGTGGCTCGCGCGCTCGCATCGACTGGGCCGGCAATGTCACCTTTGCCATCGGGCTGATCCTGGTGATGGTCGGGATCACCTACGGGATCGAGCCCTATGGAGGTCATCCCATGGGGTGGACGAACCCGGTCGTCCTGGCCGAACTCGGGGTCGGCGTGGCCTTCCTGGTGCTCTTCTGTTTCATTGAGGTACACACCGACGAGCCGATGTTCCGCCTCCAGCTGTTCAAGATCCGCGCCTTCTCCGCCGGGGTCTTCGCCAGCTTCCTGGGCGCCCTCGGGCGAGGCGGACTCATGTTCATGCTCATCATTTGGCTCCAGGGCATTTGGTTGCCCCGCCACGGCTACACGTTCGAGGTGACCCCCCTATGGGCCGGCATCGCGTTGATTCCCCTCACCATCGGCTTCCTCATCGCCGGACCGCTGGCCGGGATCCTCTCCGACCGTTTCGGCTCGAGACCATTCGCCACGTTCGGGATGCTCGGCACCGCGGTGTGCTTCGCGCTCTTTGAGTTGGTGCCGATCGACTTCTCGTATCCCGAGTTCGCGGTGCTCCTGTTCGTCACCGGACTCTGCATGTCGTCGTTCGGTTCTTCCAACCGCACTGGCGTCATGAACAGCCTGCCGGCGCGCGATCGAGGTGCCGGGTCAGGCATGAACACCACGTTCCAAAATTCGGCTCAGGTGCTGTCGATCGGCATCTTCTTCACGCTGATCATCCTCGGGCTGGCCAACAACCTGCCCATGGCGCTGGTCACGGGTTTGACCGCGCACGGTGTGCCGCAGGCGACCGCCGTCTCCATTTCGCACCTGCCGCCGGTTTCCACTCTCTTCGCCGCCTTCCTGGGCTACAACCCTGCGGGCCACCTCATCGGCCCGCACGTGCTCTCCCAGCTCACCCCGGCGCAGCGCTCGACCATCACCGGTGAACGCTTCTTCCCGAGCCTCATCACCGACTCGTTCCGGGACGGCCTGCACACCGCCTTCGACTTCGCAATCATCATGTGTCTGGCCGGGGCCGCTGCTTCATGGACACGCGGCGGAAAGGCTCCTGCCCGCACCCTCAAGGACGAGGCTCGTGTGGCGGACCACATCCCTGAACCCGTCAACTGACGAACCTGCTCCCGTCTGGGCGATTGGGCCACGGTCATGCCGAACACGGGCGTGTCTGCACGGTGCCGCGGTGGGTTGACACTCGGACCGACTGCGGACGTGCCGCTGAACTGCACGCTGGAGAGTCCACGAGCTTCCTAAGATGCCCCCTGGTTGGACCTGCTCAGAGCTGGTCGGCCGGTCGGTTGTGCAACAGGTTGGACGGAGCTACGCCGTCGTCCGGGGGAAGGAGAAGGGGTATGGGACGCTCGTCGGGCGGCCGCAGGGCCGCGTGGCTCTTCCTCTTGGGGACCGCTGCTGCCCTTATGACGGGCATTGGACCGGCCGCGGGAGCGTGGGCGGCGGGGGCCGCCGCCGGTTCGGCCGAGCCGAGGACCCCGGCTGGCATCGTCGGGTGGACGCAGGTCGGCAGCTACGACGAGAACACGCTGACCGCCGGTGAAGGAGTGACAACCGTCTCTACTCCGGGCGGGTCCGAAGAGTTGTACCGAGGAATCCAGTCCGTGCCGAGCAACTTGCAAGCACAAGGGTGGAGCCACATCGGAGATCCCGACTCCGTGCGTGGGTACGTATTCGACGCCTACCAGGGGCCGAGTAGTGGCAAGTCGAAGATGTTCCTCGTGAGCAGCCCTTCTGGTCGGACCTTTCAGTACATCCACACGCTTGCGCGGGGAGAGCGGTACAACAACTCGTTTGCTGCAGTGTCGCCCGACACCCGATGGATGGTCGCCGGTGAGTGGGACACGATGAGCCATCTGCAGGTGTACCCGACACCCCTCCTCAATCACAGGACTCCTGGTCAAGGCGGCTCGCTGCCACTGGCCGGCCACATCCGGCTCGACCACAAGGTCAACGACGTCCAGGGCTGCGACTTCGTGACGCCGGTCAAACTGCTCTGCGTCTCAGATGACAGCTCGAAGAGCCTGTTCGCGAACGAGAAACCGCTGCTCGAGATCGACCTCCCCCATTCCCTGCACGGAACCACGCTGAAGGGGCATGTCGTGGACCTGGGGCCGATTCCGCAACAGAGCACGTGTTCGGGCGCCTTCGAAGCCGAGGGAATCGATTTTGACGCCGCGACCCGGATCTTGCGGGTGGAGATCATTCAGCCCGCCTCGTGCATCCTCACGACGACGATCTACGAGTACAAGCCCGCCAGCCGGCGCTGAGGCCGTCGGTGATCACCGGGCAGGCGACGCTGTCCATTTGCGCTGGCGGGCGTGCGACACAGCACCGGGCATCCGGCAGACGATGACACCCCTCAGAGCAGCCAGACGCTGGCTCGCCTGCGTTACCGGTACGGCAGTGCTCATGGCAGGAAGCGCCGCGGCGGTCGGTGCGGCAACCACCAAGACGCCGACCTTGCCCGTGCCGCCCGAGACACAGAGAGCCGCGAGCTCGTGGCCATATCCCGACCACGATCCCTCAAACTCGCGCTTGGCCAAGGACTCGCCCATTGACGCCGCAAACCTGAGCCGACTCACGACGTCCTGGACGGTGGCGGCCAGCGGTGGTCTCCCGACGTCGCCCATCGTTGTGGGGCATTCTGCCTTCGTTGAGGATCAGATCGGCGAGGTCTTCGACATCGACCTCGACAACGGGCACGTCGAATGGAAGTCTCCGCCGAACGGCTACTCGGTTGGGCCGGAAGGCGTCGCGGTCGGGTGGGGCAAGGTATTCGGCGTCACTCCAACATCGCTCTTCGCACTCGACGAAGGGACCGGTGTGCCGCTCTGGTCGACCCGGCTGACCCGCACGACGACCGACGGCATCGACGTGCAGCCACAAGTCGTCGGTCATGACGTGATCGCGTCAACCGTGCCTGTCAGCGTCAAGGGGATCTACATCGGAGGCGACCGAGGTTACATCGACGCCGTCGACGCGTCCTCCGGCAAGCTGCTGTGGGGCTTCGACACCGTCGCCTCGCCCACGTTGTGGGGGAACCCCTCGGTCAATTGGGGGGTGGCTCGTGGTACCCACCGTCTTTCTCGCCCCGGCGCGGGCTCCTCTTCGTCGGCATCGCCAATCCGGCACCCTTCGTCGGCACGCCCCAGTATCCGAACGGAACGAGTCGGCCGGGGCCGAACCTGTATACCAACTCGACTGTGGCGCTTCACGTCGACACAGGAAAGCTCGCCTGGTACCACCAGGCCACACCCCACGACCTCTTCGATCGGGACTTCGTCCACACCATGGTGGTCGCCATACCTGCAGGCGGTGGTCACCCAGCTACCTCCGTCGTCGTCGGGACGGGGAAGGGCGGCTTCGTCATCGGGATGAATCCGTCAACGGGTAAGCAACTGTGGCGGACGAAGGTCGGCATCCACCAGAATGACAACCTCAAAGCGCTCGCGGCCCCGACCACGATCCTTCCGGGGACCTTCGGTGGCGTACTGACGCCGCCGGCGTCCGCACAGGGGAAGGTATTCGTGACCGCACTCAATGCCCCGGACACGCTGTATCCGGACCGAACGGAGTATTTCGGGGGAGAGACAGGAACAATGCGAGGTCAGGTGGTGGCGATAGACGGCCGCACCGGGCACCCGTTGTGGGACACCCGGATACCGGGAGATCCGACAGGGGGCGTGACCCTCGTCAACAACGTCGTGCTCACGGCAACGCTGCAGGGATCCATCATCGCCCTGTCAATGTCGTCCGGCCGGATCCTGTGGAAGTTGCAGGCGCCCGGTGGCATCGACGGCTGGATGTCGGTCTCGGGCCGAACGATCATCGTCCCGGTCGGCGATGCCACCCCGCCGACGATCATGGCGCTACGGCTCCCCCGCTAACGACGCATCCTCACGCAGGCTGATGGGACGAGACGGACTTAGGCGACTGAGCCGCCTGCCTCTTCCGATTGCTGCTCGGCGCAGGGTGGGCAGATCACAACCCCTCCGACATCCACGATCCACTCGCGGAGCTCTGCGAGTGGCACCGTCTCGCATGCACGGCCGCAACGAACGCACCGGGCGGTAACGCTCGCCTCCTCCATGCCCTTCTACGGTAGGTTGGGCAGCGCTCAAATCGGTGGATCGAGTGACCCGTACTGGCGATTTGCCGGTGCGCGACGCTGACCAGGGCCCGTTCCGGGTAGGTACTGACCGGAGGCCGGCAGGGAAGAACTGGCCAAGAACGGCTCTGCTGAGCAGGCTCATCAGCAAGCGCACCCGGGTACTGGCGATTCACAACGACCAACTGCGAGGACCGGGTTTCCGCGATCTCCGGCACACGTAAGGGACGCTGGTGCGGGGCGACGACGGAGGTGTGTCCATGCCGAGACTCGGCTACTCGGGAGCGAAGCCGCGCTTCGCGTCACTACGCCTCGGCGGATGGGAATCCTCGATTGCTGAGGGGCTGAGCGCAATGTCGCACAGCGACCACGGCTGGCGCCGCCACACCAGGTAAGGAAGGCCGCAGACCAGGGGAATTGTCGAGCGATGGACCTGGCCCATTGTGTTGGGGCATCCTGAGGCGAGAGGAGTCGCGTGGACGAGGTCGGCACGACAGCACCAACCCCGAGTGTTGAGTGCCCATGGGAACTCGATCTCGCCACACTGGCGCTCGCACTCGGGGTTGACGTGAGCGCTGGACTCACGGCGGCTGAAGCATTCCGCCGTCTCGAGCGCCTTGGGCCCAACGAGCTCTCCAGCGAGTCCGGCCCTTCCGCCTGGAGGCTGCTCTTGCGCCAATTCGCGAATGCGATGGTGGTCATCTTGATGGCGGCGGGAATCGTGACCGGTCTCACCGGAGAGATCGCCGACACCGTCGTGATCGCCATCATTGTGGTACTCAACGCACTTGTTGGGTTCGTGCAAGAATTCCGAGCAGAACGCGCACTCGAAGCGCTCAAGGAGCTCGACGCTGGTGTTGTCACTGTTCGCAGGGATGGGCAACGACAATCGGTCACGACGGCCGAGGTCGTGCTCGGCGACGTGGTCGAGTTGGCGAGCGGCGACCTGGTCGCCGCCGATCTTCGTCTGATCGAGACCCGTTCACTTCGGGTGGCCGAGGCGGCCCTGACTGGAGAATCCGAGCCGTCGCCGAAGGATGCTAACTACCTGCCGGCACCGGAGAACGCCTCGATTGCTGACCGGCACAACATGGCGTTCAAAGGAACGGCCGTGACATTCGGCCGCGGCGTCGGGATCGTGGTCGCCACCGGTATGCGAACCGAGCTCGGTCAGATCGCCGGACTTCTCGAGGTCCGAAGCGAGGTTCCCACGCCCCTCCAAGCACGGCTGACCGCACTGGCGCGCTGGATGGCGGTGGGCGCCGCCGTCATCTGCCTCCTCGTGTTCGTCCTCGGGCTCGTCCGCGGAGAGCCGGCCCGTGACATGTTCCTCACCGCGGTCAGCCTGGCGGTGGCAGCGATACCCGAAGGCCTTCCAGCCATCATCACCGTCGCCCTCGCGCTTGGGGCACGCCGGATGGCGGATCGAAATGCTCTGGTTCGCAAGCTCGTGGCGGTCGAGACGCTCGGGTCGGTCAGCGTCATCTGCACCGACAAGACGGGGACCCTGACCCAGAACCAGATGCTCGCCGAACGGATTTGGACACCTGTAGGCGAATATCGCTGCTCCGGTCAGGGCTATGCACCCGAAGGCACTGTTGTCGGCGACGTCGCGCCAGGTTCAGATCCTTTTCTCAGCCGGCTCGCCGTGGCGGCGGTCCTGTGCAACGACGCCCATCTCCGTGCCCCGGACCTTCCCGGTGCCCCTTGGCAGTTGGTCGGAGACCCGACTGAGGGTGCCCTGCTGGCGTTGGGCGGGAAACTCGGAGTCGAGATGGACGCGGCGCGTCGAGAACGGCCCCGCATCGAAGAGCTGCCATTTGACGCCGAGCGACGTCGGATGACCACACTCCACGAAGGTCCCTCGGGATTCGACACGGCTGCCAAGGGCGCGCTCGAAGCGGTCCTCCCCATGCTTGCCGGCACCGAGTCCATCAAGGAGGTCCGGAACGTGGCCGAGACCTGGGCCTCAGAAGGTCTGCGCGTCCTCGCCGTCGCGGACCGATCGACACCAGAGGCGCCTCTCGAAGTCGAGCACGATCTCTGTTTGGTCGGCCTGGTCGGCATCGCCGATTCACCCCGTCCCGAAGCGGCCGGCGCCGTTGCTGCGTGTAGGGCAGCTGGAATGAAGGCCGTTGTGATCACTGGCGACCATCCGGCCACCGTCGCCGCCATTGCCTACCGGATCGGTCTTGGTGGACCCGACATCGCGATCACGACTGGGAACGAATTGGCCGACATGGATGACGTCACGCTCCGCAATCGGGTGGCCGACATCGATATCTACGCCCGGGTCAGCCCTTCGGACAAGTTGCGCATCGTGGCGGCGTGGCAAGCGCAGAATGCGGTCGTGGCCATGACCGGAGATGGCGTCAACGACGCCCCGGCGCTCCGCAGGGCAGACATCGGTGTCGCGATGGGTCTGACGGGGACGGACGTCAGCAAACAAGCGGCTGACATGGTGCTCACAGACGACAACTTCGCCACGATCGTCCGGGCGGTCGAAGAGGGACGAAGAATCTATGACAACATTCGACGCGTCGTCCGCTACCTCCTAAGCACGAATTCGGGGGAACTCTGGGCGATGCTCCTCGCTCCGCTGATCGGGCTGCCGATTCCCCTCATCGCGGTCCAAATCCTTTGGATGAACCTTGTGACCGACGGCCTCCCGGCCCTGGCGCTAGGGCTCGAACCGGTGGAACCAGACGCAATGCGAAACCCGCCCCGCCCCCGGAACGAATCACTGCTCGCCCAAGGACTCTGGCAGCACGTGCTCTGGGTCGGTGTTCTCATGGCTGCGGTCGTCCTGAGCATGGAGGCCATCGCGGCGAACACAGCATTGGCCCTGGCAGACCATGGTCTTCACCACCCTCGCCCTTCTCCAGCTCGGGCACAGTCTCGCGGTGCGATCCGAGCGCCGAAGCACGTTCAAGCTGCCCGTCGGGACCAATCCGTGGCTGTTCATCGGAGTTGCTCTCACTCTGGTCGCCCAACTGGTGATCGTCTACTTCCCGCCATTTCATTCGGTGTTCCACACCACTGCACTGAATGCGGTCGAGCTGACATACGTCCTCATGGCGTCGACCGTTGTGTTCATTGCGGTCGAACTCGAAAAGTGGATTCGTCGCGTCCACGGAGCTCGGTCCACTGACCCGCTGTCGAAGGAGCCACGTGGTTGATCGCTCGCTCCGTCGCGATCGACTCGATGGCATATTTTCTTTTGAGGGGTACTCGACTCGGTAAGCCAGCACCATCCGCCCGGCCGCTCCCGGAACTCGGACGGATAGGGACCCCGTTCCGCCTTGCTCTTCTCTGGCATTGCTCCATCCGGGAAGCAGTCATGGCAGCCGGGACTGTTCACCCGGGGACCGGACTGGGAACTCAATTGTTGGAGACCAGAGATTGTGCGCGATCAACCGTAGAAAGAGCGGGAACGCATCTCAATGGCGCGCGCCGGGGAGTCACCGCCTGGATGGGACACCATTGTGAGACCTACGTTCCCAGGTCGCGATGGTCGAACGAGGCGAGAGCCACTCCCGCAGCGACGACGGCGATCGCAGCCAGGAACAGCAGATGCAGAATCTGGAAACCAGCTCCGAGAGGGTCAACCCCGATCGCGTGGTACCAAGGCGAAACCGGGCGTACGTATTGGAGCCAGTGCACGAGTTCCGCCAACGAGCTGAGCAGATAGGCGACCACGGCGACGAGGGCACCGATGCCGCGCGCCACGCTGCGCCGGCCCGTGGCCGCGCCCACGGCCGTTGCGATCGTCCCGAAGACCACTGCAACGAGCCACGATGCGAACACCGCAGCGGTCAGGTCCGCTACGGCGACGTGGAGCCCTACGAGGGAATCTCCGACGACCAGGACCAACCAGAGCCCTGCGCTCGCGATAGCCGTGCCAACGACGAGTGCCGCCTCCTTCTCGAGTACCACCCGTCGACGTGAGATCGGATTTGCCATCAGGACGTCGACGGTCATCCGCTGCTCTTCCCCCGCCGTCAGGTCGGACCCCCAGAGGATTGCGAAGATGCTCAGGAGGAGAGGCGCCGAAAGCGAGAAGATCTCGGCGCGGAGATAGCCGGGACCGCTGGTGTAGTCCGAGATGCCGAACATCGACTTGAAGGCGTTGGGATAGGAATCGAATAGCTGGGAGAACTGGTGGTTACCTCGGATGGTCGGGTACAGCGCCAGCATCGCCAGAGCGAGCGCCATCAATCCTGCTGTCCAACCAACCAGAGCGCGACGCTCCTCGTGGAAGGTGCGCTCGAAGACCGAATGCAACACAGCTGGATGATGGTCACGCGTGCGCATCGGATGCCTCGTAAAAGTTGAGGAATGTCTCCTCGAGATCCGGCTCGCGGATCGAGAGTTCCGCGAGCCGATGTCTGGACAATTCCTTGATGAGTGGATCCAATGATCCGTGGATCTCAAGGTGCAGGCCGTCACCCCGGCGCTCCACTGAACCGGTCCCTGGAATCGCGCCGAGGACGCGCGGGTCAACCACCTCGGCGAACTGGACGTCGACGAGATGCAGTAAGCGACCACGCAGCTCGTCCACCGGCTTGACGGCAATTACGCGTCCGTCTCGGATCAAGCCGACACGGTCGGCAGCTCGCCCGACTTCAGAGAGCACGTGCGATGACAAGAAGACGGTCCTTCCTTCAGCGGCAGCTTCGCCAATGGCCGCATGGACCTGTTGCTGCATCAGGGGGTCGAGGCCGGAAGTCGGTTCATCGAGAACGAGGAGCTCCGGCTGTCCCATAAATGCCTGCACGAGACCCACTTTCTGGCGATTTCCTTTCGAGAGCGTGCGAATCTGCCTGTCGAGCTCCAGTTCGAAGCGGTCCACCCAGCTCATGACGTCACACCACGGTGGCCCGTGCCTGAGGTGGCAAAAGTGCGTGAGCAGCTCACGAGCGCTGAGGTGGTCGTACAGGGCCAGGTCACCGGGCAGGTAGCCAACGCGACGTCTGATAGCCACGCTGTTTTGACGGAGGTCGAGTCCGAAGAGACTGATCTGGCCGGCGTCTGGGCGAATGAGGTCAAGCAACAGCCGGATCGTGGTGGTCTTCCCAGCCCCATTCGGTCCGAGGAATCCGAAGACGTCGCCGGCATTGACGTCGAGGGTGACGTCTGTGATCCCACCTCCGCCCCGGTAGTGCTTGGTCACTCCCTGCAGACGGAGCGTCGGCGCCGCGTCGATTTGACCTTGTGCCATGCTCTGGGTCGCGACGGCTGACGTGTCCAAGTCCACCCGTCCATTGGATGCGTTCGGCTTCCAGTGTTGCTAGGGACCTAGGTCCCCCGAGATCAGGCCATTCGTCACGGGTCGGGCATCGCACGGGGTGAGGTGAAATACTGGTCCCGAGCCGGACGGAGGGGAAACAATGAAGCTGCGGCGGTCGCGCGTTGTTGGTTTGGTATTGGCCTCAACCTTGGTCGTCTTCGGGCTGGCCGCGTGTACACCGTTCGGCGCCACGCTGAATCGGCCTTCTGACCCCGTGGTCCTCGACGGCAGCGCGTTGCCCAAGCTGCTCGGCACGAACCCGATGCACATTGTGGGTTTTGCCTGGGACGGGAAAGCATGGCATCAGGTACCCGTACAGGTCGATCAGCGTGACTATGTGAGCCCAGGTCAGATCTACCATCTGCCGCCGTCGAGCTATCCGACCCTGTACGGCACAACGACGCCGTACAAGATGCTGGTCTACACACCCCCAGCGACGCTGACTGCTGGCTATACCTCGAGCGGGACATACACCCCACCCGACTCCGATCCCACTTTTGACACCAATGACCAGCTGTCTTTCCTGGTCAACGATACCGGCCAACAGGCCGGGGCATCTGTTGTCGACCCCGAGGGCGTCGACGTTTCGTCGCGCGAGATGGTCACAGCAACAGATCCGCTTGCCCCGTCTCAGGTCGGGTACCTCTACCTCTTTCACAGTGACAGCTTGACCGGGGGCGGTGCAGGCACTGACGGAGTCGCGTACAACTTCAGCCTGGACTCTGGTTCGTACACAAGCACGTACAAGATGGGCTCGGGCTCGCTGGCTCCGAACAACACATGGGGCTTCAATCCCGAGCACTCCACCGTCACCACTCCGTCGTATCGGCAGACCTACGGCGACCGATGGCTCAATAACGGCCTCGCCATCACGACACGGGGCTCCAACGACGCGAACATTCTCGAGCGTACGCACTACTACGTCACCAACACCTGCGGTCGGAGCGAGGACACCTTTGACGGTGGCGCGAACAATCCCGGTGAAGGTGCATTCGTTGTAAACATCTCCGGGCCAGTGCGCGCGATTCGCTCGTACATCGGAGCAAACAGTTACAAATACACGGTGAACACCGATATCTTCTATCCAAATCGAGAGGACACGATCACCGAACTGCGTGGGCATGCCGGGCTTCCAGGGTACGGCAGTGCGGACGATTTCGTGACCGGCACGAGCGGACTCACCTACTCAGACCCGGTGAACAGCAATGTACCGATTGATGGAGCGCCGGACTCTGTCAAGCCGATCTCGTACACGACGGGGTCAACAGCACCGACCTCGTGGCAGATGGTTTCCGGCGCTCAAGGATCCCTTCTCACGGTTCGGTCGCTGAGCACAGATATCACGGGGCTGAATGTCAGCACTGTGTACCAGGACCGTAACCCAGCGTCTCCTGCTCAATGCACCGGCGATGCGGCCGCGTGGGGTGAGAATGGGATGAACCTGACCTCACCAGTAGGTTCCGTTCCGGTCACAGATCCCACGCTGACGAGTACTCCGGCCACTTTGGTGCTCAGTCGCTACCGCTACTTCCAAGCTCCGAATCTGCCACCTTCCTCGGCGGCCAACTTGAATTACCAGGCCCTAACGCCCATTGAGACGAACGTGACCGGCTGATCTCCTGTCTAACGTACCAACGCAAACGAGAAGACTGCAGAACTTCCATGCGACGTAAGTGTTTGAACTGGCCGCTTCCCTCTGGTGAGGCATTCCTCCCTACGCCGGGCGGTTGGCTCCTCATGCCCCTCGTCGTGCACCGATAGGCACAGCGTGGCATGCCGGTCATTCTGGCGGCGCTCAAGGAGCGTTGCCGATTGAACCGAGTGATACCGGACATGGGTGAGGTTCAGCCGCACGCTCCGGCCTTCAGGCCTGGAACATCGCCTTGACCGGTGTGATCCGTAGCACTGTGCGCTGTTGCAAATCCAGTGTCTCGACCAGGTCCGCCGGGTCCGATCGCTCGCCGCCGAACAAGGCGGCGAAGACGTCCGCCGTCAGCTCGGCACGCAGCGGGTCGGAGTCGATCGCCTCGGCGGTGCCATAGACCACGAGGTGTTGACGGCCGTCGGGCACGGTCAGTGAGACCCGAGGTTGACGCGAGACGTTCTTCCACTTGGCCGTATACGACTTCACGGAGATGATCAGACGGCCGTCCTCATCGACCACGTAACCAACCATCGACTGTTGGGGGGAGCCGTCGTCCCTCCCTGTTGCCAACACCGCCCAGACATGGTCATCGAGGAATGCCCGACGTTCCGGGTCCCAGTCGAAGCGGCGCGAAAGGTCCGTGTCGGTCGTCATCATGGTTCTCCTCTCGGATTCAAGGGTCGGAGACGTACAGCAAGGTCGCTGGAGCAGTGACAGTACAAAGGTCGTGGCCAACAGTGAGTTCTCCGGTGAATCCACCGGCACGGACGTCCTCCGCGAACAGCTCGGCGCCACCCTCACTCGTTGGAGGTGGGATCAGGTGCGTCAGCACGAGGTGCGGAACGGCGATGCGCTGCGCCATGGCACCGAGCTCGATGGTGTCCGCGTGGTAGTCGAGCATCCGCTCGTAGTCGTAGGCGGCGAGCGGGCCCTGCAGCAGATCCTTGCGACAAGCCTCGTGTACGACGATGTCGGCCCCTGCAGCAAACAACTCGACTTCTTCACACACCCGTGTGTCGCCGGAAACGACCACGATACCCGTCGGCGTCCTCACTCGATATGCGACGGCGTCATCGCATGGTTCGTGATGCACGGCGACGGCGTCGACCGTGACGGTTCCGTCGGCGCTCCGCCACACGACGGTCGGTGCGGACGACACTGCGAAACTGTGCAGTGCAATGGTTGGAGGGCCAGGGAGCAGCTCGGCGGTCCGTGCTGCGATGTCTCCTTCGTACGGATCAAAGAGGTGACGAGCGAACTCCGCGGTCGGGCCCTCTGGCGCCACTATCACGAGCGGTTCGCTCGGGTCGAGGGGGTCAAAGATCCATCGGGTCATAGCGAGGTCGGCCACGTCGACGACGTGGTCAAGGTGCGCATGGGTGAGGAACAGCACAGTCAGCCGACTGGTCGGCATCATCGCTTCCGCGAGGCGCAGTACGGTGCCTCGGCCAGCGTCGAACTGCAGCGCGACGTCTCCGTACCGCACGAGGGTGCCCGCTCCGGCGCGACCCGGAGCCGGGAGTGGGACGCCGGTTCCCGTCAGAGTCACCGTGGTCGACGGCGGTGTCATCGGTGCTTGCCGATGTCCCATCCCTGCGGTGCGAGCACGCGCTCGGCCGCTGCACGCGGGATGTCTTCGAGGCTGGTAGCCATGGTGTCGTTCCACCGATTGAGGAAGCCGAATACCGCGCAGACGGCCACGATGATGGTGATCTGGTCATCGGTCCAGCACTCGCGACATGCCTCGAAGTCGGCCTCAGTGGCCGCGTTCGGATGTTGTCCCGAGTGGTAGGCGAGACGGAGGGCGCTGCGCTCGGCATCGGTGTAGAGGTCGCTGACCTCGAAACTCCAGAGCGCCTCGAGCTTCTCGGTCGGTACGCCAAGATGCTCGGCGTGGGCGACGGTGTGCGCCTGGCAGTAGCGGCAGCCCGCACCCGCGCTGGCCATCGATCCGATCAGCTGCTTGAGGTCGATCGGGAGCAGGTCGTTCAAGAAGACTTTCGCCGAAAGATCGGTGAAGGCGTCGAGCAGGCCGGGGACTCGAGCCATGGCGTAGAGCGACGACGGCACGAAGCCCATAAACCCTTCGATGGCCTTGAAACCCTCCTCGTAGTCGGCCAGGTCGAGTGGTGTGCGTGGGACGATGCGGGTCACGGCTCTCCTCTCAGTTACCGGCTGAAGGTGCAGCCCGACCGGGCTCCCATCCCTGTGGTGCGAGGACCCGCATGGCCGTGTCGAACGGCCCCGCTTCGAGCGTCGTTGCCACGGTGTCGTTCCAGCGGTTGAGGAAGCCGAACAGGCTGCACACGGCGACGATCGCGGCGATCTGATCCTCGGTGAAGTGCTCGCGGCAGGCGTCAAAATGCGCGTCGGTCACTGCATTCGGATGCTGGCCCGAGGCGAAGGCGAGTTCGAGTGCGGCGCGCTCGCCTGCATCGAAGCGGTCACTCGTCCGGAACGACCACACCTCGGCCAGCTTGTCGGGGTCGACACCGAGCTTCTCGGCGTGGGCCGCGGTGTGGGCCTGGCAGTAACGACATCCCGCGCCGGCGCTGGCCATGTGTCCGGCTAGTTGGGCCAGTTCTTCAGAAATGATCCCGTTCATCGCCGAGGCCAGCGCGACGCCCGCGTATGCCTCGGCGAGTCCCGGCACCCGGCCCATCGTCCGAACATTCTCGGGGACCACGCCCATGATCTGCTCGTAGGCAGTGAAAAGCCCTTCGAGCTCAGGGAGTTCGTCCCGGCCCGGGGCGGTGATGCGGCTCACGGCGCCTCCTGTTCACTGTTCGAACGACCAGTGAAGTATTCTCGGTTCCCATTCACTTGTCAAGCGAACAGTTACTATCCGATCGTGAACAGGAAGCCCAGAAGTAGGGGCGAGCAGCGGGAACTGACAAGACGACGGATCGTCCATGCGGCGGTGGACGCGTTCGCCGAGGGGGGGTTCGAGGGGACGAGCACGCGCGCCATCGCCGAGCGCGCCGGCGTCACCCAGGGGCTGCTCACGTACCACTTCGAGTCCAAAGACGAGCTGTGGCGCGCCGCGGTCGACGCGATCTTTGCCGAGCTCGACACCACGCTGCCCGCGCGCACCGCGGACACCGCTGACAGCGAGCCACTCCCTGACCCCGCGGGCGCCCGACTCGCCATCCGGGCCTACGTGTTCTTCTGCGCCCGGCACCCTGAGGTGTTCCAGTTCATGGTCGATGCCGGCCGTCACGACGACGAACGCATGCGCTGGATCGTCGATCGCCACCTCCGCGGCCGCTTCGCCGATGCCGCTCGCCTCCCAGCCGCCCACGGGGACGCCGACGCGGCCCACCGCTACTACGCCCTCCTCGGCGCATCATCACTCATCACCGCGGTCGCCCCCGAGTGCCGATTTCTCACGGGCATTGATCCCCTGACCGAGGCGGCCATCAGCCGCCACGCAGACGTGGTGGCCGATCTGTTCCTTCCCTGAACCAGCACTGAATTTTACTGTTCACTTGACAAGTGAACAGTAAAGCCGCACGATTTCCTTGTCGTCCGAACAGTCAAGGAAGAATATGGAGCGACTCGAGACCGAGGTCCTGGTTGTCGGTGCGGGACCGGCTGGCCTGACCGCTACGGCGCTGCTGGCGAAGCTGGGAGTGCCCGCACTAACCGTCACCAAGTACGGCACCTCCAATTCACCGCGGGCCCACATCACCAATCAACGAGCCGTCGAAATACTGCGCGAGCTGGGACTCGAGGAAAGGGTGCAAGCGCAGGCGTTGCCGCATCGCCTGATGGGCAAGCAGGTATTCGCCACCGCGTTCGCCGGCCGAGAGCTTTCGCGGATGATGGCTTTCGGCACGGGCGACGACCGCATCGGCGAGTACCGGGCCGCCAGTCCCGCCGAGATGTGCAACATCCCTCAACACATTCTCGAACCGATCCTGCTCGACCACTGCCAGCAGGCCGGTGCCGACGTCAGGCTGCACCATGAGGTCACCTCCCTGATCCAAGACGAGGGGTGCGTGACGACCGTGGTCCGCCCCCGACGGGGAGGGCCTGCATTCGCGGTGCGGGCAAGGTACGTCATCGGCTGCGACGGCGCCAAGAGCGTCGTCGGCCGCGAGGGCGGGTTCAATTACGAGGGGGAGGCCGGGCTGGGCAACGCCGTGACCGTCTGGATCGAGGCCGACCTCGCGAAGTACACGGCCCACCGCTCGGGTGCTCTCTTCGTCGTCTGCGAACCCGGTGGCGATGACATCGTCAGCATCTGGACCTGCATCGCGCCGTGGAACGAGTGGAGCACCATCTTCGTCCGCCATGGCATGGAGTCCCAGGACCTCACGGAGTCTTCGGTCCTCCCCCGGGTTCGCGCCGCCATCGGTGACCCCGGCGTCGAGGTGCGGATCAAGCACATCAGCGCGTGGGAGTTCAACCACGTCGTTGCGATTCGTTACCGCCGCGGCCGGGTGTTCATCGCCGGGGACGCCGCGCACCGACACCCACCGGCCAATGGGCTCGGCTCCAACACCTCCATGCAGGACGCATGGAACCTCGTCTGGAAACTGGCACTCGTTCTGCAAGGTAAGGCCGGCGACCGACTGCTCGACAGCTACAACGCCGAACGCCAGCCGGTCGGCCGACAAGTAGTCGACCGTGCCAACCAGAGCGTCGGCGAGATGGCGGCCTGGCTGGCGCCGCTCGGACTGCACCCCGGGCTCGACCGGGAGGCGGCACTCGCACATCTCGACGAGATCTTCGGCCCCGAGGGCGAGGACACACGTCGAGAGCTGCTCAAGGGCCTCGCGGTGATGAACGCGCAGTTCAACGCGCACGGTGTCGAGCTCAACCAGCGCTACGAGTCGTCGGCCGTCGCCGGCGACGGCACACCGTTCCCGCCCTTCGAGCGTGACCCCGAGCTGCATTACCAGGCCTGCACGCATCCAGGCGCCCCGCTCCCGCACGCGTGGCTCAGCCGAGGCACCCACGACATCTCGACCTTCGACCTCGGACACTACGACCGCTTCACCTTGATCACCGGTGCAGATACCACGGCCTGGGAGCTCGCAGCCAAGAGGGTCGCTGCCGAGCTGGACGTGCCGATCCCGGTCTACGGGGTGGCCCTGGGGCAGGAGTACAACGACGTCCTCGGCGACTGGACGCGCCAGCGCGAGGTCACCGAGCGCGGCTGCGTGCTCGTCCGCCCGGACCGGATGGTCGGCTGGCGGAGCCACGACCTTCCCTCTGATCCGACCGGCGCTCTCCTCGCCGCAATGACCAAGATCCTCGATCGGCATGACGCTGGCCGTGTGTTCGAGTCGGCGGGTTCCGCTGCGGACACGGGAGGGTCCCGATGATCAATCGGCTGCTCGACATCACGATGGCCGTCGGCGATCCGGGCGGGCTCGCGGACTTCTGGCGCCGTCGCGGCCTTACCGGTGACGACGAGCTTGGAACCGAGGAACGACCAGGCTTCATTCGCATTGAGGAGGGCGACTACCGGCACCTCTCAAGCCTGCACCTCGGTTGCGAAGCCGAGGCCGACTTGACCCTCATAGCAGGCCGCCTCGCTGGGCTCGGTGTCGACTCCAAAGTCACCCAGACAACGCTCACCTGTGAGGACCCGGTTTTCAACCATCAAGTCATCATCGACGTAAGCGGCGCCCCCGCCGCTGCACGGGGACGCCGAGCGTGCCGTCAACTCACCTGGGCACCGCGGTCGCCCTACCGCCCGCGCTTCGGTGATCGAAGAGTCCGAGCAACGAGCGCCACGCCGGCTCGGCCACGTCGTCCTGGCCACTCCGCATCTGCAGGACGCAAACTCCTTCTACCTGGACGGCTTGGGCTTCAAGGTCTCGGACAAGATGCTCGACGGCGTCCTCACGTTCATGCGCGTCGAACCCGACCACCACAACCTGCTGATCCAGCCCGGCCCGGTCACGTACCTCAACCACTACGCCGTCGAGATGGATGACATCGACGCCATCGGTATGGCGGGCACGGCGGTCGTGGCGGAGCGCGCCGATGCGAGTGTCGTGGGGATCGGACGGCACCATCTCGGATCGAACCTCTTCTGGTATCTATTCGACTCGGCCGGATCCATGTTCGAGTTCTTCGCCGACATGGACCAGATCACTGACGACACGATGTGGGACCGCGAGATCCGGCGCGACGACTGGACGCCGGCGGAATCCGGGCTCTCGGTGTGGGGTCCGACCGAACCGCCAGAGATCTACTTCTATCCCCCGACCTCGCCGACATCGGTGCGGCCCGCGAGGCGTTGGGGCTGCGCTGATGGATCTCGGTATCGCCAGCCGCAAGGCCATCGTCATGGCGAGCAGCGGCGGTCTGGGCCTGGCCTGCGCGACCTCACTCGCGCAGGAAGGCGCGACGGTCGTAGTCAACGGCCGCGACAGCGAACGGCTTGAGGCCGCGGTGGCCGCCCTGCAGCGCGCCGGTCACGGTGCAGTGGGCGTCGCCGGCGACGTCGGTCTCCTCGACACCCGTACCGCCCTGCTCGCCGCGTGTCCCGAACCCGACATCCTCGTCACCAATAACGGCGGCCCAGCGCCGATGGCCTACACCCAATGGGATCGCGACGCCTGGCAGACCGCGCTGGATGCCAACCTCTTGGCGCCGGCGCTCATGATCCGCGACGTCCTCGGAGGCATGGTCGGGCGTGGCTTCGGCCGAATCGTCAACATCACGTCGGCGATGGTGAAGGCACCAATCGGCGTGATGGGCCTCTCATCGGGAGCCAGGGCGGCGCTCACCGCCGCTCTGAAGGGTGTCTCACGAGACGTGGTGCAGTCGAATGTGACGATCAACAGCATCTGTCCAGAGCGTATCGACACCGGTCGCCAGCGTGAGATGGCCGACCTCGCGGCTCGAGTCAAGGGCATCACCGTGCGGCAGGCTTATGAGGAGATGGCCCAGACGATCGCTGCGAAACGCATTGGTCACCCTCAAGAGGTCGGTGATCTTTGCGCATACTTGTGCAGCGTCCAGGCCGCCTACATCTCGGGCCAGAACATCAGCGTCGACGGAGGCACCTACCCGGGAGCCTTCTGACCGCGATTGTTCGGCACGCCCCACGAAATCGTCACGCCCGAAGCACCGTGCACACGAAATGCACTGCAGGACGTGGAACCAAAAATGAGTCAAGAATTTCGTACCGGCGAGCTCAGACATACGCGTTCAGAGCGCGCCCAGATCTCCTGGGAATCGCTGGGGATGGATGGAACCTGAGGTCGGACTCGAACCGACGACCCGCGCATTTCAAGGGCGGTCAGGGTGATCCCGGCACGTCCCTCCACTTGCCGGCCAATCCCAATGCGTCCTGGTCACGATGCCGTGAGGCAAGCCGCATGCGATTTTGTGGGGCGTACGGGGACTGATTGGGAGCCAACCGTTGGGACAAAGTTGGGACCGAATCACCGACGGCGATCCGGTTGCGACTCAATTCACAGTGGAAGCTCGCGCGTGCGGCCTTACGCCCCATGCGAATCCTTGGGGGCATGGAAACTTCAAGGCGGCGGGCCGTCGGGTATCTGTGCAGTTTGCGACCATACGGGCGGGCCCGCCGGGCGGCAACGACCGCGACGACTGCCGAGACCTAGAACCCTGTTGGGGTTCACCTCCGTCGGGCTGGCTACTCGCCTGCGTCTGGCGACGATGCCCGGTTGAGCATGAGCCATGCCAGATAATCGAAGGTTGACCCGATAGGAGTCCTCTTCAGACGACCGCGGAGAAGAAATCTGTCCAACGCTTCCGGTCGACGAAGCCATAGTGCCCAGCATCGGGCCAGACGTGGCCAGTGCCGTTCGGGAGTTCCTCTGCGACCCGCTTGGGCATCTCGGGCGAGATGATGTCGTCGGCGTCGCCGTCGAATACGTCGAAGGGCTGGTGAACATCACCAAGCGCAAAGCCCCAGTCCCAGAGGGCCAGGGTCATTTCGTAGGTTCCCTCACCCTGGTTCGACACACCTTCCTCAAAGCTTGCTTCGAACATGGCGCGCTGCTCGGGATCCCCCAGCATCGTCGCCGAGTCGGAGGGATCGTCATCGACGACGGACTCGACGTACGAGGGTACGTCCTTGAGGACCTTCTTGGCGGCACTCTTGTTGGCCCAGTGAAGCAGATGGTGGAGGCGATGTATCTTGGCGATAATCTTGAGATCCTTCATCACGAGCTGCTTGCGCATAAACGGGTCGTCGAAGTCCCCGACCGGCGAGGCCAGAACCCCTCTCGGCACTCGATCGCCAAGGCGACAGGCGATGCCGAGCGTGTGAGGGCCTCCACCCGAGTGTCCGGCGACGGCGAATTCGCCGATGCCGATGTGGTCGACGAGTTCTTCGATGTCGGTTCCCCAGTCGATCATCTTCCTGCCGGGTTTGGGCGACGATCCACCGACGCCCGGCTGGTCCGGCGCGATGACGTGTACGCCCAGTGACGCCGTCAGGTCATTGTCGGGGTTGCGAATGAGGCGAGAATCACCGAACCCATGCGTGAAGACGACCGGCTTGCCAGCAGGGTCTCCGTAATCCTCGTACGCGAGAGTTCTTCCGTCGGACAGTTGCATCGATTCCATGGATACTCACACTCCTCATCACTGCTCGTGATCCTCAACTTGCACAGTTGCACTCGACACTGAGATTCCAATGAGAGATCGATAGCGATCTCCTTACAGACAAGAGGTTCCGCGCAGCTTTGGGCCGCAGGCACTACGAGTATGACCCCGCCGGGACCTCGCAACGCTCCGGGTGCGGCTCAGCGCCTGCAGGAAGTCTCAAGCTGTGCGCACACCAGCAGGCACCACTGGAGGACCTTCGGCCGTCGTATCCCGACGAGGCTGCTCGAGCAAGGTGTGCAGCCATCGCTCCGCTCGCCTGAGCCGGGCGACCGTGCGTGAGGGCGAAGGATAGTGTCCGCAAGTACGGAGGTGAGGACCATGAGCAGTGAAGGCACGGTGCCGGACACCAGAGGTGTGACAGCGGAGTTACTTACGACGGTTGACCTTGGCTCTGAGATCGAGGGTATGGCCGGACGAAGACTTCGTATGCGTATGTTCACCTTCGAGCCGGGAGCCGTCTTCGGCCCGGTGCACGACCACAGGGACAGGCCAGGCATCGTCTACGTGTTGCAGGGAACGATCACCGACCATCGAGATGGAATCGCTAGGGACTATGGACCGGGAGTGGGTTGGCCAGAGGATCGAAACACCTCCCACTGGCTTGAAAACAGGGGGAAGGTTCCGGCGGTGGAGATCTCGGTCGATATCGTCCGGGTTGCCGAATAGCTATAGCTCGGGCGTCAAGGGATGGCGGAAGAATCGAAGGGGCGCCGTCCCGCTGCATCCCATGATTTGGATCCTCAATGCAACCGACTTGGCAAAACGCCCATCCGCGTCCTGCCGGCTGACGAACGTTCCGAGGACCTACAGCGAGATAGTGCCACTATGCCGTCGAGGGCAGTTCCCCGCTAGAACACCACCCAGCCGAGGCCCTCGTCGACCGAAGGTGCGCATGACGACCATTTCGCATGTTCTCGAATCTGCTCATCGTGACGTCTTTCCAAGGGCTTTATCGTCATCTTGGCCCGGCATGGGTCCGCTCAGAGTTGCTTGGTCTTCACTGGTGTTGAGCTCGTGGAGGGCGTCGCCGTGGTCGGGGCGGCGATGCTCTGGATCAGGGCGAGGCACATCTCGTCGGAGGATCCATCACCCCAAGTCACGAAGTGAGGAGGCAGCTTGCGCAGCTCGGGTAGCTCTTGTCCGAGTCTCGGGTCGTAGGTACACGTCACCCCGATGTGATCGCCGGCCTTGGTCACGACCGTCGGGCTCATGGTGTATGGCGCCTGCTTGTCGAAGTCGTAGTTCGTCACGTTGAGCAGCGTCCGCGCTGTCGGTGTGCCTGGATTGAGGACGACCTGCATCCCTCGACCGAGGAGGTGCATGTGCGCGGCCACTCGCACGATCTCCCGACCACCGGCGATCGGCCACGTACAGGAGGTGGTGTCGCCGACAGGCGGGTTGGCCGGGTCGCGGCCGCAGACGGCCTCCAGCCCGTTGACGAACCCGACCTGGCCCTTCCCCGTCCGTTGGGCGAGGTTGGCCAGGGATGCCTGACGATTGCACAGCGGGCCGGTCACGCCAGCCGAACAGGGGACATCGGGCGGCGCCGGCATCAAGTCGAGGCCAAGCGGCTTAAGATCGGTCGACGCGGGAACGGTCTTGAGCTGGAGCTTCACGCGCACCGGCGTCTTGCCCTGCAACAGGTTGTAGTGCACCTGCATGATGACCAGGCTGCCCTTCGGGAACGCGACGCCGGTGCCGGCCGGTTCGGGGATGTAGGGGACGCCCGGCGCCCAAGCCGAAAGCCAGGGTGTGCCGTTACCTCCTGCCGGGCCGGTGGGGAAGGTCCCCGGGAGCGCCGTCTCGCCGAAGCACGGCCAGCCCTTTCCTCCCTTGTCGGCAGCCCGGGCTTCCGCCGCGAATTTGGGTTGCACCAGGAACAAGATGGCATGGTGCACCTCTTGTGTCTTGACCTGCGGGAAGAACTGAGAGCCGACTATGTACTCGTTCCTCGTGAGGTGCGGGTCGGCCAAGGTGCAGTGGTAGTCGTCGGTCCCGCCGGGTGGCGGCTTCGGGGTGTAGGTCTTTCCCTCCAAGGTGAGCGTCGTGACATTCGGTGTCGTGGCACTGCCCGGGGGCGATGCGACCGCCCCGAGGCCGAGGACGGTGATAACAAGAATCAAGGCGGCAATGAGTCGGGCTTTCCGTCTGAGCATGCCCAGATCCTACCGAAAGCCCATTTTCTCCGTCGGTTAGCCCGATGTGATAGCGCCCTGCCTGTGAGCAGCCTCGTGTGGCCTGCGACATCCGCACCTCCAGTCTGGAATCACCCAGGACCAGCCACGGCTCGATACCGGGGTCTTCACAGATGATCTCGCTGGTGTCCTACAACGCTGCCGGTTGCGGGTTGACCCCACCTATTGGTCGGTTGACGAGAACGGGATCGACGACGAGGGCGCAATGACTTAGTGATCGGAGATGACGAGCTCGACGCCGCCGAGCCCCCGGGCCCGCAGGCCCTTGAAGAAGGCGGCCCAAAAGGCGCCGTCTTCGGAATCGCCCACCTCGATGCCGAGCACCTCACGAATCCCCATTGGCCGTGACGCCCGTCGCCACGACGACGGCGCGCGAGACGACCCGACCGCGCACGCGGGCCTTCACGTAGGTGGCATCCGCGAAGACGTAGGGGAAGGCGACGTGGTCGAGGCGACGCTCGCGGAACTCGGTCAGCTCCTTGTCGAGGCCGGCACAGATCCGGCTCACCTCGGATTTCGAGATCCCCGCCGGCGCGCCCAGCGCCTTGACCAGGTCGTCGACCTTTCGCGTGGAGACCCCGTGGACATAGGCCTCCATGACGACGGCGTAGAGGGCCCGGTCGATGCGCCGGCGCCGCTCGAGCAGCGACGGGAAGAAGCTCCCCTCGCGGAGCTTGGGGATGGCGAGCTCGACGTCGCCGGCGGGCGTGGTGAGCAGGCGAGCCCGGTGCCCGTTGCGCTGGGCCACGCGGTCGTCGCTTCGCTCGTAGGGGCCGGCCCCGATCACGGCCGAGGCCTCGGCCTCGGCCTCGATCAGCTGCTGGAGGATCCACTGCAGGCTCGTGCGGATCCGCTCGTCGAATTCGCCCGCTTTGAGCGCGTCGAGCAGCGCGGACAGGTCAGACTCGGTAAGGCCATCGGTGCTGTTCTCCTCTCGGTGTTCTTGCCGGAACACGTCGAGGATCACGCCGATGGCCCCTCTATGTGGTGGACCCTTACCGATTTACACCACTACTGGGGACGTCCCCGTAACCTTCGCCTCTGAACGAGCATGAATCACTTGGGACCGCACTCTCAAGTAAGGATCCGGACTAGGGACTTCAAGTGGGGCCAAATCAAACGTCACGGCAGGTCCAAATCGAATTGATGTAGCTCCCAATTCCCCCTCCGCTCCCTTCATCGGATTCCGGTGTGAATCCCTCACAATCCTTGGAGTACGTGCTACGACTACGCATCGGATTGGTGGCCTGCGCGCTGCCCTGACGGGAGGTTGTCCTCAATGCACGCTCGATGCCGCAGAGTGCTCAGAACGACTTCGGCCGGATCACTGGTGGTCGCGGGCGCGCTGGCAATTTCGGCATTCGCAGCAGCGCCGAGCGGCGCGGCGTCCTCGGTACTGTTCAGTTCGTCGTCTCCTGGCTTGACCGCGAGCGCCGCGACCGTCCCAACCGGGATCTGTTTCATCACTGTCGCGGCCGCGGGCGGTGGGGGCGGCGCTTCCACGGGTTATGGGACAGCCGGTGGCGCGGGCGCAGGAGTCGACGCCAGCGTGGCCGTCACCCCGGGTGAGACCATCGACGTGGTCGTCGGAGGTGCTGGCGGAACCGGTGTGGGCGCAACGGGCGGCGGTGGTGGTTACGGCGGCGGCGGTGGTGGCGGCGAGGCCGGCGGCGGGGGCGGCGGCGCCTCGGTGGTCACGGACGGTACAGGGAGCCCGCTCGTCGTAGTCGGCGGTGGCGGTGGTGGCGGAAACGGCGACAATGGCGGCAACGGCGGGACACTCGGAAACAGCGGCGGCACCGGGAATGTGGCGACGAGCGGTGGCGGAGGCTCGGCGAGCGGCGATGGCGGCAGCGGAAACGTCGGTGGCGGTGGTGGCGGTGTCGCCACCGGGGGCAGCGGGGGCTTCGGTAGTAGTGGCGGCAGCGGGACGGGCTCTGTCGGAGGTGGGGGCGGCAACGGTGGCGGGAACGGAGCCGGATCCGCTGGCGGCACAGGCGCGGGGCATGGCGGCACCGGTGGTGGCTTCTTAGGAACCGGGGGAACCGGAGGAACCGGGACATACTCCGGCGGCAACGGTGGGAACGCATCCGGTGGTGGGGATGGCGGTGGTGGTGGCGGCGGTGATGGGTTCGGTGGCGGCGGAGCGGGAGACGCGCAACTCGGTGGAGGCGGGGGTGGCTACGGCGGCGGCGGCAACGACGCCGGTGGCTCTTCGTTTGTGGCACCTGGCTCCACGAATACCTCATCTTCCGCAACGAACACAGGCGACGGCCAGGTGACCATCACCTACGACCCGGTGGCCGACGCGTGTCCGACACCAACCACAACCACAACCACAACACCACCCACAAATTCCACCCACGGCTTCTACGAAGTAGCCGCCAATGGCAGCGTGTTCGCTTTCGATGCTCCCTTCTTCGGATCGGGCGCGAATCTTCACCTGAACTCTCCAATGGTGGGCATCGCCTCTACGGCCGACGGGGGTGGCTACTGGCTGGTGGCGGCCGACGGTGGCGTGTTCAGCTTCGGCGACGCGCCCTATCTCGGTTCGATGGCGGACATACCCCTCAAGCAGCCGATCGTGGGCATCGCCTCTACGGCCGACGGGGGTGGCTACTGGCTGGTGGCCGCCGACGGTGGCGTGTTCAGCTTCGGCGACGCGTCCTATCAAGGATCGATGGCGGGCATACCCCTCAAGCAGCCGATCGTGGGCATCGCCTCTACGGCCGACGGGGGTGGCTACTGGCTGGTGGCCGCCGACGGTGGCGTGTTCAGCTTCGGCGACGCGTCCTATCAAGGATCGATGGCGGGCAAACAACTGAACAAGCCAATGGTCGCGATGGCAGCGGGCCGAGGGGGTGGCTATTGGCTGGTGGCCGCCGACGGTGGCGTGTTCAGCTTCGGCGACACATCCTTTCTGGGCTCGATGGCGGACACGCCACTCAACAAGCCGACTGTCGCGATGGCAGCGGGCCGAGGGGGTGGCTACTGGTTGGTGGCCGCCGACGGTGGCGTGTTTGCTTTCGGAACTCCCGTCTTCGGACCTTCAGGTGCGACGTCCCACAACAGCCCCATTGTTGGGATGGCAAGCTAGCGAGCCACACATCCCGCCACGAACGGAGGGTGCAGGTGCCTCCGAAGTCCTGCAGTGACTACCCAACAGAGCCGTGCCCGCTGACATTCATCGAAGTCCCTTTTCGAACTCAACGGTTCGCACTGCCGTCCTGACGGGCTGATCCGGGTCACCAGAGGCCAGAATGGTCTGGACAGCCCTCGTCTAGGTCAAGACAGGGCGAAACGATCTCGACGCCGACCAAGTGACTACTTTCCTCGACGTGGCTCGCGAGCACGAGTACGACGCTGTCGTCACCATCAGCCACCAGGTGGCGACCACTCCGGGCGTGCATCAAGTTGCAGTGGACAAGCGCAAGACCCGCAAGGTCGACCTCGTCCACCTCTCATGGAATCGTATCCATACCGAGGCCAAGATCCAGCACGCCAACCACGAACTGGAGCCTGAGAGGAGATTCGAACTCCTGACCTGCGCATTACGAGTGCGCTGCTCTACCGACTGAGCTACCCAGGCACTTGTAGAAAACCCCATTCAACCTAGGTTCTATTCGCTTCCCTACCGATCTATTGTGATTCGCCATAACCTCAACCGCTCTCGTGAACCGGCCCAACATCTCCCAGCGACCTGGGGCCACAACAACCGGGGCGACCGCTGGCTCATAAACCACGCGTTCCCTATGCGCTGCTCTGGGTCCGCAGATGACGTGTCATGGCGGACTCAGGTTATCTCGGGCGGTGGGGGCCCTTGAATACGACCGGATCCCGTGCACTGATCTGCCTCGGGACTTGTGCCGCGGACGTTCAATCTAGATCTGTCCGGCGTCTGCTGGCACCGGTCCAGACCGACGACGTGTAGCCGCCGCGGGCTCCTCGCGTGAGTCGTCCCGGACCGACCCCTCGGAGCTGGAGAACGCGCCGATCAATTGCCGACCGTGATGTTGACGGGCGCGCTCACCCCGGTCACGCCGCCCCCGTACGACGCCACGCTCTGCAGCGTGTAGGTGCCGTTGGGGACCGTGGTCGTGTTCCATTGGCCCACCCATCCGTAAATGGTGGGGCTGGCCTTGGCGACGACCTGGTCATTGAGCGTGCCGCCAGTGATCTGATAACTGACGGAGGTTACGTTGGCGGAGACGAAGGCATCGAGGACGGCAGCTGCTCCTGATTGCGTCGACCCGGTTGCGGGGATGATCACGGTGGTCGTGGGAGGCGGGTTGTTCACGCTTAGCGTCACGGGCGCGCTCACCCCGGTCACGCCGCCCCCGTACGACGCCACGCTCTGCAGCGTGTAGGTGCCGTTGGGGACCGTGGTCGTGTTCCATTGGCCCACCCATCCGTAGATGGTGGGGCTGGCCTTGGCGACGACCTGGTCATTGAGCGTGCCGCCAGTGAGTTCGAAGGTAACGGACGTGACGCTCGTGGGTGCCGCGGCATCGAGGAGTGCCGTACCTCCTGATTGCGTCGACCCGGTTGCGGGGATGATCACGGTGGTCGTGGGAGGCGGGTTGTTCACGCTTAGCGTCACGGGCGCGCTCACCCCGGTCACGCCGCCCCCGTACGACGCCACGCTCTGCAGCGTGTAGGTGCCGTTGGGGACCGTGGTCGTGTTCCATTGGCCCATCCATCCGTAGATGGTGGGGCTGGCCTTGGCGACGACCTGGTCATTGAGCGTGCCGCCAGTGAGTTCGAAGGTAACGGACGTGACGCTCGTGGGTGCCGCGGCATCGAGGAGTGCCGTACCTCCTGATTGCGTCGACCCGGTTGCGGGGATCACCACCGCAGTCGTGGGTGGCGGGTTGCTGACCGTGAGCGTTACGGGCGAACTCGTCGTCGAGAGTCCCCCATTGTCGGTTGCCACGCTCTGGAGGGAGTAACTCCCGTCCGGAACCTTTGTAGTGTCGAAATTCGACAGATAGCCGTAGAAGGACCCGGTTCCGGTGCCGATGACGTGGTGGCTGAACGATCCCCCGGAGATCTCGAACTGCACAGTTCCAATTCCGTTCTGGCTGGATGCGCTGGCGTCGAGCGTGCTCGTTCCCTGGAGGGTCGCGCCAGTCGAGGGCAGCAGGACACTTGTCACTGGAGGGACGTTCAGCATGAGCTGCGCCGTTGCCGTTTCGGTGGGACTGGTCGAGTCGATGACCTCAGCGGAGAAGGAAAAGGTGCCCGAAGCGGTGGGCGTCCCGCTGACCACCCCCGCCGAACTGAGCGTAAGACCCTGCGGCAACGCCCCTGCGCTGACGGTCCACCTGTACGGCAGGGTACCGCCGGTTGCGGCCAACGTGTCTGAGTAGGACTCGTTCTGATGGGCAGTCGGCAGCGAGGTGGTCGTGACAGAGACCTTCACATCCGGTTCCACCCTGACCGAGAGGACCTGCGACACCTGGGATGCAGCTGAATCGGTGGCCTGCACGGTGAAGGATGAGGTTCCGGACGCCGTCGGCGTTCCCGAGATGATCCCGCTGGCGGGGTCGAGCCTCAGACCATCGGGAAGCGAACCATGAGTGATCGTGTACGAATAGTCGGGCGTTCCGCCAGCGGTAAACGCCTGGCCCGGGTGAGAGGGGTGGTTTGGTAGGTAGTTCCGACGGTGCCGGCCGGCAATGCGGTGGTCACGATCGTCAAGGGAGCCGTCGTCGCCGATGGCATAGTCGCGGTACAGGTCGGCCCGGAGCTGCCCGGGGCCCACGAGTCGCAGACCGGCCCGCTGTCCCCCGTCCGGTCGGCAATGACGTTGTGCATGAGTTGCATAGCCGCCACCATGGTCGGATACGGGTTGCCGTTGATATCGATCATGCCGAAGTCAGAGTTCTCTCCGTCCCCGGTACGTCCGCCCGGAGGTTCGTCGACATATTCGAACCAGTCGTCACCGACCAGTGCCGGCGTGTCCTCGTACAGCGGCGCGATGAAGTTCTCGAACTCGCTGGCGCGCAGCTGCTGGGAATTCGCTCTCTGGAGGATGTAGTCGGTGGTCGGGTCGCCCGAGCTGTTGACGGTGGACACGAACGAGTATTCGCCGATCATGAGCGGAATGTTGGCCGCGGATTCGAGATCAGCCAGGTTTTGCTCGACCGGAAGATACGCAGGCCAGGTCTTGTCAACTATTTGATCGAGTCCCGGCGCCAAGACGTAGTCCTCAATACTGAATACATTGACATAGGGCGCCGCCGCCCTGATGAGATTGGGTTCGATCTCCTGCCCTTCAGCCTTCGCGCCCAGAATGAGGTGGTTCGTGTCGTACGTGTGGATGGCGGCGCTGGTCACTGAGAAGTAACGGGTGGCCAACGCAGTCAAGAATCCACTGGGGTTGCCTACGTACTGCTGGGCTATCGCCAGGCCGGGCGAACCGGCCGGTAACTGCTGGTACAGCTGCAGAGCCGTTTGATCGGTGCCGAAGCCGTTGCCGAGGAGCGGCCCCCAGTCGAGTTCAGTGTCGGTGAAGTAGCCGATGACGTTCGGATCTTGGGCCAGCGGCGCGACGTCCTGCGCTGCCACTTGGTCGGCATGGGTCACAAACGAAGAGGCGAACCAGTCGTTCCCACTCGCCATCGATAATTGGACTTCGTACGGCATCTGGGACCCGACGTCGGCATTGTCGGAGAACCCTCCGATGGAGTTGAACCCCCACGAGCGGAGCTGCGCGACGGTCGACGTCGCCCAGGCGGCATCGTTCGGGAAGTCATTCGCCACCGTCTGGCAGTAAGGGCAGACACCGGTGACCTGGTCGGTTCCAGATCCCTGGGGCGACACGGTGTCGATACCGGACACGTAGAAAGGCTCGCCCTGAGGAGTCACGAGCGTCCAGCCGCTCCCCTTCCCGCGCCACGGAGAAGTAGCCGGTGGCAGGGTAGGGCGGCGCATCCGTCCCTGACACGCTCGTCGAGGAGGATCCAGTCGCCGCCGAGGCAACGGACCCGGCCGGAGAAAGCGCGAGCAGCCCGGCAACCACGACGACTGTTGCGAAAACACTGACGCACCGCCCAGGCCGTGAAGACAAGCGCAATCGATCCAAACCCATCGCCAAATGAAGAGATTTCACAAAGCCTTACCGTAGACCTCGTCGGCGCCGTATGCCATCTCGAAACAGGTGCCCACGAGGTAAGAGTTCAATCTCTACTTGACCTTCTAAGAACGCGGCAGATTTACCGAGACGCGTGCCGAGCCGATGCGGTCGAAAGAGCCAAAGGGTCTGCGGTGTGTCTTTGAGGGGCTCCAGACCACGTCATGCCCGAGCGCCAGGACTCGGGTTAGTCGTGAAGAAAGGCTGCAGCGCCTCCACACGTCGGTTCATCGCGCCAAGACGGCAACAGTTCCAGAAGTGAACGGTGGTTAACAGGTGAAAACCGCAGTCACCGATGGGTCCTTCCAGCGTGCGGCCTGGCCCCCGCCGTCTGCGGCAGACAACCCGACTCCGAGACCGGACGCTCTCAAGGGATTCCCGGGGAGGTCGATACTTTGTTCGTATGCCCGTGCCCGCCATCACTGACACCACTCAAGAAATCTGGGGGGCCACGTGTCGCCCGTGAGTTCCCGCCAGGCCGAAACCATCGCCCGGGCCGCTTGGACCGTTGCCTCCACTGCTGGGACGACGCCGTTGTCCGTGGCCGACCAGCGCGGGATCACCGGTGCCCTTGCCACGGTGTTCGGTTCCAACAACCCGATCGACTTCACAGCCCTGTCCCCCATCGCTTTGGATGAGCTGGTTCGAATCATCACGCATCCTGAGGACCGGCTCGAGCTGGTCCGCGTGCTGGCCGTTCTCGCACTGCTCGACGGCGGCATTGAGAAGGAAAAGATCTGCATCGTCGTCGACGTCGCCACCGCGCTGCACGTGCAAGCGGAGTTCGTCGACACGCTCGCCCAGCTGTCCCTCGACCACGCACGCTGGGCCGCCCACGACATGATCCGCGCCAACACCATGACAATTCCCGGCCTCCCGTGGGACCCCGAGGACCCTTACGGGCCTTTTCACCCTTACGGCGGGGACGCCGAGGACCCCGTGCTCGTCGCCCGCTTCGATCGCCTCGTCGAGCTCCCCGAGGACACGCTCGGCAACGCGCTCTACCACCACTACAAGCGGAACCAGTACGCGTGGCCCGGAGATCCCGACGGCCTGGCCGAGCTCTGGGCCATCCACCACGACTGTCTCCATCTGCTTTCGGGCTACTCGACCTCGGCTCAAGGTGAGCTGCTCGTCGCTGCCTTCACCGGTGGGCAGTTCGATCAGGGTCTGGACTTCATGGAAAGCCACGTGCTCCCGACCATCTTGATCTATCACCTCGGCATCGACATCAACAAGGGTCTCAACGCCGGAGACAAGGCCCGCATGGAGGCCGACCCGGAATGGGCGGACAATTACCGAGGGCAACGTCCATCTGGGCCTCGACGCCGCGAAGCTATGGGTCGCCATCGCGCGGGGCAGAGCGATGAGAGAGAACGTCTATTCGGGCCACTGGGACTTCTGGGCCCATGCCGACACGCCCCTCGAAGAGCTCCGCCGGCGCTGGTCGATTCCGCCGCTCGATCCTGCCATGGCGGCGCTCGATGACGACGCCGTCCACCGCGAGGACTATGCCCGGCCGGGCCTGCCTGCGCCGGGCCTCGTCTCCACGCCGGTGGTCGCCGACCAGGCGCGCTGACCAGGCGAGTCAGGCCAGGTCAGGACGGTCCTCCCTTTCCGAGCCACCCTCCCCCACGCTGGACCGTGCTGCAACAACTGTGCAATCGCAGTGCAAGCGGCAGGGCGCACCATGGTCCCGTGGTGACCGTGGCGGGACGACAGGCGACGGTGGAGCGGCTCCACGCCGTCGAGCCCCTCCGGGCCTGTACACCCCAACAGCTCAAAGAGGTCGCCCACCTCGCCGAGCGGGTCGAGGTCGCTGAAGGTGAGGTCCTTGCCCGCGAGGGCCGGATCGGCCGCGAGTTCTTCCTGATCCTCTCGGGCACGGTCGCCGTGACCCAAGCCGGGCGGCGGGTCAACACCCTTGGGCCGGGGGACTTCTTCGGCGAGCTGGCGGCCATGAATCCCGGACCCCGCAACGCGACGGTGACGGCGCTCTCCGAGCTGGACGTCCTCATCATCGGGCCGCGGGAATTCTCCGCCATAGCGGCCATCCCCGGCTTCCGCGACGCCCTTTTCCGCAGCATGGCCGGCCGCCTGCGCGCCGTGGACGCCCAGCTGGCCTCGGCCGTCGAGGGACATGACCCGGCCGAAAGTTCATCCCGTGGCCCGTCCGCCACGTGACCATCGGCCCCACGACGGGGCCGGATCACCGAACGACGGCGGAGAGATCCGCCCAGCGCCTACCCTGACGACGCGGCGAGACGGCGCCGCCAATGCCAGGGGAGCAGCAATGCACGCAGAGAGCGAAGGAGCGGGTCAGGTCGGGCCTGACCGTCTGCAGCGCGTCCCCTGGTTCGCCGCCTGCACCGAGGAACAGCTCTCCGAGATGGCGCGCATCGCTGAGCGCCTCCACATTCAGGCCGGAGAGGTGATTCTGCGCGAGGGTCGGCTCGGGCGCGAGCTGTTCGTGATTCTGCAAGGAACGGCCACCGTGACCAGAGCCGGGCGCGTCGTCAACATTCTTCACGCCGGCGACCACTTCGGCGAGCTCGCCGCCATTGAGGCGGTGCCCCGCAGCGCCACCGTGCGCGCCACCACGGACCTCGACGTTCTGATCGTCGGACCGCGCGAATTCGAGTCGATGATGGAGATTCCCGGCTTCCGCAACGCGCTCCTCACCGGCATGAGTCGCCGCATCCGAGAGGCCGACGACCGCTTGGCCGCCTACGAGGATCTCGAGGAACCCTCGCTGGACCTCCCGGAGGAGGACGCTGCGCCGCGTTGACGGCGCGCCATCAAGGCCTGGCGGCCTGCTGCGCCAATCGCTGCAGGCCCATGGCCAGCGCGGATTCCTCGGCTCTGCGCAGGAGTGTCGCCACCCGCTCTTCGTCGCCCTTCCTTCGCCGCTGATGCATCGTCCGGCCGAGCGCGACCTCGGCCGCCGTGGCAAAGGGTAGTGCACCCATGCGGCGGGCCAACCGGAGTGCCGCCTCGTGGTGCACCTCGGAGAGGGTCAGATCGCCGACGACGCCCGCCACCAACCCGAGATAGTGGTCGGCCGGCCCCATGCACGCCGCCGCGGGAGCGCGTATTACCACGGCGGTGCCGGCATAGGGCCGCATCACCTCATACACGTGCGCCGCCACTTCGCCGGCCTCCGCGCCCACCACGCTGCACGTCGCAGCGGCCAACGCGAGCGACACACCCTCTGTCTGATCGTCCGCCACGTTGGCCCACCCCAGCGCTTCCAAGAGAGCCAATTCGTGCATCGCCGCTTCCTTGTGGCCCGCCTCGGCATCGACGAGGGCCCGCGCAGCCGAGACCATCGGGTACCCGGCTGGAGCCTGGGCGATGAGGGCGTTGAACGGCGCGTCCGGAACGGCGAAATCGCCGCGCTGCCACCATGTCCACATCATGAGGGTCGCGTAGAAGCTCGTGGCCAGCTCGTTGTGCTCCTCCGCCACCTCCAGAGCCCGCTGCCCCAGCTCCTCAGCCTTCACGAAGTCACCGTCGAGCTGCGCCATGACGGCCGCGAGGTTGAAGCCGAAGGAGGCCTCGAGCGGGTGCACGGGGCCGCTGTCCCGCGCCCTGAATCGGGAGATCTCCTCGTGCACGGCATCGACGTCGCCTTGGGCCAGGAGTTCACGAATGCGCCACATGTGTCCGTGCAGTGCCAGCTGCTCGTCCCCGATGTCGTCGGCGATCTCCCCCAGCTCCGTCCCGGTCGCCAGCCGCTCGGGCGCCGGCTCAATCCCCCACAGCGCATGCATTCGAGCGTTGAGCGCGTAGCCGAGAGCCACCCGATCGCCCAGACTGCGCGCCATCGCCACGGCCTCGTTATTCAGGGCGAGCGAGCGCGCCAAGGTTTCCGGTGCGGGCACGTCGGTGGCGTAAATGACCACCAAGCCCAGCCGCGCCGTCACCATTGCCCGCAGATGGGAGTGGATGGCGACGGGGAACGCGGCGCGCGCTTCTTCGAGAAGTCGAATCTGTTCCTCGTTGACACGCACAATTCCGAGGTAACTCAGCGGACCCGCCCGCAGCGCGGCCGCCGCCAAGCGCTCGGCATCACCCATGGACCGCGCCAGCGCAGCCGCTTGCGCCACGGTCGCGTCGGCGAGCTCAGTGTCACCCGCCCGGTTCTGCGCCTCGGCCAACGCGATCAACGTGTCACAGCGCGTGACGGGATCGGGCGGCCCGAACTGTTCGGCCACCTCGAGGCTGCAGCCGAAGTGCACCGCCGCTTCCTCGAAGGCCAGGAGGCGGAGAGCGCGCTCGCCGGCGGCGCGGCAGTAGACGATGGCCTTGTCCGCGTCAGCCAACGCGGCGCCCATGTAGAAGTGGTGAGCCAGCTCGCCGACGTAGGTGTCGAGGTCGTCAGCATGGGCGCGCTCAATGGCCACGGCGATCTTGTGGTGGTAGCGCAGTCGGCGACCCCGCAGGAGCTCGCCGTAGATGGCATCGCGCAACAAGGTGTGGCTGAAGGCGTACCGGTCACGCACGTCGAGGCCGATGCGGCGCAGCAGGCGCGACTCTTCTGCGTGATCGAAGGCGTCGAGTTGCTGTTCGGTCGTGAGGCCGGCCGCCTCGGCCACGATGCCCGCTTCGCACTCAGGACCCGCCACGGCCGCCGCCTGCAACAGGTAGATGACGTCCTCGGGCAGACGTGACACCCGCCGAGCCACCAGCTCCCGGATGGCCTCGGTGGGACTCAGGTTCGGCGGGACCGGCGCATCACCCTCATCATGGTGCTCGGCCTGGCGGTAGCCGAACTGCCGGAGCAACTCGTCGAGGAACAAGGGGTTGCCGTCTGTCATCCGGCACAGCAGAGGCACGATGTCCGCCGGGGCGTTGGGCCAGCTCGCGACCAGTTCCTCCACGGCCTCGGCGTCCAGTCCCTGCAGGTGCACGGTCGTGACCGGGAGCGCGGCCCTGACGTCGGCCAGGACGTCGCGCAGACGGTGCGCCTGCGGGACCTCGGTGTCGATGAACAGGCCCACGACGCCGACGCTGGCGTCGTCGGTGCCGCGCAGGACGTGACGCAGAAGCAAAACCGTCGGCTGGTCGGCCATGTGCAGGTTGTCGATCACCACCAGCACGGGCCGCCGGGACGACAGCTCGTGCAGCGTGGCTGTGACCGCTTCGAAGAAGCGGAAGCGCTCGCTCTCGGGATCCCCTCCCTCCTCGTCGGGACGCGGGGCGTACTCACGGAGACGCACCACGAGACGGGACAGCTCCGTCAACTGCCACTCGGGCATGGTCGAGATCCGGTCCGCTGAGAGGGACTGGAAATAACGCCCGAGCGCTTCTGCGAAAGGCTGGAACGGCGCCACTGGGTCGTGGTCGCAATGCCCCCACAACACCAGTGCGCCTTCTGTCTGCACGGTACGCGCCAGGTTCGCCACCAGTTGCGTCTTGCCGATGCCGGGATCGCCGTCGACGAGGAGCAGCCGGCCGGCACCACTGGGCACAGAGCGCCACCACTCGCGCAAGAACGCCGACTCGCGGGCACGGCCGACCAAGGGTCCTTCGTGCTGGGATCCCGGGAGCCGGACCTTGTAGTTCGGCGGCGCGACTGAGGATGCAGCACCAACAGGTCCGTCGTCCTCGGGCGGGGCGGCGAAGTCCAACGCCGGGTCCTGGGCGAGGATGGCGTGCTCCATCCAGGTCACGTCGTGGCCCGGCTCGATCCCGAGCTCGGCCACAAGGACGGCCCGGAGATCCTGAAAGACGCGGAGCGCCTCGGCTTGGCGGCCGGCACGGTACAGCGCAAGCATGCGCTGGGACCACACCCGCTCGCGCATCGGGTTGGCGCTCGTCAGAGTCTCCAGCTCGCCCGTCACCGCTTCGTGGTGGCCGAGTGTGAGCTCGGCGTCGATCCTCGTCTCCCGGGCCGAGAGGAGCAGTTCTTCGAGGCGCCGGGCTTCGGCCCGGGCAAACGGCTCGTCGCACACCTCGCTGTAGGCCGGACCGCGCCAGAGGGCCTCGGCCTCGGCCAGCAACCGCACGCACTCGCTCGGGCGCCGGCGCGCGAGCTCGCGACGCCCCTGCGCCACCAGCTGTTCGAATCCGAAGATGTCGGTCGCTTCGGCGGGGACATCCAAGAGGTAACCGGGCGCCCGAGTCGTGATCACCTCCTCGGGGGCTCCTGCCTCGCGCAACCGCTTGCGGAGTCGCGAGATGGTCGAGCGGAGCGCGATCTCGGCTCCCGGTCCGTCGTTGTCGTTCCACAAGGAGTCGACCAGGCGATCGACCGAGACGATGATGCGGCGGTCGATCAGAAGGCGCGCCACCAGTGCCCTCGCTTTCACGCCCCCGATGTCGACGGGTCGGTCGTCCCATGCGATCTCGACCGGGCCGAGCACTCGGATTTCGAGGCGTGGGACGGCCCCTGGCTCCGGGAGCCCCGTGACCTCGCTCGCCGAACCCCTCCCCGACATGCCGGACCTCTCCCGCTCGCCCTTGTGGCCGCCGATGCTAGGCATTCCGCGCCACCTTCGTTTGCCCGAGCGATCAGCCCGGGAGGGCGCTAGGCCGCCAGGCCGGCCAGGCGGACGAAGAGCGACTGCACCAGGAGTGTCTCGTTCGGATTGCGCGGCAGCGCCTTCGCCGTCTCGGTGATCAGGTCCACGGCCGCCGCCGCGCTCCGGATGTCCTGGTCGCCCACGACGGCCGTCCCGGCGGCGGCCCGGATGACCCGCTCGCGGTAGGCCCGGGCGAGGACACCGAGCCCTGCCCGCAGGGCATCCGTGCGGAACCGGCGCTCCTCGCGCTGGTGCTGCTCGACGATCTCCTTGCGGCCCGGGAGGCCCCGCTCACCCATTTCCTTGGCCGCTGCGGTCAGCGCGTCCATCTCCTTGGCGTGGGCGTGGCGGAGCGGCTCCACGGCGCGGTCGGCCGAGTCCAGCACCCGTCGGGTCAGTCCCGCCGTCGTGGCGCCCATGACACCCAGCTCGTCGGGGACCGAGGTCCAGAGCTCGACCCGGGCCGCCACATCGGGATCGTCGACCATGACGCGGGCGCGCTCCGGATTGCCGCCGCTGCTGTCCGCCACGACGGCTGCCATGTCAGCGGGCACGCCCGACGCCGTGAGCCAGCGCGCCACATCGGCCCGCGGCACGGGCGGAAAGAGGACCTCGACACAGCGGCTGGCGATCGTCACGAGTTCGGGAATCACCTCGTCCGCCAGGAGGATGAAGACGGTGTCGCCCGGCGGCTCCTCCAAGGTCTTCAAGAGCGCTGGGGCGCGCAGGACGGCGAGATGCACGTCGAGCACCACGATGACTTGGCGAGCCGAGTGCAGTGGTCGTCGCTGGGCCAATGAGACAACCTGGCGCAGGTCGCCGATGGAGACCGCCGCGCCACTGCGGCGCACCACATGGAGGTCCGGATCGGTGCCTGCCAGCGCGGCCCGGCAGGTGGCGCACTCGCCACAGCCGCCGGTGGGACAGAGCAGCGCGGCGGCGAACCCGTACGCGGCAGCAAGGCCGCCGTTCCCCGGCGCGCCGCGGAAGAGGTAGGCGTGCACGGGTTTCGCAGCGGCGGCCCGCAAGGTCGCCACCGCCGGCTCTTGGGAGACGACACCGGCGAAGAGCTCGGGAGCGGGTCGCTCCTCGTTCACCGGCTCGCGGCCGGTATGTCGTTCCAACGGTCGCGCACGAAGGCCACGATATGCGCGGTCAAAGCGGCGGCCTCCACCGTGCCGTCGACGACGAGCCAACGGGACGGGTCCGCGGCCGCCTGGTCCAAGAACCCCTGGCGCACCCGCTGTGCGAAGGCCGGACCCAGGCGCTCCAGGCGATCGGCCCCGGCCCTGCCTCCCGACGCCAGCCGCGCCGCGGCGACCTCGATGCTGACGTCCACCAGGATGGAGAGGTCGGCCGCCAGGCCCCCGGTGGCCCAGCGGATCAGCTCCTCGAGTGCGGCCGGATCGAGGCCCTGTCCATAACCCTGGTACGCGATGGTCGACGCCGCGTAGCGATCGCTGACCACCCACTGCCCGGCGGTCAGGGCGGGCTCCAGAACGGCGGCCACATGCTCCGCCCGGTCTGCCGCCATCAGGAGTGCTTCGGCCTTGGGCGAGGGCGGGGGCGCACTCGGCGCCAGCAACAGCTGGCGCAAGCCGGCCCCGACGGGCGTCGCCCCCGGCTCAAAGGTCAGCACCGCGCCGAGCGCGCCGGCCACGGCTTGGGCCTGGGTGGACTTGCCGCAGCCGTCGATGCCCTCGAGTGCGATCAGGCGCCCCCGGGCCCCCATCTCAGAACGGTTCGGTCGGTGCAGCCTTCATTGCGGCGGAGTCGCCCGTCCCGGGCGCCGCCGCCTCAGTCCCCACAGCCTTCTTGGCACCCGCTGCGTTCTTGGTGGCCTTCTTCTTGACCGGGGCCTTCTTGGCCGCTGCTTTCTTCTTGGCCGGGGCCGCCTTCTTGGCGGCTTTCTTCTTGCGCGTGGAGGGGCCGGCGGCGCGGCGCTCACCGAGGAGTTCGGAGGCGCGCTCAATGTCGATGGATTCCACCGCGTCGCCCTTGCGCAGACTTGCGTTGGTGGTGCCGTCGGTCACGTAGGGACCGAAACGACCGTCCTTCACGACCACGGGCAGGTTGGTCGACGGGTCGGTGCCGAGTTCGCGCAGCGGCGCGGCAGCGGCCCGACCGCGGCGCTGCTTCGGCTGGGCGAAGAGCGCCTGCGCCTCGGCCAGCGTCACGGTGAGCAGTTGCTCCTCGCTGGCCAGGCTGCGCGTGTCTGAGCCACGCTTGAGATACGGCCCGAACCGGCCGTTGTGGGCCACGACGTCCTCGTTCGTCTCGGGATCCGTCCCGATCACGCGCGGGATCTGCAACAGCTCGAGGGCCTGCTCCAAGGTGAGCGTGGCCGGCTCCATGGACGCGAAGAGCGAGGCCGTGCGGGGCTTGTCGCCGCCCTCGACGACGTCGCCCACCTGGATGTACGGGCCGAATCGCCCTGCTTTGACCTGGACGTCGAGTCCGCTCTCGGGATCCACGCCGAGCACCCGGTCGTTGGACGGCGCAGCGAGGATCTCTTCGGCTCGCTCGATCGTGAGCTCGTCGGGCGCCATGTCGTCGGGGATGGAGGCGCGATCCTCGCCGTGCTGGAGGTACGGGCCGTAGCGACCGACCCGGGCCACAATCGGCTCACCGTCGCTCCCGTCCCCGAGGGGGATGGAGTTGATTTCGCGAGCATCGATCTCGCTCAGATGCGTGGCGACGGAGGCCTTGAGACCGACCGAGTCGACGGCGTCGCCGTGCCCGTTGCCCCCACCGGGCCCATTCGAGCCGAAGTAGAAGCGGGTCAGCCAGGGCAATGCCTCCTCGCGTCCGGCAGCGATCTCGTCGAGGTCGTCCTCCATCGAGGCGGTGAACCCGTAGTCCACGAGATTGCCGAAATAGCGCTCGAGCAGCCCGACTACGGCGAAGGCGGTGAAGCTCGGCACGAGCGCCGTGCCCTTCTTCCACACGTAGCCGCGGTCGAGGATGGTGGCGATGACGCTGGCGTAGGTGGATGGGCGTCCCACGCCGAGCTCCTCCATCGCCTTGACGAGCGAGGCCTCGGTGTAGCGGGCCGGTGGCTGCGTCGTGTGCGAACCCGCCTCGAACGCTTTGCCTTCCACCACATCGCCGACGGCGAGTGCCGGCAGTACCACCTCACGGTCTGCAAGCTCGGCGTCGGGGTCGTCCTCCCCCTCGACGTAGGCGCGCAGGAACCCCGGGAAGGCGATGACGCGTCCGCTGGCGGAGAACTCCGCCTCCTGCCCCTCGGCCGTGCCCTCGGGCACCCGGGCCGTCAGGCGGATCTGTGCGCTCGTCCCGGTGGCGTCTGTCATCTGGGAGGCCACCGTGCGCTTCCAAATCAGCTCGTACAGGCGGAGTTCGTCCCCTGACAGGTCACGGCCGGCCTGCTCGGGCGTGCGGAACGACTCGCCCGACGGGCGGATGGCCTCGTGTGCCTCCTGCGCGTTCTTGACCTTGCGCTCGTAGCGGCGCGGGCCGTCGGGCACGTAGGCCTCGCCGTACATCTCGCGGGCCTGACTCCTGGCCGCGGTGAGCGCCTCGTCCGACAGGGTCGTCGAGTCGGTTCGCATGTAGGTGATGAAGCCCTGTTCGTAGAGGCGTTGCGCCACCTGCATGGCCCGCTGCGCGCTGAAGCGCAGCTTGCGACCGGCCTCTTGTTGGAGGGTCGAGGTCATGAACGGCGCAGCCGGTGAGCGGCGGAAGGGCCGCTCCGTCACCGCGCTCACGGTGAAGGGGCGGCCGACGAGTGCCGTCGCGACAGAGGTCGCCTCGTCCGCGGCGAGGACGCGCACGTCGCTCTTGCCCGTGCGCTCACCATGCTCGTCGAAGTCCTTGCCGGTCGCGATGGCGGTTCCGCCCAGTCCGACCAGAGCGGCCCCGAAGCCGGACGGCGCTTCGGCATTCGTGAACGTGCCCTCGACTCCCCACCAGGTGGCTGAGCGGAAGCGCATGCGCGCTCGTTCGCGCTCAACCACCATCCGGGTCGCCACGCTCTGGACCCGGCCCGCCGAGAGCCGCGGCATGACCTTGCGCCAGAGCACCGGGGACACTTCGTAGCCGTAGAGACGGTCGAGGATGCGGCGCGCCTCCTGTGCGTCCACAAGTCGCCGGTCGAGCTCACGCCACTCGTCGACGGCACGGGCGATGGCGGTTGGCGTGATCTCGTGGAACACCATGCGCTTGACGGGCACGGTCGGTGACAGCACCTCTGAGAGGTGCCAGGCGATCGACTCGCCCTCGCGGTCCTCGTCCGTGGCGAGGTACAGCTCGTCGGCACCCTTGAGCAACTTCTTGAGGTTGGCGACCACGGACTTCTTCGGCGACGACACGACGTAGAGCGGCTTGAACCCGTTGTCCACGTCGACGCCCAGGCGCGCCCACGACTCCCCCTTGTACGCGGCGGGAACCTCGTCGGCACCGCGCGGCAGGTCGCGAATATGGCCGATCGAGGATTCGACGATGAAGTCGGGCCCCAGCATGCCGCCGATGGTGCGCGCCTTGGCCGGGGACTCCACAATGACGAGTGCCTTACCCATGGCACACCCCGCGCCACAGCGATCGGTTGGAGGAAGGGGTGGGCATGATCACGTCAGAGTGCGGGTCCGCCACCCTCCCTGTCAAGGGCATGGCGCACGACCAGGACGGCGGCAGAACGGCTCGCTATCTGCCTGACCTGGTCAATCGATCGGCGCCGCGGCGGCGACCGGCGTCGAATCGGCGGCGTCCGGAGCGTCCATCGCCTCGCCGCCCCGCTTGGAGAAGGCCAGAGCGACGAGCAGCACGACAAGGGCGGCCGCAGCGATGCCGAGCCGGGCACCGGTGTGGTTCCGCAGCGAAATCACGGCTGGCAGGATGAGCAGCGAGACCAGGTTCATGACCTTGATCATCGGATTCAGCGCCGGGCCGGCAGTGTCCTTGAAGGGGTCACCGACGGTGTCGCCGATGACGGCCGCCTTGTGGGCCTCCGAGCCCTTGCCGCCTTCGTGGCCGTCCTCGATGTACTTCTTCGCGTTGTCCCACGCACCACCCGAGTTCGACAGCGTGTTGGCCAGCAGCTGTCCCGTCAGGATCGTTCCGGCCAGGAATGCGCCGAGTGCGAAGTAGTTGATACCGAACCCGATGATGACCGGGGACAAGATAGCGAGCAGTGCCGGCGTGGCAAGCTCTCGCTGTGCCGCCGCAGTACAGATGCTGATGACCCGTCCGTACTCCGGCTTCTCGGTGTAGTCCATGATCCCGGGATGCTCCCGGAACTGCCGTCGCACCTCGAGCACGACCGTCCCGGCGGAACGACCCACGGCACGTATGGCCAGCGACGAGAACAAGAAGCCGATCGACCCCCCAATCAGCAGGCCGATGAACGTCTTCGGGTTCGACACGTTGATCTGCGTGAACGGTGATACCAGGAGCTCATTGGCCCGCAGGTGCAGGTTCAGCTGCGAGTTGATGGTCTCGATGAACGACGAGAACAAGGCCACCGCGGCAATGACGGCCGAGCCGATGGCCACACCCTTGGTGATGGCCTTGGTCGTGTTCCCGACGGCGTCCAGACTCACCATGATGCGCTCGGCCTCGCCGGTGAACTCACCTGACATCTCGGCAATGCCCGCCGCGTTGTCCGAGACCGGGCCGAAGCTGTCCTCGGAGACCACCATGCCCGTGGTAGCCAACAGGCCGATGCCGATGAGGGCGATGAGGTAGAAGGTCAGCTCAATGTTGCCGTCGCCCAACCCGATGGCGACGCCGAGCGCAATGGCGATGGCGACGATGGCCCACACCGACGACTCGAGGCCGATGTAAATTCCCGACAGCACGGTGGTGGCGGGTCCGGTGCGGGCCGACTCGGCTATCTCCTTGACCGGGCCGCGCTCGGTCGAGGTGAACTGCTCGGTGATCTGACTGGCGACCAACGAGAGGATCACCCCGGTGAGCACCGCCCAGAAGACCTTGAGGTCGTGCACGTAGTACTGGGCCACCACCAACGCGCCGATCACGGTCAGCCCCGCGGCCAGCCAGAACCCGCGGTTGATGGCAGGGAGTGCATTGCGATCGCCCTTGCGGGCCCGGACGGCCAAGACGCCGATCACCGAGGCGAAGATCCCGATGGCCGGGACGATCAAGGGGAAGAGCACGGCTGGGGTGGGGTTCTGGTGGATGGACGTGAAGGCCGAGTAGCCGAGAATGAGCGACGAGATGATGGTGATCTCGTAGGACTCGAAGAGGTCGGCCGCCATGCCGGCGCAGTCACCGACGTTGTCGCCCACGTTGTCGGCGATCGTTGCCGCGTTGCGCGGGTCGTCCTCGGGAATGCCCGCTTCCACCTTGCCCACGAGGTCAGCCCCGACATCAGCCGCCTTGGTGAAGATGCCGCCTCCCACTCGCATGAACAGGGCAAGCAGCGAGGCGCCGAAAGCGAAACCGATCAACACCGCCGTGGCCGAGTTCTGGAAGATGAGCACGATGCCCGTGGCGCCAACCAGGCCGAGGCCCACGCAGAGCATGCCGGTCACGGCACCGGTCCGGAAGGCGACGTTCAGGGCGGCCACCATGCCGCCGCCCTTTGAGGCGGCCGCCGCGGTGCGGACGTTGCCGCGGACGGCGATGCTCATCCCGATGAAGCCGGTCAGCCCTGAGAAGGCTGCGCCGAAGAGGAAGCAGATCACGCGGTAGATCCCGTCCTGGGCGAACGTGAGGGCGATGACCTGATGGCCGTTCTCGTAGACCGGAAGCCCGTGGGGGCCAGTCTTCACGACCTGTGTCGCAGTGAAGAAGATCAAGACGGCAAGGGGGATGATGATCATCGCGATGGCCCGGAACTGGCGCCCCAAGAAGGCCTCGGCCCCCTCCTGCACGGCGTGCGCGATCTCCTTCATTTTGGCGGTGCCCTGGTCGAAGGCGAGAACGTTACGGGCCAGCAGCAGACCGGCGGCGATGCCGACGATGCCGGCGAACAGGCAGATGTAGAGCCAGGTCTTGTCCGTCCCGGAGAGTCCGAAGGCCTGGTAGCCGCCCTCCGCTGCGAGCAGTTTGATCATTCCCGGTGTGCCCTTTCTATTCCTGTCCGTCTGGTGCGGGGGAGAAGGAGGCGCCCTCCTTCATGGGATGCGGCCGCGCTCAGCACCAGTGCATTCGATGTCATCGTCATCGCCCCCGTCCGACGACGCGCCGACGAGGTCGCACCCGACGTCGGGCCGGGGGGGACGTTAGCGACTGACGACCGACCGGGCAATTTGGCAAGGCGGGAGGGCGGGAAACGAGGGCAGCGGCGGAGATTGATCGGACAGAAGGACCCTCTCAGCGAGCGTGCCGCCCCACCACGACGCCGCACTGTTCCCCTACGGGTTCACTCGGGCTTGCCCATCGGCTCGGGGGTGGCCTGCACCAGCTCATAGGAGGGATTGAGGATGGCTTGCCGCCGAGCCCAATCGCCAACCATGCCTTCGACCACAAGGCGGGCTCCAGGTTCGATCCCCGCGATTTGGCGCCGACCCTGGAACACCAACAGAATCTTTCCGGTGCCGTCGGTTAAGACGCATTCGAGGTTCGCGTTGCCGGCCCGCGGTTGGGTCCGCACCGAGTTGACCCGGCCCGCTACTCGGACGCGCTGACGCCACTGTACCTGGCCGATGGGGGTGGTCGCCTCGGCATGGTCCCCGAATGCCGCCCTTTCGAAAGCAGAATCCACTGCCTGTCGATCCGCGGCTCGTCGCGCCCCCTCTCGAGCGAGCGATCGGAACGGGCCGACGCCGAGCGAGCCAGCTCCTCATCGATCTCCTCACCACGATGCGACCGTCGCTTCGAGAACCAGCCGCCGGCGAGTTGATAGGGCACCACCGTGGCATTGACGTGATGAAGTTGGGCCACTGCGGCGGCAATACGGTCGGCCGTGCCGTCGTGAAGCAGGCGCTGCCACCCGGTGGCGAATCCGCGTCGAGGGAGCAGGATGGTCAGCTCGGTCTCCTGGTCGGCTACGGCCTCGGCCGCAAGCTCAAGCACAGCTCGGCCGAGCCGGCGGTCTTCGCATTCCACGACGTCCAATGGCAGTCGTGCCAGCCCAAGGCGCCTCCACTCGGCCACGAGCTCCGCCGATACCCGGCTGTCCAACGTGAAGTGCACCGCACGCAACTCGTCCGCGTTGAAGGTCCTTGCATATTGCAGAGCCCGCGCCGTCGCCATGTCCAAGCGGTCGACGAGGACCACAACGATGTGCCGATTGAGCACCCGCGCCGCCGCCGCTTCCGCCGCACCCTCTTCGAGTTGGTGCTTCTCGTCTGCGTATTGGCGGTGGAGTCGCAACAGGACAAGTACACCGAGCGGCAGAATGATCAGGATGACCCAGGCGCCTTGGCTGAACTTGGCCACCGCGATGATCACCAACACGATGAACGAGAGCACCGAGGCGACGCCATTGATCGCCAGTCTCCTCTTCCAGTGATCCTCGCGATGCGTGAGGTGATACTTCGCCATCCCAGCCCCGGCCATGGTGAATCCGGTGAACACGCCGATGGCGTAGAGAGGGATGAGGCTGTCCACCCGTGCCCTGGTGACCAGGAGCAGGAGGACGGACACCACCGTGAGCACGATGATTCCGGTGGAGAACACCAGACGGTGACCTCGCTTGGTCAATTGCCGAGGCAGGTAGGAGTCCTCGGCCGCGAAGCTCGCGAGGAAAGGGAATCCCGTGAAGCTCGTGTTGGCTGCCAATATGAGAATCAACGTGGTCCCGATTTGGAGCATGGCGTAGAGCACGCCGCCGAGCCCCCGGCTGCCGTAAACGTACTTGGCAACCTGGGAGATCACCGTCGGCGTCCCGGACACATAGGGCACTGGGTGCGTGATTGAAGCGAGAACGGAGACACCGAGGACGAGAGATCCGAGGATGGTGGCCATCAGGATCATGGTGAACCGGGCGTTGCGGGACTCTGGCTTGCGGAAAATGCTCACGCCGTTCGAAATGGCTTCGGTGCCCGTCAGGGCCGAACCTCCCGAGGCGAATGCTTTCAACACTACGAACAGGGTCGCTCCGTAGAGCAGACCGCTCCCCGCCGTCCCGATGGGGACTGAGCCTGGGTGTCCCGTGACTGCATGGGCATGCAAGGACCCAGTTGCCGTTTTGATGATCCCCCAGCCAATGAGTAGGACCATATTGGCAATGAAGAAATAGGTGGGGACGGCGAATGTGCGGCCAGCTTCGCGGATTCCTCGCAGGTTCCCGTAGGCGAGAAGAATGACCAGGCTTATGGCGATCCAGGTCGTATACGGAGTCAGGCTCGGGATGACGGAGGTGACGGCGGCCACCCCCGCCGCCACCGACACTGCGACGGTCAACGTGTAGTCGATGAGGAGAGCCATGGCTGCCACCTGGGCCACGTTGAGGCCGAAGTTTTCGCGTGCCACCACGTAAGCCCCTCCAGCCTTCGTGTACACCTTGACCACTTCGAGGTAGGAGAGAGTGACGAAGAGAAGGACGAAGATCACTGCGATGCTGATGGGGATCACCAAGGAAAACGCGGCAACGCCGATGATCGGGATCAGCGGAATCAGCATCTGCTCTGTTGCATACGCTGACGACGAGATGACATCTGAGGACAAGACCGCCAGGGCGGTCGGTTTCCCCAAACGCTCGGTGGACTGTCGATCGGTGGCGATGGGAGGACCGAGCAACCGGTTCTTGATGCGGTAACGGAGGGTCTCGGGGAGATCGAGCTGGGCCAGCGTGGAAGCCGCGGGCTTCAGGCGCTCTTCCGCGGCGGGATTCACCGATGTCGTCGGAGCGCTGGTTCCTGCCCTGGGAGATGCAGCCGAATCGTCACCTCTGGATCCCGCTTGCTTCATGGGCTCAGTAAATCATGGGCCGTGGTCGTCCTGAATTTGATCGCCGCCCTTGACCAGCAGGGTCCCCCGTCGTGGAGGTGGGCAGAGGTCGGGAACTGCTCAACTTTTGCAAGACCGGACGCGGCGTGTTGCACTGTGGCGTGCACGTCGTCGTCGTCGGGTGTGGCCGGGTGGGGTCAGGCCTCGCCATCTCCCTGAGCGCCGAGGGTCATTCGGTGGCCGTCCTGGACAAATCGGCCAAAGCGTTCCGCCGCCTCAAGGAGTGGGACGGCCCTTGCATCGTGGGCTCGGGATTCGACCGCGACGATCTCGAGAAGGCCGGTGCGCTCGAGGCCGATGCGCTGGCCGCCGTGACCAGTGGTGACAACACCAACATCTTGACCGTGCGGATCGCCCGGGAGACCTACAAGATCCCCAATGTGGTGGCCCGCATCTACGACCCGCGCCGGGCGGAGATCTACCAGCGCCTCGGCATTCCCACCGTGGCCACGGTCACGTGGACCATCGACCAGGTGCGGCGCCGCCTGCTGCCCGACGCCGACACGGCTGAATGGTCCGACGCGACCGGACGCCTCACCCTCGTCGACCGCTCACTGCCCGAGGACTGGGCCGGCCGGAATCTGAGGGAGATCGAACAGCCCGGGGAGATCAGCCTCGTCTCGGTGACCCGCTCCGGTGTCCCCAGGCTCGACGGCCGCGAGCTGGTGGGCCAGGAAGGCGACGTGCTCCATCTCGCCGTGCTCGACGACGCCTTGCGCGCGTTCGACGACATGCTGAGCCGCACCAAGGGCCGCGCCGGAGGCGACGCGCCGTGAGGGTCGCCATCGCCGGCGCGGGAAGCGTGGGAACGGCCATCGCGTCGGACCTGCATGCAAACGGCCACGACGTGCTGCTCTTCGAGCAGGACCCTGAGCTCGTGGAGCGCCTTCGCCCCACGCTCGACATCACCTGGGTGGCTGCGGACGTGTGCGAGGTGTCCTCGCTCGACCGGGCGGGCCTGGCCACGGTCGACGTTGTCGTGGCGGCGACCGGCGATGACGAGGACAACCTCGTCATTTCGCTGCTCGCCAAGCAGGAGTTCGCCGTGCCTCGCGTCGTGGCCCGGGTCAACCATCCGAAGAACCAGTGGCTGTTCAACGAGAGCTGGGGCGTCGACGTCTCGGTCTCGACGCCCCAGCTCCTCACCGCCCTCGTGGAGGAAGCGGTCTCGGTCGGATCGCTGGTCCGCCTCCTGCAGTTCAAAGGGGGCGTGGCCCACCTGGTCGAGATCACGTTGGCCGAGGATTCTCCGGCCAACGACACGGCCATCGCAGATCTGGCCTTTCCGCGTGACGCCGTGGTCGTCGCCGTCGTCCGGGCAGACCGGCTCGTCGTCCCCCGCGGTGACACGACGCTGCAGGCGGGCGACGAGGTGCTCGTGCTCGTGACCGCCGATGCCGAGGACACCGTCCACGCGTTGTTCATCGCCGAGCAGCGCCCGTAGCCGCAACCGGTCGGCAACCCCCGTAACGCCCCAGGTCACGGGCACCGAACGTTCGCCTCGTCGTCGTCGAACTGTCACGGTGACTCAAGGGACAGGTCCGGGCACCCGTACCATAAAGATATGGAGGCGGCCTTTTTCGATCTCGACAAGACCGTCATCGACCGGGCCTCGATCGCCGCGTTCGGGCGACCGTTCCTCAAGGGCGGGCTCATCAATCGGCGGATGGTGGCCCGGGCCGCCATCTCCCAGCTGATCTACCTCTACTTCGGTGCCGACGAAGACCGCCTCGTCCGCGTGCGCGAGTCCATGCTCGCCCTCACGAAGGGGTGGGACCGGGCCCAGGTACGCCAGATCGTGCGCGAAACCATGCTCCAGACGATGGAGCCGATCATGTACGCCGAAGCACTCGAGTTGATGGAGCTGCACCGCGCCGCTGGCCACCGCGTCTACCTGGTCTCCGCTTCACCCGAGGAGATCGTGCTGCCTTTGGCCGACCTGCTCGGCGTCGACGGGGCCATTTGCTCGCGTGGCGAGGTCGACGAGCAGGGCTGCTACACCGGCCGCATGGCCTTCTACGCCTATGGGGAGTCCAAGGCCACGGCCATGCGTGAGCTGGCGGCGCGCACCGGGCTCGACCTGGCCGCCAGCAGCGCCTACTCCGACTCGGGCACCGATCTCCCGATGCTCGAGGCCGTGGGCCGCCCGGTGGCAGTGAACCCCGATCGGGCGCTGGCCAAGGTCGCACGCGAACGCGGCTGGGAGGTACGCAACTTCATCAAGCCGATCCGCCTGCGCGACCGGGTCGGGCGCACCACGCCGGTCGTGACAACGAGCCTGGCGGTCGCCGGGGCGGCACTCATTTTGTGGCGACGTGGACTCAAGGGTCGCCACGCCGCGGCCAGATTGGCCGGGGGCGCTGCGTAGCGGTTGTCTCGGGGGGTCTAGGCCTCGCGCAGGCGGCGGGCGGCGATGACGCCGATGGCAACCAGCACGGCAAGGATGATCAGCTTCTTCATGACGTGAGAGCCTACGCGTCCCTAGACCGTCAGCAAATCACGGGCCCCGGTGTCCGAGGATGGGTGACGCAGCTTGGACATGGCCCGGGCCTCGATCTGGCGAATGCGCTCCCGGGTGAGATTGAAATGCTCGCCCACTTCCTCGAGCGTGCGGGGCTCGCCCCTGTCCAGCCCGAAGCGCAGACGCAGGATCTCACGCTCCCGCTCGTCGAGGGGCGACAGGAGCCGGCCGATCTCGTCGGGCAGCAGCGACACCGCGGCCACCTCGAAGGGCGACTCCGCGGAGCGGTCCTCGACCACGTCGCCCAGCTCGGCATCCCCGTCCTCACGCAGAGGCTCCGAAAGCGACAGCGGCTCGGCTCGGAAGCGGAGTGCCTCAACCAACTTGTCCTCGGGCATTTCGACCTCAATGCCGAGTTCGGCCAGCGTCGCCGGACGGCCGAGCTTCAGCTCCAGGCGGGCCTGCGCCTTTTGCACCCGGGCCAGCGTGTCACCGGCGTGCACGGGGAGACGGATCGTGCGGCCCGTATTGGCGATGCCGCGGGTGATGGCCTGCCGGATCCACCACGTGGCGTAGGTCGAGAACTTGAACCCCTTGCGCCAGTCGAACTTCTCGACGGCGTGCATGAGGCCAAGGTTGCCCTCCTGAATCAGGTCCAGCAGCGGGAGGCCTGAAGCCTGGTACTTCTTGGCGATCGAGACGACCAGGCGGAGGTTCGACTGCACGAACGTCTGCTGGGCCTGCTCGCCCTCCATGACGGCCCGCCGGAGTTCACGCTTCTTCGCGGTGGTCAAGCCCTTGGGTGCCTTGGCCACATCGGCCTCGGCGTCGCGCCCGGCCTCGATGGCCTGCGCCAGCCGGACCTCGTCGTCCTTGGTCAGCAGCGGGTACTGACCGATATCTGTGAGGTAAAGCCGGACGAGATCCTCGTCGTCGCGCTCGAATTCGTTCCTTGGCCAAAATCTTCGCCAAACCTTCCGTCCCATGACCACGGCAGGGGAACCTGGCCGGGCTGTCGCGCTCGATGAAATCGCAGCCAACAGCGCTTTTGAGCGTTCGTCGGTTGCTCAGACAGTGTAATAGCGCTGTCAAGATGTGCGCACAGCAGGCAAAACGCCCATATCGGCCAACGCCCGTTCAATTTCGGGCCCGAGCGCGGCGTCCCTCGTCAGCCCTCGGGCCGGGGCCTCCAGGAGCGTTCGCCCGCCGGCGACCTCGCCCGCCGCCGTGCGCCGGGCGGCCGCCAGGACCTCCAGGACGGGGCCCTCGTTGACCGGCGTGGCCGCGCGCTCGTGGGCCGCATACACGGCCTGCAGGCGAGGCAGGACCGCCTGGGCCAGGACCGTGACCCGGGTGTAGTCGTCGCGACACGCCTCGAGTGCCACGAGCGCGCCCTGCAGCGGGCCGGGCGGCGGGGCCACCAGGGCGGAGGCATCGATACCGGCCCGCACGGGCAGTCGCTCGGCCCACCGACCGGCCAGCAGCCCGTGGCGCCTGGAGACACCGGCGCACCAAACCCGAAGAGCCGGGTGGAGCTCGTCGTCGGGCCGGTCGTCGGTGGTCGGCGCACCCGCCCAGTCGCCGCTGATTTCGAAAATCCGGTTCTCGAGCCAGCAGTAGTGACCGACCAGCTCGGACAGTTCGTCGATGGTCCGCCACACCAGACGTGTCGATGGGGCTTCAGGTTCGGCCTCGGGTCCGGCCTCAGCCACCCGCCGACTCCTCCAGCTCCTCGACGGCCGAAGAGCGGTAGCGATTGGTGATGGGCATACGACGGTCCTTGCCGAAGGCCTTGGTCGTGATGCGGACGCCCGGGGGCATCTGTCGCCGCTTGTACTCCGCGCCGTCGACGAGGCGCACGACCTGATCCACGAGGGACGGTTCGAAGCCCTCCGCCACGAGGTCCGCGGCGGTGCGATCGCCTTCGACATAGCCCTGCAGGACAGGGTCGAGCTCCTCGTAGGGGGGGAGGGACTGATCGTCGCGCTGGTCGGGCCGCAGCTCGGCCGACGGCGGCTTGTCGAGCACGCTGTCGGGTATGGGACCGGGCAGCCCTTCGAGTACCGCTTGGGTGTTGCGGTAGCGGCAGAGCTCGTAGACAAGGGTCTTGGGCACGTCCTTGATCACGGCAAATCCTCCCGCCGAGTCGCCGTAGAGCGTCGAATAGCCGGTTGCCATCTCGCTCTTGTTGCCCGTGGTCAGCACGATCCAACCCTTGGCGTTGGACACTGCCATCAGCAGCACCCCGCGCAGGCGCGACTGCAGGTTCTCATCGGTCAGTCCGAATGGTTCGCGCCCAAGCAGTGGCGCCAGCATGGAGGAGAAGGCCACGTGCGCCTCTTCGATGGCGACGGTCTTGAGATCGATGCCCAGCCGCCGGGCCAGCGCGTCGGCATCGTGGCGCGAGCCCTCGCTCGAATAGCGCGACGGCATGGAGATGCCGTGCACGCGGGACGGACCAAGGGCGTCAACGGCGATGGCGGCCACGAGCGACGAGTCGATGCCGCCCGACAAGCCGATCACCGCTTCGGAGAAGCCGTTCTTTCCGAGATAGTCGCGGGTGCCGAGCACGAGCGCGGCATAGACCTCGGCGTGGTCGCCCAAGGCCGGTCGTGGTGCCGCCGGCGCCAGCGGGAGATGGTCCGTCCGACCCGGCTCGGTGACTGCAACCCGCGGCAAAAGCTCTGTGACGGTGCGCGCAGAATGTTCGCCGATCGGCACGTCGACGACGACGAGATCTTCGGCGAATTGAGCACCCGAACCGACCAGCGACCCATCGGCACCGACAATGAGTGAGTCACCGTCGAAGACCAGCTCGTCCTGACCTCCCACCTGGTTGACGTAGGCGATGGCGCAGCCAGCCTCAGCGACGCGGCCCGACAACATGGTGAGACGCTCATGCCGCCGCCCTCTGTTGTAGGGCGACGCGTTGAGGTTCACCACGACATCGGCACCTCCCCGGCCCGCCTGGGCGACCGGCCCGTCGTCGAACCACACGTCCTCGCAGATGGACACGCCGACCAACGCGCCCGCCACGGCGAAGAGCGGGGGTGGCTCTTCGCTCGGTACGAACCACCGCTGCTCATCGAACACGCCGTAGTTCGGAAGGAAGCGTTTGCGATACACACCCGCGATCCGTCCGCCGGCACAGACGGCGGCGGCGTTGGCAAGCCCGACACTGCCCGGGGCGGCGCCGACAAAGCCGACCACGATGGCGCAGTGCCCGGTGGCCGCCGCGACCTTCTCGAGCGCAGCCACGTTGTCGGCGACGAAACCCGGCTTGAGGAGAAGGTCTTCGGGCGGGTACCCCGGGATGGCCAGTTCGGGCACCACACAGATGTCCGCACCTGCCGCCTCCGCGGCCGCCAATGCACGAAGGATCCGCTCCACGTTTCCGGATAGATCGCCCACGACGGTGTTGAGCTGTGCAGCGGCGAGTCGCAGGAGTGGCACCGGCCCAGAATACCGGCGGCCCCGCCTGTCCCGGTTGGCTCAGGTGCCCGGAAGAGGGGGGTCTGCGGGCATGCGAAGCTTGTGCGGTGCAAAGCCAGCGTGACTACGTGCTTCGGACCGTCGAAGAGCGGGGGATCCGCTTTGTCCAGTTGTGGTTCACCGACGTCCTGGGGACACCCAAGGGCTTCAACATCACGTCGGCCGAGCTGGAGAACGCCCTCGATGAGGGAATGACCTTCGACGGCTCGGCCATCGACGGCTTCAGTCGCGTCCAGGAAGCCGACGTGCTGGCCCGTCCGGACCCCAAGACATTCCAGCTGCTGCCGTGGCATCACGACGACGCACAGGTGGCACGGGTCTTCTGTGACATTGCCAACCTCGACGGCACGCCGTTCGAGGGCGACCCGCGCCATGCGCTGCGCCGGACGCTCGAGCGGGCGCGCGGCGCCGGCTTCACCTTCTTCGCGTCGCCAGAGGTGGAGTTCTTCTATTTCGCCGACGCCGATCCCGAGATGCGGGCGTGCCGGTCCTCAAGGGGATCGACTTCGAACTGCGTGCCGGCGAGATCCACGCGCTGCTGGGCGGCAACGGCTCAGGCAAGTCGACCACCGTGAAGATCCTGTGCGGCGCCTACCCGCCGACCGCCGGCACCATCGAAATGAATGGGCACGTCGTCAGCTTCGACAGGCCGTCCGATGCGCATCGGCACGGCGTCTACATGGTGCCGCAGGAGCCGCATATCTTTTCGCACCTGACCGTCGAAGAGAACCTGCTGCTCGGCGACGGCATCGACCCTGACGGTGCCCTGGAGAAGGCCAAGCGCCTCGCCCAGGAGACCGGGTTCGAGGCTGATTTCTCCACCCCTGGCGGCTTCCTCAGCATTGCCAACCAGCAGCTCGTCGAAATTCTGCGCGGCCTGCTGCGCGATGCCAGGCTGCTGATCTTCGACGAGCCGACCTCGGCGCTGACGGTGCGCGAGGTTGAGAACCTCTTCAAGCACATGCAGCATCTCAAGGAGGGCGGCATCGCCATCCTGTTCATCTCCCATCGCCTCAACGAGGTGATGGAGATTTCCGACCGGGTGAGCGTGCTGCGCGATGGGTCCTTCGTGCTGCGGGAGCCCACCGGGCGCCTGACGCCGGCCAAGCTGGTGGAGGCAATGCTACCGGGCGCCCTGCCGAACGAGGCCGCCCGGTCAGCCGCGGCGCGTCCGAAGGCCGAGGTATCGCGCAACGGCACGCCCGTGCTCGAGGTGCGCAACCTCAACGGCGACATGTTCCATGACGTGACCCTCAAGGTGTGGCCGGGCGAAGTTGTCGGCCTCGCAGGGCTGGTCGGCGCCGGACGGACGGAACTGGCGGAAGCGATCCTCGGTCTCGACAGCAATGTGCAGGGCGAGGTGTGCATCGCCGGCGCGCCGGTCGACGACCGGACGCCGCGCAAGTGCCAGGAGAACGGGCTCAACTACGTGCCGGAAGACCGCCACGCGCACGGCATCTTCCTGGGGCTTCCGCACCCCTCGACGACAAGCGCATCGGTGCTCGGCAAGCTCTCTCGCTTCTTCCTCTGGCCGGGGCCGGAGCGCACCCTCTCCGACCGCTTCGTCAAGCAGCTCGACATCCGCACCTCCGACCGGTCGCAGCTGTCGGCAACGCTGTCGGGCGGCAATCAGCAGAAGATCGTCCTGTCCAAGACGCTCGCCACCGACCCCAAGATCGTCATCCTCGACGAGCCGACGCGTGGCATCGACGCCAAGGCGCGGCTGGACGTCTATCGGATCATCCGCGACCTGACGGGGCGAGGCGTCGCTGTGCTGCTCATCTCCTCCGAACTCGGCGAGATCGTCGACCTCAGCGACCGCGTGCTCGTGATGTATCGCGGGCGCGTCGAGGAACTCGCCAGCCAGAATATCGGGCTGGAGCAGGTTTCGGCTGCCTCCTTCGGCCTCAAGCACGACGGCGCATCATGATACAGATCCTCAAACACCGAGAGGCTGTCGTCATCGCGCTGCTCGTGTCACTGATTCTAATTATCGGCTTCTTCAGCCCGAACTTCCTGCAGCCGGCCGCACTGATCAACGTAGCCAACTCCAGCCTCGTCCTGATGCTGATAGCCATTGGCGAGATGTTCGTCATCCTGACACGCGGCATCGATGTCTCGGTCGGCGCCATCGCCGGCATCAGTGCCGTCATTCTCGGCACCGCGCTAAACGCCGGCGTGCCGCTGCCGGCTGCCGTCGGTCTGGCGCTCCTGACCGGCCTCGGCGCCGGCATGGTGAATGCTGTTGGCGTCGCCCTCCTGCGCGTTCCGCCAATCATCATGACGCTCGGCACGCTCGGCGTTTATCGCGGCATGATGCTGCTCATTACCGGCGGCAGCTGGATCGAGACGATCCCGCAGAGCATCAAGTCGATGGCGGGATGGCGCTTCCTCGATGTGCCTTTCCTGGTGTGGCTGGCGCTCGCCATTGCCATCGCCACGGCGGTAGCGCTGCGCACGTTGAAGCAGGCGCGCTTCTTCTATGCCGTCGGCGACAACGAAGACGGCGCCTATCTGCTCGGCATCCCGGTCAAGGCCACGATCTTCTCGGCCTATTGCCTAGCCGGGCTGTTTGCCGGCGCTGCCTCGGTCGTCTTCGTCGCCCAGATCGGCTTCGTGCCAATGCAGACCGGCAATGGGCAGGAACTAAAGGCGATAGCGGCAATCGTGCTCGGCGGCGTCAGCCTGTCGGGCGGCGTCGGCACCGTGCTGTCGGCGGTCGTCGGCGCGCTGTTTCTGACAGCGGTCGACAGCATGATGATCTTCCTCAAGGTGCCGGGCTTCTGGAACAACGCGGTTGCCGGCGCGATCCTGCTCACCGTGGTGCTGGTCGACTACCGCGTTCGCAGCACGGTCGAGGAGCAGCGCCGGCGTGCGCGCGCTTCCGAAATGAAGCGCACCGGCAGCGGCGCCAAGATTTCCCAGACCAAGACCTCGACCGTGGCTTCCATGGAGAAAGCCGGATGACCTGGCTAAGGTGGTTCAAGCGCTGGGAGTTTGCGCTGGTCGTGGCGCTGGTAGTCGAGATCCTCGTCCTCGGCGCGATCAACCCGAGCTTCCTCAATCTCCAGAACCTGCTGTTCTCGACCAGCGATTTCACCCACGTCATCTTCACCGCGCTGGGGCTGACGCTGGTCATCATCACGGCCGGGATCGACATCTCGGGTGTCTCCATCATGGGGCTCGCCTCGATCGTACTGGGCCTCACCTGGGTTGCCACCGGCGACATCTATCTGGCGGTGGTGGTGGCCCTCATGGTGGGCTGCCTGGCCGGTGCGTTCAACGGCGCCTTCGTCGCCTTCACCGACATCTCGCCGCTGGTCATCACGCTCGGCTCGATGTTCATGTTCGCGGGCATTGCCACCGGTTTACCCGGCATCCTCGCCTTTCTCGGCTTCCAGGCCTATGGCGCCGGCGGCTTCGCGGCCTATCAGTACGAAGGCATCACCGGCCTGCCGATGGAATTCGGCAATCTTGCGCTCGGCGGCATCGGCTGGGTGCCCAATCCGCTGATCGCCGTTCTTGTGCTTGCCGTGGTCCTGTCGCTGGTGCTGCACCGGACCGCCTTCGGCCGCTATCTCTACCTGATCGGCGTCAATCCCGGTGCCGCGCGCTACAGCGGCGCGCCGGTTAAGGCGGTGCTCATCACCGTCTACACCATAAGCGGCCTGTGCGCAGCGCTCGCCGGCGTCATGCTGACCTCGTACTTCACCTCTGCCCGCTCCGACCTCGGCAGCGAGGCGCTTCTCCCGATCATCACCGCGGTGGTGCTCGGCGGTGCCAGCATCCTGGGCGGCAGCGGGACTGTCATCGGCACGCTGCTGGCCGGCCTTGTGGTCGGTTACCTGCGCCAGGGGCTGCTTGCCCTCGGCGTCACCAGCGATGTCGTTCCGGTCGTCACCGGCGGGCTTCTGATCGCCATCGTGGCCATGAAGCTGCTGACTGCCGATCTCAGTCTGAAGCGACGCAACCGGCGCACGTACCGCATCCTCAAGGCTGTAGAAAGCATGCCGGAAAAGGAAGGCGCCCGATGAGACGCCCCCACTGTTCGCGTTCAGGAAGACTTTTATCTGCAACCCAAGGGAGGAGTGTTTGAGCATGAGCAGAACATTACGTCTGATCGGCGTTGTGGCCGCGACCGCGGTCATGGCGTCGCTGGCCTTCGGTGGCGCCCAGGCCAAGGAAGCGAAGATCGCGTTCATCCCCAAGCTGACCGGTGTCGGCTTCTTCGAATCGGGCGGCAAGGGCGCCGTCGAGATGGGCAAGCAGATCGGTGCCCAGGTGAAGTACGACGGCCCGAGCGAACCCAGCGTGTCCGGCCAGGTGGAGTTCATCAACAACTTCGTCAACCAGGGCTATGACGCCATCGCCATCTCGTCGCTGTCGCCGGACGGCCTGTGCGCCGCCCTCAATCGCGCCACGGCGAAGGGCATGAAGGTCCTGACCTGGGACTCCGACGTCAACCCGAAGTGCCGCTCGTACTACATCGACCAGGGCACCCCCGAGCAGCTCGGCGGGCTCCTGGTGAAGATGGCGGCCGATCAGATGCCCGACGCGAAGACGGCCCACAAGAAGGTCGCCTTCCACTACTCCAGCCCGACCGTCACCGACCAGAACCAGTGGGCAGAAGTGGCCAAGGCGATCATCGCCAAGGACTATCCTAACTGGGAAGTCGTCACGACCCAGTTCAGCTCCGAGGACGCGCAGAAGGCCGTGCAGGTGCCGACCGCGATCTACCAGACCTATCCTGACCTGGACGCCATCATCTGCCCGGACGCCAACGCGCTGCCCGGCTCGGCACAGGCGGCTGAGAACCTGAAGATCGCCGGCAAGGTCATCATCGTCGGCTTCTCGACGCCGAACGTGATGCGCCAGTACGTGAAGAGCGGGACGGTCAAGGAATTCGGCCTGTGGGACGTCGTCGTCCAAGGCAAGCTGGCCGTCTACATCGCCAACGAGCTCGTCCAGGGCAAAACCTTCAAGGTCGGCGACAAGATCGAAGTCCCCGGTGTTGGCACCGTCGAAGTGTCGCCGAACAAGATCCAGGGCTACGACTACGAGGCGGACAACAACGGCATCATCCTGCTGCCGGAGCGGACCATCTTCACGAAGGACAACATCGACAACTTCAATTTCTAACAACTAGTCGATGACAGCAAACTCGGATGCCGCGGGCTCGCCCGCGGCATCCTTTCGCAGAGGCAAACAAGTTCCGGTGAAAGGACAAGCGACATGGCTGACCTCGACGACATCACCGACGGCAAGGATTTCGGTCTCGACCGGCCGGCCGACAAACAGGGCTTCTTCGTCAAGGGCGCTGCCAACTACGACTGGGGCATCAAGAATCGGCTGAGCCGCATCTTCAATCCGAAGTCCGGCCGCACGGTGATGCTGGCCTTCGACCATGGCTATTTCCAGGGACCGGCAACCGGGCTCGAGCGCATCGACCTCACCATCCTGCCGCTCGCCGAATATGCCGACGTACTGATGTGCACGCGTGGCGCCTTGCGCTCGATGATCCCGCCGACCGTAACCAAGCCGGTAGTGCTGCGCTGCTCCGGCGGTAATTCCATCCTGACCGAGCTCTCCAACGAGACGGTCGCGGTCGATATCGAAGATGCGGTGCGCGTTGATGCAGCCGCCATGGCGGCGCAAATCTATATCGGCGCCGAATACGAGCACAAGTCGATCACCAACGTTCTCAAGCTGATCGACACGGGCATGCGCTACTCGATCCCGACCCTGGCGGTCACCGGCGTCGGCAAGAGCATGGCGCGCGATGCGCGCTATTTCGGCCTGGCGACGCGCATCGCAGCGGAACTCGGCGCGCATTACGTCAAGAGCTACTATATCGAGCCGGGGTTCGAGCGGGTCACCGCGGGCTGCCCGGTGCCGATCGTAATCGCCGGCGGCAAGAAGCTGCCGGAGCGTGAGGCGCTCGACATGGCCCACAAGGCAGTCGACCAGGGCGCGGCCGGTGTCGACATGGGCCGCAACATCTTCCAGTCGACGGATCCGGTAGCGATGATCAAAGCGGTCCGCGCGATCGTCCACGATCTGGAGAAGCCGGACAAGGCGTTCCAGATGTTCAATGACCTCGCGGCAGAGAAGGCGTAGACGCGAAGCCGAGGGTGCTGGCCGGCGGATCCTTCCGGCGGCCCGCCGTTACCGCAAAAAAGGACCACTAGTTCGCGTTGGATATCAGGCCGATTGGCGACCTTTGCCGGAAGCATGGGGTTAGCAGCTCGCTCCCGGCAAGCCAATGCAGAACGGTCTTTGCACCGAGACTGTCTGGGCTCAATCAGCCATGAAGCGCGGCACGCGCTCAATCGCCTCGCCAAGGAGATCGAGCTCGCCGTTCACGGCCGTGGAACTGAACGAGCGTGGCTTGACGAAAGTCTGACGCGCGCACACAGCCGCGCCACCTCCTTCGCTAATAGGCTCACTGGCGGCCACCCGATGTTTTGCAGCGTTCGCCGTCGGTCAACACCGCCGTCCGGTCCGGTCGCCAGTGTGCGAGCAACCAACCCCCGGCAGGTCAGTGCTTTTCCGTAGGTCGGTGGTCCGGTTCTGGCAAGCAGCCGCGGTCGACGAGAATATGCAGTTTGCGGCCCGTGGCGTGCGCAAGGTCTGGCGGCAAATGGTGCGTAAGGGCTTCGACGTCGCGCGCTGCACTATGGAGCAGCTGATGCGTGACATGGGCCTGCAAGGAGCGATCCGCGGCAAGCCGATAACGACCACGATCAGCGACAAGGCGGCGCCGTGCCCGCTCGATCACGTGAACCGGGTCTTCCATGCCCCGGCGCCGACCCGGCTCTGGGTCTCCGACTTTAGCCCGAGGCATCGAGCGGCGATGGCACGGAATGACATGGGCCGCCTGCCCGGGCTAGCTGGTGAGAAAGGCTACCGCCAGAGTCGGCGAGATCTCCACCTCCAAACGACCCCTAAACAGAGAGGCCGCCCGGAGGCGGCCTCTCCAGTGACTTTCGGGGAGCGGACTTGGCTTAGTAGTCCATGCCGCCCATGCCGCCGCCACCGGGCATCGGCATCGGGGTTTCCTTTTTGGGATGCTCCGCGACCATCGCCTCGGTGGTGACCAACAGTCCGGCGACCGAGGCCGCGTGCTGTAAGGCCGCACGCACGACCTTGGTCGGGTCGACGATGCCCGCCGCGACGAGGTCGCCGTAGGTTTCGGTCTGGGCGTCGAAGCCGAACGTGTCGGACTTGGATTCGAGCACCTTCGACACCACGATTGATCCCTCGACGCCCGCGTTCTCGACGATCTGGCGGATCGGCTGCTCAAGCGCACGCAGCACGATGTTGATGCCCGCCTGGACGTCGGCATTCTCGGACTTCAGCTTGTCGACCGCCTTGCGGGCGCGCAGAAGAGCAACACCGCCGCCCGGAACGATGCCTTCCTCGACCGCCGCGCGGGTGGCGTGAAGAGCGTCGTCAACCCGATCCTTGCGCTCCTTGACCTCGACCTCGGTCGCACCGCCGACGCGGATCACTGCGACACCGCCGGCGAGCTTCGCCAGCCGCTCCTGCAGCTTCTCCTTGTCGTAGTCGGAGGTGGTGTCCTCGATCTGCACCTTGATCTGGCCGATGCGGCCCTCGATTTCCTTCTTCTTGCCGGCGCCATCGACGATGGTGGTGGTCTCCTTAGCGAGGGTGACCTTCTTGGCGTGGCCAAGCATCGCCAGGGTCACATTCTCGAGCTTGATGCCCAGGTCTTCCGAGATGACTTGGCCGCCGGTAAGGACGGCGATGTCTTCGAGCATGGCCTTGCGGCGATCGCCGAAGCCCGGAGCCTTCACCGCCGCGACCTTGAGGCCGCCGCGCAGCTTGTTGACCACCAGCGTCGCCAGCGCCTCGCCCTCGACGTCCTCGGCCACGATCAGCAGCGGCTTTCCGGCCTGGACCACGGCCTCCAGGAGAGGAAGCATGGCCTGCAGGTTCGACAGCTTCTTCTCGTGGAGCAGGATGTAGGGGTCCTCGAGCTCGGTCAGCATCTTCTCGGCATTGGTGATGAAGTACGGCGACAGGTAGCCGCGGTCGAACTGCATGCCCTCGACGACCTCGAGCTCGAACTCCAGGGCCTTGGACTCCTCGACCGTGATGACGCCCTCGTTGCCGACCTTCTGCATGGCCTCGGCCAGCTTCTGGCCAATCATCTTTTCGCCATTGGCCGAGATCGTGCCGACCTGGGCAATCTCCTCCGAGGTCTTGATCTTCTTCGAGCGCTTCTCGAGATCCTTGACCGCCTCGGCGACGGCCAGGTCGATGCCGCGCTTGAGATCCATCGGGTTCATGCCGGCGGCCACCGCCTTGGCGCCTTCCTTGACGATCGACTGGGCGAGCACTGTTGCGGTGGTGGTGCCGTCACCGGCTATATCGCTGGTCTTCGAGGCGACCTCGCGCACCATCTGGGCGCCCATGTTCTCGAATTTGTCCTCGAGCTCGATTTCCTTGGCGACGGTGACGCCATCCTTGGTGATGCGTGGAGCGCCGTAGCTCTTGTCGAGCACGACGTTGCGACCCTTGGGACCGAGCGTCACCTTGACCGCGTTGGCGAGAATGTCGACGCCCTTCAGCATCTTGTCGCGCGCGTCGGTGGAGAATTTCACATCTTTGGCAGCCATCTCAGTGACTCCTTGCTTTCCCGGGTTTCATCAAACCTTGCAGCGCACGATTACGCGGCCTTACGGCCCGCCGCCTTGCCCTCGATGACGCCCATGACGTCGGACTCCTTCATGATCAGGAGTTCCTCACCGTCAATCTTCACTTCGGTGCCGGACCACTTGCCGAACAGGATGCGGTCGCCGACCTTGACGTCGAGCGGAATGAGCTTGCCGGTCTCGTCACGGCCGCCGGGGCCAACGGCGATGATCTCGCCTTCCTGCGGCTTCTCCTTCGCAGTGTCGGGAATGATGATGCCACCGGCGGTCTTCGCTTCGGATTCGATCCGGCGAACGACCACGCGGTCGTGCAATGGACGGAATTTCATGTGCTTTTCCTCCTCAAAAACTGCAATCCTAGCGTTTTGGCACTCTCCTTACGAGAGTGCCAAGCGTCAGCGATCTAAGAACGAACTGGTTCATTTTCAAGGATTGCCGGTCGTCGCAGCCGCTTGGGTCAGGGGCGTTCTGTTCGATTTTTGTTCACGCTTGAAAAACGCCGATCCCGAAACGAAATCTTTCGCCGCCGGACGCCTGCGAAGGGTCTGGTGAAAGGCGAACAGTCGACTTTCGTATCCATGTTGCTCAGATGAGGATGTGGCTATGAAGCATAGCAATACGTCGGTCGATCCCGACGCGGTCGACTTCGACCTTGAGAGCCTGCTCCACCCGGCACAGGCTTTCTCTGATCCTCGGGATGTCATTGACGATCCCGACCTAACCCTCAACGAAAAGCGCGCGATCCTGGCCTCATGGGTGTCCGATGCCTGCGCCGTCGAGGCGGCGCCTTCGCTGCGGCGCGCTCCAGGCAGCGGCACAGCCGTGAGTGTCGATGACATTCTGGAGGCGCTGCGTGCTCTCGACCGCCAAGCGTATGGCGTGGGTGTCGCCTGGGCGCGGCGTCAGGTTCGACGCAGTTCAATCGAGACCTTCCGGCAGAAGCGCCGCAACACCGACGGCGGCGCCGGTCAAGACCTAGTGCAATAGACGAAGGCAGGAGGGACTGAACATGAGCAATGGTTTCAGCGATCCATTCGCGGCCATGCTGGCGCTTCAGCGGGCGCTCGAATCACGTTTCGAGAGCGGCTGGATCGGCAGAGGCACCGCCGGGTTCGGGGCTTACCCGCCGATCAACATCTTCCAGCAGGGCGATGACTTCGTCGCCGTTGTCGAGCTGCCCGGAATGGACAAGAAGAACCTGAATATCGAGGCCAAGGAAAACACGATCCGGATTTCCGGGGAGAAGGTGGTGAAATACGAGCAGAACGCCAGTGTGCATCGGCGTGAACGCGTGGCGGGGAGCTTCGACAGGACCATTTCGCTACCGGTCCAGGTCAATCCGGACGCGATCAAGGCCGAGTACCATGACGGCGTCCTGGCCGTGTTCATTCCGCGCGCGGAGAGCGAGAAGCCACGCGCCATCAAGATCAACTGACCATCATGCCAAGAGGAGAGACCGACATGGCGGCCCAGGAGCTTCAGGTTCAGCGCAAGCGCGAGGTCGAGAAGAAGCAGGAGAGCACGATCCCGGCGCGCGTCTTCGTGCCAGCCACCGACATCTTCGAGACCGATCACGCACTCACCGTAGTTATGGAAATGCCGGGCGTCGACAAGGACAACGTCGAGGTCAACGTCGAAAACGACGTGCTGAAGATCAGCGGGAAAATCGACTTTTCGAAATACGAGGGACTGCAGCCGCTCTATACCGAGTACAACATCGGCAACTACAGCCGCAGCTTCGAGCTTTCCAGCAAGATCGAGCAGGGGGCCATCAAGGCGGAACTCAAGGACGGCGTCATGACGCTTGTCCTGCCAAAGGCCGAGAAAGCAAAGCCGCGGCGGATTGCGGTGCGCTGAAGCGCCAGGGGCCGACCGAGCACCGCAGCAGAGCTGGTGGCGCCCCCGGCTTTCTCATGCCCGTTTGCGGTGAACGACGCTGCCCCGTGCAAGGTCAGCTGCCTCGGCTAACAGCATTGACTTGTTGAGGTCGAACCCCTGACGGCGCATACCGGATGCAACACGGGCATCGCTGACTTTGCTGGTCTCCAAGATGAACCTGGTCAACCGGCAGATCCTTGAGACAGATCGTCGTGTCAACGCGAATGCGCAATCCAGCGACACTGGCCGGCGCCTGATGAAGGTTCCGGGTGTAGGGTCGGTGCTGGCAGCGCAATCATCGCCTCCAGCGCTCCCCACGCAGCGTCCCAAAAGATCGTCGCTTTCGAGTGCAACGACGGCAATGGATTTTTGTGGTCACGAGAACTTTTGCGGCGGGTCGGGCTCCGGAAATCGCCACATGTCAATCGGCGTTGATGGTCAAGCGGCACGCGCGCCGCGCGCCGGTGATGGAGCGGAGGGTGATAGGCGGGGTTGCCGTTTTTGATGTCGCTAGACTGAGGAAAGACCCGCGCGGCGCGCCCCTGCAAAGGTTCCATGCATCACGTCATTAGGTTGCTTTCGGCGCGAAGCGGAAATGCGCTGACACGCCGAGCCGACAGTTTCGAGCGTGAATGACCCAAAGGCGACCTCGGAAGCGCAGGGCTCTTGTTCATGTGCCATTGGGCCCTGCGCCCGTCCATGTGCCAGAGGACCTTCTGTCGTCGCCTGCTCAAAGGTTGTCCGGCCCCGCAGCGCCTGAACTGGCTATTTCCGGCCGGCGATTTTGCGCTACGCGACAGTTGATGAGGGCGACACCCGCAACCGGGCGCCATCTCTCACACGATGCCGCCGCCGCCGCCTTTGACCGCAGGACGTTGTCTGGCAACTATCTGGCGATACTTCGCCGCGCGGTAGGCCGCGACCGGATCGATGGCGCCACCCTTGTCGGCGCGCACCTTGGCCAGAATCGGCGCCGCGTCTGTGGTGAAGGCCTGTTTCAGCGTCTGGTTGGCCATCAGGGCGTCATTGGCGTCCTGATGGGCGGCTAGCGCCGCGCGGTCGACGATCAGCGCCTGGGCATAGGCGCGCACGATCTCGACCGCGCTCACGATCAGGCTCTCGATCGGATCGGTGACGTTGTGCGACTGATCGATCATGTAGGCCGGCCGAAACCCTTGGCCTTGCGCACCGCGGCGCCGACCAGCTCGTTGAACACCAGGAAGAGCTGGTAGGGATTGATCGAGGCCGTATCGAGGTCGTCGTCGCCATACTTCGAATCGTTGAAGTGGAACCCGGCGAGCTTGCCGAACTGGATCAGCCGGGCGACGATCATCTCGATGTTGACGGTGGGCGCATGGTGGCCGAGATCGACCAGGCAGAAGGCCTTTGGGCCGAGTTCGCTGGCCGCCAGGTAGCTCGACCCCCAGTCCTGGATGACGGTGGAGTAGAAGGCCGGCTCGTAGATCTTGTGCTCGATGAAGATGCGCCAGCCGGCGGGCAGCGCCTTGTAGATCTGCTTCATCGAATCGAGATAGCGCTCGAAGGCCCCCGTGAAGTCGCTCTGGCCGGGGAAGTTGGAGCCGTCGCCGATCCACACGTTCATCGCCGTCGAGCCCAGCTTCTCGCCGATCTCGATGCATTCGATGTTGTGGGCGATTGCCTGGTCGCGCACCGCCTTATCGGTGTGCGTCAGGCTGCCGAACTTGTAGCTCTTCTTCTGGCCGGGCGAATCCTGGAATGTGTTGGAGTTTATGGCGTCGAAACCGAGGCCCAGCTTGGTCGCCTTCTGCTTGAGCCCCTTCACGTCCTTCACCTTGTCCCAGGGGATGTGCACCGAGACGGTCGGCGTCGCCTGCACCAGCTGGTTGATGACGGCGCAGTCGTCGAGCTTGTCGAAGATGTCGCGCGGCTCACCGGGGCCGGGGTAGCGCGCAAAGCGCGTGCCGCCGGTGCCCACGGCCCACGATGGCAGGGCAACGGCGAAGTCCGCTACCTGAGCGGCGATCCTGTCGATGTCGATGCCCCGCCGGGCGAGCTGGGCGCCGAGCGCCGCATAGTCGGCGGCGAGACCCGCCTCAACCTTCTTGTTCTGTTTTGCTATCAGTTCCTGATCAATCGGGCCCTTGGTCATTTGTTTCCTCCCAGGACATAGCAGGTCATCGTCTCATGGTATGTGATGTCTCATGGTATGTGATGAACGGCTCCGACTTTTTGTTCTCGCGCAATTCCGGACGGAAAAGGGATTTCCAATATTGGCGGGAATCGCCCTCATGCGCGATGCTTACCGCGTCGCTCGCGTCCCCTTCAGCGTCCGTCCGATCAGGCGCACACGGATCGGTCGGCTAATTTCAGTGCTGATTGACCGGTGAGGGTGGGGGATGCACGATCGCGCCCATGAGAACTCGCCCTTCCAGAGGGTTGCGCTACGCGGCGAGGCTGAATGCCTTCAGGGCGGCGGCGGGCCTGCCGGCTCGCCCGAATGCCGCCGACCTGATCGCCGCCGCCGGCCGGGTGGACGGGCTCGATGCGGCAGACCTCAACTACCCCGACCATTTCGCGGCCCATTCGCCGGCTGAGCTGACAGCGATTCTCGCCAACAACGGCATGGCCCTCAATGGGCTCGCCATGCGCTATTACACCAATCCTGGCTTTGCGATCGGCGCCTTCTCCAATCCAGATGCCAGGGTGCGTCGGGCGGCCATCGACCTGACCAAGCGCGGCTTGGACGCGCTGGCCGAAATGGGCGGTAGCCTGATGACCCTTTGGATGGGCCAGGACGGGTTCGACTACGCCTTCCAAGGCGACTATCGGGCGATGTGGGACACCAGCATTGAAGCGATCACCGAGATTGCCGACCACAATCGCGCGCTCGACGTTTCCATCGAATACAAGCCCAACGAGCCCCGTTCCTTCGCGCTGATGCCCGATGTCGCGACGACCCTCTTGGCGGTCAAGGAGGTGAGCCGGGAGAACCTCGGCGTCACGCTGGACTTCGCTCATGTCCTTTACGCCGACGAGATGCCGGCTCACTCCGCCTACCTGGTTTCTCGCCACGCAAGGCTGCTGGGAGTTCACCTCAACGACGGCTACGCCAAGCGTGATGACGGATTAATGGTGGGCACCGTCCATCCGGTGCAGACGCTGGAGCTGTTCGTCGAGCTGGCGCGCATTGGCTATGACGGCGTGATCTATTTCGATACCTTCCCCGACCTTTCCGGTCTTGACCCCATCGAGGAAGCGCGGACCAACGTCGTCCTGGCCGAGCGCCTGCGCATGGTCGCTGACACGCTGAAGAACAATGCCGATCTGGCCGCGGCCATCGCCCGGCAGGACGCAGCGCAAAGCCAGCGCATCGTCGCGGGGGCGCTCTACGGAGCCGGTCAGTGAGCCCGGACGTCTTCGTCCTGGGTTCCCTGCATCTCGACGTGGTGGTCGACACCCTAGCCTGCCCCGGATCGATGAAACCGTGATGGGCAAAAGCGTCGCCTACCGCTTCGGGGGCAAGGGCGGCAACCAAGCGGTCGCTGCCGCGCGGATGGGGGCAAAGGCGGCAATGGCCGGGCGTGTCGGACAGACCCGTTCGGCGACCGGCTGTTGGAAGTGCTGGACGCCGAGGGCGTCGTCCACGATCAGGTGCTGTGCGTCCCCGGTGCGTCGGGAATGAGCGTGGCCATCGTCAACGCCGGCGGAGACTACGGCGCCGTCGTCGTCTCCGGGGTCAATCAGGCCAACACCGGCACGGATATCGTGTTGCCGGCGGAAACGCGGGTCCTTGTCCTGCAGAACGAAGTGCCCGAACCGGCGAACGTGGCAGTTATCGCGAAAGCAGGAGCCGCCACCCGCATCCTGCTCAATGCCGCGCCCGCCCGGCGGATTGCGGCCGAGCTTCTGGAGCGGGTCGCCGTTCTGGTCGTCAACCGGCTGGAAGCGGCCATGCTCATCGGGCAGGAGGAGTCCCTGTCCAGTCCCGTCGTCGCGGCCGAACGATTGCTGGAGCTCGGGCCGGAAGCGGTCGTCGTGACCCTCGGGGGCGAGGGGTGCGTCGGATCCGTTCGCGGCGGCGCCCCGTTCCAGATGCCGGCCCACAAGGTTCCCGTGGTCTCAACCCACGGCGCTGGTGACATGTTTGTAGGCGCCTTGGCCGCGCGGCTGGCTGACGGCGAATTCCTCGCGGCGGCTATCGCCTTCGCGCAAGGGGCGGCGGCCCGGCAACGTCTCGCTGCCCTTCGACCAGCGTGCCACAGGGCTGACGCTTTCGGCGGTCGAGCAGTTCGTGCAAAGCGCTCAGGCCAGCGGCGGCAGCTCGACCACGCCTTTCTTGAGGATGAAGAGCGCATAGGGGCCGCTGTCGGCGGAGCGCACGATGCAGAAGGCGCGCTTGGCGGCTTCGTAGAAGGCGAAACGCTCCAGCGCAGCCATGCGCACCGTGCGCCCGGCCGCTTTTTCGATCACCGCCTGCATGGTGGCGAAGTTCGGCACCTGGGCGTCCGGATTGCCGACCACCTGCATGCGGGTAACGGGCGCTTCGACGATGGTGTCCAGGGGCA
>CAWAJT010000003.1:0-107377 GCA_963782415.1 uncultured Acidimicrobiaceae bacterium | reverse complement strand
GAGCGGGCGACGGGAATCGAACCCGCGTTCTCAGCTTGGGAAGCTGATGTTCTGCCTCTGAACTACGCCCGCGAAACCCAAAAACTCTACACGCTGGGTAAACGCTGCCTCTCGGCCTCCCGCAAGCCAGCCGCAGGGATGAGTGGGGCCTGTCATGGGGCACACGGAGAGCCAGCGTGGCCAACGCGCCCGTCGCCCGCAGACTCCGGTTTCGGAGGCCGAGCGTGGCTCAGAAGACCGAGACGGCCAGGTTTCGGCGCCGACGTGGAAGGGCATCCACCAGGCGCAATCGGCGGCGTGGCCTCTTGGCGTCGAGCGCAGACTACGCCCTGATGGGATGGCCCAACTATCCTCTGGGCCGCACTGAAATCCCAGGTGGCGCTCGCACTCCGCCACCGTCCGCGTTGAACGACCTGAGATAGGCGAGGAGCATCCGTGGCCGTCAGAATCATCATTGGCCTTGCTGTCACCGTCATCGGCTTCGGCATCGCCGCTCGCCGGTTCCACTGGCTGTCCAAGCTCATCCGCTCCGGAAAGAAGGACCCCAACCGCGCTCGCGGGCCGATCACGCGCAAGGTGGAGGCCGAGACCGTCGAGGTCGCCGGCCAGCGCAAGCTCTTGCAGTGGACGGTCCCCGGACTCGCCCACTTCTTCACCATGTGGGGTTTCACAATTCTGCTGCTCACGATCATTGAGGCGTACGGGGATCTCTTCAACAAGTACTTCCACATCCCGCTGATCGGAACCTGGAACTGGGTGGGTTTCATTGAGGACTTCTTCACCGTGGCAGTGCTGATCGCTTTGATCACGTTTTCGGTCATCCGGCTGAAGAACGCTCCGAGCCGCCTGGAGCGCAAGTCACGCTTCTTCGGCTCTCATCTCGATGCCGCCTGGATCACACTGTTGATGATCGCAGGCGTCATGATCACGCTCCTCGTCTACCGAGGTGCGCAGGTAAACACCGACCCCACCCAGTTCCCCTACGGCTGGGGTGCCTTCGCCTCCCATGCCGTGGCCAAGTTGTTGTACCCGCTGGGCGCCGGGACCAACGCGGTCTTGGTCACGGTCTTCTTGCTGCTCAACATCGCGATCATCTCGGGCTTCATCGTCTTCGTCTCCTACTCCAAGCACTTACACATCTTCTTTGCGCCCATCAACGTCGCCTTCTCGCGGCGCCCCCGTGCGCTCGGCGCGCTCTACAGCACGCCCGACATGGACATGGAGAATGTCGACGAGGACACCGTGTTCGGCGTGGGCGAGATCGGCCATTTCAGCTGGAAGCAGATGCTCGACTTCGCCACCTGTACCGAATGCGGGCGCTGCCAGTCGGCCTGTCCCGCCTGGACCACCGACAAGCCGTTGTCGCCGAAGCTCCTGGTCATGGGTCTGCGCGACAACATGTTCGCGTCGGCCGGCCCGTTGCTGACCGGTGAAGGCGAACAGACCGCTCTCGTCCCCAACGTCATCGACCCCGATGTGCTGTGGTCGTGCACGACCTGTGGCGCCTGCGTGAACGAGTGTCCCGTCGACATTGAGCACATCGACGCCATCGTCGACATGCGCCGCTACCAGGTGCTGATGGAGTCCGAGTTCCCGAGCGAGGCGGGGCTCATGCTCCGCAACGTCGAGAACCAGGGTGACCCCTGGGGGCTCGGCCAGAACAAGCGCACCGAGTGGACCCAGACGCTCGACTTCGAGATCCCTGTCATAAGCGGGGCGATTCCAGACGACATTGAGTACCTGTACTGGGTCGGTTGCGCTGGCGCACTCGATGAGCGAGCCCGCAAAGGCGTGCAGGCCACGGCGCGCATGCTGCATCGCGCCGGCGTCACCTTCGGCATCCTCGGGCCCAAGGAATCGTGCACTGGCGACCCGGTTCGGCGTCTCGGCAACGAATACCTCTACCAAGAGCAGTCGAAGATGAACATCGCCACCTTGGACGAGGCTGGTGCCAAGAAGATCATTGCCAGCTGCCCGCACTGCTTCAATACGATCAAGAACGAGTACCCGGCCCTCGGAGGCAACTACGAAGTCATCCACCACGCCGAGTTGCTCGAGCACCTGGTCGCGTCGGGCAAGCTCACGCCAGGTTCGGGATACAACGGCAAGGTCACCTATCACGACCCCTGCTACCTGGGGCGGCACAACCGGATCATTGAGGAGCCGCGGAGCGTGCTCAGCGCCATCCCGGGCGTGGAGCAGATTGAGATGCGGCGCTGCAAGGAGCGGGGCTTCTGCTGCGGTGCCGGCGGTGCCCGCATGTGGCTCGAGGAGAACATCGGCAAGCGCGTCAACATGGAGCGGATGGACGAGGCGCTGGGTACAGGGGCCGATGTGGTTTCGACCGCCTGTCCGTACTGCATGATCATGCTCGATGACGCGGTGCGGGCCAACGCCAAGGAAGACGACGTGCGTGTGCTCGACCTCTCACAACTGGTGGAGGAGTCGCTCAACGGGGGACCGGCAGCTGCCGCGCCGGCGGAGCCAGCCGAGACGCCAGCCTAAGTCACCGGTCGGACGTCGAACCGCGCCCTCAGCCCGGCAGAATGCCGTAGGCCCGTTCCGGATGCAGCGTGAGGGCGAGTCGCTTGTCGGCGATCATCGCCGCGGCGTACTCCTCCCAGTTCGGGTGGGTGCCCGACGCCCCCTCGTAGTAGCGGATCAGCGCCTCCACGGTGGCGTCGTTGCGCTCAGCTGCCACCGGTGACAGCTCAGCCATCGCTTCAATGACGACGTATTGGTAGAAGTTGTCGCCGAGCACATAGAGCGATGCGCGCGGATCCCGACGGAGGTTGGCCGTCTTGGCCCTGTCGTCGGTGATGGAGATCAAGAACGTGTCGCCCTCGTCGGGGACGTATGCGATGTTGGACAGCTGGGGCCGTCCGTTGGCGCGGATGGTGGCCAGGACGCCTTGCTTGCGGTCTCGGGCGAATGAGAGTGCCTCGGTCAAATCCATGTGTCCGACCGTAGCGGGCAGTCCGGCCCGGACGCCCGGCCGTCCTCGGGTCGAACCGGAGCCGCGCCGCGGCTAGACCACGACGTCGTCCTTGGAGCGATCTGCGACGACGAGATGGATGAGCGCCGCCACGATGGCGCCCACCAAGGGGGCGATCAGGAAGAGCCAGACCTGGCTCAATGCCGTACCGCCCACCACGAGGGCCGGCCCGAGGCTCCGAGCCGGGTTCACCGAGGTCCCGGTCAGGGGAATGCCGATGAGGTGCACGATCACCAGGCCGAAGCCGATGGCGACGCCGGCAGCACCTTGAATGGCGGCCTTGTGGGTGGCCAACAGGACGACCATGACGAAGATCGCCGTCAGGACGACCTCAATCAGGAAGGCGCCACCTTGGCTGACCAGGAGGTGGGACTGCTTGCCGTACCCGTCGGTGCCGAGCCCCTGGACCGATTTCCGATACAGCGGCGACGTGGTGAACATCCAGTAGAGGAGGTACGCGCCGGCGATGCCGCCGAGGACCTGGGCCACGATGTAGGCCACACCCTCGGCCAGCTTCATGCGACCCGTGGCGATGAACCCGAGCGTGACCGCCGGGTTGACGTGACATCCCGAGATCGGCCCGATGGCGTAGACGAGAGCCACGAGGACCAGTCCGAAGGCCAGGGCGGTGGCCGCGACACCGGCGGCGTAACTGAGCCCGAAGAGCTTGAAGCCGAAGGTCTCCGTGGCGACGCCGACGGCGACGACGACGAGGATGAGGGTGCCGAGGAATTCCGCAGCGAGCTTTCTGGGATCCAACGTCATGACCGTGACCTCCTGTGTCCAGGCGAGGGGAGTGGACACGGGAAGTTTCGCAGCGTGGGGTGACGCAAGCGCGGATGCCTCAGCTGAACTCCCAGCTCACAGCGTTGACACAGCCGGTGTGGACACGCAGCGCGGGTGCAACAGGCAGCGCGGGTGCTTCAGGCAGCGCGGGTGCAACAGGCAGCGCGGGTGCTACAGGACGGCCATCGCCTTCTCGTCGGCCTCACGAAGACGCGTGGCCATGGCGGCCAGCATCTTGCGCGAGAGCGCCGGCACCGTGTCGAGCACGCCGTTGAACTGACGCTGACCCAACACGAGCAGCGTCATGTCTGTCTCCGAGACCACGGTGGCGGACCGGGGCCGCCGGTCCAGCAGCGCCATTTCGCCGAAGTACTGGCCGGGACCGAGGGTGGCCACCTTGCGGTTGTTCCGTCGCACCGCAGCCGTGCCCTTGACGATCAGGAAAAACTCGCGCCCGATGGTCCCCTGTTCACAGAGCATGCGGCCGGGCGGGACCGTCACCTCCTCCAGCGCTCGCTTGATGGTGCGCAGGTCCTTGGCCGACGAGGTGGAGAACAGCCAGATTTTGGACAGGTCGAAATCGTCGCGGCTCATGGCGCAAAGAGTACCCCTCGACCCCTCTCACGTGCTGGTTTGCCCGGGACGGGTTCAGACGGCGTCGGCGCCCCGCTCGCCCGTGCGCACCCGCACCACCGTCTCCGCAGGCACGACCCAGACCTTGCCGTCACCGATCTTGCCGGTGGCGGCTGAAGCGACGATGGCGTCCACCACGGCCTCGGCACGGTCGTCGTCGACCAACACCTCGACGCGGAGCTTTGGCACGAAGTCAACCGTGTATTCGGCGCCCCGGTAGTTCTCCGTGTGGCCGCGCTGGCGCCCGAAGCCCTGTGCCTCGGTCAGGGTCATGCCCTGCACGCCCATGTTCTTCAGGACGTTCTTGACGTCATCGAGCTTGAAGGGCTTCACGACGGCCACCACGAGCTTCATCCTCGGACTCCTCATGATCGGGCGGGCGCCTGCGCCAGCACGAACCACGTTAACGACGCATTCACAATGCCGTCCCGCCTGCAGCAAAAGGCAGATCAGCCCTGTGCAGCCGCTCTGTGGCAGGAACCCCGCTTTCGGCGAGCGCTAGCCTTCGGCGATGGCCGCGCACCACGACTCCGACATGTCCGGGGGTGACGACGCGCACCGGATGACGGCTTGGCAGCGCCTGAAATACACGTTTGTACAGCCCAACGCCATCGAATCCGACAAGCCCGTGGTCGATGATCGTTCCGCCGAGGAACTTCGAGAAGCCATCCGGAGCGCGGACGACAAGGAGCGCAACATCGGCCTGATTGCCGCCCCGTTGGCGGCGCTGGTCGGGATCATCATCAGCTCGGCCACCATCCAGAACGCCAAGAACACGCACCAGAGCACAACGGTCTACGTCGAACTCACCTATGTGATTCTCGGGATGGCAGTGCTCATCCTCGTCTCGTCGCTGCTGCGCAAGCGGCTCTTCCAAGGGGTCACGATGGCCCTTTACGGGCTGGCTGTCTTCAACTTGCGCTTCTGGGGATTCGGTGTGCCCTTCCTGCTCGCCGGCGCGTGGTACCTCGTGCGCGCCTACCGACTACAGCAGGCCCTCAAGCGGGCCGAGGCAGCCGAGGCGCCGCCCCGGCCCACAGGTGCGTCGAGCGCGGCCAACGCACCGCGGCCCCGACGCAACAAGCGCTACACGCCGCCGACCTGACGCAGCAACGCCTCGACGCGGCTCAGGGCGCGGCCGATTCGTCCCGCGTGGCGTCGTGCCGCGTCCGGCTGCGCACGAAGATCCACCCGACCAGGATGGCGAGGATCGCGAGCAGGATCACCGGAACGGCGAAGACGCCGGTGGAGGAGTGCTCGGTGGCGACCATGGCCGCTGGCGACACCAGCGACGGATCGCCGGGAACGGCAACGGACGCCACGGTCGAGCCCGGCCGGTGGAAGTCGTTGCCGGGCAGTTGCTCGTCGTAGGTGTGGCCGTTGAGCGTGTAGGACCCGTGGCAGACGTAGCCGACAGGGTTGCTGCCCGTCCCGCCGACAAGGCCCGTGCACGACGACACGGTGAAGGCCACGGGCACGCCGTCATTGCGAAGGCGGTCGGCCTGCTGGTTCTTGTGGACGCCGACGAGCGAGAAGACGACAACGAGGACTGCCAGCGTCACGAGAACGAGGGCGACGACGATCCGCCCGAGCCGACGCGTGTCGACGCCACCCACACTGGCGCCCCGCAATGCCGCCACGCGGCCCTCAGGCTCGTCTCCGCGCGCATCATCGGAAAGGCCGGGGTTCTGGGCGCTTTCGGGTGTCCGGGGGTCGTCTGCGGTCATCACGATCGGGGAGATGGTAGTGGGGTCCGCCGCCTCAGTTGTGGCCGCCCATCGGCACCGTTCACTTCCCCTGAACCCCCGAATCGAGCTGTGTGGGCGGATTAACAAGCCCGAAACACACGCGTGACCATGCGGAAACTCCCGACCTGCATTGTGTCTGCGGCGGGGAACCGTCAGAAGTGGCAATGCCGCCTCGGCACTGGTGTGACGCCTCGCTCACATGAGGAAGCCGGGACCGACGACAGTTAGGAGAGCTTGAGTGATCCACCTGATAGGAGCCGCAGTTCCGGTTCCGTACCCCAGTTGGCTCAATCCGGCTGACAACACGTGGCAGATGACTGCGGCCACGTTCGTCGGCTTGATGAGCATCCCTGGCCTGGCAGTGCTCTACGCATCGATCGTGCCCAAGAAGTGGGCCGTGAACGTCCTCTCGATGGTGTTCGCAGGGTTCTCCCTCGTGCTCGTCGCCTGGGTGTTGTGGGAGTACAAGCTCGGTTTCGGTTCGACGTCCATCGGTGGGGGGGTGAGAGTCGTAGGTGGCGTGGTCACGCAGACGCAGAACGCGGGCACCACGGGAACCTGGACCCACTTCTTCGACAACTTCCTCGGGAAACCCGGTGGGATCACGAACAGTCTGGGTGAACAGGGCCAGGCGATGTCGGCGGCCAACACTGCCATCCCGTTCCACTTCCCGACCGCGACACTGGCCTACTTCCAGTTCGTGTTCGCGGCCATCACGCCGCTGTTGTTCCTCGGGAGCGTGCTCGGGCGCATCAAGTTCCTGGCCTGGTGCATCCTCGTCCCCGCCTGGTCGACCTGTGTCTACTGCGTTGACGCCTTCCTGCTGTGGGGCGGTGGCTACTTCGCCCAGGAAGGAGCCCTCGACTACTCGGGCGGGTACGTCATCCACATGTCGGCCGGTGTGTCCGGCTTCGTCGCAGCATGGGTGCTCGGACCGAGACTCCTACGAGATCGCCAGCACGCCTTGCCCAACAATCTCGTGATGGCGGCCGTCGGCGCCGGCATCCTGTGGTTGGGCTGGAACGGATTCAACGGTGGTGACCCGTACTACGCGGGCGCCAGCGCCGCAGCTGCGGTGATCAACACCAACCTCGCCACCGGCGTCGGCGTTCTGGTGTGGATGATCATGGACGCCTTGCTGACGAAGGAGAAGAAGCCCACCTTCCTCGGAGGTGTGAACGGGATGATCTGCGGCTTGGTCGGGATCACACCGTGTGCGGGTTTCGTCAACGGCCGGGGCGCCATCTACATCGGTGCCATCTGCTCCGCCGTGGTCTGGGTCGCTTGGAACTACCTCTCCAAGGTCCCGCCGTTCTCCAAGGTCGACGATGCGCTCGGGGTGGTCTATACCCACGGCATCGCCGGTCTCGTCGGCGGCCTGTTGTTGGGCATCTTCGGAGACCCCAACATTCTGGTGACCGGTTGCGGCAAGCTCGACGGCGCCGGCCAGGTCGTGAACCAGGCGGCGTCCGTCGCGGGTTCGCAGACCATCTTCACCACGTCGCACGGAAGCTGCACCACATTCAGCGTGAGCGGCCTGATGTACACCGGCTCGGCCCATCAGCTCTGGGAACAGTTCCGTGCAGCAGTGTGGGTCATTCTGTGGTCGGCGGTGATCACCTTCATCCTCATGAAGATCATCGGCTTGATCCTCCGTGGCGCCCGCTACAAGGATGAGATCCTCGAAGTCGGAGACCTCGCCATTCATGGCGAGGAGGCGTTCCCTGAGGAGACGTTCGCCATGCGGACCATGAGCAGTGGTAGCGCGGGAGGCGGTGGCGGAGCCTTCGCCTTGGCTGGTCTGGACAAGGGCGGTTCTCCGGAACCCGATCCATCGCCCCCACCCGGCGGTGGTTCCTAGGCCCAGTCAGACAAGGACGAAAGGAGCTCAGAAATGAAACTGATCGTGGCAGTCCTCAAGCCGTTCAAACTCGACGACGTCAAAGAGGCCCTGAAGAACCTCGGTGTGCAGGGGATGACCCTGACCGAGGCACAGGGGTTCGGACGCCAGCGGGGGCACACGGAGGTATACCGCGGTGCGGAGTACGAGGTGGACTTCGTCCCCAAGCTCCGCGTCGAGGTGCTCGTCGACGACGGCCAGGCCGACGAGGTGGTCGACGCCATCGTCGCCTCGGCGTCCACGGGCAAAATCGGCGACGGCAAGGTGTGGGTCATCCCCGTCGAAGCCGCGGTGCGGGTCCGCACCGGTGAACGCGGGCCTGACGCGTTGTAACGACGCAGCAGACCTGTAGAGAGTCGGTCAGGCCGGGGCGCGGCGAGGTGCCCCGGCCTGCCGCTGTCGTCGGACAGGAGGAGGTGGACGCTCTCAGCCCGCGGGCTGGTCGGCCTGGGCGGCGACGGCCGCCGCCGCCGCCGCTGCGGCCTCGGGGTCGCCGAGGTAGTCGGCCGAGCGGATCCTGAGGTCGTCGTCGAGGCGCAGACGGAAGGGGATGCCGGTCGGGACCTCGAGCTCGGCGATCGCAGCGTCGGGGATCTGCTCCAGGTGCTTGCGCAAGGCCCGGATGGAATTGCCGTGGGCGGCGACCAGCACGGCACCCCCGCCCTCGGCGGCGGCGCCCCGGAGATCGGGGACGATCACCGACTCCCAGTAGGGCACCACCCTGCGGACCACGTCGGCCAGGCACTCGGTGCGGGGTAGGTCGGCGGCGTCGAGGCCCCGGTAGCGGGGATCGCCGGACACGTCGTAGGGATTGTCGGGTGCGAGCGGGGGCGGGGGCGTGTCATAGCTGCGGCGCCACAGTTGGAGCTGCTCGGCCCCGAACTCCTGCTTGATCTGGGCCTTGTTCTTTCCCTGCAGGTCTCCGTAGTGGCGCTCGTTCAGGCGCCAGTCCCGGCGCACGGGCAGCCAGCTGCGGCCGGCGGCTCGCAGTACCAGCTCGGCCGTGCGGATGGCCCTGGTCAGGACGGAGGTGTGCAGGATCCGCAGGTCGAGGTCGTCCACCTCGGCCAGGAGCTCGCCCCCGGCCCGGGCCTCGGCCTCGCCGGCGGGGGTCAGGTCGACGTCGACCCACCCGGTGAAGAGGTTCTCGGCGTTCCACGTGGACTGCCCATGGCGGATCAGGACCAGGTCGAGCACGTCACCAGCGTAGGTGGGTCCGGCGGTTTGATGTAAACCACCAGTTCAGACCAGGTAAATGCGGGGTGGCAGCCATTGGGTCAAGAATCTTGACATACACAGACTCAACTTTGCTACACTGATTTGGAGCAATCAGCCTCAGTGCAGACAGGAGAAGGACCGAGAGTACGCAGCACCGAACCAAGCAACGCAGAGCAGAAGAGAAGCGACGAGCAGCCGAAACCCGGAAAGACCTCCGGACATAGAGGGCCGGGTGTCACCGGTAGACGAACGACGAAGCGGAAGGAAGTACGAAATGGCCAAGGCCGTAGGAATCGACCTGGGAACCACCAACTCGGTGGTCAGCGTGTTGGAGGCGGGCGAGCCCACCGTCATCCCCAATGCGGAGGGAGGCAGGACGACCCCGTCGGTCGTGGGCTTCTCCAAGACGGGCGAGGTGCTCGTCGGTGAGGTGGCCAAGCGTCAGGCCATCACCAACCCCGACCGGACCATCCGCTCGGTGAAGCGCCACATGGGCACCGGCTGGACCGTCGACATCGACGGCAAGGCCTACACGGCCCAGGAGATCTCGGCCCGTATCCTGGGCAAGCTGAAGAGGGACGCCGAGGCATATCTCGGCGACACCGTCACCCAGGCCGTCATCACCGTGCCGGCGTACTTCGACGACGCGCAGCGCACGGCGACCAAGGAAGCCGGCTCCATCGCCGGGCTCGAGGTGCTCCGCATCATCAACGAGCCGACGGCGGCTGCGCTGGCCTACGGCCTCGACAAGGAGGGCGCCGACCAGACCGTCCTGGTCTTCGACCTCGGCGGCGGGACGTTCGACGTCTCCGTCCTCGACATCGGCGAGGGCGTCTTCGAAGTCAAGTCCACCTCGGGCAATACCAAGCTCGGTGGCGACGACTGGGACGACAAGGTCATTGCATGGCTCGTGACCGAGTTCAAGAACACCGAGGGCGTCGACCTGTCGCAGGACAAGATGGCCATGCAGCGCCTGAAGGAGGCCGCCGAGAAGGCCAAGATCGAGCTGTCGTCCGTACAGGACACGCAGGTCAACCTGCCCTTCATCACCGCCACCTCCGAGGGCCCCAAGCACCTCGACCTCAAGCTGACGCGGGCGAAGTTCAACGAGCTCACCGCCGACCTGGTCGATGACCTACGCGGGCCGTTCGACGCCGCCATCAAGGACGCCAACCTGAAGACCTCCGACATCGACCACGTGGTGATGGTCGGCGGTTCGACGCGAATCCCGGCCGTCCAAGAGCTGGTCCAGAACCTCACGGGCAAGGAGCCCCACAAGGGCGTCAATCCCGACGAGGTCGTGGCGATCGGCGCCGCCGTGCAGGCGGGTGTGCTCAAGGGCGAGGTCAAGGACGTCCTGTTGTTGGACGTCACCCCCTTGTCCCTCGGCATCGAGACCAAGGGTCAGGTCATGCACCGGCTCATCGAGCGCAACACCACCATCCCGACCAAGCGGTCGGAGATCTTCACCACGGCCGAGGACAACCAGCCCTCCGTGGAAATCCACGTGCTTCAAGGTGAGCGCGAGATGGCGATGTACAACAAGACGCTCGGCAAGTTCCAGCTGGTCGACCTGCCACCGGCCCCTCGGGGCGTCCCGCAGATTGAGGTCACGTTCGACATCGATGCCAACGGGATCGTCCACGTGTCGGCCCAGGACAAGGCCACCGGCAAGGAGCAGTCCATGACGATCACCGGCCAGTCGTCACTGGCCAAGGACGACATTGAGCGCATGGTCCGCGATGCCGAGGCCCACGCCGAGGACGACCGCCAGCGCCGCGAGGAGGCCGAGGTGCGCAACTCCGCGGACACGCTGGTGTACCAGACCGAGAAGTTGCTGAGCGACCAGGGCGAGAAGTTCGAAGGCTCCGAGAAGGAGGACGTCGAGACCGCCGTCAAGGGCCTGAAGGACGCCCTGGCCGGCACGAACGTGGAGGCCATCAAGGACGCCACGGAGAAGCTGGTCGGCGTGTCGCAGAGCTTCAGCCAGCGCCTCTACGAGCAGGCGTCGGCTTCGGCCGGTGGTGACGCGGCCGGCGGGTTCGGCAGTGACGCCGGTGCCGGCGATGGCTCAGGCGAGGGTGCGTCGGACGACGACGTGGTCGACGCCGAGATCGTCGATGAGCAATGAGCTTCGGCGACGGGGCCGTTCCCGAGGAGGAGCCCGTCTTCTCTGAGGCCGAACTGGCAGAGGAGGAGAACGACGAGGTGCAGGAGGAAGCGGAGTTGGCCGAAGAGGCCGACCCGGTTCAGACGCTGGTGCGTGAGCGGGACGAGTTCCTGCTCGCGCTCCAGCGCACCCAGGCCGACTTCGAGAATTACCGCAAGCGGATTGCGCGCCAGCAAGAGGAGCAGGCCGCCCGGGCATCACAGCACCTGGTGGACAAGCTCCTCCCGGTGCTCGACGCGCTCGACCTGGCCGAGAACCATCTGCGCGAGTCGCTGGACACTGGCGAGAGTGCCAAGGCGCTCCACGCTTCGCGGGCCATGTTGCTGGACATTCTGCTGCGGGAAGGCCTCGAGCGGCTCGACCAGCCCGAAGTTCCTTTCGATCCGTCGGTGCACGACGCCGTCGCGCACGCGGACGGGGAGGGCGGGCCCGCCGGCGAGACGATGGTGGAGGAAGTGATGCGCTCCGGCTACCGCTGGAAGGGGCAGGTGCTGCGTCCCGCCATGGTCCGCGTGCGGGGGTGAACTGACCAATGGCCGCACAGCGTGAATGGTTCGAGAAGGACTACTACAAGGTGCTCGGCGTCGTCTCGACGGCGTCGGACAAGGAGATCACGCGCGCCTACCGGAAGCTGGCCAAGGAGTACCACCCCGACGCCAACCCCGGGTCCGAGGAGCGTTTCAAGGAGATCAGCGCGGCCTACGACGTCCTCGGTGACGCCGAGAAGCGCAAGGAGTACGACGAGGTCCGGGCCCACGGCCCGGTCGGCGGCTTCGGTGGCATGCCCGGTGGCGCCGGTGGCGGCACCTTCCGCATGGAGGACATGGGCGACCTGAGCGACCTCTTCGGAGGTCTCTTCGGTGGCGGCCGCACGCGCACGGCGCAACGCGGCCCCCAGCGCGGCGCCGACATGGAAGCAGCGCTCCACCTGTCCTTCCAGGACGCGGTGCACGGCGTCACGACGTCGGTGAACGTGCCCCAAGAGGTGCGGTGCTCGAACTGCCGCGGCTCGGGCGCGGCGCCGGGAACGTCCACGCACACCTGCCCGCGTTGTGGCGGGACCGGGAGCCTCAACGACAACCAGGGGCTGTTCTCCTTGAGCACTGTCTGCCCGGACTGCATGGGCCGGGGCACGCTGTTCGACACGCCGTGCCCCGTTTGCCACGGGACGGGGACCGAGCACAAGGTGCGCTCGGTCAAAGTCCGCATCCCGGCGGGCGTCGAGGACGGTCAACGCATCCGGGTCAAGGGACGGGGCGCGCCCGGGCAGGGCATGGCGCCTCCGGGCGACCTCTTCGTCGTCGTCCAGGTGGGCAAGCACGACGTCTTCGGGCGCACCGGGCGCAACCTCACCATCACGGTGCCGATCACCTACCCGGAGGCAGCGCTCGGGACGACCATCACGGTTCCCACGCTCGACAGCAAGGTGACCTTGAAGGTCCCGCCGGGGACGGCGTCGGGCAAGGTGCTGCGCGTGCGCGGTCGCGGTGTGCCGTCAGGCTCTGGACGCAACGGCAAGAAGCCAGGCGACCTGTTGGTCAAGGTCGAGGTCGTGGTGCCGACGCAGCTCACCGACGAGCAGAAAGCGGCGCTCGAATCGCTGGCGGCGGTGACGGAGCCGGCGCCGCGCATTGCCGTGGAGGGGTGAGTGTCTTGTGCTGGGTGAAGAAGATGAGGGATGTCGGTCGTCGAAGTGGGGTGATGCAGTGATGGCGGACCGTGAAGCGAACCAAGCGGTCTATGTGATCTCGGTGGCGGCCGAGCTGACCGGGATGCACCCGCAGACACTGCGCATCTACGAGCGCAAGGGCCTGCTCGACCCCTCCCGTACGAGCGGCGGGAGTCGGCGCTTCTCGGACGAGGATCTCGAGCGCCTGCGCCACATCCAAGAGCTCACCGCGACGGGGCTGAACCTCGAAGGGGTGCGCCGGGTGCTCCAGCTCGAAGCCGAGTTGGCCCGGCTGCGCGACGAGCTGGTGCAGGTACGGGCCCAGGCGCTCGACGCGGTGGCGGCCACGCACCGCCAGTACCGCCGCGACCTGGTGCCGCTGCGCCAGATGCCCGCACCGTTCAGGCGGAGGCCCCGGACGGGGACGAACAACTGAACACGCACGTGAATTCGCAGAGCTGCGCACCGCACGACATGAGGAAGGTGAGCCGGTGCCGATAGACCCAGAACGCTGGACGAACAACACGAAGGCCGCATTCAGCGCGGCCACGGGCCACGCCGCCTCGTCGAACCATCCCGAGCTGACGCCGGCCCACCTGCTCGACGCCCTGTTGCAGCAACAGGAGACGATGACGCGCCCGCTGCTGACCCAGGTGGGCATCGACCCCGACGTGCTGGCCGGCAAGGTGCACGAGCAGCTGTCCCGCCTGCCCCGGGCCCAGGGCGGATCGGAGCCGGGCTTGTCACGCGAGGCGCGCGAGGTCCTGGAGACGGCGGACCAGAACCGTCGCGACCTCGGCGACGACTACGTCTCGGTGGAGCATCTCGTGTTGGCGTTGGCCGATCAGATCGGCGTCACCAAGGATGCGCTGCTCGAGCGCGCTGCGCACCGTGCGCGGCAACCACCGCGTGTCGACGCCGGACCCCGAGCAGACCTACCAGGCGTTGGCCAAGTACGGCCGCGACCTGACCGAGGCGGCCCGCGAAGGCAAACTCGACCCGGTCATCGGGCGCGACGAGGAGATCCGCCGCGTGATTCAGGTCCTGTCGCGCCGCACGAAGAACAATCCCGTGCTGATCGGCGAGCCCGGTGTGGGCAAGACGGCGATCGTCGAGGGGCTGGCGAACCGGATCATTGAGGGCGACGTGCCCGAGGGGCTGAAGGGCAAGCGTGTGATCTCTCTCGACCTCGGCTCCATGGTGGCCGGAGCGAAGTACCGCGGCGAGTTCGAGGAGCGTCTGAAGGCGGTCCTCAAGGAGATCACCGACGCCGAGGGCGAGGTCATCACCTTCATCGACGAGCTGCACACGCTCGTGGGCGCAGGCGCGGCGGAGGGGGCGATGGACGCCGGCCAGATGATCAAGCCGATGCTGGCCCGGGGTGAGTTGCGCCTCATCGGCGCCACGACACTCGACGAGTACCGCACCTCCATTGAGAAGGACGCCGCCCTGGAGCGGCGCTTCCAGCCCGTGTTCGTGGGTGAGCCCTCGGTGGAGGACACCATCGCCATTTTGCGGGGCTTGTCCGAGCGCTACATGGCACACCACAAGGTCCGCATTCAAGACGCTGCACTGGTGGCGGCCGCCGTGCTGTCGGACCGTTACGTCACCGGGCGCTTCCTGCCCGACAAGGCGATCGACCTCATTGACGAGGCATCGTCCAAATTGCGGATCGAGATCGACTCCATGCCGACCGAGCTCGACCAGATTTCGCGGCGCATCCGTCAGCTCGAAATCGAGAAGCTGGCCTTGGAGAAGGAGACCGACGACGCCTCCAAGGAGCGCCTGGACCGGCTGGAGCGAGAGCTGGCCGAGATGTCCGAGCAGCGCGACTCCATGGCGGCCCACTGGCAGCAGGAGAAGAGCTCGCTCGATGCGGTGAGCGCCCTGCAGGAGGAGAAGGCCTCCAAGGAGGAGGAGGCGGCGCGCCTCGAGCGCGACGCCGACCTGGCCGGGGCGGCCGCCATCCGCTACGGCGAGCTCCCTGACCTGGAGCGCCGCATCGCCGAGGCCACCGAGGACCTGGCCAAGCTGCAGACCAGCTCGCGGTTCTTGAAGGAAGAGGTCGACGCCGAGGACATCGCCGCCGTGGTGAGCCGCTGGACGGGTGTGCCCGTCTCGCGCCTCTTGGAGGGCGAGGTGCAGAAGCTGGTGCGACTCGAGTCAACCCTGCACGAGCGCGTGGTGGGCCAGGACGAGGCCGTCTCCGCCGTGGCCAACGCCATCCGGCGTAGCCGCGCCGGGCTGAGCGACCCCAACCGGCCCATCGGTTCGTTCCTCTTCCTCGGGCCGACCGGCGTGGGCAAGACGGAGCTGGCCCGGGCACTGGCCGAGTTCCTCTTCGACGACGAGCGGGCGATGATCCGGATCGACATGAGCGAGTACGGCGAAAAGCACACCGTCTCGCGTCTGGTCGGCGCACCTCCCGGCTACGTCGGCTACGAGGACGCCGGGCAGCTGACCGAGGCCGTGCGGCGCCGGCCCTATTCGGTCGTGTTGCTCGACGAGCTCGAGAAGGCCCATCCGGACGTGTTCAACATTCTGTTGCAGGTGCTCGAGGACGGCCGCCTGACCGACGGCCAGGGTCGCACGGTGGACTTCACCAACACCGTGCTCATCATGACGTCGAACCTCAAAGGTGAGCCCTCGGACTACTTCAAGCCCGAGTTCGTCAACCGCATCGACGAGATCGTGCGCTTCAAGCCACTCAGCGAGGACGACCTGGCGATCATCGTCGGGATTCAGCTGGGTCGCCTGCGTGCGCGCTTGGCCGAGCGCCGGCTGGAGCTCGTGGTCACACCCGAGGCAGAGGCGTGGTTGGCCCGCGCCGGCTACGACCCCGACTACGGTGCGCGACCGCTACGGCGGGTGCTGCAGCGTTCGATCGAGGATCCGTTGGCGCTGGCCCTGTTGGAAGGTCGTTACGTCGACGGAGCCACCGTCACCGTTGCGGTCGACGACGACCACGTCGTGTTGAAGTAGCTCGCGCTGGTGTGCCCGGTGCGGCGGTGGGCCAGCACATTTGCCGTTGCACTGCGCACGAGAGGCAACGCTTCGACAACGGCGATGCCGTTTGTCCCGGTACGTCTTGCAGGCACTACTAACCTCTGGGCACGCATACGGGACCTCTCCGCGGTCCCGCTGACGCCAGGGGACGGGAGCACGCGCGACGTGACACGGTTGCTTCGACGGTGGGTGGGGCTGGGGGCAGCATCGGTGCTCGGCGCGTCGCTGGTGGCTGGCCTGGGTGTGGCCGCCGCGACGAGCGTTCCGGCGGCCGGTGCGCAGGTCGCGCACGGTGACGGGACCACTCCGGCGGCTGCGCTGCAATCGAACCCGGCACACTTCGTGTCGCCGTCACAGCCGCACCTGCCCGGGATGGCGAACGTGGACGAATCGACCAACTGGGCGGGACAGATCGCGGGTGCCAACGGGTCCAACTTCAACCGCGTCGCGGGGAACTGGACCGTTCCCTCGGTGGTGGCCACGCAGTATCTCGGCGCCTCTGCCACGTGGATTGGTATCGACGGCGCCGGCACGTCTCCCAACTCCATCATCCAGACCGGCACGGCGCAGGAGACGCAGAACGGCGCCACCTTGTACTACGCCTGGTACGAGCTCTACCCCTCGCCGCCGGTGGACCTCGGCTACGTCTCGCCCGGCAACCAGATGTCGGCCTCCATCCACCAAGTCGCCGGCAGCAGGTGGGACCTCACCATCAGCGACCTCAGCACCGGGCAGTCCTGGCCGGAAAACAATCTGCCCTACAACGGTCCAGGCGACTCGGCCGAGTGGATCGAGGAGCTCCCGACGGCGGTCAACCCGCCCCAGCCCACCCTGGCCAACTTCGGCGCGGCGACCTTCACCAACATGAGCAGCACCACGACGATCCCCGCCACCACGTCCTACGACACCACGGACATGGTCGACGCCGAGGGAACGCCCATCGCCACGACGGGCGCCATCTCGAACAACTCGTTCACCATCAGCTATGTCACACCGCCGCACGGCTATTGGCTCGTCGGCTCTGACGGCGGCATCTTCACGTTCGGGGCGGCTCAGTTCTACGGGTCGACGGGCAGTCTCACGCTCCAGCGGCCAGTCGTAGGGATCGTGCCGACATTCGACCGTGGCGGCTACTGGCTCGACGCCTCCGATGGCGGTGTCTTCAGCTACGGAGACACGCAGTTCTACGGGTCGATACCCGGTCTCGGGCTCCATCCGGCGGGATCGGGCCAACCGCACAGTCTCGACGCGCCCATTGTGGGCATGGTGCCGTCCAACGACGACAACGGCTACTTCATGGTGGCGTCCGACGGCGGCGTCTTCGCCTTCGGCGACGCCCACTTCGCTGGGTCGTGCCCCGGCATCGGCGGCTGTTCGGGCGCCGCGGTCGCCGTCATGCCCGACGCCAGCGGCAACGGCTACTGGTTGGTCACCTCGACCGGGAACATCTACACCTTCGGCGATGCGCCGTACTTCGGAGCACCCGGCCACGGCCCTGTCACCTCGGCCGTGGCCACGCCCGACGGGGGCGGCTACTGGGTCCTACTCGGCAACGGCCAGGTCCTGCCCTACGGCGACGCCGGCAGCTACGGCTCCCCGGCGGCATCGAACTTCGTCGGGTTCGACGCGGCATCGTCGGTCTTCAGCACGTCGGACGGCGGAGGCTACTGGGTCTCTTCGGCACTCGGCGCCGTCTTCAACTTTGGTGACGCGCCCAACGACGGCGGCATGGCCGGGACCCACCTGAACGGGTCGATCATCGCCGCCACGGGGTTCTAGGGCGGGATTCGACCGTCGGGTAGCCGGCGCGCTGCGATTGCGCCGGCACGACGACCCCTCACGCGGTGAGAAGGTCAGCACCGTCGCTCGGTCACCTTCGTCAGCCAGCGATGTCCCACGCTGCACCGGGTTCCCCATTTGACGTGCCACGGCTCCGGTTGACGTGCCTCCGCTCCGGACCGGACCCCGTCGTCTCGGTGTCCGGAACGCCAGCGAGATCGCCCTGGCATTACGGTGAGGGTCAGCCAGAAAGACGAGAACGAAGACGCGACGATGAAGATTCGTCAGACGAGAAGGCCCGCTGGCGCGCACTCCGCGACGAACTCGCGGCAGAAGGCGTCGAGGTCGTCGGGCCGGCGGCTGGTGATCAGCGTGTTGATCCCTAACCGGCACACCACGACTTCACGGTCGACCCAGTAGGCGCCGGCGTTGCGCAGATCGGTCTGCAGGCTGGGCCACGAGGTCAGCGTGCGCCCGGCTACCAGATCCCCTTCGATGAGGGTCCACGGCCCGTGACAGATAGCCGCCACCGGCTTGCCCGCCTCGAAGATGGCCATCAAGAAATCGACGGCCGCGCCGTCCGTCCGGAGACGGTCGGGGTTGGCCACACCTCCGGGGAGTACCACGGCGTCGTAGTCGGCGGCGTCGGCCCGCTCGGTGATCTGGTCCACCGGGAACCGGTCCGCCCGATCGAGGTGGCGCATCGTCTCGACCATGCCCGAACGCGGCGCCACCAGCTCGGCGTCCCCACCGGCGTCGACGACGGCCCGCCAGGGTCGCAGGAGCTCGATCTGTTCAATGCCCTCATTGGCCACCAGGAAGGCAACCCGCACACCCTGCAGTTCGTTCGCCACGCCAGAACCTCCCTGGAGCCCCGCGGGCCGTCCCCGGGCGATCCGGATGTTCGTCCCCTTAGCTCATCGCGGTCCCTACCCGGAGCCCGCAGGCGGAAACACTGCAGATTCGGACCCCTATTTCGCCGAGGGGTACACTGGTGCGTAATCCGAGCGACAGAGCGAACGGAGAGGCGTGTGCCCGCAACCGTTGTGGTCGGGACTCAATGGGGCGACGAGGGGAAGGGCAAGCTGACCGATCTCCTCGCGCGCGACGTGGACCTGGTGGTCCGCTACCAAGGCGGCCACAATGCCGGCCACCGGATTGTGGTCAATGGCGAGTCCTTCGCCCTCCAGCTGGTGCCGAGCGGCATCCTCTACGACCACATCACGCCCATCATCGGCAACGGTGTCGTCGTCGACCCCGGCGTCCTCCTCGACGAGCTGGACGGCCTCATGGCCAAGGGCATCGACACCACGCGGCTGGTCGTCAGCGGCAACGCCCACCTGATCATGCCGTACCACCAGGAGCTGGACCGGGTGACCGAGCGCTTCTTGGGCAAGAACGCGCTGGGGACGACCAAGCGCGGCATCGGCCCGGCCTACGCCGACAAGGCCACCCGCGTCGGGCTGCGGGTCCAGGATCTCTTCGACCCAAAGATCTTCCGCCAGAAGCTCGACGTCGTCTTGAAAGAGAAGAACGCCATCCTGGCCAAGGTCTACAACCGCCTGCCGCTCGACGCCGGGGACATCGCCGATCGCTATCTGGGGGAGTACGCGCCCCGTATTGAGCCCATGGTGGGCGACACCGTCGGGATGGTGCACGACGCCATGGACCACGGGCGCCAGGTTCTCTTGGAAGGGGCACAGGCGACGTTCCTCGACCTCGACCACGGGACGTATCCCTTCGTCACCTCGTCCAATCCCGTGGCCGGCGGGGCCTGCACGGGCTCGGGGCTCGGGCCGCGTGACATCGAGCGCGTGGTCGGCATCGCCAAGGCGTACGTCACTCGTGTCGGCGCCGGGCCCTTCCCGACCGAGCAGGAGAACGACATCGGTGAGCTGCTGGTCGAGCGCGGCCATGAGTTCGGCACGAACACCGGGCGGAAGCGCCGCTGCGGCTGGTTCGACGCCGTCATGCTGCGCCAGGCCGTCCGGCTCAACTCCATGACGGAAGTGGCGCTGACCAAGCTCGACGTGCTCGATACCTTCGAGTCGGTCAAGGTGTGTGTCGCCTACGAGGCCGACGGCATCCGCTACACCCACCTGCCATACCACCAGTCGACGTTCCACAAGGCGAAGCCGATCTACGAAGAGCTCCCGGGGTGGCGGACCGATCTCAGCGCGGCGACAGCGCCCGACGACATGCCCGCCGCCGCGCGCGACTACGTGGCCTTCCTCTCCGAGCAGATCGGCGTGCCCGTCCGGCTCGTCGGGGTAGGACCGGGTCGCGAGCAGACCGTGTCCTTCGCCACGGCGTGAGGGTCTGCATTTACGGCAGCGGCGGCCGCGAACACGCGCTCGCCCACGTGCTGGCGCGCACGGCCGACGTCGTGGTGACGCCGGGCAATCCGGGCATGGCGGCGCCCATCACGGTTGTCGACGACCAGCCGATCCACGAGATCGACGCCGACCTCTACGTCATCGGCCCCGAGGCCCCGTTGGTGGACGGCCTGGCCGACACGCTGCGGGCCCAGCAACGCGCCGTGCTCGGGCCGGGCGCGGACGGCGCCCTGCTCGAGGGCTCCAAGGCCTTCATGAAAGAGGTGCTGCAGGCGGCCGGCGTCCCGACGGCTCGCTTCGCCGCCTTCGACAACCTTGAGTCGGCCGGCGCGCTCAACTATCTCGAGACCTTCGACGGCCCGTGGGTGATCAAGACCGACGGGCTCGCCGCGGGCAAGGGTGTGCTCGTGACGCAGAACCTGGACGAGGCGCGCGCCGACGTCAAAGCGAAGCTGTCGGGCTCGTCCTTCGGTGACGCCGGGCGCACCATCGTCATCGAAGAGGGGCTGGTGGGCGAGGAGTGCTCGCTGCTCGTGCTCTGCGACGGCACCCGCGCCGTGCCGCTGCTCCCGGCTCAGGACTTCAAGCGCATCGGCGACGGCGACGTCGGCCCCAACACCGGAGGCATGGGTGCCTACGCGCCGATGCCCCACGTCGACGCCGGCGCGGTCGACGCCATGATGGACGCGGCGGTGCTGCCGCTGGTCGAAGAACTCCGCCGCCGCGGCATCGACTACCGCGGCGTGCTCTACGCCGGACTGATGCTGACCGACGACGGTCCCAGGGTCATTGAGTACAACGTGCGTTTCGGCGACCCCGAGACCCAGGTGGTGCTCCCGCTCCTGACCGGAGACGCCGCCAGCCTGTTCCTCGCGGCGGCGAACGGCGATCTCACGGCAGCGCCGCCGCCGGTCTTCTCCGATTCCTCGGCGGTCTGCGTCGTGTTGGCCTCGCAGGGCTACCCCGAGCACCCCCGGACGGGCGACACCATTGAGGGGCTGAACAGCGAGGGCCAGTCCGTGGCGCCCGTCGACGGCGTGACCGTCTTCCATGCCGGCACCCGGCGCCACAGCCCGACGGGCCCGTTCCACACGGCGGGCGGTCGCGTCCTGGGCGTCACCGCGGTGGCCTCCACGTTGGGCCTGGCCCGCGAACGGGCCTATGCCGCCACGGCGCCGATCGACTGGGAGGGCATGCAGATGCGTCACGACATCGCGGCGTTGGTCTCGCGGTCAGCGGTCGGCGCGGACGGTGGTGCACGATGATCCCGCGCTACGCGCCGGCGGACATGGCCGCGCTCTTCAGCGACACGGCGCGCTTCTCGCTCTGGCTGGAGGTCGAGCTGCTGGCGACCGAGGCGCAGGCCGCCATCGGCGTCGTGCCGCGAGAGGACGCGGCGACCTGCCGCGCCAAGGCCCCGACGGTCGACGACGTGTTCGTGCGCGACGTGCTCGAGCGTGAGAAGGTCACGGATCACGACGTGGCCGCCTTCGTGGACGTGGTGCAGGAGCGCATCGGCGCGCCGGCCGGGTCGCACATCCACTACGGCCTGACGTCATCCGACGTGGTGGACACCGCGTTGTGCGCCACACTGACCCGGGCGGCCGATCTGCTGCTGGCCGACCTCGACGCCTTCGTCGACACGCTCAAGGTGCGCGCCCTCGAGCTCCTGCAGGTGCCGGTCACCGGTCGCACCCACGGCATGCACGCCGAGCCGACCACCTTCGGTGCCAAGTTCGCCCTCTGGGCCCTGCAGGCCGACCGCGACCGCCGCCGCCTGCGGGCCGCACGCGACGGCATCGCCGTGGGCAAGCTCTCCGGCGCCGTGGGGACGTACTCGAACATCGATCCTGCGGTGGAGGCGAGCGTCTGTGCCGCCCTCGGCCTGACTCCGGTGCCGGCCACCCAGGTCATCGCCCGGGACCGCCATGCCGAGTACTTCTACGCGTGCGCGGCCATCGGTTCGACCATTGAGCTGATGTGCACCGAGGTGCGCCACCTGGCACGCAGCGAGCTCGGTGAGGCGGAGGAGCCCTTCGGCAAGGGTCAGAAGGGCAGCTCGGCCATGCCGCACAAGCGCAACCCGATCCTTTCGGAGCGCCTCTGCGGTCTGGCCCGCCTGCAGCGCGGCTACCTGGGCGCCGCGCTCGAGGACGTGGCGCTGTGGCACGAGCGCGACATCTCGCACAGCTCGGTGGAGCGGGTCGCCCTGCCCGACGCCTCCATGCTGGCCTGCTACATGCTGCGCAAGGCCACGGGCCTGGCCGCCGGCCTGGTGGTGCACCCCGAGCGCGCCCTGCAGAACCTCACCGAGGGCACGCTGGGTCTCGTGTTCTCGCAGTCGGTCCTGCTGGCGCTCGTCTCGGGTGGTCTGACGCCGCGACGAGGCGTACCGGATCGTCCAGCGCGACGCCCGCCGAGCCTGGGACGAGCGGACCCCGCTGCGCGCCGTCCTCGAGGACGACCCCGAGGTCACGCTCGACGAGACCCAGCTCAACGCTGCCTTCGACCTCACTCGCACCCTGCGCCACGTCGATCGCTTCGCCGACGCGCTCGCTGCGCTGTGACGCCCGGCCCATGACGGTCGATCTGCCGCGTATCCACTCGGGCAAGGTGCGCGAGCTCTACGACGCCGGCGCGGGGCGTCTCGTCTTGGTGGCCTCGGACCGCGTCAGCGCCTTCGACGTGATCATGGCCGAGCCGATCGTCAACAAAGGCCGCGTGCTCACAGCCATGACGAGCTTCTGGTGCGACCAGGTGGCCGACATCGTGCCGGGCTCGCAGATCACGGCGGATCCGGCGGCCATGGCCGATGCGCTGGCCGGCCAGTTGGACGGCGCCACCCTGCCGGCGGACTGGGCCGGTCGCGCCGTGCTGGTACGACGGGCCGACATGCTGGCGCTCGAATGCATTGTGCGGGGCTACCTCGCCGGCCAGGCCTACGACGAGTACGCCCGCGCCGGCACGGTGCATGGCACCGCCATGCCGGCCGGGCTGCAGCTGGCCAGCCAGCTCGACGAGCCGCTCTTCACCCCGTCCACCAAGGCAACCGAGGGGCACGACCTCAACATCGACTTCGCCGCCGCGGTGGACCTCGTCGGCGCCGAGGTGGCCGCCGAGGCCCGCGACATCTCGCTCGCGCTCTACCGGCGCGCCGCGGCGCGCTGCGCCGAGGCTGGCTTCATCCTCGCCGACACCAAGTTCGAGCTCGGCTTCGTCGACGGGGTGCTCTGCCTGTGCGACGAGGTGTGCACACCCGACTCGTCGCGGCTGTGGCCGGCCGAGCTGGTGGTGCCGGGCGAGACGCCGCCCGCTTTCGACAAGCAACCCCTGCGCGACTGGCTGGCGGCGCAGGACTGGGACCGCACGCCGCCCCCGCCGCCGCTGCCGGCGGAGGTCACGTCGGCCCTGTCGGCGCGCTACGTCGCGGCCTACGAGCGCGTCACCGGGCGCTCGCTGAGCGACTGGTACGGTGCGACGACATGAGGTTCCAGGCGCGCGTCGAGGTGCAGTTGCGACCGGGCATCGCCGACCCCGAGGGGGCGACCATTGAACGGGCACTCCCTGCGTTGGGATTCGACGGCGTGGCCCACGTCCGGGCCGGCCGGTCCTTCAGCTTCGAGGTCGAGGCCGTCGACGAGGGCGCGGCACGTACCACGGCCACCGAGCTGGCCGAGCGGCTGCTGGCGAATCCGGTGATTGAGCAGAGCAACCTCGAGCTCAAGGCGATCTGAGTGGCCGCCCGTATCGGCGTCGTCGTCTTCCCCGGCACCAACTGCGAATTCGACGTGGTGCAGGGTGCCGAGGCTGCCGGGGGCGAGGGCCTGCTGCTCTGGCACGGTGACACCCAGCTCGGCTCGGTCGACGCCGTCGTGCTGCCGGGCGGGTTCGCCCACGGCGACTACCTGCGCCCGGGTGCGCTGGCGCGCTTCTCGCCGATCATGGAGGCCGTGCAGGACTTCGCCCGCGCCGGCGGGCCGGTCGTCGGCATCTGCAACGGCTTCCAGGTGCTGACCGAGGCGGGCCTGCTGCCGGGCGCGCTGCAGAAGAACGGCCGGCTGCGGTTCTTGTGCCAACCGGCACGCCTGATCGTCACGTCCACCGCGTCGCCGTTGACGGCGGGTGCGCGTGTCGGCGACGAGCTCGTCATGCCGATCAACCACTTCTCGGGGAACTACACCTGCGACGACGAGACGCTGCGTCGCCTTCACGACGAGGACCGCATAGTGCTGCGCTATGCCGACAACCCGAATGGTTCGCGCCACGGCATCGCCGGCATCGCCAACGAGGCCGGCAACGTGGTCGGGCTCATGCCCCACCCCGAGCGGGCCAGCTCCATGCTGCTCGGCTCCGAGGACGGGCTCGTGCTGTTGCGCTCACTCGTGCAGGCCGCTTCGGCCCGCGCTGCTGCGGCCTGAGCGGCGACGGCGACGGCGACGGCGGGCGGCTCAGGTCCGGGCCCGGGAGATCTCGGCCTTCTGGAGCACGGCGGCACTCACCCCGGCGGCACGCCAGGTCCCGTACGTAATGCCCTTGCGCTCGCCATAGGCCTTGGCCACTTTGATGAACTGCTTCTCCAGGGCGGAGAGGTCCTTGACCCCGTCGACCCGGGAGCGCTCGTCGAGCAGGTCCTTCTGCTCTTGCAGCAGGTGGAGCCGGGTGAGGGCGTCGGCCCCGGCCAGCTGCGAGTCGATGGCGCCCAGCCGGCGGTCGATGGAGGCCGGCGTGCGCTTGCGGCCGCGCTTGGGCTTGGACGTCTCGAGTGCTTCGAGATAGTGGCGAACGGTTGCACTCTCGGCACGCCCTCGAGCCAGCGCTGCCTTGTGGCCGCTGCTCATGGGCTTGCGAGGAGCCGGAGTTTTTGCTTTCGGAGCCATGTGTCCATTGTGGCCTATGGCGCGGGCCCTTCTGTCCCAATTCGGCGAGTTTCCTTCCATTGTTCGGCCGACCCCTATTTCGGGCGGAACGCGACAACGATTTGTCAATTCCGCCGGTCCGCGGCGGCTTCTTTCCGCGTGCATGCGGGCGTTAGCGTGCAGGTGTGACCGCGGACACAGGTACCTCCAAGGTGGGCACCGTTCCGGTGGCCACCCGCCGCGCCATGGCGGGCCTCCTGGCGGCGGCGGCGCTCCTGATCGCGGCCTACTGGCTGGGCTGGCTCGTGCACCGTTCGCTCGTGGCCTCCGAGACCGGCACGGCATACACCCAGTTCGAGGACGCCTTTCCGCTGGCCGACGGCTGGTTGGTCCTCTGCCTGGCCGCTGCCGCCTCCTGCCTGTGGACGGGGCGGCGGGCGGCGATCTTCTGGCTCCTGGCCGGGGGCGGTGCCGGCATCTACCTCTTCTGTATGGACGTGCTCTACGACCTGCAGCACGGCGTCTGGGGCAGGGGCGCCAACGGGGTGATGGAGTTGGCGATCAACATCGTGACCCTCGCGCTCTCGGTCTTCGTCCTCCGCTGGACCTGGGTCCGTCGCGACGCGCTGCTTGCCTGATGCGCCCATGAACGAAGTGCAAGAGACGCCGTTCGAGTTCGACCCGGCCACCTACCTGGACCTGATGCGTGCGGAGCTCCCCGCCTACGACCGGTTGCAGGCTGCGGTCGGCGGGGCGACGGCGGGCGTCACGGTGTCGGCGGTGCTCGACCTCGGGACCGGGACGGGGGAGACGCTGGCGGCGGTGCTGGCGAAGCACCCCGGGGCGACGGTCTCGGCGGTCGACAAGAACGGGCGGATGCTGGCGGCGGCGCGCCGGCGCCTCGACGGCCGCCCGCTCGAGGTCCACGTGGCCGACCTGTGCGATCCACTACCGGGCGGACCCTTCGACCTCGTCACCTCCTCCCTCGCCATCCACCACCTCGACGGCCCGCAGAAGGCCGACCTGTTCGTCCGCATCGCCGCCGTGCTGCGCCCGGGGGGCCGCTTCGTGCTCGGTGACGTCGTGATCCCCGACGACGCGGCCGACGCCGTGACCCCGCTCACCGGCGGCCACGACCGTCCCTCGACCCTGGCCGAACAGCTGCGCTGGCTCTCCCTGGCCGGCTTCGACGCGGCGCTCGCCTGGACCGAGCGCGACCTGGTCGTGGTGCGCGCCGACCGGCCCGGTTGAGGATCGAGCGGGGCCGTCTTGAAACGGTCGGCGACTAAGTTGGAGGCGTCATGACTCCGCCGGCCGAGGAGCCACTGCCCGTCCCCGCGACGGCCGGCGGGTCCCTGCACCGGGCCCTGGGCCTGACCGACGACGAGTACGAGGCCGTCGGCAAGATCCTGGGCCGCACCCCCAACCACCTGGAACTGGCCCTCTACGCCGTCATGTGGAGCGAGCACTGCTCGTACAAGTCGTCGCGGCTGCACCTGCGGCGCCTGCCGACCGAGGGCCCCCGGGTCCTCGTGGGTCCCGGGGAGAACGCAGGGGTGATCGACGCCGGCGACGGTATCGCCGTGGCGATCCGCATCGAGAGCCACAACCACCCGTCGGCCATCGAGCCCTACCAGGGCGCGGCCACCGGCGTGGGCGGCATACTGCGCGACATCTTCACCATGGGCGCCCGCCCGCTCGCCGTCATGGACCCGCTCTTCTTCGGACCGCCCGACGACGCCCGCCAGCGCTGGCTCCTCGAGGGCGTGGTGAGCGGGATCTCGGGCTACGGCAACTCCGTCGGGGTGCCGACCGTCGGTGGCGAGCTGACCTTCGACCCCTGCTACGCCCAGAACCCGCTCGTCAACGTGCTCTGCATGGGTGCGCTCCCGGTCGAGCGGCTCGTGCTCGGCATCGCGTCCGGCGTGGGCAACCTGGCCGTGCTGCTCGGCTCGAGCACCGGGCGCGACGGTATCGGCGGCGTGAGCGTCCTGGCCTCGGCCGGCTTCAGCGGTGACGACGCCGGTGCGGCGGACGACACCAAGCGCCCGAGCGTGCAGGTCGGTGACCCCTTCGAGGAGAAGCGATTGATTGAGGCCTGCCTCGAATTGCTCGACACGAAGCTCGTCGTCGGGATTCAGGACCTCGGCGGCGCCGGCCTGGCCTGTGCCACGAGCGAGACCGCCGGCCGCGGCGGTGTCGGCATGGACGTCGACGTCACGGCCGTGCCGCGACGCGAGGAGGGCATGGAGCCGTGGGAGGTGATGACGAGCGAGAGCCAGGAGCGCATGCTCGCCATCGTCACGCCCGGGTCGTGGCCGGCCGTCGAAGCCATCTGCACCAAGTGGGAGGTACGGGCGACCGTCATCGGTACCGTGACCGAGCCCGAACCCGGCCGCGGTGGGCGTCTGCGCATCCGCGACGGCATGGACGGCACGGTGCTGGCCGACGTCCCCGCGGCGTCGCTCTCCGACGACGCGCCGCTCTACGACCGGCCGCGCCAGGCCCCACACCGCCCGGCGGCCGCGCCGCCCGCGCCACCAAGCGACTGCGCCGGCGACCTGGTGGCGTTGCTCCGCTCGCCGGGCTGGGTCTACCGCCAGTACGACCACCAGCTCTTCCTCAACACCGTGGCGGGGCCCGGCGCCGACGCCGCCCTGCTGCGCCTGGCCGGACCCGGCCTCCCGCGCTCCGAGCGCGGGGTGGCACTGACGACCGATTCCAACCCGCGCGCCTGCGCGCTCGACCCGCGGCGCGGCACCGCGCTGGCCCTGGCCGAGGGCGTGGCCAACCTGGCCTGTGTCGGTGCGACGCCGGTCGCCGTCGTGAACTGCTTGAACTTCGGCAACCCCGAGCATCCCGAGGTCATGTGGCAGCTCTCGGAGTGCATCGACGGCCTGGCCGACTCGTGCCACGCGCTGTCGCTCCCGATCATCGGCGGCAACGTCAGCTTCTACAACGAGAGCGGCGGCGCCGACATCGACCCCACACCGGTGCTCGGCGTGCTCGGGCTCGTCGACGCTGTGCACGCGCCGCCGCCCGGATTGGCGTGGGCCGACGGCGACACCGTCGTGGTGCTCGGCCCGCGTGCCGCGGCCGACGGGACCTTTCCCTTGGAGGGCACGCGCTGGGCCACCGAGCGCTGCGATCACCGGAGCGGGGACGTGCCGGCGGTCGATCTCGCGCTGCACGCCACGGTCTGCGCCTTCGTCGCCGAGGTCGTGGCGGCCCAGGTGTCGGGCGCGCCGACGCACGGGGGTACCGACGCCCTGATTCACGCGGTGCACGACGTCTCGGGCGGCGGACTGGCCGTGGCACTAGCCGAAATGGCCGCGGCCGCCGGCTCCGGGTGCTCGGCCGCCATCGACGATGCGGCTGAGCTCTTCACCGAATTGCCCTCACGCTTCGTGGTGGCAACGGGCGATCCCGACGAGCTCATCCATCTGGCGGCGGCACGCGGGATCCCGGCCGCCGCGTTGGGTCCGGCGGGCGGCGCCCGGTTCACGCTGGGCCGCCTGGTCGACCTCCCCGTCGAGGCTCTGCGCCAGGCGCACGAGGGCAACCTGGCTCTGGCCCTGGGCGAACCGTGATGCCGCAGGCCTGTGCGACAATGGGTGACGCGTGAAGGAAGCCTGCGGAGTCTTCGGGGTCTACGCGCCCGGGTCGAGGGTGGCCAACCTCACGTTCGACGGTCTCTTCGCCCTGCAGCACCGTGGCCAGGAGTCGGCCGGCATGGCCGTCGCCGACGGTGACACCGTCACGGTGGTCAAGGACATGGGCCTGGTCGCCACCGTCTTCGACGAGCGCACGTTGTCGGGCCTGCAGGGGCATCTCGCCATCGGCCACACCCGATATTCGACTCATGGGTCGTCCGACTGGGCCGGCGCCCAGCCCGTCTACCGCCCCGTCGGACGTGCCGGTTTCGCCCTCGGCCACAACGGCAACCTCACCAACACGACGGCGCTGGCCGAGAAGGCGGGCATGCTGCCGGGCTCCGTCGCCACCGACAGCGACGTGGTCGCCGAGTTGTTGATGCAGTCGTTTCCCGAGACCGAGGACCTCTCGACCGCGCTGCAGGCCGTGCTGCCCATTTTGGAGGGTGCGTACTCGTTCGTCCTCATGAGCTCCGAGCGACTCTTCGGCGTGCGCGACCCGTACGGCTTCCGGCCGCTCTGCTTGGGGCGCCTCGGCCCGGCAGACGAACCCGAGGGATGGGTGCTGGCATCGGAGACGCCGGCCTTGAGCGTCATCGGCGCCACCTTCGTCCGCGAGGTGGCCCCGGGCGAAATGGTCGTGATCGACGCCGACGGTCCTTCCAGCGTGGAGATCCCGTGGCTGCGCGAGGTCGAGCCGCGCCTGTGCATCTTCGAGTTCGCCTACATCGCGCGGCCGGACAGCCGCCTCTACGGCCGCGAGGTCCACGAGACGCGCTGCCGCATGGGCGAGTTGCTGGCGTTGCAGTCGCCCGCCGACGCCGACATGGTGATGGGCGTGCCCGAGTCGGGCGTGCCCGCCGCCGAGGGCTTCGCCCGGGCCAGCGGCATCCCCTACGGGCAGGGGCTGGTGAAGAACCGCTACATCGGCCGCTCCTTCATTGCGCCGGGCCAGCAGGAGAGGGCCGACGCCGTCCGGCGCAAGCTCAACCCGCTCACCGACGCCATCGCCGGCAAGCGCTTGGTGGTCGTTGACGATTCCATCGTGCGCGGCACGACGCAGCGCTCCGTGATCCGGATGCTGCGCGAAGCCGGCGCGGCGGAGGTGCACCTGCGCATCTCGTCGCCGCCCTGGCGCTGGCCCTGTTTCTACGGCATCGACACGCCCTCGCACGACGAGCTGCTGGCGACGGATCACACCGTCGAGGAGATGGCGCGGATTCTGGGTGCCGACTCGTTGGCCTACATCAGCATCGAGAACCTCAAGGAGGCCATCGGGGCCGACGGCGGGTTCTGCGACGCGTGCTTCACCGGCAACTACCCGACGCCGATTCCGGCAGCCGCGGTGGCGGTGCGGCGACCCGAGCCGGTGGCCCTGACCGCGCACCAGGCCGTGCTCCCGGGGGTTTGACCACCGTGACACAAGGCGGCGCCACCTACGCCGGCGCCGGTGTCGACATCGCGGCGGGCGATGCGGCGGTGGAGCGCCTGCGCGGACATGGTGCCGGGGATCGGCGGTTTCGGTGGGCAGTTCCCGCTCGACATCGCCCGCTTCCGCCAGCCGGTCCTGGTCGCCTCGACCGACGGCGTCGGCACCAAACTGGTGGTCGCCCGGGACACCGGCCGCTACAACACGGTGGGCATCGACCTGGTCGCCATGTGCGTCGACGACCTGGTGTGCGTCGGGGCCGAGCCCATGTTCGTGCTCGACTACATCGCCACCGGGAAGGTCGACCCCGACCAGGTGGGCGCCGTGGTGGCGGGCGTGCACGAAGGTTGCCGCCAGGCCGGCTGCGTTCTCATCGGTGGCGAGACGGCCGAGCACGCCGGTGTCATGGCGCGCGACGATCTCGACCTGGCCGGCTTCGCCGTCGGGGTGGTGGAGCAGGGGACGCAGCTCGGCCCCGAGCGCGTGCAGGCTGGTGACGTCGTCGTGGGGCTCGCGTCACCGGGATTGCGCTCCAACGGGTACACGCTGGCGCGGCACGTGCTGCTCGAGCGGGCCGGGCTCGACCTGGGCGACCCGGCGTGGGAGGGTGCCGCGCACAGCGTGGCCGACGAACTGCTGCGGCCATCGGTGATCTACACACCCGCGGTGCTGGCGCTGCGGCGCGCGCTCGGCGCGGCACTGCATGCCTGCGCCCACATCACCGGAGGCGGCATTGTGGGCAACCTGCCACGCGCCCTCCCTCCGGACCTGGGCGCCGTGCTGGTGCGCAGCGCCTGGGAACAGCCGCGGGTGTTCGCGGAGATCCAGCGCCTCGGCGGCGTCGCCGAGGACGAAATGGACCAGGTCTTCAACCGCGGCATCGGCATGGCGCTGGTGGTCGACGCCGGCGCCGCCGAATCGGCGCTGGCGGTGCTCGAGGGGGCGGAGCAGACCGGCGCCGTCATCGGCGAAGTGGTGGACGGCGGCGGGGTTCGGTTCGTGTGAGCGCGACGGAGCGCGGTGCCGGCGCGTTCGCCGACCTGCGGGACCATCTCCTGGCACACTCGGTCAAGACGGGCGAATTCACCCTGAAGTCGGGCCGCAAGAGCAGCTGGTTCATCGATTCGAAGCAGACGGTGTGCCGGCCCGAGGCCATGGTCCTCGTGGCGGACGCGGTGTTGTCGGTGGTTCCCGACGAGGCCACGGCGATCGGAGGGCTCACCATGGGTGCCGACCCCGTGGCCTTCGTGACGGCCGGCGTGGCGGCCACACGGGGTCGGGCCCTCAAGGCGTTCAGCGTGCGCAAGGAGGCGAAGGATCACGGCGCCGGCGGCCGCATCGCCGGCGCGCTCGATCCGGGCGACAAGGTCGTCGTCACCGAGGACACCGTGACCCGGGGCACGTCGCTGCTCCAGGCGGCGCACGCCGTGCACGAGGCGGGCGGCGAGGTCGTTCTGTTGGTGGCGGTGGTCGATCGGGGCGGGACGGTGGAGGCGATGGCGGCAGCGGAAGGCATTCCCTTCCGCGCCATCTTGACGGCGCCCGACCTCGGGTTCCCCTACGAGGGGGCTTGAGAGCCGCTCACGCCGACACAGCGCGGGCGGCCGCGCCGTCCGGGGGGGTGCGGTCCGAGCGCTGCCGGCGCGGCTCATTGTCTGCGACAGGGCGATGGTCATTGCCCTGTCGGGTCGGTTCCCTTAACGTGCGCCGTACGCACTCTCTCGGAGGTTCCTCAATGGCGCAGCGTGTGGATCCTCCCGGCCACAACACCACCAGCTCCGGCCGGGTGACGCGGGCGAAGCTCCGTCGCGCCGGCATCGTTGTCGTCTACGGGGTGCTCGCCATTAGCGCCGGTGCGTCGGTCGGACTCCTCGCCGCCGGTCCTGCCGCCGCCCAGGCGCCCCCTGCGGGCTGGTCCGGCGCGCAGGCGCCGCTACCGAGCGCGCCCGACGGCGTCGGGACCATCGCGCTGGGCAACATCGCCAGCGAGTCCTGCTCCTCCGCTGTGTCATGTGCCGCCGTGGGCACCTACGACGACAACGCCGGCCACGCGCACGGGGTGCTCGAGATCCTGGCCAACGGGGCCTGGACCGCCACCGAGGCACCGCTTCCGGCCAACGCCGATGCGACGCGGGAGTCGGACCTCAGCTGGGTGAGCTGTGCGACGAGCACGTGGTGTGAAGCCGTCGGTTCCTACACCGACCGCGCCAGCGGGAGCGACGCCCTGGTCGAGACGTATACCGGCGGGGCGTGGACGGCCGTCGAAGCGCCGGTGCCGGGCGACGCCCTCACGGGGGCGTCGGCGGACTCGCTCCTCAACGCCATCGCGTGCCAGAGCACGGTGACCATTGGCCTGCGCGTCCCCGAGGTCGCCCGGAGCTGCGCCGCCATCGGCCAGTACCAGAACAGCGCCGGGTCGGTCGGGCTGATCGACACCCTCGACACCGGGGCGTGGAGCACCCAGGCCGCCCCGCAAACCGCCGGCGCTGCCGCGAACCAAAACGTCACCCTCACCGCTGTCTCGTGCCCGAACATCGGGGGCTGCGCAGCCGCCGGGATCTATTCGACCGGCAGCTCGACCCAGCCCGAGCTGCTGTCGCAGGCGGGCGCGGGGGGAGCGTGGACCGCCGAGGACGCCCCGTTACCGCCCGACGCCATCACCGGACCCGGCCTCGAGGCGGAACCCCTGAGCGTGTCGTGCTCGGCCGGGATCTGCATCGCGGCCGGGCAGTACCTGGCGACAGGCAACGTTGAGTCGGGTCTCCTCGAGCGCCTCGCCGGTGGGGCATGGAACGCCACCGAGGCACCCCTGCCGGCCAACGCCGGGACAGGAGCGGATCATCAAGGATCGTTGGCGTCCGTGTCGTGCGTGCTCGATGGCTGCGTGGCCGTCGGCGGCTATCTCGACGGTGGCGGTGCCGAACACGCACTGGCGGACGCGGTGAGCAGCACGGGTGCCGTGTCGGCCGCGGAGGTCGCGCAGCCGGCCGACGCATCGGGCACCTCCAACGCCAACCTTGACGCGGTGTCCTGCCTGTCGCGCACGGATTGCGCCGCCGGCGGGCAATACCAGAACACGACCGCCAGCGGGCAGACCGGTCTGCTTGCCTCACTGCACGGCGCCACCTGGACGCCGGTCGCTGCCCCCGTCCCGGCGAACGCCGCCACCGGCGCGAGCGCCGTATCGGTGGTCATGACGGTGTCGTGCTCCAGCCGTGGTGCGTGCGGCGCGGGTGGCCGCTACACCGACGGCAACGGCCAGCGTCAAGGACTGTTGGACGCCTACACCCCGGCCCAGGGCTACTGGTCGGTAGCGTCCGACGGCGGGATCTTCAACTACGGACCCGCCGCGTCCTTCCAGGGCTCAATGGGTGGGCAGCACCTCAACGCGCCCATGGTGGGCATGGCGGCCACGCCGGGTGGCGCGGGCTACTGGGAGGTGGCCTCCGACGGCGGCATCTTCACCTTCGGCAACGCCGGCTTCCACGGTTCGACCGGCGGCATCCGCCTCAACAAGCCGATCGTGGGCATGGCGGCCACGCCGGACGGCCAGGGCTACTGGCTGGTGGCGTCCGACGGCGGCATCTTCAGTTACGGCGATGCCCCCTTCTACGGCTCGGCCGGATCGATCCGCCTCAACAAGCCGGTCGTGGGGATGGCGGCCACACCGGACGGCCAGGGCTACTGGCTGGTGGCCTCCGACGGCGGCATCTTCAGCTACGGCGACGCCACCTTCTTCGGCTCGGCCGGCTCCATCACGCTCAATCGGCCGGTGGTCGGCCTGGCGTCGAGCGCGTCCGGGCTGGGGTACTGGCTCGTGGCCTCCGACGGCGGCATCTTCAGCTACGGCGATGCCCACTTCTACGGCTCCACGGGGTCGATCCGTCTCAACAAGCCAATCGTCGGCATGATGAGCAGCGCCGACGGAGCCGGCTACTGGCTGACCGCCTCTGACGGCGGCATCTTCAGCTACGGCGATACGGGCTTCTACGGCTCGGCCGGGTCGATCCGCCTCAACGCGCCGGTGGTGAACGGCGCGACGAGCTGAACCGGGCATCCGTGCCGGCGGCCGCCCGCTGCTTCAGAACAGCGCGATCGGGTTCACCGGTGAGGCGGTGCCCCGGCGTAGCACCAGCGGCGCCACGGTGAGAAGGAACTCCCAGCGCGCCTCGCCGGCACAGGCGGTGGCGAGGCCGTCGAGATCGAGGTTGTCGAGCAGGTGGACGCCCATGGCCACGATGACCACCGTGTGGATCGGCATACCCACCCCCGCGACACGGGAGGGGAGCACGTCGGAGACGCCGTCGCTGCCCAGTGCGGCCACGTCGCGCGCCCGGAGCCAGGGGAGGCACGAGGCATCGAGCCCCGCCGCCGAGCTGGCGGCGTCCCACGGACCGTGTTCCAGGCGCCATTGCCAGCGGCCGGTGCGCACCAGCAACGCGTCGCCGGCGCGCACGCACAGCCCGGCCCGCTGCTCGGCCGCCTCGAGATCCTCGGGGAACACCGGCTCGCCCGGCTCGAGTGCGGCGACGCCACGCAGCGCCGGGATGTCCAACAGCACGCCCCGCGTCACGATCCCGGCGCTGAGTCGATGGATACCCAGCTTGGTGGCGCCGTGGGCGGTGACGGACTCGGCGGGGTAGCCGTTGTAGAGCTTCCCCTCATGGAAGATGTGGCATAGCGCGTCGATGTGGCTGGTGGCGAAGCCATGGGGGGAGATGGCGAAGTAGTCCGCCCCCATGCCTTCGGTGGCGGTGCCCGTCATGTGATGGGCCACCGGGGCCGGGTTGTCCGCCGCCGCCACGGTGTCGAGCGGACGGGCGCAGGAGACCGATCGACCGCTGCGCACCGTGGCCACGGCCGCGCCCGTGACCTGCGGCGTGACGAGGTTCAGGGTGCCCAGCTGGTCGTCGGCGCCCCAGCGACCCCAGTTGGAGAGGCTCTGGTGGAAGGCGAGGACGTCGGCGGTTTCCATCGGAGCGCGCGTCACGGTCGGACAGTAGCCCGCACCCAATACGATCGGCGCATGAGCACACTCGAAGGCGACTACGAGCCAAGTCCGTCCGACTGGGTCCGCCAACAGGTGGCCGAGTACGAAGCCTCAGGGGGGCAACGCGCCAACACGTTGATGGACACGGGCATGCCGATCATCGTCGTGACGACCCGGGGCGCCAAGAGCAACAAGGTGCGCAAGAACCCGGTCATGCGGGTCGAGCACGGCGGCGAGTACGCGCTGGTGGCGTCCAAGGGTGGCGCACCCGAGCATCCCGAGTGGTACTACAACCTGGTCGCCCACCCCGACGAGGTGCTGGTGCAAGACGGGCCCGCACCCTTCGCCGTCACGGTGCGCGAGGTGACCGGCGACGAGAAGGCACTCTGGTGGGAGCGGGGCGTGGCGGCGTACCCGCCCTACGCCGAGTACCAGGAGAAGACGGACCGGCAGATCCCCGTCTTCATCGCCACCCCGAAGGGCGCCTGACTCCCTCGCTCAGCGGGCGCGACCGCCGGCGCCGGTCGCGGCGTCGGCGAAGGCCTGCACCATGGCGATGCGCCACGGGACGAGGAGCTCCTCGCGCTCGTGTGGCGTCTTGCCCAGGCGGACGACGATGAGGTCGAGCGGGGGACAGAGCGTGATGGATTGGCCTTCGTAGCCCGAGCAGCGGAAGGTGCCGAGGGTGTCGCCGGCCACGCCCCACCAGTGCGCGCCGTAGGGGCTGGCGTCCTCGGGATCTTCGGAGACCCACGTGCGGGCGTAGTCGACCCAGCCCGCCGGCAGCAGGCGGACGCCGTCCCAGATGCCGTCGCGCGAAGTAGAGCAGGCCGAAGCGCGGTGTAGTCACGCGCGCTCGTGCGCAGGAACGACGACGCCACCCAGGTTCCGGCCTCGTCGAACTCGGGATCGGCCGTGCGCATCCCGAGCGGCCCGAAGAGTCGGCTGTGCAAGTAGCGGGCGTAGCGCTCGCCCGCCCCGACCGTGCGGGCCACCACACCCGAGATGATGTTGGAGGTCCCCGACGAGTAGTTGAACCTGGTGCCGGGCGGCGCGGCCAGCGGCCGGTCGGCGGCGAAGTGCGCCATGTCGGCCTGGCCATCGCCCCAGAGCATCTGCATCACGTCGGAGATCCGGTCGTCGACGTAGTCTTCGGCGAAGTCCAGCCCGTCGCGCATGGCGAGCAGCTGGCGCAACGTGATGGCGTGGCGGGGGTCGGCCGTGTCGGACCATTCGGGCACGGCGGCCGGGGCATCGAGGTCGAGCTTGCCGTCGCCCACCAGCAGTCCGACCACCGCCTGGAGTATCGACTTGGCCATGGACCAGCTGAGCAACGGTGTCTCCGCCGTGACCGGTGTGGGGGGCCGGTCGAAGTGTTCGAGCGCGCCCCCGTAACGCTCGACCACGACGCGGCCGCGGTGGACCACGACGACGGCGAACGTCTCGGCCAGCGGGCCGTCCGGATCGAAGGCCTCGTCGAGCAGGGGACCCAGGTCGACGCCTTGCGGCAGGTCGCCCTCGGGCCAGTTTTCGGTCGGCCAGTCGACGCCGGCCGGCTGTGCCGGCAGCGGAACGAGGTTGCTCACACGCCGGAGAGGAAGGCGAGCAGGGCGCGGTTGGTCTCATCCGGGCGCTCCTGTTGCACCCAGTGGCCGGCACCGTCGACCACGGTCGCGCCCCGGAAGTCGGGCATCGCCTCGGCCATGCTCTCGATGGCCCCCGGCATCATGGTGTTGACAGGGTCGAGCGAGCCGGTGATGAAGGCGACGGGCATGGTGTAGATCGAAGGCGGAATGTCCTTGGACCGCTCCCAATTGGCGTCCATGTTGCGATAGAAGCTGACAGGTCCGAAGAAGCCGCTCTCCTTGAAGGCGGCCGCGTACACGTCGACGTCGTCCTCGGTGATCCAGTCCGGAAGCGTGTCGGGTGCAGGCGACAGGATGTCCATGAAGCAGGTGCCCTGGCGCGGGTGGTCCCCGAGAGGGTTGCCACTCGCCATCCCCTCCCCGCCGGCCGAGTAGAGCATGGTGCGCAGGAACAGGCGCGGATCGGCCTCGAACTCGGCCTCGGCGGGCCCGACTTCTTGGAAGTAGAGCATGTAGAAGAACTTGTTCTCGAAGATCACCTCGAAGATCTGCGTCGGCGGTGCCGGCGCATTCGAATACGGCACACTCATATTGCAGACCGACGCCACGCGGTCAGGGTGGAGGCGCCCCATCTCCCAGACCACCATGGCTCCCCAGTCGTGGCCGACGAAGGCCGCCTGGCCGTAGCCGTAGTGGTCGAGCAGGCCGCCCAGGTCCGCCGTCAAGTTGTCCGAGCCGTAGTCGGCGACGTTGCCCGGGCGAGAGCTGCCGCCGTAGCCGCGCAGGTCCGGTGCGATGGCGCGGAAGCCGGCATCGGCCAGCGCGCCGAGCTGGTGGCGCCACGAGTACCACAGCTCGGGAAAGCCGTGGCACAAGACCACCGGAGGGCCATCGGTCGGCCCCGCCGTCGCCACGTGCAGCTCGATCCCGTTCGCCGGCACCTGCTCGTGCGTGATGTCAGCCATGGGGTGTCACCTTCTCCTCCGCCTTTGCGGCCTTCTCGGCCTTCTCGTCCTGGTGCTGCTGAATGGCCGACATCACGGCGTTCACCGCGCCGCCGATGAACTCGGGCCGGTTCTCGGCGGCCCAGTCGCGACTCGACGTGAGCGAGGTCGACGAGTCCTGGAAGCGGGGCGCCACGTAGCGGGCGATCAGCTCGTAGGAGTGCCGGGTGGCGTCGGTGTCGGCCCACTCGTGGCCCATGAACAGGTAGGTGCCGAAGCCACCGGATTGCTCTTTGAGACGCTGGATCTGCGCAATGGCGTCGTCAACGGTGCCGATGACGGCCATGCCGGACGCGTTCGAGCGCGTCGACGAGCGACTCGAAGTTCGCGGTGTCGGGCGCGATGGGCAGCGCGGCGACGCGCTCGAAGTAGTCGACCCAGTCGGCCAGCCCGAAGGCGACGTCGGCCATCGCCTGCTCCTTGGTGTCGGCGATGTGCATGGGCCCGACCAACCGCCAGCGGCTGCGGTCGACCGTGGTCGAGAACTCGGCCGCCCGCTCCTCCATGACCTGCCAGTGCGAGCCCAGGACGTCGAAGCCGCCCGTGGTGGTGGCGCCGAGGGAGAGCAGGCTGCAGCCGAAACGCCCGGCCGCCCGCGGTCCGGCCGGGGACACCTGGGCGGCGACGGCCACCTCCGGGAAGGGCCGCTGGTAGGGACGCAGCTGCAGCCGGGCCTTGACCAGCTTGAACCAGTCCGTCTCCATGGAGACCGTCTCGCCCGCCAGCAGCAGCAGAATCGCCTCGAGCGACTCCTCCATCATGTCGCGCTGCTTCGCCGGGTCGATACCCATCATGAAGGCGTCGGAAGGCAATGCGCCCGGCCCGACCCCGAGCATGACGCGGCCGCGCGGTGAGGTGGTCGAGGAGCACCATCCGGTCGGCCAGCATGAACGGATGGTGGTAGGGCAGCGACGAGACGCCCGTGCCGAGACGGATGTGCGTGGTGCGCTCGCGCGGCGGCCGCAATGAAGACCTCGGGCGAGGCAATGATCTCGTAGCCAGCCGAGTGGTGCTCGCCGAACCAGGCTTCGTCGAAGCCCAGTGCGTCAAGATGCTCTATCAGTTGCAGGTCGCGCTCGAGTGCCAGGGTGGGGTTCTGGCCCACGGGGTGGAACGGCGCCAGGAAGATGCCGAAATTGAGGCGGCCATCGGCGTTGGTCGGGGTCATGAGGCTCGTTCTCCAGGTTTCTCTTCGGTCTGTGTCATGTGGTCGTGGGTCGTGGGTCGTGGGGATGTGTGATGTGGTCCTGGTCTGTGGGCGGCGGGTGGGGTTCGAAAACCAACTCTGCACAATGTCGTTTATAGGTTTGCAATCATCTCGACGCGAGCCGACCCCGTGCGGGGCGGCCACCCGCTCAGGGCCTCACCAGGATCTTTCCGTGTTCGCCGGGCGTGCGCAGCCTCGCGAAAGCATCCGGAGCGCCGGCCAAGTCCACGGTGGACGTCACCAGGAGCTCGGCCCCGGGCACGCCGTCGACCAGCCGGCCCAGAGTGGCAGCGAACTCGGCGGGGGTGTAGCCGAATGAGAAGCGCAGCTCCATCTCCTTGGTCACCGCCATGAAGGGCTCAATGGTGTCGGTGTGCATGCATACGCCCACCACGACGATGCGACTGTGCGGCGGACCGTCGGCGAGCAACGACTGCAGCATGCCGGGCACCCCGACCGCCTCGAAGATCACCGGGTCCGGTGCGGACGCGCCGAGCATGGACGCCCCGATGCGCTCCATGACAGTGCGGGCGATGCCGAACTCGGACCAGCGCTCGTGCGGCGATCCTTCGGCCGGGTCGAGCACATCGTCGGCGCCGAACGCCTCAGCCAGCCGACGCCGTGTCGGTGAGAAGTCCGCCGCCAGCACCGGACCGTGGCCACGGCCCTTGAGGGCGGCAATCACCGCCAGCCCGACAGGGCCGCACCCGACGACGAGACAGGGTTGCCCGGGACTGAGGTCGGCCAGTCCGACGGCGTGCTCACCGACTGCGAGGGGTTCGGTCAAGGCCGCCAGGTTGGTGTCGAGCGCGTCGGGTACCGGGAGCAGCAACAGCTCCTGGAGCACCATGTATTCCGCGAGCGCCCCCGGGTAGGTGTTGGAGTAGCCGATCTGCTCGACCCCGGTTGGGCCCACGACGATCGGAACAGAGCAGACGCGAGAACCGACCGGGAGGGTGCCGGCAGTGTCGGGCCCGTGTTCCACAATTTCGGCGCAGAACTCGTGACCGAAGACACAGTCCGCGGTCGGATCGAGCGCGGGGACGCCGACGGAATCCATGAGGCCGGTGAAATGGCCGAAGTCAGCCAGCGCGTGCAGATCGGAGCCGCAGATGCCGGCGGAGAGTGAGCGGGCCAGGACGTGACCCGACGACGGCACGGGCTCGGGCACGTCGCCCACCACCAGCCGTCCACCCCTGGTCACTGCGGCACGCATGGCAGAGCCACCCCCACGGACGGCGCGGCCGCCCGCATTCGTCGCTACGTTTGCCCGGTGAGTTTCACACACGATGCTGCAGGACGCCCGTTCGCCGGGAGCGTCGCGCTGGTCACCGGAGCGGCCCGGCCCCGAGGCATCGGGAGGGCCACCGCGGTGGCCCTGGCCTCGGGTGGCGCCGACGTGGCCTGCCTCGACATCGCCCGCCCCTACGACGAGGCCCCGCTCCACGGCACCGCCAGCCCCGACGACCTCCAGGCCCTGGCGGCCGAGCTCGCGGCGCTGGACGTGCGGGCAACCGCCGTGCAGGCGGACGTGTCCGACGAGGCCGCGGTGGAAGACGCCGTGGCCCGGGCGAGCGAGGAGCTGGGGACCATCACGCTCGTGGCCAACGTGGCGGGCGGGAGCGGTCCCGGTTTCGGGCTGGGGCCGTTACTCCACGTCCCGGCCGAGGAGTTCCGCCGCGTGCTCGATGTCAACGTGGTCGGCACGTGGTTGGTGTCCAAGGCCTGCGCCACGCGCATGGTGGCGGCCGGTGTCGGCGGACGCATTTGCAACGTGTCGAGCCAGGCCGGCAAGCGCGCCTTCCCTCTCCTCGGGGCGTACTGCGCGGCCAAGGCGGGGATCATTCTGCTGACCCAGACCATGGCGGCCGAGCTCGGCGCCCAGGGTATCGCCGTCAACGCCGTGTGCCCCGGGACGGTGGACACCGACCTGATCAACCGGGATGCCATGTTCGAGAATCTGATGGGCGGCCCCGAGGGCCTCGCCGCCTACATCGCCCGCGAAATCCCCCTCGGCCGCCTGCAGAGCGCCGATGAGATCGCGTCCGCCATCTGCTGGCTGCTCTCCGATGCCGCTCGTGGCGTCACGGGCGAGGCGTTGAACGTCAGCGCCGGACAGACAATGGTATAGCCATGCCGATTCTCGACGCCCGCCACGACCTTGCTCACCCCGTCGAAGCGGACACCGCCTGGAGCGAGTCGTACTACTTCAACGCCTACGACCCTGCCACTGACTCGGGCCTGTTCAGCCGCATCGGCATCCGGCCCAACGAGGGGACGATGGACGTCGGCATGTCGCTGTGGCTGCCGGGCGGCGAGCTCGGGGAGTACCGCTGGGTCAAAGAGCAGCGCGACATGGTCGACTCCGTGCTCGACGTCGGCGCCGTGCGCTACGAGATGCGCGAAGCGCTGCAGTCGTGGCGCCTGACCATGGAGGGCGAAGTGCAGGCGCGCCCGTGCGTGCGCGGGGACTCGACGACACACCCGGTACCGGTCTCGCTCGACGTGCGCTTCGACGCCGTGACCCCCGCCATCGGCACAGACGGTCAGCCGAGCGGCGGCCCCAAGTCGGCCGAGGCGGCTGCCGCCGCCGGCACGGTCGGGAAGGGGCACCTGGAGCAGGCGGGGCGCTGGACCGGGACCCTCACCGTCGACGGCACGCCGTATGAGTGGCGCGGCGCGCACGGGAATCGGGACCGCTCCTGGGGCCCCCGCCGCTGGGGCGGCCCCAAAATGTGGCGTTGGTTCTCCATCAACATCGGGGAGGAGATGCACTTCGGGGGCATCCGCCTCGGCACCGACGCCGGCGACCTGCACCGCGGCTGGGTCTGGGACGGGAAGAGGGCGACGTCGGTGGCGGAATGGCGGGTGCGCACGGAGCTGGAAGACGACGGCGTGACGCACCGCGTCGTGCACCTCGACGTGGTCGACAAGAAGGGCGAGACCTACCCGCTGCGCGGTGACGTGCTGCGGGTGGCCGACATCGGCCGGGCCGGCGGCACCATGGTCAACGAGGGGCTGGCGCGGTGGACCTATGAGGATCTCGATGGCTTGCCGCACACGGGCTACGGCATCTGCGAGTACCTGCATCAGCTCGACGACAGTGGGAGGCCTGTCGTCCCCGTCGAGTAGGGATGACGTCGCGGCTGACCACGGAAGAGCTGGTGGCCGCGCTGGGCCGTCAGCTCGGCGGCACGGTCGAGGGCCTGCACCGCCTGTCGGGCGGCGCCTCGCGGGTGACCAGCGCGTTCGACCTGCGCGCGCCCGACGGTGCCGTCCAGCCGCTCATTCTGCAGATGGATCGCAGCGGCAGCGCCCCCCGGGGCCGGGCCCGCACGGAAGCGGACCTCCTGCGCGCCGCGCGTGCTGCCGGCGTTCCGGTGCCGGCGGTGGTCGCCACGGGCGAACGCGACGAGGTCGGGTCGAGTTGGTTGGTGGTCGAGCGCTTGGACGGTGAGACGATTCCGCGCAAGATCCTGCGCGACGACGAGTGGACCGGGGCGCGCCGCGCTCTGCCCGGCCAGATGGCGAGCGCGCTGGCCAGCATCCACGGCATCGACCCGGCGTCCGTCAGCGGGCTCGCCGCGTCGGACCCGCTCGGCGACCCGTTGCCCTTCCTCGATGCGTTGGGCGAGGTGCGCCCGGCGCTCGAGCTGGGCGTGCGCTGGCTGGCTGCCCACCGCCCGGCGGCGGGCCCGAACGTCGTCGTGCACGGCGACTACCGGATGGGCAACTTCCTCGTCGGTCCCGACGGGCTGCGCGGCGTGCTCGACTGGGAGCTCGCCCACGTGGGCGATCCGGCGGAGGACGTCGGCTGGCTGAGCGCGCCGGCCTGGCGCTTCGGCGGCCGCGGCGACGTGGGCGGCCTCGGTTCGGTCGCCGCGTTCGTCACGGCGTATGCCGACGCGGGCGGTGAGTCCCTCACCGCAACGCGAGTGGCCTGGTGGCAGATCTACGCCACCGTCAAGTGGGCGACCATCTGCGCCCTGCAAGCGTCAGCGCATCTGAGCGGCACCTCGCGATCGGTCGAGCTGGCCGCCATCGGCCGCCGGGTGTGCGAGAGTGAATGGGATCTGTTCTGCCTGCTGGGCGTGACGCCACCTCCGACGGCCGCACCATTGGCGGCGGACGGACCGACGGCGCCCTTCGGGCGCCCCACCGCGGCGGAGCTGGTCGAAGCGGTGCGCGAATACCTCGACGGCGTCATGGAAGGGAGCGAGGCCGGCACCCGCTTCGAGGCTCGCGTGGCGCGCAATGCGCTGGGGATCGCCGAGCGCGAACTCCGGCTCGGCCCGGCGCTGGCTGCCGCGCACACCGAGCGTCTGGCCGGGCTCGGCTTCGCTGACGATGCCGCGCTGGCCGTCGCGTTGCGCTCGGGCGCCCTGGACGACGAGTGGGAGTCCGTGGCGCGGGTGCTGGCCGTCTCGGCGCGTGACCAGTTGGTGGTGGCCAACCCCGGCTACTTGCCGGCGCCCATCGGGTAGAGCGCGGCCGGCACGTCAGGTGTCGCCGCGGTCGGCGGTGCCCGGTGCCGCCAGGGCGAGCACGGGCACCGGCGCATGCGGCTCCGCCTCGAGTGAGGCGTCGGCCACCTCGGTCACGCGCGTGCCGACGCCCTGCAGCAGCGCTCCGGCCGCGAGGCTGCAGGCGATCATGAAGACCCAGGCGTGGTGGAATGCGGTGATGGCTGCGGCACCGGTGGTCGTCCCGAGGATGGCGACCAGGCCGGCCACCCCGAGCGCGATGCCGATCTGGCGGGTCATGACGTAGAGCGCGGAGCCGGTGGCGAAGCGCTCCGGCGGGAGCGGCGCCGTGGCGGCGCCACCGAGCGACGGCAGCATGAGTCCGACGCCGATACCGCTGACGATGCTGCCGGGCAGATAGGCACCCACCCAGTCCGGCGTCACGCCCACATGGGTGATCCACCACAGGCCTCCGGCGGCGAACAGCAGCGCGCCGGCGGTGCCGACGATCCGATGGCCGAGGCGCGCGCCGAGCAACCCGCCGGGGAAGGCGGTGATCCCGGCCAGTAGCGGTCCGGGCGCGATCATGAACCCGGCGCGCAGCACCGACTCGTGCCACAGGCCGGTCAGGAGCAGGACGCCGCCGAGCACGAGCGCCCCGAAGCCGCCGAAGAAGGCGAGCGAGCTGAGGTCGGCCATGGCGACGGCGCGGTGGCGGATCACGGCCGGTTCGATGATGGGATTCGGGTGGCGGAGGGAGCGCACGACGAGCCCGGCGCCCGCCAGCGCAGCCAGTGCGAAGGCACCGAGGATCCGCCCGCTCGTCCAGCCCCAATCTGCGCCCTCGACGATGCCGGCCACCAGGGCGGCCACCGCCACGGTGAGGAGGGCGGCACCGAGGAGGTCGGATTTCTGGGCGTCGGGGTCGCGCACCTCGTCGAGCGTGCGCGCGCCCAGCACGAGTGCCACCACGGCGAACGGCAGGTTGACGAGGAACACCCAGCGCCAGCTGGCCTGGACCAAGAGCCCGCCGATGGGTGGGCCGAGGGCAGCGGCCGCACCGCCCACGGCCGACCACAGGCCGATGGCCGCCCCCTTGCGCGCGGGCCCGAAGGCCGGCAGCAGCAGTCCGAGGGAGGTGGGCAGCATGAGCGCCCCGCCGATCGCCTGCAGTATCCGGGCCGCGACCAGGAGCTCCAGGGACGGGGAGAGGGCGCACAGCGCCGAGGCCGTGGTGAAGACGGCCAACCCGAGGAGGAAGGCGCGCTTGCGGCCGGCGCGGTCGGCCCATCGGCCGGCCGGGACCAGGACGGCGGCGAAGACGATGGTGTAGGCGCTCAGCACCCAGGACAGCGAGCTCAGGCTCTCGCCGTGGTAGCTCGCCGAGATGCTCGGGAAGGCGATGTTGACGATGAACAGGTCCAGCGAGGACAAGAAGACCCCGGTCAAGACGATCAGCGCGGTCAGGACCGGCCGCGCCCGCTTCGCTGCGGCGGATGGGATCTCCACGAGTTCTGTCATGCAACGCACTCTACGGAGGAAAGTTTCATAAAACAACCCACTGGCCAGGAAAGTGGGATATCCTGGGAGGATGCTCAAGCGGGACTATCCCTCCCAGTACTGTCCGGTGGCCTCGACCCTCGAGGTGATCGGGGAGCGCTGGACGTTGCTCATCGTGCGGGACATCTTCTTGGGCCGGCGCCGCTTCGATGACATTCAGCGCGATCTGGGTGTGGCCCGCAACGTGCTCCAGGCGCGCCTCGAGCGCCTGGTCGAGGAGGGCATCGTGGTCAAGCGCCCCTACCAGGAGCGCCCGCTGCGCTCGGAGTACCGCCTGACCGAGAAGGGCGCCGACCTCTGGCCGGTGCTCGTCGCCATGCTCCAGTGGGGCGACCGCTACGGCCTCGACGGGGGGGAGCGGCCGATGATCCTCCAGCACCGCAACTGCGGTGGGGAACTCGACGACCGTCGCCGCTGCCTCGCCTGTGGCGCCGACGTCACGGTGACCGAGGCGATCGCCATCCGCACCGGGGCGCGCCGCCCCGAGCCCGCCCCCACCTGAGGCACCCCGGCGCGCCGCCCGCGCCGCTACCGTGCACCCCATGACCGATGTGAGCGACGACACGGTGTGGATGGACGCAACGGCCCAGGCGGAGCTCGTCCGCAGCAAGCAGGTCTCGCCGGTGGAGTTGGTCGAGGCGGCCATTGCACGCATGGACCGCCTCAACCCCGAGCTCAACGCCATCATCCACGAGCTCTACGACAGGGCTCGCGACGAGGCCTCGGGCGAGTTGCCCGACGGCCCGTTCCGCGGTGTTCCGTTCTTGTTGAAGGATCTCGGTGCCGAGCTCGCCGGCACGCCCTTCAACGAGGGCATGGCCTTCTCCGGCGATTACCACTCGACCGTGACCCAGACCTTGACCCAGCGGTACATCGACGCCGGCTTCGTCGTCTGCGGCAAGACGAATGCGCCCGAGCTCGGGATCTTGCCGACGACCGAGCCCGTGCGCTTCGGGCCGTCGCGCAACCCGTGGGACACCGGCCGTTCGACCGGCGGATCCTCGGGTGGCTCGGCCGCGGCGGTGGCGTCGGGCATGGTGCCGGTCGCGCACGCCAACGACGGCGGCGGTTCCATCCGCATTCCCGCCTCGTGCTGCGGCCTGGTCGGGTTGAAGCCGACGCGGGGCCGCAACTCGGTGGCGCCGCACTACGGCGACATGATGGGCGGCCTCGTGGCCGAGCACGTGGTGTCGCGTTCGGTGCGCGACTCAGCGGCCGTCCTCGACGCCACGGCGGGCCCGGTACCAGGCGATCCCTACTGGGCCCCGCCGCGGCGCGGGCCGTCCTTCGCCGCGGCGGCCGAGGTGGCACCGACAGGATTGCGAGTGGCGGTCATGACGACATCCCCCACCGGCAGCGACGTCGACGCCGAGTGTGTAGCAGCGGTCGACGCGACCGCGGCACTGTGCGAGTCGCTCGGGCACAACGTGGAGGAGGCGGCCCTCGACGTCGACGGTGACGCCTTCGTGACCCACTTCGTGAACCAGTGGGCCTGCGGCAACGCCTGGGCCGTCGAGGACTGGCAGGCGCGGCTGGGGCGGACGGCTCAGCAGGGCGACCTCGAGCCGTTGAGCTGGGCCCTGGTCGAACTCGGCCGCGCCATCAACGGTGGACAGTACCTCAGATCGGTCCAGGAACTGCAACGCATCAGCCGCGGGATCGCCGAGTACTTCGAGGGGATCGACGTGCTGCTCACGCCCACATTGGCGGAGCTGCCCGCGCCACTGGGCACCTTCGACTCCCCCGAGGGCGAGCCGCTGGCGGGGCTGCTGCGCGCCGCGGCCTACGTCCCGTTCACCCCGCCGTTCAACGTGACCGGGCAGCCCGGAATCTCGCTGCCGCTGCAGTGGAGTGCCAGCGGTCTGCCGATCGGCGTGCAGTTCGTGGGTCGCTTCGGCGACGAGGAGACGCTGCTCTCCCTCGCCGGCCAGCTGGAGCAGGCGGCGCCGTGGGCGGCGCGCCGGCCGCCGGTCGCGGCGTAGGCAGGGCCGGCGGCGACCTAGCTGCGCGGACCCGTCACCAGGACACAGCGTGTGCCCGAGTAGATCGTCGGCATGCACTTGTTGCAGTGGATGCACAGCGACGTCGCCGTCGCGCCGGCCTGCATGCGGTTGGGCAGGTCGGGCTCGCGCAGCAGGGCGCGGGCCATGGCGACGAAGGCGAATCCTTGCGCCAGCGCCATCTCCACCGTGGCCAGCTCGGTGATGCCGCCGAGGAGGATGAGTGGCGTAGTGAGCGCGTTGCGGAACTGGCGGGCGTAGGGGAGGAAGAAGGCCTCCTCGTAGGGATAGGAGCGCAGGAAGCGATGGCCGATGAAGCGGAAGCCGACCCGGACCGGTCCCGGAAGCGTGGCGCCGAACTCCTGCAGCGGCGCGTCGCCCCGGAAGAGGTACATCGGGTTGGCGAGCGAGCTGCCCCCGGTGAGCTCCAGCGCATCGAGCGCGGCGTCGGCCTCGAAGAGCCTCGCGACCTGCACGCTGTCGTCGAGCCACAGGCCGCCGTCGACGCCATCGGCCATGTTGAGCTTGGCCGTGACCGCCACGTCGGGGCCGGCGGCGTCGCGCACCGTGCGCAGGACTGTCCGCGCGAAGCGGGCGCGGTTCTCCACCGATCCGCCGAACTGATCGTCGCGACGGTTGAGCTTCGGGCTCAAGAATGCGCTGAGGAGGTAGTTGTGCCCGACGTGCACCTCAATGCTGTCGAAGCCCGCCTCCACGGCGAGCATGGCGGCACGCCGGTAGTCCTCGGTGATGCGCGCAATGCCGGCAACGTCCACGGCGCGCAGGCGAGAGCCCATGGGCGTGAAACCGCCGGACGGCGACAGGGCAGGGGCGCGGTTGGAGCGGGCGTTCGCCACAGGACCGGCGTGACCGATCTGTGCCGCCGCCGCCGCGCCCTCGGCGTGCACGGCGTCGGTCAGCCGGCGCAGACCCGGGACCGTGTCCTCGCTCAGCAAAAGGCAGTGCCGGTCCGTCCGTCCTTCCGGTGAGACGGCCAGATAGGCCACGGTCGACATCGCCGCCCCGCCGGCGGCCACCCGGCGATGGAACGCGATCAACTCGTCGCTGACCGTGCCCCCGGGCGTCACCCCCTCGAACGTGGCCGCCTTGATGATGCGGTTGCGCAAGGTGAGCGGTCCGAGGGCCGCCGGAGCGAAGACCGCCGGCGCCGACACTGCGGGCGCGGGTACGGGCGGCACCGCGATCGCGGGTGCCGAGTCCTGGCGAGGGGCGCGCGGCATGGACCTACCTTTGCCGACGAGGGGGTCGGGCTGCACATTCGCCTCGTCCGGGCGTGTCCTCCGGGTATTGCGGCCGGACGTCTCAGCCGGGCCGATCTCCTGCAGCGGCCAGCGAGGGATTGGGCGGCGGACCGCTGACGCCGCAGTGCCAGGTGGGCTGTTCCTCCTCGGCTGCCTCGACGCTCGCCGGTGTGCGGGCGGGATTGCGGATGGTCAGCGCCGCCAGCACACCGCCGGCGGCTGCGAGGCCGCCCGAAATGAGCATCGCCGTCCGAAACCCGCGACCCAGCTCCGTGGCGCTGAGGGCGGCCGCCCCCGTCAGCCCGGCCAGCAGCGGCAGCACGGCCACGGCCAGGAGGCCGGCGGCGCGGGCGACGACGTTGTTGATGGCTGAGGCGACGCCCGAATGCTCCGGCGGGGCTGCCCCCATGGCGGTGGCCGTCAGCGGTGCGACCGTGATGGCGAGACCGATGGCGAAGAGGAGCACCGCCGGGAAGACCTGGGTCCAGTAGCTGCCGGGGTCGGTGGCCCGGGTCAGCAGGGCGAGACCGCCGCCGACGACGAGCGGCCCGACGGTCATCTGCAGACGGGGCCCGATCCGGGCGGACAGGGCGCCGGAGCGGGCGGACAGGGTGAGCATCACCAGCGTGAGCGGCAGCAGCGCGATGCCCGATTCGAGCGGGCTGTAACCCTTCACGATCTGCAGCTCGACGGGGAGCAGGAAGAGGGCACCGCCGAGGGCTCCGTAGACGGCGAAGGTGACGCCGTTGGCCCCGCTGAACTGCCGGGACCGGAAGAGCTTCAGGGGGAGCATGGGGTGGGCCCTCCGCTGCTCGACGACGTAGAAGGTCGGAGCGGCGACGACGGCGATGGCGAGGCAGGCCAGCACCGCCGGGCTGGACCACCCGCGCGTCGGGGCTTCGATCAGCCCGTAGGTGAGGCCGGCGAGGAAGATCACGGCAAGGGCGGCCCCGACGGTGTCCACCCGGCCGGTTGCCGTCGGGTCGCGCGACTCGGGCACATGCTGCGCCGTGAACCACACCGCGACGGCGGCTACGGGCAGGTTGATGAAGAAGATCCAGCGCCACGAGCCCACGGCGAGGAGGTAGCCGCCCACCAGGGGGCCGGCGGCGGAGGCGATGCCGCTCAAGCCCGACCAGGCGCCGATGGCGCGGGCACGGTCGTCGGGCCGGAACGATGCCTGCAGGATGGCGAGGCTGGCGGGCGTCAAGAGCGCCCCCCCCACGCCTTGGACGACCCGGGCCCCGATGAGCAGGCCCGCTGACGGCGCGACGCCGCACAGAGCGGACGCGATGGCGAACCACACGACGCCGACGAGGAACATCCGGCGGCGTCCGTAGCGGTCGCCCAGGGCGCCGCCGAGGAGGAGGAAGGCAGCCAAGGTGAGCGCGTAGCCGGTCACGACCCACTGCAGGGTGCCGACGCCGCCGTGGAAGTCGCGACCGATGGAGGGGAGGGCGATGCCGACGACGGTCGAGTCGAGCATGGCGATTCCCGTGCCGAGGACGGTCGCCGCAATGACACAGCGTCCCCGCCCGCTCGAGAGGTCGAGTTGCTCGGCGGCGGCGCCGGCCGCAGGCGGGCCCGCGCCCCATCCGTCGGCGTGCTCATTGAGGGCGGGCGTGCATGGTCAACGAGACCGGGGAACCGGCCTGGAGCACGGTCCCCACGCCGGGGGTCTGGGCCAGCACCGTCTGGCGCGCCGAGCCCGCAGGCGTCGTCGCACCCCTGTCGACGCCATAGCAGGCCCCGGTGAGTCCCACGGCGTGCAGGTCGAGGCGCGCCACCGCAAAGGTCAACCAGACGACGGCGGGGACGGTGACGCCGTCGCCGAAGCAACCCGACCGGTCGATGCCGATGGGCGTGCCCGGTGGCACGACGGCACCGGGCGACAGCGGGACCGCTCCGACCCCGAGGTCGGGAGCCTTGTCGGGGAGGGCCAAGGACGAGACCACCCTCCGGCTCGCCAGCGATCCCTCGTTGCACGGCGTGTTCAGGGCCACGCTCGGCAACCCCACCATGTGCGGGGCGATGCGCGCCGGCGGAGCTCTCCACCCCGATGATGTTGGGCACACTCCGGCCGGGCGTCGTGGTCGACGTCGTCGAGGAGATGGTCGTCGAAGACGTCGGTTGCTCCGTGGCGGTCGTGAGGATCGTGCGGAGCCCGTCCTTCTGGTCGGGGGCCGGTGCAGCGGCACACGACGACAGCGCGCCGGCGGCAGGGACAGCAGTGGTGACCGCGGCGGTGGAGCGGATTCCGGCGTGCACGGACCCATCATGGTGCGTGGGCCTGTGGTGCGCGTTCCGCCGGGCGGCACCCCGGTTACTTCAAGATATTGACAGCGCGCGCCACGACGAGGATTGCCACCACGAGGGAGATGGCCTCCTCGGCCATCATCATGAGCTTCATCCAGGGCTTGACGGCCGAGACGTCGGTCGGGCTGAAGGCCGTGGCGGTGGCGAAGGCGAAATGGAAGTAGTCGACGAAGGTCGGGTACCACCCCTCGGGCACATGTTGGGTGTGCAGCATCTCGGGGAAGATGAGGGCCGGGGCATGCGCGGTGCCGGCGGCGCGGGCCGCCGGACCGCCCCGGTCGAGGTTCCAGTACCACAGTGCGAAGGCGATGATGTTGGAGAGCCAGATGGCACCGCCGCTCGCCAGGAGCACTTTGGCGTCCTGCGTGAAACTCGACACGTTGATGATCCCGATGACGAGACGGATGGCGGCGTCCGCATTGGCGACGGAGATGAGGCCGATCAACACACTGGTGACGTTGTGGAGCCACGGCCGGTCCCGGTCGATCCGTCCGGGGTCTCCGATGATCAAGACCGCGAGCAGGACCACGACGAGGACAAGGAAGAGCCACGCCGCGTCCCCGTTGCGCAGCTGGTGCGGGAGGGCGGCGCGCAACAGGCCGGTGGCGACGACGGCCAGGGCCATGGGCCAGCGCGGCTCGCCCAGGCGGCTCCTCCCTTGCTCGGGTGCATGCTCCGGTGGCTGTTCCGGGAGGGCGGACATTTAGGGCACGTACGCCCCTTGGAAGGCGAGGACCGCGTAGAGCGCCATGGCGGCGCCGCACAGCACGTACGTCGCTGCCGCTACCCGCGCCGATTTCAACAACATCGCGCCGGCCAGCGCGAGCGGGAACGCGCTGAGCGCGTAGCGCTCGAAGGAGTCGAGGTTGGATCCCGAGAGCGAAACAACGACCACGCACAGGGCGAACGCCCCGTACGAGACGGGGAGGCGCCAGAAGGCCACGACCAGTAACACGACGGCGACGCCGACCCACGGTACGTGCAGCGCGTCGCCGATGTGGTGCCCGTGCGCCAGGTTGGCGAGGGCGTGGTACATGGTCGACGCGGGGTCGCTGAGCGCACCATGGTGGGCCTGCTCCTGCTGGATCTTGAGCGGTTGCAGAAAGCCGCCGCCGTAGCGATTGCTCACCCAACCGAGATACGCGAGCGCCCCGACGACGGACGACACGATGGCGGCGACCGGGCCCGGCCACCGGACCCACCGCGGCGCGGGCCAAGAGCGGACCGCTTCAATGAGGGCGGGGACGAGCAACAGGCATCCGATCGGTCGGGCGGCGCCGGCAAGGACGCCGTAGAGGGCGGCCCACCACCAGGTTCCCCGCCGGATCGCCACGAAGAAGGCGACGGCCAACAAGACGAGGAGCGCCTCGGAGTAGCCCATGACGAAGACGAAGGCGGGTGGGGCCAACATGATGAGCCAGACCGCCCGCCGGGCGACGACCGTGTCCTTGTATTCAGCGCGGGCGAGGACGTAGATCCCGATACCCACGAGGAGGCTCGCCACGTTCGTGATCAGCAGTGACGCGATGCCCACCGTCATGGTCGTGACGTCGCTGAGGCCGCGGTCGAGGAGGGGCAGGAGGGGGAAGAACCGGGTCGACGCCCGCGGCAGCGGTCCATACCCGTGGGCGGCGATCGTCTGGTACCACCCGGCATCGGAGCCCAAGAGCCCATAGTGGGTCTCGAGCACGGCTTTGGTGTTGGTGATGTGGAAGTGCGTGACCTCGTACTTGGCCAGGCCGAGTGCGAAGAAGGTGATGATCCTGGCGGTCAGCCACGGCAGCCAGGCCACCGTGAGCGCCTCGAGGATCAGGCCGCGTCGTTCAGTCCAGCGCGCCACCAGTCCCGGTCTCGGGGTGTCGGCAACCGATGTGCGGACGCTCTGGTCGCGGCTCGCCGGGGTGGCGGTCTCCACGGCTCCGGGCATCCGTCGATGTTTGCACGTGGCCGCAGACGGGTGCCCGTTCTTCAGCGGCGAGCCTCCACCAGCGTGCGATAGAGCTGCGCCAGCCGTTCGCCTGCCTGCGCCCAGGTGAAGAGGCCGACCCGCTCCGATCCGGCGGCGACCAGGCGGTCGGCCGTCGTCGTGTCCCGCAGCACCGCCAGCAACCCTTCGGCAAGCGCGGCCACGTCGTGCGGCTCGACCAATACGGCGGCGTCGCCGACCACTTCTGGGATGGCCCCGGCGGAGGTGGCGACCACGGGTGTCCCGAGGGACATCGCTTCGAGTGGCGGGAGCCCGAAACCCTCGTAGAGCGACGGGTAGGCGAGCACCCGTGCACCAGCGATGAGCGAGTTCCTGTCGTCGGTCCATCCGAGACGACGGATCCGATCCGCGTGCGACGGGCCCTGTGCACGGACGCGCCGAGCGCGTCCTCCCCCCACCCCGGCGGCCCGGCGATGATGAGGTGGACGTCGGGGATCGACTCGGCCACGAGGTCGAAGGCCGCCACCAGATCGGGGAGACCCTTGCGCGGTTCGACGGTGCCGATGGCGAGGATGTACGGAGGTTCCGATGCGCGACGCGGTCTCGGCGACGACAGTGTGGTGACGCCGTTGTGGATGACGTGCACGCGACCGGGACCGACGTCGAAGTACTCCATGACCTCATCGGCCATGGCGCGTGGAGACCGTGTGCACGGAGGCGCCCTGCTCCACGGCTCGCCGGATCAGCGCGGGATACCGCAACGATGTCGGGCTGCACAACTCGGGAAACCGCACCGGCGTCAGGTCGTGAACCGTCACGAGCCGCGCCGCCCTTCGTGAGGGGGGCACGACGAAGTTGGTGCCGTGCACCACGTCGACCGGCCCGGCCCACAGCTCCACCGCCGGATGATCCACACGGGCCCAGGCCTTCAGGAGGAAACTCGCGGGGATCGGGATCCGCCGCCCGGGTCGCACCGTCGCGGGAAGGTGGTCGCGCAGCGACTTCGCGGGATGGGCGCTCAGTGCGTACCCGGTGATCGCCAGGTCAGGATCCGCGCCCACCGCGTGGAGGAACCCGGCGACGGAGGCGCCCACACCCGTCCGCACGCCCAGCAGGGGTGTGACGTCCATGGCCACCGCGACTGGACGGGGCGAGCCGGGCATCAGCCGAACCTTAGAGAGTTCGTGTGACGCGCTGCACGCGTCCGATCACTCCTGGTGTCACGCCTCGTGACAGTTGCGACAGCGTCCGAAGATGGAGAAGTGGTGCGGGTCGATGGTGAATCCGAATTGCTTCTTGGCGCGGTCAGCCAGGCTGGCGAAGAGCTCGTCGGGCGCCTTGACCGCGGCGCCGCAGTGCTCGCATACGAAATGACAGTGCGCACTCGCAGCGAGGTGGTATGTCGCCGGCCCATGGCCGAGATGCGAGTGAACCACGACTCCGAGTCGTTCCAGTTCGTCCAGGTTGCGGTAGATAGTGGACAGGTGCACGTCGGGGGCCTTTGTCTGCACGATCCTCGCCAGGTCCTCGGCGTTGTGGTGTCCCGGCTGGTCGAAGATCGCCTCGAGGAGCAGGCGCCGGGAGTTGGTCACCCGGCCGCCACTCTCGCGTACCAGCGTCAGGACGTCATCGACCGTGCTGATGTCGCGCCGGGGGGTATCTGCGCCAAGTGGAACGCCCATGACCCCCCTCACTGTAGGGCCCGGCGGCTTCTTGCAACTCATTCGCATCTGCCTTAGCTTCGCGATAGCACTGCAGCATCCGGGCAACGAAGGAGGCACACGACAATGGCGCGGCCGATCGCCTGGATCAGCAGGATTCGCACCCGCCTGACCTCAAGGGAGTGGACCACGGTGGCCCTGATGACGGCCACGGTCGTCGCCCTGAACGTCGCGGGATGGGGGATGCTGGCCCTGGCGCTCCGCGGTCACCATCAGTTCAACCGCGCCGCCGCCTTCGGCTTCGGCACGGGCGTGCTCGCCTACACGCTCGGCATGCGCCACGCCTTCGACGCCGATCACATTGCCGCCATCGACAACACGACCCGCAAGCTGATTCACGACGGGGAGCGCCCGCTCAGCGTCGGGTACTACTTCTCGCTGGGTCACTCCACCGTCGTCTTCGCCCTGGCGGTGCTCTTGAACTTCGGGATCCGCGCGCTCAACGGCGCGGTGCAGGACAACACGTCTGCCCTCCACCACTGGGCGGGCATCATCGGCACCTCTGTCTCCGGGACGTTCCTCTACCTGATCGGGTTCTTGAACCTGATCGTCCTTCTCTCCATCCTCAAAGTGAGCCGGGCGATGCGGCAGGGACGTTACGACGCCGCCGAACTCGAACGGCAGCTTGATGCACGCGGGCTCATGAACCGGCTCCTCGGCGGGTACGCCCGGCGGGTGGACGCACCCTGGAAGATGTACCCGATCGGGGCCCTGTTCGGCCTGGGCTTCGACACCGCGAGCGAGGTGGCCCTCCTTGTGCTTGCCGGCACCGCGGTGGTCGGCGGCCTGCCCTTCTACGCCGTGCTGGCGCTGCCGATCCTGTTCGCGGCGGGCATGTGCCTCTTGGACACCATCGACGGGTGCTTCATGAACTTCGCCTACGACTGGGCTTTCTCGAGGCCGATCAGGAAGATCTATTACAACCTGACGATCACGGGCCTGTCGGTCTTCATCGCCCTCTTCATCGGGACGGTCGAGCTCCTGGGCCTCGTCGCCCAGGAGACGAACCGCAGCGGTGGAGTGTGGGACGTCATTGAGACGTTCAACATCAACCGCGCCGGATTCATCATCGTCGGCATCTTCGTCGCCACGTGGGTCGTCGCGCTGGCGGTGTGGCACTTCTGCGACATTGAGCGAAAGTGGGAGACCCAGGCGGCACAGTCCTACCCACAGGTGAGTCCGCCACCGACGGAGTGACGGCGGTCGGGGTCAGCCGAGCCGGATGGTGACGGGGGCGGTCAGGGCGTACGGATCGCCGGCGAACGCGGCGGCCTCGACGACCACAGACGGGGCGGCGGCCGTGAAGCCGTCGCCCGTCCAGCGCTGGAGGGGCCGCGTCGACCCGGCCAGGTCCACCCGAGTGGCGACGCCGGGCTCCAGTGCGACGGGGGCGAACCCGAGGAGGACACGGCCGGGGAAGTCGCCGCCCGCCTCGACACGGCCGTAGAGCTGGACGACGTGGCGCCCGGCGCGGCGACCGGCGTTGGTCACGGTGACCACGGCGCGGAACGCGTCGCCGACGAGCTCGTCGACAGAGAGGTCGGACAGCGCGAACTCCGTATAAGACAGCCCGAACCCGAGTGGGAAGGCCGCCACGTGGCCGTCCCGGTCGAGGAGTCGCTGGCCGAACCACTTGTCGTAGGTGATCGCCGTCGCGTTGCGGTCGAAGAATGGGAGATGGTCCTCGGAGGTCGGAACGGAGAACGGCAGCCGTCCCGAGGCGTCGACGCGGCCGAGCAGCACGTCGGCTAGTGCGTGACCACCCTCGGAGCCCGAGTACCAACTCAACAGAACGGCCGGGACGGCGTGGCGCCATTCTTCTGTGATCACGGCGCCCGCCGTGATGATCGCCACGATTGTGCGGGGGTTGGCCGCGGCCACGGCCCCGATGATGTCGGCGTCGATCGGGCGCAGCCGCAGGCTGAGCCGGTCGCCGCCGGCGCCGTCACTGCCCACCGTCGACCCCCCCTGGCCGCTCAGCATGCCGTGCAGGCGCTTCTGCAGTGCCGGGTCGTCGGGGAACGGCGGGAAGGTGGCGAGCAGTTCGGGATCGCCGAACACCTCGTTGTCGATGAACTCCCCCTCGTCCGCCGCGGTGTAGCCGACCAGGACGACGGCGAGGTCAGCCGCTCGTGCCGCGTCGGCAGCTTGCCCGGGATCGTCCGCCGGCGTGTGGGTGATCTCGGCCCAGGGCAGTGCGGTACGCAGCCCTTCGAGCGGCGTGACGACAGCGGGCGATCGCACGTCCGACGATCCGTGGTCGCCGGTGTTGGCCAGGTCGGAGAGCCGTCCGATCACGGCGACTCTGTTGAGTGCAGCGCCATCGAGCGGGAGGAGCGGTGTTCCATCGACGGGGTCGTTCTGGAGCAGGACCATCGCCCGGCCAGCCACCTCGCGGGCGAGGGCGCGGTGCGTCTCGGAGAACACGACCGAACGGGGCGGCGTCGCCTCCTCCCGTCGGGCGTAGTAGCGGAGCTGCGTCCCGAGAATCCGGCGTGCGGCACGATCGACGTGCTCGCCGGTCACGGCACCAGTTCGCAACGCGTCGGGGAGATACTGGGCGCGTTGCTGCACGAAGGGTTCTTCGACGTCGAGTCCCGCCCGCAGCGACTTGGCGGCGTCGCGCAGGCCCCACAAGAAGTCGGAGACGGTGACGCCTTCGAACCCCCAACACCCTCGCAGCACGCCTTCGAGGAGCCGTTCGTTCTCCCCGACCCATTCGCCGTTTACCGAGTTGTAGGAGGTCATGATCGCGTCGACGCCTTCGTCGACCACGCGGCGAAAGTGAGCGAGGAAGACCTCGTGCAAGGTCGCCTCGTCGGCCGTGACGTCCACGGAGAAGCGGGCGTTCTCCATGGAGTTCAGGGCGTAGTGCTTGGCCACCGCCATCATGTTGGGGTGGACCCCGCGCACGAAGGCCGCCCCCATTTCGCCGAGGAGCAGTGGATCCTCGCCGTAGGTCTCCTGCACGCGACCCCAGGCCGGATGGCGCGGCAGGTTGATGCACACGCCTCCGAAGAAGTTCGCACCCTGGGCTCGGCCCTCGAGCCCGATGGCAGTGCCGACGCGCTCTTCGAGGTCGCGGTCCCAGGTCGCGCCCCGGGCCATCGACACTGGAAAGGCGGTCGAATGCCCCATCACGATGCCACGGGGGCCGTCGGAGAAGAGCAGTCCGGGGATACCGAGACGCTCGACGCGCCCCATCGGAATCGGTGTCCGGTTGTAGCCGCTCACGTTCATGTCGATGAGCCCGTCCCAGAAGGCAATGTCACCGTCGAGCAGCCCGAGCCTCTCGTCTTGGGTCAGCTCGTTCAGGAGGTCGCCCACGACGTCTTGGAGCGCTCGTCCCGCCCGCAGATGCTCCACACACCTGGAGAACGTGGTCGACTTGTTGGTCGAGGAGGTGTCCGTTGACATCGCGCCCACACTAGGGACTCTCCCCGGCCGGTCTTCTTCGCGGAGCGACATCGGCCGACCAGGCATCGCAGCGCGCTGACGCGGCTTGCGGTTCGTTCTAACTCTCCGGACCTTTCCGGACCGTCCGGGCGTGAACAGCGCTGAACGGCGGTGGACGACTGTGTACGGTCGCTCTGGCCGAGACGGGGGGCCCCGAAGGGGTCCCGGCGATGGGGGATGTGCGGAGGGCGGAGTGCCGCCAGATGACCAGACCGGCACGGGCTCGCTCGGGCTCGCCTTCTCGGACCTGTACCGCCGGGCGAGGTGCCCGGTTTGGCGCCTGGATTGGCCCGTCGCGGGGCCATTGCGCCGTTCAACTCCGCCCCAACCAGGGGACTGGTTGTGACGTTGTTGTCAAAGCATCCGTCCTCATAACGTCTCTGGTGTGACGCCCCGTCAGCGAAGGTTGCTGCAACGGCTGTGGATAACGGTGGCCCTACTCGCGGTGGCGGTGTTGTTGCTTGTGGTGCATCAACAAGAGATGCCCGTGAGCGTGCACGGGGAAGCAGCACGCAACACGCAGGCCACGGTGCCGCCAGCGACGAGCACGACGGCAGCCACGACCACCACGACAGCAGCGCAGCCGGCGCCCGGGCCCACCACGACGAGTTCGACCTCTCCGAAGAAATCGCCTGCTCCGAAAACACCCGCGAACGCCAAGTCGTCGAAGGTCTCAACGCTGCCGGCCTCGGCCTTGCTCCCGCCCTCGACCACAACGCCGACAACTCGTCCACGAGGTACCGCGACAACCCAACCAATCGTGACGGTGACATCCAATCCGCCCACCACGCCGACGTCGGCACCGACACCAACCACCACGACGACTACGACGAAACCACCGACCACAACGACCGAACCGCCACCGCCGACCACCACGACGACGGAACCGCAGACGACGACAACGACCGAACCAACACCGATCACGTTGCCGCTGGGGCTGTGACGCTCAGGTAGCCCATGGCTGGCGGATGGTGAGCGAGTATCGGCGATAGCGTGCCGGGAGAGTCGGTGCGAGCCTTTCCGTGCGGAACCTCTGAACCATGACGCGCCGTCAAGGCTGCGCGAGCTGCACCCAAAGGTCTTGCCCTTCGCTCCGACGGATGTCGAAACGCCGGACCCACGTTCATTCGAACAGATCTTCACGTCCCAGTCATGATGTTCGAAACCGAGACCGATCTCATCGTCGGCCGGCCATGCAAGTGCACGCCAACCCCGACCCGGTTCATTCGAGAGTGGGAGATAGCGGGCGGCGCACAATTCTGGCTACCTCTTGGTGGCCGATGCAAAGAATCTCGAACGCGTGGCGGCGAATTCCACTGTCGGCGGCTGGCACACGAGAGGACAGGCCCATCCGGTGGTCGGGACCGGCGTCGATCCGGTGACCTCACGCTTTTCAGGCGCGCGCTCTACCAACTGAGCTACCCGACCGGGTAACCGAGCTCCCCCGCCCGAGGGCGGTGCAGAGCTCGGTGGCGGACCTGACGGGATTTGAACCCGCGACCTCCGCCTTGACAGGGCGGCGTGCACTCCTAGCTGCACCACAGGTCCGTGGCAATGGCCATCCCACTCGCCGGACCGGCCCTGGCCGGCTGGTGAGCAGCCCTTCACTCTAGCCCGTCCCCGATTCAGCCCCACCCTCGGCACGGCGCTGATCCCTAGGGGGTAGCGGACCGTAATGCAGTCACTCCGGCTTCGAAGGCCGAATACGTGGCCTCATCGAGAGCGGCTACGAGGCCTGCGGCGCAAAGTCGATCGGTGATCTCCTCGGCCTCGTCGTGACGGTGCTTGATCGCCGCGAAATCCGGGAAGGGCTCCGCCCACCCGAAGAACTTCGCCTGACCCGGGCCCTCGTTCGTCAAGATGGCCTCCAGCGGTGACAGTCCGACGGCCGTCGTGGCGACAAGATGGATCCCGCCCCTCCATTCGCGCAGGATCTGCATCAACTGTGCCGCTTGCCCCGCGGCGGATGCCGCCCGGGGCGCGTTGCGCCATCCGACGAAGAGCGGGATCCCAGATCCTTCCAGGTTGTCGACGAGTTCGGCCGCGACGGCCGCGATGTCGTCCACTCCTTCGACGTCGCCGTAGTGCTTCTCGCCCCACCGCCCGTGCGCCTCGGCCATACGGGCGGCCGCGCCGGTGGCTCCCGCGACGCGGACCCCTTCGGAGAACATGGCGTGCACCATGGTCGGCTCGAACCAACCGAAAGCCGACGTGGCGACGTCAGGTCCGACATCCCCGAGCATGCCGCCGCGTCCGGCGAAATAGAACGCGAACGGATTGGACCAGCCCCAGTCGGCCGCCCACCTCGCGATGTCAGGGCTGAGATAGGCCGCAGTGCCGATGTCGTGAATGGGAATCGATGTCGTCTTGACGACGGCCAGCGCGGCTTCGTGCTGCGTGGCACCCATGGCGGATCCCGTTGGCTCAGCTGGTTCCAGCTGCGATCGATTGCGTCGAACGCAGGACGCGGCGCATGCCGGGTATCGTCCCGACGACGGCCTCCATGAGCCCGGCCAAGTCGGTCACGACCGAATCCAGGTGGGTAAAACGGTCATCGAGCAGGCCGACGACGCTCGCGAGCTCAGGTGAAACCTCCTGCAGCGACCGGGTGGCCTTGGGGAGTTCATTGGCCAATTCGATCGCGACGCCGCTGAGGCGCTCGGTGAGCCCCCGCAGCGCAAGGGCGGAGTCCGAGAGGGAGGGGAGCGAGGCGTCGAGGATGCCGACGGCCTGCTCCAAACCCGACACCGCGCTCGAGATCCCCAACGCGGCGAAGTCCATGCCCGTCCCGGCTTTGTCGACACCGCCCTCGAGGCGTTCGAGCAGGCTGGTGAGCCGATCCATCCGCTCCGCGACGTTGTTGACCGCCTCGAGCGTTGCCAGGGCCGAGGTGGGCAATCGGATCAGGGCAACCGGGATACCGATCATCGCCTGGAGCAACGACGGAGATTCCATGCTCCGATCATGGGTCGAATGCGCTCAGGTGTCCAGTTCTTTCCGATCCTCTGGGTCGTTTCTCCGTTCAGTTGAGCTCGAGTGCGATGGCGTCGTGCAGCTCCCGGAGCACCGGTTGACGGACGCGGAGCTTGGTGGCGGTGTGTGCCGAGCGGTCGACCTGACACAGGTCGTTGGCGACCCCGAGCGCAACGGAGCCGACGTCGTTCGGCGGAACCAGCCGGTCGAGCAACCCGGCTTCCCTCGCCGACCACGGGTCGAACATGTCTCCTGTCACCGCGGCGTGGTCGAAGTGAGCCGGTGTCGGGCGAGGACGACCGCGAACCATGGCAGCGTGAGTCCGATCCGGACCTCGTTGAGTCCGAGTCGATAGGGGCCCTCGGCCCCGACACGGGCGTCCGCCGCCATCAGGAGGAAGGCACCCGCGGGAAATGGGTGCCCGGTGCACGCCATCACGACGGGAGCCGGGAAGGAAAGCACTCGTTCTGCCAACGAGGCTCCGAGCCTGAGGAGGGTGACAACGTCGGAGCGGGGTCCGCTCAGGGTGGCGAGGTCGAAGCCGGCGGAGAAGCACCCCCGGTCGGCCTCCCAAGAGCACGACCGTCCCGTCACCCTCGCCCTGTCGAAGGCGTCGTGGAGGGCATGCACCATGGGGAGTGAGAAGACGTTGACCTTGCCGTCGTCCATGGTGATCGTGCTCACCTGGTCGGACCTGCTGTATCTGACGGCGTCGGGCGTGGTCCCTCCGGGCGAATTGAGTACAGTGTGAATCAATGTTTCGAAACACTGTTTCAAATGGGCCGACCGTTCGTCAGACGAAGGGTCGCTCCTGATGCCGCGGACCAAACAGCGGACTCCTGAGCTGCGAGATCGCCTCCTTGTGACAGCCACCGACCTCCTCGCCGACGCCGGGGCGGCCGGCCTCACCACGCGGTCCCTCGCCGCCCTGGCCGGCACCTCCGCCCCCGCCGTCTACGAGCTGTTTGGGGACAAGGCAGGGCTGGTCCGCGAGCTCTACTTCGAGGGATTTCGCCAACTCGGAAGCCAGCTCGCCGCGCTGGGCGAGACCGACGACCCAGTCGCGGACCTCTGGAACCTCGCCGGCGCCTACCGCCGGTTCGTCCGGGCGAACCGGGAGTTGGCCGAGGTCATGTTTTCACGGCCCTTCGCGGACTTCTCGCCGGGCCCGGACGAGCTGGCGGCGACCAGTCCGGTCAGCGTCCTCATCGTGGGCCGGGTGCGGCGTTGCATCGACGCCGGCCGCATGCGCGGTGACGAGACTGACGTGGCGCACGTCTTTGTCGCGTTGATCCAAGGGATGGCCTTTGCCGAAGCGGCCGGCCGCCTCGGAACGTCGACGGAGTCGATTGAACGCCGTTGGCGGCTCGCCGTTGGCGCTGCCCTCACCGGGTTCGGTGCCCGCGCTGGGACCTGATCCGGCTGGCCAGCACATTCAGCGCAGTCGCGAGGCAGCACCCCTCGTCAGGATCGACTGGTAGAGCACGGCGGGGAGGCGTGAGACGAGGTCGATCGCCTTGGCGTCGGGACCGATGAGCGCACGACGACGGTCGCGGCGGACGGCGGTGAGTATTTGCTCGGCGGCCCTCTCTGGGCTCGTGATGAAGGCTCGCTCGACGTCCCTGATCAAAGACTCGGGGTTTCGCGCCGGATCGCGCACGCTGGCGTCCATGCGGGCGTTGCGTGCGATGTTCGTCTTGATGCCTCCGGGGTGGATCGTCGTCACCGAGACGGTGGCGCGCTCGATCTCCAGCTCCATGCGCAGGGTGTCGCTGAAGCCCCGAACCGCGAACTTGGCGGCGTTGTAGGCCGACTGGGAGGGCACGCTGATCAGACCGAAGACACTGGAGACGTTGACGATGTGTCCTTCCCCCGATTCCTTCAGAGCGGGGAGGAACGCCTTGGACCCGTACACCACGCCCCAGAAGTTGATGTTCATCACCCATTCGAAATCCTCGTAGGACATTGACTCAATGGTTGCCCCCAGCGCAACGCCCGCGTTGTTGCAGAGGAGGTTGACCTGGTCGTGTTCGGCGACAACGTGGTCGGCCCACGCATACACCGAGTCGCGGACCGCGACATCGACGTGCGCGGACGTGACCTTCACCCCGAGGCCCTCGCACATCGCCACGGTCCCGGCGAGCCCCGCGTCATCAATGTCGCTCAGGGCCAGGTGCGCCCCGCGCCGAGCCAACGCGTGGGCGAGCGCACGGCCGATGCCCGAACCCGCCCCGGTGATCGCCGCCACGCGGCCCCGGAAATCCTTCATCGCCTCTTGTCCGCCGTCACGGGCCGACGGGCTGGAGAGTCTTCTGCGCGGCCGACGCGGAGAACTCAATGATGGCGTCGTCGATGTCGCTCGTCTTCAATGCGCGGTAGTCGCGCCAGTAGCTCTGGTGCACCTTCCAGGGGTAGGTCGTACCCTGTTTCGGCAACAGGTGCGAGGAACGTTGAATGTAGCCCGAGGTCAACCCGATGATCGGCCCCGACGATGGTGACGCATCCCGGTTGCGCGGCACGCATCGGTCCAGCCCGCGTGCGTGCATGTAGTTGAGCAGACGACACACGTAGTCACAGGTGAGATCACACTTCAATGTCCACGACGCGTTCGTGTAGCCGATGGCGAACGCCATGTTGGGGACGCCTTCGAGCATCATCCCCTTGTAGGTGAGCCGGGTCGCCGGTTCCACGGGCGCACCGTCGACGACGAGTGTCACGCCACCAAGGAACAGCAACTCGAGCCCCGTGGCGGTGACGACGATGTCGGCCTGCAGGTGCTGGCCCGAGGCGAGCAACAGGCCGCTCTTGGTGAAGCGCTCGATCTGGTCCGTGACGACCGATGCAGCACCCGATGAGATGGCCTTGAAGAGGTCCCCGTTGGGGACGGCGCAGAAGCGCTGGTCCCAAGGGTCGTAGCGAGGCGTGAAGTGAGTGCCGATGTCGTATCCCGGAGGTAGCTGGCGAGCCAGTCCCTTGGCCAGCATCCGCCGCACGAGCTTCGGGTACTTCCGACTCGCCTGGTAGAAGGCTTGGGAAAGGAGGGCGTGAAGCCATTTGGCCGCAGTGCCGGCCTGCCCGGCCGGCAAGAGCGTGCGCAGGACGGTCACGGCGGGACTCTTCTCCGGCAGCGAGGCCACGTAGGTCGGCGACCGCTGCAGCATGGTGACGTGCGCGGCGGAGCGTGCCAGTGCCGGCACCAAAGTCATGGCGGTCGCACCGCTGCCGATGACCACAATCGTCTTCCCACTGACGTCGAGGTCTTCGGGCCAGTCCTGTGGGTGCACGACCAGGCCAGCAAAGTCGTCGATCCCCGCGAACACAGGCTGGTACCCATGGTCGTAGCGGTAGTAGCCGGTGCAGGAGAAGAGGAACGACGCGGTGAGCTCGATCACCTCGTTGGTGTCGGTGCGCACCGCCGTGACGCGCCAGCGCGCGTCCTGCGTCGACCAGCGGGCCTCGGTGACGCGATGATTGAACCTGATCTGCGCGTCGATGCCGGCGTCTCGCGCCGTGTCCTTGATGTACTGCAAAATTGAATCGCCATCGGCGATCGACTTCTCGCCGTCCCAGGGCCGGAACGAGTAGCCCAAGGTGTGCATGTCCGAGTCGGAGCGGATGCCGGGATAGCGGAACAGATCCCAGGTACCCCCCATGGCGTCGCGCGCTTCAAAGATCGCGTACGTCGCCCAAGGGCATTCGCTCTGGAGATAGTGGGCAGCGCCCACGCCCGAGAGCCCGGCGCCCACAATCAGGACATCGAGGTGCGTCGAGGCCTCCGTTGGTGCTGCCATCAGCCTGTCGCTCCGATCAGTTTGTCGTTCAGCGAGCCAGCTTCGCCGAAGAGCTCCCTCCTCCAGGTTTCCACCAACTCGGTGGTGTCGCTGTCGTCCGGATGGAAACCTGGCCGGTTGTAGTCCTTCAACGTGGCCCAGATGGCCGGGTCCAGGAGCGGGGACGTCCCCAGCCGCCTCCAACTGCCGCGGAGGTTGCCTCGCCGATACGTTGCGCGGTCGCCGAGCACCGAGAGGATCACGGCCAGTCCCATGCCGAGGACGAAACCGAAACGGAAGAAGTTCATCGTCCAAATGCGGAGTCGCTCGCCACCGCCGACGGCTGTGTAGACGTCGAACGCCACCGCCTTGTGCTCGGATTCCTCCAGCGTGTGCCAGACAAACAGGTCGCGCACGGCTGTCGCGCCCATGAGCTGGCGGATCTCTTCGTCTCGGAGTACGAGCTCGGCCAACGTCGCCGTGAAGTGCTCCAGCGCAGCCGTCGCCGCCAGGTTCGAAATCGGCGGAAGGATGCGCTCGCGAAAGCGCAGCCCGACCCGGGTGACGCGCTCGAACGTCTTGGTCGGATACCCGAGTTCGGCCAGGCGATCGTTGAAGACGCGATGCTCGCGCCCGTGGAGGGCTTCCTGCCCGATGAAGCCGGCCACCTGGCGCTTCAGGGCCGGATCGGTGATCCGGTCGCGGTAGTACCGGACCGATCGGACGAAGTAGTCCTCCCCGTCGGGGAACACGGACGACAACGCGGCGATGACGTGGCCCGAGAGCAGGTCGCCCTCGGCGGCGAAGTGGTGCGGCACGTCCCGCATGGACTGCTCGAAGGACATCCTCCGGGTCGGGACTGTCCGCTGCGGGTTGCTCGTCTGTTCCATGGTTGCCGTCTCGGTCACGCCGCATGCCTCCCGCTGGGCTCGCCGCTCAGAGTAGACTAACTGAGATATTTGCTCAAACTCTCTATTTCTTCGTCCCTCGTCCCCTCGTCCCCTCGTCCCGGGAGCATCGATGAGCCCTGAAGCTGTCCGACCCCCGGAGACCAAGGGAGCGCAGACCCGGCGGGCCATCCTGCAGGCGGCGATCGTCCGGTTCGGCCGTGACGGCTTCCGCTCGACCTCCGTCGTGGATATCGCCCGGGAGGCCGCGGTCGGCGGGACAGTGGCCTACGCCTACTTCCCGAACAAGGAGGCACTCTTCTTGGCGGCGGTGGACGAAGACGCCGCGGGGGTGATCAAGGAGGGTCTCGCGACCGTGCTCGAAGTGCCCGACGTGCGCCGTTGGCACGACACGTTGATCTTCACCCTGGTGGAAGCGGTCGAACGCCATCCGCTGGCCCGCCGGCTCCTGGCGGGCCTGGAGCCCGACGTGACCGTCAGGGTGCTCGAGATCCCCGCCCTCAACGAGCTGCGCAAAGCCTGCACGGAAATGCTGCGCACCGGTCAGGCGGCGGGGACGGTGCGGACCGACATCAACCCGGAGGCGGTCGGAAACGGCATCATCGCCCTGATGCTGGCGGTCCTCATGTCGGTGACCCAGGTCGGCAACCAAGCGGCGGTCGCCTACTCGCACGACGTGGCCGCCGTGTTCGAGGCGGCGTTGACGGCGCCGCCAGCTGCTGGTTCGCTCCCCGCTCCCAACGGTCCGGGTGAGGGGCGAATCCGGCCCCACGATCGGCCTTGCACCAAAAGGGGGCCGAGTGCCTGATTTAAGGTGCAAACGGGGTTTCTGCACCAAAAGGGCTGGTCCTAGGCTCAGCTCATGGCTGAGGCGTACTACGGGGACCCACCAGTACCCCCCGGCCAGACCTACTGCGAGTATGGACGGTTCGGCCTCTGGGGGCGGGCTGTTCGCTACGGTTGGCAGTCCATTGTGAAGCCGAGTCAGGTCGTGGCGATGGTGATAATCACGGCGGTTTTAGGCGGACTCCTGAACAGCCTCGCTGGACCCAAGACCCCAATACTCGTTCATGTCGGATTGTGGGTTTCGGGAGCACTGGCCGCAGTCGGTTCCGTCGTGCTGATCGGGGTTGCGTGGTCACTCACGCGGTGGGGGCGTCGGTGCCATTGGGAGCCACAGGTTCACCCCGAAACGTTTGGTTGGGATGGAATATCTCCCATCAGCCACCACTGGCATTCCTTGGACAACATCAGAGCCGAAGTGCGCGGTCCTGGTGGCGGTCCCCCGATGACGTTCAACATGCCATGGGACCCCACGGTCACAGGTCAAAAGGTTCTGTTTGAGCCAGGCGACAGAGGGGTCACGGTTCCTCTGACTTTCGATAAGGGTCCCGGCACCTACAGGTTTCGCTGGACGTCGCTGCACTGAGCGGCGTTATACGTGGACCACTCTTGCGAATAAGTCACGTTCACCGTGCTGGTGACCACTTCACCCTCGTCGGTGATCTCACGTCGGACCGTGATCTCCACGGCCAAGATGTGCTTGCAAGATTGCTGACGCAGTTCAAAGTCAGGGCAGCTGCACTGGTATCCGTCGGGACGGTCGGCTCGGGCGTACTCGCCCACCCATCCGCTCTTGTAGACCCGGTAGGACGATCCGTTGCCGGTCTGCGAGGGGACGATCCACGCCTCGGCCGTCCGGCGCAGCTTCGTGGTGGCTGCGATCTGCATGGCCTTGATTTCCCTGGGGTCCATCGGTATCTCCCTAATAGTATGTACCTACTAGTAATATATTATGGGGTATACCAGAAGTCAAGCCCTAATCTGGAAATACTTGACGTATATTCCCAAAAGGTACATAGTGGGGACGATGCCGAAAGTTCAACTCTGGGGATATCGCTGCGAGCGGTGCGAACACGAGTCTATGACCCTGACGTTAACGTTAAACTTCTCGGAGTGGCGACGGCAACGCTGAGCAACGCCAACGGGTTGACGCCGGACGACATGGCGTCCGCCCGGGGCCAGTCGGCCTACCGCTGGATCGCCCTCGGGACGGTGACCCTGGGCACCTTGATGGTGTTCATCAACCAGTCCATCGTCCTCATTTCGCTGCCCGACATCTTCCGCGGCATCGAGCTCAATCCGCTCACTCCCGGTAACACCGGCTACCTGCTCTGGATGCTCATGGGATTCACCGTGGTCCTCGCCGTGCTCGTGGTCACCCTGGGCCGGGTCGGCGACATCTTTGGCCGGGTGAAGATCTTCAACCTCGGCTTCGTTATCTTCACCGCCTTCTCCATCCTTCTCGCCGTGACCTGGCTCAGCGGCACCCCGGCGGCGATCTGGCTCATCGCCATGCGGATCGGACAGGGCATCGGCGGCGCCATGCTCTTTGCCAATTCCTCGGCCATCATCACCGATGCATTCCCGGCCGATCAGCGCGGTCTCGGGCTCGGCATCAACAACACGGCCGCCATCGCCGGCTCGTTCGTCGGGCTCGTCCTGGGCGGCGTGCTGGCGCCCGTCGAGTGGCACCTCGTCTTCTTGATCTCGGTGCCCTTCGGGATCCTCGGCACGCTCGTCGCCTACGCCAAGCTCCAAGAGCGCGGCACCCGTACTCCGGCCAAGATCGACTGGTTGGGCAACATCACGTTCGCCGCCGGCTTGATCCTGGTATTGGTCGGCATCACCTACGGCCTCTTGCCCTACGGCGGGAGGTCGATGGGCTGGGCCAACCCCAAGGTGCTGGCGGAGATCATCGGCGGTGTTCTCGTCCTGGTCGCCTTCGGGATCGTGGAGACGCGCGTCAAGCAGCCCATGTTCCGTCTTTCCCTCTTTCGCATCCGTGCCTTCTCGGCGGGCAACGCGGCCAGCTTCCTGGCATCACTGAGCCGGGGCGGCCTCATGTTCATGCTGATCATCTGGCTGCAGGGGATCTGGCTGCCCCTCCACGGCTACACCTTCTCGGCGACACCCCTGTGGGCGGGCATCTACATGATCCCGTTGACGGTGGGCCTATTGCTGGCGGCCCCCCTGAGCGGCATGCTCGCCGATCGCTACGGTGCGCGGCCGTTTGCCACGGGCGGGCTGGTACTGGCTGCCCTCACGTTCATTCTCCTGAGCCAGTTGCCGGTCAATTTCTCGTATGTCGGCTTCGCCGCGCTGATCTTCTTGAACTCGGTCGGGATGGGCATGTTCGTCGCCCCCAATCAGACGGGGATCATGAACAGCCTGCCAGCGAACCAACGCGGCGCCGGTGCGGGTATGGCGGGTACGTTCAACGCGTCAGCGCAGGTCCTCTCCATCGGTCTCTTCTTCACCCTCATGATCCTGGGGTTGGCGTCGACACTGCCGTCGGCGCTCTCCCATGGCCTCATGGCGCAGGGCATCAGTCCGGCCGTGGCCGCTCGGGTGTCGCATCTCCCTCCGGTGGGCAGCCTCTTTGCGGCGTTCCTCGGCTACAACCCGATGCAGGTGTTGCTCGGGCACGCAGAACTGGCGCAGCTTCCGCACGCCACGGCGGCGTATCTGACGAGCCGCCAGTATTTCCCGCACCTGATCGCACCGGCCTTCTCCAAGGGGCTCACCGAGGCCTTCTCGTTCGCCGCCGGTGCCTGCCTCGTCGGCGCCGTGGCGTCGCTCCTGCGGGGCGGCAAGTATCACCATGGTGACGAGGCGAGCGCGGTGCCCCTGACCGACCGGGTGCCGGCCCAAGAGGCAGTGGCCGAAACCGAATCGCTGCTGGTCGACTGACATGGCCGTCTCCACCCAACGCAACGACGCAGCACCGTCCGCGGTCGAGCCACCGGCCGATGCCGGGATCCGCATCAGTGACGCGGCGACGCGCGTCGGCGTCTCGGCCCGCACCCTGCGTTACTACGGGGAGTTGGGCTTGTTGACGCCGTCGCTGTACACCCCCGGCGGCGAGCGACGGTACACCGACAACGACCTCCTTCACCTGCAGCGGATCTTGGAGTTGCGCGAGGTCCTGGGGATGAACCTCGAGGAGATCCGCGAGTTCCTCGCGCTCGAGACCCGGCTCGACGAGTTGCGCACGTCGTACCGCGCCACGAAGGGCGCCACGAGTGACAAGGCCAGCGCCGAGCAGAAGGCGACGCTCCAAGAGGCGCTCGTGCTGAACGAGTCCCTGGCGGAACAGATCAGTGCCAAGCTCGCCCGCATGGACGGCTTTCGGGCCAAGCTGACCAGCGATGCGCAACGTTGCCGGGAGCTCCTGGCCGAGCTGGAGTAGTCCAGGAGCCGGCAAACGGGGCGGCGAGCCAGACGGCTGCGTACGCTGGTCACGTGCCCTACGACGAGGACCTCGCCCACCGGATCAGAGCCCTCGTCGGCACCGAACGCGGCGTCAGCGAGAAGGAGATGTTCGGGGGCCTTGCCTTCCTCGTCGGCGGCAACGTGGCGATCGCGGCGAGCGGGCAGGGTGGCATTTTGGTGCGGGTGGGCGCCGAACGCTCGGATGAGCTGGCGACCACCACGGCGGCCACAGTGGCCGTGATGCGGAGGCGGCCCATGCCAGGTTGGCTCCGGGTCGACGGCGACGGCCTCAGGACCAAGGTCCAGTTGGCGGCGTGGGTCGATCGGGGTGTCGGCTTCGCGCGCACGCTCCCCGTAATAGGGTGACCCGTCGCCTGGCATGAAGGCCGTCGGGGTATGACAGGCGAACCAGCGACCGCAGCACCGGCGCCGGCTCCGCAGGGCGTCGCGGCATGGATCCGTTCGAAGGACCCCGACCGGCTCGTGGTCAAGCGTTCCGTGCGGGCGGCCGTGGTCATTCCGGCGGTGTTCGCACTGACCCATGCGATCTTCTCTGATCCGCAGGTGTCGCTCTTTGGTGCGTTCGGCTCGTTCGCCCTCCTCCTCCTGGTGGAGTTCACCGGCCGGCCCCACCTCCGGCTCGCTTCGTACGGAGGACTCTTCGTGGTGGGTGCCTGCTTCACGGTGCTCGGCACGGTGGTGTCGACGCACAAGGTGGCCGCCGTGGTCACGATGGCGCTCGTCGGCTTCGTGGTCCTCTTCGCGGGGATCGTCGCGCCGCAGGCGGCCACGGCGTCGACGGCGGCCCTCTTGACGTTCGTCCTTCCGGTCGCGGTGGCGCAGCCGGCCTCGCAGGTCGGGCCGCGCCTGGTGGGGTGGGTGTTCGCCGGCGCGTGCTGCATCACCGCCACCATGGTGGTCTGGCCGCCCCCATGGCACGACGACTTGCGCCGCCGGCTGGCGGCCGCGGTCGGTGCTGTCGCCCGTCTGGCCGATGCCCGCAGTCGCGGCGTGGAGGACCGGGCCGCCGCCGACGACGTGGCCGCAGAGCTCGCGCTCCTCCGCGAGCAATTCTCGGGCACGCCCTATCCTCCGACGGGCGCTGCTTCGGGAGCCGTGGCGCTCTCCAAGCTCGTGGGACGCGTCGAATGGGTGGCCGGGAACTCCGCCATGATCCGGGACGAGCACTGGGCGAACCAGCCACCGCCGGCCCGAGCGGTCACGGAGAAGGTGGCCGAGACGCTCCACCATGCCGCCGCGCTCATCTGCGACAGCGAAGGACACCCGGTACAGGATCGGACCCACATCGCCGCGGTGCGTGAGTCGAACATGCGCCTCGACCAACTGATCAGCGCGGAGCTCCAAAGTGATGTGAGCACCTTGAGCGCGGCGGAGACGCCGCTCAGCGCACCGCCCGCCGCGCCCGTTCCCGTCGACGACGAGAACCTCGCTGGGTCGCTCGACCCGGGATTCCACGCCAGGGCACTGGGTATCGCGGCCGAAATGGTGGCGGACGCCGCTCTCGAGGCGGCGGGGGCCGATGCGGTCATCGACCGCCGCCTCGCGATGGCGGACGGATCCACTCCCAACGTCTTCGCCCATCGGCTTCGGTCCCACTTCTCGCTCCATTCCGTGTGGTTCCGCAACGCCCTGCGCGGTGCCATCGGCCTCGCCATCGCGGTCGCCGTGATCGAGGTCACCAACGTGTCCCACGGCTTCTGGGTGGTGCTCGGGACCTTGTCGGTGTTGCGCTCGAATGCGCTCGGGACGGGCGCCACCGCTCTGCGCGCCGTCGGTGGGACGGCGATCGGGTTCCTGATCGGCGCGCTCATCATGATCGGCGTGGCGGACCACATGGTCCTGTTGTGGGTACTGCTTCCGGTGGCGGTGCTGATCTCTGGGATCGCGCCGTCCATGATCTCCTTCGTGGCGGGTCAGGCCGCCTTCACGCTGCTGGTGATCATCTTGTTCAACATCATTCAGCCCATCGGATGGAAAGTGGGATTGACCAGGATTGAGGATGTCGCCATCGGGTGCGGGGTGAGCATCGTCGTCGGCCTCCTCTTCTGGCCCCGGGGTGCAACGGCGGCCCTCGGGCGCGCCCTGTCCAGCGCGTTCGCCGCCAGTTCGGGGTATCTGTCCGACGCGGTGGAGCGGCTGACCATGACGCGTCGCCATGTCGACACCGACGTCAGCCAGCAGGCGTCCCATCGCTCCTACCTGTTGCTCGACGATGCTTTTCGCCAATTCTTCGCCGAGCGGGGCGCCAAGGTCGTCTCGGTCGAGGCCGTCTCGCGGCTCTTCACGGGATCGAACCGCCTTCGTCTGGCGGCCTACACACTGGCCACGTTGCCCGTCCACCCGCCGGCTCGGGGCCAGCCCGAGCTCGAATCCGTGGCCATCGCCGAGGCGGTCCTGCGCGACTCGTATGCCACCAGTCACCGTTGGTACGAGGAGTTTGCCGAGCTGCTCGAGGACCGCCGTGGGGCGCTCGACGAGCCTCCCCCGCACGGTGAGGTGCTCCACGACGTCCTCCGCACAGCCTTTGCGGACGTGCGAGAGCAACATCGATCCGACCGGGTCCAGACGACGCTGCAGATGCTGTGGGCCGACGAACTGCTGGAGAACCAGAATCAGATGCAGCGCGATCTGCAGGCCTCGGCCGATCTGTTCGTCCGGGGGAAGCGGCGAGGGCGCCTCATTTAGGCAGCCTCAGGTCTGCCTCGGGACACTCTCCGGTCGGCCTCGGGACACTACGGTCGCGCTGTGCCCGCGCCGGGTTGCAGGCCGACATTTCGGCCTCCCTCCCCGACATTTGGTGTGACGGTGGGTACAGTCGTCGCCTCGGCGGGACGATCAGAGAGGGTGCGGATGGGGCTCACACTCACCTTTCGAGGCAGGCTGACCCTGGCGCTCGCCGTTGCCGGTGCGATCACGCCGGTCCTCACCGTGTCCGATACCGGTGCCGGTGCGGCGAGCACCACGACCACGGTGGCACGGCAACCTTCGACGACTTCGACGACTTCGACGACTTCGACGACCACGACGGCCAAGCCGACTGTGAGCACGAAGCCGGTCTCGCCCACGACGGTGCCGCTCACCACGACCTCGACCGCGCCGGCCGCGCCGACCGCGGTCGTGCCGGCGCCGGTGGGGGCGTCGACCACCACGACCAGCACGCCCCAGCACGTGGTCAACCAGCCCAACATCAACGCTCTGTCGCCACATGTCGTGGGACTGCACGGCAAGGGTGTGCATTACCAGTTCAGTAGTGCGGCCATGACGCCGGGCACAGGCCCGAATGTCCCGAGCTACCTGAGCTCACCGGGCGGACCGTACCTCTACGACGCCAGCGGGCGGGTCGTCCTTCTCCACGGCGTGAACGTCGTGTACAAGCACGCGCCGTACATCGCCTACCCCGACCCGGGGGCGCCCTGGAACTTCAGCGCGACGGACGCCGCCAGAATGCAGCGTCTCGGTTTCAACGTCGTCCGGCTCGGCATCGAGTGGCAGGCGCTCGAACCGGGCTCAGGCGGCCCCAACCAGCCCCAGGTCTGCACGCCCGGTGCACCCGGCGGCACGCCGGAATGGAACAAGGAGGTGGCCGAGGCCTACCTGAACCACGTGCAGGCCACGGTGAACCTGCTGGCCCGTTACGGCATCTACACCTTGCTCGACATGCACCAGGACGTCTACAACACGAACTTCCGTGGCGAGGGCGCACCGGACTGGGCGGTCTGCACGGACAACGTCCCGATCGTGCCCAAGGGCGGTCGGTGGTCGAACAATTACTCCAACCCCACGCTGCAAACCGCCGTGGCACACTTCTGGGCCAACGACGTGGTGGGGAACCTGCAGGGCAACTTCGACCTCGTGTGGAAGACGGTGGCGCAGCGGTTCAAGAACGACCCCTGGGTCATCGGGTACGACCCCTACAACGAGCCATTCTCGACCGAGACCCAGACCGCTTCGGAGTCCACGTTCACCGGGCAGCTGGAGTGCTTCTACACCGGGAGCGCCCACACGGGGTTCCTGGCCAACGGCGAGGGCGCCACGTTGCAGTGTCCGGCCGGCACGCCGGCCAATGGTGTGATCCCGACGATCCAGTCGGTCGACAGCCACCACCTGACCTTCGTGGAACCGGATATCTACTGGGTCACCGGGGGCAACGTCCCATCCCAGCTCGGCCCGATGCCCTTCACGCGCATCGTCTTCAACTTCCACACCTACTGCGGCGACCGCAGCCCGGTCACCGGCAACCCCACGGACCTCCTCAAATGCCTGCAGTCGGAGGAGACCTCCGCCTCCGAACAAGACATCACCCGGCTCGGCATGAGCTCGACCAAGCAGCCGAGCGGGCCGGCCATCTTCATGAGCGAGTTCGGCGCGACGACCAGCGTCCCGCTGGCCGGCTTCGACGTCGAGTTCGCCGGACTCGACCAACTGGGTTGGATCTACTGGGCGTGGAAGTACTACGACGACCCCACGGGCTCGTCGGCCGAGGGACTGGTGCAGCCGGACGGCTCCTTCTCGCCGATTGTGGGCGTACTCTCGCGTACGTATCCGCAGGCGGTGGCCGGCGACCCCAACTCGGTGATCTTCAACCCGTTCACCGGCGCCTTCAACATGGTGTACGCACCGACGGCGGCTGCGCACGGCGTGACGACCGTCAACGTCTCGCCGTCGCAGCACTACCCCGACGGGTGGTGCTCGGCCGTCAAGAACGGGCGGATCACCTCGAAGCCCGGCGCACAGCACCTCACCGTCCAGACCGTCGGGAGGCCGTCGCAGGTGTACATCACGGTGACGGCAGGGGCCTGCCCGTCGTCGTGACCGCGGCGCCATGCGTCGAGGCGAGCCCCATGCTCTGCACGTCGAAGGACTCGGGGAGCCGGTACGTGACGTCGTAGATGGTCAGCTCCTGGTACGCGAGGTCTCCGTCGCGCGTGACGGACCCGCAGTCCTCCTCCTCGGCGTCGCGCGCTCGCCGGCGGCAGGACGGCCCGACGACATCGGTGTCGAAGCCCTTCCACCCGAAGACGGAGCCGTAGAAGGCCTCGATCTCGTCATGGAGCTCGGTGGTCAGGGTCTGGGCCGGGTACGGCAGCTCCATGTGGTTGCACCACGTGTCGAGGGTCCCTTCTCACGGTCAACCCTGCGGGGTCAATCTGTCTGAACCTAGAGCCACTTTCGCCGTTTGAAGAGGACATAGAGCGCCGTCGAGCTCGCCACCATCAAGCCGAGCGCCATCGGGTAGCCGTAGTACCAGTGGAGTTCGGGGATATGGTCGAAGTTCATGCCGTAGATCGTCCCGATGATCGTCGGTGCGAACCCGATGGCGGCCCAGGCAGAGATCTTCTTGACCTCCTCGTTCTGGGCCACGCTCGTCTCGGTCAGGCTGCGCATCTCGTCGTTCTGCTGTTGCCCGACCAGTGTGCTGTGGACGGTGAGCGCGTTCTGGAGGAGGACGCGGAAGGAGTCGGCACGCTCCACGATCCGGATCACATGGTCGCTGACGTCCCGGAGGTTCCGGCGCAGCTCGAGATCCACGTCGTACTTTTCGAAGCCCCCCTCGAGGGCCCGCAGCATGCCGACGAGCGGCTGTGTCGCCCGCTGGAATTCGATGACTTCGCGCGAAAGTTCGTAGATCCGTCGCGCCAACGCCCGCCCGCCGCCCTCGAAGAGCTGGTCCTCGATCTCGTCGATGTCATTCTCGAGGCCCGCCACGACGGGCGCGTACTCGTCGACGACCTGGTCGACGATGGCGTAGAGCACCGCCTCGGGACCGAGGCGGAGCAGGTCCGGCGCCCCCTCCAGCCTCTTGCGCACCCGGCTGAGGTCCGGTGTCTCCGCGTGCCTGATGGTGACCACGAAGTCCGCCCCCGTGAAGACGTGGAGCTCGCCGAACTCCACCTCCTCGGTCGCATCGAGATAACGCGCCGGCCGCAGGACGGTGAAGAGTGTGGCGCCGTAGCGCTCCAGCTTCGGGCGCTGATGGGCCGCGACGGCGTCCTCGACGGCCAGCTCGTGCAGCAGGAACTCGCGTGCAACCGAGCGGATCTCTTCGAGGTCGGGACGGTAGAGCCCGATCCAGGCCATGCCGTGCCGCTCACGCAGCACCTCGTAGGTCTCGTCGAGCGTCCGAGGGTCGGCGGTGCGCCGTCCGTCGACATAGACAGCATTGTTCACGAGAGGCATTGCGCACCCCTCCTAGAAGGGCTTTCAAACCCCACTCAGGTTCAAAAAATAATACTTGGCCTGGATTAACGGGAGAGTTTCGAGACTTCGGAGCGTGTGGATTGCTGGCCCCACGAACTCATTCCCACCAAATTGAGCCAAGCCCTGCAAGTGGCGGGAGCTCTTTCAAACCGGCGATACAAGGATCTCAGCTAGGCCTTACTGCCAGTCGGCTTGTTGTCGGATCTCGCATCAATGCATCAATGAGGATCACGCTCTCCTTGTTATCGAGTCCAAGCTCCTCCAGAATCCCAGAGACTCTCTCGTGTATCGGGCGCGTCTAGAAACCCTCTGCCGCCTCTGCCGCCTCTGATGAACCGGACAATTCTTATCCGGCGGTTGACCAAAGTCGATCGTTGCTGCAAGATGGCTGCACAAGGCAGGCAGAGAAGGGGGGACTTCGTGTCGAAAGCACCTCCACGATCGCAGACCAAGCTGTCTCCGGCCAGCGTCGTCATTACTGCTCTAGTCCTTGCCTGCGCATCATTGCTCGCGTCGTGCGGTACGGGGACGATTACCCCGTCGAAGCTGTCCGCTAGCCGCGCGGCCACTCCTACGCCTTCGACTGTGCCGGGCACGCCAACGTCACCAGTGACTCAGCCCCCAGGAGTCACACCCTCCACTGAGGTCAATACCTATCCGACTCCGTATAGCCCGGGCTACACGTCAATTGCACAACTGGTGGAGGATTCCACCTTTATTGTCCTGGGCACGCTGCAGTCAGGCGCGTCCCTCAAGGATGGGAACGGCGACGTGGTGACGGCCTACCCAATCGATGTCCAGCAGAGCCTCGGCACTGTCCCTCCCGTCGGCCTAAACGTGAGCCAGGCCGAAGTAATGGCAGCGGGCCTATCGGTTGGAAACTCATACATCTTCTTCTGGGGCGCCGATACCGCTGATGACGCTGCCTGCATTGTCGGTGGAGTGCGAGGAGTGATGTCGTATGACCCGACCAGCGATACCGTTACAAGACTCGACAAATCGACGAGTTCACAAGTTCCGCAAAGTCAGACCCTAGAGCAGCTTGAGAGTTCGGTTCGATCTGCGCAGATCACGTTCGGCCAGCAGCCGATTCGCAATCAACCCCCCATATGTTCACCGTCTGCCACGGGGTTGCCAGCCACCTCATGAAACGGCTTCGTCATCTTTTCACCCGTCGCGCACGTCTCGTTGCGTTACTCGTCGGGATACCCGTACTCCTCGCGGCCTGCATGCTCCCTCCGGGTAGCTATCAGGTCGCAAACCCAAACGTGGATGTTCCAGATCCTGCAATGATTACGTACACCGACATCTTTGGTGAGTTCACCCAAGTGTACGGATCGAGCAGTTGTGGTGTGGCTCCGCCGTGCGCTTTTCTGCCCAATATCCACGTGCCCTCATACGCTGAGACCGCTCCCCCGAGTGCCCAACCACAGGCGGTTCCTGTTGACGCTCTTCCTTCGCCACAAGCGAACACCGTCTTCACCTGGGCACCCTCGGTCATCTCTGCAGGCGGCCAATATGTGATGGCTTTTGGGGACTACTTCACGTCAGGCCAGGTTTGTCTTGGTTTCGCAGTTTCTGCGAATGCTTACACGGGCTTTACGGCAGTCCCCGCGTCAACTCGTTGCTCCCCGTATGGCACTTCGGTGAACTGGCTGGATCCACAGTTCTTCAGAGACAGCGCTACAGGACGTCTCTACCTGCTGTTCTCCCAGGAGATTCAACCCGGCTGCACGGGTGGTGGCGCATCAGGAACGGGCTCAAGTTTGTGGATAGTCCCGATGACCTCTGACGGGTTGTCGACGAACGGTGGATTCACGCTCCTCCTGACATGGGCGCAGGCAACCGCTATCAAGGGCTTGAATCAAGGGTCTCTCGGAGGAACCGCCTGCCTGGAGAACCCAAACATACTCAACGACCCGAACCAGTCCGGTGGCAACCCATACGATCTCTTGTTCTCGATCGGTACTTGGAAGCAACCGAATTCATATTTCACAGGCGAGGTGGACTGCGGACAACTTGACAACACAAATGTTGGCTGTGGTGTCGACCCTGGTGGCGGCGCCGTATTCAACCAGAACGGCGGGGGAACCTCGAGTTGGAATACGGCAAGTCCCGTTGGCAACTATGTGATGTATACGCCACTGACTTTCATCAATGGTGAACCATTTCGGGTCGATTGGGTCGGCGGTCCCACCAGTTACTGCGACCCGATCAAAAATCCGAACCAGTGCACCTGATTCTCTGACCGCCTCGAATCCAGGCAAGACGGGCGCTGGAGGGGTCCAGTCGGATTCCTCGTGACGATCGAATGCTCAGATGGTTGGGGGTGTGACCATCGATTCAACTTTTACTTTGTACGCCACTTCCGTCACAGAGGCTTGTAGCTCCGTCGTGTCGGGCTGGCCGATGGCCCCCGATAGTTCACGGTCTAAATCGGTTGTGACGACATAGCGCTTGAAATGATGTCGATTCTGCGGTCACTGAGCTCTCCACCCCACGACCTCAAGAAAAGCGGCGTAGCTACGTCGAAGATCTGATCCGATCGTGTAACCGTTCAAGCAGCGTTTGAACATTTTTGGCCTGGTTCAGCTCCTTTTCATCAAGGGCAGCCGCGAGGTGATCAAGCGGGATCTGTGCCTCACGTTCCAGTAGGCGCTCGGACAATGGGAAATAATTCGCTGTTGTGACCGGAATGGACGTCTTCGACTCCGCTTGCCCGTCTCGTCTTTGGGCGTCTGCTCCTCTGGCAATGCGCCGCGAGCGAACGCGAGGAAATTGTTGACCGTGGCGTCCTTAATTGTTCATCCCGTAGGGCTACATCGTCGTCGACCGCATCAACAATCGAGTCACCAACTACTTCCCGGAGACCTCCACCAGGGTCAGCCTTCAGGTGCTGCATCGCGAACCAAACTCCCCACCGCACAGCTCCAGAGCGTCCGGCTGAGTTGGATGGCTGAGAGTTATTTCCCGTTCGATTGTCGCCAGCGCTCCACGACTTCATTCGAGATCCGCCCTCTCGGGGCGACTTTTATGCGATGGGATTTGGCCCATGCCCGCACCTCCGCTCGGTCGTACCCCTCGGTTCTGGCTGAGGTGGAGCGACGCCTGCCTTTTGCTGCCCGGTTGACGGATGCTCGACCGACCTTGCGGCCCCCTTCGACATATGGCTTAAGCGCACGTCGTAGTCCGTTGACATTGCGCTTTGATAGATCGATTTCGTAGTTCACGCCCTCCAGCGCGAATGCAATAGTTTCGACCGCCTGAGATCCATCCAAATCGTCGATCATCGTTACCGTCAGTTCCTCAATCCTTGCCATTTATCTCCCCAACCATTGATACAGGCCACTTTGACCAATCGTTCATCATAACGAATGTCACCTGAGAAGCAGCTTGATGCAGTCAAATGACACGCGGTTTCGCCTGGCCGCCGCTGCGTTCGGTGCCGATTCGGCCCCCTCGAGATCCAACGTGTAGGAACGAACCGGCGTCGGTAGCTGAATGTGATTCCAGGCACCCGAGTCTCGGCTCAATTGTGGATGACTCCTGGCCTTCGCTGGGACGGCGGGTCCGGGGTGGAGGTCTGATCGGGAAAGTCTGCATTCAGCGAGAGCCTTGGTGACGATGCCGGGAATCAGCTCGCGGGGCCCTCGGATGAAGCCCCCGAGCAGCATCAACTTGAATAATCCCCGCTGAACCAACGTCGGTCACTCACCTGTTGGCTCGATGAGCGCACTTTTCCGATGCTTCGCGCGCAGACCCCGCGGACTGTGTCTCCGACGTGTGGCTATTGGTGGGGTCCTCCCCAGTATGGAGCAAGGACCCACACAGCGTGTGGACCATTACCCGGGACTCACCTCACGTTCCAGTCAGGCAGGAAATCGAGCATGGCTCCGCAAGCTGACACTCGCATAGCGGGTGCATCAACTATCGAGACCCCCCTCGCCAACATCTTGGGAGATCATCCGTTGGCTGGAGCGATGCGGCCCGAGGTTATCTTTTGCCCACGAGCCGTCTAAACGATCGATTACTAAGTGCCCGTTTAACGCTGGGTTTCGCAAGTAGACGTGTCAAATGCGAGTAGAGAACACTGCCTCGAATTTCGGCCAGCTGGCTTTGCAGTTCCGCCGCGCCCTGCCGCAACAGATCGAGTTGGATGCTCAATGAATCGTTTATGAGGTATAGGTCTTGAAGCACCTCGCGCGGATAGTATTCACCGCCATTTGCCTCGGCTTGAGATTCTCTTTTCTCTTCGTTCTCGGCCCAAACGCGCAATTGCCCGTGGCATTCTAAGACCCGTTTCTTTGGTTGAGCAGTAACGTAAGCGAAAAGCGATGAGTCCGGATTCCTGTCGAGATAGCGTTGATCCTCATCGAGAACCAGCTGGGCTAAGCGCTCGCGCTCTTGCTGATCGTCTAGCGCGAACAGGTTCGCATTGTGCGTCAAAACCGGATACGCGAGAGCTCCACCCATATCAACCCTCTCATCAATCGTGAAATACCGATCTAGGATTTCCAGGATCAGCTCGGAATGAATAGCTTCCGTTGGATCAATTTGAAGCATGGCCTCAATGTTCGGATATCGCATGACTTGCCGTGCTGGCGGAGGTAGCTGCGCGTTGAGCTGCGATGCGTTGTTCCACGCGTCGTACGTGTACTGGTTCCGATGAGGACCCACATAGTCAAATGTAATGAACCAGCCGTCTGCCGGAAGGAGTGCGCATACCTGCCGAAAGACCCGGTCCAAACGTGCAATGTGATGCGCAGCTGCATGGTTTATGACGAGATCGAATTGGTCGGCCGGTAGCTCGTCGGAGTTTATGTTGAGTTGGTCGTATCGTATTGACAAGCCTTGTTGATCTGCTGCAGTCCGAGCTTGCTCCAGTAGCGCCTCGGAGTAATCGACACCCACCGCTTCTTTGGCCAATCCACCGTGAACTATCTCTTGCTCGACCCACCCGTTGCCACAGTTAAGTGACAGGGCCCTTTCGAATGTACGGCCGGTGCGTACAGCGAAGTGCTTCCACCAATTGACGTCCTCGTATCCGGATATCTTCCGGTTGAACATGCGATTTGTGCAGTCAAAATCGTTCCAGTATCCGCTGTCGTAATAGACGCCAGAATTATCGTTCACGTCAGCCATGGTCAGTTACACTCATCACGAAGTCCCTCCCCGAGCATCCTACGTTCCGACCTGATTCTGGGGTCGTCGTTCCCCGACCGATGATTGCATCACCGCCTCAGGTGAATGGGAGGACCGCTGGTATCTCGAAGTCGATCGCAGCACTGAATCACCCGGTCGGATTCGGGACAAGGCCTCCAACTACATCCGCTACTGGCAGTCCGGTAAAGAACAGGCAGTGTCGGATGTCTTTCCGAGAGTTCTGTTCGTGGTCCCTGACGAGCGCCGACTCAACCAGCTTGTTGGCGTCTTGTCGCAGTTGGCCGCCGAGCACTGGAAGCTTTTCCAAGTCACCACCACTACGGGATTCACTGAGACGCTGGAGAGTGGTGCTGGCGAGACTGTGGGGGCCGATTCATGACCTCGCTACCACTGGGCCAAATCCTCGTCGGTGATGCTGCCGAGATGCTGAAGCAGCTGCCAGCGGAATCGATCGACTGCGTAATTACCAGCCCGCCGTATTACATGCTCCGGGATTACGGGGTGAAAAATCAGGTAGGACTGGAGCCCAACGTCGAGCTGTGGGTCGATGAACTCCGGCTCGTCTGTCGGGGCCTGTCCCGAGCGCTCAAGACCGACGGCAGTCTCTGGCTAAACCTCGGCGACTCGTTCTCTCGGCATCCGAAGTATGGCGCTCCTGCCAAGGGATTACTGGCGGCACCGGAGCGAGCACTTCTGGCGCTGATGCGTGACGGCTGGATCTGCCGAGGCAAGGTCATCTGGTCGAAACCCAACCCGATGCCCAGCTCGGTCACCGACCGGTTGAATATGACCTACGAGGTTGTCTACCACCTGGTCCGTTCGCCCCGCTACTACTTCAACCTTGATGCCATTCGTGAGCCGCACCGCAGCCGGGGCAATCGCACGGGGCGTAAGCCCATCGGCAAGGCGCCAGCGTGGGCCGGTCCCTTGGCTGGCAGCCAAGACGGGCTGCGAAGGGCTCGACCCGACGGCCTACCAGGACACGCCTTGGGCAAGAACCCCGGCGACGTCTGGAACATAGCGACAAGGGGGTTCCGGGGAGCCCACTTCGCGACATTTCCTGAGGCCTTGGTGGTTCGGCCGCTTCTAGCAACGTGTCCGCCAGGCGGTGTTGTGCTCGATCCGTTCTTCGGTAGCGGGACGGTCGGAGTGGTGGCCGAGAAGCACGGACGGGATTGGATCGGCATCGAGTTGAACCCCGGCTACGCCGAGCTGGCGATGAGCCGTATCGAGTCTGCGCGAACCACAAAGGGGGTGATCAATAACAACCATGAATGGAGGAGAGCTGCATGAGCGAACAAGAACCACATCAACAAGAACCACTGTCTAATGGGCCGGAGGAGCGTGAGCAAGAGCCAAAGCATCGACCGCGGATATACGTGGCCAGTCTCAGCGACTACAACGCGGGACGGCTGCACGGAGAGTGGCTCGATGCCGCCCAGGATCCCGAGGCCCTACTTGCCCGCATCAGCGCCATGCTTGCGGCTTCATCTGAACCTGGGGCCGAGGAGTGGGCCATCCACGACTACGAGCAGTTTTGGGGGGTGCGGCTGGACGAGTATGAGTCAATCGAAAGCGTGTCGAAGATTGCTCTGGGCATCGCCGAACACGGAGCTGCCTTCGGCGCTTGGGCCGAGTATCTGGGTCACGACAGCTGGGACGACCTCGACCGATTCGAGGATTGCTACCAGGGGCACTGGGAATCACTCACCGACTACGCCGAGTCCCTGCTGGGGGATCTGGGTTTGGACGAAATCATCGAGAGTGCGGTGCCCGAGAGCCTGCAGCCCTACGTCCGTATCGACGCGGACGCCTTGGCACGGGACATGTCCTACAGCGGCGAACTTTACGCAGTGGAAGGCGATGACACGGGAGGAGTGTTCCTGTTCGGGCCCTGAAAGCAACCGTTCACTCGTCGGTGGCCTGGGGTTTTTCCGAGGAGATCTCATCCGGAGATCGCCGACCCCACCTAACCGAGGAGGTCATGTTCCATGGGACATGAGCACTTGGCAGTACTCCAACCGAGAGGACCGCGCCGATGAAGACGCTGGCCATTCGTTTGGAGGAGGAACAGCACGCCCAGCTTGGGATGATCGCCAAGCTCGAAGAGCTGACGGTGACCGATGCCATAAGGCAAGCCATCGATCAGTGGATCGAGTCGAAGCGCTCCAATCCGGAGCTCCAGGCCCGTGCTGAGGCGGTACTTGCTGACATCGAGCAAGAAGCCGCTACCCGTCGCGGTGCCATCAATGCCCTCTTGGGCGAGAAGAGCACCAAGGCAACCCGCTCTGCGGGCTCCGAGACGACATCGTCGTCACGTCGCAGCTCCAGGGCAAAGGGAGGTGATGCAGCCAGCAGCTGATGCTGGCATTCCACTTTCCGGCAGGGATGACTGTCTGAGTTGTTTGCGCCACCTTGGTGCTAACTTAAACGGTCTCCCTGCCAAATCCCCCAAATACTGGTCAAAAGCCCCAAAACCGTTGTAAAAACCACCGTGGATTTTGATCCACAATGGCGGTAAAATTGAAAGGAAAGAACGTAGTAAGGAGGTGAAGATAATGAAGTCACAAAAGGATATGAAGCGACTAGGTGAACTAATCCAAAAAACCCGAGAAGCAGCGGGATTGTCGGCTCGAAAACTCGAAGAACTAAGCGGGCTTGATCATTCCTTTATCTCCAAACTAGAGAAGTCCACTTACCAGAGCGTCTCACCCGACACATTGACGACGCTGTCCGCCTCCTTGGGTATCCCGGCTGCCGATCTTTTTGCGTTGGCAGGCTTCCAGGTGCCTGGCAGCCTGCCATCGTTCGGGCCCTACCTCAGGGCCCGTTACGGCGAAGAGCTGCCAGAGGGAGCGCGGCTGCGCTTACCGAACTTTTTGACACCCTCAGCCAGCACTACGGCGGCAGCGAGGAAGTCGATGACGAGATACCGGTATCGAGCCAATCCGGGAGGCCGGCATAACCCGGGGCACGCTGGGCACTCTGCGAGATGTGATGCCGCCAAGGGCACTGACCCAAGGTGAGGCGCTGCGGATAGCGGAGCTTCAGGCACAACGCTTCCTGGAGATCTCCGGTGTGAAGCAGCTTCCGGTACCCATGACAGTGATCACGGACCTCCCAAAAATCGCGGTTCAGAGGATGGTCCCCTGGCCGGTATCGGGTGCAACGCACTGGACCAAGGGCACTTGGAGCATCGTGATTCGTGGCAACGAACCGTTGGGTCGTCGTCGATTCACCTTGGCTCACGAGTTCAAGCACATCGTCGACAACCGCCATATCGACTTCGTCTACCCGGCCACGCAGTTCATGAGCCACCGGCAGCGAGCCGAGGCAGTCTGCGACTACTTCGCCGTTTGTCTGCTCGTTCCAAGGACCTGGCTAAAGAAGGCTTGGGCCAGCGGAATCCAGGACACCAAGGCTCTGGCCGCGCTGTTTCAAGCTACGCCTGCAGCCATTCAGACCAGGCTCCTACAAACCGGCCTCGTTGAGCAGGTTCAGCGCTGTGAAGATCCGAACGACAGTGTCTTTTATCGGGTTGGTTATGACTTCATGTTTAAGCCAAATGACATGGACTGGAATCAAATGACAGGACAAGACAGGGCAACGTTGTAAATACAACTTTGGAGAAATCGAAGGGCGGCGCGAAAATTACGCGGCCTGGTTTTCACGATTAATAAGGAAGGAGGAAATCATGAGCAAATCACAAGGGAAGGAAACAGAAATCACCGCTAGTGACGGCTGTGCGGCGGTGATCTATCTGCGGGTCAGTACCAAGGAGCAAGCTGAGAAGGGGGGCGAGCAAGAGGGTTACTCGATTCCAGCGCAGCGGGAAGCCTGTAGACGGAAGGCTGAAGCTCTTCATGCCGAAATCTTGGAAGAGTTCATAGATGCCGGTGAGAGCGCCAAGAGTGCCGATCGTCCCGACCTACAACGACTGATCGAGTTTGTCGACAAAAACAAGGTCGATTACGTCATCGTTCACAAGATCGACCGACTAGCTCGTAACCGCAATGACGACGTCATGATCAATATTCAGCTGCAAGCGGCTGGAGCGCATCTCGTTTCCTGTACTGAGAATATTGATGAGACGCCCAGCGGCAAGCTGCTTCACGGAATCATGGCATCCATCGCCGAGTTCTATTCCGGCAACCTCGGCGCTGAAGCTTTAAAGGGCATGCTGCAGAAGGTCGCTCGTGGTGGCACGATTGGCAAGGCACCCATCGGCTACCTGAACGTCACGAAGGTCATTGACGGCCGTGAAGTGCGTACTGTAACTCTCGATCCGGACCGGGCGGATCTCATTCGTTGGGTGTTCGAGGAGTACGCCACTGGCGAGTGGACGCTTCTGAAACTGTTAGAAGCAGCGACTGATAAAGGTCTTCTCACAGTCCCGAGTCGGCAACGCGTGGCAAAGCCACTGTCGCTGTCGGTCTTCCACGGGATGCTTCGGAACCGCTACTACATCAGCAAGATTCGCTTTCGTGAAGTCGAATACGAGGGATCGCACACGCCACTGGTGTCGCTTGAAACCTTCAACGCCGTGCAAGACATTCTTGATTCGCACCGCGTGGGTGAGAAGCAGCGTGAACACCCCCACTACTTGAAGGGCACGGTCCTTTGCGGTCGGTGCGGCTCTCGGCTGTGCATCACCAAAACCGTGAATCGTCACGGCACCGTCTACATGTATTACTTCTGTGTTGGTAGACAGCAGAAGCGATCTGCTTGTGACCAACCGGTTGTACCGGTCTCCAAGGTCGAAAAACTGGTGGACGACATCTGGAGTGAAATCCGACTCGATCCCAAATATGGAGCACTGCTTCAAGAGATGGTTCAAAATGAACTCGATGTCCTTCAGGACAAGAACCACAAGACCGAACGCAGTGCAAAGCGTCAGCTTGATCTCAAGCGGGAACAACGTCGCAAGCTCTTGGATGCTTACTACGCTGGCGCCCTACCGCTTGAGGTCTTCAAGTCCGAACAACAAGCGCTGACCAGTGCGATCGAGGCCCAAGAGCGACGTCTGGCACAAGCCCACACCAAGGTGGCTGAGCTGGAGCAAGTGCTCAGGAAGGCCCTGCAGTTTCTCTATCAACCGCAGGAGACCTACCTGGCCGCTCCGGAGAGGCTCCGTCGGCAGTTCAATCAGGCGGTATGGGACTGCATTCAGATCCATGTCTTGCCAGGCAAAAATCACTCTGCCAGCGGTCAGGTGCAACAACCCTTTGCCACGGTGCTGGACCCTGAACTGCTTCAGCCGTTGGACAAGGCGGTGGGCGAGTACCAGAGGTCAGGATGGTCTGACGGCAAACCAGATTGGTTCGGTGGACTGATTCGAAATAGAAAGGCGCCGAAGGACCTTGCGGGTCTTTCAGGCGCCGTGGGTTTGAAAGAAGCCCATTTGGCACCCCCAACCGGATTCGAACCGGTGCTGCCGCCGTGAAAGGGCGGTGTCCTAGGCCGCTAGACGATGGGGGCCGGGCCGTGCGTCGGCACGGAACGCTCAAGCCTAATGGGCACCGATCGGGACCCCGGGCGTCGTCGTGTCGCGGACCAGCGGGGCGAGCACCGCCTCCGGGGCGTGGTAGGTGCAGGCAAGGAAGGTCTGCACCGCCCCGATCACCAGCGCGGTGGCACCCACCATGTGCACCTCGACCAAGAGCGCCGGCAGGTGCGTGAAGTACTGCGTGTAGCCGACGGCCGCCTGGGCGACGAGCACGACCAGCAGGATGCGCGCGGAGCGGCGCACACGCTCGGGCACGTCGCCCACATGCAGGGCGACCACGAGGCCGATGGTCACCCCGACGAGGAGCAGGGCCAGGCTCGAGTGGAGCTCGGCCATGTCGCGCAGCGCAATGGGGATGCGCTTGGCCGCCTGCTGGCCCGAGGCGTCGCCGGCGTGGGGACCGGCGCCGGTGGTGGCCGTGCCCGCCGCGATGACGGCGGCCAGGATGGCCAGGGCGCCGTAGTAGAGGCGGATCAGCGGCCGCGGCACCAGGAGGTGGGCCGAACCGGGGCTGTAGTCGCGGGTCGAGCGGTGGACGAGGACGACCGCATCGACCAGCAGGAGCATGGTGGCCAAGAAGTGCACCATGACCAGATACGGGTTGAGTTTCGTGTAGACCACGATCCCGCCGAGGACCGCCTGGGCCACGACGCCGGCCACCAGGCCGCCGCTCAGCCAGATGAGGTCGCGCCGGCGGGGCGAGCGGAAGATGGAGCCGAGGAGGGCGGCGAGCACCGCCAGGGTCAGGACCACTGTGACCAGGCGGTTCCCGAATTCCACCAGGCCGTGGAACTGGACGGCGGGCGTCAGGTGCCCGACCGAGCACTCGGGCCAGTCGGCGCACCCCAGGCCAGAGCCCGTCAGGCGGACGGCCGCGCCGGTCACCACGATGAGGGCCGTCAGGACCAGGGCCAAGAGGTTGAGCCGGTGGCTCAGCGAGGGCGAGACAGAAGGTGTTCGGCGTCGCGACACTCCTGTCCAGCGTACCGGCCTCCGTCGGCCTGGTCCCGGTCGAGCTCGGGGCCGTAGGCTGAGCCGACATGTCCATTGAGGCGCACGCCCTTCCGGGCCGACGAGCGAGGTGGTCGTGGTCGACCGTCGGGGCCTACGTCGCCTTGACCAAGCCACGGATCATCGAGCTCTTGCTGGTCACGACGCTGCCCACCATGGTGGTGGCTCAGCGCGGCCTACCTCCGGTGTGGCTCATGGTCGCCACCTTGGCCGGCGGTGCGCTGGCGGCCGGCGGGGCCAACGCCATCAACATGGTGGTGGACCGAGACATCGACCGCCTGATGAAGCGGACCAAGAACCGCCCGCTGGTCACCGGCGCCATGTCGCCCACGGCGGCTCTGGTCTTCGCCGTCTCGCTCGAAGTGGCGGCGTTCGTGGAGCTGTGGCTCGCCGTCAACCTGCTCTCCGCCGTGCTGGCCGTCGCGGCCACCCTCTTCTACGTCTTCGTCTACACGCTCTGGCTCAAGCGGCGTTCCACCCAGAACATCGTCATCGGCGGCGCGGCCGGCGCGGTGCCCGTTCTCGTCGGGTGGGCGGCCGTCACCGGCAGCCTGGCCTGGGCGCCGGTGGTGCTCTTCGCCATCATCTTCATCTGGACGCCCCCGCACTTCTGGTCGCTGGCCGTGCGCTACAAGGAGGACTACGCGGCGGCCGACGTGCCCATGCTCCCGGTCGTCGCCTCCATGAAGCGCACCACCACAGAGATCGTGTACTACACGGTGGCCCTGGTGGCGGTGTCGTTCCTGTTCGGGCCGGTGGCGCATCTCGGCTGGGTCTACATGATCACCGCCGCCGCGCTCGGAGCCGGCTTCCTCTACTTCGTGACCCGGTTGTGGGGCCTGGCCCAGAACGGCCAGGTGACCGGGCGCGACGCCATGAAGGTCTTCGGGTTCTCCATCACATATCTCACGGTGCTGTTCGTGGCCATGGCGGGCGACGTACTCATTCGCAACCAGATTCACTAAGTTCCGGGCGGCATGTCCGACGTCCCGCCTCAGGATCCCGAATCGCCTCTGGAGCCCCCGGCCCCGCCCGCGCCCTCCGCTGGGTCCGCGCCCAATCGGGCTCCCGAAATCCGCCCGCCCCGGAAGCGCTTCATCTTCATCGGCCTCGGCATTGGGCTCTTGATCATCCTCGTCGTCGGGCTGGCGACCAGCATCGGCACCACACCGGGGGCCACGCGGGCCCCGCACGTCGGCGGCCCCGTGCCGACGTTCACGCAGCCGAACGTCGGCCCCACCGGCGGCTCGCAGGTCGCGGTTCCCGCCGACGGTGGCGGCGACGGCACGCCCGCCGTGCTGCTCTTCTTCGGGAACTGGTGCCCGAGCTGCCACCAGGAGCTGCCGCCGTTGGCCGCCGCGGTGAAGCAGCAGCACAGCGCCGGCGGCGCGCTGTCCCACATCCGCGTCATCGGCGTGGACAGTGAGGATCCCCGTGCCAGCGCCCGCTCCTTCATTGCCAGCGCCGGCGTGACGTTCCCCGTGGCCTACGACCCGCAAGCCGATGTGACCAACGGCCTCTTCTACTTCGACGGCGATCCCTACGCGGTGTTCGTCAAGGGCGATGGCACCATCGACCGGATCGTCCGCGGCGCCGTGCTCACCCCTTCGTCGCTCACGGCCGACGAGCGGGCGCTGCTCCCTTCTGCGTCCTGAGCGCGCCGAGTCAGGCGGTCGCCGCAGCGCGTGCCGCGGTGAAGCGCCGGCCCAGTCCGAGGAAGGCGATCACGGTCGGCAGCGACGACATGACGACATCGAAGGTGAACGCGTCCATGAACCGCCGACAAGGTTGAGGGGTGGCTTGGCGCTGCCGTGACAATGGCGGTCGAGATGCCGAGGGTCGCGGCTGTGCCGGGTCCTGGTTCACGAAACTGCTCTCGACTCATTCCCACTTGAACGTGAACGCGGCGGTCACCGGCGCCGCCACCGCCCACACGGCGAGCACGGCCCATGACTCCGCCGGCACGGCGGCGCCCGACCCGAGCGTGGCGTGCAACGCGGAGGAGAGCGCTTCGGCCGGCAGGAGCTTGGCGAAGTCGGCCAGGCCGCTCGGCAGTTTGGCGATCGGGACGATCATGCCGCCGAGCAAGAGCAGGATCAGATACAGCCCGTTGGCGGCGGCGAGGTTCAGCTCGGCGCGCAGGGTGCCGGCCATGAGGAGCCCGATGCCGGCGAAGGCGGCCGAACCCAGGAGGACGGCGCCGATCGCGCCTGCCACGGCGGGCGCGCCCCCGCCCCCCGGGTCCCATCCGAGCGCCAGCCCGACGGGGAGGAGCACCGCCGCCTGTAACACCTCGACGGCGACGATCGTGATGATCTTCGCTCCGAGGAGGCGCGGGCGGCCGAGGGGAGTCGCGCCGAGGCGCTTCAGCACGCCGTAACCGCGCTCGAAGCCGGTGGCGATGCCGAGCGAGACCATCGCCGTCGACATGACAGCGAGGGCCAGGATGCCGGGCACGAAGAAGTTCGCCGGTGTGGCCGCCGGCGTGGACACCACCGAGACCTTCGAGAAGAAGAGGAGAAAGACGACGGGGATGCCGAGGGTCAGCAGGAGCGTCTCGCCACGGCGCAGGGTCATGTAGATTTCGGCGCCGGTCTGAGCGGTGAGCGGCCGCAGGGTGTGCGGTGCCGGGCGCGGGTTGGTGCGCGCGGTGGTACTCACCGGTTCGACCCCCGCTTGCGGGTCCGGTCTCGGCTGCGGGTTCGCCGCCGGCCGTCAGCCGACCCCGCGTCGATCGCCTGATTCGAACCGGGGGTGTCGGCCGCGGCCGCGCCGACCGTTTCGAAATAGATGTCCTCGAGTGTCCTGCCGGCCACCAGGTCGGTGAGGGTGGCGCCGCGTGACGCCAGGAAATTCGCCACCGCCGCCGTGACGGCGGGCATTGCCGACGATGAGGTTTCGACCCGGTAGCGACCCGGCGCAGTCTCGGTCACGCTGGTCCCCGGACCGATGGCGTCAGCCAGTGCGGTCACGTCGAGGGCGGGCGGCGCGCCGAACGAGACGATCGATGCGCCGGTCGTTGCGGCCCCCTCCCCACCGCCTCCGGTGGTCAGGCCGTGGGGCGTTCCCTCCAGTACGACCCGACCGGCCGACAAAATGATGATCCGGTCCGCCATCTTCTCGGCCTCGCCGAGCTCGTGGGTGGTGAGGACGACGCAGACATCTCGCGCCTTGAGCTCGGCCACGACGGCGCGCACGGAGATGCGGCCCTCGGGGTCGACGCCGGCCGTCGGCTCGTCGAGGAACGCCACCTCGGGCCGGCCGACCAGCGCGAGCGCCAATGACAGTCGCTGTTGCTCGCCGCCCGAGAGGTGCCGCCAGGGCGTGCCGGACACGGCGCGCAGGCCGACCAGGTCGAGCAGCTCGTCAGCTGGCACCGCATCGGGGTAGTAGCTGGCGAAGAGATCCAGGACGCGACGCGGGCCGAGCATCGGATAGACGCCACCGCGCTGGAGCATCACACCGACGCGCCCGCTGAGATGGGCATGGTCGGCGATGGGGTCGAGTCCCAGGACACGCACCTGACCCGCGGTGGGACGGCGGTACCCCTCCAGCGTCTCGACCGTCGAGGTCTTGCCCGCCCCGTTGGGTCCCAGCACGACGAGGACCTCACCCGCCGCGGCGGTCAGGTCGATGCCGTCGACGGCGGCGGGTGTCCCGGCCGATCCATAGCGCACGGTGAGGCCGGTGACCTGGACGGCTGCCACGGCGTCGCAGGCTACTTTGAGCAGCAGTGATCGATATCCGGGCGCTCCGTGACGACCCCGACGCGGTCAAGGCCGCCCTGGCGCGACGCGGCGTCGAAGCGGAGGAGGTTGAGGCCATCCTCGAGGCCGATACCGCATGGCGGGCCAGGGTGGCGGCCGCCGAGGCGTTGCGGGCAGAGGTCAAGGAGGTCTCGCGCCAGGTCGGGCAGGCCAAGAAGGCGGGCGACGAGGCCAGGGCAGCCGAGCTCAGCGTGCGCAGCCGCGAGCTCGGCGAACAAGAGCGCATCGCCGCGGCCGAGGTCGATGTCCTGTCGGAGCAGGTCCGCACGGGGCTGCTCTATCTCCCCAACCTGCCGGCCGACGACGCGCCGGACGGGACGGGCGAGGCCGACAACGTGGAGCTCCGCCGGTGGTGGCCCGGACAGGACGAGGGCCGGGCAGACCCCGGGCGGGCTGACCATCATGACGTCCCGCACTGGGAGATCGGTGAGTCGCTGCAGATTCTCGACATGGAGCGGGGGGCACGCCTGGCCGGGTCGATGTTCCCGCTCTACCGCGGCCCGGGCGCGCGGCTGCTGCGGGCGCTCACCGCGTACGCCATCGATCGGCACTCGCCCGACTACGAGGAGATCCGGCCTCCGACGGTCGTGCTGACCGAGACCATGACCTCCACCGGCCACCTGCCCAAGTTCGCCGACGACGCGTACCACCTCGAGCGGGACGACCTCTGGCTGATCCCTACCGCCGAGGTCCCGCTCACCTCGCTGCACCGAGGCGAGATCCTCGAGGAGTCCGAGCTCCCGCTGCGCTTCACCGCCGCCACGGCCTGCTACCGCCGCGAGGCTGGTTCGGCCGGTCGCGACACCCGGGGCCTCCTGCGCGTGCACGAGTTCGACAAGGTGGAGCTGTTCGCGTACACGGCGCCCGAGGCCGCGCTCGAGGCGCAGGCCGACATTCTGCAGCGAGCCGAGTCCTTGCTCCGGGAGCTGGAGTTGCCGTACCGGGTGCTCGACCTGTGCTGTGGCGACCTCGGAGGATCGTCGGCCCGGACCTTCGACCTCGAGGCCTACGCGCCGGGGGTGGACCGGTGGCTCGAGGTGAGCTCGGTCAGCTGGTTCCGCGACTACCAGGCTCGGCGGGCCAACGTCCGCTACCGGCCGGCCGGGGGCGGGGCGTTGCAGCTGGTGCATACAGTCAACGGTTCGGCGCTGGCCTGGCCGCGCATCTGGGCCGCGCTGGTTGAGAACGGGCGCCAGCCGGACGGGACGGTGCTCCTGCCCGAGTGCCTGGCGCCGTACCTCGGCGGTGAACTGCTGATCAAGGCGCCATGAGGGGTTCGTCGATGGCTCCGTCGTGCCCGCGTCGGCGCCGGCGGCGGATTCTTTCGGAAACCGTAACCAATGTGCTTTCGGAAACCGTAACCAATGTGGTTGAGAGCCCGTCAACGGAGAAGCGAGTGATCCGGCCCGCATGAGCGTCACCGAGGTCGAGGGGAGCGGCCCGCCGGAGCACTTCGGTTTCGGCGACAGGCTCGAGATCATTGCGGCCGAGAGTCGCCGCATGGCCGACGCCGTGGCGGCACTCGACCTGGAGGCAAGAGTGCCGACGACGCCAGAGTGGACGGTGCGCGACCTGGCCCATCACATCGGCGAGGTGCAGTGGTACTGGTCCGAGAACGTGCGGGCGCAGAACGCGGACGTGCGATCCGGGGCGCAGCTGACCGCCTTTCCCGAGGACGGCGACCTGCTGGCCTGGCTGGGCTGGTGCACCTACTCGTTGCTCGGCGCGTTGCGCGAGGCCGGCCCAGACGCACCGTGCTGGGCCTGGTGGCCCGAGCCGCGCACGGCGGGCGCGGTGGGCCGGCACCAGGCCCAGGAGGTGTCCGTGCACCGCTGGGACGCCGAAGGGGTGGCCGGCACCTCGAGCCCGCTGCACCCCGGCTTGGCCGACGACGGCGTGCCCGAGTTCATAGAGATCATGGTGGGGTCCGATCTGTCGGCGCTGCCCGGCACCGTGACGCTCACCGCGACCGACACCGGTGCCGGCTGGCGGGCGGCCGGTGCCGGCGCCGAGCGCGCCGGACGGGTCTCCGAGTTGCGGGCCTCGGCGTCGGACCTCGTCCTCATGCTCTACCGGCGCCTGCCCGTGCCGGACGCCGCGGTAGAGGGGGACCCGATGTTGGTGGCCGCTCTCCTGTCCCTGGCTGACACGAGGTGACGAGAGCCGGTGACTGAACTCACCTTCCTCGGGACGGGCAATTTCGTCGCTCCTCTGGGACGGTACTGGAACAGCTTCGTGATGGACACGTCGGTCTTGGTCGAGCCTTCGCCGACCGCGCTGCCCCATCTGCGTCGTTGTGGCTTCCCCATCGACGGCATCGAGGTCGTTGTCGTGTCGCACTTCCACGCCGACCACTGTTTCGGCTGGCCCTTCCTGCTTGAAGCGGCCGCCGAGATCGGTGGCGGACGCACGCTGCACGTCGTCGGGCCGCCGGGCATAGAGGCCCACCTGACCAACCTCAACGAGGCCGGCGCCGTGGGCTCGGTGAGCGAGCTGGCCGACGCCAACCTCGACCTGCGCTTCATCGAGGTGGACGGCACCTGGCAGCAGGCCGGGCCCCTGCGGTTCCGAGGCGTGGAAGTCGTGCACGTCCCCTACCTGCAGTGCTTCGGCTACCTGTTCGACCGCGGCATGCGAGTCGTCGCCTACTCGGGCGACACTACGCCCTGCGACGGGTTGGACGAACTGGCCCGCGGGGCGGAGGTCTTGGTCGTGGAGTGCAACGGACGGCACACCGCACCCGGGATCCCGACGTCACACATGGACGAAGAGTCGGTGCGGTCGCTGCAGGCCGCCCACCCCGACGTCCACCTGATCCTGACCCACCTCGGGGAACAGGTGGACACGACCTCCATGCCCGGTGTCACCGTCCCCGACGACTTCGAGCGCTTGACCGTCTGAGTCGTTGATCCGGCGTGGGTCGATCGGCGCCGATCGATGGAGCCCGCGACCTCGCTTCAGCCCGCGGCACCGCCCACCATCGGCGCGTTGAGCGCCTGGCCGCCCATGGAGCCGTAGAAGGCGGCATCGCCGAAATTGAAGACGCCCCCGTCGGACGCCGTCAACCAGTATCCGCCGCCGTCGGTCGTGGCGGCGATGCCGACGACGGGACTGACCAAGGGCGCCCCGCCCATGGAACCCTGGAAGCTCGCATCACCGAAGTTGAAGACGCCGCCGTCGGACGCCACCAGCCAGTACCCACCGCCGTCGGGAGTGCCCGCGATCCCCACGATCGGGCGCACCAGCCGAAGTGAACCTGTCGATCCCCGGAACACGGCATCGCCGTAGCTGAAGATCCCCCCGTCGGCGGCGACCTCCCAGTACCCGTGACCGGACGCGTCGGCTGCCATGCCCACGATGGGCGCATTGAGGGGCTGGCCGCCCCGGGAGCCGCAGAAGGCGGCATCGCCGAAGCTGAAGATGCCCCCGTCGGCGGCGACCTCCCAATAGCCCCGGCCGTCCGGAGTCGGCGTGACCGCGACGATCGGGGCGTTGAGCCGCTTGCCGCCCATGGAGCCGTAGAAGGCGGCATCGCCGAAGTTGAAGATGCCCCCGTCGGACGCCACTTGCCAGTAGCCCTTGCCGTCGGGGGTCCTCGACACGGCGACGATCGGCGCGTTGAGCCGCTGGCCGCCCATGGAGCCGTAGAAGGCGGCATCACCGAAGCTGAACACGCCGCCGTCCGAGGCGACCGTGTGGTAGCCGTGGCTCGACACACCGCGCAGTGGGACGTTCTGGGTGCCGTTGGAACCGGTGACCACGAGGGTGGCGCTGTAGACGCCGAGAGCAGGCGGGGTGAACGTCACCGTGACGTTGCACGCGGCGCCGACCGGCAGGTTGCACTCAGTCGTGTTGAGCGAGAACACCCCTTGCCCCCCATTCTGGGCGAGGTGGATGTCCTGGTTCTCGCCGGACGCCCACAGCTGGATCGTGGACGCCTGGGACCTTCCTTGCAGTGCCGACGAGCTGACGCCGTAGGGGAAGACCCCGACCGGCAGGTAGGGCGTCACCTGGGACCAGGTGAAGTAGGGCGTATCCACCGTGTCGCCGCTCATGAAGAGCTGGGTGGTTCCGTGGCCGTAGCCGACCCCCATGAGCGCAGGCGCTGCGTAGTGGCCCAGAACGACCTGGCGGTGGTCCCAGCAGCCGGGCGCGCCCGGGCCGGGGCAGTCCACATTGGGGCTGTTCGCCCCGTCGTCGTACATCCACAGCGTCATGGCGACACCGATGGTGGAGGTCGAGGCGTACGTGCCGGCGCCGTAGCTCGCATACGGGGGAAACCGTGGATCAGTGCCCGCGTTGGCGCCGGCCTGGGCATACGCGTCCAGGCCGGCGGCGAGGCCCTCAATGGGGGGCAAACCCCGGTCGATCCGCTCAAGGTTGGTCAACACGAAGACCTGCTCTGGCGGCGTGAGCGAGCTCCACGTGCTGGGCAGGCTCATCGGGCTGACTCCTTCAGCCTGCCGATCGCCGTAGAGGGTGGTCAGGCCGGCCGGACAGTACAGGTTGGGCAGGGCAACGCTGCCGCAGGGCCCGACGTAGCCGGGCGCCGGGAAGATGTTGCTCCCCGGGATCTGTGGCGGGATGATCGCCGCGCCCGCGGGATCGACCGCGGAGATCGCCGAGACCGCCGAGACAGCGAGCACAGTCGCCGCCACGGCGATGGTGGCGCAGGCAGCGCCGCTTCTGACAAGAAACAACGTACGAACCATCCTCACCCGGGGGAAAAGTGCGGGGGCGTTCCAGCTCCCTCGTCGTGGGGGAACGATCTGATGTCGGCGTCATTGCGCCGATTCTTGATGCATGCGTGCCAGGTGCCCGAGACGGGCCGGGTCCATTACGCGGCGGCGAAGCGGTAGCCCACACCGCGCACGGTCGTGATGAGCACCGGGGTCGAGGGGTCGGCCTCGATGCGCGAGCGCAACCGCTTGATGTGCACGTCGAGCGTCTTGGTGTCCCCGATGTAGTCAGTGCCCCAGACACGATCGATGAGCACGTCGCGGGTCAGTACCCGTCCGGAGTTTTCGACGAGCAGGCGCAGCAGCTCGAACTCCTTGCGACGCAGATGCACCTCGTCACCGCGCACGAACACGCGCCGCTGGTCGAAGTCGACCTTGATCCCGTTCGACTCCCAGATGCCGTCGCTCCCGAGCTCAATGGAGCCGGCAAGATCGCCTGATTCTGATCCTCCCGGTGCGCGACGCAGGACGGCGCGCATGCGGGCGACCAGCTCACGCAAGCGGTAGGGCTTGGTCACGTAGTCGTCGGCGCCCACCTCGAGCGCGACCACGGTGTCGATCTCCGTGCCCTTGGCCGTGACCATGATGATGGGTACCTGCGAGCGCGTGCGGATGGCGCGACATACGTCGATGCCCGACAGCTTGGGCAACATGAGGTCGAGCAGGAGGATGTCGGGCACGGTCTCGTCGAAGAGCTGCAGCGCTTCGTTACCGTCGCGTGCGACGGTCACGCGAAAGCCCTCGTTGGTCAGGCCGATGACCAATGCTTCAATGAACGACTCCTCGTCCTCGGCCAACAGCACCTTGACCGGTCCCTCCCCGGGCGTCGGGCGGCTCGGCTTCTTGGTGTCCTTGCTCGCGGCCTTGCTCACGCCACGCGCTCCGCTTGCACGGGGAGGACGAGTGTGAACGTTGAGCCTTCGCCTTCCCGTGACTCGACGTCGACCCAGCCTTGGTGGTTGTTCGCCACGTGGCGGACGATGGAGAGGCCGAGCCCGGTGCCGCCGGTGTCGCGACTGCGGCCGTGGTCGACGCGGTAGAAGCGCTCGAAGATGCGATCGAGGTCGCGGGCGGGGATACCGACGCCGTGGTCCTGCACCGACAGGCGCACGTTGTCGCGCTCTTCGACGTGCCAGTTCGGTGCGGCGACGGCGTCTCCCGCACCGCCGCCGGTCGTGTCGTTCTCGGCCGTCACGATGGGCGGAACCGGCATGGTGGGTGCCGTCGTCCCGGTCGCCGCCGAGGCGCCGGGGGCAGCCCCTTCGAGCGGTGCGTACTGGTCGAGGATTTCGGGGGTGAAGACGGGCTCGACGGCGCTGTCCCCTCCGGGCGCGTTGTGGCTGGTCATGTTCTCGTCGACCCCGGTCGCGGCGCCGGCGGAGGTCGCAGCGTCGACGGACGGGGACCCGACCGCGGGCAGTTCCCCCGTGGTCGGGTCGGTGCGGCCAGCGTCATCACCGGTGTCGCCGCCGGTGTGGTCGGCGCCGAAAAGGATGCCGTCACCGAGTCCACCGGCCACGGCAGGGTGGCTGAGGTTCGGATTGAAGCGCTGGACCGTACCGGTCACGACGATTTTGGAGTGGTCGTACGAGTACGTGATGGCGTTCTCCAACAGGGCGTGCATGGCCGAGACGAGCTGGCGGCGGTCGCCCAAGACGGCAACCGGGGGGGAGGGCTCGTGCAGCACGATTTCAATACCGCGCTGGTCCGCCGTGGCGCGGACGCGCTCGATGGCGTCCGCCATGACCAGGTTGACCAGGACCGGTTCCCGCGGCGGCGCTTCCTCTGACTCAATGCGCGAGAGGTCGAGCAGGTCGTCGATGATCCGGCTGACGCGGAAGGCCTCGTTGTGGATGCGACCGGCGAGGCGCTGTGCCACGTCGGGGTCGGGCTCCGATACCAGAGTCTCGGCCAGGAGTCCCAGCGCTCCCATCGGCGTCTTCAGTTCGTGGCTGACGTTGGCGACGAAGTCGCGCCGGATCTCTTCGAGCCGGCGTCGCTCCGAGACGTCCTCAATGAGCGCGATGACGCCGAGCGGCCGGCGCCCGTCATCTATCTGACGGGCGCGCACCTGCAGCGTGCGGCGCGGGGGCCCGTAGAGGTCGAGCGTGCGTTCGGCCGATCCCTCGTGCCAGGCGTCCTCGAGGACATCGGTCACCGCCTGTGCCGCGAGGGCATCACCGTGGCGGCTGACCATCAGGGCGTTTGCGCGCCCGTTGCGATAGATGACCGTGCCGTTCTCGTCGCAGAGCACCACGCCCTGGGTGAGGGTGTCGAGCGACCGTCGCAGGCGGATGGCGTCGGAGCTCGACTCGGTGACGGCCTGCGCGGCACCGCCGGTGACCTGCTCCAGGTAGGCGAGGGAGGTCTCGACGTTGTACTCGTCCTCGGGCGGATCGAGGCCGAGCCGGGTGCCGAGAGAGGCGAGACGTTGCGAAATGGCCCGCCGTCCCGAACGCCGACCGAGCAAAGCCGCCACGAGCCCGACGAGGAAGCAGACGGCCACGGCGATCGCAATGAAGAGGATCGCCTGGGTCATGCTCAAATTCACTTCCCCCGGCCCGCTGAGCAGCACGCCCCCAATATGACAGGGCTGGAGCGTGCTGGGCGAACAGGGCACTCGTTGCACGCAACTCGGTGCGCCAACTGTTCGGCCTCGTCAGCCAGGACCCTCGGCCTGAACTGCCCTTCTCCAACACCACGGGACCAACCGGTCGGCCGTGCCTGCGGCGATGGCTGCAAAAGGCAGGGATGCACGAGCGCAGGCTGCAGAGCGGGGCGGCAGAAGAACGGCCAAACGGACGCCGTGTTCAACCGTTCTCCTCCGAACGGCGCCCCGGAGAGTCCGGCGCCGGTACCCACCACTGGAGGCACCGATGGTCGTGTGGCACCTGGCCGACGTCTCGCTGAACCCGAGCGTGAACGCCCTCCCAGGTGGGGGGACGCTCCAGGAGCTGACCAATGGGCTGGGGGCGTGGGCCCTGATTGCCGCCTTAGTGGGGCTCCTCATCGGCGCCGCCGCCTGGGCGCTCGGTGTCCACGCCCAGAACTTCCAGCAGTCCATGGTCGGACGCCGGGCCGTGCTGGTGTCGGGCCTGGCGGCGCTGCTGATCGGCGCGGCGCCGCCGCTCATCAATTTCTTCTTCCACACCGGCGCCAACCTGCACTGATCGGGGCGCCCCGTGCTCGCCACCGGCTGCACCGGCCTCGACGCGCTCAACCCGATCTGCCAGGCCGGCAGCATCGGCGGCTCCATCGCCTCTTCCGGCTTCGAGACCGTCCTCAGCGGCATCAGCCAGTGGGTGGCCAGCGGCGCCGAGTGGTTGCTGAGCCAGATCGGCGACGTCCTCAGCGCCACCACGACGGTCGATCTCGGGGCCAGCTGGTTCCGCACGCACTACGGCCAGATGACGGCCCTGGCCGGCGTCGTCATCCTGCCGATGCTGCTGGCGTCGACCCTCCAGGCCGTGGTACGCCAGAACCCGGGCCAGCTCGTCAGGACCGTCCTGGTCCAGCTCCCCCTGGCTCTGTTGTTGGCGGTCGTCGCCATCCAGATCGTCGTGTTGAGCCTCTCGGCGACCGACGCCATGAGCGACGCCGTCGCCGGCGGGACCAGCTCCGACGTGAATTCCCTGCTCACAGGCATCACGTCGGGGCTGGTGGCGGCCGCAGGGGATCCGACGATCGCCAGTTTCGTGCTGCTGCTGATTTCGCTGCTGATCGCCGTGGCGGCCTTCGTCCTCTGGTTGGAGCTCCTGATCCGGGCGGCAGCGGTCTATGTCGCCGTGCTCTTCCTGCCGCTCGCGCTCGCAACGCTGGTGTGGCCGGCGGTGTCGCACTGGTGCCGCCGTCTGGTCGAGACCCTGGCGGCGCTCATCCTCTCCAAATTCGTCATCGTGGCCACACTGAGCCTGGCGGCGGGCGCGGTGTCTTCGGGCACGGCCGGCACCGGTGCCCACGGCGCCGGCTTCTCGTCCGTGTTGGCCGGGGGCGCGCTCTTGGTCATGGCCACCTTCGTGCCCTTCGCCATCCTGCGCATGATCCCGGCGGTGGAGGCGGGGGCGGTGGGACATCTCGACGGGCTGCGTCAGCGCGGCAGTGCCGCCCTGACCCGGGCACCCAGGACGGCGGCCAGTCATGCGCTCCACGAGGGTTTGGGCGCGCTGGGCGATGCCCGGTTGCTGGCGCAGACGCCCGGCGGCGGTCGTGGCGGCGGGATCGGCGGCGGTTTCGGCCGCGGGATAGGCGGAGAGACAGGAGACGACGGCGGGGGCGATGGGGGCGGCGACGGGGGCGGCGCCCCCGATATCCCCATGGCGGAGGGAGAGAGCGAGTCGCAGCGGATCTACGACGAAGAGGTCGCCCGACTGCGGGCTGAGGGCGTCACCCCGAGGGACAAGGGGCGAAAGCCGGTCCTGGCCCCGCCGGGAACCGACGCGGGATCAACACCGGGAGTCGGGACGGAGTCGGCGCCCGACGCGTCCGCGGCCGAGACGTCAGCGACAGCATCGCTCGCCACCTCGGCCCCGGCCGGCGAAGGATTGCAACCGAGAACACCTGGCCCGCGGACACCTGGCCCGCGGACTCCGGAGGACGCCTGGATGTGGAAGGACGTTCCGGAGGGGCGCTCGCTGATGCGTCGGCCGTATCCGGGTGGCCCGCGCTTCTACTTGCGTGACGACGGCCACGGGCCCCAGATGGTGGGGCTCGAGCCGGCGTGGCCGCCGGGCGAGGAACCCGACGCATGAGCGGCGAAGGAGGATCGCGCTACCGCTTCGGCCCACGCGAGCGCGGAGGCGCACTCGCCGGTTGGCGTCCCGGGCAGATCCTCACTGTGGCGGTGGGCCTCCTCTTCGGGGTCATCGTTCTGCGCGCCGAGTCCAATGCTTCGGGCGTGGTGGCGGCCATCGGGATCCTGGTTCTCTACGGCGCACTGGCCACCGTGCCCGTCGCCGGTCGGACGGGCGACGAGTGGCTGCCCGTGGTGGTGTGTTGGGGCGCCCGGCGGCTGGGGCTCGGACTGCACGGCGCGGCGCGCATGGGTGCGCTGCGCGGGCTGCGCCTCCTGCGGGCCGACTGGCGCGACATGGGCGTGGTGCACGACCGGGTCGGTCGCACCCTCACCGCCGCCCTCTTGCTGCGCGGCGGTAGCTTCGCCCTGCTCGGCGCCGACGAGCAGGACCGCCGGGTGGGTGCGTGGGCCGCGGTGCTGGCGTCGCTGTCTCGCGAGGGCTCGCCCATCCACCGCGTGCAATGGGTGGCCGCATCGTTCCCCGACGACGGCGGGGGCGTACGGTCGTTCTTCGCCGCTGAGAAGGCGTCCGACGCGGCGTCGGCCTGCACCGCCTCCTACGACGCGCTGCTACAGGACATGGATTCGCACACATCGGCTCACGATGTCGTTCTTGCCGTACAGGTCCGACAGACCCGGTCAATCGAAGTTGGCTGCGCCACCCTCGCACGTGAGGTGGGTTCGCTGACGCGTCTGTTGGGCGATGCCGACGTGCAGGTCGAGTCGGTGCTGTCGGCGGACGAGCTGGCCCACCAGCTGCTGCGCACCTACGAGCCGTACGCCTCCTGCTCGAGCCAAACGCCGCCCCTGGACCACTGGCCGATGGCCATGACGGAGAGCTGGTCCGAGGTCCGCGTCGATGGCATGGTCCACGCCACCTTCTGGGTAGCCGAATGGCCGCGCATAGAAGTGCGGAGTGACTTCCTGGCGCCGATCCTCTTGGGTTCGTCGCGCGCCACCCTCGCCGTCGTGATGGAGCCGCTCGGTCCCGACACCGCGGTGCGCAAGGTCGAGGCGTCGCGGACCGCCGACCTGGCCGACAGCGAGCTGCGTCGCCGCGGGGGCTTCGTCTCGACGGCGCGCCATGCCCGCGAGTCCGAGGTCCTGGCCCGCCGCGAAGCGGAACTCGCCGAGGGTCATGCGTCGTTCCGTTACTCGGGGTATGTCACCGTCTCAGCACCCAGCGAAGAAGAGTTGGTCGCCGCGTGCGACGTGGTGCAGCACGCCGCCGGGCAGAGCCGGCTGGCGCTGCGTCGTCTCTATGGCGACCAGGCGTCGGGCTACACCTGCACCCTGCCCCTGTGCCGCGGGCTCCGGTGACAATCGTCGCCTGCCCCTACGATGCAGCCATGTCCGGCGCGACCGACCCTGGTCTGGCCACCGCAGGCTCGGTGGCGGGTGACGGCGGCCCGCGCAACGTCGTCGTGCTGCTCCTCGACAGCCTCAACCGCCACATGCTCGGGAGCTACGGCGGCACGGAGTTCGAGACGCCGCATCTCGACCGTTTCGCTTCCGAGCAGGCCGTGCGGTTCACCTCCCACGTCACGGGTTCCCTGCCGTGCATGCCGGCGCGCCACGACATCTTGTGCGGTTCGCTCGACTTCTTGTGGCGGCCGTGGGGATCCATAGAGATCTGGGAGGAGCCGATCACGCAACGACTGCGGCGTGCCGGTGTGACGACCATGCTCGTGTCCGACCATCCGCATCTCTTCGAGGTGGGCGGCGAGAACTACCACACCGATTTCAGCGGATGGGAGTACGTGCGCGGGCACGAGGGCGACCCCTGGCGTACCTACTCCGACCCGACCTTTGTTGGCGCACCCGCGCTGCCGGCGCGCGGCGGTGGGTGGTTCTGGCGCGACCGTCTCGGCTGGGCCGACGCGAAGGACCGGGCCTATGACCGCTCGCGCACGTTCTTCCGCGCCGAGGAGGACTTCCCCGGGCCGCGCACCATGAGGGCTGCGGCGCGGTGGTTGCGTGACGGTGTGCCCGATGACGCGCCGTTCCTCCTCTTCGTGGACGAGTTCGATCCCCACGAGCCGTTCGACACGCCGGAGCCCTGGGCGCGACGCTACGACCCGGACTGGGACGGCGAGCTCCTGATCTGGCCTCCGTACGACATCGGTGCCCTCGGAGCCGGGCGGCTGAGCGAGCGCGAGGGCCGCCAGATACGGGCCAACTACGGGGCCAAGCTGAGCATGATCGACCACTGGGTCGGCCAGGTCTTCGACGCACTGACCGACCGCGGGCTGTGGGAGAGCACGGCCGTCATCGTGTGCACCGACCACGGGCACTATCTCGGAGAGAAGGACATCTGGGGCAAGCCCGGCGTCATGCAGTACGAGCCGCTCGGCCACATTCCGCTGCTCGTGTCGTGGCCGGGTGTGCCCGGGGGCACCGAGTGTCCGGCGCTGACCACCAACGTCGACATCAACGCCACGCTCGTCGACGTGTTCGGCGTGCCGGTGCGGAGCGACTCGCACGGCGCGTCGTTCGCCCCACTGGTGCGCGGCGAGGGCTCCGGTGTCAGGGAGTGGGCCATCGGCGGTGTCTACGGCAACTGGGTGCAGGTGACCGACGGGCGGCGGAAGTACGCCCGCGGCGCCGCCGGGGAGAACTTCCCGCTGTCGATGTGGTCGAACCGCTGGTCCACCATGCCGGTGCACGGCCTGGAGGATCAGGTGCGGCTGCCGCCACCGGACCGCCGGGCCCACCTCGACTTCATGCCGGGCTCGGACGTTCCCGTCATCCGCCAGCCGTTCGAGCCGGGCGACCGTGTCCCGTTCTGGGTGGGGCACAACGCGGTCGACGCGCACTTCCTCTTCGACATCGTCAACGACCCGGAGGAGCAGGAGAACCTACGCGGCGCCGCCGCCGAGGACGACATGGTGGAGCTTTTGCGTGTCGCGCTGCAGTCGGTCGAGGCTCCGAGCGAGCAGCTGGTCCGGCTGGGCATTGCATGATCGGCTGCGGCGGTCAGCGCGGATGAGCGAGGTCGATGCGCCCTTCGTCCTGCCGCGGATTCCGGCGTCAGCCGGTGCGCTGATCTTCGACAGCCGCGGCCGGCTGCTGATCGCCAATCCCACCTACAAGGAGCACTGGACCATTCCGGGCGGGATCATGGAGGCCGACGGCGAGACTCCGTGGGAGGCATGCCGGCGCGAGGTGCGCGAGGAGGTGGGGCTCGTCGTGGACGAGGGCCGACTGGTCGCCGTCGACTTCTTGCGCCCCAAGCGGTCGAGGCCGGGCGGTCTGCGGTTCCTCTTCCACTGCGGCGTGCTGACCGACGACGTTCTCGACGGCATCACCTTGCAGGAGGAGGAGCTCTCCGAGCACCGATTGGTCGAGCCCGCAGAGGGCCTCTCGTTGCTCAGTGGCCCGCTGCGTCGCCGCGTCGGTGCGGCGCTCGCCGCTCCGACAGGGTGTGTCTATTTGGAGGACGGCGTGGCGCAGTAGCTGATCTCTGCGCGTTGTGCACGTCGTCGTCCTCCGGCGGTACCGGTTACACGATCCGCACTAGCGGGCGACACCGAGCTCGAGCGGCACTTCGCGGGAGAAGAACACGGCCGTCGCCGTGACGATGCCGGCGGCAACGCCGAGCGACCACGTGGGTCCGGCATGCAGCACGAGAAGGGCGCCGACGAGTGCGCCCACGAACATGGACACGGCAGAGGTCGCGCCGAGACGACCGTGGGGGTTGGTCCCGGCGCCCAGCCGTGAGCCCGATGCGAGGCCGGTCAGGGTCGTGGTGAGGACCGTCGTCGACATGTCGGGCACCCCGATGCGCCGGACGGCTGCGTTGCGCAGGCCCATGGCCGACGCCAGCACGGCGATCACGGCGAAGCGGGGCCACCCGCTGCCGATCGTCGTGACCGTCCCAGCGACGGCGGCGGCCCCCGCGGTGCAGCCTGCTTCGATCACCATCGCAAGCCCCAACAGCCGGCGGGGCGAAGTGACCTTCCGCAGCATGCGCCCCGCGATCACGGCTCCGACGAGGAAGGAACCGAGCGCGCACAGGCTGGCAGCCATGGAGAAGCCCGGCGCGCCTGCGGCGGCGAAGCCGATCAGCACGACGTTGCCGGTCATGTTGGCGGTGAACACGTGTCCGAGGGCGAGAAAGCTCACCGCGTCGACGAACCCGCTGACGACGGTCAGCGCGGCCAAGGTCACCACCAAGGGCTGGGGTGGACGATCGGGCTCGCTCATGTGCGCTCAACCTTCCCCGCGACTGTCGATGGGCACGCCTCCGCCAACGTAACGGAGCCGACCGCTGCCGCGGGCGACCGTTCACCACCGATGAGAGAACGAATGCCCCGGATGCCGGCACACCAGGTGACGACGAGGAACCTGGGTGCGGCGTACCCGTTCATCGCCGAGGCCGGGCTGGGCCAGCGCGGGGTGGTGATCGGTGACGACCTCTTGGGCGGCTCGTTCGTGTTCGACCCCTTCGAGCTCTATGCGGCCGGCGTGGTGTCCAATCCGAACATGGTCGTCTTCGGCCAGATTGGACGCGGCAAGAGCTCGTTTGTCAAGACGTTCCTGTGGCGCCAAGCGGTGTTCGGCCGCCGGGCCTGGGTCGTGGACCCGAAAGGGGAATACGGCGATCTGGCCGATGCCTGGGGTGTGCGCCCGGTCGCGCTCCGGCCGAGCGGCTCCATCCGCCTGAACCCGCTCGATCCCGGGCCAGACGACGGCACCGTCGAGTCCACTCACGACACCACGGGACGCCGCCGGACGGAATTGCTCGCCTCCCTGGCCAGTGCCTGCCTCGGCCGCGGCCTGCAGCCACGCGAGCGTGCCGCCTTGGGGGCCGCGGCTGGCCGAGGCGACCCGCACCAGCAGCGTCCCGACCGTTCCCGTCGTGGTCGAGGCACTGTTGGCGCCGAGCACGGAGGCGGCGCTCGCCCTGCGTACGCGAGAGCGCGACCTCCTCGAAGACGGGCGGGACGTGGCGCTCGAGCTGCGCCGCCTGGTCCACGGCGACCTCTGCGGCATGTTCGACGGCCCCACAACACCGGGACTCGACCTGTCGGCTCCGCTGGTCGTGCTCGACTTGTCCGCGCTGTATTCGTCGGCGGCGTTGGGCGTCCTGATGGCGTGCGCCACGGCCTGGCTGCAAGCCGCGCTGGCCCGAGCCGCGGCCGGGAGCGGGAATTCGGTGTCGGACCGTGGTCGCTTCTTCCTGGTGGTCGACGAGGCGTGGGCCATCCTGTCGAACCTGGGCGTGGCGCGTTGGCTGCAGTCGTCGTGGAAGCTGTCGCGCGCCTTCGGCGTCTCCAACGTGGCGGTGCTGCACCGAGTGTCGGACCTGCGCTCGGTGGGCGCGTCGGACTCGGAGCAGGTGGCGCTCGCCCAGGGCCTGCTCTCTGACTCAGAGACGCGTGTGGTCTACGCCCAGTCGCCCGGCGAACTCGAAGCGGCGGCCGAGCTCCTGTCGCTGTCCGCCACCGAGGCCGACCTCCTCCCGCAGCTCCGGCGCGGCGTCGCACTGTGGAAGGTCGGGCAACGCTCCTTCCTGGTGCAGCATCGGCTGAGTGCGACCGAACGGACCATTGTCGACACCGATGCAGCCATGACGGCGGGATAGCGTGACCGCGCTGACCGACGTCGTGGTGCCCCTCGCCCTCGGGGGCACGCTGGTGGCCGCGCTCGCCGGTGGCGGTGGGTCTGGCTCTGGGTCGACGGGACGGAGCGCCAAGAGCGGGTTGTTCGGATTCGGGCCGTCCGGGTGGCCGAGCTTGGCCGGGTGGACGAGCGCGACACCGGCCCGTTCGAGGAGAGGGGCCCGATGGGCGCGGCGCCGCGACATGCGTCCGTTGCTCGTGCGGGCAGACGCGGCGCTTTCGGGCCGCCTCCTCCTCGGTGTCCTGCCCGGTGTCGCGGCACCTCGGGCCTGGCGGCCGAGACGGCCCAGTCCCTGGTCGTCATCGGCCCCACGCAGAGTGGAAAGACCACGAGCCTGGCGGTGCCGGCCATCCTCGGCTGGCAGGGGCCCGTGGTCGCGGCCAGCGTGAAGAGCGATCTCCTGCGCCACACGCTGGGTACGCGGGCGCGTCAGGGTCAGGTGTGGTGCATCGACCCGACGGGGTCGACCGGCGCCCGCACCAGCACCTGGTCGCCGCTCGCGGGGTGTGCCCACTGGCCAACGGCCCGCCGAGCGGCGGCCGCGTTGTGCGACGCGGCAAAGGCGGACGGCACGACAGCAGACGGTGAGTTCTGGTACGCCACCGCGGCCAAGCTCCTCGCCCCGCTGTTCGCCGCCGCGGCGCTCGACCGGCGCACCATGGCCGACGTGGTGCGATGGGTCGACACGCAGGAGGTCGGCGAGGTGGCGCACATCCTCGAACGCGCCACATCACCCGACATCCTCACCGCGGCCCAAGCCAGCTGGTGTCGGGACGAGCGCACGCGCAGCTCGGTCTACACCACGGCCGAGACGGTGCTCGCGCCCTTCGTCCACCCGCCACGGAGCCCGGCGGCGGGCGACGCCTTCGAGCCGCGGCACCTACTCGGCGGGTCCCACACCCTGTACCTCTGTGCCCCGGCCCACGACCAGCGCCTACTGCGCGGCGACTTCACGGCGT
>CAWAJT010000002.1:0-191648 GCA_963782415.1 uncultured Acidimicrobiaceae bacterium | reverse complement strand
AAAAATCCCGCCAACACTCTGCCGTCTCCGGGCTTCCAACCATCGGTTGGCAGTTGATAGATGTGAGTCGGAACGTTGGGGGCAACCTCGATGGGCTTGCTTGCACCGGACCTGGTCCTATCGCCCGGAGCAGAGAAGCCCCCCGCACCGGCGACTGCGGCGACGGTAACCACGAGGCAAACCGCCATTAGTGATCCGACGACGAGGAGACGTCGCCTTCGCTCCCGCCGCTTCGCCTCCTTGAAGAGAGCATCGGAGTCGGGCGGAGTTGGGCCCGTGCTCTGGGACGGGGGACTCTCGACAACGGCCATAACGCTACTATCATTGGCGTTATGGACTCTGTCAAGGCTGCACGCGAGAGACTCCGATGCGTTGATCCTCGCTGAGGTTGATCGGTCAGACCCGATGCCTCTTCATGATCAGGTGGCCGCTGAGATTCGGCGAGCCATCGCCGAGGGCGAAGCCGACCCAGGGGATCGCATTCCTCAGGCCAAGGACTTGGCTGCCGTGCTCGGGGTCAACCCAATACGGTCCTGCGGGCTCTACGTGTATTGCGAGACGAGGGACTCTTGGAACTGGGACGAGGCAGGGCCATCGTCGTGGCCGGTACACCAGAGCGCAGCGCCGTTGTTGTCCGCATGAAGGAGTTTCTGGATTTCGCACGTGCGCAGGGTATCGGCGAGATGAGGTTCTCGCCATGATGGAGACGCTTTCCTAGTGGGGAAGTGGTGCCAGCCGTCGCCCAATCCCGGCGTTCGGGGGCACTCCCAATCGTCATTTAGATGTTGTCGGAGCGGTCGCAATATGACTTCAGAGCTGGCAATCTAGCGGCCGTGACAGCAACGGGAGTTGTGACAGTTGATTCTGGTTCCACCCGATACTGATCGAGGTGATCGCGGCGTGGAGCCATAGCGGATTCTGGGCGAAGGCGATGGACAGTGAGTGGCGAACTGTCGCGTTGACCGATGAGTTAGCCGCCGTGCATGGCGAACATGTCTTCTTCGGGGAGTTTCTGCTGGGTACAGAGCAGATAGATCGATATCTGAACGGCCGCGGCCTCGGAATGACCTCAATCGAGGAGAATAAAGAGACTCTCCGGCGGGTCGGTGAATGGATCCTCGCAGATCTGCACGTCGGACGCGATGAGTTACGCGAGATGCTCCATCCAGCCTTGCGGGATACCGTTCAGGAGATCCAGCCGACTGACGCGGTGGCGATCGGGTATGAATCAAGCGCCTCAGTGTCCTCCGGGAGACTAGGCGCGGTGTGCTTTTGGGAGCGCGTTCGCGATTCGGCGGGTCGGATCGTTGGGACCGTGATCGTCAACAAACCAGCGGTCGGGATGACCACGATTGGCATGATGGTCTCCGCTGGCGACCCGGACCATTTCAATCGAATGATGCAGCTCGGTGAGGCGCGGTCCGGCGGCCCGCAGCGGTTCTGTTTGCCGATATCGAGGGCTCTACCGCTCTGTCGAAGCAGCTTCCCACCGCGACGTACTTCACATTGGTTCGCAGGATCATGAGGGCCGCGGATCGATCTGTGATCGACGCGGGTGGCCTGGTGGGTCGGCACGCAGGTGACGGGTTCACAGCGTTCTTCGTCGCAGAGACAGCTGGATCAGAATCGGCAGCAGCACGCGACTGCATTAGTGCAGCGCGGGCATTGCAGGCGGCGATGGTACAAGTTACGGATCGTCACGGACTTTCGGCAGGTGCCGTGACACTCCGTGCGGGCTTGCATTGGGCCGCGACTCCGTTCATCGGGAGCATTATTACGTCGGGCCGCTCGGAGGTGACGGCGCTCGGTGACGAGGTCAATAGCGCGGCTCGTATCGAAGCATGTGCGGCAGGCGGGCGGATCTTGGCATCAAAAGAACTCATCGAGCGACTCGACCCGGTCGATGCGGCCGCCCTTGACATCAACCCGTCCGGTGTCTCATACACCCAGCTAGCGGACCTCGATACTGCAACCGATAAGGCACGCCGAGACGCACCGGCCATCGCGGTCTGTGATCTCAATGCAGCGCACTGACCGCACCAATCGGGCGTCCGCGTCTGCTGGGCCAGAACTCGTCTCCGATTGTCGGGTTGGAGGCACCAGAGTGTCGCCCCTACCCGGCGTTCGGGGGCACACCGTGACGGTGTTCCACGGGCCGTGCTAAGCCGTATCAATCTCAGAGATTCTCGGACGGGGGTGCGCCGTGGCGATATCGAAGGCTGGGCTTATCTCAGGCGGTTTGCTTCTCATAGCCGCAACGACAGTGCTGCCGATGCAAGTAGCGGGCGCCGTGTCGCCACCGACCACGTACGTTGGCATCCCATCTGACAATGCCACTGTCTCGGGCACGTCCCAGTTGCTCGACGCCGGTGCCTCTTCGGGAGCGACCAAAGTGCAATACGAGATAACCGGGGGGATCCTGACCAATCAGATCATACGCGACCGCAGTCCCGACCTACTTCGGGTGGATCGGACAGTGGAACACCACCGAGGTCGCCAACGGCTCGTACAGTCTCCAGAGCGTCGCCTCCTTTGCCGGTGGAGTGATCGCAACGAGCACACCGATCACGGTTGTCGTGAACAACGCGCCTCCCACCACCATCGTGATTATTCCTGCCAACGGGGCGACGTTGGACTTGTCTCACAATGCTGTGCTCGACGCGCTCGCCTCTCCTGGTGTCAGGAGTGTCTCAATATCGATGACGGCAAACGACACAACGATCACCTATCCCGCGCGCCCGACCATCTTTGGGTGGATTGCTCAACCACCAACGATTACACAAGCTGAGTGTGGCAGCCAGTGCGTTCAATGGACCGATACCTTTCTTGTTCAGAGCACAGCGTCGTACGCGAATGGCTTGAGTGGATCGAGCTCAGTCGTGGACGCGACAGTTCTCCACTGGGGTCCTAATACGGGTTAGCGACTCGATCGCGGTCTGGGCCGTGAAGCCCGAACTCCCTATGTCCGATAGTTGAAACTGCCTGTGGCCTTAGGCCGAGAGTGCGCCCGAGGTGAACCACTTTCCGGAGTAGTGGGCACTCCTTAGCAGCGGAGGGCCACTCTCGCCATCAAGGACAACTGCGTAGATGGACGAGCACACCTCGTCCATCATTGGTTCCAAGAGGCTCCAAGCGACTGCAAGACGAGGCGCTCAGTGTCGTTTTCGTAGAGGTCAGGGTGCGCCGATGCGCCGCTTTGGCCCCATCGACCCAGCAACTCATTGAGAACCACTGCCTCCTGATAGACCAAGCGGATGACTACGCCGTCCTTCGTCCTCTCGGAGTCATTGGTCGCCCCCGGTTGAGCGAAGAACCATTCCACGTAGACCCGGACTGTCCCACCGTTCCGGCGAAGTGGGACACCAACGGTTAGTGCCTCACCAGCACCGCAAGGGAGCGAAAACCAGCGCTTGGAGCATGGATTGCGTCGATGAGCGTGGCTCCGACCGCCAGACACCAGTCTGCGGCCGCGCAACTGACCGAGTAGACCCACGGTTCATTCTGTGACGATACGCCGGGGGTGGAAGGCACCACCCACTTTCCCGCGAACTTGGGCCACGACCAGTGGGCCGAACTCGCTCTCCGAGGTCTGGGGCTTTGCACCGATGAACTGGCCTACTGCCACGCATGAGCGGTTCTGTGGGCAGGACACCGAGTTCAAGGTGTTGGTCTCCGCGTCGCTGGGTGCCCCTGGAACTGAAGCATCACTCCACCTCGCGCCTGCTAGAGAGGCAACCGAAATGCCCTGCCCTTGCAGCGGCTGACCAACGCCGACACAAGGACCGTTGCCGATGCAGGCGACTCCGCGGAGTGCAAACCCAGCATCGGAGAGGGCTGTCCAGGGCGTCTTCGTCCCTGTGGTGCCGGATGCCGTTCCAGTGCCGACTGCTACGCACCTGCTTGATGAACATGACACCGAAGTGAACCAACCAGATCCCGAGGGGCTAATTGGGGTGATGGCCCATCCGCTCGACACGCTGCTCTCGATCAAGGGTGCATACTGCTGCGCTCGTCCCGCGCTGACGTTGTAGTCCCCTCCGACTGCGATGCATAGACCGGCCGATCGGCAAGAAACGCCTTGGAGGAAGTTCGAGTTTCGAGGGAACTCGGAGGAATCTGGCGACGGCACGACTGTCCACTTTGTTCCTGCGTAGTGCTCGACCAGGGTCGATTCCTCACCAAGAGAGTTCGCCCGCTCTCCGACGGCCACACAGTTCGTGCGCGAGACACAGGTCACGCCGTTAAGACCGGATGATGGTACGGCAGGCGAAGGGAATGAGGACCAAGTTCGGCCATCAAAATGCAGAATGACCGGTGAGCCGATCGGCCAGAAGCCGGGGGCACCCCCAGTGTTCGACGGAGCGACGGCTGCGCCCACCGCCACGCAGGAACGAGTGTCGGGGCAGCTAACCGAGGTCAGTACGACGTTGTTTCGCAGCGGGGCTGGAAGTCGGAGAACGTCGATCGCAACCCTCGGCACCGCCGTGTCGGCGGCAGCGGAAGTCTTGATCATCGGCGTCAGGCAAGCGAGGCAGACCACAAGGATCGCGACGCCGATTTGAGATGGTCTGCGGGCTCGTGATCGAGTTCTTGATCGCGCTTGTCCACCCCCACCCACGCAGTCGATGCTAAGGCGGTCAACCTTTTCCACTCAAGCCCTGTATCCCATACGTGCCGTACGGGGCGTACCTGTTGTGCGAACCTTCCGTACCCCCACACCATCTGTTGGGATGGCCGGAGACGTTGCGGTGGACGGCGCAATTTCGATGCTGCGTTCCGCGAGAATTGCGTTCTCGGTCCCAACTTCATCCCAACAATTGGGTCTCAGCACGTCCCACTGGCTTCCAGCACGTCCCACGCTCTAAGCCGCTCGAGTCAGGTGACCAGCGAAATCGGCATGTGCCGGCACGCATCGGGACGGAGAGAGAATCCTCGGATCTCCCTGACAATGCTGAGGTCGCTGGTTCGATTCCAGCTAGCCCCACCACCAGCTCGAGCGGTCAGCCTCTTGGCGAGGTGGCGGCGCCCATGTTCAGCCGCTCGCCAGTTACCCTTCGCCGCGCTGGACGACCCGCAGCCCGCGCACGGTTGGAAGTGAAACCCGCACCCGAGCGAACGTGATCGTCCCACCAAGCCTCGGAGTGATGTACGCGGTGGTCGTGGCGACCAGCTGCAGCTCGAGCGACGAACCCGTAGTTGCCGTGTAATCAATGGTCTCGAGTGGGACGGTGAGCGTGTGCTGGCGGCCGTCGAGTGTTACGGGGATGGGCGTGATCTGATTGTTGAGCACGATGCCCGTCGCGGGGTCGACCAGTTGCGCGAACACCCGGGACGGCCGCGTCCCCGGGGCCGCAGTGCCGGAGTAGGTCGCCGACAGCCTCGGTGCTCCGACAACGACGGCCGCACGCGTCACCCGTACCGTGATGTTGGCCGCGTTGGTCGCCGGAGCTGGTGTAACGGGGTATGCCACACTGTCGACCACATTGGCCGCCTGAGCATTCGCGGCGACCGTCGGCGGTCCCGAACCGCCTCCCGCTTTGAGGTCCAAGGTGCCCGCGCCCTTCGCGACGATGGGAGCACCCGAGGTGGGCGGATAATGGGACGCTGCGTACGTCGTCCCGTTCTGATCGACGAACGTGAACCCCGTGAGCACGTGTGCCGTGGCGTCGCGCGCCACGTACCGCTGCATCCACGCCAAGGAGAGTGGACCCACCTCAAGGGCCGTGCCCGGGTTCGTCAGGCAGACGCCGTGCCCGCCGCAAAACCATGCCATGGAGACCGTCGTGCCCCGGTGCTGCAGGTCCTCGGTAATTGGCGATCCCCTCGTCGAGCGTGAACAGATCATCGACGGTGCCCTGCAGGATCAAGGTCGGAACTCTGACCTTCGAGAGGAACTGGGCCGGTCCGCGGCCCTTGAAGAAGGCGACCCCCTGTGCATCGATCACGCCCGTCGAATTCATCTCGTGATCCGTTGCCGTGATCTCCGGGTCGAGCTTGGCCGACGCCGACACGCTGGCGAGGATGTTCCCCCACCCCGCTTTGGGCGTCTGGTTCTTGTCCAGGCTGGTCCCCAGCGAATGCCACGCGATGGTGGGGGCGATGGCATCAATGCGGCAATCCCGCTCGGCGGCGGCGAACTGGATGCCACCGCCATAGGACTCACCGACCATGCCGATCCGAGGGACGCCGGCACGCTCCAACTGGACGCCACGCTGTTGCGCAACCCAGTTGATCATGGCCGAGACATCGCGGCCCTCGCGGTTCGGGCTGTCCACCTCGGCCGCTCCGGTGGACTGACCGAATCCCCTGGGGTCCCACGTCAAGACGTTGAAGCCGCCTTGCCAGAGTTGCGCAATGCTCAACGCCCCTTGGATCCCCGCCTGAGCGGTGTCCGTGTCTCCAGGCGAACCCCAACCCGGACCCATGAGCACGGTCGGACGAGGCGCGCCATTCGCTGAGGGATCGGGGAACCAGTGGATCCTGATCACCGTGCCGTCGAAGGACGTCAAGTCGAAATCAGATGCGACACCGGCTATACCCACCGCCTTGGTGGACTGCCATCGGCTGGGTGGATGGCAGTCCACGGATGCAGGAGCGGTGGCCGCGGCGGCCGGCGTGATTCCCAACCACGGCGTCGGTCTGGCGAACCAATCACGCGACGCACCCGCAGCGAACACGAGCGCCAAGGTGAGACCTGCCATCACCCCGACCGCCGAGCGCCGACACGACCTTCTCAGCCAAAGGTTGCGACGCGCCGTCATCGATTTCTCACTGCTTTCCCTCCCCACCGCGTACAACGATGCGCCGAGGCAATGAGTTGGAGCCACGCAGTCAGATCGGCGCAGTATGGCCGGCGCTCCCCCACCCCGGACCCACCCAGGTTCGGTCGGCCGTGAGCCTACAGTTCCCGCCCTGTGCAGATCCGGCGGGGATCGAGCTGGGATCCGGTGGGGATCCGGCGGCGAACGGCAATACGTCTTCGGAACGCCTGTACGTGGGCGCGCCCCGACACCGGCTGACCGGCTACCGGATTGCGCTCCGCGTGGTCGGGTAGTAGACGACAGGCGGCCGCGAAGGAAGATCGTCGTGGCGCGGCCCGCTCGACCACGCGAGGAGGACCCCATGCAGCAACGTCCCATCGGCAACAGGACCGTCAGCGCCATCGGACTGGGCGAAATGCCGCTCTCCATCGAAGGACGACCCGATCGGCGCCAGGCCATCGCGACCATTCATGCGTCCCTCGACGCGGGCGTCACCATCATCGACACGGCAGACGCATACTCCCTCGGCGTGCAGGAGCACGGCCACGGCGAAGAGCTCGTGGCCGAGGCGTTGGCGGCCTACGGCGGCGCCACCGACGACGTGGTGGTCGCCACCAAGGGTGGCCATCGCCGTCCGGGTGACGGAAGCTGGACCGTGCACGGCGACCCCGCTTACGTGAAGCAGGCGTGCGAGGCCTCTCTCAAAGCGCTGGGCGTGGACGCCATCGGCCTCTACCAGTATCACCGGCCGGACCCCTCGGTCCCCTGGGCCGAATCGGTGGGAGCCCTCGCCGACCTTTTGGACGAAGGCAAGATCCTCATGGCGGGCGTCTCCAACGCCACCGTGGCGCAGATCGACGAGGCGCAGGAGGTCCTCGACGGCCGCCTGGTCAGCGTCCAGAACGAGTTCTCCCCCCGCTTCCGCTCCTCCGAGAACGAGCTTGCGCATTGCGAGAAACTAGGCATCGTCTTCATCCCGTGGAGCCCGATGGGCGGCATCGGGCGCTCCGATGCGATTGAGCAGAACTTCCCGGCGTTCGCCGAGGTGGCCGAGGAAATCGGCGCCAGCCCCCAGCAAGTGACCTTGGCCTGGATGCTCGCCAAGGGCTCGCGGGTGATCCCGATCCCCGGGAGCAGCCGCCCTGAGACAGCGATCGCATCGGCCGCCGCCGCCGATCTGACGTTGACGGCGGAGCAGGTGGCACGCCTCGACGCCTCCTGAACGGGTCCGCCCGCCGGACCGGGTGGAACAGAACGCATTCGAACCATGTTCTACACGTGTCCGTCTGATGCGCGCTCCACGCGACCCTCACATGTGAAGGCCGGGCGCGCCTGCTCCAGAGAGTGAGGCTGCGATGCCAGCAGTGACCGTCCCCGACAACCTGACGCTTCCGCGCCTCGCCGCCGTCGCGCCGGACGGCATCCGCCCGGTCAGAACGGTGACAGACGCGCCATCGGGCTACGAGGGCGAGGGTTTTCCGGTTCGTCGGGCCTTCGCCGGCGTCCCCATCACCGACCTCGACCCCTTCGTCCACATGGACCAGATGGGCGAGGTCGAGTACGCACCCGGGGAACCAAAAGGCACGCCGTGGCATCCACACCGCGGGTTCGAGACGGTCACCTACATGATCGACGGGACGTTCCAACACCAAGACTCCATCGGGGGCGGCGGGCTGATCACCAACGGCTCCACGCAGTGGATGACCGCAGGTTCGGGCCTTCTGCACATTGAGCGGCCGCCGGAGCAGTTGATCGCTACCGGTGGCCTGTTCCACGGCGTCCAGCTCTGGGTGAACCTCCCGGCGGCCGACAAATGGCTCAATCCTCGCTACCAGGGCATTGAGGCAGAGGAAGTCTTGCTGTTGACGTCGCCCGACGGAGGAGCGCTCATACGGGTGATCGCCGGACGCGTGGCCGGACACGAAGGTCCCGGTTCGACCCACACGCCGATCGCGCTGGTGCACGCCACGGTGGAGCCCGATGCCGAGCTGGTCCTCGCGTGGCCGCGCCCGTTCAACGCACTCGTGTACGCCCTCTCGGGAAGCGGGAGCGTCGGGTCGGAGGCCAGGCCGCTGCGCACCGGACAGCTCGCTGTCTTCGGGGCAGGCGACGCACTGGCCCTTCGAGCCGACGCGGTCCAAGACGAACGCCAGCGGGCTTTCGATGTCCTCATTCTCGGTGGCCGGCCGATCGGGGAGCCCGTGTATGCCCACGGTCCCTTCGTCATGAACACCCGGGCCGAAATCGTGCAGGCCTTCGAGGACTTCGAAGCCGGCAAGCTCGGCACGGTGCCCGCCGACCACATCGGCAACGTGTGAGTCGCATCGCCGGGAGCGAGGTGACGGGTGGCGACACCTGGAGCGCGGCCGACATCGGGGACCAGACGGGCCGCATCGCGCTGGTCACCGGGGCGAACAGCGGGATCGGCTACCACACGGCGCGTGAGCTGGCCGACCACGGTGCCCACGTCATCCTCGCCTGCCGCAACGATGAGCGGGGGCGCCAAGCCCGCGACAAATTGGAGAGCGAGCTCGAGCGCTCTTCGCTCGAGCTGCTCCATCTGGACCTGGCCGACCTCGTCTCCGTGCGACAGGCCGCGGATGCAGTGCTGTCCCGGCACGCCCGCCTCGATCTGTTGATCAACAACGCCGGCGTCATGGGCACCCCCTATCGCCAGACCGCGGACGGCTTCGAATTGCAGATGGCGACCAACCACCTGGGCCACTTCGCTCTGACCGGCCTCCTCCTCGACCGCATCGTGACCACGCAGCGCTCCCGCATCGTCACCGTCAGCTCGCACCTGCACCGCTTGGGTCGCCTGCGGACCGACGACGTCGCTGGTGCGGCCTTCACCAACACGTGGGTGTCCTATGGCACGTCCAAGCTCGCCAACCTGCTCTTCACCGCCGAGCTCAGCCGGCGGCTGGAGGCGTCCGGGCTGCGCACCACCGCCCTGGCCGCGCATCCGGGTTGGACCAGGAGCAACCTGGCCGGCAGCGGCGCCGCCCTCGGTACCAGCCGCATGCGTCGCAAGGCGGCTCGCGCCGCAGGGAGGTTGCTCGGACAGTCGGCGACCGGTGGCGCCCTTCCCATCCTGTGTGCGGCCACATCAGCCTCGGTTGGACCGGGCCAGTACATCGGCCCCGCTCACCTGGGCGGGCTCTACGGGCCTCCTCGCGTGGCACGCCCCTCGCGGCGGGCGCAGGACCCGCACTCGGCGGCGGACCTCTGGGCGGCGTCCGAAGACCTGACCGGCGTGCACTTCTCGGTGGGCGCCCCGGGAGCTAGACCGTAGCCATGTCAGGCCCAGCGACGACCGGGGGACCCGAGAGCGGGCGAGCCGTCCACCACCTCGTTCGGTCGCCCACCCGGACCGACACCACCATCGCCGCCAACCTGCCCGAGAGCCGCCGCTACCGGGTCAAGCGCGTGCTCCTCGGGCCTCCTCTGGTCAGCGACGACCTCCACGGCCAGCGGCTCGGCAAGCCCACCGCTCTCGCCGTCTTGTCTTCAGACGTCATGTCGTCCTCGGCGTACGCCACCGAGGAGATGCTGCGCATTCTGGTGCCGATCGCCGGATTAGCGGCCTTCTCCATCATCACGCCGATGACCGGGGCGATCATCGCGGTACTGGCCATCATCACCATGTTGTACCGGGATGTCGTGCGCTCGTACCCCAAGGCCGGCGGCTCCTACGTGGTGAGTCGCGACAACTTCGGCCCGAACGTCGCCCAGATCGCAGGTGCGGCCCTTCTGATCAGCTACACCATCACGGTGGCGGTGTCCGTCGCGGCCGGCGCCGACGCCATCGTCTCCGCCGCTCCTGCGCTCGGCACGCAGACCTGGGTACCGGTGGTGATGAGTATCGCCTTCGTCGTGATCCTCGCCTACGGCAACCTGCGCGGCATCCGCGAGGCAGGGCGCGTCTTCGCCGTCCCGACCTACTTCTTCATCTTCAACATGGCCATCCTGATTGCCTTCGGGCTCGTCCGCGAAGTGGCAGGGACGCTGTCCCACCAGTCGGCCGCCGCCGGCACTGTCCCGGTCGGGCACGCCAGTGGCGGCCTGATCCTCGGCGTCTCCGCCTTCTTCCTCCTGCGCGCCTTCGCCAACGGCAGCTCGGCCATGACCGGCACGGAGGCGATATCGAACGGCGTCAGCATCTTCAAGAAGCCACAGGCACAGAACGCCAGGACGACGTTGGTGCTCATGAGCAGCATTCTCGGCGTCATGTTCCTCGGGATCTCGGTGCTGGCCGCCCTGACGCACACCGTGCCGTTCCTCTCGGGCACTCCGACCGTCATATCCCAGATCGGCACCTTGGTCTACGGCTCATCGCCGGCGGGGCACGTCCTGTACTACTCGCTGCAGGCGGCAACCGCCCTCATCCTCATACTCGCCGCCAATACGAGTTTCACCGGGTTTCCCTTCCTCGTGAGCTTCGTCGCCGAGGACTCGTTCCTGCCGCGCAAGCTGACGGTGCGGGGGCACCGCCTCGTGTTCTCCAACGGAATCCTGCTGCTCGCCGGCGCGTCCATCGCCCTGCTTCTGGCGACCCGGGCCCAGGTGGCGTCCCTGATCCCGATGTACGGCATCGGGGTCTTCACGGGCTTCACCATGGCGGGGGCGGGCATGACCGCGCACCACCTGCGCCACCGCGACCAGCACTGGCGCCAGCGCCTTGCGATCAGCGGCTTCGCCGCCTTCGTCTGTGCTGTCGTCGTCGTGGTGTTCGCCGTCTCGGAGTTCAGCAAGGGCGCCTGGGTCATTGTGGTCGTGATGCCCCTGCTCGTCTACGCCCTGGTGACGATGAACCGCGAATACCGGGCCGAGGACGCCGTTCTCGAAGAGGGCGCGGCGGCGGAGGCCTGCGAGGCGAAGGTGCTGCGGCGCCACGTCGTCATGGTGCTCGTGGACCGCATCGACCTGGCGACAGCGCGGGCCATTCAGTACGCTCGGGCGTTGACGCCAGACGATCTGCACGCGGTGCATTTCAACATCGATGACACCCGGACGGACGTCCTCATCGAACGCTGGCAGCGCCTCGGGCTCTCCCGGCTGCCGCTGGACGTCGTGGACTGCCCCGACCGCCGGCTCGGTCGGGCCGCGCTCGAGCTGGCCGCGGAGCAGGCGGACGGCGAGACCGAGGTGAGCATGCTCTTGCCCCGTCGCTCCTACGGCAAGGCCTGGCGCAGGATCCTGCACGACCAGACGGCTGACCGGATGGTGGCCATCGTGAGCCAGCTCCCGCACGTGAACGCGACGATCATTCCCTTCCATGTGTCGGCAGGCCTGCAGGAATCAGGCCTGGAACTCGAGCAGCTGCTGGCGCAGGAGCGGGGGAGGGAACCGGTGCCGCCGCCGACGTCTCGCAAGAAGAGCGGCGGCCGGACGTCCTCCCCGGTCCCCGGTACGCAGACGATCGCCTCCCTGCGCTGGCGCACTCGGGCACGCGTGGCCGGCCGGGTCAAGTCGATCCGCGTCCAGACATTGTCCGACGTACCCACCATTGAGTGCGTCGTCGTGGACGAGAGCGGTGAGGGCATCACGTTCGTCTTTCTCGGCCGGCGCTCCATTGCCGGCCTGCGGAGTGGGACACAGATGCTCGCGGAGGGCATGGTCGGCAAGCACAAGGGGAAGCTGGCGATGATCAATCCTGCTTACGAAGTACTGGTGGCCGCCTCCTCTGAGGACAGCGGTTGAAGGGCGAGCTGCGCCGCACGCGCTGGCACCTTCCCGAAGCCGCGTCCGGCGCGGTGGTGCGGTGGGCGTTGGCCGTCATTGCGCCTATCGCGGTGGCGTTGGTCCTGATTCCCGGGCGCAATCACGTCGACAGTGCAGATGACGCCCTCATACTGGTCGTCGTCACGGTGGCTATCGCGTCCACCGGCAACCGGCTGCGGGCGTTCGTGGCCGCGCTCGTGGCGGCGGCCTCTTTCGACTTCCTCCTCACCCGTCCCTACGGCTCGTTCCGCATCAGCCGCTCGGCCGACCTCACGACAGAAGTGCTCTTCGTCGTCGTCGGGCTCCTGGTGGGCGAGCTGGCGGCGCGGGGGCGACGGGACCGGCTGGCGGCTGCGCTCGGCCGGGACGAGATCGCTCGCCTGCATGACCTGAGCCAGCGCATCGCCGAGGGCGAAGATCCCGACTTTGTCCTGATTGCCGTGGCGGGAGAGCTCCGTGATTTGCTGAGCTTGCAGGATTGCCGCTTCGTGCGCGCGCAGCCTTCCGGCCGGGGCGCCTGGATCGCCCAGGACGGCACGGTGCGCCTCAATCCGCTGCGGTGGCCGGCCGCCTCGGTCGGCCTGCCGACACAGCACGTCGAACTTCCCGTGCGCGGCGGCGGGCATGTCATCGGGACGTTCATCTTGACGCCGACCCCCTCCACGCCCATCAGCCATGAGCAGTGCATGGTGGCCGTTGCGCTCGCCGACCAGCTCGGTGCGACCATGGCGACCCAGGGCCCCGGCTGAGGTCATCGACCCGGCGGGAACGCGGCGTCGGGCGCCTGCCGGCGCAGGAAGCGGGCGTGCAGCGCGACGCGCTCGGGCCGCAGGATGCGCCCGACCGGCACGATGAGTGCGGCGAGTGCGCCCGACCGGCGGAGCGCGGCCGCTGCACTCTGGGACCGGGCGCCGCTCACGTAGATGTCGTCGAGGAGCACGACCCGCGCCCCGGCGAGCGCATGCGTGTCGTCGGCACGCGGCATGAATGCCGCCGGATCCGGCCGCATGTGCGCGACGGGCGGTGGCCCTCCCGCACCTCGGGCCCCTCCCAGGAGATCCGGCTCCCAGCGCGCCAAGGGGAGCGCAGCAAGGACGTCGGACCCGAGTTTGTCGACGAGTCCGAGGGGCGCCATGCCGGGGCGGTGGGTCGACGGGACCAGCGCCACGACGTCGACGGAACCTCCGAGGTGCGCTGCGAGGCGCGGACCCTCGGTCATGAGGAAGGAGTGCACGAGTGCGCGCACGATGGCACCGAAGCGCGCCCGGGCCTCGGCGACCGGGGACTCCTTGTAGCCGAGCAGTACGGTGTAGAGCGGGCTGGGCAGCGGGCAGAGGCGCACCGGTACCACCGGTGTCAGGGGCAGACCGAGGCGACGGGCCACGGCGCGGCAGGCGAAGCAGACCCGCTGGCCCGAGGAAGCAGGACCCCGGCAGACGACACAGACCCCGGGCCCTGGTCCGGGAACGCGAAAAGGGTCAGGTGGTGGGGTCGGGACGATGCAGGAGAAAGGTCCCCGTCGCCCGGCTGATCAGCGTGCCCTCGGTGCCGTGCACCGTCGCCTCGCCGTAGGCGACCTGCTTCGCCAGACGGACCACCTCGCCGCGCACGGTGTACTCGTCGCCTTTCATGGCGGGTCGCATGCACTCGGTCTTCATCTCGAGCGTGCCCCGGGTGCGGGCCTTGCCCGGGAGGGCGGCGTTGATGGCGAAGTTCATGCCCGCATCGAGCAGCAGGGAGTGGATGCCGGCCTGCGTGATCCCGTGCGGGTTGCATGCCAGCTCGGTGGGCGTGAAGGTCCCGGTCACCCAGCCCAGATCCTCGCCGTCGACCCCGTAGGCCGTGAAAGCCCCACCGACCAGGCCGATGATCGGCATGCCACCGTCGCCCAGCCAGCGATCCATGTTCTTGACGAGGCGGCCCATCGGCAGCAGACCCTACCGGGCCGGTGCCGGGCTTCCCGAGTGTCTCCGCCTCCGGCTGGACCTCGTCTGGGCTCGTCTGGGCTCGTCTGGGCTCGCGAGATTCCCCGCCGGACGGTGCCAGGTAGGCTGTTCCCCGATCTGAACCGGTGGAGCGCCATTCGCTGTGCCGGATGTGGGAGGAGACACCATGACCACCGCAGTCATCGTCGACGCCGTCCGGACCGCCGGCGGGAAGCGCAACGGCAAGCTCCGCAACTGGCACGCCGTGGATCTGGCCTCGGAGGCCCTCAAAGCCATCACCGAGCGCAACCAGCTCGATCCGGCCCAGGTCGACGACGTGATCATGGGTTGCGTCATGCAGGTGGCCGAGCAATCGCTCAACGTGGGCCGCAACGCGGTGTTGGCCGCCGGCTGGCCCGAGTCGGTCCCGGCGACGACGATCGACCGGCAGTGCGGCTCCTCTCAGCAGGCGGTGCACTTCGCCGCCCAGGGCGTCATGGCGGGCGCCTACGACGTCGCCGTCGCGGCCGGCATCGAGTCCATGACGCGGACCCCGATGGGCTCCTCGGTCGTCCGTGACCTCGGATACCCCTTCGGGCCGCGCATGATGCAGCGCTACACCGAGACCGGCCTTCCGGGCCAGGGCATCGGCGCCGAAATGATCGCCGACAAGTGGGACATCTCGCGTGAGGACCTCGATGCCTTCTCGGTGCGGAGCCACCAGCGGGCCGCTCGCGCCACGGCCGAGGGCCGCTTCGAGAACGAGATCATTCCCGTCGCGGTGCGCGACGACGAGGGCCACGACAGCGACGAGGTCTTCGCAGCCGACGAGGGAATCCGCCCGGACTCGTCCGTCGAGACGCTCGCCAAGCTGAAGCCCGCCTTCAAGGAGGACGGCAAGGTGACGGCGGGCAACTCTTCACAGATCACCGATGGTGCCTCCGCGGTCCTCATCATGAGCGAGGAGAAGGCGAATGCGCTCGGCTTGCGACCACGCGCCCGCTTCCACGCCTTCGCGCTGGCGGGCGTCGACCCTGTCACCATGCTGACAGGCCCCATCCCCGCCACCACGACCGTGCTGGAGCGCGCCAAGCTCACCATGGACGACATTGACGCGGTAGAGATCAACGAGGCCTTCGCCTCCGTCGTGCTGGCCTGGGAGAAGGAACACCACCCCAACATGGAGCTGGTCAATCCCAACGGCGGCGCCATCGCGCTCGGCCACCCGCTCGGTGCCTCCGGGGGCAAGCTCACGGCCACGCTCCTCAACGAGCTCGAGCGCACCAACGGCCGCTACGGGCTGCTGACCATGTGCGAGGGCGGTGGACTGGCCAACGCCACCATCATTGAGCGGCTGGGCTGACCTCCCGGACTCGCCGCCGCCGGCAGCCGTCGGCCGCGCCCGGTCCGACCCCGGTCAGCGGTAACGGGTGGCGAGGAGGAAGCCGACGAAGATCATGACCAGGCCGGCCACGAGGCCCCACGGTGAGCCGTGGGCGGCGAAGGGCAGATGGGCCAGGTAGTTGACGGTGATGACGGCCACCCCACCGATCAGGAGCACCAGAATGAGCGCCCCGAACCAGCGCGGGCTGTGGCGCACGCTCTTGGGGATGGGGGCCGTATACCGCCCGCTCTCCTCGGCCGTCTTGTAGCGGCCGACTTTGGAGGCCGAGGTCCGTCCGCCGGCGGACTTGCCCTTCTTGGAGGCGCCGCCGGGTCCTTTGGTGCTGGTGGCCACGGGGTCAGAGGTTAGCCATCCCCGGCTGGCGCCTCCGGGCGCGGCCGGTACGATTGTGCGGGCATGGGACCGCGGGTGCTCGTCGTCGACAACTACGACTCCTTCGTCTACAACCTGGTCCAGGAACTGGGCGAACTGGGGGCGGAGCCGGTCGTCTACCGCAACGATGCCATTGACGTGGCCGGCATTCGGGCCGAGCGGCCTGACGCGGTGCTCATCTCGCCCGGACCGGGACGGCCTGAGGACGGGGGGGTCAGCCTCCAGGCTATTGACGCACTCGCCGGCGAGATCCCGCTGCTCGGCGTCTGCCTGGGCCATCAGTGCATCGGCCAATCCTACGGCGGCACCATCGTGGCGGCCCCGCAGCTCATGCACGGCAAGACCTCCGAGATCCACCACGACGGCAAAGGCCTCTTTAGCGGGCTGCCCAACCCCTTCGTCGCCACGCGCTACCACTCGCTGGTGGTGCAGCCCGACACCGTGCCCGCCCAGCTGGAGGTGACCGCCACCTCGACCGACGGCGTGATCATGGGCCTGCGGCACCGCACTCTGGGCGTGGAGGGTGTGCAGTTCCACCCCGAATCGGTGCTCACGGTGTCGGGACCCGCGCTGTTGGCCAATTTCCTGGGCCAGCTCGGCGCCGCGTCACTCGCCTGACTTCGGGCCCCTGACGGGGACGTGAGCCGTGCGCTCAGCCCTTGCTGCCGCGCCGGTGGCTCGGACCGGTCGTGGTCGAGGTCGGCGTGGTCGTGGTGGTGGTCGTGGTCGACGTGGTGGTCGTGGTGGTCGCCGGCTGGCAGACCGAGATGTTCACCGTGCTGCCGCTGTTGACCTGCGCGTTCGGACCGGGGTTCTGGCTGTCGACGTTCCCGGGCTGAGCCCCGTTGGCGCATCCCGTGTCGAAGGTTGCGTTGGCCACCAGGCCGGCACTGGTAATGGCAGCAGTCGCCGCGTTCTGGGACTGGCCCACGACGCCGGGGACCGAGACACAACTGCCGCTCGACACGACGAGGTTGACGGAGGTGCCCGGCTGGACATTGACACCAGGAGCGGGATTCTGCGCCGAGACGACACCGCTGGGCTGGCTCGAGCAGGCGCTGGACTGGTTGCCGACGGTCAGGCCGGCTTGAGTGAGGATGCCACCGGCACTGGCGGGTGAGTGCCCGATCACGCTCGGCGTCGAGACGCTGGTCTGCATCGAAACCGTCAGCTGGACCTTGCGCGTCTCGAGGACCTTGGTGCCCGCCGCGGGATTCTGGCTCAAGACGGTGCCCTCGGGCTGGTTGCTGCTGACGTTCTTGATGGTGTACCCGAGGTTGGCGGCCTGCAAGGCCTGAATGGCCTGGGTCAGTTGCTTGCCCTGGACGGACGGCACCACCACGGTAGGGATGTTCGGGCCACCGCTCACCACCAGGTTCACGGCAGAGCCCTTGGCCACGGACGCGCCGGCCTTGGGATTCGTCGAAAGGACGTTGCCCTTGGTGGCACGGCTGCTCCGCGTCGTACTGCTCCCGACGGTGAGGTGGTCGTTGCGGAGCGTCTGGGTGGCCTGGCTGGCAGAGAGACCAACGACGTTGGGCACGGTCACGTTGCCCCCGAAGACCCCGACCGAGCGGAGGAGGAAGAAGGCGATGATGGCCAGGGCCACGAGCAGGACGATCAAGACAATGATGAGGTTGCGCGTGCGCTTCTTGCGCTCCTGGTCCTCCTGTGTCGTCATGGTCCCGGTCTGGCCGGGGACAGCCATGGTGCGGCCCGTTGCCGTGGGTAGGGCCGTGGTCGCCGCCACGGCCGCTGTCATCATGGAGGTCACGCCGGGGTCGCCCGCTTCGACTGGCCGTCCGTCGGCGAAGCGCAGGAGATCCGCTCGGAGCTCCTCGGCCGAGGCGTACCGGTCGTCGGGGTTCTTGGCCATCGCCTTCATGATCACGGCCTGGAGCGCCGGAGGCACCGACGGGTTGGCCTCGCGTGGCAGGACCGGCATGTCGCGCACGTGCTTCGACGCCACCGCGACGGGAGAATCTCCGGTGAAAGGGGGGCGGCCAACCGACATTTCGTAGAGGACCACGCCGAGCGAGTAGATGTCGCTGCGCGAATCAACGCCCTTGCCCTCCGCCTGCTCCGGCGAGAAGTAGGCGGCCGTCCCCATGACGGCACCCGTCTGCGTCAGGCTCTCCTCGGTGTTCATGGCGCGGGCGATCCCGAAGTCGGTGACCTTGACATCCCCGTCCGGCGTAATGATGACGTTGCCTGGTTTCACGTCGCGGTGCACCACGCCGTGGCGATGGGCGAACGCCAGCGCGGCCGCCACGCCGGCACCGATGGTGGCGATCTGGCGCGGTGGGATGTGCTGCGGATCGCGCAGGACGGCGGAGAGGGGGCGGCCGTCGATGTACTCCATGACGATGAAGTAAGAACCGTCGTCCTCGCCCCAGTCGAACACCGGAACGATGTTGGGGTGCGACAGATTGGCGGCGGCCTGCGCTTCCCGGCGGAAGCGCTCCACGAAGGTGCGGTCGACGGAAAGCTCGGGGAACAGGACCTTGAGCGCAACCGGCCGCTCGAGCTGTCGGTCAAGAGCCCGGTACACCTGGGCCATGCCGCCGCGCGCGATGAGGTGGGTCAGCTCATAGCGACCCGAATAGATCCGCGGCGTCTCGACCGGTTCCATGGCGCCCGAGCCTACGCTGGAGGCCTTCGCCGACGCGGCACGCACCGGCCCGTCACGGCGCCGCCGTCGGTGCGGTCACGGAGACGGTCGGCGCGGCGGTCGCGGCGGTCGTGGTCGTGGTCGTGGCGGGCACCGTGGTGGTCGTGGGGATCGGCGCGAATGTCCGATGCGGCGCGAGCGTCGTCGTGGTCGTGGCGAACGTCGTCGTTGTCGTGGTGGGCACGGTGGTGATGCTGGTCACGTATTGCTTGGCCGCCTTGAGCGACGACCGCTGCACCCCCGCCTTGAGTGGCGCCACGGCCGCCGGAAGGACCTGCGCGGTGGTGTAGCCGGTGCGGTCCACCACCTTGGGGTGGAACCACAGCACGCCACCGGGTTGGCCCTGTTTGACCACGATCTGCTCGCCCTGCGACGTGACGATCCAGTTGTCGTAGGCGTACCACTTGAGGACGTAGTACGCGGCGACCGGCACCGCCGCCACCAAGAGGACGAAGCCGATGACCCGCGGCGTGATCCGGCGCGGGATACCGAGCCGGCGGCGGCGCGCCCCGCGGCTCTCTTTGTCCGGTGGCCTGTCGGTCGCCCGAGTGCCGGGTGGCGGCGGGACCCGCGTGGTCGAACGCGCCACCGGGACGGACGCGGTCGAGCCCATGAAGAACTCGTCGCTGCGCGGACCTGTCTCGGCCAGGGTTGTCGGTTCGCCCCCGAAGACGAGACGGGAGCCGGGCGCCAGTGTCTGGTCCGACCCGACCGCCGGGACGACGGCGGTGGCGTCGGCGAAGGCCTGTTCAGCCGGTGCCCGGGTGCCCGCCCCGGTGCCGGCGTCCGGTTCGGGACTCCCGGCGGACTCGGGTGCAGGCGCCGGCACCGGCCCCCGCCCCGCCGGCGGCTCGCTCGGCAACGCCTCGACAACCGGGACGGCGGCCGTCGTTGCGGCCATCCCGGCTGCAGCGGCGAGCTGAAGCGGGCGTACCCGGGCCGCGCCGGTGTCGCCGTCCTCTCCGACCTGCACGTCGATAACGACGACGGTGATGTTGTCGGCACCCCCGTGATCGTTGGCCGCCTCCACCAAGCGCGCCGCCGCCTCCTCGGGGTCGTCGACGACGCCGAGGATCTCGGCCATTTCTTCGGTGTCGACCTCGTTGGTCAATCCGTCCGAACACAGGACCAACCGGTCTCCGCTGCGGAGGTCAAGCTCCCACATGTCGGCCTCGACATGGTCCGAGACGCCGAGGGCGCGCGTGAGGATGTGCCGCTGCGGATGGACTGCTGCTTCCGCCTCCGTCATCTCCCCTTGCCGCATCCGTTCTTCGGCCAGGCTGTGATCGTCGGTGACCTGCGTCATTTCGCCAGCCGCGAACACGTAGGCCCGTGAGTCGCCGACGTTGGCCAGCGCAAGCACGTCGCGACCCCGGGTACCACCGACCAGCGCCACGGCCGTGAGTGTCGTTCCCATGCCCCGAAGGTCCTCGTTCGCCTGGCTCTCATGCCAGATGGCGGCATTGGCCTCGAAGAACGCATCGCGCAGACCGTCCACTGTCGGCTCCCGCTCGAAGGCCTGTTCGAGCGTTTCGACGGCGACCCGGGCCGCCACCTCGCCACCGACGTGACCACCCATGCCGTCGGCGACGGCGTAGAGGTTCGCTCGTTCCAGCGGCAGGTCCTGGTTGACGGTGCGGACCCGCCCCACGTCGGAGGCTGACCCCGACCGCAGTACCGTCAACGGGAAACCTCGAAGACCGTGGAGCCGATCTGCAACAGGTCGCCCTTGCCCAGGCGCAATGCCTGCTTGATCTGTTCGGAGTTGACGAACGTCCCGTTGGTGGAGCCCAGGTCCTCGACCCAGAGCTGGTCGTTGCGCCGGAACAAGCGGGCGTGCAGAGTCGACGTGTAGATGTCCTCGGGCATCGCCACTCCGCAGCCGGGCGAGCGCCCGATGGTCAGTTCGTCGTCGAGGTCGTAGGTGCGTCCCACGTGCTCGGGCGGCTGAATCACCTTGAGGTACAGCTGGCGGCGGCGAGTCGGCTTGGCCTGGGCGGCCGGGCGCACCGCGGCCCGCTCTTCGCGGCGCTCTTGGCGCCGCACCGAGCGGGGCTTGCGGATGGTGGCCGGACTCATCTCGACCCACACGGCCCGGATGACCCGCAGGAAGAAGATGAAGATGAGCGCGATCACCCCCCACTGCATGATGCGGAGGACCGCATTCAGGTTCTGGGTAGCGAGCAGGACGACGCCGGGACCGGGCGGCGTCACGACATTTCGAAGACGAGCTTCGTCGAGCCCACGCTGACCTCGTCGCCGCTGGCGAGGAGCTGCTCGCGCACCGGGGTGCCATTGACCCGGGTGCCGTTGGTGGATCCGAGGTCGGTGACGAAGACGCCATCACCCTTGCGTCGCACCTCAGCGTGGCGCCGACTCACGTTCGAGTCCGGCAACACGACTTCGCATTCGGGCAGCCGACCGATGACCACCGCCTCCGAGCCCACCGCCACACGGCGCCCATCGGGGAGCACGAGCTCGGCGAGGAACCCACCGTCCTCGCTCTCGTGGACTTCCGCGGTCACGGTGAACCGCCCCGGTTTCAGGCTTTCGCCCTCGAAGATCTCCACCTCGACCGGACCGACAAAGGAGTAGCCCTCGATCCGGGCGTGTTCACGGGCGGCATCGGCCAGTTCACGGGAGAGCGCGTCAATGAAATTGGAAAAGCGACTCACGTCGGCCGGCGAGAGCGTCACGGCGAAGGCATTTGGCGCAATGAGGCCGCGTACCCCCACCCGTCGGTGCAGGTCCATCTCGCGTGTCAGCCTCCGGCCGATTTCGACCGGCTGGAGGTTGCTTCGAAACGGCTTGGCCAACGTGCCCTCCACCAGGCGCTCGAGTCGCTCCTCAAACTGCTGGAGTCCCATGGTCTCCCAGAGATTACCGGTCCGCTGCGCCCGAGAGGGATTCACGAGGCCCATCTGACCTGGTCATCTCCACCGGAATGGTGGCGAGGCACGGATTCTGGCACCTGATTCAGCGACTACTGTTGTCCGGTCACCCGGGCGAGTGGCGGAATTGGCAGACGCGGAGGATTCAGGTTCCTGTGTCCGAAAGGATGTGGGGGTTCAAGTCCCCCCTCGCCCACCAACCAGACACCCGCTCGGGGCTCGACGAAACCTGCTCTCCGCTCCGGACAGCCCGGGATTGGGCGGCCCGAAACAGGGAGTGCTCACACGAGCGGATGAGTGGTCGGGACCGCTGCCCGTCCAGGTCCCTGCTCGACCCGCTCACCGGCCCGCCCGCCCTGACCAGAAATGTGCGATCGTGGGCAATGGGAGTTGCCCGCTCGACCTGTGCGCGCCGGTGGTCGAGGTGTGGCGGTGCGCTCACGGTGAGCGCCGTCGGTGCGCTCGCTTCACTCTCTCTTGTCCTGCCCGCATCGCCCGCGCGAGCAGCGGTCATCCCTCGTGTGGTGGGGCCAAGCTGTGTCCAATCTGCCGCGTTTCCCTCCGACGGCGAGGTCGTCGGCATCGCGGAGACTCATGACGACGGGGGCTATTGGATCGTGACACAGGACGGATTCGTCGCGGCCTGCGGGGATGCTCCCTATTTGGGCGAGCAGACGTCTTTGAATGCTCCGGTCGTCGGCATCGCCGCGACACCGGATGGGGGTGGCTACTACCTCGTCGCCGCCGACGGCGGCGTGTTCACCTTCGGCGACGCGCAGTTCCGCGGTTCGACGGGATCACTGCACCTCAACGAGCCGGTGATCGGCATGGCGGTTGACGCGACAACGGGGGGATACTGGCTGGTCGCCATCGACGGCGGCGTCTTCGCCTATGGGGCTCCCTTCTTGGGATCGACCGGTTCGATGGCGCTCAACGAGCCGGTCATCGGCATGGCGGCTACTCACGATGGGAGCGGATACTGGTTGGCGGCCACCGACGGCGGCGTCTTCGCGTTCGGCGCCCCGTACTGGGGATCGACCGGCTCCATCCATATCAATGAGCCTGTCGTCGGGATTGCAGAGGACGCGGACTCCCGTGGCTACTGGCTCGTCGCGGCCGACGGCGGAGTCTTCGCTTTCGACGCCCCGTTCTACGGATCAGCCGGCAACCTGACCCTGAACGCCCGGATCGTCGGCATGGAGGCGTCGGGCAGTGGCCACGGCTACCGATTCATCGGAGCTGACGGCGGGGTGTTCTCCTACGGAAGCTCGGGCTTCTACGGGACCCCAACGTTCGCACCGAGACCAGCGGCGCGGGTAACGGCTGTCGGGGACTCCATCATGGTCGACTACCGAGACCCGCTCCGCTCCGACGTCCCCGGTATCGACGTCGACGCCGCGGTTGGGCGCCAATGGTCGCAGGGCGAGTCGATCCTTCGAGACTTGAAGGCGCAGGGACGACTGGGGGAAGAGGTCATCGTCGGGTTGGGCACGAACGGTCCGATCAGCGATGCCGATGTCGACACCATGATGTCGATCCTTACGGCGGCGCGGCGTGTCGTGTTCGTCAACGTCCATGTGGATCGCTCCTGGCAAAATCTTGACAACGCCGTCCTGGCACGCGGCGCCGCCCGATACCAACGGGTCGTGGTAGCCGACTGGGCCACCTTGGCGGCGCAGAACCCGCAATGGTTTGGTGCTGACGGGACCCACCTCGCCGTTGACGGCCCGGGCGCCGTCGCACTGGCCTCGCTGGTGTCGACCACGCTCGCCCGCGGCTGAGTCCCGCGTCGCCCAGGCGACGTCGCACCTGCGGCGGTACCGGGGCGCCGATGGCGTGAAGGGCTACTCGGCCGGGTGCTGGCCGGCCAGGAGATACCCCGTGAAGGCGGGACTCGTGACAATGGCGAAGAAGCGATCCGCACCGAGCCCGCCACGAGAACCGTAGAACGGTGCGTTGAAGGAGAAGATGCCCCCGTCGGACGCCACCTCCCAGTAGCCGGCGCCGTCCGAGGTGGCGGCCATGCCCACGATGGGGGCGTTGAGGGGCCTGCCTCCCATGGAGCCGAAGAAGGCCGCGTCGCCGAAGGAGAAGATGCCGCCGTCGGACGCCACCTCCCAGTAGCCGGCGCCGTCCGAGGTGGCGGCCATGCCCACGATGGGGGCGTTGAGGGGCCTGCCTCCCATGGAGCCGAAGAAGGCCGCGTCGCCGAAGGAGAAGATGCCGCCGTCGGACGCCACCTCCCAGTAGCCGGCGCCGTCCGAGGTGGCGGCCATGCCCACGATGGGGGCGTTGAGGGGCCTGCCTCCCATGGAGCCGAAGAAGGCCGCGTCGCCGAAGGAGAAGATGCCCCCGTCGGACGCCACCTCCCAGTAGCCGGCGCCGTCCGAGGTGGCGGCCATGCCCACGATGGGGGCGTTGAGGGGCCTGCCTCCCATGGAGCCGAAGAAGGCCGCGTCGCCGAAGGAGAAGATGCCGCCGTCGGACGCCACCTCCCAGTAGCCGGCGCCGTCCGAGGTGGCGGCCGCGCCAACGTACGGCAGGTTGGAGGTGACCGGCGGCCCCGGAGCCGGCGCGTTTCCGAACGCGTACGTGGCGCTGACCTGCGGTCTCGAGACCGGCGCGCTGCCGCAGATGGAGACGAAGGTGTATCCCATCGCCCGCAGTTGCGTGATGATCTGCGGGAGGGCGGCGACCGTCTCGGATCGATCACCGCCGCCGTCGTGCAGATCGACGACCGCCCCGGGGAACGCGGCACCCACGACCCCACGCACGATCGCCGGCACGCCGGGGCGCGTCCAGTCCCTTGGGTCTATGGAATAGCTCATGGTGGTGAGCCCCCGTGACGCGATCTGTGCCAGGGCGCCGGCATTCCACGAGTCGTACGGAGGACGCACGCACTGCGGCGTGGTCCCGGTCACGTTTCGAATCTCGGTCTGGGTCATGTCGATCTGCGCGTCGACCGACGAGGCGGGCAGCGTGGCGAGGTCAGGGTGGCTCCAGGTGTGGCTCTCGACCGGGAATCCCGCCGCCGCCACCATCTTTGCGTACTGGGGGTAGGCCGCCACTTCCTCACCGATCTCGAAGAAGGAAGCCTGCACCTGGTAGTGCTCGAGCACGGAGAGCACCTGTGGGGTGTACGGGCCGGGGCCGTCGTCGAAGGTGAGGGCAATGACCTTGTGTCCCGCCGTTGCCGCCCCGCCAGGAGCCTGCGATGTGGTGAACGCCGGCTGGCTCGTTGCCGTCGCGCCGACGGCGGGCGTGCTCACCGGCACGCCGACCCCGAGCAGCGCGACCGTGCCCGCTACCGCGGCCAGCACTCCTGGTACACACCGTCTCTGCATGCTCCCCCATGTCTACACGAGATCAGCAACCGCCATGTGGGGGCGCCCGGGACGCCTGGCGGCCTGATGCCATCGTCTGGGGTCGCGCGGCGGGTCGTCCGAAGTTGTCGGTGGGAACGGCTCGGGGCGAGGCGCCCGGCCAACTACCGTCTCGAGGAGCAACCACCGCAGAATGTGACCGCGGTGTCCGAGGAGTCCGTCCCACTGTCTCGTACGAAGCCCACCAAGCGCTACCCGGTCCGGGTCGTCTACTTCGTCGAGGGATACTCCTTCGGCGGCGTCGAGCGCCACCTCCTCCACCTGCTCGACGACCTCGACCGGGATCGGTTCGATCCCATGGTGCTCGGCGTCATGGCCGACGAGTTCGAGCACGAATTGGTTCCGCGAGGTGTGCCGTGCGTGCGGCTCCAACGCATTCGCGGCAACGCCGACGTCACGGGATTCATCCGGGCCTTCCGCGCCATCCGTGCTGCCCGCCCTGTCGTGTTCCACGCCATGCTCTCCCACTCGCATGCGGCCCAGTACGCCATCATGTCCGCCGTCGCCTTGCGCACGCCCGCCGTGGTCACCACCGCGCACCTACCGACCGAGTCCGACAGCGGTATGCGGCGGCGACTCGGCCGCTTCGTTCTGCGTGGCGTCGATATGCAGGTCCTGCCATCCGAATGGACCAAGGCCGAGCTCGTCCGCATGCACCAGCTCCACGAACACAACCAGGTCATCGCCAACGGCATCGCGCTCCCGACCCTCCTGTCGCGCGAGGATGCTCGCGCACAGCTGGCAATCCCGCCCACCGCGACGGTCCTGGGCGGATCGATGCGCCTGGTCGACTGGAAACGACCCGAGTTGATCGTGGACGCCGCCCGCGGTCTCCCGAACGCCGTCGTCGTGATCCTCGGCGAGGGCCCGGAAGCGGAGGGACTCCGCTCGAGTGCCAGCGACGTGGATCTCCGGCTGCCGGGCTTCCGGCTCGATGCCGTCAGCCTTCTCCCGGCCTTCGACGTCTTCATCCATCCGTGCCCGACGGACAATCAGCCGCTGGCCGTGTTCGAAGCAATGGCTGCAGGGCTGCCCATCATCGTCGCCAACGCCGGTGGCGCCGCCCTGATGGTCGACGACAACCGGACGGGATTGCAGGCGCCGGCCACCCCCGAAGGGATGGCGGCCGCGGCGCGCCGTGTCCTCGAGGAGCCGGAGCTGCGCGCCCGGCTGGCCGCCGCCGGCCGGGCGGAGGTGCTCGCGCGTTTCACCACCGAAGCCATGACCAGGCAGGTCGAAGACCTCTACGAGCGACTCCTCGCCCCTTAGACCACGTCCACCACTTCGACCGGCTCCGCCACATCCGACCGTTTCACCAGTTCAGCCGGGTTCGCTGCCTCGGGCGACTCGCGCCGAGCGCGACCCGGTAGTCGGCCAGCACACGTTCGGTCAAGGCCAGCTCGTGTTCGGCGCCCCGGCTGCGGGCGGCCACACGGCTGAGTTCGAGCGCTTCGAGGGCAGCCACGGAGTCCCCGGCACGGGCGAGGGCCGCACCGCGGACGCGGCAGATGAGGGGTATCTGGGGAGGAACGCCACCGAGATCCTGGGCGAGCACAAGACAGCGCTCGGCGAGGTCGAGCGCTTGGAGGAAATCACCGCGCTGAAGGAGGCACTCCGCCATGCGGGACATCGCTTCGAGGGCGTCGGCGCGACTTCCGATGTCCTCCATGTCCTGAATGCACGACGCGAAGAGTTCCAACGCTTCGTCGAAACGACCCTGACCGGCGTTGACGCGGGCGAGCTTTCCCTTGGCGTCGGCGGCGCCGGACCGGTAGCCGGCTGCACGCCACGTGCGAGCGACGGCCACGAAGGCCTCCTCGGCTTCGTCCAACCGACCCTGCTCGAGTGCGATCTCACCGATGTTGAACACGTAGAACGCGTCCATCACGGCGTTGCCGGTCCGCCGCCCGGTGGCCTGGGCGCGCCGGTACAGCACCTCCGCCTCGTCCCAATTGCCCTTGAAATACGCGAACCCGCCCAGCATGTTCAAAACGCCGGCCTGGCCCGGGAGATCCCCGATCTCCTCGAAGAGCTGCAGGGCCTTCTCCCAATTGACGGGATGTTCCAGCTGGCCCAGGTCCATTTTCGCCCAGTCGATGATCCGCAGGGCATCCGCCATCGTCTCCCTGTCCCCTGCGGCCTCAGCCAGCTCGACGGCCTGGGTGCACCACTTGATGGCCCGGCGGTGCTTTCCACCCTCCTGGCAGAATCGTCCATACCAACCAAAGAGTTCCGCGCGCTGCCGTTCCGCCTCGGGGGTATCGATGTCCTTGAGGATGCTGATACCCCGGGTGATCCAGCGCAGCGCGTTCGTGAAGCGATCGAGCCATCCTTCGACCCGGGCCAGCTTCAAGAGCAGCCGGGCCTGTGCGACGCCGTCGTCGCCGATCAGCCGCCGCGCCGAGCGGTAGGCGTTGGCAGCGCCGGCATAGTTACCGGTCAGGTTGCGGGCGTCCCCCAGCTCTTCGTGCGTCCCCGCGATCTCCGACGACGTCAGCTCCGGAAGCCGCCGCGCCGCGGCCAGGGCCCGCTCGAAGTACTCCGCGGCCTCCAGGTTGGCGTACACCCCCCGCGCCCGTTCGGCCGCATGGAGGGAGTACGACCATGCCTCTCGCGAACGCTGGGCGTGGAGGTAGTGGAACGACAGCAATTCCGGCTGGTCTTCGCCCGCGCCCGTAGCAGCCTCCCGGATGATGTCGCCGGCGCGGGAATGCAACTCACGGCGGAGCCGGAAGGAGAGCCCGTCATAGGCGCAGTCGCGCAGCAGGGCATTGCGGAAGGCCAGGTTGCCGGCGTCGTCGTGCACGATGAACGGCTCGAGCCGGGACCAAATGGGATCCGCCGGGTCCGGCACACCATCGACGACGTCGGCGAGCAGGTCGGCCGAGAACGACTGGCCCAGCACGGACATCCGCCGGAGCAGCTGGCGGTCGGCCGCGGCGAGACGGTCGATGCGGGCCACCACGACATCCTCGACGGAACCGGGAAGGGTGCCGATGGAATCCCCGTGCTGGACCGCCGCTGCAAGTTCACGAACGAAGAGCGGATTGCCACCCGATCGATCGACGAGCAGCTGCATCTCCCGGGCCGGCAAGGGGGACTCGTGGGTCGCCGCCAGCGCGAGTTCTGCCGCCTCGGTCGGGCTCAGCGGGTGCAGCTCAATTCGAATGGTCGGCGTGTCGTCAGGGGCGATGAAGCCAGAGGTGACGTCGCGTCGGGTCAGGCACCAGATCCACGACGTGAGACGCACGCTGCGGGCCACATGGGCGAAGAGATCCGCTGATGCTTCGTCCATGAAGTGCGCGTCTTCGACGGTGATCAGGCCCGACTGCGGGAGGAGGAGCGCCAGCAGCGCGATCGTGGTCTCGGCCAGCTTCGTCCGCCGGAATTCCTCTTCGAGCTCCCTGGTCTCGCGGGTCTCGGGCACGGGCACGCCGATCGCCATCCCGATGAGCGGCGCCCACGGGATCAGGTCGGGGGCCTTGTGCTCGAGCGCGGAGAGAAACAGTGAGGCGACGTCGTTGTCGCTGCCGTCGGCCGGGAGCTCCAGGAGATCCCGGAGGATCCGTCGCACGGTGAAGTAGGGGGTCGACGAGTCGTAGCGTTCGCAGACAACGAGGAGTTGCATCCGACCGGTCGTGATCTCGCGGAGGCGGTCGGCCAGCCTCGACTTCCCGACTCCCGTGGCGCCGACGATCTCCACCAGCGCACCGCGTCCCGCTGCCGCCTGCTCGGCGACCTCCTCGAGCTGGCGCACTTCGCGCTCGGCGTCCGACGAACGGCAGGTCGTCCGCGACCCCGATTGCGGGGCCTCTCGTCTTGGCGCCGAGGCGGACGGCGCGGACCGGTTTGGCCTTCCCTTTCACCAAGAAGGGCTCGAGCTCCGTCGCTGCGAATCCGGTCCTGGAACGGGTCAAGAGCTCGGGCGTGGTCAAGATCTCGCCGGGTGCGGCCTTCGCCATGAGCCGGGCGGCGAGATTCACTGCGTCACCCATGACCGTGAAGGTGCGGCGGTAGTGCGGGCCGACCTCACCGACGAAGACCGATCCCTGGTTGACGCCGATCCGGATGGGGAGCGGATTGTCGGCATCCATGATCTCGCGGACGGCCAGCAGCATGCGGTGCTCGTCGTCTCCCGACGACGACGGGGCGCCGGCCGTCAAGATGATCTTCCCGCCGTCCCTGTCGGCGTCGGTGGCGAGAAATGCGACACCCTGCCGATCGGCTGCGCCCTGGACATGGGTCACCAGGACGTCTAGTTGGCGGGCGGCCTCCCCCGGCCCCTCGTCGGCGATGAGGCGATCGGTTCCGTCGTAGTGGATGAAGGCCACGGTGACCTTGCGGTGTTCCGGCTCGGGCCGCGTGATGAGCGCCGCCCGGAGTCCGACCGGAATGCCTTGGCGGAGGTCGAGTGCCGGATCGACCTGTTCGAAGGCCAAGAAGGATCGGTGTTGCGGTACCGACGGCGCACGTCGCAGCAGGTGGCCCGGGCCTTTCGCCGGGCCGATGAGACCGGCACCGAGCGCAGCGGCGGTGGCGTCGCTGATCACGATCTCACCGGCGTCGGCGGTGCCTTCCATTGCGACGACGGCGCTCGCCCCCGGCCCGGTCACGATGAATTCGCGATGCGACTCGCCGACCATGAAGAAGTTGAACCGCCCGCTGTGCACGCCTACTGACATGCGCAACGACACCTTCTGACCCAGCACCATGAGGCGACCGACGACACGGAGTGCGCGCCGCATCTCGACGGCAGCGAGGCAGGCCCTCGCCTCGTGTTCCTCGCCTGAGAAATACACCAGGAGGGCGTCGCCCCCGAACTTGAGCAGGCGGCCGCCGTTGGCAACGGCGAGGTCGAGGAGGGTGACGAAGCAAGTGTCGATCGTCGCCGTGAGTTCCTCGGCGCCGGACTTTCCGAGTCGGGCCAGCCGCTCGGACAGTTTGGTGAATCCCGAGATGTCGACGAAGGCGATCGTGCCGTCGAGTTCTTTGTGCAACTGCTCGGGGCTGGAACCGATCCACTCGATGGCGAGCCGTGGGAAGTACGGCGCCAGAGGATGGCCCGCGTCGACAGGAATGGCCGCCGTCAGATCCGTCATGGTCGCCAGCCCGCTCGTCGCACGTCACCCGTCGCTGGCGCGACCGGCCTCCGCTTGGGATGTGAGGTTCGTCGAGGTGTGGCTCGTCGAGGAACCCCAGGAGAGATCTTCGAGGGTGACGACCTTGGTGTCACGATTGGGGTATGGGTCCGGGTAGTCCACCACGCGCACCAGCCCGGACGGACGGTACCGCCCGGAGACGATCGCCTGGCGGGGCACGTACGGGTAGAGGTCCATGCTGCGAAACAATCGCGCCGTGGGCTCCCAGATGGAGCTGCGTTCGTGCCAGCGCAGGAGGTCGACCTTCCGGAGCAGGACGACGAGCGACACCAACGAACCCGCCAGCGCGCCGGCGACGAGCGCGCCGAGGATCGTCCCGCCGGGCAGGACGACGATGAGCGACATGAGGATCAACAACAGCAGCAACAGGCCGAACCATTCGATCGACTGCAGCGACTGCCCGATCGTCGCCTCGATCTGCGCCCGGTCCGCCGTCATTACGGTGCAGGTGTCGAGCAGGCTTCTGTAAGCGACCTGCTGCTGACGCGTCTCGGGAGCGAGTGCGATCACGGTGCTCGTCAAAGCGAGGTGCGACGGTGTCGCCAGGTGGTTGTCCAAGAGCCGGTAGTCGATCTGGTGTGTCAGCTGCCGATCGATCAGACGGCGGACGTGTGCTGCGTCCTCATCGGGGAAGACCGAGACCAGCTGGTGAATCGACAAGAGCGATGCGTTCCCGTGGCTGACGAGGTTTTGGACCAGCGCCAGGCGTTCCGTCGTGCGGGCGATCGTGAAGGCGATGAGCACGCCGAAGAGGAACGTGGCCATGCTGGCCAGAGCGACATCGACTTCCAGATCGCCTCGCGACGAGCCGACACAAAAGGACGCAACGGCGACCACGATGCCGGCGACGAGTGCCGGCCAGAGGGTCGTTTCGCCCTCCAGCACCAATGCGGTTGCTCGCCGAAACCTCCCAGGCACATGCGTACGGTACTCGGGACCCTGGTGTCGCTCCAGCGGCGGCGTGTCTGACGACGTGCGCGTCGCGAACATGAACATCGCGTGAACCGCGTGATCCTGCCCTTCCGTCATGCATATCGATGACGGATAGCATCCGCACCGTGTCCGACATGGTGCAGTTGTCGACGGACCTGCCCCTGGTTGAGATCCAGGCCGGCGAGGCGGTGGTCTCTCAGGGCGGACCCAGCGGTGGCGTCTGGGTGCTGGTCTCAGGTGCACTGCAGGTGTTCAAGGGAGACGTGGCGGTGAACACCATCACCCAGGAAGGGGCGATCATCGGCGAGATGTCGCTCCTGCTCGGAACGGACCACGGCGCGACGGTGGTGGCGACACTGCCGTCCACGTTGCGCTACGCCGAGGATGGCCATGGCTTCCTCTTCGGCGACCCGGTCATCACGAAGCTCATCGCCGTGGGCTTGGCCGAACGCCTCAATTTCGTCTCGACCTACCTGGCCGATCTCAAGGAGCAGTATGGCGACGCGGCCGGACTCTCCATGGTCTCAGACGTCGTGGCCCATCTCGCCGAGCAGCAAGTGGTGGCGGTGCGACCGGGGTCTGTTCGGGACCCCGAGCCCGGCTACTGAAGGCCGCGACCGGTGTCGCCGCGACGCCGCGACCACCACGACCCTCAGAACACCGTCCGCGCCGGAGCAACCGCCACGCGCAAGTCGAGCGTCTCGGAGCCCATGATGGAATTCCAACGCGCCCGCTGCGCACGCAGGTCCAGCTCGATGAAGGCGGGCGCCTTTCCGATCTGGTGTCCGGCGTTGAACACCCAGGTGTTCCCGATGCGGTCCATCCACGACCCGTCGCTCTTGAACGGCGACTCGTGGACGTGGCCGGCGTGGACGATGTCGGGTTGGAACTCCTCGATCCACTCCCGCAGGTCCGGGTCACCGTAGTCACGGCGGCCGGTCCAACACGTTGGCGACCCGATGGGCGGCCAATGGTAGAGCCACACCCAATGCGCCGGCCGGCGATCGGCATCGAGCGCGCAGCTGGTTGACAACGTCGACGCGACCCGAAGGGCCGTCCCACCACGGGCAGACGGTGATGAGCGTCTCGTCGAGAACCAGCGCGCTGCCATCAGTGCGGAGACTCCCGGCATCGAGATCGCGCAGCCAGAGGGCTGACTGTTCGCCCCGCGCGTCGGGCCCGGTGAGGTCGTGATTTCCCGAGCTGACCACCAACTGGGTCGCATCGGCGATCAGCGTGAGATAGCGGTGGACGACCACACTCTGCGCAGAGAGTGGGACCGCCGAATTGATGTTGAGGCTGTCTCCCGCCACGGCGACGACGTCGAACGAGGGGCTGGCCGCAACGACCCAGTCGAATTGTGGGAGCGAATAGTGGAGGTCCGAGACCAGGAGGATTCTCATCGGTGTGCGGACCCAACGTAGGGCCAATACCGAGCCTCGGTGGTCGGCATCCCTTCCATGCTCGCGCGCACCGATCTCGACGTCGGCACCGAGGCTCAGAGCCGGTAGAGCTTGGCGGCGTTCTCGCCCAGGATCTTGCGCTGGACCTCGGGCCGGAGCGTCGACATCTTCTCGGCCACGGTGTCGAGTGGCTTGGGGTACAGGCAGGTCGGGTGGGGGAAGTCCGTCTCGAACAGGACGCTGTCCTCTCCGACCGAGTCGATGAGCGCCGGGATGTTGTTCTTCTCGAACCAGAACGTGGCGAACAGGTTCCGCTTGAAGTACTCCGACGGAAGCATGGACAGCTTGTCCAGCTGCTTCGGCGCGTTCTCCGACATCTCGTAGTCGAGCGCCTCCAAAATGAAGGGGATCCAGCCGACACCGCTCTCCACGGAGACCATCTGGAGCTTCGGGTGACGGTCGAGCATGCCGCTCAGGATGATGTTCGTCACCACGCGGGCGTTGCCGATGAACAGCAGGGTCCCGCCGATCGCCAACTTGGTGTCGTCGTCCTGGGACTCCCATGGATACGTGCCGAAGTAGGTCATGGTTGTCAAGGAAGCGCCGATATGGAAGTGCACGGGCAGATGGAGGTCGGAACAGACCTCCCACAACGGGTCCCAGGCGCGGCTGGCGAGGTCGGGTCCTCCGACATCCTGGGGATCTGAAGTCATGTTGACGCCTCGCAGGTCGAGCGAGGCCACCCGCTTGGCCTCGTCGACGCACTCGTCCACGCTCCAGGCCGGCAACACAGGCATGGGCAGCAACCGCTGGCCCGAATCGGCCTGCACCTCGGCCATGGCGTCGTTGTAGATCTGCACGCACACAAGGCGGAGCACCGGGTCCTTGACGATGTCGGAGATCCCCTGGCCGCCGAGGCCGATGGAGTTGGGGAAGCAGATCTGGGCCCAGATGCCCGAGTCGTCCATGACCTCAACGCGGGCTTTGGGATCGAACGCCCCCAGGTGGATTTCGTCCTGCGTCCACTCGTAGAGCGCCTCGAGCGCCCGGCCCTTGCCACCCTCGCGGTCGATGACGCCGCCGCCCCCTGCGAACCCCATTTCGGATCCGTCGACGAACCACATCGGTCTGCCGTCGACCATCTGCACGTGAGGAACCCGCTCCGCGTACTTGGCTGGGGCCCGCTTGGTCCACAGGTCGTGCGCCTCGGTCAGGTGCGTATCGGCGTCAATGACACGCAGGCCGTCAAGTGCGAGAGCCATGCTTCGTTCCTCCCCGATCAGCGCTGATACCCCACCTTACGGTCTGCCGTACGGCCGGGATCAAAGCAGGGATTCCTCAGGTGGCCCCCGCGGGCTCCCGAGCCAGCTTGGCCAGCTCCTCGGTGACGATCCGATCGTGCTCGGCGAGGTCGCGCCGCGCCGCCCGGGGGCTCCACCGCCCCCGCATGAAGAACACCAAGATGGCAAAGACCAGCTGTCCGGCCAGGCACACTCCCCACCAGCGCTGCCATTCGCCCGGCGCCGTCTTCTGAGCCGGGACCAGCTTCTCCTCGGCCACGAGGAGGCCGGCAAGGTTGGGCGAGTACTTCGCCACCCCGGCGATCTGGGTCTGGGTCACGGCCTTGCCGTGCTGAATGTCCAGGGCCAGCGGGTTGAACGCGTTCAGGCCAAGAATGCGGGGGTTCGTCAGACCTCCGGCCGCTGTCAAGGCCGCCGTCAAGCTGTGGGTTCCGTTGCAGACCCGCAGAATGGTGGCGAGGGTGCTGAGCTCGGGCCGCACCGCCGGAACCGTCTGCAGGTTCGCGATGACGTCCGCCGGGGCCGGTGTCGTACTGCACTTCAAGGCGGACGTGTTCGGCGCGTAGGGCTGCGCGGCCTGGACCGCCTGCAGGGTGGATCCTGCGTTCTGATTGTCCACCAGCACGGTGGAGGTGGTGATCACGTACGGGAGGACCAGGAACGAGAGCGCGACGGTGATGCGGAGGATCCAGCCCCACACCGCGAGCCCCGATGCGGTCAGGGCCGGATTGTGGGACTCGACCTGCTCGGTGTAGTTCGCCATCCACGGCGCGTAGGCCAAGGAGATGGAGACGGCGAGCAACACGATCACGAGGACGTTGGCGTAGTAGCCGGTGTGGGGGCGGCCCGTCTGGATGATCAAGAAGCCCATCATCACCATGGAGCAGATCGCACCGAAGAGCATGAAGGGCTTGCGGACCCGCGCCCAGTCCGAGAGGACGCCGGCCACGACCAGCCCGGCCGAAAGAAAGGCGGCCAGCCAGACGTTGATGCCGTTGGCCTGCGGCGTCGAGCGGTTGTAGATGACGACCCAGTAGATCGTCAGGACGCTGACCGAGGCGTAATAGAAGAGCAGGAACACGGATATGGCGACGGACGACGAAATCAGGTCGAGCCGCATCATGGAGCGGATCGGGTGCGCCGTCGCCGCCTCGACGTCGATCCCCCTGGCGCGCGCCTCGACGAGCGCCCGCTCCCGCTCGCTCACCATGAGTTGGTCGCGCAGCTGCGGCGACAACTCGCGCAGGAAGAGGAAGGCGATGACCACCACGCCCATGCAGACCAATCCCGAAATGATGAACTGGTCCTGCCACGGCTTCAGGTGATCGAGGGTGTGGGTGGCCACCAGGCTGGCGGCGAGCGCACCCATGGTGGGGCCGAGCGCCCAGAATCCCATGGCCACACCGCGGCCCATCTGCGGAGAGAAGTCGCGGCATCAGGGCCGGCGTCGACACGAGGATGACGCCCTCGACAAAGCCGATGACGCAGTACGCCGCGGCGAAGCCCCACTTGCCGTGGATCTGCGGAATGGCGGCCAGCTGCACCAACGCCACCACGAGCGTCCCGTAAATGGTGAGGTTCGCCCGTCCGATCCGGTCCGACAAGCCTCCGATGAAGGCGCTGAATGCACCGATGGCGTTGGAGGCGACCAGCAGGTACAAGAAGAACTGGAACGACATGTGGTAGTAGGGCAACAGCAGCGGTGTGACCGCGCCCTCCACGTAATAGAGGTAGTACAGCATGATCGTCGTGAGCACGACGATGGCCAGGTAACCGAGCCGGGGCCAGGTGTTCGGATAGGTGGACAGCTGGCGCTTGCCCAGGGCGTTCGCGAGGCCTTTCTTCGGGACCGGTGCGTGCACCGCGGTCGTTGTCATCTTCGATCCCCCTTCTCGGAATCGCTCGACCCCATGCCCCGCGCGGTCCGTTGTACGGAACGTCGCGGCCCGGAGCCAGCCCCGATGCTACGAGCACCACGGACCCTGTGACGGGTCCGTGGTGACATGGGTCCGAGAACAGCCCTCCTCAGGCACCAGACGGGTGGTCCGGGGTCCTTCCGAGCCCGGCGACGTAACCGGTCATGATCTCCGCCACCCGGTCCCGGCTCGCCCGGTCCAAGAGGGAATGCTCCAGGTAGGAGACGACCTCCATGTGGATGCCGCCGGCCGAGGCCAGGGCGCGCAACCGCCGGTGTTCACCCTGGGCGACCCGGCCGGCCTCACCGGTGCCCGCCACGATCACGACGGGCACGCCGGAGTGCGCCAGCTTCTCCAGCGTCCGGACCGGACTGCCCGACATGAACCACCGCTTCGCGATCCACCAGCCCCAGTTGGGTATCCGTTGCGCCGTCCCTTTGAACCGTCCGACGCGCCGCAACAGGCGCGAGAGCAGCGGGGAGGACAGGCCCCACGACTGGCGGTCGTTGGATTCGAGAGGAGCGTCGTTGGGGTCGGGTGGTTCCTTCCACCACTTCGGGGTGAGGGCCGGATTCACCACGCACAGCGACACCGCCTCGGGATCGAAGAGCGCCGACTCGACGGCGTGGTCGGCGCCCGAGCACCCACCAATGAGGACGACGCTCCCACCACCCTCGCCCGTGACCGCGTGGCGGATGTCGGTCACATCTTGGAGGGCATCGAGGGGATAGGCGCGCAGCTCGGCTCGACCGGTCCGCACCGGGCTGTCGCCCATGCCGCTGAGATCCACGCGGACGCACCGCACGCGACCGTCACCCGCCCAGGACCGGGCCAGGTCCACCCACAGGCGATCCGGCCCGACATGGTTGATCAGGCCGATGTTCAAGAAGACGATGGTGGGAGCCGACGGGCTCAGCGGGGCGGCGGGTTCGCAGAGGATCCCGAAGAGGCCGGCCGGACCGAGTTCCACGGCGCGCTCTCGCGCCGCGCAGCAACCGTTGGTCGGATGGACGGCGCTGCCGGACCCGGCCGGCACGGCGATCTGGGTCGCCGGCTCGCTGCGCTCGGTCAGCCAGCGGGCGATCCGCTCGAGCGTGGGCAGCGGTGTCACGGGCTGGTCCTCGAAGAGCGACTCCTGACCCTCGACCTCGGCCGCCTCGACCTGGGCCAACGTCAGCCGCTCCCTCGTCGCTCGTTCGAGGCTGCGTCCCGTGCGTCCCAGGATCAACTCGCGCGTTGCCAGTGTCCGGTCGGTCGAGATTGCCAACGGCTTGAGATCCGACACGGTCGCCGCCGAGAACGTGGCGCCGGGTGCCTCGACCGACCCCTCCTCGCTGATGACTGGCGCTTCGACCGCGTCGTCCTTCCCGAGGACCCCCCATTGGACGGCCAAGTCGCGCCGGAATGCCGCGAGCGCCGACTGCTCTCGCAAGAACGCCCTCCCCGTGGCGCACGGGTCCCACAGCACGAGGTCGTCCACGGGCCCGCCGCGGGCGAGCTCGGCGGCGGCCAGGGTGGCCCCGAGCCGGAGGCCCACGACCGCCACCCGCGGCACCCCCAGGCCGCGGACGTAGTCGATGCCGGTGCGGATGCTGTCGAGCCACTCGTCGACGAGACCGGGGTCCGTCCAGCTCCCTGCGGAGTCTCCCGTGGCCGGGTAGTCGACGCGGAGCGCGGCCCAGCCGGCGACCACCAGCCGGTGCGCCAGGTGGCGCACCCCGCGGGTCGAGTACGCGGCTTCGAGACCCATGGAGGAGCAGATCACGGCGGCGCCCACGACACGGCCGTCGCCGGGGACGTCGAGCCACGCGAACAATGGGCGGCCGGGCGAGCCGAGCCACAGCGCAACGGACCGCAGCCCGTTCGAGGTCGACGCAGCCGTCAAACGACGAGACCCAGTTGCACGTCGGCCCCTGGTCGCGCACCATTGGACGTCGCCGCCGCCGAGAGCTTCGTCACGTGGACGACCCTAGTGGAGCCAGGCCGTCAACCGGCCCACCGAGCTGCGGAATTGTGAGACGAACTGCTGTCGCCGGTCGCCCGGCGCGGTGACGACCAAGACGCCGTAGAAGACGACCATGAGTGCGGCGCCGGCGGCGCCGACGACGATCAGCCCGACCAGCCGGCCGTGCGTGTCGGCGAAGACGTACAGCGGGCCACCGCCCCGTCCGACGAACCAGGCCAGCCCGCCGGTCACGAGCGCCGGCAGCCCCACGATGCGGATGGTGCGCAGCAGCGGTCGCAGGACCGAATCGCCGATCATTTTGTACCCGAGCGGCAGCATGAGGGCCCCCTCTATCACCATGACCGTGATCAGCACGGCCCAGGCCATCCCCAAGGCGCCGTAGCGTGACGCCAGAATGAGGCCCAGGCCGACGTGGAGCACCGCCTCGCCGCCGTACAGGACGGCCGAGAGTGCCGGGCGCCCGGCGCCGTTGATCGCTTGTCTGATTGCCAGCGCCCAGGCCTGCACCACGGTGGCCAGGCACAACAGGCCGACGATGGGCGCCGCCTCGCGATAGACGGGGCCGACCCAGACCTCGAGGGCGGGTCCCGCCAGGAACCCGATGGCAATGGCGGCCGGGATGGTCAGGAACTGGACGAAACGGAGCACGTCGTCGGTCATCCCGCGCAAGGCGGGCAGACCGTCGCGCGCTGCCAGCTGGCCGGCTTGCGAGAACACGACGAAGATCCGCGGTGAGATCGCCCTGTAGGGGAGCAAGCCCAGGCGCCAGGCGACGGAGTACACGGCGGCCGCACGGACACCCGCCACCGCCCCGACGACGAGGATGTCCGACAGCGAGATCACCGCATCGGAGATCTGCACCATCGCATACCACCCAGAGATGGTCGTGTAGGTCCGGACGATGCTCCGATCGAACCCCCGCAACGACAGGTGGAACCAGGGGAGCAGATGGTGCACCATGACCAGTCGCGACACCTGGCCCGCCATGCTGATGGCGACCGTCACGACTCCGAGCGCGATGAGACCTCCGTGGAACACCACCAGGACGACGATCCAGCCGATCGCCTGCGCGATCACAACGGCGAAGAGGCTGTAGTTCAGGAGATCGAAGCGCTGCATGGCCGTCAGCGCGCCGCCGAAGGTGTCCATCGGAATGGACAGCGCCATGTCCACGGCGAGGAGCAGCAGCAGGAACTGCGCCTGCCCGACCAGGTTCTTCGGAATGCTCGTGATGATGTGGGGCAGAAAGATCGCGAAGACCACCACGGTCGCGAACGCCAGGAGCCCCAGGACGGAGAGGACGATGAACGACGTGTTGATCGTGCTGCTGACCGCGTCGTCATCTTCGAGCTCGAGGTGGCGGCTGACGAAGGCCACGGTCGCGTTGGCGAATCCGAGCTCGAGGATCTCGAGGAACGGGATGAGCGAGCCGATCAGCGCCCACACACCGAACCGGACGATACCGAGCTGGTGCGTGAGGATCGGTGTCGTGAGGAAGCCGACCGCGACGATGCTGATCGCCACGACGTAATTCGTCGTGACGTTGCGGCGCGTGCTCACCTTCTTGAGCCGACCGCTCCCGGAAGCCCCCTCTGGCTCAGTCTCGGGCTCGCGCAACATGGGCTAGCCCGATCGAGCGAGGCGGCGGAGTTTTTCCTTGGGACGAGGCCCAGGGCCGGGGCTCTGGGTGTGGCTCTGGCCCTGGTTCCCGTTCTGCGACGGTTCCTCGTCGCCGTAGAACTGCCCGGACTTGCGCCGCCGGACCCGGTTCAGCACGATCCCCACCACGTTCGCCCCTGAGGCGCGGATCTGTGCCAGACCGTGCTCGAGGCTCTCGAAGCTGAACTTGCGTGCGTCGACCACCAGGATGACGGCGTCCGCCTTGGCCACCAAGATGGTGGTCTCGGCCACACCGATCATCGGCGGGCAGTCGAGCACGACGGTGCGATCCGACTCCTTGAGCGCGCGGAGAAGCCGCGGCACGTCCGCCGCCGCAATGTCGGCCGGGTGCCGGGTCGGGACCCCCGCCGGAATGAGCTCGAGGTAGCGGTTCTCGGTCGTGGTCAAGAGCTCCGTCGGACCGTTGGCCACGGAGATGTCACTCACGCCGGGCGATATCGCCGCACCGAAGATCTCGTGCAGCCTCGGCTGGCGCAGGTCGCCATCGACCGCGACGACGAATTGACCCGGGGTGGCCAACGCCCAGGCCGTGTGCGCGGCGACGAACGACTTGCCCTCGCGGGGATCGCACGAGGTGAAGGCGATGACGGGATGCGAGTCCTGGAACATGACGTGCAGCTGGCTGCGCAGCTGCTGGAAGGCCTCGAGTCCGCGCTCATCCCCCATTCCTCTGAACATGTCGGCCGGGTTGAGTCCGGCCCGGACGAGAGCCGGCACCTCGCCCAGCACCGGGATGCCCAGCCGTTCCGAGATCTCGTCCGAGGCGACGAAACGTCGCAGTGCCCCGGCCGCCAGGGCGGCGAAGACGGCCGCGATGAGTCCGAAGACGATGGACGCGATGGCAACCGTGACGCGCGGGTTGGTCGGTTTTGTGGGCAGCTCGGCCGCGCCGAGCTCGGACAGCACCAGGACGGCGCCTTGATCTCGGTTCGCGATCTTCACGACCCGCGCCGCGACCGTGTTGGCGTAGGCCTGTGCCGTCGCCGGGTTGGTGCTCGAGGCGCTGACCGTCACGGTGTTCGTTGCAGGGTTGGCGGTGGCCGAGATGCTCACCGGTCCGCGCAGGCGCGCCGGCACCTGCTTGCTCGCCTCGTCGTCGACCGTCCCGTTCTCGGCCACGACCGCGATCTGGGGGATCTCGATCTGAATGGCGCCGACGTCGGAACCCGGGTCAGATGCGTTCGGCGGGGGCTGCGCCACCAGCACCACGGACGCCTCGTACTTCTTTGCCGGCAGCACCGCATAGGCCCCGCCGATGAAGAGGCAGGCGAGGAAGGTGATGAGAGCCACGATCCAATTGGCGCGCACCGTGCGTACGACCTGTCTGAGATCCATCCCGGCCTCTCTGCTCAACTCTCCACGGCGACCGCGTCAAGCGACCACCGTTCACACTCGACTCCAAGCCGGAGTGAGTCGTTGTCCCGCGCACCCCGTGGACAGCGGCCGGCCAGCACCGGCTGCAGCCAGCCTACGAGGCCCTTGGGTCCGCGTGTGAGCATCTGGCGTTCCATGCCTAGGACCACCTCGCCGGTCCCGTCGGGGCAGAAAATCCCGCGGCCTCCGTTGTCCATGTGAGCGGACGCGGGGGCAGGTCCATGGAGGTGACGCACGCACGCAGGATGCCGAGGCTGACGCCGAACAAGACGGCAAACCTATATTCATCGAGCATGGGCTCCAGGAAGCCGGTGGTGACGAGCCCGCAGACCACGGCCACCAGGCCCAGCGCCAGGGCGGCCGTCACCGGGTCTCGATGTCGTCGCCAGACGCGCAGGCCGCCGGCGATCGATCCGATCAACGCCAAGAAGAAGCTCACGAGGCCGACCAGGCCGAGCCGCAGCCACAGATCGAGCGCGAGATTGTGGGCGTAGGCGATCGTCACCACCGTGCGGGACCCGGCCTCGTAGTACGGGAACTCGATTCCGAGCCCCCATCCGATGATGAGGTGTTGTGGGATCAGCTTCTCGGCCTCGGCCGCCAGGTTCAGCCGGTCCTGCGCCGACTCCGCCTTGCCTTGGTTGTGGAAGAGGCTCTGGTAGCTCGAGGCCAACGGGATCTGCGCCGGCTGCCGGTCCACGGCGGCGGGGATGACGACCACGGCGATCAAGACGGCGACCAGGGCCAGCACGGTCAGCAGGACCTGGCCCGACTTCACCTGGAATCGCCGCAGCGGGCCCTGCCAGTGCCCGACGACGACGGCGCCGATCACCACGAGGACCACGACGGCGAGGTTCACCAGCACGGCGCGTTGATTGGCCAGTACCACGGCGACGATCAACGGGATCAGGACCAGCACGTGGCGCAGGGCGACCGGCCCGCTGGCCATGCGCATCAGGAAGCAGACGGTACCGACGGCCAGGAAGAGGGCGGCCGTCTCCGCGCCCACGACGCCGAATTGCTGCAGCGGGAGGCCGGGCAGGGTGGTGTTAACCGTGACGTGGCCGAGCGACATGACGTCGAGGAGGCTGGCGCAGACGACGCACAGCGTGCCCAGCTTGAACAGATCGCCCCGTTCGAAATACTTGCGGATCGGCACGCCGGCGCCCAGCGCGTAGGCGCCGGTGATGTACAAGATGTCCTTCGCCTCGTAGATGTCCTGCGAGAAGGGGTTGTGGTTGAGCTTCCCTTCGATCAGCCCCACGAACATCCAGGCGGCGAACGCCACCCACAGGCCGGCCGGGAGGCCGATCCGTTTCGGCCTCCCCTGCGCGATGAGACGTGCAATCAGCGCGAGCGTGATGTAGATCTCGGGCAGGCGGAGCTGCGTCGAACCCGACCCCGGGTGAAAGATGCTCCGTGGGATGACGTTCGGGTCGTTGTAGATCGTCGCCTCCACGACCAAGAGACCGAGAAGGACCAGCGGGACCAGCTGCGCTTTCCCCTCGCGCTCCCAGCGGACGAAGAGCGCGACGATCAGGGCGGCGGCACCGAGGCCGATGACGGCGCCGATTGCGATCAACACGGGCGGACCGCCGTGAGCAGTGGCGCCAGCGCGGCGTCCCAGGTGTGGTCCGCTTGGACCGCCTCGTGTCCGGCCCGGCCCAACGCGGCGGCCCGTTCGGGGTCGAGGAGGAGGTCGGCGACCGCGGCGGCGAAGGCCGGCGCGGAGTCGGCGATGAGCACGCCGCGCCCGATGAGATCGTCCATCCCCTCACAACCGACCGACGTGCCCACGAGGGGGCGCCCGACGTCGAGCGCCTCCATGACCTTGAGCCGCGTCCCCCGCCGGCGCGCAGCGGTGCGACGACGACCCGCGCCTGGGCCAGGTACGGGCGCACGTCGTCGACGGTCCCGGTCACCTCGACGTGCCCGTCGGCCAGCGCCAGCACCGCCGGCGCCGGGTCCTTGCCGACCAGCAGGAGGCGGGCGCCCGGGACGCGCGCCAGCACCGAGGGCCAGATCTCGCGTCCCAACCAAAGCGCCGCGTCGACGTTGGGGGCCCAGCCCATGGTGGCGACGAAGGCCACGGTCGGGTCGGGCGAGGGAGGTAGGACCGCAGAGGGCTCGCGGCCGTTGGGACAGACCAGGACCGAGCGGGCCCCCGGTACCAGCCGCTCCCGCTCCTTCTCGCTGACCACGATCACGTGGTCAAAGGTGCCGATGGTCTGTCGCTCCATGCGCCGGAGGGCGGCCGCCTCGACCCGGTAGAGGGCGGCGGGCAGGCCGCTGCGGGAGCGGGCATAGCTGTCGACCAGGGCCGACTCTATGTTGTGGAGGTCGAGAATCGACTGCTTGGCGGTGATATCGCGCACGAAGGGCACCATCTGCTGATATTCGACCTGGAGGAGGTCGATCGGTTTCTCGTCGGCAGCTCCACGGACGGCCTTGACCATCGCGGCGCTCCAGAATCGCCCCGCCGAGAGACTACGCGTCGCCAGCACGCCCCGGGCGGCGCCTGCCACCGTGACCCGCCAGGGCACCGCGCGCACGTCGATGCCCAGGTCCCGCAGCCCCTCCCGGTCCGACGTCCCGTCGTCGTAGGCGCACAGCACGAGGTCGCCCAGCTCGGCGAGCCGGCGGGCGATGGCCAGCGAGCGTTGGTGCCCCCCGTTGTTCTCCGGGAGCGGGAGGAACTTCGTGAGCATCAGCGTCCTCACGGCTGGAACCCCCCGCGGCCCGCGGCCCTCAGGTCGTGGAACCGCCGGAGTGCAATGGGGTCGAGCCGCCTTGCCGTGCCATTCATCGCTCCACAGTCGACCACATGGTCGGCCGGTCGCCCCGCGCATAGCGGATCATGCCGCCGAGGGCCACGGCCTGCAGAAACATGACCTGACCCGCTCCCGCCGTCGCCGCAGAGAGGACACCGTGGGGCAGCGGCGGAGCGGACGCATCCTCGCTCGGCTCCCCCACCCGGGTGCCCGCCGCGAGGCCGGCGCAGGCGGCCAGGTTGGCGAGGAGGAACGCCCGGGCCAGCCTGCTCGTGCGCACCTTGGACCCGGCCACGGCGAGCAACGCCACATGGGCCAGCGGGCTCACCGTAAAGCGTGTGAGGCGGTGTCCCCACAACTCCACGGCGACGAGCCCCGCCGATGGCCGGAGCTGGGCGCGGCGACGGCTGAGCACGTGCAGCGCGCCCGAGACGTTGCGGGTGCGGCGTTCCCACTGGACCGCCAGCGACGTCACGGCGGGGTCGAGGGCGCGGGCCCGCGGCTCGTAGGCCACCCGGTAACCCTGTTCGATGATGTCGAGGCCGGCCCAGAGGTCGTCGATGGCCACGTCTTCGGGAATTGGGCGCCACGCCTCGGCCCGGATGGCAGAGAGCTCGCCGATGAGGCCGATGGTGCTGCCCAGCCGGTCCTCGCGCTGCTTGAGCCACGACTCGAAGCGCCAGTAGACGCTTTCGCCGCCCCCTCCGTCGTCCTCGAGCTTCTCACCGGCCACGGCACCCACCTCGGGATCGACGAACGGCTCCACGACGGCGGCCAGGGCGCCGGGAGCGAGGCGGTTGTTGGCGTCGCTGATCACGACGATCGGCGTCGTGGCCTCGGCAAACCCTCTGTTGAGCGCCTGGGACTTGCCGAGGCGGTCCGGGCCGCTGATGGCGCGGGCGCCAGCCTTCTCCGCCGCGGCGGCCGTCTCGGGATCGCCGTCGGCCACGACCAGGATCTCGAGCGAGCCCGGATACCCGTTGGCCCGCAGGTCCTCGACCTTGCCGGTGATCACGCCCGACTCCTTGTACGCCGGCACCAGGACGGTCAGATCGGGTGCCGTCTCGGGTCCGAGTGCCGGTGGTGCGGCCGTGGACCTGCCGCGGCCGCCGCGCGTGCGCCAGGCCAGCCAGGCCGGGTACAGCAGGTGCCCCGCCACCGCGGCTCCCACCAGGGCACCGACGGCAAGGCTGGTCCCCACGCTCGAGCGCCTGGGGCGGGGCCTCACCGGCGCACTTCCTCGGTCACGGTCACGCCGCGAAAGACCGTCGTGCCGGCAGGAGAGAAGCCGGCTCGCCGCAGCGCGCCCTCGACCGCGGCGGCCTGCGCCGGGTACAGCGAGAGGTCGGCCGTGGCACTGAGGAGCCAGATCCGCTGGAAGGACGACGCCGCCTGCGTGATGCCCGACGGGCTGAAGGACACGTTGCCATCGAACATCAGCGGGTCGACACCCCATGCGGTCGAGGGGTAGACGGGCTTCACGGCGCGCTCCGTCGCCGGTCTCCCGGCCATGTACCACTCCACCGGGATGCGCTCGTAGGGTTGGAAAATCAGGACGCCGTCGCCCGGCTGGGCCCGGTCGGCGATGGATGTCACCGCTGAGCGGAAGTCCTGCGGTCCACCCTTGGAGTACCACTGCGCCGATCCGACGACCGACACAGCGAGGACGAGCACGAGGAGCACCGCCGCCACGGCGACGGCGCCGCGACGGGCGCTGGTCGCAATGCGGTCGATCACCCACGCCACGAGCAAAATGGCCGCCGGGAGGCTGACCATCAGGTAGCGCACCACGAGCAAGGGCTTGTCGACCAGTGAGAGCATCACCACCGCCGCCACGGGGACGACGAGCCAACACGCGGTGAAGAAGACCGGCCACTCGCGGCCGAACACCTCCCCGATCGCCGGGCGGCGGCGCGCCAGAACGATGGCGGCGACCACCACGATGACGGCAATGAGCACGAGCGCGTCGAGGGCGGCATGGGGAACCGACGAACGGATGTGCGTGAAGAGGCGGCCGGCCGAGGAGCCCGAGGCCCAGTTCACGCCGGCGCTGTCGGTGGCCTGAATCAGGAGCCCCAGCGGCACCAGGAGCACGACAAGCGCCGCGGCCGACGACACAATCCGGCGCCACGGGATGCGCCCGGAGGGCAGGAAGGCCAGGGAGAGCGCCTGGGCCAGCGGCACCAGTGCGGCCCAGAAGTTGGTGTAGGCGGCGAGCGCGGTGACGATCGTGTAGGCGATCCAACCGAACCTCGGTGGCGGATCCACCTGCTGGACGCCCCGCACGAAGAAGAAGCACGACGCGCTCGACGAGAAGGAGGGCCAGTGAGTAGCCGCGCACGTCCTGGGCGAACTGAATGAAGAGCGGGTTGACCGCGAACAGCACGCCCGCCAGAAGGGCGGCCCGCGGCCCGAACAGCGAGCGCCCGAGGAAGATGACGATCCACAGCGCTCCGACGGCGAGGAGCACCGAAAGGCTGCGCAGGGCGATCTCGCTGTGGCCGAAGACGACCCACCCCCGCAGCAACAGGTAATAGAGGGCCATGTTCGCCTCGCGGTGGGTGACCACGTTGGCGAAGCGGTGCCACGGCGAGGTCGCCAACGTGGCGCTGACGGACTCGTCGAGGAAAAGGCTGTGCGTCCCGAGAAACAGCGAGCTGAGGACGCCGCCGAGCACCAGCTCGGCGGCGACCGCGATGCGCCAGTGCCGCGGCGTCAGCGCGGCGTCGGTCGCGGGAGCGTGCTCCACTGCTGGTGCGGCACTGTCAGCCGCCGTGGTCGCCATCATCATCTACTAGATCGGCTACGCAAGGCCCCACGTGTAGTGGGAATCCTAGGCTCAGCGCGATTTATTCGCGGACTTGCTTGATGACAGCGCCGGCCGTGCGGGCCAGGATCACCAGATCCCCTCCGACCGACCAAATTCTCGATGTAGTGATTGTCGAACCAGGCCCGGTCGGCAATAGAGGTATCGCCGCGCAGCCCGTTGACCTGGGACAGTCCTGTCAGGCCCACCGGGACCCGGTGGCGGTCGCCGTAGCGGGGGACCTCCTGCTCGAACTGCTCCACGAAGAACGGACGCTCGGGCCGGGGACCCACCAGCGACATGTCGCCCTTGAGGACGTTCCAAAGCTGTGGCAGCTCGTCGAGCGACGTCTTGCGCATGATGCGGCCGATTTTGGTGACGCGGTCGTCCTCGTCGACGCTCCACTGCACGTCCGACTCGTCGTTGACGCGCATGGAGCGGAACTTGTAGATCTCGACCTCGCGTCCGTTCTTCCCGATGCGACGCTGCCGGAAGTAGACAGGGCCGGGGCTCGAGAACCGCACCGCCAGCGCCAGCATGCCGTAGAGCGGAGAGAGCACCAACAGCATGAGGCCGGCAATGGTCGAGTCGAAGGCCCGCTTGGCCATCCGACCCGACAGGCTCATCGTCGAGCGACGCAGCCGGACCAGCGGGTAACCCCAGACCATGTCCACGTCGCGGGGCGCAGCCTGGAGGCCGAGCTCGAAGAAGCGCGGCACGATGTACATGTCGACGTCCGCGTTCTCGCAGGACCGGATGACCCGCACGAGGTCGGGGTCGCGGTTGACGCCGAAGGCGATGACGACCCGGTCGATGCGGTGGTCCCGCAGGACGTCGTCCATCTGGTCGATGCCGCCGAGGACCGGCCGCGAGAGCGACTCGTCGGTGCAGTCGTCGAGCAGGCCGACCGGGTGCAGGCCGTAGCTCGGGTTCAGCTCGAGCGCGTCGGCGAACCGTTCCGCCACCTGTCCGGCCCCGACGATCAGCACGCGCTGAGCCAGGGCACCCTTGGACCGCGCCCGCCGGATGCCGACGTACGCGCAGGCCCGCCCGAGCAGGAGCATGGCCAGCGTCGCCATGCCGACAAGCACGAACGAACGGACCTCGCGGTTGTAGCCGTCGAAGATCCCGATCACGGCGAGGGGCACGGCGACGGCAGCCGCCACCGTGCCGACGTCCCGGCTCACGTTCAAGGTGATCCGGGCCGCGTACTGGCCCCGCAATGCACAGATGCCGAGCACGCCCACGATCAGGACGGCCGTCGACCATGCCAGCACCGCCGGGGCGAACGCCACGATGGCGATCACCAAGACGGCGAGGTCAGTGCCGGCCACGAGCTGTCCGCTCGTACTCGCGCGGAACCGACGGCGCGCACTCGCCGCCGGCCCGGCTTCAGCTTCTGGCTTCGCCCACTGCCAATGCTGTAGGTCTCTGCCCAGTGTGACAGATGCCATCTCTATTGTTCCCTCGCCTTCGCCTTGCTCCCTCGCCGAGCGTGTGACAGATCAGGCTGTCCGGCGGCGGCCGCGCACGAGCACGGTGCCCACGCCGATCGCCACGACACCGATGATGGCCATCTCTTCGATGTCAGCACCCGTGAACGCCAGCCCGCTCGATGACGAGGTGGTGCTCGCCGCAGTCTTCGTGCCGTCCGTCGGCACCACAGCGGTGCTGGCCGGTTGGGTCGTGATGCCGGTGATCTGGGTGGTGCAGCCCGTGTAGCACGTGTCGGTGGTGTCCGCCCCCGCTGCACCGGCGATGAACCCGCCAACGGGCACCGCCAGCAGCACACCCAGGGCGGGACCGCAAGCTGCCGCAAGCATGCGCTGTGCCTTGGTCCTCTTCATCCTGTTCTCCTCCGCTGGGTCCGCTCGTGAGCGGATCGATCCAAAGTGCCACCTGAGATCCTCGACCGCTTCCCTACAAGCCCACAGTCGGAGGACGCCAAGCCGCCGCAATCATCTTTCCAGGGAATTCGGTCGGCATGACAGAGCCAAAGGTCACAATGCCCGTGCCACAGGAGACAACGGCCTGACAATTCATCTTCACCACCCCGCCTTGCTGGGAAGACTCTCGGAATGCACATTGTGACTAGTCGGCGAAAAGTTCGCGAAACCGTAGCCGGGTGTCAGCCAAATACTAGGCCACCGGCAGTACGCTCCGCGCCGTGACGAACGGCGAGCCCGGGCGGCCCAGCGCCGACGACGCAGCAGAGCCCGGGCAGCGCACCGGCGGGGCGGAGCCCGGGCGGCGAAAGTCCGCCCGGCGGCGGAGGATCACGGCCGTTGTCGTCCTCGTCGTGGTGGTCTGGGCGCTGGCCGTCATCGTCTCGGTCCTGATCGCGGCCGAGCACATCCGCCACGGCCAGGCGGCGGTCCAATCGGCTCGCTCGGGCCTCTCCGCCGATGGCATCTTGTCCGGGGAGCCGGTGGGGTCCCTGCGCTCGGCCGAGTCGGACTTCGGGTCGGCGCACGGTCTGCTGTCGTCCCCGCTCCTGTGGCCCGTCGACATCCTCCCGGTGGCCGGCCGGCAGCTCCGCTCGGTCCAGGACCTGTCCGGCGCGGCCGAGCAGGTCTCCCGCACGGGCATCACCGCCGTGGGCCAGTCCCAGAAGCTGCTCCGCCTGCCCCACACGGCGGGGCCGGACCGCGTGGCGGCCCTGCACCAGCTGGCCATGCTGGCCGCGTCCACCCACGCCCAGCTGGCGGGCATCACCCTGGGGCCCGACCAGGCACTCTTCGGTCCCCTGGCCCACGAGCGCACCACCTTTTCGAACGACCTCAACCAGGTCCGCACGACCCTGGCCCGAACATCGGAGGCCGCCGCCTCGGCGGCCACCATCTTGGAGGGACCGGGGACCTACCTCCTCCTGGCGGGCAACAACGCCGAAATGCGTTCCGGGTCCGGAGCGTTCCTCGAAGCCGGCATCATCACGACCGGCAACGGCGAGCTCCATCTGTCGGACATGCAGCCGACCGCCTCCCTCACCCTCCCCCCCGGCGCCGTGCCGGTCGGAGGCGACCTCGAGGCGCGTTGGGGCTACCTGCACCCCGGCCAGGACTGGCGCAACCTCGGCCTCACGCCCCAGTTCGACGTCAACGGCCCGCTGGCGGCGAGCATGTGGAAGGCCAACACCGGCCAGAGCGTGGACGGGGTCCTCGCCATCGACGTGGCGGGACTCCAAGACCTCTTGGAGGTCACCGGACCGGTCACCACGGCCTCGGGCCAGGTCGTGAGCTCCTCCAACGTCGTGCAGATCCTGCTCCACGACCAGTACGTCGGGGAGACCTACAACTCGGCGGCAGACGCGGCCCGGGTCGACCAGCTCTCGACGCTGGCCTCGGCCACCCTGCACGCCCTGGAGGACCGGCCCTTCAAACTGCACACGATGGCCGACGCGCTGGCGTCGGCGGCCCAGGGACGTCATGTGCTCCTGTGGTCCGCCGACCCCAAGACCGAGGCCGCCTGGCACGGGGCAGGCGTCTCGGGCCAGCTCCAGGCCTCCTCGCTGATGGCCGACATCATCAACCGGGGCGGGAACAAGCTGGACCAGTACCTCTCGGAGAACGTCGCCCTGCGGCTGACGACGAGCGGGTCACAGACCAAGGGCACGCTGACCATGACCTTCGCCAACCGGACGCCTCCGGGACAGTCGCCCTTCATCGCCGGCCCCTACCCGGGACTCGGAACCACCTACGGCGAGTACGTGGGCATCGCCACCGTCAACCTGCCGGGCTATGCCCGCGACGTCTCGACGCCGTCGAACAGCTCGGTGGTGACGAGCGGGCCCGAGGGGCCCACCCTCTTGGAGGGCGCCGACATCGCCATCAACCAGGGGGCGACCCAGAGCATCACCTTCTCCTTCGTGCTCCCCGAGGCCCACGGCTCCATGACCGTCGTCCCGAGCGCCCGCATCGGCCCCGCCACCTGGCACGTCGCGGATCCGAGCGGGACCACCGCCTTCGAGGACTCTGCGCCGCACACCATCAGCTGGTAGCGGCCCGCCCCTCCTGACCGCCGGGCCAGGCCGGGCCGCCCCGCCTGCGCCGGGACGGTCAGCCGAGGTCGGCGGCGAAAGCCGCCAGGCTGTTCGGGAAGGACCCCCCGGTGATGAGCGAGTTGACCCCGCCGCTGTCGGCGTCGAAATAGGTCTCGTAGGCGACGCCGTTGGAGCTGTTCTGCATCCACGCCACGAACTGGTTGATGAAGTACGGGTCGTCGCCGAGCCCGTGGCCGTCGCTGCGGATGGAGACGCCCCACTCGGGAAAGGCGAGGGGCTTGCCGTGGACCGCCGCGAACTGCCTGCCCGCGGTCAGCGTCGGCAGCGTCGTCGAGCTCCAGGCGTTGGCCGGGGTCTGCGGTGTGGCCCACGACTGGTCGTAGGCGTCCAGGCCGATCACGTCGACGTAGGCGTCGCCGGGATAGGCCGCCGCGACCGAGTACCCCGACTGGGTGAACGCCCCCGCGTCGGGGTTCCATACGAAGTGGAAGTTGGCGCCGGCCACGGAGCGCATGGCGGTCACGATCTGCTGGAAGTAGGCCGCGAAGTTGGCCTCGCTGCTGGCCGTGGTGGCGGCCCAGGGCATCCAGGAGCCGTCGAACTCCCAGCCCAGACGAAGATAGGCCGTCGACTCCCCCCCGCTCACCAGCGTCTGGGCCAGTGTCACGTAGTAGGCGTTGAACGCCCCGCTCGCGCCTTGGGCCAGGGTCCCGACGGCCCTCCCGCTCGAGTCGGTCGGAATGATGGGCACGCCGAGTTCGAGTGTGTACCCACTGGCACTGAAGGGCTGGAGGAGCCAGTTGAGGCTGCCGCCGGCACCGTCCATGCCGTTCCAACCGCTATTGCCGGGCAGGTAGTCGGCGGCGATGCTCGGCGCCGTCCCCGTCTTGGTGGCGAACGACCGGACGCCGGCCGGGCTGGCCGGCTCGACGTAGACGCCCTCCGCCAGCGTGGCGCTCGACACCGATCTCGAGGGTGGCGCGGTCGTGGTGGTCGTCTGCACCCTGGTCGTCGAGGTGGCGGACCCCGCCGGCGGCCTGGTCGTGGTGGTGCTCGGCGAAGGGTCCTGGCTGATGCTCGGCGACTGCGAGGACGGACCGAAGAAGTCCTCGGCGCCCGTGGCCGTGATGACGCCGTAGCCGAGTGTGGGCGGCTGCACGATGAGACCGAGGGCGAACACGCCGTTCGACGCCGTCGAGCCCCAGTAGCCGGCGTCGCCGAAGGTGAAGACCCCGCCGTCGAAGGCGACGAGCCAGTAGCCGCCCCCGTCGGGCGTGGGCGCCATGCCGACGATCGGCTGGTTGAGGTGGATGGCGCCGGTCGAACCGTGGAAGGTGGCGTCGCCGTAGCTGAAGATGCCGCCGTCGGAGGCGACGAGCCAGTAGCCGCGGCCGTCGGTCGTGGCTGCCATGCCGACGATGTCCTTGTTCAGGCGGATGGCGCCGGTCGAGCCGTAGAAGGTGGCGTCGCCGTAGCTGAAGATCCCGCCGTCGGAGGCGACGAGCCAGTAGCCGCGGCCGTCGGGCGTGGCCGCCATGCCCACGATGGGCCGGTTGAGGTGGATGGCGCCCGTGGAGCCGTAGAAGGTGGCGTCGCCGTAGTTGAAGATGCCGCCATCGGTGGCGACGAGCCAGTAGCCGCGGCCGTCCGGCGTCGCCGCCATGCCGACGACGGGGCGCGCCAGCGTCACCCCGGAGGCGGCCGGCGACCCGAACGCGGGCGCCGAGCCGTGGGGCGTGACCGCGCCGACGGCAGTGACCGTCCAGTAGCCGCCCGCCGGGTCGGCCGCCATGAGCCAGCCGCTGCCGTAGGCGGACGTGGCGGAGTCGACCACATGACCGTGTGGCCCGTGGGCGATCGCCGCGCCGGCGACGGAACCGTTTCCGGCCGTGGCGGCGACGTCGAGGCCCGCGGCCAGGGCCGGGACCAGGACCAAGAGCGCGGCCGCCCGTGCGCACACGAGTGAGAGCGCCCGAGTCCGGGTGTTGCGCATCGTCTTCCCCCTCGACCCCGCTGGCGCTGGGACCGCGAGGCGACGAGCAATGCGCTCATGCGATTCGGCGGCCCGGCCGACTCAGCGAGTCCCGTAGCTTTGCGTCCCCCCCTCACGGGAGGTTTGCCTTTTCGTTCCGGATGAACGATGCCCCGAACGGGCATGCCCGGGCAAGGGCATGCGGACTATTTGCGCGAACTGTGTGAAAGCGAATTGTGCCGCACGTGTGCGGCCCGGGTCACCCCAGGTCGGCTGAGAGGGCGGCCAGGCTGCTCGGGAAGGAACCCCCGGTGATGACCGAGTTGACCCCTCCCGTGTCGGCGTCGAAATAGGACTCGTACACCACGTCATTGGCGCTGTTCTTCATCCAGGCCACCATCTGGTTCACGTAGTACGGGTCGTCCCCCAGGCCGTGGCCGTCGGTGCGGATGGTCACGCCCCATTCGCTGAAGGCGAGGGGCTTGCCGTTGGCGCTGGCGAACTGCTGCGCCGCCGTCAGCGAGGGCAGGTTGGTGGAGGTCCAGGCGTTGGCCGGCGTCTGGGGGACGGCCCAGGACTGGTCGTAGTCGTCGAGTCCGATCACGTCGACGAAGGCGTTGCCCGGGTACGCCGCAGCGACTGAGTACCCCGACTGGGTGAACGCCCCCACGTCGGGGTTCCACACGAAACGGAACTGCGCGCCGGGCACGGCCCTCATCGCCGTGACGATCTGCTGGAAATAGGCGGCGTAGCTGGCCTCCGCGCTGGGGTTCGTCGCATTCCAGGGCATCCACGAGCCGTCGAATTCCCAGCCCAGACGGAGGTAGGCGTTACCCTCGCCGCCGGCCACGAGCGTCTGCGCCAGGGTGATGTAATACAGGTTGAAGGCCCCGGACGCACCTTGGGCCAGGGTTCCCACCGGCGAGCCGTTCGAGGTCGGGATGATCGGGACCCCGAGGGCCAGCGTGTACCCCGACCCGCGATAGGCGTTGGTCAGGTAATTGAGGCTGCCGCCGGCGCCATCCATGGTGGACCATCCGCTGCTGCCGTTGAGATAGGCGGTGGCCACGGTGGGCGCCGTCCTCGTCTGCTGCGCGAAGGCGCTCATGCCGGCTGGTGTGGGTGTCGAGGCGTAGGCGCCCTGCTGCAGGCCACCACGCCACAGGGCGTAGGGGTTCAGTCCCGGCCCAAAGACGTTCGACTGGCCGTTTGCGGTCACGATGGCGTAACCCGCGTTGGACGGGTTGACGATCATGCCGTAGACGTAGGTCCCCCAGCCCGCCGCCGAGCCGTAGAACTGGGCGTCGCCGAAGGTGAAGACGCCACCGTCGAAGCCGACCAGCCAATAGCCGTTGCCGCTCGGGGAGGCCGCCATGCCGACGACGGGCAGGTTCAGGTGGAGCGATCCGGTCGAGCCGTAGAACTGGGCGTCGCCGTAGCTGAAGATGCCCCCATCGGAGGCCACGAGCCAGTAGCCGGCGCCGTCAGTCGTCGCCGCCATGCCCACGACGGGCTTGTTGAGACGGATCGACCCCGTCGACCCGTAGAAGGTGGCGTCGCCGTAGCTGAAGATGCCGCCGTCGGAGGCGACGAGCCAGTAGCCCCTGCCGCTCGGCGTCGGCGCCATACCGACGATCGGTTTGTTCAAGCGCAGGCCGCCGGTCGAGCCGTAGAAGGTGGCGTCGCCGTAGCTGAAGATGCCGCCGTCGGATGCGACCAGCCAATAGCCATTGCCGTCGGTGGTTGCCGCCATCCCGACGATCGGCTGGGCCAGCCGAAGGTTCGACAGCGTGGGCGAGCCGAGGGCGGGTGACCCGCCATGAGGCGTCACGGCGCCGGTCGGCGTCACTGTCCAGAAGCCCCCATTCGGATCGGTGGCCATCAAGATGCCCCCGCTGTAGGCGGTCGAATGCGCTGGACCCGAGGCGCTCGCCCGGCCCACGTCCGGAGTGAACGCCGTGGCGAGGCCCAGGGCAACGAGTGGGATCAGTACCAAGAAGCCCATCGCGCGCAGCAAAAGCGCTGCAATGGCATGGTTCGGTCGGGATTGGTGACTAGTCATGGCCGTATCGCCTGTTGCCTTTCGACCCGCAGACGACGATTCGCCACACGGAAGGGGGAGAGCTCGCTTCGGAGCTGCGGCCCGGCGAACTCGAGGAGTCCCGTGGCTTTGCGTCCCACCCTCACGAGTGGTTTGCCCTTTTCGATTGTCAAACGATGATCAATTCTTCGGCTTCGAGGCAATGGACCTTGAGCGATTTGTGTCAGTGTTGTGATTCCTCGCTGTGGGCTCGCTGTGCGCTCCTGCGTGTTTCGGCGCGCGCGAACCCGAAGGCCCACCTCAGACCGTGGAAGTCGCTCCCGACGCAGCAGACCCCAGTGGTACATGCCACGTGAGGCGGGTGCCTCCCTCGCGGGAGGTACCGAGCTCGACACCGCCGCCCAGCCTTTCGGCCCGCTGGCGCAGGTTCTTCAGGCCGAGGCTAGCCGCATTGCCGTCGCCGAGGCCAACCCCGTCGTCCGCGACGACGAGCCGCAGCTCGTCGCCGGCAGCAATTGTCACGACGACCTGGGACGCCTGCGCGTGCTTCCCGACGTTGGTCAGCGCCTCCCGGAGCACGGCCAGCACCTCCTCGGTCAGCTCCTCGCTCACATCGGTATCCACCGGCCCGCTGAACGAGCATTGCGGCAGGATGCCCAGCACGGGCCGCAGCTCGTGGACGAGGTCGAGGACCTTTGGGTGCAGGCCCTCCTTGCTGATCGTGAGCTCAATGTCGAAGATCGCCTTGCGGAGCTGCCGGATCGTCTCGTCCAACTTGTCGATCGCCTCCCCGATCCGCATCACCGCCTCGGGCCGCTCGACCAGGCGTGCGGTCCCCTGGAGCGACAACCCGATGGCAAACAGGCGTTGGATGACCGAATCGTGCAGGTCACGGGCGATGCGATCCCGGTCCTCGGTGAGCGCCCGGTCACGCACGATGCCGTGCAGCCGTGCATTCTCGATCGCAATGCCGGCCGCCATGGCCAGGGCCGCCACCAGCTCCTCGTCGTCGTCCGAGAACTCGGGCGCTGTCGTCTTGTTGGTCAAGAAGAGGATGCCGTAGACCTCGCCGTGCACCTTGACCGGGACACCGAGGAAGGACGTCATGTCGGGATGGTGGGCGGGGAACCCGTAGCTGTCGGGGCTGGCGGCCAGGTTGGCCAGACGCAGGGGCTCGTCGGCCGCGATCAAGGTGCCCAGCACGCCCCGACCGGTGGGTCGTGGACCGATGGCCCGCACCTCGTCGTGGGTCAGGCCCACCGTGAGGAACTGGTCCAGTGCCTGGCCGTCCTCGGTCAACACCCCCAGGGCCCCGTACTGGGCGTCCACCAGGTCGCGCGCCTCCTCAATGATCCTCCGCAGCACCACGGGCAGGTTGAGCTCGGCGTCGAGGATGAGGATCGCCTGGACCAGGCGGCGCAGCCGGGCGGGATCGTCGATCCGGTCGAAGGGCTGCACGGGACGTCAGGATAGAGGGGGCCTCCCGCCGCGTGCGCCAGGTCGGGTGCAAGGAGGTTGCCCTGCCCTCTGCCGTGGCCAGATCACGCCGAGGGCATGGCAAGATTGGCAAAATGACGATTCGGGTGTTCCTCCTCGATGACCATGAGCTGGTGCGCACGGGTCTGCGCACCCTTTTGGAGGCGGAAGACGACATGGAGGTCGTCGGAGAGGCGGGGACGGCCGAACATGGCCTGCGGCTCATCCGTGAACACGTGCCCGACGTCGCCATCCTCGACGTGCGACTCCCGGACGGGAACGGCATTGAGGTCTGCCGGGAGGTGCAGTCGCTGACACCCCAGGTCAGGTGCCTGATGCTCACCTCCTACTCCGACGACGACGCCCTGTTCTCGTCGATCATGGCGGGGGCCTCGGGCTACGTGCTCAAAGAGGTCGGTGGCGGTGACCTGCTCGGCGACATCCGGCGGGTCAGCCAGGGCATGTCGCTGCTCGACCCCGTCCTGACCCAGGAGTTGTTCGACCGCCTGCGCAAGGACCAGGAGGCAGAGTCGCGCCTCACCGTGCTGACGCCCCAGGAGCGCAAGGTGCTGGAGCTCATCGCCCAGGGGCAGTCCAACCGCCAGATCGCCGAACAGCTCTTCTTGGCCGAGGCGACGGTGAAGAACTACGTCTCGAGCCTGCTCTCCAAGCTCGGGATGCGCCGGCGCACCGAAGCCGCCGTGTACGCCGCCGTCCTGGCCGAACGCAAGGCCTTCAACCCCAAGTCCTGAGCGGTCCTGCACCCGCCACAGCCCACCTACACCCCGGGCGACCTGCTGTTACGCGGCGGTGATCCTCCGGTTGTCGTCGAGCGTGCGGAAGTCCACCCCGACGGCGCGGAGCTGGTTCTCCAGGCGTTCCCGCTCGACCAGGGGGTTGCCGAACCGTGACGGTTCGGATTCGATCCCCATGGCGGTGCACAAGCGAAGCAACATGCGGTCGTGATCGAGCTCGAGCGCCAGATCCTCCGTCATGATGTGCTCGCCTTCACCCCCGTTGCCATTGAGCCGCCGGCGGCATTGCAACAAGATAACGACCAGCTCATCACGGGAAACGGGCAGCGGCAGCGGGTCGACGTCGGCACAAAGCCCGGAGAGCAACTCGCTGTACATGGACATCGCACATAATTTTGCCGGAATTGGGCTGGACCAATAGAGCCGATACTCCTGTTTCGCATAGAGCCGATACTCCTTATCGGCTCTGGTCGGACCCCGGCGGGCGTTTGGCCCCGTGGCCAGGTGCCTTAACGGCGGCTGACCCTGGTCGATCGGTCGGCCCGAGCCAGGACTTCTTCGGCAGACTCGGTGTCGTCGGCGACGGCCACGCCCAAGGACGTGTCGAGGCGGATGGGCTGACCGTCCACCGTCACGGGCTCGTCGAGGGTGTGCTGCAACCGGCGCAGCAGCGGACCCACCACGTGCTCGTCGGTCACGGCCATGACGGCGACGAGCTCGCAGCTGCCGACTCGGGCGACCGTGTCCTCGGCGCGCAGGACCGAGGTCAGGCGGCGTGTCACGTCACAGAGCACGGCGTTGCCGGTGGTGTAGCCGAGATCGAGGTTGATGTCGTTGAGGTTGTCCAAATCAATGTTGCAGACCACCACTTCGCCGCCGTGCCGGCGGCGGCGAACCAGCGCCTGGGTCAGGCGATCGAGCAGCAGCAGCTGATTGGCCAGGCCGGTGTGCGGGTCGGCCATGGAGAGCTGCCAGAGCTGGTCGTATCTGCCGCGCGGGCCACTCGTGACCGGCGCGGCGGAGCCACCGGAGCTGATCTCCTTCAGCATCGACTCGACGCTCTTGTCGGTCGGGCCGGGCGAGGCGCCCGAACTCGACAGACCCCGGTCCGCAGGCGGTGCGGTCCGGGTCTCGGGCTCGGTGGGTCCGCCCTCACCGAGCTTCCGTCTGGCCTTCTTCACGCTGTCCCCCTCTGATCCAGGCCTTCACCCTCTATCGGTACGTCGCGGGCCAAAACAGAGCCGGAAATCATGGAGCAGGAGAAGTCTACCGAGTCCCGGGCGCACACCAGGCCGTGCCTGGAGCGGCGAGGGAGGCCGAGAACACCTCTGAGCTGGGGTGGAGAACCCGGCGCCCGGTCCGGCCGGTCGACCCCGCCGCGCTAATCTCCTACACAGATCTGGCGGTGTGGCCTTCAACCGCCGTGTCGCCACGCTGCCGAGCCTCGTGGCTCGGCGACTCCTGAAGACCGAGATGGGGCCGCAGCACGCCACCTGCACCAGCCGTGACCACGAAACCGACTGACCGGCGCCCGTCGGGGACCGACCACCGGTGAGCGCCCGGGCGACCATGGTGGTCGACGCCGAGGCGCTCAGCGACCTGGTCGAGGAGGTGGCGGCGGCGGACGCCTATGGCTTCGACACCGAATTCCACACGGAGCGCACCTACGTCCCGGATCTGGCGCTGATTCAGATCGCCTGGGCCGACAAGGTCGCCCTGGTCGACCCCCTGGCCGTCGACCCGGCCCCCCTGGCCACGGTCTTCGAGGGGCCCGGGGTGGCCATCGCTCACGCGGCCTCCCAGGACCTCGACATCCTCATGGCGGCCTGCGGGGCCACTCCCGCCGTGGTGTTCGACACCCAGATCGTGGCCGGGTTCCTCGGCATGTCCAACCCCTCGCTGTCCCGCCTCGTCGACCACATTCTGGGCGTCTCCCTTCCCAAGGCGGACCGGCTCTCGGACTGGCTCGTCCGCCCGATCTCGGAGAACCAGATCACCTATGCCGTCAACGACGTCGCCCACCTCCTGGAACTGCAGGCCGTGCTCACCGAGAAGCTCCGGGAGCAGGGCCGCCTGGAGTGGGCCCTCGACGAATGCGACCACGTGCTCGGCGGCCGGTCGCCGGCCCGCGTCCCCGAAGAGGCCTGGTGGAAACTCGGCGACATCCGCGGAATGTCCCGCCGGTCCCGCGCCGTGGCCCAAGAGGTCGCGGCCTGGCGCGAGCGCACGGCAGCCGAGACCAACCGGCCTCGACGCATGGTGCTCTCGGATCTCGGCTTGACGGCGATCGCCCAGCGGCCGCCCCGCAACGCCGACGAGCTGCGCGGCGCCCGAGGGGTGGACGGCCGCCACCTGGCCCAGGGTCGGGCCGGCGAAATCCTCCGTGCCGTCGAGCGCGGCCTCACCCTCCCCGCGGACCAGCTCCGTCTGCCGTCAGAGGGCCGGGACGCCCCGGCACCTCCGGCGGCGGTGGCCGTGTGCACCGGGGTGGTGCGCCAGATCGCCGACGACCTCAACTTCGACCAGAGCTTGATGGCCACGCGAGCCGACATCGCGGCGCTGCTCTGCGGCGAGCCGGGCCGGCTCGATACGGGCTGGCGCCGCACCATTGTGGGTGACCCCCTCCGGCGGCTGATCGCCGGCGAGGTTGCAGCCGCCTTCGACCGCCGCGGGCACCTCGTGATGGAGGAGCGATCCGGGCGGGAGGACCCGGGGGCTCCGGGTCCCGGCTGAGGGCTCGGGTGCGGGGACCCCGGAGGGTCCGATCCACATCAGTTGACGAACTTCCCCCTGCCCCCCCAGTAGGGCTGGCGCAACTTGTACTTCTGCAGTTTGCCCGTGGCCGTGCGGTCGAGTGACGTGCGCCACTCCACGCTGGTCGGCGCCTTGAAGTGGGCCAGCCGTTCCCGGCAGTGCGCGATGAGCTCGGCCTCGGTCGCGGTCGATCCCTCGCGCACGACGACCAATGCCTTGATCGTCTCGCCCCACTTCTCGTCGGGCACCCCGATCACGGCCACCTCGGCCACCGCGTCGTGCTGGTAGAGGCAGTCCTCGACCTCGATCGACGAGACGTTCTCGCCGCCGGTGATGATGACGTCCTTCTTGCGGTCCGAGATCACGACGTAGGCCCCGTCGAAATAGCCGCCGTCACCGGTGTGGAACCAGCCACCCGCCAGCGCGGCGGCCGTCTCATCAGGCTGCTCCCAGTAGCCGGCGAAGACGTGGTTCGAACGCGCCAGGACTTCGCCGTCGACGTCGACGTCCATTTGCACCCCGAGCGCCGGGGTGCCGGCCCGGCTGAGCAGCTGGGAGCGTTCGGCGGTGTCGAGGTCGTCCCACTCCGCCGGTGTTCGGTTGATGGTCAGCAACGGTGCGGTCTCGGTGAGGCCGTAAATCTGAATGAACTCCCAGCCCAGCTCGGACGCAACGCGCTCGATCGTCTTGGACGGTGGTGGGGCTCCCGCCACCACGATGCGCACGGAGCCGTGTCCGGGTGTGGCGCGGCCCTCGTCGGCACGGACCTCCGCCGCGCCGAGAATGGCGGCTACGACCGCCGGCGCGCCGCACAGCAGCGTGACCGCGTGTTCTTCAATCCGCGAGAGGATCTCCTCTCCGTCGATTCTGCGCTGGATCACGTGCATGCCACCCATGCCCGTCACCGCGTACGGCATCCCCCAGCCGTTGCAGTGGAACATCGGCAACGTGTGCATGAGCACGTCGCGGTCGCTCACACCGGTGTGCCAGCCGAATGTGGCGGCGTTGAGCCAACAGTTGCGCTGCGTCAGCTGCACACCCTTGGGTCGGGCCGTCGTGCCCGACGTGTAGTTGACCGAGCACGTGGCGTTCTCGTCGGCCGCCCATTCCCGCGGCATCGCACCTGCCGGGGCCGGCGCGAAGAGCGCGGCGTCCTCGGTGCCGTCGAGGCAGAAGCGGTGGGCCACCTTGATGGTGTCCACCTCGCCGGCCAGATCCGGGTCGTACAGGAGGACCGACGCCCCGGAGTGCTCCACGACGTAGGCGATCTCGTCGCCCGTCAACCGGAAGTTGATGGGCACGAGGGCGCGTCCGAAGCCGCTCACACCGAAGTAGGCGGTCAGGAACCGCCCGGAATTGGGGCTGACGATGGCGACGCGCTCGCCGTGTCCGACGCCGAGGTCATCGAGGGCCAGGGCCATGCCGCGGGCCCGCGCCTCGAGCTCGCCGTAGGTGAGCGTGCCGTAGGTTCCCGGTACCGCTGGTTCGTCGATCACGGCGGTCCGGTGGCCATAGACCAACGCGGCCCGGTTGAGGAAGTCCGCCACCGTGAGTGGAACCTGCATGCGACCCCCCGATCTGTGCTGTGCGACGCTGCCGGCGAAGCGACCCTAGCGGAGAGCTCCCGTCGGCTTCCCTAGAAGTGTCCCAGGACAGGGTGCGGCACGTAGGGCTTCTCCACCGCCGCCATCTCGTCGTCGGACAGTCGCAGCTCCTCGGCGACCAGCGCCTCCTTCAGGTGCCGCTTCTTGGTGGCGCCGACGATCGGTGCTGTCACGCCCGGCTTGGCCAGCAACCAGGCGAGCGCGACCTGTGCCGGCGTGACGGCGCGGGCGGCGGCCACCTCGGCCACGGCGTCGACCACGTCGAAATCGGTCGGCTGGTCGTAGAGGTAGTCCGTGAACGCGTCGGTGCTCGAGCGGGTCGTGTGCCGGCCACCGTCGCGGGTCCGGGTGCCGGCCAGCATCCCCCGGGCGAGGGGGCTCCACGGGATGCACCCCACACCCTGGTCGAGACAGAGCGGGATCATCTCGCGCTCCTCTTCGCGGTAGACGAGGTTGTAGTGGTTCTGCATGGAGACGAACTTCGTCCACCCGTGCGCCTCGGCCGTGTGCTGCGCCTTGGCGAACTGCCAGGAGAACATGCTGCTGGCCCCGATGTAACGAGCCTTCCCCGCCCGCACCACATCGTGCAGCGCCTCCATCGTCTCTTCAATCGGCGTCCGGGGATCCCACCGGTGGATCTGGTAGAGGTCGACGTAGTCCATGTTGAGACGCGTGAGTGACCGATCGATCCCCGAGAGGATGTGCTTGCGGCTGAGGCCACCGCCGTTCTCGCCCGGTCCGACCGGCATGAACACCTTGGTGGCGACGACGACTTCGTCGCGCGACAAGAACTTGGGCACGAGGCGACCCGTCGCCACCTCACTCGCTCCGCCCGAATAGGCATCGGCCGTGTCGAAGAACGTCACGCCTCCCTCAACGGCTGCCTTGACGATCGGTTCGGCCGCGTCTTCGTCGACGACCCAGGGCCGGTCGCTGTCGTTGCCGAACCCCATCATGCCCAGGCAGACCCGCGAGACCCGGAGCCCGGACGTTCCAAGATTCGTGTAGTTCATGGCTGACCTCACTTGTGCGCGACACGACGGTGTCGACGTCTGCATGCTTACCAGCCTGTGGCGCGTCCTGGCGCGCCCGGACGGTCGTGCGACGCGGCCCGATCGCTGTTGGTCAGAGGGTCCGGATCAGGGACAACCTTGCGGGCCGTGGTACTGGTGGGTCCGACACCACCACGAACCGTGGTCGTTGTCCGAATCCTGGCCGCTGCCGCCGGTGTTCCCGGAGCCGGTGTTCCCGGTGCCGGTGTTCCCGGTGCCGGTGTTCCCGGTGCCGGTGCCGGTGCCGGTCGAGCCGGTGTCGGTGCCCGTCGAGCCCGTGCCGGTGTTCCCACTGCCGGCGGGCGGTGGCCCGCCGGCGGCGGACGAGACCGGAATGGTCGTCGTCGTGGTGGTCGGTGCCGTCGGCACCGTCGTCGTCGTTGTCGTCGCGGCCGGCGTCGAGGCGTTCCCCCCGCCCGTGGTGGTTCCAGAAGAACCCGTCCCGACGGCGATAAGCGTGGCCGTCGGAGTGGCGCCCACCGGTGGAGGCGCTAGGCCGCCGGCCGCGATCGCGTTGACCGTGGTCGACGGCGGATGCGGCGCCTGTGCCGCGCCCGTGAGCTGGGTGCTTCCGGTGAGCTCGCCCGTTCCGGACGAAACGGTCGACGGGGCTGCGGCTGGGGAGGCCGGGGGCACCGGCGTGCTGGTGGGAGCGGGCGTTGGCGCGACGACTCCGGTGTGAGAAGAGAGCGCGGACTGACTGATGGGTCCCGGGCCGATCGTCACTCCGGCCACGACGGACAACGCTGCGGCCGCGGCCGCCCCCGATGCGATGAGACGGTTGCGGACGAAGAACGCCTTGGGCGACGCGAGGACCGCAGGAGCGACGGCGCGCGCGGAGGGAGCCGGTCGCGGACGACCGAACGTGCGGGATGCGAAGACCTCTTCCAAGGTCGCATGATCGCCAGCATCAGCCCAATCGGGCTTCGACCCCCTCATGATCCTCCACTGCCATCGTCGGTCAGGCTCGGGCCCTTGACACTCGGAGTCCCACTCTCGAGTTCCAGACGCCCCCTCGGGTTCAAGGATAAAGCGAGGCGCCCCACGTGGATACCTGCAAACAGGGAATCTGTCCGGAATTAGTCCGAACCGCTGTGTGTGTCCGGCAATCGAACGGATTGCTGCACGGGTCGTGCATCAATTGTCCGGTCACAGTGCGCTGGTTGTCGTGCTGTTGTCACAACGACGCAGCGCAAGATCCTCACCGCGCCCGCGGCGCGTGACGAGGCGAGAGTCCGTTGGTGCCTCGATGGTCGCGCCACGTTGTCACGACGTTGTCGAACCGACCCCCTGACTCACGTTCCCCACGGCCGCACCGACCGCGTTCGTGACGGTGTCAGCCACGGGCGCCGCGCCCGCCGCGCCCGGAACCGAACTTGCCAGCTGTCCCGTCGCCGTCGAAACGCTGGCCGCCACAGAGTTGAGCGTGCTGGCCACAAGTGTTGCCACCGGTGGTGTGGGCGCCGTGGCGGGGCCGGGGGGTTGCGGCGCCGACCCGCCTGAACCGGGCGCCGTCGACCCCGTCGGCGGTGTGCCGTCGTCCGTCGCGGCCCCGCTGATCGTCACGTGTCGGCCGGGCGCGCCGGGCGCCCCGCGCGCACCAGTCGTCGACGCGCTGAGCGAGCCCTCCGGGTGCTTCGGAGAGCTTGCACTTCTGGAGTCGTTCGAGGTCCCGGTCGACGCTGGTGCCTCGGTCGACGGCGCACCCAGGGTCGGGCTCCCGTTTCCCCCGTGGCCCCGCCCGTGGCCGCTGGCGGCGTCACGGCCGAGGGCGGCGACCGTCGGCGTCCGTTGGCGATGTGTCTGCGACGTGACGCCCGCGATCACGAGTGCGGCCACACAGCTGGCGGCCGCGATGATGCGATATGTCGTGCTCCCCCGCTTCGGCGGTGTCGGCGACGGAACGGGACGCTCCCCACTCTCTGCTGCGCCTCCACCGGCCGATCCCGACGCGTCAGGGTCCGTGGCCGACCACGCGTCCGTCGAAAGCGTCATGAGCGTGTCATCGTGTGCATTCGGAGCATTGTTCGGCGCATCCTCGGCCAGCGGGGCAACGGGTATCCCCTCAACAGTCGACCGCACGGCGGCCCCAGGGCTGGCCACGACGGCCTGCACCCTCTGCCCGAATTGGCACGATTCGAACACCGCTTCCAGGCCGGTCACATCGGCCGGATCGTGTTCGTGGGACATGGACCCCTCCCTCCATCTGACGCGTCGTCGGGACGGCGCCCGATGGTGCCGTACCCGATGAGCGCGTGCTGGTACTCAGCTACTCAGCAAGACCTTTGGCGTGGGGCCGGCGACGGCCGAGCCGGCTCATCGCCAGACCGAAGAGCAGCGCACCGCCACCGATGACCACCTCGAGGAGCAACGGTGCGCCGGTCGACGCCAAGGACGAGCTGCCCGACGCCGCCGTCGCCACGGTCGGCGGTGTCGTGCCGGTCGATGCCAGGACTGCGGGCACCGGTGGCGCGCCTGCCACCGTTGTCGAGCCGGTGCTGCCGGCGGACGGAGTCTGCGGCGGCGTCGTGGCCGCGGGTGTGGTCTGCTGCGCGCACGACGCGTCCGCACTGCCGTTGAGCGCGGCCTCAATGCCACAGAAGGTCACCGGAATGGTGGCGCCGGTCCCAGGTGTCGTCGACGTGCCGATCGGTGCGGCGGTCGACCCACTGCCGACGCATGACGCATTGGCGTCACCGTTCAACGAGGCCGCGACGGCGCACACCGTCAGCGGTGCGGTGATCGGGGCATCGCCGGTGGCCGTCGTGTCGGTGTGCGCAGGCTCGCAGGAGTTGTTCGCCGTCCCGGCCACGGCGACGACCACGCTGCAGGCATTGACCGGGATCACCCCGTCGACCGGAGCGCTCTGGGTGCCGTCACTGGTCGGCAGGTCGTTGCTGAGCGGGAAGGCGGCGTCGGGCATGCACATGCCGCTGGCCGAGCCATCGACTGCAACGACCGCGCCACAGGCAGTCACGGGTGCCGACACGTCAGCTACCTGACCGTGCTGGTTCGTGGGATCGGGCTACCGGGGACAGTTCGCCGAGCTGCTGCCGACGATCTCGACGATGTCGTCGCAGACCGTCACCGGGACGGCGACGTCGACGCCTCCAGTCTGCGTGGTGGCACCGCTCGAGCCCGTGGTGTTGCAACTACTCGATGTGTTGGCGACAAGGCCGACGTTCACCGAACAGATACTCACGGGGGCATCCGCATTGACGGCTCCATTCTGCGACGTCGACGCCGAAGTCTGGCCGCTGGACAGACCGAGCTCCGACGCCGCCTGGTTCAACAGGCCGATGGCGTTGTCCTGCGCCGTGATCGGTACATTCGCATCAGCGACGCCACCGGGCTGATTGAGTCCCATTGACGTCGTGGAGCAGCCGCTGTCGGCGCCCGCGGCCACACCGACTGACACCGAGCAGACGTTGACCGGGGCATCGGCGTTGGCGACAGGCGATGACTGACTCGCCGAGTTCGTCCCGCTGGACGAGTGCTGCTCGGGCAATGCGGTGTTGCCGAGCTCGTTGGACAACACGGTTATCGGCGCGGCGACACTCGCTGGCAGCGACGGTGGCGGGCTCGACGCCGGCCCTGGGGTCGGCGTGGCCGACCCAGTTGCTTGGGTGAGGGCGCCCGCTGCCGCGTTCTGAACGGTTTGCACCGTCGTCTCCAGATCGGTCGGTGACGGCGCGGCGCCCGCGGGTGGCACGCCGGCCCCGAGACCGACGCCGGCACCGAGCACCAACCCGCATGTCGTGATTGCGATCGCAGTCAACGGCTTCCGTGACTTGTGTGGTCTCCGCCTCATGTAGGTCTGCTCCTTCGTCGTAACTCCGCACACCCGCCTTAGGTCCGCGCCCTCCACTTACCCGAGGGAACGCCGAACCCCGGGGGGGAACCTCGAATGTGCGCAAACTTTGTGATAGCCCCCACTCGCCCACCTGCATCCGAAGTTGCTGATTTGCGCTGGAATTGCACGCATTTTGGGGTTTGAGGACCCCGAGTGCCGTGCATGCGCGGCGGGTGGTCGTGGGGTTGCTGCGCCGGCGGAATCGGCGCTCGCGGATGCGGCGCTGTCGGGGCGTTAGTCCCGAGCGCGCCGGAAGTAGCGGCTCAGCGTCTCTTCCTGTTGCTGATACGAGGAGCCGATCCCGGAGCCGTAGAGGGACGTCGGCTCCTCCAACATGCGCTCGAACGTCAGCTTGCACACCGCCTGCCCGTTCTCGACCATGAAGGGGACGTCGTGGGCTCGCACCTCGAGTGCCGCGCGCGAACCGTGGAAGCCACCGGTCGGGTCGAAGCCGAAGCCGGGGTCGAAAAAGCCCGCGTAGTGCGTGCGGAGCTCGCCGCTGGTGGGATCGTACGCCGTCATTTCGGCGGCCAGGTTGGGCGGAACGCTGACCGCCTCGTTCGACATCAAGAGGTAGAAGCGCTTCGGCGAGAGCACGAGGCGATCACCGTCCTCGCGGAAGACCGGATCCCAGAAGGGTCGCGGGTCGACCTCGCCCCCCGTGGTCAGGTCGAGCAGCGGCGCACTGTCGCGTGTGCTGTGTCCGACTTGCCCGTTCTCGTCGCCGCGGAGGTCGAGGCCGAGGAAGAGCCCGTTCGAGAGAACCAGATCGTCGACCGGAACAGGATTGCCCTCCCTGAACAGGATCGGCTCTTCCATATGGGTGTGGCGCACCTCGTCATCGGTCAGCCAGGGTCGGCCCATGGAGAGCCGGAGCTGGTTGAGGGTCAGGTCCTCGCGGACCCGCACCGCGAACGAGAGAGGGACGACCTCCAGGTACAACGGGCCGCTGTAGCCAGGGGCGATTTCGTCGAACCGGTCGCTGTGGTCCGTGATGACCCGAGTGAAGACGTCGATCCGTCCGGTCGAGCTCTTCGGGTTGGCCTTGCCCCGCAATCCGGCGGGGAGGTCGAGCCGCTCCTTGAGTTCAATGAGGTAGGGGCAGCGTGCTTCCAGCATGGCGCCGTCGCCCCGCAGGTCGATCTCGTCGAGGACGTAGTCCTTGAGCTTTCGTTCGACCGAATCGGTGCCGGGCAGGAAGCTGCAGCGGATCCGCAACGCACGCTCCCCCAATCGCAGATCGAGGCTGGCCGGCTGCACGTTCGCATCCGGGATGTTGAAGCGTCCCGCGTCGATGTAGCCGGCCCGGATGGCCCGCTCGAGGAGTTGGCCCGGGAGCACGCCCTCGGCCGACGGCTGCAGGTTCAGCACGGCCGCCACCCTGGCGATACGTCGAATCTCGGTGCGGGCACCCAGAGAGCAAAGCACGTCCACTGGCGCCGCGAAAGCTTCCGGCTGGGGACGGCTTCGGGCACAGCCTGTGGATGACTTGGGGAAGAGGGGCGTTGACATAGGGGTTCCTCAGGAAGGAACGTTCGTCCACAAGTCAGCCCGAGGGGTCGGCCCCCCATGCCACGTCGCCCCGCCGGGCGTCAGGCCCGGCCTGCCGGGCCCGGCATCGGGAACCCCCCTCGAGAGAGGACGTCGTGACAGGATGGGAACGAGGGGTCGGCTCGAAGAGCCCCAGCGCGGAGGGGGTGTGACCCGGTGCCAACAGCGGAGAGGGGGGTCGGGGACGACGTCCCCGACCGGTCTCTGCGGGACCACCCCTTGACCCTGGCCGACATCGACCACTTGGTCGAGGTGTCCGCCGAGGTCGATCGCCCCGGTTTCGATCCTCCGATCAGGGCGTGGCGCGACGATCTGACCTTCGTCCTGGAGGCGCTGACCTATGCCCGGGCGATCCTCGCCGCCGATGTCGCTCTCCTGCGGCACGCCGGTGACCTCTCGGCCGCGGGCGGGGGCGCCAGTACCGGTAGCGGCTCCCTCGACAACCTCCCCGGCGTCCTCGCTCCCGCCGCCACGGAGCACCCGGAGCCGGCGCCACCGCAGCGCGTGGACTTCGTCGAACCGGAGATCGATGCGGACCTCTTCTCCCGGACCGACGAGCTGCTCCGAGCCCACCACGAAATGGCAGACGTGGACCTCACGTCACCCTTCGACGTGTCGGGCTCCCTCGCCGTCATTGAGCAGGAGCTACAGGCGCTGACCGAGCGCCAGGACGACGTCATGGGCCGACTGCACGAGATTCGGGCCGCCGTCATCCGCCACTACAAAGAGGGGACCGAGACCGCCCGCGATCAGCCCGCTTGAACCCGGCAGTTGCCGGCGCGATGACGGGGCCAACTGGAGACCGCTGGTGGCAACACTAAGCTGACGGGTCGTCAGATTCCGGTGCCCGGCACCCGCCGCGCCCGTCCCGGAGGTCCCATGCTCGACTACGTCATCCGATCCGGCACGGTCATCGACGGGACCGGCGAGCCCGGGCGCACCGCCGACGTGGGGATACGCGACGGCCGGATCGTCGAGGTCGGTCAGATCGACGAACCGGCGGCCACCGAGTTCGACGCCGCCGGTCTGGTGGTCATGCCCGGCGTGATCGACCCCCACACGCACTACGACGCGCAGCTTTTTGGGACCCCCTCGCCTCGCCCTCCAACGTGCACGGCGTGACCTCGGTCATCGGGGGCAATTGCGGCTTCACGCTCGCCCCCATCAATGCCGAGGATGCCGACTACATCCGACAGATGATGGCCAAGGTCGAGGGGATGCCACTCGCCGCGCTCGAAGAGGGCGTGCCCTGGAACTGGTCGACCTTCGGCGAATACCTCGACGCGCTCGACGGTCGGCTGGGCGTCAATGCCGGATTCCTGGTGGGCCACTGCGCCCTGCGCCGCAAGGTGCTCGGAGCCGAGCGGGGCGAGGAGGTGGCGACCGACGACGAGATCGCCGCCATGCGCGCCCTGCTCGCCGAGTCGCTGCGGGCTGGAGGTCTGGGCTTCTCGTCCTCTCAGTCCCGCACGCATTCGGACGGTGACGGGCGCCCCATCAGCTCACGCTATGCCGACCGCCGCGAGATGCTCGCCTTCTGCGAGGAGGTGGCCGCCCACGAGGGCACCACCCTCGAGTACATCACCAATGGTTGTCTCGATTCGTTCACCGACGACGAGGTCGATCTCATGACCACCATGAGCGTGACGGCGCGGCGGCCGCTCAACTGGAACGTCCTGACGGTCGACGCCCGCTCCACCGAGAAGATCGCGCACCAGCTCGCGGCCTCGTCCGCCGCGGCTGCCGCCGGCGGGCAGATCGTCGCGCTCGACCATGCCGACGGTCGTGCCCATGAACATGAGCTTTCGCACGCACTGCGCACTGTTCCTGATTCCGGGCTGGAGCGACGTCATGGGACTGCCCGAAGACGAGCGCATGCGCCAGCTCGCCGATCCCGCTGTCCGTGCGCTGCTCGACGAACGGGCGCACAGCAAGGAGGCGGGCGTCTTCCGTGGGCTGGCCCGGTGGGGGAGCTACACCATCGGGGACACCTACGCGCCGGCCAACGAAGGTTGTGCCTTCCGCACCGTGGCCGACATCGCGGCCGAACGAGGCACCGAACCCTTCGACACGTTGCTCGACATCGTCCTGGCCGACAACCTGCGCACCGTGTTGTGGCCGAACACCGACGACGGCCAGGACTCGACATGGGAACTGCGCGCCGAGATCTGGTCCGACCCGCGCGCCATGGTCGGCGGCTCCGACGCCGGTGCGCACCTCGACCGCATGTGCGGTTCGAACTATCCGACGGCGTTCCTGGGTGACTGCCTGCGCGGCCGCCAGCTCGTCCCCGTCGAAAAGGCCGTGCAGATGCTCACGGAGCAGCCGGCCCGCCTGTTCGGCTTGCGCGAGCGCGGCCTGATCCGCGAGGGCTACGCCGCCGACCTGTTCGTCTTCGATCCCGAGACGGTGGGCTCCGAGCCCGCCCGGTTGGTGCACGACCTCCCCGGCGACACCGCTCGCCTCTACGCCGGCTCGCACGGGGCGGTGCGGGTCCTGGTCAACGGCGTGGAGACCATCCGCGACGGCGCGCCGACCGGCGCCCTGCCCGGCACCATCTTGCGTTCGGGGCGCGACACGGCTTCGGTCATTCCGATCCCCGCCTGAGCCCTCCCCCGCAGCGGCGCCGTCTAACCTGCCTGCGGTGGTGGCGCCCGAACCCAACGAGCCGGTCCTCGCCGTCGACGAGCGGCCTCCGGGCGAGCCTCCTTCGCACGGACCCCCTGTCGGCACACCGGGACCCGAACCAGCCCCGGCTGCCGGCCGCTCGACACGGTGGATCAAAGAAGCGGTCATCGTCGTCGTGGTCGCCGTGCTGGTGGCCGTCCTCCTCCGGGCTTTCGTGGTCCAGACCTTCTTCATCCCGTCCGGTTCCATGGAGCCGACGCTGCAGGTGGGCGACCGCATTCTGGTCAACAAGCTGAGCTACCACCTCCACAGCGTCGATCGGGGTGACATCGTCGTGTTCTCCCGGCCGGCGGCCGAGGACTGTGGCGGGCAGCAGGTCAACGACCTCGTGAAGCGGGTGATCGGAATGCCCGGCGACGTGATCTCGCTGAGCGGTGGCTACGTCTACATCGACGGCAAGCGCCTCGATGAGTCCTGGCTGCCCACTTCCGAGCAGGGGATCACCGTCGCCGGGCCGGCGGGCAACACCTCGGACCTGGCCCGTCCCTACCGCGTTCCGGCCAACGACTACTTCGTCATGGGCGACAATCGCACCGACTCGTGCGACAGCCGCTATTGGGGACCGATCGGCAAGTCGCTGATCGTCGGCAAGGTCGAGGTGCGGGTGTGGCCGATCACGTCCCTGCACATCTTCTGAACGGGCCCGACCTACACCATCGGGCTCAGCCCTCTTCGGTCTCCGCGTTCACTCTCGCCACTGCCGCCACGCTCTGACCCTCGTCGAGGTTCATGACCCGGACGCCGGTGGCGTCGCGGCCCTGCGAGGCGATCTCCCGGGCCTGGGTGCGGATCACCACGCCGCCCGACGACACCAGCAGGATCTCCTCGTCCAGGGCCACCATGAACGCCGCAACCACGGTGCCCCGCTTGCCCGTCAGGCGGATGCCGCGCACGCCCTGCCCACCGCGGGCCTGGCGGTTGAAGCGCTCGAGCTTCGTGCGCTTCCCGTAGCCGGCGTCGGTGACGATCAGGATGTCGGTGTCGTCCGCCGCCACGTCGAGGGACACCACCGCGTCCCCGGCCCGCAGGCGGATGCCGCGCACGCCGGCGGCGTCGCGGCCCATGGCACGCACGTCGCCCTCGTTGAACCGGATCGTCATGCCGTTGCGTGTCACCTCGAAGAGGTCGTCGTCGCCCGAGGTCGCAACCACGCGGACCAGCTCGTCACCGTCACGCAGATTGATGGCGATGAAACCCTCGCGGCGTGACTTGTCGTACTCGCTGAGCGCGGTCTTCTTCACCTGGCCCAGCGCGGTGGCGAAAACGAGGAACTGGTCCGGCGCGAATTCGCGCGTGTCGCGATGATGGCCGCGATCGACTCGTTCGGCGCCAGGGGTACCAGGTTGATCGCCGCCGTCCCGCGCGCGGTCCGATCCTTCATCGGGATCTCGTGACCCCGCAGGCGGTAGACCTTGCCCTGGTTCGAAAACAGCAACAAGAAGGCGTGGGCCGAGGTGTGCACGACCTGGCTGACGAGATCCTCTTCCTTCAACCGGGCACCCTGGACACCGCGCCCGCCCCGGCCCTGGGTCCGGAAGGCCGCCGCGGCCACCGACTTGATGTAGCCGGCCCTCGTCATGGTCACCACGATCTCCTCGTCGGAGATGAGGTCCTCGACACCCATCTCGCCCGGGTCGTGCGTGATCACGCTGCGGCGCGGGTTGGCGTACTTGTCGCGGATTGCCGTCATTTCGGACTCGATCACGCCGCGCAGCTTGGCGTCGTCCGACAGGATCGCCTCGAGCTCGGCGATGGTGGCCCGCAGATCCTCCATCTCCGCCTCCAGTTCGGAGCGACCGAGCCGGGTCAGGCGGCCCAGCGTCATGTCGAGGATGTGCGTGGCCTGCACCTCGGTGAAGGAGAACGGCTCGGCCATGAGCGAGGTCCGCGCCTCGGGCCGGTCGGCGGACGCCCGGATGGTGGCGATGACCGCATCGAGCATGTCGATGGCGCGCAGCAGGCCCTCGACGATGTGGGCCCGTGCCCGCGCCTTGTCCAGGCGGAACTGCGAGCGGCGCTGAATGACCTCAATCTGGTGGTCGATGTAGTACGACAGCGCCTGAGCCAGGTTGAGCGTGCGGGGCACACCGTCGACCAACGCCAGCATGTTCACGCCGAAGCTGGTCTGCAGCGGCGTCTGCTTGTACAGGTTGTTCAGGACGACGTTGGCGTTGGCGTCGCGCTTGAGCTCAATGATGAGGCTCGGCTGCTGGTTGGCCGACGCGTTGCGCATGCCGCTGATGCCGTCGAGGTCGCCGGCGCGCACCAGCTCGGTGATCTTCTGCTCAATGACCTCGACCGAGGTCTGGTACGGCAGCTCGGAAATGACGATGCGGTCCCCGCTGCGGCCTTCTTCGATTTCGGCGACAGCGCGCATTTTGATCGACCCGCGGCCCGTCCGGTAAGCGTCGAGGATGCCTTGGCGGCCGAGGATCTGCGCGCCCGTCGGGAAGTCGGGGCCCTTGACGAACTCCATCAGCTCGTCCGGCGTGGCCTCGGGGTGATGCAGCACGTGGATGGCGGCGTCGATGACCTCGCCCATGTTGTGCGGGGGCACGTTGGTCGCCATGCCCACGGCAATGCCCTGTGAGCCGTTGACGAGCAGGTTGGGGAAGCGCCCGGGGAGCACGACCGGTTCGAGGGACGAGCCGTCGTAGTTGGCGACCATGTCGACGGTCTCTTCGTCGATGTCCGCCATCAGCTCGAGGGCGAGCGGTGCCAGCCGGCACTCCGTGTACCGCATGGCGGCGGCGCCGTCGTCGGGGCCACGGCCGCCGAAGCTGCCGTGGCCGTCGATCAGCGGATGACGGAGCGAGAACTCCTGGACCATGCGAGCCAGCGCCTCGTAGATCGCCGAGTCACCGTGCGGGTGGTAGGTCCCCATGACCTCGCCCACGACCTTGGCGCACTTGCTGTGCGGCCGGTCGGGGCGCTGTCCGTTGTCGAACATGGAGTAGAGGATCCGGCGGTGCACCGGCTTGAGCCCGTCGCGTACGTCCGGCAGGGCGCGCGCCACAATGACCGACATGGAGTACTCGAGGAACGAGCGCTCCATCTCCTCTTGGATCTCGATCGGTTCGATCGAACCGCTGATCGGTTCGTCGGCCCCCGGAGCCTCGCCGTCCCCGCCCGAACCCGCTCCACCGCGGCCCGCGCCGCGCGTCGATTGTGCCATGTGCTCCCTACTCCCGGTCCGTCCGCTCAGATGTCGAGGAAACGGACGTCTTTGGCGTTCGTCTGGATGAAGTGGCGGCGCAGCTCCACGTCGTCACCCATCAGGATCGAACAGACTTCGTCGGCCGTCGCCGCCTGCTCCACGTTGATTTGGAGCAGTGATCGCTTCCCCGGGTCCATGGTGGTGTCTCGCAGCTCGGCGTAGTCCATTTCGCCGAGGCCCTTCAGCCGGTTGAAGTCGTGCTTGTGGTCCGGGTGCTCGGCCCGGAAGGCCTCCCGGGCGGCGTCGTCCTTCAGGTAGATCTTCTCCTTGCCTACCAGCGTCGAGTACAGCGGCGGCTGGGCGACATAGACGAAGCCGCCCTCCACCAACGGCTTCATCTGGCGATAGAAGAAGGTCAGGAGCAGCGTGCGGATGTGGCTGCCGTCGACGTCGGCGTCGGCCAGCAGGATCACCTTGTGGTAGCGGATTTTGGCCACGTCGAACTCCTCGGCCAGCCCAGCGCCGATGGCGGAGATCAGCGCCTGGATCTCGGCGTTCTTGAGCATCTTGTCGATGCGGGCCCGCTCGACGTTGAGGATCTTGCCTCTGATGGGGAGGATGGCCTGGGTGTGCGGGTTGCGTGCGTCCTTGGCCGACCCGCCGGCGGAGTTGCCCTCGACGATGAAGAGCTCTGATTCGCGGGGGTCGCGCGAGGAGCAGTCGGCCAGCTTCCCGGGCAGCCCCGCTCCGTCGAGGGCGGACTTACGCCGCGTGAGGTCGCGCGCACCCTGGGCGGCCAACCGGGCGCGGGCGGCCTGCAGGGACTTTTGCACGATCTGGCTCGCCTCGCGCGGGTTCTCCTCGAGCCACTCGGTCAGCTTCTGGTTCGTCGTCCGTTCCGTGAGTGAGCGAATGGACGTGTTGCCGAGCTTGGACTTCGTCTGCCCTTCGAACTGGGGATCGCGCAGGCGCACCGACACGATGGCGGTCAGCCCCTCCCGGATGTCCTCACCCTTGAGGTTGTCCTCCTTCTCCTTGAGGATGTTGCGGGCGCGGGCGTAGCGGTTGACGACGTTGGTCAACGACTTGGAGAACCCCTCTACGTGCATGCCCCCCTCAATGGTCGAGATGCCGTTGGCGAACGAGTGGATCGACTCGTGGTAGCCGGCGTTCCACTGCAGTGCGATCTCGACCTCTTGGCCTTCCTCCGCCTGCTCGAACGAGGCGACCTTGCGGAAGAGTGATTCCTTCGATGCGTTGAGGTGCTTGACGAAGTCGACGATGCCGCCGTTGTACTTGTAGGTCGTCTTGGTGACCGGATCGGTCCGCTCGTCGGTGAAACGAATCTCGAGGCCCTTGTTGAGGAAGGCCATGATCTGCATCCGCTCGAGAATCGTCTGGGCCCGGAACTCGGTATCCTCGAAGACCGAGGCATCGGGCCAGAAGGTGACGGTCGTGCCCGTCCGCGCCTCCCCGGTGGTCCGCTTGGGCGCCGGGCCGATGTCCTTGACCTTCTGCTTGACCTTCCCGCCCTTCTCGAACTCGGCCTCCCAGTGCCGGCCGTCCCGGTCCACCTCGAGCACGAGCCGGGTGGAGAGGGCGTTGACCACCGAGATCCCGACGCCGTGGAGACCGCCCGAGACCTGGTAGCCCTTGCCGCCGAACTTCCCGCCGGCGTGCAGCGTGGTCAGCACGATCTCGGCCGTCGATTGCTTGGGGTACTTCGGGTGGGGGCCGACCGGGATGCCGGCGCCGTCGTCGGTCACCCGGACACCGCCGTCAGCCAGGATCGTCACGTCGATCCGGGTGGCCCGGCCCGCCATGGCCTCGTCGACCGAGTTGTCGACGACCTCCCAGACCAGGTGGTGCAGCCCGGTCGGGCCGGTGGAGCCGATGTACATGCCCGGCCGCTTGCGCACGGCCTCGAGCCCTTCGAGGATGGTGATGTCGTCCTCGGTGTACGACGCGCCGGTCTCGCTCGGTCTCTCATCCACCTTTACTGCCACAGGCGCGCCCTTTCAGAACGTAGGTCTCTCGCGGTGCGTATCGAATCCCCGATGGCCTCGTCCAGCCTTTCGATGCGAACGCACCATTCTACCCGACGGCCACCCCAATTCGGCACTTCTGAACGGTCGTCCGGACCCCACGCACGTGTCCCTCAGGTGCGCTCGACCACGACCTCCAGGCGGTCGATCGTCGTCTCTCCCACCGCGCGCAACCGGGCCAGGATCTGACCGGACTCCATGCGGGCGCGGGTCGCCCAGGCTGGGTGTTCGACCGCCACCACCAGGACACGCCCGTCGACGCGCCGGGGACGCAGATGCCCCCCCAGTTCTGGACCGACCAGCTCCTCCCACCGCGTGAAGACCGCTTCGAGGACAGCCGGGGTCGGTGCCGATCCGAGGCGGCCCAGCACACGGGACATGGAGTCGCCCAGCGGACGCGGCCCGCTGTCGCGCCGGTACCGCGTCACCCCGCCTCCAGGCTCGCCACTGGGAGCAGCCGGGCCACCTCGATCCCATCGGGCAGCGGCGCCGCGGTCGTGAGGATCGACTGGCCGACGGGGAGCTCCTCGACCAGGGCCCGGCTGCGGGCCGGGTCGAGCTCGGAGAAGACGTCGTCGAGGAGGAGGGTCGGGATCAAGGCCGTCCGGGCCCGCACCAGCTGGTGCACCCCGAGTCGCAGGGCGAGCGCGAGGCAGCGTTGTTCACCCTGCGAGGCATGGGTGCGTGCCTCGCGGCCCTCGATCCGGAGCGAGAGGTCGTCGCGGTGCGGCCCGACCGTGTTGACGCCCCGGCGGAGATCAGCCGGCCGCGAGGTTCCCAGCGCCTGGAGCAGATCCCCGTCCCAGCTGCGCACGTAACGTTGGTCCAGGCGGGCCTCGTCGGCTCCGTCGGGTGCGCCGGCCAGATGCCGGTAGGCCGCCGCCGCCAGTGGATTGAGATCGGACACCAGACGTTCCCGCGCCTCGACGAGCACCTTCCCGGCGTCAGCCAACCGCTGGTCCCACACGTCGAGCGTCGCCGTCACCTCGGCGCCGGCCCGGCCGCCGGCTTGGCGCAACAAGGCGGCGCGCTGGCGCAGGACGCGGTCGGTCTCGTCGGCGGCGCGTGCTCCTTCGGGATCGAGCAGGGCCAGTGCGTCGTCGAGGACGTCGCGTCGTCCCTTGGGGCTGCCGCTGATGATGGCGAGATCCTCGGGCGAGAAGATCGTGACGGGTGCGGCGACGCCGAGCTGGCGCCGGCCTTGCACGGCCTTGCGGTTGACCCGGGCCCGGCTCCGGCCCGCCGGCACGATCTGCGCCTCCACGAGAGTCGGGCTGTCTCGGTTGTCAATCTCTGCGCGCGACGATCGCACCCTCGGTCCCGGTACGCACCATGGCCTCGGGCGGCGCGCCGCGAAAGGAGCGCCGCGTACCGAGATACGCCACGGCTTCGAGCACGCTCGTCTTGCCCGTCCCGTTCGATCCGGTGATCACCGTCGTGCCCTCGGGCTCGAGGTCGAGCTGGACGGCGCGGAAGATGCGGAAGTCAGCCAGCTCCAGGTGCCGGACGCTCACCGCGACCGTGGCCGCTCAGGAGACCCGGACGGGCATCAGGAGGTAGCGGAACTCCTGATCCTCCGCGCCGCGCACCGTGGCGGCGCGCGACGCGTCGGCCGTCTCGACGATGACCTCGTCGCCCGCCACGGCTTCGACGCCGTCGATCAGGTAGGACGGGTTGAACGCGATGACAAGATCCTCGCCCGTGTAGTCCCCGTCGACGGATTCCGCCGCGTCGCCCACATCCTGACTCTGCACACTGAGATCGACGCCACCCTGCCGCATGGACAGTCGAACCGGCGTCGTGTTGTCCCGGACGAGCAGCTGCACGCGGCGGAGCGCGGCCAAGAAGCTCTCCTTCCCGAGGTGCAGTGAGTTCGGGTAGTGATCCGGGATCAATTGCTTGTAGTCCGGGTACCGCCCTTCCAAAAGCCGGGTGCTGATCTGCACGTTGCCCTGCCAGAACGTGATTTCGTTGCTGGTGGCCGCCACCCCGACGTGACTGGGCTCGGCGTCTGCCCCGCCGGTGCTCGCCGGTAGGCGCTGCAGTTCGGACAGGGCCCGCGCCGGCACCAGGAGATCCTCTTCCCCGGGCAGCGTCTCGGTCCGTAGATCGCGCATGGCCATCCGATACGAGTCCGTGGCCACCATGCGCAAGGAACCGTCCACCCGCGACACGAGCACGCCGGTCAGGAGGGGTCGCCCGTCGTCGTGCGACGCGGCGCGCACCACTTGGCGCACGGCTTCTCCCAACGCGCTCTCCGAGAGCTCTGTCGTCGGTTCATCGGTCTTGCCCACCTGTGGGAACTCGACGACAGGATACGTGTGGAGTTTGAAGGTCGAGCGAGCGGCGCTGATGGTGATGTGGTCGCCCTGGTCGGCAAAGGTCACCGCCCCGGGCTCCAGACGCCGCACGATGTCGGTCGAGAGTCGGGCCGGAATGACGCAACTGCCGCCGTCGATCCCGATGACCTCGCCGGTGACTTGGATGGTGAGATCCAGATCGGTGCCGGTGACGCGCAACGTGTTTCCGTCGCACGAGAGCAACAGGCCGAGAAGCACGGGTGACGAGCCGCCACGGCCTCCGACCGCACGACCCGCGGTCGCCAGCATGTCGACGAGCGCATCACGCTCGGATCTGAACTTCACCGAAGCTTGTCCTTTCGAGAGTGTTCCTGATCCTTCTTCGGGGAGGGAGAAAGAAAGGTGTCTTGTAAAGGTAATAAGGGGTGTGGATTGTGGACGACATGGTCGCGTCCCAGCTGGGGCCAGCGATGGTCGTCCCCATGGGCATGTGGTTTGTGCGCGGCCTCAAGGGTACGTGCGAGAGCGAGGACCTCTGGTTGGGGACAAGCAGGCAAGGGTTCCCCAGGTCGCGCCGTGACGGTCCACAGGCTTTGCCCCCGGCAAACCACAATGGGCGGGATGGCCCGACGGCGGGCGCGACGGACGCGGGCGGCGTGCCGATCAGGCCGAGCCGGCACGGATCTTCTGGATCAGCTCGGTGACCTGCTCGTAAATCTGACGGCGCTCCTGCATTTGGCCGGCGATCTTGTCCACGGCGTGGATGACGGTCGTGTGGTCCCGCTTGCCGAAGACTCGCCCGATCGCCGGGTAGCTGTAGTCCGTGAGCTCCCTGGTCAGGTACATGGCGACCTGGCGGGCGGTCACGAGGGGCCGGGTGCGGCTGGGGCCGCAGATGGCCTCCACCGAGAAGCCGTAGCTCCCCGAGGTGGCCTCCAGGATCATCTGCGGGGTGATGCGGCGGGGTTCCCCCGCCAGGACCAGGTCGGAGAGCACCTTCTCGGCCTGCGCCAGCGAAATCGGCTCCTTGTTGAGGTTCGCGAAGGCACAGATCCTGGTCAGGGCTCCCTCGAGCTCCCGAATGTTGTCCTTCACGTGGGAGGCGATGAACTCGAGCACGTCGTCGGGCACGTTCTGGTGCTCGCTGAGCGACTTGGCGCGGAGAATGGCGAGGCGGGTCTCGAGGTCCGGCGGGTCGATTTCGGTGATCAGGCCCGAGAGGAAGCGGCTGCGCAGCCGGTCCTCGAGCGTCTCGATGGACTTGGGCGGCCGGTCGGAGGTGAGGACCATCTGCTTGGACGCGCCCTTGAGGTCGTTGTAGGTGTGGAAGAACTCCTCTTGGAGGCCCTCTTTGCGCTCCATGAACTGGACGTCGTCGATGAGCAGGACGTCGCAGTCGCGGTAGCGCCGCTTGAAGTTCAAGGTCGTCGAGGTCCGGAGGGAGTCGACGAAGTCGTTCATGAACGTCTCCGTGGTGACGTAGAGGACCTTGCGGCGCGGATAGTTCTCGGTGACGTAGTTCCCGATGGCGTGGAGGAGGTGGGTCTTGCCGAGTCCCGAGTCGCCGTAAATGAACAACGGGTTGTAGGAACGACCGGGCGTTTCCGCCACGGCCTGGGCGGCGGCGTGCGCCAGGCGGTTCGACGACGCGGCGACGAAGGTCTCGAAGGTGAACTTCGCATCGAGCTGGACGGCCGGAGATTCTCGTCCCGGCCTGGTGCTCTGCTGCTGCGGCGCGGTTTCGGCATCAGCGGGCAAGCCGAAGACCTGGTCGGGGCGCGGCGCCGTGGGCGGCTCTGGCGCCGGGGCACTCTCCAGGACCTCGAGGCGGCCCCGCACAGGGGTCCCCACCTCGTTGGCCAGGGTGTCCTCGATCATGGGGAGGTAGCGCGACTCGACCCGCTCCCGGATGAGCCCGTTCGGCACCGAGAGCACGAACTCGCCGTTGGTGTACGCCACGGGTTCAATCCCGGACAGCCAGAGCTGCCAGGTGCTCTCCGATACCTGGTCGCGGAGGGACCCCGTGCATCGTGTCCATAGATCTCCTGCCTGGGTCACTGCGACTCCCGAACGCCCTTCTCCCCCCTCGGCGTCCAGTCAGCCAGGCTGGGAACGATCCTCGGTACGGGTAATTGGATGAACGTACACCGTGCCGGGCGGTGCGACTAGAGGCCATCCGCGAATCGCGCCTAACATGGGAGGACTCGCCGCCGGCGGCCGGAATCGACTCGAAGGCCGAGGCATGGACCTGCGACGAACGGCTCCGGATTGCCGCACGGCCGTCGCGAAAGGCTGAATTGACGTGAAGCGCACCTACCAACCGAATACCCGGAAGCGTGCCCGTACCCACGGGTTCCGCAAGCGCATGTCCACGCGGTCCGGACGGGCCATCTTGAAGTCGCGGCGGCTCAAGGGGCGCCACCGTCTCACCGTCTGAGGGCCCTCTCGTGCCTGCCCGGACGGTCGGACGCATCACCAGTCGCGCGGCGTTCGCCGAGCTGCAGCGCGCCCGGGCCCGCGGGTCGAGCGGGCCGGTGCGGGTGACCTTCGTCCCGGCTCCGGCCGGCAGCTTTGGTCTGTTCCCCCAGGTCGGCTACGCAATTGGTCGCAGTTGCGGTGGCGCCGTCGTGCGCAATTCCCTGCGCCGTCGTGCTCGCGCCGTCGTGCGCAGTGCTGCCCCGACCCTGACCCGTGGCACCTATCTCGTGCGGCTCGAGCCCGCCGCCGCCGGACTCACGCCGGCGACCTTCCGCCAGGACGTCGAGAAGGCATTGCGCAAGGCCGGTCGGGACCGCACCGGGGTCCCGACGTGAGCGAGGCCGAGCCGACGAAGGCGCTGGGGCTCCCCGTGCGGGTGGCGATTGCCCTGGTCACCGCCTATCAGGGCGCCGCCTCAGGCCGCGTCTCGCCCTGTCGCTTCTACCCGAGTTGCTCGAGTTACGCCGTGGAGGCCTTCTCCGTACACGGCTTCTGGCGCGGTCTGGGCCTGAGCGCCCGGCGCCTACTGCGCTGTCGGCCCTTCGGGCCCCACGGCGTCGACCTGGTTCCGGTCCGGGTGCATGCCCATGAAGGGAGCCGTTCGTGCTGAGCCACTCGCTGCTGGCTGAGAATTCCCTGTTCAAGCTGGTCGGGGAGATCTTCCATCCCCTCTTCGAATTCTTCGGGCTGATCCTCGCCGGCCTCTACGCGGTATGGCCGAACTACGGCTTCGCCATCGCAGGCCTGACCGTCCTCATCATGCTGGCCCTGACGCCCGTCACCGTGAAGAGCACCAAGTCGATGCTGGCGATGCAGCGCCTGCAACCCGAGATGAAGAAGCTCCAGGCCAAGTACAAGGGCCCGGAGAACCGGGAGATGCTCAACCAGGAGATGATGCGCCTCTACAAGGAGAACGGGACGAGCCCCTTCGGGGCCTGTCTGCCCAGCCTCCTGCAGATGCCGTTCCTGATCGTCTTGTACTCGCTGATCCGTGGGCTCTCCAACGTGGTACCCAAGGGTCAGACATATACGAACGTGGCTGGGGCAACAATCAAATGCACGCAGCACCTTGGATGTGCCGAGCCGCGTTACATCCCGACGAGCTCGCAAATGCACCAAGCACTGGTGGCCAGTCATGGCCAAATGCACTGGTGGTTTGGGATGGATTTGTCTTCCCTGCCGTTGTCGCATCACGCGTTCCCGGGAAGCGCCAGCCAGGCGGTCTTGGTGCTCCCGTATCTGGTGCTCATTGGTGCTGCAATGTTCCTGCAGTACTACCAAATGAAGCAGATGAATAGCCGTAATCCTCAGGCAGCCGCGGCGAATCCACAGATGCAAACAATGCAGAAGTTTTTCCCCATTATTTTCGGTGTCATTTACCTAAGAGTGCCCGCTGGAGCAACTATTTACATGGTGATTTCTTCTGCGATGCGCATCGGGACGCAAGAAGTGATGTTCCGCTCGGGCATGGTCACGCCGGTGGTGCACGAGCGCGAGATCGGCTCGTCGAAGGACAAAGAGACAAAAGAGACAAAGAGACAAAAGAGACAAAGGAGAAACCGGCGCCGGCCAAGGCCGCCAAGAAGAAGACGTCGACGGCGACCGACGGCACGGCGACCGCCAAAGCGACGCTGCCGCCCGCCAAGAGTGGAGCCAAGACCAACGGTGCCAAGACCAACGGGCGGGCACCGTCCAACGGCAGGAAGCCGGCTGCGGGGAAGCGAGCCACGAACGGCAAGGCGGCGGGCGGCGACAGCGCCGATCAAGCTCCAGAACCGAAGGCCCATCCGCGGTCACGCTCGAAGAGGACAAGAAAGGCTCGATAGCGCGTGGAGTGGGTTGAGGTGGCGGGCAAGACCGTCGAAGAGGCGACTGAACAGGCACTGGACCAGCTGGGGGTCGCCGTGGGCGACGCCGAGGTCATCGTGGTCGACGAGCCCAAGACCGGGCTGTTCGGACGTGTACGCGTCGAGGCGCGGCGTGCGGGCCCGGGTGCGCCCGGTCGGACCCCGGCCCCGTCGGGAACGCTCCCGCCGGAACGGCAGTGGTAGCGGGGGCCGGTCGGACAGAGCGGCGCAGAAGGGCCGTGAGGGTCGGCAGCGGAACTCGACCTCGTCAGCCACCACCACCTCGACCACCCAGGGCGCCCGTCCCGACGGCGAGGGATCCGGCGACGGCGACGGACGAGGAGCCGGCGGTGGCGGGAACAGGAACGCTGACTCTGACACCCCGGCGGCCACAGGCTCGAGCAACGGCACGAGCCGCTCGGCCCGGCGCCGGCGCAATCGCAGCAAGGCGGCAGGCGCCGGAGCGGCGTCGGTGCAAGGCTCGCGGAACGGCGCCGAGAGGCCGTCGTCGGGGAAGACTCCGCAACGGAGCAACGAAGCGAAGGAGACAGCTGACATGGCCGAGGGAATGACGCTCGAAGAGCAGGGTGAGGTCGGGCGAGCATTCGTGGCCGGCCTCCTGAATGAGTTCGGGATGCAGGGTACGGTTGAGACCCGCCTGCTCGACGAGGACACCGTCGAGATCGCCGCCATGGGTGACGACCTCGGTCTCCTGGTCGGCCCTCGTGGCTCCACGCTGGCGGCCCTGCAAGACCTCACCCGGGCCGTGGTGCAGCGTCAATGCCCCTCGCGCACCGACCGCATCCTGGTCGACGTGGCGGGCTACCGGGAGCGGCGCTCCGCCGCCCTCAAGCGCTTCAGCATCCAGATCGCCGAGGAGGTCCTGGCCTCGGGCCAGGAGAAGCCGCTCGAGCCCATGAGCCCGGCGGACCGCAAGGCTGTTCACGACGCCATCAACGAGATGGACGGGGTCGAGACTCGCTCGGAGGGTGAGGACCCCAACCGCCACATCGTCATCGCCCCGGCAGGCTGATCCCGCGCCGTGCCCGGCGCCGACGACGGGGGACACTCCCCCACTGCCTTGCTGCTCGAAGTGCTCAGCGAGGCGCGCGCGCTCGGTTTCCTCGGCCCCGGCCCGCTGGAGCCACAGATCCAGCACGCGAGAGGATTCGTGTCCATCGCCCGGAGCTTGGTGGGCGAACACTCGACGGTCGACCTGGTGGACTTGGGCGCCGGCGGGGGGTTGCCCGGGCTCGTGGTCGCCGCCGAGTGGAGAGAAGCGTCCCTTGCGCTGGTGGAGGCCAGCCGCCGCCGGGCCAGCTTCCTGCGACGGGCGGTCGAGCGTCTGGGGCTGGCCGACCGGGTCACCGTGCTCGAGGAGCGGGCCGAGGTGTGTGGCCGCGAGTCGTCCTTGCGGGCGACCTTCGATGCCGCCCTGGCCCGGTCCTTCGGGCGCCCCGCCGTCGTGGCCGAATGCGCGGCCCCCCTGCTGAAGGTCGAGGGATGGCTGGTCGTGTCCGAACCTCCCCAACAGGCGGGTGGCGAGGGCGAGGAGGGGGTGCTCGAGCGCTGGCCGGTCCAGCCATTGCGCCAGCTCGGCCTGGAGCCGCGAGAGGTGGTCCAGCTGACCCACGCCTATCGCACCGTGCAGCAGATCGCCGTGTGCCCGGCGCGCTTTCCGCGGCGCAACGGCGTGCCGGCCAAGAGGCCGCTCTTTTGAAGGCGCCGTCCGTGGAGGGCTGATCGGTCCCCCCGGGGTCGGGGCATGCGGAGGCGAGAACGCTGGGTCCTTCGTGAGATCCACGAGGAGGCCCAGCCGTCCGCCCCCCGACCGCCGGTGCCAGTGGCCCCGGTCCACGTGTGCCCAGCCAAGGAGCGGAGTGCCTGACGGGGCGGAACTGGAGCGGCGTTCGACTCTCACGACGCTCCGCATGGTCAAGGTCCGGCACGACCCTCCGCCCCGGCAACGAGGGCCCGGACGGCGACGGGCCCCGGCCGGTGAGGCGGTTGCCCTCGGGTCGGACCCCGCGGCCAGATCCTCGCCTGCCACCGTCGGTCGGGTGCCGGCGGGAGGAAGCGGGCCCGGTAGGTGACTGCGAAGCCCCCTCGGGCCGTGGCCGGAGAGCAATCTGGGCACAACGGGGATTGACAGCCGAGCCTCTCCGAACTGGGCTCCAGAACGCCCCCGGGGCCCTGAACTGGATCCGACGAGACCGTATACACAGACGAGACCGTACACACAGAAGAGCGTGTTCCACGTGAAACAGAGCCCGGCCCGAGCCCGGCCCGATCACCGGTTCCACGTGGAACAATCTCAACCCCAACCCTTGACCCCGGGAGCCAGCCGCGCCAGGATAGGCGCCGTGTCGCGGCGATTCGGAATTCCCCTCTGATGCGCATCAGGCGCAGAGACAGGGATCAGCCGGAGACCGGGGAGCCGGAGCCAAGGGCCGCCCTCTATGACCAGGAAGTTTCCCCTCCGGCCGATCCAGTCGCGAGCCCGGCGGTCGCTCCCGGCCAGGCCAGCACTCCCGGCGAGAGCGGAGCCGACCACAGGGACCCCGGGACTGAGACCGGTGAGACCACCCCCAGGGCCGCGTCGTCAACCACTCCCCCAACGAACGAGAATTTCGTCGGTTTCCACACCGGGCAGTCCCGTTCAGGCCGTTCCCGCCGCCTCTGATGAGCCGCCGCCTCAGGTTCCCGTCGGGGTGAGCGTCGAGGTCCCCGATGGAGCCGAAGTCCCAGCCGGAGCCGGAGTCCCAGCCGGAGCCGAAATCCCAGACGGAGTGGATCGCCCTCCCGGTCCGGACTCGACGCCACCCGCCGCCACCGAGCCGAAGACGGTGACCACCCCATCCGAACCAGCCGCACCCCAGCAGGACGATCTCCCTTCCGCCGCGCCGGCCGGACCCAAGCACGCCATGCGGACCCCCTCGATCGGTGGCGAGGCAACCGAGCTCCTGAACGGCTCGAAGCCCGAGGTCAGGGAACTGCCCCGGATCATCGCCATCGCCAACCAAAAGGGCGGCGTGGGCAAGACCACGACCACGGTCAATCTCGGAGCGGCGCTGGCCGAGCTCGGCTACCGCGTGCTCGTCATCGACTTGGACCCACAGGGGAACGCCACGACGGGTCTCGGTGTCGAGGCGCGCAATTTCGAGCTCTCGATGTATGACGTGATCATGCGGGACCAACCGCTCGAGGACTGCATCGAGCCCACCAGCGTCAAGAACCTGTTCGTCGCGCCGGCCACCATCGACCTCGCTGGAGTCGAGATCGAACTGGTCCCCGCCTTCAGCCGCGAGCTGAAGCTCAAGCGGGCCATCGACACGGTGGTCGAGGACTTCGACTTCGTCCTGATCGACTGCCCGCCGTCGCTGGGGCTCATCACCGTCAACGGACTGGCCGCGGCGGACGAGGTCCTGGTCCCGATCCAGTGCGAGTACTACGCCCTGGAAGGTCTGAGCCAGTTGCTCCGCAACGTCAACCTGGTCTCCACCAACCTCAACCAGACTCTGGAGGTCAGCACAATTGTGTTGACCATGTACGACGCCAGGACCCGATTGTCGGTGGACGTCGCCAACGAGGTCCGCGTCCACTTCTCCGAACGCGTCTGCCGGGCGGTGATCCCCCGAACGGTCCGTCTCTCGGAGGCACCCTCCTTCGGGCAGCCCATCACAGTGTTCGATCCGACCTCGCGGGGTGCTGTGGCCTACCGCGAGCTGGCCAAGGAGGTGAGCAATGGCGCGCCGCAGCGGTCTCGGTAAGGGCCTCAGTGCTCTGATCCCGAGTGAGGCGACGGGGGAGACCAACTCCTCGTTGAGGGTGGTGCCGATCTCGCACATCCGGCCCAACGCGTACCAACCCCGGAGCCACTTCGACGAGGAGTCGATGGGGGCGCTCGCCGCCTCCATCCGCGAGGTCGGTCTGCTCCAGCCGGTGCTGGTCCGTGAGCTCGAGGACGAAGAGGATAGCTATGAGCTCATCGCGGGGGAGCGGCGCTGGCGCGCCGCCCGGCGGGCTGGGTTGCAGACCATCCCCGTGCTCGTCCAGGTCGCCGACGATGTGGCCAGCCTGGAACAGGCCCTGGTCGAGAACCTGCACCGGGTCGACCTCAATGCGCTCGAGGAAGCTGCGGCGTACCAACAGCTGATTGACGAGTTCGGCCTCACTCACGAGCAGGTGGCGACCCGCATGGGCAAGGGGCGGGCGACGGTGACCAACACGCTTCGGCTCCTGCAACTTCCTGCCGGTGCTCAGCGCGCGCTGGCCGAGCGGACGATCTCGGCGGGTCATGCCCGTGCGCTGCTGGGGACGCCCGATCGGGCCCTCCAAGAAAAGATGGTCGAGCAAATTGTCGAGGAGGGGTTGACGGTTCGCGCCGTCGAGGAGCTGGTCCGTCAAGGCGGGACCGCGGAGCTCAGAGTTGTTCCCGACGTCCCTGAATCCGAGGAAACGTCGTCGGAGGACGGTAGTACCTCAGGTACCACCGAGTCGGTGCGACGTCGGCCTGCTGTTCGCAAGCTTCCTGAACCCGGTGTGCTCGAGCTCGAGGATCTGCTCTCGACCTACCTGAACACCCGGGTCAAGGTCGACATTCAAAACCGCCGAGGCCGCCTGGTGGTGGAGTTCGCGACCCTCGAGGATCTCGAGCGGATCTATCGAGCCATGGTCGGCGACGGCGGTGTCGCGTAGTTCACACAACCGTCAAGGGCTCGTACAGCTTCATCCACAACCTGTGCATGACGTTGTGGATTGTCACTTCGTTTACCTGCCGGAAGGATTGGTCGCGCAACCGTCGCCTGGGTCGCGGAGCCGTCAGATCGACACCGCGGGTCCGCCCCTTTAGGGTTGATTACCAGTAACTATTCCCAAGGGGCGTCGGCCCAACGGCCCAGCGCGGCCGCCAGCGCGGCCGCCAGCGCCGGCGCACCCTCGACAACCGTGCTGGCCGGTCCCACCTCGACGAGGACCGCCGGCATGCGCGTCTCGCGGAGCAGAGGAACCGACATGCCGTGGACCCCGCCATCGGTGATGTCGAGGGCCCGTGTGACGTCGGCCTGGACCAGCTCGGCCAGGCGCCGTCCGCCGGGGGACTCGTCGTGCCGGCCCGCCCAGTAGGCGGTCCGGCAACCCGAGGTCGAGGGATTGAGGCGGAGACCGACGAAGACGTCGACCCCGAGCCCATTGGCTTCCTTCGCCTGCACGGTGTCGTCGGGGTGGTGCAGCTCGGTGACCCGGATGCCCGCCCAGCCCAGACGCCGCCGGAGTGCTCCGGTGACGCTCCCGAGGCCCCCGCTCTCTCCGACCGCGACATGGCGGTCCCGCAGCGTGGGCGGCGCGTCCCGCAGGGCGGCTCGGGCGCGCACGGCCGAGACGAGTTCCGGCTCGTGGTGGCGGCTCTCCAGGCGCATCAGCTCTTGGAGCGTGGCGCCGCCGACGATGCCGTCGACCGGGAGTCCGGCGTTGCGCTGGAATTCGGCCAGGGCGCGGCCGGTGGCGTCCCCGAAGATGCCGTCGACGCGACCGGTGTCGAAGCCGAGGGTGCAGAGTCGCTGTTGGAGCTCGGCGACGTCGTCGCCGCGCAACATGGGCGTGCGGCGGTAGAGGAAGCGGTCACCGATCCGAAAACCGGCCTCGACCAGGGTGTTCCATGTCTGGGGACCGCAGACACCGTCGACCCTGAGGCCGCGGAGCCGCTGAAAGGCTTCGAGCGCAGCGCGCGTCGTCGGTCCGAAGACGCCGTCAGCGTCGACCGGCGCACCGGGCAGCACGGCTGTCAGCCGGTGCTGGATATCGGAGACCCCGTCACCGTGATCCCCGACTGCGAGCGGCAGGCCTACAGGTAGGCGGAGATCTCCTCGAGCAGCTGGCCCTTGGGCTTCGCCCCGATCAGGCGCACCTGGGGCTCCCCGTCCTTGAACAGGATCAGGGTCGGAATGCTCATCACGTCGAAGCGCCTGGTCACGTCCAGGTTGTCGTCGATGTTGAGCTTGCCGATCCTGATTTTCCCGGCCTGCTCCTCCGCGATCTCCTCCAACACCGGGGAGATCATCTTGCACGGGCCACACCACTCTGCCCAGAAGTCCACCAGGACGGGGACGTCCGAAGCCTTGACATGCTCGTCAAAGGTAGCGTCGGTCAGGGTCTCGATCTTCTCGCTCATCGCATCTCCTTGTCAGCGGGTGTAACGCCCACCTTCTTGGTTCTGTTCCCGCTACTCGCCGCGCGCTTCCAACCAGCGTTCGGCGTCGATGGCCGCCATGCAGCCAGAGCCCGCCGAGGTGATGGCCTGGCGGTAGTAGTGGTCCTGCACGTCGCCGGCGGCGAAAACCCCGTCCACACTCGTGCGTGTGGTGCCCTCGAAGGTGCGGACGTAGCCGTTGTCCTCCAGCTCGATCTGGCCCTTGAGCAGGGAACTATTGGGCTCGTGGCCGATGGCGACGAACAGGCCGCCCACGTCGAGCTCGGACTCCTCGCCGGTGACGGTGTCCCGCAGCTGGACCCCGCTGACCTTGGTGTCGCCCAGCACGCTGGTGATGATCGAATTCCAGCGGAATTCGATCTTGGGGTTGGCCCGGGCCCGGTCCTGCATGATCCGTGAGGCGCGCAACTCGTCGCGGCGGTGGATCACGGTGACCTTGGAAGCGAAGCGGGTCAAGAAGATCGCCTCCTCCATGGCGGAGTCCCCTCCGCCGGCAACAGCGATGTGCTGGTCGCGGAAGAAGAAGCCATCGCAGGTGGCGCAGGTCGACACGCCGTAGCCCAGCAGGCGTGACTCGTTGGGACACCCGAGCATGAGGGAGCGGGCGCCGGTGGCCACAATGAGGGTGTCGGCCAGCACGGTGGGCTCGTCGGCCTCGGCATCGCCCACCCACACCTCAAAGGGCCAGGGTGTGACGTCGATGCGGCTGACCTTGGCCGTCCGCAGCTCCGCCTCGAAACGAACAGCCTGCGCACGCATCATGCCCATGAGCTCGGGGCCCATGACGCCGTCGACGAAGCCCGGGTAGTTCTCCACCTCGGTGGTCAACATCAACTGGCCGCCCGGCTGGTCGCTGGTCGAGGACGGCTCGCCCTCGATGACCAGGGGGGCGAGCTGGGCCCGAGCCGCATACAGAGCGGCGGTCAGCCCGGCCGGGCCGCTGCCGACGATGACGACCTTGCGGCGTTCAGGCATCGGGTGGCACGCCGCGGCGCGAGTAGAGCACCGCACCGACGGCGCAGAAGATGAGGCCGAGCACCAGGTAGGAGGCCCAGATCCGATGCCCCGCGATCGTGGTCAGCCGGATGAAACCGACGCAGAAGAGGACGACCACCGTGATGCCCAGGACGGCGATGACGACGCCGAAGACGATGCCCCGGGCAGCGACGATGGCCGGACGGACGGCCTTGTCGTTGACGGTGGCGACCACCGTGTCGACGGCCTCGAGGGCACGGTCCGACAGCGCATCGGCAAGATCGTTCTCAGCCACGGCGTGGAGACTACCCGGCAGCCCGGTCTGTCCTGGCAGGGACGATGTAGCACACACCCACGGTGTTGGGCCCGGCGTGCGTGCCGACGACCGGCCCGAGGTCGGCGGCGAGCATCGGATGCTCGGTGGCGATGTTGCTCAGGCCGGCCAGCACCTCGGGGAAGTCGTCGCAGGCGCCGTCGGCCACGGCCACGCGCTCGAGGGGAGCGTCGGCACGGACCTTCTCGTTGAGGTACGCCAAGGCCTTGCTCCGGGTCCGCTGCTTGGACTCCTCGGCGACCTCGCCGTCCTTGAGCTGGATGACCGGTTTGATGTTGAGGAGCGAACCGAGGAGGGCCCGGGCCCCGCCGATGCGACCGCCCCGCTGGAGATGCTCGAGGCCGCCCAGAACGCCGTAAATGCGGGTGCGGGGAATACGGTCCTGCGTATTGGCCACCAGGGCGTCCAATTCGACGCCGCTGGCGGCTTCCTCGGCGGCGGCGATGACGAGGAGGCCCTGGCCCATGGTGAGCGAGTAGGTGTCGACCACCCGGACCGGCACAGTGGCGAACGTGTCGGCGGCCGTCACGGCCGATCCGTAGGTGCCCGAGACCTTGGACGAAATCGTGAGGCAGAGCACGGCTTGCGCGCCCTCGTCGGCCGCCTGCTGGAAGGCGGCCTGAAACGCTCCGGGAGCGGGGGCGGCGGTCTGGGGCAGGTCCCCCTTGCCACGGCAGCGTTCCCAGAACTCGGCCGGCGTGAGCTGACGACGGTCCTCGAGCTCCTCGGTACCGAAGCGGATGGACAGCGGCACCACGATGATGTTGTGCTCCTTGACGAGCTGGTCGGTCAGGTCGCAGGCACTGTCGGTGACGATGTGGACGCCGGGCATGCGGGGAGTCTTGCACGGGGGGCCACAGCGCAACAGGAGCGCCGCCGGGAGCCGGGGTGCGAGTGTCCCGGACCGCTCACTCGGGCCAGCCGGTGCCGAGCGGTTCGCCGGGACCGATGGGACGGACGTTGCTGACAGGGCGGATGGCGTCGACGGAGCGGGAGGAACTCACCTTGCGGACCACGCCGACCTCATCGTGGTTGTCCTGGTCGTCCGCGTCGTCCCGCCCTGTGTCATCAGGTCGGTCCGTATCGCCGGACTCGTCCGTGTCGTCCGCGTCGACCGAGATGAGCGTGCCGCCCGGACCAACCGGACCGACCGGTGAAACGGGGCGAACCGGGCGGATCGATCGCTCGGGTCCGGATGGCTGGCCCGGCGGACGGCGGTGGGTGTCGTGGCGCCGGCCGAGCCAGATGATGACGGCGCCGAACGTCAGGCCGCCAGCGATGACGGAGCCCACGACGTGGGCCAGCAGACCCAAGAAACTGGTCGATGCCGACAGGTTGGACACGACGAGCACGACAACCGCCATCGGAACCGACGCCAGCAGGACGCGCACGAGCGGCGCCCACGTCTCGCGCTCGCCCAGGCGCCCGAACCACTGGGAGAAGACGCCCAGCGCCAGGAGCGCGGAGACGGTGTAGGCGATCGACAGTGACAGCGCGAGGCCGCGCACGCCGAGCGGGTGGACGAGGACGAGCGCCAACGCGAACGTCGAGCGCGTTCTCCACCAAGTAGAGGTAGAAGGCGACGCGGGTCCGCTGCATCGACTGCAGGACGCGCACGAGATAGAGGTAGGTGCAGAAGCCCGGGAGGCCGACGGCGAACATGGCGAGCGCGGCACCGGTCGTGGCGGTCTGCGCCGGGGTGCTGTGCCCGTTGCCGAGCAGCAGCGCCACGGCCGGCTTGGCCAGGAACAGCATGCCCACCGCCGCCGGGATGATGAGGGCCAGGACGGCACGCAGACCTCCCGTCATGCGCTTCAAGAAGGCGGCGGTCTGCCCGGTTGACCAGCGTTCGGCCAGGTCTGGCGTGACGACCGACATGACGGTGACCGCGACGATGCCGTAGGGCAGTTGGAAGAAGGCGTAGGCGTAGGTGTACGACGACACGGGGTCGGGACCCGCCACGCTTCCGGCCAGGATGGTGATCACGAACAGCGCAACCTGGTTGGCGAGTACGAAGCCGAAGGTCCACCCGCCGAGGCGCGTCACGGCGCGTAGCGTGTCGTCGTGCAGGTTCCAGTGCCAGCGCAGCAGACCGAGGTCGGCTCGGCGCAAGCTCGGGATGAGCGCGACGCCCTGGAAGACGACGCCCAGCGATGTACCGAGACCGAGGAGGATGAGCTGGGACCGGTGACTTGCCACTGTGGCGAGCGAGGCGCCGTGGCCGGCCCAGAGCCCGAACCAGATCAGGATCATGATGCAGACGATGTTGTTGACGATCGGCGCCCAGGCGACGGCGATGAAACGACGACGCGTGTTGAGCAGCGCGGCGGCGAGGGCGAAGAGGCCGTAGGCGGCGATCTGGATCACGAACCAACGGAGGAAGCTGGTGGCCACCTGGCGCTCGAGCACCACACGATGGAGTTCGTGGGCGCCCTCGTGCGAGTCCAGCACGGTGAGCGCGTCGATGAGGAACGGCGCCGCGACCAGCGCGGCCACGGTCGTGACGGCGAGCACCACGATCGACACGGTGAGCACGGCCGAAATGGAGTCGAAGGCCTCGCGCTCGGCCTTGTTGGAGAGACGATCGACGAAGACGGGGATGAAGGTGGCCGAGAGGACGCCGCCCAGGACGACGTCATAGAGCATGTTCGGCGTGGTGTTGGCCAGGTTGTACGAATCGGCAAGGGTCGTCTGGCCGAGCGCCCAGGCCAGGGCGACGAAGCGGAGCAGTCCGGAGACGCGGGAGACACCGGTCCCGACCGCGACGTAGGCCGCCGACGTCCGCAGCGGAAGCGTGGCGGCGCGGCGGGGTGCGGGCACCGTCAGTGCGCCCGCGGGCGGGCGCGCCGCGAGCGCCGCCAGGTGCGGATCCACCACGCCAGCAACACCGCTCCGGCCAGCACCGTGAGGGCCACGCCGACGAAGGAGATCTCGGTGGAGTGCACGGTCAGCACGGTGTGGGCGATGAGAACCTGGCCGTCCGGTGTGTGCAGGCTGACCTCAATCGGGAGGCGGTCGCCCGACGTGCGGGCCTGCGCGGTGATCCGCACCGACGTCGTCGGATGGACAAGGGTCAGTCGCTCCGTATTGCCGTCGGGGAAGGTGAATTTGTCGCTCGTCAGCGTGACGACGACCTGCACCGGATAGGGCGCGGAGGATAGGACGGTGACGGGGATGGCGGCACGCTGCGACGTGAAGGTCACCGTGCGCTCGGTCCCGAGGGTGACCTGCCCCGTCGTGCCTTCGAACGTCTTGGCGTACGCGTTGAGCGCAACGGCGCGGCCCGCCGCGCTCAGGCCGCGCGCCTCGGTGCTCAAGAGCGTGTCTTCGAGCGTGTTCAGATTGGCGGGATGCCCGTCCACGGCCTGGCTGAAGGAGGCCAACTGCTGGCGGTCCAACGCAATGCGATCGGCCGCGTTGCGGGTGATGCCGTGCGTCATCGAACCGGACTGCAGCTGGCGCACGGAGGGCTCCCCGTTGCCGCCTTCGGGCACCGACGCGAAGAGCTGGCTGAGGGTGACCGCCTTGAGGGCACGATTCGCCGGGGAGAGGCCCGCGAGCAGCGCGTCCATGAAGGCGCTCGAGGCGTGCCAGCCCGCCGGCGGGACCACCACCACGCCCCGTGGCTTGCTGAGGAAGGCATTCTCGAAGTGGACGAACGAGAGCCCGGCCAGCAATTGCTCCGCTCCGAGGACCGGATCGTCGGGTGTGGCAGTGAAACGCGCGCTGAGCGTCGAGTCGGCCGCCGCGGCCGTCACGGTGGCGCCATGCCCGAGGTCGAGCGAGAACGGCTGGGCGAACGTGTAGGTGCTGCCACCGGCCGGGGCGAGCACATTGTCACTGAGCACCACCTGCGTGGCGCCGGCCGACTGCAGCCCCGAGGCCAGATTGCTCGCGTCCCCCTGCGTCAGGCTCGAGCTGGTGTCGACCCATGACCCTGCGTCGGGTTTCAGTCCGGCGGCGCGCAAGATGTCGTCGCCCCGGCTGAGTTGCGCCCCGATTTCGCCGGAGAGCCCGGCTCCGGTGAGCGCGGCGAGATTGATGGGCACGTACGGCTGGTCGATCATTTGGTCGCCACTGAGCGCCGCCAGCTGGTCGACGGCGTGCATGCCGTCGCGGGAGCGGGTGGCGTCGACGGCGCTGACCGCGAGGGGGCTCACGGCCACCGTGGTCGGGACGTCGTGGTTCTGCGTGAGCGCCTCCGCCATGCTGGTCAGACCGCTCGGCGTGACGGGGACGACGACACTCACGCTGAGGGCACCCCCGGTCGCCGACACGGCGTTGGGCTGCTGGTAGGTGAGGAACGTGGTGAACCTGGCGACCGGGGTCGTGGTGCCCTGGCGCACGAGCGCGACAGACACCGGGTAAACCCCGGCGCAGTCGTCCTCGAGCGGGCGGCAGCCCATCGAAAAGGTGCGCGACCCGGCGGCGCAGATGCCCTCCCCCGTGGCGGGTGCGGCGGAGCTCGCATTCGGCACCACGGTGATACAGGTGGCCACGCCCGGGCCGCTTGCCCCCTCAGTCACAGGAAGGCCGGTCTCCCGCAACTGCACGTTGCCCGAGGGCGTGCCGGTGATCGCCTGCTGCAGGTCGGATCCGTCGACGATCCGTCCGTAGATGGCGACGCTGACCGAGAGTGTGCTGGCCGCCCCCTCGACGGGGGACACGCCCACCGCGAGGTTGAACCAAGGCTGGTCGGCTGTGACCCACGGCGTCTGCGAATTCAGCACCAGCGGCGCACCGCTCGCCCGTGCCTGTTCCGCCGCCCCGGTGTCCCCGCCTCCAACCGTACTGACCAGGGCGGCGATGGCCACTGCGAGTGTGCAGAGGGCGGTCCTGGCGCGGCGCGTCGACACAAGGAGAGGCTAGAGGGCGCACTACCGTGGGCGGGTGCAGTCCACGTCGGTTCCTGAGCGGTTCCGCCCCTACGTCGAGGCGACCGAGGAGGTCGGACGCCGCTTTGCCGCGGGCGGCCGGTCCCTTTTTTTGGTCGGTGGTTCGGTCCGCGACGCTCTCTTCCCGGGGCCGGCGGGCACGGCCGAGGCCCACGACCTCGACTTGACCACGGACGCACTGCCGGCGGAGACGGAGCGGCTGGTCCAGGGTTGGGCTGACGACATCTGGACCCAGGGCGAGAAGTACGGGACGATCGGCTGCCGGAAGGGCAACCAGGTCTACGAGATCACCACGCACCGGGCCGAGGTCTACGTGCCCGACTCGCGCAAGCCCGAGGTGACCTTCGGCGACGACGTGGTGGTGGATCTGTCACGCCGCGACTTCACCATCAACGCCTTGGCTCTGCGCCTGCCCGAGATGCAGCTGATCGATCCCTTCAACGGCCTCGGGGATCTGGCGGCGCGCCGGCTGCGCACCCCGCTCGACCCGGAGATCTCCTTCGGCGACGACCCGCTGCGGATGCTGCGGGCGGCCCGCTTCGCGGCCCGCTTCTCCATGGAGCCCGACGCCGCCCTCACGGCGGCGGTGGAACGGATGCACGGGCGTCTCTCCATCGTCTCGGCCGAACGGATCCGCGACGAGCTGGACAAGATCGTCCTCGTGGACGTGCCGTCGGTGGCGCTGTGGTTCGTGGTGCGCACCGGACTGGCGGAGGAGTTCCTGCCCGAATTGCCGGGGCTGGCGCTCGAGCAGGACCCGATCCACCGTCACAAGGACGTGTTGGCCCACACGCTGGCAGTCGTCGACAAGACGTCGCCGAACCGGTTGCTGCGCCTCGCTGCGCTGTTCCACGACGTCGGCAAACCCCGTACGCGCGCCATCACCGACGGCGGCGTGAGCTTCCACCACCATGAGGTCGTCGGTGCCCGGATGACGCGGACACGCATGGAGGCATTGCGCTACTCCGCCGCCGACATCGACACGGTCGTGCGGCTGGTGGAGCTGCACTTGCGCTTCCACACCTACCGCCTGGGCTGGACCGACAAGGCGGTACGTCGCTATGTGCGCGACGCCGGTGAGCATCTCGACCTGCTCAACGAACTCACTCGATGCGACTGCACGACGCGCAATGCGGCCAAGGCGCGGGCCCTGGCGCGACGCATGGACGAGCTGGAGGCGCGCATCACCGAGCTCGGCGAGGAGGAGGAGCTCAGGGCTCTGCGCCCCGACCTCGACGGGAACCAGGTGATGCGGCTGCTGGGCATCGGACCGGGGCGTGACGTCGGCTACGCCCTGGACTTCCTCATGGAGCTGCGCCTGGACGAGGGTCAGCTGGGCGAGGAGGAGGCTGCTCGGCGGCTGCGGGACTGGTGGGCGGAGCGCCAGTAGCCTCGTGGGCATGACGAGGATTGCGGCACCGGAGAGCGGCATGGGCGAGCACATCGACTGGGCGTTGCTGCGCGCCGACATGGCGGCGGGAATGGGCAAGCTGTCAGCCGCGGTCTACGGCAACTCGCAGCTGCCCGTGCGTGAGCGCGAGGCGGCCCGCTGGACGATCGCGCTGATCAACGACTGTGCGGTCTGCCGCGACACCCGGGCCCGAGACGGCGAGGCCGCCGGCGCCGATGAGCCCTTCTACGCGGAGGTGACCGACTGGCGCTCCGCCACCGGGCTGAGCGGGCGCGAGCGGTTGGCGGCGGAGTTTGCCGAGCGCTTCGCCATCGACCACCTCGCCATGGACGACGCGCTGTGGGCCCGCCTGCACGGCGCCTTCTCCGAGGCCGAGCTGGCGGACCTCACCATCTGCTGCGGCATGTTTCTCGGTATGGGGCGCACCCTCGCCGTCGTGGGCGTGCGGGCTCCGGACGAGCGCATCCTCGTCTGAGGGGTACGAACGCCTCCGACGAAGGACGGCGACCGAGAACGAGCGTCATGACGCGGTCGGAACGACGAGTCGGTACTCCCGATCGCGGGGGTCCAACCAGCGCCTCGAGGCCCGGCGGCCGGGTCAGTCGACCGGCCAGCTCTCCTGGTCCTCGCCGGCGGCGAAGGCCTCGATCAGCTGGTGCGCCACGTCGTCGTGGTACTGCACCGGCGGCGACTTCATGAAGTAGGCCGAGGGGCCGAGGAGCGGGCCACCGATGCCGCGGTCGAGCGCGAGCTTGGCACAGCGCACCGCGTCGATGATGACGCCGGCGGAGTTCGGCGAGTCCCACACCTCGAGCTTGAGCTCCAGGTTCAAGGGCACGTCGCCGAAGTTGCGCCCCTCCATGCGGATGTAGGCCCACTTGCGGTCCTTGAGCCACGGCACATGGTCCGAGGGCCCGACGTGCACGTCGTCGGCGTCGAGGACGTTGTCCTCCAGCTGGCTGGTCACGGCCTGGGTCTTGGAGATCTTCTTGGACTCAAGCCGCTGGCGCTCCAGCATGTTCTTGAAGTCCATGTTGCCCCCGAAATTCAACTGGTAGGTCTCGTCGAGCGCGACGCCGTGGTCCTCGAAGAGGCGGGTCAGGATGCGGTGGACGATGGTCGATCCGACCTGGCTCTTGATGTCGTCACCCACGATCGGTACGCCGGCGTCGCGGAACTTGCGGGCCCACTCGGGGTCGGAGGCGATGAAGACGGGGATGGCGTTCACGAAGGCCACCCCGGCGTCGATGCAGGCCTGGGCGTAGTGACGCTGTGCCTGCTCGGACCCGACGGGAAGGTAGGAGACGAGCACATCGACCTCGGCCCGGCGCAGCGCCTCGGCCACATCGACCGGCTCGAACGGCGACTCCTCGATGAGTTCACGGTAGTAGTGCCCCAGTCCGTCGAACGTCGGGCCACGCTGGACCGTCACTCCGAGCTCGCTGACGTCGGCGAAGCGCACGGTGTTGTTGAGGCCGGCGTGGATCGCCTTGCCGAGGTCCGTCCCCACCTTGGTCTGGTCCACGTCGAAGGCGGCCACCGGGAGGAGATCGCGCACGTGGTAGCCACCGAGCTCCACGTGCATGAGCCCGGGCACCACGTCGCCGGGCTCGGCGTCGCGGTAGTAGGTGATGCCCTGAATGAGCGAGCTGGCGCAGTTGCCGACGCCGGCGATGGCGAGGCGTATGGGCGTGGGCATGGACGTGTCTCCTTTGGTATGGGTGAGGCGGGTTCTGATCAGGCCACCGGTTCCGGCTCCGTGCCGGCGGTGGTCGATGCCGTCGTGGCGGGGTCGGTCGTGAGGGCGGCACGCTCGGACGCGATGAGCGTGTCGAGCCAGCTGATGTCGCGGGCGACGCCGTCGGCGGTGTGCTGCACGACCGAGCGGGCGTAGACGTCGAGGTCGGCGCGTGCGGCCTCGGCTTCGGCCAGGCGCTGGACCAGCTGGGCCCGACGGCGCTCGAGAAGCGTGAGCCGGGCCTGGGGGGCGAGATGCCGGGCGAAGGCCAGCCGGAGCCCGAAGCTGCGGGCGTCGTCGGTGGTCCCGCTGCCCGCCAGCAGCTCGACGAAGAGCGCGTGGCCGGCGTCGGTGATGCGGTAGACCTTGCGGCCCTTCCGGGCCCGCGCGGGGGAGTGCCGCCGCGCCCGCAGCACGGCCAGCTCGCCGCTCAGCGAGCCCGTCGGGGGTGCCGACGCGGCCGGCGAGGCAGGGCCGTCGGTGCCCGCGCCTGCGGTGGCCACCACAGCCCCCGACTTCTCCAGCCGGGTCAAGGCGGGGTAGATCGAACCGAACGAGACGTTGGCCAAAAGGCCCAGGTGCTCCCGCAATTGGCGGCGTATCTCGTAGCCGTGGAGATCGCCCTCTTCGAGGAGGCCCAGGATGGCCAGATCCAACATAACGAAGAAGTATATCGATTCGATATAGCGGCGCAAACACTGCCGTGGCGCGCCCGTCACGCTCGTGCCTGATTTGCCACGCAAGTGGTTCCCGATTCGGGACGCGGGGGGTAGCCTGGCCGCCGTGTCCGTCACCTCGGAACCGAGGTCTCCATCCCGTGCGGTGAGCCCTGATGTCACGGCCGAGGTCGAGTACCGGATCATTCGAAACGGGGTGGTCCAGGCGGTCGAGCAGGGCAAGGTGCTGCAGACCGACGTCTGCGACGCCCACCCCGAGTTGCTGCGGGCGGCGCGCAACGTTGGTCGGGCGACCAAGGAGGTCTGCCCGATCTGCGACGACGGGCGGCTCGTCACCGTCACCTTCGTCTTCGGGGCGAAGCTCCCACCGGGCGGCCGCTGCCCGGGCACCGCAGCCGAGCTCAAGGCATTGTGCCGGCGTGAGGAGCCCGTCCTGTGTTACGAGGTCGAGGTCTGCCCCGCCTGCGCCTGGCACCACCTGATGCGCAAGTACCCCGCTGGTGGCCGCACGCCGCGCCAGAAGAAGGCGGTGCCGGCCCGGTGAGCGGCGGTCGAGCCAGCGTCACCGTGCCTGCGCTGCGGGCGCGCAAGCGGCGAGACGGCGCCACGCCGATCGTCATGGTCACCGCCTACGACGAGCCCGGCGCGCGCATCGTCTCGGAAGCGGGCGCCGACATCATCTTGGTGGGTGACTCCGTGGCCAACAACGTGCTGGGGTACACCGACACGTTGCACGTCGACATCGACGTCATGGCGCACCACACCGCCGCCGTGGCCCGCGCCCGGCCGCACTGCCTGATCCTGGGCGACATGCCGTGGATGAGCTATCACCTGTCCCCCGACGAGGCGGTCCGCAACGCCGCCACTCTGATCCGCGCCGGGGCGCAGGCCATCAAGCTGGAGGGTGGGCGGGCGCGCCTCCCAGTCGTGGAGGCCATCATCCGCGCCGAAATCCCCGTCATGGGCCATCTGGGCCTCACGCCCCAATCGGTCCTGTCGATGGGCTACCGGGTGCAGGGCAAGAGTGTGGACGCGGCCAGCGCCCTGCTCGATGCGGCCAAGGCCCTCGCCGCCGCCGGCTGCTTCGGCTTCGTGCTCGAGGGCGTGCCCGACGTGCTCGGCGCCGCGGTCACCGAGCAGCTCGACGTGCCCACGATCGGCATCGGGGCCGGGCCCGCCTGCGACGGCCAGGTGCTGGTCTTCCACGACCTGCTGGGACTGGGGAACGCCACCCCGCCCAAGTTCGTGCGCCAGTACGCCGATGTCGGCCGCATCGCCACCGAGGCCATTGCCGCCTTCGCCGACGACGTGCGCACGGGGAATTTCCCGGGCGAGGCGGAGACCTACCACGCCCCCAAGGAGCTGGGCGAGGCCCTGCGCTGACGCCCCGAGGCGGGACGGCTAGCATGGCTCCCCGCAACAGACCCTGCTCCTGACCGTCAGGGGCCCGGCTCGCCGGTCCAGAGGGAGGTACGCCGCATATGCGGCCCTACGAAGTCATGGCCATCTTCGAGGCCACCACCGAACCAACGGTGATTCAGGGCGTGCTCGACCAGGCCCTCGACGTGATCCGCACCACCGGGGGCACCCCCGGTGCCATTGACCGATGGGGCAAGCGCACTTTGGCCTACGAGGTCAACCACAAGCGTGAGGGGTACTACGTCGTGGTCGAATTCAGCGCCGAACCCGAGACCGTGGCGGCCCTGGACCGCATGCTCAGCCTGGCCGACGAGGTCGTCCGCCACAAGGTCGTGCGCCTGCCGGACCACAAGGCCCCCGCCGCCGAGACCGCGGCCAGCTGAGCGACCGGCGAGAGGAGCAGACATGCCGTCAGACAACAGCGTGACGCTGGTCGGGAACGTGACCCGCGATCCCGAATTGCGCTTCACCAACACCGGCCAGGCCAATGTCACCTTCGGGTTGGCGGTCAACCGCCGCTGGCAGAACCGCCAGACCCAAGAGTGGGAGGAGGCGACCTCCTTCTTCGACGTCGTGTGCTGGCGCGAGATGGCCGAGAACGTGAGCGAGAGCATCGTTCGCGGATCGAGGGTCATGGTGGCCGGCCGCCTCGAGCAGCGCAGCTGGGAGACCCAGGAGGGCGATCGCCGCTCCAAGGTGGAGGTGGTGGCCGACGAGATCGGCCCGTCGCTGCGCTGGGCCACTGCGCAGATCACCAAGAACGAGCGTCGAGGGCCCGGTGAGTACAGCCGGGGTGGCGGCGGAGGGGGAGGGGGTGGCCGACCGGCCGCTCCGCCGGCACAACCCCAGGCCGCGCCAGATGCCGGCGCCGGTTACGGATTCGATGAGGAGCCCTTCTGATGGCACGGAACAACCAGCGCGGCGGGACGACCTCACGGCGAGCCCCCAAGGACCTCGGCCGCCGGGTCAAGAAGAAGCCCTGCGCGCTCTGCCGCGACAAGGTCGAGTGGGTCGACTACAAGGACGTCCCCATGCTGCGCAAGTACATGAGCGACCGCGGGAAGATCCGCTCGCGCCGGGTGACGGGCAACTGTGCCCAGCACCAGCGGGCGTTGGCCATGGCGATCAAGACGGCGCGCGAGCTCGTGCTGCTGCCCTACACCCAGCGCACCGTGACCGAGCGCCCCGGAGGGCGCGGCGGCCGTGACCGGGGTGAGCGCACACTGGACTCGGTGCCCCCCGAGGCCGCCCGCCCACGGCCCTCGGGTGGCGGTGGCGCCGAGGATGCGCCGGACGAGGCGCTGGCCATCGTGGAGCAGGCCGAGGCCGACGCCGAAGCCGGCGCCGTGGTCGAGGTCGCCGTCGAGGCGACCGAGGCGGGAGCGGACGCATGAAGGTCCTGTTGCGGGACGACGTCGCCGGCGTCGGGCGCAGGGGGGACATCGTCAAGGTGGCGGGCGGCTTCGCCCGGAACTTCCTCTTGCCCGAGGGTCGCGCCATCGTTGCGACCGAGGGTGTCACGGGTCAGGCCGAGCAGATGCGACGCGGCCGTGACTTGCGTGAAGCACAGGACCGCAGCGCGGCCGAAGCGCAAGCAACGGTGCTCGCCGGCGCGGTGATTCCCATTGCCGCCAGGGCATCGGGGGCGGGACGGCTCTTCGGGTCCATCGGGCCGTCCGACGTCGTCGACGCCATCAAGGCCACCAAGGGCATCGAGGTCGACCGCCGGCACATCTTGTTGCCTGAGCACATCAAGGAGACCGGGTCGTTCGAGGTGACCGTCGAGCTGTTCCGCGATGTGGCCACCATCGTGACCCTGGAGGTCACCGCAAGCTCCTGACCAGGGTGCATCCACAGTTCTGTCGCGACCACATGCTCATGATGTGGGCGTGTCGATTTGCGTTCTGCATGGTCCCCAGCCGCTGACCACTCGTGCACCGCTTTTCCACACGAGGCCGCCGCTTACCCACACCTATTGGGGCCTTACGGTCCCCAGGCTGGGACCGGCAGAGTAGGTGAGCCGTGGTCCAAGCCTTTGACGACACCCGCCCGCGCCAGTTGCGGACTGCATCCTCCGCGCCGAGTGGCGCGCGGGTGCCCCCGCACGACGTCGAGGCCGAGGAGTCGCTGCTCGGCGCCATGCTCCTCTCGAACGACGCCGCATCCGTCGGGCTCGAGAAGTGCTCGTCGTCCGATTTCTACAAGCCGGCGCACGGGCACATCTTCGGCGCCATTCGGGCGCTCATGGAACGGGGCGAGGCCATCGACGCGGTGACGGTGACCGACGAACTGAAGCGGTCGGGAGTGCTCGAAGCCGTCGGCGATCCCTCCATCTTCATTTCGCTGCAGGCGAACACGCCGTCCATCGCCAACGCGCGCCACTACGCCGACATCGTCGAGGAGCATGCGCTGTTGCGCAAGCTGATCGGCGTCGCCGGAGACATTGCCGATATCGGTTACTCGGTGCCCGAGGACGTGAAGGCGGCCGTCGACGAGGCGGAGCAGATGGTGTTCAACGTCGGTGAGCGCCGCACCGTCGACACCATGCGGCCCCTTCAGGTGCTGCTCGGCGAGGGTCTGGACCGCATTGAGGAGTTGGGCAAACGTGGCTCGGAGATCACGGGTGTCGCCACCGGCTACCACGAGCTGGACAAGATCCTGCTGGGCCTCCAGCCCTCGACTCTGAACATCGTGGGCGCCCGCCCTGGCATGGGGAAGACGAGTTTCGCTCTCGGCGTGCTGGCCAACGTCGGCCTGCACTCGCAACGACCAGCGCTGCTCTTCTCGCTGGAGATGGGCCACCTGGAGCTGACCCAGCGCCTGTTGGCGTCCGAAGCCGAGGTCAACGGGCAGCACCTCCAGAACGGCCGGATCCGCACCCAGGACTGGAGCAAGATCGGCATGGCCGTGACGCGCCTGTCGAACGCGCCGATCTTCATCGACGACAATCCCAATGTCACGGTGATGGACATCCGGTCCAGGGCCCGCCGCCTCAAGAAATCTGAGGGCGACCTCGGCCTGGTGGTCATCGACTACCTGCAGCTGATGACGGGCCGAGGTCGGGCCGAGAACCGCCAGACCGAGATCGCCGAGATCAGCCGCGGCCTCAAGATCCTTGCCCGCGAGCTCGAAGTGCCGGTCGTCGCCCTGTCACAGCTTTCGAGGAACCTCGAGTCGCGCACGGACAAGACGCCGCAGCTGTCCGATTTGCGTGAGTCGGGATCGCTCGAACAGGACGCCGACGTCGTCCTGTTCATCTACCGCGAGTCGGAGTACAACGACGAGGTGCCGATCGACCGGGCCGATGACGCGCTGATCGACGTGGCCAAGCATAGGAACGGCCCGACCGGCAAGGCCAACCTGTTGTTCTTGAAGCAGTACGCCCGCTTCGAGAACCACCGTGGTGTCTGATCCGGAGCGGCGAGCGGACCTGTGCCGTCCCGCACCATGCGCCGGCGGGCCGCGCCGCTAGGACGCTGTGGCCGGCAGCACGAAGTGCTCGACCGCGAAGGCGAACCCCTCGTCCTCGCTGCTCCGCGTCACCCGGTGCGCCGCCTCCTTCGCCTCCGGGTCGGCATTGCCCATGGCGATGCTGAGGCCCGAGTGGTCGAACATCAAAATATCGTTGGGCTGGTCGCCAATGGTGGCGATCTCCTCGGGCGTCAACTCGTAGCAGCGAGCCAGGTAACGGGCCACCTCGCCTTTGTTCGCCTTGGGATGGGTGACGTCGAGGTAGTAGGGCTGCGAGGCCGCCGCCGTCACCTTGCCGCCGAACTTCTCGGCGGCCGCGTGCGCGGCCTTGTCGATGGCGTCGTGATCGTCGTTGACGCCGACCAGCTTGACCACGCCCTCGGTGAGCCCCTCGATGCCGTCCCGCATCACCTTGGGTTCGAACTTCACCGTCCAGGCCTCCCGGTCGACGTGCGGACCGTCGGGGTCCGGGACGTACCAGTCGGCGCCCCGGTAGAGCCACACGTCGAGGTCGAAGGACCGCATGTGATCGACGAGCGGGTGGACGAGGTCGTGCGGCAGGGTGTGCTGTGCCATGACCTCGAGCTCGCGGTCCACCATCATGCCGCCGTTGAAGGCGGCGACCCCGGTGTCGATGTCGAGCGGGTCGAGGAGCATCTCCATGCCGCGTGGCGGGCGACCGCTGGTCAGCGCGAAGAGAACGCCTGCGTGACGCAGGTCGCGCACCGCCGCGATGGCGGCGTCGGTCAGGATCTTCTCCTTGGTCACGAGCGTCCCGTCCACGTCGGCCAGGAAGAGGCGGATCGGCTTGCGCGCCGCGCCGTCGGAGGTGGGGCCGTCGGAGGCGGGGCCGTCGGAGGTGGGGCCGTCGGAGGCGGGGCCGTCGGAGGCGGGGCCGTCGGAAACCGCGTTGTCGGAGGTCGGGTTGGGGACGATACGTCGATGGTAGGCGGGAGGAAGGCAACGTCGCGCATTGCTTTCCGACACCGGGGTATACCGGTTTCATGGCACACACGACCATCCCCGACAGCCACCGCGACCTCCTCGACGGTCAGGTGCTCACCTTGGCCACGGTCGGGGAGGACGGCTTCCCTCAGGTCTCCGAGGTGTGGTTCGTGGTCGAGGACAGCCAGGTTGCCCTCTCGCTGAACACCCGGCGCCAGAAGCTGAAGAACCTCGAATCCGAGCCATCCTGCACGGCGTTCTTGCTCGACCTCCAGAACCCCTACCGCTACCTCGAGATCCGGGGCACCGCCGTCATCGTTCCCGACGACGACGGGGCCTTCGCCGAGAAGGTCGGTGCCAAGTATGACGCCGACCTGCGCGAGCACGACGTGCCCGGTGACCGCCGCGTCATCGTGCGCATCGTTCCCGCCCGTATCAACGCCGTGGACATGAGCGGCGGCTAGGAGGAGGTACGGGCGGGCACCGGCAGGCGCCGTCGCACCCGACCCGCCAGGCAGCCGGCAGCGAGTACCACGACCGCCGCCGCGGCCCAGGGCGAGAGCACGCCGGCGCACACCACGGCCACCGCCAGCTCGCAGGCCACGACGACACGCAGGACGACGGGGCCTGCCGCGGTGAAGCGCCGGTGGAACGCAGCCAGTGTGATCGTGTCGGTGATGCCCCGCCCGAGCAGGACGGCCATGCCCCGCGTCAAGCCGAACAGCGCGCCGACCGCCAACGCCGTGCCCGGGCTGCCGGTCAGGGCGGCGAGCGCGATCATGAGGTAGATCGCCGCCGTCTTGATGTACGTGACCAGGCCCACGCCGATCTGCCAGCCGAACCCGGCGCCATAGACCCAGGGCCGGAACTGGTCGAGCCAACGCTCATTGACCTGCCGCGAGTGGAACGGGAGATGAAAGCCGCCGAGTCGCGTGTCGGACGCCGCCGCGAGCAGCGCGAGCACCCCGGCAGTGGCGGCAAGGACCGGCGCCGAGAGCGCAGCGGCATGCAGGCCGAGAGCCAGCGCGGCCATGAGCAGTCCGAGGGTCGCGCCACCGGCGAGGCCGCCCGCCACGAACCAGCTCGCGGTGCTGCGGTAGCGGTGCCCGCGCCCGCGCTCGGCCAGCGGTGTCACCGTCGCCAACATGGACACGCCACAGGGCGACCACGTCGAGCGCGCGGCGGCGACCACCGCCACGACGGCCGCGGACACGGAGAGAAGTGCGGTCATGGGATCTCCTTCGTCGTCATGCGGGTGACCCGAGGAACGGCGCGCTCCCAAAGGCGAAGATCCCGCCGTCCCTGGCGACCATCCAGTAGCCCGTGTCGTCGTCGTAGGGAGCCATGCCCACCACGGGCTCGTTCAGACGCAGCGACCCGGTCGAACCGTAGAAACCGGCGTCCCCATAGGCGAAGACCCCCCCGTCGGAGGCCACCAACCAGTAGCCCTGGCCCGTCGGCGTGGCCGCCATGCCCACGACGGGTTTGTTGAGCGGCTGGCCACCCATGGACCCGAGGAACGGTGCGTCCCCGAAGGCGAAGACCCCCCCGTCGGCGGCGGCAAGCCAGTAGCCGCGGCCGGTCGGCGTCGCCGCCATGCCGACCACCGGGGAGTTGAGCCGCCTTCCGCCCATGGAACCGTAGAAGAGCGCGTCGCCGTAGTCGAAGATGCCGCCATCGGCCGCCACCATCCAGTAGCCCTGACCTGAGGGGGAGGCTGCGATGCCGACGACCGGGGCATTGAGCCGTCGTCCGCCCATTGAGCCGAGGAAGGGGGCGCCGCCGTAGTCGAAGATGCCCCCGTCGGAGGCGGCGAGGAAGTAGCCGCCGGTCTTGCAGGCGGCCATGCCGACGATCGGCGCGTCCAGACCGAGCTGCGAAGCATCGCCGTCGTTGGGGAAGTCGCCGTAGCCGAACAGACGGCCGAAGGCCGTGAGCACGGCGTACCCGTGCCCGTCCCCGCTCGCTGCCATGCCGACCGCCTGGCAATTGGTGGCCGGTGAGGCGCACAACGGCGCCGGCGGGGCGGTGGTCCAGCACGGTTCGTTCTGTTCCGCCGTCGCGTTGTCGACGGCCACAGCGGTCGTGCAGGAGGGATCGACCGTCCACGGCGGCACGCAGGCGACGACGCGGCACACGATCCGCCCCATGCACGGCACGTTCTGGTTGCATTGCCCGTAGCGGAACTGGAGGCAACCGGTCAGGTAGGAATCGCAGCCCAGCGCCCCGCAACCGCACCCGGTGTGGTCGCAGCCTGGCTCGCAGAAAGCGAAGCCGTTGCCACACCCACCGGTGCACGAGCAGGTCGAGTTGCAATCCATGTAGTAGCGGGGGCCGCCGCAATAGGACGAGTTCTCGGCCACCCACCAGCCGCCCATCACGGTGTTGGCAGGGCAGAAGTTGGCGCCGCTCACGGCGCAGCAGAACTCGGAGAATCCCGAGCAGCAGGTACTGCCGCACCCGCAGTTCGCGTTACCGCACGCACAGATCGCTCCGTAGGCCGTCCCGGGGCGCAGCGCCAGGTCGAGGCCGGCGCCGGTGGCAACGGCGCTGCCGACGAACGCGGAACGGTTGATGAGACTGCGCCGTGACAACGTGCCCTCGAGGACCCGCGCCGCGCGGTCCACCAGTGTTGTGGACAGGCTCATTGGGCCGTCGCCGGCCTGGGGTGGCCGTGGCGTGTCTGGTGTCCGGGGTGGCGCGCTGGCGTGAGCGCGGCCAGGGCAGAGAGGGCCAGCACGCTGAGCCACAGCCCGACCGCCGTGACGAACAGGAAGGGAACGCCGGCCCAGGGCATGGGGGACACCACAACGGCGAGCGTCGCGCTGCCCGAGCCAGTCACCGCCACCGCGCACGCGGCGGCGGCCAGCATCACATCGAAGACGAGGTGGAGGACGGTCGGCGGTGTGTCAGGGCGGCCGAAGCAGCCACACGTCGCCAGCGGGCCACCGCGCCAGCGGGCGACGGCGACGACGCCGGCGAAGGCTCCATAGGAGCACGCGACGAGTGCCGCGGTGAGCGGGCGCGGGAATGCGATGGCGAGGAGTCCAAGCGCGGCTTCGGCCAGTGCGCCGGCTCGCACGAGCCAGCGCACGGGGAGGAGCGGCAGCGAGCCGGGGAGCAGCTCGGCCATGGCGCGCGCCGTGTCGTCTGGCCGCGCCGCCTTGGCGACCCCGGCGACGACGAGGAGTCCGGCGCCGACCAGGAAGAGGCCGATCAGTTCCACAGCGGCCTCGCGGCGGGACTCTCGGTGATGGCAGGGCTCATCGTCAACGACGTCAGCAGTGTGTTGACGCGCGGGACGAGAGCGGGTCGCAGCGCGTGGCTGCCGAGCACCGCGTAGAAGGAGAACGGCCGGCCCGCCTCGGTGAAGAACCACTGCGTGCCGGACTGGCCCGGTAGGCCCCGCCGCAGCATCATCGGGGAGAAGTCGGCCTCGGAGAAGGCGTCAGGGCGGCCCTGGCGGGCGAACAGCGCGGTGCCGACGCTCTCGGGGCCGTACTCGAACAGGCTGGCGAAGACGTCCGCGGGGCCCATCAACGTCACCGCGCCGCTCCCGAAGTCTCCGATGTCGTCGGGGATGGGAAAGGTGGCGAACTGGCCCACCGGGTAGGTGACGCCGACCGCGGCGGGGCGCACGAAAATCCGGCCCTCGAAACCCTGGGGGAGCCGTGCGGTGATGCCGTGGGCACCGATGGTGGCCACTACTTGGTCACGCCGGTCACGCCGGTCACGCCGGGGGCCGCAGCCGCGGGCTCGGCCACCTGGCCCAGGGGGAACACGTCGTGGAGGGTGCGCGGATAGAGGCTCGGGTCCCCTGGGAGGATGCCGGCCGCCTGCAACACCTCGTCGGCCGCCGCCTCACGAGCCGGCCCGTCGAGCGAGCCCTGGCCCCGCCCCCGCCCGGTGTCGACGTGTCCCCGGTCGTGCTCGGCGCGGCGCACGAGCTCGGCCAGCTGCCCGACGTGGCTGGCCACTCCCTGCCCGACCTTGCGACCCGTGGCGCCGTCGACGAGAACGAAGAAGGGTGAGCCGGGCACCTGGTAGTCGAGCCAGGCGTCCGTTGACATCACCACCGGGACCCGGCCGGTCGACTTGGACCGCACCTCGGAGGGCACCTCGCGGTCGGTGCCCTTGGTGACGATGACCACGCGGATGCGATCGGGGAGCTGCAGGCGTGCCGGGTCCTGCAGGGCGTCCCAGAACACGCCGCAGCTCGTGCACCCCGAGGAGAGGAATCCGAGCAATGTGAGGTCGTCGCTGTTGTCGACGGCCACGGCTCGGGCGTCGCCGCTCGGAGTGACCCCGGCAATGGCGGGCGCCGCCCCGAGCGGCGGGCTCGACGCCGGCGGGATGAAATCGACCGGTGCCGCCCCGGGAGCGGACGGGGCAGGCGCCACGACAGATGGATCGCCGACCCCGGCCCCGAGATCGTGCAGGGCGCGCAGAATGTCGGCGTGGCTACGCAACAACCCGGCGACCAGGATGCCGAGCACCAGAACCACGAACGTTGAAACGATGACAAGCGCGACCACACAGCCTCCTTTTCCGCTTCGGTCCCAGTATCTATCCGGGACGCCGCGCAAACGCGGCATGGTCGGCGCGGCACGGTCCGCCGTCCTCGGGCATACTCCGGTCTGTGCGTGACATGGATCTGTTCCTCCCCGAGCCCGAGCCTCGCGAGGTGCGCTACACCGTGATTTCGGTCGACGACCACGTCGTCGAGCCGGCCCACACCTTCGAGAACCGGCTCCCGAAAGCACTGGCTGCGCGCGCCCCCCGTATCGTCGAGACGCCGGAGGGCCATCAAGTCTGGGAATTCGAAGGCAAGCGCTACACCCAGGTCGGCATGAACGCGGTCGCCGGCCGGCGCCCCGAAACCTATGGACTCGAGCCGTTCCGCTTCGACCAGATGCGGCCAGGCTGCTACGACGTGGACGCGCGCGTGCACGACATGGACATCAACGGCGTCTGGGCGTCGGTGAACTTCCCCTCCATGATCACGGGGTTCTGCGGTCGCGTCTTCTTCGACGCCGAAGATCGCGACCTGGGCCTGGCCTGTGTGCGGGCCTGGAACGACTGGCTCTTCGAGGAGTGGTATTCGGCCCATCCCGATCGCATCGTGCCGCTCGGGATCACGTACCTCGCCGACCCCGCCCTCGCCGTCGATGAGATACGGCGCAACGCCCAACGGGGGTTCACATCGGTGACCTTCCCCGAGCGCCCGCACGAGATCGGGCTGCCCTCGTTGTGGGATCGCGCCCACTGGGACCCGATCATGGAGGCCGTGGTCGACACCGACACGGTGGTCTCCCTCCACGTGGGGAGCTCCGGGTTGACGCCGGCGCCGCCGGGCGCCGGCATGGACGCGCTGCAGCTCGGCGCGACGCTCTTCGGGCAGCTGTCGCTCATTGCGTGCGCCGAGTGGCTGTGGTCGGGGTACGCGGCCCGGCTGCCGACGCTCAAGATCGCCATGAGCGAGGGGGGTATCGGGTGGGTCGCCATGCTGCTCGACCGGCTCGAGAACATCGTGGACCGGTCGCGCTACGGCCTGGGCTGGGACATGCGTCCGGCCGATGTCCTGCGGCGCAACTTCTGGTTCTGCACCATTGACGATCCCTCCACCATCGACACGCGGCATGCCATCGGCGTCGATCACATCATGGTCGAGGTCGACTACCCGCACGGCGACAGCACGTGGCCCGACACCCAGCGCGTCATTCACGAGGCCTGGGGTCACATCCCGACAGGTGAGCTGCGCGCCATGTGCTGCGAGAACGCCGCCACCCTCTACCGCCACCCGTTACCGGACCACGTGCTGCCCGGCTGAGCGCACAGAGGAGGCGACAGATGTTCACGCCGACCGCCGAGAAGCTGATCCCCGAGCTCTCCCCGCGAGCAGCTCGTCGTATTGGCGCGCGCGCTGTGGCGCGAGGGCTACAACGACCATCTGGCCGGCCACATCACGGTCAACCTGGGCGACGGCACGCTGCTGTGCAACCCGTGGCTGCTGACCTGGGCGGAGCTGCACCCGTCGCAGGTCTTGCGCATCGACCTCGAGGGAACGGTGGTCGAGGGGGACTGGCCCGTCCCGCTGGGGATCCCCTTGCACCTGGAGCTCCACCGGTTGCGCCAGGACGTCGGCTGGGCCGTGCACAACCACCCGCTGTTCGGCACGGTGTGGGCCGACCTCGGCGAACTGCCCCCCATCCTCGACCAGAGCTCTGCGCTGGGCGGTGGGACCCTGGTGGTCATCGACGAGTACGAGGGGCCGGTGAACGATGCGTCCAGTGCGCAGCGGGCCGTCGAGAAGATGGGCGATGCGTCCATGGCGCTGCTGGCCGGACACGGGGTCTTCGTCGTCGGAAGGTCCGCTCGCGCCGTGCACCAGCGCGCCGTCGCTCTTGAGCAACGCTGCCAGCACGCCTGGTATGTGCGGGCGGCCGGAGGTGGCGGCGTCTCCCGGGTGCCGCGCTCTTTCATCGACCTCGTGGCGCAGAGCGATGGCGAGGGGTTCCTCGGCTTCTGGGAAGCCGCCGTGCGCGCCGAGCTCGCGGCGGATCCGGATCTGCTCGACGGCTGAGGCGAAGCGCCGAGTACAGCTAGGTCGACGGCGTCCCGAACACGTCGGCCAACACCATCGGCACGGGTGAGTCGAGCTGCGCGTAGGTGCACGAGCCGGGCTCACGATCGGGACGCCAGCGCACGAAGGACGTGGCGTGCCGGAAGCGGTCCTGTTGAAGGTGGTCGTAGGAGACCTCCACCACGGCCTCGGGGCGCAGCGGCTCCCAGGTCATGTCCTTCCCGGCGTTCCAGCGGTTCGTCCCACCCGGGGACCGACCGGACGCCTGGGCCTCGGCCCAACCCGCCCAGGGATGGTCCTTCTGCCGCGTTCTTCTGGTAGGGAGCAAGCTCGGACACCAGCTCACGGCGGCGGGCCACGCTGAACCCCGATGCCACCCCGACATGGTGCAGGGTTCCGTCGTGGTCGTAGAGCCCCAGCAGCAATGAACCCACCCCTTCGCCGTCCTTGTGAGTGCGGAAGCCCGCCACCACGCAGTCCGCGGTGCGCTGGTGCTTGACCTTGAGCATCGCCCGCTTGTCGGGCAGGTACGTGAGCGTGCCGTCTTTGACCACGACGCCGTCGAGACCAGCTCCTTCGAAGCGGGAGAACCAGTCGGCAGCCACCTCGGGATCATCGGTCACTGGCGTCAGATGGACGGGCGGGTGTGCCTTCTTGAGTGCCTTTTCCAGCGCGGCGCGCCGCTGCGCATATGGTGTCTCGAGCAACGAGCGATCGCCCAGCGCCAACAGGTCGAAGGCCACGAACGAAGCGGGCGTCGACTCGGCCAGCAGGCGGATGCGCTTCTCCGCCGGGTGGATGCGCTGGGACAGCGCGTCGAAGTCAAGGCCACCGGTGCCGGCGATGACGATCTCGCCGTCGAGCACGCAGCGGTCCGGGAGCTCGCGACGCAGGGCGTCGATCAGCTCGGGGAAGTAGCGTGTGAGCGGCTTCTCGTTGCGACTGCCGAGCTCGACGTCGTCCCCGTCCCGGAACACGATGCAGCGGAATCCGTCCCACTTGGGCTCGTAGAAGAGGCCCTCGGCCTGCGGCAGAACGCGCGAGAGCTTGGCGAGCATGGGGGCGACGGGGGGCGTGACGGGCAGCGTCACGGGCGATCAGCCCTCATGGGTCCCGGCCCACGCCAGCAGCTCGTCGGCCGAGCCGCGGTTGACGATCCGCTCGGCGGGCACCTCGGCGTCGACTGCCTTGGCACAGCCGCGGCCGAGCCAGCCGAGTTGACCCGGCGCGTGGGCGTCGGTGTCGACCGAGAACGAGCAGCCGAGTTCGACGGCCTGGCGCAGCAGGTCCTGGGGCGGGTCCTGGCGCTCGGGCCGTGAGTTGATCTCCACTGCGGTGCCGGTGCGGGCGCAGGCGGCGAACACCGCGTCGGCGTCGAAGGAGGACTGCGGGCGTCCCCGGCCGGTGATGAGGCGCCCCGTGCAGTGGCCGAGGATGTCGGTGTGGGGGCTCTCGATGGCGGCGAGCATGCGTTCGGTCATGGCGGGCGACTCCATCCGCAGCTTCGAGTGCACGCTGGCCACGACGACGTCGAGTTCGGCGAGCAGGTCGAGCTCCTGGTCGAGCGAACCGTCCTCCAAAATGTCGACTTCAATGCCGGTCAGGATGCGGAAGGGGGCGAGGTCCTCGTTGAGCTCGCGCAACACGTCGAGCTGGGCGCGCAACCGTTCGGCGTTGAGTCCGTGTGCCACGGTCAGGCGGCCGCTGTGGTCGGTGAGCACGAGGTACTCGTGCCCGAGGTCGCGTGCCGCCTCGGCCATTTCGCGGATGGGGCTTCCGCCGTCCGACCAGTCGGAGTGGGAGTGGCAGTCGCCGCGGAGCGACTCGAGCAGCGTGTGGGCCGGGGCGTCGAGCTCAATGTCGTCGGGCCTCTCTTCCGCCTGCTGCAGGCGCGCCGGCACCTTGCCCTCGAGAGCCTCTGTGATGACCTGCGCGGTGGACTTGCCGACGCCGTCGATGCTCTGGAGCCGCCCCGACGCGGCGAGCGCGCGCAGCGAGTCGGGGTCGATGTCCGCCACGGCGCGCGCGGCGTGGCGAAAGGCGCGCACCTTGTAGGTGTCGGCCCCGCCGCGTTCGAGGAGGAAGGCGATCCGGTTCAGCGCGTCCAGTGGTTCCACGGTCAGGCCTTCTTGGCCCGGCTGGGTGCCACACGGGGCGGCTCGTCGGGCATTTTGGGGTACTGCGGCGGCCATGGTGCGTCGTGCAGTCCGGCCTCCTTGTCGCGGGCAGCGAGCGCCAGCAGCGGTTCGATCGACTGGGGATGGGTCGCGATGTCGGCCCAGGGGTCTCCGCGCCGGCGCACCAGGTCGGGCACGGTCCGGATGGTGAGGTCGTCGGGCACCACCGTCTCGACCTCGTCCCAGGTGAGGGGCGTCGAGACCTGGCCGCCGGTGCGAGGGCGGGCGAACCAGGCGCCGAACACGGTCTTGTGGGGCGCATTCTGGTTGAAGTCGACGAAGACGCGGGTGCCGCGCTCCTCCTTCCACCAGTTCGCGGTGACGAGGTCGGGAAATCGCCGTTCCAGCTCGCGGGCGAGCGCCACCGCGGCCGCCCGTACGGCGGTGGAGTCCCAGAGTGGCTGCAGGCGCAGGTACACGTGCAGCCCGTTGTTGCCCGTCGTCTTCGGATAGCTCCGCAGCCCGAGTTCGGCCAGCACGTCGCGGCAGAGAAGCGCCACGGCGCGCACTTCCTCGAAGCCGATGCCCTTCACGGGGTCGAGGTCGATGCGCAGCTCGTCGGCGTGGTCGGGATCGGCGGCGAGGTACGGCCAGAGGTGCAGCCCGAGGCAGCCGATATTCACTGCCCATACGACGTGCGCGATGTCGGCGACGACGAGGGCGTTGGACGTCGTGCCGTTGGGGGTCGAGACCGTCGTCGACTGCAGCCAGTCAGGCGCGCCGGCCGGGATGCGCTTTTGGTAGAAGGACTTGCCGGTGGCGCCGTCGGGGAACCGCTGCAGCATGGCGGGCCGACCGCCCGCGGTGTTCAAGAGTTGCTCGCCGATCTCGAGGTAGTAGGACACGAGGTCGAACTTCGTCGCGCCGAGGCCGGGGAAGTAGATCTTGTCGGGCCGCGACACGCGCACCTCGCGCCCATCGACCTCCACCATGCGCTCGTCGTCCTTTGGCACTGCCGACGACTCTAGTGAGGGTCCGTACCCAGGGCTTTGTCGGGAAGGCCGTGCCGGCCGGTGATCAGGCAGTCCAGGCCGGCGGCGATCTCGACGAGACCCAGTGCGACCATCATGGCGATGTGGAACCCGGACATGAAGTGGGAGTCGGGTGCCACCCAGCGAGGAGGTGACGCATTCCGCGCAGGCCGAGGCGGTCGTGTCGACAGCGGCACCCTAGGAGTGTCGCGGCTGGCGGAAAGGGGACGACCCTAGGCGTCGAGGAGCTGCGCCCCCGGCAGCAGGATGCCGCGCCGCAGGAGTTCGTATTCGAGCCGAGCCCGCTCGCGTTCGGGGCATTCGAACCATTCCGGCGTGGCCCGGACGTGCAACGAGGCACAGAGCCGGATGAGGGCGCCGTCGTAGCAGAGCTCCCGGGCCAGGGCCTCGGCCACCGGTTCCGGCCCGCCCGTCACGCCGAGCCTGGCCCGGGACTCGACGAGGTCAGCCAGCAGCAGGTCTTCGGACCGCTGCTCCTCGCTCTTGCCAAGGGCCTGTGTCAAGAGGTCTCGGTACATGACCATGCAACTGATGATGCGCCGACGGGGCCGACGCCGGTAGGGCTGAACGTCATGCCTTGCTGCTGCCCTTGGTCACCTCTGCGCAGACGATCACAACCGAGCCACAACGGAGGGCTCCGGTCCCTGATTCCACGCACGGCTCGGACTGGCCGTCCCTGGCCGGGCGGGGCGGGTGGGGGCCGCCGTCTCGAAGCACCTGTGTTCAGATCAGGTCGGCCAGCCCTTCCCAGCCCGCCGGTGGCGGGGCGAGGTGCCAGAACTGCTCGGGGACCCGTCCCTCCATGCGCGCACTGAGCGTGTGGTCCTGCTCGAGTGGAGCGATCTGCGACGTGTAGCACCAAATGGCGCGGCGCTTGCGCTCCTCGTCGGGTTCGTGCGGGACGATGGCCGGTGTCGGCCAGGGATGGGTGCGCAACAGTTTCGCCACGCGCCAGGCCAAGAGCCCGGGAATGTGCTTGTAGCCGTGGTCCTCGTAGCAGAACCACTGGCGTCCGGCCTGCTCCTGGCGCACGAGGAGGCAGGCATCGTGGACCATGACGTGATCGGGATTGCCGAGCCCCATCGGGAAGAACACGGCGGTGGGGTCGCGCCCGGCGATGGTGGCCGCCAGAACCGGCGCGACGTCCGACGGCGTGGGGCGGTCTGCCGGGGCCAGGTACTGGTGGTCCGGGAACTCGAGCCACTCGTACCCCGACTCGAGGACGGCCATGGCGGCGGCGTCCTCCCGTCGGCGCACCGCGACGACGTCGTCGCCCGCGACGAAGCCGCCCAGGGCGTCCCACCGGGAGGGCTCGTCGGGATAGGCGGGAGGCTCCCCGCCGAGCACCGTGACGACCGTGGTGTCGTCGTAGCTGGCGATGAGGTGGCCCGCGCCCATGGCGGCATCGTCGAAGTGCGGGGAGACGACGAGAATGCGGGAGAAAACGTCGGGATCGATCTCACCCCAGGTGGGCTCGGCGAAGGCAGTGCTCATGCCCGGATCATACGGGGACGTCGTCGATGTGACCGGCGAGATGGTGCCGGAAGACGGGCAGGAGCGCGCCGATGACAACGGCGCCGGCGATGGAGGCCAGGCCCCCCGAGACGACGGAGAACTCGATGCTGGTCAGCGCGGCGACGGTCCCTGACTCCATGTCGCCGAGCCGCGGGCCGCCCTGGACGACGGCCATCTGTATGGAGGACATCCGGCTGCGGAAGCGCTCGGGGATGGAGCTCTGGAGAATCGTGTTGCGCAAGACGGCGGAGATCACGTCGGCCCAGCCCGCCAGAGCCAGCAGGACGAGGGCGACCCAGAGGGTGTCGGTGAACCCGAACAGTGCGATCGCCGCGCCCCAGATGCAGACGGCCACGATCACCGCCCAGCCTTGGCGACGCAGGTTGTCGACCCAACCGGTCGTCACCGCTCCGATGAGCGCGCCCACACCGGGCGCCGCGTACAAGAACCCGAGGGTGATGGTGCCGCCGCCGAACACCATGGCGGCCATGGCGGGAAAGAGCGCCCGCGGCATGCCGAAGACCATGGCGTTGATGTCGATGAGGTAGACACCTTGGAGCGCCTGGCGGGTGCGCAGGTAGTGCAGTCCCTCTTTGGTCGACTGCCATGCCGACAGACCGGCGGCGTGCGCGGCGGCGGGCATCGGGGCCAGCATCGCCGAGGTCACGGTGGCCACCACGAAGGAGGCCGCGTCGAGCCCGTAGACGAGCGGGAGGCCGATGCCGAGCAGCAGGCCCGAGAGCGCCGGACCCACGATGACCCCCACCTGGAACACGATCTGCGTCATGGCAGAGGCGGCGGGTATCTGCCGCCGCTCGACCATGCCTGGCACGGCTGCCATGCGGGCGGTGCTGGCGAATCCCGTGAATCCCGACGCCACCGCGCTGACGACGTACAGGGTGGCGAGCGACGGGTGAGCCACTGCTGCGTTGACGGCCAGGGCGGTGCTCGTGAGCAACAGGGCCGCCGATGTCCACACCATGATGCGGCGCTTGTCGTGGCTGTCGCCGATGGGCCCGGCGGAGAGCGCACCGGCGAGGAAGGGAAACAGCTGGGCCAGGCTGATCGCCCCCACCTGAAAGGTGGAGTGCGTCATGGAGTACACCTGGTACGGGATGGCGACGACCGTGAGTTGCGTCCCGATCACGGAGATCAGCTGGCCGATGAAGAGGAGCCGGAAGTCGCGGCTTTCCCGCAGCGGGGTGGTATCCACCAGGATCCGTCCCGGCATGGCGGTCAGCCTACGGTCGGCGTCTGCGGGGCCGGGACTGCAGCGCGTTCAGGAGAGCTGCTGGCCCAGGTCACGCACCGAGATGTCCCAGGCCGCCGGCCAGTCGTTCGAGCGCAGGAGAGCGTCGCTCCCCCCGTCGCAGAAGAGCACCGAGCCACAGAAGAAGGCGCCATCGGGGCCGAGGAGGAACTCCACCAGCGCCGCGATCTCCTCGGGTCGTCCGGGCCGACCCACGGGAATGGGCAACATGTCGAGCAGCGGTCCGGCCTCGGGGTCGGCCCGCATGCCCGCCACCATCGGCGTGTCGATCATGCCCGGGGCAATGGCGTTGAGGCGGAGTCCCGCTCCGGCCCACGCCGGCCCTGTGGCCGAGCGGCGTACCCAGTGCGCCACCGCCAACTTGGTGGCCGGGTAGGCCACCAGCGAGCCACGGGAGTCGGCGATCTGCGCGCTCAACGCCGCGTCGCCCTTGAGGAGCGCCTCGACGAGGTCGGCCGGGATGCCAGGTTGCACGGTCGTCGAGTTCGAGCTGATGGCGACGGCGGCGCCGCCCGGCGTGAGGAGCGGGCGCAGACCCTCGAGCAGCTCGACCGTGCCGAAGTAATTGACCGTGGTGAGGAGCGAGCCGGTCCGATCGGGCGTGCCGGCCAGTCCGGCACACGTCACAATGCCGGCCAACGTGCCGGCGCTGCGCTCGGTGGCGCCCGCGACCGCAGCGCGCCGGCCGTCAGCTGTCGACAGGTCCGCCACGATGTCGCTGCGGTCTTTGTCCACGCCGATCACGCGCCAGCCAGCCGCGGCCAGACGCGCCGCGGTGGCGGCGCCGATGCCCGAGGCGGCGCCCGTGATGACGACGTTGCGCTCAGGCAGCGGGACGCGCCTTGAGAAGGGCGAGTGCCTTGTCGGCATGCGCACCCATGGACACCTCGGTGTGGATCACGTCGAGCAGCGTTCGGTCGATGTCGATGATGAACGTGATCCGCTTGTTGGGCATGAAGCTCAGGCCGCGCTTCGCTCCGAGCTGGCTCGCCACCGTGCGGTCGGCGTCGGACAGCAGCGGGAAACCGAGCGATTCCTTCTCGTCGAACTGCTTCTGCTTCTCCACGCCGTCGGCGCTGATACCGACCGGTTGGGCACCGACGGCGGCGAACTCGCCGGCGAGGTCGCGAAAGTGGCAGCTCTCCTTGGTGCAGCCGTAGGTCATGGCCGCCGGATAGAAGAACAAGACGACCGGTCCGTTGGCCAAGAAGCTGCTCAACGTCCGCGGCGTACCGGTCTGGTCGGGAAGTGTGAAGTCGGGAACGACATCGCCCTTGTGCATTGGTGCAATGTAGGGCGAAACCGCCGCGTCGTGCCGGGTCAGGCCTCGAATCGGAAGCCGACGCCCCGAACGGTGACGAGGTGGCGAGGGTTGGCCGGGTCCGGCTCCACCTTCCTGCGCAGCCGTTTGATGTGGGTGTCGAGGGTTCGGGTGTCGGTCAGCTCCTGGTCCCACCAGAGGCGGTCGATGCACCAGTCACGGGTCACCACCTGACCGTTGTGCGCCATGAGGAGGGCCAGCAAGTCGAATTCCTTGCGGGAGAGCTCCACGGGGACCTCGGCGACGGTGACCTCCCGTCGCCCGGCGTCGAGGCGGACCGGGCCGACGCTCAGGACCTCCTCGTGGTGCTCGGCGACGGCCACACCTCGTCGCAGCACCGCCCGCATGCGCGCCACGAGCTCGCGGAGGCGAAAGGGCTTGGCCACGTAATCGCTGGCACCAAGCTCCAGGCCGAGCACGATGTCGACTTCGGAGTCGCGCGCCGTGACCATGATGATCGGCACGGGGTTGAGGCTGCGCATCTGCTGGCAGATCTCGATACCCGATTGATCGGGCAGCATCACGTCGAGCAGCACGAGGTCGGGATGCACGCGCTGGAAGAGGCGCAGTGCCTCGTGTCCATCCCCCGCCGACTCGACGGCGAAGCCTTCACGGGTCAGTCCCGACGCCAGGGCCTGGCGGTAGGACTCCTCGTCGTCGACCACGAGGACCAGGGGCCGGTTGTCCCGGGCCGGGTTGGGCGACGGGGGCCGGCCGCTCGCCGCCGGCGCGTTCGCGATTGCCACGCTGCGTTCGGCCTCAGGCAGCGTCGGTGGGGACCCGGGGCGTCGGGAACGGGAGAGGGGCAGGCGACGACGGCGGACGGGGGGTAGTTCGCACCGGCGTCGCCTGGGGGCGCGGGGAGGCGAACACCCGCGCCACGGTGACCAACGATCCGAGAATGCCGTTGCGGTGTGAGTGCAACGGCCGGAACATGATGACCTCGGCCAGATCTGCCTGGCCGCGACGACGCCCGCTGCCGGGGGCGGAACGATGTCCCCGGCCGGAGTGCATCTGCCTGTCCACGGTCGCCATCGGTGCTCACGCTACGAAGCCGAGGTAAACGGGCCGTGAAAGCGGCGCAACCTTCAAGTGTTCTGCAGATGAACTCTTCTGCCTTCGGCCCTGCTCAGGGGATTACGCTCCTTGACACACGAGTGGGAGGTGCCGATGACCGAGGCCATGGGCCACGGCGTGAACCAGCGCAAGGCCATACAGATGACGCCTGAGGAGATCGACGCGTTCCTCGCCGAGCGGCGGAACATGACGATGTGTTCGATGTCCCCGGACGGCTCCATCCACGCGGTCGCCATGTGGTACGGATTCCTGGACGGCTGCGTCACCGTGGAGACCAAGGCCAAGTCGCAAAAGGTGCAGAACCTGCGGCGCGACCCCCGCCTCACGATGCTGTTCGAAGACGGCGATTACTACGAGGAATTGCGCGGCGTGGAACTGGTCGGCAAGGCAGAGATCGTCGACGACCCCGACCAGCTGTGGCAGCTCGGCATCAGCGTGTACGAGCGCTACAACGGGCCGTACTCCGACGACCTCAAGCCCATTCTCGAGATCATGCTGCACAAGCGGGTCGCGGTGAAACTGAACGTCGAGAAGACCGTCAGCTGGGACCACCGCAAGCTGGGACTGCCGTCGACGCGTCCGTCCCCGTGAAATTCGCGATCCGGCACGTGGTCGCCGTACCGCCGGACCGGGCAATGGCGGCGTACGGTTCGGCTGACTTCTACGACGGACGTCCGACTCGCGACGACATCGCCGTACGAGAGGTCGTGCACCGCGAGGCAACGGGCGACCGCATCGTGTTGGAGGTCCGGTTCGCCTTCACCGGGTCGGTGTCGTCTGCCGTGCGGGCGGTCGTTGACCCCCAGAAGATGTCGTGGATCACGCAGACCGAGATCCTGCTGGTGGAGCGCCGGTCGAGCTGGGTCGTGCTCCCGGACCACTACCCGGATCGTCTCAGCGCCGCCGGCACCTACCGCTTCGAGGAGGGCGACGGCGGGCCGGGCACGACCGAAGTCGAGATCGAAGGCGAACTGAAGATCCGCGTGCCGATTGTGGGGCGTTCGGTCGAGAAGGTGATCGTCAACGACCTGCAGGCGTACATCGCCGACGAGGTGGCCGGTATCGCCGATTGGTCCGCCTGATTCGTCACCCGCCCGGTTGGTCGCACACCTTGAGCATCTGGGTCATGCCATCCTCAATGCCGCCGGCGAGGATATCGATGTCGCTCGTGGTGTCGTAGTCGCCGGTGATCCCGAAGTTGACCTCGCCGTCGTAGGAGAAGATGGCGATGCCGAGGCGCATCTGGCCGCCGAGCGGCACGTAAGGGAAAGCCCGCAGCATGCGGCGACCCGCCGCGTAGAGCGGGAATTGCGGTCCCGGCACATTGGTCGTGACCGTATTGACGTTCCGCTGCCCCGCCCGAGTGGCGAGCCGCATGCCGAGGGCCAGGAGCATCGGAGGAGCGAAGCCCGACATGGAGGTCAGCGCCTCGCCGGCAACGGCCTGGCTCGAGTTCTTCAGATCCTTCATCTGCTCCGTGATCACATGCAGGCGGAGCGCGGGATCCTCGATGTCGACCGGCAGCTCGGCGAACATCGCCGACACCTTGTTCTCGTAGGTTCCATCACCCACGGCCTTGCCCGACGTATCGCGTGGCCGGACCGACACCGGCACCAGTGTGCGCACCACCCGATCAACGTCTTCGTCACGCCCGAGCAACAGCTCACGGAACCCGTTCGTGATGCAGGCCAGCACCACGTCGTTGAACGTCCCGCCCAGTGCCTTGCGCACGCGCTTGATGTCCTCGACCGACGTGGTGGCCCAGGCGTAGCGGCGGTGGGGGCCGAGCGGACCGTTCAGGCTGGTCGGCGGGGTGGGGCGCACCAACCCGGCGAGCGAGAAGAACCCACCGGCCACCTCCAGCACGTAGCCGGCCATCTTGCGCAGGGCGCGGGTCTGGGCCCGCGCCGCCCGCACCTGTTCGTAGGGCGATTGCACGATGTTCTCCAGCGCGTCCACCATCAGTTGGACGCCGGAGGGTTCGGCATGCGGGGTCCAGTGCGACGGCTCCGGCCGGGCGGTCTCCGCGCTGAGGTCCATGATGACGGCGAGCAGGTCGGTGCCCGAGACCCCGTCGACCAAGGCGTGATGCGTCTTGGCCAGCATGGCCCAGCGGCCGTCCTCGAGTCCCTCGACCACCCAGATCTCCCACAGCGGCTTGGAACGGTCGAGCTGCTGGGCCATGACGCGCCCGACCAGCTTGCGCAGTTCGCGCTCGCCGCCCGGCGCGGGCAAGGCGGTGTGGCGCAGGTGGTATTCGATGTTGAAGTGCGGGTCATCCACCCAGACCGGGCGTCCCAACTCGAACGGCACGGTGCGCACCTTCTGGCGGTAGCGCGGAACGAGGTCGAGCTTGCCGTCCACCATGGCGACGATGTCGCCGAACGCCGGCGGGGGCCCCTCGAAGATGGCAACCGAGGCGATGTGCATGTGCGAGACGTGGTCCTCGATGTGGAGGAACGAGGCGTCCAACGGGCTCAGGCGATCAGGGCTCATGCAACCCCTCCTTTGGCGCGACCCCCACGAACGCACGCTACTACCGCATGTCGCCGGGCTCCCGGGGTCAACCGGCGCTGGCGGCGGCGAGCGGACGACCCAAGGAGGCGAGCGCGGGCGTCTCGAGAATCAGCCGGCACGTCTCCTCGTACGCCGCCTCAATCACCCTGGGCCCCCGGTCCTCCGCCATGGCGCGCAGGCCCATGGCCTGGCGCGAGGCGAGGCCCGGTTCAAGGCAGACGACCGTGGCGCCGCCATTCTCCAAGCGGGCAACCTCGCGTTCGATGCGCCGGTGCACCGAACGCCGGAGCCAGCCGTCCGCGCCGTTGGCCGCGCCGTGGGCCGCCGACATGGACGAAATGACGAGGACCACGTCGAGCCCGTCGGACCGCAGCACGTCGGCGTTCGTGGAGGAATGCACCCCGCCGTCGACGTACTCGGTGCCGCCGATGTCGACCGGCCGGAAATAGCCGGGGATGGCGCACGACGCCAGCACGGCTTGGGCCAGTCGGGCCGACGGTGCGCCCTCGCGCCCGAACACGACCCGTGCCCCGTCGCTGCGGCGCGCCGTACAGATGCGCAGGGCGACGGGCCAGCGGCTACCGATGTGCTCGTCAAGGCCGCGGGCCCGCTCGGAGATGTCGATGCGCCCGCGCGGCAGGAGCGTCATGGCGGCGACGTCGGGCCGGAAGGCCAGCGGGCGACGGAGGGCCCGGGTGATCAGGGCGGGGGACGGCAGAGTCCAGGGCTGGAGGAGGGAGCCGATGGAGGGCGTAGGGAGCGGCTCGGGATCGTCCGGGAGGATGCGGCGCAGGATGGCGCCGCCCCGTCGCGAGGTGGGTGCCCCGTAGAGCGAGGCCGCCAGATCGGTGGCGGGCACCCCGAGGCGCAGCGCGGCGCCGGTGATGGAGCCGGCGGACGTCCCGACCACGACTGCCGCCTGGCGCGGGTCCCAGCCCGTCTCACGCTGGAGGGCGGACAGGACCCCGGCCTGGTAGGCCTGGCCGACGACGCCTCCGGCCCCGAGGACGAGGCCGACGGAGGGAGCGCTGTCGGCGAGGCCGCCGCGGATGACCTTCATCACCATTCTTTCTACCCGGCGGCGCACGAAGGTGTGCACGATCGAGCTCCCGGAGACGGATCGGTGCAGGGACATGGGCATTGCACATTCACAGTCAGACGCCGGGCGGTGCCCGGTAGGCGCCGGTACGCTCCAGGTCGGCATGGGCACGACCTGCAGGAATTTGCATGTGATCGCCGCGCACGTCCTGGGCCGTCGCCGCTTCGCCGTCAGCGGGCATTTCGGCCTCCGCGCCAGCCCGGGGGGCGTGGCGACGCCCGCCTTCGGCCCCGAGCCCGAGGTCCTGCGGCTCGCCGGCCCGCACCTGGTTCGAGAGGTGGGGAACGACGCGCTGGTCATGCCGGCCAGCGGTGCGACCCTGGCCCAATTGGCGGCCTTCGCCGGAACGGACCTGGCGTCGGACTACTCGGCGGGCGTCGCCATGCCCACAGCGGGTCCGTCCGACGAACCGCTGCACCTCGACGGCGGAGAGCTCGACGCCCTCTATGACTGGTTCGATCTCGGCTGGCGCACCCTCGACGCCGTCACGTCCGACCCGGCATCTGGCCTCGGCTGGTCGACGACGCAGCTGTGGCCCGAGCACTTCGACGTCGGCACGTCGCTCGACCTCGGCGCGGGCCGGGGCATCAACCTCGGCTTCTCGTCCGGGGACGCCTTCTCGGAGGAGCCCTACGCGTACGTGGGCCCGTGGGGACCCGAGCGTCCGGGTGCGCCCGACTTCTGGAACGCGCCGTTCGGAGCGGTGCTGCGGCGAACGGCCGTGAGCGGTCCGGCTTCGTGCCAGCGGTTCCTGAGGGAAGGTCTCGACCTGCTCGCCGGAGCGCCCTAGGCGCGCACGCCTCGGGTCACGACTCGAGGAAGCGCAGCACAGCGAGGACGCGCCGGTGATCCTTCTCCGAAACCGGCAGATCGAGCTTGGCGAAGATGTTGGCCACGTGCTTCTCGACGGCACCCTCGCTGATGACGAGGGCGTTGGCGATGGCCCCGTTGGACCGTCCTTCGGCCATGAGGGCGAGGACCTCGCGCTCGCGCGCGGTCAGGACGGCGATCGAGTCGGTGCGGCGCGTCGCCCCCAAGAGCTGCGTGACGACTTCGGGGTCCAAGGCGGTACCTCCTACGGCGACTCGTTCCAGTGCCTCGACGAAATCGCTGACGTCGGCCACCCGGTCCTTCAAGAGGTAACCGATGCCGGCGGCGTCGTCGGCGAGCAGGTCGGCGGCATAGCGGGTCTCGATGTACTGCGAGAAGAGCAGGATGCCCATCCCTTCGTGCCGGTCGCGCAGCTCAAGGGCGAGGCGGAGGCCCTCGTCTGTGAATGACGGCGGCATGCGGATGTCGATCACGGCGACGTCGGGCGGGTTCTGGGCCACCGAGCTGCGCAGCGCGGCCGGATCACCCACGGCACCGGTGATGGTGAAGCCGCGGTCGACGAGGAGTTGCACGAGGCCGTCGCGCAAGATGGCGGAGTCCTCGGCGATGGCGATGCGGAGCGAGCACGACGTCATGTGGCGAGCGGGAGATCGACGGTGACGACGGTGGGGCCCCCGATCGGGCTCACCAGGTACAGCTGGCCGTCGACGGCATGCACCCGGTCGGTCAGCCCGCTCAGCCCGCTCGACGAGGACCCGATCGTGCTCAACTGCGCCCCGCCGGTTCCATCGTCGCGCACCACCAGCCGCAGCCAGCTGCCCTGTTGCGCGCACGAAACCGTGGCCCGCGAGGCGTGCGCGTGCTGCGCCACGTTGGCGAGGAGTTCGGCCACGCAGAAGTAGGCGATGGCTTCGATGGCGGGGGTCGGTCGCGTCCGGAGGTCGACGGTGAGTCCGGTGGGCACGGCGCTGCGGGCGGCCAGCGTCGCCAGCGCGCCCTCCAGGCCGATGTCGAGTGCGGGCGGGTGGATGCCGCGTGCGATGTCGCGCAGCTCCGTGATGGCCTCCTTGGCCCCGCGGTGCGCGGCGTCGACGAGTTCGCGGACCCGGTCGAGGTCGACGTGCTCGGGGTCGTCCTCGAGCTTCTCCTTGGCCATGCCCAGCCGCATGGCGAGCGCCACCAGTTGGGCCTGGGTGCCGTCGTGCAGGTCGCGCTCAATGCGGCGCAGCGTGGCCGCCGAGGCGTCGACCGTCTGGGTCCTCGCCTGCTCGAGGGTGCGGACTCGCGCCGCCATGGGGTCGGGCCCGAGCAGGCTGCGGATCAGGAGGCGGTCGACGTTGACGAAGCCGCGCATGACCCAGGGCGCAGTGAAGAACAGGAAGGCGCCGAAAATGAAGATGGCGACCTCGTGCACGAAGCTGGCCGAGTTGAACCCGTGGAGATCGCCGCCGGGGAAGAAAATGCGGGCCGGGCCCCACACGTCGGGCCCGCCACCGTTCGCGAAGAGTGGGTGGACCAGGCAGGCGAAGGCGTCCCACCACACGCTCAAGGCGACGAACACGCCGAGGACGGACCAGGGCACCTTGAGGGCGAGATAGCCGACGGCGCGCCAGGCGACGCGGTCGCGCAGGCACGACTGGAGCCAACCGAGGAAGCCGGGCCGGCTGGCGAAGGGCTGGGGGTCTTCCACCGGCTCCCCCAGCATGTTGCGTACGAGGTTCCGCTCGAGGCCGCCGATGCCGCGCCCGATCCGCAGCGAGAACGCCAGCAGGGCGAGGCCGAAGAAGGTGATGGCGAGCACGAGGCCGGCGAAGCCGAGTACCGCGACGATGTACAAGCCGACCGCCGCCAGGGCCGAGCTCAGGAGGAAGAAGGCGAGTTCGCTCCACACCCGCATGGTGAATGGCTCGTGCACAATGCGCTGCGCGAGCACCTTGATCCGGTCGGCCTGCTCCTCGGTCATGGCCAGCGAGAGCTCACGCCCGCGGATGCGCACGCGGACGCTGCTGTCCTCGGTGTGTTCGGGCGCCGCCTGCTCGGGCGTCATGCGTCCCGCCGGCGCAAGAGAACGGCGCCCAGACCCAGCGCCACCACGCAGTAGGCGAGCATCAGCACGACCCCCAGTGTGACCGACACCGAGTTGGACTCGGGCAGCACGGCCGCCACCGAGTTGGCGAAGATCACCTCGGGAGCGAAACGGGAGATGCTCCCGAGAGGGCGCAGCAGGATCGGCGCCAGCAGGGTCACGCCCGCGAAGACGGCGATGGCCCCGGCCGTGTGCCGGATGATGGTGCCGATTCCGAGGGCGAGCAGGGCGTAGAGCGCCAGGAAGGCACCTGACAGCGCGACCGCACGCAGCACACCGGGCTGCGTGAGAGTGGCCGTGGGTGCTCCGCCCGAAAGCACCGCCTGGCCCTCGAAGAACGAAATGAAGCTGAGCACTTGGCCGATGACCAGGGTGCCCAGCCCGACCACGACGACTTTGGCCGTCAGCAGGACGCCCCGGCGGGGCATGGCGGACATGGAGGAGCGGATGGTGCCCGAACCGTACTCGCCGCTGATGGCCAGGACGCCGAGGACGCCGAGGGCGAGCGATCCGATGGCGAGCCCGCTCAACGACTGGTTGGTCGGGTCGAATCCCCGGTACCACCGGGCGGAATGGTGCAGCTCGCTCCGGGTGGCCAACCACGTCACGAGGAACGTGCCGACGGCGGTGACGAGCAACGTCCAACGCGTCGAGCGGAGCGAGACGAGCTTGGTCCACTCGGCGCGCATCGTCTGGCTGAGGCCGGCGCGCCAGGGTCCGGACACGGCGCCGCCGGTGACGCGTCGGGGAGCGGTCACGGGAATGGTGGTCATGAGGGTCCTTTCAGAGGGTGGGCCGCGCACCGGCGGCCACCGGGTCGTTGCTGCGGGCGCGGTACTCGACCGACCCGCTCGTGAGCTCCATGAAGACGTCTTCGAGGGAGGCGCGCAGCGGCGTCAACTCGTGCACGGTCAGCGCCTGGTCGGTGGCCAGGTCGCCGATGTCGGCGGAGGACAGTCCCGAGGCGACAATCGACCCGTCTCTTTCGACCATCGGTCGGGCACCGACTCGCGAGAGCGCGGCGACGAAGCGCTGCGGCGTGGGCGTCACGATGCGGACCGCTTCACTCTGGTGACGCGCCACGAAGTCGTCCACGCTGGTCTCGGCGATGAGCGTGCCGCGCCCGATGACCACGAGGCGCTCGGCAGTCAGGGCCATTTCGTTGATGAGGTGACTCGACACCAGCACCGTCCGGCCTTCAGCGGCCAGGTCGCGCAGCAGGTGGCGGACCCAGCGGATGCCCTCGGGGTCGAGCCCGTTGACCGGCTCGTCGAAGAGGAGCACACCAGGGTCGCCGAGCAGGGCGCTGGCGATGCCCAGGCGTTGCCCCATGCCCAGGGAGAACTTTCCGGCACGCTTGTCGGCGACCGCGGTGAGCCCGACGAGGTCGAGCACGGCGTCGACGCGGGCGAGCGAGATGTCGTTGCTCTCGGCCAGCCAGCGCAGATGCATCCGCGCCGTACGGCCCGGATGAAAGGCCTTGGCGTCGAGGAGCGCGCCCACGTCGCGCAGCGGCCACGACAGATCGGGGTAGGCGGAGCCGTTGACGAACGCGGTGCCGGCATCGGGCAGGTCGAGGCCGAGGATCATGCGCATGGTCGTCGACTTGCCCGAGCCGTTCGGCCCGAGGAAGCCGGTGACGACGCCGGGCGAGACGGTGAAGCTCAGGTCGTCGACGGCGACCGTCTTCCCGTAGCGCTTCGTCAGCCCGCGAGTGACGATCATGGGTCTCCTTTCGCAACCGGGGCCGGACACTCCGCGCCGCCTGCCCCAGCTTGAGGCCCGGGGGCGTCGCTGAGAATGCCGCTACCGGGCGTCCGGGACTGGGGGTAGCACCAGTCCCGGACCGGAGGGTCAGCCCGAGGCCGTGGCCACGGGCGAACCGGGCCAGGCCGGATAATCCGGTGCCCGGTCGGGCGGCGAGCTGTAGCTGGTGACCGAGCCCGCGACGGTGAACATCGGGACGGGGCCGGCCGGAATGGTCCCGGCCCGGTAGCGTGCACCGCCCTTGACGTAGCGCATCAGCCCGGTGCCGTTGGTGCCCTCCTCGTCGGGCCCCTTCGCCGTGGCGTCGTACCAGAGGAAGGTGTAGTCGGCGGGCGACGAGTAGCTCGGGCGGGGCGCCGCGCCTTGGTAGCCGTAGGCCTGCAGTGGGGTCGTGGGACCGCCCCCCGTCGGCGGGGCGCGGAACAGGCCGGTGGCAAAGGTGGAGGGCGTGAGATCGGGGCCGGCCAGCTGCACACCGGTGAAGAACTGCTGAATCGGCGGGATGATCGCCGGCGCCGCCAGCGAAGCCGGTGTCGCGCTGGCCCCGTACCACCAGTGATAGAGACGGTCGGCGTCGCCGGAGCCGATGGGCACGGGCACGGCCAGGCTCGAGACCCCGAAGGCGTGGGCCCACTCGCTCTGGTCGTAGTAGCGCCCGAGGGCCGCCGTGTCGGTGAGCACAATGCCGGTGATGACCCATTCGGGGAAGTAACCGACGCTGGCACAGGCCTTGGTGAGGTAGATCGGCATGATCGGGTCGCCGGCGAAGACCACGCTGGTGGCGCCCGACGCCTTGAGCTTCTCGGCGATGGTGGCGGCCTGCGTGGGGAGCGTCGTCAGGTTGAGCGTGTACGACAGCGTCGTCGGCGACGCCATGTTGGCGTGGCCCGCCTTCAGCTTCTTGGTGAGTGCCGCCGTGAGTTCGGCGGAGCCGGGTACCGGTGGCTCCTGGGTCTCGCTCACGACGATGAACGTGCGCTTCTCCTTGTGGAAGGCGGGCTCGCCGGCCCAGATGGCGTCCTTGCCGTTCAGCTTGGACACGAGGTAGTCGACGGTCTCGTAGAGCGAGGTGTCGGCCGTCGGAAGGTTGGCCCACTGGTAGGGGGCGTTCTGTTGGACCTGGCCGTTGTGGGAGGAGTCTCCGCAGGCCATGCAGAGCACGTGCAGGCGCGCCAACTCGTCCTCGTAGGCATCGGTCTCACCGGGTCCGTTGATGGAGGCGAAGGCGTGGAGTTGCTGGGCGACCGTGACGGCGTCGGCATGGGCGGCCACCGGATCGCTGTCGGCACCGGAGGCGGTGAATGGGATGAGGTTCACGTGCCGTCCGTACATCTCGTAGATCTGGTTGAACATGTTCACGTAGGCCTGGGCGGTGGCGAGCCCCTGCGCGTTGGTGCCCGCCGCACTCGAGATCGTCGACGCCAGTCCGCCCGGCTGCATCTGGTAGTAGACGACGTTGATGGTGCTGGTGGTCACGCCGCTCGACGTCGCGCCACCGTTCGAGGCGCCCGCGGCCGGCAACGGCACGCAGGAAGGCGCGTAGCTGCTCGGGATCTTGAGCCGCCCCGTGCGGTGATCGCACTCGGGCCCCCAATTGTAGGCGCCTGTCTTCCCGAGCTTGGCGGCCGCGGCGTAGGTGATCGGCACCGTCGAGCGCCCGATCGATTGGCCCCCGGTGCTCGGCGTGCTGGCCGACGTGTTCTTGTTGTCGTGCACGGTGGCCGATACCCCGGCGGCGATGAGGGCGGCCACAATCAGCACGACGGGTCCGGCGCGCCGCACGAGCCCGACCTTTGGCCACGGCCACGCGGCGCGTTCGGGGTCCGGGTGGGTGTTGCTCATGCGGGATCCACCTCCGTGGTCGTCATGGCGGCGCTCGGCGCACCCGCACGGGCGCTGGTGCCCGAACGCGACAGCGCCAGGGGGTCCGAGCCGAGGAAGGCTTCGCCGACCTCGGGGGATTCGAGGACATCGTGCGGGGGCCCGCTGAGGAGCACGGCACCGCGGTCCATCGCCACGAGGCGATCGGCCAGCGCGGCAATGAAGGCGATGTCGTGTTCGACGACGAGCAATGTCGCATTGAGGCGGTCGCGCAGCGTCTCGAGCAGGCCCACCATGGCCTCCACCTCGCGTTGGGCCACGCCCGAGGAGGGTTCGTCGAGCAGGACGACCGACGGCTGATGGGCCACCACGGCCGCGAGGTCGACCAGGCGGCGCGACCCGGTGGACAGCTCGCTCACGAGGTTGTCGGCGAAACGGTCGAGGCCGAACATGTCGAGCAGCTCGTCGACGCGCTGCGCCACGGCCGCTTCCGTTTGCACCTGCAGGGGCAGCCGCAGCATGGCGTTGAAGGGGTCGGCGACGTCGGTGAAGCGTTCCAGCGACACGGCCACGGCGTCGCGCACGGTGAGACCGGAGAACAAGCGCGAGTCCTGGAAGGAGCGACCCAGCCCGAGTCGGGCCCGTGCCGGTGCCGAACGGTCGGTGATGTCGACGCCGCCGAGCGCGACCCGCCCCGAGTCGGGACGGAGGAACCCCGACACGACGTCGAAGAGGGTGGTCTTGCCCGCCCCGTTCGGCCCGATGATGCCGACGATTTCGCCGTGCTCGGCGTGGAGCGACACCTCGTTGAGGGCGGCATTGCCCCCAAAGCTGAGCGAGACCCCGCGCACCTCGAGCTCGGTGCGGTGCTCGGCGGCCGCACGTCTTGGTAGCGCCGCGTCGCCCGGCGCGCCGAGTGTCTCGGACGCCTTCTCGAGATAGACGGACCACAGCATTTCGGGATGGGCGGCCAGTTCCTCGGCCGACCCGGAGAACCGTACGACGCCGGTCTCCATGACATAGACGCGATCGGCGACGGCCACGGCCACGTTCATGGACTGCTCGACGAGGAGGATGGCCGTCCCGGCCTGTCGCATCGACTCAATGGCGCGGAGGAGCTGCTCGACGACGAGCGGGGAGAGGCCGAGCGAGAGCTCGTCGATGAGAAACAGCTTGGGGCGGGTGATCGTGGCCATGGCGAGTGCCAGCATCTGTTGCTGGCCCCCGGACAGGTTGGCCGCCCGCTCGTCGTGTCGGGAGGCGAGGGTGGGAAAGGCAGCGAATGCCTCCTCGATCATGTCGGCGTCGCGCTCGCCGCGCCGCCGGCCCTGCCATGCCGCCACGCGCAGGTTGTCCTCGACGCGCAGGTTCGGGAAGATCCCTTCGCCTCCGGGGACCTGGGCGACGCCGAGCCGGGCGATCTCGTCGGGTGGCAGGTGCGTGATGTCGCGCCCGTCGAAGACGATGGCACCGTGGTCGGCCTCGACCACCCCGCCGATGGCGCGCAGCAACGTCGACTTCCCGGCGCCGTTGGTCCCGACCAGGGCGACGATCTCGCCTTCGCCGATCTCAATGGCCACGTCGGCCAGCACGACGACGCCGTCGTAGCCGACGGCGAGTTCGCGCACGGCGAGGAGAGGCAACCGACCGGCGTGACGGTCGAGCAGCATCTGCGTGCGTGTCCGCATGGAGGTCCAGACGTCGCGCACGTCCCGCTCGATGAGGCTGCCGGCGCTGGCCACGATGAGGCCCCCGATCACGAAGATCGGGACGAGGATGAGCAGCCCGTAACGGAAGCCGACCGCGTCGCCCAGCGCGCCCACGCTCGGCAGCACCAAGAAGCCGGGCAGGACGAAGAGGGCGCCGATGGAGAAGCCGACCGAGCGCACCCGGGCCGGGATGGCCAGGGAGAGGGAGGCCAGCACGCCGGGCCCCACGATGGCGAGCGAGGCGTCGATGCCGGCGTTGCCGACGAAGGCCAGCGGGACGTTCGGCGCCAGGGCGAACAGCACGGCGAACCCGGCCGCCACCATGGACGCCACCGCCAGCATGCGGAAGACGAGGCCGATGCCCCGGCGGGCCAGGCGGGTGGCGATCACCGCACCGACGGCCAGGCCCAGCAGGTCGAAGAGCTGGATCGGTGCGATGAGGTAGGCCCGGTGCACCGCGTCGAGGTGGAACGTCTCTTGGTACTGCAGCGAGGCGAGGGAGGTGAACCCCGCGATGGCGGCGGCCAGGAACGGGAGGGCGATGAAGATCCGCCGCAGCACGCCGATCTTCCAGACCGTACGCCAGGCCTCACCGAGCGACGGCGGCGTCTCCACCAACATGTCGGGGGGCGCGTCCGGCGTGGGGCTGGCGACGTTGTCCAGGGGGGCGGGCTCGCCGCGCTCCGACGCCACCATCTGCTCGCTGAGCTCCAACTGTTCGTGACGGCCGCGGACCGGTTCGCGCAGGCGCAGGCCGACGACCACCACCACGATGATCGGCACGGCGAAGAAGAAGAAGGGGGCGCGCCAGCTGAAGATGGCGGCGAGCCCCGCGCCGAGCAGCACGCCCACGATGGCGCCGATGCTGATGCCGGAACGGTGGGCTGAGTAGACCCCCGGGCGGGCCGGGACGGGGTAGTAGTCGGCGAGGAGCGAGTTGTGGGTGGGGAAGATGACGGCCTGCCCCATGGAGACGCCCACCAGCATGATGGTGGCAACCACAACGCCCTGCGCCACGCCGAGGCCGATGGAGAAGGCGGCGCCCACCAAGGCGCCGACCAGCGCAATGCGCACCCGATTGGTCCGGTCGGCCAGGACGGCGATGGGCAGCGTGCAGCCGAGTGCGGCGGCGCCGGCGATGGCGACGATCAGCAGGATGCCCGCGTTGGTGAGGTGGAACGCGTCGCGGATGTTCGGCGTGAGGACATTGAAGGCGCTTTGCGTGGCCTGGTCGAGCAACTCGATCCCGAACAGCACACCGAGCGGGAACAACGAGGCACCACCACCGAACTTGGTCAGACGGCTCACGGGGCCAGTGCTCCCTCGACGGCGCCGGGCGCACTGGGCCCGCCGGGCACGCCGGGCACGCCGGGCTTGGCGCGGTGGCGCCGGGCCAGCCCCGCGAGCGCCCAGTCGCGCAGGTCGTAGCAGAGACCGGCGAGGCCGCGGGGGAAGAGGATGAGGACGAGCAGCACGCCGACGGCGGAGGGGAACAGCTGCCAGCTCGGTGGCAGGTAGATCGTGCTTCCCTCGACGATGGCCGCCCCGAGGATGGCGCCGAAGGCCGACCCCAGCCCCCCGACGGCGGTCGAGGTGAAGACGATGAGGCTCACCGGCACCAAGAAGGAGGCCTCCTCGTACTGCTGGTTCACCACCAAGAGGAGGCAGCCGGCCAGTCCTGCGATGAAACCGGAGAGGGCGAATGCGGTCAGCTTCGCCCGCACCACCCGGACCCCGTAGCCCTCGGCGGCGCGCTGATTGGTCGGCAGGGCGCGCAGGATGCGACCCGTGCGGCTGTGGCGCAGGCCGTGCAGCGCCACCAGGACGAGGATGAGGACGCTGAGGCACAGTTCGAACACTGCCGACTGCGAGGTGACGGAGAATCCGAAGAGGTAGGGCGTCCCCAGCTGTTCCTGGGGGATCCACGAGAACTCCTGGCGCACGAGCAGGTACCCCGAAGCGGCGAGACTGAACGCCAGCGTGGTGACGGCGGCGAACATGCCGTCGAGGCGCAACGTGGGGATCCCGACCACCACGGCCACGACGCCGGCGGCGGCACCGGCCGACAACAGGGCGAGGCTCAGGTCCCAGTGCCAGTCGAGCAGGGCCACGGCGCCGACCGTGGCGCCGACCGCGGCGAAGGACATTTGTCCGAGGCTGACCTGACCCGACCACCCGGTCAGCACGACCACGGAGCAGCCAACGATGGCGAGCACCACCAACCCCGAACCACGGATCAGCTCGCCCGGACCCATCCACAGCGGCAGCGTGCACACGGCGGCAAAGGCCGCCAGCGCGGCAAGCGGCGTGCCCACGCGCACCTCGGTGAGATCGCGCAGCGCGGTGGGCAACTCCCGCACGCTGCCGGCCAGCGCGAGCGAGGACTCGACCTCGCGGTCGGTCCGGCTGGCCACGAGCTGGCGCACCACGATGGCGGCGAATACCACCCCGGCCAGCACCGCCAGCCCGAGCGCCGGGTTGGTGGGATCGTTCCAGGCGACGCCCTGCTCCAGAATGCCGAGCGCCACGGCGGAGGCGGCGATCGTCGGCAGCTCGCTGAAGTTGCCCAGGGCGAGAGCGGCCAGGGCGGTCACGAGGGCGGTCAACCCGTAGGTGGGATCGAGTGGCAGCCCGAGAATGGCGGCCTGGAAGAAGATGCTGGCGAAGGACAGCACGCCCGCCACGACCCAGGTCACCGACTGCAGCCGGCCCACCGGGATGCCCAGCATGGATGCCCGGTCGCGCCGGTCGCCGACGGCTTGCACGGCGAGACCGATATCGCTCCGGGTGAACCAGAGAGAGACGGCCACCAGGCAGACCACCGACACGATGACCGCGACCAGGTGGTCGGCGGTGAAGACGACGGGTCCCACGTGCCAGGCGAGATGCCACGGGAAGGTGATCGTCGCGCTGGCGATCGGCGTCTGACCCCAGATGCGAGGGATGAGGAGGCTGAGCACGACCAGCAACTGCGAGAGCCCGATGGTGGCCACGGTCAGGATGAGTCGTGGGGAGCGCCGGAAGCGCCGCACGACCACGATCTCGACGATCGCCGTCAGGAGCACCGAGGCGACCAGGCCGGTGGCCAGCCCTGCGAAGTAGTTGACGCCTGAGAAGGCGATCAGCCCGACGGCGAGGACGGCTGGCGCCGTGCCGAGATCGCCCTGGGCGAAGTTGATGACCTTGTTGAGGCGGTAGGTGAGCCCGAGTCCGACCGCCATGAGGGAGCCGAGCAGTCCGAGCACGGCGCCCTGCAGCCAGACCCCGAACGGCACCGGGAACAGGATCAGCTGCACGGCCAGGACGGCGACGACCGAGAGCACCGCCGCCACGGCGGTCGACGAGCGACCCGGCAACCGCAGATGAGTCGTCAGCGACTCATGCCCTTCTCATGGCGTTCGTGCCGCATCGGCGAACCGGCCCCCCGGATAGCTCACATACCCCACCTGCTCGTGCGCGCTCAGGGTAGTTGTCCACGCACCGCCGTGCCCGGGCGGTGTCCCGTGGGGTCACGCACTTCTGCGACAATGGCTCGGGTGGCGCCGGCCTCGAACCGCCACGCAGCGCCCTGAGACAGTGACCAGACGATGACCCGGGCCGACGGCCCGGGTCTGTGACACAGAGCGCGGCTTTCCCGGTCATCCCCAAGCAACGAACGGAGTCCTGTGACGCTCACCGACGCAGCACCACCGCAACAACGCCCGGCTTCGCCGGCCGCGCATGCCGTGGAGCTGCGCAAGACCTACGGGACCGGGCAGGCGACGGTCCACGCCCTCGCAGGCATCAACGTCACCTTCGAGCGCGGCCGGTTCACCGCGGTCATGGGCCCGTCGGGCTCGGGCAAGTCCACCCTCATGCACTGCATGGCGGGGCTCGACCGCCCGACGTCGGGCCAGTCCTTCGTCGGTGCTCTCGACATCGGTGGCCTCGACGACGCCGGCCTCACCGAGATGCGGCGCGACCACATCGGCTTCGTCTTCCAGTCCTTCAATCTCGTCCCGACCCTCACGGCGGGCGAGAACATCACGCTGCCGGCGGACCTGGCTGGTCGGAAGGTGGACAAGGAGTGGTTCGACTATCTCGTCGACCAGCTCGGCATCACCGAGCGGCTGGCGCACCGGCCGAGCGAGATGTCGGGGGGGCAGCAGCAGCGCTGTGCCTGCGCCCGGGCCCTGATCAACCGCCCTGACCTGGTTTTCGCCGACGAACCCACCGGGAACCTGGACTCGAAGTCGAGCGGCGAAATGCTGTCGTTCCTCCGCCGTTCGGTCACCGAGTTCGGCCAGTCGATCGTCATGGTGACCCACGATCCACACGGCGCCGCCTACGCCGACCGGGTGGTCTTCCTCGCCGACGGCAACATCGTGGACGAGATGGCGCAGCCCACCGCCGACCTGGTGCTGGAGCGGATCCGGACCCTGGGGACCTGACGTGTGGCGTGTGACGATCAAAGGGCTGCTGGCGCACAAACTGCGCCTGGCCCTCACCGCGCTCGCCATCGTGCTGGGCGTCACCTTCATTGCGGGGACCTTCGTCCTCACCGACACCCTCCACAACACCTTCAACACGTTGTTCGGCAACATCTTCCAGAGCGTCGACTTCCAGGTGCGCGGCGTGGCGCAATTCGGCAGCGGCGGCACCGCCACCCGCAATCCCGTCGCCGAGTCCCTCGTCTCGACGGTGCGCGCCGTTCCGGGCGTGGAGGATGCCGAGGGATCGGTCACCGGGTACGCCCAGTACATCGCGCCCGATGGGAAGGCCATCACGACGGGCGGCGCGCCGACCCTCGGGTTCGCTTTCGACCCCAATCCGGCGCTCTCGCCATTGCGGCTGAGCCAAGGCAGTCCGCCCACGACGCCCAACCAGGTGGTGATGGACCTCGGGACGGCCCAGAAGTACCACTTCAAGGTGGGGCAGCAGGTCCGCATTCTGCTCGAGGGCCCGACGAGGACGTTCACCATCACGGGCCTGGCACGCTTCGGGACGGCCAACAACCTGGCCGGCGCCACCCTCGCCGCCTTCGACACGCCGACGGCCCAGGCATTGATGGGCGACGTCGGCAAATTCGACAACATCAACGTCATCGCCCGGCCGGGCGCGGACAAGGCGACGGTGCAACGCGCCATTGCGCGCACCCTCCCGCCCGGTGACGAGGTGGTGACGGGTCAGACGGTGATCGACGAGGCGACGGGCTCCATCAGCCAGGCGCTCGGATTCTTCAACACCGCTCTGCTGGTCTTCGCGTTCATCGCTCTGTTCGTGGGCGGGTTCACCATCCTCAACACGTTCTCCATCATTGTGGGTCAGCGCACGCGCGAGCTCGCCTTGCTCCGCATCGTGGGCGCCAGCCGGCGGCAGGTCTTCCGCTCCGTCATGCTCGAGGCGGGCATCGTCGGCTTGGTCTCGTCCCTCATCGGCCTGGGGCTCGGCGTGCTGGCCGCCCTCGGGTTGGAAGCGCTCCTCAGCGGCTTTGGCGTGACGCTGCCCTCCGGCCCCATCGTCTTCGAAGTGCGCACGGTCATCGTCTGCCTCGTCGTGGGCGTGGGTGTGACACTGGTGTCCGCCATCAGCCCGGCCCGGCGCGCCGTGCGGATCGCACCGGTGGCGGCCGTGTCAGAGCAGCAGGGCGAGGTCGAGATCTCGCTGCGACGCCGTTTCTCCTGGGGGATCGCCATCACGTTGGCGGGCGTGATCGCCCTCGCCCTCGGGCTGACGGCACCGGCCATCGCCCTGGTCGGCCTCGGGGCCGTCCTCATCTTCGTGGGCGTGGCCCGGTTGGCGCCGGCCGTGGCGCGGCCGATGTCGAGCGTGATCGGCCGGCCGCTGGCCGGCCTGCTCGGCATGTCGGGCCGGCTCGGTCGCGGAAAATTCCATGCGCAGCCCGCGCCGGACGGCGCAGACGGCATCGGCGCTGATGGTCGGCCTGGCGCTGGTCTCGGCCATCGCCGTGTTCGGAGCCTCGCTGTCGCGGTCGGCGACGAGCAGCGTGGAGAACGCCATCAGTGCCGACTTGATCATCACGACGCCAAACAACGTGCAGGGCGGCTTCAGCCAGGCCGTGGCACCGAAGGCGGCGAGCGTCGACGGGGTGACGGCATCGTCGACCGTCTACCAGGACCAGTTCGAGGTCCAGGGCGGACTACAGAACCTCACTGCGATTTCGACGCGCGACATCGCCGACACGGTGATCCTCAACATGACCCAGGGCTCCTCGTCGTCGCTGGCGGACGGGCAGCTGCTCATCGACACCGCCACCGCCAACTCGAAGAATCTCGCCGCCGGCGACGTCGTGCGGGTGAAGTTCGCCAAAACGGGGAAGACCACAATGCGGATCGGCGGCGTCTTCAAGGCGAACCAGCTCATCGGGAAGTATCTGGTCGGCGACGGGTTCTTCCGGACGCACTTCTCGAACAGCCTGCCCATCGCCGTGCTGCTCACGACGAACGGCAGCCCCGGCGTCGAGCAGAGCGTCAACCGTGCCCTGTCTTCGTATCCGAACCTGAAGATCCAGACGCGGGCCCAGTTCGAGAAGACGCAGGAGCAACAGGTGAACCAGCTGCTCGGCCTCGTCTACGCGCTCTTGGCCCTGGCCGTGCTGATCGCACTGATCGGTATCGTCAACACCTTGATGCTGTCGGTGTTCGAACGCACCCACGAAATCGGACTCCTCCGCGCCGTCGGCATGAAGCGCCGGCAGATCCGCGCCATGATCCGTTCCGAATCGGTGATCCTGGCCGTGTTCGGTGCGGTCATCGGCATCATCGTCGGGACGGCCCTGGGCATCGCGCTGGCCTGGTCGCTGAAGAACCAGGGCATCACCAACATCGAGGTGCCGTACTCCAGCCTCGTCGTGTTCCTGATCCTCTCTGCCATCCTCGGCCTGATCGCCGCGAGCTGGCCGGCGCGCCGGGCCGCCAAGCTCGACGTGCTGTCCGCCATCGCGGCCGACTGAGGTGATGCGCGGTTCTTGAGGCTCCCGGTCACGTGAGACGGCGCTTCGGTACAGTACGGGCATGACGACCACGACCACGGCTCCGAAGCAACCCGGCTCCTTCCGCCTCCCGGGGTACACCATTGCGGTCGGTCCGTTCACCCACGTGGCGAAGGAGAGAGACCGCTTGGCGGCGCTCAGGTGGCGGCACTTCGACGCCCGCCAACTCGGCTCCACCGTGGGTGCAGAAATTTCGGGGGTCGACCTCACCGCACCGCTCCCGGACGCGGTGGTGGCCGATCTGCGCCAGGCGCTGCACGACTACAAGGTGATCTTCTTCCGCGACCAGCCCCTCGACCCGCACCAACACGTCGCCTTCGCGCGGCGGTTCGGCGAATTGGAAGTCCACCCTTTCCTCCCTTCGAACACCGGCGAGCCCGAGCTGGTGCGCTTCGAGAAGACAGCCGAGGTCAGCGGTTACGAGAACTCGTGGCACCATGACGTCACGTGGCGCGCCCGCCCGTCCATGGGTGCCGTGCTGCACGCGGTCTCGGTGCCCGACTGCGGCGGCGACACGTTGTTCTCCGACATGTACGCCGCCTACGACGGGTTGGACCAGGCGACGAAGGACGAGATCGACGATCTCTGGGCGGTGCACGACTTCACCCAGACGTTCGGGCACGGCATGTCCGCCGACGAACGCCGCGCCGCGCAGGAGCAGTACCCGCCGGTACGGCATCCGGTGGTGTGCACGCACCCTGCCACCGGGAAGCTCCACCTCTACGTGAACCGCCCCTTTGTCAGCCATATAGAAGGGCTCGACCGCGATGCGAGCCTGGAGCTCCTCGACCGGCTCTGCCGGCAGGCTGACGCGCCTGAACACCAGTGCCGCTTCACCTGGTCCAAGGACGCGGTGGCCTTCTGGGACAACCGGGCCGTGCAGCATTACGCATCGAGCGACTACTGGCCGCACCGCCGCTCCATGGAGCGGGCCTCGGTCATCGGGACGGTACCGGCGCGCGGCTGAGGCCACCGGCGGCTGGGCGTGCTACGCGGTGGGCACCTCGGTGGGCGGACGGCGCGTCGGTATGGCTGTCGGTCCGAGCGAGGAGTGAACCAGCAAAATGTATCCCGACGCCAGCATCACGTAGACGAGGTCGAGCAGCATGGCCAGGGTGCCGCTGCGTTGCGAGCCGATGCTGCCGAAGACTCCGGGCGCCACCAGCGCGAACACGAGGTAGATCGCCACGGCCAGCGACACGATCAGCTGCAGCAGGTAGATGAAGCTGACGACGCCGGCGTAGGACTGCATGACCCGGAGATTGGGCCCGGATATGTCGCCGTCGCCGCGCGCTGTCTCGATGCCGCGGCCGAGGTGCAACAACAGCACAGCACCGAACAACACGACGAGCAGGCCGCCGATGACGACGGAGCGGGCGATGGAATTGGTCAACGGAACGAAGTGCGGCGCAATGACGGAGAAGACCGACGTGACGATCAACACCGACCCCGCGAACGTGAGCTGCAGCGATACGAAGCTCATGCCGAAGCGATAGACGCTGTGCGTCCGCTGCCCTCGCTGATCCGGTTCTGCTCGGTTGGCCACAATGAGGATGACCGGCACCAAGAGCACCAGGGAGAAGAACGCGATGGAGATCGCGATGAATGCGACGATCCCGCCGGCGAAGCCCGCCAATTGACTCGGCACCATGGTCATGTTCGACCCCCGTTTCGTCGTCCCCCCGGCCCTGTTCGCACGGTACGCCGCCGCGCCGCGCCCGAATGCGGATGCCTGCGGACGCAACGATGCAGGCCGAACCGTGTCTGCCGCGGACTCGACGAGGACCCGAGAACCCCCATGTCGAGTCGACCGGGCCGTAGCATTGCCCGGTGCCGAGGACGATGCCGAGGACGATGCCGAGGACGATGCCGAGGACGTGGACCACCCGCACGCGGCCGATCAGCCTGCTCCTCTTTGCGGTCTGCACGTTGGCGCTGGCCGCCTGCTCGAGCGGCCCGTCGAGTTCCTCGTCGACGACCACCACCCCGTCGAGGGCGACGTCGACCACCAGCCCGTCGACGACGTCGAGCTCGGCCGGCGCGACGACCTCGAGCACGACCCAGACGTCGGCCACGCTGGTCCCGCAGACCCCCACGAGCACCGAGTTCGTCTCCCCGTCGAAGAACATCAGCTGCGAGATCGATGACAACTTCGGCCAGGGCGCCCTCACGAGCACGCTCTGCCTGACCGTCTCACCGCCCAAATCGGTGACGTTGGCGACGGACGGCACTCTCGTCGAGTGCAGCGGGGTCAACTGCCTCTCCAATGCCGGTCTGCACACGCCGACGCTGGCCTACGGCCAGTCGATCACCCTCGGGCCCTTCACGTGCGCGTCATCGACCGAGGGCATGAGGTGCACCCTGGCGAGCGGCGACGGTTTTCTCATCTCGAGCGGCGCCACCACGGCCCTGGGCAATGCGGTGGTGAAGCCGGCCACGGGCTAGGGCTAGCATCTCTAGTACCATGCTCTCGGTCAACGTCGACCGCTCCGAGCCCGTGCCTCTGCACGACCAGGTGGCGGCGGAGATCCGGCGGGCCATCGCGGATGGGGAGGCCGGCCCCGGTGACCGCCTCCCGCTGGCCAAGGACCTGGCCGCGGTGCTCGGGGTCAACAAGAACACCGTCCTGCGGGCGCTCCACATCCTGCGTGACGAGGGCCTGCTCGACTTCCAGCGGGGCAAGGGGATCACCGTGGCCGCGACGGCCGAGCGCGGGGCCGTCGTCGGGCGCATCCGCGAGCTGATCGAGTTCTGTCGCGTGCAGGGCTACCGGCGGGACGAGGTCATCGCGATGATCGAAGGCATGCCCTGAGCCAAGCAGCCCTGAGCCGAGCAGATGAGAAGGCCCGTGGAGCGGTCTGAGGCTTTCTCAATCTTGCTTGAGAAGGTTGTGCATCAGTTGTGTCGGGGCGCGTGGGCTGCGGGAGCGACCTGACGACCACCGTTGGTGCGCGGCCTCGGTTCGCGGCGGACATCGGCGGCGGCGGGGTTCGTGAAGGGTGGCGCGGGTCCGTCCGAGACGACGATCTGATCGCGCCCGGCGGCCTTGGCCTTGAGCAGCGCCGCGTCGGCGAGTGAGACGACGTGATCGAAGTCCTCCCCCTGGTGGGAGGAGGCAAGACCGAAACTGACGGTGAACCTGGGCACCGCCGCGATGGTGATCCGGTCGGCCAGGCGTTCGCGCACCCGCTCGAGCACCTGGTAGGCCTCCGGCACCGGACAATCGGGGAGGACGATGACGAACTCCTCGCCGCCGTAGCGGCCCGGGATGTCGGCGGGCCGGAGCGAGTCCCGCAGGACTTGGGAGAAGGTGCGCAGCGCTCGGTCGCCGGCGGCGTGGCCGAAGGAGTCGTTCAAGTTCTTGAAATGGTCGAGGTCGCCGTAGGCCACCGCATAGGGAGTGCCGGTGGAACGGAGCTCGCGGACGGCCGCCTCCAGGCTCCTCCGGGTCATGAGGCCGGTGAGGGAGTCGCTGTTGGCCTGGGTCTGTGAGACCTCGAAGGCGCGCAGCATCGCCAAGCGCTCCGATGCCCGACGTGCGACGACCTCGACGTTCGCCTGTATGGCACCGGACGGCGGCACGCCGTCCTCCGAGGTGACGTGGAACACACCCATGGAGCTGCCCCCGATGCTCATGGGGATGCACAGGGCAGAGCACTGACGTCCGCGCAGATGCGGACAGGCGTCGAGCGCCGTGCTCAAGGGGAACACCATCGTTCGGGCCCTCGAAGCGGCAGGGCAGTCGTCGGGTGACATCACCCCACACCCGGCATCGTCATCCTGCGCACTGCTGACGAGCACCTGGCGGAAGTGGGCAGTGCTGGAGTCGGCCAGCAACATTTCGGCCCGCATATCCGGGGCGGCCTCGCTCAGCGCCACCGACACCAGATCGAAGACCGACGGTTCGGCCCTCGACATCTCCAGTGCGGTCTGCAGGCTCGCCTCGAATTCGATTCGTCGGGTGAGGTCGGATTGGATGGATCCCTGTCTGGACTGCTCGCGTTCGACCGTGAGCGCGTGTCTCGTGAGGACGGTGGTCACGATGATGGCGAAGGCCAGCCCGACGGCGATGGACCACAGGAGGTCGACCCGTGCGCTATTGGCTGCGGCGTATGCCTCGTCGGCGGTCGTATGCAGCCGCGCGGAGATGGTCGTTTGCAAGGTGGCCAGCGTGGCGTCGAGCTTCGCCGCCGCAGCCTTCTCCTCGTCAGCCAGACGGGTGGTCTGGGCCGTCGGTGCTTGGCCGGCCAAGAATGCACCCAGGCTGGACTGCGCGGCGAGATAGGTCGACATGCGGCCCGCCAGGCGAGGCGCCAGGTTGGCATTGCCCGGCAGGGCCAAGAGGTGCTGCAAGGACAGATATGCCTTGTTGAGGGCGTTGGACTCGCTCACCGCTTCGGTGACGACAGTGCTGGGCGCGACGGCGTGGGTGAAGGCTTCGTCGGCCAGCACCTGGAAGGCGTTCGACGAGGCCCGGATGTCCCTGACGGGGGGGAGAAGCACGAGATAGCGGCTCGTCAGCCTGGCGTTCAGGGCTTCGGCTCGAGCCGCGTTCACGACACCGAGCGTTGCCCCGGCGAGCGCGGTGAGGATCAGCACGGCGCCCAGGAGGACAAGTGCCCGGTGGGGTGCGTACCAACGCCAGTGGTCCCTTTCGCTGGAATTCGACGCCTGGCCCACGGCATGACATATCGGCGCGTTCGTGCCTCCGCCTGAGGTGCCACACGGACGATCGCCGGCTCAATCGGCTCACAATCTCTGGCTGCAATCGCCATTCCTGGGTTCTGCCCCTGAACCTCTTTGTACACTTCCCCAATGGCTGATGCACCGCTGGGCAAGATGCATTTCGACCGCCTCGACGACGGCACCGACCAGGACTTCCAGGTGATGCGGCGGGTGCACGAGCGCAACCTGGCCAACCTGCCGGATCTGCTCATCTCCATGCTGAGCAGCCTGAAGGGTGACGCGGCCTATCCCGTCGACCGCTTGGAGCACAGCGTGCAGACGGCCACCCGGGCCATGCGCGACGGCGCCGACGAGGAGCTCATTGTCTGTGCGCTCTTGCACGATGTCGGCGAGACATTGGGCCCGCTCAACCACGGCGATGTGGTGGCAGCCATTCTCAAGCCGTTCATCTCGGAGCAGAACTACTGGGTGCTGGCGAAGCACCCGCTCTTCCAGACCTACTTCTACGCTCAGCACCTCGGCCTCGACCCCAACGCCCGCGACCAGTACAGGGACAATCCCAACTATCAGGCCTGCGTCGACTTCACGACCAACTGGGACGAGGTCTCCTTCGACCCGACGTACAAGTCCGAGCCTTTGTCGACGTTCGAGCCAATGGTCCGCAGCGTCTTGTCCCGACCCTGGACGCCGCCGTCCACGGCCTGAGGACTCGCGCCTTCTCAACCGGGGATTCCGGGCGTAGTGTCCCGGCATGGCTGGCATCGGCCCGTTCTCCCGTCGCCTGCGCGACCGCCCCGATGACCAGCTGCCGCTGCCGGCCGGACCGGTGTCCAACGGCGAGTTCGTCCCGGGAGCCGAGCGGGCACGGGACCGGGCGGTCAACAGGCTGATCCAAGAGTCGATCGACGGCGCGTCGCGCCGGGTCGGGCTCGACCGCCGCCGCTTCCTGCAGGGCGCAGGGGCCGTGGCCGCGTCCCTGGCCGTCTTCGAGCTGGCCGGCTGCGCCTCGCCGCCGGCGTCGCACCCGCAGGCAGGATCGACCCGGGGCACAGGTGGTCGGTTCAGGGTGCCACCACCCGAGGACACCGCCGCCTGCCAGCAGGCACTGACCGGCAGCGAGTTCATCCTCGACGTGCACACCCACCACGTGATCCCGGCCGGACCGTGGGTCGGCGACGCCCCTGAGACAGCCTCTCTCGTCCTGTCCATGTTGCCCGCCGGGTGCACCGACACGACACAGCTCGATTGTGTGGACCGGGCCAGCTACCTGCACGACCTGTTCCTGGCCAGCGACACGACGATGGCCGTCCTCACCGACGTGCCGAATTCGGGGCCGTCCAACGCCCCGATCCCGTTTCCCGAGGCACTACGGACCCAGCAGATCACGGCCGGTCTCACCGACGGCGGCGCCAGCCGGTTGCTGGTGGAGAACATCATCGCGCCCAACGTCGGCGCGCTCAGCGCCACGCTCGACGAGATGTCGAGCGTCGTGGCGGGTGGCCCGCCCGCAGCCTTCAAGGTGTACACGGCCTGGAGTCCGAGTGGTCAGGGCTACTCGCTGCAGGACCCTGCCATCGGGATCCCGACCGTGCAGCACGCGCACGACCTCGGCGTGAAGATCTTCGTGGCTCACAAGGGATTGCCCCTTGTGAATTTCGACCCGCTCTACAACCACCCCGACGACGTGGTCGCGCTGTCGCGCCAGTTTCCCGACATGCAGTTCGTCATCTACCATGCCGCCTGGGACCCCTCCCACGTGGAGGGCCCGTACGACCCCAACGCCACCATCGGCATCGACACGCTCCTGGCCTCGCTCGACCACCACGGTGTGCCGCCCAACGACAATGTCTGGGTCGACATCGCCACCCTCTGGCGTCAGCTGTTGACGACGCCCGACCAGGCGGCGCACGCCATGGGCAAGCTGCTGAGCCGGGTGGGCGAGCACAGGGTGATGTGGGGGACCGACGCCATCTGGTACGGAAGCCCGCAAACCCAGATCATGGCCATGCGCACGTTCGAGATCACGCCGCAGTTCCAAGAGACGTACTCGTACCCACCATTGACGGAGGAAGTGAAGGCAAGCCTGTTCGGGCTGAACGCAGCCGAGCTCTTCGGGGTCGACACGACCGCCAGGCGCTGCGGGCTGACGCACGATCCCTTGGCGGCCAACATCTCGGAGGCGACCGCATTGCGCGACGAGGGCGCCCTGCCGTCAGCGTGGCGCCCCCACGGGCCGACGACGCGCCGCCAAGTGCTCGACTGGCTCGGCTCCTCGGCCACGAAGTGGGTGCCGTACTGAGATCGACGTCTGTCCGACGGTACCCCCAGTCGCTCGTCAACCGACTACGAGCAGTTGTCGCACTGGCCCGAGATAGGCAGCATGAGATGGCAGGTCGGACAGGTCGGCCGCGAGGTCTCAGAGGGAGAGGGCCGCTTCTTCACCACGACCCGTTTGCGGGCCGCCGCCAGCTGCGGCGTGAGGGCAGCCGTCCCGCCATCGGGTGGGAGCTCCGCCCCGAAATGGCGGTAACACGCCAGCCGCTCCTCGGCGGCGTGCATGTCGGGGTCGGCCGGCGCGTCGCCGCCGAAGATGTCGACCACCGCCTTGGCGTAGCCGGGCCCCACTGATCCGTCGGCGCGCACGCACAGCGCGGAGAGCAACGGCTCACCGTTCTGATGGCACGTCGTGGCCACCGACGCCAGCACGTCCTTGATCCAGTTCTGGAGCAGGCGCCGGGTCCGGATGCCCGAACCCGCCTGCACTTCTTCGGCCAGCTCGGCGTAGGTGATGGTGGCGTGATAGGTGCGGGCCGTTCGTTCCAGCGTCGGCCTGGCGATGGCCACCCAGGCGGCCCGCGCATCTCCGACGTCGACGGCGGAATGGCTGGCAACCTCGTAGGTACTTGGTGTCGTCACCGTTGTGCTCCCCATCGAGCCGGGTGATCGGCCGGGGCTCGCTCAGTGAACCCGTGACCATCGGAGCGGCCCGGGGTGTGAAATGCCTGTTCAGCATGGCCAGGCACAGAGAGCACCCTAATCCCGATTCCGGCGGGGTCCTAATGCGGGAACCCCCAGGCATGCGATCTCGGGTGCCGCTGATACAGCGGGTGCGATGATGCCCCCATGGCAGAGAAGAAGAAGGTCGTGGTCTGGGGCACGGGTTTCGTGGGGAAGATGGTGATTCCCGAGGTGCTGCGGCACCCGAACTTCGAGCTGGTCGGGGTCGGGGTGAGTGACAAGGACAAGGTGGGCCGTGACGTCGGCGACATCTGCGGTATCGCACCGACGGGGCTCACCGCCACCGACGATCTTTCTGCGCTGGTCGCCCTCCGCCCCGACGCTCTGGTGCACTACGGGCCGACCGCGGGCCAGGCCGACGCCAACATCAGGGACATGGGTGCCTTCCTGCGGGCGGGGATCGACGTCTGCTCGACGGCGATGACGCCCTGGGTGTGGCCGCACATGAAGCAGAACCCGCCGTCGTGGATCGACCCCATCACCGAGGCGTGCGCCGAAGGCGGCGCCACGTGCTTCACGACCGGTATCGACCCGGGTTTCGCCAACGACCTGTTCCCCATGACGCTCATGGGCCTGTGTGCGGAGGTGAAGTGCGTCAAGGCGCTCGAGATCCTGGACTACCTCAACTACACCGGTGACTACGAAGACGAAATGGGCATCGGCCGCTCGCCGGAGTTCACCCCGTTGCTCGAGCACACCGACATCCTCGTCATGTCGTGGGGTGGCACGGTGCCGATGATGGCGCACGCCGTCGGTATCGAGCTCGACGCAATCACGAGCACGTGGGACAAGTGGGTCACCGACGTGCCCATCACCACCGCCAAAGGTGTGATCAACCCGGGGGAGGTCGCCGCCATCCACTTCACCGTCAACGGGATGTACAGGGGCGAGCCGCGCATCTGCCTGGAGCACATCAACCGGGTGGGCACCGACGCGGCGCCGGACTGGCCCCGCGGCACGCAGGACGACGTCTACCGGGTGGAGATCGAGGGCACCCCGTCGATCACCCAAGAAACCGCCTTCCGCTTCACCGACGGGAGCGGCCGCGACGCCGCCGCCGCGGGCTGCCTGGCCACGGGGCTGCGCGCCCTCAACGCCGTGCCGGCGGTCAACGACCTGGCGCCCGGGTGGGCCACCGCGCTCGACCTGCCTCTCATCCCCGGGGCGGGGACGATCCGCTGAACCATCCGGACGGGGCCTCTGGCTGAGCTGCATGGACGGCCGCCACCTCAAGGGGCACCGGAAGGCGGCCGATATCTCAGGGTGCTGTCAGGAAGGGATCATCCCGATCTCGTGGCGTTCCGTACACCTGATCGGGCGGATCCGCCGCCGACGCTTCGTTCGGAGCAGCGGGTGCGCCCACCCCTTGACAGAGGCACCTCATGAGCACACGGACGCGTCGGTTTCTCATGGCGATGTGGGACGGCGGCGGCAACGCGCCGCCCCAGCTGGGAGTGGGAAGGCGCCTCGTCGAACGGGGTCATCTGGTCCATGTGCTCGGTGACCCCACCTTGGCCGGCGCGGCGACGGCGGCCGGATGCAGCTTCTCGCCGTGGACGCGGGGGACGGCGCACACGGAGATCGACGCCTGCGACGACGCCAGGAACGACTGGGAGACCGAAGAGCCGCTCGACGTCGTGCGCAAGATCCGCGACCTTTTGCAGTCGGGTCCAGCGACGACGTTTGCGGCGGACACGGCCGACGCCATCACCACGTTCCATCCCGATGCAGTCGTGCCGGACTCGCAGCTCTTCGGGGCCTTCATCGCGGCGGAACAGGTCGGCCTCCCGGTCGCCGCCCTCGTCCCGAACCTCTGGATGGCCCCGACCCCGGGGACGGGGGATCCACTGTCATTGAGGATCGTCAATCGTGTGGTCAAGCAGGGCCTGCCCGCGCTCAACGCCGCCCGAACCGAGCGCGGCTTGGCGCCACTCGCCACCTTCTACGACCAGCTGCTCGCAGCGGATCGGATCCTGGTCCTGAGCAGCGAGACGCTCGACGTCGCGTCGCCCTTTGTCCCGGACAACGTCCGCTACGTCGGTCCGATCCTCGACGATCCGGTCTGGACGGAACCATGGTCCTCCCCCTGGCCCGCCTCCAACACGGACCCCCTGGTTCTCGTGGGCTTCAGCTCCATCTTCCAGAACCAGGGTCCGTTGCTGCAGAGGGTGATCGATGCGCTGTCCACCATGAAGGTGCGAGCGGTGGTCGCTCTCGGTCGCGTGCTCAAGCCCGACGAGCTGGTGGCACCGGCGAACGTCGTCGTGGCGCGTTCGGTTCCCCACTGTGAGTTGCTCAAAGAGGCATCGTTGATGATCACCCACTGCGGCCACGGCACGACCGCCAAGGCGCTGGCCGCCGGTGTGCCGATGGTGTGCGTGCCGATGGGCCGTGACCAGGACGCCACTGCTGAGTGTGTGGCCCGGCTCAGAGCCGGCATCGTGCTCCTCCCGAGCGCTTCGACGGCCGACCTCCGCGACGGCATCCGCGAGGTGCTGGGCAAGGGCGAATACCGCGCCAACGCACAACTTCTGGCTGCGACGTTTGCGCGGGAGCACCAGCCGATCGATGTGGTGCTCGAGCTCGAGAACGTGGTGAGTCCGGTTCGGGCGACGCCGAGCGATTGACGCGGTCGCCGTCAGCTCGTCGCCTTGGGGCACGTGTGACGTAGGGTCCTCGTGTGGCGACACCCTCGGCTCCTTTCGCGCCGGGTTCGGTGTCGCTGCGGCTCTACCCGCACAACGAGTTGGTGTCCGATGCCATCGTCCGCGAGCTCACCCGTCAGGCGGGCCTCGCTTTGAATGGCGGATTCGACGGGGTCATGACCAGCGAACACCACGGTGGATTCGCTGGCTACATGGCACAGCCGCTGCAGATGGCGTCGTTCGTCCTTGAGGAGCACGCACAGGGGTGGGCCGCCGCATGCCCTCTGCTCCTGCCCCTTCGCCCGACCGCCCTGGTGGCCGAGGAAGTCGCCTGGTTGCAGGCCCGCCACCGGGGTCGCGTCGGCCTGGGCGTGGCCGCCGGTGCCCTGCCCCTGGACTTCGAGGCGGCCGACGTGGATCGGGCCCGTTCCGTGGACCGGTTCAAGGCCGAACTCCCTCGGCTCGTCGCCATGTTGCGGGGCGAGGAGCTGGGCGCGCTCGACGGCGACCCCGCGCTGATCGCCTGCCGCGCGTCGCCTGTCCCCGTGCTCAGCGCAGCCGTGTCGGTGACCGCAGCACGTCGGGCCGCCCGATGCGGCGCGGGCATCCTCATGGAAGGGATGTCAGCACCGGACCGGCTGGTTCGCCTGACCGACGCCTATGGGGAGGCCGGTGGCACGGGCGCGAGGGTCCTCATCCGCCGAGTCTGGCTCGGCCACGTGAAGTCCCGACTGGTGGAGAAGCAGCGGGCGGTCTACGAAAGCTACGCCGTCGATACCGGCGCCTTCGGCGCGGATCAGACGATTGCTTCGGACGATCCGGCAGCGCTGGCCGAGCAGCTGGCCGGCACCGTGCGCGCCGTCGGGGCTGACTCGTTGAACCTCCGCGTGCAGCTGCCGGGCATGGCGCCCGCGGAGGTGCGAGAACAGATCACTCAGATCGGGACCTCGGTTGTACCAGGACTGAGGCGCCTGCTGGCCTGACCGGGGTTTCGGGCAGAGGCTACGACGTGATCGGTGTCCAGCCGCTCGAGAGGTGGTTCCCGCCATCGACGTCCAGCGTGATCCCGGTGATCTGTCGGGCGTCGCCCGACAAGAGGAAGCAGACTGCGCCAGCGATGTCATCGGCCTCGGTCAGCCGGCCGAGCGGAAGGTTCGCGCCCGCTGCCATGCCGCCGTCGGCCTTCCACATCGGCCGGGTCGCCGTGGTCCGCACCAGTCCGGGACTCACGGCGTTGACGCGGACGCCCCTGCCGGCCAGGTCGGCGGCCATGGTGCGGGTCATGGCGTTCAGCGCGGCCTTGGCGGCGGCGTAGGACACCATGGACGACGTGGTCTTCTTGGGCGAGCCGCTGGAGATGCTGACCACGGCTCCCTCCATGGTGTCGCCCAAACCGCGGCTCAGCGTGGCGCGGATGAGTGCGACGGTCGGCCACGTATTGAGTCGGACCGTCTCGAGCAGCTGAGCCTCGCTGATGCTGTCGAAGGGGAGCGGGTAGGGGGCGCCCCCGACTGTGGCCACGAGGAGATCGATGTGCCCGAACGCGTCGATGGCCCGGTCGGTGATGGTCGCCACCGCCGCCTCGTTGTCCATGGAGCCCACGACACCGACCACCGCGAGGCCTTCGGCACGCAAGGCCGCCTCGGTACCAGCAACCCGGCTCGCGTCGCGGCCGTTGATGACCACCGATGCGCCTTCACGGGCGAGACGAAGTGCGCAGGAGCGCCCGATACTCGGATCTGCGGTCGAACCGGTCACGATGGCCACCCGACCGGAAAAGCGCGGGGGTCCGTCTTCGACGGCTGCCGCGCCGGTGCCCCTCGTCGTCCCGCTCGGCGGTCTCATCGAACTGCATCTTGTCCCAGGAGACGCCGCACGTGCCATGCCGCCGCAGGACCCGATTGTTCAGAATGCGCGCGCAATCATGTATGGCACCAACTGGGCGATGAAGCGGAGTGCCGGCGTGTCGTCGAGGCCGGCGAAGGCAGCATCCATGGAAGACAGGGCGGAGCGCGCCACGCCCGTGGCGAACTCGCTGGCGAATGCGATGCTCCCGTAGGCCTGCATGAGATCGCGCACGTGCGCGACGTCGTCGTGCGATCGTTCGGACAGTGGCCGACCCAGGTAGGCGACCAGCCAGACGCGGTCGGCCGGATCCGCACTGGCCAGGAGGTGGATGAGCATCAGGGTGCGCTTCCCCTCCAGGAGGTCACCGAGCGCCTCCTTCCCGTAGATGTCGGGGTCGCCGACAAGGTTCAACATGTCGTCGCGGATCTGGAACGCCGCCCCGAGATGGAAGCCGAACTCAATCATCGGGTGGAGCGGCGCGCTGCCGTGCGAGCCGACGAGGGCACCGACACGGAGCGGGAGCACCGTCGTGTACCAGCACGTCTTCTTCATGATCAGGTCGAGATAGTCGTCGGGCGTGAGGTCGACCCGGTTGTCCCGGCACCACCCGAGCTCCAGGGCCTGTCCCGCAACCGTCTGCTGGCTCATGAAGTCGAACTCCACCATGATGCGATCCGCCAGTCGCGGTCCCAGAAGGTCGATGTTCTCGCGCAGCGTGGCCATCGCCTGCAGGGCGAGGCCGTCGCCCGCATTGAGCGCCAACGGAGTTCCGAAGCGCCGGTGAAGGGTCGGCTCGCCCCGGCGCAGCAGGCTGGCATCCTCAATGTCGTCATGGACCAAGAAGGCGTTGTGGAGGAGCTCGATCGCCACGGCCGACGGGAGAGCGTCGTCGAGTCGACCCCCGAATGCCTCACAGCTGGCCAGGCACAGGCTGGGGCGCAGGACCTTCCCGCCGCGGTCGGGATAGTCGCGCATGGGCGCGGCCAGATACGGCTCGGTGCCGGCGTCATCGAAGCGCCGCTGCAGATCCTCCGCCACGAGCGTGCCGTAGCGTGCCAGGCCGCTCGTGGGTTCCGACGTCGTCGTCATGAACTACTCGTGGCGGTGTGCACGCGGATGCGCAGGGGGAAGACGACCTCGGGCAGACCGTCGGCCAGGACGAGCCCGTGGTACGTCCCCGCAGGAGCCCCCTCCCCGATGGCCGCGGTGACGAGGATGTCCACGCTGGCGCCGGGGTCGAGGAGTTCGATGCGCGCCGGCGTGCACGTGATTGCGCTGGACGGCAGCGCCACCCCGCTGTGGCTCGTGAGCCCCGGACACCAGGGTCGGATACCCGACGCCGACGAGGACGTCGTGTTGTGCAGCCAGAGATGGGCGCTCACGCGTCCGCCCGCTGCGACATCGGGGAGGCGCAGCACCGTTGGCTCACCCGACGTGGGCGGCCCAGATGACCCGGTCGAACCGGACGACGGAGGCGGAGGAGGCGGTTGCCACCAGCGGGTGGCGTCAAGGAGCCGCAAGCCGGCTTCGTTCATTTGGGCCAGGATCGCCAGGTACGAGCCGGCCGCCCGTTGCATGTCCGCCTGCATCGTCTGCCTCGACCGGTCGGATCCCCAGAGTCCGAACGACCACGAAGGGTCACGTCCATCGCTCGCCCCCGTCCCCGCCGGCCCGGTCCCCGCTGGCCCGGTCTCCGTCGGACGTGCGGCGGACGGGCCCGAACCGGCCGCGAACTGGGCAAACAGTGCGGCGAAGCGGTCGACGATGGTCCGCGCCGCGTCGAAGCCGAGGTCCTGCACCTCGCGCACAAGGCGTGCCGCCTCAGCGGCGTCGGTGGCGAATGCGTCGTCGTTGGTCTCGCTCATGCCTCGCCCATTCGCTGTGTTCCCACCAGCACTCGCACCGCCTCGGCCGCCAACTGGCCCGATCGGGTGGCAGCCTCCACGCATCCGGCGTTGAGACCGTTGTCGGTCCAATCGCCTGCGAGGACCAGATTGTCGAACCCGCTCCTCCCCGGCTGCAGGCGATATTGATCGGAGCCGGGCAGCGACTGCACGTAACGGTCGGAGGGGTCGATGTTGGCCCGCCAGTACTGCGTCTCCAGTCGTTCCGGTCCGACGGTCGTCGCGGTCGTCGCCGATGTCCCGTCGCAGAGCAGACGCCAGAGAAAGGCACCTTCCTCCACGGCGTCCGGCCACAGCGTCGCCACGTTCTCGTCGAGGAAGGTCCGCGCGCGTTCGAGCACGTCGCGTCGCGCTTCGCCGACATCCGGCGCGGCGCCTGTCGGGCCCGGCGTGCCCAGGACGCTGCAGAAGTAGGCGATCGTCCGCGGTGCTGCTGCGTCGGTCCAGTCTTCGGCGGGCACGAGATGTGGCATGGAGGCCCAGGTGTCGAAGGGTTTGACGAACCCGCTGACCGTGACGCCGGCCGGCCCCGACCACCCGAGTGTCGCGTCGTCCTCGGACAACCAGAGCTGGAACGCCTGCGTGGCGACCGTGCCCACGTTGTCGACCATCGAGCGCCAGGCCGCCGATGTCGCAAGCAGCTCGCCACAGACGTGCGGCACCATCCCCAGTGCTATGCCGAACACGACGGTGTCGAAGTCCTCCCCGGCCTTCAGGGTGCGGCGGCCGACGTCGCGCCGCGGCGACCAGAACGACTCGAGGTCGACGCCCCGGAGAGGATCAGCCGACCGCAGCTGGGCGGACAGGGGGGCATCGGGCCAGCACGGGAGTCCTTTCACCCGCACAAGGGGTTGGTAGGCCTCGGGACCGTCAGCCACGTCGGCCTGGACGCCGAGGTCGATGGACGCGATCGACCGCCCGTCGTCGGAGAGGTGGAGCGCATCGACGCGATGGAAGAAACGGAACTCCACGCCGCGGTCACGCAACACCTCGTAGAGCGGGGCGAAGATCACCTCGCCCATGCCCGCCTGCATCTTCCAGAACAGTGCGCCCGAGTACCCGAGGAGCATGTTGGTCGCCAGTTCCAGTCCGAGTCCCGCGCTGAAGCGGGGGCGGGCCGGATCGCCGTCTTCGTAGCCGAAGACGAGGTCGTACATGCCCCGCAGGATCGGCGAGGCCAGGGTGTCAGGGTCGATGCCGTGCCCGAGGAGCCACTCGCGATAGTCGAGGTGGTTGATGGAGCCGTAGCCATCAGGGTCGGTGAGGAGGCCATCGGCCGCGATGCCCACCAGGTTCGCTGTCACCAGCTCCACCAGTTCATAGCTGCGCCGCGCGGCGGGCTGCGCGCGCAGAGCCGAGCGGAGCCCTCGCCGGACGGGTGCCACGAGAGACGGCAAGGCGCCGGCCAGGTCGCGAGATCCCGTCCACGTGCCGGCCAGGTCGACCACCCGCTGAACCCAATTCAGCGGGAGGATGAGGCCGATCAGCGCGGCGCCTTGCACCACGGCGGCGAGCGACGCCGTCGGATCGGCGCCCTCACGCGCGTCGGGCGCCACGGGCGAGGTGCTGAACGCGACGGTGCCGCCGCCACTGGGACCGGGTACGGGGAGCGACGCGAAGAAGTCGATCAGCAAGCGCAAGGACCGCACGACGAGGTCGGCTGTGGCGAGAGGCGACGGACGCGCCGAGATCAGCTGTCGGTCGGCCCCGCCGGCACCCGGGCGACCGGCGACCGGGCTGAACGATGCCACCCACGGCTCCCAGGTCCCGTCGTACGCATCCACGACACCAACCAGGTTCGACGGCGCCACCGCGTCGTCCCAGGCGCGGATGGGGGCGATCGGGTCCGTCCGGGCGCGGTCGAGCGCGTCGTAGCAGCGACGCATGAGGTCGAACGTCCGGTCGTAGTAGCCGAGGAGGACGTGGAGCCCGTGCTCCTCAATGCGACCATGCGCCCCCCGGCTACTGGCGCCCTTGCCGCCCAGCCGCCAGCCGCGCTGGTAGACGGTGATGCGCTCGAAGCGGTCCCGCCAGTTCCCCTCGCTCAGCTCGAAGGCCGTGGTGAGCGCGCCCATGCCGCCGCCGAGAATGGCCACCGACCCCTGCCGGCTCGGCATCTCAGAGCTCCAGGAGGACGAGCGCCTCCCCGTATTCTGGGCTGGACGAATTCGGCGGGAAGCGCGCCAGCACGGCGCGCATGCGGTCACTCCAATCGGGTGGCCGGTCACGCGGGCAATTGGGCCAGGTCGTTGGCCGCCCGCAGTGCCAGGACGAGGGATCCCTGGGCCAAGCCGATCTCAATGGCCGATTCGAGGTCCTTGGCCGCCTCGTCGGTCCGCTTGGGCTGGGACACGCGGAGGATCTCGGCCCGCAGGCGCAACAGGTCCGGTTGGTGCACCAGTTCCCCGGAGGATGCCGACCGCGCCAGCGCCTCCTCCAGCGCACCGAGTGCCTGTTCGGCGTGGCCGAGATAGTGGTGATTGGCGGCCACGAGTCCGAGGTGCGTGGGGCGGAAGGCGGAATGGCCGATGAGGTCGAGACCGAGCCCGTACTGTTCGAGCGCATCGGCGTCGCAGGGTCGGTCGGGCTCGGGCAGCAGGAGATACTGCGTGCCGAGCATCTGGAAGTAGTCGAAGCGGCAGCGCTCGGCGATCTCGATGGTGCGCTGTCCGAACTGGCGCGCCTCGTCGGTCCTCCCCGTGATCATGCGGATCCAGGCGAGGTAGACCGACACGAACGCCGCACTGAAGGGCCCGGAGGGGAAGTCGAGCTCTTCGGCCGTGGTCACGGCCCGCCGCTCCCACAGCGCGCTCTCCTCGGTGGCTCCTTGCAGCGCGCACACGCACGCCAGCGCGACCGCGGTGATGGGCACCGGATCGTGCGGGAGGGGCCAGAACGGGGAGGACGCCGCGTCGTCGGACCGGGCGCGGTAACCCTCCCATGCCTCGACGAGGACGCGATGGGCGTCGTCCAGGCGCCCCTGGTAGAAGGCGCCGTACCCCATGCATGACTTGATCTCGGGCGCGAACCAGGCGGCGGCGGGGTCGTCGAGCACGTCGGTCAGCGGTTCGAGCACGACCGCCGCGGCGTCCACCGAGCCGCGCACGAGCAGGTAGCTCCAGATGCCGACCTGCGCCGGCATGATCTCGGGTCGGTTGTTGAGCCGGCGGCAGATCTCCTCGGCGACGGTGAAGTCGTCGTACACGTCGGGGTAGCCGTAGCCGTAGAGCGAGCTGGTGCTGACGGTGCGCTGCGTGCGGATCATCAGTTCGGTCAGTGCCTGCTCATCGCCGTCGGCCATCGTCGCCGTCAGCTCCTGGGCCCGGTCGAGCAGCTGGCGCGCCTCGGTGTGGCTGGCCGTCGACTGCGCCGCCTGCGCGGCCACGATGTAGGCGGGTACCGACTGGGCCACATCTTCGGCCAGGTCCCAGTGCTGGGCCACCACGGCCAGATCGCCGGGCGTGGTGGCGGTGGTGGCGAGCAATTCCGCCACGCTGCGGTGGCTCTGCTGGCGGACCGCCAGCACCTGCGTTTCGTAGGCGGTGTCGCGCATGAGACCGTGGCGGAAGCGGTAGCGACCGAGGCGTACCTCGGCGACGCGTTCGATGAGCGCGGCGTCCTCCAGACGGAACAGCGCCGCGTCGACGTCGCGCCCGGCCAGCTGGCGCAGTGGCTCCTCGTCGAATTCGGCGCCGAGCGTCGCCGCCAGCTGCGCCACGCGCAGATCGACGCCGGGCGCCCGCAGGCGTGCGGTGAGGATCTCGTGGATGCGCGGCGGCAGCACTTCGCCGGGGCTCGCGCTCACGGCGCTGCGCGTCAGCTCCTGCAAGAACAACGGCAGCCCCGCGCCCTGCTCCACGATCTGCCGGCACTGCACGGCATCGACCTCGCCGTCGGTCAGCGCGGCGACCAACCCCGCTGCTTCTTTCTCACCCAGGGGCTCGAGCGCGACGTCGACCACGGACGATGCCCACGGGGCGGTCACCGGATGCCGGCTGGTGATCAGGATCATCGTCCCCGGCACACCTTCGTTTGCCAGCAGTCCCAGGAGCTCGACCGTCGTCGGGTCGGCCCAATGAAGGTCCTCGGCCAGGACCAGGCTCGGTGTGGTCGCTGCCGTGTGGGCCAACCAGGTGACGAGCACCTGCAGCGTCTGCTGTCGCAGCGCCAGAGCGTCCACCTGCGGGCGCACCCAGCGTTCGTCGGCGGCCAGACCGAGCAGCGGCGCCATCAGTGGCACTGCGTCACTCGGCAGGCCGGCATTCGCCAATTGGCGCTCCAGCTCCGTGAGCCGGTCCTCCGCCGGCTGGTCCGGGTAGAAGGCGAGCAGCTGTTCGAGCATGCGCCCGATCGGCCACAGGGCCACGTTGCCGTGATACGGCGAGCAGTTCAGTTCGAGAACGAGGCCCCCCTCGAGATGGACGTGCGCCGCCAGCTCGGCCGCCAGCGCCGACTTCCCGATGCCCGCGACGCCTCGCACGACGACCACCGTCTCTTCGGGCCGCGCCGCGGGGTTGCCGGCGTCGTGCGTGAGTCGCTTCCAGGTGAAGCGCAGCAGCCGGCTCTGGTTCTCCCGGCCGACGAGAGCCACCGACTCGGGCATCCCCCGTCCCGACGGTGGGGCGGCCAGGTTCGAGCGCACCACCCGGTAGAGCTCCATGGGGCGGGTGATGCCCTTGAGCGCGCGCGCCCCGACCGGCTGCAGCTCGAAGTGGGGCTGGACGACCTGTTGCGTGGTCTGGCTGACGTACACCGTCCCTGGCTCTGCCTCACCCTGCAGGCGCGCCGCCACGTTGGGGACCGACCCCGCCAGGGCCGAACCGTCGATGACTCCCGAGGCGAGCCCGGCGATCACCACGGTGCCCGAGTGGACGCCGACGCGGATGGCCGGCGCAATGTCGTAGAGGCGCGTCGAATTCGATGCCCGCGTGCTCCATGCGCTCGACCAGGCGGAGCCCGGCCAGGACCGCCCGGCGGGCGTCGTCCTCGTGGGCAACCGGATAGCCGAAACAGGCCACCACGCCGTCGCCCTGGAACTGCAGCACGCGCCCGCCCAGCTCCTCGATGGTCTCCGCCGCGACCCGGCGGTAGAGGACGAAGACGTCTTGAATCACCTCGGGCTCGGACACCTCGGCCATGTCGGTCGACTGCACAATGTCGGCGAACACCAGACTCACGAAGGCACGCTGTCCGCCGGGCAGAGACCGCTCGAGCGTGGCCCGCTCGAGCATGGAGGCGGCCCGCTGGTTGGACGGGTCGACCGCCAGCACGTCGTCGGCCTGCTCGACCACACGGTCCCAGGCCCCGATGGAGGCGGCGGCGTCCATGGACGCCAAGAGCCGGTTGATGAGCAGCGCCAGGCGCTCTTCGGCCGATGCCATCCGCTCGTCGTCTGCGCCCACCGCGGCGACCCCTCAGTCTCCCGCGGGCTGGGCGTGGCTCACGTAGAAGAGGGCCGGAGCCTCCTTGCCGCCCGCCCCGGCCACCAGTGATCCCTCGTACAGGCCGGCGGGCACAGTGGTGGTGTCGGCCTGCATGGTGACGTAGGCACGGCCCGCCTGGTCGATCACCGGCGGCGTGACGGTGATGTCGGACGCCTTGATGGTCGCGGGCCTGCTCCCGCCCACCCGGGTGAGGTCCGTGACGCTCACGCGTGCGCCCTCCGAGCGGGCCTTCACCATGAGCGTCGTGTGTTCGAGGGTCCGGGAGGTCCGTCCGGGGTCCGCGCCGGCGGTTGGCCGCACGGTGACCTCCGCCCAATTCGAGATCCCCTCCATGCCGGCCTGCCAGCAGCGCGACCAGTCGCGGGCCAGGCGCTGGAAGAGCCGACTGGAGTCGTTCGCCAGGTCTACCTGTCCGTAGTGGCCCGACCAGACCCGCTCGCTGACATCGGTCACGAACGGGCCGTAGAACTCCATCATGTCGGTGACGGAGCTGACGAGCTGATCGGCCATGCCGCCGGTGAACGCCGCCGCACCTTCGGTCGACCACGACACCCGCGGGTCGGAGTCGCCGACCGAGCCCGGCGTCGCACTGACGGTGCCCCCCGCGGCCTGGACGGCGCTGACCTCGGTCGCCCGCTGCACCCACACGCTCCACTCGGGACACATCTGCGTTGCGACGGTGTTGAGCAGCGTGTTCGTGAATCCGACGACCTTCAGCGCCTTGACGTGGCGCCGGCCGCCGGCCGAGACCACCATGAGGTAGCCGCGGTCGACTTGCAGCATGTCGCCGATGCTGCGTTCGAGGTCGAAGCTCGTGGCGGCCCACTTCTCGGCCGACTTGAACTCGCAGCGCAGTTCCGTCTCCAGGCGATGGCCTCCGATCTCGACCACCTCGAGATAGCGGGAGTGCGTTTGCTTCCCGCCGGCCCCGCTCGAACGCAGGTCGAGGGAACCGAGCGGCCGCATCTCCTTGAACATCTCGCCGCCCCACGTGGGCCAATGATCCGGGATCAGCCAGTCGCGCAGCGTCTTCAGCGACTCCTTGGTCTCGAACTCGGTGAAGATCCAGACCGCCTGCTTGCCCTCGACGTCCACCGGTACGGCGGCACACGTCACGTCGCCGTCGCTGAGGTCCCCGCTGTCGGCATCTTTCGCCATGCCGTCCTCCAGTGCGCCGTGCGGCCGTCCCTGCAGATGCCGCTGACCTGGGCACGATAGCCGAGATCTGTCCTGCAACCCCAGATGAATTCCACGCGACGCCCGCCAAAGCTGGACGCTACGCCTGTCGCGCTGCGCCGCCCGCCGCCGATTGGAGCACCCAGATGCGGGCCGTGCAGGGCTCGTGCAGCGGCCACTCGAGACCGTCGTCGAGCAGTGCCGTCCCCCGTCGCCGGTCAACCTGGCCCCCACCCTGATCGCCGTCCGCCGCCAGGTCGACGGTGGTCACCTCGTAGACCCGGTCGGGGTCGAGTCCACCCGGCCGGAGCGGTTCGGCGTGCTCTGTTGCCGCGGTGAACTGGAACCCGAAGACGACGGCGCGCCGGGCGTCCGCGGCGGCATAGGCCAGGGCGGCGCGTTCGCCCGGCGGCACCAGCCGCCACAGGTCCCCTCGTTGGACGAGCGGCCGGATGTCCCGGTAGAGCGCCACGGCCCGACGGCAGACGGCCAGCTCGCTGTCGGTCATGGCGCTCAAGTCGATGTCGAAGCCGAACCGTGCGCTCATGGCGACGGCGCAGCCGAAGGCCAGCGGCCGGTCGCCTTCCCGGGTCACGTGGGCGCCGACCACGTTGGCCGGTAGGAAGTGCGAGGCAGCCCATTGCATCCGTACCCGGTCGAGCGGATCGGTGTTGTCCGAGAGCCAGACCTCGTGGAAATAGCGCAGCGATCCGAGGTCGACCCTTCCGCCGCCCGAGGCGCAGAGCATGAGCGTCTGCTCGGGGTGCCGCTCGGCCACGGTCTCCATCAGGTGCCAGGTGGCCCGGGCGTGATCGACCCAGTAGTTGGCCTGTCGGTCGCCGCGCAGCATGGGAGACCCGGGGTCTGTCAAGGGCCGGTTGGCGTCCCACTTCAGGTAGCTGATGCCCGGGTTCTCCGTCAGGATGCGGTCCACCACGCCGCACACGAAGTCGGCGACATCGGGCCGCAGGACGTCGAGGACGAGCTGGTTCCGCCATCGGCGCGGGCGCCGCGTCGGTTGGCCCACCACCCAGTCGGGGTGCTCGCCGTAGAGCGTGGAGTCCGGGTTCACCATCTCGGGCTCGACCCACAGCCCGAATCGGAGGCCCCGCTCCTCGGCCCGCTGCATCAGGGGGCCGAGGCCGCCCGGCAGCTTGGCCTGGTCGACCGCCCAGTCGCCCAGCCCCGTCGTGTCGTCGTCGCGGGGATGGCTCTGGCCGAACCAGCCGTCGTCGAGCAGGAAGAGCTCGGCGTCGAGGTGCGCCGCGTGGTCGATGAGGCCCAGAATCCGGTCGGTGTCGAACGAGAAGAAGGTGGCCTCCCAATTGTTGACGACGATCGGACGCAGTGCGTCGCCGTCGCGCACGGCGTGGGCCCGAACCCAGCGGTGGAAGCGGCGTGTCAGCGGGCCGACTCCCTCGGTCGACCACAGCCAGACCTGCTCGGGGGTGACGAACGTGGCGCCGGGATCGAGCACGTACTCCGATGCGGCCGGGTTGTGCCCGCACCAGACCCGCACCGAGGCGGTCGTCGTCCGCTCGAAGGCGAATCGGGTGTTGCCGCCCCACGCCAGCGCACCGGCGAGGACGGGTCCGCTCGACTCCTGGGGCAATCCCTCGGGACTCAGCAGGAAGAACGGGCAGGATCGCAGGTGGGGCTGCACCCCTCCGCGCGACTCGACGACCTTGGTCCCCGGCGTCAGCGCCTCGGTCGTGGTCGTCCACTCTGCGGCCCAGTCACCCCCGCCGAAGTGGGTCAGATGCGGCGCGGGAGTGGCCAGGAGCGGCGAGGCGGCGGCGACCTCGTGCAGCGTCACCGGCCTCGTCTGGCGGTTGGTGATGCGCACCCACTGGCGCAGGACGCCGTGGTCGTCGGCGTGGAACGACAACGTGACCTCCAGCGGGCAGTCGGGGTCGACGAGGTGCAGGTCGGTCTGCAGGCCGTCCACGCGGACGTCGTCGACGCGCAGGCGTGTCGTCGTGGAGCCGTCGCCGTGGGTGACGCGCAGCGCGGGCGCCCGGGTCGGCTCCTCGTCGTAGGCCGGATAGGCCAGTGGATACAGCGCAGCGGGGATGCCGTCGGGCAGTCGCTCCATGTGGGCGTCGATGTCGGGCCCGAACCCGGCCTGGCGCAGCCGGGAATGGTCGTCGACCAAGAAGCCGTAGCCGGAGCCCTGGGACGACGCGACGACGCTGTGCATCCGATCACCATTGCAGAGCCCTGACGTTGCGCCAAGGCCCGGGCGCTCCCTCAGGGGCGGACCACGGGAGCAAGAGCGCTCGGCCGGAGACAAAGTAGAAAGGACACAGCACAAGACAAAGAGGAGTGGGGGGACATGGCAACCGTCGAGACCGTCGGGGGTGCGATCGATACCGCAGATCTCGGGCGGACCTACATGCACGAGCACGTCTTCGTCCTCGACCCCGACGTGCAGCAGAACTACCCGGCGGAGTGGGGTAGCGAGGACGACCGGGTGGCCGATGCCGTGGGCAAGCTCAAGGCTCTGGCGGCCCAGGGGATCCGCAGCATCGCCGACCCCACAGTGATCGGCCTCGGGCGCTACATCCCTCGCATCAAGCACATCGCCGAGCAGGTGCCCGAGTTGCACATCGTCGCGGCCACCGGGTGCTACACCTACGACCAGGTGCCGTTCTTCTTCTACTACCGGGGTCCGGCGCTCGCCCCGGGCGTGCCCGACCCGATGGTGGACATGTTCGTCAGCGACATCACCGAAGGCATCGCCGGTACGCCGGTCAAGGCGGCCTTCCTCAAGTGCGCCATCGACCATCAGGGCATGACCGACGGCGTCGCCCGCGTCATGCGCGCTGTGGCGCGGGCCCACCGCACCACCGGCGCACCGATCACCGTGCACACGCATCCAGATACTCAGAGCGGACTAGCGGTCAAGGCGCTCCTGTGTGACGAGGAGGGCGTCGACCCGACCCGGGTGGTGCTCGGCCATTCCGGCGACAGCACCGACATCGACCATCTCAGCGCGCTGGCCGACGGGGGCTTCATCCTTGGCATGGACCGCTTCGGCATCAACGTGGCGACGACCTTCGAGGCTCGGGCCGACACCCTGGTGGAGATGTGCCGCCGCGGCTACGCCGATCGCATGGTGCTCGCGCACGATGCCGCCTGCTACATCGACTGGATCGACCCCAACGTGCTCGCCATGATGACCGACTGGAACTACCTCCATATCCATGACGACGTCCTGCCCTACATCCGCGAGCGGGGCGTGACCGAGGCGCAGATCGACGCCATGCTCGTCGACACGCCGCGGCGCTACTTCGAGAACGCCTCCGCCTACTGACGCTTACGTGACGCCGTCAGGCGGCACCACCGTTTGGGCGTATTCGACGAACGAGCACAGCGTGGAGATGAGCCGCATCTCCTCCATGGTCCGGGCCCGGCTGTTGAGCAGCTCCTCCGTGCAGACGAGGTAGGCCAGGCAGCGGGCCCGGCTGACCGCCACGTTCAGGCGATTGCGCGAAAAGAGGAACTCGGCGCTGCGCGGCATGGAGGCCGACGACGACGTCGTCATGGTGAAGAAGACGACCGCGGCCTCGCGTCCTTGGAACTTGTCGACCGTCCCGACCGGAATCCCCAGGGTCCGGGGGTCGGCGTCGAGCGTCGCGCCGAGCAGGGCCACCTGGTCGTTATAGGGGGCGACCACCATGAAGTCGTCCACCGTCAAGGGCTGCTCCACCCCGTGGCGGTCGACCCACGGTGTCCCGAGCATTTGCCGGATCTCGTCGGCCACGAGCTCGGCTTCCTCGGCGGACTCGGTGGCGCACTCGTCGTGGTCGGCCGGCAGCCAGCGGAGACCGGTGCCGAACGCGGTTCCTTGGCGCGCGCAGTCGGCGTGGCTCCCGAGCCGACCCTCGTAGATCTCCTCGGAGATGAAGCGGCACACGTCCGGATGCATCCGCCTGGTCTCCGTCAAGAACACGCCACGTTCCCGAGGCATCGTGACGTCCTCGCCGAGCACGTGCTGCAGCACGCTCGACCCGCCTCCTCCCGGATGTACCGCCTGCGCGACCTGTGGCAGCTGGAGCGGATCGCCGAGGAGGACCACGTTCGTGGCGGACGTGGAGGCGGCCAGGGCATCGGCCAAGGCCAGTTGCCCCGCCTCGTCGACGATGAGCACGTCCACCGGGGCAGCGCGCAGGTCCGCACCGGCGAAGACCCACGTGGTGCCGGCGACGAGGTTCCATTCGCTCTTGGCGAGCGGGGCGTTGCCACCGGTGACGTAGGTGACGCCCGGCAGCTTGGGGTGATTCCGGTTCGTCACCTTGCGAATCGCCCGCAGGTCTTCGATGTCGTGCATCTCGTCGAACACAGCGAGGATTCCTTCGAGCAGGTTGTCGATGGCATGGTGGCTCATGGCCGTGATGCCGACCCGGCAGCCGGCCTTGATCAGGGCGTGCACGAGGTGGGCGCCCCAGTACGTCTTGCCCGTCCCCGGAGGCCCCTGAATGGAGATGCAGCTCCCGTCGAGGTGGGCCACCCATCCGCACATGACATCGAGGTCGTCGGTGAATGAGCCGCCCGGAGGGCCGCCGCCCGCTGTGAACGCCGGATCATCCCGGCGGAGCAGGCTCAGCGACGCCGCGTTCGGGGGTGGGGCAGCAGGGTCTCCGAGCACCGCGGCGGCGAGGGAGTCCAGGGCGCCGGGCTTGGGGTTCGGCGACACGTAGTCGTGGAAGGCAACGGCCGACGGATGGATGCCGTGCTCGGCGGCCTTGTCGTTCCACTCCAGCACCAGCTCGCCTGCCACGTCGTCCAGGTCGGAGATGTTCGAGTACGCCGTCGGGCCCTCAGGGGAGCCGTAGAGCACCGACGCGCCGTCACCGGCCAGCGCGTCGGAGATCTCCTGGGGTGGAAAACGAAAGCGCGCTCCCGGCCACTTCCGCTCCTTGCCCTTGGCGCTGTAGCGGGGCTCGATCCCGATGAACTCGAGGCCCGCCAGCACGTCGGGGTCGTCGAGCATGTCTGCCGTGTCGCGGCAAGTGCTGGCCAGCTTGGGCGCCTTGTAGGCGCGGAACTCGCGCATCCAGTAGCCCAACAGGTCTCCCAGGAGGTGTTCGGGCGTGTCCGGTCCGAAGGCGTGCAGCGCGGCGACACGTGCATCGAGCTCGGGATGCTCGTCCTCGGGATCGAGCACAGCGGCGCGCCATGGCAGGTTCGCCGAGCGGAGCCCTACGAGCCAGTCGCGGAAGGTCAGGGTGGCCCGGACGTCGTCCTCGTTGTAGGCCGCGATGCGCCCGAGGATGGCTTCATCGGGCTTCGCCATGTAGCGCTCGTACTCGACCACCGCGGCCGAGCCCTGATCGATCTCGTGGCCGCGCGTGTACGCGGTGAGACGTTCAATGTCCTTCAGGCTGTACGACTCGGTGCCGACCTGCATGGCGTTGCGCACCACCTCCAGCAGGTCGACGAAGACTCCGCTGTCCACCAACTCGGCGAGCGCCACCTCACCGACCCCGTGCTCGGCGGCCAGCCGCTGCAGGGCCGAACGCTCCGTGTGGTTGTAGTGATACACGTGCATGCCCGGGTGATCGGTCCGACGGCGTTCCACATACGCGATGAGATCTCCCGCCGCCCGCCCCTCACCAGCGCGGTCGTGCGCCCAGCGTGCCTCGAACGTCCACGCACCGTCGGCGCCGCGGGCGACCAACCCGAAGAGGAAGAACAGGCCCCGCTCGACCGTCCAGAAGGGATCGCCCTCGAAATCCAAGACGACGTCGCCGTCATCAGGTTCCGGCAGCAGTTCGAGACCGTGGCCCCACAGCGGGTCTTCGCCGGCGGGCGCGAGGCGGAACGGCGGCGGCTCGTCGTGCTTGGTCCGCGCCTCGACCTGCAGCTCGGCTTGGGTGACCAGCCGGCTCAATCGGTCGGGGCGGATGGTACGTGCTTCGACCGGTGCCGCCGCCAACGCGGCCAGCGTCACGATGTCGGCCTCCTCGAGGTCGACCACCTCGGTTCCCCGGATGCCGGCGACATAGAAGAGGGAGTCCTCGGCGCGCCATTGCGTCTCGCACAGGGCGGCGAACTCGCAGAACTCGCAGTGCATGTTCGGCACCGGCCGGGTGTCTTGCTCGGGCGCGTCGCTCTCCAACAGTTGGCGCAGCTGGCCACGGAGCCTGCGCCAGTAGGGGTGGAACTCCCTCGTGACCAGTGTGTCGACGTCGCCCGATCCGAGCCAGAGATGCAGGTGCCCGGGTGTGGCGCCTGTCGCGGCGCGCAGCGCGTCGGCGTAGAAACAGAGCTGGAGCACATGACCGGGCTTGGCCTCCGTGCGGGCGAGCTTGGCGTCGACCGGCTCATAGGCACATGCGCCGCGGGCGGGATCGGCGACTCGCACCAAGAAGTCGGTGATTCCACGCATGCCGTCGTGGACGAACGGCATCTGGAAGATGACGTCGGGGCCGTCGTCCCACGGGGTGCCCACCCGCGCCACCCACGCGTCGAACTGTTCGCCGGTCTCGCGTCGGGGTACTTCGTAAATGCTGCGCCCCATCGCGCGGTAGTGCGCCAGACACTCGGCCTCGTGCTGGGATCCCTTGTCGGCGAGCAGCCGGGCGAAGCTGCCGAAGCCGGTGAGCTCTGTGTGCAAGGTTCCCGCGTCGAGCCGATCCCGTAGGGTCAGGTAATGGCCGCAGTCGAGCCAGGCCGTGATCTTCGAGGGCGAGAGCAGACGGTCAGCCACGGGCCCGTGTGCCCCTCCGCCGATGTGCCACCCACGTCAGGGTAGCGAGGGGATGTGCCGCCACCGTCCTGCCCCAGGCACGCGCACGCGCCGCGCTTTCTACGCGTCTCTAAGGGAAAGGTGAGAAAGCTGGAGCGTGGCGCCGTCAGGCGGCCGCCACCCCGACCACGGGCTTGGCCAGGGCTCTACCGCCCATCGAGCCCAGGTAGGGGGCCCCATTGAAACTGAAGACCCCGCCGTCGGAGGCCACGAGCCAGTAGCCCAAGCCGAAGGAGGCGGTTGCCATGCCCACGATCGGCCGGTTGAGGTGCTTTCCGCCCATCGAACCCTCGAAGCGGGCGTCACCGAAACTGAAGATGCCGCCGTCGGTGGCCACCAGCCAATAGCCCTGCCCGTCGTAGGTCGGGGCCATGCCCACGATCGGCTGGTTGAGGTGGAGGTCGCCAGCCGATCCCACGAAGACCGCATCCCCGTAGTCGAAGATGCCGCCATCGGCCGCCACGAGCCAGTACCCGTTGCCATCCCGTGTCGACGCCATGCCCACGATCGGCTGATTCAAATGGACGCTGCCGGTCGAACCGTAGAACTTCGCGTCGCCATAGCTGAAGACACCGCCATCGGAGGCCACCTCCCAGTACCCGAAGCCGTCCGGTGTCGACGCCAGACCGACGACTGGCTTGTTCAGATGGATGCCGCCGGCCGAGCCGTCGAAGGTGGCGTCCCCGTAATTGAAGATGCCGCCGTCGGCAGCCACCAGCCAATAGCCCTGCCGGTCGGGCGTGGCGGCCATGCCGACCATCGGTTGATTCAGCGCGACGCCGCCGGTCGATCCGAAGAAGCCGGCGCTGCCGAAGTTGAAGATGCCACCGTCCGAGGCCACCTCCCAGTAGCCGGGCTCGTCCAGTGTCCCCCACGACCACGTCTCGGCGGCGTTGGTGCCGCTGCTCCCGTCGGCCAGGACCAGGGAGTCGGTGGCGGGGTCATAGGTCATTTGGGGTGCGTAGGTCCCAGGTGGGCTGGCGGCTGGAGACAGCTCACTCCACGTGGAGCCCGTCCACGTCCAGGTGTCTGACGGGTTGCCCCCGTTCGTCAGGCCGCTGAAGAGGACCAATTGCGATGTGCCGTCGTCGTAGGCGCTCATCGCACCAAAGCGCGGGTCGGGGCTGGTGGTCGGTGCCAGCTGCACCCATGTCGTCCCCGTCCAGGTCCAGGTGTCGCCGTCCGGACCGGTCGGTCCGAGTCCGCCGAACAGGACCATCTGGCTCGTGGCGGGGTCGTACGTCAACGCGGCCAGCGTGCGGGCCGAAGGGCTGGTCGCTGGTGACTGCTCCGACCATGTCGTCCCCGTCCAGATCCAGGTGTCGCCGAAGTACGGCGTGCTGCCGGTCGAGGTCTGGCCGCCGAAGAGCACGAGTTGTTGCGTGCCGGCGTCGTAGGCCAAGGAAGCGTAGGAGCGTGCCGAAGGGTTGGTGGCGGGCGCGAGTTGCTGCCAGTCGGTGCCCGTCCATTCCCACGTGTCGCCGTACATGGCAGACGTCGAGTCGTCCTCGCCGCCGAAGAGCACGAGCTGGCGGGTGGCCGGGTCGTAGGCGAGCGCGGCGCCAAAGCGAGGTTGTGGGCTGTGTGCAGGGTGCAGCTGGGTCCAAGTAAAGCCATCCCACGACCAGGTGCCGTTCAGCGTGGTGGGGGAGACACCCCCGAAGAGCAGGACCTGGCCACTGGCGGGGTCGTAGGCGACGGCGCTGCCGTTGGTGGCCGGCGGGCCCTGCGGTGGATGCAGCTGCGTCCAGGTCGCAGGCGCTGCGCCGGGCGGGGTGGCGGGGGTCGCCGCCGGCGCGCCGAGCACGAAGGCGCCGGTCAGGAGGGCACAGGCCGCCCCGCCGGCTGCTGCCGCGCGCAAGATGTGCCGGCGGACCCCGCTCTTCGGACGACTGATCAGGGCTGTGGTGGTCGTGTCCATCCGCTTCGCTCCCGTCTCGCTGACGCCTGGTCGGGTCCAGAACGAACTCATGATGGGGTCCGCCCACCGAGAGGGGGTGGATGGGCCTGGAGGCAGTGGTACGGCGCTCAGGCCCGGAATGCGGTTTCTCTCGGGTCTTCTAAGTCTATATTTAGAAACAGTTCAGGCCCTCGAACCCGGGAACGTGATGAACAAGCGGGACAACCCCTACACCCCTGGCGCAGGCCGAAAGCCGAGGACGCTGGCTGGGAGGGACGACGACCTCGAGTCGTTTCAGTCGCTGGTCGAGCGCCTCGATGCGGGGAGCTACGAGCGGAGTCTGGTGTACACGGGGCTCCGGGGTGTGGGCAAGACGGTCCTCCTCATGGAGTTCGACGTGTTGGCGTCCGAGGCCGGCTGGGCCACCACCGACGTGCAGGAGGTCGGCACCAATCCCGACTTCCGGGCCACCTTTGCCCGCATGGCGGCTCGCCTCCTGATCAACATGAGCCGTCGGCACCGGGCCAAGCAACGAATTGAGCGGGCGCTCGCCGTGGTCAGGGCCTTCAGTGTGGCCGTCCCGGGCGCGGTCGAGCTCAAGGTCGACGTCGCTGCGGCCACTGGGGTGGCCGACTCGGGCGACGCCGAGCAGGACCTGGCCGGGCTCTTCCGGGAGATCGGCGAAGTGGCGCAGGCCAACCGCATGGGCGCGCTCTTCTTGATCGACGAGATGCAGAACCTCAACGCGGAGTCCCTCTCTGCCGTCTGCATGGCCTTCCAGGCCGTGAGCCGGTCCGGATTGCCGGTGGCGATGGTCGGGGCGGGTCTTCCGGATCTCAAGGTCCGGCTGCTGGCAGCCAAGCCGTATGCAGATCGTCTGTTCTGCTACGCCGAGCTGAGCAGCCTGTCGGAGCCGGCCGCGCGCGGCGGCGTTGATCGGGCCAGCGGTGGCGGCGGGTGTGCACTTCGACGAAGCGGCGGCTCGGCAGATCGTGTCCGAGGCGGCCGGGTTCCCGTACTTCATTCAGGAGTACGGACGCGAGCTCTGGAACTACGCCGAGACGACGCCGATCACCAGTCACGACCTCGATGCCGCTCGTGTCATCGTGAAGGACAGCTTGGCGCGCAACTTCTTCGGGACCCGCTTCGAAATGGCCACGGACACCGAGCAGCGGTACCTGTCTGCCATGGCGTCACTCGGCGTCGGACCGTACCCGGTGGCCGCCGTGGCCCGGGCTTTCGGGGTGAACGATCAACGCAAGGTGTCCGTGCACCGGGAGTCCCTCATCCACAAGGGCCTGATCTGGAGCCCGCGTCGGGGCCAGGTGGACTTCACCGTGCCGCTCTTCGCCGAGTTCCTGAGGGACAACCGCCCGGTGTTGTAGCCGTGGAATACGAATGAGGCTCGGCAGGTATGCCGTCCCGCTGTCGTCCCGCTGGTGTACCGGACCTCGTGTCCCCCAGGACGGGTCCATCGCCGGGTTGCCCGCGAGTAAGGCAGCGAATCCCGGTGCGAAGCGCCGCCGGGGGTGCCTTGACGCCGTACTAATGAAACGTTACTTTCAGGCCCCAGTTGGTAAGCGAGCCCTGGGGGACGTGTATGCGCCGGTTCATCGGTCTGTGTGTTGCATCGGCGGTCGTCGCCATCGGCTGCACGGCCTGTCTGTCGTTGCCCGGCGACACCTCGCACATCCAGCTGGTGAGCACGTCGACGGTGAACGGCTGGAAGTACGACTTCTACCGGAACACGGCGTACCCCTGCAGCATCAGTGGCGACCAGACGTTCGTGGTGGGGACGAGGGTCGGCTCCTCCACGACCGCCTCTGCGCCGCTGTGGGTCTGGATGCACGGAGGCGGCGTCGGCTACTTCGACGCGTCGGGAACCCCCCGACCGGATGCATCGCAGATGTCGGAGAACTCGGCCGCATCGCTCCAGGCCACGCTGACCAACCCTGGACTCTCGGCCAACCTTGAGGCCGACCCTGCTGGTTTCCGCATGTTGGCCGTCTCGTACTGTGACCGCGACCTTTACAGCGGGACCGGACAGACGGACCCCAACAATCCCAACAAGAACGCGGACGGGTCTGCCAAGACGACCAACGGTTTGCAGGCAACCAAGGCGGCGGTTGCCTTCACCGAGGCCACGTACCCGACGTCGAAGTACTTTTTGGCGGGCGGAAGTGCCGGATCGGCGGGCGCCTACTATGTGGGCTGGGCCGAACAGCTCTCGGGAAATCCTCCGGCCGGTGTTGTCGGTGACGCGAGCGTCGTGAACGTCGAAGAAGGAAATGCTGCGTACCAACAAGGCGCGTGCATGAACGGGAACTTCGATCCGAATGCCGAGCCGATCATCACAAAGCGTGTCGACCCTCAAATTGCCGATCCGAATGACGAGGTCGACAAGCTGGTGAGCAGTGGGCAACTCACAGTCCCGCTCCTCAACATCTGGAATCATGCCGATACCAATACCTGCGGCAGCACGCCGATGCAGTGCCCACTGCGAGATGGAAGCGTTGTCACGATGGGTGCAACCGACTGCGTGCATCAGCCGTTGGCGGCGGCGATCACGGCGGAGGGTCCGGGCTCCACTTCGGAAAACCTCCCTCTTTGCGTGCAGTTGCCGGGCACACCAAGTTGCTCGCTGCACGTCGTGACGCCGCATGCCGGCCTCACCAACTCCGACCCCTCGAGCGGAAGCGACTACCTGTCCACCATCATGACCTGGGTGGACAACCGCCTGGCAGGCCCATAGCTCGAGCGGATCTGGCACCAGAGTCAGATCCGTTGAATCCGGGAGCCGGGTCCGCCGGCACGTGCCCATGAGCCGTCGTCGGTGCAGAGATGTTCCGGGGGCACCGCCCGTGGTCGTCGCGCCCCGTCTCGCGAGGAGGGCTGGTCGCAGAGGCCTGGCCTGGACTGGACCTGGGCAAAGGGTGCGAAGGCGAGATCGAGTTGATGACGAGCCCCGCGGGGCCACTCAATGGCCGCTGCATGCAGTCAGTGCGGTCGACAGGGTCGCCCGATGCCAACATGCGCTCGCCGGTTGTGCACCGGGTCAGCGAAATAGGATCTGCTCCGCCGCGGAAGGGGTTACTCACCTTGCAATCGGAGCTCGACGAACGACAGCTCGCCCCACGGGATGAGGCGGGGACTGCTCCTCAGGATCGACGCTTTCGACCTGATGTAGAAGGGCTTCGAGCGGTTGCCGTCCTCCTCGTCGTCTTTTACCACGCGAACGTGGCTCGACTCACCGGTGGATTCGTCGGCGTCGACGTCTTCTTCGTGATTTCAGGCTTCGTCATTACAGGAGTCCTCCTGCGAGAACGACAAGCCAGCGGCCACACGTCCATCGCCGGTTTCTATGCCCGGCGACTGCGCAGGATTCTGCCTGCGGCGACACTCGTGATTCTGGTGGTGGTTGTGACCTGTTACGCGGTGCTCGGCTATGTGTCGGGCGACATCGTCGCGAACGATGGGCGCTGGGCTGCGGTCTTCCTCTCGAACGTCCACTTCGAAGCGAGCGGGACGAACTACTTCACCGCCAAACTGCCACCCTCCCCGCTGCAGAACTATTGGTCGTTGTCGGTCGAGGAGCAGTTCTATCTGGTCTACCCCACCCTGTTTCTCATCATGGCCAGAGTGAAGGGTCGGATTTCCCTTCAGACGAAGTTGGCGATCTGCCTGGCTGTCGTCATCGGCCTGTCCTTCTGGTACTCCGTCATCCAGACCGCGACGCAGCCGACCAATGCCTACTTCTCCCCCTTCACCCGCGCCTGGGAGCTGGCGCTCGGAGCCATGATTGCCGTTGGGACCCCATTGCTCAGACGGGTACCGGCGCATATCGCCGCCATCCTCACATGGTCGGGGCTGGCCGCTATCGCTGTCGCCGCGTTGGGGTTCACGGCGCAGACCGCCTATCCAGGGACACTGGTGGCAGTGCCCGTCGTCGGCACGGCGCTCGTGATCGCGGGCGGCGTGGTCGCACCACGGGCGGGTGCAGAACGGCTTCTCGGGCTCCGTCCATTCCAGTGGTTTGGCAAGCGGTCGTACTCTCTCTACCTCTGGCACTGGCCGATCCTGATCATCGCCGCCGAGTGGGCGGGTAAGGCCGCTTTGCCGGTCGGGGAGAGCCTGGCGTTGGTGGTCCTCGCCGTCGTCGTCTCCATGGCCTCCTACTCCATCGTCGAGAACCCGCTCCGCCACTGGAGGCTGCCGACACGTATCACTGTCGCCGCTGGTGTCACAACAGTGATGGCAACGGTCGCCGTGCTCTCTTTGATGATCGAAATAGAGACAGCGTCGGGGGCGGGTTCGGGTGTGTCGGCGGCACCCAATCTCGGGGTTGTCCTCCGCCAAGTGGCCCAAGCAAAGGCCATTACTAAAGTGCCATCAGCCATCGATCCTGGACTGGCGCAAGCAGCGAGCGACTGGGGCGGCGGTGTGGAAGGCGCCGGATGTGCGCCAGATCTCTCCCAGTCGACCGAGCACCTTTGCATCCTCGGTGACGTCCATGCGCCACGGCTGATGATCGTCTACGGGGACTCCCATGCGTTGATGTGGCTACCAGCTTTCGATGCCGCTGCACGCGATGCCCATATGAGGCTCCTGGTGCTCGGCAAGACGAACTGTCCTGCATCGCTGATCACCGTTGGGGGGCCTCCCGGGACCGGGCCATCGGGAAGTCCTTACGTCGCATGCAACCGATGGCATAGCTGGGCCGTGAAGACGATCAATCGCCTGTCACCGAGTGTGGTGGTCGTCTCCCAGGCCAGCTACTACCTGACGCCGGAGCTCAAGGTATTCACGGCCTCGCAGTGGCAGATCGGACTGACTGATCTGTTCGACGCGATTCATGTCCAACAAGCCAGGACGATTCTCTTGGGGAATATCCCACTCCTCCCTGAATCGGGGCCGAGCTGCCTGTCGGCTCATGTAGACGATGTGCGCGCTTGCTCGACCCCTGTGGCACGCGCGTACGAGCGGCTTGACCAAGCGGAATTGAAGGTTACGGAGACCCGTCACATCAGATACATCGATCCCACCCCGTGGTTCTGTTCGAATGTGTGTACGGCGGTGGTCGGTTCGTACGACGTCTATATGGATCAGTACCACGTGAGTGCGACGTATGCGACCTACCTCAGCGACGTTCTGGCGCAGGCGCTGTTCACCAGAACAGCGAAGGTGCCGCAGATAGTGGGCGTCGGGTCGACGAACACGCCGGGCACCTCAGGTCACGCTGCACTGCACGAACGTCCGTGACGCCGGTCCGCTCGGTGACGAACCGGATTTTGCATAGTGACACTGATCAGAGGACACGTGCTGATGAACCCTCCGTGAGCGACGCAAACGCTCCGGAAAACGCGCCGTCCGTTGATCGTCACACCTGCTGCGGTTCGGCCACCGCATCGGAGGCTGCGGACGGGAAATCGAACACGCGTTCTCAGCTTGGGAAGCCGCAGAGGGGGAATTGCGTGACCTGCACGCGGGTGTGGACTTCAACGTGTTGACCCGTACGAATCAGAGATAGAGCCGCATCGTTTCACCACGGCTGGTGGCGTAGCCTCTCACACCCTTCTTACCGGGGAGGAGGGATTGCTCGACAAATTGCATGCGGTCCAGCCTTGCGAGCCGAGGAAACATCACCTTGGCCGAGGTACCGGTGAACGCGCCTTAGCAGTTGGATTGCGCCGCTAATCCAACTGCTCTCCGGCGATCCCAACAGATGGATGTGCGTCCAGAATCGGTTGTGGGTGCCGAACTCCCGCACGACTTCGGTCCTATCGGCACCATGGTGGCAAAGGCGATTGATCCGCTGCACCTGATCTCGGAGCTCTGACAACGAGGCATATCCTGACTGCATGTCCGGCAGCGGTTCATCCCTGGCTCGTCTTCGTCCTTACAATCTCGTTGCTGGGAGTCTCCACTTGGCTCAAGCAGTGGCGATTGTGGTGTTGGCCAACGCCTTTGCTCTGCCCGTACGCGCCACCTACATGACAGGACCTCCAGGGCCCACGGTGGGGAGTCAGACGGTCACCTTGGTCAGCATCAGCTTTGCCTGGGCCATTGCGGCCTTCTTCGCACTGTCGGCCCTGGCGCACTTCACCGTGGCCGGTCCCGGTTGGCCCTCGTATCAAATTCAACTTGGCAAGTGCCGCAACCCGTACCGCTGGTTGGAATACTCGCTGAGCGCGTCAATCATGATCGTGCTGATCGCGATGCTCGTCGGCATCAATGACATCGCAGCTCTGGTTGCCCTGGTTGGAGTGAATGCCTCGATGATCGGGTTCGGCTGGATGCAAGAGCGCTACGAGAGCCCAGGAGCGGGCCTCGGACCATTCTGGATCGGCTGTATCGCCGGCATTGTCCCCTGGATCGCCATCGCCATCTATCTGATTGGACCGGGCGCCAACGCGCACCCCCCTGGGTTCGTCTACGCCATCTTCTTCTCGCTCTTTGTTCTGTTCAATTGCTTTGCCGTCAACCAGTGGCTGCAGTACAAGCAGGTGGGGAGGTGGAGGGACTACTTGGTCGGCGAGCGGGCGTACATCACGCTGTCGCTTGTCGCGAAAAGCCTGCTCGCTTGGCAGATCTTCGCTTCGACTCTGGCCTCGAGTGCTGCGCACTGACAGAACCCACGTCTCGAAATCGGGGCACGTCCAAAGCTGCTGAACCCGAGCGAGGTGACGGTGCCACCGAACAGGTTCGGTGAGGCCGAGAGTGGCGAATCCCTTGCAATGGCGGAGTCCATCCTCGGTCCCCGTCGCTGGAAACTCGAGGCACTTCGGGGCAAGTTGGGCCCGGCGAACGTTCCGGGTGACAGCACCTTCCTACCGCGTCGTGCGAATACCGAGCTCGACCTGCGAGTTTCCGAGAGAGCGGGCGACGGGAATCGAACCCGCGCTCTCAGCTTTCGAAGCCCATCGCCGACACTTTCGCGACCTGCGACAGCGCAGTGGTCACCACGTCTGTGAGGCCAGTCGCGTCAACGTGGCGGCCACGGGTCTCGCCCGGCGGTGCACGTCAAAGAGCCCGACCTCGGTCACAGCGTTCTTCGGATCCACCAGTTCCGTCTGCCAGTCGAACTGGTCCCCGCGGCTGTACCAGCAGATCCCGCGCACCGGGAGGCCGTCTTCGCGCAGTCCGCGCAGCGCATCGGTGAGCGAAAGCAACCACGGAACCTGTGCCTCGACGCCAAGGGGCAAGTTCGAGGTCTCACCCACCCAGAAGGGCACGCGGTATCGGTCGTGCCACCGTCGAAACTCCGCCACGGCGAATGCGACGCGCTCTTGGATCGACCACTCGGGGGCAGCGCCCCCGACAGGAGTCACCGAGGTGGGGTAGAAGTCCAGCCCCGCAACGACCCGGTCGGTGACTGCGAGAGAACGGATCCGCTCGAGCAGAGCGGTGTCCACGGGCTCGAGATAACCGGCTGGCGTCGGATGGGGATCTCGTCCGAAATGCAGGTCCCACACGAGCCACGCCCATTCCCGCAGCGCCTCCGCGTCAGCATCCGCTTGAGGTACAACTGCGACCGGAACCGGGAATCCTTCGGAGCCGATCCACCAGCCATTGCGATCGTCACGGATCCGTGCCAGGGCCTCGAGGTTGGCCAAGACAATGTTGGCCAGGATCCGGGCGTGATCTGCTCCGGACGCGAGTCTGTCATTCCAGAGTCCCAGGCAGCCTGAGTTCATCGCCGTGACACCTGGCTCATTGATCGGCGTGAACCATCGCGGTTCTTGATAACGGCTGAGGAATGCCTCGACGTAGCGGCAGAACGAGTCCACCCATGTCTGATCCGCGAATCCGTCAAAAGAGTCGGGGAGACCAAAGTGCAACAGGTCCACGATCGGCTCCAGGCCGTGCACAGCGCAACGGCCCAATGCTCGGTCCCAGAGCGTCCAGTCGTACCGGCCCGGCTCTGGCTCGCTGAGGCGCCAGGGGACCCCGTATCGAACGACCTTGACGCCAAGAGCTGCAATCGAGCGAAGGTCGTCGTCAACATGGAGGTAGTGGCCACTCTGCCGCGAACTGGTCTTGGCGATAAGGGATTCCATCGGCAAGCACCATGGGATCGGACCCTTCTTCGCCGACTGCCCACACAAAGTCAGGAAATCCGTCTTCGGCGGCATTCGTGTCCGGCATGGCCAGGCGAATCTATCGATGTTGCCGCTCAAGCTGGGTGTTCGCCGGGATGTTCGCCGTCTTCGGAATCTGACTACGGGACGACGTCTGGTGGCCGAAACGCATGCCCCGTCGACGACCAACCTGGCAAATGACCCGGTCGGAGGACGGACTGCTCGACGGGAATCGAATTGACGACCTTGGGATCCCGTTCTGGAGCGACAGTGCGGTTCACCGGCAAAGGACGAACGACCCGCGCCGTAAGGACCTTGGACCCTGTCTCGGGCACATCAGCCTGGGATTGACTGCAATACGAATAGGGAGGACGACCGACATGCGACACCACTGGGAACGCGAGAAGGCACGGGGCCTTGAACCCATGCATGGCCCCTACGAACGCGTCCGATTCGCCACCGGCCTGCGCACGGCTGGCGAGACAGTCCGGGCGCGCCGGGATGGGCCGATCGCCGCTGTAGGCGCCCGGCCCGGGCCACGGGCCGTGGTAACCCGCGCCACGGAGGGTGTTGCAGCGTGAGTTCTGGCGCCGTGGGGGTTCCGGTGGAGATAAGCCTCGTACCCGTCAGTAAGCCGGATGGCGTGGCTGTGATCATCGGCCAGGCCCACTTCATTAAGACGGTCGAGGATCTTCACGAGGCCTTGGCTGGCTCTGCACCCGAGCTCCGGTTCGGAGTCGCATTCTGTGAGGCGTCCGGACCCTGCCTGGTCCGTCGGTCGGGCAATGACGCCGATCTGGTGGAGCTGGCGACCAGCAATGCCGAAGTGATCGGCGCCGGGCACTGCTTCGTGATCCTCCTCGAGGGGCATCCGCTGCAGGTTCTCAATACCGTCAAGTCGGTGCCCGAAGTGTGTACGGTCCACTGTGCGACGGCCAATCCCGTTGAGGTGCTTGTCGGGCAGAGCGAGTACGGCCGCGCGGTGATGGGAGTCATCGATGGCTTGCCTCCCGCTGGGATCGAGACGGCGGACGACGAGGCTGAGCGCAAGACGCTGCTGCGGAGCCTGGGCTACAAGCTCTGAGGAGCGGTCTTGGCCGCCGCACCATTTCACTCGGCCTTTTCTTGGCGGGGACGATGACCGCGCGCGAACAGCGCCATGCTGGCGCGCCGTGGAGCAAGCTCCCGACGAACCACGCATGAACGCGCGGCAGGGGGAGACCGGCACCGGAGCAACCGCCACCGAGGTCCCTGAAACGACACCGAGTGGCGCGCACCGCGGTCATCGATGGGCCACGCTGGCCGTGCTCTGCATCACGCTGCTCCTCATCAGCATTGACAGCACGATCCTCAACGTGGCGCTCCCGTCCATTGTGCGGGCGCTGCACGCGACATCGAGCCAGCTCCAGTGGATCGTCGACGCGTATGCCATCGTCTTCGCCGGGTTGCTTCTGAGCCTGGGGGCATTGGGCGACCGGATGGGCCGCAAGTGGGTCTTCATGGGCGGGCTGGTGGTCTTCGGAACAGGGTCCGGGTTTGCCGCGTGGTCCGAGAGCCCGGGTGGTCTCACGCTGGCCCGGGCTGTGATGGGCGTCGGTGCTGCGGCCCTGATGCCCTCCACGCTGTCCATCCTGACGAATGTCTTCGTGTCCCAGCGCGACCGCGCTCGGGCGATCGGCATCTGGTCCGGGACCGCCGGGCTCGGCGTGGCGATCGGACCGGTTCTGGGCGGATTCCTGCTCGTCCACTTCTGGTGGGGGTCGGTCTTCCTCATCAACGTGCCACTCGCGGCAGCCGGGCTGCTGGCGACGGCGTTCCTCGTCCCGAACTCCAGGAATCCCCTGGCCAAGGTGGCAGACCCGCTGGGCTCCCTGCTCTCAATCGTGGGACTGGGACTCCTGCTCTACGGGATCATCGAAGCCCCGAGCAGGTCGTGGAGCTCCTGGCTGATCATCGGCGCTCTTGCCGGGTCGGCCGCCTGTGTCTCGGCGTTCGTCGTCTGGGAGCGGCACACCGACCACCCGATGCTCCCGATGGAGCTCTTCGGCGCACGTCGCTTCAGCGTCGCCATCGCCTCACTGGCGCTCGTGCTCTTTGCGTTACTTGGCCTCTTCTTCCTCATGACCCAGTACCTCCAGTTCTGCCTCGGATTCAGCCCGCTGCAGACGGGACTTGCCATCGCCCCGATCGCGCTGATTCTCTTGGTCGTGGCGCCGCTGTCCGTCCTCGCCGTCAGGCACGTGGGCACCAAGCCCGTTGTGGTGTGCGGCCTGCTCTTGATTTCCGCGGGCCTTGGACTTCTGTCGTTCACCACCACAGGCGCCGCCTACGCGGACGCGCTGCCCGGATTCGTCCTCATCGGGTTGGGGGTCGGCCTGACTCTCGCGCCTTCAACTGATTCGATCATGGGTTCAGTGCCGAAGGAGCTAGCAGGTGTGGGTTCGGCCACCAACGACACCGCCATGCAAGTCGGCGGGGCACTCGGTGTGGGGATCTTGGGCACAGCACTCAACGTCCGCTATCAGGACTCTATGGCGCCGCTGTTGGCGCACTTTTCCGTCCCAGCCCCCATCAAGACGCTCATTCTGGGCTCGGTCGGCGGTGGTCTGGCCGTGGCGGAGCGCGTGCCCGGACGTTCCGGTGACGCGTTGGCACAAGCAGCCAAAGAGGGGTTCGTCTCCGGCATGGATGTGGGTCTGATCATTGGGTCGGTGATCGTGGCCGTGGCCGCCGTCGTGGTCCTCGCGCTCCTCCCGAACCGCCCTTCTGGAGCCGTGCGTACGGACCCACTTCCACCCAGCGATCCGAGCTGCAAGCAGAATTTGCCCTGAAGGCCGGAGCGAGTGTGCGTCGATACGGGCGCGCCCGAGTGACGTGCAGGACCTGACCTTGGATCGGAGGGTGCCTTATCCAGCTCTACTATGTCTTGACACATCGCTCCATCACGAGCGGTCGCAGCTCTGATCCGATGATCGGGATGCCGCACGCACACGCCGATCTGACTGCTCGCGTTCGACGAACTTCGACATGGCCCATCAACACATCCTGACGATCGACCTCGGCACCAGCGGCCCCAAGGCTGCTGTTGTCTCTACTCAAGGCACCCTCGTCGGGTCGGCTCGGGCGTCGGTGGCAACGAACTTCGGCCCGCATGGCGCTGCCGAACAGGATGCCGAACTGGTTTGGGAGGCGACGCTCGAGGCTGTTCGGCTGGCACTCACCGCTGCGGTCGAGCCTTCGTCGATCGTGGGGGTCGTGGCCTCTGCCCAGTACTCGTCGATCGTTCCGGTTGGAGCCGACGGCTTGCCCGTCGCCCCCATGATCACGTGGATGGACCAGCGAAGCTCGCCCAAGCGGCTCAAGCGGCTACCCGGCTATCCCAGGTTGGGTGACTCCCCCCTGGCCCTGGCGCAGTACCTGCGCGTGCACGGGTTGGCGCCGCTCGAATCGGGCATGAGTCTGAATCACATGCGTTGGTTCCGCTACGCGCATCCAGACCTGTACGAGCTGACAGCGTCATTCCTCGAACCAGTCGACTACGTCACCGCGCGGCTGACCGGGCGCATCACGGCGAACCAGTGCTCATCGTTCATGCAGATGCTGGCGGACAACCGCCGCGTGCCCAGCACCGGCTGGCATCACGGCCTCGTGGAAGCATCGATGATTGACACCGACAAGCTCCCCGAATCGGTGCCGGTGGGCAGCGTCGTCGGCACCGTATTGCCCGCAGTCGCCGACGCGCTCGGGCTCCCCGCGAACACACCCGTGCTGTCCGGCATCAACGACACGCAGGCGGGCGCCGTGGCCGCCGGCACATTCTCCGGGGCGCATGCCGGCCTGGCGCTCGGCACCACCGCTGTCATCGTGACCCACATGGAGAAGAAGAAGGTCAACCCGCTGCGGTCGCTCTACACCATGCCGAGTCCACTTGGAAGCGCCCACATGCTCTCGGCTGAGAACGGCGTGGCCGGGGTGGCCGTCAACTACTTCCTCGACAGCGTGGTGTATCCCGACGACCCGTTCGTGACCCCCGCGGCGATCGACGACCGCTACCGGGCCTTCAATGCGGCGGCCGCAACCTCAGAACCAGGCGCGGGAGGCGTACTCTTTCTGCCCTGGCTCCGAGGTTCGCTCGCGCCGCAGGGCGACGGGCGAATGCGTGGTGGGTTCCTCAACGTGGGCCTCGACACGACCCGCAGTGACCTCGCCCGCGCCGTGCTCGAGGGAGTCGCTCTCAACCTGCGCTGGCTCCAGGGCCCGGTCGAGAAGTTCATCCATCGCCGGATCTCCCACTACGTCTTCTACGGCGGCGGAGCCACCTCCGATCTCTGGTCGAGCGTGATGGCCGACGTGCTCGGCAAGCCCGTCCACCAGCTGGCTGACGCGGGCTTCGCCAACTCCATCGGGACGGCGGTCTTCGGGTTCGACCGTCTGGGCATCGCCGCGGCGTCCGACCTGACCAAGCGCCTCCGGATCAAAGGCGTGTACGAACCGGATCCCTCGCAGCGGGCTCGCTACGACGACCTCGCCGCAATCTTCGCCGACACGTTCAAGCGAACGCGGCCACTGAGCCACCGCGTCGCCAAGCATCGCTGAGGTCTCACTCAGAGCTAGTGCCGTCACCGGCAACGTTCCGGGGGCGCGTCCACCACTTTGAGCGCCTGGTCGCGCAAAGTGGGGTATGGCCGATCGCGTACGAGTCAGAGACATCACCAACGACGAGGGAAATCGTCTGCTGCGCATTGTGCGGCGCGGTTCGGGCTCGGTGGTCAAGTGGCGCCGGGCCCAGATCGTGCTCTGGAGCGCCCAGGGGATGGATGTCCCTCAGATCGCTCCCATTGCCTTTACCTCCGAGGACCGGGTCCGCGAGGTACTCCACAACTTCAACCGCGATGGCTTCGCCTCCCTCGAGCCCCGCTACGGCGGCGGGCGGCCGCCCAAGTTCACCTTGCCCGAGCGCCAGGCGATCAAGAAGATCGCGCTCGGACGCCCGATGGACTACGGCGAGCCCTTCTCCACCTGGTCGCTCACCAAGCTGGCCGACCACCTGGTGCGAAAGGGGGTGGGTTGCGATTGACCCCTGACGCCGCGCACCTGATAGTGGGCCAAAGCCCACAGGAAGGGGTGCCCGTTGGGTCGCCTGTCGCAGTATCCCGAGGAGTTCCGACGCGAAGCCGTCCGTCTGGTCCTGACCACGGACAAACCGATGGCAGAAGTCGCCCGAGATCTCGGCGTCAACTACAAGACGCTGGGCAACTGGGTGCGCTCGGAGAAGTATCGAGAGCAGCGTGATGCCGCGCCGGGGGCGCTCAGCGAGAACGAGCGCCTCGAGCTCAAGCGGCTGCGCAAGGAGGTCGGCGAGCTCAAGGTCGAGCGCGAGATCCTGCGCAAGGCAGCCGCGTATTTTGCCCAGGAGACGAAGCGGTGACCCGCTTCCGGTTCGTCTCCGAGCACCGGGCCTATGGGGTCAAGCGGGTCTGCGGCGTGCTCGGCGTCTCGCGCTCGGGCTATTACGACTGGTGCCGCCGGCCACCATCACTGCGCGCCACGCGCAACGCCGAGCTGACCGGGCTGATCCGCGAGATCCACCGCCGCAGCCGCACCACCTATGGAGCGCCGCGGGTCCATGCCGAGCTCCTGCGCCTGGGCGAGGTCTGCGCCAAGAAGCGCGTCGCTCGTCTCATGGCCAAAGAGGGCCTGGTCGGCGCCCACGCCCGGCGCAAGTGGCGCACGGGCAAGCCTGATATCGCCCCCGCTCCGGATCTGGTCAAGCGCAACTTCGGACCCCCACGACCCGACCGGGTCTGGGCGGCCGATGTCACCCAGTTCCGCACCGAGGAAGGCTGGCTGCACTTTGCCGGCGTCGTCGACCTCTACTCACGACGTGTCGTCGGCTGGTCGATGGGGACATCGGCCGACGCCGACCTCGTGATCGACGCCCTTGTGATGGCCTTCGAGCGGCGCCGGCCCGACCGAGGGGTGATTCACCACAGCGACAGGGGCGCGGCCTATACGTCGCTCGCCTTCGGCAACCACGCCGCAGAGCTGGGGATCGCTCGTTCGGCTCCACCGGTGACTGCTTCGACAACTCAGCGGTCGAGGCGGTCTGGTCCACCCTCAAGCGGGAGCTGGCATGGATCCACGGCCGCCGCACCTGGCCGACACGAGACCTGCTGCGCTCGGCGCTCTTCGACTACATCGAAGGCTTCTACAACCCCGAGAGGACGCAGCGCCGTCTCGGTTACCGTTCACCAGCTGACTGCGAGGCGATGTCCGTCGCTTAGAAACCCGTGCGCGGAAGACGGGGTCAATCGCAGAGCCGTCGGTTCCTCTCAAAGGGCCGCGCGGCTAACCATGACCACGTTCCTGTTGGGCTGAGCGTGCTCTCTGAATGCCATCAACGGACCCGTTCGCTCAGTGTGAACCGCCCCGCGCCTGATAGCGACCTAACGAACTTCTGACCGAAGCACACGGGGCTAGCCATGGCCCTCAGAGGGTCGCAGTAGCGTGACAAGCAGATCCCAGTAGCGAGCTGGACGGAGAATCTGGCTCAGATGGGCTACACGCCGAGTCTTTCGAATATCGCATCCGCCACGGCCGCTTGCGCGGCTTCAACCTGAGACGTCGTCGACCCAGGAGGATTCCCGGCCACGGTGAGTGCGACGGGACCCTTTGCCGCCTCCGTCTGCTTCAGGGTCGGGTCGAAGACGGCGTAGTCGCCGAGTCCGCTTTCGGGCTGGGGGTGATATCCCTGCTCATTGCCATCGATGTAGGTCTTCGGCGATTCGCCTTTTGAAGGCGCGAAGTAAGCGATCTGGATGGACCCTTCGGAGCTTTCGCCGTTGATGGTGGCCGCGAAGGTGCAGTCGATGGGCCCCGGGCCTGCATGGGAGGTGGGTGGCGAGCTGAGCGGTCCGCCAACCAGCGCGGTCATTTGAGCCATCGTCAGCGTGCTGCAGGCATCGGTGGCGTTGAACTTCGCCTCCGTGAGCCCCCCAGAGGCCGTGCCAGACCCAGACGTCGTCGTGGTCGATCTCCCCCCGCTCTGTGTGGTTGATGATCCACTCGTCGCCGCGGTCGACGAAGGAGGCGTCGAACTTCCGCACCCCGCGGCCACGACGATTGTCGTTGCGAGTATGAAAACCATCGCCAACTTTCTCATGCGTCAGCACCTCACCTGTCCTGCGACTGCTTCCTAGGCAATCGGTCTTGTTGGCACCCCGAAACCCGATACAAGGGTCGACGTTGGCGGATTCCATCCGAATTCGTGACCTTGTTGGTCACGCCAGTCAAAGGGAGGATCCCAGGACGAAGAGCCTCAATCATGAGGTGGCCCGTATGCCTTGCTCACGAGGTCGGCCATTTGCCGCTGGCCGGCGTAATTCGGGTGCAGCGAGACCATCCAGTTGTCGTGGGCGTTGGGGGGGAGCGGAACGTACATCTGGTGGCCGTTCTGCAGCGGCCAGAACCAGGGGGTGCCCGCGCACACGTCGTGTTCCTCGAACCCCTCGGGAGCGACGTAGCGAGCCACCCCGGATTGGGTGGTCGCCGCGTCCACGGTCGAATCGAGGTCGTTGACCAGATCGTGGAACCACGTGACGTTTGCGTCGCTCAGGCCGAAGAACTGAAGCGGCGGAGGCAATTCCAGCTCGCGGCAGCCTTTGGGCAACTTCGCCGGAAGCGGATTTGGATACCCCAGGACGAGGATCTTGGCATTTGGTGCCCGATCCTTGATGCTTTTGTAGAGCGAAGAGAGACGCGACTTGAGCTGGGACGCAGTGACGTCAGTGTGCAAGAGACCCCTGCACTTGATGTTGGTGATGTGGAGCGCCCCGCACTTGTAGAGCAGGTCAAAGAGACCGGTGTCATTGCCTCCGACGGTGATCGTCACGAGGCGGGTCTGGCTCTGGACGTGCGGGAGCTGCGAGCTCTTTACATCCGCAACGGTGCTGCCACCGCAGGCCCAGAACGAGGCGTTCTCGTCGTATCGGAGCGGGTACGCCGTCTGGGAGCGATAGCAGGTACCCGTGTTGTTTGCCGTGTACGGGGGCTCCCCCCCAGCGGAGAAGGAGTCGCCAAGCGCAACGTAGCAGGCGTCAGAGGCCGGTTCCTTGCCCCAGTCCCCCTGGCACAACGGCTTGTTCGAGACCGTGAGGGTTGCGTGCGCAGAATAGGTCACGTCGTTCTGGTCATAGCTCGCCGTGCGTGGCTCCACGAAGTTGGGCGTGCTGAATGGCCGAGATGCACGCGCCACGAGGGGATTAGTCCAGTTCGGCGGCTGGATTTCCATTCCGCTCGGAAACGAACATCGATCCTGCCCTGTAAACGTCGCGAATGGGTATGCATCAGGAATGACCAAAACCAGCAGGAATCCGGGCTGGTGCTGCACCTGCGACAGAGCGAGCGAGACGGATTGGTTCTCTTTGCTGGGCGCGATCGCGATAGTCCCCGAGCACGAAGGTTGACCGCTCACGAAACCACTGAGGGAATAGGTTCCGCTACCGCTCACGGAGGGGGTTTCTGTCATGCCCCCCGCCCCGTACACCCAGCCGTTCTTTCCCTTCGTCACGATGAGGCTGGCATTCCAGTTCAACTCCGCCGTGGTTGTGATGCCGTTCACGTTGTACGTGTACTTCTCGCCCCCGTCGAATTGGACCCTAAGGACGTTCTGCGCTCCGCTCCGCTGAGTCAACAGCACTGTCGAAGTGGCGGCGCCTGCTTCGGCGGTCCCGGAGGAGAACAGGGAACCAGCGACCCCGGGCAAGACTGTGGCGAGAAGGATCGCACCGAAGGAGGCGGCAGTGCGTCGCCTCAGCACACGGGGTGACCCCCGTCGGAAGTGGCCGTCCCTGTTCGCTACCAGAGCCCTAAGAGTCACGGCGCCAGGGACACCAACAGCACGGCAACCTGCGCGACCGGTGGCTCGCGGGATCGGCACGGTCGTCATCGTGCCTCGGCCTTGCGGTGCTGTCCCTAGGGAAAACCCTAGGTGTTCTTGGTGGCCTGGAGTGATCCTCAGGAAAGTCTCAGGATCTGACACAATTCTGTCTCTCAAACGGCAGATCTCGGGGTGGTGCGGGTGACATTGGAGGCGAGACGACCTGAAGCCCTTCCGTTTATCGGACGAACGGACGAGTTGGCGATCCTGAAGGAATCGCTCGAAGAAGCCCGTGCCGGCCGTCCACAGATCGTCGTCATTGAGGGTGACGCAGGTATCGGCAAAACCGCCCTGATCGACGCGTTTGTCGGAGACCTCCCTGATGACGTCATGGTGGTGACCGCCCAAGGAGAGGAAGCCGAGGATCGACTTGCACTCGGGGTTGTGACCCAGCTCGTGGCTCCCACGCGAGCCACGAGGAATCCCTCATCGGAATCGGCCCACTTCAGCGTCGCAGTCGAGACTGATCCGCTGGTCGCCGGGGCGCAGCTTCTGTCGTTCATCAGCTTCCTTCAGGATGGAGACGCCACCGTGCTGATGGTGATCGATGACGCACACCTTGCTGACACGACGTCAACCGGAGCGCTCGTTTTCGCAACCCGAAGGCTGCTCACCGACCGGATCTTGATCGTTCTCGCCACTCGGACGGGATGCCTCCCGAGCCCGTGGTCACAATTCACGGCGGGCCGACGCGGCAGCGGGATCACCCTTTCGGGTTTTACCAACGACGAGGTCGGGGAACTTTCTGAAAAAGTCCTTGGTGTCCCACTCAGCGCCAATGCGGCCGCCCGGCTCCGGAGCGATACCGACGGCCATCCGCTCTATGTCAAGACTCTGCTGGTTGAGGCCGCTGACCACTCAGTTGGGCGAGCCAGTCAGTACGGTCCGCCACCTCCACCGGCTTCGCTCGCAGCATTGGTCGTAGAGAAGCTGGAGGGTTGCGCGATGGAGACGCATGCACTCGTCGTCGCGGCGGCTGTTCTCGGACGACACTGTTTCCTTTCTGAGGCCGCGGAGATCGCAGACGTTCGCGCGCTTGGGCCAGCCATTGAGGAGGCATCGAAAGTACAGCTTCTCGTCGAGTCGGATTCGTTACGAGGACGTGAACTCGTGTTCCCCCATGCCCTCGTCCACGCTGCGGTCTATAGCTCGCTCTCGACCACCGAGCGGGCCGAACTGCACCAGCGAGCCAGCGAGGTGACGCTTGGGGCGCGAAGCCTCGAGCACAGGCTGGCCGCGACTCTCGGTGTCGACATGACGTTGGCAGACGACCTTGAGCGAGTTGCGCGTCAGGAGCTCGATGCGGGCCGTCTCGAAGCCGCGGCCGACCGCCTTCGTCAGGCGGCAACTGTGACCGAACCCGGTCCCGTAGCAGATCGGCGGCTGCTTGAAGCCGTTGAGACCTACCTCGTGGCCGGTCAGGCAGCGATGGCGTTCGAGTTTGAGGCGCGCCTGATCGACCTGCCGCAAACCTCGTACCGCGAATATGTCCTGGCGTATATCGCCCTGATGGGTGGTCGCCTCCCCGAGGCAAAGGCTGGATTCGTGCGGGCGTGGATGGCTCAGGACGATGAGCAGTCCGAACTGGTACCCAACGACCTTGCAAGTCGCATCGCGGTGTGTATGACGACGCTGACCGTCACCAATTTCGACGTGGAAGAGGTACCCATCTGGGTCAGGGCATGTGAACTCTCGATTCCCGGTGATCGACACGCCACCTCCTTTTCATTGTTCTGCCGCGCGCTGGGAATGGGTGCCTACGGTCGAGGTTCAGAGGCATTGCAGCTGCTCGATGGTCCCGACATCCCTGATACCGCGGACATTCTTGCTGCACGGGGGATGGTCGAACTGTGGCTGGATGAGCTCCCACAGGCACACCGTCATCTCTCGATGGCCTTCGCCCGTGCTCGGGCCGGGGAGTCTGTCCGGGTCACACAAGCGCTGGGATTTCTCTCAGAGGTCGAGCATCGGCTCGGTCGATTCGACGAGGCAGCCGTCCACGCTGAGCTGGCTGTCCAAGCCGCTCATGACGCAGGACGAGTGTGGGACCTCCCGTTGCTGCACTCTTTGGCGGTATACCCCTACGCAGCACGCGGGGATTTTGAGGATGCCGAGAAGCATGCACGGGCGGCTGACGATTGGGCCGAGATCGTACCGATACCCGGATTCCACGGCTTCGCTGCCAACGCGAGGGCCGCCATAGCGCTGGCACGAGGGGACTATCACGCCTTGCTTGACGCAGCGCGATCTGTCGAAGCAGCGTACGAGCATGTCGAACCTGGCTTCACCGTGTTCGGTCCCGTGCTGGCCGAGGCGCTCCTTGAACTCGGCCTCCCGGAGCAGGCGTTTGACGCGTTGGTCCGATACGAGGCCAAGACGGAACCCACAGAACGACGATCGGCACTCGTGGGAGGTGCCCGGGTTCGCGGCCTTCTCGAGGCGACGAATGGCAATCATCGGGCCGCCGCCAAGGCTTTTGAGCGGGGGTACGCGTACGCCGGCTGCCTGGAACTCCCACTCGAACGGGCACGACTGGACGCCGCTTACGGACGAGCACTGTTCCTCGCAGGAGAGCTCGCCTCCGCGCGCGAGCGACTCGAGAGTGCAGTGTCGTCCTTTCATGCGATCGGCGCCCAGCCATTTGCAGACCTCTCGCGGGCGCGCCTTGGTGCACTCGGAGCTGCTGGGTCGGGGAACTACCAGATTGCACTGAGCGCGACCGAGGCCATGGTTGCCCGACTGGTGGGAGAAGGTTGTTCGAACAGGGAAATCGCCGAAAAAATGGTAGTCAGCGTCAAAGCGGTTGAGTACCACTTGACCAACATTTATCGACGCCTCGGGATATCTTCGCGAGTGAAGCTTGCACAGATGGTGGGTATGCCGAAGCCGTCTCGGCATCTGCCGCATCTCGCCGGCTCAGACTGACGGAACGAGCGCTACGACATTTCCCCAGAAACTCTGGTGGCCCAGTTCATCCCGTCGTAGCCTCGCCTGAACCCGCAGTGTTTGTTCCTCCCCAAAGACAGCATCACTCCGGCTCGTCGACAGTTCTCAGCTCTTGTGCCTGGGGACGCCGGGCCTCCTTTGCACGCTGTTGCACGGCGACGACATTGGCTGTTCGCTATCGAGGCGCCGGCAGCCTCGGTACAGACGCTGACCTGCGGTGTTCACAGAGAGCGGGCGACGGGAATCGAACCCGCGTTCTCAGCTTGGGAAGCCCACTGGTGGTGTCCTCGCGATCGGCGGTTTCGCATGAAAGCCCAGCCGGCGCATTATCCGCACCTATTCGGTGATATTCGCTGTTGTCCCCTGTTTGCTCTCGCGTGTGGCACGAAACACCTCCAATTGCGAAGTGGCACGGAGTGGCACGGAGTCCGTCACTGTTCTCAGACCCATCAGAGATTGCCGCTGAGAGGTCAAGAATTTCGCTGGAGCCCAGCTACGACCCCCGTCTGTCGCGAACAGAACGGCCTTAGTTCCAAATCAGCACTAGCCACAGGAGAGGATCCGTCCGGTGCGTTGACAACGGGGTGCTGTTCTGTTGTAATCCTGTCTTATGACAGTAGGTAAAGATTCGAGGGGAGGTGAGGGCGTGCCTCTCAGGGAGGCGGGGAGGGATGAGGGCGCGGCGGCGAATGGGGCGGGCTCCCCAATCGAGTTCCGGCTCGATCCCTCGTCCGGGGTGCCGACGTACCTGCAGCTGGTTCAACAGGTCGAGCACGCCTTGCGGCTCGGCTACCTGAAACCGGGGGACCAGCTGCCCAAGGTCAGGGACGTGGTGGCCTCGCTAGCCATCAATCCGAATACGGTGTCGAAGGCCTACCGGGAGCTCGAGACCAAGGGCCTCATCGTCGGGCGGCCGGGGCAGGGCACCTTCATCGAGGCCACATTGAGTCCGGTCGCGCTCCCCGAGCTGACGAGCCTGCGCCGTTCGTTGCACACCTGGTTGGCCAAGGCGGACACGGCGGGGCTGGACGAGCACGGGATCTTGGCGCTCGTCACAAGTGAGCTGCGGGATTTTCATGAACGCCGTAGCCGCGGCGCGGTGGCGCGGGCAGCGGCGAAACGGAGGGCGTCGCATGAACGTCATCGAGACACACGCCCTTGCAAAGTCATACGGCGCCACGAAGGCACTCTCCGATTGCACCTTGGCCATCCCCGAAGGCCACGTCGCGGCACTAGTCGGCCCCAACGGGGCCGGAAAGTCGACGCTGCTCAATCTTGCGGTCGGGTTGGCCAAGCCGACGAGCGGTGAGTTGACCGTGCTCGGTGGTTGCCGCGCCGGCTCGATGCCGCGCGCTCGACGGCATCGCCTTCGTTGCCCAGGACACGCCGCTCTACAAGAACGTCTCCGCGGGCGACATGTTGCATCTCACCCGCAACCTCAACCGGCAGTTCGATCAGTCCTACGCCGAGACCCGGCTGGCCGAGCTGGGCATCCCGCAGAAGCGCAAGGCGGGCAAGCTCTCGGGCGGACAGCAGGCCCAGCTGGCGCTGACCCTGGCGCTGGCCCGCCGACCGCACCTCCTGGTCCTCGATGAGCCCGTCGCGATGCTCGACCCGATTGCCCGCCACGACTTCATGGCGACGGTGCTGACGGCGGCGGCCGACGACGGCGTGTCCGTACTGCTGTCCTCACACGTGCTCGCGGAGCTCGAGCGCGTCGCCGACTACCTGATCATGATGTCGTTGGGCCGGATTCAGCTCGCCGGTGAGGTCGACGACCTGCTGGCAGGACACCGCGTGTTGACCGGGCCGGCCGCCGAGGCCAGCCGCTACGACGACAGTCCGGTTGTGTATGCCCAGGTCGGCGATGCCCAGGCGCACCTGTTGGTCCGGGCCGGGCTGGATGAACCGGTGCCACCGGGCTGGGAGGCACACCCGGTCGGCCTCGAAGAGCTGGCGCTGGCCTATCTGCGCGAGCCCGGATCCGCGGCACTGCCGGGCCCGATCCACTCCTTGACTACCAGCACGATCACGATGGAGACGACGAAGTGACCGCCCTCACCACCTTGTCATCACCGATGCTCGTGGACGAGGCAGTTCAGCCGCGGCCGCTGTCATGGCGGCGGATGGCCTGGGTCACCTGGCGTCAGCACCGCACGGCGATCATCAGCGCCTGCGTGTTCCTGGGCGCGCTGGCGTTGCTCCTGCTGATCGTCGGCCTTCAGCTACACAACGCCTATGGCGCTGCCATCGCCTGCCACCCGGCGAGTTCGGGCGCGTGCGAATCGTTGGCGAACAACTTCAACGGCATCGGCAACTTCCTGTCCAACGGCGGACTCCTCCAGGTTGTGCCGCCGCTCATCGGCGCGTTCGTCGGGGGTCCGGTGCTGGCCCGCGAGTTCGAGGCCGGCACCTTCCGCTATGCCTGGACGCAGGGTTTCGGGGCGTGGCGGTGGACGCTGGGCAAGTTGGTCGGGCTCGGGCTCGTAGTGGTCGCGGCCACGGGAGCACTTAGCCTGCTGGTCTCGTGGTTCCTTCAGCCGTATTTCTCTGCGGCCGCCGCCGGCAGCCAGTCCCTGATAACCCGGAACCCGCTCAGTCCCACACTGTTCGACCTGCGCGGGTTCGCGTTCGCCGCCTGGACCCTGGCGGCGTTCGCCATCGGCGCTCTGGCCGGCTTGCTCATCCGCCGGGTCCTCCCAGCCATCGTCGCCACCCTGGCCGCGTACGCGGGACTGGCCTTCGCCACCGGAGGCTGGCTGCGCATGCACTACTTGACCCCGCTCGTCACCAGGGGGCTGAACGTGCCTGCTGCGGCCACGGGGGTCAGCCAATGGGCGACCAGGGCCGGGCACGTGGTCTTCAGCGGCCCGCCGAGCTATCCGATCTACCAGCAGTACTGCCCCGCGGCCGCAGGCCCGGGCAAGGGAGGCGCGGGCGGGCCGTCCTTGGGGAATCCCCTGCAGTGCCTGGCTCAGCACGGCTTCACGTTCTGGACCAGCTATCAACCCGACAGCCGGTTCTGGCCCTTCCAATGGATCGAAGGCGGCTGGCTGCTCGCCCTGTCGGTGTTGTGCATCGGCCTGACGGTCTGGCTGGTGCGCCGTCGGACAGCATGAATGTGACATGAACGAGACCAGGATCCGGGTCGGCGGGACATCTCGATTGGGCAAGAAGTCCTCCGGCGCGGACGGGCTGGCGCTACCTGCCCCGCCCGAAGACCGTCCTCGTCGTAGGGCCGATCAGCAGGTACGGGCAGAGCGGCTGGCTCCCGGGCGGCGGGTCGGCGGGACTGCCTCGGTCCCACGTTCCGAGCCGCGGCGTGTGGTGAAGCCGTCTCCTTTGGTTCCGGAGTGGCATTCGGCGGGGCCGCTGGCCCCGCGACGCTCGTGGCGACCTAGGTTGAGAGTGCGCCGGTTGGTACTCATCGTCGGTGCCGCTGCGCTCGCCATCGCTTTGCTGGCCACCGTGCCCCGGGCATTAGGGCACGACGATTCTTACCCGATGCCGAGCGCGGCGGCTCTGGTTGGTCTCACCGTGCCCCAGCGCATCGTGGCGATAGCGCAGAGCCAGGTCGGCTACACCACCAACCCGTCGAACTCTTACTGCAACAAGTTCAGTGCGTATTGGGGCGCCGGCCAGTCCATCTGCCCGAGCGGCGAGAGGAGCGAAGAGTGGTGCGCTGACTTCGCTGCCTGGGCCTGGCACGGTGCTGGGCTGTCGTTTCCGTTCGGCTACAGGCCGGGCGAGATCAACGGCGCTGCTGTCTCCTTCTACGAGTGGGCGGTCGCCAACGGAGAATGGCATCCGGCCGGGAGCGGTTACGAGGCCTCGCCTGGGGACGTGGCCGTCTATGGCCTGTCACTCGCTGGGAATCCGTGGGCGGCACACGTCGCGGTCGTGACGTCCGACACGACGGCGTCGTCGGGCCCCGATGTGGTCAACGGGGACGGAGATCAAACCGGGTTCTCGGTCGTCGAGACCGGGACGAGCCAACTCCAGATCAGCGTCGGCCAGAACAGATATCTGCTCTCGGGCTACGTGAGCCCGCCATAGGTGTAGCTGCGGAAACACAGAGTTGAGATGCACCTGCACTTCTGGGAACCGTCCCCTCAAAGCTAGGAATCATCGCAACTCGCTGCGGGACAGGTGATGGTCAAATGATCTCCGCTACCGATCGCGTTCTCAGCCTGGGTAGCTGAGAACGCGCACCTTCCAAGGGCACGCTGGGGCACGTGGAGGGCACGACGGCGACGTCGGGTCCATGACCTATCAGCTTCAGGCTGGAGATGACCTGGGGTGTCAGACCGAATTGGGCGCTCGAATACAAACCTCCGTTCTCAGCTTGATGAGTACACGCTGGGGCGCGATGGCCACTGCTCGCAAAACACGGCCGTGGCTTCGCTCGTTTCACCTGCGATGTTTGCCGAGAGCGGGCGACGGGAATCGAACCCGCGTTCTCAGCTTG
>CAWAJT010000001.1:0-7669 GCA_963782415.1 uncultured Acidimicrobiaceae bacterium | reverse complement strand
GGCCTCGTGACCCTCCGCGTAGCCGGGGCAGTCCAGCGCAAAGCCCGGAGCGGCATATGCCTGAAGGTAGGCCAGTGCCGCCGTACAGCCCCACACGGTGGCGTGGCCATTGGCAGGAAGGGCTGGAACGGGGGGCGGAGGAGCGGGAGCAGCCGGTACGACGGGTGCCGAGGCCAGCACTGCTGGCGGTGGGGCCGTGGTCGGGGTGGTCGTGGTCGGGGTCGTCGTCGGAGGGGTGGCGGCGGCAGAGGCCAAGAGGTGCAGGTCCACGTTCACGAACTGGCGTGCGTGGGGGCCGGGCGAGGTGACGGCCGCCTCTGCGCCGATGGCGCCGCCGGTCGCGAACACGGTGACTGCCACGAGGCCAACCATGGCCACCCATCGACGGGGGCTCCAGGCAGAAGAGATCCTGGTCGCGAGCGATCTTCCGTCCTCGGTGGTCAGGGGCAGAGATTGTGCAAACAGGGCCACATATGACTTTCGGCCTGGGTCATAGGACCCTTAAGCGAGTCAGGTCGCTGCAACTGCCATTGACACGGCCCGGATGCGAGGCGGCGCCGCGGTTTGCCGACCTTCGCCAGCAGCCAGGAAGGCCACTGGGCCAGGCAGGCTCCATTAGCGTCTCGGCCTGTGCGTGCCGCCGTCTGCAATGAACTGGGGCCGCCCTCGGTCCTCCGTGTGGAGGAGCAGCCCGACACCGAACCTGGCCCGGGTGAGGTCGCGGTAGCGGTCGAGGCCGCTGGTGTGAACTTCGTGGACGGCCTGTTCGTCGCTGGGCAGTACCAGATCAAGCCTGCCCTCCCCTTCGTTCCGGGCAGCGAGGTCGCCGGGCACGTGGTGGCCCTCGGACCAGAAGTGAGCACCATTGCCGTCGGCGATCGGGTGTTGGCCTCAGTCGGCCTGGGCGGCTTCGCCAGCCGGGTCGTGGTCAGGGCCTCCACCGTGATCTCCCTGCCCGATGGCATGGACGCTGCCCACGCGGCCACCTTCACCCAGAGCTACAGCACCAGCCTCTTCGCCCTGCGAGACCGGGCGCACGCGGCGCCCGGCGAGACCGTGCTCATCCTCGGCGCCGGCGGCGGCGTCGGACTCGGCGCCATCGGTGTGGCACGGGCTCTGGGCTGCCGGGTGCTCGGAGTCGCCTCGAGCGCGGAGAAACGACAGGCGGCCCTCGAGGCGGGTGCCGAGGCCGTCTTGGACCCGGCCACGGAATCGGTGAAAGAGGCGACCCGGACCTGGGCCGGTGGCACCGGCGTCGACATCGTCGTCGACCCGATCGGTGGCGACCTGGCGGAGCAGGCGCTGCGTGCCCTGGGCGACCGGGGCCGCTATCTCGTTATCGGATTCGCGTCGGGCGAGATCCCGTCCGTTCCGCTCAACCAGGTTCTCCTGCGGAACAGATCGATCATCGGGATCGACTGGGGCATCTGGGCCATGACCCATGGCGCCGAGCAGCGGGCGCTGCTGGACGACCTGCTGTCGATGGTCGAGGCCGGGACGCTCGACCCGGTCCGCCCAGCCGAATACCCGCTCGAAGACGTGGCGACCGCGTTGGAGGACCTGCTGGGTCGGCGCGCCGTCGGGAAGATCGCGCTCGTTCCCTAGGCAGGAGCAGAGACCGTCGTCCAGAGCGGCGACGGGCGCGAGGTCATGACCCGGCCACTCGGACCGAGGAGCGTGAGCTCTTCGTTGGCGTCGCCGGACATGGTCCATCCTCGGCCGTGCAGCAGATGGTGATGGTGTAGGCAGACGAGCACGAGATTCCCCAGGTCCGTTCGACCGCCCCGACTCCACGGGACGATGTGATGAACATTGGCGAACGTCACGTTGGTGCAACCGGGAAAGCGGCACTGTCGGTCCCGTCGCATGACCTCGCGGCGCTGGGCGTCGGTCGGGAATCGTCGGGCCCGACCCTCGTACATGGTGTGCCCCACGTCGTCGTCCACCGCAACGACGATGGTGGCGTCACACGCCACCCGCCCCACGGTTTCGCCGTCGATCAGTCCACTACGGTCGAGCTCACCGGCCACACCACTCGCTCCCGCTCCGTCCTCGGTGAGAGCGGTCAGTGGGACGTGTGCGACGACGACGTACGGACTACCCGTACCGGTGGCCGGGGCACCCGAGGAGCGGATCAACTCCACGAAGGCATCGCAACAGCGCTGGTCCCACGGTGTTGCGCCGTCGGTGGGAACGGTCTTCGCCCGCGCTTCGAGGCACTCCCGGACCTCGGCGAAAGACTCGGGGGCGAGCTGGACGGTCATCGTGCGACACGGCTCGTTGAAGCGGAGATAGCGGCGCTCGTGCGCGGAGCGAGACGAAGGCGGAGTGGCGCGGCGGGCGAGGTCGGCCAGCTCGGACACACTGTGCGTGCCAGCCCGGTCGCAGAGCGCCTGGTCGGTCTCGGGTGTGGCCATCTTGGCGACGGCGTGGACGCGGTCCACGGAGAGAGCGCCGTTGCACAACGCACCAATCAGCTGGGGAATGTCCCACGCTTTGTCTCCGAGGTGCGTGAGCCTGCGAGCGGTGGAAGTTGACAGTCCGGCGCGTTCGGCGACCCACGCCTCTGTCGACGTCGCTCCGTCGAGCGCGATACAGCTGACGCCGAGCGACCTCACCCAGGCAGACGACGACGCCCCCCTGCGCCGCCGTCATCTGTTGCACGAAACGATCGAGGCGCTCGAGGAGGGCTTCGTCGGACGAAGCGGCGACGTTCGGCGATATCCCCATCGGAGCTGAACGCTCGGTTCGCCGACACGGTGTGGGTACAGATCCGAGCAGACGCCTCAAGCGTCCCGGGCAGCACCCACCAGATCGCAAAGCCCACGAGCGCGAGCGCCATGACGACGAAGATGCCGGCCTCGAAGCCCTGGAACGCCCAGAAGCGGCTGGCGGGTTGGTAAGCGGACTTCTGGCGGAACCCGTGCGACGCCAGACACTGGCCGAGGAGGCCCTTGCCGCCGGGCGGGGCGGTCTGGCATGCCGCGGGGATACTGCGAGAATTCGATGCCGGGGCCGAGGGACTTCCCGGTCGGGCTGACCAAACCCTCCGACAGGGTCCAGGCGCCGGCGGGACCGGTGTGGCGCCCGAGGAGGCCGAACACCTTCGTCACCGGCGCCATGTAGTGCGGGCGCAGGTACACCCCGATCGCCACCCTGATGGCGACGAAGATCGCCAGCGTGGCGGCGAGGCTCGGCAGGACGCGGGGGATGACCGACCCGACGGCGATCCCCAGCGCGACGGCGAAGAGTGCATAGGCGACGGGAACGACGCCTTGGACGTCGAACGCATCGAAGCGGGAGTTCAATGCGTTCTCGGGATAGCGCCACCAGCTGACGAGTGCGGCGAGGGCGGCCCCCCAGACGGCGGCGGCGGCGAGTGACCAGGCGATGTTGGCACGCATCCAGTGCCAGCGGGACACCCCTTGGGTCCAGGCCAGGTTGTGGGTGCCGTCCTCGAACTCCTTGGCCAGGAGCGGTGCTCCCCAGAAGAGGCCGAACAGAAGTGGGACGACCAGGGTGAAGTCGACCAGGTCCATGATCGCTCCGTCGCCCCGGAACAGGACGCCGCCGAGGTCGCCGCAATTCTGGGAAGCCGCACAGTTGGCGAGCGCGGTGCGGTAGTCGTCCGCCATGGTGGTGCCGGTGATGAGCAAGATGATGGCGAGCGCGACCAAGGCGGCGATGGCCAAGTAGGCCTGGTTGCGGTGGAGACGCCATATGAGGTGGTTCATGGCGCAACCTCCAGGTGTCGACGGGGCGGTTTGGGGCCTGCGAAGTCGCGCGTCGGCGTCACCGTCGTTGGCGGTCGAGGCGTCCTCGTTACTCATGTAGGCCAGGATCACGTCCTCGAATCCGACCTCGCTCTGTTCCCACGTCGGGTCGAGGACGGGCCCGTCCGAACGGACGAGCAGCCTGGACTGGCGCTGCGTCTGTGTCGCGCTGATCACGCTGAGGCCGGGCTCCACGTGTTCGAGGGAGCGGCGCGGGCCAAGGAGCATGCGGTGCGTCGCCAGCACGTCGTCGATGTCGGTGCAGAGATGGACGCGCGAGGCCGCTCATCAATATGACGTGGTCGCACACGCGCTCGAGGTCGTGAACGAGGTGTGACGACAGGATCACCGAGACACCCCCGTCAGCCACCGCCTCGCTGAGAGCCGACAGGAACTCTCGACGGGCGAGTGGGTCGAGTGCGGCCACGGGCTCGTCGAGAAGCAGAAGACCGGGTTGCTTGGCCAAGGCGAGGCCCAAGGCGACCTGTGCTCGCTGGCCGCCCGACAGCGTTGCCACGGGGCGATCGATGGGCACGCGCAGATGGGCCAGGCGATCCCGTGCGCCGTCGGCATCCCAGCGCACGTTGAGATGCGCGCCAAGCTCGATGTGGTCGTTCGCGCTGAGCCGTCGATACAGCGGCACGTCTTGGGCCAGATACCCGATGTCGGCGAGGAATTCCTCGGAGCCGTCCGGAACCCGACCGAGCACAGCGGCCGAACCGGTACTGGGAGATGCCAGGCCGACGAGGAGGCGGAGCAACGTCGTCTTGCCCGCACCGTTGGGACCGAGCAGGGCGGTGACCCGACCCTTCGGTACGGAGAGGGAGCAGTCCTGGAGCGCCCACAGCTGCCCGTAGCGTTTGCCCAAGCCGATGGTCTCGACCGAGTGAGTCATCATCGCGACCTCGATTCCCGTGGTGCCGCGGAGCGTCTCGCGCAGCAGTGCCTCCATTGCCTCGTCATCCATGCCCTCGGAGCGGGCGGACGCCACCCACTTGTTCAGGCTTCGGGCCAGCCGGACCTGCGTGCCCGGGGGCGGGCCATTAGGTCGCCTGGCGACGAAGGTCCCGACGCCCTGGCGGCCTTCGACCAGGCCCTCGTGCTCGAGCTCGCGGTAGGCCTTCTGCACGGTGTTCGGGTTGATGGCGAGCTCCGAGACCACTTCCTTCACGGTCGGAAGCTGATCGCCGACATCGAGCACGCCCATCCGGACGGCCTGACGCACCTGCTGGACGAGCTGGAGGTAGGCCGGCACCCCCGAATCGGAGCGGAGGTGGAACGTCACCGCCTGAGGCAGTAGTTCACTAGTCATATAGTTAACTATAGAGGATCTCCGGCCCGAGACAAGTGGGCATCGGATGAGCGCTGTGGGCCGGCAATCGACCGGGCCGCTCGGGAGCTAGGACGTGGAGGTGGAGGTGGCCGGCGGCTGGACATCGTCCCGATGACGCGCAGCGGGAAGGTGAAGTGCGTGTTGTCGACGACCAGCGTGTAGCGGCCCGGTCGCACCCGATGCGTGCTGTTCGACATCTTCTGGTCCCACGAGCCGGTGCCCGAGACGGTGGCACCCGGGGCCAGCTGCGCGAATCCGAGGGGCGGGCAGTTGACCACCTCGTTGCCGGGCCACACGCTGCGGTGATTCCCGTCTTCGATTCGGAATCCGATCGAACCGCACGGGCCCGCAGTCAGCTTCGCGGCCGTGGGTCCCGGCGCCGACCGGCGTAGGGGGCGGTGTAGTTGCACGACGAGGAGGCGCCGTTGCGGACCGTGTAACTGACAATGAGCGTGCCCCGGGGCCGAAGGGTGAGGGTGTTGACGACCACCAAGAAGCTCGGTGGTCCTGGCGGGGCACTGCCAGAAGCTGGCGTGACCGGCACGGGCGAGCTTCTGGGTCGATGCGGGTGCGGGTGCGGGTGGGGTCGGGTGCGGACGAGGACGAGGACGCCCACTTCGACGACGCGGCCGCCGGTAACGGCGACAGAGCAAGGATGGCGGCGGTGGCGGCGGCGTGGCGATGGCGATCGCGGATCGCGGCACGAAGGGACATCACAGCCCTGCACGCGGGGGCGGCCGAGCCGTCAAGGAGCGTGCCATCGGCACCGCGTCGTCCGTCCCTCCCCATACCCCCCAGACTGCCCGATGGGAGGGCCGGGGAGATCGTCAGGTCGTCACGAGAAGTGCGGGATCACCTCGGTCCCCATGAGCTCAATGGTCTGCATGACCGACTCGTGCGAAATCTTGTAGGGGTTCACGAGGCACAGCAGGAGGTCGACACCGGCGGCCTCATACTGACGGCAGGCCTCCAAGCAGTCCTCGGGGGTCCCGAGCACGCAGGCACCCGCGTCGACGAGGTACTCGAGGCTCAAGAGGTCCAAGGTCCCCTCGTCATCGGTCTTCTTCATGTCCGCCGCATACGAGTAACTGCCGAGATCCTGCTTGCGCTCCGCCATCCAGTCCGTCATCGTCGCGATCTGGCGCGCACCCGTCTTGGGGTACCACTCGAAGGACTCCCGGGCCTCCGCCTTCGCCTTCTCGGCGTCGGTGCCGCACAGAGCCATGGTGAAGGTCGCCGCCTGGTTGTGCACGAACGAGCCGATCGGTGAAGAGCACTCCCTCACCGCCGCCCGGTAGACGTCGATCTTGCGCTTGACCTCCGACGGCGGCAACCCGACGGCGAAGGAGCACAGCCCCAGGCCCAATTCCCCCACCTGCGTGTGACCCTCGTCCGACGTCGTGGCGCCCCACAGCGGCGGGTGCGGTTTCTGCCAGGGCTTGGGCTGCACACGGCGCTGGGGCATCTGCCAGTAGTCACCGGAAAACGAGTACTCCTCATTGGTCCAGCACCCCACAATGTGCTCCAGCGCTTCCTGCCACATCTGGCGGCTCTCGGCGGGGTCCACCCCGAAGCCCTCGAGCTCGGCCCGGGTGGCCGAGCGGCCCGCCCCCATGTCGACGCGGCCCTTCGACAACAGGTCGAGGACCGCCACAGACTCCGCCGTCCGCACGGGGTGGTTGTAGGGCTTGGGCATCAACCGCACGCCGTACCCGAGACGGATGCGCTCGGTCCGGGCGGCGATGGCGCCGTAGAGGACCTCGGGGTTCGAGCAGTGTGAGTACTCCTGCAAGAAGTGATGCTCGACCGTCCAGAAGGCATGCCAGCCGAAGCGGTCACCGGCGATCGCCTGCTCCAGGGTGTTCTGGTAGGCGACGAGCTCGCTGTCCTCCTCCCACGGGCGCGGGACGGGGATCTCGTAGAACAGTGCGAACTTCATGGCGTGGGCCCCCCCGGGGACGGTGCGCCCGGAGCGTCCCGGGCTAGAACAGTGCACTGCTCCTATCAGCCCGGGTCGGCCGGGCGCAACCAAACGGAGGGCCCCATGCGAGGACTGGAAGGCCGGACCTACATCGTGACGGGGGCGGCCTCGGGCATCGGCCTGGCCACCGCCCGACGACTTCTCGAGGAAGGGTCCAAGGTGGTGGGGGCCGATCTCGCTCCGTCCGCCGGAATCGGCCCGGAGGGTCAGAATCGGTGGCTCCCCCAAACCGTCGACGTCGCGCACGAGGGATCGGTCGACGCGCTAGTGGCGGCAGCGGTGGAGTTCGGCGACGGGACGATCGACGGCTTGGTCAACGCGGCGGGGGTGGCCGGCGGCGGACCCGTGCACATGCTGCCGGCCGACGAGTGGGCCCGGGTCATCGCCATCAACCTGACCGGCACGTACCTGATGGCGAAACACGTGATCGCCCAGCTGTTGCGGCAGCCGGTGCGTGGTGACGGCCAGCGGGGCGCGGTGGTGACGCTGGCGAGTATCGAGGGGCTCGAGGGCACGGCCGGCGGGAGCGCGTACAGCGCGTCCAAGGGCGGCGTCGTGCTGCTCACCAAGAACATGGATGAC